>NZ_CM151379.1:0-3925000 GCF_056493735.1 Prolixibacter sp. DSM 2831
TGAAATAGAATGTTTCAATCATGTTAAAAAATAAAAACAAAATCTGAAAAATATTTTTGGCGAATAGATGAATATTTTCATTAACGCGACCCATTGCAAGATCCAAAAAAATAGCGATCAATTTCACCCTAAAAAATCAACGCCTTTTTCACTGAATTAACACCTTTCAACAAAACAAACAGCTATTCACAAAACGATCTTAACAGCTTGTTAAAATCACGGTAAAATACTGATTAAGAAAACACCATTATGTTCATTTCTTGTCAAAATTGTAAAAAAGAAGTTAACAAGGAGTATTACAACAAAAGAAATATGAACTTTTAAGCGTTATAAACCGTATATCATTAACATCATCTTTTTTAAATTTTAACTTTACTTGTAATAATATAAAATGAAGATGCTCTTTTCGGATTTGTTTATTTCTCTCCGAATAGATTTATTTGTAGTACCACTTTGAAAATTATTTGAATTCAAAGGGTATCCTTTTACATAAAAATCGTATTAATAAGTAAAGGGATTTGATTCTAAACTCTGCTGATTTGAAAATTGAAGATCAAAATAAAGAAGGGCTGTCTATACTGCTGGTGGAGGATAATTTTCTAAATCAGAAAATTACGACGTACAATCTGCGGAAGTATAACCACAAAGTTTCTATTGCCAACAACGGTTTAGAAGCTGTGAATCTTTTCAAAGAGAAGAAATTTGATTTGATTCTGATGGATATTATGATGCCGGTAATGGACGGATTGGAAGCAACCAGGGAGATTAGGAAAATTGAAAAAGCAAATAAACTGAGTGAATATACTCCGATTATCGCTGTTACTGCCAATACACTCGACAACGACCGTGAAAAATGTCTTTCGTGGGGAATGGATGAATTCATTGCCAAACCCTTTGATATGAATCAGCTGAATGAGATTTTACTGAGTCTCAAGATTGTCTGATTATTGTTTTCCTCCCTTCATTCACTAACTTTACCTGGTAAAGAATCCCTTATATTATGAGCGACTTTATTGATCTCAGGGGCAGTCAGGTTTCTGAAACCGAACGTGAATTTGATAATAAGTTACGTCCGCTTCGCTTCAACGACTTTAAAGGACAGGCTAAGATTGTTGAAAACCTGCAGGTATTTGTAAAAGCTGCGCTCATGCGGGGGGATGCACTTGATCATGTTTTGTTGCACGGCCCTCCCGGACTCGGAAAAACTACCCTCTCAAATATTCTGGCTAACGAACTCGGCGTTAATCTTAAATTGACGTCCGGGCCGGTGTTGGATAAACCTGGCGATTTAGCCGGATTACTAACCAACCTTGAAGCAAACGATGTACTGTTTATCGATGAAATTCACCGGCTGAGTCCTGTGGTTGAAGAATATCTTTATTCGGCAATGGAAGATTACCGAATCGATATCATGATCGATAAAGGACCGAGTGCCCGTTCCATTCAGCTCGAATTAAATCCGTTTACCTTGATCGGTGCCACTACACGCTCTGGTTTATTGACAAGTCCGCTGCGTGCTCGTTTTGGAATTAACTGTCACCTGGAATATTACGATACTGCTATTTTAACGGGCATTGTTGAACGTTCAGCTTCCATACTGAATGTTCCTATCAATCGCGAAGCGGCACTTGAAATAGCCTCACGAAGCCGTGGTACGCCGCGAATCGTGAACGCTCTCCTTCGTAGGGTACGTGACTTTGCCATGGTGAAGGGAAACGGCGAAATTGACATCGAAATTACGCGTTTTGGCCTCGAAGCACTCAATATTGATAAGCACGGCCTCGATGAGATGGATAACCGCATTCTGACAACCATTATCGACAAGTTTAAAGGCGGACCGGTTGGAATCAGTACCATTGCCACTGCCGTTGGTGAAGATGGCGGAACCATTGAGGAAGTGTATGAACCCTTCTTGATTAAGGAAGGATTTTTAAAACGAACGCCGCGTGGACGCGAAGCTACAGAGCTTGCATACAACCACCTGGGCAGAGCGAAAATTGACGGAGACAATCCATCGTTGTTCTAAAAATAAAAAGGCCGGTACTACTAAATACCGGCCTTCATTTTGTCTTTTTATCTCGTGTCAACTATTTCTTAACCGGGACAATCTCGAAAAGCTTTGGCCATAGTTTTCCGGTAACGTAAATAGCGTTGGTTTTAGCGTCCCAGGCAATTCCGTTCAGCACATCAATCGGTTTATTTTCGTCGCGGTACATTACACTCAATAGACCTGTCAAATCAAGCCTTCCGAGCACTTTTCCGTTGTTAGGATCAATTCGGACAATGGTGTTTGTCGTCCAGACGTTGGCCCAAATTTCTCCGTTAATATACTCCAACTCATTCAAGTATTTAACAGGGCCTTTGTCGTCATAAACGCTTATTGTTTTTAAAACTTGTTGATTTTCCGGATTCAGAAAGCGCAGGTTTTCGGTACCATCACTCATGATGAGATTTGTACCGTCGTTGGTCATCCCCCAGCCTTCTTTGGCTTCGTAATGCCATTGTCCGGTTTTATCGAATGTTTTCGCATCGTAAATAAAGCCTGTTTGGGCTTTGTAAGTAAGCTGATAAAGCTTATTGTCGAGAATAGTAATGCCTTCGCCAAAGTATTTTTTATCCAGCTTTTTCTCCTGCAGTATTTTTCCGGTTTTCAACACTTGTTTGGCAATTACCGACTGCCCTTTTTCACCGGTTCCTTCGTATAAGTAGCCGTTGTGTATTAGCAAACCTTCGATGAAAAACTTGGTGTTGTGCGGATAAGTGGCGTTGATTTTGTATGAGTAATCAACTGGTTTAGTATCCGAAACCACCGTAAAATCGCTGTAGTTTTCGCCGGTTACACTATCGGTTTTTATGGCGGTAACTTTTATGGAATGCTTGCCCATCGCCATTTCGTTCGTCGAAACTTTAATTTCGTTTTCAAGCGTCTTGCCACTGAAATAACTTTTCCCGTCCACTTCCACCTTGATGTTTTGGATGGTACCGTTCTTTACGTTGGTTCTTGTTTTTATGGTAATGGGAGTTCCCTGCGGGTAGTATTTGCTTTTCGGTAGAATTTCGATAGCTGTTACCGGCTTGCGGGAACGCTTCGGAGTGCTCGAACATTGAAATAAAAGAATTCCTGTCAACGACAGGGTTAATGTGAGAACAGCTAACTTTTTCATCATATCAACTGGTAAACAAACAACGAAATTTAAAAATGGTAATGGTCTGCGACAAATTTTCAAAATTTTCGGCAGTTATTAACAATTTTGACGGATTTATTAAAATTGCTTCACGTGGAACGCTCGTGTTGACTGCTTTCCACGGTAATGAAGTGTCAACAATTCATGTGAATAAATACGGTTGAGCAATACTCTAAAAATTTTTGCGCTTTCTTTCAAAGTCTCTTCGATGTACAACGTCTAACCTTATATTTGTAAAAGTAAAATAATTCACCGTTAATAAAGCACCGATTTGAGCGCACTTAAAAAACTAGCCGGAGAAACCGTCATCTATGGTGGTTCGAGTATCATTGGACGATTTCTTAACTGGTGGTTGGTTCCCTTCTATACCCGGATGTTTGCTCCGGAACAATACGGTATTGTTAGCAACGTGTATGCGTATGTAGCATTTTTGCTGATTTTGCTAACCTACGGGATGGAAACTTCTTTTTTCCGGTTTGCCGGGAAAAGCAAAAAGCCCGATGAAGTTTATACCACTACCCTTATTTCTCTGTTCGTTACTTCGGTTTCGTTTGTGCTGGCGGTTTTTGTCTTTTCAGGAAATATAGCCGCGTGGATGGAATATCCCGGTCACCCGGAATATATCCGTTGGATGGGATTAACGGTGGCGCTCGATGCTTTTACCTCCATTCCGTTTGCACGGCTTCGTTTGAACAGCAGGCCCGTGAGGTTTGCCATTGTGAAATTAACCGGAATAGCGGTGAATATTGGATTGAATATTTTCCTGATTTATTACTGCCCTAAGATTATCGATACCAATCCTGATTCCATTTTCCGGTATATCTACAATCCTCACATCGGAATTGGTTACGTGTTCATTGCCAATTTGATTTCATCAGCGATTATGTTAGTGATGCTATTTCCCGATTTCATCGGAAAGAAAATGGTTTTCGACAAAAGTTTGCTCCTCCAGATGCTTCGGTATGGTTGGCCCTTGCTTATTGTCGGGCTGGCAGGAATGGCAAACCAAAACATTGAAAAGATATTGATGCCGAAGTTGTTGCCGGAATCGGTCGATGGTTTGCAGCAACTGGGAATTTATGCCGCCAACTTTAAGCTGGCCGTGTTAATGAATTTGTTTATCCAGGCATTCCGCTATTCCTTCGAGCCATTTTTCTTCTCGCACTACAAAGGAGAAGATTCGAAGATGACTTATGCCCTGGTGATGAAATATTTTGTGATTTTCGGATTGACGATCTTTTTGGGCGTGATGCTTTATCTCGGCATTGCCAAGTATTTTATTGGTTCGCGGTATTACGACGGGTTGAAGATTGTTCCCTTCATTTTGATGGGATACTTCTTCCAGGGAATATTTTATACACTGTCGTTGTGGTACAAACTGACTGATAAAACTAGTTATGGTGCCAAGCTTGCACTTCTGGGCGCGGTCGTTACCATTGGGTTGAACGTGTTGTTTATTCCGGCGTTGGGATATATGGCGTCGGCGCTGGCATTTTTAGTGGCGTCAATTGTGATGACTGTCGCTTCTTATTTTCTTGGACAAAAGCACTTTCCGGTTAAATATGATCTGAAGCGGGTGACACTTTATTTTGTGGTCGCACTCATTCTTTATTTCATTGGAGTGAACATCAACGTATCGAATGTTGTCATTCATTATGTTCTTCGGACAATTGTTATTCTTGTTTTCCTTGGTTTTGTGGTTTTCAAAGAAAAAAGGGAACTGAAACGTTTGTTTGTTTAGGACTTGACAAGGCAAAACATTTTTTAACTAATTGGTTTCGCTTAAGTTTTATATCTTAGCGAGTTAAATACCGAAATGAACATATGGAAGTGAAAATTGTGAATCATTCAGGACACCCTCTGCCACATTACAGTACCGAACATTCAGCCGGTATGGATTTGAGGGCCAACCTGAAACAAGATATTGTTTTAAAACCTCTTGAACGTACGCTTGTTCCGACCGGACTTTTTATTGAACTCCCGGTAGGATATGAAGCGCAGGTTCGTCCACGCAGCGGTCTTGCCGTAAAAAAAGGTATTACCGTACTGAATTCTCCTGGAACCATTGATGCTGATTACCGTGGAGAAATTCAGGTTATCCTCATTAATCTTTCCTCCGAAGAATTTGTTATTTCCGATGGCGAGCGTATTGCTCAAATGGTTATCGCTCAGCACGAAAAAGTGGAATGGGTGAAAGTGACTGAATTGGTTGAAACAGTTCGCGGTGAAGGCGGATTCGGGCACACCGGAAAAAATTAAATTATACACAGGCACACGGTGCTATTAATTAACACCATGATTAGAAAAAATTCGATTACCTATTGGGTTTTGTTTCTGGCCCTCGTTGGTTTGTCATCTTGTGCAACAACGAAAAAAGTGGCGCAAAAAGCTCCTGAAAGAAAGGTGGCTCAGGATACAACCCATGTTACCAAAAATCAGGAACGGGAATTTCAATATTTGCTAATTGAAGGTTTAAAACAGAAAGCGTTGGGAAATCTTGATAAGGCTATCCCGATTTTCTCACGTTGTCTGGAAATTGATCCTTCCTCTTCGACAGCTATGTTCGAACTGGCTAATATTCATATTGCCAAAGGCGATTTTACCAGCGCCATGCTGTTGCTCGAAAAAGCAGTTGCCAACAATCCTGAAAATGAATATTACCATTTGATGTTGGCTCGCGTTTATCAGCAAAATAAGCAATTCGATAAGGCGGCTGACCAATATGGACAGTTGGCCATTCTGGTTCCCGGAAACGACGATTACAAATATTATCATGCTTCGTTATTGGCGCAAGCTGGCAAATACGAAGATGCGTTAAAAGCCTTTGATGTGCTTCAGCAGTCAACTGGTCCGCTTGAGCAAATTGCGGTAGCTAAACAACAGCTTTACCTCAAGATGGGGAAAAAGAAGGAAGCTTTCGATGAGATTAAAGGGCTGATCAAAACGAATCCGAAAGATACGCGCTACTTCGGTTTGTTGGCTGATATGTACCTGGCGGAAGGCGACAGTGCAAAAGCATTGGAGAACTACCATAAAATTTTGCAAATAGAGCCGGATAATGGTTTTGTTCAAATTTCTCTGGCCAATTACTATCGCGAAAGCGGAAAACCGGATCAAGCATACAACCATTTGTTGATGGCATTCAAAAATCCGAACCTGGATGTGGATACCAAGATTCAAATGTATGTGATGATTGTTCAGAAGGATAATCGCAAAGTATCCGACGAGCAGGAACTCGAGTTGTTGAAGGCGATGATGAACGCCAATATGGATGACGAGCGTCCCCGTGCGATGTATGTTGAATACCTTGTTCAGCACAATGAGATTGAAAAGGCACGCGATCAGATGCGCATCGTGGTTGGCATGAACAAAGACAACATCCGGTATTGGCAGCGTCTGCTTTTCCTGGACAATAATCTGCAGGACTGGAAAGCCATGTACACCGACGGTGACGACGCGCTTAAATATTTTCCCAGTCAGCCTCTGCTTTATGTAATGAAAGCGGTTGGCGCGTTACAGATGGAAAAGTACAAGGACGTTATTTCTATTTTGGACAAGGGACAGCAATATGTTGGCGACAACAATCAGTTGAGTTCGCAATTCTATATGTACCGTGCTGAAGCATTGTACAAAATGAAGGACCTGAAGAAGTCGTACGCCATGTTCAACAAGGTTGTTCAGCTCGATCCGACGAACTACACGGCCATGAATAACTACGCGTATTATCTTTCGTTACGGAGCGATAGTTTGCAGTTGGCTGAAAAGTTGAGCGGTAAAGTGGTACAAGCCAATCCCGACAATGCCACGTTCCTGGATACATACGCATGGGTGCTTTTCAAGCAGAAAGATTACAAACTGGCCAAGTTTTATATGGAGTCAGCCATTCGGAATGATAATGGTAAAAATCCGGTATTATTCGAACACTATGGCGATATTCTGTATTATCTGGATGAAAAGGACAAAGCCCTGGAGAATTGGAAGAAGTCGGAAGAAATGGGGAATGACTCACCTACGCTGAAAGAGAAAATTAAGAAGAAAACCTACATCGAAGAAAATCCAAATTGACCGTGTTAAAGATTAGCAGGAGAGTTGTATTCCGTTTTATTTGGGTGAGCATCATTGCAACACTTTTATTTTCATGTAAATCGACTGAAAAGGTTACGACGGCAAAAAAGATCAGGCACATGAGCTGCGGACGTATTTTGAAAAACGTTTCGGCGAATGAGCCTTCCTATGAAACTATGGCCGTAAAACGCGTTTCAGTTAATGTAGAGGCACAGGGTAAAAGTCATTCATTCAGAGCTTCGTACCGAATCAGGCGTGACAGTGTAATACAAATTAATGCGCTAAAAGCTACCATTCCGGTAGGCAAACTGGAAATTACTCCCGATACATTCCGGGCTGTTTATTATATTGACAGAGAATATTACGAAGGTGCTTTGAATTATTTGTCAAAGCGATTAGGGATGGACATTGGCTTCGATATGTTTGAAGCCATTTTTACCAACCAGCTTTTTTCGTTTCGAAATGATCCGAAAGATCGCGACTTCCGTGATTTTCACTGCGCTATCGATGATGGTATGTACCGGATTTCGTCGATGAAAGACCGAAAGCTCCGGAAGGTAATTCGCAAGGAAGAAAAGCTGGAGCGATATCGAAACCGTTTTGATGAAGAGCATTTAATCCGGCAAGATATTTATGTCGATCCGAATAGATTTGTCATACGGAAGCTGGTATTCAACGATATTGATTATAATCGTACGATGAGTCTGGATTTCTCGCATTTCGAAATGATCGACGGCCGTTGGTTTCCGGAAGAAATACATCTGGATTACCAGGGAAAGGAAAGTTACAAGGTGAAAGTGAAACTGAGCCGGATTTCGTTTGATGAGCCGGAATCTTTCAGATTTAGAATTCCATCGAAGTACAAACAAATATTGCTGAAGTAATATATGAACAGGTGTACGGGATTTGTAATAGCCGTGTTTTTCGTAATGGCAGGTGCTGTAACAGCTTCTGCCCAGTCTCTTTCTGACCTCAGGAAACAGAAGCAAAAAACAGCTGATGAGATCAAGTATACCAACCAATTGCTGGAAGAGACCAGCAAAAATGCCAAGAGTTCGCTCAACCGTTTGGCGCTGCTGAACAAGCAGATTAGGCTGCGTGCCCAACTGATTAGTGAAATCAATGGCGAAATTGCTTATCTCGATAGTTCTATTTCTGATAATGCTTTTGTCGTCAAAGGACTTACTTCCGATTTGAAGAATATCCGGGCCAACTATGCCCAGATGATCCGCTATGCCCGCCGAAATGCTGACGCGAACAGCAAGCTTTTATTCTTGTTGTCGGCCGAAGATTTCAACCAGGCTTACAAAAGGTTTCTGTATTTAAGACAGTATGCCGACTACCGCAAAAAACAGGTGGAAGCCATTGTAGCTGTGAAAGACATTCTTGACGCCAAGTTGGCTGATCTGGAAAAGCGACGGAAGGAAAAGGAAGAGATGCTGGAGCAGAAGCGGGATGAATCGCAGCAAATGCGAACTCAGAAGGTTCAGCAAAACCAGTATTACGCGAGTTTACAGAAAAAGCAGCGTGACCTGAAGAAAAAGCTGGAGCAACAACGGGAAGTAGAACAACGTCTTCAGAAAGAGATTGAGCGCATCATTGCCGAGGAGGCGAAAAAAAGTGCCGCTGAGAATAAGAAAGGCTTTAGCCTGACACCTGCCGAAAAAGAATTGTCTGCCGATTTTGGAAAAAATAAAGGGCGTTTCCCATGGCCGGTCGATCGGGGATTGATTACCGAAGAGTTTGGTGAACATCCGCATCCGGTACTGAAACGTGTAATGGTTCGTAACAATGGCATCGATATTACGACCAGTGCAGGCGAAAAGGCGCGGACTATATTCAGGGGAACCGTTTCGCGGGTGGTGGCCATACCAGGCGGCAACATGGCCGTAATTATCCGCCACGGAAATTACCTGACCGTTTATTCCAACCTGAGTGACGTGTTTGTTCGTGTGGGGCAAAAAGTGGAAACGAAACAGGAAATAGGGAAAGTATATACCGATCCGGGAGACAATAAAACTGTTCTGAAGTTTCAGATTTGGCACGAGAACAAAAAACAGAATCCCGAAGATTGGATTGTGAAAAAATAGTGACCACAAAAAAAGCTGTCTCTTTCAGGGACAGCTTGTCTATTTTATAGGTTGGCTACTCTTGTTAATCCCGGTAAATCGACGATTCGTATTTTCCTTCCATGAAGTTCGATCAATTGATCGTGTTTAAACTCGGAAAGAAGCCGAATAACCGATTCTGTCGCCGTGCCGACCATATTGGCCAACTCTTCCCGCGTAAGCGAAATTTGCAGCGTTTTATTGTCATCCAGGTCAAAATTGTCTTTCAGCAAAAGCAATACTTCAGCCAGACGTTCACGAACTGTTTTCTGTGCAATATCGGTGATGAAATCGTTGGCGTCCTTCAGTTCGGCACAAACAATGCGCAACATAGCTAGCGAGAACTTCGAGTTTTCATCAATCAGATACAGTAAGGTTTTATACGGAATGTGGCATAAAACGGCGTCTTCGATTACTTTGGCAGTGGTACACGCCGATTCCTGACTCAGTAATGAACGATAGGCGATAATATCTCCCTTCTTCACAAAACGGATGATCTGCTCTTTGCCGTCGATTCCGGTTTTATAAATTTTCAGAATTCCACGGGTGATACAGTAAAATCCGGTAAGCCGGTTACCTTCCCGATAGATTACGCTTCCCTTCTTGTAAAATGAACAGGTCTTTTCGTAATTCAACCTTTCCATTTCCTCAGGTGTTAACGTTTGAAAGAAACGGAATTTGGAAAGATCGGCCTCCTCCTCTATAGGTTCATTATAATTTCTCATTCTGAAAAAGCGATTGAATTGAATAGTTTTTAGATTTCGTAAATATACAATTTACGGTTCGAATAACTAAAAATGCTGGAATAACACTTAAAGCCTGATTATATGAAACATATGGTGGATTTAGCATGGCATGAAAACATGTTTTTCGACACGGTTTTAGACGGACACCGACTTATTATTGATGCTTCGGAAGAAAACGGCGGTTCGGACAAGGGACCTCGCCCGAAGAAACTCATGCTATTGGCGTTAGCAGGTTGTACTGCTATGGATGTGATATCGATGTTGCGAAAAATGAAAATTATACCCGATAAATTTAACGTAATAGTAGAAGCTAACGTGACCGATGAACATCCGAAAAAATACGATAAGATGCACGTGATTTACCAGTTTAGCGGAAAAGATCTTCCGTTGGCCAAACTGGAAAGAGCCGTTCAGTTATCTGAAGAAAAATATTGCGGAGTGAGCGCAGTATACCGCGACGCGGCTGAGATGAGTTCGGAGATACGAATTGTGTAAAAAATGGTTATACCAACAATAGAGAGAAGGGATATACAAAAAGGATGGACCAACGAACAGTGGTTCTTTAAGCTGATGACCATCTGCGATTATAAAGCGGAGAATCAGTCGGAGTCCTTTCATTTGCATGATTATTATTCAGTTTTCTGGATAAAAACCGGCGAAGTGGTCCATGCGACCGATTTTGTGGAATATACCCTGGCGGGCAACACCATTTTGTTTGTTCCGCCAGGCATCCGCCACCGGATGATTTTGGATAAATACGCCGATGGAGTCACCTTTATTTTTAATGAAGAATTTGTTCGCATGAATTACGACTCCAATATTCCAGTTCGCGAATACGAGATATTCTTTAACCAAACATTTAAGAGCCTGGTAACGCTTACCGACGAAGACATTCCGGCTTTCGGGATGATTGTGGACAAACTGATGAAGGAGTATAACCGGCACGATAAGTTTTCCCGCAGTATTGTCCTTAATCTGTTGAACCTGTTTTTCCTGGAAGCATCCCGCCTTTACGAGCAGCAAAACAGGAAGGAAGAGGTAGAACCCGGTGACGCTCCCAATTCGTCCATCATTGAGTTTAAAACGTTAATCGATAAACACTACCGTGAAGAGAAGGGTGTAGCCTTTTATGCCGAAAAACTGAACATGCAGCCTTCGTGCCTCAACAATGTAACTCGTCGCACTTCCGGAATTACGGCCGGCGAGATGATTAGGAACCGCATCATCACCGAAGTCAAGCGACTTTTGTTTAGCACCGATTTGTCCATTAAAGAAATTGGTATTGAAATGGGATTCGATGATCCGGCCTATTTCAGCCGTTTTTTTAAGAAGTATACCGGTACTTCCCTCTCCGATTTCAGAGAACGCTCGCGTAAAAAGTACAAGTAAAATATATTTTTGTCCATTTACTGAAATACCAGTCAGTTATACCTTTGTATTGTGATTCAATTAAAAACCAAAAATTGACAATTATGAAAATGAAGGTAAATAAACTGGCTGTAGTTCTGGCCTTACTTATGGGAGTCTCAGCTCCCGTGTTTGCTCAATCGTATCAAGTCGATACAAACGCAAGTACCATTAAATGGACCGGTAAGAAAGTGACCGGAAGCCACCACGGAACCATTGCTTTTAAAGAGGGCAACCTGGAAATAAAAGACAACCAGTTGGTTGGTGGTAATCTGGTAGTGGATATGACTTCCATGAAAGATTTAGATTTAACTGATCCGGAATGGAATAAGAAATTGATTGGGCATCTCCATTCAGACGATTTCTTTAGTGTAGAGAAGTATCCTGTTTCGAGATTGGTTATTAAAAAGGTAGAATCCAAAGGCGGAAAACTGTATCATGTAACCGGAGACTTGACTATCAAGGGAATTACCAAGCCTGTTGGATTTGATTCGAATATTTCGGTAAACGGAAATAAACTGGAAGCTACCGGTACGATGCCGGTAGACAGAACGAAATACGGAATCAAATATGGTTCCGGTTCATTCTTTTCCAATCTGGGAGACAAGATGATTGACGATGTATTCACCCTTGAATTCAGTTTGGAAGCCAATCAGCAGCCGGACTAACGCTCAAAAAGCAGAAAGGAAATTATCATGCAAAAAGTAATTCACAGGGCTGAAACCCGAGGGCACTTTGATCACGGGTGGCTCAATACCTGGCACTCATTCAGTTTTGCGGACTATTATAATCCCGACCGTATTCAGTTTGGTTTGCTTCGGGTGCTAAACGATGACATTGTAAAACCCGGAATGGGCTTTGGAACTCATCCACACAACAATATGGAAATCATCACTATTCCGCTGGAGGGGCAATTGGAACACCGCGACAGTATGGGAAATGGTTCCGTCATCGAAGCGGGTGAAGTACAGGTAATGACAGCCGGTTCGGGAATTACGCACTCTGAGTTCAATCCTTCGAAAGATACGGAAGTGAATTTGCTGCAAATCTGGGTTTTTCCGCGCGAGCGGAATTTAACACCGAGGTACGACCAAAAACGCTTCGATACTTCGAAAATGAAAAATGAATTCCTGACAGTGGTAACGCCCGATGGAGCCGATGAGTCATTGTTTGTTCACCAGGATGCCTGGTTTTCACTTGCCGAAACGGACGATGGCAAAGAAATGGAATACCAAATGCATTCCGGCAACAGTGGCGTATATCTTTTCGTGATTGACGGAGAACTGGAAGTGGATGGAGATACGCTGAAAAGCCGCGATGGAATAGGTATTTACGATACTTCGGAATTCTCGGTGAAGAGTTTGCAACCGGCCAGGTTTCTCATTATGGAAATTCCGATGAACTAAAATTTTGAAATTTTCCGAAAAGGCTTTGCCCTTTTTATATGAAGCTCGTTCGTTGTACCTTTAGTGGAAACAAAATCAAGAGGTATGCGAAAAGTGGCTTTGATTACCGGAAGCGCCAAGCGCATCGGACGGGCTGTTGCTTTGCATCTGGCTCAGTCAGGATGGGACTTGGCGCTTCATTTTCATCATTCGGAGACGGAGGCGGCTGAGTTAAAGAGAGAGTTAAAACACATCAACAGTCACGGTACCTATCGCCTGTTTCAGGCCGACCTGAATCATGTTCCGGATGCGGAGAATTTGATTTCGAATGTGATTAGTGCTTTTGCCCGACTCGATTTGCTGGTGAACAATGCTTCCGTTTTTCAGCCTGGCACTATCAAAGAAACCTCTACCATGATGTTGCAGCGTAATCTGCAGGTGAATTTCGTGGCTCCTTTCATACTCACGATGGAATTCGCGAACCATGCCGACAATGGTGTGATCATTAATTTGGTCGATACCCGGATAAAGAAGAACAATTCCTCTCATGCTGCTTATAGTTTATCGAAAAAAGTACTTTGGGAACTAACGAAAATGAGTGCACTGGAACTGGCACCGGCATTCCGCGTAAACGCTATTGCTCCCGGTGCTGTTCTTCCTCCGGAAGGAAAAGATGATGCTTACCTGAATAATTTGTCCGAGAGAACACCAATGAAAGAGGCTGCCGGTTTGAAGCCGGTTTTACAAAGCCTTTCCTATATACTGGAAAATGAAAATCTGACCGGCCAGGTTTTGTTCTGCGATAGTGGTGAGCAATTGCTTTAACTTTTCACTGATCATTTTGTTTTTATTTACCGAAGTGCTAATTTTTAGCCTGCTAACTTAGATTCCCCTTTTTATGGCCCTGATACGCATCAAAGATCTGCTCATACGCACCATCATCGGATTTAATCCCGACGAACGGAAGAATCGTCAGGATGTACTGATTAACATCGAGATAGAAGTCGACACCCAAAAGGCGATAGAAACCGACGAACCAGATGGTATCTACGATTATAAAGCCATCACGAAACAGGTGATAAGCCTGGTGCAGGAGAGCCAGTTCAATCTGCTGGAAAAATTGACGCACACAATTCTTTCCCTTATTATGAAAGATGAGCGGGTAAAACGCGCTCGCGTTGAAGTAGACAAACCTCATGCCCTTCGTTTTGCTGAATCGGTTTCCGTTGTAATGGAGGAAAAAAGATGAGCGAAATGAATACTTGCGTAGTTGGTGTCGGTTCGAATATTCAGCCGGAAGAGAATATCAGGGAAGCACTTCGCATTTTGGAAGAAGAGCAGACACTTCTATCGGTGTCGGCGATGGTGGAAACCGAACCCATTGGTGTCACTGCTCAGCCGGCTTTCATCAACGGTGCCGTTAAGGTTTCGACTTCGATGGCGCAAGAAGAATTTTCGGTTTATCTGAAAAATATTGAAGATCGGTTGAAACGGGACCGTACACAGCCCCGCTTCGGACCCAGAACCATTGACCTTGATGTAGTTGTATGGAACGGTAAAGTAGTCGATCGCGATTATTATACTCGTCAATTTCTAAAGAACGCTGTCGATGAAGTGCTCTGAATCAAAACCAATCTTATGTTTTTTAGCTTAGAAAAGCAGCCGCTTTACTGAATACCTGCCGAAAACTTTCGTCTACGTCTTTTGCAATTCCATTATTACTTACCGGAAAAGGATTTTCGTGACTGTATGGAAACGGAAAATCCAGGACTTCCATCGGAACCGGAATACTTCCTTTCCTTCCATGAAGAGTCCGGTCGATGGCATCCGGCGGCATAACTTTGTCTTTTGCCAATGCAATGGAATAAATCTGTTGATTGTATTTTTTAAAAAAATGTTCTCTTTTCCGTTTCTTTTTTTCAATCCGTAACATGGTCACGAATGATTTCCACATCTCGCGAAAGCGGAGAATACCGTACATTTTCAGAATAGCGCGTATTTCCCGGTTTCGCTTGTGGAAAAACATCTGGCGCAACGTGAAAAAAGCCTGGTTGTCCATGATGTATTTCGAAGCTCCATTCATCTGGTCGAAAGTTGGACCGCCGCAAAACATGAATAGACGCGCATCTTTCAGCAATCCTTTGGGATTGGACAGGAAAAGAATTTCCGATAGAAAAGCTCCAATGGAATAAGCAAAGAAGTCTACTTTAGTTCCTTCCGGAAAGAGTTCATGTTCTCCATTCGTTATTTGTTTTAGCAAACTGACCACATCCTGGTAACTTTGCGCACCAGAAAGAAAAAACTGTTCGGGCCGCTCATCCAGCCTTGAACTTAGTGCAGCGTTCGCGAATGAAAGCTCTTTTAATTCCGCCGAGCTGGTTTTCCGTTCTTTCACCACCGAATTCATTTCCCGCGGATTGGTCCACTTTTTTGGCGAGCGGTTCATATGAAATGCAATGGGAAACAGAATAACAGCTTTTCGGGTGTGTTGGGCCAGGTAAAATGCCCACGAAAAATACTTATCCCAACTGCGCTCGTTGAGTCCGTGAAGCAACAAAATGGCTTCATCTGATTTTCGGTCTTTTTCAGGAATAAAAACCGGATACCAGAATTGGTCATTTTCGGGATAACTGGTTCCCAATAACTCATGGTTGCTTAATGAAGCAGGAAGCAAATCCTTCCAACTACGCTTTTTTCGGAATTCCGAACGAAACTGAAAATTCCGGATGCTCACCGGGCAACTTTCCAACTGAATTTCCGGCTTGTCATCCACAAAATTGGCGGCAATCATTTGTTGCATCTCAGCGTAGTCTCTTTTCATTGTATTTTCATGCGTGTTGATAATCAGTATTTTCAGTTGCAAGTTAGTTTAACGCATACACTTGTTGGCGGTGTTTTGGAGGCTTTGCCATCAATGCTTCGGATTTGGTATAGAATGCTCTTTTTCGGGATGAAATCTCGTATTTCGGGATAAAATATTAATGAAATTTTAGAAGTACACCGGGTTAAGTTGGCGGATGCTTTTCCCGATTTTGTGGATTTCGGCGTGAAGTGTAGTTTTGGGTCGAAAATCCGAAAGGAAAGCGACTCGGTTTCGGATCACGTAAGTAGAATATGTTTACTTTTAACAGCAGAAGAAATTAATCTTACCTTCCCTGTTTTATGGAAAGACCCAAAAGCATACCTGAATATTTCATCAGCAAGAGAAACATTTACGTTCAGATTGCCTTTACAACGGTTTTTGCCTACGCTTTTATCAATATATACGAACCGTTTGGCGCTGCTCACTGGTACGCTATCACCAAGTGGCAGTTTTTGCTTTACTCCGGATTACTAGTGTTGTTGGGTATGGTGGTGGTGATCGTCAGCCGGGTCATCATGTACCAGATTAATAAAGTACGCTCGGTTTCTATTTTGCAGTACAGTTGGATGGTAGCCGCTGAAATCTTAATTATGGCTGCCTTTTTTGCCCTCATCGAGGATTACGCGCTCGATGATTCGCGCACCTATGCTGAACTTTGGTTTATTGCCATCCAGAATACGGCCCTGATTCTCCTCATACCGTATGTTATCAGTTTGCTTTTCTTCGCTTTCCAGGAAAAGAAGATCAAGCTCGAAAACCTCACGTTCGATTATCTCCGAAAGCCGGCTATTGATTTTATTCCCTTCCGGGATGAAAACGGCGTGATGCGGCTGAGCCTCAAAAAAAGTGATCTGCTCTATCTCGAAGCCAGCGAAAATTATGTGTTGGTTCATTACCGTGTACGGAGTGAAATTAAGCAATACTTGTTGCGAAACAGTTTAAAAAAGCTGGAAAACGAGATGAAACCCCATCATATCTTACGTTGCCACCGTTCCTATATGGTGAATATTGAGCAGGTAAAAATGATGCAAAAAGGAAAGAAAGGTCTGGAACTTCATTTGAACGGACCGGAAAATTTAGTCATTCAGGTTTCGAAAACTTACGAACCTGTCATTATTGCCGAACTCGATCTGTTGCCTTCTGCCAGTCAATCTTTGTAGTTGGGCAGATGGCGTTTTTCATTCTCCAAGCCTTTTATTGCACGCCCTTTTATTCTCTTATAGAAAAGAACAAGAGAAGTGGAAATCTTTCTACTGTTCTTTTTCCATCTTTCTAAGTAGAAGTACTGATCACTTATAAGTAGAAGTTTTCAAAAAGAACAGTAGAAGTTTACGAACTTATACGTAGAAGTTTTTGCTGCCCGGTCAGACTTTCGTTTTTGGAAACAAAATTGATTTCCCAAGTACTGTGATGAAGAATTGGATTTAGGTTTTATGATAAACTATGGTCACCTGAAGTTTTCAATAATTTCCACAGAAAAATGTACTCTTTAACCCTATTTGGAAAGCCATAAAACATCTGATGTTCAATAAAAATTTTCCTATATTTGTAGACTTTTAAAAACCGGAGGTTTTCAATCATTATGACGAGGAAATTCAGGGAATATAAGGAGTTTGATCTATCACAAATAAACAAGGATGTCCTGAGCTATTGGGAGCAGGACGATACGTTTCATAAATCCATGTCGACCCGCGAAGGACGTCCGACATTCGTGTTCTACGAAGGTCCGCCTTCTGCCAATGGTCAGCCGGGTATTCACCACGTAATGGCCCGTGCTATCAAAGATGTATTTTGCCGCTATAAGACCCAACAGGGTTACCTGGTAAAACGGAAAGCCGGTTGGGATACGCATGGACTTCCGGTTGAACTGGGTGTTGAAAAAATGCTGGGCATTACCAAGGAAGACATTGGTAAGAGCATTACCGTTGAGGAATACAACGCCGCCTGCCGAAAAGAGGTGATGAAATACACCGACATGTGGGAGGACCTGACCCGAAAAATGGGTTACTGGGTGAACATGGATGACCCGTACATCACGTACGATAACCGTTACATCGAAACGCTTTGGTGGTTGTTGCGCCAACTGTACGACAAGGATATGTTGTACAAAGGGTACACCATTCAGCCGTATTCTCCTGCTGCAGGAACCGGATTGAGCTCACACGAGCTGAACCAGCCGGGTTGCTATCGCGATGTGAAAGACACGACTTGTGTGGCTCAGTTTAAAGTGGTTCGTGACGATAAGTCGGAAAAACTTTTTGCTGACGTTGATACGGATTTGTATTTCCTGGCCTGGACCACTACGCCCTGGACCTTACCTTCGAACACAGCGCTGGCTGTAGGTGAAAAGATTCGGTACGTCCGGGTAAAAACTTTTAATCCTTATACAGGCATTCCGGTAACGGTGATCCTGGCCAAAGATTTGCTGAGAAGCTATTTCCCCGAGAAAAACGAAGAGCTTTCGCTGGAAGATTATCAACCCGGCGACAAAAAGATACCGTTTCAGATCACAGCCGAATTTACCGGCTCCGATTTGGAAGGAACAGCTTACGAGCAATTAATCCCGTGGGTAAAACCAATGGGAGACGCCTTCCGCGTTATCACCGGTGATTTTGTTACCACCGCGGACGGTACCGGAATTGTGCACATCGCTCCTACGTTTGGTGCGGATGACGACCGTGTCGCTAAGAGAGCAGGCATTGCACCGCTGATTCTGATAGACAACGAAGGTCGTCGCCAACCCATGGTAGACAGGAAAGGCCGCTTCTTCCGTACGGAAGATCTGGATACATCGTTTGTTGACGAGAATGTCAATACAGAGTTGTATGCAGAATATGCCGGACGATATGTGAAAAATGCGTACGACGAAAGTCTGGCCGACGATGATGCAACGCTGGATGTGGATATTTCGGTAATGCTCAAGAAGGAAAACAAAGCCTTCCGCGTTGAAAAACACGAGCACAACTATCCGCACTGTTGGCGTACCGATAAGCCGGTGCTCTACTACCCGCTTGATTCCTGGTTTATCCGGACCACAGCGGTTCGTGATGATTTGATCGAACTGAATAATACCATCAACTGGAAGCCGAAATCGACCGGAACCGGCCGTTTTGGTAACTGGCTCGAAAACCTGGTTGACTGGAACCTGTCGCGTTCGCGTTACTGGGGAACGCCTTTGCCTATCTGGCGTACGGAAGATGGAACTGAAGAAAAGTGTATTGGTTCGGTTGAGGAGCTTTACGGTGAAATCGAAAAGGCCGTTGCTGCCGGATTCATGGATAAAAATCCTTACGAAGGATTTGTTCCCGGTGATTACTCGAAAGAGAATTATGACAAAATCGATTTGCACCGTCCGTATGTTGACAACATTGTGTTGGTATCGGCGAAGGGCGAAAAGATGTTCCGTGAACCCGATTTGATTGACGTTTGGTTCGACTCTGGTGCTATGCCGTTTGCGCAGATGCACTACCCGTTCGAAAACAAAGAAATCTTCGAGCAGGTGTTCCCGGCTGACTTCATCGCTGAAGGTGTTGACCAGACGCGTGGATGGTTCTTTACATTGCATGCTATTGCAACCATGACAAAAAAGTCGGTTGCATTCAAGAATATTATATCCAACGGCCTCGTGCTCGATGCCAAAGGAAACAAGATGTCGAAGCGGCTCGGCAATGCGGTCGATCCGTTTGAATCGATTGAGAAATATGGTTCTGATCCGTTGCGTTGGTACATGCTGACCAACTCGCAACCGTGGGATAACCTGAAATTCGATATTGCAGGTGTGGAAGAGGTACGCCGTAAGTTCTTCGGAACGTTGTACAATACCTACAGCTTCTTCTCGCTTTACGCGAATGTGGATGGCTTTAGTTACAGCGAGCCGGAAGTAGCCGCTGCTGATCGCCCCGAAATTGACCGCTGGATTTTGTCGCTGCTGAACAGTTTGGTACTTGAAGTCGGCGATGCGTTGGAAAGCTACGAGCCGACGCGCGCCGGACGAGCTATTTCGGAATTTGTTACCGAGAATTTGTCGAACTGGTACGTGCGTTTGAGCCGCAAACGCTTCTGGGGTGGTGAGTACGGTGCCGATAAGATTTCGGCTTATCAGACACTTTATACTTGCCTGGAGACGGTCGCCAAATTAGCTGCTCCGATCGCACCGTTCTACATGGAACAGCTATTCCGTGATTTGAATGCGGTAACGGGTCGTGATGAAGATATCTCGGTTCACCTGACTGAATTCCCGAAAGCGGACAGCTCGCTTATCGATAAGTCGCTCGAAGAGCGGATGGATATTGCACAAAAGGTTTCTTCCATGATTCTCGGCCTTCGCCGGAAGGAAAAACTGAAAGTGCGCCAGCCGCTGGCCAAAATAATGGTTCCGGTGCTGGACAAACATTTTAAAGAACAGTTTGAGGCTGTCCGGGATATTATTTTGACGGAAGTCAACGTTAAGGAAGTAGAATATATTGATGATACTGCAGGTATTATCAAGAAAAAGATAAAGCCTAATTTCAAGACGTTAGGTCCGAAATATGGCAAAATCATGAAGCAGATTGCCGGTGCAGTCAGCCAGATGTCGCAGGATGATATCGCCCGCTTTGAAAAAGAGAGTGCTTATGAACTTGTCGTTGGTGACGAAAACGTTCATCTTGGACTGGAAGATGTGGAGATTCTTTCGGAAGATATTCCGGGTTGGTTGGTCGCTAGTGAAGGTGGACTGACCGTGGCGCTCGATATTGAAGTGTCGCCCGAATTGCGGCAGGAAGGAATCGCCCGTGAGTTCATTAACCGTATTCAGAATCTCCGGAAGGAAAGCGATTTTGAGGTAACCGATAAGATTAACCTTCGAATTGCTCGTCAGGATGAGATTAATGAAGCGGTCAATAATTTTAGTGATTACATCAGTAACCAGACATTGGCTTCGAATCTCGAACTGGTGGATGCCATTGAGGATGAAAAGGCCAGACTGGTTGAAATTGATAAAGGAGTCGAAACCTATATTATGGTTGAGAAGGTGGGAAAATAATTTCCCAAGTTATCAGCCATGGAAATATAAGCTGAAAAAAGTTATATTAGTCAGCTTATTTTAAGCCTGTATTCACCTTAATACTTTTACATTATGGCTGAAAAAATGCGATATTCAGATGAAGAATTGGCCGAGTTCAAGGATATCATTCTGAAGAAACTTGAGAAAGCGCGGAAGGATTACGAGTTGTACCGTAATGCTATCACCCATGGTGACGGAAACGACACGCAAGACACTTCGCCTACATTTAAAGTGCTGGAAGAAGGAGCTGCAACCCTTTCTAAAGAAGAAGCCGGTAAATTAGCTCAACGTCAGCAAAAATTCATTCAGCACCTCGAAGCTGCATTAATCCGTATTGAAAACAAAACCTACGGTATTTGCCGCGAAACAGGAAAATTGATTTCGAAAGAACGACTGCGTGCTGTTCCTCATGCTACGCTCAGTATCGATGCAAAAAACAAGCAACGGTAATTGTTCGGGCAGAGGTTACTGGATGAAGGTTGTAAAAAATAAATGACTTATTTTGTCCGGGGTGGAATTCTGCGCTCCGGATTTTTTTTAATGGTTTGTTGAAAATATAGGATAATGGGTAAGAAAACCAGTTCGTTATTGATTGTCTTTCTGATTTTGCTGGCCGATCAGACGTTGAAGTTTTGGGTGAAGACGCATATGATGCTTGGACAGGAATTTTCCGTTTTCGGGAAATGGTTTGTCATTCACTTTGTGGAGAATAACGGTATGGCTTTTGGATTCGAGTTTGCCGGTGATTATGGCAAAATATTCCTGAGCGTATTTCGCATTGCCGCCGTTGTGGGGATTGGCTGGTACCTAACGAAATTATGGAAAAGAGACGTGCCGTTTGGATTGATTATTAGTGTTTCCCTTATCATGGCGGGTGCTATTGGTAACATTATCGATAGTGCGTTCTACGGAATGATTTTCAGCGATAGCTACGGACAGGTGGCTACGCTTTTCCCTCCCGGTGGAGGGTATTCTTCTTTCCTGCACGGAAGAGTGGTTGACATGCTTTATTTCCCCATTCTGGAGGGACATTACCCCATGTGGTTCCCGTTCTGGGGCGGACAGCAGTTTATCTTTTTCCGGCCGGTTTTCAACCTCGCTGACTCGTCAATTACCATTGGAATATTTTTGATTCTGCTTTTCTACCGTCGCTTTTTCGATCGTCAGCCAGCGACCGCTGAAGAACCAGAAGTTTCGACAACTGAGAATGTAGAGATGAATTAATATAGAAAAAGCCGGCTTCAAAACCGGCTTTTTTCATACCATAAGATGTAATCTATTAACCCGAATTTTAAGATTCAGAGAATCATTAAAATGTTCTTTCGCTCAACAGTTTTCCTTCAGAGCCATATTTTTTCCACGTGCCCGATTTCTGTCCGTTCACATAGTTCATTTCATAAATGAGGTTTCCCTGGTCGTCCCATATTTTCCATTCACCATTCTTTTCGCCGTTCTTATAGTTGGCGATAGCTACCTTTACTCCCTGCTGGTTGTAGGTAACCCAGGTTCCGTCCATTTCGTTGTTTTTGTATGAGCAAATGCCTTTCAGTTTGCCATCTTCGAAATAGATTTTTGCTTTTCCATCCTTTAAACCATCTTTCAGGTTCATCTTTGTTTTCGGATTTCCATTGTCGTAGTACTGGGTGTATTCGCCGGTGTAAGGCTTTGAATCGGCAAAGTATATGCCGTCTACTTTACTGACTTCCTGGGCAAATGTATAGGGTAAGAGGAAAAACAATATCGCGATCAATCCAATTAACTTCTTCATAACAGCCTCCTTATCTCGTTACGTGTTTTTATTATGCTAAAGTTAAGTAAAAGTTAACTGAATTGATTTTGGGTTAACAGAAAATTAATGTTAAATAATTATTTCAAAATGAAATTGATAAAATATGGAATGTGTCTATAAAGAGATATTTCAAGTTAAATATTAAATTTCTATGTAACATAACATATAGAGTGAGAGTTTTAGAAGTAGCTTATTTGCCGTGAAATGGTGAGACGGAGGGAGCTAAAAACTGCGAAACGAACGCAGGATCGATCAGAAAATTCAATAAAAAAACCCGCTCCGGGGCAACAGAACGGGTCGAATGATTTTGAAATAAATTTAGTTCGAGTTCTTCAAACTTAAATCAACTTCATTTGCTGTTGGAGTAAGTTCAATATTTTCAACGGTTTTGTTTTCGTACGAAATGTAGGAAGCTGTCAGGTTGTATGTGCCCGGTTTCAAATTATCGAAATGGTATTTTCCGTCAAAATCGGTGTAAGCAACCTTATCAGTTCCATCAATTGACACTTTTACGCCAACCAGGGTTTCGTTGGTGTTGGTGTCTACAATTTCTCCTGAGAGCTCTGTAACGACAGCCTTCCCGGTAGAGGTATTTTCTGACTTACTTTCCTTATTGGCAGCCATCGCAAAAACGGTACTTCCAATCAATAAAGCTGATAAAACAAATTTTTTCATTTCGCTTGTGTTTATTCAACAGGAAAAGTATGGTTAAAAGGTTACAGAGTGGTTACAAAGATGTGAAGATCTGATTAAGATTAATATGCAATGCTCGGTTAGTCAGTTAGTATCGAGATTAATTGAAAAACGCCGGCACTCTTTGGGATGCCGGCGTTTTCAGTTCTTAAGAATGAACCAGACCCGGTTGGGATGCTGGTTCATTCGTGCTGTTTAAGCGCTGTCAATTCGATAGAATTTTACAATTCCGCATGCTGTATAAATAAATTGAAAGCATAAACAGTGGTGTTTTAGTCCTTCAGTTTGAAGTATATTTTGAAAGCCTTTTCGTTCCCGTTTGGCTTATTCCCGACCAGGTAAAAATTCACAACCGGATATTGCGGATAAACGTTTTTCCACATAATATAAGCACTGGTATCCCGACTGGTTGCCGGTTTAAATGGTAAACCGAAGCGGGTGACGCTTTCGGCACTGTAGGCTACTGTGGGCTTGTGCACAATGATCTCAATTAGCTTATTATGCTTGAACCGAAATTCTGTAGAGTCGAGAGCATCATACATCTGAATGTATCTCGGTCGACCGAAAAGTAAGCGGTAAAAGGCGGTGTCCGGCTGGGCATCCAACAGCTTTTTGACTTCCGTCGTATCCGGATGCCCCTTAAATAACGTTGCGTCGAATACGAACCCGTTATTTTGCTTTTGCGGGTTGCAGGCAAACATGAGGCCGGCAAGCAGTGCAAAAATGAAAATTTGAACAGATTTCTTCATCTGATATGTATGTTTTCCTATTTACTTAGATTATAGCTGAACGAAATGGCATAAGTACGGCCTTGTTGGTACTTGGTCGTATAGTAAACATTGTTGCCAAGTGTAATTTGCTCCTTGTACGTATTGTCCAGAATGTTTTTCGCTTTAAACATCAATGAACAACGTTTGGATAGGTTTTTTTTCAGCGTGAAATTCATCTCGGGCATCGGTTGCAGATAAATCGACGGCAGGTCAATCTGGTAAACAATCAATCGTTTCCCGCTGACATTGTAACTCAATGTCGATTCCCATCCTTTTTCCGGGTTATCGTATGATAAACTGGTATTGAATGTATACGGAGCCTGATTATACATTGGCCGGGTATCGCTTGCTCCCGGATTCCAGGCGCGGATGGCTACCAACTCTTCTGCAGTAACATTCACGTATGAGTAAACATATGTATAGTTGGCTGAGACACGGAAATTCTTCAGTGCTTCCGTAAATGAGCCCAGGTTCTTTCTGATCTCAATCTCCGCACCGTATAGGGTCGATTTGTCAACGTTTTTAAACTGGAACTGACTGGTTGATCCTCCGGCACGTGGTAGCTGAGCGTTCTCAATCGGATTAAAGAACTTTTTATAGAACAGACTTGCCGACAGATATTCTCCCGGGCTTGGGTATTTTTCCCAGCGCAGGTCGAAGTTGTTCACCAATGTACGTTTTAAAT
The DNA here is from genome assembly GCF_056493735.1 of Prolixibacter sp. DSM 2831. NCBI lineage: Bacteria > Pseudomonadati > Bacteroidota > Bacteroidia > Marinilabiliales > Prolixibacteraceae > Prolixibacter > Prolixibacter sp. DSM 2831. The sequence continues at coordinate 24,741 of NZ_CM151379.1, forward strand.
CGGGATTACCATTTTGAATGTATCCACCGAAGAAGTCATATGTAGCCAACGGCGCAAATTCCCTGAATGAAGGTCGCGCCAGGGTGCGGTTAGCTGAAGCACGAATATTGGTTTTATCGTTAATATTATAGGTCAGCGCAATCGACGGAAGCAGGTCATTGGTCTTAATCGTACCTGTCGAATCGTTAAAGGCGCGCAGTTCCATATCGGTTTTTTCCATCCGGACACCAGCCGTCAGATTCAGTTTTTCGGCAATCGGACTTTCAATCATTGCGTAACCCGCGAACAAACGTTGGTAAGCATCGAAGTTATTACCATCGATGTTAATCATCATCAGGTAGTTTTTCAGCGTTCCGTCGACATAACCTAGGTTTTGGTCCTGAAAGAAGATGCTGATATCACCGTCAAAGTTTTTATTCGACTGGATATTGTACTGGTAAATGTTCTCACGGAATTCACGATTCTTGTAGGTATACAAACCTCCGAACTTGATTTTCGAATCACGGTCGCCAAATAACTTCGCCGGAATGGTGAAATCGAGTTTTGAACTATTGTTGAGCTCTTTCAGGTCACGGTAGAAGCGGGACGGACGGTCAAGGTTTCCCATATAATAAAGGGTGTCTCCCTGTTGATTGATCGTGTATTGGTTCCTGATCATTCGCGTGTCGGGCTGCTTGATGGAAGAAAGAGTGAATGAGTTGCTCCATTTTACACTTAGGTTGTTCAGGTGTGGAAACACATGTTCACCCCGAAGCTGTCCGTTACGGAAAGCCCGTTGCGTGTAGGTGATAGCTCGGTTTTGCAAGTGGGTTGTTGAGTCGGGGTTGGCATCCAGCAAGTAACCGTCCTGATAACGAGCATCATTTGTTCCACTTTGGTTGGTCATCAGACTCAAGCCAATTTTGTTGTTATTGTTGAACTTGTATGAGGTGTTGAACATGGCACCGAGCAATACCTCATCATCTGATTTATGTTCGGTTGTAGCCATGTGAATGTCACGGTTCAATGTGGTTTGTCCTTCACTAATTCCCTCGTAGGAATTTTGAACCCCATCGGTGTAGTTGGCATATTTCCGATTGTACGACAGTCCGAAAATGTATCCGAGCGGTTTGCCGAAAAGTTTCACCTGGTCACCTACCGAGAAGCTGAAACTGTGATTCAGAAACTGTGAAGCTTTTCCCGGATTGAATTGGCGGTTTTTAAACGCACGTGAAACCGACGTGATTTCATTTTTATTGAGGTACGGATCGGGGAAATCACTGGCACTGTACTGCGAAATTTCTTTTGGTAATGCCCGGAAGCCGTTATCATATCCCAGGAAATCAGTTGAACTTCCTTTGGGTGCCAGAAAGTCGCTGTTTAAGTTGGCCTGCGGATTGTATTCGAGTCCGGCCGAAAATGTCAGGTTAAAGGAAGTCGGAAAATCCTTTGTTGTGATGTCTACTAATCCTCCGGTGAAATCGCCCGGAAGATCGGGCGTAAATGTCTTATAAACGATGATGTTGTCAATCAGGTTCGTTGGGAACAAGTCGAGCTGAACCGAGTTTTTGTTCGGGTCAAGACTTGGAACATCGGAACCATTCAGTACTGATTTACTATAGCGGTCACCCAGTCCCCTGACAAATACATATTTTCCTGATGTGATGGTGACACCGGTTACCTTTTTCAGGGCACCGGCTGCATCGCTTACACCAATCCTTGAAAACTGGTCGGCGGTAATAGCGTCGAAAAGTTTCGGTGATTTGCGTTGCAACGTGAGCAGAGCGTTTTCGCTGTTTTTTGCCGCTTTGGCGGTAATAACAACTTCATTGATTTCGAGATCGGCCGGTTTCAAGTGGACGGTCAACTCTTCCGCTTTACCAGCTTCAACTTTTACATCGGAAATGACAGTAGTTTGGTATGAAATGTATGAAACTCTGACATTGTATGTGCCAGCGTTTATATTGTTTAGTGTGGCAATTCCATCAAAGTCGGTAATGGTTCCTTTCGAGGTTCCTTCAATCATTACCGTTGCCCCAATCAAAGTCTCTCCGGTTTTGTCATCAACCACTGTCAGCCGGACGGACCCTGTTGTTTGGGCAAAGGCAGAAAAAACACTACCAATTACCAACATTAGACTTAATACAGCATGCTTGAAATTCATAATAAATCTGTTAAAATTCTTAGACTGATAAAATTTTGGCTTTGTTATGTTGGTTTATTCGGTTGATTTTTATGTAAAGATTTTGTCACATGGTATTCTAAAAAAAGGGCCAAAGTGAATTGGCCCTTTTGTATATCATCACTGGGTATTAGTTGTTAATCACTTCCCAGGTTTTTGTCCAGTTAGCAAAGAACGGAGTCGTTGCATTCGGGTCAACTGCGCCTTTGAAACCTGCGTCTTCCAGGCTTGCATTGTATGCAGAAGCAAGACCTGTAGCCACGTCATTAGTTATATCTGCTGAGGTCGGAGTGAATTTCTGAGCACCTGTTCCGAAAGCAGGGTCACCGATTTTGTTTTTCGCCATCAGGTATTTCTCTACATTATATTCCAGAGCTGCATCAGTTTCGTCGCTGAGCTGGAACATGTTGGCAAACCCGGTAGAATCGTTGGAGAATGCATTATTGGTATAAATCAGGTTGTTTTCGATTTTCAGCGTTCCATAACCACCATCGGCAACAGAAAGCCACATATCGTAACAGCTTGCTGATTTGTTATCAGTTGCATTGATTTTGTCAGTTCTTCTCTCCATATCGATAGGACCATCGAACCCGTAGAATACAGAGTTGATCCAACGTCCTGCCCAACCATCGCGCATATAGATGGTCTGCTTGTTGCTCGGAGTCAGGTTATCGTTGGTTCCTTCGTTATACAGCGTAACGTTAACATTTGCTACGGTAGCGAAAGGTCTTGCAGCTTCGTTGGCTCCAACACCACCGTCATCTTCAGAACCGCGTGGGTCGCTACTTTCGTTAACTGAAGCTTTTTTCCATACCAGGGCGTACTGAACAGTTCCGTGGAAACCTTCGTCTTCGTCCAGACCGTCGTCACCGGTGTATGAAAGAACAGCGTGTCTCAGATTCGGAGCACCACCGAAGAACTCGATACCATCGTCGAAGTTAGAGAATACTTCAATGTGATCAAGGGTTGTTCCTGAACCTACAGCACCCAGTGAAATACCGTTGATTTCATTGTCGGCGCCAATTACACTACCACCGTGACGAACAGATACATATTTTAATACACCTGAGTTGTCGGTATCATCAGTACCACCGTACAATCCGCGTGTTTCAGTTTCGGGAATACCTTCGATTGATTTTTCGCCACCTTCAGCAACGTTGCTGGTAGTTGCTTTACCAAGAATGATCAAGCCACCCCAGGTTTGGTTGGCATCGTCCGGTACAGAACCATTCAGGTCGTCAGCCAGACCAGTCATGATGATAGGCTTGTCTGCGGTACCTTCAGCCATGATTTTAGCACCACGGGCAACGATTAAAGCAGATGCGCCAGCACCCTGTCCGGGCTGTCCTTTAATGATAGTTCCGGGCTCGATGGTCAACGTTTGACCGTCGTTAACAAAGATGAAACCACGCAATACATAGATTGTGTCGGCACTCCAGGTTACGGTTCCAATACCATCAGCACTCGCGTAGACATCTTTGGTCGGCATTGCCGGCTCAGCAGTTTTGTTCATCGTTGCTGTAGCATTGTCCGATTTGGAATTGGCATCGGTAATGGTCAGGCTAACTGAACCTGCACCAACTTCGTTGTCAGCAGTAAAGGTAACAACTACATCGCCGCTGGTTGCTCCTGCAGTAAGTTCACTCTTAATAGTAGCTGAACCTCCTGTGGCATTTGCAGTGGCTGAATTGTATCCTCCGGGAACAGAAACATTGAAAGTAACATCAACGTCTGTAGCAACCTGTACATCGGTGTTGACAGAAGGAGCACTTACAGATGGAGCATCTGCTACTGAAGGGCTGTCATTTTTTGAACATGAGTTCAAAACGACTGCGCCCATAATCAGTGTTGCAAACAGGAAAAAATGCAATTTTTTCATAATCCTCTTCATTATTTAATTTAAAATTCGGGTTCGTTTTTTCTTTTTTGGATTTGATATTTATGTTCATTAATTGCTTCTTTCTCTCCACGGTTTAAAGCCGTTTTTGGTGAAGAAATTAGTTGTTACATTTTTGTCATATTTTTGAATATCAATCCCTTTCGAATTCGATGTGAAGAACGACGTAAAATATTACACTGTGATTAAGGAATATTAACTTTTGTGTTACAATAAGGTCGGTGCTGTTACAATTTGATTAATGATTAATTATCAGTAGTACAGCTTATTGTATGGTATTTTGAATGATATTACAGAGGTGAGTTGTAACAATGTAGGGAAGTATTTTTGTCACAAAATTTTGATAGCCTTTGGGGCGGTTTTCGGCTAAAAACAGGCTGTTCAGGACGATGTAAGAAATTAAAAAATAGTACCAGGGAAGAAATTGTCGACGGGAGATTTCAGCCGGATGAAAAGTGAAAATTAAAGGAGCGATGGTTGAGCAAATAAAAAAGAGGCTGTCCAAAAAGTAAAATTGGACAGCCTTTGTTTTTGTTGTCGCTTTAAGGTTTGTATCTTAAAGGTGCTAATGACAACACGATCAAACGTACGATTTAAAAGTGTTACTTCCCAACAGTCCGTACTGTTTCCGGGTAACCTAAGCGATAAAATAGCGGCTAATCACCCGGTTCGTCTGGTTAATCAGGTTGTTGACCAGTTAAACATAGACGATATTTTATCGACGTATAAAGGCGGCGGAACAAGTTCGTATCATCCTCGGGTAATGATTAAGATACTGTTTTACAGTTATCTGAACAATATCTATTCCTGCCGGAAAATAGAACGGCAACTTCAGGAAAATATCCATTACATGTGGCTTTCGGGTGAAGCAACGCCTAATTTTAGGACCATTAATAACTTCCGCAGTCAGAAATTAAAAAATAAAATCCATCAGTTGTTTGCCTCCATGGTTCGGTTAATGAACGAAATGGGGTACGTTAGCCTTGATGTACAATACATCGACGGGACCAAAATCGAAGCAACCTCGAATCGCTACACTTTTGTTTGGCGTGGCTCAGTTGAAAAATACAAGGAGAAGCTTGAAGCCAAAATCGAGAAAGTACTAAAAGAGATTGAGGAAAGCATTGAAGTGGACTCTGCTGCTCCTGATGAAGATTCTCTGCCACAGACGATTGATTCCGAACTGTTGCAACAGAAGATTCGCCAGATAAATGAGCAACTCTCAAAACTAAACAGGAAACAGCAAAAACAGTTGAAACAATTGGAATCGGATGCCTTACCGAAGCTGAAAAAATACAAACAGCAACTGGAAACCCTGGGCCAAAGAAACAGCTACTCAAAAACGGATACCGATGCCACCTTCATGCGCATGAAAGAGGATCATATGAAAAACGGGCAGTTAAAGCCTGCTTACAATACTCAGATCAGCACGGAGAACCAGTTTATTACCCATTTTTCACTTCATCAGCGCGCCGGCGATACCAGCACTCTGATACCACACCTTGACCATTTTGAATCACTTTACAACAGGCGATCGTCCACGGTGGTTGCCGACTCAGGCTATGGCAGCGAAGAGAACTACCAACATCTGGAAAATCAGGGCATAAAAGCCTTTGTCAAGTACAACTACTTTCATAAAGAACAAAAAAGAAGTCAAAGGAATAATGCTTTTTTGCCAGCAAACCTGTATTACAATCAGCAAAAGGATTTTTATGTCTGCCCCATGGGACAACGCATGAACAGGGTGAGTAACAACAAGCGCAAAACACAGTTGGGATATCAATACCAGGTGAGTATCTACCAGGCACAAAATTGCACGGGATGCCCGCTTCGGGGGCTGTGCTATAAAGCCAGGGGGAACCGAAAGCTCGAAATCAACCACAATCTAACCCGATTACGCCGGTTGGCAAGAGAAAGGTTAACCAGTGAAGAAGGCCTTTACCACCGCAGCATGCGCCCCATCGAACCGGAAGCGGTGTTTGGGCAGCTGAAATCAAACAACAAATTTAACCGGTTTACCCTCAAAGGATTATCCAAGGTGGAAGTAGAGTTTGGGTTAATGGCCATTGGACACAACTTGAGGAAGTTAGTGGCCCTAACTGTGTCCAAACATCCGAAAAATTCCGTTCCTTATACAATTATTTTCGTTTTTGAAGCAATATCCTGCACAAAAGCAGACTTACAACAATGCCTACCAAAAATCAGGAAAATGTTCGGAACAATCAGGTTAGCTGCTTAAAAAATGAGGCCGCCCTTTTTGGACAGCCTCTTTCCATTTATATATAATGGTATTACTCTTTTGTCAAAAATTCAATCTGCGGGTCGACCGGGTACCGACCGGATTCTGCTCCGTAAACAGAGAGACCTCCTTTTTCCGATGTCAAACGAATGGTGATGAATCCTTTTTTCACAGCTTCTTTTACCTCGTCGAGCGATAATCCAACTGTAATCAGGTAACCATACGAACCCGCTTCGTCGAGCATCCACTTTTTGCCAGTGTCTTCTCCCCACTTATTTCCGGGTTCCTGGTTCATCCACGACAGCATGCCCCGGTGGTCGGCTGGATCATCTTCCAGAAGAATTTGGTTCAACGGTTTTCCATCGATGGAGATAGAGAGTGAGCCGGAATGTTTCTTTTCATCAGTTTGTGGATAGGAGTTTTGCCCATAACCCGGGTCAGTTCCTTTTTCGGTAACGATGGTCATCCCGATATTTTCAGCATCACCATCTTCCAGGTATTTGCTCTGAGGAAACCTAGATGCAACCTCACAACGGAAGATTGCACCGGTCACATTCTCCAAATTCAAATCGATCGGCACCTTAAATCGGTATTCGAAATATCCGGTACCCATTCCCCACACTTTTTTCCCTTCCTGCGGCTTCCGGTATTTGATGCTCCAGTCGGCTTTGCTGAATTGATTAGGCGACATTGCAACCGTATTCACCGGTAGTTTTGTACCGGTTGCCCGGAATGGAAGAAAATTTCGTTGAATAATATCACCGTTTTCATCTTTCAGTAAGGTAACCAACATACCTGACGCCAGATTTTCGGGAAGGTTGGTTGTAACGTTTTCTTGCTGAACTGCCTCGAACGGTTTTATGACAGCCGGCATGGTCCCGCTCTCGCCTTGAATTACTTTTCCTGTAGGTGAATATCCTGTAATATACCAGGCAATGGTTGCTGGTCCGATATTCTTTTGGGTAACAGATGAAAGCGTAACAGGAATGGTTATTTTCTGCCCGGCCTGATAAACCTCGTAAAAATCTTTGCCCGGAATGACGTAGTAATTGGAATGAAAATCGCGCATGCTCATGCCCGGAACGAGGTCCGACAGTCCAAATATTTTCTTACTGCGGTCGAAGCGGTAGTAGCCGTTCCATTCATTAATCACGTCGTGGAATTCAGTGAACAGGAAACCGGCGATTTTAGGCCTTCGCCTGAATTCGTTCATCATAACATGGTATTCCCAGGTCAGGTCGATATCGCCGGTACTGCCTGCATAACCCCACACGGCACCACACTCTGAGTTGAGCATCGGCACCTTTCCTTGCTTGTGCCCGTTGATATAATTGAAGGTTGAGCCAGGAAAAGTTTTAGCGACTACATTATCCAAAAAATCGGACCATTGCCTTGCAGGTAAGTAGGCATGCCAGGTGTTGAGGTCGGTTACCACATGGTCGTAGTTACAAGGCGAGTTATCTTCCACCAAACGGGTTGGGTCCATTTCTTTTGCTTTGTGATACCAGTCGGCGACCCATTGTTGAGTAGAAGGTGTGTATTTTCGATTGTTTCCTTTTCCGGAAAAAAGTCCCCAGGTTTCGTTGAACAGAACCCATGAAAAAATGGATGGATGATTGAAATCGCGGTTGAACTCGGCTACAGCCAACTCCTCCCAGTTCTTTTTTGCTTCCGGTGTCGGCGGCCCCCAAAAGTTCGGGATATCTTCCATGATAAGAAGCCCGAGTTTATCTGCCCAGAAAAGTTTGCGCGGAATTTCGGCTTTGATGTGAATACGAAGTCCGTTTAAGCCGAGCGCTTTGGCCCGTTTTATTTCGTTTTTCATGAAGTTATCGGAAGGAAAGGTGTAAAAACCTTCCGGATGATAACTTTGGTCGAGTGTCAGGCGCAGGTAAATTGGTTTGTTATTCAAAGCCACGTACCAGAAATCTTCTCCGGGGATTTTGACCGATGAAATTTTCCGCATCCCGAAGTAGGTATGAATCTCATCGGCTTGTTTTCCTTTTCCCGCGGTAACGGTTACATTATATAAGAAGGGATTACTCAATTCCCATAAGAGCATGTTCTTCACCGGAAGGGTGAATTGAGCCGTGGCATCCGAGGCGGGAATCATTCCTTTCAGATGCAGGTTGTTGTTTTCTCCTGTTAAAGCAAAAGGCCAGTCTGTTTTGGCTTTCCGCGAAAGCGTTACCCGGACGGTTACTTGCTTTTTGTCGATGTCCGGAAAAAAATGAACCTGTTTGATAAAGATGTCCGGACGTTTCTCCAGATAGACAGTTTGCCAGATTCCCCGGGCGTTACCATAGTACTGTTTACCGGATGGGCGATTGTCCAAATCACGATCCTCTACGCGCACTACCAATCGGTTTTTCCCTTGTTGCAGGTAAGGTTGAATATCGAAATCGAAAGGGGTGTATCCGCCACGATGCTCCCCTACTTTATGACCGTTCAGCCACACGGTGGTATGAAAATCGCTGGCCATGAAAACCAGGTAGGTTTTCCCTTCGGACGCGGTGAGTTCGCCATTCAGCGTGAATTCCCGGGTGTACCATCCGTAATGTACATCGGGTTCTTTTATTCCTGACTTTGGACTTGCCCACGAAAAAGGAACCAGTATTTGCTGGTCGAAGCTTTCCGGTTGGTTTTGCCAATGCTGCCTGACCCCTACATTGTTTTTATCGGTCCGGAAATGCCATGTTCCGTTCAGGTTTTGGAATGTGTTGCGTTGGAATCCCGGACGCGGATGTTCTTTTAAGGGGATATTTTCCGGCGCATTTGGCGCCGCCGCTGCTGCATAGAAAAATGAGCAGAGAAAGAATAGTGAAATAATCAGTTTCATTGTTTGGTTTATTTTGGATTAGAACATGTTAAAGATAATCACATTCTGTATTGAAGCGAAGCCTGTTTAGCAATAAAAAGAAAAAGGGCACCCGACGCTTCAGGTACCCTTTTTGGAAAGGAAAGTTACTTGCCATCTAACAATGGCCTCTTGAAAAATTGTTCTGAACCTATATGTTTCTAATGAATTCTCACCTTGCCGTTTTTCTACTAAAGAAAGCTGGCTTGTTCAATCTGTTTTCTATTTCAACTTTTTCAGACTACATAGTTAAAGATGAAATAGTAAGTGAATGCTAATTCAGATTAAATAAGTGCTTAAAGAAATATTTCGAGGGTATTACAGATTAACAATTAATTAACAAAAATTGCTGTGGAGTGCTTAAATAAAGGGAGGTATTCTGGGACAAAAAGAAAAGCCCTTCCCGGATGTGGAAGGGCTCAGTATATTGAAGCAACCAGTTTTATTGTTGTTCCATTGTTGAATGTGTGATAAAATCACGGGTCGATTTGACCATGTTAACAGTTTGTAGCAACAGGTTTTTGGTTTCTGACATCACATTGAAAAACAGAACCGAGTTGCGGCTATTGACTTCTTTCTTCTTGATACGGCGAATCTGGTTTTTCTCCAAATCGCGGATGTTATCGATGATGACCTGTCGTTTGGCAATCAGTTCTTCAATTTGATCGAACTCGCTTTCTTTAATAATGTGAAGAGCAAAATTCAGGAAGTCGGTAATTTGCGAACTGAACTTGGTTAAATCTTCAACCTGGTCATCGTTGAATGGCTTGTGATTGTTTTCCACATGCTGGTGCAACGGGCCAACTACGTATTTGATTGAGTGAGCCATTTCACGCAGGTAGTCAACAATTTGCACGTAGAAATGTCCGGTTTCAACCGAATCTTTCTGTAATTTTTGCACCACCTTGGAAATGTTGGCTTTCAGCTTTCTCGCTTTCTGGTTGAACTCTTCCACGTCGCGATCAATCTGTGCCAGTTGTTTCCGGTTTTGGGCAAAGAAACTTTCCAGCGCAAGGAAGTAAGCTTTCGATGTGGAAATAATCGCGTTGGTTACTTTCTGATTGGACTTGTCCAGTACCTTTTCTACTTCTACAGTTGCTTCCGGGAAATCCTCTTCTTCCAGCTTTTTAGCTTCGCGTTTGCGGAAGAATACATAGGTGCGAATCACCATAACAGCAGCAACAGCAGCAAAGACAAAAATCATGTACTGTCCACCGAGTGAAATCAGGGTAGCAATGATGAGTGAAACGGTGAAAGCAACAAAAGCGGTCAGGAACCAACCTCCTACTACCGTGAAGACACCTGAAATACGGTAAACGGCTGATTCACGATCCCAGGCGCGGTCAGCCAACGAAGTACCCATGGCTACCATGAAGGTAACGTAAGTTGTTGAAAGCGGTAGTTTCAGGTTGGTACCGATGGTAATCAATACCGATGCAACAATCAGGTTACTGGCCGCCCTGATTTTATCGAAATGCGGTCGGTCCGGATTCGTATCGTCTATCGGAACAGCTTCGAAACGGCTGTCGATCCAGCTGGTAACCCGGCTTCCCAGAATGCGTTTCAATCTATCGCCGGTGCGAATAGAAGAGCGTACCAGGGCACGTGATGCGTAGGAAGAACCAAAGCGCTCGTCACCTTCAGCCTGACGGGCCAAATCGACAGTGGTAGCAACCACCGATTTTGCTTTTCGGGAGGCAATCAGGGTTCCAATCATGATGAGTCCAGCGATCAAGAGCATGTAGGTATCGGTTTTCACCGGTTGGTTGAGAATGTTCATGGTGAATCCATCCGGATTAACGGCACCGGCAGCCATCCACGCTTTGAACGATTCGAATCCGGCAAGCGGTACCCCGATAAAGTTCACCAAATCATTTCCGGCGAAAGCCATCGCTAACGCGAAGGTTCCTACCAGTACGATGAACTTGAGAACGTCGAATTTCTTGAAAATGAACTGGAGAATTTGTAGTAAAATGGTCCACCCAATGAAGCTGAAAAATAGAATCGTCCACATGTTGTTTTTGAGGAAGTCAACATTTTCAGGTGTTAACCACGATGCACCTTTGGCACCTTTGATGACAATGAAATAGGTGATAACGGCAAATGCAAAACCTCCGAACATGGAACCGATGTAACGGATTTTCTTCTCGTACTTAAAAGTGAATACCAGTCGGGTAAACCATTGGACGATAGTCCCGACCGTAAATGCGATGACTACCGATACCAGAATTCCGGAGATAATGGCGAGTGCTTTTTCAGTATTGATATACTGAGCGAGTTCTACCATTGAACCAGAGGCTTCTTTGATTTTAACAGCAGCCACTGCTACAGCCGAACCTAAAAGTTCGAACACGATGGATACGGTTGTAGACGTAGGTAAACCAAACGTATTGAACATGTCAAGCAGGATGATATCCGTTATCATCACCGCAAGGAAAACGGTCATAATTTCGGAAAAAGCAAACATGTCAGGATGGAAGATCCCTTTACGGGCAACCTCCATCATACCGCTGGAAAAAGTTGCTCCGATAAGAACACCTAAACCGGCGACACCCAAAATGAGCCATTTGGGAGCGGCTTTGGAACCTATGGCTGAATTCAGGAAGTTAACGGCGTCGTTACTTACCCCGACAATCAGGTCGGACGCAGCCAAAGCAAACAGGATAATTACAAGGATTAGATAAAAGCTTTCCATTGATTAGATTTTTGTAAAAAACTCGTGCCAAAGATATTGTTACACAGTTGTTACCTATGTTAAGAAATGTTAAAATAATGTTAACTGGTTATCATTATCTGAATTTTCTTATTTATTGTTTAGTTTAGGTTTACCGGACAAACAATTCCTATATTTGTTGATATTTAGAGTGTAATAGAATTGAAAAACGAACAATTAATGAATACTTCCTCACCAAGAAGGATGTCGGTGTTACTATCGGTATCCCTCACACTCGTTTTCACGCTTTTATTGGCAAGCTCTTTCTTTCTGCACGTAACCTACTGGTACTGGAGTTTTCTCTTTGTTCCTGTTTTTTTCGGAATCGCATATTTGTTGATTCATTACATTCTGAATCACCTGATATACGATAAAATCACCCCAATTTACAAAACCATTCGGGAAGTTCCGGTTGAAGGAAAGAAACAGTTAAAACGGCAGGAAGGCAGCTCTGATATTATTTCGCAGGTAAACATGGAAGTAAAAGCCTGGGCCAGCGAAAAACTTTCGGAAATTGAGCGCCTTCGCGATTTGGAAAAGTACCGGAAAGACTTTCTGGGTAACGTTTCGCATGAGCTGAAAACCCCGATTTTTAATATTCAGGGGTACGTTCTCACGTTACTCGATGGTGGAATGGACGATCCGAAAATCAACCGATTGTATCTGGAACGTACCGAGAGAAGTATCGACCGGATGATTAGTATTGTGGAAGATCTGGAGTCAATCACCAAATTAGAGTCCGGTGAGTTGAAGCTGAACTGGGAGACTTTCGACATTGTGAAACTGACCGAAGACGTATTTGAGCTGGAGCTGATGGAAGCCCAGGAGCGCCGCATTTCACTTCTTTTCCAGCAAACCAATACGAAGCCACTTTGGGTACTCGCCGATAAAAAGCGAATTTTCGAAGCGGTTAGCAACCTGGTGATGAATGGTTTGAAATACGGAAAGAAAGGCGGCTATGTGAAAGTTGGTTTCTTCGACATGGATGATCATGTGTTGGTGGAGGTGAGCGACAATGGTCTCGGAATTGCCAAGCAGGATCTGCCCCGTATTTTCGAACGTTTCTACCGTGTCGATAAAAGTCGTTCGCGGCAGCAGGGAGGTACCGGCCTTGGACTGGCGATTGTTAAACATATTATTGAAGCACACGACCAAACCATACAGGTGCGGAGTGTTCTCGATAAAGGAACTACTTTTACGTTTACGTTAGAAAAGGGCACTCCGGGCAAATAATTTTTCCGGAATGGGTTAAACCAAATTAACATTTTGTAATTTGGAAGGGTAAAACTGACCCGGCATAATCATAATCATTATGGCAGAAAAAGAAAATAACTACAAAATTCTCCTGGTAGACGACGAAGAAGACATTCTTGAATTTATCAGCTACAACCTCGAGCGCGAAGGTTTTAAGGTGTATTCGGCCAGGAATGGAGTGGAAGCCATTAAAATGGCTGAAAAGAAAAAACCGGATCTGATTATTCTGGATGTCATGATGCCTGAAATGGATGGTATCGTGGCTTGTGAAGAAATCCGCAAGATTCCGTCATGTAAGGATACCGTAATTGCCTTCCTGACAGCACGTGGTGAAGATTATTCACAGATTGCCGGTTTCGAGGCGGGTGCCGATGATTACATCACCAAGCCCATTCGGCCGAAGGTGCTCATCAGTCGCGTTAAAGCCCTGTTGAAGCGCTCCGGCGTTGCTGCGGCTGAAGCTGCTGCTCCCGAACAGATCATCACTATTGGTAATCTTACGATTGATAAGGAACGGTATCTCCTCAAAATCGATGATAAGGAGATGATTCTTCCCCGAAAGGAATTTGAATTGCTGTCGTTGCTGGTTTCTAAGCCTGAAAAGGTTTTTACCCGCGAAGAGATTTATAATGCCGTATGGGGTGAGAATGTGATCGTGGGCGATCGTACCATCGACGTGCATATCAGAAAATTACGTGAGAAAATAGGTAACGATCATATCAAAACGCTGAAAGGTATTGGTTATAAGTTTGTGAATTAACCTCGCCGTCCGGATAGTTTTCATAATGGAATTCAACCGGATAATTATTACATTTGTTTTAATCACGTAAATTCACGCTTATGAAGAGATTTGTGATTGCCGTAATGGTCATTGTTGTTGCTTTTTCCTATTCATGTAAGAAAAAGGAGAAGCCGGCACCGCCACCTCCGGCACCGCCAAAAATCGAGACTCCCAAGCCAAAACCCAAGCCGGTAGCCAAGCCAAAACCGGTAGTTAAAGACGAAGGGGTTAATCTCGATGATAAGTATTTTGTGGTAGTAAATAGCTATACGATTCCGGAAATTGCCCGCGAAAAGAGCAAGGAATGGAGTAAGAAGGGATTTAAGCCCCACGTAATTATGCGGAATATGGACGGCTATTATCGTTTGGCGATTAAGTCATTTGACGATTACTCCGATGCAATGGCTGCGGCATTGAAGCTTCGGAAGGAATACCCGGAGTTTAAAGATGCCTGGGTGATGAATCGCTCAAACAAAATTGAAGATGAGGAATAAAATAGAAAATCCTAAGATATACCCGGCATAAACCTGTGCCGGGTTATTTTTTCCCATTACCAGCCGTGCATATCCTGTAAATCCTCCGGCCAGCAGGATGACTACAATCAAGCCCATATCATGTTGTCCGAGACGTAGCATGATGGCCAAAACAATCCCAAACAACGCTCCTAATGCGGCCATATGTGAACTGATATTCCACCGAAGGGATATTAACGCCAAAGCCACCAACACCAGTGTTCCCGAAAGAAAAATAGCATTAAAAAAGCCAGCTACCGGTAATTTGGAAACCAAATAATATCCGGCGAAATAACTCACACCTGAAATGAGATAAGTTAATGTCTGGACCGGAACTTTCTCCCACGAATCTGAGTTGCTTTTAAATATTCGTCCGCTAAGCACAAACAGGGCAGGAATAACGCCCGTGCTGACCAGTGTGCTGATGATAACAACCTGTTTTAGCGTTCCCGATAGAAATGTGATGTACAAATCTGTTTGAAACAGAAGAAGCAATCCGAGTGTGGGTAATAACAAAGGGTGAAAAGCAATTGATATGCTTCGGGCTAAAAATTTTTCCATTACGGTATTATTCAGGTGAATATTGTTGCCTTTCTTTTTGCTTACAACTCTTTTCGCATACGGGCGACCGGAATGTCCATCTGTTCGCGGTATTTGGCAACAGTACGACGTGCAATTGGGTAAGACTTCTGCTTCAGAATTTCGGCCAGAGCCTGATCGGTTAGCGGCTTGCGCTTGTCCTCTCCTTCAATGCATTCTTTGAGTATTTGCTTAATCTCCCTGGTGGAAACTTCTTCTCCGGTGTCTTTTTGCATCGATTCGGAGAAGAAATATTTGAGTGGGAAAATCCCAAAATGCGTTTGAATGTACTTGCTGTTGGAAACGCGCGAAACCGTTGAAATATCCAGTCCGGTCCTATCGGCAATGTCTTTCAGAATCATTGGACGCATCTTGGTTTCATCTCCTTCCATGAAGTATTCCTTCTGGTAATCGATGATTTCGTTCATGACCAACAGTAGTGTTTGCTGCCGTTGGCGAATGGCGTCGATGAACCACTTTGCCGAATCGAGCTTCTGCTTCATGAACATGACGGTGTCCTTGTCCTGACGGCTTAAGTTCTTCCGGTTTTCCTGGTAAGCCTTGAGCATGTTGGCATAATGCCCGTTGATATGAAGATCGGGTACATTCCGCTGGTTCAGCGAAAGCTGTAACTCGCCATCCATCAATTCCAGAATGAAATCGGGGATAATGGATTGGTTTGTGCGATTAATCGTATTGCTAAACGAACTGCCCGGCTTCGGATTCAGCTTTAATATTTCGTCGATGGCGCCTTTCAACTCATCTTCAGAAACGCCGAATTTCCGGGTAATCTTATCGTAATGCTTTCGCGTGAATTCATCGAATGTGTCGCGAAGAATCCTTGAAGCGAGTTGTATTTCCGGTTTCGAGAGGTCTTTTCTCTCCATCTGCAGACGCAGACATTCCCGCAGATTCCGCGCCCCTACGCCCGGTGGTTCAAATTCCTGGATTACCCTAAGAATGCGCAATAACTCGAACTCGTCGGTGGTGACATTCTGCATGAATGCCAAATCATCCATAATCGATTCCAAATCGCGGCGCAAATAGCCGTCTTCGTCGATATTACCAATGATCTGCTCAGCCAGTACCAACTCGTGCTCCGAAAGATAAACCTCGCTCAATTGTTGCTCAACGTACTCATGAAAGGATGAACCGGATGAGAAGGGTATTTCGGTGAATTTGTCGTCCTTTGAATAATTCTGAGTCGTGTATTTGTATGAAGGATAATCTTCGTCGTTCAGATAATCGTCTACCGAGAATTCATCATTGTCCTTATCTTCATTCGACTTCAGATCGTTGTCGTATTCCTCTTCCTGGTACTCGGAATTATCATTGTCCATATCCAGTACCGGGTTTTCTTCCAGCTCTTTCTTGATGCGTTGCTCCAACTGCATCGTAGGAATCTCCAACAGCTTGATAACTTGTATCTGCTGTGGAGAAAGCTTTTGCAGCAATTTTTGTTGAAGACTTAATTTTTGCATCTCTGGCTGATTTTAATCTGTCCGAAATTTATAAAATAAAGAACAAACTTCAGTGAAAATAAAACCCCGCTAATGCAATAATTAACGGGGTTCACGTATTTTATGTTTTTAACTTAATTAAAATTCACAGTTTTTCGGCGTGCGTGGGAATGGAATGACGTCGCGAATGTTACCCATTCCGGTTACGAATTGAACGAGACGTTCAAAGCCCAATCCGAATCCTGCGTGCTGGCATCCGCCGAAGCGACGGGTATCCAGGTACCACTGCATTTCGTCGGCCGGAATGTTCATTTCTGCCATGCGGCTTTCCAGTACTTCCAGGCGTTCTTCACGTTGCGAACCACCAATGATTTCACCAATCTGCGGGAAGAGAACATCCATGGCAGCAACTGTTTGATTATCGTCATTCATCCGCATGTAGAATGCTTTGATTTCTTTCGGATAATCGGTCAGGATGACGGGCTTTTGGAATTTCTTTTCCACCAGGTAGCGCTCGTGTTCACTCTGCAGGTCGGTTCCGAATCCTTCGATCGGATACTGGAATTTACCTTTCTTGTTCTGTTTCGAATTCTTCAGAATGTCGATGGCTTCGGTATACGTCAAACGAACAAATTCGTTGTCGGCCACAAACCGGAGTTTCTCGATTAATTCCATCGAACGCTGGTCGGCCGGCTTATTCTTCTCTTCTTCCTGAAGCCGTTTGCTGAGGAACTGCAGGTCGTCCATGCAATTATCCAGCGCATAGCGGATGAGGTATTGCAGGAACTCTTCGGCCAAATCCATGTTATCGTTCAGGTCGAAGAAAGCAACTTCCGGCTCAATCATCCAGAACTCAGCGAGGTGACGAGAAGTGTTGGAATTTTCGGCACGGAATGTAGGACCGAACGTGTAAATACGTGACATCGCCATAGCGAATAATTCGCCTTCCAACTGACCCGAAACTGTTAGATTGGTTGATTTTCCGAAGAAATCTTCGCTGTAATCAATTCCGCCATCTTCTGTTTTGGGAAGATCGTTCATGGGTAAAGTGGTTACCCGGAACATTTCGCCGGCTCCTTCAGCGTCAGAACTGGTGATAATTGGTGTATGAATATTGTAAAATCCACGTTCGTTGAAGAAGTTGTGGATAGCAAAAATCAATTTATGCCGGATACGAAAAATGGCGCTGTAAGTTGCTGTACGTGGACGTAAGTGTGCTACATCGCGCAAAAATTCGAGCGTATGACGCTTGGGCTGAATCGGATATTTATCCGGATCGGCTTTGCCAATGATTTCAATCTTTTCCGCCTGCAGTTCAACCGACTGACCGCTTCCTGCCGACTCTACCAATTTTCCCGTTGCAGCAATGGCCGCACCTGTATTAATGTGCTTCAGAATCTCTTCTGCAAAGTTTTCTGCATCAGCTACCACCTGCAAATTATTGATGGTTGAGCCGTCATTTAAAGCGATGAAACTTACATTTTTACTGCCGCGACGGGTTCTAACCCAACCTTTCACTGTAATTTCGGCGCCAACCTGGCCCGATTTCAGAATGTCAATAATTTGATTCTTCTTCATTTTAAAAAATTTTTATAGCTGATTGAACAGAACTACAAAAGTAAGATTTTTGTCTTTTACAGGGTGACCTCAACTTTAAATCTTTTTAATTGTCAGGGGACAGGGTGACGGTAAATCTGCATAGCCGACTTTAATGTCTTTTTTTACCTTTGCAAAAAACAAGTAACAAAATGAGTGCACCGCAGAATTGGAATGAGTTGTGTGACCGACTGAGTGATATGTTCGGGATGGATGTTGACCTGAACGGCGTATTGTACCTGGTGGGAGTTAGGGAGCGGGGATTGACTCTTCGGAAGTTTACCAAATTTGAAAAGTGGAGCCTGATCAATCTGGGCAGTTGTGTTTTATATAAGGAAATTGGCATGGTAGAAGAGTTGGGAACCGACCGGGACGGATGGCCAATGTTCCGCGAAAAATCTCTTTTGACCAACTGGACGGAGGAAAGAAAGCAGAAAACACTTCAGGATTGTGCTATTCGCTATTTCTCGAAAGTTTTTGAAGACAATCCTGCCGAATAATGCATTGGTTCTTTTTTTTAAGTTAGAATTTTTGACTAGCGAAGAATGTTTGTTTCTCCCTCCGTTTGGAATAATCAATTTTTAAGGATAATTTCGGGATAGAAAGACGGATAATACCTGGATAAATACAATCAATTAGAGCAGAGCATTTATTTGCCTGTTGAAGTGTTTTGGTGTTGTTGCAGCAGCCCGGAAAGTCTATTGTTTGGGGGATACTGTAATATCACCTTAAAGGAAGTTATTTGTATTTATTGGCCAATTAACAGATTTTCAAAATGGTTAGAAAAGATGCATCTTCATTGAAGCAGGAACATTTATTGCTTTTGTTGGCATATTTATTCACTCTATCTCTGGCAGTGGTTTTTGTCAATTGGGAAGCTACACCTTATAATCCCGGATATGCCTGTATTCAAACCGTTGAAGTATTTTGCATTCTACTGTTCACATTCGTTTTAAGTGATTATCCCGCACGAAACTTTATCAAACATGGTCTTTTCCAACTTTTGTTTCGCTTGTTGGTTCTTTTCGGCGCGTCGGTGCTAATCATTCGGTTGAATATTGAGTTTACACCCTACAACGTCGAGTTTGTTTTGCTTAGGGCTTTAAAAGTCTTCGCAACGCTTTCGCTGGCGATGATTATCCGCTTGGTTTTTATCCGGTATCAAATGAAGCGGTAAACTATTTTATCATTTCTAGTGCATCTGCAACTTCTTCTACCGGAAGTTGACATGCCTGATTGACACAGACATATATCCTCGTTTTATCTTCTTCCAATCGGTTTTTCAGAAGCGGCAATTCGCTACGTTCGTTTCCCGGACAAATGACTGCATTGGGCAGATAGTGCAGATTAATTTCGTTTGAAAGAGCTAACGCATTAGGTCCGGAAATCGCTATTTCGTAATAGGGATTGGCCAGGTTGAGAAGTAGTCTTCCCCAGTTGGCAAACGCTCCCGGAATTTTCGTAAACAGCTTTTGATGTTGGAGCGCCATACGGGAAGCTGTGTCGATCCACTCTCTGTTTTCGAGCAAATGCCCCAAACGGAACAGCACATGCGCCATCACTGAATTTGCTGCCGGAATTACATTATCATATGTTTCATACGAATTGGTGACAAAAGCTTGTTCGCCGCCTGGTGAATAGTAGAAAAGGTTGTCGTTTTCGTTATAGAATTTGGCAAAACCGGTTCGCGTGAGTTGCTCAGCTCGTTTCAGCCAAATCGAATCGCCGGTCACTTCGAACAGCGAAATACTTGCTTCCGCCAGCATGGCGTAGTCATCCAGAAAACCATCAATGTTGCTGGTGCCGTTCTTGTAATTTCTTAGCAAATTTCCTTCTGGCGAAAGCTGATTTGTGAACAGAAATCCGCCGTTTTGCAGAGCGAGTTTTAGAAATTCCTTTTCTTCGAATGCCCGGTAAGCTTTGACCAGTCCGGATATCATCAGCGCATTCCAGGAAGTTAGTGTTTTATCGTCCAATCCCGGCCGTTCGCGTTGGCTTCTGGCTTCCAGAAGCTTCGATTTCCAATTATCAATTTTATCTTGTAAAACAGATAATTCAATATTCTTTTCCTTCACAAATAGCTCATCACTTTCCGTCCGGAAAAGAATATAATTTCCATTTTCCCAATGTCCCGTCTCATTGACATTGTAATAGTCGGAAAAGAGCGGGAAATCGTCTTCGATAATCTGCTTTAGTTCCTCTTTTGACCAGACATAAAAGCGGCCCTCCTCGCCTTCGCTGTCGGCGTCGAGGGCAGAATAAAATGCCCCTTCCGGTGAAGTCATTTCGCGGCTGATAAATTCAACGGACTGATAAACCACCTGCCGGTATAACTCGTTCCCCGTTTTCTGAAATGCTTCGGCATAAACACCTATCAGTTGAGCATTATCGTACAGCATTTTCTCAAAATGAGGCACTTTCCAGATTTTGTCCACCGAATATCGCGCAAAACCGCCTCCTACCTGGTCGTAAATCCCACCCCAAGCCATTTTTTGCAGCGTATTTTCGAATTGGTGAAGTATATCCTCGTTTTGTAGCAAATGAGCAGCTTGCAGCTGAAAGCTAAGGTTAACCGGCATCGGGAACTTAGGTGCTCCTTTGCTTCCTCCGGATTCGTGGTCAATATCGTCAATAACGTTCTTCAGAACGGCATTCCATTCTTTTACAGTGAACGTTTCTTTGTCTGCCGGTTCTGAAGCCAGCGACGTCTGAATAATGCCCTGATTGAGTTGTTCGGCATATTCAACTGTTTTCTGCCGGTTATCGCGATAAAATCCTGCGATGGTATTCAGGTAATGTGTCCATTGTTCCTTTGGGAAATAAGTGCCGCCCCAAATGGGACGTCCGTCGGGAAGGGCAATGCAGTTTAAAGGCCATCCTCCTTGTCGCGTTAGCAGCTGAACGGCTGTCATGTATATCTTGTCAATGTCAGGACGTTCTTCCCGGTCTACTTTAATGCACACATAGTTGCGGTTCATCAATTCCGCGACTTCGGTGTCTTCGAAACTTTCGTGCTCCATCACGTGGCACCAGTGGCAAGCAGAATAGCCTATGCTAATCAGGAGTAACTTGTTTTCCGATTTGGCTTTTTCCAATGCCTTGTCACCCCATGGATACCAGTCAACCGGGTTGTGGGCATGTTGCAGCAGATATGGACTGGTTTCATTAATGAGTTCATTGATGAATTTGGGTTGGCTTGAACCGGTTTTCATTTTCCTCCTCCACTAATTTTTTTTACATCGACATTTTTATCAAACGAAATGGCAGTTAATAAGTTTATTTTTTCCGAAGGTAAAAAGGCATAATCCCAAAATTGGTATGGCATCATACTTGCATTATCCTTTACCATTTTGTAAAATTGTTAGTCTGTAACCTGAGTAACTGGATGAGCTAATGAAAATGGTTGATGTGCTTGAGCGGATGGAAGAATCCATTCACCAGGCTAGTACAGGAGCGCCCGACGAATTTGCAAGACGTTTGGGGATTTCCACCCGCACGCTTTATAATTATCTGCATTTTCTTCGTGACAGAGGAGCACCAATAGAATATAGCCGTGTCCGGGAAACTTATTATTATAAATATCCCGGAAAAATGATGATCAAGTTTGAGCCCGAATAACGGGCTTTTTTCGTTTGTTAAAAATCGTTAAAATTCATGAAAATGTGCTTACTGCAACTGACTTGCAGTGTCCTGCCTTATATTTGCGGCGGCCGGATACCCGGTTTGTGTGATTGTAAGTATTAAATTTTTTCTTTTGAGTTTAGGTGGTTAACTGCCCTGTTTTGCCGGGGCAGTTTACTTTATTCTTTTTCCGGAAGCATATATTGGTATTTATCTAAAAGGCATTAGATCACAGTTGAGCTGATGTCAGGAGTACCAGCGGAAACAGAACCGAGAGAAAAGTGTGTGAGCTATCTAAGATATTATCATCATAGATGATTGTATGCATTAGGTAGTCGTAAAGCCAAAGCGGGGAAGAGTGGTTGCTTCCCCGCTTACTATTTTATTTCCTCAAAGGCTAACGGCGTCCCTGGACGAATAGTCGGAGTTATGCCGTCAGCTATCGAATTTCTTATCTATTTCAGAATCTTTTCAATCTGCTTCAACTCTGAATCACTAAATTCCAGATTCTTCAATGCCGACAGGTTGTTCTGCAACTGTTTTACCGAACTGGAACCAATCAGTACGGAAGTTGTTCTTGGGTCGCGCAGTAACCACACGATAGCCATCTGTGCCAACGACTGGCCGCGTTGTTCTGCCAGTTGGTTTAGTTTTCTCACTTTTTCCAATGCCGGTTCTACCGCATCTTTTTGCAAGAATCCCCAGGATTTGGCTGCACGAGAATCTTCCGGAATACCGTGAAGATAGCGATCGGTTAAGAGTCCCTGGGCCAACGGAGAGAATGCGATCAAACCAATTCCTTCTTCTTCCAGCGTATCGGTGAGGCCATCTTCTACCCAACGTTCAAACATCGAATATTTTGCCTGGTGAATCAGGCAGGGAGTTCCCAGTTCCTTTAGAATCCGGGACGCTTCTTTGGTGGCTTCTTTTGGGTAGTTGGAGATGCCGGCATACAATGCTTTTCCTGAACGAACGGCATAATCAAGTGCGCCCATCGTTTCTTCCAGCGGTGTTTCCGGATCGAAACGGTGCGAATAGAAAATATCAACGTAGTCCAAATCCATCCGTTTCAGACTTTGATCCAAACTGGAAAGAACATATTTGCGCGATCCCCATTCCCCGTAAGGGCCGTCCCACATCAGGTAGCCGGCTTTGGTGGAAATAATCAGTTCATCCCGGTGGGGCAAAAAATCTTTTTTCATAATTACCCCAAAGTTCTCTTCGGCTGAGCCGGGAGGGGGGCCGTAATTGTTGGCTAAATCGAAGTGCGTCACACCGTGGTCGAAAGCGTAGCGCAACATGGCGCGGCCGTTTTCCATGACGTCCACTCCACCGAAGTTGTGCCAAAGCCCCAGTGATATCGCAGGAAGCTTCAGTCCACTACGTCCGCAACGGTTGTAAGGGATTTTGTTGTCGTATCGATCGGATGCCGGTAAATAGTTCATTTGATTTTTGTTTTACGATTAGATGGTTAAAGGTAGCAAGAACTAGAGAAAATATGCAATCTGTATTTTGCACAACATGATGCTGCTTTTTCCTCAGGTATGACTTTCAGCAGCATTGATAAAAATCCTGTTTGGTGTTTTTCGGGTTGCTTTTCTTCGCCGTATGAAAAAGTGGCTTATTGTCTTGTCTTTAATCTTGTTTCTCTTTCCAGGAAATGGATTCGGCGCGGAAAATGCAACGGCAGAGGATGATTTTTCCATTGCCGGAACATTGCTGCTGCGTTCTTCTCATATCTGGAGGGGAATTCCGGTGAGCATGGATTATTGCTTCGAGCCCGAATTGACCATCAGTAAAGGAAACTGGGCATTTACTTCGTGGGCTGCCCGGTCTTTCGATGGAAACTATAACGAGTTCGATCTCATCCTTTCATGGAAAATGCCTTTCGTGGAGTTCACGCTTTACGACTATTATAATCCGGTTAGGGGAGAAACCAACCGGTTCTTGCAGTGGAATGGCGACCAGCAACGGCACTCAATGGAAGCGTCCGCTGAAATATCAGCCATTGAGCATTTCAGCCTTTTCGGTGCGACTTTCCTGACTGGCGACAACGATGAAACGGGGCGACCTTTTTACAGTACTTACATCGAAGGACGCTGGAAACAGACAATTCAGAAAATCAACTTTCAGTTTTTCGCCGGGATGACGCCATTTAAGGGGTACTACGCATCCGAGGCTTCGTGGTTGAACCTCGGAACAAAAGGTGAATATGCTATTCCGGTAGGTAAAAAGCTGAACATGCCTGTCGAAGCGGCCTGGCATTATAATCCGGCTATTCGTCAGCATTTTCTGGTTTGGAGTCTTGGGCTTACCGGTTGGTAACAACAGGCTATATCGCCCTCTTTTTCGTACTTTAGCCTAAATTTTCGAAGATATGGGAAAACAAAACTGGAAACCCGGAAACATGGTGTATCCGTTGCCGGCTGCCCTGGTGAGCTGCGGACATACCCGGGAAGAATATAACCTGATTACGATTGCCTGGACCGGAACTATCTGCTCCGATCCGCCCATGTGTTACATCTCGGTTCGTCCGGGAAGACATTCCTACGACATCATCAAACGGACTGGTGAATTTGTCATTAACCTGACTACCGAAGAAATGGCCAACGTGACCGACTGGTGTGGTGTTCGTTCGGGCCGCGATTACGACAAGTTTAAAGAGACCGGATTAACACCAGCCGAGGCATCGGTGGTGAAATGTCCCATTGTGGAGGAAGCGCCGGTGAGCATCGAGTGCCGCGTGACGGAAATCAAGCCACTGGGTAGCCACGACATGTTTATGGCTGAAGTGGTTAACGTGATTGCTGACGATCGCTATATCGACCCGGAAACAGATGCTTTCAGTTTGATTCGCTCCAAACCGATTGCTTACTCGCATGGCCATTATTACTCACTTGGGAAAGAAGTCGGGCGGTTTGGCTACAGCGTGATGAAGCCGAAAACGAAAAAACGCCTGGCCCAGCAGAAGCGAAAACCAGGTAGCGGGAAGAAGTAATTTTCAGAAAAATCTTTCATTTAAACTATTCCGTAGTCCTCCTGTTACTATGAAATTGCGTCCGGTTAATGATTTTTAATCAGGATGTTTGGCTGTTCATGTAATAAAAAAGACGTTATGAAGACTTAAAAGGAAAAATAATAATAACCAGAGTAACTAACCATTTTTAATCATGAAGAAAACAATTGTATTGTCGATGATGATCCTATTTAGCATAGCTTCTTCGCAGGGAGCTTCCGAAGGAACGGAAAGCAATCCGCTGTTAATGAAGTGGAATACACCGCACGAAACGGCACCTTTCAATTTAATCAAAACCGAAGATTTTGTCCCGTCTATCGATGTCGCACTCGCTGAAGCGCGCAAAGACGTTGATGCGATTATCAATAATCCGGAGCCGGCAACTTTTCAGAATACCATTGAAGCACTCGAGGTTTCCGGCGAGCAACTCGACCGGGTAACTGGTGTGCTCTTCAATCTGAATTCGGCTGAAACCAACAAAGAGTTGCAGGCGGTTGCTCGCGAAGTTTCACCAAAACTGTCGGAGTTTGGCAACTATGTTTCGCTGAACGAAGATTTGTTCAAGCGCGTAAAGGCGGTTTACGATAAACGCGAATCGCTTGATTTGACGCCTGAGCAAGCCAAGTTGCTGGAGAATTCCTACAAAGGTTTTGTTCGCCGCGGAGCCAACCTTCAGGGGGAAGCCAAAAAGCGGTATGCGGAAATCACTACGGAGCTGGCTCAGCTTTCGCTGAAATTTGGTGAAAACGTGCTGGAGGAAACCAACGCATTTGAGCTGCTGATTACTGACGAAAAGGACCTTTCCGGTCTTCCGGAAGCGGTTCGTGAGGCGGCGCAACAGCTGGCGAAGTCGAAAGGCAAGGAAGGCTGGATGTTCAACCTTCAATATCCAAGTTACCTGCCGTTTATGAAGTATGCCGACAACCGCGAACTGCGGGAGAAAATGTACCGGGCCTATACTTCGCGTGCCTTTAAAGACAACGAGTACAACAATGAAGAGATCATTCACAAGATTGTGAATCTCCGTCTGGAGAAAGCTAATTTGCTCGGCTTTAAAAGCCATGCCGACTATGTGCTTTCAGAGCGAATGGCCGAGACTCCCGAGAAGGTGAATAGTTTCCTGGAAGAGTTGCACGAAGCATCGAAACCTTATGCCGAGAAGGAATTTAAGGAAGTGGCCGATTTCGCGAAAGCGAATGGACTGAAAGGCGACTTGCAACGTTGGGACTGGGCTTATTATTCCGAGAAATTGAAGGCCGAAAAATATGGTTTCGACGAAGAGGAAGTGAAGCCATATTTCCAGTTGGAAAAAGTGCGTGAAGGAGTTTTCGAACTGGCGCACCGTCTGTACGGGTTGAACTTTAAAGAGAATAAAGATATCCAGGTTTACCATCCGGATGTGACAGCTTACGATGTGTTTAACGAGGATGGTTCATTCCTGTCGGTGTTGTACCTCGATTTCTTCCCGCGGGAAGGGAAGCGCGGCGGTGCCTGGATGAACGACTTCCGTGCGCAAAGCAATATCAACGGTAAAATGGAACGGCCGATTATTACGGTCGTGACCAACTTTACCAAACCTACCGAGACAAAACCTTCGTTGCTGACATTTGACGAAGTGGAGACCTTCCTGCACGAATTTGGTCACTCGCTGCACGGCATGTTGGCTAATACGGTTTACCCGAGCATGTCGGGAACCGGCGTGTACCGCGATTTCGTTGAGCTGCCTTCGCAGATCATGGAGAACTGGGCGACTGAAAAAGAGTGGCTCGATCTGTTTGCTGTACATTACCAAACGGGGGAAAAGATTCCGGCTGAGTTGGTCGATAAACTGATCAAAGCCCGTAACTTCCAGTCCGGTTACCTGAGCGAACGCCAGTTGAGTTTCGGAATGGACGACATGGCATGGCACTCGATTACCAAGCCGGTCACCGAAGAAGTGATTTCATTCGAGCGTCGCGTGATGGACAAAACAGAACTGTTCCCGCATGTTGACGGCAGCTGTTTTAACACTGCTTTCTCGCACATTTTTGCCGGTGGTTATGCAGCCGGTTACTACGGTTACAAGTGGGCCGAAGTACTCGATGCCGATGCTTTCTCGATGTTCAAGAAGAACGGTATTTTCGACAAAGCTACTGCCGAATCGTTCCGCAAGAACATCCTGGAAAAAGGTGGAACACAACACCCAATGGAACTGTACAAAGCTTTTCGCGGACAGGAACCGACTGTTGATGCATTGCTGGAAAGAAGTGGATTGAAAGAGTAATCACACTACACTATAAATGAAAAGGGCATCCCAAACCGGGACGCCCTTTTTCTTTAACTGATGATAGACTTATGTGCAGGTTTAAAAAAAGTCAGACAAACAGATTGACATTCGACTGCTCGGCTTCTTCGAGGTAGTTAGCCACTCCACCAATGTTTACGTTGTTGAGCAGTTCCTCTTGGGTAACGCCCATGATATCCATGCTCATCTGGCAGGCAATCATGTTCACGCCCATTTCGGCGGCTTTGTCAATCATCCGCTCCAGCGCATCCACGTTCTTGGCCTTCATGCGCTGCCGCATCATTTTCGAGCCGATGCCGCCCATATTCATGTTCGACAGCTTCAGTTTTTTCGCATTGCCGGGCATTAGCTTATTGAGCATACTTGCTGTCAATTCTTTTTTTACCTTCGGCTTTTCTTGCTTCTTAATCACATTCAATCCCCAGAAGGTAAAGAACATGGTTACTTTTTTGCCCATCGAGGCGGCACCGTTGGCAATAACGAAAGAAGCCAGCGCCTTGTCGAGGTCGTCGCTGAAAACAATGAGCGTTTTGTTTCCGCCCTGATTCATCACCTTCACTCCCTCTGCCGGTTCGGCTTTTTCAATGATAGCCCTGATTTCGCCATTTTCACGCGAACGCGCTACCAGGCGGTTTCCGGTGACATTACACCACGATTCTACATCTTTGTAGAAGCCGGCATCGGTAGCCAGCACACGCATACGCTCGCCCGGCTGTATTTTTTCGATGTCTTCTTTTAACTTCAGAATCGGGCCCGGGCACTGCAGTCCGCAGGCGTCCACCTCCATGGTTTTCACATTGAAATGCGTTTTGGCACTTTCGGTGTATTCACTTTCGTGGATGTAAACGTCTTCGTGGTAATTAATGGGATTGGATTGCCCGGCAATGGCATCTTTGCACACCTTCAGTCCCCCCGAAAGGTTGTATACCTCTTTGAAGCCCTTTTGACGCAGAATACGGGCCGCTACATAACCGCGCAGTCCAACGCCGCAATAGATGTATATTTTTTTGTCTTTCGGAATACGCCCGAGGTTATCCCGGATGCTGTCGACTTCGATGTTCACAGCGTCTTCAAGGCGTCCCAGTTCGTATTCTTCCGGCGTGCGCACGTCGAGAACAAACGTATTTTCCTTTTCACGGTGGTGGAATTTATACGGCGACAGCGGCTTGAACAGTCCTTTAATGATGTTCTCGGCATTGAAGCCAGCCTGGTTGACCGGGTCTTTCGCCGAGCTGAAAGGTGGTGCATAGGCGTGCTCGAGCTCCTGCAAATCGTAAATGTCGCCACCATTTTTGATAACGGCTGCCAGCATGTCGAGTCGTTTGTCGACGCCTTTGTAGCCGACAATTTGCCCGCCGTACAACTTCCCGGTTTCGGGATGGAACGAGATTTTCAACACCATCTGCATGGCGCCGGGATAGTAACCCGCGTGCGAGCCGGCATTCACGATAGTGGACTGGTAAGGCAAACCGGCTGCTTCCAGCGCCTTGTCGCTCAAACCGGTAATACCGGCTGTTTTGTCGAATACCTTGGCAATGGCTGTTCCGATGGAGCCACGGTACTTGCGCACGTTGCCGTACACCATGTTGTCGGCCAGGATGCGTCCCTGTTTGTTGGCTGGTCCGGCCAGGAATGCCAGCGAAGGATTTCCGGTAACAGGATGCGGGAACTCAATGCCGTCACCAACTGCGTAAATGTCTTTGACGGAGGTTTCGAGGTATTCGTTAACGATAATTCCGCCGCGTTCGCCTGTTTCAATGCCGGCCTTTTGCGCCAGACGCGTATCGGGTTTTACGCCGATAGAGAGAATAATGAAATCCGCTTTCAGCTTTTTCCCACTACTCAGGCTCACCTTTAGTTGGTGACCATTGGGAGTAAATTCCTGCACCGCATCTTTCAGGTAAAGCGCTACTTCCATCTCTTTGAAATGCTGATGTAACTGGGCCGCCATTTCGGGGTCCATCATGTTCATCACCTGCTCAGCGGCTTCCACTACCGTCACTTTTACACCACGGCGATGCAGGTTTTCGGCCATTTCCAACCCGATGAATCCGGCGCCGATAACGATAGCTGAATGAGGCTCGTTATCGTCAACGAAAGCTTTGATGCGGTCGGTGTCCTGCACATTTCGCAAGGTGAAAATATTGGGTGAATCGATGCCCGGAATGGGGGGCCTTACCGGAGACGCTCCGGGCGACAGTACGAGTTTATCGTATGTCTCGTAGTACGTTTCGCCGGTTCGGGAGTTGTATATTTTTACTTTTTTGTCGGCTGCATCGATGTCTTTCACTTCAGTGTGAATACGCACATCGATGTTGAAGCGGTTGCCGAAGCTTTCCGGCGTTTGCACCAACAGTTTGTCGCGTTCTTTAATCACGCCTCCGATGTAATAAGGTAGTCCGCAGTTTGCATACGAAATATGCGGCCCCTTCTCACACATGATGATTTCAGCTTCTTCGTCCACTCTCCTGAGCCGGGCTGCAGTGGTCGCACCGCCGGCTACTCCTCCTACAATGATGTATTTCATGCTCATTTCTCAATCAACTCCTCTCACTGTCTGCAGAACAGACCGTATTATACCTATTCAAATTGAAATATTGCTTTTTCTTACAGGTTGGACGGCTGGCTCTATTGGTTCGGTTTAGGGCCGCAAATATATAAAAATGGAGCTGTCTGGATATGTCGATAGCGGGATTATAAGGAATCCTTAACCTTCTGCATGTCCTCTTAAAACAGGGATAACATAGTATTTGAGATTGTTCGGGCTAAACAAAATGATAAAGTCTACCGGGCGGTAGTGGCTTCGGTATGAATAGCCTGAAGAAGGGATGTGGCGGCTCCCGGAGCAACATCCTGCGTTAGTTCCCACGCCATAATTCCTGCATAGCTTTTGTCGATAAGATAGCGGGTCTTCAGCGCCAGCAAATCAGGGCCATTGTATGAGTAGTCGCCGGCCTTGTTCATGTTCACGCCGGGCTGATACCGGGCAACAATCTGGCGGTAGGTGAGTGCCGATGGCTCATCGGTGGAAGCTCCGGGCACCCGTCGTCCGTAAAACGGCACACCGCCTATGAGTTTCGATTTGGGAACACCTGCTTCGCTGAATGTTGTGAGTGCATCGACAAATTGATTGGCAGTGGCCTGGTTGCCGCTGTTGTCAAACGAGTCGTAAATCATCAGGTTGAGGAAATCGGCGTAATTGGCTATCGCGACGGAGCGCTGTACATTGTAAGTAGTTGCCGCCACCGAGAACATCAGCTTCTGATTGTGCAGGGATGCTGACAGATCCGAGCAGAGTGCTTCGTAGTCCTGCTGTGGAATCGATTGAGGGTAGTCTTCCCAGTCGAGGTCCACTCCGGCGAGCTTTTCGCTTACGCAGAAGTTGGTGATATCGGCTACATATTGCGCCCGTTTTTCGGCGGAAGCCGCCATCGGGAAAATGGTTTCTGATTCGTACCAACCGCCCAATACCAGGAAGAGCTCGATATTCTGACTGCCAATAGCCGATTTCACCTCACGGATGTGTGCCGTCATTTCCGGAGAAATGGTGAAATTGCCTGATTGGTCGGGTGCTACCGAGAAGAAATAGACGCGTGACAGTAAATTCAGTGCGTCGAAATCGAAGCTGCTGAAGCTGTAATCGGGCAAATAGCCGGCGATGATGACGGGACTTTCGACGGTTGTGGGTTGAGGCGGTGTTACCGGGCTGTCGTCCTTTTGGCACGAAGCAAGGATAAACATCAGCGGAAGCATCGAAACCAGCCACTTCAGTTGAAATCGGAACAGGTTATTTTTCATTTATTGGTCAGGTATATGCCTGGAAAAGCATGGTACGGTGCCGAAGATAGTCATCTGCGACATGACTGGCAAAACTTTTCAAATGTGGAAAGAGTCAGAAAGAAGACAGGATTTAACGACGGAGCCGGATGGTTGTACCGGACAGATCAGATTGGCTGAAACGACCGGTTTTACTGGTTGGAACAACTCCGTCCGTCGTTGGAAGATGTCAGCGGTTGGTTGGAACTACTCTGCTATCGTTTGGAACTACTCCGTCGACCGTTGGACGAAGTTTCCAGGTCGTTGGAACAACTCATGCAGCTGTTGGAACCACTTCCCGGTAGGCTGGACGAACCCGGAGAGGTGTTGGAATTACTTACCCGGGCGTTGGAACTACTCCGTTTCCGGTTGGAAGATGTCGGCGGTTGGTTGGAACCACTTTGCGATCAGTGGGAACTACACCGGCATGCATTGGACGAACAGGATGGCGATCGGAAACCACATGCCGGGTAACGGAAACATGTACCGACGAAGCGGAACGTACTCCGGGCCTAACGGAAAATACTTGCTAACTGCCGGAAAGTCAGTTTCTGCTGCCGGAATAGCAGTCGCGGACAGCGGAAACATCTCCGGTGGTAACAGAAACTATCCGGGGCACAGCGGAATGAACTCCGGAAGGACCGGAAACATGATTGTCTGCACCGGAATGAACAAGACGGTGGGCGGAAACGACTCGGCGATTGGAGGAATGAATTGGAAGGTCAACGGAACGGACTACTGGTACGACGGAATATCGTTAAACGGGAGCATAATCATGGATTGTGGTCAAAATTTCTAACCCGGGGGACTCCCTGTTGTGTCAATTTCATCCCGAACGGGTATGATTTGCGTTGTTTTGTGTTATTATATACCCGTACGGGTATATTTCCGTGTCGAAACCATTATTTTATACCCGAACAGGTATAATTGACCAGAATAATGTTATTTTTATACCCGAACAGGTATATTATGGATAGTAAGAAGGTACATCAGTTTGTTAAAGAGAAACGAAAGGCTTTGGGTTTAACCCAGGAAGAACTTTCGTTTAAAGCCGGCGTCGGACTGCGGTTTATCCGTGAGATCGAGCAGGGCAAACCAACTTTGCAAATGAACAAAGTAAATCAGGTACTTAAACTTTTCGGGTACGAACTGGGCCCGGTTCCTGTCGACAGAAATGATTTGACCCATGAAGGAAGCTAACGTTTATATGCATGATAATTTGGCCGGCTTGCTCATCGAAGATGAAAATGGGTATCGCTTTCAATATAGCCAGGCCTACCTTGAACTGGACGACCCTGAACCGGTTAGTCTGACTTTGCCGTTAACCGAAGATGCATACCGTAGTCCGGTGTTGTTTCCGTTTTTCGACGGATTGATTCCGGAAGGCTGGCTGCTGGATATCGCTGAACGAAACTGGAAGCTCAATGCCCGCGACCGAATGGGGATTTTGCTGGCTACCTGCCGTGATTGTATTGGTGCCGTTTCCATTCACCCCGTTGAAACCGATCGTGTATGAGCAGGTGTTTGTATTGCTATAAAGAACTCACCGAAGACGAGCTGAAACAACCAGCCGGAAAAGCCGGTTATCACAAAGCTTGCAGCCGGAAGCTTTTCGGAAAGGTAGTTCCTCCGGAATTACCCTATACTGAAAATGACATCCTCAGGCTGGCTGAACAGGTTGTGCGGAGTCAAAAAATTGTGACCGGCGTGCAACCCAAATTGTCGCTGGGGATTGAAAAGATGAAGGAGAAGGATGCACCGGATCGGTTTACAATTATTGGACTGTGGGGAGAATACATTCTGAAACCCCAGACAGAGCTTTTTTCGCATTTACCCGAAATTGAAGACCTCACCATGCATTTAGCCGAGGCAGCACGAATCAGTACAGTTAACCATGGATTGATTTACTTACGTTCCGGCCAGCTCGCTTACATAACGAAACGGGAAGATCGGAATCGGGGCAAAAAGCTGCATATGGAGGACATGTGCCAGTTAACTGAGCGATTGACCGAGCACAAGTACAAAGGTTCTTATGAGCAAATAGCCAAAGCAATACTCAAATATGCGGCTCATCCCGGATTGGATGTGGTCAACTTTTATGAGCAGGTCGTTTTTAGTTTTCTGACAGGAAACAACGATATGCATCTGAAGAATTTTTCATTGCTAAAGGATGACCAGCGAAACTACAACCTTTGCCCTGCTTACGATATGGTGGCATCGGAGTTGGTGGTAGAGGGTGATACAGAAGAGTTAGCTCTCAACCTGAACGGAAAGAAGCGGAAATTGAAGCGAAGTGATTTTGAAACGGCCATGCTGAGAGCCGATATAGATGCAAAGGTCATTGCCAATATTTTTAAGCGTTTCACACGAATATTGCCCAAATGGCACGAATGGGTCAATACGAGTTTCCTTCCCGAAGATTTAAAGAATGCCTATCACGAAATGCTCAACCGGAAAGCGAAACAGCTGGAACTTGTGTCGGGCAAGGAGTCGACTGAAGCCTAATGAGCTGTATCCGATCGTGTTTTTCCCCTCTTCCTCGTGAAAGTCCGGCGATTATGCTGATTATTTTATAAATTTGCCCTTCAGAAAAAAATCCGGAAGGAATGCTAGATAAGATCGAACAACTGAAGAAAGAGATTGAGGCCGTGGCGGCTCAATCGGCTGAGGAAGTAGAACAGCTGCGTATTAAGTACCTGAGTAAAAAGGGTGAGGTGTCAAAGCTTTTCGCCGAGTTCCGTAATGTTCCGGCCGAAGAGAAACGTGAAGTGGGACAAGCGATCAACACTCTCAGGGATTTTGCCCAGGAGCGTTTGGAAGTTTTGCGCAGTGGTTTGCAGGAGCAGAAAGACAGTGCAGCAGGTGTCGATTTAACCCTTCCGGGAGAATCGATGAAACTGGGTACCCGTCACCCGCTTTCCATTGTACGGAATGAGATTCTCGATATCTTCAAACGATTGGGTTTCGTGGTAACCGAAGGACCGGAAATCGAAGATGACTGGCATGTTTTCTCGGCGTTGAACTTTCCGGAAGAACACCCGGCCCGCGATATGCAGGATACGTTCTTTATTCAGCGTAATCCGGATATTTTGCTGCGTACGCATACTTCTTCGGTGCAGGTGCACGACATGGAAGAGATGGAGCCGCCGATTCGTACTGTTACCCCGGGACGTGTTTTCCGGAACGAAGCCATTTCGGCACGTGCACATTGCATGTTCCACCAGATTGAGGGATTGTATATCGACGAAAATGTTTCGTTTGCCGACCTGAAACAGACCCTGCTTTATTTTGCACAAGAGCTGTTCGGCGAAGGAACCAAAATCCGTATGCGCCCGTCGTATTTCCCGTTCACCGAACCGTCGGCTGAGATGGATGTATCATGTTCCATTTGTGGCGGTGAAGGATGTAACGTTT
This sequence comes from Prolixibacter sp. DSM 2831, assembly GCF_056493735.1. Taxonomy (NCBI): domain Bacteria; kingdom Pseudomonadati; phylum Bacteroidota; class Bacteroidia; order Marinilabiliales; family Prolixibacteraceae; genus Prolixibacter; species Prolixibacter sp. DSM 2831. Next base: position 58,941 of record NZ_CM151379.1, read on the forward strand.
GTAAGTACACCGGCTGGCTCGAAATTCTTGGTTGCGGTATGGTCGATCCCAATGTATTGGAATCATCGGGCATCGATAGCAACAAGTACACCGGTTTTGCCTTCGGAATGGGAATCGAGCGCATCGCCATGTTGAAATACGGTATCAACGATTTGCGCCTCTATTTCGAGAATGACGTACGCTTCCTGAATCAATTCAAATCTGCTCACTAAGAATTTAATTCACATCCTATAAGAAAGGCTGCCCATGACAGGCAGCCTTTTTGTTTGAAGTATATGAAAGCAGGTTCTCAAAATGCCGCAAATAATCCAACGTTAACGATGCCGCGGTAGCCAAAGCAGCTTCCGATGATTGCAGAGTTCAGCATCCCCAATCAAGGGCTTCAAGATTATTGGTTTTCAATAGATAACGTTGCAAAAAGCTCTTTTCGTGTGTTTTTAAATAAAAAAAGAAAGACCACCGTTGGGTGATCTTTCTGTCGACTAATTTTTTAAAGGTATTGAGTGCTCATTCTTGTTTCAGATTAGCCATGGTTTCTTTGGCTAACGCGAAGGCTTTTTCCGGCGTTACCTTGCCCGAAGCGCCCACCAGGTAATTCCCTTTCCACAGTAGGTAAATGGTGCCGTTAAACGGATCGTCGATGGTGTATTCTCCCTCTTTGGTTCCGATGGTTTTAGCCTGACTGAACTCCTGGTATTTTTTCATGGTTTCGGCTGCAGCATCCCGGTCTTTTTTATGCATAATGAAAAGCGTGAAATCGCCTTCACTACCGGTATATTTAGCCCTGAAAGCAGAGCCCATCATGCTTAGTCCCATGAAATTGGTAGAGACATACTGCTGTGAATGCGGAATCATATCTTCTTGCGGGAAAGCAGCATATTGTGCGGGCAACTTTGGATCGGCGCACAAAGTGGGAGCCAGTTGCTGAGCGACTTTTGTCAGAAGAGTTTCCCCGGCATTTTCTACATGGTACGTATTCATCTTCACGTAGTATTTTCCGGTCGTGAAATTCAGTGTGGCATCGTCGTAATAACCTTCGAGACCGATTGGTTTTGTATCGGCCGATGGCGGACGTTCCATGCTGTAAATTCCGTACGCATGAACCGGGTCGTGCTGGTCGTAAATTTCGATGGTTAGCTGGGCATCTCCCTTTTTGTATTCGGCAACGTACAATCTTTCGAATGCGTAGCTGAAGTAAAACTCCGAAGCTCCGTCGATGCGTTCAAACAGGTTGTCGCGGTTGTAGGTTTTTACATCACCGTCCTGTTGCCATCCCTCAATCTTTGGGAATTCGACATCTTCAGCGAAAGCTAATACAGGCAGCAGCAGAATAAGCAGAATCAATGATTTTTTGAACATAAATTGGAAAGTTTTGTGTTAAAAATTCCGGGAATGATTCAGTGATCATCCCCGGATAGTGAAGGTTAATTAATTGATTGATTAGACCAGGAACTCACCCGGAATATTCCGGATTCTGGCGATATCGGCTACCCGTTCGCCAACATTCAAACCATTGGGACAGCTAACCGTGCATTCGTCACAATTGGCGCATGGATTTTGGGGTAATGAAAGTGCAGCCACTGTTTCGTATGCTTTTGCCGGATAACTGTAGCCGTAATTGTACATGTACGATCGCATCAGGTCGGGTATGGGCAGATTTTCCATACACTGTCCATTACAGCTTTGACAACCGTGGCAGTACAATCCTACTTCGTTGGAAGCCAGTTGCAGGTCGCTCATTTCTTTTGAATCCAGGTTGATATCAGAAGCAACCGACCAGTTTTCCATCAGCATTTCGTAGGTGGTGAAGCCGGGGATACAAGTATGCACATCCGGATTGGTGAGCGCCCATTTTAACGCCGCTTTGCAGTTCACCGGCTTCTGTTTTTCCTTGTCGAGAAAACCTCCAGCCATGTTTTTCATTCCAATAATACCTAAGCCTGCTTCATTGGCTCTTTTTAGCGCTTTATGAAGCTCTTCGTCTTTTGCCAGTCGGAAGTTATAAGAAGTCAAAACAACTTCGTAAATCTTGCTGTCTACGGCTGCATTGATGACCTCAGCCATGTTGGAATGTGTGGTCACTCCCAGGTGTTTTGCCTTACCTTCTGCTTTGGCTTGTTTCAGCGCGGCCAGATAGCGAGGATCGAGTGTATAGTCTTTGTCTCTGGCGGCATGCAGATAGAGAATATCGACATGATCCATTTGCAGTCTTTTCAGGCTAATGTCCAGCATTTCCATGAATTTTTCGGTGGAAATGCCTTCGCGGTCCGGATGGATTTTCGTGGAGACGATGAATGAATCGCGTGGTTTGTCTTTGAAAAACTCACCAACCATCTCTTCATTACGACCACCCTGATAGCCGTGTGCCGTATCGAAATGTTTGATGCCAATCTGGTAGGCAGCTTTCAGGATGTTGGGATTGTCAGCGCGCATTACGCCCATACTGACAATGGGAAGTTCTATTCCGGTATTACCCAGTTTCCGGGTAAGGATTTTCTTGTCGGCTTTCGATGAAGCCCTCGCATTTTCGGGAGTGAAAGCAACGGCAGCTGTTAATCCAGCCGTAGCAGCAGCCCCCAGCCGTAAAAAATGACGGCGGTCAAGTTTCGGTTGAGTCATGACGTTTTCAGGTTACGTTGGGTTAATTCGTGCTTAAGTTATAAAAAATATCTGTTGTTCAGACAGTTCCTCATTATCGGAAGGCAGACTTAATTGACATAAACTGTGATGCTTCCGTTAATGGTATAGCTGAGGGTTAGTGTGATGGGGGCTGAATTTGCAGTGCCGCTCAAGGTCATGGTAGCGGTATGCGGACTATTCTTTAGGGATAGCTGCAGTTTGTTGAGGCCGGCAGTTTCCGGATCGATGGTTTGTTCCTGGTTTTGAATGTCGGCCAGAATCATGTTCGTGGCGGTTGCCAAAACTTCTTCACCGTTACCCGACCCGTCGGCAACGCTAAGCGTCGCGGTGAGCAATTCCTGATCGGCAGGACCGTTAAAATTTTTAATGGTGTACTTGATTTGTTTTACTTCAATGCTTTTGATTTTTCCGTCGAATTCATCGAATGCTTTGTTGTAATCGGTCGCCTTCAGCACAACTGATTCCGAGAATTCTTCCGTTTCATTGTTGACAACGATGGCCTGGGTGAAGCTGAAATCCTGTGTTTCTTCAGAAGTGAGTTCTTCTTCGTCACTGGATTTACTGCATGACGTGAATGCGAAAATGCATATGCACATCAGCATAAGCGGGATGTACCATTTGATTTTCATTTGAAAGGTTGTATTTGGTTTCCGGTTAGGTAATACAAGTTACGCTGATAGCGTCAGAAAGGAAAGAGGGAGGACGTACCATTAAGCAGATTTTTGTTGCATTTTATTTAATTCCTGGAAACAAAAAAAGCACCTTCCCCGAAAGGAAGATGCTTCAACGATAAAAACTAACTAAACCAAACTAAACTATTTTACGAATATCTGGTAGCCCCACGGTTTCAGTTTGAAGATGCCGTTAAGCTCACGCTCCTGGCCAGTGAAAGCTTCCTTGAAAGTTCCTTCCGGAATGGAGCCGGTAATTTCGAATGACACCGCTTCCGGTGAAAGGTTGAATACAGAAACCACCTGGTTGCCATTGTTTTTGCGAGAGAACGTCAGCACTTTCGGCATGGCTGAATTCTGCAGGTTCTCAAAGTCGCCGCCCGAGTTTCCGTTCCACAATGCATTGTTATCCTTTTTCAACTGAATTAATTTGTGGAAGAAGCTGCTCATTGACAGGTCGCTCCAATCGATTTGATCTTTCTCGAAGAAGGAGAGGCGCTTGTTTAAACCAGCTTCCTGACCACTGTAAATCAATGGCATTCCGGGAACAACAAAAGTGAGTGCTGAGAATGTTTTCACTGCATCACCCAGACGTTCGTATGCAGTACCGTTCCAAGAGTTCTCATCGTGGTTGGTGGTGAACATCATCGGGTACGAACCTTGCGGATAAGCAGCATAGGTCTTCTCGAAGTAATTGACGATATCAGCCGAGGTTTTTTTCCCTTTGTAAATCTCATTCATGATGTGAAGGAAGGGCCAGCCATAATTAGCGTTGAATGCCTTCTTCAACAGATCCATGTTGTCCGCGTCTTCGGCCAGCATGTACACTGGTTTGATGGCATCCAGTTCGGCACGTGCCTGGTTCCAGAAGTCGACCGGAACGCTACCGGCAACATCGCAACGGTAACCGTCGATGTTGGCTTCTTTTACCCAGTATTTCATAGCGTCGATCATGGCCGCGCGCATGTTGGGATTGTTGTAGTTCAAATCAGCAACATCGGTCCAGTCCGGAACCGGAGAAATGATGTGACCCAGCGAGTCCTGCGTATACCAGTTCGGGTGTTCGGTAATCCATTTGTTGTCCCAGCCGGTATGGTTAGCCACCCAGTCGAGTAACACGTGGAAGCCCATTTCATGCGCTTTGTCTACCAGTTGTTTGAAATCGGCCAGGTTACCGAATTCCGGATTAACGCCTTTATAATCTTTCACAGCATAATACGAACCCAGCGTACCTTTGCGGTTCTTTTCGCTAATAGGGTAAATCGGCATAATCCAGAGAATGTCTACGCCCAGTTTTTTCAGGCGGGGAAGACTTTTTTCAAATGCAGCGAAGGTTCCCTCTTTGGTGTACTGACGAATATTCACTTCGTAAATGGTCGCGTCGCGGGACCAATCTGGAAAGATGGCTTCTGCCTTGCCGGGACCGGCAACCTCTTTTTCATTAGCTTTTTTCTCGGCCTTCTTTTTCGACGTGCCGTTGCAAGCCGTAAAAAACATGCCAGCCATCAGGGCCAATACCAATAAGTTTCTTAATCTAAGCATCACTTTCTGTTTTAGAATAACGATTAATTCAGTTGTATGGTCACCTCATCACTCATCTTCCACGGGAAGCGAATAACGAGATTCTTTTCTTTCATTTGGGCAGAATAGGCTGTTCCCTCAGCGTTTTCGTTCAGCGGGATTTGAACATTGTCAACCTGAACGGTTTGTATGCCTTCTGCATGGTGAACAACCAGTTTCATCTCCCGGTTTTCCGGTGCACCGGAATAATGTCCTCCATCACGCGTGAAGCGAAATGTCATGCCATTTTTGTTTGACTGTTGTGTAAAGTGCAGCAATTCATACTCGCCTTTTTTGTAGGCATTTCGCGTATGACCGTCGTCGTCGTACATGGTGTACTCAGCCTGTTTTACTTCCGGCGAATGGTAATAATCAACCGTTAGTTTCTGGCTTGAATACTGGGCGGTGGAATAGAATACCGGTACTGACGGAATGAAACTTCCGGCTTTGACAAATACCGGGATGGTCGAGTCATTCAGGTTATAGTGAACCCAACCATTGCCGTCGTATTCCTTTCCGCTGAAGTAATCGAACCATGTTCCGCGCGGCAACAAAATGTCTTTCGATTTTACTCCTGCATTTAACACCGGTGAAACAAGAAAGGCATCACCCCAATAGTACAGGTCGTTGTTGGACCAGTATTTTTTCGGATAAGCCGATTTATAGAAAACGGGGGAGGCCAGTGGTTCTCCTGTTACGCTCTGTTGCCACGCCAGGGTATAATTGTAGGGCATCAACCGGTAGCGCAGTTTGATGAGGTTGCGCACGATGTGTTGTGTCGAATCGGAATAATAAATCGGTTCGGGCGGCGCCGTTCCCGAGTGCGGTCGGAAAATGGGGTTGAATACGCCAAACTGCAGCCAGCGGCGATACAATGCTTCGTCCTTTTTCCCGATGCTGAAACCACCCAAATCGGAGCTGGCATAAGGAATCTGGCACATGCTCATGCCCAGCATGATGGGAACCTGCGCTTTCAGTCCTGCCCATGAGTGACCTACGTCTCCCGACCACGGGAAACTGGAATAACGCTGTGAGCCGGCAAATCCGGCACGGTTGAGGTGGAATAACCGAACATCCGGGTAGTTGGCTGCGTATTTGTCGTGCAACATTTTGCTCCACACCAGCCCGAATGCATTCTTTACATCGTTGGCTTTTCCGTTAATGAAAACCAGATTAGACGGCAATGTTTCGGGTTCACCCAAATCGCCCCACCAGCCCGAAACGCCAATCTTGATTTGCTTGTTGTATTTCTTCCAGAACCAATCCTGCGCTACCGGATCGAACATATCAATCAGGCCAGCTTTTCCGAAGTAGAAGTTCTTGATGATGCCGGTTTTGCCGCTTTCGTCATCGGCCAGGATGCCTAAACTATCGGCTTCCGGAAAGTTTTTCGATGACTGCAGAATGTACGGCTCGGTAATTAAAATGGTGTGAACGCCTTTCTTCTTGAAATCGGCGATCATTTTCTTCGGTGTCGGCCAGTTCTGTTTGAACCAGTCAAGGTCGCCCATGCGCCAGTCTTTTTCGCCCTGCCCAAACCAATAGAGGTCGAGGATGATTCCGTCGAGCGGATAACCAGCTTGTTGCATGCTGTCAACAACATCGCGCGCCTGTTTCTCCGTTTGGTAGCCAAAGCGTGACTGCAGGTTACCCAGCGCCCAACGCGGCGGCATTGGCTGTGTTCCGGTTAAATGAGCCAATGAATGGTGCAGGTTTTCGAAGGTTTTTCCCGCGAGGAAATAATAAACCAACTGACCACCTGTTGCTCCGAGTTCCATAGTGCCGGTGTTCGTCTTACCTAAGTCAGCATAGCCGATGGATGGATTGTCGAACAGGATGCCGTACTCATTGGACGACACAAAATAAGGAACCGAGAAATTCAGATTCTCTTCACCCCAGCCATAACCGTAGTGCGCTTCGTTGTTGAGGTGAAGGCGATACCCTCGTCGATTCATGGAAATGGCCCGCTCTCCTCCACCGAAAATCATTTCTCTCGGCTGCAGCCGAAAGCGGAAACCAGCCGTATCCTGTTTCGAAAAAGTTGCTTTTTGTACCGCGATGGTGTCGGTTGTTCCTTTGCGGATGAACGCAATCTGCAGCGGAGTTTTCAGGACCGAAACCTGAAGCGAAGAGAGGTTCATGGTAACAGAATGCTTGTCTTCCCTGACCGTTACACCTGTCGTGTCAGGATGAGCAACAACTGCATACGACGGCGGCAACTCCCCGTTTTCGGTCAATGCAACCCGAACCATTTCAGACCCGAAAGGCGTTAATGTAAGGAGGCCTTCGTCCGTTTTTATTTGTAGTTGTCCGTTAGCGTAAACCGACGAATGATACTGAGGATTTAAAAAAGAATTCTCCCCTGCCATGAGGGGAGAAATCAAAGCTAACTGTAAAAATAAAACCGCAAGTTGTTTTACATACTTCACTGCGATATGTTTTAGTCTTGTTTACTTCTTTAGTTCAATTATCATAGGCGACATGGCCGGAACCGTAATGGTCGACAAGTCGGTAATGTTATCACCACTAATCACGTCGTGTCCACTGGTAAATCCCTTCATAATTTCGGCAAAACGAGCCGTCGACAATGATTTGCCTTCGGTATTCTTGTTCAGAATGACCATGATGGTGCCTTTGTCGTTGTAACGGAAATAGACATAAATGTTGTCATGCGGAATGAAATGCATTAGTTTGCCATGTTCCACAATATCATTCGATTTCCGCCAGTTGAGTAATTTTTTGACAAACTCCTGTGCGGTCTTTTGTTGCGCTGTCAATCCTTCGCCAGTAAAGGCATTTACTTTATCGCCGGCCCATCCGCCCGGGAAATCTTTCCGTTTGAAGCCGTCACCTTCACCGTTGGCACCACCGGTACTCAGGATTTCTGTTCCGTAGTAAATCTGCGGAATGCCGCGGGTGGTTAAAATGTAAGCCATTCCCAATTTAAACTTGCCGGGCTTTTCACCGATGCTCGAGAAGAAACGTTCGGTGTCGTGGTTGTCGGCAAAAACCACGAGGTTATCCGGGTCCGGGTACAAAAAGTCCATGGCCAGTGTCCCGTAAAGCGGCATCCAGCTGTTGCCGGTAAGCGACTTGGTGAGTGCATCCTGGATGGGGAAATCCATCAGGCTGGGAAGGCATGATTTGTAACCGTTCGGATTTTTCTTGCCCCGCTGCCAATAGGAAACGATGGCGGGTGAAGTGTCCCATTCTTCTCCGACGATATTGAAATTTGGATATTCTTTCATGATGCGGCAAGTCCATCGTGCCATCATGTGCATATCGGGAAAAGAATAGGTATCCATGCGGATGCCGCTGAGTCCGGCATATTCAATCCACCAGATGGAATTTTCAATCAGGTAATTGGCCACATAAGGGTTTTTCTGATTCAAATCGGGCATCGAAGGTACGAACCAGCCGTCGTACATCTGGTTGTAATCTTCCTTCGATACGTGCGGGTCCTGAGCCACGGTTTTCTGGAAGTTGCACAGTTCAAAATCCGGATAACCGTTGAGCCAGTCTTTCATCGGCATATCTTTCATCCACCAGTGGGCCGAACCAATGTGGTTGAACACCATATCCATGATAAGACCAATCCCTTTAGCTTTTGCTTCCGCCGAAAGCTCTGCATATTCCTTATTGGTTCCCATGCGCGGGTCGACCTTGTAAAAATCGGTGGTTGAGTAACCATGGTAGGAATATTTGGGCTGATTATTTTCCAGTACGGGGTTTAACCAGATTTGCGTGTATCCCTGTTTGGAAATGTAATTAAGGTGATCGATTACCCCCTGGATGTCGCCTCCGTGACGGCCATTCGGATCGCTCCGGTCTGCCTTTTCCAGCATTCCATCCATCGAGTCATTCGACGGATTACCATTGGCAAAACGGTCGGGCATAATCAGGTAGATTACGTCGCTGTCAGAAAAACCTTTTCGCTGTGCGGAACCCTTTTTTCGGGCTTCCAGTTGATAGGTGTACTTCTGAATCGTCTTTCCTTTCTGCGTGAAGAGGATGTCAAACGAGCCTGCTTTCACGGTATCGGCCAGCACCAGGTCGATGAAAAGGTAGTTGGGATTTTCCACGGAAGTGACCCCTTCTACCCGGACACCCGGATAATCGATTTTTACTTTCGTATCCGAGATGTTTTGTCCGTGCACCATTAATTGCAGGTGCGGATCTTTCATTCCGACCCACCAGTTCGGTGGTTCAACCCGGTCGAGTTTAGGTTTGACTGTCGCCTGCGTTGCTAACGACGTCAGCAACATCAGGGCGATTAACGCTAATAAATTTCTATACCTTGACATTGTTTCAAGAATTTATGGTTAGGCTTTGGTGTTCAACTTCGAGGTTTTGGTTGCCCTCAAGAGTGTAATCTTTTCCGTAGATGGTCAGCGGACAAGCAGTAGCCGAGTGATTCTCGATGTATACTTTGCCCTGGCTCGCTTTGATTTGCAGCCATGCACCCCGGAAGTTAATGCGGAATGCATACGATTTCCAGGATTTCGTGATGAACGGATTGAGCACTACGCGGCCATTGCGTACACGCATTCCGCCAAAGCCCATCACAAAGGCCATCCAGGTTCCGCCCATCGAGGTGATGTGACAACCTTCATCGGTATCGCTGTTGTAATCGTCGATATCGAGACGGGCAGTCCGCAAATACATTTCGTAGGCCTTTTCTTCCTTACCTAACGTAGAAGCCAAAATGGTATGGATACAAGGAGAAAGCGACGATTCGTGAACCGTAATAGGCTCGTAGAAATCGAAGTGACGCTTGATGGTCTCTTTATCGAACTCATTTTCATAAAGGAAAATGCTTTGCAGCGTATCGGCCTGCTTGATGTAGCATGAACGCAAAATCCGATCCCACGACCAGTTTTTGTTCAGCGGACGTTCCTCTGCCGGAAGCTGTGCAGCCGGCGTCAAATCTTTATCGAGGAACCCATCCTGCTGGAGGAATACTCCGCGTTCTTCGTCAAATGCGAAGTACATCTTCTCAATGATGTCGGCCCACTTGCTTAGTTCTGTCTTTTCGTCAAGATTCCATTTCTTGACTAAATCGGCATATGTATCTGCGTGATTTTTCTTCAGAAATTCAATTACTTCCAGCGTATAACGTAGCGTCCATTGAGCCATTCGGTTGGTGTGGAAGTTGTTGTTGACGTTGTTTTCGTATTCGTTCGGACCAGTAACGCCCAGCATCACGTATTGCTTTTTGGCTTCAGACCAATTTACGCGCTGCGCCCAGAAACGAGAAATACCCAGCAGTACTTCAAATCCGTAAGGTGCGAGGTAATCCTCGTCGCCGGTATACCGGATGTAATCGTAAATAGCGAAAGCAATGGCACCGTTCCGGTGAATTTCTTCGAAGGTGATTTCCCACTCATTGTGGCACTCCTCACCATTCATAGTAACCATCGGGTAAAGGGCTGCACCATTTTTGAAACCGAGTTTTTCGGCATTCTCAATGGCTTTCTGCAGATGTTTGTGGCGGTATAGCAACAGGTTGCGCGATACATCCTGTGGTGCGGTGGCCAGGTAAAATGGCACACAATACGCTTCGGTATCCCAGTAAGTAGAACCACCGTATTTTTCGCCGGTGAATCCTTTCGGCCCGATGTTCAGACGCTCATCTTCACCTGTATAAGTCTGATTCAGCTGGAAAATATTGAAACGGATTCCCTGTTGTGCGGACACGTCACCTTCGATGATGATATCGCTGGTTTCCCATTTAACAGCCCAGGCATCGGCCTGCTCTTTCATCATCTGGTCGAAACCTTTTGCATAAACTCCGTTCAGCAGTTCTTTGGCTTTCGCCTGAAGACCTTGCTTCGGGTGATATTCCGATGAGAGATTGACACCGAATTTTTCGATGGTAATCTCGTCTCCTTCTGATACGTTTACCGTAAATGTGTTGGCGATGTATTTGTTCCGCTCTTCGGTGGCTGCTTCAACTTTGATCTCTTCACCATTCTTCAGTACCCTGAATTTCATTCCTGAAGTAACGTGGAAGAAAGTCTTGCGAACTTCGGCAGTCACATATCCTTCTCCGCCCTTTACTTCTTTGCCTACCTCATCCCAGAATTTCTCGTCGTAGTTGGCGTCTTCGTTCATCACATCGAAGTCGACGTAAGGCCGAAGCGTAATTTCGCCTGCGAAGTTATTTGCCTTCAGCGTGTAGCGGATGGCTCCGGTGGCTGAATCGACAATACTGAGCAGTCGCTGAGAATGAATGGAAACCTCTTCGCCGGAAGGAAGCCTGGCTGTCGCTGTCCGGGTCAGGTGGCCTTCCTTCATGTCCAGTTCGCGCTGGAATGACTGTACCTCCGCCCGGGCCAGGTCGAGTACGCTGTTGTTGACACGAACATCGATACCCAGCCAGTTGGCTGCGTTCAGAACCTTGGCGAAATACTCGGGATACCCGTTTTTCCACCATCCAACGCGGGTTTTGTCGGGATAATAGATTCCCGCAACGTAATTACCCTGGAGGGTTTCACCAGAATATTGCTCTTCGAAATTGGCCCGGTGGCCCATCCGGCCGTTACCGAGGCTCATTACACTTTCTGATATTTTATTGTATTCCGGGTGAAATTTGTCCTCTACAATCTTCCACTCGTCATTGATCAGGTAATTCTTCATCTTCCGTCTGGTTTTATCAGGCTTCGTCTTCTCTATTCTCAGACGAACTCCCAATTCACTTTTATATATGGATGGCTACTTTGTTCGGTTGCAGCCAGTATATTTAATTGAAATTCAATTTATCAATATTCATGTCTTCAAATCCGGGCATAACGAAATCGGCATTTTTCAGATTGTCGGGATGTCCGATGCCTATAACATGCATCCCGGCATTGCGCGCAGCTTCGATTCCTGCCTGTGCATCCTCAAAAACGACACAGTCGGTTGGCTCTACGTTAAGCGCTTCGGCACCCTTTAGAAATACTTCCGGGTCCGGTTTCGCTTTCGACACGCTGTTACCGTCAATGATGGCATCGAACAGATGTGTCAAACCAATCTGTTTAAGGATTAGCGGCGCGTTTTTACTGGCCGATCCGAGTGCAATCAAAATTCCGTTTTTCTTTAACTCACCCAGAAAATCTTCTACACCAGGAAGTATCTCATCCGGTTTCATTTTCCGGATGTAGCTGACATAGTTTTCATTTTTTTGAGCTGCGAGTTGTTCTTTTCGCTCATCATCTAATTCAATACCGCCAATTTCCAGCAGAATTTCCAGCGAACGTACCCGGCTCACTCCTTTCAGCCGCTCATTATCGGCTTCGGTAAAATCGAATCCCAGTTCGTTTGCCAGTTCTTTCCAGGCAATGAAATGGTATTTAGCTGTATCAACAACTACCCCGTCAAGGTCGAACAAACAAGCTTTTATCTGTGTCATGAAAATTATTCGATGGTTATAACTTCGTGTTTTTTCACTTTTACAAAGAATACGGTGGCTGCACCCAACAACATGGATACACCGCAGATGATCATCATATAAATGGCTTGGTTGCCAAAAATGTCGCGCACGATAGTACCTCCCACAATTCCTGAAATGATTTGGGGGCCGGCAATCGTGAAGTTGAAGATTCCCATGTAAACGCCCATCTTATCTGCCGGAAGTGCATCGGACAGAAGCGAGTAGGGCATGGCCAGAATCGCTGCCCAGGCAATACCAATACCAACCATCGATATTAGCAATGAATTGGGAGTGTTGAGGAAATACATGGAAATGTAGCCTATTCCACCCAATGCCAACGCCAGTGAATAGGTCGATTTTCTTCCGATGACACTGGCAATCTTGGTCATTACAATGGAGAATAGTGCGGCAAAGAGGCTGTATGCTCCAAATAAAATTCCAACCCAGTTTCCGGCTTCCTGGTAAGCAGCAGAGGAAGCATCCCCGATGGGCGTTCCGTATATGTGCTGCGCGACTGCCGGCGTGGTATATACCCACATCAGGTAGAGCGCAAACCAGGAGAAGAATTGTACGATAGCCAGTTGCGCCATCGTTTTGGGCATCTTGGTAAACAGTTCAAAGAATGCTTTCAGTCTGGTCGCCAACGATTTCTTCTCGGTTTTATCGTTGCTCCACGTCTCATAATCGAGATCGTTCTGTTCGCAGTAAACTTCCGGCGGGTACTCTTTCGTTCTGAAAACGGTCCAGAGGACTGATAACAGAAGAATACTTCCTCCGATGTAAAACGACCAGATAACTGAAGGCGGAACTTCACCGCTGGGAGCTGTATTCCGGACATGTAAAATATTCGTCAGGAAATACGGTAATACGGAACCGACAACTGCTCCGGCATTGATGAGAAAACTCTGGATGGAATAACCCAGGGTTCGTTGTCCCTCGGGAACCATATCGGCAACCAGTGCGCGGAAAGGTTGCATGGTAATATTAAAGGAACCATCCATCAATGCGAACATCATGGCTCCGAAGATAATGGGAGGTATGATGGCCACCAGGGCCGATGCATTTGGCATAAGCCACATGGCAATGGTGGCTACCAGCGCACCTCCAAAGATGTATGGACCGCGCCGTCCCAGCCGGTTCCATGTGCGATCGCTTGCAGCGCCAACAATCGGTTGGACAATTAATCCCATTAAGGGAGCGGCCAGCCAGAAAAATGAAAGCGAATGCAAGTCGGCACCCAGATTTGAAAGAATACGGCTGACATTGGCATTTTGCAGAGAAAATCCGATTTGGACTCCCAGAAAGCCGAAACTTACGTTCCAGATCTGCCAAAAGTTTAGGCGTGGTTTTTTTGCCATACGTTAATAATTATCGTCTGAATTAATAATTGAAACAGGAAAACATACCAATGCACTAAAGCATAGAATGCCTGTTGTTTCGTTCCTGGAAAGTAGATAGATCAATTATGCGCCGGAAGCAATTCCGTGCTAAGTGGAAAGAATAGAATGGAATGATTTTCGGTTCAAAAATAGTTAAGCCACTTGTTTTTTGCAAGTGGTAACCGCTTTTATATCAAAAAAATATAGTCTTCTTGTTCAGGATACCTTATTGCAATCGTTTGCGATGCATGACATGTTTTATAGCGATTTTATATACTCCGCGTCGATTCCCGAATCACCAGGTTGGTGTCGACTACCTTGGTATCGCCATAGCTATAATTCGGATTAGCAATGCGTTTCAATAAAATACGCGTGGCTTCGGCGCCCATTTCATAACCATGCTGGTCTACCGAACTTAATTTGGGTGTTGTAAAATCGGAGAAGCGTCCTGCGGAAAATCCCATGATACTTACATCTTCCGGAATCCTGTATTCTCTGCGTTGGAGAGCCTTCATGGCTCCAATGGCCGTTAAATCGTTGTTGGCAAATATTCCGTCAGGAGGCTCCGGCAGATGCATCAGGTACTCGATGGCATTTTCAGCCAGTTCAACGGAATCGGCCGGGTAAACATATTCTTCTTTATAGGGAAGGCCTCCATCACGTAAAGCATCCTTGTATCCTTCCAAGCGTTTTTCACCGATAGCCAGATTTTGCGGAGCTGCCAGGTGAGCAATCCGTTTGCAGCCTGTTTTTACCAGATGTTGCGTTGCTGTGTAGGCAGCCTTGTGGTCGTCGATAATAACCTTATCGGAAGTAAAACCGGTTGCTATCCGATCGAAAAAAACCAGTGGTATGCCACTGTCTTCCAGCATGTGAAGGTGTTCGAAATTGTGAGTCTCTTTCGATACGGAAACCATAACGCCCTCAGTGCGGTTGGACAGGAGTGCCTGCGCATTGGTTACTTCCCGCTCGTACTTTTCGTTCGACTGGAATATCATGACGTTGTAGCCGGCATCGTAGGCTACATCTTCCACTCCGCTGATTACCGAAGAGAAGAAATAATGAACTATTTCGGGAATGATAACACCAATGGTATTGGTGCGGCTACTCTTCAACGACAGGGCAACAGCGTTTGGCTTATACCTTAATTTTTTAGCCAAATCGTTCACCATTCGCTTGGTTTCCACACTGATATCGGGATGGTCCTTCAGTGCCCTGGAAACTGTCGATGCAGAGATGCCTAATTCTTTTGCTATGTCTTTAATGGTTACCTGACTACCCTTCATTTTTTTATTCCGCTGGTCAAAATATTATGAAAAGCACTATATGTTTCAAAGTAAAGAAAATTTAAAGTAATCCAAAACATCTGAGCTGTAATATATCCTTTCGGTTTTTTAACGAAGAGGGGCATTTTTCAGTGAATATGTTGTAAAACATGTTGAGTGCAAACGTCATCGCAATCGTTTGCGTTAAGAAATCGTGACCTGATAAACATAATCATACATTTATTTAAGGTTAAAAAATGTTTATTTGAATCGGAAATTAGTGTGATCAGCTCTGTTTCCGGAAAGAATAATGGATGATTTTCAACTGTTTAATTCCTTTCTAAAAAGGAACTATTTCAATCGTATTAATTCTGTTTTTATGAACCTATAATTTGATCCTTATGAAGTTTGTCTTTGGAAAATTGCATGTTTTGTTGCTGTTCTCAGCACTACTCATGGCAAACGTGTCATTTGCGCAAGAAATGACAATTACCGGTAAGGTCACAGATGCGTCCACCAAGGAGCCTTTGGTGGGGGTAACGGTTGTGATCCAGGGAACAACAAGCGGTACTACAACCGACTTTGATGGTAACTACCGGTTAAATGTCGCCAAAGGACAGAATCTGGTATTCTCGTTCATTGGTTACAAATCACAAACCATTACTGTAGGTGACCAAAAAACACTTGATGTCGCCCTTTCAGTTGAAACCAAGGGCCTGGATGAAGTCGTTGTAATTGGTTATGGTCAAGTGAAAAAGAGCGATGCTACCGGCTCGGTAGTCGCCGTTGATTCGAAAGATTTCAATAAGGGGGCCATTACCTCTCCGCAGGACCTGTTGGTAGGTAAAAGTGCTGGTGTTGTTATTACTCCCGGCGGTGGTGCTCCCGGAAGTGGCGCAACCATTCGTATTCGTGGTGGTTCTTCTTTGAACGCTTCGAACGATCCGTTGATTATTGTCGATGGTGTTCCGCTGGATAACAATAAAATTGATGGTAGTGGTAACTTCCTGTCGTTCATCAACCCGAATGACATCGAGACGTTTACTGTGTTGAAGGATGCCTCGGCTACCGCCATTTACGGTTCCCGTGCATCGAACGGTGTTATCCTGATTACCACGAAAAAAGGGAAAGCCGGTGCTCCGATGAAAATCAGCTACGATGGTAATGTATCGGTAGCGACTCCCGAGAAATATGTCGACGTTTATTCAGGTGATGAGATGAGACAAATCGCTGCTAACCATATAGATTTGTTTGGTGCGGAGACCCTGAGTAAACTGGGACAGGAAAATACCAACTGGCAGAAAGAGATTTTTCGGACTACGATTTCTCACGAACACAACCTGAGTTTATCCGGTGCGGTAAAATCCATGCCTTACCGTGTATCGGTAGGCTATACCGACCAAAACGGTATTCTGAAAAATACCGGTTTGAAGCGAATGACAGCCGCCGTCAACCTTAATCCTACGCTGCTGAATGGCGATTTGAAATTCAACGTGAGTGCGAAGGGGATGAATACTGATAATAACTTCGGTGATACCGGAGCGATTGGTTCGGCCATTAATATGGATCCGACTCAGTCGGTTTACGACCCAACAAAAACAGGTTCGGCAGGTTATTTCCAATGGGTCAACTACGGTGCTAATCTGGGTACTCCTAACCCGGTGGAACAAGCTTTGGCCGTCGATAACAAGTCGAATGTAAAACGTTTTGTCGGTAATATTCAGGCAGACTACAAGCTGCCGTTCCTTCCTGACATGCATGCCAATTTGAATGTGGCAACAGATTACACAAAAAGCGAGGGACATAATAATCGCCCGACGACCGCACCTTCGGTACTTACAAATCCAACGTGGGGACGGTTGACTGATTATAATGGTAAGAATTACAATAATCTGCTCGATTTTTACCTGAACTACACGAAGGACATTGAATCTATCAATAGTAAAGTAGATGTAACCGGTGGTTATTCCTGGCAGCATTTCAAACGCGAAAGTTTTAATTATGCCCGCGGTATTGTGGATGCCGATCATCCTTACCAAAAGGTTGACAGTACAGCTTTTGCTACTGAAAACTACCTGGTGTCATTCTTCGGTCGTTTGAATTATACACTGGCTGACAAATACTTGCTTACCGTAACTGTTCGTGATGATGGTTCGTCCAGGTTTGCCAAAGGAAATCAGTGGGGTATCTTCCCTTCAGCTGCTTTTGCCTGGAAAATGAAAGAAGAGTCATTCCTGAAAAATGTAAATGCGATTTCTCAAATGAAACTGCGTTTAGGTTGGGGTATCACCGGTCAACAGGATATCGGAAGCGATTACCCGGCTCAGGCAAAATATGTGTTGGCAAGTGCGGGGTATTATTATCCGATTGGTGGTGAGTTCTTACCAACTTTGCGACCGGATGCATATGACCCGAACATTAAATGGGAGCAGACCACTACTCAAAACATTGGTCTTGATTTCGGTTTCCTTGATAACCGTATTTATGGTTCGATTGATGTTTACAAACGTGTTACCGACAACTTGTTGAACCAGGTGACCATTCCCAGTGGTAGTAACTTCTCCAACACGTTGTTGACGAACGTAGGTAGCCTTGAAAATAAAGGAGCAGAATTCTCACTGAATCTGGTTCCGATTTCGAAAAAGGACATGTCTTTGAATGTAGGCTTCAACCTTACCTACAATAAAAACAAGATCACCAAGTTGCTGTTGACTGATGATCCTACCTATCTTGGTATTTTGTATGGTAGTGGAATGACTGGTCAAAACCAGGTGACTCGTGTTGGACATCCTGCTTATTCCTTCTTCGTGAATCAACAGGTTTACGATAGCAACGGTAACCCGATTGAAGGATTGTACGTTGATCGTTCAGGTGCCGGAGGTACGGTAAGTGGTGATAATAACGACAAGTACATTTATCATAACCCGGTTCCGGATTATACCATGGGACTGTCGCTGCGTTTTAACTATAAGAAGTTTGATCTCTCAGCGTCATCTAGGGCAAACATTGGGAACTATGTATATAACATGGTAGATGCTGGTTCGTCGCTGGATCAGATGCAGCAGATTGGTTACTGGAAGAACTTCCCAAGATCCTTGAATAATACCAATTTTGTGAAGCGTCAGTTCTCAAGTGACTACTACGTCCAGAATGCGTCATTCTTTAAATTGGATAACGTGAGCGCAGGCTACCAGTTGGATAATCTGATTAACAAATTGAATGCAAGGGTAAGTTTCACCGTTCAGAATGTGTTTACCATTACCAAATATGACGGTATCGATCCCGAAGTACCTTACTCCGATGGCCGACCTGGAATTGACAACAATTTCTATCCCAGGGCACGTACCTTTATTCTTGGTGTAAACCTGACTTATTAATCGACGAACAGTAAGTAACATGAAGAAAATACATATCATATTAGGAATATTTCTTTCCGCACTGCTGATGCAGTCTTGCGTGAAAGATCTGAATGTGAAGCCAATCGATCCCAATACGATCATGGCGGGAAACTTAGGTGACGATCCTGTCTATATGAAGCAAGTATTGGGAAAAATCTACGCCAGTTTTATCGTTTCTGGTCAGAGCAATGACAACGCTGATATCAGCGCGTCGGATGCTAACTTCTTCACGACTTCCCGAGCTCTCTGGAACTTGCAGGAAATTACGACGGACGAGGCTATTTGTGCCTGGGGTGACATCGGTATTGCCGACCTGAACACCCAGACCTGGAGTCCGAGTAACCCGTTCCTGACAGCATTGTACCAACGGTTGAGTTTGAGTATTACCTATGCCAATGATTTTATCAGCAAAACCAAAGATAATACCGACCCAACGGTACAGCGGTATACCGCTGAAGCTCGTTTTCTGAGAGCCTTGGCTTACTACTACCAGATGGACCTATTTGGTAATCCGCCTTTTACAACCGAAAAAGATGGAGTGGGTAAATTCTTCCCCAAACAAATTAAACGGGCAGATTTGTTCAACTACATTGTCTCAGAGCTTCACGCTATCGAGCCTACACTGGGCGACCCCGGATTTTCGTATCCTGAGGCCGATAAAGCTGCAGACTGGATGTTGCTGGCACGTATTTACCTGAATGCCAAGGTTTATATCAACCAAACGAAATGGGATAGCTGTAAGATCTATACTGATAAAGTAATCAACAGTGGTCAATATTCACTGGCTACTGACTATCGCCAGAATTTTAGCGCCGACAACGATGGTAACCACAACCCGGAAATGATTTTTGCTTTCGAGCAAGATGGAATCCATACACAGGGTTATGTGGGAACTACCTTCATTATTGAATCAAGTAGTGATGCAACCTATATTCCGGCAGAGCAATATCACGGATTAACATCCAACACCAACTGGAATGGTAACCGTACCCGGAAAGACTTCATGAACGTTCTGGTGGATACCCTGGCAACTTATGGAGATCGACCGGTTCCGGCTTCTGATACCATTTTTGCTCAGTGTCCTGATCATCGCGTGTTCCTGAGACAAAAGAGGAGTATTAATATTCCAAGTCCTTCTTCCAGTGGTGACTTTGGTGTAGGAGTATATAAGTTCACAGCCCTGAATCATGACGGTTCAAAACCGGCAGATTACAACCCGGCTTTTGCTTGTACTGACTTCCCGATTTTCCGTCTGGCAGACGCTTACCTGATGAGAGCTGAAGCTAATTATCGTTTGGGTAACAAGGCCGAAGCCGTAACCGATATCAATAAGATTCGCGAACGTGCTTACGGTGACGCCAGTGGTGATATCAGTACTGCTGACATAGATTCGGATGCCAAATTCGACAAATTTATGTTGGATGAGCGCGGACGTGAATTCTACTACGAAGGACAGCGTCGTACCGATTTGATTCGCTTCGGTCAGTTTACCGACGGTACGTATAACTGGACCTGGAAAGGTGGCGCTTATGCAGGTGTCAGCACAGATAGCCATTTGAATCTCTTCCCGATTCCGGGTGACGAGGTGGCTGCTAACCCGAATATTCAGCAGAATCCAGGTTACTAATCCTTAAAAAATCGAAACAATGAATAAGCATTTTAAAATATTACTGGTTTTCATTGGATTGATCGGACTTTTCACCTCGTGTGAGAACGACGGCATGAAAGTGGTAATGCTGGACAATCCAATCGCACCAACGTTACAAACGCTACCTGACCTGACGCTTCAACGGTCGGCAGGTAAAGATACACTAACGTTTAGTGGAACCGCTGTTGACCCTGGTTTCCAGGCATCAGCAAACTACTTCCTTGAAGCTTGTGCCACCGGAACAAACTTTGCCGACCCAATTACTTTGATTTCCGGCACTAGCCCTGACGCAATGAAGATTGCAGTTAAGGATCTAAATACCACTCTCCTGAAAAAATTTCCCGGAGATGTTCCTACAACTGTTGATGTGCGACTGCGTGCTAACCTGGTGGTAGATGCTGGTACCGGTGCTTTGGGTAC
This sequence comes from Prolixibacter sp. DSM 2831, assembly GCF_056493735.1. Classification (NCBI taxonomy): domain Bacteria; kingdom Pseudomonadati; phylum Bacteroidota; class Bacteroidia; order Marinilabiliales; family Prolixibacteraceae; genus Prolixibacter; species Prolixibacter sp. DSM 2831. The sequence continues at coordinate 79,336 of NZ_CM151379.1, forward strand.
AGCTTCAAAACCATTGAGCTATAGTTCTGACATACAAACAGTGGATGTGACACCTTATGGTTTGCCTCGTTTGGATTTGATTGGTTTGAGCACGGCTCAGAAGATTCAATCCGTGTTAGGTGATGGTGTTTATACCGGCTATGTAAATTTGACTGCTAGTGATATGTTTACACTGAATGACCCGGATGCAAGTACCAACTATGGTGATGATGGTAGCAACAATGGTAAACTGGCCGTTGATGGTGTTGCTATAGCTTCTCCGGGTGACGGATGGTATCAACTGGATGCAGACATCAATAATCTCTCTTACGACCTTCAGCCCTATAATGTGGGTGTAGTTGGTTTATTTACCAATTGGGGTGGAGATCCTGACCACATGATGGCTTATAATACTGATAAGGGATATTGGTACATCGATATTGATCTGCCTACCGGCCCGATGAAATTCAGGTTGAATAGTGCCTGGGGAACAAACTGGGGACCAGGTTCAGATACTGACTTACCTGCCGATGGCGGAACCTTAGGCTTGCCTGACAGTAATGGCAACATTAACATCACGGCCGCCGGAAATTACACCATCCATCTTACGTTGAATGGAAGCTCTGGTTCAGTTACTTTTATCAAGAATTAATTAATCTGGATGAGATTAAACGATATTTCTATGAAAAGAAAATCAATCTATATGATGATAGCATCCTTTGTTACAGCGGCAATAGTCTTTGCCGCCTGTACAAAGGATATGTCGGAGGTGCGCCTGGAGTCCAAGCTCACCACGACGGAGAAAATGGATGTTACTTCTGATTCGGCAACCGTTGTTGGATTTATCGTGTCAGAAGGACAGGGATTCACGGAAAAGGGGATTGTCTATAGTAAGGACTCCCTTCCCACGGTTGACGACAACAAGGTGGTTTACTCGGGTAACGAGAAAACAGCAGCCTTTACCGTCAAAATTGGTGGCCTGGACTATGCGACTAAATACTACGCAAGGGCCTATGGTATCACCGCAGGTGGAACCATTTATGGAGATCAGCTCACGTTTACAACACTTCCTGTTCCCCCAACTGTAACGACGGCTGATATTACCAACATTACCGGCAGGACCGCTACCGGAGGTGGCGAAGTAACCGTTTCTGGTGGCGCCGACGTGACTGCACGTGGTGTTTGTTTCAGTACGGAACATAACCCGACTCTTTCGAATAGTTTTACGACTGATGGTGATAGCCTGGGTACTTTTACCAGTAGCCTGGAGAACCTGAAGGGAAATACTACCTACTATGTTCGCGCTTACGCTACCAACAGTGCCGGAACAAGTTACGGTTCAGAAGTATCATTTACCACTGAAGTAGCATTGCCAATAGTGACAACGACACCCATTTCAAACCTGGTTGCTGATGGTGCAACCTCGGGAGGTAATGTTACGGATAATGGTGGTGCGGACATTACCGCGCGTGGCGTTTGCTGGAGTACCAGTGCAGATCCGACTATTTCAGATAATAAAACAAGTGACGGAACCGGAACAGGTTCGTTTGCCAGTTCGATAACCGGTTTAGCAATTTCTACAACCTACCATGTTCGTGCTTATGCTGTTAACTCGGCCGGCGTTGCATATGGTGATGACATTCAGTTCTCAACATATCCTACTGCCTTATATATGATTGGTGATGGTGTTGCCAGTTGGGATTGGGCAACAACTGATCTTCCGATGATTCCGGTGAATAGCCATCCCAACATGTTCTGGAAAATTGTCTGGTTGAATGGAACCGGAGGATTTAAAATGAACTCGGCAAGAGCCTGGGATGGAAATGATTTTGGAAAAACCGGGGATGCGACCGGAAGTATTAATGATGCGACCGGACTCGTTTATGGCAAAGGGACAGAAAATATTCCTGTACCGGGTACACCGGGTTACTATATGGTTGTAGTTGATTTTGCCACAGGTAAAATATCCATCTCCAAACCAGCTGTATACCTGATTGGCGATGTGATTGGTTCATGGGATACTGCTAATCCTGACGGATTGTTTACGGTCGATAATAATAACAGTGTAGTTACCATTACCAAAACATTGTCGAATGCTGAAATCAGAATGTATGCATGGCATCCATGGTTCGACCAATGGTGGCAATCTGAATTCATTATCCTGAACGGTCAGATTGAATTCCGTGGTACCGGTGGCGATCAAACGCGCGTTACCGTACCTGCCGGAAGCAATACTGTTACACTTAATTTCAAAACAGGAGCAGGTTCGATTACCCAACCCTAGTTCCTTTAACTTATAGAAAAGGGACGCTTAAGCGTCCCTTTTTTTGCTTATCAATTTTGTTTTAGAAGCTTTCCTAACTCATGAAGAAAATCCTTATTCTGGTAATTCTTTTTGGGACTTGCCTCCTTAAAACAAAGGCTCAGTCCGATGTTATGATGCAGGCATTCTACTGGGATCCGCCAGTCGATGCTGCACATCTGAATGGCATTTGGTGGGACAAACTGGCCGGTGAAATACCGGAGTTGGAAGCTGCCGGAATAAAAGCGCTGTGGATTCCTTCTCCCTGTAAAGGGAACTGGGGAATTTACGATATGGGCTATGGGATTTATGATCATTACGACCTTGGTAATTTTAGCCAATGTGGTACGGTAGAAACCCGTTTCGGTTCAAAGGCCGAATTGATGAACCTTTTGCATGTGGCGCATGATACCTCGAAAGGTCAGCGAATGGACATTTATGCTGACATTGTCATGAACCACATGTATTCCACACAGAAAAAAGATCTGGAGCGAAACCCTGTGGTGAAGAAATACACGCAGGAAAAGGCTGTAATAAATGGAAAAGCACATGCTCCGTACCCAACCAATGAGATTGTCTGGCAATTTGTTCCTTCCCGGCCCGGCAACTATATTTTCCACATTCGTGGATTTCATCTGAACTTTGATGCGCCTGCATCAGAACGTTTTTTTCAATTTGAATGCAATCTTCCGGCTAAGTCTGGAAATGGAGTTGAGGAAACACCTCAAAAAAAATATTACAGGACAATTCAATCACCTGAAAGTGAACAGGAATTTCAGGTTGATGTGCCTGCAGATAAGATAAACCAACCGGTTGAAATTCGTTTGACTGCCCAAAAGAGTTCCGATGGCAAGAACTTTCAGTGGACCGATCAAACGAATGCCTATTATGTTGCTGATGTAACATTGGCAGGAAAATCGGTTAACGACTCACTCTTTGCACTGACGCATACCGGTATCCACTATGTCAATCACGGAAACCTTCCAAACCTGAAATGGCACTACTTCGATTTTCACCCGTCCGATGCAAACGATTCTCTCGGTTTTCCAGGAAACCGGGACACCCTGATGACGAATGTGAAATGGTTCGGGAACGATTTGAATACCCTGAATCCTGAAGTTCAGCAACGGTTGATGGATTGGGGCAAATGGTTGGCTGATTCCATTGGTTTCGATGGTTACCGACTTGATTTTGTTCAAGGATACCAACTGGAAATGGTGGCTAAATGGGTGACCAACCTGCCTCAGGACAGAACAGGAAAACAGCCGTTCATTGTCAGCGAATATTTCACCAATTATCCCGGTAGGATATTTGACTGGGTGAACCGTGTTAACCATTACCATTTTCAAGGGAAACACCCGAATGTAACGGCTTTTGATTTTCCGTTGAAGAAGGCGTTGACCGAGATGTGTAACGGTGATGGAAAGTCTTTTTCGATGAAACGACTGGCAAGGGCTTCGATGAGTGATAATGGGAAATATGAACTCCCGGCATCATCGGTTGTCAGCTTTGCGGAGAATCACGATACCGGAAAAGAACACGATAAATGGATCGTGAAAGACTGGCGAATGGCCTATGCCTACATTTTGTTTGCGCCTGAAAGGCCTTGCATCTTCTATCCGCATTATTACGGTGTGAAACAACACGATTTCAACCATAAGGAGTTTTCGGTACAGGCACCCGATACACTGCAAACCTTTATCGATAGAATGATAAAAATCCGGGCAGACTACCTGGGCGGCTCGATGAAGACATTGCAATTTAGTCAGTGTGCTTCCGCAAGTAATCTGTTTGTAGCGAGACGTGAAGGAGGAGAAAAGAACACGGGTGCTATTTTAGTGCTGAATAATAATCATTTAAAGGAGCTGAATTGTCTGTCGGACACGGAGGTCACAGGATACAAAAATTGGGCAGGAAAAAAGCTGATTAATTTACTTCAATCCGGCGATGAAGTGAATGTCTCTGAGACCGGATTTGTGGAACTAAAAGCGCCTCCAAGAGGTATATCCCTATATGTACCGGTCGATAGACCTCATATGCAGAAATAAATCATTACCAATCATAATACTGAGAACCAGATGACACTGATGAAAAAGACACTATTCCTGATAGCAACGCTGTTTGTTGGTTTGACTGCGGGAGCACAAACGGTGACAGACTATTCTGTTTCTACTGATCCAACGTTTTTCACGGCCAATCAGCAGGTAAAAGTAACCTTCGATCTGAAGGGATTCGATACCCCAAACCAATGGGGCGATGTTTATTTGTGGATTTGGCTTTCTGATCCGAATGTGGGAAATCCCTCCGATCAGGGAACCTGGTCAAATACGGCCGATGCCTACAAAATGACCGATGACGGAAACAATAAGTATTCTTTCACCTTCACTCCTTCGGCACTTTGGCCCAATAATGATCCAACGACGATCAAGAAAATTGGAGTAATTGCTAAAGCGAAAGATGGCTCTGATACCGGATCCGGGGAAAGGAAAACAACGCCGGATTACATGCTGAATGTGACTGCAGAAGGAGTACTGGATATTCAAAATTCAGTGACCTCACCTTACATTGGAACGGCAGGCGAATCCCTACCGGTCTCTATCGTTACCAGTGAATCGGCCGATATTACTCTTTCTTTGGATAACACAGTGTTGAAAACTGTAACAGGAACAACTCTGGATGACAATGTTACGTTGCCACAGTCGGGCGATCACTGGCTGATTACCAAGGCTCAGGCAGGAACAAAAATCAGTTACGATTCGGTGTTTGTCACCATAAAGCAGGATTTGACCGGAACGATGCCGGCTGGTTATCGTAAAGGAATTAATTACGTTGACGATACTACGGTAGGACTGGTCCTTTGGGCTCCTTACAAAAATAATGTGTATGTGTTGGGAGAGTTTGATAACTGGCAACCTAAGGCTGCTTATCAAATGCACAAGGACGGAGACTATTACTGGATTACCCTGAATGTGGAAAAAGGGAAAGAGTACCTGTACCAATATCTGGTTGATGATTCCATCAAAATTGCTGACCCTTATACCGAAAAGGTAAGCGATCCATGGAACGATCAGTATATATCGAGTACAACTTATCCTAATCTGATTGCTTATCCTACCGGGAAGACAACCGGAATAACTTCCAGTTTTCAAACGGCGCAAACACCTTATAATTGGCAGGTTACTAATTTCACACCTCCGTCGCCGGATTCACTAGTCGTATATGAACTATTGGTAAGAGATTTTGATGCGCTGCATTCTTTTCAGGGGGTAATCGATCACCTTGATTATTTGCAGGATTTGAATATAAATGTGTTGGAATTGATGCCGGTGAACGAATTTGAAGGTAATAGCAGTTGGGGGTATAATCCGGATTTCTATTTCGCACCTGATAAATACTATGGCCCGAAAAACGAATTGAAGAAACTAGTTGATGAGTGCCATAAGAGAGGAATCGCTGTTGTTATTGATTTGGTTTTGAATCATTCGTACGGACAAAGTCCATTTGTGCAGTTGTATTTTAAAGATGGTGCACCTACTGCCCAAAATCCCTGGTATAATCAGCAAAGTAACTTCGAAAATCCGGATGCTCAGTGGGGATACGATTTCAACCACGAAAGCCCGGCGACACAACAGCTGGTCGACAGTATCAATTCCTTCTGGATGAGTCAGTATAAAGTAGACGGCTTCCGCTTTGACTTTACGAAAGGTTTTTCGAACAATTTCAAGCCGTTGGCAACCGATCCGTGGGGAAGTAAATACGATGCCGATCGGATTCGCATATTGGAAAGAATGGCCGATCAGATATGGAAACGGAAGTCGGATGCGCTGGTTATTTTCGAGCATTTGGCTGACAATAGTGAAGAGACCGTTTTAGCAGACTACAACAAAGGGATTCTTCTTTGGGGTAATATGTCGGGTGCGGCTCAAAATGCAGCGAAAGGTAATGTAGCAAATAACCAGGCAGATTTTTCGAGGGGCTCTTATACACAACGCGGTTGGAATAAATCGAGACTGGTTGGTTATATGGAAAGCCATGATGAGCAGCGGGTGGCCTATGTTGCCGAAACCTCCGGTTTGGCAAATGACAATTACAATATAAAAGATGTTCCGACTGCGTTAAAAAGAATCGAATTGAATGCAGCACTATTCTTCACCATTCCCGGCCCGAAAATGTTCTACATGTTTGATGAGTTGGGCAATGACGAAGATATCAATACGCCAAGCCGTACCGCTGAAAAGGCACCACTCTGGAGTTATGTCGACGATCCCAATCGTACCGATGTTTTCCAGACATATGCCAAATTATTTTACCTAAAGCGCAATTACGACATCTTCTCGACTACCGATTTTACTTATTCATTGAATGGAGTTACGAAGTGGATAAAGCTGAATAAAAACAATCAGCATGTGGTGGTCGAGGGAAACTTTGGTTTGACCGATGCCGATCTGTCTGTTGATTTTCCGGTTACCGGAAAGTGGTACGAATATTTTACCGGCGATTCCATCGATCTGACCAGCAATTCGTACATGGCTCATCTGGCGCCCGGAGAGTACCGGTTGTATTCAACAGAGAAATTTACGAAGGACCATATTGTAACCGATGTACCGACTGTTTCGGCTAATGATAACCCATTGCAGGTGTGGCCCAATCCGGTTCAGAACAGCTTGAATTTGTCTGCAGATGAAGATATGAATCGAGTAACCGTATATTCCATTACCGGACGGGTATTGCTCGATAAAAGCTTTCCGGGGTACGGCAAAACATCCATAGCGATTCAATCCGATGGTTGGCCACAGGGAACTTATATTGTAAAAGTAATTACCACTTCCGGCAATGTGGAAACCCGGAAAGTGATGAAATATTGATCAGAGTTGAATAAAAATTGTATGATTTTTTGCCCGGAATTTGCAATTGATTTTTCCGTTTAATGAACAGATCGTGCCGTTCACCACATAAAATCGGCCGTTCGTCAAAAAAATTTTTCTGTTTGTTCAGGAATGTCTTAATTGTCGACAGGTAAAAAAGCAAGGATACGCAGTAGTACCTTCATCGTTGGTTTTTGAAGGCTACTTACTTCAGAAGTAAGACTGCAAAAAATGAAAATGCCGCGTTCGGGAGGATGTGGCATTTTTTATGAAACTTTGCAAAACGGTTTTCGGGTTTAAGTAGACGATTTCTTCGTCGCAGTGTGATTGTTGTAAACTACTGCGCAATGTGCTATATTTGCGCGAAATTATTTTTTATTCAGTATAAAAACTGATAATATGAAATAAATCTTTTTCTGTCTTCCAGATGATTGAAAGAATAAGCATCGAAAACCAGGAACTGGTCACCCGGAGATCTCATGGGAATGGACTTTTCATGGTTAGTCACATACATTTCTCCAATCGGTGCATGCGCTGATTAGCGCTGTTTACTACTCCATTTACTCATCTCCCGTATCTTTCGGACGACTGTTCGTGTACAGCACGGAAATAGCCAATTGAAAGCTACAGCTATGTACTTTTTGATTTTCGAATATTATTGACATTTAAAGCAATGAACTGAGTGATCCGATTTTACCTGTTACACAGGAAAATGAACCGGACACGGGATTCACTGTTAAGGAAGTGATTGAAGTGACTGCAGGAGGTTTTAATCTCATAATCGTGAGATGTTTTTTTGAAACTCATAGTTTTGTGAAAGCAAAGAAAAGACTTGATTTAGTTGAATAGATACAATCGATATGACAAGCAAATACAATATACAGGAAGAAATCAAAAAGCGTGTCCTGGTGCTCGATGGAGCCATGGGAACGATGATTCAAAAATACAAGCTGGAAGAGGAAGACTTCCGGGGGACCCGTTTTGCCGACTGGAAACAGTCGTTGAGAGGAAATAACGACCTCCTTTCCATTGTTCGCCCCGATATCATTCGTGATATTCATGAAGAATTTCTGGAAGCGGGTGCCGACATTCTGGAGACCAATACGTTCAATGCCAACCGCATTTCCCAGTCCGATTACGGCATGGAAGAGTTGGTTTACGAACTGAATGTCGCTTCGGTGAAAGTAGCCCGCGAAGCGGCCGAAAAGTATTCAACGCCGGATAAACCTCGTTTTGTGGCAGGTTCGCTGGGACCGACAAACAAAACGGCATCCATGTCACCCGATGTGAATGATCCGGGTTTTCGTGCCGTTAGTTACAACGATTTGAAAGAAACCTACCGGGAACAGGTGGAAGGCCTCCTCGATGGCGGTGTTGACCTGCTGCTGGTAGAAACGATTTTTGATACCCTGAACGCCAAAGCTGCGCTGATGGCGATTGATGAAGCGTTGGAAGCACGTGGCATTCGTAAGCCGGTGATGGTTTCCGGAACAATTACAGACGCCAGCGGACGAACTCTTTCCGGGCAAACGGTTGAGGCATTCCTGAACTCCGTTTCACACATGGATTTGCTGACCATCGGGCTGAACTGCTCGCTGGGAGCGAAAGACATGCGTCCATACCTGGAAGAGCTGGGGCGGAAAGCACCATTTTATATCAGTGCTTACCCGAATGCCGGCTTGCCCAACCAGTTTGGTGAGTACGACGAAACGCCGGAAATGATGGCCGAGCAGGTGAAAGGTTTTCTCGACAAGAGCACGGTAAATATCGTGGGCGGTTGCTGTGGTACCACGCCAGACCACATTCGGGAACTGGCGAAACTGGCTGAAAAAGCCCGGCCGCATGAAAAGGTGCATCCCGAAGTAGCGATGCGCCTGAGTGGTTTGGAACCCCTTACGGTGAATCAAATGGCGAACTTCATCAACGTGGGAGAACGTTGTAATGTGGCCGGTTCGCGAAAATTTGCCCGTTTGATTCGCGAAGAGAAGTATGAGGAAGCGCTTTCCATTGCCCGTGAAATGGTGGAAGGTGGTGCCCAGGTCATCGATGTGAACCTGGACGATGCCATGCTGGACGCCAAAAAAGAGATGGTTCGCTTTCTGAACCTGTTGATGGCTGAACCGGATATTGCACGCCTGCCAATCATGATCGACTCTTCCAAGTGGGAGGTGATTGAAGCTGGGCTGCAGTGTTTGCAAGGGAAAGCGATTGTCAACTCCATTAGCTTGAAAGAAGGCGAGGAAGAATTTAAAGCACATGCCCATAAAATAAAGCAGTACGGAGCCGCAGTGGTTGTCATGGCTTTCGATGAAGAAGGTCAGGCTGACTCCTACGAACGCCGAATTCAAATATGTGAGCGGGCTTATCGTATCCTAACGGAAGACGTGCAATTCCCGGCAACGGACATTATTTTCGATCCGAATATTCTGACGGTCGGAACCGGTATCGAAGAGCACAACAACTATGCGATCGATTTTATCCGGGCAACGAAATGGATTAAGGAAAATCTGCCGGAAGCACGGGTAAGTGGCGGTGTGTCCAACGTGTCGTTCGCTTTCCGCGGAAACAATGTAGTCCGGGAAGCGATGCACTCGGCATTTCTGTATCATGCGATCAAAGCTGGTATGGACATGGGGATTGTCAATCCAGGAATGCTGCAGATATACGACGAAGTTCCGAAAGACTTACTGGAACACGTGGAAGATGTATTGCTGAACCGTCGTCCCGATGCTACGGAGCGGTTACTGGAATTTGCCGAAAAAGTGAAAGGCACCGACCAGAAAGAAGTGAAAAAAGATGAATGGCGCGAACTTCCGGTAGAAAAACGGCTGGAGCATGCTTTGGTCAAAGGAATCCCGGATCATGTGGAAGAAGATCTCGAAGAAATCCTTCCGAAGTTTGATGCGGCACTGAATATCATCGAAGGTCCGCTGATGGACGGGATGAACATCGTGGGCGACCTGTTTGGTGATGGGAAAATGTTCCTGCCGCAGGTCATTAAATCGGCACGCGTGATGAAAAAAGCGGTTGCCTGGCTACAACCACACATCGAACGGGAAAAAGCCCTAAATGGCGGCGAAGTGAAGAACCGTACCAAGGTTTTGCTGGCTACGGTTAAAGGTGATGTACACGACATCGGTAAAAATATTGTCGGGGTGGTACTGGCCTGTAACAACATCGAGGTGATTGACCTGGGCGTGATGGTCCCAACGGAAACCATTCTGGCGAAAGCCGAAGAGGAAAAGGTAGATCTGATTGGCCTGAGTGGTTTGATTACGCCTTCGCTGGAAGAGATGGTTTTGGTGGCCCGCGAAATGGAAAACCGGAACATGAATATGCCGCTGATTATCGGTGGGGCGACAACGTCAAAAATTCATACAGCAGTAAAAATTGAGCCGGAATACAGTGAACCTGTCGTTCACGTGAAGGACGCTTCACGTGCGGTTGGTGTGGTGCAGAGTCTGGTTAATCGTGAACAGAAATACATCGACGATATCAAAACCGAGTACGAAGGAATCCGCGAATTCCATGGAAATAAAAAGCCAAAATCGTACCTGACGTTTGAGCAGGCGAAGAAAAATGCCTTCAGCCCCGACTGGAAAACACAGCCGGTTTACACGCCCAATTTTACAGGTGTGAAAGTTTTTGACGATTATCCGCTGGAAGAATTGCGCGATTATATCGACTGGACCTTCTTTTTCCTGGCCTGGGAGCTACGGGCACATTTCCCTGATGTGTTGGACGATCCGAAAATGGGTAAAGAAGCGCGCAAGTTGTTTGCCGATGCCAACGCCATGCTCGATGAAATTATAGAGAAGAAAATGTTGAAGGCGAGCGGCGTGTTTGGTTTGTGGCCTGCCAACTCGGTAGGCGAAGATATCGAGTTGTACACCGATGAATCACGGACCGAAAAAGTAGGAACTTTCCATCATCTGCGTCAGCAAACCATCAAAAAGGAAAAGGGCAAGCCCAACTTTTGTCTCAGCGATTTTGTAGCGCCCAAGGATAGCGGCGTGAAAGATTACTGCGGAGGATTTGCGGTAACTGCCGGAATCGGTTTGGAGAAATGGGTGAAAGAATACAAGGAGGATCACAATGACTACAAGGCCATTATGATTGAGGCACTCGCCGACCGTTTGGCCGAGGCTTTCGCCGAAAGGCTGCACGAAAGGGTCCGGAAAGAGTTTTGGGCGTACGCTCCCGATGAAAACCTGACCAATGAAGAGCTGATTCGGGTGAAATACCAGGGAATCCGACCTGCACTGGGTTATCCGGCTTGTCCAGAACATTCCGAAAAGGCCAATTTGTTTAACCTGATGGATGTAGAGAAAAACACCGGCATTAAACTCACGGAGCATTTTGCCATGTACCCGGCAGCTTCGGTGAGTGGACAGTATTTCTCACACCCCGACTCGATCTATTTTGGTGTGGATAAAGTTGGAAAAGAACAGGTGGAAGATTATGCCCGAAGGAAGAACGAATCGGTTGAATTCATCGAGAAATTCCTTCCGGTGAATTTGAATTACAAATAAGATTGAGATGAAGAGAGGGAATCAAAGAAAGGTTCCCTCTTATTTCAACAATACTTTCCCGACAGCAATTTCAACACCGATTTTCTGATTGTCGTTGGTGTACACTACTCTTCCCGAAGTTGTCACCTGATTGCTGTTATAATTTGCTGTTCCGGTTATGACTACCAAAGCATAATCGGGGCTTCCGACATAGTCTGGCTTAGCATTTCCTATTCTTGCAGCGGTGGAACTAACAACACCGGCCAGAAAATCCCCGGCCTGGTATGTCCTGATTTTACCTGTTGATGGATCGATTCCGGCAATATCGCCTACTGACAGAGTTCCTTCAGCGGGCATGTATTCAGCGTAAGAATCCGGCCCGGCACTGATGAATGCATGTTGGTTAACCGTGATATTCCCGTTGATATTGAAAATTTCAGTGGTGTCAGATTCTGCATCGAAAGTGAACTTTCCGGAGGTTGTCAGATGCAGAAAGTCGCCTGAATTAATATTGGTGATGCGGAACAGATTGTTGTTATTATCCACATCCCATTCATTATCACCCTTCTTCAACATTAAAATGGAACGTTTATCGGTGGCAACAGACTGTATGAGGATATTGGCAGGACCATTGTCAGATTGAATGGTGACCGGATAGTTTCCGGTGTGTAATTGTGCCGTGCCCATGTTCAATTCCGAGGCTTTACCGTGAATCCAGGTATCGGCATAGATGTCATTTTCCGATGGTGTAGAGGGAGATCCGGTAGAGAATTTGCCGTTGATCTGCAGGTCAGCACTGTGCGTTTCGATGCGGGCAGTATCGTTCCCCCACGGAAACTCAAAACGGGTTTGAATGAAGCCTGAAGAATCTTCACTTTCAATGGAAAAATGTTGATGCAAACGGGTTGGGTAATGCAGATAATAGTGTGCGACCATGGCTATTTTGCCATCATCATGTTTGTTGTACCACACCACCGCTGTTTTTGCTGTATCGGCCGGCCATTTCATTTTAATAAGCGCCGATTCCGGCAAATGCGCTTGGTCGGTCTGTAAACGCATTCTTCCATTATCTCTCATCTCCAATGCAAAGGTCGAATCTGCCGAGCCAATCGATACTTTTCTTTGTGTATAAAGATTGTTTCCTGAAACCTGCCAGTTGGAACTATCAATAACGGTTTTCGCATGTAAAGCAATTGGAACCGGATGGAGATCGGCATAACCCAGGTCAAAAGTATTTCGGTCGCTCACCGAATGGGCTGTTATATGAAACACGTAGTTTTGGGACTGACTCCAGTCGATATTTTCGAAACTCCCGGTAACCGGTGTGCCTGCTCCGATGGATGCGTAGAAATATCCTGCCTGATTAGTTGTTACGGTTTGTTGTTCTTCGTACACAACTTGCGAATGGTCGACAGCAGAAACAAGTTGGAAATCCATTTCCAGCGATTCGTTAGCAGGAACCGTACCATCATCATTTTGTATTATTCCTTCAAACGGGAGATAGTAAGGCGACTGTGCCATTGCTAAGAATGGTAACAGAAACATGGCGATAATAACGATTGTCTTCTGCATAGCTTAGCGGATGAATAGGTTTCCGTTACTGAGAATATAACCAATGAGTTTCCCGTCTGGGGTGAGAGCCTTGTGTCCGTCGATTTGAATAGCGCCCGAGTTGACTGTAAATTGACCATGCGTGCCTACCAGAATATCTCCGGTGGAGTTTTGATGGTTGGCAATAAAAGCAGCGTTTTCGGTAGCCACACCGATGAACTCATCTCCTGCCTGGTAATCTCTCAGTTCTCCGGTTGCTGGATTTAGTCCAACCAAATCTCCGGCCGGACAACTGCCAGATAATGTCATATAGGATGCGGTGCCTCTGGTTCCTGAAATAAAACTGTTTCCAACAGAAACTTTTACATTTCCTGCTACATCTACTTTTTCAGTCGGAGCGACGATGCCAATTCCCAGGTTACCATTTTGTGCCATGGTTATTACATCCTGGTCATTATAGAAAATATGCAGGTTGTCGTTATTCTCAATTTTCCAGGTATTGTCTCCTTTTTTAAGCAAAATAGCAGCTGGTGCACTTCCGGTTGCCTGGTTGAGGAGCAGTTGCGCATTTTTTGATTCCTGATATATTTCCATTTCGGCATATTCCTCTACTCCCGTATTTTCCCAGTCCTTGTCACCAATTCCCAGCTTTTTCCCTGCACCAATGTATACGTCACCGTAAAATGCGGTTTGGCCGGGACTACCACTCGTTCCGACGATGAATTTTTTACTGCCGCTCACCTTGAATTCACTGTTGGTGGTAGAGAGTTCCACTTTATTGTATCCCCATGGAATGTTAAAACGGGGAATCAGGTTTCCTTTCGAATCGGAGGTTGCGATGCAAAATACGCTGTCGGGTTCTCCGTTGATGCCCAAACGGTAAGTATAAAGCGCTGCCCGGGGATTATCGTTCTTATCCACCCACATAATGGCGGGTTTGGCGGAGTCGGATTTCCATTTGAGTTTTATCATGGCGCTCTCATTCAGGCGGGTCAAGGTTGTTTTAAAACGAACCGCTTTGTTTACACCGAAATCGAGAGCCTCTTCCGGTTTGTCTGTACCGATTCCTACATTCCCGGCAGTATAGGAAAGTTGGTTACTTTGCAACTTCCATCCGGGATTGGAGTTGCCGGCAGCAAGTGCAAAAGGAACCGCATGGATGGGTTCTTTCTTAAAAACACGGTATCCGTTACCATCTTTCATATCGATGGAGATTTGTATGAATACTGTTCCCTGTGTCCAGTCAATGTCGTTAAGACTGCCACTGGCATCTGTGCCATTTCCGACAACGAGTTCAAGCATCCCGGTTGGTGACGTCGTTAGATTTTGTGATTCTGAATAAATCGGAGTGGACGAATTTTCGCCTTGCGTTAATTCAATTTGGCAATCAATATTTTGATTGATCACCGGTTGGTTGTTCTCATCGGTTAATTGTGTCTGATAAAGAAATCCGGGCCTTTCCTGTGCCTGCGATATTGATATCACTAACAAGAAAAGCAATAATGTGAGCTTTGATTTCAACATGAGGAAAGGGATAGGGATTAATGTTTCTTTATGAGTTTTCGCGTATCGACAACCTGATGTGTCTGTCTGTCGACGCATCGAAGAAGATATATTCCATCGGCTAACCCCGAGAGATTTAATTCCCTGCTATCGGTTACGTTGGAAATAGTTGAAATGGCCATGCCGGTTATGTCGTAAATGGTAATGTCCACGGGGGCAAGGTTGTTGACCAGCTTGATGTTCAGCGTTTCGCTAAACGGATTTGGATAAAACCGGTTCTTTGATTTTGCTTGTTCGTCAACGAAATTTGCTTGTGTTTTCATTGCCGGGATCGGATATCCCAACAGCTGAAAACCGGTTGCATTGCTTCCTGAAAAGCCACCGATTCTCCAATGCATAACAGTGCCTCCCTGATGCTTTTCTCCGCCTGATACGGACATCGTCAAGGATTGTGAGTAAGAATATGAGGTAAAAAGCAAGGTAAAGGCAAGGGAAAAAAGGTACCTCATATACAATATGTCAGTTACATCATAGAACGGCTAAATATAGAAAATTCCAGTCAAACAAAATGTTATTATAATACTAACTTATGCATTTGTTATCCTATTGAGTCGCTTCACTTCATTGCAATTTGTAATTTTGTAAGGAGATACTAATGAAGAACTGAAAGAAGGAGATCATCAGATTAAGATGGTTTTTGTGTGGACGAAAAAATAATTTTTGAATGAAAGTAAGCGACATTATCACCCAGTCTGATAAAACGGTTTTTTCTTTTGAACTTTTGCCGCCGCTGAAAGGACAGAATGCCGATAAACTTTATCGAACTATCGAAGATTTGCTGGAGTTTGACCCCAAATATATCAACATTACTACCCATCGCGATGAGATGGAATACCGCACATTGCCCAACGGATTGCACGAAAGGCGGACCATCCGGAAAAGACCGGGAACGGTAGCTATTGCTGCTTCCATCCAGTATAAGTATGGCGTGCCGGTTGTTCCGCATGTGGTTTGTGGTGGATTCACGAAGGAAGAAACCGAGAATATGCTTATCGACCTCAATTTTATGGGCGTTAAAAATGTGTTGGCTCTTCGGGGTGATAAGCTGAAGTCGGAGAATATATTTAAGCCGGAGCCGGAAGGGCATGCTTATGCCAGCGATTTGGTAAAGCAGATTGTTGATTTGCGGCATGGAAAATATCTTGACCCGGAATTGAAAAATAACACTCCCATGGATTTCTGTATTGGTGTGGCGGGTTACCCCGAAAAACATGCTGAAGCAACCAACCCGGATGTGGACTTGCTGAACCTGAAAAGGAAGGTAGAAGCTGGTGCCGATTACATTGTCACCCAGATGTTTTTCGATAACCAGAAATATTATGATTTTGTCGATAAGTGCCGGGCAGCCGGTATTACGGTTCCGATTATTCCGGGCATAAAACCTCTTTCAAGGAAGAACCAGGTGTCGGTGTTGCCGGGAATCTTCAGCATCGATATTCCGGAAGAGTTCGCCAAAGAAGTGAGGAAGTGTAAAAACAATGATGAAGCCCGTGAAGTGGGAACCGAATGGGCCATTCACCAGGCAAAGGATTTGATTGCCCACAACGCGCCGTGTTTGCATGTTTACACATACGGAATCTCTGATAATACACGGCAAATTGCCAAAGCGGTATTCTGACAACTAAAAAATATTCGAACAGGTAGCCTGTCTCTTGTTTGGAGGCAGGCTATTTTTAATCTATTCCGATCACTTTGCTGCGTCGTTCCATGATCACCGTGTCGCGCCAAATGCCATTCATCTTGCCCACTTTTTCGCGATAGCCCATGGTGCGAAAATCATACTTTTCGTGAAGTTTGATACTGGCTTCGTTTTCCCAAAAAATGCTGGATTGCAGCGTCCAGAATCCTGCTTTCTCGCTTGCTTCGATGAGACTTTTCATGAGGAGGTCGCCGATTTTCCGGCCACGGAAATTTTTTCCGATATAAACACTTACTTCGGCTACACCAGCATAAACCGGCCTCGACGAAACAGACGATAATGCAGCCCATCCGGCGATCGTTTTTCCAACAGAGGCAATAAGCCGACAGGATCGAATGTGTCCGCTATTCCATTCTTCCCAGGTTGGAACGGTTTGTTGAAAGGTGGCATTCCCGGTTTCGAGGCCTTCAGCATAAATGTGGGCGACTTCCGGCCAATCTTCCTGTGTCATGGCACGAAGATCTATAGATGTTGTTGTATTCATTGTTGCGGATAATTTCCGTGATGAAGGTAGGATCTGTTGCCTGAAAAATGATCGCCTGTTGAACGATTTATGGTTTTGTTAATATCCGATTGAAAACTCAACGAAGAACTTTAGCGTTTGAGAAGTATCCGGCAGGTCATGAAAACTGCGTTTTTTCACTACCGTGATTCTGTTTCCGGGAAAAACCGTAAAACTCAAAAAAAACTTTTGAAAATGAAGGAATGAAGGTTCGCCTTTCCTTTTTCATTTTATGATAACAGAATTAGGAAATTTCCGTTAACTTCATTCGTTAAAATCATAACCCATATATGGTCAAGAAGAAAAAAAAGAAGAAGAAACTAAGATTCAATAAAGCCGGTCTGAAAAAGGCGGTGCTTGATATTTTTTACGCCAACCCGAAAAAGACTTTCAACTACAAACAGCTATCAGCTGAACTTTTCATCCGCGATATGCCGACCAAAAAGCTGATTCATGTCGTGCTGGAGGAGTTGAGAGATAATGAAAACCTCGAGGAAATTAGTCGGGGTAAATATAAGCTGCGCTGGAAAGGCGGTTACATTAACGGAGTGGTCGAACTGACCCAGCAAGGCTTTGGCTTTATTATATCGGACGAAATCGACCAGGACGTGTTTGTTTCGGCAGCCAACCTGAAACGGGCGATGCATGGCGACAAGGTGAAGGTTTACCTTTATGCCCGACGGAAGAAACATAATCCCGAAGGCGAAGTGGTCGAGATTTTGGAACGGGCCAAAACCACTTTCGTGGGAACGGTCGAAGTTTCGAAATTTCATGCTTTCCTGATTCCGACACAAAAGACGCCGTTCGATCTTTTTATTCCGAAAGAAAAACTAAACGGTGCCAGAAACGGACAAAAGGCTATTGCGAAAATTCTGGAGTGGCCCGAACGTGCTAAAAATCCGTATGCCGAAATTGTTGAGGTGCTTGGAGATGTGGGCGAAAATGAAACGGAAATGCACGCTATCCTTGCGGAGTTTGACTTGCCGTATAAATTTCCCGGTAAGGTGGAGAAAGCAGCTGAGCAAATTCCCTTGGAAATTCCCAAAGAGGAATATGCCAACCGGCGCGATTTCCGCAAGGTTCCAACTTTTACCATCGACCCGGCTGACGCCAAGGATTTCGACGATGCGCTCTCGGTTCAAAAGCTTGACAACGGTTTCTGGGAGGTCGGGGTGCACATTGCCGATGTGACGCATTACGTGCAACCGAATTCGATTCTCGAGGAAGAAGCGTACAACCGGGCGACTTCGGTTTACCTGGTCGATCGCGTGGTGCCCATGTTGCCTGAAAGACTCTCGAACGGCGTTTGTTCGCTGCGGCCCAACGAGGATAAGCTTTGCTTTTCGGCCGTTTTCCAGTTGGATGACAAGGCGAACGTACATCACCGGTGGTTTGGTCGCACGGTCATTCACTCCGATCGGCGCTTTGCCTACGAAGAGGCGCAGGAAGTGATCGAAACGGGCGATGGCGACATGAAGGAGGAAATCCTGACGCTCGACCGGTTAGCTAAAGAGTTGCGAAATCAACGGTTTCAGAATGGTTCCATTTCGTTCGATCGCATCGAGGTGAAATTCGATATCGACGAGGATGGAAAACCGCTGGGCATTATTTTCAAAGTATCAAAAGATGCCAACAAACTTATCGAAGAGTTTATGTTACTGGCGAACAAATATGTGGCGGAATTTATCGGGAAACCGACACCGCACAAGAAAGCGAAGACGTTTGTCTATCGTATTCATGACAAACCCGATCCGGACAAGCTTGATTCGTTCAACCATTTCATTAAGCGTTTTGGCTATGGCATTCAAACCAATAATCCGAAAGCCGTTTCCGATTCGATGAATAAACTTCTGACGAATGTCGAAGGGAAGAAAGAGCAAAATGTGATCGAAACATTGGCCATTCGTACCATGGCCCGGGCCGAATATTCAACCCGGAACATCGGTCACTACGGTTTGTCTTTCGAGTACTACACGCATTTTACTTCGCCTATTCGCCGTTATCCCGATATGATGGTACACAGACTGCTGGCACGTTATCTCGACGGAGGCCGCTCAGTCGTGGCGCAAAAATGGGAAGAGATGTGCAAGCATTCGTCTGATATGGAGGTGCGGGCGAGCAATGCCGAGCGGTCGTCGGTGAAGTACAAACAGGTTGAGTTCATGAGCGATCACGTCGGAGAGGAATTCAAAGGCGTTATTTCCGGTGTTACCGACTGGGGATTGTATGTCGAGCTGGAAGAGAATAAGTGTGAAGGAATGGTCCCTTTACGGGATTTAACGGATGATTTTTATGAGTTCGACGAGAAGAATTACTGCATCATGGGCCACCACACGCACAAACGCTACCAATTGGGCGATGAAGTAAATGTGGAAATTGTTCGTACCAACCTGCAGAAGAAACAGATGGATTTTCGGTTGGTAGAAGATGGTGAATAACATATTTTTTTCGTTATTCCATAAAATTCCCAGTGGTTTAGGTTGGTTTACAGGTGTTTTCGCTATCTTGTGCTGAACAGTCGGGGCGAAAGTTCGAAAAAATCATCTATATTTGGCCAAATAGTAAGTAAAATAGAAATGAGTACTGAAAACGGAAGTTCAAAGCGCGATGCCGTTCGGGAAAACATTCTGACCATTGCACAGGAGATTTTTAGTAAATACGGTTACAAAAAAACCACACTCGACGACATAGCCAATGCCGTCAGGAAAGGGAAAAGCTCCTTGTATTATTATTTTAGCAGTAAAGAGGATTTATTCCAGGAAGTGGTGCAGAAGGAAGCCGACATACTCCGGGCGGAATTATCTAAGGTACTCATGAAAAATATTAGTCCGGAAGAGAAGCTGAAGGACTATATCATGACCAAGATTACCACCTACCGGCAGCTGGCCAATTTCTACAATGCCATTGAAAACGATTTGGCTGCGGTGGAGTTTGTGGATAAAATCAAGTCGCAATATGATCAGGAAGAAATCCGGATGATGAAGCGGATTTTGCTGGAAGGTGCCCGTCGGGGGAAATTTGCCGTACGCGATTTTACGCTGGTGGCCATCGGGATTACAACCGCGATTCGCGGACTGGAAATGCCGCTTTCGGCCGGCCCTTACAAATCAACTGACCTGGAGAAAAGTGTGGATGCCATCGTGCGCATCATCAACTATGGTATCATGAAACGGGATTGATTTTCCGAAAAGATAAACGAACCTAACCTGTCGATTCCCGGCAGGTTTTTTTGTGTGGTTAACATTCTGTTTAACGTAATCCATTAGGTCTTTTAGCCAAAATTTTAGGTTCGGAACATAATGGATTAGGTCTTTTACTCTTTCGATTGGGTTCGGGACCTAAACGATTCGTTCTTTTAGGCAATTTTTTAGGTCAGTCAGGCAAATGATTGGCTGATGAACCTATTCATTGGGGTCTTTTTGCCTAAAAATTGGGTAAGCTAACCAATCGAAGAGCTAAATAGCCTAATCGGAGGAGTAAAATTGAACATCGATGTATTAATTTATCACGTCGATGTTTAAATTTTGAGCTTCGAAACGGTAATTTATCGCATCGACCTTCCAGGTTAACGAAGTAATGCTCCATTTTTCTGGTAATAATGGGTACGCCAACGATATACTTCCGTGATTTTGGGAATGGAAACGAGAAATTACCATATCGGGACGAGAAAATACTGTTTCGAGATTTAAAGGGAACAGCTCGAATGGATGTCGGAGGCTTTTTTACCCGCTCACCTGCACATCAATACCCAATTTATCCTTCACGCGCATAGCAATTTTTTCCAGATCCTCAGTCGTCACTTTCGAAAGATTCTGTGTGGGCGTATCGCGGGCGATGGTGTATATCATCACGCGTTCGGGGTTAATCTCTGCCAACAGCTTCAGCCAGGCCGAAAGCTCTTCTTCGGTGGTATTGTCAATTCGATGTCCGGAAAATTCTCCCCGGATAAACATGGTCTGAATGGTGAGCTTTCCTTCGAATTTCTTCATGTTATTCACGACTTCCACCAAGTGAAAACGACCCAGCGGACAATCGAGCAGTTGAATGGTGTCAGGGATAGCCGAATCGAGCTTCAGGATGTTGTCGTCCACTTTCTTTAGTGCTTCCACCACCTTCGGTTTATGTAGCATGGTCGAATTGGATAGAACCGCTATTCGGGCATTCGGAAAGTATTCGTTCCGGGTGGCGATGGTGTCATCGATAATACCCGCAAAATCGGGATGAAGTGTCGGCTCTCCGTTTCCTGCAAAGGTCAACACATCGGGAGCTTCCCCCGCGTTTTTCATCTCCGCCAGTTTTTCGCGAAGCAGTCGGGCAACGGTTTCCCGTGAAGGTAGTTCGGCTTTCTTTTCCCGTTTGTGTGGAGTCCAGCCACACTCGCAATAGATGCAGTCGAACGAACAGACTTTGGTGTCGTTGGGGAGCAGGTTGATGCCTAGCGAAACCCCCAGTCGGCGACTTTTGACGGGGCCGAAAATAGTTTGGTCGAAAAGAAATGTGGACATGGCAATAATTTGCTACAAAGATGGGAAATTCTTCGTCAATTTAGATTAGCCGTTTTACGCGTGAGCCGGGCAATAATTTCAATTCTTGTAGATCCATGCCGGTGATGAGATTCAGCCCCGGTTTTTTTCCGGGTGCAATCGTACCGAGTTGCTCATCCATCCGAAGGGCTTTCGCGCCGTTTCCCGTAGCCCATTGCACCAGTTCACCGAATGGTATGTCCGGGAAATGCTGGTGAAGAGTAATCATTTCGTCGAGTACCGACAGCGAATGATTGGACGACAGACTGTCGGTGCCCAGGCAAATGCTAAGTCCGTTGGAGCGGAGCAGTTCCACATCCGGAAGCCGATCTTCGATAAATAAATTGGAATTGGGGCACAACACCAGCGATGTTTTCCCCTCGTCGCGGTTAGCATGTAGCCAATCGAGTTCTTCCTTTCCGGTAAACGTATTGTGTACGAGGAGTAGCTGACTCGAGGCCGGCAAAAACGGCAATACGCTTTCCAGTGAATTCTTCCCGGTAGGGTGAAACGATTTCAGATCGATGCCGAGATTTTTCCTGATGTGCTTCGCAATCTTGCCCTTTCCCGTTTGGTAGAGTTCGTTTTCCTCTTTACTTTCCTGGTTGTGCATCGTCAGAATAGCATCCTGCTCGAGGGCCAATTGACCAATTTTCCGGAAGAGCTGCTCGGAAATGGAATAAGGTGCGTGAGGAACAATCGAAGCATTTAAACCCAGCTCGAGCGCTTTTTTCTGCAAAAGCGCAATGTATTCAAAAGCTGCATCGGCTCTTGCGGGAGAAAATCCTAATGCCTCGATGAAGGTGTGATATTGAATCGATGATGATTTCTTCGTTTCGAATGCCAGGGGATTGTTGGCAATATCTCCCACTGCTACAATTCCGTTTCGCTGCATTTCAGCGTCGGCAATCCGGGCTGCTTCTTTGATGAGGTCTTCCTGTATTTCGCGTTGTTTGACAATGCGTGAGAGAAATCCGGCCATTCCGGTTTTCTCGGGGAATGTATTTCTTAGATGAGATAACTCGAGGTGGCAGTGCGCATTCACGAATCCCGGAACGATAACTCCGCTGTAAAATTTTACGTTGGCTTTTTCCGGCAGTTGACCACCGGTGTCGATGACTTCTTTGATGGTGCCATCCTTTTCGGTGACAACGATCCCGTTTTTGTATACTTTTCCGTTACCGGTGAATATATAATGAGCTGCGAACTTATTTTTTGCCATCGTCGGGCTTGAGTTTGGGTTCTTCTTTCTTTGCCTGTTCTTCCATCTCGTTAAGCCTGTTCAGTACCTGGTCGTAAATGGCGTCGTATTTTTCGGGATGTTTACCATAGTAGAGCACCGATTTGGCAAATACATCTGGATCAACATCATGTTTTTTACAGATGGAAAAATAAAGGTCGTTGGAGAAATTTTTGGTGGTTTGATCGAGGCGGAACCGTTGACCGTTGATGGCCTCCGAGAGGTGCATATCGACCAGCAGATCCACCATCTGTTTTTGAGGGAGAATTCCTTTCGGAGTTTTATTACTGTCGGAGCACGAAGCCAGCAGCCATAGCGCCGATATGAGTATGAAAATTTTTGTCCGCATGATTCTGTTTTAATGTGACCAAAGATACTTACCCATTGTATGAAAGACAAATGTTAAAGTTGCTGAAAATCGGGGGACCGCAGTATTAAAAAGTCTGTTTCGGGTTATGACGGGGCGATTTTTATCCTCGCAATTGCTGTTTTATGTCATATTATCGCAAAAGGGTAACAAACGTCAGTCTTTAGGGGAAACGAAAAATATATTTTTGACATTGGTTTCGAAGAAGTTCAATCAAAATATGGGGTAAGAGTTGGCCGGGCAAATTAAGAGTAGGATTAGTCGACGACAGTAATTGTCGATGAAATGCCGGCCGGCGGAATACGAGAGAGTGTGAGCGACCGACAGCGGATGGTTCAAATTTCCGGTTGTCCGTTGAAGGTCTGTAAATACGTGTGGAATAGCTGGAAAACGGTAGTCTGGCGGCTACCGTTTTTTTTATTCTATGATTGTTCGTCTTTTAATTCCTGCTTTTTCAAGGTCCGCATCTCGCGGTAAAGCGGCGAAGCAAAAACAAAGTCGTTCAACTTCTCATTCGACGTGTACAGAATTTCGTTTTTATTCCCTTCCCACCATTTTTCTCCATGCGAAATGAACAGAATGTTGTCACCAATTTCCATTACCGAGTTCATATCGTGCGTGTTGATAATGGTCGTGATGTCCAGGTCGCGCGTAATCTGATTGATCAGGTTGTCAATCAGAATGGAGGTCATCGGGTCGAGACCCGAGTTGGGCTCGTCACAAAATAGGTATTTCGGATTGAGCACGATGGCCCGGGCAATCGCTACACGTTTACGCATCCCTCCCGAAATTTCAGCTGGATATAATTCGTTGGCACCTTTGATATCGACCCGTTCGAGGCAGAAGTTAACCCGTTCAAGCTTTTCCTTTTCTGTTTGCTTGCTGAACATGTCGAGCGGAAAGCGCACATTTTCTTCTACCGTAAGGGAATCGAACAACGCACCGCCCTGGAAAACCATGCCGATATCCTGCCGCAAACTTTTCCGTTCTTTATTTGAGAAGTGGGCCACATCTTCTCCGTTGTACAGAATTTCTCCCTCATCAATCTCGAGTAAGCCAACAATGGATTTCAGCAAAACGGTCTTACCCGAACCGCTTTGTCCGATAATCAGATTGGTTTTTCCTTTCTCGAATTTGGTGGATATATCTTTCAGAACCGGGCGTTCTTCGAAGGATTTGCACAGGTTTTTTATCTCGATCATTTGAAGAAGATTTGCGTCAGAATTAAATCAAAAAACAGAATTAAAATACTGGTTGTCACCACCGACTGTGTACTTACTTTTCCTACCTCGAGCGCACCTCCATCGACATAATAACCTTTGTATGCCGGCACCGATGCAATGAGGAAACCGAATACCAGCGTTTTTAATCCCGAAAAGGTAACATAGTAGGGTACGAATGCGTAAGTCACACCATTCAGATATTGGGCGGTTGTGACAACTCCGGCCATTGGACCAGTGATTAAGCCACCAACCAGTCCCGTGGCAATACTCAGGATGAACAGCATCGGACTCACAAAAACCACCGCGATAATTTTGGGAAGAATGAGGAACGAAGCCGAGTTAACACCCATAATTTCCATCGAATCAATCTGCTCGGTAATTCGCATACTTCCTATTTCGGTGGCAATGTTGGCACCAACTTTTCCGGCCAGCATCAGGCTAAGAACCGTCGAAGAGAACTCGAGTATGAGTGTATCGCGGTTGCCGAGTCCAATCAAATAGCTGGGCATAAACGGATTGGTTAGGTTATAGGTTAACTGAAGGGTGATAATTCCTCCCATGAAAACCGATATGATCACCACGATGCCAATGGAATCAATTCCTAGTTTTTCGATCTCAACCAGTAACTGACGCCAGTAAATCCGGCCTTTTTCCGGCTTACTGAATACTTTCTTCATCAGTAACATATACTGACCCAGGTGGAAGAAGAATTTCATATATCTGGTTTTTCTAATTCTTTGTAATGCCTTTTGTCGTGCATTATTTGCTCAGGTTCTGTCGAATTTCCGGTCTGCTTTTCAGTTCGGTTCTTTAACCTATTATTGTACAAATATGCGCGTGTCTTTGTTTTACGGATAAAATAACAAGTTGATTATCAGTAGCTATTTTCTCTGAACCATTTCTTTCCTAAACACCCGAACCGGATGGATAGCCTGTTTGATACATTGATCTAAAAGTACAAAATAATTAAGGAATGCTCTTATTTCTGCCTTTTCTTAGCTATTTGATCATCCTGAAGGATTTTGACTTTACCTTTGCAAAAATTTGGATAAATTTGGTACAAAACCGTTCATATGGACAATTGCAATAATTACTGCGTCATTATGGCTGGTGGTATCGGAAGTCGATTCTGGCCGCTCAGTACGCAAGACAGACCGAAACAATTTATTGATATTCTGGGAGTAGGAAAGTCTTTACTTCAACTCACTTTTGAACGCTTCAACAAGATATTCCCTGCTGAAAATATACTGATAGTTACCAGTGAACGTTACCGCGAAATGGTGTTGGAGCAGCTGCCTCAGCTGGATTCGGACCAGGTGCTGTGTGAGCCGCTCAGAAGAAATACAGCGCCTTGTATGGCTTATGCGACTCATAAAATTCTTAGTCGCTGTAAAGATGCCAACATCGTTGTGGCTCCGTCCGATCATCTGATTTTGAAAGAAGATGCGTTTCTGGAGGAGATTCGTAAAGGAATGGATTTCACTGAAAAGAACAACGTACTTTTAACACTCGGAATAAAACCAAGCAGACCTGAAACAGGATATGGATATATTCAGGTAGCGGACAGTTGTGAGTACGATGATTATGATAATCTGTATCATGTAAAAACATTTACCGAAAAGCCCGATCGGAAAATGGCTCAGCTGTTTATGGAGACAGGTGAATTCTTTTGGAATTCGGGCATTTTTATCTGGTCCGTAAAGGCCATTCACGAAGCATTGTCGAAGTACCTTCCGGATGTGAACACCGTTTTTGAGAAGGGCTACAAATATTACCATACAGAAGACGAAGTCCATTTTATCAATAAAGCGTATTCTGAATGTCCGAATATTTCTATCGATTACGGAATTATGGAGAAGGCGGATAACGTCTACGTTCTTTGTTCCGATTTTGGTTGGTCCGATCTGGGAACCTGGGGCTCTCTTCACGAAAATCATCATGTCGATGAAAATCAAAATGCCGTGTGGGGAAACAAGGTTTTTCTTTATGAAACCAGAGATAGCATCATCAATATGCAAGGAGAAAAAACTGCTGTGGTGCAGGGGTTGGAAGGGTACATTGTTGTGGAAACAGACAATACTCTTTTGATTTGCAAAAAGGATGATGAGCAACAAATCAGGCAGTTTGTTGCAGATGTGAATCTGGCAGAAGAGAAAAAGTAATCACAAAATATTTATTACAATAAGAGGCTTCCTCAAAAGGAGGCCTTTGTTGTTTTGCCTGTCATCTGATCTGGCTGATTTTTATACCTTAGGCATCAAATCTGAAAATTATGCAACGAAAAATCCATCTTTTCCTGACGCTGGCCATCCTGTTCCTCGCGTCCTGTTCTCATTCCGGTAAAACCGGAAAACAAAAAGGACCGGTCGTACTGATAAAAACAGAATATGGCAACATGAAAGTGTTGTTGTACAACGAAACACCACAACACCGCGATAATTTCCTGAAACTGGTAAAGCAGGGATTCTACAACGGACTGCTTTTTCACCGCGTAATTCCTGAGTTTATGATTCAGGGCGGCGATCCGAAGTCGCGGGATGCGGAACCCAGTCAGATGTTGGGAAACGGTGGCCCGGGTTATACCCTTCCGGCAGAATTCCGGCCCGATTTGATTCATAAGAAAGGTGCTCTGGCAGCAGCGCGTCTGGGCGATCAGGAAAATCCGGAAAAGCGTTCATCCGGCTCACAGTTTTACATTGTCGAAGGGAAAGTCTTTACTCCTGAAGCACTCGATTCGCTGGAAACATTGCGCACGCAGCATGAAGCTCAGACAATTTATCATCAGCTGTTTATGAAGAAGGCCGACTCGGTACGCATATTGCAGGAGCAAGGGAAGCAGATTGAGTATGCTGATATGCTCGATCGATTGGAAAAGCAGGCTCAGGATAGTGCCGCTTTGCATCCGTTCCATTTTACGAAACAGCAACGGGAGACCTATACCACCATTGGCGGTGTTCCGCATCTCGATGGCAACTACACCGTATTTGGTGAGGTGATTGAAGGCCTGAATGTAATCGATTCCATTGCTCACGTAAAAACGGATGATCACGACAGGCCCGTGAAAGATGTGAAGATGAGCATGAAAATATTGAAGGATTAGCGAAGAAGTCAGGCTATTTGCCTGTTTCTTCAATTTTCATTTTATTCACGGAAAACATTCAAAAACAGACCGGATTGTGAAGAAGATCGTTTTCTTGTTGGTATTATTTTTTGCAGTAATTGCTGCTAAAGCTCAGCAGCCCGAACATGTTGTGGTTATCTCAACGAACTTCGGTGATATGAAGTGCAAACTGTACAATGACACACCGAAGCATCGTGACAAATTTTTACAGGAAGTCAGGAAGGGTTACTACAACGGAACCTTGTTCTACAGGGTGATACATAATTTTCTGATTCAGGGTGGAGCTGCTGATTCGCGCAATGCGCCTCCGGGGAAGCGCATTGGCTATGGAGATCCGGCGTTCACGGTCGACGATGAGATTCGTCCAAACCATTTCCACAAGAAAGGTGCTTTGTGTGCTCCCCGCCAACCCGACAAAGTGAATCCGTTCAAGCAATCTGATATCTCGCAGTTTTATATTGTCGAAGGACGTGTTTTCCGTCCGGGAGAACTGGATACAATGGAACTGGCAAACAACGTTCCCATCAAAAAGCAAATTGTCAGTCAGATTCTGACACCCGAAATTAAAGCCAAGCTGAAGAAGCTGAAAGAGGAAAAGAAAGTGAAGGAATTCAGGGCGATTGCCAATCCAATTAAAGGACAGATCGAAACGGAATATGCATTGAATCCTCATGTGTTGAAGTTCTCCAAAGCACAGCGAAAAGCGTATACAACGGTTGGCGGTTATCCGGAACTGGACGGAAAGTACACGGTTTTTGGGGAAGTGATTGATGGCTTCGATGTCATCGACAAGATTGCTGCAATGAAGACAGACAAAAATGATCGTCCCCTCACCGATGTGAAAATTTTAAATATTAAAGTGATCAAATAAATGGCACGAATGAGACAACTGTTAATTCTGACGCTTGCGGTGGTATTGGTTTCCTGTGGTGGTTCAGGGAAAAAAGGCAATACGTCCGGAAAGAAGGGCGCAAAAACCGAGAAGAACGCGCCGGAGAAAGTCTCATTCGGAAAATTTTTGCCCTCCATTTTTTCAGTTACTACCTACGACGGGAAACGTCGCCTGGAACAGGGAATGGGTTTCTTCCTGAACGATAGCGTTGCTGTTAGTCTCTATTCGCTTTTTGGAAATTCGAATCGCGCCATCGTGCAGCCGCTGGATGGAAACAAGACCTATGAGGTAGCCGGCTTTCTGGCGGTCGATCGAATCAATGATTTGGTGTTACTGAAGATAAAAAATTTGCACCGGCCCGGATTGAAATTATATACAGGCCATGTTCCACAGGCGGCTCTGACCTATTTGGTTAGTCCCATAAGGGGAAATACAGTTCCTGTTGGCACGGGAAAAATGCTTGAAGAATCGACCATTCAGGGGAATCATGTTTTCCGGATATCCAACGTGATTTTTGGATCGACCTGTGGACGGCCGGTTTTTCTTAAGAACCGTGAAGTGTTGGGGGTTGGCAACCTCTATTCCGCCGGCATCGATCAGGATTATCTGGCCATTCCGGCTGAACTTGTTGAGAAGCTATTAAAGAAGCAGACTGAGCCGTTAAAACCACTTTCGCGTCTGGGTGGGAAAGTTCCCCCGGCCGTGAGTGCTGCCAATGCTAAAATCAAGGGGGTGTTGGTGGAAACCGATTATGGTAACATCACCATCAAGCTTTTCAATAATATGCCGCTTTACCGCGACAATTTTCTTAAACTGGTCCGGGAGCATTACTACGACTCGCTGCTGTGGCACCGGGTCATTGCCAAATTCGTGATTCAAACGGGCGCGGCGGATACGCGGCATGCCAAGCCCGACGATATGGTGGGTTGGAAAGGTCCGGGTTACACACTGCCCGCCAACATCAACCCTAAGTATTTCCATCGCCGTGGAATGGTGGGCGTTCCGCGTCTTCCCGATAGTCAAAACAATTATAAGCGTTCGGACGGAAGCCAGTTTTATATTGTGGTAGGAAGAAAGTACTCCGATAGCGAGCTGGATGACATTGAAAAAGAGAACCACATCAAGTTTTCGCCGGAACAACGAAAGGTTTACAAAACCATTGGCGGAGCGCCAACGCTGGATGGTGAGTATACCATCTTTGGTGAAGTAACTTCGGGAATGAATGTGGCGGACCGGATTGATACCGTGAGCGTGGACAAATATTACCGGCCATTGCGAGATATTCGCGTGAAGCGCATTCGTATCCTGAAGTGATTATTTTCTTCCCGGTAGGGAAAGGAAAAACTCGGCAATTCTCAAATCTACCGGATGCGTAATTTTGATGTTTTCGCGATTTCCTTCCACAAGATGAACCCGAAAGCCAGCACTTTCTGCTACCGAAGCATCGTCGGTGAATAACGGATCGTAAGCTTGTTCGTAAGCTTTTAGCAACGTCGACGAATGGAATACTTGTGGCGTTTGCACCGAAAAATAACGGCTGCGGTCAACCGGAACCGATTTTTCCATAGTCCCTTCACGTAACGATTCAACAACGGACAGAACCGGAATAGCAGCTCCTTTTTTTTCCGCTACCGCGAAGCAATCGTTGATGGTGGTTTGGCTGACCAACGGCCGAACACCGTCGTGTATAGCAACTAAATCGGAGTCGGACAAAGCCGACAAACCGTTTTTTACCGACTGAAAACGCGTGTCTCCTCCGGAAACAACCTGATGCCGAAGGACAAAATGATGATTCAGACACATTTGTTCCCAGAAAGGAATCTGTTCGGCAGGAAGAACTACAATCAATTCCATGGATGAGTCGAACCGGTGGAAAGCTTCGAGTGTGTACATCAGAACAGGTTTGCCTAATAATTCGAGAAACTGTTTCGGTCGGTCGCTTTTCATTCGCGAGCCACTGCCGCCGGCAACAATAATGGCGGAACGTGTCGTCGAATGTGAGTCGGTTCTGTTCATGGCGATTCAGGTCTGATTTCGGTTTTCCCTGCAAATTTAGTCTTCCCTTTACAAACCTTACGGTGATTTCGAATAAATTTGGTGAAACTGCATAAGCATTTTATCATGAAAGAGATTCTTGACTTTTTGAATGACTTGGAAAAGAATAATAACCGCGAATGG
Organism: Prolixibacter sp. DSM 2831; assembly: GCF_056493735.1. Lineage (NCBI taxonomy): Bacteria > Pseudomonadati > Bacteroidota > Bacteroidia > Marinilabiliales > Prolixibacteraceae > Prolixibacter > Prolixibacter sp. DSM 2831. Next base: position 109,852 of record NZ_CM151379.1, read on the forward strand.
TTTGAAGAAAATCGGGCTCGTTACGAAGCGACCCGGAACCAGTTTTTGGTTTTTACTGAATTGCTGAATAATGAAATCAGGACGTTTGATCCGGAGGTGCCAATACTCGCTCCAAAAGATTGTATGTTCCGGATTTTCCGCGATGTTCGGTTTTCGAACGATAAACGTCCCTACAAAAACAATTACGGAAGTTTTATTGCCCGCGGCGGACGAAAATCAGGCTATGCCGGTTATTATCTGCATTTGCAACCGGGAAGTTCTTTCCTGGGAGGAGGCGTGTATATGCCGCCATCCGACCGGTTGAAAGCCATCCGGCAGGAAATCTATCTCGATCCGAATGGCTTTATGGAAATAAAAGATGACCCCGAATTTCAGCGATATCTCCCCGATGAATACGATGACAAACTGAAAACCGCACCCCGCGATTTTCCGAAAGACTGGGAATACATTCATTTGCTGAGGAATAAATCATATGCTTATGGCCGAAACCTGAGTGACGAGGAAATTCTATCGCCTTCGTTGATGGAAAATGTGTTGGAAACCTTCAGAGTACTTTCCCGGATGAATCATTTCCTGAACCAGGCCATCGATGATCATCTGAAGTCCTGAAGTCAGTCCAAATTCTTCACGGTTTGTCAGTGAAAGCGGGAGAAGCAAAAGAACTTTGAAATGTAGATTTATTACAAACTATCGTTCTGACCTACTAATCTGTAAGTCAATTTGTAAATATTGTTAATTTCGCGGCGGATTTGTTAATATTTTTTAAAATCGTCGCAGGGATATTTCATTAGTTTTGCAACGATTATCGTAATAAACCCTCATTTCATGAAACAAGCCATTAGCATTGTAACCTAATGGTCGGCAATGTGTTGGTTCGTTGCATGTGACGTAAAATGAACTAATATCACATGAAAAAGATCCTTTTTGCTCTTTCCTTTCTGATGGCCTTTACGGCTTTGGAAGCTCAGGACATTCAGCTGCATTATGACCTGGGCAAAGACCGCAAGTATTTGACTTCGACGGTTGAAATGTTCAAACCCGACCAGTATGGTAGTACCTTCTTCTTCATCGATATGGACTATGGAGCCAACGATGTGCAAGGGGTGGCTTTGGCTTACTGGGAAATTGCCCGCGGACTCAAATTCTGGGATAATCCGTTTGAAATCCATGTAGAGTACAACGGTGGTTTCGGACAGTATGCCCCGGGTGGTGCTTACCAGATTAACGATGCCTGGCTTTTCGGTGGAAACTACACCTGGAACACGGCTGATTATTCCAAGATTTTTACTTTACAGCTGATGTACAAAACCATCCGCGGAAAGAACAAAAACTCTTTCCAGGTTACTGGCGTGTGGACACTCCAGTTTTTCAACAACAAGTTGACATTGGATGGATTTGCGGATTTCTGGCGCGAGGACAATATGTTTGCTGATAAATCTACCAAGTTCGTTTTCCTGAGTGAACCGCAGTTTTGGTACAATGTGACCAAGAATTTCTCGGTAGGTAGTGAAATTGAGTTGAGTACTAACTTTGGAGGACATGAAGGATTTATGGTGAATCCGACCATTGCCGGTAAATGGACATTCTGATACCGGACATTGTTAAATAACCTGTTATGTTAGAAAAGCTTTTTAAACTTACACAGAACAAAACATCGGTGAAAACCGAAGTGGTGGCCGGAATCACCACGTTTATGACAATGGCATATATCCTTGCGGTGAACCCGACCATTCTTTCGGAAACCGGAATGGATAAGAATGCGCTTTTCACGGCAACGGCTGTTGCCTCAATCGTTGCTACGTTGGTAATGGCTCTCCTGGCGAACCTGCCTTTTGCCTTGGCTCCGGGAATGGGCTTGAATGCTTTCTTTGCTTTTACCGTTTGTCTGGGCATGGGCTTCAGTTGGCAATTTGCACTGACTGCTGTATTCATCGAAGGAATCATTTTCCTGATTCTAACTGCATTTAATATTCGCGAGCTAATTGTGAATGCCATCCCAATTAACCTGAAGCATGCTGTTTCAGCTGGTATCGGTTTGTTTATCGCATTTATCGGAATGCAGGGCTCTGGTTTGATTGTAAATAATGACGCCACTTTGGTTGGTCTCGGCGATATGAGCTCACCGACCGTGCTGGTTACCCTTTTTGGCTTGCTGCTCACCGGGGTATTGCTGGCTTTGCGGGTGAAAGGTGCCCTGTTGATTGGTATCTTTGCTTCGACTATTTTGGGTATTCCGCTGGGCGTGACTCATCTTCCCGAAGGACATGTATTAAGTCTGCCGCCGTCCATTGCTCCCATCGCTTTCAAATTCGATTTCAGCAAGGTTTTCTCTCTCGATATGGTGATCATTCTCTTCACCTTCTTGTTTGTCGATATGTTCGATACGGTTGGAACCCTGGTGGGTGTATCGTCGAAAGCCAACATGCTGGATTCGGAAGGACGCGTTCCCCGTGTAAAGCAAGCACTGTTTGCTGACGCAGTAGGAACTACTTTTGGTGCCATGCTGGGTACTTCTACAGTTACCACTTACGTGGAAAGCGCTTCGGGCGTGGCTGAAGGCGGAAAAACCGGATTAACATCGCTGACGGTTGCCGGAATGTTCTTCCTGGCATTGTTCCTGGCTCCGCTTTTCCTGATGGTTCCGGGTGCAGCTACGGCTCCGGCCCTGATTTTGGTCGGTTCGTTTATGATGTCACCAATTCTGAAAATCAACTTTGATGATTACACCGAGTCGATTCCGGCATTCCTGACCATCGTCATGATGCCGCTGACCTACAGTATTGCCGAAGGTATTGTTTTCGGAATGCTTTCATATGTACTGCTCAAAGTTTTGTCGGGTAAGATGAAAGATGTTAGTGTCATTATGTATGTTCTGGCAGTTTTATTCGTTCTGAAGTTTTTGGTTTAGACAGAATCTATTCCAGTTATATACTACTAAAAAAGGCCTTTTCAAGTTTTGGAAAGGCTTTTTTTATTCGGTCAAATATTCTATTTTTGGCTTCACCACAAAGGGACGTTAGCTCAGTTGGTTTAGAGCGCTACCTTGACAGGGTAGAAGTCACTGGTTCGAATCCAGTACGTCCCACACTTTTCTTAGCTTACCACAACAATTTGACTACCCGGAATCCTGAAATCGACCACGAAAGAGTTAAGTAACATTGAGAGATATTTAGGTGAAACAGCGGTTATTCGGCCCAATTCATTAGACAGACTTATTGGTTGAATAACAGTATCCCTGAATAAAAAGGTAAAATAATGGTTGGGAATTTTAAAAATCGCAAGTGACGCACATGTAAAGATTGAGATCTTTCATGACGAAAGACAGATTAATTTTTATATTTGTTCAAACTTGAAATGATTTATTCTAAACCAAATCATTAACTGAAAACAAAGCATAATGGAACAAAAGCACGCTAATTACGGACTTGGAATGTCCGTTTTCGGAGCCATATTTTTCATTTTTGGTTTCGCAACTACTTTCATCATCACGTTAAGTGCCAAGGTGAAGATGATTTTTACCTTGTCGGAATTTGAAGCCCAGCTTTTAACTGCTGCATTCTTCCTTACCTATCCGGTTTTATCGATTCCCACAGGCTATCTTATTAATCGTATTGGGTACAAAACAGCTGTTGTAGCCGGACTTATTGTAATGGCAATAGGTAGCTTCCTGTTTTTCCCGGCAGCAGCCATTCCGTCTTTCGGATTGTTCCTGACTGCAACTTTTGTGTTGGCTGCGGGAGTGGTTATTCTCCAAACAGCTGCCAATCCTTATGTAACGGCTCTTGGTCCGGAATCGAGTGCTTCAGGACGACTAAACCTGACGCAGGCGTTGAATTCCATCGCTACCATGATTGCTCCCTGGATTATTTCCGTAGCTATTTTCAAAGGCGCAGGCGATATGCTTGATGCTGCGGCTTCCGCAAAGACCGTTCAGCTGCCATTTATTATCATGGGAGTTATTATTACACTGGTTGCGATTGCCATTATGGCGATTAAGCTTCCTGTTTTGCTTGACAGCGAAGAGATGGCTAATCCGGAGCGTGTTAAGAAGAGTGTTTGGAAGTATCCCCACGTATTATTGGGAGCTTTAGGTATTTTCTTTTACGTAGGTGCTGAAGTAGGAAACGCCGGATTGCTGGTTAACTATCTGCAATCTCTTCAGGGGTTGAATATTACTCCTGAAATTGCCTCGCGTTTTGCTGCTATTTACTGGGGAGGTGCTATGATTGGCCGTTTCTTCGGTTCGATTCTGCTCTCAGAAATGAAAGGAAATAAGTTGCCTTATATTTTCGGAGTGCTGATTCTTGCACTCGTTTCAGGTGCTTTTGTTACCGACTGGAACTTTAACTATGGTGCTTACTTCCTGTTGATTGCTGTAATCAACTTTGCCATTATGCAATTGGGTAAAGGAAACGCCAACCGTACCCTGGCTGTTTTTGCGGGTGTTGCTGCTATTTTGGCCATTACAACCGCGGTTACTACAGGAAGTGTTTCTCTTTGGACCATTGTTTCCATCGGTTTCTTTAACTCCATCATGTTCCCGAATATCTTCGCTCTGGCTGTCAGAGACCTCGATAATGCAGAGAAAAGTACGGCTTCCGGAATTATCAACAGTTTGATTTTCGGAGGTGCTGTTCTTCCTCTTATTATGGGAACCATTGCCGATAGCTACGGTTATACCTGGGCATTCTTTGTACCGGCATTCAGTTACCTGTACATCTTCTTTTATGCTGTTAAGGGAAGTAAGATTCGTTAATCACTAATAAGAATATCAATAGGATTCAGGTCCCAAACGTAAAGCTTTTACTTTGGGACTTGTTCCCTCTTTTAAAAACATAAAAACACATGAAAAGAGTTGCGATAGGTATAGATATCGGCGGAACCAATACCGTTCTGGGTGTGGTTGACGAAAATGGCGATGTCCTGGTAAAAGATTCCATCTCAACACCAAACCATGGTGATGTCGGCAAATATGTTGCTTCGTTAAGCGAAAGTATCAACGAGTTAATCGATTCTGTTCACAAGCTGAATGCTGATGCAGAAGTGATGGGTATCGGTATTGGTGCTCCTAACGGAAACTACTATAAAGGAACCATCGAGCAGGCAGCTAACCTGGCTTTTAAAGGAGTGGTGCCACTGGTTGATTTGCTGAAAGAGAATTTTCCGCATCTGAAAGCGCTGGCGTTAACTAACGATGCCAATGCAGCTGCTATGGGCGAAATGATTTACGGAGGCGCCAAAGGCATGAAGAATTTCGTGATGATTACCCTCGGTACAGGTTTGGGAAGTGGTATTGTGGTAAATGGTGATTTGGTTTATGGCCATGACGGTTTTGCCGGCGAAGTAGGCCACACAACTGTTATTCCGCATGGACGTGTTTGCGGTTGCGGCGGTGCAGGTCACCTCGAAGCTTACTGTTCAGCACCTGGTATCAAACGTACCGTATTTGAACTGTTGACCAAATATAATGGTGGCAGTGAATTGACGAAATATTCGTTCGATGAACTCGACTCGAAGAAGGTATTCGAAGCTGCTGAAAAAGGTGATAAAGTTGCCTTGGAAGCATTTGAAATTACCGGTGAACTGCTCGGTCAGGGACTCGGTGATACGGTTTGTCACCTGAGCCCGGAAGCCATCTTCCTGTTTGGAGGGCCAACTGCTGCCGGCGATCTGATTTTCAAACCCACCAAGGAAAGTATGGAAAGACATGTGCTGCCTATTTTCCGTAACAAGGTGGAGATTCTTCCTTCGAAACTGAAAGCTGGTTCTGCAGCCATTGTTGGTGCCAGTGCATTGGTTTGGAAAGAACTGGAAAAGGAATAAAAGAGAATACTTGTATATAAAAAAGGCTGTTCCGTTTGGGACAGCCTTTCTTGTTTTATAGCGAAAAATTATTCTAAATCAGAAACGTAAAGTCACGCCGGCCAGGACGGATGTTCCCGGCATCGGGTAACCGTAATTGATTTCGTAGTTCGCACTGGTCAGGTTGTCGCCCGACACATATACATCAAGGTATTTATTGACTTTGTAGTTCAGTTTTCCGTTGACCACCACGTAATTCTGACTGACACGCGTATCTCCTTCCACCAGCGTGTAAAGTCCCGAAATCCATTGCATATTGGTATTCAGGGTGAATTTCCCGAAAAGGTAATTTACACCAAAATACAACTGATTTTCAGGTGATGCCAGTTTTGGCGTGTCCATGTGCAGGTAACTGTAGTTGGCGTCGAAAGCTAAATTGGACAATGCGTAATATTTGGCGTCCAATTCCAGGCCGTAGTGCTTAAATGCGCCGGTGTTTTCATTTCGGACGGGAGGAAAAGAACCAGTAGGTACTAACTGGATAAGATTTTTTCCTTTCAGATAATAAATATCAGCTTCCAACTGCAACTTCTTGTTCAACAACGATTGGTTGTAGCCGATTTCATAGTTCCACATGCTTTCGGGTTGCAGGTTCGGATTGGCTGGCGGGAACAGATACAATTCCCGTACGTTCGGGCTGCGAAATCCTTTCGATGCCAACAGCTTAACATCGCTGTTTTCGGTCGTTTTGAAGGTCAGTGCAAACTGCGGAATCCATTCATGGCCAAACGTTGTGTGGTGTTGGTAGCGCAATCCGGCGTTAGCTGTCAGCCATCCGAAAAAAGTTTGCTGAACAAAAGAGTAAATACCTGTTTCGTTTATCCAAATCCATTTGTCGTTGTACGGCGATGGCACCATCGTTGGCGGTCCGTTGGGATTCATTTGGGGAACCATCACCGGGGAACCTTTTCCGCCATAGCGATTCCAGTCAATACCAATTCCAATCAGGTTGTGGTTGATTAGTTTTAAGCCCTGAAAAAAGTTGACACCAAAATTTTTATCAATTGAATTCCACCCATCGTACAATAAGTGATGTCCGCGATTGAAGAAGAGCTTCAGCTTGCCGTCAGCTTTGTCGTAATGGTTCGATAGGGTCAGCGTTGTGTTCGTCCGCTTAATATCGTTCCAGGCGCCGTTATTGGCATATATCGATAGATCGGATGCATTGACCGGTCCCGGATCGTGAGCGGTGAAATTGACATAGCTTCCGTCCCAAACTAAATCAAGATGGTCGTTAAACTGATATCCCGTTTTCAGGTAAGCCGTATTGTTTTTAAAATCGGAATTGTCGCGTGAACCGTCCGTTGAATCGAAATTGTAAGACGCGAAAATATTCAGTCCGTTTCCGCGATAGCCAGCCGAACCTGCCGCTTTTACCGTGTTGAACGAGCCATATTGTCCGCGAACCTGACCCGAAAAGCCCTCTTTATCTTCCTTCCGGGTGATGAGGTTAATAACACCTCCCATGGCATTGGTTCCGTAAAGCAACGAGCCCGGACCGCGAATCACTTCTACCTTTTCCAGATCGGAACTGACGTAGCTGTCGGGAAATGGATGGCCCATTAAGCCCATCATCTGCGGTTGACCGTCAATCATCACCAACACTTCCGAGGTCGCGCCGTTGAGGCCAACTCCGCGAATGGTAATTTGTCCCGCTGAACCGCTGGCCACGCCAAAACCGCTGTATCCGCGCTGAGTGACAAACATGCCGGGAACTTTGGCGCTCAGCAGAGGCAGAATGTTGGTTTGCGAACTGTTTTCAATTTCGGCTTCATTAACAACAGAGGTTGTAAGCGGAACCAGTTCACGGGTTGTTGCCACCTGGTTTCCGGTAACGAGCACCTGCTCTTGTTGGTAAATTTTCGAAACCAGCTGAAAGTCGGCCTTTGTCGTTTCGCCGGCTTTCACCGTGACCGTTTTCCCGGTAGGCTCGTAACCAATAAAAGATACTTTGATTTGGTAAGTACCTGGTTTTAGGTGATCGAATTGATATTGTCCTTCATTTCCGGCAATCCGGCCCATGCTGGTTCCACGGATGCTAACGGTAGCTTGTTGCAAGGGCGCTCCGGTTTGACTATCGGTGATTCGGCCCTCAAGGGTTTGGCCCAATACCTGATAAACAGGGAATAGCATGAAGGATAAAAAAAGAAAAGTGCAAATTTTTTTCATTATTTAGTTAGTTAATTTATTGTACGTGACTAAGATGGCCAGTATAATTTCTTTCCGAATCCAAGTCGGTTATCCGTCATTTTCATCGACTCAATTACCAACACCCATAATTTGGTGTCCATTAGTGCGGCATAGGGAAACTTCTTCAGATAGCGTTTCTTCACCTTGCCGGATAATTCGCCTTCGGGCAATTCCAGTTTTCCGGTAATTTGTAGCCCCCTGATTTTTCCTACAACGCCTGTTTCCAGTACGATGGAGGCTGCTACCTGTTGATTAGCTAATGCTTCCCGAATGTGCCGGGTTTCATCGTCCGAAGTAAAGATGAGTACATTCTCATCTTCGTGATAAGCATAAAAACAGTTAGCACACCACGGTTGTCCGTTTTGGCTGGTAGCCAGCGTCAGGACATGGTGCTCCTTAATGAAATCGCGAATGCGTTTGTCGGGTTTTTCCATTTTTCGTGTCTTCAGCTATCAAAAATAGAAATTCTAGTGTTAATCTACTTGGTTGGGTTTTAATGTTGAAGCGTTATAAATTTCTTTACGGCCAAATGAACTGAATGTTTTGTTTGATGTCGGGATGAAGGCTCAATGCTACCGGACACGTTTTTGAAACTGCTTCGAGTAACTTTTTATCTTTTTCACTGTAAGGCTTATCAGGAAAACGAAATGTAACCTGAATTTCACCAATGCGACGTGGATTAGCAGCCATGATTTTGGTAATCTCGATTTGAGTTCCCTCCAAATCAATTCCTTTGTCCCGAGCCTTAATTCCCATGATGGTCATGATGCAATCGCCCAGCGCGGTTGCTGCCAGATCGGTTGGCGAGAAAGCTTCACCACGGCCCTGGTTATCCAGTGGCGCATCGGTTATTAGTTTGCATCCCGATTGGAGATGTTCGTTTTCCGTTCTGAGGTTTCCCAGGTATTTTGTCTTAACGGTTGGCATACAAATGAATCTTATTGTGTTATGGTTACGGTAACGGAACGTTTGTTCCTCTTTTCTCTCTTCAAAAATAATTACCTTCGTAGAAATTTTAAAGATACGCGAAAATGTTCTCAGGAATCGTCGAAGGAATGGGCACTGTAGTGTCCATCGATAAAGAACAGGAAAATGTTCACCTTACACTGGAGTGTGACTTTGTTAACGAGCTGAAGATCGATCAAAGTCTCTCGCACAACGGGGTTTGTCTCACGGTAGTGAAAAGAACCGATAAAACCTACACGGTTACCGCTATCAAGGAGACGCTCCAAAAGTCGAATTTGGGGTTGCTGAAAGTTGGCGATAAGGTCAACCTGGAGCGCAGCATGCCAATCAACGGAAGACTGGACGGACACATTGTTCAGGGACATGTTGACCAGACGGCGAGTTGCCAGAAAGTGGAAGAAGCCGACGGAAGTTGGTATTACACGTTTACTTACGATTTCGATATCGAGAAAGCTCGCCAGGGATACATGACCGTTGAAAAAGGCTCGGTTTGTGTGAACGGTGTCAGTCTCACGGTTGTAAACGCAAAAGACAATAGTTTCCAGGTGGCAATTATTCCTTACACTCAGGAACACACCAACTTCCACACTTTTGAAGCAGGTTCTGTTGTGAATATCGAGTTCGATATCATTGGAAAATATTTGAGCCGGTTGAATACCTATAATCAATAACTGAGCTCACAGGAAATAAAGAAGGAAGGTCCGTAAAATACGGGCCTTTTTTTATGATCAAAGTGAAAGTATTTTTCTGATTCTTAGGCAAAAAAAAGGTTGCAACTCGTGCAACCCCTTTTGTGTATTTAAGGACAACATGTTCTTCTGGGAATTGGGAAAATGGAAAAAGAATAACAAAGTTTGCCCTTAAAATGCCTGCTTTTAAAATCTGCTGCAAAGTAGTAGTTCTACGAGATCTAACCAAATTTTTTTATTAACATTTGTTACGTTCATATCTGTTTTTGCCTTTCCATAATCCACTGAATGTCTTATACCATTCGGTTTAATTAACGGAATCAAATATTCTTCTTTACCATCACATGTTCATACATAAAAAGACTGTTTTCTTGAGTGAATCAATTCGGGAGTGAAAGAGATATATAATATGACTGAAAAATAGTAACTTGAATATCGGAAGATAAGCTATGTCTCTTGTCAACGATTTCATATCACTTTTCTTTCCCCAATTATGCGCTGGCTGTGGCGAACCTTTGGTCCATGGCGAAGAGGAAATTTGTATCCGCTGTCTCGCCGATCTGCCCCGGACGGGATTTGCCCGGTTCGCTGATAATAAAGTGGCCCAGGTTTTCTGGGGACGCATTCCATTGGAGCACGCTGTTTCGCTTTGCTATTTCGAGAAGGGAAGCCGGTTGCAAAAGATGTTTCACCGGATGAAGTACCGGCGCGAACCGGGAGTGGGAAAAGTTCTGGGAAGAGAATTGGGAATTGAATTATTCTCCAGTTCGATGTTCGAAACATTGGACGCGGTTATTCCGGTTCCGCTGCATCCAAGAAAACAAAAGAAACGCGGGTATAACCAGAGCGAGTACATTGCCAATGGTATTAGTGAGGTGATGAATATTCCGGTTATCAGCGATGCGTTGATTCGTAACGTCCATACTTCATCACAAACGCGGAAGAGCCGTTACAACCGTTGGGAGAATGTGGAAGGTATTTTTCAGGTTACGAAACCGGAAAAACTTGGAAATCTGCATGTGCTGGTAGTCGACGATGTAGTAACGACAGGCGCTACCCTCGAAGCTTGTTGTGCACCACTGTTGAAAATTCCGGGTGTGAAAGTGAGTATTGCAACCCTGGCGTGTGCTTAATGGCCCGAATCTCCCGGCCAGCGGTAACTGTCAAGGTGGAGTCCAGCCAGGTCGATAACCCGGTTGATGACTGTCGCGGCTGCTTCTTCCAGCGTTTCGGGGCGACTGTAAAACGAAGGACTGGCGGGACAAATAATCGCTCCGGCTTCAGTAAGTCTGGTCATATTCTGCAAATGAATAAGGCTGTATGGTGTTTCCCGGGGAACGAGAATCAGTTTTTTGCGCTCTTTCAACATTACATCGGCTGCGCGGGTAACCAAATCGTCTGAAACACCTGCGGCAATTCTCCCCATTGTTCCCATCGAACAGGGCACTACCAGCATGGCATGGTAACCTGCTGAGCCGGAGGCAAAGGGCGCATAGAAGTCACTTTTCTTGTATTCGAGGAAAGGATATTCCAGAACGGGCGGTTCGCTATTCAGTTCATAGGACCAGATGTCGCGGGCATTGGTTGACATCACCACACCACAGGATTCAATTTGATCCTTAATGCTTTCCAGCTTTTTCAGCAATGTTGCTGCATAAATCGAGCCGCTTGCTCCGGTAACGGCAACCACCAGTTTTTTTCTCATGATACCAATTCTTCTCTTCCGGTCATCCGGGAAAGTCTATACAGAAGAAACGAAAGACGGGGATAAAAGTTTCTTGCCAAAGTTACCAATCAATTTGATAAAACAACGTAGTCGTAATGGCCCGGCTGTATTGGTCGTCGCGTATGTAAACAATTGATTGTCCAGGTAGATTCCTAATCGGAGTTAGTGAAATAGCGTAACGGATATCGACCTGGAGTTTCGGCAGAACATTGAAGCGACCACCTGCCATTACGTCCCACGTGTTGTCTTTAAATGGTAATGTTTCCTGTGGCGGCAAATCTCCGTAATTATCGAATTCGCGGGAATTAACTAACCGGTTGTATGACACTCCGGCTAGTACCGAAAGCCAGTCTTCAGCCCGATAGCCGATGGTTACGGGCATCTCCATGTAGCCGAGGCGCATCACGTATTTCCGCAATTCACCTGTTTTCGGATTGGGATTCATTCTGCTCCCTTTCTGGGTGTACTTTAATTCCAATCCGCTCCAGAGTTTCGGAGCCAGGTCGATTTGTACCCATCCGCCAGCAACAATTCCGACTTTGTTAAAGCCGGAAGATAAATCACCTTCCACCTGTGTGGCATTGAGTCCTCCCTGTAGACCGCCATAAAATTTCTGCGCATAGAGCGACGCTGGTAGCAGAAACAGAAGAATAATGAATAGTTTTTTCATTTATCGGATTAATTGTCTGTCTATTGCAGACCTATTGTTTTAATATTCTTTTTAACTCGGTGACGCCGGCGCCCGCTTTCATTGCTATAATGTGTACTTCCGGTGAGACCTGGAATGGCGGATTCGGATCGATTAGAAAAACCGGCACATTTTCTCGTGTATAATTCAGTAGTCCTGCCGCCGGGTAAACATTCAATGAAGTGCCGACAATTACCATGATATCTGCCGATTCAACCAATGTAACAGCATCGGGGATGGCGGTAACCGGTTCGCCAAACCATACCACGTGAGGGCGCAGCTGACTTCCTTTTTCACAGTAATCTCCGGGCTTCAGTTCCCAGTTGTCTAGCTCATATACCAGAGATTCATCAACGGTGCTGCGTGCTTTCTTCAGTTCGCCATGCAAATGAAGCACATTTCGCGAGCCGGCTCGTTCATGCAAATCGTCGACATTTTGCGTAATAATCCGAACATCGTAGTCATCCTGCAATTGGGCCAGACCTATATGACCCGCGTTAGGCTCGCACTCGAAAAGCTGTTTCCGGCGTTCGTTATAAAAACGGAGGACCAGTTCTGGATTTCGTCGCCAGGCTTCCGGGCTTGCCACTTCGGTCACATCGTACTGCTCCCATAAACCTCCCATGTCGCGGAAAGTCTTAAGACCGCTTTCGGCTGAAATGCCGGCACCGGATAGTACTACCAGTCGTTTCATTGGCCCGATAACTCTTTAGGTTAAATGTTCGTATGAAAATATACGAAGAATGCGTGAAACCATTATATGGATTCAATAATTCGATATCTTGTTGTTGTTCTAATTTTTACTGTATGACGCGGGAAAACCATGATCCGTATGCCGAAATTGACCAGGCTTTTTTTGCCGATGGATACCGTTTGGCGGCGAGTAATCTGGAAGATAATTTGACCAGGGACTCGCTTATGGCGCATTTAAAAACGCAGTATAGCGTTATCGATAGCCTGTTGGAAGCTTTTCAACATAGAGTCGAATCAAGCGGTAGCCATGTCGATTGCCGGCGGGGATGTTCGTGGTGTTGTCATCAGCAGGTGTTGGTGATGCCGGCAGAGATGCTGTTAATCGCTGACTATATCGGGACGAATTTCGATGATGAAACCAAGAAATCGATTCTGGGTCGAACTGTGGACAAGGATGAGAAAGTAAAAGGCTTAGTGGCTGAGAAGGCTTTGCAGGCAAAAATTCCGTGTCCGTTACTCCAGGACGGGAGTTGCAGCATTTATCCGGTTCGGCCAATGGCGTGCCGAATCTATTTGTCCTCTAGTCTGAATAGCTGTCTTCAGGAATTTTACCATCCAGAAAAACCGGATGCATACCCCGAGTTATTCGATTTTCCGCTGCATGCAGGGCGAATGATGAATAGTGGATTAATTCAATACCTGAAAGAAAAAGGGATTGCTGTACACGAAAACCGACTGGAAAAAATTCTCAGAGTACTGTTGGAGAATCCCGATAAGGGGAATGACTGGTTATCGGGTTCCGACGATTTTGGCGAAGGTCACGAACAAGTTGAGGAAATTGTTCGGCTAAGAGAAAAAGCATAAAAAAGCGGGCATTGCCCGCTCTCTTTTTTAGTACCTTCTATCGGAGCGACGGTTGAAATCTCTGTTTCCACCATCCCGGTTAAAATCTCTGTTTCCACCCTCGCGACGGTAACCTCCTTCACGACGATAGCCACCGCCACCACCACGGTTGCCTCCTTCACGACGGAAGCCACCGCGATCGTCACGCCCGCCGCCTTCGCGGGGCGCTGATTTCTTAACGACAATTGTGCTGCCCTGAAGCTCTGATTCGTTCAGTTCACTGATTGCTTCATAAGCTTCCGGTTCATTAGGCATTTCAACAAATCCATATCTTTTGGAGTTCCCGGTTTCCCGGTCGAAGATAATTTTGGCGTAAGCAACTTCGCCATAGTGTGCAAAAAGATTCTCAAGGTCTTCGCTTGTAGTCTCGGAGCTCAGCTTTGCTACAAAAATGTTCATGATAAATAAAAATTATTAAATAAATAAAAGGGGTAATGAACGCGGTTAGAAGAGAGACAAGCAAAGCAAGTGTTTTTTTAATCGGCTCACAGAACTTATTTCTAATCTATAAGTCAAAAGTAACCTAAAAATTTCAGATTGATACCAACCTTTGGTAAAGATTTTTTCAATTAAGTGTTAATTAACAAACCTATAGAATAATTTTCAAATCAACCGGATACAAGGACAAGCTGCCAATAGGATCTGTCAATTTTCATTACTTTTGCTTCATGATTGATCAGGGTACAATACAACGCATACTGGACAGTTCCGAGATTGTGGACGTCGTTGGTGATTTTGTCACACTCAAACGGCGGGGAACCAATTTCATCGGTTTGTGCCCGTTCCATAACGAGAAAACTCCTTCGTTTAATGTGTCGCCTTCCAAAGGAATTTATAAATGCTTTGGTTGCGGAAAAGGAGGAAGTGTCGTCAACTTTGTGATGGAGCATGAGCACCTCTCGTATGTGGAGGCCCTGAAGTGGTTGGCGAAAAAATACAATATCGAGGTAAATGAACGGGAAGAAACGCCCGAAGATATTCAGGCCCGTAACGATCGCGAGAGCCAGATGATTGTCACCTCGTTTGCACAGAAATATTTTACCAGCCAGCTTTGGGACAGTAATGAGGGCCGGATTGCTGCACTGGGCTATTTCCGCGAACGCGGATTACGCGACGACATGGTCCGGAAATTCGAGTTGGGATACTGCCCTTCCGGGAATGATGTTTTTACCCAGGAAGCGTTGAAAGCGGGGTACGAGATGAAGTTCCTGGAAAAGACCGGACTCACCATTAAACGCGAAGATTGGATTCGCGACCGGTTCAGCGGCCGTGTCATGTTCCCTATTCATGGTGTTTCGGGGCGGGTAATTGCCTTTGGTGGCCGAACGCTTTCGCAGGATAAGAAAATTGCGAAATACCTCAATTCGCCTGAATCGGATATTTATCACAAAAGCCGAGTTCTATACGGGATTTTCCAGGCAAAACGCAGTATTATTCAAAACGATAAGTGCTACCTGGTAGAAGGTTACACTGACGTAATTGCCATGCATCAGTCGGGCATTGAAAACGTGGTGGCATCGTCGGGTACGTCGCTGACAAGTGACCAAATCAGATTGATTCGCCGGTTTACCAATAACATCACCATTATTTACGATGGCGACCAGGCAGGTATCAAAGCATCTCTGCGGGGAATTGATTTGGTGTTGGAAGAAGGGGTGAACGTTAAAGTGCTTCCGCTTCCGGAAGGCGAAGATCCCGATTCGTTTTCACGTTCGATGGGCTCTTCTGAGTTGCAGGAATACATCACCAAAAACGAAACCGATTTTATCAAGTTCAAAACGCAGCTGTTGCTGGAAGGTACCGAAAACGACCCGATAACGCGTGCGCGGCTGACCACGGACATTGTACGTTCGGTTTCGGTTATCCCGGATGGAATCGTACGGGCGGAATACCTGAAAGAGTGCAGCCGTTTAATGAACGTCAGGGAAGAGGTTTTGTACGAAGAGTTACGGAAGCTGAAGCGCAAACGCGATGACGAAATGTTCCGCAGGGAGCAGCGGGTTAGAATACGCCCGGAAAATGTTGTGGAAGCCCCCGTCGTTGAAGCTAAGAAAGAGGCTGGGCCGGTCAGTAATCCGTGTGCTATAGAAGAGCGGGAAGTGCTTCGAATGATGTTGAAGTATGGCGATCAGAAGCTTTTCGAGGTGGAAAACGATGAAGGTGAAACCGAAGTAATTACCGTCGCCGACTATTTCATCTCGGAACTGGATGCGGACGGCATTGAATCGGTTGACCCGGTGATTCGCCAGGTTTTCCAGGAATGTGATCAGCATTTCGGTGAAGAAGGCTTCGACCCGCTGCGTTACTTTGTTCAGCATCCCGATTCGTCGGTTAGTCAGCTTTGCTCCAATATCTTGTCGGAAAAATATACCGAAAGTCAGTTCTGGAAAAAGCAGGGAAGTTATGTCGAAGAGGAGCACGATATCTTGTACATGCTGGTGCCCCGGTTGTTACAGGAGTATAAACTCCGGATGGTCCGATTTCTCATCAACCAAGCCATCGACGAGATGAAAGAGGCAGCTAAAGGTGACGATTTTGATCGAATTGTCGATTTGCAGAGGAATATTCAGAATCTCAAATCGGTAGAAAAGGAGTTGTCGGATAAACTTGGCAAAAGGACTATTAATTTTTAAACCCAAACAGATACTGATTGGTTATCTCAAAACCACATATCATCTTTGTGGTTTGTTTCCTTTTAATCAAAAGAATTAGTTAATGATATATGTAACCGGCGGGACCGGAATGCTGGGGGCTCATCTGCTCCATCGCCTCACAAAAGACGGCTATCAGGTAAGAGCCTTGAAACGAGAGACCAGCAACCTGAACCAGATACAAAAAATATTTTCTTACTATAGTTCCGAAGAAGAGGCCAGACAACTTTTGGCAAAGATTGAGTGGGTTGACGGTGACTTGCTCGATCGTGATTCGATAAAAGAGCATCTTGTTGGTGTCGATTTTATTATCCATGCAGCAGCAATCGTTTCGTTTAACCGCGGGGATCGCAATGCGATGATTCATAGCAACGTTGAGGGAACAGCCAATCTGATTGATTTGGCAAAGGAAGCCGGAATCACTCGCTTTTGCCATGTAAGTTCTACTTCAGCTTTGGGAAATCCGCCCGAAGGAGTACCTGCTTCCGAAGAGCACGTTTGGAATAACAGCCGGAAACGGACTGCCTATGGCATGAGTAAATTCCTTTCCGAGATGGAAGTTTGGCGGGGAATGCATGAAGGCATGGAGGTGCTGATTGTGAATCCCGGAGTGATTATCGGTCCGGGAAACTGGGACAACGGAAGTCCTCAGCTTTTTAAGACCATTTGGAACGGCTTCCTGTTTTATACGAACGGGGGCACTGGTTTTGTCGATGTTCTCGATGTCGTTGAGGCAGTTGTTTCGATGATTGATCAGTCGCAGTGGGAGTCGGCAAAAAACGAACGATATGTGTTGGTAGCCCGAAATGTCAGGTTTCGCGAATTCTTTAACCTGGTTGCTGACAATCTGGGAAGAAAGCGACCTGTTATTCCGGCTGGAAAATGGGTTTTGGCAATTGGCTGGCGCGTCGCTCTGTTTGTATCCTGGTTTAGTTCTTCCAGGCCTGCCATCACTCGCGATAGCGTCAGTAGTTCCAACGAGATGAGTCACTATGACGGTTCCCGTATCACCCGGGTTGTTCCGTTTCAGTACACTGCAGTGGAAGAAAGCGTAGCCAGGGTATCGAAAATTTTTCTGAAAGAGCATCGCTAATCCAATTACAACTACCGTAGACTTGCATTAACGATATTTAAGTAGCGTTGAATTTACTTAACGTAATATTGTTACACCTTTGTTCTTAAGGAAGAGCAAGTTTTTCATTGATATGTTAGAGTTAGTTGGTTTAGTCAGTTAGGTTTTACAAAGCCGGGTTCCCAGCCCGGCTTTTTTATGGTCTAAAGCGAGGTTTAACTTTCTTTAATACCTGTTTAAACGGGTTAACAGAAAAAACGGACACCTTTGTTAACAGGAAAAGCAAGTTTTTTCATAGGAATCTTTAAGTTAGGTTAGTTTGGTTTAGTTAGGTTAGGTTATTAAGAAGTCGGGTTCCCAGCCCGACTTTTTTGTGTCCTCATATTTCTGAGCTCATTTCAGTGCAATGGCTGTCTTCCCGAATGATTTTCTATTTACTATAAGGTTTAACTTTCTTTAATACCTGTTTGGACGGGTTAACAGAAAAAACGGGCACCTTTGTCAACAGGAAAAGCAAGTTTTTTTCATAGGAATCTTTAAGTTAGGTTAGTTTGGTTTAGTTAGGTTAGGTTAGTTTATTAAGAGTCGGGTTCCCAGCCCGACTTTTTTATGTTGTCATATTTCCTGAGCTCATTTTAGTGCAAGCCTGTCTTCGTCCGAAAGATTCTTTCTATTTACTATAAGGTTTAACTTTCTTTAATACCTGTTTGGACGGGTTAACAGAAAAAACGGGCACCTTTGTTAACAGGAAAAGCAAGTTTTTTTCATAGGAATCTTTAAGTTAGGTTAGTTTGGTTTAGTTAGGTTAGGTTAGTTTATTAAGAGTCGGGTTCCCAGCCCGACTCTTTTTTTTGTCTTCACATTTCGGTCAAATAAATTTTTTGTGAGTCGGCCTGCACAGCAATCATCCACCGTATCCTTCTCCTTTAACTTTTCTTAGTATCCGTTTTAAGCACTTAACAGAATATTGTTTCACCTTTGGTCCTAAGGAAAAGCAAGTTTTTTCATAGGAATCTTTAAGTTAGTTTGGTTAGGTTAGTTGATGAAAGAGCCGGTTACCTTTGCAGGAACCGGCTCTTTTTATGTGCGAATCCGTTTTAATGCTGGTTGATTGGCTCAAGTTGCTGTGAGGCAACTTGATTTTTTCCCTCCGGATCCACCATATATGGGCATTGGTTAGTCGAAAATATTTGCTTCAAAATGCGAAGCGGAAAACCCATTTGCCTTTGTAAAAACAAACACTAAATCCGGATGCCCGGACTTAGTGTTGCAGACTTTTCAAAAGCAAAACTTGATTAATGAATGCGTGTACAAAGGCGAACTTGGGTTTTGGTTTCGGTTCGAAAATATGCTAAGTCTGGTATTTTTGCGAAACAAATAGTCAATTCGGATTCACAAAAAGTAAAATTCATTGTCCAAAAGATAAATGCTGAATTGTGTATTGGGTGATGTGACTTCATCAGTTGAGTTATTAAGGGGCAAATTTTCAGATAGATAATAGCTGGGTTTGCCACATCATTTCCGATAATCGATGGTGTTCGCTCAAACAAAAAAGACCGCCCTAAAATGAGCGATCTTTTCTTAATTATGTAAGAAATGAGATTTATTTGAGCTTAAAATGCTCTTTTATTTTATCGACATAGTCGAGTTTTTCCCAGGTAAAGAGTTCTACTTCGCGTTCCAGCTTACCTGAATACGGCGATTCAAAATTCTTGACGACCGTTCTCGGGGTCCGTCCCATGTGTCCATAGGCTGCTGTTTCCTCGTAAATCGGATTACGAAGTTTCAACCGTTTTTCGATGGCAAACGGACGAAGGTCGAAAATCTCGCTAATCTTTTCCGCAATTTCACTATCCGAAAGGTCGACATTGGCCCGGCCATAGGTGTTAACATAGATGTTTACCGGTTGGGCTACTCCAATGGCATATGCCAGCTGAACCAATATTTCATCGGCAACGTCGGCCGCTATCAGGTTTTTGGCGATGTGGCGTGCAGCATAAGCAGCCGAACGGTCTACCTTCGACGGGTCTTTTCCGGAAAATGCTCCTCCACCGTGTGCTCCTTTTCCTCCATAGGTATCGACAATAATTTTACGACCGGTCAAACCTGTGTCACCGTTTGGACCTCCAATAACGAATTTCCCGGTAGGATTAACGTGCAGAACATATTGGTCGTCGAACAATTCCTTCAGGCGCTCAGGAAGCTTGGCAACTGTGCGCGGAATCAGAATCTTGCGGACATCATCTTTGATTTTTGCCAGCATGCGTTCGTCATCATTGTCAAAATCGTCGTGCTGCGTAGAAACTACAATGGTGTGAACCCGCAACGGTTCGTTATTGTCATTGTACTCAATCGTTACCTGCGATTTGGAATCCGGACGAAGGTAAGTCATCTCTTTTCCTTCGCGGCGAATCTCTGCCAGCTCGAGCAGTAAACGATGCGATAATTCCAGCGGAAGCGGCATGTAATCGTCGGTTTCCTTACATGCGTAGCCAAACATCATTCCCTGGTCTCCAGCTCCCTGGTTCTCGCGGTCTTCGCGGTCAACACCCCGGTTGATATCCGGCGATTGCTCGTGAATTGCTGTGAGGATACCACATGAATCACTGTCGAACTGATACTCGGCTTTGGTGTAACCTATGCGGGCAATTACGTCGCGTGCCTCTTTCTGAACGTCGATATACGTCTGGGTCTTTACTTCGCCGGCAATAATTACCTGCCCTGTGGTTACCAGGGTTTCAATCGCCACTTTCGAGTCCGGATCGTACGCCAGCAAGGCGTCTAACAATGCATCGGATATTTGATCAGCCACCTTATCGGGGTGCCCTTCCGATACCGATTCTGATGTAAACAGAAATCCCATAATTATAATTTTTTGGACGGCACAGGCCGACCATCGATGAAACAAAAATAGAACGGGACGTTAAATGGTTGATTGATAATAGACGGGAAGGCATTGCTTTAGCATTTTTTTCCGTGGTTGCAATCAATCAAATCTATCCACATTCGAGGCACAAATGTACATCGAAAATATTTAAATATGCAAAAAGATGGATAAAAATTGAATTACAGGCATCGACCGGTTTCTGCTCAATTCCCGGTTACCTCGAGGAAGACTTTCTCGAGTGTGGTGGTTTCGCGTTGCAGTGTGAGTAAGACGAATCCATTTTCCGCTGCAAAGCGGAATACGGCCGGCCTGATATCTTGGGCGGTCGTTCCGGTCAGGAGCCATTCTGACTCACCGGTTTTTTCAACCTGTTCCACGCCATCAATCGATGCAAGCATTTCAACCGTAACTTCACCTTGTGTTTCAATACGGACCAGCTGAGGGGCATCGGTCCTGAGAGCATGAAATTGCGAACGGTCTTTGTCGGCTACAATCCTGCCTTTGTTGATGATAAGTACCCGGTTGCAAATAGCTTCCACTTCCTGCATAATATGCGTGGACAGCATGACAGTTTTATTTCGGCTTACTTCCTGAATCAAACGGCGGATTTCGATTAGCTGCGCCGGGTCGAGTCCGGAGGTTGGTTCGTCGAGAATGAGAACGCCCGGATCGTGAATCAGCGCTTGTGCAATACCCACACGCTGCCGGAACCCTTTCGACAGGGAACCGATCTTCTTTCCTAATTCCGGAGTCAGCCCGGTAAGTTCAATCATTTCTTCAACACGGGCTTTCCGGTTTTTGATTGGGTACATTCCGGCAACCGATTCAAGGTACTCCCGGATGTACATGTCGGGATACAGGGGATTGTTCTCGGGCAGGTATCCAATCTGCCGGCGTATGTCGATGGAGTGTTCCCGGACCGGTAGGTCGTTCACTACTGCGTTACCTGATGAAGGGGTGAGCAGTCCGGTGATAATCTTCATCATGGTTGATTTGCCGGCACCGTTCGGGCCCAGAAAACCAGTTACTTCACCCGTGTGGATGGAAAATGTAACATCGTCCAGTGCTTTCTGCTCCCCGAATAATTTTGTAATGTTTTCGACCTGTATCGACATAAACTCGCTTTTCTACAAAAATAACTTTTCCTTTCATTTGACAAGGAAATCGGCGGCTGTGGCCGACAATTTTAACTGTTTTTGCTGACTTTAGGTCTAAATAGCAATATGCAATGACAATTTTCATATCTCTCTGAAAATCTTTGCTAATTTTGTGGCAGTGAACCATGAAACAACTAATTTCGAGAATTTCGAACAGGCTTGTTGAATGCCGACTGGAAGTTGTGTAATGAGTCTGTTTCACAGTAAAATGTCCCGGAGCGACGATAACCATGAAGGATCAGAATTTTAATTTTGTGAAGAGTTTATTCCGGTACGAGCGGCAAGAAACAGCTACCGTACAAGTGGGAGATGTGAAGGTTGGAGGAGAGTATCCTGTTCGTCTACAGTCGATGACCGATACGGATACAAAAGATACGGAAGCCACGGTTGAGCAGATCATCCGGATTATCAAGGAGGGTGCTGATTATGTTCGTATGGCAGTACAGGGACTCCGCGAAGCTGAAAATCTTAAGAATATCCGGGCTGAACTCGATAAGCGTGGATATGCCGCGACACCTCTTGTGGCTGATATTCATTTTTCTCCGCAAGCTGCCGAAACGGCCATTAAATATGTGAAGAAAGTCCGCATCAATCCCGGTAACTTTTACGATCCGCGAGCCCGATTCCAAAAGGTAGAATATACCGACGATGAATATCGTGACGAATTGGCCAGCATCGAAGAGCGCTTTATTCCGTTTCTGAAAGCTTGTGCAGAACGTGGCACTGCGCTTCGGATTGGAGCCAATCACGGTTCGCTTTCCGACCGAATCATGAGCCGTTATGGCGATACGCCGGCGGGAATTGTCGAATCGGTGATGGAATTCCTTCGCATTTGTAAGAAAGTTGATTTCCATAACGTGGTGATATCCATCAAAGCGAGTAATACCCGTCTGATGGTGTATACCGTCCGGTTGATGAACTACCGGATGCGCCTGGAAGGAATGAAATATCCGTTTCATATCGGTGTGACGGAAGCAGGCGAAGGCGAAGACGGACGTATTAAATCGGCCGTTGGGTCCGGAGCATTGCTGGCAGACGGAATTGGCGATACCATCCGGGTTTCCCTGACAGAGGATCCGGCCAACGAAATTGGATTTGCCCGTAAGTTGGTCGATGCTTTTAAAGGTCGCGAGAATCATGCGCCGATTTCCGCTCCAATGATTTCACAAACCAACCCGTTTGAATATGAGCGGAGAAGTAACCGCCCGGTTGGTGACATTGGCGGCAAAAAATCGGTCGTTGTTATTGCGTCGTTGAATAACTACACCCTGGAAGAAGTACGTTCGCTGAATACCGGGACCGAACCGGATTATTATTTCGACGGTAAGCGCATTTTCAATAAGGCCGGTCGAGCATTTCCGATACTTTCGCTCGAAGATTATCTCTTCAACGATATGTACACCAACCAGGAGCGGTTTATTCGCGCCAGCAAACCGGAATATGACATCCTGAAAGCCGAGAATCCGGAAATTGTTGAAAAGCTAAAGAACGAGCGGAAAGCGATTATCATTATGGAAAGTGATAACCTGAACAGCTTTGCCGAGTTACGCGCTTTCTTCATGGAACTTGATGCGCATATCTGCAAGAATCCGGTTATTCTGCATCGTTCCTACCGGGAAGATAATTACGAAGATCTCTTGATAAAAGCTTCTACCGATTTGGGTGGACTGCTGATTGATGGCTATGGTGATGGAATTCTGTTGTCGAACCAGGGAACCATTGGTTATAACGAGTTGAAGGATCTTTCGTTCGGATTGTTGCAAGCCAGTCGTATGCGGGTAACCCGCACCGAATTTGTTTCCTGTCCGGGCTGTGGTAGAACTCTTTTCGAACTTCAGGGTACCTTATCCGAAGTGAAAAAACACTTCCGTCATCTCAACCACCTGAAAATCGGTGTGATGGGGTGTGTCGTTAACGGACCGGGCGAAATGGGCGATGTGGATTACGGCTACGTTGGTTCCGGCCCGGGACATATCAACCTCTACAAAGGGCAGAAGCTAGTGAAACGTCATGTGCCATCAGAAAAGGCTGTGGATGAGCTGAAAAAGCTGATGATGGAAAATGGTGACTGGTACGAGCCTACGCTTTCCAGGTAGAAAATTTACTCAAAAACTCTTTTTTATTTGACGAGGAAATCCGGTAATGCCTGGATTAGTGTTCCCGGTTCAATATGTAGTGCCTGAATTCCAAGCTCGGATGCTGCCTTGATATTTACTTCAGAATCGTCAATAAATAAAGTCTCTTCAGGTACCAATTCATGGTTTTCCAAAACTTGCTTGAAAATATCCGGATCGGGTTTTCTTATCCCCATTTGATGTGAGTAATAATCTTGCTCAAATAATTCTGAAAACACAAAGCCATATGCTGACTCAAAATCCTTGAAATACTGTTGACGATGAATTTCGTTGGTGTTGCTCAGAAGGAAGATCCGGAATTGACCCCGTAGACTTTGCAGATACTCAACCCGGTCGGCCGGAATATCGAGAATCATGGCACACCAGGCATCATCGATAGCGGAGTCGGGAATGTTCTGGTTGAGCAACCGGCGTACATTGTCCCTAAATTCTTCGGGCGACGAAGTCCCTTGCTCCAGCAGGTAAAACAAGTCATGATGATAGAACCATCCCCGTTCGCCCAATGGATTTTCCAGTCCCAGGGCGGCAAATGCTTCGACGGTTCGTTCCGGTGCGATATTCAGAATGACGCCGCCTAAATCGAAGATGATATTTTTGATGGTACTCATATCGGGATGTTTTATGGCAAAAGAGCTTCCTGTAAAAAAGCGCCAGGTAAAGTTAGAATATTATCATGAAAGCATTTACTTTGTCTACATGATAACCTGACTTAAAAACTTTGAAAGATGACACGAACCGGGAACCTGTTTCAAAAAGCGACGAACCTTTCTGCCATTTTTGTTTTCCTTTTCCTGCTCTCAGGATGTTACCAACCCAAGAAGGATTTTTACCGTTTTAACGGAGAAAATGCATTGGAGATGCGCGCTCCAAGTGGTCAGATTAAATTGTTTTTCGAAGCTTTCCCGCAAAAAGGAATCTTATTCAGTATCAATTATAAAGGCAGGAATATCCTGGAGCCTTCGCGACTGGGATTAACGAATGCGGAGAACAAGGCCTTTTTGTCTCAGCCGGAGGTTGAAAAGGTGATTGGTCGTTCGTACCGCGAGCAGCAAGCCGGCGAAGCAGCCGATGCGCATAATTATAATGAATTGGCCATTTACCTGCGAAGTAAAGAGGTTCCGGATAGGCGCATGAAGTTGCTGGTGCGGTTGTACGGGAATAACGTGATGGCGTTTCGTTACGAGGTGCTTTCCGGTTTATCGGAGAATATTGATATCAAGGGAGAATTGACGGAATTCATTCTTCCGAAAGGAAGACAGAATAATTTCTATAGTGGCCAATTGGGCGATAATCCCATTCAACCTGATACGCATATCGATTTTCCGGTGTGGTTCAGTTCGCGTAATGCCTGGGTTCGGATCAGCGATATCGAAAAAGTTCCGACTGCGTCACTACGAAAGACGGGAGATTTTACGCTCGATGTCATCAGTGAAACCGGGACCGTTATCAACTTTTTCCCGTTTCCTTTCCCTTGGCGGGAAATAACTATCGCCGATTCGAAAGAAACGATTATGAACACCGAAATCCCTTCCTCACTGAAATAACCGGGGCTGTTAACTTATTTGGAGTTCCGGTCGTATGCTGTGAGAGATTAGACTGAAAAGGCAAGCATATGATTTGGGATAAATCTACGATACAGCTCCCCGAAGGACGGATGGAGGAAGCTACGACGCCGCTTATTATTTCGGCCAGTCGTCGCACCGATATACCTGCCAATTACAGTGTCTGGTTCAGGAAACGGCTGAAGGAAGGTTATGTGAGTTGGAAAAATCCCTACAATCAGAAAGTCAGTTATGTCTCCTTCGACAAAGCACGTCTGTTTGTATTTTGGAGTAAAAATCCGGCTCCGTTTTTTTCGGTTCTTCCGTTGCTCGACGAGCTTCATCTCAATTACTATTTCCAGTTTACACTGAATAATTACGAGTCGGAGGGGCTTGAGCCTTTCATGCCTTCGTTGGCGAAACGAGTGGAAACTTTTCAGAGATTGTCTCAGAGAATTGGTCCGGAAAAAGTAATCTGGCGGTTCGATCCATTGTTGATTACCCGGGAATTATCGTTGGAGAAGTTGATGCAAAGAGTGGAATCGTTGGCCAGTCAGTTGAGTGGTTATACCCGAAAACTGGTGTTTAGCTTTGCCGATATTTCGGTTTACCGGAAAGTGGAGAGGAATTTGCGCAATGCCAGCATCGATTACTGCGAATTTACACCGGAGTTAATGAACGAAGCGGCACAAATGCTGGAGATAATCGGGAAGAAATACCATCTGGAATTGCGTTCTTGTTGCGAGGCAATCGACCTGAGGGGGTATGGTATTCAGCCAAACAAATGCATCGATGACGATTTAATCCGTGAACTATTTTCTGGAGATCCGGATCTGATGAATTTTATTGGCGGGCAGGAAACGCTATTTCCCGGTAAGGACAATAGTCGTTATCTGAAAATCAAAGATAAATCACAGCGTAATGATTGTGGCTGCATTGCCTCAAAGGATATCGGAGAATATGATACTTGTCCGTTGGGATGCACATATTGCTACGCCAACCGGGTACCGGGAAAAACTCATCCCATTGGCCGATAATTATCAGGGAACAATCAGCGAATCGACTTTATCAATCAGGTAAACTTTCGTCTCGTCAGCCGATACTTTTACCTGGAATTTTCCCGAAAGGGCAAAAACAACCGTATCGCCGCGCGTGACGTTGACCAGTTGATGGTACTGGGCTGAAAGCCCGTCGATAATGGCAAAGTTGTAGCTTTTCAGAATTTTCCCCGATTGATCCATCGATAATTTCCAGTAAGCATCTTTAGCGTAAGGTTCCAGTGAACCTCTGTATTCCGGAGCGTTGACTGCTTGGCAGTCGATGTTTACGGTAACGGGATGAATAGAGTCGGTGACGCTATCGGGTTCGGTGTACGAAAAGTTGACTTCTGTTTGCGCAAAATATTCCGGGGTATTCTGTTTTTTACACGATACCATTAGCAACGTAAAGGTGGTTAGTAGAATAACCGGTATATTCAGCTTGCTCTTCATATTCGTATGGTTTGCTACAAAGTTAAAAGGGATTGGGAAAAGTCAGCGTTTTCAGGAAAAAATAATACCAGACTAATTTATGTTACTTTGAATGGGTTGAGATGGGCTAAGTTTTCCATTTCTCCCTGATTTTATCTGCAACAAAATTCTAACTTTAGATTCGATTATCTAAACTCACCTACATCTATGGAGTCTCAACATAATGTTATCGAAATCCGTGAACTCTACAAAAGCTTTTGGAGTGGGAGCTCGGAGAATGAGGTGCTCAAAGGAATCAACCTTGATATAAAAAACGGAAACATCATTGGTTACATAGGTCCGAATGGAGCTGGCAAATCGACTACCGTGAAGATATTATGCGGCTTGATTGACGACTTTGAAGGCGATATCCGGATGATGGGAATGAACGTGCGCACCGATGCGATGGAGATAAAAAAGCGGATCGGTTATATTCCCGAAAATGCGTCGCTTTACGATTCGCTTACACCGATGGAATTCCTTTCGTTCCTGGGCGAAATGCGTGGAATAGAACCGGGCCGGGTAACTGAAAGAGCGTTGAACCTGTTGCGCATTTTTGAGATGCAAAAAAATGCCAACCAGCGCATTTCCACGTTTTCCAAGGGCATGCGGCAGAAGGTGCTGATTATTTCGGGAATGATTCACAACCCGGAAATCATCTTCCTGGATGAACCGCTCTCCGGCCTGGATGCCAATTCAGTCATCATGGTGAAGGAGGTACTGACGCAGCTGGCACGCGATGGCAAAACTATTTTCTACAGTTCACACCTGATGGACGTAGTAGAGAAAATTTCCGATCGCATCGTGTTAATCGATAAAGGGAACGTGATTGCGGATGGCACATTCGATGAGTTGAAAGCTCAGGCAAACGACGAATCGCTGGAGAAACTGTTTACGCGACTGACCGGTTCTACCGGCCTTTCCGACCGGGCAGAGGAATTCATTCATTCTGTAGAAAAGTAGTTGGCTATGGTTAAATTTATTGTTTCCCTCTTTTGGCCCTTCCGCAGACTGATTGAATGGACCGGCGTTGATTACGGGCAATTCATCACCATATTAAAGCTCAAGCTATTGATGGATAACCGCCGAAATACGGCCTTTTCATCCAAACGGGGCGGAGAAGCACGGAATATGTTGCTGATGCAAAGCGGGCTGTATGCGTTATTTGGCGCAATTCTTACCGGTATGCTTCAAGTGATTCAGTCGGCATTTGTGTTTTATTTCGTCATTCACTCCATGGTGATGATTTTTACAGCGATGTTGATTATCTCGGAGTTCTATGCTATTCTGTTCGCCACTTCCGATAATAGTTTGATCCATTCACTTCCGGTTAATGGGCAAACCGTCAATCTGGCCCGGAATGCACACATCTTTGTCTATCTTTTTCTGCTGGGCTTTAGCTTGTCGCTGGTTCCGATGATTATGGGAGCGTTCCGATTTGGTATCATCACGCTGGTGGTTTATATCGGTTCGCTGGCGCTGAATGCTGCCTTTACTTTATTCCTGACGAATATTATGTATCTGGGTATTATGAAGCTGGCATCCGGCGAGAAACTCAAAAACCTGATGATGTATTTTCAGGTTGCCATCGCCATTTTCTTTATGGCATTTTACCAGTACGGAATTCGTCTCATCGATAATACCGACGTTTTCAACATGTTTTTAACGATACATTGGTACACTTTCCTCTTACCACAATCGTGGTTTGCCGGCACTATCGATGCGATTGCAACCTTTAACTGGGATTTGAACCACCTTATTTTTGTGGCGTTGACCATTGTCATGCCGCTGGCTGCTGCTATCATCACCAGTAAGTACCTGACACCTCTGTTCAATAAAAAACTGGCGGATTTGGAGCAAGGCGATCGCAGTGCTCCGGTTCGGAAAACCAGCAAGGTTAGTGGAAAATGGAGCCGCACGGCAGCAAAAATCTTCACGCGCAAAGCGGAAGAGCGAGCTTCGTTTACGGTGATGTGGAAAATGATTGGCCGGGAACGGCAGTTCAAGCTGATGTTGTTGCCTTCCATTGGTTATATTCTGGTGCTGCTTCCGCTGATGTTTCAGGGGAAACATATGAGTTCGCTGGGGACGAGTCAAATGTATCTCGTTTTGTTGTACTTTCCGATACTGATATCGGCGACATTGGCTAATGCTGTGTTGGTTGGCGAGCAGAAGATGAGTGGTTGGATATTTCGTTCGAGCCCGATGGGTTCGCCGGCCGAGTTGTTTAGAGGCATCATCAAAGCGGGATTTATTCGTTTCCTGCTTCCGGTGTACTTTATTGTGTCTGCTGTGGTTCTCTTCTTTTGGGGGCCGTCAAAAATCGATGATATTGTGATTGCGCTTCTCGCCAATTACTTAATGACCATCATTATCTATTATTACCAGACGCCCAGGTTTCCATTCTCGATGGAAAAATCGGCTGTCCAGGGCGGTTCCAACGGGATACGGGTAATGCTTTCAATGCTAATTGTAGTATTTATTGCGTTACTGCATTGGGGATTGTTAAGTATGCCGTTTCATGTCAGCTTGCTACTTATCCCCTTGTATTTGACTTTGATTTGGTATGTCGATTACAGGTGGGTGTACAACAGGATTACCTGGAAAGAGATTGATAAAAATACCCGGTATTAAGAAAGAAAAGCGTTGAAACCAGTATTGTAACCGTTTCAACGCTTTTCTTTTTTGTTAAATCAGCATTAGGCCTCCTCCAATCGAATAATGTTTTCGATATAGCGATTATCGTCTTCTTCACAAAGCAACGGAACCAGTTCTGATAAGTCGTTGCACCAGTTCTTCAGCTTCTCAAGCTTGGCATTTAGCCGCAACAGCGACTTCGGAAAAACACCATCTTCGGTCAGCATAGCTGCCTGAAGGTTTTTCAGTTCGTTTAGTTGTTGATAAAGTTGGTTAATTACTTTGTGTGTGTAACCAAATGGTTCGAGCGGTTTTCGCCACATCGGATGTTCGAGCAGGGCCTCGTAGAATAGTGTCACAAAGTTTTGCCATCGGTCAATTCGTTCCGGAACCATTAGTCCCAGACGCAGTGCCTGCCAGTTGGCCAGGTCCCGACGGAAAACGTACTGTGCGATTTTGCGGACCCGCCGAAAATGGAGGTCGGCAATTTCTTTCAATTCCAGATAGGTCCGGATCATCTTGTCTTTTTTCTCCGACTCACTTCGTTGCTGTTTCAGCAATTCATCCACCTCTTCACAAAGAGCCAGTCCCTTTTGCAAATGAGCCTCATCGTACCCAAATGGCGCAAGACGGTTACGGATGCACGTGACTTCATTGGCATTTTTGATAATTTTCCGGTATCCATCCAGAATGGCTTCGTAACGAATGTCAATTTGTTTGTAAATCATAATTTCCCCCCTGTTGAATCCAGAGAATATACAAAATTCAACATCCAATGGCAAGTTTGCTGCATTTGAGGAGTATTTTTTGAATTGTATCTTCATCGATATAGTGAGCTACCGTATTAACGTAAAAACTCTTTGTCCAAAACTCACCACCCCAAAGTTTTTCCTTTACTTCTGGGTGTAGTTTAAAAATTTGTTTAGCTGTGATACTTTTTGCCGTTTGGATTATCCTTGTTGGACTATTAAACGGTACACTCTGAATCAAAAAATGAACATGGTTGCTGTCTGTACTTATCTCTATGAACGAAATCTAAAGGCAAATATCTTTTAAACTATTATCAATCGAACCAGGTTCTTATCCCCTTTCGAAATATATTCACATTCTCAGAATCTAAAATCTGATTTTGTACCAAAAGAAGACCTTTTCTTCAACTAATTATTAAATGTCTCTCGAATCCGACAATATCAGATTCAATATTTCTTTTTAAATGATTGAATAAATCCTTAAAAAACCACTGTAATCTGTTTTAGTCTCGAATATAGGAGTACTTTCTTTTTTTATAACTAAAAGAACTACTACATAACAGTATGTTATAATGTGAATTAATTATTTTTGCAAGATGATTTAGCATGTATGGTTTAGGCATCTGTACTATATGAAGAACATCGAAATTTCTTAGGCCTATTATCATGCATTTGTGGAGTTTGCGTTATGAGAATACTGTTGAGATATATCATTACTATTATATTGTCGACTGTAGTCATTGTTGTCAAGGCTGAATTGACCAACAACATATTCGACATCAGGCATATCGGCTATTCGGAGGGGCTCAGCAGTCAACGCGTATTTTCAATTGTTGAAGATCAGAACAGCGCAATGTGGATTGCCACAAAAACAGGAATAGATCGCTATAACGGAAATACCATTAAAAGCTATACATTATCAGGCAACTTTTACTACGGCGATATGGGGGGGCGTACACTTCGTTTGCTGTACGACAAACATTACGGACTGTGGGCATACGACAATACCGGTAGAATCTATCGTTATTCGATCGAGGATGACAGTTTCGAACAATACATGTATTTGGCCGAATTTATCAACGGAGAAATCATTTTAAACAAGTTATGCCTGGATCAGAACGGAACATTATGGTTGGGACTTAGCAAAGGGTTATATAAGAAAGAAGCTGACAAACCAATCACTCCGGTCATAAGCGGACAATATGTAAATGACATTATATCTACAGGTGAATCGCTTTTTGTTGGTACATCCGCCGGGGTGTTACAACTTTCGTACGCGCAGTTAGACAAGCCTCATTGGCTGGTAAAAGGAAAGGATGCACAGACGCTCTTCCACAACGTAACCAGCAATGAACTCTGGATCGGCTCTTTCAATAATGGTTTGTGGGTGATGGATTTGAAAACTTCGGCCATGCTCCCTTTGAAAGAACAGAGCTCTGGTTTTCTATACCCGATAAGAGCTATTACGAGCTATGATACGCATACCTTGTTGGTAGGAATAGATGGCGGAGGTGTGTATGCAGTCGACCGGGACTCGAAGAAGTACCATTTGCTGATGAGTACAGAAGATAGTACCGACATCTTTTTACCGGGTAACGGGATTTATGCCGTCACCAAAGACCACCAGGGAAACATCTGGATAGGAAGTTATACCGGGGGCGTATCCGTTGCTATTCTGTTGAAATACCCGATTACGATATTAACGCATCAAAGGGGAAATCCACAATCATTGGCAAATAACAATATCAATGATATCGAAGAGGATTCCAATGGAAACCTATGGTTTGCCACTGACTTCGGAATAAGCATCCGCAATAAATCTTCGCATGTGTGGAGTCACGAGCTAAAGGGTGTCGTAGTAGTTGCCTTATGTAAAGGGGAAAATGGTTCAGTGTGGGCAGGAACTTACGGAGACGGCATCTACCTTTTGAACAGCCGGAAACAGGTCGTCCGTCATCTTACCAAACAGCATGGAGGGCTTACAACAAACTATGTTTTTTCGCTCAAACAAGATACAGACGGGAACTTATGGGTGGGTGGCCTGGATGGACAACTGCTGATGATGGATAAACAGGGACGCCCTGAACGAACATACGATATTAAGTGGATTCATTCCATAGAGGAGGTAAATAATGACCAAATGGCCGCTGCCACGGTGAATGGGTTCTGTCTGGTGAATAAACGTACCGGAGATATACAACGCTATGCTACCTCACAGGAATATCACGAACAGAATGTCAGTGCCTATATCATATCCATGCTTTTTAATGCCGATAGTACTGTATGGCTGGGGACAGAAGGAGGTGGGCTAAACCTGTATGATATGCGAACCCGAAAGTCAAGGATATTCACCATGCAGGACGGACTTCCGTCTAACGACGTATACAGCTTGCAAAGAGATGTCAGAGGACGTCTGTGGGTAAGTACGGGAAAAGGACTTGCGCTAATTGAAAACTTCCAGGTATCGAACCTCAATTATTTGGGTGACATAGATAAAGAATATAACAAATCGTCTTTTGCCCGGCTGACAGACGGGAAATTTGCCTATGGGAGCACAAATGGCGTTGTCTTGGTCACGCCTGACGCGATAACTATGACAAACTATCAGGCCCAATTGAGATTTACCGGCTTGACAATAGACTATTTGCCCGCTGATGAAGAGAAACGTTTACGTCCTGCAATCTATGACATGCTGGCTAAAGGCATGGTTGAACTTGACTACAAACACAACTCATTCTCAGTTGCCTTTGAGTCGATCAATTACCGCTTTCAGCGTGATATCGCCTACCAGTATATTTTGGAAGGATACGAGAAATCATGGAGTAGCTTATCGTCCAATGGAGTGGTGAGGTACACCAATGTTTCTCCTGGCTCTTATCTCCTCAAAGTACGCAGCTTACGACGGAATAATGGGAAGATTATATCCGAACGAACACTTGCTGTAAAAATCGATCAACCCTGGTGGAATTCGTGGTGGGCATGGATAATTTACATTGGCGTCGCAGGCATTGTTGTTTCCTTTATCTGGCGTTACAAGAGCAATCAGCTTCAAAAAAAGTACGATGAAGACAAAATAAGGTTCTTTATTGATACTGCACATGATATCAGAACTCCTGTAACATTGGTTATGGCGCCTTTAGACGACCTTTTTAAGGAGAAGGGGCTCTCGGATAAAGCCCTTTATCTTCTGAAATTGGCGCACAGCAACACGAACAAACTCTATACACTCATCACCCAATTGCTCGAATTTGAAAAAGTAGATAGCCACAAGCAACAGCCTGTGCTAACTTCGTTAAACCTGAACGACATACTTGCCGAAGAGATTGCCGGTTTTCAGCCGTTGTGCGACAAGAAACAATTGCATTTAAGCCTTTCGTTGCCTGATGAAGACGTTTACATTATGGCAGATTTGCATATTGTAGAGATACTGCTGGACAATCTCGTTTCCAATGCCATTAAGTATACGATGCCGCAGGGTGATGTCCGCATAAGTTTAAATTACACAAAACGAAAAGCCATTATAGAAATTAAAGACAGTGGCATTGGAATTCCCAAAAAGGCAAAGAAACACTTGTTTACGGATGTTTACAGAGCCGACAATACGCAAAAATCGAATGAAGGCGGAACAGGCTTTGGACTCTTACAGGCACGCCGGATAATAAAAATACTACGCGGAAAGATCACTTTTCAATCCGAAGAAAACAAAGGCAGCACCTTTACAGTTACGCTTCCAAGAACGTATGTCGCTCCCAAGTCCGTTTCTATGCAAGCTGTTACCCCAAGAGAACTCATGTTCCCGAAAACGACAGATGGCGCAGAACAAAAAGTAAGCAAGACACGTCGCATAAGCCGGCAAACAGGAAAAAATACACTGCTCATTGTAGAAGATCACGAAGCCCTCCGCTATTACCTTCGTAAAACTTTCGAGAACGACTATCGGGTGGTTGACGTTTCCGACGGGCAAGAGGCTCTCGCATACCTCGCAAACGAATACCCTGATTTGATCCTATCCGACGTCATGATGCCGGGCATACAAGGGGATGAGCTTTGCCGGCTGGTCAAAGAAAATCCGGACACTTCGGGTATACCCTTTATCCTGCTTACCGCAAAAGTTAATCATGATGCCACTGTTGAAGGATTAAAGAAAGGTGCAGACGATTATATTCCCAAACCTTTCAGCACTGAGATTCTAAAGCTGAAAATACAGAGCATAATTGTCAACAGAAACAGGCAACGGGATTTTTTCATGCGGCAAGCTCTTTTACAAGTTGAAGCAGATAGAGAACGCCTGAATAATAGCGAAAGCCAGGATATAACAGTAAAAACCGATGATAATAAGACGAATGAAGCGGTTTCGGATATGCTATCGGAAAGTGATCGTCAGTTTATCATACGAGCGACTCAACTTGTCATCGCGAACATGAGCAACATTGATTTCAATATCAATACACTTTGCCAGGAAATGGCCATGAGCCGGACCCTTTTTTACAGCCGCCTAAAATCGCTGACCGGGAAAGGACCACAAGAGTTTATACGCATTATCCGGCTTCAGAAAGCAGCCGAACTATTAAAAGAAGGTAGAAATGTGACGGAAGTTGCCGCAGATACCGGATTTGTAAATACAAAATACTTTAGTTCGTTGTTCAAGAAACAATTTGGCATACAACCCAGCAAATACAATCAATCAGATTCAGCGTCATAGCGAATTCAGGACCGGACCCTTTTC
The DNA here is from genome assembly GCF_056493735.1 of Prolixibacter sp. DSM 2831. Classification (NCBI taxonomy): domain Bacteria; kingdom Pseudomonadati; phylum Bacteroidota; class Bacteroidia; order Marinilabiliales; family Prolixibacteraceae; genus Prolixibacter; species Prolixibacter sp. DSM 2831. The sequence continues at coordinate 144,632 of NZ_CM151379.1, forward strand.
TGTCAAATTGATGACAACGTAACGTTATTGCTGCTTCTCAATTCACAAAAAGTTCGATTTTACAGCTCCACCTACAGGCAAAAAACGACTGAAAGCGCCCTGCCCGGGGCGTGATCGAAAAATTGTCTGGAATCAAACCTTATTTGTCAGCTATCAGCCCATCGTTTTTACCTGCTATTCCCATTTTCACGTTGCTATTTTGAACAAAAGGAAAAACGATCTTCCGAAAGCGCCTCCGGGAGATGTTTAATTCCAGCCTAACTCAAAACAGCCAAAGAAACAATTTTAATCTAAACAGTTGTAATATGAAAAAAACAGCAGTGTTACTGCTCTTGGTGTGTTTGATGCAACAATCCTGTTCATCAAACGATGTTGTGGATACAGGAGAACATGGGAATTTCTTTTTCAAAGACGATTTTGAATCTTTTGATGAAAATATCTGGACCAAAGAAGTGCATGAAGCCGGATGGGTAAACCAGGAACTGCAGGCATACGATGCAGAGCATGTTTCGGTGGGTACCGATGAAGGTAAATCAGTGCTGATTTTAACAGCCGAACGCAAAGGCAATAAAATCTACTCCGGACGTGTAAATTCTAAAGGAAAAAAGAACTTCAAATTCAAAAAGATAGAGGCAAGTATTAAGCTTCCCAAAACCGCGAACGGCCTTTGGCCGGCTTTCTGGATGATGGGAGACAACGGAAAGCCCTGGCCGCAATGCGGAGAAATAGATATTATGGAGATGGGCGAACGTAACGGAATTACTGAAGCCACAACCGAAACATTTCTGAACACAGCGATCCACTACGGGACCGATGCCGGCTCCGGACATCAGCAAGAATACCAGGCTGCCAACTTCTCCCATAGTTTACAGGACGGTCAATACCATGTCTATACCTTAGACTGGAACGAAGATCGTCTGACAGTATCGGTTGATAATATAAAATTTCATTCGTTCGACATTAGCCAAACCAGCGGACGTTCTGCGTATTTCCACGACAACTTCTTCATCTTATTTAATCTTGCCGTAGGTGGTTCTTTTACCGGCATCTCCGACATAAACGAAATTACGGCTTTAAAAGACGGGGAAAAGGTGAACATGTATATCGACTGGGTAAAAATCAATTAATCTTAACTATAAATCCTATGAAAATAAAAGCTTACAAATACATTTTGTTTTGCGGACTATTAGCTGCCTGCCTGTTCGGAAGCGCATTCCAAATGAAAGCAGCAGGATTAAATGATTCCGCTACAGAACAACAAGAACTCAAAGTTACAGGAGTGGTGAGGGATGTTCATGGCACTATCCCTGGAGCAACTGTTGTTGAGAAAGGAAATCTCAGCAACGGGATCATAACCAATGAAGAAGGTAAGTTTACCCTAAGTGTCCGTCCAGGAGCCACTCTTATCATTAGCTATATCGGTTATAAAACTCAGGAAGTAGCGGTCGGTCAGGCTCCGCTGGATATTGTTTTAGAAGAAGACAGCAAAATGGTTGATGATGTGGTTGTTACTGCTCTGGGGATCAAAAGAGAACGCAAAGCGCTGGGCTATAACGTAGCCGAAGTAAATGGCGACGCTTTTACAAAGGCCAAGGAAACCAACGTCATTAATTCAATGGCAGGTCGCGTACCCGGGCTGATCGTTAGTCAAACCGCAGGCGGTCCATCCGGATCCACCCGTGTTCTCCTGCGCGGCAGCACCGAAATGACCGGGAATAATCAGCCTCTGTATGTGATCGATGGTGTTCCTCTCGACAATACCAATTACGGCAGTGCCGGTACATCCGGTGGTTTCGACCTTGGCGATGGTATTTCAGGCATCAACCCCGATGATATCGAAAACATATCTGTACTTAAAGGCCCTGCTGCATCTGCTCTTTACGGCAGCCGTGCCAGCCATGGTGTCATCCTGATCACCACCAAGAAAGCCGAAGGCAAGAACAGTTTCGATGTGGAATACAACGGAACGATGACTTTTGATACGCAACTTGCCAAATGGAACGACATACAACAGGTCTATGGTATGGGCAGCAACGGAACCTATAGTATCGATGCAGTATCCAATACGAATAAAAGTTGGGGTGCGAAAGCTGACGGAAGCAACTCTCTGAAATACTTTGACGGCGTAGAGCGGCCTTACCTCATCATACCCGACAATACCTCGGGCTTTTTCCGTACAGGTTTTACTGCCAGTAATACTGCCATCATCAGTTCGAACAGTGGTAATACCGGTGTGCGCTTCACTTATACCGACATGCGCAACAAGGACATTGTTCCGAAAACCCACATGAGCCGTAACATCTTTAACCTGCGTGCCAATACTTCGCTGAACAAGGTGGATTTTGATTTCGGGGTTAACTATACGCGTGAGGCCGTAAAAAATCGCCCTGCCCTGGGCGACAGCAAGTCGAACATTGGCAAAAACCTGATGACACTGGCCACCACCTACGACCAACGATGGCTAAAAACCTACCAAGATGAAAATGGCGAGTACGCCAATTGGAATGGTATGGATCCCTACAATGTGAATCCCTATTGGGATGTCTATAAAAATAGCAACGACTCGAAGAAAGATCAATTCCGCTTCAATGGAAAGGCTGCCTGGAATATCAATAAGCATCTGAAGTTGCAGGGAACTGCGGGCGCCGAGCTCAACTGGTTTACTTTCGAAGACTATAAAGCCCCCACCACGCCCGGTTTTGAAGCAGGACGCCTTCAAAACAGTTCATTTCAAAACCGGATGTATAATTTTGAGCTACTCGCCCTTTACAACAAAAGCTGGGAAAATTTCGATCTTAGTGCTACCCTCGGAGGGAACCTGTACAAAGTGGATAACAAAACCATTGTCACCACTGCTCAGGATATGCAAATTCGCGACGTAGTGGCATTGATGAGCTTTAATGAAATCAGCGTAGAACCAGGTAGTTACCGCAAGCAAATCAACTCGGTCTATGGTGCTGTCAATCTGGGTTGGAAACACATGCTCTATTTTGATGCTACGCTGCGCGGCGACCAGTCATCGACCCTTCCTACCGGCAACAACATCTATGTCTATCCCTCTTTTTCAGGCAGCTTCGTGTTCTCAGAACTGGCTCAGTTAAAGAAAATCATGCCTTACGGAAAGCTACGCATGTCATGGGCCCAGGTAGGTAGCGATACTGACCCCTACCAGTTAGGGCTGGTATACACCAAGTCTAAATTTACTTATCCAGGCTACACCATCGGCTATATCAACAATAACACGATTCCCAACAAGGACTTAAAACCGACAAAAACAAACTCTTTTGAGATAGGTCTGGATACAAAGTTTTTAAATAATCGGGTTGGCGTTGATTTTACCTACTATACACAGATCAGCAAAAACCAGATTATGGGCATGGCCAATTCCTGGACATCAGGTTACAACTACCGACTGATCAATGCCGGCGAAATTGAGAATAAAGGTATAGAAATAGCTCTCAATACACGCCCCATTGAAATCAAAGACTTTTCCTGGGATTTAAATCTGAACTTCTCGAAGAATAGCAACAAAGTAAAAAGGCTCGTCGACAATATGGATATGTTTGAATTGGAAAAAGCTCCCTGGCTCGATGTTCAGGTGGCAGCCAAGGTCGGCGAGAATTTTGGTTCGATAGTAGGACCTGACTTTGAATACAATGAAGATGGAGATATACTCATCGACCCGCAAACTGGGTTGCCTCAATATGACAAGAGCAATCATGTGCTGGGAAATGCATCCTGGGACTGGACCGGAGGTGCAACTACAACCTTTACTTACAAAAGACTGTCACTTTCTGCCGTCTTTGATGTGAAAGTGGGAGCTGACCTCTACTCCATGTCTGCCCGTGCTGCTTATGAATCGGGCAAGAGCAAAGAAACACTTGCCGGACGTGAGGGATGGTACCGATCCGAAGAACAACGTCAAGCTGCCGGCATCGCCAAAGGCTCTTCCAACTGGACTCCCACCGGAGGGTTTATCGCTCCCGGCGTAATTGACAATGGTGACGGTACTTATCGTCCCAATGACATTTACATCAACCCCGAGGATTATTGGATGAGTGTAAGCCGCAATGCGCCGTCAATGTTTGTATTTGACAACTCGTATGTGAAATTACGCGAATTAACGCTGAGTTACAGTGTTCCAAAATCCTTTTTAAGAAATGTTGTAAAAGGTCTCAATCTCTCATTTGTTGCACGCAACCCATTTATCATATGGAAGAATATTCCGAACATCGATCCGGATTCCAATTACAACAACACGACTGGTATGGGTTTAGAGTATGGCTCATTACCATCGCGCAGAAACTACGGGTTCAATGTAAATGTTAAATTCTAAATGAATTTCAAGTTTAATTCATTCACAAAGAATATAATACAATGAAATACAATCTATCCTATATAGTAATAATGTTGGTGACCTCTGTCCTGTTCTTTACTGCTTGCAGTGATAAGTACATGGAAGATATGAACACCGACCCCTCGAAGGCTGCTTCTATTGACCCCAATGCCCAACTCACGACTGCACAGTTGCAAACTTATGGTGACCTGGGTATGGTCGAGATCTATCGAAACTATCTCTATGCATTCAATCAACAGCTAATGGGATGTTGGAATACCACAAATTATGGAGGACGTCACACACAAGATAACAGTGAGATGAGCCGTATCTGGACATCATTTTATCCAACGGCCATCAAGAACATCACGGATGCAGAGTACCGTACTGCTAACGACACCCTAAAAGTGAATATTAATTCAGCTTTGCGTATATACAGAGTCTATCTCATGTCTATTATCACGGACATTTATGGTGATGCACCTTACAGCGAAGCTGGCAAGGGTTTTCTCGAAGGAAAGTTCAATCCCCGTTATGACACGCAGGAAGAGATATACAACGATTTCTTCCTGGAGTTAAGTGCTGCTGTTGCCAACTTTGACGCCAGCAAAGACAAAATTACGGGCGATGTTATTTACAAAGGAGACATCGCAAAATGGAAGAAACTGGGTAATTCTCTTCGTCTGCGCTTTGCTATGCGAATTTCCGATGTAGCGCCACAAAAGGCTCAGGAAGAGTTTGAAAAAGCGCTGCAAGCCGATGGCGGAATCCTGGAGAATGCCAGCGACGACGCACTTATCAAGTACATGGATATTTCGTTCAGCTTTGGCCAGGAAGCTTATTCCGATTATCGGGGTAATGCCTTATCGCAGTTACTCTTCGGAAACGACCCTGCCAATAATCCCAGCTATCTTTGTTCTACCTTGTACAACCAACTTTATAACACGGGCGACCCCCGTACTTTCAGAATCGCTCGCTTCTATTACGATGGGCTCATGAGTGCCACAAGTCCCGACAATCGTATTGATTTAACTGACGAGATAATCGCCAAAGGCGTCCAAACTAACCCCCGCGATCCGGGAGCTTTCTCCTGGGAACCATGGCCTACCGGTTATGACAGCGATATATTGAAGGAACTTGCCAAGACCAATCCTTCAGTCAACCCCAGTGTAGCTCGCGAAACCGAACCCAAACTGGCCAATAATTTTCTCAGAGGTGATAATCCCGGGGTCGTGATGACTTCGGCAGAGGTGAAATTTCTGTTAGCGGAAGCCAAATTAAACGGATGGAATGTTGGGGATGCCTCTGTTAATGACCTGTATATTCAAGGAGTACGGGCAGCTATGGATTTTCTGACCGATAATTATAATTGTGAGGTTGTATCCGACGACGAATTCAATACGTTCATCCCGAATATCAGCATAGGCTACACCGACGAACAGAAAAAGAAAGCGATTAATACACAAGCATGGATTCTCCATCTTACCAACCCGGCCGAGTGCTGGGCCAACGTTCGCCGCTCAGGCTATCCCGTGCTTAAATCTCCTGCTGATTACGGCTTCGGCCAGTTCCTCACCGGAGGTACTGAAATTCCGGTACGCCTTTGCTATCCGGTACTCGAATCGTCATACAACAAAGCAAATTATGATGACGCATTGAACCGAATGGGTGGTAATGATAGCTGGCACACGCGCGTATGGTGGAATAAATAATTACGGAATAAGAATAAAGAAGTAAATAGAAGAAATATGAAAACGATATATTTTATACTACTTGCTGTACTTGTTGCGAGTTTTACGTTCACAGCGTGCAACAACGAAGATCCGTTCTCAACAGCTACCGCCGGTGACTACCCGCGGATACTCGACCCCGTTTTCCCAGATCGTGTAAACGGAGAACTGCCTGTCATCGCCAATATAAACAGGGATGCCAACCTGACAATGGAACTGACAGTCACTCCGGCCGATTATACCACTATTTCATGGCAGATCGACGGAGCTGAAGTACAAACCGGAACGACGCTCGATATCAGTCTCAAGGCAGGTACATACAATTTTAAAGTAACCGTTTCAACCGAAGCCGGTAAATCGACCTATCGCGAGGGTATTGTACAAATCAATCCGTTACCGGATGATCCATGGGCAACAGAAATAGGCTTCGAGCGTATCATTGCGCCGGGGATAAACGCTCGACTTTATGGCAATAATCTCAGCAACGTGAAGAGCATTATCATCGATGGAACAACCATCACCAATATCGTTTATGTCGATTCAGAAGACAATGCCTATATCGAATATGAAGTTCCTGCCGACCTGGCCGAAGGTGAGCATCGCGTAATACTGGTAGACAATGACAATAACGAGTATGGTGGCAATATTGTCAAAGTCACACACACGGCGCTTATCACTTCGGGAGCCGACCGAACCAATGCGAATAGAGAATGGGTGATGACCGGTATCAATCTCGACCAGATTGCTTCACTGACATTCGCAGGACAAACTATCACCGAGTTCACACGGCAGTCGCCCACGGAAATCGCACTTACCTGTCCCCAATTGGAAGACGGGGAATACAAACTGACAGGTAGTACAAAAAGCGGAACAGACTTACAATTCTATCGTGATAAGGACGTCTTTACCGAACAGACAGTCACTGTCTCTTCAACCACAGTGCTCTGGCAAGGACACCATTACGTATCGTGGGATCTTCCGGACGATAGTCCGAACAAAACTTTCAACTTGATTGGCAGCGATGTGTTTGCCACGTTAAAAGCCGGTGCAGTCCTGAGTATCCACTATTCAGTAGCCCCCGAAGACGATTATCATCAGTTACGGACCACTACCGGCTGGTGGAATGATTTACCAGGCACTTCTGTAATCGAATTCTCGGAAGACGGTGTAAAGGAAGTCCAGCTAACACAAGAGGTCCTAAATAAAATTCAGGATGAAAGCGGATTTCTTTGCGTAGGGCATGGCTATTATGTGGATATGGTAACCGTACAGTAATAAGCGCCAAGAAGACTTAATCATTGGATTATAACGCTGAAGAGAATACTACTTAGCATTAACTATTATGGCTGTCTGCGTAATGTAGGCAGCCTCTCTTTCAATTGCGAAAGATCCTAAGATAGAGCAGTAGGAATCTGTCAAATTTGTTGTAGCTGACCTGAAAATAAACAAGGCACTTCCATCGCTGAAAGTGCCTTGTTTATTGTGGGCCCAGCTGGGCTTGAACCAGCGACCTAATGATTATGAGTCATCCGCTCTAACCAACTGAGCTATGGGCCCGGAAATTCGCTTAGAATTTCGGATTGCAATTTTACGGATTTGTCCCGTATTTCACAAGCATTTTGTTCGTTTTTAGATTAACCCGATGGCTTTCGTTAAAAGGCTTGTGACATTCTCTACATTCTGATTGAATACCTTCAGAATCTCTTCCCAGGAAACCGGGGCTTCATCGGTTTTCCAACTATCGTAATCGGTTGCCATGGCAACGGTAGCGTAAGGAATTCCTAATTCGTTGGCCAGAATGGCTTCGGGTGCGGTCGACATGTTGATGATATCGGCGCCCCACATCTGAAACATCCGGGATTCGGCACGGGTCGAAAAACGGGGTCCCTCAATGGTTATCACCGTTCCTCCATCGTGCGCTTTGATGTTGAGTTTTCCTGCACTTTGTAATAACCGGGCGCGCAAACTTTCTTCAAACGGATCGGCCATGGGAGTGTGTTTCATTTTGCCGGGTTTGAATTTGTCGAAGAAGGTAACGGGTCGTCTCCGGGTAAAATCGATGAACTGATCGGGAACCACCAACTCGCCTCTTTTGATGTCTTCTTTCAGACTTCCACACGCTGTTGTAGACAGGATATGGGTGCAGCCTAATTCTTTGATGGCCCATATGTTGGCCCGGTTATTCACCTGGGTGGGGGGAATGGTATGTTCACGCCCGTGTCGTGACAAAATGACGACATCGACCCCGTTAATTTTTCCGGTGAGAAAATCGGAGCTGGGTTCGCCGTAAGGCGTTTCTACATCAATTCGTTTCGAGTCTTCCAAAATATCAGGATTTTCGAGTCCTGAACCACCAATTATGGCAATGTACTTCATCTGTTTGCTTCCGTTTTTTATTTCTGTTTTATAAAGTTATTCAAGACTCAGGAGAATTCCACAGGCCTCTTCCAACGATTTTCCAAATGCCAGAATTCCTTCGCGGTGACCTCCCATGATAAGTATTCCTTTTTCCCGGTTACCCTGAATAGAAAGAAGCCGGGCGATTTCCGTCGCCATTTCAGGCGTTCCGTAAGCGATCTGCTCACCGGTTGTGGGCAACACGTTTTTCCATTTCTCCCATCGCTTCAAATCGTGTACATGAACAACGGTATTTACGTCCGGCAAGGTTTGATAAACGATGGCATGCGATAGCGATTCACTGGAAGCCTTGATTTGTCCGGTACACCAAACTTCATTGGTTGCTATTTTGAACGAATCGACCTGGGCATAATGTTCCGGACCGGTTTCCCGAAAATAGCCGGTAGCCGACCCTGTAACGATGAATTGGTTCTCGTTGTTTAGCCGGATGGAGATATTGCCAAAGCCAATTCCGTCCGGATAGACGCCAATCAGTTGTTGCATATAGAGTTTGGTTCGCCAATGGTTCAGTTCTTCTATCGCCTTTGACGGAAAATTCAATGTTTGCTGATTCCAGTGACAGTTGAATTTGATATATCCTTCTTCCTGTAACATTCAGTAACTATTTCTGAAATAGAGAAGATATGCTTTCGCGGTTGGGTTTACAAATCCCTCGTTCGGTGATGAGGCCGGTGACTAATCGGGCGGGTGTAACATCGAAGCCGTAATTGGCTACCGGACTACCTTCCGGCATAATACGTACGGTCTGAATTTCTCCCTCCGGAGAAATGCCTTCCATCTGATTGACCTCTGCAGCATCTCGTTGCTCGATGGGAATCTCCTGAATGCCATCACTCAGGTTGAAATCAAATGTGCTGGAAGGCAAGGCTACATAAAAAGGTATTTGATTGTCCTTTGCCGCCAGTGCTTTCAGGTAAGTGCCTATTTTATTGGCAACATCGCCGGTGGCGGTCGTTCGGTCGCTCCCCACAATGCAAATGTCGACCATGCCGTGTTGCATGAGGTGGCCGCCTGTGTTGTCGGGAATGACGGTGTGCGGAACACCTTCCTGACCCAGTTCCCACGCGGTCAGTCGGGCTCCCTGGTTTCGAGGCCGGGTTTCGTCGACCCAAACATGTACCGGGATGCCTTTCAGAAAGGCTTTGTAAATAGGAGCGGTGGCCGTTCCCCAATCGATGCAGGCCAACCAGCCGGCATTGCAGTGTGTGAGGATGTTGACGGGTGCACCGTTCTTCTTTTTACTAATCTCTTCGATGAGCTCACAGCCGTATTCGCCGATTTGCTCCGACCACGATATTTCACGGTTCTTGAATTCGTTTGCTTTCTGTAAAGCCAGATTTACTGCCATTCCCTTGTCTGTAATATCGCTTAACGCGTCAACCATTTCGTCAATCAAAATGGCGAGATTGACAGCCGTCGGTCGGGCTGTTTTCAGAAATGCTGCTTTCTCATCGAGGTATTCCCGCAAGGAAATCTTTTCATCGAAATGTAAAAGGGCGAGGTAAATTCCATAGGCACCCGTCACGCCGATGAGCGGCGCTCCCCGAACCGTCATGTTGCGGATGGCTTCAAAGGCATCGGCTTCATTTTTGAGTTGTATTGTCTCAAAGGAAAAGGGCAAACGACGTTGATCGATGACTTCGATTATGGTTGCATCGTTTTCGTTTACCCAAATGGTATGATAATGCTGATCGTTAACTTTCACTGGTGCAGGTTTTGCTTGTTTTTAAGAGAATTTCTCCGGATAAAAGTAAGAAGGCTTTGTGAAAGCACCACGGAACTTCGTCATATTCCTGAAAAAGTGATTCTGCGAAAGAAAAAAAGCCCCGGAGAGCTCCGGAGCTTTTAGTTGGCTAACTGATATTTTGCGTTTACTGTGCAGGTTCGGGTTCCGGAATGCCTTCCGTTTCGTTCAGTACGGCTTGGTAAAGGCTTGCGAATGAGGATTTGACCCAGATTCTAGCGGGAATGATTCCAATAACTAACATGATTAATCCCGCAAGAAAGATGAAGAAGGACACAATAGCCATCCAGAAAATCCGCCATCCGTGCCCACGTGTCATCCGCCAACTTTCTTCTACGGCTGAAATCGGATCGAGGTGTTTGTCCATCACCAGATACGATACAAAAACCAGTCGGCAGGCGAAAATGATTCCCGGAAGAATAATAGCCACAAATCCAAGCCCGACAATGGCTACCGTTAAAAGATTTGCCAAAATGATATTCAGATAATTTTTGAATCCAACAAGAATGGTTTCTACTTCGAGTTTTTCACCCCTAACTGCCTGAATGAACATCAAATCGGCCGCGTATTTAATGATCGGAAGAAACAGGAAATAGTAGGCCAGCCCAAAAATACTCGCAAGAAAAATAGCCCATCCCATGTTTCCGTCGTGTTGCATTATTTTCATTGGAAAGTCCAAAATGGACAAGACCATTACCACCAGGAACAGGTGGAGAAAATAGGTCTTCATGACCTCCCATCCGAAGCCAAAGGCTTTTCCGGATCCGGGTTTCAGTTGTTTGTAATCAATGGCTTTCATGGCATATGTTTTTTCGTTTGTTTGACAGATATTATAATGATGTAAAACTATGCATCCCTTTATTTACAGGCTAACTACCAAAGTAGTGTTTTGCCGTTTTCGTTACTTTAATGTGCATTTTCCTACCAGGATGGAGACCACCTGTGGTGAGGAGTGATGCTGTACCTCGTGCGATTGTTTTTGCTGAGGTGTGGCGACCAGAATCGTTAACGCGACAGCCACGAGTATAAATACGAGGTGATTCATGACCCAATCTTTTCCTTCGGTTACTATTCTGTTTACCTGATTTCCCGATTTTGTATTTGTTGTTGCTTTCATGGCCAATCGTTTTTGATTGAATTTCTAATCCAAAATTACGACGGGGTAGAGCCGGATTTTAGCGACGGAAGTAGTGTTCGAACTTTTTCCTACTTTGGTAGGAGGCAACACTACTTTAGTAGGGCAACTATTATTTAACGCGTTACGATAAAATTGTGTATTTTTATGTTATGCTAATTTATCTGCTGCTCGTCATATTTGCATTTAGTTCTGCACTCACAGCTGGTGGTGTAATGTTGTCGCAACGGTTGAGAAATCGTTTCGAGACACGTTTCCTCACATCGGTTCAATACTTTCAGATATTTACGTATGCCTTTGGTTTCTACGGACTTTGGGGAAGTGTGCTTCTTCGGGCTTTTATTTCTTCATTCGTGCAAACAGATTTGACAGAGCGGATTACCGGCATTATGACATTCATCGGAATTCCGTTTTTGGTTGCATCCTGGTATATGCTGGTGAGAGCTTCTATCGAGATGTCCGGGCGTTCGACACGTCGCTCATTTATCATATTTTTCTTGCTTTTTAATTTGGTTGGTCTGGCGATTTTAGGGGGAGCGATTTACCGTTATCCCAATATGGAGGTCATGATACTACTAAAGTATTACTACATTTCCTTCAATTCACTCTTTTTTTTACTGGCTGCCATCCTGATTTTGATGGATGGGAAGAAGCAAAGTCTGAATTTCTCCGACCGCTTATGGGTGGCAGTAGGATTTGTGATTGTTGCCGTTGTTCAGGGTATTTTTCTGGAGTTCTACCGTGAAAATCACTACATCGGTGCCGTGTTTATCCTGTTCTATTTCCTGGGAAATGCTTTTCTTCCTATTTTCCTTACCTATTTCGCCGATTTGTCGATGATGGAGTCGGAAGGAGCCGGCAAAGGAAACATGTCGTTCAAATCCTTCTGTCGGAAATACGAGATTTCTCCACGCGAAGCGGAAATCGTCCTGGAAATCTGTAAAGGGCTAACCAATCAGGACATTGCGGACAAACTGTTTATTAGCTTGCAAACCGTGAAAGATCACACGCATCGCATCTACCTCAAGACGTTCGTGAAAAACCGTACGCAGCTGGCGAATCTCATCAAAGAGAAAACGGACCTTTAGCTTTTGGGATTAAATACAACTTCGTTTAACAGCTCGTTATTTTCCAGAAACGCCCGGATATTTCCCATGGTGGTTCCCGCAATATTGAACATCGCCTCGCGGGTGAAGAATGCCTGGTGCGACGTAATGATAACATTGTTGAAGGTGAGCAGGCGTGCCAGGGTATCGTCGAACAACACGCGGTCAGAAAGGTCTTCAAAGAAATATTCGCTCTCTTCTTCATACACATCCAAACCGGCTGAGCCAACCTGCCCCGACTTTAAACCGTCAATCAGATCGGAGGTTTTGATCAACTTTCCACGTCCGGTATTGATGATCATCACGCCGGGTTTCATCATGTCGATGGCGTCCTTGTCAATCAGCCATTTGGTTTCCCGCGTCAGCGGACAGTTGAGCGAGATAATGTCTGACATTTGCATCAGCGAATCGAGGTCGACGTAGCGGAATCCTTCCTTCTTCGCGTATTCCTTATCAGGAAAAGGATCGTAGGCCAGCACTTCCATGTCGAAGCCCCGCAGGATTTTCACCAGCGCTCTCCCGATTTTTCCGGTCCCGATGACCCCGGCCGTTTTTCCCTGCATGGTAAATCCCATCAGCCCGTTGAGGGTGAAGTTGGAATCGCGGGTACGGAAATAGGCCCGGTGAATTTTCCGGTTTAACGTCATCATTAACGCGACGGTGTGTTCAGCAATGGCGTTAGGCGAATATGCCGGAACACGGACAATGGGGATTTTCCCCTTGGCGTATTTCAAATCGACGTTGTTGAAGCCTGAGCAACGCAGGGCAATCAGCTTTACACCGAATCCTGTCAGCTGGTCAATCACTTCTTTGGAAATGATGTCGTTGACGAACACAACCACCACATCGGCATCTTTTGCCAAAATGCAGTTGTCGGGGGTAATGTGGTACTGAAAGTATTTTATTTTGTAGCCGTACTCGCTGTTCAGTTGATCGAATACTTCCTTGTCGTAGGGTTTCGTATCGAATAGGGCGATCAGTGGCTGTTTTTTCTCTTCGGTCATCCTCTGTTTTTTCGTTTCATTGCACAATTCATAAGGAAAACAGTCGGGTGAATCAAAGGTTCGCAGGGCTTTTTTCTTTCCGGCCATCTTGATAACTCAATTGAAAATCTGTTTGGCATCATGAAATTCAGGATGAGGGAAACTGGAATCTGTTTGGCGTCATGAAATTCAGGATGAAGGAAACAGGAATCTGTTTAGCGTCAAAAAATTCAGGATGAGGGAAACAGGAATCTGTTTAGCGTCAAAAAATTCAGGATGAGGGAAACTGGAATCTGTTTGGCGTCATGAAATTCAGGATGAAGGAAACGGAAATCTGTTTAGCGTCATGAAATTCTGGCTGAACCTCATCTGATATCCCCGTTGTTGGTAACTACTGGCGCTTGCTCATTCAGAGTCTGGATACGTATCGGATGCGGTGCGGTATTTATACCCGATTTTCGTACCTTGAAAGTTGCCCGATGAAGGGCGTCCATCAAAAATTTACGGACTTATGTCGATAGCACTTCAACCCATCGGAACCATTTTCACTCCTTTTAGAAGCAAAGAAGGAATGCCCATTCAGTCGCGTTTAGCGAAAGGCGCCAAAGGCCGGGTTGAGTTGAAAGAGGAATTTGTACCGGGCTTGCTCGATTTGGATGGGTTTTCCCACATTTTCCTGGTGTATTATTTTCATGAATCGAATGGTTTCGAGTTGCAGGTAAAGCCGTTTCTGGACGATGAGAAGCACGGTGTTTTCGCTACAAGAGCTCCGAGGAGGCCGAATGCCATCGGCATGTCAGTCGTTCGATTGCTGCGCATCGATAACAATATTCTGGAAGTGGAAAATGTGGACATGCTGGATGGCACGCCACTACTGGATATCAAACCGTATGTTCCGCAGTTCGATGATCATGCGGTCGAAAAATGGGGTTGGGTCGAGGACAAAGAGAACCGGATGAAGGATATTCAATCGGATGACCGGTTTGATAAGTAATTATGAATATTGCCAGAGAGCGAATACATAATTATTCACCCCTGGCAATACTAAATCTATTTCTTTGGGACTGTTCTGAATTTGTCGTATCGGGAACTGTCGTTCGATACTAAGGCCCGATAATCAAATTCAAAATTTCCAACGATATTCGATGGTTGAAGTCGTTATTTCCTGGAATTTATCGGTAATTTCCCGTCGATACTGGCTTTGCCTCCGCCAGCTATCAGCACGATAATGGCCAGTCCAAACAACAAAATGAAATATTCCAGCCCCTCTGTTTTATGGGCTTGTCCGTACCAGTTCATGAAAAAGCCGGCATGGATATGGACACTGAGTACAACTCCTATAAAGTTTGCTATGATTCCGAAGGCTGCTACTCTTGTCAGGAATCCAAAGAAAACGAACAGCGAACCAAAAAATTCGATGATGATGACCAATAGTCCAATTACATAAGGCAAACCAATTGTACCTGTTAAAAAACCCATGGTTCCTTCAAAACCACCGCCTCCGAACCAACCCAAAAGTTTTTGGGCTCCGTGCGGGAAGATTACGATGGCTAAGGCCAACCTGGCGATCAGTGCCAGAACGTTTGAAGTGTCAGTAATAAGCAGATTTTTTAATTTCATTGTATATAATTTAAATGATACCTGAATTTCAAAACACCACCATTAAGGTCACTGGGGAATTTCAACGAATCTTCTACTCTTTTTGAACGTGAATGTTTAAGCAACGTCTCCCATCGAAGGAAAATAAATAGAAAACTCAGACTTTTTTGGGGTGTATACGCTTTTGCCTCTGGTAAGTTCCATTAGGTTATTTTCAGCAAGCGTTACTGCCATTCAGAATACAATATATTGGCAAAACAAAAGGCTGCCTCTGAAAAGAAGCAGCCTTCGTTCTTTGTTGAAATAATATCTCGTTATCAATACGTATCGGCAAGTGTCTGGATTTTTAGCTTATCAGCCAGGTTCGGAACACTTTTTCCGTTGGTATAACATTCGATGGTTACCTTCTCGTTCGGCAACAGATCGAAATAGTTGTCGGTAAAGAACAAGTCGGCATCGGTATCTGCGCTCAGATAAACATTTTTCGCCAGTTTATCTGTCGAAAGCGTGATGCTGTATCCATTGGGCAGTTCAAACAGTTCCGCTTTGACGTGTGCTTTCGGCAGCGGCAAATATTTGATGTCGTGGAAATATAAATTATTTGTTGAAAGCGTTTTGCCGTTTTCTGAAACCGTGCAAACCAACAGCGAATGATGCGTGTCGATGGGTTTCAAAACATTGTCTCTCCGGAAATCGACATACGATTCGGAAGCGTTGGGTTTGATAGTAGTTTCCACATCTTTTTGCCATAAGACATTTCCGTCGAAATCGACAATTTGCAGGTGAATCTGCCCTTCAAATGCCTTCAGGCGGTCGCTCACCACATACACTTTGATGAACTTCCTCGTTTCGATAGGCGAAATAAGCACCGGAGAAAATGCCTTTTTCGCGAAATACTGTAGTGCTTTCCAGCGCTGGTAGTAATCAGTACTCGACCATGATGCTACCGGCCAGCAATCGTTGAGTTGCCAGTACAGCGAGCCCATCACATAAGGCATGGCCCGGCGGTGCGCTTCCATGGCCTCTTTTATGCCTTCAGCCTGCAAAACCTGGCCTACGTAAAGGAACGATTCAAAATTCTTCGGTTTCTTGTAGTGACGATCCATGTATTCCACAATGGTACCGTTACCAATGGATGAGCGCTGATGCGATTTCATCACATCGGAATAGATGTTGAAATCTTTCGGTTCGGCATATTGTTTAACCGTTTTCAGTTCCGGGAAACTCTGGAAGCCGTATTCGCTCATAAAACGGGCCAGATGGGTGTCGTAGCTGCTGAATGGCTCTTTTCCCCACCAAACGCCCCAGTAGTGTTCGTCGCCGCTCACCAAATCAGGAACTACGCCGGGACCTGAAGACGGACTGGAACTCCAGTAAGCGCGAGAAGGATCGTATTTTTTGACTACTGAAGGCAAAATATCGTGGAAGATGGTAGTATATGACTTCCAGATAGAATCGGCGTCCGCTTTGTTTTTTGTTTCCTCTTTCTGCTGCCAGCCCCATTGTTTCCATGCAACTAAACACTCATTATTTCCGCACCATAACGCGATGGACGGATGATTGCGCAGCCGTTTCACGTTGTCGATGGCTTCCTGTTTTACATTGTCCAGGAAAGCCTTATCGCCCGGGTACATGGCACAGGCGAACATGAAATCCTGCCAAACCAGAATACCGGCTTCATCGCAAAGATTATAGAAGATATTGTTCTCGTAAATGCCACCGCCCCAAACGCGCAGCATGTTAAAGTTCGACTCTTTAGCAGTCTCAATTACTTTTTTATAGTTTGCGTCGGTTACCCTTGACGGGAAAATATCATTGGGTATATAGTTGGCTCCCTTCATGAAGACAGGCACGCCATTCAACTCGAAGTAGAAGGTGCGGCCTTTATCGTCTTTCTTGCGAACCAATTTGAGTGTCCGGATACCAATACGTACCGATCGGGTGGCAGTGGTAACATCATTCTTCACCTCACCGTTGATGGTGTATAGATTTTGTGCACCCAGACCATTGGTCCACCAAAGTTTGGGATTCTTGATGGAAAATTTAACCGGGTAGGTTTGTGTTCCTTTTTGCAAATTGACATTGGCGGTTGCCAGAATCTGGCCATCGTTGCTGACGGTTAATTGCGCCGGACCATTTTTCTCCGCATCAATTTCGAAAACAGCGGTCATTTCTGCCTGCGTTTTGGAAACGCTGTCCTGAACAATGTGCAGATCGGCGATCCGGTCGGAATCCCAGGCTTTGAGGTACACCGGACGCCAAATACCACTGGAAACCAAACGCGGGCCCCAGTCCCAGCCAAAATCGTATCCTGCTTTTCGCGTGTAAACCGAAACTTTTTTATCGCCGGGAACTTTTCCCAATTCGGCCAGGTCGTTGTCCGAAACGGGAATAACGTAACCGTTGGCATCGTATTTTTTAATTCCTTCTTCAATCGGTGAGCGGAAGACAATACGTAAGTCATTTTTGCCTTTTTTCACGACATCCTTCACATCAACCTGCCACTCGCGAAACATATTGTCGGCCGAAAGTACCTGCTCGTCATTAACAAATACGTCAGCATAGGTATCGAGACCTTTAAAATCAAGAGCAATCCGATCATGGCGCATCATGGCTGGCGTTACCTGAAAAGTAGTTTTGTATTCCCAGTTAACTTTATCAATCCATTGCACATCATGTTCATTTAACCGGTAAAACGGATCTTCAATTTTGCCGTTTTTCATCAGGTCGGTATGTACACAACCGGGTACATTGGCCGGCAACCAATCATTTTTGTGAGCCTGACTGAACTGCCAGCCATCTTTTAATTCCACCTTAATGGCCTGGTGCGACGCACTGCTACAGCCCATCAGCGCTATCAATCCCATCAATGCCAATGCTTTTAGTTTGTTCATGTACTTGTGTTTGGTAATTGGTTCTCTTTTCACATGCAGCCATTATTGTCAATGGTCTGGTAGCTTCTTACTCTCCAATAACGGTTAGCAGGCTTAGTTATTATGTATAATTAAGCTTTCAGAAATCAGTTGAGCCCTCAAGATATAAATTCTGATGTAACCGGGAGTCAGAAAGTTCGGTTTGACTGAGTCTAAAGAGTAGAAATATGCTGCCGAGTTGTGCTGCAGTTGGGATGAGATATAAAAAAAGGGCCAGCTGTCTGACCCCTTTTTTTGTAGCACACTAATATTTTAACCGGCTATTTGGTTTCCGAATTATCGGTGGTTGCTTGTTCACCAACTGGTTCGGCATTGCGTTTTTCGAAAGGTAGTTTCTTCCGTTTGAAGAAATTCTGGTAAAACTTCCAGCCAATGGCTACCACCTTATCATTATCCAAAACAATCGGGGTTAACTCGGCCTGATTAACGATACCGTCGGCATAAACCTGGTCGGTATAGTACCACAACACTTCAACTGTGTCGGAGGGATTTACCTCAAACATTTCGTAATGGTAAGGGTTCACCTGAAGTTTCCCGAATTCATCGGGCTTGGTTTCCACGCCTCCCATGATGCTAATCACTTCGGACTTTGACATCCCCGGTTCAATTTGCAACATGTTGTTTTTGTTGGTTGTGCGGATTTTTCCCGGCGATACGCAGGAGCTTATGATAAACATAAATCCGGTCAGGCTAAATAGCAATAACTTTTTCATCGCAGTGGGTTCAGGTTGAAAATCAATTATTATCGAAAATAACAAAAAAGGCGGTAACCAAAGCTATCGGTGTAAAAAAATAATGCTGTAACTGCTGATATTTGTGGATATTATTCCGATATCGGTAAAAGAGGACTATTTGATGTTATTAACGTCCAAAACCGCTCTTCAATCCCATGATGCAAACCTGGGGCGGGCGCATAAAGCCATGTGTGGAAATGCTTTCTTTGACCGTTCCGGCCCGCTCTTCGAATTCTTTTCCCCTGTCATGACCGGCAAATTCGCTTACCCGTTCGTCGAGCATTCGGAAAAATCGCCACATCCGCTCGCTGGAATTCAACATCGGTTCTTTGTCGAAAGCCAGAAAAACTTTGTCCACAACCATCGGGAGATCTTCCACCAGGTTCACCACTTCATCCTGCGTAAAGGTATGACGGTGAAAGTGCCCGGAAGTCATATCCATGTCCGCTTTGAGATGATGATAGGAAAGATGAGCCTCCTGCGCAGGGGTTAAATCTTCGCATATGAGCTCGCTAATCAGCAACAATCCTCCAGGCGCCAGTACCCGGGTCATCTCCTTTAGTGCCTTTCGGGGATTGGGAAAATGGTGCAGCGAATTCGAAATGCTTACCGTATCAAAATACTCATCTTCAAAGTCCAGTTGTTCGGCATTTCCTTCTACCAAGGTAATTGTAGCTTGCGAAAGCTTTTCTTCGGCTACTTTCAGGTTGGCGGGATTCATATCCAATCCCGTACCCGATTCGTACAAGGCAAATGCATCCAACAAGAAAGCCAGAAAGTCACCTTCACCTGTGGCGACGTCGAGCAGGTGCCCGGCGTTGCGGTTTTTTAGCTGTTTTTTCAGTTCGGGAAGATGATACATGGACTGCTCCGGCTTTCGGTATTTCAATTACGATTATTTCACTTCGAAGGTGGTGGTTCCGATATTGAAACCGTCAGTAAACACATCGACGGTGTAGATACCGTCCATCAACTGAGGTTCATCGGTATTGTCCCAGTAAATATTTACAGGAAGCTGGGCGCCCTCGTATTCAACAGTACGCATGGCAGAATAAGGAATTTTCAAATCTTCAAATTTGAAAACATTGTCCTTCGATTTGACCAACAGTAGCTGATCGGGGCGCTGAATGCGGACGTAAATATTCTTGGAGCCACGCTTGGCGGTTACGTTTTTGCTGAGCGTGAAACTCACTTTTATTTTTTCGATTTTTCTCGACTTGGGTGTGTCATTTCCTTTCCGGTTGATGCCTGTCGCGGAGAGGTTCAATGCATCGAGCTGAGCTGCCAGCGAAACCTTTTGTTGCAGCTTTTTCTTTTGTTCTTCCAGCTGTTTGTTTTGGGTTTGCACCTCGGTATACTGCTGCTTCACCTGTTTGTTTTCGGCCATCAGGATTTTATTCCGCGTATTGAGCGAATCAATCTGAACGATGTAATTCCGCATGATTCCCCGCAATGTATTGACTTCATCACGGTAGTTGGAAATCTGCGAATAACTGGCTTTTTTCAGTTGTTCTATTTCCGTTAGCAGATTCTGAACGCGTGTACGGGCCATATCGATGTGCGTGCTTAGTGTGTCATTCTCGGTATGTAGTGAGTCATAAGAGACGACCATCCTGGAAAGCTCAGCTTGAATTGAATCTTTCTCCACATTTAGTTGTTGCACCATCTGTTGGTTATTCCTCCGTTGAAAGAAGAAGAGGACTCCGACAACAACTAACAAAACAGCCAAAACGATAACAATAATGTTGTTCCGTTTGTCGGCTGATGATTTATTTTCCTGATTTGCCATGTTTTCCCTGTATTGCAAAGGTTTCAACCCAATTAGAGTACGTACAAAAGTAATATTATTTTAGTCCTGATCAAACGTCTTTGGTGGGGGTAGAATCGCAAAAAATGTTCTGCTTTTTCGGGTATGATATTCCGATATTGGACAACAAAATATGTTGAAGCATTGTTTTAAGACTCACGATACCGTAGCCGGAAAACTTTTACAGAATTGTTTTTCCGGTTATTTTGACAAGTGATGATAAACCGAAACAGTCGAAATGAATCTATCCGAGGTACGAAGAGAGTATCAGTTAAAACAGCTCGATCCTAAAGAAGTAAATAACGACCCGATCCGACAATTCGAGATATGGATGAATGAGGCGCTCGACGCCAAAACTTCCGACCCCACTGCTATGACATTGGCTACCGCTTCCGCAGAAGGAAAACCGTCGGCGCGGATTGTTCTGTTGAAATATTTCAGCCACGATGGTTTCTTCTTTTTCACAAATTACGAAAGCAGAAAAGGAACAGAACTGGAAGCGAACGACCAGGCAGCACTTCTCTTCTTCTGGCCCGAACTGGAACGCCAGGTCCGGGTAGAAGGGCATGTGGTAAAAGCCAGTCCGGAGTTATCGGATTCCTATTTTGCGTCGCGTCCTGCCGAAAGCCAATTGAGTGCGGCCATTTCTCCCCAGAGTAAAGAAGTGAAGGACCGCTCTTCACTTGAAGAACTGTGGAAAAAGAAGCAGGAAGAGCTTGGCGATGAAGCTATCCAACGGCCCGATTTCTGGGGTGGTTACCGGTTGCTTCCCGACAAAATTGAGTTCTGGCAGGGAAGGGCCAACCGTCTGCACGATCGCGTTTTATATCGCCGTGACGAAGAGAGCTGGAAATTGGTTCGCCTGGCTCCCTGATTCATTCCTTCCGGTAAACCACTTCTCCGTTGGAAACGGTCATCAGCACTTTCGAATCGACAAGTTGATCTTCTTTGGCTTCCATCAAGTCGATGTCGAGCATGACGAAATCAGCCAGTTTTCCCGGCTCAATGGAACCTTTTTCGTTTTCTTCGAAGGCCGCTTTGGCAGCCCAGATGGTCATGGCTCGCAACGCTTCTTTTCTACTGATCGCATTCTCGGGTTGAAAGCGTTCCGGAGGCCATCCGGCCGGATCTTTTCGGACCACTCCGGCATAGAAACCCAGAATCGGATTGATCTCTTCAATCGGAAAATCACTACCGTTGGGCAGCCAGCCATTCTCATCCAGCAATTGCTTGTAGGCGTATGCGTACTTGATTCGTTCCCCTATTCTGTCACCGGCCCAGTACATATCGCTGGTGCAATGTGTGGTTTGCACCGAGGGAATCACATTGTATTGGCCAAAACGGGCAAAATCTTCCGGCGCCACAATTTGGGCGTGTTCGATGCGCCAGCGACGGTCGTTCGGTCCGCCGAGAATTTCCTGGTAAATATCGAGCATTCGTTTCACTGCAGCATCGCCGATGCAGTGGGTGTTGATTTGAAATCCGGTCTCGTAAGCCTTCCGGCAGATGTTTGCCAGGTAGTCTTTTTCATTCACAAAAATCCCTGACGTTTCCGGAGCATCGGAATAGGGCGCTAACAGTTTGGCACCTCTCGATCCCAAAGCACCGTCGGTATAAAGCTTGATGGATGCCACATGCAATCGGGGTTTGACGATGGGTCCTTTGACCAGTTGTGCCAGGTTTTTCTCGTCGGGAGACATCATGCTGTAAATGCGCATTTTTAAATCGCCTTTCTCCTGCAGCGAATCGATTAAGGCTATATCATCATGCGGAAGGCCGGCATCGTGTACTGATGTGAGGCCGACAGCGAAGCAATTGCGTTGGGCCTTTATCAGCGCTGTTTCTTTTCCTTTCCGGGAAACCGGAGGAATCGCTTTCTTTAGTGCATCGGCGGCATTTTCCAAAAAAATGCCGGTCATCTTTCCGTTTTCACGGATAATTTCACTTTCCTCAAAATCATTTGCCCGAATGCCTGAAGCTTGAATCGCCGCTTTGTTGGCCAGCACGGCGTGTCCGTCGATACGTGTTAGAACAACCGGTATATTAGGGAAAAGCTCATTCAGTTTTCGGTTATCCGGAAATTCTTTCACCGGCCAGTCGTTGTGATCCCAGCCAGTTCCTTCGAGCCAGCCTTCCGGATTTTCCTGGTAATGCTTTTTCAGAATTTCGAGTATTTCTTCAAATGATTTCGTGTCCCGCAAATTGGCTTTCTGCAACGTTTGACCGTACATCAAAAAGTGGCAGTGTGCATCGATGAAACCGGGATAGATGGTTTTTCCGCCAGCATCGATGATATTGTCGCTGGTATACTTTTTCAGTATCTCTTCATCGGAACCAACGCCGATAAATAGACCGTCTTTTACCGCCAATGCTTCGGCCGCTGAAAATTCCGGATCGACGGTATATATTTTGGCGTTTTTAATGATGAGGTCGGCCTTCTGTCCCTGAGCCGGCATGGTGAACAAAATGGTGGAAGCTATCATAACGAGTGCATATTTAATCATGTCAGGAAAGTGTTTGGTTCTCGCTAAGATAACGAATTTCATCCGGCTCCCGATTTTCGAAAAAGTGGATGGTTGTTTATTTTTGCAGAAAACAGACCGGATGGCGAAACGCAAAGTAGAAATCGAACTTTACAGTTACGGTGAATATGCCGAATGGGACAGGCAAAGCAAATCGATTCCGAGGTTGGTGGCGATTACGGAAACGGTTGGAGCGGAAATCGGAACCGAGTTTGGCTATGTGTTGAAAATACGGCATGGAAAAGGTAAGAAACTGGATTTCCGTATCGACCATCCTTCGTTTCCCGATAAGGAAGGGAAAGTAGCGCCGCCATTTACCGGGGAACAATACATTCGAAGCAACGATTACGAATTTTTCCTGGGCGACTGCATCTGGGAACCTCTCGAAGATAAGTTGGGCAACTGGACCATGACCACCTGGCTGGATGGAAAAATTGTTGCCCAAAAAACATTGCGCCTGGTTGCCAAATAAAAAAGGAACCAGCCTCTCGATGATTCCTTTCCTGTTTTTCCGCCGAAGCGGTTTATTCTTTTACGAGTTTTTCGAGTTCGGCGTAAGCATCATCAATGCCCTTCACAAAATCTTCCTGAAGTTTGTTGTAATGGGCTTTCACCAGTTTGGGATTGTCTTTCCCATCGGGGTGATTGGCTCTGTCTATGGCTTCGTTGTGCATTTTTACCGCGTCGCTGATGATGGCGACGGCTTTTTCTTCGTCTGCATTATCGAAGTATTCAACGTAGTCGATGCAATCGCCGATAAGTTGTGCTGTCAGCTCAACGATGTCTTTTTTCAATCTTCTGACACTTGCCATAATGGTCGGTTTTCTGTAGTCAACGGCATCAATTTCTTCAGGCGAACTGCTGACGCCGCATAAGCAGTTCGGTGTTTGTAAAACAGGAGCGGCTGGTTGTTTTCAGCCCAAAGCAAGATACAAATCGGTTTGCTTTTTACCAAGATTAAAAAGCCTTGCTGTTGCGTTCCTTTTTCTTCCGTTTTGCTTCCTCTTCCTGTTTTTCTTTATCGACAATATCTTTTTTGAAAACTTCCTGGGTCGACAGTTGCCAGGTTGGATTCATCGTCCAGTTGGAACGTAACTTCAGCACCTCAGGGTAATAGAATACCTCCTCCGGTTGCACATGAGCTTCCAAATTTCCAGTGTCCCATTTTCCATTATCGTTTCGGTCGAAGATAGCCTTCACCTTGTACTTCTGTGGTTCGAGGTAAGGAAATTCAACCGTGCCATCTTTGTAGATGGTTTTAGACCGGACAACTTCTTCTTTGTCGTCATTTTTCACTAGCTGAATAATTGTTGGTCCTGTTACATTCTGAATGGCAAAATTAATCTTGCCGTAGTGCTCTTCGTCCTGCGTGACAAACGTATTTTCCACACTGTCTGATACCGCTCCGTAAATAGTCGTAACTGCTGCCGAGTCGATTTTCAATCGGTAGGCGGTTTTGTAATCCCACGGATAGTGGATAAAAAATCGTCGTTTGTTAATGGAATCCGGTAGGATTTTAAAATCGATCGGATTGAACACCGTATCCTGCTTCACAAACAGATGAATCATGGTGGTGTCCATACTTTTTACAGGCTCCGGCGATTCCACCGAAACGTTCTTGTACACATCAAAGCCGTTGGAGCGAGTGTTCAAACTGAGCGATACATTGACATCTTTCTTTTCAATCTTTCTGCGATCTCTCCTTCCACGTTTTTTGTCGGTAGGGGCATCACTAAAATACAGATTGATGGTGTCGTTGTAAGCATATTTCACTCCGGTTGAATCTTGCTGTTCATAGGTAACCCGGAACTTGAG
The DNA here is from genome assembly GCF_056493735.1 of Prolixibacter sp. DSM 2831. Taxonomy (NCBI): domain Bacteria; kingdom Pseudomonadati; phylum Bacteroidota; class Bacteroidia; order Marinilabiliales; family Prolixibacteraceae; genus Prolixibacter; species Prolixibacter sp. DSM 2831. The sequence goes on from NZ_CM151379.1 coordinate 169,494, forward strand.
TGTATCTTTTTTATACACCATCGAATCGGTCAACCAGACGCGAAGTGAGTCATCGTTGGCCGAATGTTCAATATATTTCCAGTTGCCTTTGGGTTCGTAGTTTAATAGCTGAATATCAAAGGTGTCTTTTACCGATTGTGTGAACGTTAAATCAACATATTTCCGGGTCGGCCTAGTTTCGTTGTCCAGCCGCAGGTCGAAAAAGGGTTGTTCGAATTGCAGTAAGTACAGCGGATTTGGATAAAAGCGGGTTTTCCCAAAAACCAGCAAGGTGTCCATTCCAACAACAGCTGTATCCTGTTTCGGGAAATATTTCGCTGAAGGCGTCACCGTCGAGTCGAGAAATGCCACCGGTTCGGCCGTCGATGTCAACATCATGTTGTTGTCGTTGTCGGTGACTGCATAGACATTGTAGGTTGCTTTCGGCAGATTGGTCACGGCAAAGAAGCCGTTGTCATCGGTCTTGGCAATGTAATCGGGTTTGGTCGTCAGAACAGCGGTATCCGATAAATTTTTGTACAGCATGACATATGTGCCCGCCGACGGCTCTAGGTTGAACGAATTCAATACAAAGCCAACAACGCGAAGCGTATCAAGATCGGGGCCTGTTGAAAATGCCAACCGGTAATTCTTTAAGGGGTTCTTCTCATTGTTGTCGACAATAGCATCTTTGAAGTCGAGCGAATAGGTGGTACTGTCTTTCAGCTTTGCTCCATTTAAATCGACGATCAGCGATTTTCCTTTGGTCCGGAAAATGGGACGTTTGTCGATGGGAGGAGAAATGACAAATTTTTCGTTCAATTTCTCTGGTACCACAAATTCGTCGAAATATAATCTGACTTCGTCACCTTTGTAGTTGGTTTGATTGGCCTGCGGAATGCTTCGAATAACGACCGGTGGAATGGTATCTTTGGCACCTCCCGACGGCATACCCATGTTGGCGCACGAGGTATACAATGCTAATGAGCCAAATACAAGGATGATTAGATAAGGAAATTTCTTGTCCAAACTGTTGATATTATGGATTTGCAAACGCTACAAACTTACGAAAACTGGCCTAAAGAGGTTTTACCCGCCATTCTTTTTTTCGGTAAAACCGGTAACTTGGTCCGATATTCTCAGAAAGGAAGGAGAAATAGATGAAGAAAGCCCCGTCTGCAAGGATTTTTAACGATTTAAATGAAACGGATTTTGATGTTGTTTTCCTGGGAGTGAACCTGCCGGGAGCTTTGCTGGCATATCAGTTTGCTGCCGTCGGAAAGAAAGTGGCAGTGTTTTGTGAAGATGATTTTGAAAGGCAGGATGATTTCCGGTTTACCCGCATGTTTCCAGAAACCATGAAGGAGCTTTCCGGTGTTGGATCACGACTGGATTATGCTGCACATATGCAGCAATCTGATCCGCATCTTTTTCTGCAGCAACGAATGGTTTGGCTGCGGGGAAATGCACTCAACAATCAATTAATTACCCGGTCATACAACCAACTAGCTGTAAGTAATCACTCGGAGAAAGCCGGAACTTTAAAGTTAGGTGACTACCCTGAATTCTCTTTCTTTAAGGAAAGAGGTTGTCCGCATGGAATTCTTTGCCGTGAATACCGGTACAACCATTCCCGTTTGGTGATGGAGTGGTTGAAAGCAGCTTCACGCGAAGGTGCACTGGTCGGAAACTTTGTTAAAGTAACCGACCGGGATGGACGAGTTTTGCAGTTGGAAGGCCTGATTTCAAAGGAGAAGAAAAAGATTAAGGCAGAACGCGTCATTCAGCTGGCTGCTGACTCCCGGCTTTTTCATTTCGAAGTTCGTTTGCCTGACACCAAGTGGAACAATCCGGTTCGTATTTCAGGGGAGGCTGTTGACTATATTCTTTCACTAGGAAAAGAAGGTGTTCAGGTTGCTGCTTTCGCGAAGAATACAGAAAACGATGAAAAGCAGATTATCGATGAATTGAAACAGCTTTTTTCGCTCAGTCAGGAAGATATTTCACCTGTCGAAAACCCGAAACGAACTTCGGCCAAACCAGTAAAGCCGGATTTGACAATCCCTGATTTTCCTGCTGAGGAAATGGGGGAGAAGTTATCGGTACTTTTTCCTGAAATTACCGAATGGAAGAATCCGGATGGTTGGTTTCCGGAAGAAGAAGACCGCCACATTAGCCGGGTATTTGAGGTTGCACAGCAGAAGTTCTACGAGGCAAAGCAAACCGGTATCGATGAGGCGTGGTTCATGGAGCTCTTCTATCGTTTTGGTCCTGCCATTGAAGAGTTGACAGAACTAGCTTACGAGGCAATGAGCAAAACGCGTGATCCGTTGTTGCTGTGGGGGCAGGCGATTCATCGATACGAGCGAGCAAATGAATGGCGGATTCAATAAAAAAAGCCGGCGAAGATTAGACTTGCCGGCTTTGCTGATATCTTTTTTCGTTTATTCTACTGTAACCGATTTGGCCAGGTTCCGCGGTTGGTCCACATCTGTTCCACGCAGTATGGCAACATAATAGGCAAACAACTGCAACGGGATGATGGTCAGCAGTGGCGCCACGGCCGGGTGCGAACGAGGAATCTCGAAAACGTCGTCGCACATCTTATCGAGCTGCGTATCACCTTCCGACACCACCGCGATGATGTTTCCTTTCCTTGCTTTTACTTCCTGAATATTGGAAACCACTTTTTCGTAGTAACGGTCTTTGGCAGCGACGACCACAACGGGAAGGTTGTCATCGACCAATGCAATCGGACCGTGTTTCATTTCTGCGGCAGCGTAACCTTCGGCATGCAGGTAAGAAACCTCTTTCAGTTTCAATGCGCCTTCCAGGGCCACGGGGAACAATGCGCCACGTCCCAGGTATAATGCATTAACAGCGTCTTTGTATTTGTCGGCTACTTTCCGGATGTGGTCAGTGCTTTGCAAGATGGTTTTGATCTTTTCAGGCACCTCTGAAAGTTCCTGGATAATGACGCGATAATCTTCCACGCTCAGCCGGCCTTTTTCTTTACCAAGAAGAGCTGCCATCATGGTCAGGATGGTGACCTGAGCCGTAAATGCTTTGGTCGAAGCCACTCCGATTTCAACACCAGCGTGAATGTATACTCCGCCATCGGTTTCCCGTGGAATAGATGAACCCACCACGTTGCAAATACCCAAAACTGTTGCTCCGCGTTCTTTGGCCAGCTTAACTGCGGCCAGGGTATCGGCTGTTTCGCCGCTCTGACTAATGGCAATGACCACGTCATCTTCGTCGATGATGGGATTGCGGTAGCGGAACTCTGAAGCATATTCCACTTCTACCGGAATACGGCAATACTCCTCGAACAGGTATTCGCCCACCAGACCGGCATGCCACGAAGTACCGCAACCAATGATGATGAGGCGGCGGGCTTCTTTCAGTTTGGGCATCACATTATGAAGGCCACCTAAAACAATATCGCTATTGTCAGTTTTAATACGGCCTTTGAACGATTGCTCAATGGTGTTGGGCTGTTCGAAAATTTCTTTCAGCATGAAATGGTCGTAACCGTTTTTCTGCAGTTCGCCTATGCTCAAATCAACCTGCTTGATTTTGGCTACCAGCGGGTCGTTGTTAATATTTTTCAACGTGAGACTTCCACGCTCAATGATAGCAACATCGTGGTCGTTGAGGTAGAGAACCTGGTTGGTGTGACCAACAATCGGCGTCGCATCGGATGCCAGGAAATATTCGTCGTTGCCGATACCAATAACCAGCGGACTACCTTTGCGTGCGGCAATGAGTTTGTTCGGTTCTTCCTTGCAGACAACAACGATTCCGTAAGCACCGACCACTTTTTTCAGTGCAGCACGAACGGCAATCTCCGCTGATTTTTCTTCGCTATTCAGGTAGACATACTCAATCAAATTGACCAATACTTCTGTATCGGTTTCCGATTGAAATTTGTAACCAAGTTCGCTTAAATCATTGCGCAGGTTACTGTAATTTTCAATAATACCATTATGAACAAGGGTAAAATGTCCGTTCATAGAGGTATGAGGGTGAGCATTCTGGTCGGTTGGTTCACCGTGAGTTGCCCAACGGGTGTGACCTATGCCGATTTTTCCACCGGTATCTTTGTCAGAGACCAACTCTTCCAGATTGGCAATTTTGCCCTGGCATTTGTACACACGTTGCTCGTCTCCTAAAAGAGCAATACCGGAAGAATCATATCCCCGGTATTCAAGCATTTTCAATCCATTAATTAAAATGGGGTAAGCATTCTTGTCGCCAATGTAGCCTACGATTCCACACATAATTTTTTTCTTTTGAGGTTAAAAGTATTATCTGTCAATCAAGGAAACAACGGACAACTGTAACGGTATATTATTTATACCGTGTATAGTTTATTTCCAATTGTATCGGTTGCGAACTATTACTTCCCTTTAATACAACTCGGTCAGCTGAATTTTTTCGGGTGGCAGAAACCAGGTAAAAGCCTAAGTTCTGAACGGTTCCGTCAAGAATTCGCTGCAAGTGCTGAGTAATATTGAAGGTATACGTAGCATCTGTTACGTTGTACACACCGCCATAGTAAGCTAAAGACAGTTGGCTGTCGATCGGAAATGCTTCGCTTCCATCCTCTTGAATGGTCTTTAGAAACAGCTGACTGGGCATGGGATATTGGTGGAAATCCGACATCGTTGTATCAGCGTGAAAGGTCAGTGTCGCCTTGTTAATCATACAATTGGTCGAGTCGGTCCAGTTGTCTAGAGAGGGAACGTCAATCTTCACCTTTGTTCCGCCTGTTGGCTGAACAAAAACCAGAGAATCCTCCACATTTTCCTGATTCAGATGGTCTGCGAACCATGCGTTGGAGTAATCGTGTTCGAAATACGGAACATCAGCCGAGTTCGTTGTGAGTTGGTAAGAGAAAACCAAACTGTCAGCGTCTGCAGTGTGATAAAAGAGATTGAGCAACGATGCATGTGATCTCAGGTAAACGAGTCCCCCGCCAGCTTGCAGCGGTTGCGATTCGATATATAAACCTTTGAAAAAGTTAAGAAACGCATCGTTGTTAATCATGTCCAGAGAATCGGCTTTTAACAGCATATTGCCGATATTATCGTTCAGCCGAACTGAAATCTGTTGCACGGTGGTATCCTGGCCGGTTGAATCGGTCCTGAATTTCGGCGTGAAGTCTGCCATTCCGATAACCGTATCATTCGTCAATGTTTTTGGATCGAACGAGGAGAGGTACTGGGCATCGAAATTGAGTGGTTGAACCAATCTGTACACTTTCACCTCCTGTGGTGTAATGGTATCGCCGTAAACCTTCCGGTAAACGAGACTCACAACAGCGGAGTCAAGAACCGCGTCCTGTGCGTATGACGGGTAATAAGGCAAGCGGAATTGTGCTGCAAACGAGGCGGTAGTCCGTCCAAACAGTGGATCGTTAAAACTTCCGAAAACGTTGTAATCGGGTTTATCTACCCTTATTTTAGTGTCGGTAAAAGTGTAGGAAGAAATCGTTCCGGTTTCGTTGCTGTAACGGGAATCAATTATGTTACTTCCGGGGAGCAAATCAAGACCCAGTGACTCATCGTTCTTTTTACATCCTCCTAACATCATCAGGGTGAGGGCCAACATGATCACCACCCCCCCGGGCTTGAAAAAATATTTGTGTGTCAAAGTATTTCCGTTTTTAATAGTTTTTGAAAGAGACGCGGAAATTATAAAATTTTGTCGTAAAACTCTGAATAAGCATCAATAAATGTATCAGCTGGTTGATAATCGAGAAACAGCTTTCCTGACTGCTTCATGTAACTTTCAACTTCTTCATTGATGCTCTCACTCCCTTTGATGGTTGCGTCAGAATAATCTACCGCAAGTTTACTCAAATTTACGAAGGAAGGATCGGACAGAACGGAAATATCTTCTTTCGGGATCCCATCCTCGGCAATTTTTGAAACGATTTGGCTGTTGAGCGGATTTTTAAACCCGTCGTTATAAGCGGAGTAGACGACTTTGGAGTCGGCAAAAAGCGGATTGTCTTTATAGATCTTTTTGATAAACAACGGTACCAGTCCGGTGAACCATCCATGGCAGTGGATCAAATCGGGAGCCCACCGCAGCTTGATTACGGTTTCCAATACCCCACGGGCAAAAAAGATGGCGCGTTCATCGTTGTCCTCAAATTCTTTTCCCTTGGAATCGGCAAACTTGGCTTTCCGGTGAAAATAGTCTTCGTTGTCGATGAAATAGACCTGCATGCGGGCCGCCTGGATTGAGGCAACTTTGATGATCAACGGATGGTCGGTGTCGTTGATAACCAGGTTCATCCCTGAAAGCCGGATCACTTCATGAAGCTGATTTCTGCGTTCGTTCACACTGCCGTATCGTGGCATAAAGGTCCGTATCTCTCTACCTCTCTCCTGTATACCCTGTGGTAAGTTACGACTGATTTGCGAAATTTCTGTTTCAGGTAGATAGGGGGTAATTTCCTGAGAGATGAATAAAACCTTCTTTTTTTCCATGATCTTTTGAGAATTTGTCCTGCAAAAATAGAAAAAATACCTCAGATATTCAACGCCGGAAGGGGTAGAGCCCTGTCTGCAAGGAGCAAAAGGGTGTTTTATCGTGTGTATATATTTCGTTACTTTGCACGCTGTAACCAAATGAAATGATGGAACTTTTTACGACCCGGGAAGCGCTGACGGAGGCATTGGATGCCATTCGTAATCAGGGAGAAAGCATCGGATTTGTGCCTACGATGGGAGCACTTCACGAGGGACATCTCTCGCTTGTCAGCCAGGCCGGAAAAGAGAATGATGTGGTGGTGGTTTCGATTTTTGTTAATCCCACACAGTTTAACGACCCGGCTGACCTGGAACGGTATCCAAGGACGCTGGAAGAGGACATGAAAAAGCTGGCAACGGTTGGCGATCCATTGATTTTTGCCCCTTCGGTGAAAGAAATGTATCCCGAACCCGATAACCGCCAATTTGATTTCGGAAACCTGGAAACGGTTATGGAAGGTCAGTTTCGGCCTGGCCATTTTAATGGCGTCGGTCAAATTGTCAGCAAGCTTTTTGATGTGGTAATGCCGCATCGTGCCTACTTTGGACTGAAAGATTTCCAGCAACTGGCCATTATCAAGGAAATGGTACGCCAATTGCAATATGATATCGAGATTGTGCCCTGCGAAATTGTTCGCGAAGCCGATGGTTTGGCCATGAGTTCCCGTAATCAACTGTTGACGCCGGAACACCGGGCTGCAGCTCCGCTGATTTCACAAACCCTTTCCGAAGCAAAGAAACTGGTCGGTGAAAAAAGCGTAGAAGAACTTAAAGCATGGGTGCAGGAAAAAATAAACAATAGTCCTTTGTTGGAGGTTGAATATTTTGAGATAGTTGATGATAACTACCTTCAGCCTGTAAAAGCGTGGGACGAACCTACCGTGAAAGTAGGTTGCATTGCGGTACATGCCGGTAAAGTCCGGTTAATTGATAATGTAATTCTTGAAAAACAATAAATTCAGGTGATGAATATTGAAGTTTGCAAATCCAAAATTCACAGGGTAACTGTTACAGCTGCCGACCTGCAGTATGTGGGGAGCATTACCATTGATGAAGATCTGATGGATGCGGCCAACCTGATTGAGAACGAGAAGGTGCAAATCGTTAACATTAACAATGGCGAGCGGCTCGAAACCTACGTTATCAGAGGTGAGCGTGGTTCAGGCGAAGTTTGTCTGAACGGACCGGCTGCCCGTAAGGTGGCTGTTGGTGATGTTGTTATCATCATTTCCTACGCGACCATGGATTTTGAAGAAGCGAAAAAGTGGAAACCCAGTCTGGTTTTTCCGGATACGGAAACCAATAAACTGGTATAAGCAATAAAAACATTTTCCATACCGATACCCCGTGGGTTTTCCCGCGGGGTTTTTTAATTTTGGTACATATCAACTTCAAAATCCCTGAAAATGGCTAAAGCCAAAACCGTTTATACCTGTCAGAACTGTGGAGCCCAATGGCCCAAATGGATGGGGCAATGCAACAGCTGCGGAGAGTGGAATACCCTGGTGGAAGAAATCGTGGTAAAAAACAAACAGCCCGTGCAGGCTACAGCCCGAAGTTCTTCCAGTCCGTTGCGCCTCGACCAGATTACCAGCGGTAAGCAGGAGCGCATCGATACCTGCAACAGTGAACTGAACCGAGTGCTGGGCGGTGGTTTGGTACCCGGAAGTTTGATTCTTCTTGGTGGTGAACCGGGCATCGGAAAATCGACGCTGGTGTTACAGGTGGCTTTGGCATTGAAGGATAAAAAAGTTTTATATATCTCGGGTGAGGAAAGTCTGCAGCAATTGAAAATGCGGGCCAGGAGATTGCAACAAGACAGTACTGATTGTCTTTTTCTCAGCGAAACCTCGCTGGAAAGTGTTCTGGCGCACATCGAGAATGAAAAGCCCGATTTGGTGATAATGGATTCCATTCAGACGCTAACAGCAGATGGTCTGGAATCAGCGCCGGGGAGCGTAGGGCAGATCCGCGAATGTGCTTCAGCCATAATGAAAACGGCGAAACCTGCCCATGTTCCGGTGATTTTAATTGGACATATTACGAAAGACGGAAATCTGGCCGGACCAAAGGTACTGGAACATATCGTCGATACGGTTTTACAATTTGAAGGCGACCGGAATTATTTATTTCGCATCCTCCGTTCAGTAAAAAACCGGTTCGGTTCCACTTCTGAGTTGGGAATTTACGAAATGCGGCAGGATGGCCTGCGCATTGTTTCCAATCCATCAGAGATGTTGATGCTGCAGCACAATGACGGACTGAGCGGAACGAGTATTGCAGCGTCTATAGAAGGAATGCGGTCGTTCATGATTGAAGTTCAGGGATTAGTTAGTTCGGCAGCTTACGGAACACCGCAGCGTTCGGCCACTGGCTTCGACTTGCGGCGGTTGAACATGTTGTTGGCGGTTTTGGAAAAACGGGCTGGCTTTAAACTGATGGCCAAAGATGTGTTTTTGAATATTGCCGGCGGTCTGCGCGTTGATGACCCAGCCATGGATTTGGCAGTCATAATATCGATTCTTTCATCTAATTTCGATATTCCGGTAAGTAAACAGTCATGCTTTGCGGGTGAGGTTGGTTTGACCGGAGAAATTCGCCCGGTGAACCGGATTGAGCAACGCATTACCGAAGCCGAAAAACAAGGCTTCAGCGAAATTTATATTTCGAGATACAACAAGGGAGTCGATTTTTCCCGATTTAAAATACAGGTTAACCAGGTAGACCGGATTGAGAAGATGGTCCGAATGGTTTTCAGTCAACGAAAATAAAAAAGGCGGAATGTTATTTCCGCCTTTTTTATTTCTGATTTATTTGAAAATTCTTTTGCTTTTAGAAGAAGTCATCTTGCGTTGTCGTCTGATTTTTCTGACTGTTCTTCTTATTCACCTCGTCACAATCGAGGTTGATATTGAAGTTCGGTGGACGGTCAAATTTGGTATCCTGCGACAAATTCAGTGTTGAATCAGAATATAACTTATTCATGAAACGGCCGTAAATCGGAAGTGCCATGTTAGCTCCCTGACCAAAGTGAATGCCTTTGAAGTGGATACTTCGTAAGTCCGCTCCGGTCCAGACACCCGTAACCAATTCCGGCGTAATACCAATGAACCAACCGTCCGATTGGTTCTGTGTTGTTCCGGTTTTTCCGGCAATGTCGGCGGTTAAATGTCCGTAAACCGGATGCCATCGCAAACGCTGGCTTGTTCCCTCATTGACAACTCCTTCCATCAGGTTCAGCATCAGGTAAGCCGTTTTCTGGTCAATGGCTTCGTGCTGTTGAGGTGTGAACCGCGCCAGCACATTACCGTCCTTGTCTTCAATCCGATCGACGAAATAAGGCTTGGTATAAACCCCGTGATTTCCGAACGTTCCAAAAGCCCCGACCATTTCATACAGCGAAATATCAGAAGTTCCGAGGAACATCGAAGGTACTGCATCGATGGGACTAATAATGCCCATTTTTCGCATTACATTCTTCATGGCCTGCGGGTTGAATTTCTTCATGATCCAGGCCGAAATCTGGTTTACCGAATTAGCCAATCCCCATTTCAATGTTACCATTTGACCTTCGCGCTCTGACGAAGAGTTTTTGGCAGTCCATGTAGTTCCATCGGGCAAATAGAATGTCTGCTCTGTGTTCGGAACCAGCGTACAAGGCGAATATCCGTTTTGCATGGCCAGCGTGTAGAGGAAGGGCTTCACTGTTGAACCTACCTGACGCTTTCCGCCGGTCACCATGTCGTACATGAAATATTTGTAGTTAGGGCCGCCTACGTAAGCTCTCACGGCTCCGGTTTTCACATCCATTGTCATCATCGACGACCGGAGATAGCTCAAATAATATTTAATCGAATCAAGCGGCGTCATGGTCGTGTCTACTTCACCTTTCCAGGAGAACACGTTCATCTCAACCGGTTTATTGAAGTTTTTCTTGATTTCTTTGAAGTTCAGTCCTCGCTCATGAAGCACGCGGTAACGCTCACTTTTTCGAATTTCCCTATCGAGAATGTCGTCAATTTGACTTACAGAGAGGTCATCCGAAAACGGAGGATGCTTGAGTTCTTTCAGCTTGCTGAAGAAAGTGGGCTGCAAATCGGTACTTAAGTGCTCTACCACCGATTGTTCGGCATCCCGTTGCATGCGCGAGTCGATGGTGGTGTAAATTTTCAATCCATCGTTGTAGATGTTGTAGTTGGTCCCGTCCGGCTTGAGATTCTTGGAACACCAGCCATACAACGGATTGGTTTCCCATTCAATGGAATCTTCTTTAAATTTTTCGTCTTGCCACGAAGCATAATTACTACGGTCTGGTTTTGAGGCGGTCATGATCACCCGCAAGTATTCAGTAAAATATGTACCGGAGCCGCTTTTAAAATCTTCTCTCTTGTATTTTAAGTCGAGCGACTTGGTTTTTAGCGTATCGTATGCGGCCGGCGTCAGATAACCGTATTTGGTCATCTGCGAAAGCACAACATTTCTTCGCCCACGCACCATGTCCGGCCTGCGAACCGGGTTGAACAGCGACGGGTTCTTGGCCATGCCGACCAGCGTAGCCGCCTCGTCAACATTGAGGCTGTCGGGTGTTGTGTTGAAATAAATCTGAGCTGCAGATTTTACGCCGACTGCCAGGTTCAGGAAATCGAATTTATTCAGGTACATGGTCAGGATTTCCTCTTTGGTGAAACTCCGTTCCAGTTTTACCGCAATTACCCATTCCCTGAATTTCCGGATAACGAAATCGAGTTTATTTTCGTATCGTTCCCGCGGGAAGAGCATTTTTGCTACCTGCTGCGAAATTGTACTACCTCCACCGGCACTTTCATTTCCGGTGAGAATTCCCTTGGCTACGCGGAAGAGACCGCGCAAGTCAATTCCTGAATGTTGGTAGAAACGCACGTCTTCGGTGGCTACGAGGGCATTGACGATATTAGGGCTCAAATCCTCGAAACGTACATAGGTACGGTTTTCCTTGAAAAATTTCCGAAGCACTTCTCCATCGTGCGTATAAACTTCCGAAGCCAGAGCTGGTTCTGTGTTTTCCAATTCTTCGAAGGTAGGCATGAAGCCCAAATCTCCTTTTGCAATCAGAGTAAACAGAATCACAACTCCCAGTACGCCCAGAGCATACAAACTCCAGAACGCTATGAGATATTTTCTGAATGGTTTTTTATTTTCTGTCATGGCGCCAATCCTAGTGAACACGGACAAAGATATAAAATTAATGTTCCTTCCGTTAAACTGATCTCAAGATCAAACAGGTGGAAGATGATGGTAATTCTGATGAAAATAAACGTTTTCAAGCAGATTCAATCAATAAAAAACCGTGCCAGTTTGATAAAGAAGCGAAGAAAAATTTTGAACATAGGTCGTGATTTCCTTTACTTTGCATAGTTTTCACTGCATAATGCATAATTATCGGGAAGGAAGATGGAAGAAAACCTAGTTATTGTCGAGTCGCCTGCAAAGGCAAAAACGATAGAAAAATTTCTTGGAAAAGATTTCCAGGTTACCTCGAGTTTTGGACACATCCGCGATCTGGACAAGAAAGATTTTGGTGTAGACCTCGAAAATAAATACCAGCCCAGGTATATTGTCTCCGACGACAAGAAGAAAGTCGTCAGCGAACTGAAAAAGATGGTGAAGAACTCGAAGCGGGTTTGGATCGCATCCGATGAAGACCGCGAGGGAGAGGCTATTGCCTGGCACTTAATGGAAGTGTTGAAACTTGATCCGGGTAGCACCAACCGGATTGTTTTTCACGAGATTACCAAGGATGCCATTCTTCAGGCGATTGAAAGCCCGAGGAAACTGGATAAAAACCTGGTGGATGCACAACAGGCTCGTCGCGTACTTGACCGACTCGTCGGATTTGAAATCTCGCCCGTACTTTGGAAAAAAGTGAAACCTTCGCTTTCAGCTGGTCGCGTGCAATCAGTAGCGGTTCGTCTGATTGTTGAACGAGAGCGCGAAATCAACAAATTTGTTAGTACTTCCTCTTTCCGCGTCCGGGCTCTGTTCATGGTTCCTGATAGGAATGGACGATTGGCACCGCTCGAGGCCGAACTCGACAAGCGTTTCAATACGGCCGAAGAAGCCAAAGCGTTTTTGGAAAAATGCGGTGCTTCTGATTTCGATATTGCTGATGTGGTTACCAAGCCGGCTAAAAAATCACCGGCACCGCCGTTCATTACATCTACATTGCAGCAGGAAGCCAGCCGAAAACTGGGTTTCCCGGTAAGTATGACGATGTCGGTGGCTCAGCGACTATATGAAGCGGGACAAATCACCTACATGCGTACCGACTCGGTGAACTTGTCGAAACTGGCTATCGGTTCGGCAAAAGAAAAAATCTCCGAGCTATACGGTGATAAATATGTCAAAACACGGCAATTTAAAACCAAAGCGAAAGGTGCACAGGAAGCGCACGAAGCCATTCGGCCGACCGATTTGAGGAAAGAAAATATTTCCGGTTCACCGCAGGAACAGAAGTTATATAACCTGATTTGGAAACGTACCATCGCTTCGCAAATGGCGGATGCCGAGCTGGAAAAGACAACTGTTACCATTGATGTTTCTGGCGCTAAAGAGCATTTTGTAGCCAATGGTGAAGTCTTGAAATTTGATGGTTTCCTTGGAGTATATCTGGAATCGACGGACGATGAAGGGCAGAATGAGGAGCAGAAGGGATTGTTGCCGCCGCTGAATAAAGGACAGAAACTGGATCTCGATAATATTATCGCTTCGGAGCGCTTTACCCTGAAGCCACCACGTTATACGGAAGCAAGTCTGGTGCGTAAGCTGGAAGAGCTGGGAATCGGACGTCCGTCAACTTATGCCCCGATTATCACGACCATCCAGAACCGGAATTATGTGGTGAAGGAAGATCGTCCGGGCGTTGAGAGAAAATATAAAACGATTCTGTTAAAAGACAGCAATATTCAGGAAGAAGAAAAAACAGAAATTACCGGAGCTGAAAAATCCAAGCTCTTCCCGACTGATATTGGTTTGGTGGTGAATGACTTCCTGATGAAGTATTTCCCGCGCATCATGGATTACAACTTTACTGCTTCGGTTGAGGAACAATTCGATGATATTGCACTTGGAGGTTTGCAATGGTATGAAATGATCGATGCATTCTACCGGCCTTTCCATGAAAATATCGAAGAGGTGCTCAATGTTTCGGAACGGACCCGTGGAGAACGTATCCTCGGTAATGACCCGGCTACCGGAAAAGAAGTGTCTGTTAAAATTGGTCGCTACGGTGCATTTGCTCAACTCGGTGAAGCGTCAGAGGAATCGGAGGAGAAACCTCAGTTTGCCAGTCTTCGCAGTGGGCAGAGTATTGAGACTATTTCGCTGGAAGAGGCTCTCGAGCTGTTTAAACTTCCCCGCGATGTGGGTGAGTACGAAGGAAAGAAAGTAGTGATCGGCATTGGCCGGTTCGGTCCTTACGTGCGCCACGACGGGAAATTTGTTTCGTTGAAAAAGGATGTAGATGACCCGCATACGATTGATCTGGATCGGGCGATTGAACTCATCGAAGAGAAGCGGGAGAAGGATCGGAAAGCGATTATCAAAGTATTCGACGAAGAGGAGCCTGAAATCAGGGTGCTGCAAGGCCGTTGGGGACCTTATATAACGAGCGATAAGAAGAATTACAAAATACCCAAAAATGTTAAAGCTGAGGAACTGACACTTGAGGATTGTCAGGAAATTATAAAGAAAGGTCCCGCCTCAGGAAAAAAAGCAGCCAAAAAGACGGCAACGAAAAAGGCGTCCACCACAACCAAAAAGAAAACAACCGCTTCGAAGACAAAAACAAAGTCGACGAAAACGACGAAGAAGAAAACAAAGTAAGAAACGAAGTCAGGGCAAACACTTATGGAGTTTGCCCTTTTTTATACTGAATTAATATTACCGCTTTACTACCAAACAAATTCCAGATTTCGTATTTTGCTGCCTATGTTAAACGACCTGCTTATTCCGGCTAACGAGTTGACTGTGGTTCGATTGTTTCAGGGAGCTTCTGATTCCCTGGGAAAGCAATTGATTCAGGCTGAACCCTGGGAGGAGAACGAGAAGTTGAAAGTGGTAATTCTCGGTATTCCGGAAAGTCGTTTATCCCGGTTCGAAGGACTGGAAAATGCTCCCGACATGATTCGCGAGCAACTATACCAGTTGACAGCTGTTGGCGATTCTTCGTTGATTGCAGATATTGGAAATGTTCGCCCCGGAAATACACCTGCTGATACGTATGCGGCCGTTCGGATGGTCACTGAGTCGCTTGTGTCGAAAGGTTTGCAGGTGTTGGTTTTAGGAGGAAGTCAGGACTTAACATTGCCTTTGTTGGAGGGCAGGCCGACCAAACGGCAAACGTTGACGGTTATCGATGACCGGCCCGATTATCAGGCTGGTGAAGAGTTCGGTACGGACGAGAATTTCCTGGAAAAAATAACGACTGGCACTACTCTTCGGTTATTGGGCACGCAGGCCTATTTCTCGCCATCGGACAAGACAGATGATCTACTCAAACAACATCGGGGCCTCCAATTGCCACTGGGCGACTTACGTGAAAATATTCGCGAAAGCGAACCAATGTTGCGGGAGGCCGATGTGATTAGCTTTGATTTCGGAGCCTTGAAAGCCCACGAAGCGCCCGGTCAGCAGCGGTTGTCTCCCAACGGACTTTATGGAGAGGAGGCTTGCCAGTTGGCATGGTATGCCGGAATGAGTACGAAGCTGAATATGACCGGTATTTTTGGCTATAGCCCCTCGCTCGATTTACAACGTTGGGGAGCTGTAATGGCTGCTCAGGTTAGCTGGTATTTTTTGAAAGGAGCAATTGTGCAGAAAGATGAAGAGCCAGCGGGAGAAGCATCGGAATTTTTACATTTCATGGTTCCGGTTGAGGGGCTGGATGAGCCCATTGCTTTTCTAAAGCATCCCGTTACCGGAAGATGGTGGATGGAGGTAAATTCGAAAAAGAATGAAGAAGTTCGAATTGCCTGTTCTGAAAATGATTACCTTTTGGCGCAGAAAAATGAAATCCCCGAACGTTGGATTCGTTATTGGGGTGTGAATGAAATATAACCAAACCATAATAGTGGTAGAAGCGAGTTATTAACTTAACAGACTAAGCAATTTAAAAACGGTAGAATTAATCTTTTTTTGACCTGTTTTCAGGAGGGGATATTCGACAAGGTTGACGTAATCTATGAAGCGAATACTGATATTTTTGTTTCTTTTAATTATTGTTAATTTCGTTGCGAGAGCCCAGCAGGACCCACAGTTTAGTCAGAACATGTTCAATCATTTGACTATCAATCCGGGATTTGCGGGTAAAAGTGATGCAATTAATGCTTCATTGCTCAATCGTTTTCAGTGGGTAGGATTTCCAGGAGCACCAGTTACCACCGTTTTTAATGCAGATGCTACTGTCGGCCTTATCGGTCAGGAGGATGGTATCGGTTTTTCCGTAATGAATGATGAGATAGGCTATGAGAAAAATATTTCGGTTAGCCTGATGTATGCCTGGCGTACAGATGTTGGGAACGGAAAACTGGGAACCGGAATTTCCATCGGCTTGATGAATAAAAACCTCAAGCCTGATTGGAGTTCGGATGCCGGAGCTAACCTGATCGATCAAGGGGATCCGCTAATTCCTCAGAGTGAGGTAAATGCTTTGGTTCCTGATATAGGATTCGGGTTATTCTATGAACACAAAGATTACTACCTGGGATTGTCGGTGAAACATCTGAACCAGGCGGTTTATTCTTACGAAGAGAGTGGAAAATATTCGCTGGTAAGGAACTATTATTTTTCGGGCGGATACAATATTCGTTTATCCGACCCGTTATTTGAAGTACAGCCATCGTTATTGTTTAAGACAGATGCTGCCAGTTACCAAGTCGATGTAGATGTGAATGTGCGCTATAACAAGCGCGTATGGGGAGGACTGGGCTATCGGTTAAATGATGCTGTGATTGTTTTGCTTGGGACGGAGTTTCGAAATGGGATTAAGGTAGGATATTCTTATGATCTGACCATTTCACCACTCGCCCGTTACAGTTCGGGTTCTCACGAGTTTTTTATCGCTTACTCGTTTAATCTGAACCGGAGAAGAGAACAGAAATATAAAAGCGTTCGATTTCTATAATAATACATTGAAGCGTGAAAATATTTGTGCCACATATGAACGATAATATGAGACGATTATTCTTCTTTGGTAGTGTAGTTGCCATCGTCCTGTCTCTGAGTAGTTGTAACCGAGGAACAAACGGTGAACTCGTTGGAGTGGGGAAACGAGGTAAGTATTTTGAGCCCACCCCTTTTGGAATGACCATGGTTCCAAGGGGAAGTTTTACGATGGGGCCGAGTGATCAGGATATCTCTCATTCGACCTCTCCCTCAAGAACTGTTTCTGTAGATGCATTCTGGATGGATGAAACGGAAATCACCAACAATGAATACCGGCAGTTTGTGTACTGGGTTCGCGACTCTATTGCTCGTCGGATGCTCGGACAGCAATTTGACGAGTTCCTGAACACGGAAGATCGGGATGGAAATCCGATTGATCCGCCAACAATAAACTGGGACGAGCGCATCGACTGGAACGACCCGGATTACAAGGAGGCACTTGCGGGATTGTACTATGCGCCCAAAGATCGTTTGTTTGGCAAGAAAGAGATCGATACGCGGAAACTCAATTACAAATATTTTTGGGTTGACCTGAAGCAAGCCGCTAAGCGGGCTAATGCTTATGATTACAAAACCCAGAGTTATAAAGGAACTGTTAACGATATTGATGGTAAGGAAGTTCCGATCGAAGGCCGTTCCAGCTTTATTATGAGCGATGCGGTAAATGTGTATCCCGATACATTGGTTTGGATAAGAGATTTCACCTATTCGTATAACGAACCCTGGGCTACCATGTATTTCTGGCATCCCGGTTTCGACGACTATCCGGTTGTCGGGGTGACCTGGAAGCAGGCCAAAGCATTCTGTATCTGGAGAACCCGTTACAAGAATGCAGCTTTGGCACAACAAGGTGAATATGCTGTACAGGATTACCGGTTGCCTTCGGAAGCTGAATGGGAATACGCTGCCCGTGGTGGGCTGCAGAATTCGATGTATCCGTGGGGAGGTTATTACACCCGTACTCAGGAAGGTTGTTTCCTGGCGAACTTTAAGCCTATGCGGGGAAATTATATCGATGATAAAGGACTGGCAACGGTTAAAGTTGGAACATACGATCCGAACGGATATGGATTGTATGATATGGCAGGTAACGTGGCCGAATGGACCATCACTGCCTATGATGAAGCTGAGTATAACTTCATGAATGACTTTAATCCGAACTATGAATATAATGCTCTTCCGGATGATCCGCCGGCGATGAAAAGAAAAGTGATTCGCGGTGGCTCGTGGAAGGATATTTCATACTTCCTGCAGGTAGGTACACGTACCTATGAGTATCAGGATACAGCGAAATCGTACATCGGATTCCGTTGCGTACGATCGTCATTTGGAGATGAATTTTAGAAAGGAATTAAACCATTAAATTGCTTTTGCCATGGGATTGACCGATTTTACGCATTCCAGACGATGGAAGGTCTTCATGAACTATGTATACAGTATTGGAGCTGCCATCGTGCTTTTGGGTGCACTGTTTAAACTTCAGCACTGGCCCGGCGGTCCGATTATGCTGACCATTGGAATGTCGACCGAAGCGTTGATATTCTTCCTATCTGCTTTTGAACCTTCAAACGAGCCGCCGGATTGGACCAAGGTCTATCCGCAGTTAAAAGAAGATTTTGCCCATCTGGATGCAGACGAACTTTTCGAAGAATCGCTGAACAGGAAGCCGAAGAGCTCATTCGATATGGATACCTTCCTGGAATCGACAGAAATATCGCCTGAGTTGCTGAATAAACTGCAGAAAGGACTGACTGATTTGAGCAACACGGCACAAAGTTTCGCCGATATTTCTTCTGCTACAATGGCAACAGATGTATATGTGAAGAACCTGAACGCTGCATCTGAGTCCATGAATATATTTGCTGAAGTCAATACACGGGCTGGTGAGAGTGTTGACAGTACTATTAACAAAGTGGTTCACTCAGGAGAAAAACTGGCTGAGTCTTATCACGAGTTTGTCAATACCATCCAACGTGACTTCAAGGTATTAAATGACCATTCTGGCAACTATACCGAAGAACTGGAGCGCATCAATTCGAACCTTTCGTCACTGAATGCTTCTTATGAAGTACAGTTGGAAGGAGCGCGCAAACAGGCTGAAACAGCTTCTTCAGTACATAAGGATTTTGCTCAGATGAACGAGTTACTGTCCAGTTCGGTACAAGAGGCTAAAAAATATCAGGCCCAGGCAGAAGAGTTAAATAAAAATCTTGAAGCGCTCAACAACGTATATGGAAATATGCTTGGAGCCATGAATATCAAGAAGTAATTCACCAAATTCTCGATTCGAAATGAGTGCAAAAAATTGTCCGGAAACTCCACGGCAACGAATGATTAGCCTGATGTATCTGGTGCTAATGGCTTTGTTGGCACTAAACGTCGATAAATCAGTGCTGGATGCTTTTGAAACTGTGGATCGAGGGTTATCGACGACTATCGAGAATTTCAATTCGAAGAATGCCAGGGTTTATGCCGATTTCGCAAAAGCTGCTCTTGACAATCCGGAAAAATCAGGAAATCTGAATCTGGAGGCGAAAACCGTTAAAGCAAAAACTGACTCGCTCTATAATTATATTACTGAGCTGAAAAAGATGCTGGTGGTTGCAGCAGACGGTGAAGATGGTAATATCCATAACATTAAGTCGAAGGATAATACCCAGGTAGCGCCGGAGTTGATGCTGGTAAAACACCAGGGGCGTTTAGGTAAAGAATTGAAGCAATCAATAGAATCGTATCGCAAGTATCTTTTGTCGTTGGTCGATCCCAAAGATACCGCGTTGATTTCAAGTATAAAAAGTAGTCTTAATACATCCGATCCGCCTCCGGTGGAAGGTAATTCGCCTTCATGGCAGGAGTCTATATTTCAGGGATATCCGTTGGTTGCTGTTGTAACCTTAATGTCGAAGATGCAGAGTGATATCCGTAATACCGAATCTGACGTGGCCAACTACCTGTATTCTAAAATCGATGCCACTTCATTTAAATTCAATAAGTTAAAGGCACAGATATTGCCCAAGACCGACTATGTATTGGAAGGTGGAACTTACGAAGCGAAGATTTTCCTTTCTGCTGTCGATACAACGGCTGAGCCTCAGATTTTGGTTGATGGTAAAAAAGTCCCGGTTTTAGAAGGTGAAGGAGTCGGAGAATATAAGGTTCCTGCGACGACCGAAGGAACTCACCACTGGAAGGGGTACATTAATTATAAAGGCCCATCGGGTCAAATCAGACAATATCCGTTTGAAGGTGAATACCAGGTGGCTAAGCCGTCGATGACGGTGTCTCCTACAAAAATGAATGTCTTCTACGCAGGTTTGGCAAACCCTGTTTCTATTTCGGTGCCGGGTATTCCCGCAAATAAAGTTATTCCTTCGATTACCAATGCGACAATGAAGTCGAATGGCCGGAATTATTTAGTGTATCCGAAGAAGCCAGGTGTGAAATCGGTTATTACGGTGAAAGCCGAAATTGATGGTCATGTGAAGACAATCGGTTCGACTGATTTCCGGGTGAAAAGAGTACCTGACCCGGTGGCTACCGTTGGAGGTAAAAACGAAGGTCAGATTACCAAAAACGAATTATTACTCGAACAGGGAGTCTATGCTGAAATTCCCGATTTCGATTTCGATATGAAATTTACGGTAACCTCATTTGTGGTTTCAACCACACGGGGAGGTTTCGTAGTGGATAAAAAATCTAACAGCAATTTGTTTACTCCGGACCAGATTAACTTGATGAAAAGTCTCAACTCCGGTAGTCGACTGTATATTGAAAATATTGTAGCCAAAGGAGAAGACGGGACAACCCGTAACCTTTCGGCCATCAGTTTCAGAATCAGATAAACATCCTGCTGAACCTAATTTACGGGAAGTAACAGAAATACTTAACTGATTCGCTAACTGGTAGATTATTAATTTGGAAGAACAAACTTGAGAAGAATGAAAAAGCTATTTTTGATTCTGTTTGCAATAGGGCTGGCTTGTGCTGCAACCCAGCCTGCAACGGCGCAGGTTATTGATGGTCCTTACCAGAAAAAGATTACCCGCGACCGGAAACCGGCTCCGCTTCCTGCGGTCAGAGAAGCTGATGTGTTTTGGTCAAAAACCATCTGGAGAATCATTGACTTGCGGGAGAAGATGAACCAGGATTTGTATTATCCTACCCGTGAAATGCATGGCCGGTTGAGTCTTATCAATCTTCTGTTGAAAGGCATCAAAGAAGGGCAAATTACTGCTTACGATGCTTCTACCGATAATGAGTTCAAACTTCCGATGACGTTCGATCAGGTGAAGGAGGCATTTGGTGCTGTTCCTAAAATGGTGGAACGAAGGAATTTTGAAACAGGAGAGATGGAAAATGTCAAGGTCGATCAGGACATTAATCCCGAGGATATCAAACAGATCATGGTGAAGGAAGTTTGGTATTTCGATAAGCAAACATCAACTCTTCAGGTTCGGATTATCGGCTTTTGTCCAATTCAGGAATTTTATCGTGATGACGACGTAAATCATGACCGTCCGCTTCGCAGAAAAGTATTCTGGGTATACTATCCTGAAATTCGTCCGATGTTGGCCAAATATGAGGTGCTGAATCCCTTCAATGATTCAAGAAGCCTTAGTTTCGACGATATTTTCCTGTTAAGAAAATTTGACAGTTATATTACCAAAGAGTCCAACATTTACAATAACCGTGCGATTAGTCAGTATGCTCAAGGACAGTATGCTACTAATGAGTCGAAACGGATTAAAGACGAAATTTTCAACTTCGAACAGGATCTCTGGGAATATTAAATTTCTCGGAGAATAAAATAGCAGTCTCATTCAAGTTTATATACGCCGGAGGATATTTCTTCCGGCGTTTTTGTGCTTTTAAAAGAGCACTGTTCTCTGTCTTTTATATTCTACTCATTTCATCATCATTTGGGAAATAAGATGATGACTTCCAGAAAAGGCTACTCTCAAAAAAGAACCGTTTCTCTTCTTGTCTTTATACTGTTCTCGTCAAATCTTTGTACGTTTATCCCTACTGTCTTTATACTGTTCTCCCTGCCACCTTTATACGGTTCTCGTCGAAGCTTAATACGTTTCTTATTGGAGCGTTATGTTTTTCCACTAAAATGGTGAGTGGTTCATTGTGATTGTAAGAATGATGACGGGGACTTTCAAAAAAAAAAGACGACCCTTTGCGGATCGTCTTGAATCGTGGATGATATAGTTTTACTGAATCAATTCCTGACCGTAATCATCAGTCATTAAATCAGTAGGAATTTTTCCCTGCCATTTCCGAATGGTGTAGTTTACTTTTACTGTAATCAGGTACATGACCGGCGCAATCACTAATGTAAGGAAGGTCGCGAATACCAGTCCGAAGATTACCGTCCAGGACATGGGTCCCCAGAAAGCAGTCATTTCTCCACCTACGTAGAAGTCAGGATCGAAAGAAGTGAACAGCTTAATGAAGTCGAAATTCAACCCGATGGCCAGCGGAAGCAGTCCCAGTACCGTGGTGATAGCGGTCAGTAACACCGGACGGAGCCTCGTTTTTCCGGCTTTTACAATCAGTCCTTGTAGTTCCTTTATCTCAAGGAAAGCATCCTGCCGGTACGAAAGTTTTTCTTTCCGGCGCTGGCGCAACAGGTCGATGTAGTCGACTAAAACAATTCCGTTGTTCACTACAATTCCAGCCAATGAAATAATTCCGATTCCTGTCATCAGGATGACAAACTGCATTTTGAATGCACCCAATCCCAGAAATACTCCGATGGTACTGAATAAAACAGTTCCCACAATAATCAACGGCCTGATGAGTGAGTTGAACTGGGTGACCAGGATAATCAGAATCAGCGAAAGCGCAATTAATAATGCCTGTGTAAGGAAGGCCATGGTATCGGCTTGCTCTTCCTGCTCGCCGGTGAAATCGATTTTGTAACCCGGAGGAACATCGAATCCTTTTAATACCTGGCGGATGCGTTCATTGATCTCATTGGCATTGTAACCTTCTTTCACGCCTGAGTAGAGTGTGATAACACGGGTAAAATCTTTCCGGTTGATCTTGTCGTAGGTGGTTCCGTACTGGAAATCGGCTACAGCCGAAATTGGAATGGCCTTTTTGGCACCGTCGCCTCCGCCGTTTACATCGATACGTTGATTCATCAGAGAAGCGACATTGTTCCGGTATTTATCCCTGAACCGGAGCATGATGTCGTACTCGTCTTCACCTTCTTTGTATTTACCAACTTTCCGGCCGTACAGTGAACTCCGGAGCGCGTAGGCAACCTGCTGTGTCGAAAGACCAAACCGGCGAACTTTATCGCGGTCAACATCCACTACCATTTCCGGTTTGTCCACATTCAAATCAATTTTCAATTGGTCGATTCCCGGAATATTTTCAGCATCTATTAATGACTTGACTTCTGTCGAAAGTTTGATTAACTCATCGAAATCGTCGCCGGAAATTTCCAGGTTGATAGGATTTCCAACGGGCGGTCCCATTTCGTCTTTATCGAGCGAAATTTTGGCTCCAACAAATCCCGACAGGTTATCTGTCAACTTCTGCATAATCTCCGACGTATTCTCGCCATGACGGTATTTAAATTCCTTAAAAGAAATAGTCGTTAGCGATTTGTTGGTTTCCCGGTTCGAACCTAACATTTGGCCTTTGCCTACGCCCACGACTGTATTGATCGACTTAACAATGTCCATGTACGGTTTGAGTGTTTTGTAGACAATGGATTCAACCTGTTTCGACACTTTATTTGTTCGGTCCAAATCGGTTCCTACCGGGAGTTCCATTGTAATATAAACCGAACTTGGATCAACATCCGGGAAGAACAGGACACCTGATTGGCGACTCATGAAAAACATGAGGGAGAAAACCAATACCAGGAAAGTTCCTGTTACAAAGAGCCATGGTTTTCTTCCTTTCAGCGCAAAGCGAAGAGTTCCTTCATAAGCCTTTTCCATGCGCGGAATAAAATGCTCCTGAAATTCTCTCGCTAATGGACGCATGATATAATGGTTTCCCAGCATGACCAATGTGATGACAGCCAATGTATTTCCAAACCAAAACACTTTAAGGAAATAGAATGGAATAGAAAGAATCGCGAAAATCATTGCATTGCGCCAAAGTTTGGTCATGTTCTTTTTCCCGTGCAGATTCTCCAGTTTCATAAAAGTGGAGGTGAAAGCCGGGTTCAGAATCAACGCCACAAACAGCGACGAGGTCAGTACGATAATCAGCGTGATGGGAAGGTATTTCATGAATTCTCCCATGATTCCTTTCCAGAAGACCAATGGAAAGAACGCTGCCAGTGTGGTTGCCGTTGACGAAATAATCGGGTAGGCAATTTCACTAACCCCTTTCTTGGTCGCTGTCATCGCATCACTTCCGTGGGAATAGAGCCGGTATACGTTTTCAACCACTACAATCGCATTATCGACCAGCATACCCAAAGCCAGAATCATGGAAAAAAGCACCATGAAGTTCAACGTATAGCCCATCTGCTTGATGATGATGAACGAAATGAACATCGACATCGGGATGGCCAGACCGGAGAATAGTGCGTTACGCGGTCCCATGAACAGGTACAAAATGAACATCACCAACAACATTCCCATGATAATGGAATTCTCCAGGTTGTTAATCTGGTTGCGGATATAGGTTGTACTGTCGTCAGACACCACGACATTCAGTCCGGAAGGGATCGCCCCGCTATCTTTCGCCTTCTGAATAACCTGGTAAACTTTGTCGGAGGCATCCAATACGTTGGCTCCGCTCTTTTTGACAATGGAAAGGCTGACTACCGGCATTTTGTCCAGTCGCGATATGGTAGTCCGTTCCTGGAATCCATCGGTCACATTACCGATGTCGCGCAAATACACCACGTTTCCGTTTTCCGATTTCACAATCGTATTGCGAATCTGATTCATATTGGTGTAGTCGGCCTGCGTACGAATGGAACGACGCGTATCATCGGAAATCATTTCACCGGCCCCCATGGTCACATTCTCAAACCGGATGGCATCTTCAATATCCTGGAAGCTCACATTACTAGCTTCGAGCATGTACGGATCGACATCAATCTGAATTTCCCGTTCATCGATTCCCTGGATATCTGCTTCCGATATTTCGGACAATCCTTCCAGTTCATCCTGCAGTTTTTCCGCGTAACGCTTCAACTCTGACAAACTGTAGTCGCCATAAAGGTTAATGCTCATAATGGGAAATTCCTCAAAATCAAAATCCTCCACCGACGGGTCATTATCCAAATCATCGGGAAGTTCGCTCTTGGCTTTGTCAACCTGGTCCTTGGTGTTCTGCAATGCCTGTTTTACCGGCACATCAGTTTCAAACTCCAGGACAATCAGACTCATATCCTGGTAAGAAGACGAGCTGACATTTTTAACGCCCTTCAGGTTTTTCAACTCTTTCTCGATAGGGCGGGTAATCAGGTTTTCAATATCGACCGGTGAGTTGCCCGGGTAGACGGTCGAAATCATCACATAGGGAATCACAATCTCCGGATTGAGTTCCCGTGGCATCTGTTGGTACGAAAGTAATCCGAAGCCAGCCAGAATTGCCGTCAGAATAAAAATCGTTGTTTTATTCTTAAGAGCGGCATATGTCGGCTTGAAAATCCGGTGAATACCCTCGGTATTAGATGAATTATTGTTGTTCTCAATATTCGACATCGGAATCTTTTGTTACAAGTTGTTTGGCAATTAATGAATGGAAATGGGTGAACCGTCGACAACCTGTTCGTAGCCTTCTACAATCAGTTTTTCGCCGGTTTTTAAGCCGTTACTCAACATGGTGTAGTTGTTGTTATTGCGACCGGTTTCAACATATCGTTTCGAGGCTTTCCACTTCCCTGAATTTTGGGCGGCCACAAATACGTATTTTCCGTTGAAATCATTCTTGATTAGAATAGAAGGAACAACGATGGCATCGTTGGCTTTGTAATCGGTGATGTGCAGCAACGAAACCAGGTTCGGACGAATCTCCTTGTCGGGATTATTCAGGTTAACCCTGACCTGGAAAGTCCGGTTGTCGGGATTGATGGTGCTCGACTTCCGGAAAATCGGTGCGGTGACTGTTTTCTTCAGGGCTGGGAAATTGATATCTACTTCCTGTCCGGCATGAATGGAAGTCAGGTAGGCTTCTGATACATCGGCGTAAATCCGAACGTTGGAAATGTTTACCACCTTGGCAAAAGGAATGGCAGGCCCGGCAATTTCACCCTGCTTTTGGTAGATACGATCGACTACTCCATCCACCGGCGATTTAATAATCGCCATATCGAGTTGAGCCTGTAGTCCTTCCAGTTTGCGCTCCAGCGATTCTTTGTTCGATTTGGCCTGCAGGTATTCGATCTCGGAACCGATGTGTTGGTCCCACAGTTTCTGCTGACGTTCGAAGACGGTTTTGGCCAACTCAAGCTGAATCTGCAAATCTTCGATGTTTCGCTGAATTGCCTCGGTGTTCAGGCGGCCCATCTCGGTTCCTTTTCTTACATGTTGTCCTTCGGTTACATCGATGGAAATAATGTTTCCAGCGGTTTCCGGAGCCACCGTAACATCTTCGTCGGCTTCTACATTGCCGGTCACTTCGATGGTGTGTGTGAAGAGTTTCCGGGCAACGGTATCCACCTTGACGGGAATTGTTTTATCTACTTTTTCGGTGCCCAGTTCCTTTTCCAGTTGGGCAATCTTCTGCTTCAGTTCCGTAGCCTGTTGGCGATAATCCTGAAGCAATTGTTCTTTGGCTTTGCGGTCACCTTCTTCGGTTGTAGTGGCGCTGCAGGCCATCAAAACAACGAGTGGTAATATCAGTAATAGCTTTTTCATCTTTCCGGGTTGTATCAATTTCAAATCGTTAAGCTGGTATGTGTTCATTTTTCTTGCTGGTAATTAAACCGTTGAGCATTCGTTATAAATTTCCTTCTGCTTTGTCGAGATTTATTTTCGACTGCAATAATTGCAGCATGGATATCAGGTAATTGGAATAGGCCGTCAGGTACTGCGTTTCGTTTTGCGATAACTCGGTACTGGAAGCAATCCCGTTATTGAATTTTATTTGTGTTTTGTCGTAAATTCTTTGTGCGATGGCTCTGTTTTCCCGATCGTTTTTGTATTTGTCCATGGCACTTTCCAAGTCCGACAATGCGGTCAAATATTGCATCTGAAGGTTCTGAATGTTTTGCAACTGTTCGTTTTCCGCTTTTTCTACTTCAAGTTTTGCCTGATTGATCCGCGAAGTACGCGCACCGGAATAAGTGATGGGCAACGTGATTTGCAAACCAACCATCGAGGATGGATACCAATCGGCTGTTGTAACATTAAATTCATTACTGTAAGCCGTTTTCTGGTAGTTGTAAAAAGCGTTTAGCTTGGGCAGAAAACTGACCTTCTCCAGGCTGAGTAACGATTGTTTGGCGGCTACCTGGGTTTCCTGCATCCGGTAATCGATGTGCTGTGTGTAATCGAACTTCCCGGTTAACGCTGCTCCGGTTTGGATGGGCTGAATAAATCGCGAAAGACTGTCTTTCAGCTGAATGTCCCAATCCACATTCATGCCCATGGCAAATTTCAGGACCATCTTCGATACCCTGATTTCACGCTCGGCTTTAATCACTTCGTTTTCGGCCTGTTGTTTCATCAACTGCAGTTGTTCCACATCCTGTTCTTCCCGGAAGCCGTTTTCGTAATAGGCTTTGGCTTCTTTCAGCAACTGTTCGCTGTTCAGCAGATTTTCTTTCACAATGCCCATTTTTTCTTCAGCAATCAGCGTTGTGAAATAGGCACTGGTTACGGCTTCCCTTACGGCGATATTGGTTTTCTCTTTGGCGTTACGGGCCAAATCCACGTATATTTTGGCCGACTTCAAGCCAATGAGGTACGGGCCGTCGAAAATCATCTGGGAGACCGAAAAGCCGAAATTGGAGTTGTAGTCCTGTCCGAATTTCACCGGAATGTAAGTTCCGGGTTCACCACCGACAAATTCGGCGGGAATAAGCGATACCGGCAGATTCAGGTTGGCCGTATATCCGGCCGAGGCATCTACCTGCGGAAGGCCGGAAGCAATGGTTTCCCACACTTTTTTCTGAGACGTCTGCAAATCAATGTCAGCATTTTTCGAATTGAACGAGTGCTCCATGGCGTACTGAAGCGCTTCGTCAAGTGTGAAATATAATGTGTCCGGTTGCTGTGCCTTTGCCCCGTAAACAAACATCAGGCAGAGTGAAGCAAGTAAAAGTGTCTTTCTCATCGTTAATTATTCAGGTTAATCTATTCTTTCATACTTACATCTTCGTGTTCGGGGGTAACTAACGAGATAGGTATGACGATTTTAATTACAATGTGTTAGTGCAAAAATAGAGGGGGACAAAATGCGTTTCAAGAGGGAATCGGTAAACGGCGGCGTTGTATCGGTGAATGGCGTTCGGTAAAAGATTGAGGAGTTTCAGAATGAATAGATGTCTTTCTTGCCTTTTACCTTCTGAACGACTCTTCGTACCGGTAATAATCGCCACCGGATGTACCAGTTCCAGTCAAACCAGCGGTCGTGCTCCTCACATTTCTTTCCGCAACGTTGACAATGTTCGTCCTCATTTGAGCAAGCATTTATTGGGTCAAAATCGTGTCCGAACAGGAAGCAGACAACGTGGAAAGGTTTCCGTTGGGGTATGTCAGAATGATGATTTTCCATTGTTCTTCGTTTTTTCATGGTTGGTGAAATCTGTAAAGTCTCTGAAACCTAAATTTTGTTTGGTCTGGCAAATCTAGGTTGTGGCGTTTTCCCGATCGTCTCATTTTCCGAAAGCGGGAAATCATTGAAATTTGAATTTTCGGCGTAGTGCCCTTTTTCAATGACAAAACAAAAATCGAATAACCTGAACGGAGATGAAACGAAAAATCGGTGAATGGTGGTTATCGATCGGTAAACAGCAGTCGGATGTATTCAGCGAAAGCTGCGATATACCACTTTTTCATCCGCACTGATTTTTCTACCTTTGTGCATCAATTTTTTAATTCTTAACCCGAATGGACAAGCTCGTCATTTACAACACGCTTACGCGGAAGAAAGAATTGTTCAAACCCATTCATCCCGGAGCGGTGGGGATGTATGTCTGTGGACCTACAGTTTACGGTGAAGCACACCTGGGGCACGCCCGGCCCGCTATCACGTTCGATATGCTTTTCAGATATCTGAAACACGAGGGCTATAAAGTGCGCTATGTGCGGAACATTACCGATGTAGGTCACCTGGTTGACGATGCGGATGAGGGAGAGGATAAAATTGAACGGAAAGCGAAAGTGGAGCAACTGGAGCCGATGGAGGTTGTGCAGATGTACACCAACAGTTACCGTGGAAATATGGCCCGGCTGAATAACCTGCCACCGAGTATTGAACCGACGGCATCAGGTCATATCATCGAGCAGGTTGAGGCGGTGAAGAAGATTCTGGAAGCTGGATATGGCTATGAAAGCAACGGCTCGGTTTATTTCGATGTAGAGAGATTCTCAAAAGACCACCATTACGGTAAACTTTCCGGAAGAAAAGTGGAAGACCTTTATTCCAATACCCGTGAGCTGGACGGACAATCGGAGAAGAGATCATCGATGGATTTTGCTCTGTGGAAAAAAGCAACGCCCGAGCATATCATGCGCTGGCCTTCGCCGTGGAGCGATGGTTATCCCGGCTGGCACATGGAGTGTACGGCTATGAGCACCAAATACCTGGGCGAGCGGTTTGACATCCACGGAGGCGGAATGGATTTGCTGTTTCCCCATCACGAAGCAGAAATAGCACAAAGCGTAGCATGCACCGGACATGAATCGGTGAACTACTGGATGCACAACAACCTGATTACCATCAACGGTCAGAAGATGGGCAAGTCGTTGGGTAATTTTATTACGCTCAACGAGCTGTTCGAAGGTAAGCACGATTTGCTGGAGAAAGCCTACAGCCCAATGACGATTCGTTTCTTCATTTTGCAGGCGCATTATCGTAGTCCGCTCGATTTCTCGAATGAAGCACTGCAGGCGGCGGAGAAAGGGATGGAGCGTTTGATGAAAGCTATTGAAGTACTGGAAAACTTGCCAGCTTCCGCTGAATCAACCGTTGATGTAGCCGCTTTGAAGGAGAAGTGCTACGAAGCGATGAATGATGACTTGAACAGCCCCATTTTGATTGCGCACTTGTTTGATGGTGTGAAGATGATCAACTCCATCAATGACGGGAAAGAAAAGATTTCAGCAGAGGATTTGACTGCGCTTCAACAGCTGTACCACGAATTTGCATTCGATATTCTGGGCTTGCAGTCGGAAGAGCAAGTGGCTGCCGGTGGCGGCGAAGAAACGATGACGCACGTTGTGGATTTATTGTTGAATCTGAGGATAGAGGCCAAGAAGAACAAAGACTGGGCAACCGCAGATAAGATTCGGAATGAATTAAGTGCCCTTGGATTTGAAATAAAAGATACCAAAGATGGCTTTTCCTGGGAACTGAAGAAATAAAATAAACACCTGATAACGAATAGAAACCTGCTTCTACCGAGGCAGGTTTTTTTGTGCTCTTCTCATTTTTATTGTTCAAAAAATGCCCTTAAATTTAGAAAGCACCATGCAGGTGAAATCAAAGTCATTAACTACAAAAACGCGCTTATGAAAACTTGTCGAATAATTGCTGCATTTGCTTTGCTATTGATGGTTGCTTTTCAAGCGAAAGCCGGTACCGATGAAAAGAATAAAATAGCCGGCACCTGGGAATATTCAGCACCCACTGCGCCTTATCCATATACGTCAGGGCGAATTGTGCTGACAGAAGCGGAAAGTGGTTTGGCCGGAGAGCTGGTAGTTGAAGGGAATCGGTTACCCGCCTCGTCAGTTGCTTTTGAAAATGATGAGCTGGTGATGGAAGTGGAGATAGAATATAATCTGGTGACCGTGAAGTTTAAATTGGTCGATGGAAGTTTAGTGGGCGAAGCCAATAGTCCCGATGGGCCCGTTGAAGTGAAAGCTTCTAAAATCGATTAACGCAAATGGAAGAAATAGAAAAGCCGGAAGACGTTTTGCTCTCCCGGCTTTTTATTTTGTCAGTAGAATCGATGATTACCGGTTCTCATACATTTCACGATAGTAGTTTTCGTATGTCCCGTTGACAATATTTTCTAACCATTCCTGGTTTCCCAGGTACCAATCGACGGTTTTTTCGATTCCTTCTTCGAATTGCAGTGACGGTTTCCAGCCCAACTCCTTCATCAACTTGGAAGAATCGATAGCATAGCGTAAATCATGGCCGGCCCGGTCTTTTACGAAAGTGATGAGCTTTTCCGATGTTCCGGGCTCTCGATCCAATTTTTTGTCCATCACCTTGCAGAGGGTGCGAATCAGATCGATATTGGTCCATTCGTTGTTACCACCAATGTTGTAGGTTTCTCCTTCTTTTCCTTCCTGGAAAATGAGGTCGATGGCCCGGGCATGGTCTTCAACGTACAGCCAGTCGCGGATATTTTCTCCTTTTCCGTAAATCGGAATCGGCTTGTTGTTTTTGATGTTGTTGATGGCCAGCGGAATCAATTTCTCCGGAAATTGATTTGGACCGTAGTTATTTGAGCAGTTCGAAATGACTACCGGAAGTCCATAGGTATTGTGATAGGCCCGTACCAAATGATCGGAGCTGGCTTTGGATGCAGAATAGGGGCTTTTGGGATCGTAAGAAGTGGTTTCGGTAAAGAGACCGGTTGCTCCAAGTGAGCCGTAAACCTCGTCGGTTGAAATGTGATAAAACCGTTTCCCGGAATAATCATCTTTCCAGATTTCGCGGGCTGCATTCAGCAAATTAACCGTTCCCACGATGTTAGTCATGATGAACTCCATCGGGTTGCTGATGGAGCGATCGACGTGTGATTCAGCAGCCAAATGCATCACGCCGTCGAATTGATATTCCTTGAAAAGCTTCTGAATAAAATCGTTATCGGTAATGTCGCCCTTTACGAACTGGTAATTGGGCTTGTTTTCGATGTCTTTCAGGTTCTCCAAATTGCCGGCGTACGTCAGCGCATCGAGGTTGATGATCTGATATTCCGGGTAACCGTTTACCAGCCGGCGAACAACATGTGAGCCAATGAATCCGGCTCCTCCGGTAATCAATATGGTCTTCTGCATAGTCATATGTTTTAAGGGACGCTATTGGAAACAAATCATTTTACTGAATGTTTCGCACCTTTTTCTCCCAATTCCAGGCCGAAAGCAAAGTTTCTCCCAGCGTTTTCTCTGCTTTCCATCCGAGTTCCGTATTGGCTTTCGTAGTATCAGCGTATGTTTTTTCCACATCGCCCGGCCTGCGTCCGACAATCTGGTAATTCAGATCAACTCCGGTCACTTCGATGAAGGTTTTCAACAACTCCAGTACCGATGAACCTTTTCCGGTTCCTACGTTGAAGAATTCGTAACGGTTCTTGTTTTTTCCATTTAGGAGTCTGCCGATGGCGAGCACGTGTGCTTTGGCCAGGTCGACCACGTTAATGTAATCGCGGATGGCCGTTCCATCCGGGGTATTATAATCGTCGCCAAATACGCTCAGTTTTTCACGAAGACCGGCAGCAGTTTGGGTGATGAAAGGAACCAGGTTGTTAGGAACACCACGGGGCAACTCTCCAATAAGTGACGACGGATGTGCTCCAACCGGGTTGAAATAGCGAAGGGCAATAGCGTTGATGCCTTCCATCGCTTTTACGCTGTCGCGGATAATGTCTTCCGAAACGGCTTTGGTATTTCCGTAAGGTGATTCGGCTTCTTTTCTCGGGGTGTCTTCTGTTACCGGAAGAACATCGGGCTGACCGTAAACCGTGCACGAAGATGAAAAAACAAGATGGGAAACGTCGTGTTTGGGCATCAACTCCAGGAGGTTCATTAATGACACCAGGTTGTTCCGATAGTAGTTCAGTGGCTTGGCAACTGACTCGCCAACTGCTTTAAAAGCTGCGAAATGAATAATGGCTTCAATGTTGGGATA
This sequence comes from Prolixibacter sp. DSM 2831, assembly GCF_056493735.1. Lineage (NCBI taxonomy): Bacteria > Pseudomonadati > Bacteroidota > Bacteroidia > Marinilabiliales > Prolixibacteraceae > Prolixibacter > Prolixibacter sp. DSM 2831. Next base: position 202,235 of record NZ_CM151379.1, read on the forward strand.
GGTCTGGAAGAATTTTCCCAACCGGTTATAATCCTGTAAGTTAAATTCCTCAAATGCCGGACGAATTCCGGTTATCTTTTCAATTTTATCTACTACATCGGCAGTCGAATTCGACAAATCGTCTATAATAACCACATCGTAACCAGCCTGCTGAAGTTCAACAACCGTGTGGGAGCCAATGTAACCCGTTCCTCCGGTTACCAGAATTTGCTTTCTCATGAATAGGGTTCCTTTCGTTTTATCGAAACCAAAAATAGGAATTATAGGATAAAAATTTGCCTTTCAGCAGGATCAGTTCTCAAGCGATTCTGTTTGATAACTTTATTGTAAAGTAAGGTTTGGCTTCACCTAATTTTTCGCTACATTTGATTGCTAAGAAATGCTAAAAGGGAAAATGGATATCAGCATCTATCTTATAGAATTAGTTCGAATTCACGATTGTGTTATCGTTCCTGAACTGGGTGGTTTCATCTCGAATTACCAGCCGGCCGGGGTCGATTACAACCGAAATACGTTTGTCCCTCCGCGCAAAGAGATTGTTTTTAACAGCAAGCTGACCGGAAACGATGGTTTGTTGGTGAATCACATTTCCGAAAGCGAAGGAGTAGGGTATCTGGAAGCCCGTCAGATTATTGCTGAATTTGTTGATGAAGCATGGTCGAAGCTCGAGAACGGCGAGAAACTGGAATTCCAGCACATCGGCTCGCTGCATTACGATAGGCATGAGAAGCTCATTTTTGAACCGGAACTGGTTGAAAATTTGCTGCTTGATTCGTACGGAATGGGCGATTTTCATTTCCCGAAAATCGAACGCAACGACTTGGTGCGGACGACTGCCCGCTTCGAAGACAAAGAGGCTGTGCGGGTCGTTTTCAATTCCCGGACGGCAAAAAAATTGCTTGTCGGAGTTCCGCTTATGCTGGCACTTACCCTGATACCTCTTTCCAAGCACATGCAACAGGGGGATAAGTCGGGCGATCAGGCATCTACTACATCCTCAGTGTTATCGGTAATGGATAGTACGCCGGCAGACACGTTTGTTGCAGCTGATAAAATTCCGGCGGAGTCGGTACCAGTAGAATCGAAAGCCAAACCCAAAGTGGATGAAACTTTGGCAAACAATCAGTCGGTGAGTGAACCGGCGATTAAAGTAGAAAAGCCCGCAATCGACGACGATGCCACTCGTTTTTACCTGGTTGGCGGAAGTTTTAAAAAAGAAGTAAACGCAAAGAAATATCAGGACGATTTGATTCGCCAGGGGTACGATTCCCAGATTTTTACATTGGATAACGGATTTTACCGGGTAACAATTCAATCGTACAACGATCGTGACGAGGCGTTGGCAGTTTTGGATAATCTGACCAAGGCCAATCCTAAATCGGGAATCTGGTTGCTGGAAGAATAGAAGAATATTGACAATACGATATTGGGCTGGCTTGATTGCCGGCCTTTTTTGTGTACGAAAAAATGCCACCCCGAATGAACGGGATGGCAAAAACGGGGGCATCCGGCTTTTGGTGCTTCTACAAAAGGGGTGCCGGTTTTCGGGGTATGGTTTTGGTTATTTCAAAATAATGGACTTCTGTGTTATTTCGTTTCCAACCGTCAACCTGGCGATATAAATACCCGACGGGTACCGGTTCAAATTAATTTGTTCATTTTGTTGACACCCGTGGATTGGGATTTGGCGTTCGAAAACCTTGTTCCCGGTAGCGGAATAAATCTCCAGCAGAATCAGTTCTCCTTCCATGTCGTTAATCGACAAATTCAATTCACCATTGGTCGGGTTCGGGAAAAGTGTCCATGATTCGTTCAACGAGATAAGCTCATCCGAACTCGTCACGAGTGTTTCAGCATCATAGGTAGTAGATGCTTCTTCTGTATTTCCAACGTTGTCGGTGGCCACACTGTAAAACTTGTAGACATCGCCCACCTCGCCAACAAATTCAGCTGAAGTCTCTTTCGTGTGAACCAGCCATAAAACCGGGTCCTCATCGTTCACCTTCACATAAATGTCGTAATACTCAATCCCGGCAGCATTGTCCGTGCCCGACCACGTAACCATAAAAGTGGTTGGTCCGGTTTCCGCATCGAGTTGTTCCACCTGGCTTTCCGGAGCGATGACATCAACGGTGTTATGCCACACATTGGTTTTGATAGGCTCGTTGGCATCGAATACTATGGTGGCCTGGTTTTCGTAAGTCGTCCCGTTTGCTCCGGGCTCGTGTACACCTACCGTGAAGGAGACAAATCCTTCCCCTTCGGGCGATGTAACATTAGGTGGAAGAAAACCAACTTGCGGGTCTTCGTGGATATCCATGGTCAACGGATCGAGCGAGGCAAATTGCCAGCTAATTACCCCGGTCAGGGTATCAACTTTTCCGGTTACCCGGAGAAGAAGGTCGCTGCTAAGCGTTATGTCGGTAGAGAAACTATATGTTTCCTGGGCAACTGGTGTAATAATTGTATCACCAAAGCCGAAGGAACCAAAGGTGAAATCGCTTGCGCGGAACCGGACTAAATCGAGTGTGTCGGTAACCGTTACAATGTGCGCCGGTGCCGATGCTGACGATTTGTTCTCGAAATAAATGGTGTACGGAAAACGCTGCGTTTCGGCGATATATTTCTCAGCTCCCGGACCATCCGGACCGACAATTTCATTCGGGTCAAATGAGGAGACGGCCGTTATTCCCCGGTCGTTTTTCGATTGTTTGGCCAACTTACGACATTCCTGATCTTTCTGATAATTATCGTAAATATCGGCTCCGAACTGGAAGACGCCGATAGCCAGTTCATAGGCTTTGGCTGCGGGAACAAAATCGACCGCGCAGCTGGCAACTGTTTTAGCGTAGTTCCAAATCATACTTCCCCAGGTCGGTTTTTCATCAGCTTTAGGCTTGGAGAAATCTAACGGGTTCCAGATATACGTGGTCACCACATCTTTTACACAGCCGGCGCCGGGAAGTGCACTGGCAGCCAGATTGACCAAGCCGTTGGCGACCGCTCCTGCCTGTGCGCGCAACAGGCAATCCTGAATTTCTTCGTCCATGGGCGAACCGAAGAATGGCTCGGAAACCCAGGCAAGAACCCGGATATCCGATGGTGATTTTAACCGAATATGTACTTCGTTGCTCGAGTTCGCAGGAATGATGGGAACATAAAACGGGTAAACTTTGGCATGGAATTCCTCGCCCATCACCTGATCGGTTTCATAATAGGGTTGCAATAGTTCAGCCGGAATTTCCTCGCCATTCGACTCTGCGTAGCCATTGAAACTGATGGTGAAATCAATCAATTCGACTTCCGTGTCCCACGGAACAACGACGAAAAGTGGTACACCCATGGCATCCACATTACTGTCGTTGCCGTAACGGATAGTGTACGTTTGCCACATGTTGAAAAGAATGCGACCTCGTCCCTGCACTTCTACCCAGGGCGAAGCTTCTTCTCCTTCCACTACCGTGAAACCTTCAGGAATGGTTACTGTTCCGGAAGCAGATTGCACGACTACATCCCATTTTCCAACCGCTTTTTCGTGCAAATCGAGGGCTCCGATAAGTACGCCGGGCTGAAAGAGGCTGATTTCCTCAGCAACAACTTCTTCACCACCCATGGTAATTTTGAAAGTAGAATTTTCTGTCAAACCACCGCCATAGATTTTCACGGTTGCATAACCGGTGTTTCCGGCTACGTCATCTTCTATTCTGGCAATGCCTTCGATGGTAATGGTTTTGGTTGCCGAAAAGGATGTTCCGTTATTCGAAGCAGTGAGTGTCACCTCGTATTCGCCGGGTCCAGAATATTCGTGAGTAGGATTGGCCAGGTCAGAAGATTCTCCATCACCAAAGTCCCAGGAGTAACCATCAGCATTTTCGGTTTTCTGATTAAAACTAACGGTCTGAACATTTTTGTATGCTTCAAAGTCTACTACTGGCGGTTGAGGCGGAGTGGCTGTGAATTCACCCATTGCCAGGTTAAAACCATCAGCACCATGGCCGGTTAAATCTTTCAGGCTTTCGTTGCAATTGATGTAAATCAAAAGTTTGTCTTCGGTTCCCGTCATTTTATGCGTGGCCTTTTCAGCCATTTCTTCCTGGCTGAAACCCCGCTCCCAAATCCTGATCTCATCCAGACCGAGGTTTAACGCATTGCTGAGATAATAAGGTCCAAAAATGAAGACTCCCGGATCCGGCTCAATTTTCCCGGTAACGGTTTGGCTGGCTACCTCTTTTCCGTCTACAAACAGTTTGTAGTTGTTCAGACCCGACCGCGCATCGTAACTATAACCTATGTGGTGCCATTTATTGTCGTATAAATCCGTTTTTGCTTCAATAACAAAAGTTCCCTTATCGGTAATCAAGGTTCCCCTTAACTTCGGGTTGTTTGCTGTATTGTAATCGCGCATTACTTCAATTTCGAACTGACGGTCGCCGGAACCGGCGTGAATGTCCAGTTTCTCGAACAGAATAAAACTTGAGCTTCCTTCTGTTGTAATGTCAATCCGGGTCCAAAATTCGACAGTAATTGCTGAGTCGATAGCTATTCCAGGCGTTTCCGGTATCTCGAGGTAGGATGGATTGTCGGCGCCCCGTGTGATGGTGAAGGCACTATTGGTTTCGGAAGGTGTTTCTGCCGGAAGCAACCGACCAAAGATTACTTGATTTTCCTTATCGGATGAAATTTTTCCGTTTCCCAGAAAACGCACGTTTCCGTTGTTGTCAGAAACGAAGTCACGCAACATCATGTCATACATGTAAGTTGAGTAGGGATAGAGCATCTGTCCACTATCGAATGTTTCACCTTTGTCGGTTGAATAACGGACGGCTCCGGGACCCCAGGCTGCAGCGACCCTGTTGGGGGACAGGGATAACAAAGGAAGATTGCCTTTCGGATAACTGTAATCGGTGTTGAGTGTTTTCACCGAAGAAAAGCTGTTACCGTTGTCGTTCGAAGTAATCAGGTACATAGACGAAGCCTTGTTGATTATGTAATCGGGGAATATGATGTAGATGTCTTCGTCAAGAGTTGCGATGGTAATTCGTTGTCCGCGTATGGTGCCGGCTACGTCATCGTCGCTGGCAAGCGAAACGGGTGTGGAGAAAGTATCTCCGTTATCCGTTGAGCGGGCGTAGCGCAGGTGTGTCTTTTCATCCGAGTCAATGAGGGTCCAGATAACAGATACATTGGAACCGGATTTTGCAATCAGAGGAGCTCTTCGGTCGGTGGAGATGGATGCCCGGTGACGGTCATCAGTGTATCCTTCGGCCGGAACTGATAGTTCTGTTTCACTGAAGGTAGCACCTCCGTCGTGGGAAACGGCCATCTTCACATTCCCATAGTTGAAGCCATAGTAATAGTAAGCGTACGAATAAAGTATATAGAGGTCATTCCCGTCTGCCAGAAAATCATCAATACCCCAGCTTTCCGGTGCTAAAAACGGATTGAGCGTTACATCGGCCCCGTCGTTGGTCGAACTTAAAAGATAGAATTGCGTAGCGCCATTGTTATTGTTGTGCGTTACAAACACATTGTAAAGTGTGCCGTTGGAGTATTGTACAAAGGAATGGTCTACAGAATAATAAACATCACCTTCGTATACCGGTTTAGGCGTGCTGAATGAGGCGCCTCCGTCGGTCGATGAGGTTAGGTAAAGAACGGCTTTGTCATCTACATTACCGGCCTGGATCATTACAAAAACTTTATCTCCGTCAACCGCTAACCGTTTGAAGTTATTGTCGGTCGTCATGCTTTGCCAGGATTCCGGGTCTGATGTGAAGAGAACTTTTACCGGTTCCCACGTTACTCCATTATCAATCGAACGGCGATAGTTCATGGTGTAGGTATTATCCGGGTTTCTGGTTATCCAGATGGTGTGAATGGTTTCGCCGGAGACGATCATTTCGGGAGCATAAACCGGATTTCCTGATTCGTTTAAGTCGGTAAGACTAAAGGGAAGTGTTTGAGCAGTCGTCAGTAGACTGATAGTTGCCAGCAACAGAAATAAAACGGTTCGTTTCATGTATGCCGGGCGTTTTCGGGGCATCGTTAGAAAAGACATTTCAACAGGTTTAGGTTATGAATTTGATTTTTGGTTGGTGTCCTTTCTTCTACACACGATGGGTTTGAGGGAGATTTACGTGAATGTTTGACATATCCTACGCGAAAGAAGAGTGAAGCACCTTTATAAATTTACAATAGAAGTCCTCTTTGATAATTTTCATATTGTACAATCGGGCATTCAAATCGTAAAAATATCAAGATGTATCGCTCTTGTGTGGGGAGATTTCAGGAAACAAAAAATCCCGGTCAGAGCAAAGCGCCCTTGACCAGGATTCATGAAATGAATGATATAATCTGCTTTATTAACTTACTGTCGATTGTTTTGGATATAGTTGAAAACTATTCATTCGCGGGCTTGCCAATGGTGGCGAGTATTCCACCGTCGACATAAACCACTTGCCCGTTTACAAAATCGGAAGCTTTTGACGCGAGGAAAATGGTGGTTCCTGCCAGGTCTTCCGGTTCGCCCCAGCGTCCTGCCGGCGTACGACCGATAATGAAATCGTTGAACGGATGTCCGTTTACACGAATAGGAGCAGTCTGCTCGGTTGCAAAATAGCCGGGGCCAATCCCGTTGACCTGGATGTCGTATTTGGCCCATTCAGTAGCCATGTTCCGGGTCAGCATTTTCAGTCCGCCTTTGGCTGCTGCGTAAGCACCGACCGTATCGCGGCCCAGCTCACTCATCATCGAGCAGATGTTGATGATTTTACCGCCTGCATTTCTTTTCAGCAATCGCTTTACTACATTGCGTCCCATGATAAACGGAGCCACCAAATCGATATCTACAACCATGCGGAATTCCTCCACATCCATTTCGGTCATTGGAACACGCTTGATGATGCCGGCATTGTTGACCAGAATGTCAATGGGGCCAACTTCTTTTTCGATGATATCGAGATTTTTGATGACTTCGTCTTCTTTGGTTACATCGAAGAGATAGCCTTTCACCTGGATGCCGTCTCCAGCGTAAGCGGCGAGTGCCTTTTCCATCTTATCGGGGGTGTGGCCGTTAATGACTAATGTAGCACCTGCCTGCGCCAGCGCTTTGGCCATCGCCATCCCCAAACCGTGTGTGGCACCGGTTACCAGCGCCACTTTGCCGTGTAAGTCAAATAAGTTCATCATGGTTTATCGCAATTCATCAGGTTGACTAAAATCCATATCGCTGTAATCGAGGTTTTCACCCGACATTCCCCAGATGAAGGAGTAGTTGGAGGTGCCGGCGCCACTGTGAATCGACCACGAGGGAGACAAAACAGCTTGCTCATTGTGCATCCAGATGTGGCGGGTTTCCTTCGGCTCGCCCATGAAGTGACAAACGCTTTGTCCTTCCGGTACATTAAAATAGAAGTACGCTTCCATTCTCCGATCGTGGGTGTGTGCAGGCATGGTGTTCCAAACGCTTCCGGGTTGCAGTTCTGTCAATCCCATCTGCAATTGACAAGTCTGAACGATTCCATTAATGATAAGCTGGTTGACTTTTCGTGCATTTGATGATTCGAGCGCTCCCAGTTCCAGCACATTGGCATCGGCCATGGTGACCAGTTTATTCGGATAGCTGGTGTGCGCCGGAGCGGAGTTGATATAATAGTGGGCCGGCTTGCTGGCATCCACACTTTCGAAGGTTACTTTTTTCGTTCCTCTACCGATATAAAGTGCCTCTTTGTAGTTGAGCTCATAAGTCTCACCGTCGGCAGTAATTTTCCCTTTTCCACCCACATTGATGATTCCCATTTCTCTTCTTTCGAGGAAATAATCGGCTTTCAATGGTTCGATGCTCTCCAGTTCGAGTGCTTTGCTTTTCGGAATTGCACCTCCAACCATGTACCGATCGATGAACGAGTAGATGAAATGAATCTTGTCGTCATTCATCAGGTTATCGGCTAAAAATTCTTTACGTAAACGCTCGGTATCATAGCGTTTGGCGTCGTCCGGATGGACGTTGTGTCTCTTTTCGTATGTGGTAGTCATATCTATTTGATTTTTAATGAATCCTTATTTTAACATTCGGTATATTTCACTTCCAGCCAGCAGAAATCCGCCAACTCCATAAACTTCCGTCATGTCGCTGGTTACCTGTTTGGGATCGGCGCCAATGGGTTGCACCCAGCCCAGTTTCCCGTCGGGATGAACGGCGCAGACTAGTGCCTGCCAACCTTTCTTCACAACCGGCAGGTAAGTTTCTTTATCGAGCAGGCCGTTGGCGATTCCCCAGGCCAGGCCATACACGTAAAACGCAGTAGCACTGGTTTCCGGAGCTGGGTACGATTTTGGGTCAAGCAGGCTGGCATGCCAGTACCCTGAAGAGTCTTGTAGTGTCGACAGTGTAGCGGCCATTTTTTTGAAAATATCTTCGAAATAGGGGCGTTCCGTATAGTTCTCAGGTAACTCCGTCATGATGATGGCCAGGCCGGCAAATACCCATCCGTTGCCTCGTCCCCAGAATATTTTCTGGCCATTGGCTTCCCGCATATCGAAATACCGGTCATCGCGATAAAACAGATCTTCATCCGTATCGAAGAGATAATCGGTGGTGGCTTTATATTCTTTGAACATGAAGTTCAGGTATTTCTTCTTTTCGGTTACGTTGGACAGTGTTGCCCAAACGGTTGGTCCCATGAACAAGGCATCGCACCACGACCAGCGGTCGGTACAATTATTCCCTTTCTCATACGAGAAATTCTTTATGCTGGCATCCGACGGATGTTTCATGATCCAGTCCAACCGTTTCTTTGTTGGTTTCAGCATCTTCTTCTCGTGGTATTTTCGGTACATCTCGAGGTACATAAGTCCTACCACATGGTCGTCGGCATGATAGGTCCGTTTACCCAGCTGCCAGTTGGTTTTTTGGCCAATGTTGTAAAGCCAATTGTAGTATTCAGGCGATTTGGCAATTTTTGCCCACTCGACCATTCCTTTGTAGAGAGCACCATTCGTCCAGTCGGTGAGCTCGTGTTGAAGCGGGGTTTTGAGTTGCCAGTCGGCTACCTTTTCCATCGCTTGATATACATCTTTTCGCGTGAGTTTTCTGGATAAAGACGCAGTGGTTTGTGCATTGCTTTCCGAAACAATTGACAACAGAACAATCGTAAGCAGTACTTTTGTGAGGCGACTGTATTTTATTTTTATGCAATCGATTGTCTTCATGGGAAAATTTTATTTCATAGTTGATTTTCGGATGACTAGTTTGGGTTGAATGTATTGTTGTTTAGCGCTTTTTTCAGAGTCTCCAGAGTCAATAATCCGGAACAGCATTTCCGCTGCACTTCGTCCCATTTCTTCGGCCGACTGATCGACAGAGGTCATAGCTGGTTCCATGAATTCGGTGAATGGCTCGTTAGCGAAACCTGCCACAGCCACCTCTTCGGGAATACGAATTCCTTTTTTTTTCATGAAGAGAATCGCGCCCAGAGCAGAGTAATCACTGCAGGAGAAAAGTCCGTCAGGACGATTTTGAACCGACTGACCAAAGATTTTTTTAGCGAAAGCAGCCCCTTCTTCACGCGTAAGCGCTTGCTCAGCCATCCATTCCGGATTCACCGGAAGGTTATTTTTTTTAAGCGCATCTGTAAAGCCTCGTTTCCTTTCCCGGTAATTATTCAGGTAACCGGGACCGCCCATGAAAGCAATCTTCCTGCAACCTTGCTGGATGAGGTGTTCTGTTACCTGAAAAGCTCCGGCATAATCATCGAGCATGACCTGGTAGTTGCTTTCATCTTCATAAACCCGGTCGAAAAACACGATGGGAATGTTGCGTTTTAAAATTTCCTGAATGTGCCCGTATTGATTGGTTTCTGCCGAAAGCGACATGATAAATCCGTCAACCGGAATGCGCAGGAAAGCTTCCAGTCCGGCTTTTTCATTTTCCACACTTTCGTGCGACTGGAATATCACCACGTTTCGTTTGGCAGCACTGCTAACCGCTTCGATCCCGGCAATAGCGTTCGAAAAGAAATGCCGGCTGATGCGTGGCACCAACACGCCAATGGTGTTGCTTCGTCCTTTGCGCAGGTTCGAAGCATTGCTGTTGGGTTGGTAGTTCCATTTGGCCGCCAGTTCGGTCACTTCCTTCCGTGTTTTTTCGCTGATTCGGGGATTGCCCTGCAGCGCTCTCGAAACGGTAGAGGAAGATAATCCCAGCTCTTTGGCCAAATCGTGTATGGTGATGCGCGGATTTTTCACCTTACAATAGTAAGCAATGTGAGAAAGTTGTGCAACCGATTGCGCAATCAATTTTTAATAATTGAGAAAATGGTTCATTGAGTTGTATATTATGTTGTTATGAAAGGGGAAGGAGAAAATAAAAACGGCCATCCCGAAAAGTACGGAAAGGCCGTTTGAATTATTTTATTACAGATGATTACCTGATTTCGCCACCGTTTTTAATGGCTTTGTCGGGTGAGACGAATGCCAAAGTTCCGTCGGGATTTTCGGCCATCAGGATCATGCCTTGCGACTCGATTCCGCGAAGTTTTTTCGGCGCCAGGTTCACTAAGATGGAAACCTGCTTACCGATGATTTCTTCCGGCGTGTAATATTCGGCAATACCTGAAACCACGATTCGTTTGTCGATGCCGGTATCGATTTTTAGTTTCAGCAGCTTTTTCGTCTTGGCTACTTTCTCGGCTTCGATGATGGTACCTACCCGGATGTCCAGCTTCGCGAAATCGTCAAATTCGATGTTCTCTTTCGCTGGTTTGGCCTCGGCAGCTTCCAATTCGTTGGCTTTTTTCGTTGCCAGCAACTTGTCAACTTGTGCCTGGATAGTGGCGTCTTCGATTTTCTCGAAAAGCAGTTCCGGCTTGTTAACCTTGTGACCGGCCGCTATCAAATCGGTACGTCCCAGATTTTCCCAGCTGAGTTTTTCCAGGTTCATGAAGCCACGCAATTTGTTCATGCTGAAAGGCAGGAAGGGCTCAAAAACGATGGTGAGATTGGCCGCAATCTGCAAACAAACATTCATGATGGTTTTTACCCGCTCCGGATCGGTTTTTACCACTTTCCAGGGCTCCATATCGGCTAGGTATTTGTTCCCCAAACGGGCCATATCCATCGCACCTTTCAGGGCTTCCCGGAAACGGTAGTTGTCGAGCGATCTCTCGACGTCTTTTCTCAGCTTACTGATGTCAGTCAGTGTCTCGCTGTCATATGCTTCCAAAGCACCGGCCGCCGGAGTTTCCCCATCGTAATATTTGTTGGTCAGTACCAGTACGCGGTTCACAAAGTTTCCGAGGATAGCAACCAACTCGCTGTTGTTCCGTGTCTGGAAATCTTTCCAGGTAAAGTCATTGTCCTTGGTTTCCGGAGCATTGGCTGTGAGTACATATTTCAGCACATCTTCCTTGCCGGGAAATTCTTCAAGGTATTCGTGTAGCCAAACGGCCCAGTTCCGCGAGGTCGAGATTTTGTCGCCTTCCAGGTTGAGGAATTCGTTGGCCGGAACATTGTCGGGAAGAATATAACTTCCTTCTGCTTTCAGCATGGAAGGGAAGATGATACAGTGGAAAACGATGTTGTCCTTTCCAATGAAGTGGACCATTTTCGTTTCCGGATCCTTCCAGTACTTTTCCCAGTCGGGCGACCACTCTTTCGTAGCCGAAATGTAGCCAATGGGTGCATCGAACCAAACGTAGAGCACTTTGCCTTCGGCACCGTCGACCGGAACAGGAACGCCCCAATTCAGGTCACGGGTAACCGCGCGGGGATTCAGTCCGCCGTCAATCCACGATTTACACTGACCGTACACATTCGGTTTCCACTCTTTGTGTTGTTCCAAAATCCACTCACGCAACCACGGCTCATATTGGTCGAGTGGCAGATACCAGTGCTTGGTTTCCCTTAAAACGGGTTTGTTACCGCTCAGTACCGATTTCGGATCGATGAGGTCGGTTGCGTTGAGTGACGAACCGCAACTTTCGCACTGATCGCCATACGCTTTTTCGTAATTACATTTCGGACAGGTACCGGTGATGTACCGGTCGGCCAGAAACTGCCTGGCCTCTTCGTCATAGAACTGCTCGGAGGTTTGCTCGATAAACTCGCCTTTGTCGTAAAGGGTTTTGAAAAACTCCGAAGCTGTTTCGTGATGAATTTTCGCACTGGTGCGGGAATAAACATCGAAGGAAATACCAAATTTGGCAAACGATTCCTTGATGATGCCGTGATATTTATTGACGATATCCTGAGGGGTAACGCCTTCTTTTTTTGCTTTCAGGGTAATGGGAACGCCATGTTCATCCGATCCGCCGATGAATGCCACTTCTTCTCCTTTGAGACGGAGGTAACGGGCATAAATATCGGCCGGAACATATACGCCGGCCAGGTGACCGATGTGAACCGGACCATTGGCATAGGGTAATGCCGAGGTGATAAGCGTTCGTTTGTAATGACTCATGTTGTTTGGAATATCGGTGATGAATGATTTTTCGTATTGAAGCACAAAGATAATCAATGCCTACAGAATGCAACGGGGTTTATTGTGGAAATTCCGGTTATGCGGTTTCAGGCGTGAACTGGTTCGCAGGTTTGTCTTCATATCCTCTGTGCGGGAGCTGCTCGGGTTTTTATTATCTTGGTATAAATTTTCCCGCGAATGCAGAAATTAAGACGTACACTTTACCGAATTATTTTTGGAACGGATACACCGGCCGGGCGTGGTTTTGACGTTGTGTTGCTTTGGGCCATTCTGCTCAGTGTTTTAACGGTTGTGCTCGAGAGTGTCAAATCATTTCGGGCTGCCTATCCCGGAACCTTCCAGTTTTTAGAGTGGTTTTTCACCATCCTGTTTACGGTAGAATATGTCTTGCGGATTTTGACGCATCCGCGTCGGTGGAAATACGTTACCAGTTTCTTCGGGATTATTGACCTGATGTCTGTTTTGCCGACTTACATCGGGTTGTTCTTTTTGCGGTCTCATTTCCTGTTAACGGTCCGGGCGTTCCGCTTGCTGCGAATTTTCAGGATACTGAAACTGGGAAGATACATGCACGAATCGCAGGTCTTGATTTCGGCCCTGAAAAAGAGTATGTACAAAATCGTGGTCTTCTTTGGTGTGGTGTTAACGCTGGTCTTGTTTCTGGGAACGCTAATGTACCTGGTCGAAGGCGAGCGAAACGGTTTCACTTCCATTCCGCAAAGTATCTATTGGGCGATTGTCACCATCACCACTGTTGGTTACGGCGATATCGCACCGGTGACCGTGTTGGGAAAATTTATTTCTTCCGTATCGATGCTCATCGGTTATTCCATTATAGCTGTTCCTACCGGAATTATTACCGTTGAAATCAACGATGCTGTCAAGAGTTCACAGCAGGAACGGCAATTGGTTTGCCCTTCGTGTCAACATCGTGAACCGGACAGCGAGGCACGTTTCTGCAAGAAGTGCGGAAGTAAACTTGAATAAAACAAAATGCCGGTGGGGTACCGGCATTGCGTCATTTCATAAGGTGTTAACGACTGAGTTCTCTTCGCCAAAGGCATTGGGGACGTAACCGTCAGCTTCCTGGTCGTTTATCCAAACGGATTTGTTGAGCAGGTAACGGAACTGGTAGGATTGCTTAGGTGATAATTCGAGTGTTGCAGTGAAGTCACCCGACTTCAGTTTTTGCATGGGGGCAACGTCTTCTTTCCAGTCGTTGAAGTCGCCAACAACGGTTGCTTCATTGGCTTCAGGTGCCATTTCCTTTGGAATCCGGAATGTGACTTTACAAACCGGCTTCGACTTTAGTGTCTGCTTTTTGATACTCATTTAAACGAGGTTTTGGTGAAACTTAACTGCTGTTGTTGCAGGTATGATAACTCTAAAGATAGGAGCATTCATATTATTATGAATGGCTAAATGCCTTGAAAAGCAAATATTTATGAAATATTCACACTTCAGAAACAATTTGGAAACAAAAGCTGGCCTGCAGGAGTATTCAGAACGATTTTGTATGGCTGTCTTCTTTTCTTAATTTCATAGTCGTGTAAAAAATGGGCTGGAAAATTTCCGGTAATCCGGAATCAGCTGGTTCTGAACGATAAAAAAAATCAAACACGTTTTATGATATACCCACCCTACTTGAAAGTTGGCGATAAAATTGCCATCGTGTCTCCTGCCGGGAAAGTGAATCCTGAAATTGTTAAACATGGCGCGAAGCGTCTCGAAGAAGAAGGTTTTGAAGTTGAAATTGGTGAGCACGCTTTTGGTCAGTCAGGCGTTTTTGCCGGGACCGATGTCGAAAGAGCGGGCGATATGCAAAAGGCTTTGGATGATGAATCGGTGAAAGCTATCCTTTTTGCCCGCGGAGGTTACGGAAGCTTGCGGACCCATCAGTTGCTCGACTGGAGTAGGTTCCTGCAACGCCCCAAATGGCTTATCGGCTTCAGTGATATCACCGTGTTTCATGCTTTTCTTTTTCAGCAGGGCATTGCGTCGATCCACGGAGTGATGACTGCGTTCTTCGATCAGGAAGGGGTACCGTCTGAGAGTTTTCGACTGACAATCGATTTGTTGAAAGGGAAAATTCCGTGGTTCAAAGAGGCAAACCATCCGTTGAACCGTGCAGGAGAAGCTTCCGGTTCGCTGATTGGAGGAAACATGTCGATTGTGTACAGCCTGCGTGGAACACCGCTGGATTTATCGCCGGAAGGCAATATCTTGTTTATCGAGGATTTGGCCGAATATCATTATCATCTCGACCGGATGATGATGAACCTGAAAGTATCCGGTATTCTTGCGAAGCTGAGCGGCCTGGTAGTAGGACACTTCTCGGATATGAAAGATGGCGACACCGGCTTCGGGAAGGAGGCGGCAGCGATAATAAAGGAAGCGGTTGATGATTATGACTATCCGGTTATGTTTGGTTTTCCGGCTGGTCACGTTATGCCGAATTATCCATTAATTATGGGAGCAGAAACAAGACTGACAGTTGGAGAGAAGGAATCCCGGTTAAGTTTTCAGATATGACCCGAAAATCAAGAGAACTTGGTGAAAAAGGCGAACAGATAGCGACTGATTACCTGACCCGAAAGGGATATCGGATAATTGAGCGAAACTGGATTTTCGATCACAAGGAGCTCGATATCATTGCTTATGATGGTGATGACTTGGTTTTTGTGGAGGTGAAGACGCGGACCGGATATCAATATGAGCACCCATTGGAAGCTATTTCTTCAGGTAAAATCAGAAACTTGGTGACGGCTGCAGATATTTTTCTGCGTATGCGAAATCTGGATGTGGAAAGTCGATTTGACGTGATTACCGTAGTGTTTTATGGCGAAAAGTTCGAGTTGCAGCATTATCCGGGGGCTTTTATTCCTCCGGTGAATTAGTCGTTATTCCGGTGCAGTGGTATGCGCGAAACGCGAGTACATTTCTTCAATTAGGTCAGACATCTCCGCCGGGCGGAAAGGTTTTGGGAAAAATCCGTTCATGCCGGCTTCGGTACATTCCTCGGTTACACTGGAAAATACATCGGCTGTAAGCGCCAATATTACAGTTTTTGGAATTCTGTTTTCTAAAACTTCGATTTGACGAATTTCGATGGTTGCCTCTACGCCCGTCATTTTCGGCATCTGAATATCCATCAAAATTACATCATAAATATTATTGCGAAACAACTCCACCGCTTCTTCCCCGTCTTTCGCAACATCGACATGATAGCTTTTCAACCCCAGCAGCGCCAGTTTTTGGCTCATCAAATTATCTTCTGCCAAAAGGATTCTTTTCGTCATTTTGTTACGATTCTAGATGAAGTAGCTAAAATATAAAATTATCCGGGGATCAAAAATTGTGACTCGTTATTAAATAAGGTATTTTTAACATTTGTCGATTATATTAATATTGCACAGAAATAGGGACTGCCAGATATATGCAGATAGTCATTCCGGAAGGAAAATAAAAGCTGTAGTTTTAGCTGGGAGCAACCAAAGTCAAACCGAGATGAACATAGAGTCGTTACGGAAATACTGTCTGTCGTTGAAGGGAGCAACGGAAGGATTTCCTTTCGGTGAAGATGCCCTCGTTTTCAAAGTTGGTGGAAAGATGTTTGCTTTGACAAATCTCGAAGGTCCGCTCTGGGTTAATCTAAAGTGTGATCCCGAAAAAGCAATTGAGTTGCGGGAAGAATTTGCACAGGTGAATCCGGGATATCACATGAATAAAAAACACTGGAATACGGTTAATATTGACGATACTATCCCGGATAAATTGATTCAGGAATGGATTGATGAATCGTACAGCCTGGTGGTGTCATCGTTGTCGAGAAAAGTTCGAAATGAGATAGAATCAAGTTAGTTACATTTATATCGGTTTTTATGAAGAAGTTATTTCTGGTCCTCTTTGCAGGACTACTCTATGCGGGCTCAGCCACGGCCCAGGACGTTAGTTCATTTAAAGTTGTTAAAGAGAATGCCTACACGTCGGTCAAAAATCAGCAACGTACCGGAACTTGCTGGAGCTATGCAACGACCTCTTTTCTTGAATCAGAGTTGCTGCGGATGGGAAAAGGCGAGTTCGATTTGGCGGAAATGTATTTTGTGCGGAACGCTTATCCGGCGAAAGCCAAATATTTTGTTGAGTTGCACGGGAAAGCCAATTTCGACGAAGGTGGCCAGGCCCATGATGTGCTGGACGTAATGAAAAAATACGGCATGGTACCGCAGAGTGTATATCCCGGAAATCTTTATAATCCCGGACACGCCAATCATACCGAGTTGAAGGCCATGATGAAAGGAATGCTGGAAGGCCTGGTTTCTGATAAAATGAATACCGTATCAACGGTTTGGTCGAATGCGCTAAATGGAGTGCTGGATGCCTATATGGGAAAAGATCCGAAGAGTTTCGAATATGACGGAAAAACGTTTACACCGGAATCATTTATGAAATCGCTGGGGCTGGATCCCAACCAGTATGTCGAGCTGACTTCGTATACGCATCACCCTTTTTATGAGCAGTTCAGCCTGGAAGTTCCCGATAACTGGTCACACGATCTGTATTACAATGTGCCGGAGAACGATATCATCAAGACCATGGACCATGCCATTATGCAAGGTTACACGGTGGTTTGGGACGGTGATGTAAGCGACAAAGGTTTCTCGCACCGGAAAGGTCTGGCTGTTGTGCCGGACAGTGTTTCGGTTGACCAGCAAGCTCGCCAGAAAGCTTTCCTGACATGGAAAACTACCGACGATCACCTGATGCATATCGTTGGCATTGCCAAAGACGCGGACGGTAATAAATATTACATTACGAAGAACTCCTGGTCGGCTAAAAGCAATGCGTACGGCGGAATGTTGTACATTTCGGAACGCTATGTGAGGTTGAATACCATTGCTATTACGGTTAACCGGAATAGTATTCCCGAAGAAGTGAGCACAAAAATCTTCAAAAAGTAAAGAAAATGGAATATGCTCTGAACGGAACAGAATTCATCGAGCTGTTGAAATTGCTGAAATTAGCCCGTATTGCTGAATCGGGAGGTCAGGCAAAGCTGATGGTCGAAGATGGTGAAGTGAAGCGCAACGGTGAAGTAGAACTTCGAAAGCGGGCTAAAATAAGGGCTGGCGAGACGATTGAGATTTTTGGAGAGCAGATTAAAATTGTTGAATAAAACAAAAAGGGATGCGGGTGCATCCCTTTTTTGGGGAGGCCGGCAGGGGAACCGGCCTGTTAACAATAGCATGTGCTTTTGGTGGGAAAAGAGAAAACTTAAAAAAGGATTTGTTGATTCTCATTTCTGAAAGCTGAAACTAAGGTAAGAGGACAAGTTCGATAAAAAAAAAATTTTTGATGAACGGTCGTTTTTTTGTGATGAACGTACGGATCTGTTTAGTGAACGGAAAATTTCAACAAAAAAAAGGCCTTCTATTTATCAATAAATATGTGTTGTTTTTGGACTCATGGAACCTGTTTTTTCCATTCATCTTTTAACAAACTGAAAATTTCCAGATCAAAATACGAGTCACCGTGTTTTTCCCCTTGCCTTTCTATTCCTTCATAAGTAAAACCAAGCCGTTTGGGAACGGCACTGCTCCGGTTGTTTCCCACTGCACATCGAATGGTAATGCGATTCATTTGCAGTCTTTTGAAGGCGAGCTTGATTAATTGCATGGTGGTTTCGGTGATAATGCCTTTTCCTTCCTTGTTTTTTACCAGCCAGTAGCCAATTTCAGTTTTCCGGTTGACACGGTCGGTATTCACGTAGCCGATCAGGCCTGAGAATTCTTCGTCGTGCCATATGGTAAAGACTTCTTCTTTTTCGTGGGGCTTTTTGCTGGTAACTGAGGAAATAAATTCTTCTGTGTCTTCCGGTTTCCGGGTAAAACTGACGAATGGAAGCCATTTGCTCAGGTGTTCGCGGTTCCTATCCACAGCCTCAAAAACAGTATCAACGTGTTCCATCCCCAGACTTTCGAGGTAAAAACCCGGACGAATTGAAATTCGGCTCATAAGATTCTGGTTTTTATGCAAATTAAAAAACCCGGACAAAATTGCCCGGGTTTGACGCATATAATAATGCAATAATTTTATTGACGAACGGCTGCAATTCCCGGAAGGTCTTTTCCTTCGAGGTATTCGAGAAGTGCACCACCGGCAGTTGAAATGTAGGAAACACCGTCGGCAATACCGAATTTGTTGACGGCTGCCACTGAGTCTCCACCACCTACGAGTGAGAATGCTCCTTTTTTAGTTGCTTCAACAACGGCAGCACCAATTGCTTTGGTTCCTTCAGCAAATTTGTCCATTTCGAAAACACCTACCGGACCATTCCAAAGAACAGTTTTCGATTCGCTGATTACCTTGTTGAATTTCTCAATGGTTTTCGGACCTACATCCAGTCCCTGCCATCCGTCTTCAATATCGTTGGCCGGAACAACCTTGGTGTTGGCAGTTTCTGCAAAGTCGTCAGCTTCCAGTACATCAACAGCGAAGTGCAGTTGAACACCTTTGGCTTCGGCTTTTTTCATCAGGTCTTTTGCCAAATCGAGATAATCATCTTCGCAGATGGAATCACCGATTTTTCCTCCCTGCGATTTCACGAAAGTGTAAGTCATACCACCACCAATGATGAGGTGATCGACACGCTCGAGAAGGTTTTCAATAATGGTGATCTTGGAAGAAACTTTGGAACCTCCCATGATAGCGGTGAAAGGACGCTGCGGCTCTTTCATTACTTTCTCGAGGCTGGCTACTTCGCTACCTACAAGGAATCCGAACATTTTGTCATTCGGGAAATACTGTGCAATCACAGCGGTTGAGGCGTGAGCGCGGTGAGCAGTACCAAATGCATCGTTCACCCAGCAATCACCCATTTCGGAGAGCTGGCGGGCAAATTCAGCATCGCCTTTGGTTTCTTCGCCATGGAAACGAAGATTTTCGAGAATCAGCACTTCACCTGGCTGCAATGCGTCGGCTATTTTCTTGGTTTCCTCACCAATGCAATCGGGAGCAATTTTTACAGTGCGTCCGCCGAGCAGATCAGAAAGATGCGGGACCAGATGTTTGAGAGAAAATTTGTCTTCCGGTCCGTTTTTCGGACGGCCCAGGTGGGACATGATAACGGGTGAACCGCCTTTTTCAATCACTTTTTCAATGGTAGGTAATGCGGCGCGCATCCTTGTATCATCAGTAATTTCGAACTTTTCGTTCAACGGCACATTGAAGTCGACGCGAATCAACGCTTTTTTGCCGGAAAAATCGTAAGTCTCTATTGTCTGCATGTTTCGCTGTGTTAAAAATTTAGCTTCCCCAAAGATAGGAAAATCATGCTATATAACATACCGAAACCCCGTTTTTTCCCGAGCCATTTCGATGATTTAACGGTGGCATGGTTGCACAGTTTTTTTCTACCTTTGAGGGAAATTATCGTGAAATCCCGGTGGGAAACCGGACGTGACCTTATAATTGAAAATTGCATGCAGTTTAAAGATATTATCGGACAATCAGAGGTGAAAAAGCAACTGGTACAGGAAGTTGCCGAAGATCGTATTCCGCATGCACAATTGTTAACCGGTCCGGCCGGAAACGGTAAACTGGCCATGGCCTATGCTTTCGGACAGTATTTGAATTGTACGAACCGGAAGGATGGTGATTCGTGCGGCGAGTGCAGTTCGTGTCGTAAATTCTCAAAATTGATTCACCCCGATTTGCACATGATTTACCCGGTGGTGAAAAGTGACAAATTCAAAGAACCGACCAGTACCGATTATATCGATAAGTGGCGGCCTTTCTTCCTGGAAAATCGCTACCCGGCATTTGAGAAATGGATGAACCTGATTGCCGATGAAAATAAGCAGGGCACTATTTATGTGTATGAGGCGCGGGAAATTATCCGGAAACTGAATCAGAAAGCGTTCGAGAGTGGCTATAAAGTGGCCATTGTTTGGTTGCCCGAGCAGATGAATGCGGAGTGTGCGAACAAGCTGCTGAAGATGATTGAGGAGCCGCCGGCCCGCACGGTTTTCCTGCTGGTGGCGGAGGATGAGGAGCAAATCATCAGCACCATTCGGTCGCGCTGCCAGGTGGTTCGCATTCCGCGCATTGCCGATCACGATCTGGAAGCTGGTTTAGCGACACATCCTTCTGTTGGGACACAAAACCCGGCGACGGTCGCCCGTTTGGCACGGGGAAATTTCATTTATGCGCTGGAGCTTCTGGAGAATGATGAGCTGCGGGCTTCCAATCACGAAAATTTCACGAAGCTGATGCGACTGGCTTATTCCCGAAAGGGGAATTCTGAATTGCTGAAGTGGACCGACGAAGTTTCCCGGATTGGAAGAGTAAAGCAGAAAAGTTTTCTGCAGTATTGCAGTGAATACCTTCGCGAGAATTTTGTGCTGAATATGAAGGAGCCGGAATTGGTTTATATGGATGACCAGCAATCGGATTTTTCGGCCCGTTTTGCGCCGTTCATTCACGAGCGCAATGTGATTCCGTTGTTTCAGGAGTTCGAACAGGCCTACCGGGATATCAGCATGAATGGCAATGCCCGCATCATTTTTTTGGATTTGGCCCTGAAGGTGGCTATCTTCCTGCGTTCGTAAAAGCGCGAACATGTGAAATCAGGCTTTGTCGGAAGCCGATCGCGATTTCGTGTAAATCATTATTTTTGTAGAAAATCAGTACAATCGAGCCTTCCCGAAAAGGTTGAGGGCTACTAAATATATATAACTGTATGAGTTCTCAGGAAAAGCTGGCACGAGGGTGCCCGTCATCCACTGTTGCCGGTTCGACGGCGAAGCTGGATGTTTTTAATTGGTTAAAAGACGTTCCCAATATTCTCAATCCGGATGATATCGTTGAAGTCCGGTTCAAAAATACCCGTAAAGATTACTACCGAAATGTAAATGGCCTGAAGCTGAAAGAGGGAGATGTGGTAGCTGTAGAAGCAAATCCGGGACATGATATCGGTGTGGTCTCATTGGTCGGTGATTTGGTGCTGAAACAGATGAACCGTCATAAGGTAACCTACGTTGACGGTGAATTGCGCAAAGTATACCGAAAAGCCAAACCGGTGGATATTCAGAAATGGGAAGAGGCGATGGCGCTGGAGCATGACACCATGCTGAAAGCGCGTAAAATTGCCGAGGATCTCCGGCTTGATATGAAGATTGGAGATGTGGAATACCAGGGCGATAAGACAAAAGCTATTTTTTATTATATCGCCGACGAGCGTGTGGATTTCCGGCAGTTGATTAAGGTGTATGCCGAAACATTCCGTATTCGGATTGAAATGCGCCAGATTGGTGCCCGGCAGGAAGCTGGCCGGATTGGGGGTATCGGTCCTTGTGGACGCGAATTGTGCTGCAGCTCGTGGATCACCAATTTTGTTTCGGTAACGACCAATGCTGCCCGTTACCAGGAAATTTCGCTGAATCCGCAGAAACTGGCCGGACAGTGCGGTAAACTGAAGTGCTGTTTGAATTACGAGCTTGATTCGTACATCGACGCGCAAAAGGACTTCCCGCCGAATAACATTCCGCTGGAGACGGAAAAAGGAAACTACAATTTCCTAAAGGCAGATATCTTCAAAAGGCTTTACTGGTATGCGCCCGCTGAACATCAGCCCGGTGGCCAGGTTGCCATCTCGGTGGACAAAGTGAAGGAAATTATCCGTCTGAATAAAGCCGGAAAGAAAGTTCCGCAGTTGACTTCGGAACCGGTAGCTGTTGAGCAAGCCGAAGTATTAGATTACCACAAGGTAGTCGGACAGGATAGTCTCGATCGCTTCGATAAGCCGTCGTCTTCGCGCAATCGTCGGAAAAAGAAACGGCGGAAACCGTCGAACCGAAGCAATGATCCATCATCATCATCAAGCAATCAAAAACCTTCCGGCAATAGCAAAAATCATGGGAAACCGAGAAAACCGAGGAAACGCTAAATGGATTGCCGGCCTGATGCTTTTGGTTTGGGCCGGAATACTTTATTCGTGCAGTGGTGGTGCTGTGTACGACGAATATCATCAACTGAAAGGTTCAAAATGGAACAAGGATTCTGTCTTGGATTTTACGGTGAATATTCCCGACTCGACCACATTGTACAATATCTATTTCAACGTTCGGAACGAAGGTTCCTATCCGTATCAAAACCTGTGGCTGTTTATTAAAGTGACGCCACCCGATGGCGGTAAACTGATGCAGGATACCGTGGAGCTGATGCTGGCGAATGATGCCGGTAAATGGTACGGTTCAGGAATTGGTGATATGTACGATAAAAAGTATCCGTACAAGCACGATGTTTATTTCCCGAATCCCGGTGATTACACCTTCTCTGTGCAGCAGGGAATGAGAAGTAAGGACGGGATATTGAAGGGAATACACGACTTTGGTTTTCGTGTGGAAAAAGCGAATTGACAATGCAAAATATAGAAGGGGCTGAGCAGGCCCTTTCTTGTGACTATTTAATTACACAGAACAATCGTGGGGAAAAATAAGCTGTCGAAGTTTGCCGAAATGGAAACTTTCGAACACGTGGTGCAGGTGCCTTTCAAGGTACTGAAGGAAGAAGGCTTTGGTATGAAAGGCCAGTGGAATGAGCGCTTTTTCAAGAATGAGAATCCCATCGTTTTGGAACTGGGATGTGGCAAAGGCGAATACACGGTTGGGTTGGGACGCCGGTTTCCCGACCACAATTTTATCGGGATCGATATTAAAGGTGCCCGGATGTGGCAGGGAGCAAAAGAATCGTGGGAAGACCAGATGAACAATGTCGGATTCTTGCGGACCAACATTGAACTGTTGGATGCCTTTTTTGCTCCGGGAGAAGTGGCTGAAATCTGGATTACATTCCCCGATCCGCAAATGAAAAAGGTGCGTAAGCGGTTAACATCGACCAGGTTTGTGGAATTGTATCGGAGCTTTCTGAAACCCGGTGGCGTTATTCACCTGAAGACAGACAGTAACTTTATGTACCAGTACACCCGGGCGATGATTGAAGAGAATCACCTTCCGGTGGATGTGGATACGGACGATTTGTATCAATCCAATCTGGCCAACGAGATACCGGAAATCCGCACATTTTACGAACAGCAGTGGCTCGAACGAGGAAAGACCATCAAATACCTTCGTTTTCATCTGAAAGAGGGTGAGCTGACGGAGCCCGATGTAGAGCTGGAGCCTGACGATTACCGTAGCTTTGGCCGGAGCAAGCGCCGTCAGCCAGACGATTAAGCAATAATATTGTCATCATGTCCGACTTTTACGAAAATGTGTACGATGTGGTCCGGCAAATCCCGGTAGGCAGGGTTACCAGTTATGGTGCCATTGCTCGCTATCTGGGCTCGCTGCAATCGTCGCGCATGGTCGGTTGGGCCATGAATAACGCACATAATCAGCAGCCTTATGTTCCGGCGCACCGGGTGGTGAATCGTAAGGGACTGTTAACCGGGAAGGTGCACTTTGGTGGCCCCGACGTGATGCAGGAACTGCTGGAAAGCGAAGGTATCGAAGTGGTTGATGACCAGATTATCGATTTTCAAAAGCGCTTTTGGGACCCTATGAAGGAACTTCCGTTCGACGAAACTTTTCCTACACCATAAACGGATAATGTTCTCCTTATTTATAACTTTGTTTTTCAATTTCAAGAAAATACTTACGATATGGCTATTGTTCCCAAGCAGATTACCGATATTCTACGATCGGTAAAATTCCCGGGTTCGGAAGAGAATGTGGTGGAGCTGGATATGGTTCAGGAGATCCGGATTGCCGGTACCCGCATTAGTTTTACCCTGGTTTTTCAAAAAGACAACGACCCCAATATTCAAAACGTGGCTCAGGCTTGTGCCGAAGCGATTGAAGATGAGCTGGGCTCTGAGGTAGAAATCAGCATTACGCCGAAAGCGATTCATCGCATGCAGGCGCCCGTTCTTCCCGGGGTGAAGAATACGATTGCGGTTGCTTCGGGTAAAGGAGGCGTCGGTAAATCGACTGTGGCGGTCAATTTAGCGGTAGCGCTGGCGAAAACCGGAGCGAAAGTGGGATTGATTGATGCCGATATTTTCGGTCCTTCGGTTCCTAAAATGTTCGACGAGGAAAATGCCCGTCCGGTGATGACCAAAGTGGAAGGCCGCGATTTGATTGTTCCGGTTGAGAAATACGGTGTAAAGTTGCTGTCCATCGGTTTCTTTGTAAATAAAGAAGATGCTTTGGTATGGCGCGGGCCGATGGCTTCCAACGCGTTGAAGCAGCTGTTGATTGAAGCCGACTGGGGCGAACTCGACTATCTTCTGATTGATATGCCTCCCGGAACCAGCGATATTCACCTGACGTTGGTACAGACTATTCCGGTTACGGCATCGGTCATTGTGACAACACCGCAGGAAGTGGCTTTGGCCGACGTGGTGAAAGGTGTGGCCATGTTCAATAGTAAATCGGTCGATGTTCCGGTTCTGGGAATTATCGAAAACATGTCCTGGTTTACGCCGGCTGAACTTCCCGACAGTAAATACTACATCTTCGGAAAAGATGGCGGAAAAGAACTGGCAGAACAGCTGGAGATTCCGTTGCTCGGACAAATCCCGTTGGTTATGAGTATCCGCGAAGGCGGTGATAACGGGGTTCCGGCTGCATCGAAAGAAGATTCGGTAACCAGTCAGGCGTTCCTGGAAGTTGCCGAACAGGTTGTTCATCGTTTGGATCTTCGCAATAAGTTTTTCAAACCTTCACGAAAAGTGAAAACCGAAAGAAAATAACTGCGATAGCAGTCAGCAAGGAGGGCACGGAAAAATCGGTGCCCTCTTTTTTTGCATGGTATTTGACAGATTGCTGGCTTAATTATCTTTATATCTTTGTGGCAGAGCGATTCATTTTGGTTATTTTACCGCTCGTTGCTGAATTCCAATTTCCCATAGCAAAAGGAAGAATTGTTGAAGCTGAAAACCCGATATATTTTTTTTCTGCTTGGCCTGAGTGGATTGGTACTGGGATGTTCGACCAGTAAAAATACGTTCATGTCGAGAGCCTACAATAACCTAACTTCACACTATAACATCTATTTCAATGCGAAAGAAAGTGTGAAATCGGGATTGGGGCAGGTCGATCAGGCCGTGAAGAACGACTACACGCACATCCTTCCGTTATATAAAGCGAGCGAAAAAGAGGCGGCTAATGCCGCGCGTTCGACGATGGACGTAGCGATTATGAAGTGCTCGAAGTTGATTACGCAGCACTCCATTACCAGGAAACCACGCCGGCGAAGTAACCGTTCGGAACGGTACAAGGAATTTGCTTCGAAAACGGAATTCAACAAATGGGTCGATGATGCATACCTTTTAATGGGGCGGGCTTATTTCTACAAGCACAATTATTACCGGGCCATCGAGAATTTCTCCTATGTTATTCGCAACTTCAGCAAAGAGCCGATTCGCTATGAAGCCTACCTTTGGTTGGCCCGTGCATACAACGAGAATGGACAATACAGCAATGCCCGGGATATTTTCGATTTGCTGCAGGGCGATCCCAACTTCCCGAAAAAGCTGTTGAAAGAATTTGAGCTGGTGCAGACTGATTATTTCATGAAGCAGGCCCAGTACCGACAAGCCATCCCGCATTTGAAGTCGGCTGTAAATAACCGGTTTCCCCGAAAGAAAAAACTCCGTTACAACTATATCCTGGCGCAATTGTATGCCGAAACCGATCAACAAGCTGATGCAGTAGCTTACTACCGGAAGGTGTTGAAGATGCGTCCACCTTACGAGATGGCATTTAACGCGCGGATTAACCGGGCCGAAGAATACACCGGAGCCGGAAGTGCCGACGATCTGAAAAAACAGTTGCGGCGCATGCTTCGCGACGAGAAGAATGAAGAGTTCCGCGATCGGATTTACTTTGCTATGGGAAAAGTGGCGATGAAGGAAGGCATGAAGGCAGAAGCTATTGATGACTACCGGAAATCGGCTGCTTACAGCAAAAACAATAATGCGCAGCGTGCAGAGACCTGCCTGACCCTGGCTCGTATTTATTTTCAGGACGAAAACTATGTGCAATCGCAGAGTTACTACGACAGCACATTGGTTGTGATTGACAATACGTATCCCGGATACGACGAGATTTCATCGCGGGCAGCGAGTTTGGGCCGTTTGGTGACCAATCTGAATACCATCACACGGGAAGATAGTTTGCAACGGTTGGCACAAATGACAACGGCTGATCGGAATGCATTGGTTGATAGCTGGATTTCCAAAATCAATAAGGAAGAGGCTCAGAAACGGGAAGAAGAACGCAACCAGCAGTTGACGCAAAATTATTACCGGTATAACCAGCGAAGAAATACGATTCAAGGAAGCAACGACGGCTCGTGGTATTTTTATAATCCTACTACAGTGGGAATCGGGAAAGAAGAGTTCCGCCGCATTTGGGGAAAAAGAAAGCTGGAGGATAACTGGCGGAGGCTGAATAAAAACCAGCTTTCGGCAAGCGATACGGACCAGCTGGCCGAAGAAACACAAAGCGACTCCGCTCAGGTGACGGAACAGCGGGTTTCCGATCCGCGACAGCGCGATTATTACCTGCAGGATGTGCCGTTGACTGACTCATTGATGGCGGCTTCCAACGACCGGTTGATGCTGGCTTATTATAATGCCGCACGAATCTATCGTTCGGAATTCAACGATTATCAGCGTTCGGCGGAAATGCTGGAGGAACTGGACCGGAAATTCCCGGGAGGAAGCCTGGAGCTCATGTCCTGGTTCGACTTGTATCAGATATACAAAACACAGGAGAAAACGGCGGATGCCGCCAAGTATGAGCAGCTGATTGTCGCCAAATATCCCAACTCGAAATACGCAAAATTCCTGAAAGACCCGAACTATTTTGTGACGCTGGAGGCTCAGCGCGACAGCATGAACCGGATGTACAGCAAAGCATTCAGCTTGTATCAGGATCGGGATTTCAAAGGAGCTGCACAAAAAGCCCGGCAGTTGTTGGCCATGCATCCCGACACGAACCTGGTAGCCAAGACCCGCTTCCTGGAAGTGGTTTCGAAAGGTACGCAGCAGGATCGCAAAGTATTTGCCGATAGTCTGAAAGCTTACATTGCTGCCAATCCGCATGCTGAAACACTGCCGCTGGCCAATAAAATTTACAGTCGGCTTCAGGATAGTACGCTGGCTGATTACCAGAAAATGCTGGCGGAAGGATATATCCATCAGAATATTCAGAACCCGGAAGTTGTGCAGGAGGAGAACCAAAAGAACGATGAGTTCGGTGGCAAATTCTCTTACAAGGAAGATGTGTTCCATTATTTTGTTATCGTCTTCCCGCGTCAGGCGAAGGTGGATGTCAACCGCTTGATTTTCGACATCGCCAATTACGATATTGACTATTACACGCAGCAGGATTTCGATATTGAAAAAGTGAATCTGAACGCGCGTTCGCAGATGGTGGTCGTGCGCAGTCTTCCTGATAAGGAGGAGGGATTGATCTATTTCCGATCCATCATCCGGAAACGGAAAGTATTCGAAACGCTCAAAGGTGTGGAATATGTCAATTTCATTGCTTCGTCGCCGAACTACCGGACGTTGCTGGCGGATCATGATTACCATGAATACCTGAAGTTCTTCATGAAGAATTACAGCCGGTACATCAGTTCCGACTTCCCGCAGAATGAATTGCCTAATCCGGAAGAGTTGCTGGCCAAAGCGCGTAAGCAGGAAGAGCCGGAAGAAAAGGGGCAGTTTGTGGTGGTGAAAACGACGGTCGATCCGAACAGTTATCACCGGACATCTGATGAAGCGCATCAGTTTGTGCTGATTCCGGAAAATACGAAGCAGAATTTGCAGCCGTTGCAGGAGTTATTTGCTGCATTCGATTCGACCAATTATGCCGATTTGAACCTGGCTGTTGTTAAAGGAACCGTTTCCGGGAAACCGGCATTACTGGTAACCGGTTTAACAGGGGAAGCTGTGGCAAAAGATTATTTTCGAGCCGTGGTGAAAACCCGCGAGTTGTTTGCTCCGTTAAACGGTGGAAACTACCGGAATTTCTATATTTCGGAATCGAATCTGAAATTGCTGGAGAAAAAGAAAGACATTGATGGTTACATGGATTTCTTCTCTCGCGCTTATCTGGGAAAAATTCCACAACCGAAAAAAACGGAGGAAACACCTGCGACGCAAAAAGCAGCAGCTGAAACAACAACTCCGGCAGCCCAACCGGCACCCTCGTACAACGGACCGTACAATACCAACCTGGGAGATGATAACCGGTTTATCCTGGTCTTCTCAGCTGCAGGTGTTGATTTGGCGAAATTGCAATCGGGTTTCGAGAAGTTTAACACGGACAATTTTGGTTCTGGTAAAATCAAAGTGGAGACCGAACCGCTGGACGCTAACCGGATGATGTTAGTGATTAGTGGCCTCGGAGGAAAGGAAAGTTCGATGGTCTATTTCCGTAAGGTGATTGCCAGCCGACCGCTGTTTACACCGTTGGAAGACAAGGAGTACAGAAACTTTGTCATCAGCGCGGCCAATGAGAAGATTCTTAAGCAAAAGAAAAATCTCACACCTTATCTCGAGTTCTTTGGTCAGTTCTACCTGAAAAACTAGATAGTTTTTTTAAATTGGGACTGCGGTAAGACAAAGACGTTAATCCTGAACTTAATATATGAAGACGATCCGAATTCTTTGGGCTGACGATGAAATTGATTTGCTTAAACCTCACCTGCTTTTCCTGGAAGGAAAGGGGTATAGCGTAACTGCTGTAACAAACGGCGATGATGCCATCGAACAGGTCAACCGAAAGAACTTTGACATTATTTTTCTTGATGAGAATATGCCCGGACTTAGTGGCCTGGAAACACTCGCCTCCATCAAGAATGTTGTCCCCGGAATCCCCGTGGTGATGATTACCAAAAGTGAGGAAGAGGACATTATGGAGGAGGCCATCGGTGCCAAAATCGCTGACTACCTTATTAAGCCTGTCAATCCCAATCAGATTCTACTCTCCATTAAGAAGAATATCGAGAAGACGGAGTTGGTTACCCGGAAAACGACCTCTGCTTATCAGAGTGAGTTTGCTCGATTGGGGATGCAAATCAACGACTCGCTGACACACGAGGATTGGGTGGAAGTGTACCGGAAACTGGTTTTCTGGGAATTGGAACTCGAGGAATCGGATGATCACACGATGGACGAAGTGCTGCTGATGCAGAAAAGTGAAGCGAACCAGGCATTTTCCCGTTTCGTGAAAAAGAATTATTTCGACTGGCTGGAACAACCGGCCGGCGAACGCCCGTTAATTTCTCCCGATCTTTTCCGTCACCGCGTTTTCCCGTTGCTCGACCAGGGTGAAAAAGTCTTTGTCTTGCTGATTGATAATCTCCGATACGATCAATGGCGTATTCTTCAGCAGATTGTTCGGGAATATTACACGACCGACGAAGAGGAATTGTACTTCAGTATTTTACCTACTGCGACGATGTATGCCCGGAATGCGATTTTTTCAGGATTGATGCCGTCCGAAATTGCCAAAACCTATCCGAATCTTTGGTTGAATGAAGAGGAAGAGGGCATCAAGAATCAGCACGAAGAGGAGTTGTTTACCCGCCAGATGGCTCGTTATGGGCGAAGTGAGAAATTCAGTTTCGAAAAGATGACCAACCTGAAATCAGGCCGGCGTGTGCTCGATAACCTCGCCAATATGCTCGAAAATCCACTTTCCGTGATGGTCATCAACTTTGTCGATATTATGTCGCATGCGCGGACGGAAATGGACATGATTCGCGAGCTGGCCAACGACGAAGCGGCTTACCGATCTCTCACCGAATCGTGGTTCCGACACTCTCCATTGCTCGAGTTGATTAAGGAGCTGTCGACAAGAGATATCAAGCTCGTGGTCACGACCGACCACGGTACCATTCGCGTTCACAATCCGCTTAAGGTGATAGGCGAACGGTCAACAAATACCAACCTGCGCTACAAGCAGGGGCGTAATCTGAAATACAATCGGAAGGAAGTATTTGAAATGACGAACCCGGGAGCGGGATTTTTGCCGTCGTCCAATGTCAGTTCAACGTTTATTTTCGCCAGTGGAACCGATTTCTTCGCGTACCCGAATAACTACAATTATTACGTGAGTTATTACCGAGATACCTTCCAGCACGGTGGTATTTCACTGGAGGAAATGCTCGTGCCGTTTGTTACGCTTTCTCCGCGTTAAGCAAAATTACATTCGCTGACGTTCGAAAATAAGCTCAAAATAGCTGGCAGAACCGTACCCCGAAGTTGGCGGTGCAAAAATCTGTACCAGCTTCCAGCCGTCTTTTGTCATGCGCGCTGTTACTTCGTGGTAGTCTTCTTTGGGCTTCCTAAAAAAAGGAGTCAGCTTGATGCGGTAGAATTTGTATTCGTAGCGATCCATGGGTTGGAAGATTAATTGTTTTCACCCAAGGTAAAACGAATTTGTGAAATTCTGTCTGGATTTTTTGCTTTTGCGAAGAGCTTAATAGTCCGGCTCTTCTTCTTTTTTCACCAGCGCTTTGGTCGACAGTAATCCGCAGGCAGCGTAAATATCCTGTCCGCGCGAAGCACGAATGGTGGTCAGAATTCCTTTGCTGTTGAGCAAATCCTTGAATGACTGCAGTGTCTCTTCATCGCTGCTTTTGAGCGGTGTATCCGGAATAGGATGGAACCGGATGAGGTTGATGCGGCATTTGATGCCGTTGAGGATGCGGGCCAGCTCCTTGGCGTGTGCCGGGGTATCGTTCAATCCGCCAAACATGATGTACTCGAATGAAACGCGGCGTTGCCGGCCAAATTCCCAGCTTTTGATTTCATCCAGCACTTTCTGAATAGGGTATGCCGTTTGAATCGGCATCAGCTGTTTGCGCTCGTCATCGAATGGTGAGTGCAGGCTGACAGCCAGATGGGCAGTGCTGGTTTCCAGGAATTTTTTCATTGCCGGAATGATACCAATGGTCGAAACGGTGATCCGCTTTGGACTCATCGCATAGCCCCAGTCCGACGTCAGGATTTCGACGCTCTTCAGGACATTGTCGAGGTTGTCGAACGGTTCGCCCATACCCATATAGACGATGTTGGTCACTTCGCCATTTTCCTCGATGCTGCGAATCTGGTTCACGATTTCGCCGGCTGTCAGGTGTCCCTGGAAACCTTGCTTTCCGGTCATACAGAAGAGGCAGCCCATTTTACAACCGACTTGCGACGAAACACAAACCGTTTTGCGATCATCGTCAGGGATCATCGCTGTTTCGATAAATTTTGCATGGTCGGTCGGGAAGAGATATTTTTTCGTGCCGTCGATGCTGGCCTGTACCTTGGTCGGTTCGGTCAGTCCGAACGTATAACGCTCCTTCAGCGCTTCTCTTCCTTTCACCGACAGGTTGGTCATTTCGTCGATGGACCGAATGTCCTTTTTATACAGCCAGTCGGCCATCTGCTTTGCCGCAAACTTGGGCAAGCCAACCTGTTCCGCTACCGCTTTCAGTTCGTCCAGGGTTTTTCCAAATAATCTTTCCTTCTCCATGCTGCTCCTCTGTTTAGGCCAAAGCTTTTGATTTTCCTTTAACCGCTGCAAAGATAATCAATGTACACCGCATCACGAACGATGCATGTAAATCGTTCATTAAAAATAGATTTCGGCCACAATGTTTCCGTAGGGAATTCCTTTCCGGATGAGCAGGTCGCGGGTTTCGACGACCATTTCCGGACTACCGCAGAGATAGAATTTCTGATCCTTCGGTAAATTATTCTGGTCTTCCAGGAAATGGGTAAGTCGTCCGTGGTACACATCGCCGCCTTTTTCCTGCGAACAGCAACGGATATACTGATCTTTCAATTCCGGCAGGAACTCATCTTCGAAGTAAAAATTTTGGAGGTAACGTCCGCCATGTACAACCGTTTTGTTTGTGCCCAAACCTGATTTGAACATGCTGTAAAATGGTGCGATACCCGTTCCGGATGCGACCCACCAGGCTGGTTCATCATCACCGGTGAAATCACCCATCGGTTCCGAAATCAGAATTGAATCGCCGGGCTGTAACTTGGCCAGACGCGGTGTGAGCCAGCCGCCGCCTTTTACGTTGAACAGGATTTTCAATTCGTCTTCTTTTTCGCCGCTGCAAATGCTGTACATGCGAGGTGGTTCGCCTTCCGGCAGACCGATTTTTACCACCTGCCCTGCTTTGAAATCGTGGAGCCGGGGCAAGGAAAGGACATAAACACCGGGCGCAATCTCTTCATTTTTCAAAAGCGCCACCTGGTATAATTCATCGTCGTATTTTGTGTAATCAGCTGATTTTCCCATAAAGCGTTATGCGTTTGTGTTGAATAAACACCCATCCATCCGGTTGGTTCAGCCTCAGGAAAAATCAGGCAACTTTCGTCAAAAATGACTGATGCACTATAATTTGGACAGCTTTCTCCGAAATTCCTTTTAAAAATTTCGGCAGTCATGCTAAAAAAGGTAATTTTACATCTTGAATCTCATGGAAATACCTTCGAAAGATGATCCTGTCGGGAAAGGAAATTGAAAAACAGCTGAACCGGAAGATCTTTATTGATCCCTTCCGGCCTGAGCAGTTGAATCCGAACAGTTACAATCTTCGTTTGCATAACCAACTATTGGTGTACGATGAGGATGTGCTTGACATGAAGAGTCCGAACAAGGTGAGTGAGATGGAAATTCCACCGGAAGGCCTGACACTGCAACCCAATAAACTGTACCTGGGACGTACCTTGGAGTACACCCGGACCGAAGATTACGTTCCGATGCTCGAAGGACGTTCGTCTGTCGGGCGACTGGGGCTGTTTATTCATGTGACGGCAGGCTTCGGCGATGTGGGATTCAGCGGTTACTGGACACTGGAAATATTTTGTGTTCAGCCGGTTCGTATCTACGCTGGTGTGGAAATCTGCCAGATTTACTACCATACCATCGACGGGGAGTACGAACGATATCAAAGTGGAAAATATCAATTGAATCAGGGGATACAACCGAGTTTACTTTACAGGGATTTTGAGTGATGGGAAAGTGGGTTCGTAAAATTTTTATCTGGATTTTGAAGATCCCGGTATACTTCTACCGGTATTTCATTTCGCCAATGACACCGGCTTCGTGCCGTCATATTCCAACGTGTTCGGAGTATGCGATAAAGGCGCTGGAAATTCACGGGCCTTTTAAAGGTTTATATTTGGGAACCCGCCGCATTCTGCACTGTCATCCCTGGGGAACACATGGTCTCGATCCGGTTCCGCCAAGAAAAATTAAAGTGAAACCCCTTAAACTGAAGTAGCATTTCTGCATGAAGAAGATTTTAATTTTGTTGACCATTGCGTCATTTCTGTTTGGTTCCTGTTCAAATCGTTCGCACAAATCGTCTGGTGGAAGTCAGGCTGATTCTGCTGCGGTTTTTGTCAGTATTTTACCGTTAAAATATTTTGCCAAACAAATTATTGGCGATCGGTTTCCCGTTGAGGTGATGGTTCCGCCGGGTGCCAGCCCGGCTACTTATGAGCCTACGCCCCGGCAAATACAAAAACTTTCGAATGCAGCGGCCTACTTTGCGGTTGGTCATCTTGGTTTTGAGAATGCGTGGTTGAATCGCATCCGGCAGGCCAATCCCAACATGGAATTGTTTTACACCGACACCGGAATTACGCTGATTAAGGGTGATACCATACAACATGGCGACCATGATCACCACGAAGGAGTTGATCCGCATATCTGGACATCGCCCAAGCAGGCCAAGCAAATTGCCATCAATATCTTTGAAGGAATGGTGGCCATCGATCCGGGCAACCGGGAATATTACTACCAGAACCTGCAGAAGCTGTTCGACGAAATTGCCCGGGTTGATCATGAGGTGAGTATGAAGCTGTCGTTGCTGAAGGGAAAGCGGTTCCTGATTTTCCATCCGTCGCTGGGCTACCTGGCACGCGACTATGGTCTGATTCAGGAATCCATCGAATTTGAAGGGAAATCACCTTCGCCCAAACACATGGAAGAGATTGTTAAAAAGGCCCGGAAGCAGCACATCAAGCTGATCCTGATTCAGAAGCAATTCGATAAAGCGGACGCTGAAACCATTGCCCGCGAAATCCATGCCGATGTGATGCAAATCGACCCACTGGACGAGGACTGGCCAAAGGAAACACTCTCTATTGCAGCCAAGTTGTTTGACAGTCTTTGGTGAACTACTCACGCTTAGGGTTGTTACTTCATTGTTTAATTGCTAATTTCATTTTTTACTGACGGAATATTCCATCGGGGAATGAACCGGCGGTTGAAACGGAAACGAATACACATGGAAAGTCTCCTCGAAATACGCAATATGTCCGCGGGCTACGAAAAAAAAGTGGTCCTGAGCAACGTGAACCTGACCGTTAATCCCCAAGATTTTATCGGGGTAATTGGCCCCAATGGAGGTGGAAAAACGACCTTGCTGAAAACCATGCTGGGGTTGTTGCCACCCATCAAAGGCGAAATTGTTTTCAATGAGTCGATGCGGGAAGGTTCCCATCATCATATTGGGTATCTGCCGCAGGTGAACCGGATTGACAAGAAGTTTCCCATTACGGTTTTTGATGTGGTGCGAAGCGGACTGATGTCGCGGAACCGGCTGATTGGACGTTATTCCCGCGAGGAAAACGAACGAACTACCGATTTGCTGCAAAAGATGGGTATTTACACTTTGCGGAAAAAAGCAGTCGGCGAACTGTCAGGCGGACAGTTGCAACGGGTGTTGTTGAGCCGTGCGTTGGTGAACCAGCCGAAATTGCTGATTCTGGACGAGCCGAACACGTATGTCGACAATAAGTTTGAGCGTGAGTTGTACGAGCGGCTGCGTATCCTTAACAAGGATATGGCGATTATGCTGGTTTCGCACGACGTGGGTACGATTACTGCTTATGTAAAAACCATCGCTTGTGTGAATCGCAACCTGCATTACCACCCGTCGAATAAAATATCAACCGAACAACTGGCGGCTTATGAATGTCCGATTCAGATTATCTCGCACGGACAAATACCGCACACCGTTCTCTTACAACACGATCACTAATGGATAGCCTGGCCTCAATTTTTCAATTCGGATTTTTTCAGAATGCCTTCTGGGCGGCGCTCATGGCGAGCATCACCTGTGGACTGGTAGGAACATACATCGTTTCGCGACGCATTGTTTTCATCAGCGGAGGTATTACGCACGCTTCGTTTGGTGGAATCGGTCTGGGCTATTTCCTGGGCATTAACCCGATTCTGGGAGCTTTGATTTTTGGTGTGTTGTCGGCACTGGGTATTGAATTCTTTACCCGGAAAGCAGATGTGCGCGAGGATTCGGCTATCGCGATGTTGTGGGCATTTGGTATGGCTATTGGAATTATTTTCGTTTACCTCACGCCAGGTTATGCACCCAACCTGATGAGTTACCTTTTCGGGAATATCCTGACGGTTTCAGCCGGGAATTTGCTTTTCATGGGGCTGATAACGTTGGCGGTGATTGCCTTTTTCATCACCTTCTTCCGGATGATCCTGTTTGTGTCGTTCGACGAAGAGTTTGCCCTGACGAACAACGCGCCGGTAAGGTTATTCAACCTGGTGTTGATTAGTTTGGTGGCGCTAACTATCGTGATGAATATTCGCGTAGTAGGAATCATCCTGGTGATGTCACTGCTGACCATTCCGCAAGCCATTTCCAATATCTTCACCCGGAACTTCGGTACCATGATGATTCTGTCGGTGATTTTTGCCTTCATTGGTTCCATGGCCGGACTACTTTTCTCCTATTCCTTTAATATTCCCTCCGGCGCCTCCATCATCTTTGCGTTGGTCATCCTCTTCGGAATCCTGAAACTGGGCTCGGCTGGACTGGAACGACTCGGTAAGAACATGAGGTTGCCGCGGGTCTGAGGCACCAAAAACTTTCTGTGTTT
Source organism: Prolixibacter sp. DSM 2831 (assembly GCF_056493735.1). Classification (NCBI taxonomy): domain Bacteria; kingdom Pseudomonadati; phylum Bacteroidota; class Bacteroidia; order Marinilabiliales; family Prolixibacteraceae; genus Prolixibacter; species Prolixibacter sp. DSM 2831. Next base: position 238,660 of record NZ_CM151379.1, read on the forward strand.
TCTCGTGCCCGGTCTCCCGGGGGAGCAAAATCCGCGTGCGTTTTTTCATGCCCGGCCCCCCGGGGAACAAAATACGTCCGTGTTTTTTCATGCCCGGGCTCCCGGGGAACGGAATCCGTTCGCGTTCTCTCACGCCCTGGCTCCAGGGGAACAAAAACCGTTGAAGTTTTTTGATGCCGCAGCCCGGAGACAAAGAAAATTCTGAGAGCTTTTTCATATCACAACAACACGGGACGCAAATTTTCAAAGATTTCATTGTTTCGATTCAACTCCTTTGGAGTTGCTTGTTAGTAAGGTTGCTGGTCCTCCGGTTTCACCGGAGGTGAAAAATCGTTATTCCCTAACGGGAAAGAGAATCCATCGGTTTGGAGTATAATTCAATTTGATGTTTCCAGTGAGACCGGGTAATAATATATTTATCAATATTTGTATTGGCATATTATCAGTTTTTCCTAATAGGAAAACAACGCACCAAACGCCAAAATCAAATCGGGGACTTCTTCCGGCGACGCCGGATAAATATTCTTCTCCCCCAATGGAATTGGGGGTTGGAGTACTTCGGTTATATACAACCCCGAAGTGGGTTGAATAATCTTCTCAAATCTTCGTAACTTATTTATTCGAAGAAAATTTCACTCCCAAGAACCTTTGAAAGTTATACGACCATGGCCAGTTACCATCAAATCCTTTATCACATTACATTCCGGACGAAGAATAACCAAAAAGTACTTCACTACTCCAATAACGATGACTTATTGAGATACATATGGGGCATCTTGAAAAACAAAAATTGTAAGCTATATCGGGTTAATGCGGTTTCAGATCATGTACACTTGGTTTGTCATCTTCATCCTTCAGTGGCATTAGCTGATTTAGTTCGGGAAATAAAGGTTTCTACTTCGCTTTGGATAAAGAGAGAGAAACTCTATCCTCAATTCAAAGGATGGGCTGAAGGCTACGGAGCTTTTACCATATCACTAAGGGAGAAGGACGCAACCATAAGATATGTGATGAATCAACAAGAGCATCACAAGAAGCCGATTTTCGAGAGGAATACATCAAGCTTTTAAATGAGAACGGAGTTACGTTCGACGAGAAGTATCTACTATAAGAATATTCAACTCCTTTGGAGTTGCTTGTTAGTAAGGTTGCTGGTCCTCCGGTTTTGCCGGAGGTGAAGAATGATTATTCCCTTGCGGGAATCTCCGTTACCAGATGCTGAGACCAAAATCTACTTACCCTTTCTGGTTAGAGCCTAGGGGAAGAATAATTCGAACCTTAACGGGAAAATAATTCATCTGGTTTGTGAACCAAATAAGGTTGACGTTTCCGGCGAAGCCGGGTGAACTATTCTTCACCCCCAATGCAATTGGGGGTTGGGTTTCTGAGGTTGGACCCCAACCCCGAAGCGGGTTGAATTAAATAAAAAAAGGCCGCCTTCCCAGACAGCCTTTTCTATATATTTTCCCGGAAGGACAACCATCAATTGTTTCCTTCCTTTCCGAACATCATCGGTTCGTCGACGGCGCGGGCTTTTTTCTCCCAGGCTTGTGGAATCACTTTCCAGTTCTCCGGATTAACCGGAGTATAAGTTCCCTGTTTTTCCAGCCACTTCATCATGTAAAAGCGCAAATCCTTTTCGGTGGTGCTGATGCGCCGCGCATTCAACTCGTCATGCGGAATGCCGGCTCCCTCTTCGAGGTGACCGCCGCCGCCATTTCCCCGGTAGGAATTCACCGCCACTTTGTAGATGTGGTTTTCCCGGAAGGGCGTTCCGTCCGACATGGAGTTGATGTGTACGCGGTGACCGGCTGGTTTGCGCACATCGACGGTGTACTTGATGCCGCCGGCCGAATCGAAATTGAAATACGGCTTGGCCAGCGAATACGTGCCGCGACCTTTGTTCTCCATTAGGTGGCCCTCTTTGTCCTTGCGGAAGTTGATGAGGTGGTCATTCGGGCTTTTCATGGTATTGAACCAACCGGCGTACGAATATTCCAGGTATCCTTTGATCTCTTTCCCGGAGAGCTTCATCGTGTACAACAGGTTCTCGTATTTGTACAGGCGGAACATGTCGCGGACGTACAGCTCGCCTTTTTTCAGTTGCGTGTCAAAAATGGTGGGAGCCGAGAGGGAAATGTCGGCGCCGCTCTGCGCCAGCTGCACTTTGTGGATGAGTCCCATAAAGCTCGAGCTACCAAAGAAAGCATCGCGGGTATCAATTTCGCCCGTGAGCTTGGCCACCGGCTGGTTCACCCATTTTTTCACCTCATTCACAAACGGCTTAAAGTGCGCCATGTATTCCGGATCGGGCTGGTAGTTTTTGGAATGCTTCACCTCGGAAGTGATTTCCTTCTTCCATGTTTTGTCGGAGCTGTCGTAAGTCAGCTTCATTTTGGCTACCGGAAATTCGCGTGCATGGGCCTGTGGTCCCATAATAAGTACTTTTTTGCCGGCGGTGTTGGTTACCCACTTGTTCCACTCGCGGTGGTCGTGGCCGGCAAACACAATGTCGAAGCCGGGCACTTGTTCAGCTACCAGCGCCGAGGCGTTTTCGTTTTTGTAGGTCTTGGCAGTCGTTCCGCCGTAGGTATAATCGACACCCGAGTGGAACAGGCCAATCAGCACATCGGGGTGCTCTTTCTCCTGGATAATTTTCACCCATTTGCGGGCGGTTTCAATCATGTCTTCGAACTCCATCCCTTTCCAGATTTTTTCCGGAAGCCAGTACGGAATGTGCGGGGTAATCATGCCCAGAACGGCAATCTTCACGCCCTCTTTCTCGATGATGGTGTAGGGCTTGAAATACGGTTTTCCGTCGTCGGTGCGGACGGCGTTGGCCGCCATCCACGGCATGTGCATCTCGCTGCGCACCTTGTCGTACACGTGATGTCCTGCTTCGATGTCGTGGTTACCTACGGTGGCGGCGTCGTACTTCATGAAATTGTAGACCCGAGCCACGATGTTGGTACTATCGGGCTGCAGGAAATTGGAGAAATATACGTCGGGTTCGCCTTGCAGAATGTCGCCGTTGTCGAGCAATATCACATCCTGGTCGGGTTTGGCCCGCTCGGCTTTCACGTAAGAATAAACCGATGCCAGCGAATGACTGGCGGTCGTATCGGTCATGAAATTCCACGGGAAAAGAGAGCCGTGTACATCGCTGGTTTCAATGAATTCGAGGTTGACGGTTTTCTTCTGGCAGGAAGAAAGGAGAAGCGTGAGCGAAAGAATCAGCAGCAGGTACCTTCCGCGCGCAAGATGTTTCCAGTTCATAATTGAATTTTCGATGGGTTTAAAACGTAAATATAGTAAAGGGTTGGAAAGGGGAAATGTTTAGGGGGGAATTAAACATTTCGTTATTCTTTATAATGATATTTTGTATTTAGAGAATTTTCTCAGTATTAGAAGCTACTCTACTTTTTTGCTTGGTGGAATTTCTGTAATATTTGTTCCTTTTCCCAATTGCGGCAGAGTTGCAATTCTCTTGCGTATTTCCCAGCTTGAAAAGGTGCCATTTTCAAGGCGGTATCGTACGAGTAGCTCTTACCTGTAGCAATATCAAAATATGTTGTTTTGAAATAGTAATAGATGGGTTTTCTTAGCGAGGTAGAATCGGGATTGAAATTCAATTTGAGCAGTGCCGTAAAACTTCCGTTCTTAGGATAAGAATCTGAATAGTTAATGGACATTGTTCCATAATACGTCACGTCGTTTCCGCATACGCTGAAAGAATTACCACTTACTCTAGTCATTGGTCTTTCGCCTATGTTGACAAATCTAAAAACGATGGAATAATTATGTGGGGCATGATTGTCTTTAATAATTTTTGCCTTGTCAAGAGTCATTAAAGGTCGTCCAGATTTTATTTTAAAAGATGATAAGGAGGCATTTGCAGCCTTTAATTTTTCAACACTATTACGTGCAGAAAGAGTGTTCTTTTCTATTGAGATAAGCAATCGATTTTGATAGGTTAAGGAGTCAGATAATTGTTCAATCTCTCTTTTAAGTGCTTGGTTTTGATTTTTTAGCTTTTCCTTTTCTGATGAGGTCGTTTTATAGGTAATGATTTGTAGTATTACTAGTAATACTGCGGCTGACACAAAAACATATCCTTTTCTGTTAAGTTTTTCCTTCTCTCGGATAACATAAATAACAGGAAATAAGATGATGACAAGCTGCAGTATTCCACTGGAAACCGTAATAATAGGGATGGATGTCGGTGTTATAAAAAATAGAAAAGCCAGTAATAAAAACAAGAATGTTATTAAGAGCAAAATGCCCCTATTGAATTTATGTTTCATGAAGTCTTTTAATAAAACATTAGTGAATGTATCACAACTATAAAATTAAAATATAATACTGAAATCCTTCAAAAAAGCGTTTTCTCAGGGAAGCTATTTTGACTTATTCCTTATTGATAAGGACTTAAAAGTTATATATCAATTGCTACTTGAGAGAATATTGAACTTGATCAACCATGTATGAAAAAAACCGAAGCCGATGATTTCGGGTTTCTCTGTTTGTATCTGGAATAAGTAATATCTAAATATTGTATCAGCAACAGTTCTTTCCTTGCTGAATGGGAGGACAAGGAACGGTACCATACGAACAATACACGCAGCAATCTCCTTCCTTTGGCTTTAAGATAGTGTGGCAGTTGGTACATTCGTAAAAGAAGCTGCATGCATTTTCAGGCATTGTTTCTTCTTTCTGAAAACCGCATTCAGGGCAGGTGATGACGGATTTGAGGATGATAGGTTTCAGTTCTTGAAAATCGGAAAATTCCATTGTCGGTTTGTTGTTTTTAATCATGCATACTGTCCATCAAAGGTAGCATAATCAAAAAGTGTTTGGAGGGTAAAATAAAAAAGCCGGTTAAGAAACCGGCTTCGTAGTAGCGGGGACAGGACTCGAACCTGCGACCTCCGGGTTATGAGCCCGACGAGCTACCAACTGCTCTACCCCGCAATGTAGGCGTTGAGTATGTTTCTCAAACGCGGTTGCAAATATAGATCAGTTTTTGTGTCCCTCCAAATAAATTCATGAAAATTCATCGCGATTGGGGGCGTATTCAGGTGTTGTTACTTGATGATGAAGCGGTAGCCGCAAATAAAAAAATTTCTCCTTTTTCTTATTAACTTTGGCAACCAGAGAAAACAGGACGGAATGATTACGGAAAACCAGAAGAAGCGCCTTCGCTACAAAATGAAGAATCCCCTGCGGATGGTGATTTTTAACGACCAGAACCTGCATACTGTTGGGCAGTTCCGGTTTACGCCTCAATCGTTGTTCATGCTCATCGCCTCGGTGGTGATTTTACTGATTGTGGCTGTTATCTTGCTTATCGCCTTTACACCGCTCAGGGAATATATACCCGGTTATCCTACCGGAGAAATGCGTCAAACCATTGTGCAAAATGCGTTGATGGTCGATTCGCTGGAAAGCGAGTTGGCTGTGCGCGATCGGTATTTCCGCGACATCCGTATGTTGCTGGCCGGCGAAACGCCCCCGGACGAAACGACTTCGCCCGATACGATCGTTCGGCTCGACCAGATACATTTCAAAAAATACGACCACGACAGCCTGTTCCAGGATCAACTGTCGCGCGAACAATTTAATCTCTCTCTGAATAACCAGACTCCCGACCGCAAACGCGGCATTTCGGAGCTGTTGTTCTTCCCGCCGATTAATGGTGTCATCACCAACCACTTCGATGCGGCTTCGGGTCACTTTGGCGTCGATGTGGTGGCGAAGAAAAATACCCGCATCTCATCGGTGCTCGACGGTACAGTGGTATTTACCGGATGGACGATGCAAACCGGATATGTGATTGAGATTCAGCATGAGCACAACCTGGTGACGTTCTACAAGCACAATTCCGAGCTGCTGAAAAAGGCCGGCGACAAGGTGAAAGCCGGCGAAGCCATTGCCATTATGGGAAATACCGGAATGGAAACAACCGGGCCGCATCTTCATTTTGAAATGTGGCAATCTGGTGTACCTTTGAACCCCGAAGATTACATCAATTTTTAGGCGGAACATCATGAAAAACATTGCCATACTGGGTTCAACCGGTTCTATCGGAACACAGGCGCTGGAGGTGATTGAAAAAAATCCTGACCGGTTCACTGTGGAGGTGCTGACGGCCAACAATAACACAAAGTTGTTGATTGAGCAGGCGCGTCAGTTCAGGCCCGATGTTGTGGTTATTGCCAACGAAGAAAAATACGACGAGGTCCGTGATGCGCTGGCTTCGGAACCGATTAAAGTATATGCCGGCGCCGATGCGGTGGCACAGGTGGTTTCGATGGGCTCCGTCGACCTGGTTTTAACAGCCATGGTGGGCTACTCGGGCTTACTTCCGACCATCAATGCCATCAATGCCGGGAAAAACATTGCGCTAGCGAACAAGGAAACGATGGTTGTAGCCGGCGAGCTGATTGTAAGGCTGGCCAACGAAAAGAAGGTGGACATACTTCCGGTGGATTCGGAACACTCGGCCATTTTCCAATGCCTGGCCGGCGAGTTCATGAACCCCATCGAGAAAGTGATTTTGACCTGTTCGGGCGGTCCTTTTCACGGAAGAACAGCGAAAGAGCTGAGGGCAGTTACGCCGGAAGACGCGCTGAAACATCCGAGCTGGGACATGGGCGCGAAAATTACCATCGATTCGGCCTCGCTGATGAACAAAGGCTTTGAAGTGATTGAGGCCAAATGGCTCTTCGGCTTAAAGCCGGAACAGATTGACGTGGTCGTGCATCCGCAGAGTATCATTCACTCGCTGGTGGAGTTCCAGGATGGCGCCTTGAAAGCGCAACTGGGCATGCCCGATATGCGCGTCCCGATTCAGTACGCATTGGCTTATCCCGAAAGGTTAGCCAGCGATTTCCCTCGCTTCCGGTTCTCCGATTACCCGACGCTCACATTCGATACACCCGATACCGAAAATTTTCGTAATCTTGCACTTTCGTATGAGGCTTTGCATCAGGGCGGAAATATCGCCTGTTCACTCAACGCATCCAACGAAATTGCTGTAAAAGCATTCCTCGACAGAAAAATCGCTTTTACCGAAATGGCATGTATCAATGAGGCAGTTATGATGAAAACTTCGTTGGTGAATGAACCTTCGTACGAAGATTATGTTGAAACCGATCGGGAAGCTCGCGAAAGGGCTGTCTCATTGGTAAATGAAAATAGTTAAAAACGATTCGATAAAGATACTATGGTTGTTTTGGTTAAGGCGGCTCAGCTTATCCTGAGTCTTTCAATTCTGGTTGTCCTTCACGAGTTTGGACACTTTATTTTCGCCAAGCTCTTCAAGTGCCGGGTTGAAAAATTCTATCTTTTCTTCGATCCGTGGTTTTCGCTCTTTAAATTTAAAAAAGGCGAAACCGAGTACGGCGTTGGATGGCTGCCGCTGGGTGGTTATGTGAAAATCTCGGGGATGATCGACGAGTCGATGGACAAAGAGCAGATGAAACAACCTCCGCAGCCATGGGAGTTCCGGTCGAAACCGGCCTGGCAGCGACTGTTGATCATGATTGGTGGTGTGCTGTTCAACCTTCTTTTTGCGCTTTTCCTGTATGCCATGGTGTTGTACACATGGGGTGAGCAATACCTGCCGACAGCTAATGTGAAGTACGGAATCGTCACCAGCCAAACCGGTAAAGAGATTGGCTTCCAGAACGGTGATAAAATATTAAATGTTGGCGGTGAGAAGGTTGCTGATTTCACGAAAATCGTTCCGACCATTGTACTTGAAAAAGCGAGCTATGTAGAGGTGGAGCGTGATGGGAAGGACGTGAAAGTTCCGATTACGCAGGAAGATATTGCCAAATTACTGAATAATAAAAACGTGTTGGGCGTCCGGATTCCTTATTCCCTTAAGGTGCATGGATTCATGAAGAAATCGCCCGCGCGGGATGCCGGAATGGATATTGGAGACAAAGTAGTAGCCATCAACGGACAGCATTTTGCATACAACGACCAGTTTGTCCAGGCACTGAAAGATGCGAAAGGCAAAACGGTGGATGTGACCATTGACCGGGACGGTGCGACAAAGACGTTACCGGTGACGATTGGTGAGAATGGCTTGCTTGGGGTCGAACGTACCATGATGAACCTCGACAGCTTGTTTACCTTTAAAACACTCACCTATGGCTTTTGGCAATCCATCCCTGCTGGTGTGACGAAAGGTTTTAATACCGTCGATAATTACCTGAAGCAATTCAAGCTGTTGTTTCAGCCCGAAACGAAAGCATACGAATCGTTGGGTGGTTTTATTGCCATCGGGAACATTTTCCCGGGTATTTGGGACTGGCGCTCGTTCTGGAACCTGACTGCCTTCCTGTCGATTATTTTGGCCGTAATGAATATTCTGCCCATTCCGGCACTCGACGGGGGCCATGTACTGTTCCTGCTCTACGAAATTGTTTCGGGCCGTAAGCCCAGCGATAAATTCCTGGAGTACGCGCAGATTGCCGGAATGGTGATTCTGTTTGCACTGTTGATTTTCGCCAATGGAAACGACATTATTAAATTATTCAAGGGCTAGTGTGTCATTTCCTGTGGATGAAGAACATCGTATGAAAAAAATTCTAAATTTGTAACCAAACCTTTAAAACATGACATTATGAACTTATTCGTGATAGCAGGGTTCATTGGCCCGCAGGAAATCATTATCATATTGGTCATTGTTCTGCTTCTGTTTGGAGGCAAGAAGATACCGGAACTGATGCGCGGCCTTGGGAAGGGTATGAAAGAGTTTAAAAACGCCACCAACGATGAGGGTGGTTCCGAGGAGAAATCTTCGAAGAAAGAGGAGAGTTCGAAAGAGACACTCAAAGAGTAGACTGAAAAATATTCAGACTGATACAACACAGAACCCTGGTTCAGATGAGCCGGGGTTTGTTCGTTGATATTCTTTAACTTTTTTTCCTTAAATGATTTTGTTAATTTCGAATTAACCATTGTATCATTTTGTAAGACAACGTTTGATAACCATGCAGCCTTGACCTGACTATTTGTAATTCGTCCCGGAATGGGAACCGGATTACGGTTTTGTCGCAAGGTTGTTTCTGTTTATTTTCTTATCGAGTCAATAAATCTAAAATATAGCGTATCATGAAGAAGATACTATTTCAACTGACTGTCACCTTTGTATTGGGAGCGATGCTTTCGTCCTGTGGGGGAGACAGTAATCCAACAATGAAAAATTCTACCGGAAAGCCAGGCGAAATTGTTGTCGTGATTCCTAAGGCTACCTGGGAGGGCGAGGCAGGCGATACCATCTTTCATTTCCTGGCGCAGCCTGTTGCCGATTTGCCCCAGGAGGAGCCGATGTTGAACGTAGTGCATATCCCGCCGCAGGCATTTGGTGAGATTTTTAAAACCGGCAGAAATCTTCTGCTGACGAAGATTAACCCTTCGGTGAAAGAACCTAAGATTACGATACAGCGCAATGTGTGGGCGAAACCGCAGATAATTGTTTCGGTGCAGGCGCCCAATGAAAAGAGTTTTACCGATTTCTTTGCCAAAAAGGGAAACGATATCGTGAGCATCTTCGTGAAAGAAGAGCGGAACCGGTTGATGAAAATGTATGCCGACCGAAAATTTAAAAATGATGCCGTTGCCGAGCGGATGGCAAAAGAGCACCATTTCACGCTCAACGTGCCGAAAGGATTTGTTGTTTCAGTGGATACGACCAATTTTGTATGGATTCGTTACGAGACTCCGAATATTAGCCAGGATGTAATCGCTTACTGGTACCCGTATACTTCCGATAGTACCTTTACCAGGAATTATCTGCTGAATAAGCGCGATTCAGTGCTGAAGAAAAATGTTCCCGGTCCCGATCCCGGCACTTACATGATGACAGAGCGACAGATTCCTACTCTTTTCCGTGCCTTTAAGCTGAACGGTAATTACACTGCTATGCTGCGCGGGCTCTGGAAGGTGCACGGCGATTTCATGGGAGGTCCTTTTGTTAGCATCAGCACACTCGACCCGATTCGTGGTCGTGTACTGACACTGGAAGGATTTGTTTACGCTCCGAAGAAAGATAAGCGGGAATTGATGAGGCAGGTGGAAGCCATGATTTATTCGGTGCGCTTCCCTGACCAGAAAAAGAACGACAAGATTAACCGGATGGCTGAGATGGGCAATGACACGAGTGCGCCACCGGTTGATTCGGTAGAGACAAAATAAATTTGCGAAAGCAATTGGGCATAAAAAAGAGGCGGAACTAATTATTCCGCCTCTTTTTTATGTGGTAACTCTCGAGAGTAAAGTTTCTTTTTAATTATGCCGGCTGTAATTCCGGAACCATTTCCGGCAACTCCACATGCTCGTAACCCTGGTTACGCAGTTGCGGACGGAAACCAGCATCGATAATGGATTGCTGAATACCTTTGGCATTCATCTGGTACGATGCGCCAGCAGCAGAAACGACATTCTCCTCAATCATGATGGAACCCATATCATTGGCTCCGGCATTCAGACAAAGCTGTGCAGTATCTCTTCCTACTGTTAACCACGATGCCTGGATGTTGGTCACATTGTGCAACATGATACGTGCAACGGCAATCATCCGCACATATTCCATTGGCTCAATCGGAGTAACTTCGATATTCTGGTAGAGCTCGGTATCTTCCAACATCACCGGCCAAGGAATGAAAGCGGTGAAGCCATCACTACCTTCCGGGCGTTCGTCCTGCACATCGCGAAGCAAAGCCAGGTGTTCGATGCGCTCGCGGTTGGTTTCAATCGTTCCGAACATCATGGTAGCCGAAGTCACCATTTTCAGTTTGTGTGCTTCACGCATTACGTCAAGCCACTCCTGCGTGTTGCACTTTCCGGGTGATAAAATCCGGCGAACCCGATCCGACAGAATTTCTGCACCGGCTCCGGGCAAACTATCCAGCCCCGAATCCCGCAGTTGGATAAGCGTATCGCGGAAGCTCAAACGAGAGCGCTTGGCGATGTGTGCCACCTCAGGTGGTCCCAGCGAGTGCAGTTTCACTTCCGGATAACGGCGTTTCAACTCACTGAACAGGTCGGTATAAAACTTGATACCATATCGCGGATGCATGCCGCCCTGGAGCAGCAGCTGATTACCACCCTGCTTGAGCATTTCCTCAATTTTTTCAGAATACTCTTCGATGGTGGTTGTATAGGTATCCTTATCGCCGATATCGCGTCGGAAATTACAGAAATTACAGTGGGCCACACATACGTTGGTGGTATTTACGTTGCGGTCGATTATCCAGGTTACCACGTTGCCGGGCACCTTCTTCTTCCGCAGCTCATTTGCTACATGCATCAACTCCGGAGTGGGAGCATGCTCATACAGCAGCAATCCTTCATCAACGGTCAATGCCTCAAAATTTAAGGCTTTTTGGTATATTGATTCGAAATTCATGTAGTAAAAATTTGGCGTAAAGGTACTAATTTTCAAATACGATAGTTGCTGATTTTTACGGCTATCCTTTTTAAAAAGATTCAACCTTTTTCAGGGGATAATGTTGCATCAGTAAATTTAAATTTTCGATATGGAACTGAAAAGACAAAGTGAATACAAGGGTAATAATCTGGTATACATATTAAAAGATGACTCGGAGCTGGCCTCTGTTCCGCTTGACGAGAAAGAAAAAAAATATACCGAAAAGCGGTTGGAAGATAAAGCGGAATTAATTTTCATCAACCGATTGGATGGATGGATTTTTCTGGTTGTTCCCAAACAGGACAAAGGTGAAGAGGCATTTTTAGAGGAATGCCGGAAAAAAGGAAACGAAATTGCTGCCCGGGCTACCGAAGAAAAACTGGAAGAACTGGCCATATCAGGGAATGATGCCCAGGCTGTTTTGGCTGTCGCCGAAGGAGTGGCATTGAGTAGCTACCGGTTTTTGAACCATTTTACCGACAAAAAAGGGAAAGACAGTCCGCTAAAGAATTTGTCTTTGGTTTCTGAGCAACTGAGTGATGCTGACGTAACGGAATTGGCCAACCTGGTGAAGAGTGTTCACCAAACACGCGATTTAGTGAATGAGCCGCTGTCGCACATGAATGCTGAGCGTTTGGCAGAAGCTTTCACCAAAATGGGAAAAGAAGCCGGAATGACCGTGGATGTTTTTCACAAACAGAAAATCGAATCGCTAAAAATGGGCGGTTTGTTGGCGGTCAACAAAGGAAGTATCGATCCTCCGACCTTCACCATCATGGAGTGGAAACCGGAAAACCCGGTGAATGAAAAACCGATTGTCCTGGTGGGTAAAGGTGTGGTGTATGATACGGGAGGTATGAGCCTCAAGCCGACGGCCAATTCGATGGATTACATGAAGTCGGATATGGCGGGTGGAGCTGCTGTGGGCGGAGCCATCTATGCGGCTGCGCTGAACCGTTTGCCATTGCATGTTATTGCGCTGATTCCGGCAACTGATAACCGCCCCGATGGAAATGCTTATGTTCCGGGCGATGTGATTACCATGTACAGCGGCAAAACGGTGGAAGTGCTCAACACCGATGCAGAAGGGCGTTTGTTGCTGGCAGATGCATTAAGCTATGCGAAGAAATTTGACCCGGAACTGGTTATCGACGCAGCTACACTAACCGGTTCAGCAGCTGTTGCGCTGGGACACTATGGAATTGCGGGCATGGGAACTGCGAAACCGGAAGTGATGCAGCAACTTCAAAAAGCGGGGCACGAAGTGTACGAGCGGGTGGTTGAATTTCCTTTTTGGGAAGAATATGGCGAACTGCTAAAATCAGATATTGCCGACCTGAAAAACCTGGGGCCGCGCGAAGCAGGAATGATCACCGCCGGGAAATTTCTCGAAAACTTTGTGGACTATCCTTGGATCCACCTGGATATTGCTGGAGCCGCTTTTCTGAGCCAACCGGATAGCTACCGTGGGAAAGGAGCGACAGGTACCGGTGTACGCCTGTTGTACCGTTTCCTGAAAAGCCTGGCCGGGTGATATGCTCTGAAACCTCTATAAAAACGCGGGGCGGTCAGGGATATACCGAAGAAAAGTTTAAATTTGACCATCCTTTCTCCTTGGGGGAATTGTTGAAAATCTAACATTTAGACAGGACTATGAAGCAACATATTGTCAAGGTCGGAATTACGCACGGCGACATCAACGGAATTGGTTATGAGGTTATCATGAAGGCTCTGCTGGACAACCGGATAATGGAAAACTGTACTCCCATTGTCTACGGTTCGCCCAAAGTAGCCGCTTATCACCGAAAGGCGTTAAATATTAATAATTTCAGTTTTAACCATATTAACACGGCGGAAGAAGCAGTGCCCAAACGGCCCAATATCATTAACTGTATCGATGAGAATATTCGGGTCGAACTGGGTAAGTCGACCAAGATGGCCGGTGAAGCGAGCTACATGGCTCTCGAAGCCGCTGTTAAGGATATCAAAGAGGGGAAGATTGATGTGTTGATTACAGCTCCTATCAACAAGGAGAACATTCAGTCCAACGTTTTTCACTTTCCGGGACACACGCAGTACCTGGCTGAAGAGTTTAAGGCGGATGATCACCTGATGTTGATGGTGAGCAACGACCTGAAGGTTGGTATTGTTACCGAGCACATCCCGCTGTCGAAAGTGGCCTCGACGATTTCCCAGGAGATGATCATGAGTAAACTCCGGGTATTGAACCGGACATTGATGGAAGACTTTACGTTGCACAAGCCCCGTATTGCAGTTCTGGCATTGAATCCGCACGCCGGTGACCATGGATTGATTGGTGACGAAGAAGAGCGCGAAATTATTCCGGCCATCAAGACTGCCAATGAAGAAGGGATTATCGCCATGGGACCCTATCCGGCCGACGGATTTTTCGGTTCAGCCGATTACAAAAAGTTCGATGCTATTCTGGCCATGTACCACGATCAGGGACTGACGCCGTTTAAGTTGGCGTCGTTCGAGTCGGGCGTGAATTTCACCGCAGGCTTGCCTATTGTAAGAACATCGCCGGGACACGGAACGGCTTACAGTCTGGCCGGAGAAGGTAATGCGTCGGAAGATTCGTTCCGGAACGCCATGTACCTGGCCATCGACCTGTTCCTGAACCGGGAGCAGTACAAAGAGTTTTCGAAAGATCCGCTGCAGAGCCAGGAGATCGATCGAACCGGGGGAGAATAGAGTTCTCCCGATTCCATGAATAAACTTGAATGAACGCAAAGGATGTACGAATACATCAAGGGAAATATCACTGAACTAACGCCTGCTTCGGTCATTGTTGAGGCCGGAGGTATCGGGTACTTTATCAACATTTCACTAACCACCTATACCCGTTTGAACGGACGGGAAAATGTGACGGTTTTTCTTCAGCAAATTGTTCGCGAAGATGCTCATCTCCTGTATGGTTTTGCCGACCGGGATGAGCGGGAAATCTTCAGGTTACTGATATCGGTGAACGGCATCGGAGCCAACACGGCTGTTATGATGCTTTCATCGTATCAACCGGAGCAGCTGAGAGACGCCATCGCTACCGAGAATGTGAATGTGCTCAAAAGTATCAAAGGCATTGGAGCCAAAACGGCGCAGCGGGTTATTATCGATTTGAAGGATAAAATCGGTAAATCATCAGAATCGGTGCAGGTTTTCGACAAAGAGGACAATACCACGCGTGAAGAAGCGTTATCTGCTTTGGTGATGCTGGGGTTCAACAAGCGGGCAATCGAAAAAGCACTGGACCGGATTTTTTCCGACAATCCGGGTATTTCTGTTGAGGAAACCATTAAAATTGCGCTGAAAAATCTTTGAGGGCTCCCTTTCCCTGCATTTTTGCGGAAAAAAATTTGTAGTAGCTGGTGTTGAGAAGGTACCGTAGATATATACTGGCTATTCCCCTGCTGATCATCGTTGTGTCCATCATCGGAAACAGTGATGCGTCGGTCAACATGGGAAGAGCAGTCAGGTGGAATGATAACGGTCCGGTTAAAGAAGAGGGTGATACGCTTGCCGTAGATACCATTGGGAAATTACCCTATCCCTTTCGGGATAAAGGCCCCTTCGGAAATGCAGGACAACAGGATTCATCCGCCTTGTATCTTCATGATCCTTCGAATATGAAAAAGGAGGTGGAGTACGATCCGGAAACCGGCGATTATATTTTCTACGACCGGATTGGAGACTTCAACTACCGGCTACCGCGAACCATGTCGCTGGAAGAGTACCGCCATTGGGATTTTCAGGAGTCCATTAAGCGCTACTGGCGGCAACGGATGGCACAGCAATCCTTCGAACAACAGTCGCAACTCATTCCCCAACTCAAGGTAGGTGGCGAATCCTTCAACAGAATTTTCGGTTCCAATACCGTGAGCATTCGTCCGCAGGGTTACGTCGAGCTGAGCCTTGGCGTGCAAACCAACCGCATCGATAATCCTTCTATTCCCGAAAGGATGCGCAAAACCACGACATTCGATTTCAACGAGAAAGTGAACATGAATGTGGTGGGACAAATCGGAAGTAAGCTGAATATGCGGGTGAATTATAATACCGAAGCGACTTTCGATTTTGAAAACAAGATGAAGCTGAACTACACCGGCGATGAAGATGAGATCGTGAAGAATGTGGAGGCCGGTAATGTTTCAATGCCGTTATCGGGTTCCCTGATTACCGGAGGAACCAACCTTTTCGGGGTAAGAACGGATTTGCAGTTTGGTAAACTCGCGGTTTCGACAATTTTCTCGCAACAAAAAGGAGAAACCAAGACCATCGAAACGGAGGGCGGTGCCCAAAAGACCAAGTTCAAGCTCGATGTAACGGATTACGATGCCAACCGGCACTTCTTCCTCGGGCAGTATTTTTACGATCACTACGATCAGGCGCTGGCCAACCTTCCGGTTATCAATTCCGCCATTACCATCAACAAGGTGGAGGTGTGGGTCACCAATAAATCTAACGACTTTAAGGAATCCCGGAATATTCTGGCACTAACCGACCTGGGTGAACGGGGTGCGAACCGTGAGAATCAATCCATTTCTGAATTTGGCGATACGCCCGGACTCTCGTACCCGGAAAACGTTTATACTTTCAACGGTGCCAACCAAATGTATAAGTCCATCACGTCTACCTATTCCGGTATTCGTAATATTGCACAGCTGACACAGGTAATGGCTCCGTTGGCCAGCCGTGGTTTTGTGGCCGGCCGCGACTACGAAAAAATAGAAAATGCCCGCAGGCTCTCTCCTTCAGAATATACCGTCAATAAGAAACTGGGTTACATTTCGCTCAACTCAGCGCTGAATGCGGATGAGGTGTTGGCTGTCGCTTACCAGTACACGGCCAACGGGAAAACCTACCAGGTGGGTGAATTCTCGACCGATGGTATCGATGCTCCGCAAACGCTGGTTCTGAAATTAATTAAAGGCACCGATTTGAATCCCAAATTCAAGAACTGGGATTTGATGATGAAAAACGTCTATAATCTCGGAGCTTATCAGCTTTCTCCGGAAGATTTTCGTTTCGACGTGGAATACCAGAACGATTCGACGGGTACCAACCTGAATTACCTGCCGACCGGTCCGCTGAAGGAGAAAATACTGCTGAAGGTGATGAACCTTGATAATCTGAACAAGCAAAAGGATCCCTATCCCGACGGACTTTTCGACTTCATCGACGGCGTGACGATCGATGCTGCTACCGGACGGGTGTTCTTCCCGGTGGTTCAGCCATTCGGTTCCAACCTGAAAAAGCAACTTGGAAGTGATCAGACGGCAATCGACCGGTATGTTTTCCAGAGTTTGTACGACGAGACAAAAACGGTAGCCGAACAGGATGCGGAGAAAAACAAATATCAGCTGGTAGGTAGTTACAAGGGAACTGCCAGTAACGAAATTTCGCTGAACACAATTAACGTCGCGCGGGGATCGGTGAAAGTTACTGCCGGTGGCCGGGAGCTGACGGAAAACGTCGATTATGTGGTGGACTACGCCCAGGGAACGGTGAAGATTATTAACCAGGGGCTGCTCGAATCGGGAACGCCTATTTCGGTTTCCACCGAGAGTAACAATCTGTTCAGTATGCAGCGGAAGACCTTGCTGGGAACGCACATGAATTACGAGTTCAACAAGAACTTCAACCTGGGCGGTACGGTAATGTACCTGCACGAAAAACCACTGACGCAGAAAGTGAACTACGGTGAAGATCCCATTTCGAATACCATGCTGGGATTGAATGCTTCGTATAAAACATCATCGCAGCTGATTACCAATCTGGTAGATGCACTGCCCTTCCTGGATACGAAAGCAGAATCGAAAGTGGCTGTGGATGCGGAGTTTGCTCAGTTACTTCCCGGACACTCGAAGGTGATCTCGAACGAAGGTGCAGTGTATATCGATGATTTCGAGGGGACTAAAACGACCATCGATATGAAAACGCAGCATGCGTGGACTTTCGCCAGTACGCCACAAGGACAAGACATGTTCCCGGAAGGGGAGCTGGTTGACAACCTGGCCAATGGTTACAACCGGGCAAAGCTGGCGTGGTATGTTATCGATCCGCTCTTGCAGCGAAATACAGCGACGACACCAAAGCATCTGATACAGTTTCCGAAGCAGCGCTCGAGTAACTATGTGCGCGAAGTGTATCAGAGTGAAATTTATCCTGACAGACAGACTCCCGTGGGACAGCCTACCAATATCCCGACACTTGATTTGGCATATTATCCTTCGGAAAAAGGCCCTTATAACTTCGATACCTATCCTTCGGCTTATTCAGCGGGTGTGGCTCAAGATGGTTCTTTGAATCAGCCGGAGACGCGTTGGGGGGGAATTATGCGACAGGTTCAAACCAGCGATTTTGAAGCGGCGAATATCGAGTACATCGAGTTTTGGATGATGGATCCGTTTGCCGAAGATACGTTGCAGCAAAATCCCGGTGGAGACTTGTATTTCGACTTGGGAAATGTGTCAGAGGATATTCTTCGTGATGGACGAAAATCGTTTGAGAACGGATTGCCAGCCGATGGTAATTACGCAGCTACCTGCGATACGACTGCCTGGGGCCGTGTTTCGAGACAACAGTCGTTGGTGAAGGCTTTCGACAATAATCCACAGGCCCGCCGTTACCAGGATGTTGGTTTGGATGGTTTAGACTCGAAGGATGAAGAGAGTTTTTATAAAACGTATCTCGACCAGTTGAAGGGCTTGTTGCTTGATAGTGTATATGCCAAGGTTTATGACGATCCGGCAAATGATAACTTCCATTATTTCCGGGGAACCGATTACGATAATGAAAAGCTGGGTATTCTTCAGCGATACAAAAATTACAACAATCCCGATGGCAACTCGCCGACGTCCGATATGTCGCCGGAACCATATAGTACGGCCGCAACATCAATCCCTGATGCGGAAGATATTAACGACGATAACACGTTAAGTGAGAATGAGTCTTATTTCCAGTATCACCTGAAGCTGGACCGGCAGGATTTGGCCGTTGGAAAGAATTACATCACCGACGCGAAAACGGCGCGTGTTAAACTGAAAGATGGTACCACTTCGGAGATTACCTGGTACCAGTTCAAGATTCCGGTCAAACAACCGACTTCGACCATTGGAACCATTTCCGATTTCCGTTCCATCCGGTTTATGCGGATGTTCCTGCGCGGATGGAAGAAGCCAGTTGTATTGCGTTTTGCTACGCTCGATTTGGTTCGCTCTGACTGGCGGATTTACGAGAAGGATTTGTCGGAAAACAACAGTGTTCCTTCTCCGAATACCAAGTTCGAGATATCAGCTGTCAACATCGAGGAAAATGCGAATCGCGAACCGGTGAACTATGTGTTGCCTCCTGGGATCAGCCGTGTGATTGACCCCGCCAACCCGCAAATCAGGCAACTGAACGAACAGTCGATGGTGCTGCGGACGATCGATCTGCCAACCGGCGATGCGCGGGCAGCATACAAAACCACCACAGTGGATATGCGGCGGTATAAAACGCTGAAAATGGAGGTGCATGCCGAAGCAATTAAAAACCATGCGCTGAACGATGATGATCTGTCGCTTTTCATTCGCATCGGGTCGGATTACCGCTACAACTATTACGAATACGAAATACCGCTGAAGCTGACGCCTCCGGGTTACTACAGTAATGATTCGCAGAACGACCGGTTGATTGTATGGCCTGAAGCCAACCGAATGTATATCCCGCTTGATCTGTTGCCAAAATTGAAGCTTGAACGGAATGCCAAAATGCGGCAAGCCGGTTCCCAGCTTTCGCTGAATGATGTCTTTGAAAAGATTCAGAATGGTGTGAACAACAACCAGAACATCATCAAGGTGAAGGGTAATCCGAACCTGGGAGAGGTGACTTCGGTGATGATTGGTATCCGGAACAAGGATGGTAGTCCGCATCCGGGAAGTAAGTCGGTGGAAGTATGGGTCAACGAACTTCGTCTGACGGATTTCGACGAGAAAGGTGGTTGGGCAGCCCTCGGCCGCGTTTCGGGTAACCTGGCTGATTTGGGAACCTATTCGTTTGCCGGACGAACCAGTACTGCCGGCTTTGGAAGTATCGATTCGAAGATGCAGCAGCGCAGCATGGAAGACAATCATGAATACGATATTTCTACGAATCTTCAGTTAGGAAAATTCTTTGGTGAGAAGTCGGGAGTGCAGATTCCGATGTACCTCGGTTTTTCGAAAGCGGTGCAAACGCCTGAATATTCGCCGCTCGACCCGGATGTGAAATTGAAAGATGCGCTGGATGCTGCCGCGAATAAGTCCGAAAGGGATTCCATCAAGCGAATTTCGCAGGATTATACGACCCGCCGAAGTATCAATTTCACGAATGTGCACATCGACAAGCCTAACAAAAAAGGGAAACCCAAGGTCTATGATATTTCGAATTTCGCAGTGACCTATTCATTCAACCAGTATTATCACCGTGATATCAACACCACGAGGAACGAAACGCGTAATACACGCATGCTGTTTTCGTACAACTACAACACACGTCCAAAGGCTGTGGAGCCCTTCAAAAATGTGAAGTTGTTCCGCTCACCGTGGTTCTCGCTGATTCGTGATTTCAACTTCTATTATTCGCCGGAGCAGATTTCTTTCCGTTCGGATATGAATCGGCGGTACAGCGAACTACAGTATCGGAATATCACCAATCCCGATTTCATAATCCCTTCTTCTTACGAGAAAGATTTTATCTGGGACAGGTACTATGATTTGCGATACAGCCTCACCCGCAGTTTGAAGCTGGATGTTTCGGCCCAGAATACATCACGTGTGGAAGAGCCGTTGGGAGCAAGGCTGAACAAGAATCAGGATGAGTATGAGGCACGGCGCGACACGATTATTCAGAGTATTCTCGACGGAGGTCGTAACACGCATTATCATCATACGGTCAATGCGTCGTACACTTTGCCGATCAACAAAATACCGTTACTGAACTGGACTTCGGGTTCGGCTCGTTATCAATCAACTTTCGACTGGGATACCGGACCGATTACGAGCAGCGAATACCAACTAGGTAACATTATTCAAAATTCCCGCTCAATGCAATTTAACGGGCAGGCCAACCTGGTGAACCTGTATAACAAAGTCCCGTTCCTGAGAAAAGTAAATCAAAAATATTCAGGAGGAAGAGGAAGGAGAAGCATGATGAGACGCCCTTCTCCAATGCGAACGGATACCCGAAACGGAGCAAATGGCAAAGAAGTCAGGTTTGCAGACAAGGGACTGAACCTAAAGGCAGGGAAGGCCCGCTCGATTTTCCATAAGCTAGGTACGAAAGATGTTCGGGTAACTGTTACCGATGCCACAGGAAAACCCATTAACGGTGATGTGAAAGTGGTGAATGACAACCGGGTGACTTTTACTGCGCCGAAAGATTATAACAATGCGAATGTTTTGGTCGTTGGCACGCAGAAGCCCTCAGCCAATATCGCTTTGAAAATAGCTGAATACACGTCGCGTTTGCTGATGATGGTTCGCGATATCAATATTTCCTATACCCAAACCGATGGAACGGTTCTTCCGGGTTACCTGCCGAACACCAGCTATTTTGGTTTGGATAACTATGCACCGGATGGAAGCACGGTTAAATCGTTGGCTCCGGGCTGGCCCTTCGTTTTTGGACAACAAGACCCGAACTTTGCCTGGAGAGCAATTGAGAATGGTTGGATGACGACGGATTCTGCTCAAAACAGCCCGTACCAGATGACCCACAACAATACGCTGAACCTGCGGGCTAAACTCGAACCCATTCCGGGATTGAAAATTGATTTGACGGCCAACCGGAGTTATTCCGAAAACTCATCGGAATTCTATTTGTACGATGCGCAGGATGGCTGGGGTGCTTACAACAAAAATTATTTCGGGAACTTCACCATGTCGGTTATTACAATCGGATCAGCTTTCGATAAGCTGGGTACCAGTGGTGTGCAGCAATCTTCGGCATGGGATAAGTTTCGGGATTACCGTCATATTATTGCCGGTCGGTTAGCCGCTCAGCGGGTGGCGAATCCGAACCAGGGATACGATCCGGGTAAAACTGATCCGACGACCGGATTCCCCGATGGCTATGGTCCAACCGCTGCTCAGGTTCTGATACCTTCGTTCTTTGCTGCGTATACCGGAACCGATCCAAATAAAGTATCGCTCGATCCGTTCCCTTCGGTCAAGTTCATGATGCCTAACTGGCGTCTTCAGTACAATGGTGCTGTTAACGCTGTTCCGGGTTTGAAGAATATAATGAAAACGGTCAGTATTTCACATGCCTACCGTTCTTCTTATAACGTGGGTTCGTTTATCAGTAACCTGAATTATGACGAAATTGGTGATGGCTTCAGCTATGTGCGTGATTATCAGGATAACTTCCTGCCAAAGAACGACATCAATGCCATCAGTATCAATGAGTCGTTCAGTCCGCTGTTTAACGTGGATGTGACCTGGTTGAATAACCTGACGACCCGCTTTGAATACCGGAAGTCACGGAATCTGACACTCAGCTTAACGAATAATCAGTTGACAGAAGTGTACAACAACGAGATGAGTGTCGGTTTGGGCTACCGTTTCGAGGATTTAAAACTGTTCATCAAAACGAAGAACTCGCAGAAGACCCTGAACAACGACCTGCAAGTCAGGGCTGATTTTGGCTTGCGGAAGAACAAGACGGTTTTGAGAAAACTGGTGGAATCGGATGATCAGCTCACGGCTGGCCAGCAGGCAATGACCATTAAATTATCGGCCGACTACAACCTGAGTGAAGCCTTTATCGTCCGGTTGTATTACGACCGTATTGTGAATAATCCGTTTATTTCGCTGTCCTATCCTACGGCCAATTCCAACATTGGTGTAAGTTTCCGCTTTACTTTATCGCACTAATTTTCCCTTTCAGCCGCTTATTGCTCAGTTAAAATGGCTCGCAATGTCTTCAAGCTGATGAGCCCGGTTCCGAAAGCAAGCATAACACCTCCCGCCAGCATGGTCAGATATCCTTGCAGCCAACTTTGCCATCCGGCACAGAAAATTCCCAATACAATGACAGCTAACGCGTAGAAAAGTATGCGTATGATGAGTTTGAAATCCGGTGTAAACCGGAAAAGGTAGTACACCAAAATAACCTGAGCCAGCGCCATCACTGATTGTGTCGTTAAGGCTGCCCATGCCGCGCCTAAAGCCATCAACTTAGGTATCAGCACCAGGTTGAGGATAAGGTTCAGAACAACGCCTCCCACCGCTAAAATATTTAGTTGTTTTAGCGTTCCTTTGGCGGTCAACAGTGTTCCGAAAATGTAGGTGGTGGCAATCGAAATAAACGTGAACATCAATATTCCCAGAATGAGCGGCGATTGCGATGTATGGTGGTGATAGAGCACTTCCATGATTTCTTTGCGGAAAAACCAGGAAGAGAAAGCGAGCAGCAATGCCGGAGCAATAATCAGCAAAAAGGAAAACCGCAGCATCGGACGAATGTCTTCCTGCTTTTTCAACATTCGGGAGAAGATGGGAAGCAGCATCCCCGCGAAAAGCACGCCGAAGTTTGAAACAGCTTCGAGCAAGCGGTAAGCCTGGGCATAAATTCCGGCTTCGGTTCTTCCTTCTGTTGCCGGGAGCAGGCGTTCGATGAGCACCGAATCCATTCGTGTGTACAGCGACATGAGCAAGATGAGCAGCGCGTAAGGATAGGACTTCCGCAGAAAAATGATGAAAAACGAGCGATTGAAACTTAGTTTGATATGGCCCGAATAGTGTTTCACGACAGCGAAAATGATGATGGCAGCCAGCAGATACGAAAACGTTTGAATGTAAACGAACCACTCAATGTGCATGGTATGATGGGGCACATCCGTAAACAAGATGATGCTGCAAAAAAGAATCATCAACGAGCGGTCGAGTATCGACAAAAGACTATCAGTACGAAACAGGTGGAGAGCCGTTAAATTTGAGCGAAAATAGAGACTGAAGGAGATGAAAATCTGGTTTAGAATCAGGAAAACCAACAACGAAATTTGTGCCGCCGAATAACCGATAATCAGCGCTGTAACCATCGAAACAATGGCATAAATGGTTGCCAGGATTATTTTCAGTCCCGATACGTTAGCCAGGTGTTTATTCAGAAGCTGTGTGTGACGGGCAATGTTCCGGTTATTATAATTGGTAATTCCCAGGTCGGGAATCATGTTGAGCAGTAACGTGAAATTGAGCAGCGAGAAATAAAATCCGTACGACTCAGCTCCAACCATGTTCTGCACCGTCCGGTCGATGCCAAATATCCAGAACGGTTTTATCAGCAAATTCAGGACAATGAGCAAGAGTAGGTTGGTGACGAATTTCTTTTGCAAGGTGAATAGTTTTGCTTTATTTCAAAATTAAGAAATTTTCCGTGCGAGGTTAGCTAAGGATAAATACCTTTGCTTTTTAGCGATTCTATTTAACGGAATATGAATATTGTTGTGAATACAAGGTTGTTGCTTCCCGGCAAGCTGGAAGGAATTGGGCGGTTTACGCACGAAACGTTGCGTAGAATAACGACCAATCATCCGGAGCATCGCTTTTTCTTTCTTTTCGACCGGCCTTATTCACACGAATTCATTTATAGTTCCAATGTCACTCCGGTGGTTTTCGGACCGCCGGCCCGTCATCCGTTGCTCTGGTATCTTTGGTTCGAACGGGTCGTTCCGCGTGCATTGAAAGGACTGAACGCGCACCTGTTTTTATCGACTGATGGTTTCGCTTCGTTAAGGACCAATGTCCCGCAAACACTGGTGATACACGACTTGAGTTTTGAGCACCGTCCCCAGGATTTGCGATTTTCACACCGGTGGTTCCAGCATCACTTTGTTCCGCGTTATGCTCAAAAGGCCAAAAGGCTGGTTACCGTTTCCGGATTTTCGCGCGACGATTTGATGCAGAAATATCATATCCCCGAAAACAAGATTGACGTCGTTCCCAACGGCGTTAGTGACATGTTTCACCCGTTGCCAGTTCCGGCGATTCGCAAAGTCAGGGAAAAATATACCAATGGTCGACCCTATTTTCTGTTTGTTGGTGCGCTTCAGCCGCGCAAGAATCTGGTTGGACTTCTGCGGGCTTTCGACCAATTTTGTCAACAATCGAATGCAGAAATAGATTTATTGATTGTTGGCGGTGCTATGCATAAAACGAGCGGAATTTCGAGAGCACACCGTTCGATGAAATGTGGAAACCGTGTTCATTTTACCGGACGAGTGCCCGATGTAGAATTGGTGCAGTTGATGGGAGCAGCTTTAGCTTTAACGTTTGTTCCGTTCTTCGAAGGATTTGGCATACCGGTTATCGAAGCAATGACTGCCGACGTTCCGGTTATTTGTTCTAACTCGTCGTCATTGCCAGAGGTAGGAGGCGAGTCGGTTTGCTACGTCGAACCGGATTCCATCGACGAAATTGCTGCAGCGATGATGAAGATTTATACCGACCAGGAATATGCCGGCGATTTAATATTAAGCGGGAAAAAGCGTTCGGAGAATTACACATGGGAACGGTCGGCTCAGCTTTTATGGAAGTCGATGATGAAAACGATTGAATATCCTTCCTAACGAGGGAAATGATTAATTTTGAAACATGCTTGCATCGTTTTTACATGAGGGGAAAGTGGAAGCCGGCTGCGACGAAGCTGGTCGGGGTTGTTTGGCGGGGCCTGTATTTGCTGCGGCAGTTATCCTGCCTGCCGATTTTCAAAATGATTTGCTAAATGATTCGAAGCAGCTAACTGAAAAGAATCGCTACCTGCTCAGGGAAATTGTCCAAAAAGAAGCGCTTGCGTGGGCTGTTGGTTATTATGACAATACTGAAATTGATGAGGTCAATATTCTTAATGCTTCCATCTTTTCGATGCACCGGGCATTGGAGCAGCTCACGATTACACCGGAACATATTCTAGTTGATGGTAATCGTTTTAAGCCTTACAGGGATATTTCTCATACCTGTGTGGTAAAAGGCGATGGAAAGTATCTGTCGATTGCGGCGGCCTCGATTTTGGCTAAAACCTACCGCGATGATTTCATGCTCGATCTTCATCAACAATACCCAGTTTATGCCTGGGACCGGAACAAGGGATATCCTACAAAAGCACACCGCGAAGCCATTAAGCAGTATGGGGTAACCTCTTATCACCGAATGTCTTTTCGATTGACAGACGATCAGCTGACGCTGGAGCTCTAGGTCTATCTGATTAGCACAGTCTAACTAAATCAATGTAGATACACCCACGAAATTCAATATTTGATTTTGTCCGAATCGGCTGCATTTGTTGCCCTTGAAGGTTCATGTGGCATGGTTTAACCTGTTGCTCCGGGTCTCAATTTTCACTATCTTGAACCAATATGCTTTTCCTCAAACTAATTTCCTTTCCGTATGGATCAATTCTCGCTTTTCCGTAAGCCGATTACCTGGGTGATTCTTGTGCTTCTTTCGCTGGGTAGTGGTGTTTTCGTTTACCAAAATTTTGAAAAAGCCAATCCGCTCGTGCATGTCGATATCTCGATGTCACGTGATTCTGCCTTGTCTATGGCCTCCCGAATGTCGCAGAGGTTGAGGCTCGGGCCGGAACGCTTCCGGCAGGCAGCGAGTTTTACCAACGATTATCGGTTCCAAAACTATGTAGAGTTGGAAGGCGGCGGCCTCGATACTTTTTCGGTCGTGATGCAGCGGGGAGACTATCATCCGTATCGCTGGGTTGTCAGGCAATTTGAGGAGTATAACCCACGCGAGGTGTTGTTCCGGTTTACACCGGAAGGAAAACCGTACGGTTTTAAAGAAAAGCTACCCGAGGATTTCAAAGGCGCTGCGCTCGATTCGGCCCGTGCCCGTTACATTGCGGAGGAGGCGGCCCAAAAGGACTGGCATGCCAATCTGACAAATTATCATTTAGTGGAGCATTCTATCGAGGTGCTTCCCAGCGGGCGTATCGACCACACCTTTGTATACGAGAATGACAAGAAGAGCATTGCGGATGGGAAATATCGTTTGCGGTTAGTGGTGAGCGGTGACCGGTTAACTGAATTGACCTGGTTTATGAAAATTCCCGAAGCATTTGATCGAAAATATGAAGAGATGCGCTCTTCCAATACGACTTTATCTTCCATTGCTACATTGCTCATGGCGTTGCTGTATGGTTTGGGCGGTATTGTAATAGGCCTGTTCTTCCTGATGAAGAGGCGATATGTTTTGTGGCGTAAAGCATTTATCTGGGGATTTGCTATTTGTTTCTTTTCAGTTTTTCTGGTTGAGGCCAATCAACTTCCCCTTTCGTGGCTTTATTACGAAACCTCCACTTCTGCATCTAATTACATTGCCCGGACGCTTTTGTACGGATTCCTGAGCGCGATCGGAATGGGTGCGTTGGTCAGTTTGTCGATAACTGCCGGTGAAGGCATGGGACGTATGGCATTTCCGCGCCACGTCCAATTCTGGCATGTTTGGTCGAATAGGGCCGGCAGTTCGAAGCTAGTTCTCGGACAAACTCTGGGTGCCTATCTTTTCATGGTTATTGTGCTGGCCTTTGATATTGCTTTCTACATGTTTACCACCCGGCATTTGGGGTGGTGGAGCCCTGCAGGAACACTTTCCGATCCGGATATTTTAGCGACGCCATTTCCATGGCTCAGTCCGTTCTCGGTTTCGTTGCAGGCGGGATTCTGGGAAGAGGCGATGTTCCGTGCCATTCCATTGGCCGGCGTTGTTCTGTTAACACGAAACTGGAAAAGTCACCGGTTTTGGATTATCCTCGTACTGATTCTGCAAACTGTCGTATTTGGGTTAGGTCATGCGAACTATCCTAATCAACCTTCGTATGCCCGGGTGGTAGAGATGCTGGTACCGTTCGTGATTTTCGGAATTATTTATCTGCAGTTTGGGCTGCTTCCGGTGATTATTACTCACTATGCGGTGGATGTTTTTTGGATCTCACTGCCCTTGTGGGTCGCGAGTTCTCCCGGAATCTGGATAGACCGAATCATTATAATCCTTCTGTTTCTTACACCACTGTTCATTGTTCTGTTTTTCAGGCTACGGAATAAAAAGTGGACCGAATTGCCGGATACCTACCGAAATTGGGCGTGGCGACCTCCCAAGCCGGAAGAGGAAGAAACATCACGAAGAACGATGGCTCCTTTTGCAGTGGAAAGTGATCTTGAGAAAAGGCCGGTATTTAAATGGATTCTTCCGGTAGCGGTCTTTGGTATTCTTTTGTGGGCGTTTTTCTCGAGGTTTGATCACGATGATGATTCGATGACTATCAAGAGAAAAGCGGCGCTTGGCATTGCGAAAAAGGAGATGGCGCAACGCATTTCGCTCGATTCGGCCAGGTGGACTGTTGCAACTACTGTTAAGGAAGGAGGAACCGACCATCGGTTTATTTGGCAAGAAGGCGGACCGGAAGTTTATCGGCAAATCTTGGGAACTTTCCTGGAGCCGTCGCACTTCATGGTCAGGTACATGAAAACGGAAGGTTCGGTAGAGGAACGGACAGAGGAATTTCGAATGGGAGTTTCGGGGAACGGAGAGTTGTTATCCTATCGTCATGTATTCCCGGAAAAATGGCCGGGAGCGAATCTTTCCCGGGCGGAAGCTTCCGAGTTGGTCGACTCGCTTTTACACGTCGAGTTCCAGACGGGAATTTTCCGGCTGAAAGAGATTTCGGTCATACCGGAAAAACTGGACAAACGAACCGACTGGAAATTTACGTACGCTGATACCGCTAATTATCCGTTGCGAACAGGTGAAGCAAGATACCAGGTTCAACTTGCCGGAAATAAACTCGCATATTTTGGCCGATCAATTCATGTTCCGGAGGATTGGCAGCGCGAATATCGTGATCGCGAAAGCAAGCTGTCCGTTTGGCGTACCATTAGCTGGTTGATTTTGGTTGCGGTGGTCATTGCCGGAATTGTTATTGGGATCGTCCGGTGGACAAAAGGCTATTTTTCAGTGAGACTTTTCGGCATCATGACGGTTTTCCTCACGGTTGTGAAGCTGCTTTCGGTGGCAAATGGATGGAGCCAAAGCCTTTATGCCTATCCAACTGGGCAGGATTTTGGAAATTACATTACCGTTGCGCTGATTTTTCAGTTGCTTGGACCTCTTTTCCTGGCATTGGGTATGGGGGTTGTCGCAGGTATGTTGCCATACACCATTGTGGCGCAGGAACGTATCGATGTTTCTTCGCGCAAGCAGTTTGGATTAGGCTTGCTGTTGGCTGGTATTATTGCTCTTCTGAGGTTTTTCAGACCGGAGCTTACGCCTTACATCCCTTGGTTTGGTGCGGCCAATGACTATATTCCCTGGTTGGGAGTGGTTTTCCACAATGTCGATAATTTCATTTTGCTGCCGGTTTTTGCCTGGTTAGTCACCTTGGGATTAAATAGAATAACCCATATGGGTAAAAAAAGAAATGCCGCCGGTGTAATGATTTCGCTTTTGATGGGACTATCAATTACAGGGAGTTCGCTGCAGCAGTTTGCCTATATGGTTCCTGCAGGTATTGTAGTGGGACTCATGATTTGGAGCGTCTGGTATTTTGCATTCCGGTATTCTCCCTCAATCATTCCGGTGGTCATGGCGGGGATTTTGGTGCCCGAAGCGGTGCGACAAGCAATTATAGCTGCCTATCCGGGCGCAATGACCGGTGAGATAATCACTTTGACTGTTGGATTGAGTATTGCTGTATTTTGGGGCCGTGAGGTAAGGAAAATTACAGCTTGAGGGGATACTGTTTGAAAAACAGCATGGAAAAGCTCCAAATAAAATTAAATTTGCGGGACAGAAAAATCAAAAACTTAGAGATGAAGAAAGGTATTATCGTCCTTATTGCTTTGATCGCTGCGTTTTCAAGTAGTGTAAAAGCCGATGAGGGAATGTGGCTGCCTGCTCTTGTTCAGAAACTGAACATCGACAAGATGCACGCTATGGGGTGTGAATTAACGGCAGATCAAATATACAGTATTAACCATTCCAGTCTGAAAGACGCTGTTGTGGCTTTAGACCATGGTTCATGTACCGGAGAGTTGATTTCTCCTGATGGACTGCTGTTGACAAACCATCATTGTGGCTTCGGAGAGATTCAGGCGCACAGTACCGTGGAGCACGATTATCTGAAAGATGGATTTTGGGCGAAGTCGAGAGACCAGGAACTACCGAACCCGGGAAAAACGGTTTCATTCCTGATAAGCATTAAAGACGTAACTGCCAAGATTGATAGTGCGCTCACCCCCGATATGGACGAGAATGCGCGTGAAGCAAAGGTCGAAGAAGTGGCCTCAAAGATTGAGAGAGCAGCTTCTGAAGGTACCGATTATCAGGCACGCGTTCGTAGTTTCTTCGAGTCGAATAAATATTACTTGTTTGTATACGAAACCTTTCGCGATGTTCGTCTGGTTGGTGCTCCGCCGCAGTCAATCGGAAAATTTGGTGGCGATACCGATAACTGGGAGTGGCCTCGTCATACCGGCGATTTCAGTATGTTCCGTGTGTATTGCAGTCCGGATGGAAAACCGGCAGATTACTCACCGGACAACGTACCTTATCACCCCAAACACTTCCTGCCTATTTCTTTGAAAGGTGTCCACAAGGGAGATTTCACCATGGTAATGGGATACCCCGGAAGAACGGAACGCTACAAAACGTCGTACGGTGTCCAGTATACCATGAATGTGACCAATGAGGTGCGTACGAAGGTGCGGGCAAAAAAACTGGCGATCATCAAAAAATATATGGATACGGGAACCAAAGCGCGCATTCAGTATGCTTCGAAATATGCCCGTAGTGCCAATTATTATAAATATTCCATTGGTCAGAATAAAGGTCTGAAGGCGTTGGATGTGATTGCTGACAAGAAAGCGCTGGAGAAACGTTTTACTGCCTGGGTTGACGAAGATTCGTCACGGGAAGCTAAATACGGTAAGGCGCTAAGTATGATTAAAGATGCTTACACAAACACCGACGATGAAGTAGCCGGTGCGTATATGCGGGAAGCATTTTTACGAGGTCCTGAAATTTTCACCCTGGCGATGCGGGCAAATGGCCTGTACGAGGTGATGAAGAATCAGCCGGAAAACAAAGAAGCTATCAAGGCAATGTCGGCCCGTATACAAGGTTCGCTGGATGATTTCTTCAAGGATTACAATGCGCCAACAGATCAGAAACTGGTTGCGGCTCTTTCCAAAATTTATGCAGATAATGTCGATCCGAAATATTATCCGGCCTACCTGAATACCATCAAGGACAAATACAAGGGCGATTACAGCAAGTTTGCTGAGAAGATGTTCAAGAAAACCATCTTCGCCAATAAGGCGTCGTTGATTGCATTCCTGAATGATCCGTCTTTAAAGGTGTTGAAAAAAGATCCGGCTTTCCAGGCAACCGAGCAAATTATCGATGCGATGCGCGTTATCAACAGCGATAACATGAAAACGGTTCCTGAACTGGAAAAAGGACGCAGGTTGTTTGTTGCCGGTTTGATGAAAATGGATAAAGGACAGAATCTGTATCCGGATGCCAACTCAACGATGCGACTGACTTACGGTACTGTTGGAGGCTACAGTCCCCGCGATGCGGTTTGGTATAAATATTACACAACGTTGGTTGGTTATATCCAGAAGGATATTCCTGGTGACGATGAGTTTGATACGCCACAGCGTCTGAAAGATTTGTACTACGCCAAAGATTACGGACAGTATGCCGATAAAGACGGAACGCTGCACACCTGCTTCATCACCAATAACGATATTACTGGTGGTAACTCAGGTAGCCCGGTGATTAATGCCAAAGGCGAGCTTGTCGGTGCTGCTTTCGATGGAAACTGGGAAGCCATGAGCGGCGATATTGCTTTCGAGCCGAGTATTCAAAGGTGTATCTGCGTTGATATCCGCTTTGTACTTTGGGTAATCGACAAATATGCCGGTGCGACCAACCTGATTGATGAAATGACCATTGTTCGTTAATCGGACGAATGCTCTAAAATATAAGTATCTGAAAGGACCGGTTGTATGCCGGTCTTTTCTTTATGTATACATTTGCATTTATGACTGATGTAAAGAAGCCCCATGTTATCGTTTATACTGACGGCGCTTCCCGTGGAAATCCCGGGCCCGGTGGTTATGGTGTAATTCTGCAGTCCGGGCGTCACCGGAAAGAGTTGTCCGAAGGCTTCCGACTAACGACAAACAATCGTATGGAATTGCTGGCGGTGATTGTTGCGCTGGAATCGTTGAAAGTAGAAGGAAGTTATGTTACCATTTACACCGACTCAAAGTACGTAGCCGATGCGGTCGAAAAAGGATGGGTCTTCGGTTGGGCGAAGAAACGCTTTAAAGGGAAGAAGAATCCCGATTTGTGGGCTCGCTTTTTACGAATTTATGCCAGGCATAAGGTTCGGTTTATTTGGGTAAAAGGTCACGCTGATAACCCGGGAAACGAACGTTGTGATGAATTGGCTGTCGAGGCGGCATTGAAACCCAATCTGAAGGAAGATACAGGTTATCAGCCTGAAACATAATTTTTGCGGAAACCTTGCCTCCAATTCTCAAAAGTAATTTACCTTTGGCCGCTGAAAAGTTATGAGATTATTATACGACATAGGAGTTCGGGGATACCACTTGCTCATTCGGTTGGCATCCCTGCGTAGTGAAAAGGCCCGCAAATGGATAAAGGGGCGTCGTAATATTTTCAGTCGGTTGAAAGAAGAGTTACCGTCCGATCAACCCATCTATTGGTTTCACGTAGCATCGCTCGGAGAATTTGAACAGGGCCGGCCGGTGATTGAAGCGATCCGGAAGAAAGTGCCGGATGTGAAGATACTGCTCACCTTTTTCTCACCTTCCGGTTACGAGGTACGTAAAAATTACGAGTTCGCTGATTACGTATATTACCTCCCTTTGGATACGCCGTATAATGTCAAACGGTTTCTGGATATCGTAAAACCGGAAAAGGCGTTTTTCGTGAAATACGAATTCTGGTTTCACTATTTAACTGCGTTGAAAAAGCGCGGAATTCCGACGTATATTTTTTCAGCGATTTTCCGCCCCGGGCAGATTTTCTTCAAACCCTGGGGAAGTTGGTACCGGAAAGCACTGCAAGCTTATACCCATATTTTTGTGCAGAATCAGGAGTCGCTTGATTTGCTCAATAAATTTGGTTTTACCAATGTTTCCCTTTCGGGTGATACCCGGTTCGACCGGGTGGGACAGATTGCTGATGCAGCTCCGCGTCTCTCTGTGCTCGATGAGTTTGCTAACGGGAAAAAACTGGTGATTGCCGGTAGTACCTGGAAGGCTGATGAAGCACTGTTGCTGGAGTACATCAACTCGACGGAGCATGGCGTAAAATATGTCATCGCGCCACACGAAGTATCCGATAAGTCCATTCAACGAATAACGAGTGCACTGAATAAGAAGTATGTCCGTTTTTCGAAAGCCGGAAATGGCGATTTGAAACAGGCAGATGTGCTGATTGTTGACGGCTATGGTTACCTGACATCGGTTTATCGCTATGGAAACCTGGCATACATCGGCGGAGGTTTCGGAAGTGGTATTCACAATATTTTGGAAGCGGCAACTTTCGGTATGCCGGTTATTTTTGGCCCCAATCATGAAAAATTTCAGGAAGCGCTCGATTTGCTTGAGAAAAAAGCGGCTTTCTGTATTCACGATTTCGAAGAACTCAAATCTGTCTTGGACGAGTTCCTGGGAAACGAGAAGAAATTGCAACTTACTGCTGATTTAGCTAGTAATTATGTTTCACAGAGTCGGGGTGCCTCAGATGTAGTGGTAGACTACATTTTCAATTAATTTTCGCGGTTATTTCATTGTTTATCCGGCATGCAGAGCCATTTCGGATAAGAGATTATTTTGCCTTAATTTTTTTGAATGATTTTTCATTTTGGTCAACTTTTGACAGTTATCAAAAATGTAACATTCATGTAATGAGTATATAAACATATTGAAGTTGATAACTTTTACAGGAAATGGAAAATAAAGTATTCCATTCTTGCAACATGAAAAGTAAATTGCATATCGGATTCATAGCCTCGGTTCCGGGCACAAAAAAATCCGACAGACAACCGAATTACAAAACCCAAATTTAGTTCACCATGGATTTGAAAGAAGTATCTTCAGGACGGTCGGCTACGCACAAAAAAGTATACTCGGCAGAGGAAGCTTATCAGGCGTCGCTCAAGTATTTTAAGGGAGATGATTTGGCGGCCCGTGTATGGGTGAATAAGTATGCCTTGAAAGATTCCTTTGGAAACATTTTTGAATTAACCCCGGACGATATGCATCGTCGTCTTGCTAAAGAAATTGCGCGTATTGAAAATCGTTACCCTAATCCCCTCTCAGAAGAAGAAATTTATAGCCTGTTAAAAGATTTTAAGTACATCGTTCCTCAAGGTGGCCCGATGACTGGTATCGGAAACGAATACCAGGTAGCATCGCTGTCGAATTGCTTCGTGGTAGGAAATAATGCCGATTCATACGGAGGTATCATGATGGTTGACCAGGAACAGGTTCAACTCATGAAACGCCGTGGTGGTGTCGGTCATGATTTGTCTCACATCCGGCCCGCTGGTTCACCGGTGAAAAACTCCGCCCTGACCTCTACCGGTATTGTTCCGTTTATGGAGCGCTTTTCCAACTCAACCCGAGAAGTGGCCCAGGATGGCCGCCGTGGCGCGCTGATGCTTTCGGTGTCGATTAAACACCCCGACTCCGAAAATTTCATCGATGCCAAGATGACGGAAGGAAAAGTCACCGGAGCCAATGTTTCGGTGAAGATCGACGATGAGTTTATGCAGTCGGTTCGTGAGAACAAACCTTATACCCAACAGTATCCCGTAGAGAGCAAAAATCCATCGTTTACCCGCGATATTAACGCTGGTGACCTTTGGAAGAAGATTGTTCATAATGCCTGGAAATCGGCGGAACCGGGAATCCTTTTCTGGGATACAGTGATTCGTGAGTCGGTTCCGGATTCGTACGCTGATTTGGGTTATAAGACTGTTTCGACCAATCCATGTGGTGAAATTCCGCTTTGTCCTTATGACAGCTGTCGGTTGCTGGCTATTAATTTGTTCTCATACGTTGAAAATCCATTCACGAAAAAGGCAAAATTCAATTTCGAGCTCTTCCGTAAGCATGTTAAGTATGCGCAGCGCATTATGGACGATATTATCGATTTGGAGCTGGAGAAAATTGAGGCAATCACCGGTAAGGTAGGTTCCGATAAGGAGGATGAAGAAATTAAGCGGGTGGAGTCGAATCTCTGGAACAAAATCCGCGAAATGGCTATCAACGGTCGTCGTACCGGAATCGGTATCACTGCTGAAGGCGATATGCTGGCCGCTCTCGGACTGGTTTACGGAACCGATAATGCTATCGATTTCTCGGTAGAGGTTCATAAGTCAATCGCTATGGAAGCTTACCGTGGTTCTGTATTGCTGGCGAAAGATCGGGGTGCTTTCCCGATTTATGATTCGAATCGCGAGAAAGATAATCCGTACATCAAACGTTTGGCCGAAGCCGATCCGGAACTTTATGAAGACATGAAGAAACATGGTCGCCGTAACATTGCGTTACTGACCATTGCTCCTACCGGAACAACTAGTTTGATGACTCAAACTACTTCGGGAATTGAGCCGGTATTTATGCCGGTTTATAAACGCCGCCGGAAAGTGAACCCGAACGATAGGGATGTTCGTGTTGATTTTGTGGATGAAGTAGGTGATAGCTGGGAAGAGTACATTGTATTTCATCATAAGTTCAAGGACTGGATGACGTTGAAAGGATATGATGTGAATAAGAAATATACCGACGAAGAACTGGATAAAATGGTCGCTGAATCACCTTACTATAAAGCTACTTCGAATGATGTAGACTGGGTGGCTAAAGTGAAAATGCAGGGACAGATCCAGAAGTGGGTCGACCATTCTATCTCGGTGACGATTAACCTCCCCTCGGATGTTGATGAGGAACTGGTTGGTGAACTTTATTTCACTGCATGGGAAAGCGGATGTAAAGGTGTGACTGTTTACCGTGATGGTTCCCGTTCAGGCGTATTGATTTCGACGAAAGATAAGACCGAAAAGAAAGGAAATTTCCCGACCAAGCGTCCGGAAATTTTGGAGGCAGATGTCGTTCGTTTTCAGAACAGCAAAGACAAGTGGATCGCCTTCATTGGTTTGATTGACGATAAGCCTTACGAAATCTTTACCGGTTTGGCCGATGACGAAGACGGAATTTTGCTTCCCCGCTCAGTAACCCGCGGACGAATCATTAAGAGCCGTGACGAAAATGGGGTAGCCCGGTACGATTTCCAGTATATCAACAAACGTGGCTATAAAACAACCATTGAAGGACTTTCATATAAGTTCAATCCGATATTCTGGAACTATGCCAAATTGATTTCCAGTGTGCTGCGCCACGGTATGGCCATCCAAAAAGTGGTTGATCTGGTGACCAGTCTGCAGTTTGACATCGATACCATTAACACCTGGAAAAACGGTGTAGCACGGGCGTTGAAAAAGTACATCCCGAACGGAACTTCAGTTGATGGCGCTACTTGTGGAGGCTGCGGTTCGGAAAATGTAGTTTACCAGGAAGGTTGTCTGATTTGTAAAGATTGTGGCTCTTCGAAATGCGGTTAAACGCAAATGTTCATAAAAGTAAAAAGAGGTTCCCTTTTTGGAGAACCTCTTTTTTGATTATGGTTATTGTAGCCTAACTTTCATCGGATGATGCATTTCCTTAATGTTCGAGGAAAACAGCAAAAGCGGAAATGCTGTTTTGTTATCCGTTGAAGAACGGGCTATAATTTTTAATACAGGTAAAGCTGATGGGAATGATATCAGGCTGCAATGTCCGAAAAGGCATCGTCCAGAATATCCGGATAGATCGCGCCAAATTGATCATAGCACCAATCTCTTAATTCTTCCAATTCCTTTCCATTGTCATTCGACCAGCCAATGCATTTCAGCAGCTCTTTCTCGAAAAGCTCCTGACTGAAACTTACCTTCGGTAAGATTACTTTTGCGTATTCCATCATAGTGTATCAATTTTAAAAGAACGTGCTCAGAATTTTCATTCTCTTCCTCAAGATACCAAATCAGAACCAAAAATCGGGTATGCAATAACAGCTTTTAATCTATTTTAACAATCTCATTTTTCTGATTTCACACAGTAAATTTTGTTATTTATTTTCTTCTGAAGAATGAATTAAATCAATGAACTTTTTCACGTTCTGTGAAATAGAACCTTCGTCGGATAACGCCTTGATAAAAGCACTTCCAA
The DNA here is from genome assembly GCF_056493735.1 of Prolixibacter sp. DSM 2831. NCBI lineage: Bacteria > Pseudomonadati > Bacteroidota > Bacteroidia > Marinilabiliales > Prolixibacteraceae > Prolixibacter > Prolixibacter sp. DSM 2831. Next base: position 275,451 of record NZ_CM151379.1, read on the forward strand.
CAATGGCTCCATTACTATAACGGCAGGAATTAACAAAAGTTGTGTTGTTGGAAATACCAAAACCTACCAGTCGGGGGTTTTTCAAATTCATTTCCTGAATTCGTTTGAAATATGCCTCCTGTTGTTCAGTTACGTTCGATTTTGCACCGGTAGTCGATGATGATGATACCATATAGATAAATCCGTTGGAAAGAGCGTCGATTTTCTGTATACGTGCTTCGCTGGTTTGGGGAGTGATCAGGAAAATGTTCCTGAGGTTGTTTTGTTCGAAGAACGGACGGTATTCGTTTTCGTAAACTTCCAGTGGAAGGTCGGGCAGAATAATTCCGTCGATGCCAATTTCATTCGCCTTCCGGCAGAAATCTTCTACACCATATTGCAGCACGTTGTTGAAATAGCCCATCAATACCAGTGGCAGTTTTACCTTCTGGCGAATATCTTTCAGTTGCTCGAAAAGCAGTTTGATTGACATGCCGTTTTTCAGGGCTCTATCCGAGCTTTTTTGAATGGTAGGTCCGTCGGCTACCGGATCGGAAAACGGAATCCCGATTTCGATCAAGTCGGCGCCGCTTTTCTCCAATTCCACAATGATTTCTTCTGTGTTGTCGAGCTGAGGGAACCCGGCCGTGAAATAGACCGATAGTATGTTATTGAGCTTTTCTTTGAAAAGCTGATTGATGCGATTTTCCATCTCTTTATTCTTTCGTTTCTGTTCATCTATTGCTTTGCGCGAAAATGTTTCAGGTAGGTCTCCATGTCTTTGTCACCTCGTCCTGAGATGTTGACAACAACTACTTCATCCGGACCAAACTTGAGCTTTTCCAGTGCGGCTAGAGCATGCGCCGACTCCAGGGCCGGAATAATTCCTTCCTTCTCGGTGAGGTTGTAGGCAGCTTCCAGTGTTTCTTCGTCGGTTACGCTCATGAATTTGGCGCGGCCGGTTTCATACAGGTTCGCGTGCATGGGACCGATGCCGGGATAATCCAGACCCGCGGAGATGGAGTAAGGCTCTATTACCTGTCCGTCTTCGGTTTGCATTAGCAAACTTTTACTACCGTGAAGAACACCGGTTTTGCCCAGCGCAGTGGTGGCAGCCGATTCATCAGTGTCAACGCCTTTGCCGGCGGCTTCCACCGCAATCAGTTTTACCTCCTCATCATCCAGAAAGTGATAAAAAGCGCCGGCTGCATTACTTCCCCCACCGACGCAGGCAATAACTGTATTAGGGAGTTCGCTGCCTGTTTTTTCTTTCAGTTGCTGCCGCATCTCTTCGCTGATGATGGCCTGAAACCGGGCTACCATATCCGGGTACGGATGAGGGCCCACCACTGAACCGATAATGTAATGGGTATCTTCCGGATTATTAATCCAATCGCGGATGGCTTCGTTGGTTGCATCTTTCAGTGTTTGGTTGCCGCTGTAAACCGGACGAACTTCCGCACCCAGCATTTTCATCTTCTCTACGTTAGGCGCTTGTCGCGATACATCGAGAGCTCCCATGTAAACAATGCATTGCAGACCTTCGCGGGCGCAAACGGTCGCGGTAGCGACACCGTGCTGACCTGCGCCGGTCTCGGCAATGATACGTTTTTTGCCCAGTCGTTTCGCCAATAAAATTTGACCAACAGTGTTGTTAATTTTATGCGAACCGGTATGGTTCAGGTCTTCCCGCTTCAGGTAAATCTGCGCTTCGTATTGCTGCGACAGTCGATTGGAATAATAGAGTGGAGAAGGCCTTCCCACATAGTCGCGGAGCAAATCGGTGTACTCCTTCCGAAATTCTTCGCTTTCGATAATTTCCCGGTAACGGTTCCGCAATTCATCCACGTTCGGATACATCATTTCCGGGATGAATGCTCCGCCAAACCGTCCGTAATAGCCATTCTGGTCGACATGATAACTCATGATATCTGATTTATTTCTTGTATTCGTTATAGATAATCTAAATAGGATTTATTTGAACCCGTATTGTTCTCCCGGATGGTGGCAATGAATCGTTTGAGTGCTTCAATGTTTTTTAGCGCCGGCTCAATTTCAAAACCACTGTTCACATCAACGCCATAGAGTTTCGGGTGTCGCAGGTTGCCGATCATTTCGGCATCAGCCGGACCGATGCCACCACTCAGGAAAAAAGGTGTGTCGCCTGCATAAGTGTCGAGCAACTGCCAGTTAAATTTTCGTCCGGTACCGCCGGGTAAATCGCCTTTGGTATCGAACAGGAAGAAATCACAGTTTCCTGTGTATGGTTCGGTGGTTGTGAAATCAAAGTCGTTGCCTACGCTGAATACCTTGATGACCGGAATGCCCAGCTGTTTCATCCGGGCACAGTATTCGGGCAGCTCGTTGCCATGCAGCTGAACCATTTCCAGTTTGTTGTTCCGGAACTGTTCGAGCAGCGATTCAAAGGGCTCATCGACAAAAACACCCACTTTCTGGATAAAGGTCGGGACCAACTCCACTGCTTCCGGAGCTATTTCTTCACCGACAAAACGTTTTGATTTCGGGTAAAAAATGAAACCGATATAGTCGGGGCCAAGCTCCACCAACTGACGGATATTTTCCGTCTCCCGCATCCCGCATACTTTAATTTTCATCTCTTCAATGCATTTATGAATTCCCGGCAGGCTTCCGCCGGATGTTCCTGTTTCATGAAATTTTCTCCCATCAAAAAGCCATGGAAGCCGCTTTTGCGGAGATGATCGACTGTTTCCGGATCGCTGATGCCGCTCTCTGCAATTTTCACCGCTTCCGCGGGAAGTTTTTCCAACATCTGGATGGAGTGGTCCAGATCGACCGTAAAGTCTTTCAGGTTCCGGTTGTTAATGCCAATTAAATCCACTCGCGGGTCGACTTTCTGTAATTCCTCTTCAGCGTGTAGCTCGAGCAGTACTTCCAGTCCCAACTTGTGAGCCAATGTGGTAAAGCGCTCGATTTCTTCCTTTGTCAAAACGGCAGCAATCAGCAGGATAACATCGGCTTTTACCACACTTGCCTCATAGATCTGGTATTCATCTACCATGAAATCTTTGCGGAGTATTGGTGTTTCCGGATTGGCTTCCCGGACTTTCGCAAAATCATCGAGGCTTCCGCCGAAATAGCTTTTATCGGTAAGTACCGAAATACCACTGGCACCGGCAGTGACATAGCCTTTTGTTACGACTTCCGGCGTCACCTTATCGTTGATGATTCCTTTAGAAGGTGACTTCCTTTTGAATTCAGCAATAATTCCCGAAGCTTCCGGATTCAATAGTTGCTTTTTTAGTGAATTTCCTTTTCGGTCCGCCGGAATCTGCTTTTTCAGATCCGCCAGCGAAACGTGGCTTTTTACCTGCTCGATTTCTTTTTTCCGGTTGGCTACTATTTCATCAAGAATTGTCATTTTTGAATCTCCATCAGTTGAGTGAATATTTTCAACGCCTTTTTCCCGGCAAGGGACGAACGGGCTTCTTCAATGCATTGTTCAATGCTTTTCTGCGGTTCGACGCAGTGCAGCGCCATAGCCGAGTTAGCAATGACAGCTGAATTTTGCGCTTCGGTTCCTTTGCCGTTCAGCACATCGGTGAATATTTTTGCTGTACCCGGAATATCGCCGGTGCTGGCCAACTCTTCAGGTTGGACTTTCGGCAAGCCGATGTCTGATGGACTCAACAGTCGGTCGACGTAATTAGTTTGCATCTTGAAATCGCCGGTAAGGGAAATCTCATCGTAACCATCAAGACTATGCAGGATGCAAAAGTTCTTGTCTGATTTTTGGTACAAATAACTGTACATGCGGCCCAGTTCCAGGCTGAAAACACCCACCATCTGGTTCTTCGGCTGGCTGGGATTGACCATTGGCCCCAGCATATTGAAGAAGGTTTTCAGTCGCAGTGCGCGACGAACTGGCGCAACATTTTTCATGGCCGGGTTGAACAGCGGCGCGTGCAGGAACGTAATTCCGCAGCTGTCGAGTTCTTTTCGTAATTGGTCAGCATCGTTGCTGAAACGATAACCGAGGTGCTCCATCACGTTCGAAGAACCACAACTGGACGACGCGCCATAGTTTCCGTGTTTGGCCACCTTCGCTCCGGCTCCTGCCACCACAAAGGCTGAAAGCGTAGAGATGTTGAAGGTGTCTTTTCCGTCACCGCCGGTTCCGCACAGGTCGATGGTTTCAAAATCAGAAAAATCAACCGGAATCCGGGTTTTCAACAAAGCATTGCGGAAACCTTCCAACTCTTCAATGCTGATGGTGCGCATGTTGAAAACGGTGATAAAGGCTGCAATCTCGGCATCGGTATATTTCCCTTCCGTGATTTCCAGAAGAACGGCCTCGGCCTGCTCACTGGTGAGCTTTTTATATTCGAACAGGTAATTGAGTATCTCTTTCATGATTGTGTTTTTTCGTCTGCAAGTGAATTAATGGTTGATCCAGTTTTCGAGAATTTTCATCCCCATGGGTGTTAACACCGATTCGGGATGGAACTGCACGCCAACCATATCGTAAGTCTTATGCTGAAAAGCCATGATACGGCCCTGCTCATCTTCGCAGGTGACTTCCAGATCAGCGGGCAGGTCTTTCTTTTCTACTACCCACGAATGATAGCGACCTGCATCGAAGGTTTCCGGGACATCTTTGAAAAGATACGATGGTTTGATCTGGACAATCGGGGTAGCTACACCGTGTAACACCTTGTCCATGTTTTTCAACTTGGCACCAAAACTTTCGGCCAGCGCCTGATGTCCCAGACATACACCCAAAAAAGGTTTCTTTCCGGCATAATTTTTAATGACTTCCGGCATTTGACCAGCTTCTTCCGGAATTCCGGGCCCAGGTGAGAGGACGATTTTGTCGTATTCATTCAACTCCGGCAACTCAATTTCATCATTCCGTTTCACGATAACCGTTACGCCTTCAAATTTTCGAAGGGCGTGCACCAGGTTGTAGGTGAATGAATCGTAATTATCGATAACTAATATCTTCATCTTCTGAATTTTTCGGGGTTATTGGATTTCGCGGGCCAGCTGAATAGCCTTCTTCAGTGCTGCCAACTTGTTATTCACTTCCTGCAACTCGTTCTCTTCATTCGATTCAGAAACGATTCCTGCGCCAGCCTGATAATACAGAGTGGCATTCTTACTCAGGAACGAACGAATCATGATGGCGTGGTTGAAATGGTTGTCAAAGCCAATGTAGCCAATACAACCACCATAATAGCCGCGGTTTTGATTTTCGTATTGATCAATGAGCTCCATCGCGCGGTATTTCGGGGCCCCGGATAAGGTTCCTGCCGGGAATGAATCTCCGTTCACCCGGAAGGCATTACTGTTTTCAGGAAGGTACCCTGAAACTTTTGAAACGAGGTGAATGACATGCGAATAGTATTGAACTTCCCTGAATTGCTCTACTTCCACATTTTCGGCATTGCGGCTCAAATCATTTCGCGCCAAATCGACCAACATCACATGTTCGGCATTTTCTTTTGGGTCGGCTGCCAGCTTCTCTGCCAGTTGCCGGTCCTGCTCATCATCGCCCGTACGTTTGAATGTTCCGGCAATCGGGTTGATAGAAACTTTCCGGTCCTTGATTTGCAACTGAGCTTCCGGCGAAGACCCAAATATTTTGTAATCGCCGTAATCGAAATAGAAGAGGTAGGGTGATGGATTGATATTTCGTAAGGCACGATATACATTGAATTCGTCTCCGTGGAAAGGCTGATTGTATTGCCTTGAAAGAACAATCTGGAACACGTCGCCGCGATGGCAATGTTCTTTTCCCCGGGTGACCATTTCTTTGTACTCTTCGTCGGTTATATTCGAGGTCTCTTTGCTGTGTGTGTCGAAAGTAAACGTGGCGTAGTTGCGGTTGGCCAGCAAACCTTCCAGCTCAGCGATCGATTCTTCTTCCCCTTCCGGAAGGTTTTCAATCAGCTGCACACGGTTCATGTGGTGATTAATGGCGATGATGTATCGGTAAAATGAATAGCGAATTTCCGGAATAGCGTATTCCGGTTTAACCGGATTTTTGAATTTGATGGTTTCGAAATACTGAACGCCATCGTAACTCACATATCCGAATAGTCCGTTGGCCGGAATACCCGATATGCCATTCGTGGGATGAAATGATTGAAAGAAGGCGTCAAGTTCGTCGGCGACCTGACCGTGTTTTTCTACCGGTCTGACTTCATCCTGCTGGTCGGGATACTTGATTCGGATGTTATTCTGCTCCACCATAAATGTGGCTTCCGGCTTTATGCAGATAAATGAATAGCTGTTTTCGTTGCCGTGGTAATCGGAACTTTCGAGCAGCAGCGTGTTGGGGTATATGTCGCGTAACTTCAGGTAAATACTGACCGGTGTTACCGTGTCGGCAAGAATTTCTTTTACGCGTGGACTGAATTTGATCGTCTTCATGATATATACGTTTATTTTTTTGATTTTGCTGTTTAAAAAGAAAGCGGCCTACCGTGAATCGATAAGCCGCTTTCTTCTGCACATAAAATACATGCCAAGCTCATTCTCTTCACGGTTGTAAAAAGTTGCGGTGCCACCACCAACGCCAGGTTGTATTGTTTGTATGCAGATTCATCATATTCGATTTTCAGATAATAAAAAAGCTCACCTTGTTGAGAAGGTAAGCCGTCATATTTTTAAATGCAATATGGCTTAGCCTCTCAAAAGAGGAAGGTGCCCCACCAAAGCCATATTGATTGATTAATTTTCATTCTCTTCACGTTTACGTTGTAAAGAAAAAATAAAAATTCCAGATTGGCAATATTTCTTTATTAAAATAAATACAAAATTTTCGTTAAGACGATCAAACTGGTTATTTACGCTGACTTCCTCAGTCGGGCCAAAAAGTGCTCAACCTTAGGAACGGTGGTCAGAGTAGGTATTTTTTCATCTTCCACGGTTACATTGAATTCTTTCTCGAAATAATACGTCAAAAGACGATTATCCAAATCGTCGAGGAAGAGTTCTTCCTTGTTATTGGCTACCAGGATGCGTTTTTTTTGCAACCCTACACGCCGTAAAATTTTATACAGTTTTACTTTTGTTGTCATGTCTCTCTTCTTAATTCGTCATCGACGCTTGATCTGTCAAGATTCGGGCCAAAATTAAATTGAATTTCTAAAAAATCGAAATTATCGTTTAAAAAGTCCAGAGTCGGGGTGTTTTAATCCTTTTTCGGAATCTTTTGACAATCTGACAGTCAGGTTACTTTTTCGCTGTTGGCAACAACAGAACTCCCAGAAATCCATATAGTCCGGTGAGAAGAATAATTGCCAGCTCGACGATAGCTATCCGTTTTCTTTTTCTTGCAAAGAAGATGCCAAGGTAAAGCAACAGAAAGAACAGATTACCAATAATAAAGAGACTCTTTTCCGGGAGTTTCAAAACAATTCGGTGAAATCCGGAGGTTCCCGGACCAGATTCAATCTTAAAGGGGAAGAGGATTTGGTTGACGATTAGGGCTCCGCTTGAAAGATTTGGCCTTAGTTTTTCATGATATTCATTTTGAAGAACATACTTCCGATTGCTGGCATAAGCATAAACGTCATTTGGCTTATCGACAACCGCCAGCCTCGAGTCGAGGTTGCCGCGCAGCCTTAATTTATCGGTCTTCGGATTGTAGTTTTCGACCGGCCAGTTGACTAATTTGTATGTGTCGGTTTCCAGAACGAAAACCCGGTTGTCTGTTGTGATGATGTAGCCATAAAATTCGCGGTTGCTGAAGTCTGTGCAGTCGATGTGCAGGATGTGAAAGTTTTCAGGCAACCGAATTTGAACACAGTAAGGCAAGCCTTTCTCCATCTTCAGATGAAAGAGATGTTCTTTTTTATCGACGATGAAATAGCCCTGGTCATATTTTTTCCGTATAGTCGGAATTCCCGCAATCATCTTCGCCGGAAAGGTCATTCCTTTTTCTGTCAACACTTTCGTGAACAGCGCACTTTTTCCGGGTTTAACGCCATTGGAAGCCGGATCGATGAACTGGATCCCTTTGTTGTTTATCCTGAAATAATCTTCGGGTTTTTCGAGCGCTACTCTGCCTGATTCCGACTCAAACAGCGGATACAATCCGGTTTTCGGAGCGTCGATATCGGAGGGAGTGATGCGGGAGAAAAAGTTGGCGTTGTTGATTTCGAACACATCAACAGGTTTCCCGAAAAGGGAATCAGGCATCAGACCGTCGGTCATTAGCTGCCGGAAATGAAACAGTGGCAGCTGTTGCTCATACTGGCTTCGGTTAAACTGTTTTCCTTCCGAATCGTAGTACGTGGTTTTTCCGTGTGCTGCTTTGCGCATGACAAAATGATGTGAAACCGAACTGTACATGACGAACGGAACCGGAACATGCCTTTCGAAAGCAGTCCTGAAAAACCCGGGCAGAAATGCAGACAATGTGAAAACTGTCAGCAGGATGAGTATGTAGCGGCTTGCCTTTATCATTGGTTAATCCCTTTCCTGAAGCGGTATGCGGTATATAAATGTGTGAAAAAAGTCAACAGAGTCAATATGGCGAGCAGTGGCAATGTCGGCCGGTAGGCTCCGGTTGTTGCTGGTTGATAGAATAGGGTGATGAAAGCAGCAGCCACGAGAATGAGCAAAAGTCGCCGGATGGCGGTTGACTCGAAAACAACCATGATGGTGAGGTGATAAGCGGTAATGCCTCCTAAAAACCATGGCGCGAGTGTGATAAATGCGTCCGTTATCAGTTTTTTGGGCAGTACCACCGTTATGCCAACCAAGGCAATTATCAATTCCGACAGGAAAATGATGAGCAGAAACAGGTTGCCCATCAATGTCAGTTGCATGAGCATCCGGTTTTCGTTTACCGGAAGATGGAAGGACAGCTTGATGCGCTTGTGCTGTACTTCGGGAATGAATTGTGCTAAAGCGATGGATATCCCGGTAACCAACGGTACATATTCCATCCAGCGATAGGGATTGAAGTTATTAAAAAGCATAATGTCCCAAAGATTTCCAGCTCCCATTAACTCAATCTGGTGGTGAATATCCAGCAACAACCTGGCCGCTGAGAACAACGAAACCACGAAGAGTCCGATCAGAATCCAGCGTATTTTAATCCATTCCTTTATAAACAATGCTCTTAGCATCCCGAAATTTTTTCAATTAGTATTTTCCGGTTAGCCCGATAAAGGCGTCTTCCAGATTCATGTTCTCCTGTGAAAAATTTTCTGTTAAAATTCCATTTCCATCCAGAAAGGCTTTCACTTCAATTTCCTCAGACCATGTATAAAGCTCTACATGTTGGTTCAATTGTTCCACATTGACAGCCGGAGCCTGACTCCAGTTCTCCACTTTTCGATCGGTTGTGAAGGTAAACTTTCGAAAGTGCTCCATGAAATCGTTCAGCGGTTGTTGAGCAACAACCTGCTTCGAATCCAGAATCAGTACGTCGTCAATTAGTCGCTCCATGTCCTGGATGATGTGTGAGGTGGTGAAAACGGTTTTGTTTCCGGCCCGCGCATATTCACGCAAGTAATCGATGAACAACCTTCGGTAACCGGGATCGAGCCCCATGCTGAAATCATCGAGAATCAACAATTCCGGGTCCTGTGCCAAAATGAGCCCCAATGCAACCTGCGATCGCTGTCCCGTTGACATGGACGAAATCTTCTGGTTCGGTGCCACATCGAGCTTCTCCATGAGCTCGTAGTACGGTTCTTTCTTCCATCCCGGATAATAGGCAGAATAGTATCGCTCAATTTCGGCAATGGTCATGAAGCCGTATTGAATATGTCCTTCCAGCAGATAACCGATGCGTGCTTTCGTCCTGGGAGAAATGTGTTGCGAGTCTTCCCCGAAGACGTAACATTGCCCTCCTGTCGGCTGCAGAAAACCATTTAGGATATTGATGGTAGTGGTTTTGCCGGTTCCGTTTTTGCCTAGCAAGCCAAGGATACTTCCGGCAGGCACATTGAAATTCAGATTTTCGAAAACCGGTTTGGTTCCGTAATGATGTGTCAGGTTTTTACACTCGATGATATTCTCCATACCGGTTGTTCTGCTAATGTTGAATGATCAATTTATGATTGTTGGTTCCCTGCGTGCTGGTTACCCGCAAAATGTAAATTCCTTCGGGAAGACCCGAAACCGCCAGCTGATTTTGATAATCGTTTGACTGGATAAGCTGTCCACGTATGTTATAAAGAGTCGAGCGAACAATGGTTTCTCCCGGTTGCGGATCAATGTGCACATAATCGCTGGCCGGATTAGGATACACTTTTAATTGGGCAACCGGGCGCTCCAGATCTTCCGTTCCAACGCTGCTGTCGTCATGAAGTGATAGCAGGAAGCCATTATAAATGGTGGCAGGTGCCTGATAACTCTGGTTTCCCATGGCCAGATCTCCTTTGAAATGACCTCCGGCCAGTATTTCTCCATTTGAATCTAGTGAAACCGTCCAAAGCCGGGCACTGGAAGCGCTGCTGTTAAAATCAATCGCCCAATCGGGTTTGCCTTCCGGCGAAAGTTTGATGAGTAGAGATGCGAAGCCGTCAGTCGAATAAGTTTTTTGGTTTAAGACCAAATCGGAACTCAAATAGTAAGCTGTGGAATAAACTTCTCCGTATTGGTTAACGGCGATATCTCCCAGGTTGCCATCACTGGCGGAGCCGCCCATGATGAACTCCCAAATTAAATTTCCCTGGGAATCATATTTCGCTGCAAAGTAGTCCATTCCATCGGCTACATCGTGATAAAAGCTGCCATCGGCGGAATCCATCGTGAAATCACCATTTACATTTCCGGAAACGTAAATATTGTTATCGGCGTCCGTTGCCAATGCATAAGCGTAGTCATAACTGGCTCCTCCGATTCGCTCGCTCCAAAGCAATGAACCATCGGTAATGTCAATCTTTCCGGTGTATGCGTCCATATTCCCGAACGATTGTTTCATAGGAAATTGCCCGCTGGTGGCGGTCGATGTCAAATAGACGTTGTCGCTGGCTTCGACAGCAAATGCGATGTTTCCGTCAGGCGAAAGATTGAGTTCCCGCAAAAAGCCCGACTGTGTATTAAATACAATGGCATAGTCCAGCACACCGGTCGCGTCGAATACAGCGATAAAAGGAGTGTGCTCGTTGGTTACTCCCGGATAGGTAGACTGAAGTGTGGTTCCATCAATCGTCATCGATTGTGTAAAGGTTCCTCCTGCGACGATGTACGATTGATTGGCTGCGACCGATTCAATTCTCGAACTGCCGCTGGTAAAAGCTTTTGCCCAGTTAACGGTTCCGTCAGGATTGTAGCAGGTTAAAAAACCTGTGCCTTGGTCGGAAGATGTTCCCGTCAGTTTTGTGTTATCATCGAATCGCACATCGTTGTAAAACATTCCTCCGGTATAGATGTGGTTGTCCGGAGCTACGGCGACTTTGTATGGCGTGAGCGTATAAATGGTGGAGTCGGAACCTGCTGTTTGACTCCAGATAATCTGACCGTTCTTGGATGTTTTGAGCAGCAGTATTTTCCCTGCCGTGTCATTTGGTTGAATCTGGTAGCTATCGATGGACAGGTCTTTTCTGAATTTAGCCAACCAGTAATAATTTCCGTCCGGTGAAGCGGTACAAGAATAAACTTCCACGTCATCCGGGCTGGACAGAAAATCTGACCAGTTTGCCTGTTGCGCTGAAACAGTCTGAAATGAGACGAGCACAAGAATGACCGGAAGAAATCTTTTCATAACACGTTAACGAATCTTCTGATAATTATCTGAATCCAGGAGGAGTGGAAAACAACTGAAGAGGTAAGAAATTTGGAGTGTACTAAAAATAGCTACCCAAACCTATCTCTACAAAATTGTTGGTTTTGCCCACTGATGTAAACCTGTTCGCTCCGCCTGCTAAGCGAATATAAGCATTTGGAGCGGCTTTCCATTCAGGGTACCAGCAGATTTGAGAGAAAAGGTTAACATTTTCAGCAGAAAGATAGTTGAAATTATGGCGAACAACCGGGGTTGTCATTTCCGATGATTCTGGAATGAATACGGACGCGGGAGCGATATTTAATGCGCTCCCCAAATCTGCTTGCCATGAAGCAGCCAACTCGAATTCAATTCTTCCTTTTTGTCCTGTAAAGAAAGAATGATTGACCGAACCGTGTGTCGTCAGTTTCTTGAGCTGTTGGTCGCCGTACAGAATATTTTCGGTTTTTCCGGAAAGGAGATTGATGCTGGCGTTGAAAATCCACCGAACTTGCATTTCCTTTTTCAACAACGCTTTCCAATCGATTTGGGCATTGAGGTATTGAGTGGTTAAATTGGTCTGCGCTGTTTCGGTCATGAAGTTTTTCCCATCGTCGTACTGAGCGCCTACACGGAAGTGTTGACTCCATTTTTCGCCCGGAAGGGTAAGCGATATCAAGCCGTCAAATCGTTCCAGTGAATATTGCGCATCGGTGACCGGATTCGATTCAATTCTCCCGGTCTCCGGGCTCAGACTGCTGGCGTACGGCGTTTCAATAGCCGATTCTTCCCAAAGTTTGTAGCCCAGTTTTCCGTTCCATTCGCTGCCTGACGAAACTTTCTTTCGAAAGAAAATCGTTCCACCTTTTCCATTTGCATTGTAGCGGTAGCTGAAGTTGATGCGGTTTAGCGGATGTCCGTACAGATTCAAACCATTGATGAAAAAGTAGTCGTAACCGACATTGTTTTGGTAGGTGAGGAAATCGATATCCTCCCTGAAACTTTGGTACCAGCCTTCGATTCCCAGATTCCAACTGCCGGTTTGGTATGTCAACGATGGTGTTATCGTGATTTTGAAAGCGGTGTTACCCGCCCGGGGATTTTGATCTTTCCCGCCACTTTCGACCCGATAATTGAGGCCAAGTCCGGCTGCCCAATGTTGATTAATTGGAGCCAATCCGTGTACTTGAAGATGATACTGATCTTTTTTCCAGCTTCCGCCAATGGAATCAACCAATTGAAAAGGATTTAGCGGATGAGAAGATAAACGGTCGTGCCACTGGATGTTCTCTTCACTGCTGCGCCGGTAGTCGAATTTGCCAAAAAACCGGAATTGTCTGACCTGCTTGTATCCGTACGTCGAGAAGTCAAGCCCTTTATATTTATCGGGAGTTCCGGTTTCCCGGAAAGGTTGAATACGTATCGTACCTGATAATTCAAGCCGGTTGAAGTCCGGTAGTGAGTCATTCAAAACAAGTGCAAAGGGCAAATCTTTTCCCGGTTTCCCGGAAAGGAAAAGTGCTTGTTCATCCATCTTCGATGACACCTGATTTTGGGCAATCCCAATTAGTGGAAGCAGCATGAAGAGCAACATGCACAGGATGATATGTCTGTTTTCAGGCTTTTTCATGCTAATTAAATGTTCCGGGTGTTGGGAATGGAATGACTTCAAAGTCTTCACTTGAATTATTCGTATCCGTTAAAATGATGCGTCCATCTTGGTCCTGTTCGATCTTTCGCCGACAACTTTGCAGGTTGAAGTTCCCATCGCAGTAAACAAAACCAGCATCGATAGAATAAGGGATGCGGTGATAAGCTCCCGCATCAGCCGAAGCCAGTGCTTCCACACCATCCAACACCCATTCAGCCGGAACAACCATTAATGTTCTGCCCTTGGTATCATTTGGACGGGGGACAAAATGTACATCATCCGGCTGGTAATTGCGGTAAATAACTATGCCGGTTCCGTAACTGTTGAAAATCCAATCGAAGGTCGACTGCATACTCGCAAAAATTTCTGTCAGGTTCGGGACTTCCGCAAAGTCGATGTCTTTTTGATTGGCCGGTCGGTACAGGAATGTTTCCCAGTCTGCATGAGAAAGATCGATGCTGTTGGGATTGCCATTTGGATCATCACGGTGATTCATCCCATCCTGGGCAATCACAATACTCTTACCCGGCTGCAACGGATGATCTTTTCCGCTACCGGGAATCATCCACACGAAGTCGAGAAATACGCTGTCCTGAATGCTGGCAAACGGTGTGGGCGAAGTGGCTGTTGAATTGCCGCTGGCACCGTAAACACTGGCAATATAGAGGCTGTCGAGATAGATTGTATCGTCGCTGTTGTTGAAGATTTCGACAAACTGATCGGACCAGTATGCTTTCCCGCCAGGTGTACGGGAACCGGTGTAGTACAATTCTTTAATGACCAGCAATCCGGCCAGGCTTTCTTTTAGTGTTTGCTTTCCTAAATCGGCATTTCCGGTTACGGTAATATCGGCCTGACTGTAGTTGAGCGATACTTTCCTGTTTTGCAGAATATCCCTGTCGGTGACAAGTGTAGAACCGTACGACCGGGCTTCGGCAGCCGGGTACTTTTTCCCTGCCGACAAGCGGTAAGTTCCGGCAGTTACCCTGTGAAAAGTGTACTGTCCGTTGGCATCCGTCACGCCTTCGCTCTCCAGTTGATTGTCGATGTTGATCAACCGAATAGTTGTATTTTCCGGCGAACCACCGGAATAATTGTCCGGCAGCGACAACTGAATCGAAACATCGTACAACTGCGGTTCGATGTTGAACTTGTCATCGCGGCATCCGGTCAGTAACAGCACTGTCCCAAACAGAAAAAGCCCTATGTTCTTTAATCTTCTCATTTAAAAGTGAAATGCCAGTTCTCCGCCAAAATAGAGAGCGGGATTTCGTTTTTCAATGTATCCGGTGCGGTTGTTCGCGTATGCCGGATTGTGCATAAACATATTGTTGGCAAAAAACGAGAAACGATAATTTTTCCCGATTTCTTTCGCCAGTTTCAGGTTAAGGTTCCACAATGCAGGGCGGTTAACCGTTTCATAGGTCACCGGGTCTACTGTTCTTATCAGAAACGGAAAATCGGTTTTTGCTTGCGCGGAAGTCAGTGGCAGCGTGTTACCATTTTCATCTATATATCCTACCGGAACAGAGCCCCGGAAAGTTGATTCGTATTTATCAATCCAGGTATTTTGCAACGCTACCGTGGCCACAAATCGTAAGACAGGAATGTGCTGAACAATACGCAAAGTCGTCAAAAACAGTTCGCGTTTGGTCTTATTCGATTGGTACATGCCAATGTATCCGTTCGGGTTGTTGGGGAAATTCTGGCTGATTTCCAGAATATCCGGAACATCACTCCAGGAGGTGTTCGAGGACCAGGCACCACTCAGATTAAATGAAGTACCAGTTTGTTGAATTTGTGGCGCCTGCAATGTGAATTCAATTCCTTTGCGATCAATGTTCAGCGAGTTGGCTGGTTTCAGATAAGCATTCCGGTAGGTCATTGTATCGACGTTTACTTCATCGAGTTGTGGTTTTTCGCCGTTTCCGGGAATATAGAAAAAGGTATCGTACACCGGGTACCGGAAAGCTGCTGCCACATCGTTGAATGAATAGGCGTTCCGCGTTTGTTCATTGAAAAAGGTGGCATGAGCACCCCATTTTCCTGTCGTTAAATCGAAACCAATTTCCGTTTTGCGATTGGTCATGAACTTCAAGTGATTATTTTCTGCATCGAAAATCTGGGTCGTCATTAGCGCCAGGCTTTCATCGGGATAAGTGGCGGAATAATGCATGTAACTGAGTGCATCGAAGTATGCCGTTTCCGGATAGAGATACACCAGCGAAGGAGCTTTAGCGGTTATACCATAACCTCCGCGTATGCGCAAAAACGGGAATAGTTGGTACGCCAGATTTGTTCGGGGTTGCCATTTCGTATCAAAGCCACTTTTGAACAATCCGCCGGGTTGTACATTATCGAACCGGATGCCGGCCTGCCATTGCACTGTTTTTCCGGCCAACGGAAAAGTGAAGGTGTTTTCGGCAAAAAGCGAAAGCTGGTTGAGTGCGGGAATATCGCTGTATGCTCTTGGTCGGTATGACGACGGAGGCAGATAGCCCGCATCGAATGTTTTTCCTTTGCCGTGATTGGCATCGGTTCGCCATTCGGCACCGGCCAGAAAACGGTCACGTACTTTTGTTCCGCTTACCGCGAAATGTTGAATAAGCGAAGCATAAAAGTTCAGCGGTTTGCCCTGAATACGGGTGGCAGTGTAATATTCAGCCGGAGCAAAGCGAACTTCAAACGTTCCGTCAACCAGACTGGTTGGCAACGGCTGAGCTTCGCCCGAACGGAGTTGTTTGTTGTAGGAGTCCTGGTTTCGAATGGCCAAAGATGCCTGATATGTTAACCTTTTCAGGACTGTTTCTCCTGATTTGTATTCGCCTTTGGTGCTTAGCCGAAATCCTTTATCGCTGGCATAGCGTTTTTCTTCCAGAGCAGCCTCTTTGTCACCCTTATCCTGATCTTTCACATAGAGCAGGGAAAGATTCACCTGGTTTCGCCAGTTCTGGTTGTTACTGTGCGAATTCCAGTTGATATTGGCTGTCGCCCGGTTATAAGTGGGGACGGGAATGCGTAAATCCTGCTGAGAATGAGTGAGATCAAAGCCAATGTTTAACGTCTGGTTACTTTTTTCCAAAGCAATTCCTTTTCCCAAACTGGCTTCCTGTGTAGTCGGGTCGAGACGAACTTTGCCACGAAAAGGAGTTTTCCCCTGCATGGTCTCCACGCGGATAACTCCCGAAGTGAGGTTTCCATATTGAACGGAAGGGATTCCCCGAATGACTTCCACCCGGCTGATTTGGTCGGCGGGAATATCGCGCAGGTCAATTCCACCACCACTAACGGTGGAGAAAAGTCCGTTGGCACCAATGGTTGCGGTGTTGCTCACTTGTAAATTCGCATCGTTGGAAAGCGGAGTGCCGTCTACTACGATAGCGGTTCCCAATGCATCAATTTTGTCGTCGGTGGCCGAACCGGTCCCCCGTAATTGCGCTTGACCAGCCGTATTGAGGTCGGGGTTTTGCGCTGGCCTACCGGGAAGGAGTTGCAGAATGTCGCCCAGGTTGGTCGCCTGGATCAGCTCGATGGCTTGTTGTCCGATGGTGGAGGTTGAGGTCAGACTTTGTTCGTTTTCACGGGCCAGAACTTTCACTTCTTTCAGTCCTAGTGACTGAATTTGAAGCGTGAAGTTTTTCTGAACGCTTTGATTCGGCTTGATATTTATAAAGTACGATTCAGCTTGATATCCAAGGTGGCGAATGACAATTTTGGATTTCCCGGTAGGGAGTTTTAACCGGTAATTTCCTATGCTATCCGTTAAGCACCAGTTTTGCGTTTCGGTGGCGATGATGGATACATCAGATATCCCCTTTCCATCGGGGCCGATAATTTTACCATACAATTCTCCTTCGTTAGCTTGCGCGAACAACATTGAGATACTCAAAATCTCAAAAACGAGAAGCAAAATGTATTTTTTAGAAGGAGCTGTCATATGGTTAAAACAAGGATGGTCGTAAATAAAATAATATTTATCGAAACATCATGTTTTTAACAGCATGAAACAATAGTTGTCATGTAAAAACTATGCTTTGAGGGGATAATTTCTATTTGCTATTTCGATATCCCGACGAAATTTTACGAATGCAAGTCAAAAAGATTGCAGTCAACTACCGCCGAATCAACTTAAATACTTTTGGATGACCGATATTGTCGCTTACTCGTAACAGGTATATTCCAGCGGGTTTATTGCTCAGCGAGACGGCCAGGTTGTTTTCACCGGAAGGCACTTCCTTTTTCAGGATGGCAGCACCGGTTAAATTCATGACTGAAACTTCGTAGGTTTTATCTGATGTTCCCAGGTTTAACACGAAGCGACCATCGCTGCTGGGGTTCGGATAGACATTCATCTGGTCAGCCAACGGCGAATCGACAGCAGTGTCAATAATCATGTTATCTACCTTGAAGGTATCGCGGGCTGTACGGTTGGAAGCCACCAAACTTACCTGGTACGTTCCATCATATGCATAGTCGTGAATCGGATCAACCTCATTGCTGGTTGACTGATCACCAAAATCCCACTCATAGGTTAACGCATTCGTTGATGTGTTGGTGAACGTCACCTGTTTTCCATCGGCCAGCATCTCGAAACTAGCTTTGGGACAGAGGAAGTTATCTTGGAGACTGAAATATAAAGCGCTGTTGGACAGAATGAATACTTTGTCTCCAAAGTTGGCCAGTTCATAAAAATAGGCCGGGCGGCCGGTATCTGCCGATTGCCACGTCGTTCCCCAATCGCTCGAGGTTTGAATCATCTGATCTATTTTTCCCGCTATAAGCGTGCTGTCACCCACGCGAATTATGTCGGTCAATACTGATGAACTAAGTAAATTGTATGTGGCCATTCCGTCTGTGCTGGCCACCATACCAGCTGATGACGACATATAGACTGTATCGGGATTGATGAGCAAAATATCGGAAATTGCACCCAGGTTAGTATTCGCTGTCATCGTCCAGGTTTTGCCGTAATCGGAAGTTTTCCAGATGGCTCTGTTCCCACCGATGTAGCCTGTTTTTCCGTCAGCCGAAAATTCCATGGCAAACAAATATGAGGTATATCCACTGTACAAATCGTCTGATGTTTTTGTCCAGGTAGTACCGTGGTCGGTTGATTTGAAAATGAAACCATGATATTCCTTGCTGTCTGCCGGATTGGTCCAGCGAGCAGCTGTGTAGACAGTATCACCGACTGTCGCCAACGGCATGAATTTGACATTCGCACCGGCAGACAAATCTGTTAGATAATTTCCCGTTCCGTCTGAAAAATTGGTTAGAGGCAGCGGGCTCCAGGTTTTTCCTGAATCGGCTGTCGAGATAATGAAGTTGTTGTTTCCGCCAGAGTAAAACGAGATGTAGCCATGTGTGCTATCAGCTTCAAACTTCATGTCCATCGGGACATACGAAGACAATGTATCACTGACCGCTACTTTGGGCCAGGTCAGACCGCCATCGGTACTTCGGAAAATCTCACCCTTGAGTCCCAGAAGTACAGCTGAGCGATTATTCAGTTGAACAAGCTTCGCCAGGTGTGTATCCGAATTGATGGGAACCTGCGTCCAGAGGCTGGTAATATTATTCACCGCAACACTTTGTACTGCTGAAGTGACACTTGCCACGGCATTTGTGACCGTTAAAGTCACATCGTATGCTCCAAAGGCTGGATAGGTGTGCGTTAAATCCACGCCATCCATAACGACGCCGTCGCCGAAATCCCAGGTTAGTGTTCCAAAATTTTCAGCCTGATTGGTAAAGGCATATTGGTTATCCGTCTGCGTATAGCTAAAGTCTGCTTTGGGATCCAGAATTTCGTTGGGGCCTATGTGCTCCATGATTCCGTTGCTGCCTAAAGCCCAAACTTTGCCGGCGAATTCATCGAGATGAAAGAGTGTGGTATTTTGTCCGATATTGGCCGATTGCCACGTTTTCCCTTTATCGAGTGTACGGGCCGTTTTGGTATCACGTCCTCCAATAGAAAGGAATGTTGTATCGTTCAGCACGAAAGCATCAAAAGCATAAATAACACTGTCGCTGGGAACAATTGTTGTTCCTCCATCCACTGTTGTGGAAGCGCCATATTGGCCGGCAATTACGGCTGTGTCACCGAGTGCCGGGATAATATCATTGAGCGAGCCGAGCGATGAACTTGATAAGTCATTCCAGGAATCGCCCCGGTTGGTCGTTGTGAGAAATGCCCCAAGAGAACCAATGGCATAACCTCTGCTGTCGTTAAATGCTATCCGATTAATCGTCGAACGACCAAAATCGGGCGACGTAATCTGCCAGCTTACACCGGCATCGGTACTCCGGAAGATATAACCGTACGTAGTTCCGCTGGCTGGATCGCTCCAGGAGAGTGAGGTAAAAATAGTATCGTTATTTAAAGCTGTTACCGATGAAAAGTTGGCCTTTTCACCTGCCAGCGGATCGGTGGTTATATTGGAAGAACCATCGCTGAAAGCATTCAACGGGACGGGGCTCCAAGTGTCGCCACCATCGGTAGTATGAAGCATAGTTCCATTCTGATAAATTCCCGATGGATCTTTTGCTTTAGTTCCGGCTACGTAACCGTTCAACTGATCGGAAAAAGCAATATCCATGAAATCGTAAGGAATCTTCTGCGGAAGCGTTAGTTGCACCTGTGCCCACGATGCACCACCGTCGGTGGTTTTCATCAGCAGGGTATCTTTCCCGGAAAGCATGGCTTCCTGGCTACTAACTGGGCATAATTTCATGAGTGTTTTGCCGGTTTCGGTATCATACGGAATCCATTGGGCATATACAGAAGGAGAAAAAATAGAAAGCGTAACAATCAGGATGAAAAGTGCAAATCCTTTCATTTCTGTCGGGTTTAGGTAAAAAAGCAATTAAATCGCAGAGGTCTTGGCGGAAAACCAACCGTTCAAATTTAATGTTAAAAAATTTGACATCATATTTTTCAGGAATAAAATTCAAATTACCTGAAATATAAGAGTGTATGACTGCCTTTTAATCTAACGAACGGAACGGATTCTTTATCTCGCCGGTTTTTCCGTTGGCATAATGGATTATCAACTTGTCAGCATTAGTCCATTTTTTTACCTGAGATGTGCTGGCTCTCTCCCGGTGGTAGAAGACCTGAAGTTCCGGGTTTTTCTTTTCTAAAGTTGTTCTGACTCCCAGCACGGCCTGATAAGACGACAGGTGACTGGTGAGGTACGGAAGCATTCGCCGATAGTTGTTTTCTCCCGGATGATTGTATGACAATCGCAGCGTATCAATCGAATTAACAGGAGTCCGGTCGAAACGGGCAAACGTTTTTCTATATGGAACAAACATGGTTTTGAGAAAGTCATCCCGGGTGATGATTGTATCCGAAACAGTCATCCCTGATAATTGATAGTTGAGTTTTACCTTGCGGATATTCAGTCCGTTTTCAATGCGTATTTCCCGCTTTTCGAAGATTTTCCGGAAGGTGTTTTTGTCAATGCTGGCTGTTTTGTCGTAGAATATATTCACCTTCACGGGACAATCGAAAGTGGTCTCGAAACCGTAAGCTGCCGGTAAGTTTTGCAGAAGGAGCTGCTGTAAATATTCAGCGTCGTATACGTCGTATAATTGATCGATGCCGGCTGTTATCACTCCCAGTTGTCGAACATCTTCCGGGACTGGTTTAATCTGTCGACGAACGGGAGTGAAAATATTCTTCCTGATATCGGTTGGCGTCAGTTTGTTGGCATCGTACCAAATTTTAACCGAGTGGTCGTCGACATATGTCGCGACGCCCAGTACTCCGTTCACTTTTTTCATTCCGGAAGCAAAAGCCATGGAACTTCCGTAGCATTTCACATTGTCTAGTCCGGAAATAGTGAGCGTTGAGGCGTTTTCCAAATCATTCGGTTCGCCCCATTGCTGCTCGATAGTAGGAATACGAACCGAAGCACCCAAAGACAAACCCAGAACGATTAGTAAGGCTGCGATAGTCACCGGGTACCATTCGCGGTAGCGATGATTGATTGTCAGGCTTTTTTGTTGCCTGCAGGATGCTACACAGACACCGCAAAGGTTACAATCAATGTGGCGAACCTCCTTCAGTTTTCCTACCGGGATACCTTGTGGACAGCTTTCGGTGCATTGCTTACAGTTGTTGCAGGTGTTGGCATTGCGGGTTATTCGGCTCAACGGCAACGGAAAGCTTGCTTTTCGCTGAATTTCGAACAACCAGGATAAAAAGGTTACTGCAGCCAACGGCCAGACATACGACAGTTGCAATCCGGCTGCATTCGCCAAAATATAGGCGATGGTGACGACACTGAACATCAGAAAGTACCGGAAAATATTGGAAACCGCTCCCAGGGGACACAAATACCGGCACCAGGCTGTGCGAATAAAAACAGGCGTAACGATGAAAATCAATATTGCGATGCCGGCCCAGAACGGATTGACATCTGCTCCAAAACCGGTTGTGGCAGCATAATAAGGATCGTATGTTTTGCAGAAAAGTTCGCTGCTGCCCACCGTATAATAAACAGTTACGAAGAGTAGAATGTATTTCAGGCTGCGAAGAAGCTTGTCAGCGATTTCCGGAACCTGTTTCACCTGTAATTTCCATTTCCGTCCCAGCGACGAAAGTTTTTCAGTAATGGTTCCCAGCGGACAAACCACGCCACAGAACAGTTTGCTGAAGATGATGACGCCGATAGCCAGTACTGCTCCCATCACAATCTGGGCGCTGGTCATGGTGCAGGCTAAAGAGCCTCTTTCGAAAAGACTGGCAGCAGCCTGCAATCCGCCGAAAGGACAATAAGCTTCATAATCGGGATGAAATGCCCGATCGAAAATACTACGGAAAACGAGATACAGAATCCAGGCGATGACGCCGAACCGGAGAAATTCGCGCCACGGATGGAGCGATTTAATCCATTTGAACATCAGGTTAATTGTTAGTTAGTTTGTCGTATTGTTGGGCTGGCTTATTCTCCCAGCCAGCCATGTTTTGCCAGGTATCTTCTTGCTTCTTCCCGTGTTTTCCAGAAGGCTCCCCTCTTTTCCCAATACGTCTGTCCACTCTTGACCTCCGCGGGACAGTTCTTCGCCGGTGCTACCAGAACCGATTCCAGAAAGCGAAGTTTCAGTTCCCGGTCGGTTTTCCGAATCACACGAGCTTTGATAGGACGACCATAATAATGACCATTGATGGGCGCCGTAACGACGGCGTAACCTTCGGTTCCTTCCTTCACCCAACTGAATTTTTTCTGAAACTCTTCGGCTGAGATGGCAGTTGTGTCCTGTGGACCTGCCTTTGCTCTTTCGAGTTTCATCAGATATTCGCCTTCTGTTTGCGCCGCTTTTTTGTCGACACGGTGACAGGATGCAAGGCTTCCCAGGGTTGCTAATAATATGATAAAAAGAGAAATTCTCATGGTGCTGTTTGAACGTATTTCAAAGGAAATAAAAATTGGTGAATTTCGGTGAGAAATGCCCCAATATCAATGTGTTTTACATAAATAGTATCACTTTATTAACATTATGTATCTGATTTTAGAAAAAATAACATTTAGATGCAGATTTGGAGTACGAAAAGGCCATCTCAGACGTTATTATGGAGAAGAATTTGATTTATTTCGGGCATGGATGCAATCTTAACACAACAGCTTCACATCTGGACACCATTGATTTATGTAATCCTCTTTGTAGGGTTACTGATTGAAGGGGAGAGTATTCTGTTTGCAGCATTCTTTTTGGTGAATCAACAAGAGCTGCAATTAGCTTATACTATCGTGGTGGCTATCGCCGGTGTCCTTACGGGTGACTTGCTCTGGTATTACGGAGGAAAGTTGCTCATGCGCGTACCCTTTGTACAACGTCTGTCGGAGCGTATGCCTAAAACCATTGACCACTTTATCCGGCGAAAGCCGATACTAAGTATTGTAGGTTCGAAATTTCTGTACGGAATGCACCGTCCGACTCTGTTACGTCTGCATGCGGCCCGTATTAACGTTCGGACTTTCCTGCGTGCCGATATTCCTGGAACGATTATTTGGATTGCTGTGATTGGAATCGCTGGTTACTTGTTCTCGCAATCGGCCGATTTACTTGACGGTAAGATGAAGTACTGGCAGTTGGGAATGGTTGGTGGTTTGGTCATATTTACCGTGCTAACCCATTTTGTTTCCAAACTCGTTGTTAAACGTATTTCCGTTCGGAAAAAATAACTTCGGTTGGAAAAACAGATGATACAGAAAAGGCTGCCCTGATGGACAGCCTTTTGTATTTGTAGTTAACTGCTGTTATTTTAATACTTTCAGCTCTTTTCCAATTTTGGTAAAAGCAGCAATGGCCTTATCAAGATGTTCTCTTTCGTGACCGGCCGATAACTGAACGCGAATACGCGCTTCGCCTTTCGGGACAACCGGATAATAGAAACCGATTACATAAATG
Organism: Prolixibacter sp. DSM 2831; assembly: GCF_056493735.1. Lineage (NCBI taxonomy): Bacteria > Pseudomonadati > Bacteroidota > Bacteroidia > Marinilabiliales > Prolixibacteraceae > Prolixibacter > Prolixibacter sp. DSM 2831. The sequence continues at coordinate 299,210 of NZ_CM151379.1, forward strand.
CCTTCGTCCAGCAATTTGGCAGCAAACTCCTGCGACAATTTGGCATCGTACAACATCACCGCGCAAATCGCCGATTTACTTGGTTTGATATCGAAACCAACGGCCTGCATTTTCTCCATGAAATAGTCGGTGTTGGCATGCAACTTATCCTGTAGTTCGGTGGTTTCGGCCATCATGTCGAACATGCGGATTCCGGCATTAACGACTACTGGTGGCAGTGAGTTAGAGAACAGGTACGGACGCGAGCGTTGGCGCAGCAGTTCGATGATTTCTTTTTTCCCGGTAGTAAAACCACCAATAGCACCGCCAAAGGCTTTACCCAATGTTCCGGTAATGATATCCACTTTTCCGCGAAGGTCGAATAACTCGGTTACACCGCGACCGGTTTCGCCAACAACGCCTGCCGAGTGGCATTCGTCAACCATCACCATGGCGTCGTATTTTTCAGCCAGTGCATTGATTTTATCCATCGGTGCTACGTTTCCATCCATCGAGAAAACTCCGTCGGTAACGATGACGCGGAACCGTGCTTTCTGAGCGGCTTTCAATTGCTCTTCCAAATCGGCCATGTCGGCATTTTTGTAACGGAAACGCTGTGCTTTACACAAACGCACTCCGTCGATGATGGAGGCGTGGTTCAGTGAGTCGGAGATGATCGCATCTTCATCAGTGAGTAATGGTTCGAAAACACCACCGTTGGCATCGAATGCAGCGGCGTAGAGAATGGTGTCTTCGGTACCGAAGAATTCAGCAATTTTCTGCTCGAGTGTTTTGTGCAAATCGGTAGTACCGCAGATGAATCGCACCGACGACATTCCAAAGCCATGCGTATCAAGTGCCTCTTTGGCTGCCTCAATCAGTTTCGGGTGATTCGATAAGCCCAGGTAGTTGTTGGCACAGAAATTCAGCACTTCCTTGCCGTCTTCGAGACGAATGACCGCGCTTTGTGGTGAAACAATAATGCGTTCGCTTTTGTATAAGCCTGCTTCCCGGATGTTATTCAGTTCCTGTTGCAGGTGATCTTTTATTTTGCCGTACATAATTTTATGGTATAAAAAGTTTGTCGATTATCTATGAGGAGAAAGCTCTCCGATTTTCCTGTCGCAATGAAGCGATTTCAGGTTAACTACAAAAATAAAGGAAAATTGATGGTTTGAGGGATGATATTTGGCAGGGAAACGGATAAGAATTTAAGACCCTTCCGGAAGGGAAAAATTAACAATTCACTTTTTTTAACAAAAAACCTGTGTTGGAGAGCCAACTTTCGCTGGGTTTGTTCGTAAGGGTAAATTGGAAACTTAACAATGATAAATTTATGGACAGACGTAAAGCTTTACAACAAATGGTAGCCGGTAGTGCTACACTTTTCGTGGTTCCCTCGGCTCTGGCGGCCTGTGGAAGCAGCAAAAAGAAGAGTTCGGACACTTCGCCTTTGACGGTGAACCTGGATGATGCCAAATTTGCCTCGCTGAAAGAGCAGGGCGGCTCAGTGGTAACCGACAATACCATTATTATTAATACGGCTGCTGACGGTATTGTCGCCTTGTCGAGCATTTGTACTCATAAAGGCTGCACCGTAGGATACGACAAAGCCCATAAAGATATTTTGTGTCCGTGTCACCGTTCGGAGTTCGCCTTCGATGGAAGTGTGCTTCAGGGGCCGGCTATCAAGCCGCTTCCGAAATACAAAGTAACCCGCAATGGCGACACGCTAACTATCGATCGTTCATAAATTGCATCATATCAATTTTTCTCTTTTAACAGATTACCTGAGCCCGGATACTTCTCCGGGTTTTTTTGTGTCTGGAATACTGCATCCTGTATTTTATTGTTCAATATTTTTAAGAAGGTTTTAATTTTTCGTCTTGTTCATTTTCAGCATATTGCTACTGTATTTAATAAGTCTAAATAATGATTTATGGAAAGACGTAAAGCCCTTCAGCAATTATTTTTAGGAACCGGAACGCTGATGGTTGTTCCTGCCGCACTGGCATCGTGTTCCAAATCGTCCAATGCAGGGGCTCCGTTAACAGGGGACCTTACACTTGATTTGACCAGTTCGAAGTACAGTCAGCTAACACAGAGTGGCGGCTCGGTGATTGTTGGCAGTACCATTGTGGTCAACACCGGAAGCGACAATTTCATTGCACTTTCGGCTATCTGTACCCATGCGGGCTGTTTGGTAGAATATCAATCATCGCAGAAAGATTTTTATTGCCCGTGTCACGGTTCGGTATTTTCTACCTCGGGTAGTGTAATGCGTGGACCGGCTGCACGCCCGTTGGCGAAGTATCAGACCACTTACGATGCGACTGCCAAAACAGTTACTGTAAAAGGTGCCTGAAGAAATTATAATCCTCTCTTTCCCGTTTCTCCATTTGTTGGAGGAGCGGTTTTTTTGCTTCCAGGCTCAGTAAAGCAATCAATTTGTGGTTAGTCAACCCTCGTTATCCCTCCCGACACAATGAATTTCATGGCTTCGGCCGGATTGATGTCGATGGGTTGAACACTGGAGGATGGGACCATGTACAGCTCTCCTGAGAAGTTGTAGGAGTGTGGGAAATAGATGGCCACCAATTCCTGCCGCCCAATCTGTTCGAGTGTTTCCTGGGTGATGAATCCCATTTTCCACAGATCATTTTCGCGGTTGATGAGCACCATGGCCGGTCGGTTAAACTTTTTTTCTTTTCCGACAAAGGCCGAAAACAGATCGCGCAACGATGTGTAGATGACCCGCACCAGTGGCGCCCGGTCGAATAAATGGTCGGTGAAATGAATAACCGGACGCAGTACAATAGACTTTCCCAACATCCCCAACAAAGTGATGATGAAAAATATAATGAGAATGCCGAAGCCTGGAAGACTGAAGCCCAGCCAATCGCGGATGTAGGCTTGCAATAGACCGTCAGTAAAGTCGAATGCAATGTAAAGTACATAAACGGTGATGGCCAGCGGGGCAATCATGAGTAACCCCTGCAAAAACCAGGAAATAATTTGCTTCATAGGTATAGGTATTGAAAGTTATTTTGTTAGTTCTTTTAATGACTCCAGAATTCGTACCTGCTCAGTTATCACTGCCCGGGCAATTCGTGGTAACCAAACGGGAGTATGCCCCCGTGAATGTTGGCCTGCAAACCGTCCGATAAATTGCAACAGGACCTGCAGGTCGTGCCAGGCTCCCAGCTTCTCGTCGAGTGTTTCCAGTTTTCCGGTTATGGATTCATCCCAAACGGACCGTTTTTCCGGTAGCAACTGATTCAAATATATCAGTTTCTTCAGTTGCTTCCGCTGCCAGTGCAGGTTGCCCGATTTTTCGGAATCCATGTGAGCTGTCAGCACCTTTTCTATCAGTTGTTGCAATTGCTGCGTAACGATGTCCGTAAGTTCTTCCGTAGGTATTTCATTTCGGTGTTGTTGTTCAAATGTATCGATATCGTGAGCCGGAAGACGTTGGAGACGTTTTTCTTCTTCACGGTAGTGGTGCCTTAGGTAGTTTTGAAAACCGTTGGAAGGTAATCGGTGCTTCCTGCAAATTTTGCGGAAGCGATGCAGAGCTACTGTTAGATCGCGCAGACGGCTGGTTTGTTGGTAGTATTCCCGGAAGGGAGTAAAAAGTGATTTCGAAGTGTAACGCTCGGGATAAAAAAATTCGAGGAGCAGGCATTGCACACGAACCGCTTTTAAACGAAGCCTGAGCTGGTGCAACTCCTTTTCTTTTTCCCTGTGGACAGCATGGTTTGGGAAAACGGTTGTTCCGTTTTTGCTTAGAGCAATCATGGCAAATTGATCAACAATTATGGCTTTGGATCGGTTTCAACAATCTGTCATCCTTCGGCCGTTGTGGGTTTATTGGCCTGCTTTTTCCCTAGGAGCGTGATCTTATTTCTTATCTTTGCCCCAACTTTTTGACAGAACGTGAAACTGAAAAATATACCATCATGAGTGAGAGAAAAGTGAGGGTTCGTTTTGCTCCGAGTCCAACCGGACCGCTTCACATGGGCGGAGTGCGTACCGCGCTGTTCAATTACCTGTTTGCCAAAGGACACGGAGGTGATTTCCTGCTCCGTATCGAAGATACCGACCAAAACCGTTACGTGCCGGGTGCCGAAGAATACATCATGGAGAGCCTGGCCTGGTGTGGAATGCAGATCGATGAAGGTCCCAAAGAAGGTGGCCCTCACGGACCATATCGTCAAAGTGAGCGTAAAGAGTTGTACCATCAGTATGCTGAGCAGTTGGTCGCCAGTGCCAATGCCTACTATGCATTCGATACGCCGGACGAACTGGAAGCTGCCCGCAGCAATGCGGAAGCAAAAGGAGAAACTTTCACGTACAATGCGGCGACCCGCGACAGTATGAAGAACTCACTCTCACTGCCTGAGGAAGAATGGAAAAAGATGTTGGCGGACGGTGTTCCCGCTGTCGTTCGTTTCCGGATGCCGGATAACGAGTCGGTGACGGAGGATGATCTGATTCGTGGTCGTGTTACCTTCGAAACATCGCTGCTCGATGACAAAGTATTGTACAAAGCCGATGGCATGCCAACCTACCACCTGGCCAATGTGGTGGATGATCACTTGATGGAGATTACGCACGTTATTCGTGGCGAGGAGTGGTTGTCGTCGATGCCGCTGCACGTTTTGCTGTACCGGGCACTGGGTTGGAGCGATACCATGCCGCGCTTTGCTCACTTGCCGCTTATCCTGAAACCAGTTGGTAAAGGTAAACTCTCGAAACGCGATGGTGACAAAATGGGCTTTCCCGTTTTCCCACTGGAGTGGAAAGACCCGAAGTCGGGCGAAATTTCACGCGGTTACCGCGAAGACGGATATTTCCCGGAGGCATTTATCAATGTGTTGGCATTACTGGGTTGGAATCCCGGAACAGAGCAGGAATTGTTCTCAATGGATGAATTGGTCAATGCCTTTTCGCTGGAACGCGTAGGTAAGTCGGGTTCCCGTTTCGATCCGGAAAAAACCAAGTGGTTCAATCATCAATATCTAGTTGCAAGGAGCGACGAGGAGCTTGCGGAATTATTCCTTCCGTTTTTGAGGGAAAAGGGAATTGATGCCGGGCAGGAGATGGTAGCCCGGATTTGCGGCATGGTGAAAGAGCGTTGTAATTTTGTCCCGGAAATCTGGGAACAGAGTCATTTCTTTTTCGAAGCGCCAACCGACTACGATGCAAAAGTGGTGAAGAAGCGTTGGAAAGAAGGTACGCCAGCCATGATGACCGAAATCGCGGACTTCCTGGAAACAGTGGAAAACTGGAAAGCACCGGAAATTAAAGAGCCTTTCTCAGCTTTCGTAAATGGGAAAGAGTGGGGATTTGGAGCGGTCATGAATGCTTTCCGGCTTTGCCTGGTAGGCGGTGGATTTGGTCCTGACCTATTCGAGATATGCGAGATCATAGGCAAGGAAGAAACCATCCGCAGGATACGGAACGGAGTAGCCAATATTCAGCGATAGCTATTTTAGATAATATTTTATATCGGAGGGTTGCCTGATTTTTCGGGCAGCCCTTCTTTTTTTTAATCCACATATTGCTAATGCAAAGTGAGTTGAATGCATCCGGAAATGCCCTTCTAGATGAAATTATGATAGATAGAGTGGTATTGTCGTTTTTGTAAATGATAATTATGTTTTTATTGATTAATGATTTTGGGATAGTATTCATACACAGTGTAGTATGTTAAATGGCATATGAACGACGCCCTCGACCTGTTTGGAAGTACTATTTTCACTGGTGAGCAAGCAATTTTTCATCGAATGTTCTAAACATAATTTCATGTTATGTATTGATAATCAGTACATCTTTATTTATCATGCTCTTACATTTCAAACCTTTTTGCCTTATATTTATATACGGTAAAGATGCCTCCTGGCATCTTTCTGTAGCTTAATACTAACCTCTAACCTCAGTTTTATGAAGAAACCTCTACTCTTGTCATTTATTATCCTATTAATCGGAATAAATGTTATGGCAGCAGGGGGACCTGGCCTGACTGACTTTTCGTCCCCCGAGAATACCCGAAATGGTGTTGCACTTATGGCAGCGGCGCCTCCTCCGACGATTACCAGTAATCAAAGCTTTTCGGTTCTGGAGAACAGTGCTTTGGGAACAGATGTAGGTACTGTTGGTGCCAGTGATGTTACGACGAATCCGTCCTGGTCGATTTCCAGTAATGTAAATCCCGATGGCGATAGTGATGATGCTTTTAACATTGATGCAGCAACGGGGCAAATAACCGTGAATGATCCCACCGATCTGGATTATGAAACCAATACTTCTTTCGTTATCGAAGTATCGTTATCCGATGATTCTGGTGCGGCTACACCTGTAAATGTGACTATTAACCTGACGGACGTAAACGAATTTATTCCGGTGGTTAATTCAGCCGGACCATTTACCATTGATGAGAACACCTCCAACACGACCCTCATTGTGAAGATGACTGCAACAGATGTTGATGGTTCAGCAACGTTTAGCGGATGGACGATTTCGAGTGGAAATTCTTCCGGGGCGTTTGCCATTGATGCGTCTTCCGGAGAGCTCACAGTTGCCGATAGTTCTGCCCTGGATTACGAAATCACTACCTCGTTTACTATAGGTGTAAAGGTCAGTGACGGAACAAAGCTCAGCGAAGAGGAAGCTGTAACCATCAATCTGGTCGATGTAAATGATGTGAAGCCGGTTATTGGTATTGGGCAATCGTTCAGCATAGAGGAGAACACTGCAGATGGTGAGAGCGTTGGAATCCCAAAAGTTTCTGATGGAGATGTCACAGAGACAATTTATAAGGATTGGACGATCTCCTCAAGTACTTTATCCGGTGCTTTCGCTATTAATAGTTCTACCGGTGAAATCACGGTTGCTAATTCAACGTTGTTAGACCGCGAAACAGTGGCGACAGTCACATTGAGTCTGACGGTTGATGACGGAGCCAATACGAGTGATCCGCAGGATGTAACCATCACTTTGACAGATGTAAATGATGTGGCACCGGTAGTAACAGCCAGCCAGAGTTTTACTATTGATGAGAATACTGCTGCCGGAACCAGTTTGTCTCCGGTCCTCGCAGCTACGGATGGTGATGTTACATCAACGACTTTTTCAAACTGGACGATTAGCACGAATATTAATCCGGATGGTGACGCCAATCCTGCATTTGCAATTGATGCCAGTACAGGACAATTGTCTGTCAATGATGCAGATGACCTGGATTATGAAACGAACACCTCTTTGACGATTGGAGTTAAGGTTAGTGATAGTAAAAATCTTAGCGCAGAGCAAAACGTGACCATCAATCTGAATAATCTGAATGATGAAGCTCCAATTATCACCGCAGATCAAAGTTTTTCCATTCCGGAAAATAGTGCATACGACTATTCAGTGGGGACAGTGGCCGTGACGGATCCTGATTCGCCGTTGCCCACTACGTACCATGATTGGAGCATTAAAAGCGGAAATACAAATGGAGCGTTTTCAATCGATGCTTCTACCGGCGAAATCAAAGTAGCTAACAGTTCAGAACTTGATCTGGAAACTACAACTTCATTTACTCTGGGACTGACTGTGAATGATGGAGATAATACTAGTTCTGAAGAGACTGTTACCATTCATTTGACCGACGTTAATGATATCGATCCGGTGATTACTTCCGACCAATCTTTCAATGTGGATGAATTCATCGATAATGGTACCATCGTTGGTACTGTTGAGGCAACCGACGGTGATACTACAACTACGAGTTTTACATCATGGACCATAAAAAGTGGGAATACAGGAGATGCATTCGCTATCGATGGAACTACCGGCGAAATTACGGTAGCAACCTCTTCTGCACTTGATATCGCAGTTAATCCAACTTTCACATTAACGCTAACCGTTAGTGATGGTGTCAATACGAGTGCTGAAGAGACGGTGACCATTAATCTAACGGATGTCAACAATCAAAATCCGGTTGTTACCAGTGGTCAGACATTTGATGTGGATGAGAACAGTGCAGCGACTACTTCGGTAGGAACAGTGGCTGCTACAGACGCCGATTCCAATACAACTTTCCAGGATTGGACCATTACCAGTAATGTAAACGGTGATGGTGATGCGAACGATGCATTTGCTATTGATGCTTCTACCGGAGAAATCACCGTCAACGACGCGGATGATCTGGATAGGGAAGCCAACGTTTCTTTGATTATTCAGGTTACTGTCAGTGATGGAACCAACACATCAGTAGCAGAGAATGTAACCATTAATTTGAATGATTTGAATGACGTCGATCCAGTTGTCGATAGCGGGCAATCTTTCAGCATTGCTGAAAATCGTCCGAATGGGACGGTTGTTGGAACGGCTACTGCGAAGGATGGTGATGTTTCCACAACTACCTTCCAGAATTGGGCCATATCTTCCAGCACGGTTGATGGAGCTTTTGCGATTGATGCTTCGACGGGACAGATTACAGTAGCCAATTCAGCGGATTTGGACAGGGAAACCGTGGAAACGATTACGCTTAGCTTGACGGTTGAGGACGGCGTCAACACCAGCGATCCACAGGATGTGACCATCACATTGACGGATGTGAATGATGTGGCACCTGTGATTACTGCTGACCAGGTTTTCAATGTGGATGAAGGAAGTGCCAATGGTACAGTCGTTGGTACAGTTGCCGTAACCGATCAGGATGTAACTTCCACTACTTTCCATGACTGGACTATTACCGGAGGGAATACCGACAATGCTTTTGGAATTAGCGCGTCTTCCGGAGAAATTACCGTGACAAATAGTTCAGCTTTAGATTTTGGAGTTAATCCATCGTTTACACTGGCATTAACCGTCAACGACGGAACGAATACGAGTGCTGTGGAAAGTGTTACCATCAATCTAAATGATGTCAACGATAAAGCTCCGGTTATTACAGCCGACCAAACCTTCACGATAGACGAAAACAGTGTCAATTCGACCGTTGTCGGAACTGTTGCCGCTACTGATCCTGATGCAGGAACCACTTTCCAGGATTGGACCATTGTTTCAGGCAATACCGATAATGCGTTTGCCATCAACAGTTCAACCGGTGAGATTACGGTAGCTACCAGTACTGCTCTGGACAAAGAGACAACGTCATCTTTTACACTTAGCTTAACGGTTAGTGACGGCGCAAATACCAGTGCTGAGCAAACCGTTGCCATTACTTTGAACGATTTGAACGATGAAGTGCCGGTAATAACAGCCGATCAAACTTTTTCTATCGATGAAAACAGTGCCAATGGTTCATCCGTCGGAACGGTGCTGGCTACAGACGGCGATGTAACGGCAACAACTTTCCAAAATTGGACGATTACTGATGGTAATACCAATGGAGCCTTTACCATCAATGGTTCTACCGGTGAAATCACTGTGGCTAAATCAACCGAGCTCGATAGAGAAGTAGTTACTTCTTACACGCTGACGGTAACCGTTGATGATGGAGTGAATACCAGCGATGCTAAAACACTAACCGTGAATGTGAATGACGTGAATGATGTATTACCCGTCATAACTACATCGCAATCTTTTACCGTTGATGAGAATAGTCTGGTGGGAATACCGGTCGGGACGGTGTTGGCAACTGATGGCGATGTGACAGCAACGACGTTCGGGTCATGGCAAATTGTTACCAATGTGAATGAAGACGGAGACATGAATAATGCCTTTACCATAAACAGTGGGACGGGCGAGATCACGGTAAACGATGCCGGTGATTTAGATCGTGAAATAGCTGAGTCTTTTACCATTGGAGTTACAGTGAGCGACGGAGTGAATACCAGTATTCCGCAGGATGTGGTAATTAATCTGAACGATTTGAACGACGAAGCACCGGTCATAACGGCGAACCAGATTTTTAATGTAGATGAAAATGCTACCGAAAGTACTGTTGTGGGAACCGTTGTTGCTACGGACATTGATGTTACGGCTACAACTTTCAGTAGCTGGACTATTCTTTCCAATGTTAATCCTGATGGCGATGGAAATCAGGCTTTTGCTATCGACAGTAATACAGGTCAGATAACAGTGAATGATGCCGGTGATTTGGATCGGGAAACGAATGAATCTTTAACGGTACAACTGACTGTTTCAGACGGTTCGAACACCAGCAATCCGGTTGATGTTGTAATTAATCTGAATGAATTGAATGATGTGGCTCCGGTGGTAACTGCTGATCAGTCTTTTACAGTTTATGAACAAAGTGCTGTCGGAACAACGGTTGGAGTACTTGCTGCCACTGATGGTGATGTGGGCGCGACAACGTTCCAGGATTGGTCCATTGCAACCAATGTAGATGTGGATGGCGATGGAACAGATGCCTTTGCTTTAGATCCCTCTACCGGAGTGATTACCGTGCTCGATCCGGATGATTTAAACCGTGAGCTAAACGCTTCGCTTACAATTCAGGTCACAGTTGGTGATGGTATGAATACCAGCGATATGACTGATGTAATCATTAATTTGAGTGATACCAACAACCAGCCTCCGGTGGTCACAGCCGGACAGACTTTTCAGTTAGATGAAAACAGTAATAATGGGACCCTTGTGGGGACTGTTCTGGCCACTGATAGCGACGTGACAGCAACCACTTTCCAGGATTGGATTATCACGGCCGGGAATGATGCAGGTACTTTTGTTATCGATTCATCGACCGGACAGATATCTGTAGCTAACAATACGCTGCTTGACCGCGAGGCTATTGACTCATTGGTTGTCAGTGTAACTGTTAGTGACGGAACCAATACCAGCGCTTCCGAAGATGTGACTATTTTCCTGAATGATGTGAATGATGTGGCTCCTGTCGTAACCGCCAATCAGTCATTTGCCATTGAAGAGAATAGCGCCAATGATATGGTTATTGGAACACTTGTGGCAACTGACGGCGATGTGACAGCAACGACGTTCGGGTCATGGCAGATTGTTTCCAACGTGAACGGAGATGGAGACACGAACAATGCCTTTACCATAAACACCGGGACAGGTGAGATAACGGTGAATGATGCCGGCGACTTGGACCGCGAAGCTGCGGCTTCGTTTACGATTGGAGTTACGGTGAGCGACGGAGTGAATACCAGTACTCCGCAGGATGTGGTAATTAATCTGAACGATTTGAACGACGAAGCACCGGTTATAACGGCGAACCAGATTCTTAATGTAGATGAAAATGCTACCGAAAGTACCGTTGTGGGAACCGTTGTTGCTACGGACATTGATGTTACGGCTACAACTTTCAGTAGCTGGACTATTCTTTCCAATGTTAATCCTGATGGCGATGAAAATCAGGCTTTTGCTATCGATAGTATTACAGGTCAGGTATCAGTGAATGATGCCGGTGATTTGGATCGGGAAACGAATGAATCCTTAACGGTACAACTGACTGTTTCAGATGGTTCGAATACCAGCGATCCGGTGGAGGTGGTAATCAATTTGAATGAATTGAATGATGTAGCGCCAGTAGTTACTGCCGACCAGTCGTTCACTATTAAAGAAAAGAGCGACGTTGGAACGACCGTTGGAACACTTGCTGCAACGGATGGCGATATTAGCTCAACAACCTTCCAGGATTGGGCGATCGCAACCAACATGGACGTGGATGGTGATGGAACTGGTGCTTTTGCACTGAATGCTGATACAGGCGTGCTTACTGTTGCCGATTCCGATGATTTGGACCGTGAACAAAATGCTTCACTAACGATTCAGGTAACCGTTGGCGATGGTGTCAATACCAGCGATACGACTGATGTGGTTGTTAATTTGAGTGATACCAATAACCAGCCTCCGGTGGTTACGGCGGGACAAAGTTTTCCGGTTGATGAGAATGCTACCAATGGAACCGAGGTAGGTACTGTGGCCGCGACTGACGCTGATGTAACGGCTACCACGTTCCGGGACTGGACTATTGTAGGTGGTAATGATGCCGGAACATTTGCAATAAATGATTCGACAGGAGTCATTACCGTTGCCGACAGCACATTGCTTGACCGAGAAAGTATTGAGTCAATCGTGTTAAGCATTACTGTGAGTGACAGTATTAATGTGAGTGCTCCGGAGGATGTCACGATTACACTGAATGACGTGAATGATGTGGCACCGGTGGTTACCGCTGACCAGTCATTTACCATTGAAGAGAATAGTGCCAACGATTTGGTTATCGGTACGCTGGTGGCAACCGATGGTGATGTGTCGGCAACTACGTTCCAAAACTGGAGCATCCTTACGGGAAACGCTTCCGGAACTTTTGCCCTTGACGAATCGACTGGAGCGTTGTCTGTCGCTGACAGTACGGCTCTCGATCGCGAGACAACTTCATCTTTCACCCTTGGTGTGGTAACTGGTGACGGTATGAATACGAGCGATACGGTGGATGTGATCATCAATCTCACGGATGTGAACGATGTAACGCCGGAGGTTACGGCCGATCAGTCATTTAACGTTGATGAAAACAGTGTTGCCGGTACGACCATTGGAACGGTGCTAGCCACCGATGGTGATGTGACCGCAACAACATTTACGAACTGGACGATTAGCACCGGAAATGACAGTATGGCCTTCGCCATCGATAGTTTGTCAGGTGTTCTCTCTGTCAACGATCCGGCAACGCTCGATCGCGAAGTGCTCGATTCGCTGGTGATTGGGGTCTTTGTGAGCGATGGACTGGATACCAGTGCGGTGCAAAATGTAACGATTCACCTGAATGATGTGAATGATGTCCTTCCGGTTATTGCTGCGGATTCGACATTTGCCATTGACGAGAATAGTCCTGCCGGTACCATCGTAGGAACAGCTTCAGCTACGGATGGCGATGTGACCGCAACTACTTTCTCCAACTGGGCCATTATTGATGGAAACACCGGAGGAGCTTTTGTCATTGATGGCAGCTCCGGTCAGATTACGGTTGCCCAAAGTTCGGCGTTAGACCGCGAGAAAATCGATACCCTGAAGCTGAGTGTAACGGTTAGCGATGGAGTGAATACAAGTGCTCCTGAATTGGTCATCGTAACATTGAATGATGTGAACGATATCCTGCCGGTTATTGCCGCCGGACAATCGTTTACCCTTCCGGAGAATACGGTGGCAGGAACATCCGTTGGTACGATAGAGGTTGCCGACAGCGATGTGACTGCCAGCACGTTCAACAATTGGCAAATATCGACCAATTTCGATGGAAACGGTGATGGTAATCCAGCTTTTGCTATCGATAGTTTATCGGGTAACCTCACCGTCAACGATCCGGGCGATCTCGATTTTGAAACTGTGCCGGATTTCAACATCGCGGTAACGGTTGACGATAGTGTGAATACCAGCCTTCCGGTGGAAGTGGCTCTGCATTTGACGGATAAAAACGACAATGCGCCGGTTATAATTACGATGCCGTATTTCACCATCCAGGAAAATTCGGAAATCGGAACATTGGTGGCCCAGTTTGAAGCTACCGACGTAGATGTTACGCCGGCAACCTTTACCTGGCACATTGTGAAAAATACCGATCCTGATATGGACGGAGCGGAAGCATTCATCATCAATGAAACGAATGGTAATTTGTATATCCGCGATAAGGATGACTTCGATTATGAAGCTAACGATGAGCTGAAAGTCAGGATATCTGTCTGGGATGGCATTAACCGAAGTGACTACCTGGAAGTAATTGTCGGCATTACAAATGATACCAGCGACGATGTAACAACCGGTTTGGATGACCTTGCCTTGAAAGAGGTGAAGGTGTACCCGAATCCGGCTCAAAGTTATTTCTATATCGACGGTCCTGTCGGGGAAACCGTACAACTGATTGACATGAATGGTCGATTGGTGAAAACAGCGCTGATGGAATCAAATATCCAACGCTTTGATCTATCCGGAACTCCAAAGGGAATCTACCTGGTGCAGATACAGCACAAAACCGTATCAAAAGTAATTGTCAGGTAATTTCCGAATTTCTCCTACCATCCGAAGGCTCTCCTGTTTCAGGGGAGCCTTTTTTAGTATGGATATTTATCCGGAGAAAGATGTGATAACCTGAAGTTAAGATTATGTTTTATTGTAAATCGCGACTTTTTCACGATTTCTTTGGCTGCACGTTCCTGAAACTGTATTTTCGTGGAAACGAGACGTTCGTAAAGCATCTGTTATGGTTTATCCCACACATCATAAAAAGCCAGCCACTGCCCGACCCTTTTTAAAGTGGGCCGGTGGAAAAAGGCAGCTTTTGCCGGTTATTACAGATGCACTTCCGAAAGATTTGGAGAAAAAACCCTTTGTGTATGTGGAGCCCTTTGTAGGTAGTGGTGCCGTACTTTTCAGGATGCTCGACAAGTTTCCCAACATTGAAAAAGCCGTCATCAACGATGTCAATGAAGATTTGATTCATGCGTACCGGACTATTCAGGAGGAACCGGATGCTCTGATTGAGGCCTTGCAGCAATTGGAGAAAGAGTATTACGGTAACCCGGAAGAGGAATTCCGGCAAATGCATTACCAGATGGTGCGACAACTTTTCAATGAGCGGAAAGCATCGAGAGCCCATCATACGGCTTACCTTATTTTTCTGAACCGGACGTGTTACAATGGCTTGTATCGGGTGAACAAGGATAATCAGTTCAATGTGCCTTTCGGGAAACACAAAAATCCGAAGATTTGCAACGAAGCCAACATCCGGTTGGTGCACAAAGCCATGCAGAAAGTGGAGATTCGACTGGGCGATTTTGATGCGTTAAACGACCTGGTCACTCCCGATGCTTTTTTCTATTTCGATCCACCTTATAAGCCCATCAGTTCCACCGCATCATTCAATGCTTATTCGCAAAATGGATTTGGTGACGGCGATCAGGAACGTCTGAAGGGATTTTGCGACAAGTTGCACGAAACCGGAGCCCGTTTGTTGCTCAGCAATTCCGATCCGAAGAATGAAGATCCGGAAAATCATTTCTTTGATGAATTGTATAGTGATTATCAGATCGAACGGGTTCAGGCACGCCGGGCAATCAACTCCCGCGGAAGCCGGCGCGGAGAAATCAGTGAGTTGTTAATTCGGAATTACGATTAAAATCCTTTTTCCAGCATGAGTTTATCAAGCGCTTCAGCCGGTTTGCCCTTGCTGAAAGTGGCAGCCTGTTCGGGTGAGTTATCCTCTATTAATATTTGATGAATACCTAATCGTTTAATCCGCTTTTTCAGAATCGCATGCTCTTTGTTCTCTTCGGCTACCATTCCGTAGTAGATCACCGTTAGCCATTGTTCCACTTCATCGGTCACTTCACCATATTTCAACGATAACCTTTTGATGCGCCGTAAAATCAACGGGTCGACTATTTTCCCGGTAGGAGCATAAACCGATACGAAATCGTTGTATAGCTTCTGCCGGCCGAAATGATTACCGATGGTTTTCAGCTTTTGAAAGTATTCCTTATCCCGTGGAGCCACAGTTTTTCCTTCCGGAGAACGAAGGAAAACGCACCAGTCATCGAACTTGCCACGGCCAAAGAAAACGACCGCCCCATTGGTTAACGTGGTTGGATCGTGCATTGTTAATTTTCAACCTGGCCTAAGGTTTTCGTACAATATTGAAGTTGAATTCCACGGTTCCGATTTTGCTGAATAAGCGAAGCCAGAGTGGAAGCAGCATCTCGGTTCCGCGGGCAGCGGTAATATCGCCCAGGTCGATGATGTTACTGTCTTTCCAGCCGAACTCCTGGAGCAATTCCGAGGCTTTCGTTCGGGCATCGGAATCATTTCCACAAACGAAAACGTTGTGGTCACCGGGAATGCCTTCGGGATGCAGCATAATTTCACAATTCATGGTGTTGAGGGACTTCACCACCATTGAATCCGGGAAGTGATTCTGAATCTGTTCGCCCAGCGAACTATCGTTGCAAAAGAGCAGTTTGGGCGGCATGCCGTTCGTAAAATCAAGCGGATTGGCTACATCGATGATGACTTTCCCTTTCAGATTTTCGGCGCCAGCCAACTCGAGTGCGGTAATGGATGCATGTCCGTTGGTACAATTGAAAACGATTTCGTCAGCGAAAAGGGCTGCATCGGCAAAGGTACCGTTGTTAGCCAGGTCTCCGTATTTTTCGGCGAAAGCCACAGCTTTTTCATTTTCAGCTGAACGCGAGCCCATACATACTTCATAGCCTTTGCCGACCAGACGGGATGCAATGGCCTGTCCGACCATCCCAGTTCCCAGGACACCAATTTTACTCATAGCTAATTTGATTGGTTATACATGATTAGGTTGATTTCTGAATTATTCTTCGTCGCCGTAAATGGCTATATGCTTCTCTCCGGTCGACTTGACAAAGCCACGGAACATGCCCGGTGTGTTCATCATCATCACGACATTCCCGTCTTTGTCCAGTCCAATCATTCCTCCATCGCCGCCGGCTTTTACCAGTTCGTTGTTAATGATTTCGTTGGCCGCATCGTGAAACGAAAGGTGCTTGTATTCCATCAGTGCAGCTATGGTTCGGGCTACCGTGTAGCGAATGAAGAACTCGCCGTGGCCGGTGCATGAAATCGCGCAGCTGTTATTGCTGGCATACGTTCCCGCCCCGATGATGGGGGAGTCGCCAATGCGGTGAAACCTTTTATTCGTCATGCCGCCGGTGGACGTCCCTGCTGCCAGGTTACCATATTGATCGAGGGCGGCACAACCTACCGTTCCGAATTTGTTCTTGCCTTCTTTTGCGAGATAACGTTGCAGTGCATCCCATCGCCTTTGCGTGAAGAAGTAGCTGCTGTCGACTATCGTTAATCCCTGCAGACGGGCAAATTCCGACGCACCGGAACCATACAGCATCACATGTTCTGATTTTTCCATTACTTTCCTCGCCAGCGAGATGGGATTTTTCACATCGCCAACTCCGGCGACAGCGCCTGCATTCAGCGTTGCTCCATCCATGATGGCGGCATCCATTTCGTTGGTCCCGTAGTGAGAAAATACGGCTCCTTTTCCGGCATTAAACAGCGGGGAATCTTCCATCACCCTTATGGTATGTTCTACCGCATCGATAGCGGTTCCGCCGCGCGACAAAACAGCCTTGCCCGTATCGAGTGCTTCACTGAGTTTGTTGCGGAATTGCTTCTCGAGTTCCGGGCCTAGATTTTCGCGGCTGATAACACCGGCGCCGCCGTGAATCACCAAAACATATTTCGGAGGTTGAGCCTGCGACGGAGTGGACAGAAAGCTTGTGAAGAGGAACAAGAAAAGATAACTCAGGAGAAAGGCTGTTCGGTTCATTTGTGCAGGTATTGGATTCGTTCTGATGAAGATAGGAAAAACAGCGGCCAAATGAAAAGCCTTCGGAAGGGGAAAAAGAAAAAGGCTGCAACGGACTTTCATCCATCGCAGCCTTTGATACTATTTGTTAATGGTCAAGCAGTACAAATTATTGCTGGTACATCGATTCGCGCAATTCTTTGATGCGGTCGTCGGTGATGTAATCGTCGTAATTCATCAGTTTATCTATGATGCCATTCGGCGTGAGTTCGATGACACGATTACAAACGGTTTGAATGAACTCGTGGTCATGCGATGCCATCAGCACAATGCCCGGGAAGCTAATCAAGCCGTTGTTGAACGCCTGAATGGATTCCAGGTCGAGGTGGTTGGTGGGGTTGTCCAGCATCACCACGTTCGGGTGGCGCATCATCAGTCGCGAAATCATACAGCGCATCTTTTCACCTCCGGAAAGTACTTTCGCACTTTTGAAAATTTCCTCGCCAGAGAAGAGCATTTTCCCGAGGAAGGAACGGAGGAAACTGGCATCGGTGTTATCGGTGTATTGAGCCAGCCAGTCGACTAGTGGAAAGTCGTTGTTGAAGAAACGGTTGTTGTCCATCGGAAGATAACCGGTGGTCACGGTTACACCCCATTCAAATTCACCCGAATCGGGTTGAGCGTCTTCGTTCAGAATGTTGAAAAGCGCTGTCATGGCACGCGTATCGCGCGAAAGAAAGACGACTTTCTCATCCTGTTCGATGGTAAAATTGACATTGTTGAAAACCACCTCGCCATCGATGCTTTTACTCAGATTTTTTACCGTAAGGATGTTGTTCCCCACTTCCCGCTCGGGTTGGAAAATAATTCCCGGGTAACGGCGGGTCGAAGGCTGAATCTCTTCCACGTTGAGTTTTTCCAGCATCTTCTTGCGGCTCGTCGTTTGTTTCGACTTGGCCACGTTGGCGCTAAAGCGTGAAATAAATTCCTGCAACTCTTTCTTCTTCTCCTCCATCTTCTTGTTTTGCTGCGCCATTTGGCGGGCCGCCAACTGACTGGAATGGTACCAGAAGGAGTAGTTTCCACCGAACATCCGTACTTTTCCGTAATCGATATCGACGGTGTGCGTCGACACGCTATCGAGGAAGTGACGGTCGTGCGAAACCAGAATCACCGTATTGTTGAAGTTGGCGAGGAAGTTTTCCAACCACATGACCGTTTCCAAATCGAGGTCGTTGGTCGGCTCATCGAGGAGCAGGTTGTCGGGGTTTCCGAACAGAGCCTGGGCCAGCAACACGCGAACTTTTTCTTTCTGTTCCAAATCGCCCATGCGGCGATAATGCAGACTTTCACGAATACCCAGTCCGCTGAGCAGGGCTGCAGCATCGCTCTCAGCGTTCCAGCCGTCCATTTCGGCAAATTTATCTTCCAGCTCGGCTGCCTTCATACCATCTTCTTCCGAGAAATCGGGCTTGGCATAAATGGCATTCTTTTCCTGCATAATGCTCCACAACTCTTCGTGTCCCATCATCACAGTATCGAGCACGTTGAATTCGTCGTAAGCGTGGTGGTCCTGGCTGAGTACCGACAATCGTTCGCCAGGTCCCATGGAAATAGAACCTCGGGTCGAATCCTGCTCTCCTGAAATCATTTTCAAAAAAGTAGATTTTCCGGCTCCGTTCGCTCCAATTACTCCGTAGCAGTTACCGGGTGTAAACTTCATGTTCACATCCTGGAAAAGTATTCTTTTACCAAACTGAATGGCTAAATCTGAGACTGTAATCATTTTTAAAAAAGGCTTTTGAGGCCGCAAATGTAGGAAAAAAACGATGCGCGTTCGGTAATTGGTTGTTAAGAAATCGGAACTATTGTATAAACCGGCAGTGATTAAACCAGTTGCCTGATAAACAATCTAAAGAAAACCTGCGGCGGAATGAGGTGAAAATATTTTTCAATCCATGGCGCAAGTTTTTTTACCTTGATGTGTCCAAAAGAAAAATCCGGACAACGATTAGAACCATTAATGGACGAGAAACAACTGGTTATTGAATTGCAAGCAGGCGACGAAAACGCTTTTCGTCACCTTGTCGGGGAATATCAGCAGCAGGTATTTCGCACAGCCATGGGATTTGTCCACGATGGTTCGGAAGCTGATGATATTGCACAGGAGGTTTTTGTCGAGGTTTTTAAATCGGTTCATAGGTTTCGGGGCGAAGCGAGCCTTTCGACCTGGATTTACCGGATGACGGTCAACCGTTCGCTGAACCGGTTACGGAGCCGGAAACGAAAAGGCTTTTTTCAGCGAATCGAGGCGTTCTTCCAGGATGATGCAGATTGGACCGGGGAACCGGAAGCTGATTGTTCTATCCATCCCGAAGCGGTGGTAGGTAACCAGGAAACGGCTCAGGCGTTGCAACAGGCGCTTGGTAGTCTGCCGGAAAATCAGCGGACGGCTTTTGTGCTTTATCATTACGAAGATATGGCTTACAAGGAAATCGCTACCGTGATGAACGTTTCGCTGTCTTCGGTTGAATCGCTGATTCACCGGGCGCGAAAGAATCTGCAAAAGAAACTGATGAATTTTTACAAAAAATGAGGAACCCGGCGCAAGTTTTTCCGGGCAACGGTGTCAAACAATAAAACGAGGTAAAAATGATGAACGAGCAACATATCACAGAACGTCTTTGGGAGTTTCATCTGGGAAATCTTTCGGAAAAAGAAAACCGGCAGATTGAAACCCACCTCGAAGCTTGTGAATCATGTCTTCGTGAATCGGAGGTCGTAAAACAAGCTGTTCAGGAGATAGCCGTTGAACGTTCGCAGGAAGTTCTTCCTTTTCTTTATACCCGGATTCAGGGACGGCTGGAATCAGTGAGGAAACCGGCACCGTTGTGGAAACGCACTCTGGTCACGTCATTGGGAACCATTTTGTTGCTGGTGAGTATCTGGGGCGGCGTAAAACTCGGAACAATGGACGTACGTCAAACTTCCGGTACTTCGGTGGAAAACCCGATGGGAAACCTGGCCATCAACGAGATGGTGAATGAACCAATTGAAGGCTATCTGTTCGACTTTAAATGATTCGGCGATGAGAAAGACACAATTCCTGATATGGGCGGTGATTATCCTGTTTGCCATGAACGTGGCAACGATTGTGACCATTGTGATTAGTCGTAACCGAACGGTTGAACCGAAAGCAATTCAGGTTCAAAATCCACCAGCCGATCCGGACGCTATTCGTTTTCACTTTTTTGCAGAGGAATTGGGATTGAGGCCCGAACAGATGGACGCTTTCCGGAATGCAAACCGCACATTTAATCCACGGGTGCATCAACTGTCCATGGAGATGGCAGATATGAGACGGGAGATGGTGAATGAGCTGGGAAAGGAGAATCCCGACAGGCAGAAACTCGATTCGCTGGCGGCTGCTTTCGGTGATTTACACCGGCAATTAAAAGAACAAACAATTAACTACTATATGGAATTGCGCTCGGTATGCACACCTGAGCAACAGCAACGACTTCATGGGCTGTTTCGTACCATGCTGAATCCTAACAACGATCTTCCTTTGCATCGTTACGGAAGAGGCTGGCGACACGGTCGGGGAATGCGCAGAGGCGGACCTGGAAATTAGTTTATCGGAATTTAATAACTGAAAAATACCCTGGTTTTCGAAAAAAGCTTCGAAGGCTTGAATGGGAAAAGTATGTCATAAAAATCAAGAATGTATCAACTTAAAAATCAAAAAATCATGAAAAATCAAATGTTTAAAGTCGTGTTGACGATTATGTTTGCCGGTTTACTGGCATTGGGAGCCAACGCTCAACCTCGTGGTAACGGTTATGGAAAAGGTCAGGGAAATGGCTATGGATACCGGAATGCAGGAATTTGCCAGAATATTCCCGGATTGACCCAGGAGCAGCAGGATAAAATTGTTGACTTGCAGAAAACTCACTGGAAGCAAATGGACGAACTGCGTCTGAAAAGAATGCGCGCTGCGACGCTGAAAGAACGCGACCAGATTGGTGTTCAGATAGCTGAAGCTCGTGCCGCTCATCATGCCGATTTAATGGCAGTGCTCGACAAAGACCAACAGCAATGGGCCAATGATCATTTAGCTATGGGATTCGGACGTGGTCAGGGACGCGGTGCCGGTTGTGGCAGAGGCTACGGCCAGGGACGTCACGGACGCGGTGCCGGTTGTGGCAGAGGCTACGGCCAGGGACGTCACGGACGCGGAGGATGGTAAAATCCAAATACTTTAATCAACTGTCATACTATTTTATGTGAAGCCTGGCCCGGGGAATTTTTCTCCGGGCTTTGTTTATTTCGCCTGGGGGCAGATTTCTCTGATTACACGAAAGGCTAATGAAAATAGCTTTCTGCTTCGCTGTGGAAGTGAATTGAAAATTTCAACAGCTCTCCGCGTCGTGTCGGCAACCAATTGAAAATTTCAACAGCTTCATTTTTCTTTCCGGGAACGAATTGAAAATTTCAATAACCTCTCGCGTCTCGTCGGCGACCGATTGAAAAATTCAACGGCTCCATTTTTTACGTCGGGAAGGCGTTGAAAAATTCAACAGCGCCAAATATTGAACCGGGAACCTTCTGAAAATTTCAAGGCGGTCAGGAAAAGTTTCATTAGAGCTAATTCCCCTATCTTTACGGTCATGGTGAATGTAGTATGCGCAATTATTCAGAAGGACGGCAAATTTCTGGCTTGCCGGCGGAAACAAGGCAAAGCAAGAGGCGGAAAATGGGAATTCCCCGGAGGGAAAGTAAAAAATGACGAATCGCCGGAAGAAGCTATTGAAAGAGAATTACACGAGGAATTGTCGTTAGACGTCAAGGCTGCTGACATGCTGGGGGCCGTCGTTCACCACTATCCCGATATTTCTATCCGGCTAATCGCGATGAAGTGTTTTGTCAACGGGGGAACTATCTCTTTAACCGACCACGATGAGTTTCGTTGGGTGCCGGTTGATGAACTTCATTCTTTGGATTTTAGTGAGGCTGACTGCCAAGTGATTGATGAGATCCTGTTGGTCTGATTGCAAGCAAATGAAAAATAGTTGTCAACACCCCGGGTATTTTTGTGTGGAAAAATTCAACGAATGAGGTATTGACTTTCTACTTGCCAAGGTTGTATCTTGAATTCAATTATAAAAACGAGTTCCTTCCTAATATTATATCTGTCTTGAATGATGCAGCTTAAAAAAGTCGGGTCGCGGCCATTCTTTACCTGCTAATCTCTTTCGTGCCTATACTAATAGCCGTTCCAATATTTCATAGCCCGAAATGCTGCATAGAACAGCCTGTTGATATCCACATCGGGCTGTTTTTTTATGTCCGAATCATGATTCCTGTTGCCAGGCGTCCGGTAGCGGCACCATCACGGCGGGCGGAATAGAAATCTTCCCGATAGGTGAAGGTGCACAATTCTGCTACTTCAATATTTTTTTCAGGTATGCCTGACTCGAGCAGTTGAATGCGATTGGCTTTCCACAGGTTCAGGTGTGGAGTTTTCTGATGCTCATTTTTCGAAACCAGATACTGAATGAGGCCGTGGTTCTCTCCCAGTTGTTTGTGCACAATTTGTACGACTTCCGGCCCCACCTGGTATACCGTCGGTCCGATTCCCGGGCCAATACCTGCAACGAGATTTTCCGGTTGCGTGCCGTATTCCTGTTTCATTGCTTCAATGGTTCTGCTAACAATCCGGCCAACGGTTCCACGCCAACCAGCATGGATGGCTGCAGCAGCTTTGCGTTGCGGGTCGTAGAGTAAAACCGGGATACAGTCGGCTGTTTTTACCGCGATGCAGATGTTGGGCTCGTTAGTGATCAGTGCATCTGTTTCGTTGAGGTTTTTACGACGAATTTCATCAGTCCAGGTAAGCGCTTCAGCGGTGATTTTGGCAACACTGGACGAATGTGTCTGTACGGGAAAAACCAGCTGCTCCGGTTTTTTCTCCAACGCATTGCTCAGTACTTTTCGATTGGCTTGCACATGAGATTCCTTATCGCCGGAATGAAAGCCCAGGTTGAGCGATTGATAAATTCCCTCGCTTTTTCCGCCGTTCCGAGTGGTCGAAAAATGAACTATTTCCGGGTAACCGGAAAAGTGTGAAAAGGTATAAACCGGAGGATTTCCAAGGTGCGATTTTCTCATAACAGCCGTTTTCGAACTTTTGATGCAAATTATGGTTACCAATAGTGAAAACAATCCCTTACCATTGTAGTTCTGAGGAACCCAAAATTCTATCTTTTTTTCCTTATTTTTTAGGCAGGAAGTAGCCTTTGTCAGGTTGCTTTTACCGCATAATTCTTATCTTTAAAATTTACCATAACATTATGGTCACAAGTTTTATGAGCATTGAAGTTAGAAATAAAGAGATAAGCTGGTTGTCATTTAATGATAGACTGTTGCAGGAGGCTTCGAAGAAGAATGTGCCGGTTATCGAGCGTATTAAGTTTCTGGGAATCTACTCCAATAACCTGGACGAATTTTTCCGGGTACGGGTGGCTATTCTCCGGCGTCTGGCCATGATGGGGCGCACCACGATGGTGGAAGGGTCCGATCCAAGAGAAGTGCTAGATGAGATTGAGCGGATTGTCGTTGAGCAGGGAAAGCGGTTTGAGGTGATTTATAAAGGCATTCTGAAGGAACTGGCCAAGGACTATATTTACCTGGTGAATGAGCAGGAGCTTTCGGAAAGTCAGGGTAAGTATGTGCGCGATTACTTTCTCAAGGAGGTTCGGCCACGGATTATGCCTATCATCCTGAAGAAGAGTCTTCCATTGCCCATGCTAGGCGATGACGCCATTTACATGGCTGTGGAACTAACCGGAAAGGACAAAACGACCTACGCCCTTATCGAGGTGCCTTCGGATGTGCTGCCGCGTTTCATTATTATTCCTTCGGAAGATCCACGCGGAACCTATATTATCCTTTTGGAAGATATTATTCGCTATGAGCTGAAGGACCTGTTTTACATGTTCGAGTTCGAGAATATCAAGTCCTATATTGTCAAGCTGACACGTGACGCCGAGCTGGATATCAATGACGATGTAGCCGAAAGTTATGTGAAGACGGTTGAGAAGAGTTTGGAAAAGCGCGGTCAGAGTGAACCCACCCGGTTTGTTTACGATAAAAAACTGCCGCGTGAGTTTCTGAAAATTTTATTGAAGAAGCTGAATTTCACCAAAGACGACACCATCATCGGTGGTGGTAGGATTCACAACTTCAAGGACTTTATGAACTTTCCGAAAGTGGGAAGTAAAGAGCTCCAATATCAACCGATTTCGCCGGCCCGCCATAAGCGGGTCCTACCGGGAAAAACCTATCTGGAGAGCATCTCAGAAAAGGATCTACTGTTCCATTTTCCATATCAATCGTTTATTCATTTCATCGATCTTCTGCGGGAAGCATCGATTGACCCGAAAGTTACCGAGATTAAGCTGACGGTTTATCGCGTGGCTCCCGATTCGAGTGTGATGAATGCCCTCATCAATGCGGCCCGTAACGGGAAGCAGGTGACCGTTGTGCTGGAACTTCGGGCCCGCTTTAACGAGCAGGATAACATTGAATGGGGCAACATTCTGGATAAGGAGAATGTGAAGGTTATTTTTGGTGTTCCCGGCCTGAAAGTGCATTCCAAAATATGTGTGATTAACCGGAAGGAACACGGCGAAGACAAACTGTTCGCTTGTATCGGAACCGGTAATTTCCATGAGGATACTGCCCGGGTGTTCAGCGACCATTTGTTGTGTACAGCCGATCCTCGCATTACCCGCGAAGTCAACTATGTGTTCGACTTTTTCGAGCGCAACTACAAGCTGAATCGTTTCCGGCATCTGATGGTTTCGCCATTCAATATGCGAAGCCGTATCATTCGCATGATTAACCAGGAAATACGAAACAAGCTGGAAGGGAAAGAGGCGATGTTTTACTTCAAATGCAACAACCTGGTCGATCCGGTTATCATCCGGAAAATACACGATGCTGCCCGGGCCGGGGTTGATGTCAGGCTCAACGTGCGAGGAATGTTTTCGTTGCTGCCTACACCATCCGACCAGAAATACACCATTCCTTGCATTGGGCTGATCGATCGTTTCCTGGAGCATTCCCGTGTGTATTTTTTCCATAATAATGGGCATGAGCGTTTGTTCATCTCATCATCCGATTTGATGTCGCGGAACCTTGACCGACGCGTTGAAGTGGGAGCCCCGATTTATGATGCAGACCTGCGGAACGAGATTAAAAAGATGCTGGAAATGCAGTGGCAGGATAATGAGGCAGCCCGCATTTTGGATAATAACCTGGTGAATCAGCTGAAAAGAACGGATAACGAAACTCCGTTCAAATCGCAGATGGAGTTCTACCGTTTCATCCGGGAACAGCACGGCGATTACGAGGAAGGAATTTAATAAGACAGACGCGCTATAGAAGAATATCAAGACTTCAGATATGGAAAGTCCTGAAGAAATGATCGAATTGTTGCGAGGGGGCTTCGTGAATTTCGGAGGCAGCCAGTCGGGCTTCTGGCACGAAGCTTTGCATAGCAATGCAGCGTTATTCAACCGATGCCTCGAAGCTGCTTTTTCTGATGAACATCCAACCGCATGGCGCGCCTGCTACCTGATTGACAATACGACGGAAAAATATCCCGAATTGCTGGAACCACACATTGAAAAATTCTGTGAGCGGCTTCCCTCTTTGAGCAATAGTTCTCAGAAACGGCATTTTGCCCGTATGTTAACTCGTTGTGTTATTCCTGAGGAGTGGCTGGGGACGGTGGTTAATACCTGTTTCGGATGGTTGTATTCGCAGGAACCACCGGCTGTAAAGGTGCATTGTATGCAGATTATTTTTCAGGCCGGAAAGAAAGAACCCGATTTGTTGCAGGAACTAAAGGCTATTATTGAAGAGCAGTGGGAGATGGAAAGCAAGGGTTTCCGCAGCCGCGGAAGAAAACTTCTGGCAGCTATCGAGGATCAGCGGAAAATGAATGGGAATTCATAAAAAAGGATAAACGATATAATACCCCATAAGAATATCGAGAAAAGCATCAGCGGCAAAAATCTTCTTTTTCGCTCATAATACTTTTTCCCGAGAAATGCTCCCAGGGGAATTGACAGCAAAATCGGTGTCAGGATGATGATGCCCCACATGCCGTATTTCATCCGGGTACGAACAATAAACTTATTTCGGCGGGTAAATTTCCTTCGGTTTCTGCGCCTTTCTTTAAACTGGTCCAGCCAGATTTCCATTCGGCGCTTGAAAGTAGCGGGCGTACAGCAATACAGTTTCGGGAGATGTTCCAGGATTTTATGAATGATGATGCCGCTCAGGTAGTAGTAAAAGATGAATCCAAGGATTCCTCCCGCTTCAACTGCCAGAAAAGTCTCCCAGAATTCAAGCTTCAGTATTTTAACGTAAGGCGGTGTCCAGAAGTATTTTAAGCTTGCCAGAAGAAATACATTCAATATTTTCAGTGCGTATCCCATCTCATATCTCCCCCTAACAAAATTACGTGAGTTTATGATGCAGATGTTTCTTTTTTCCAGATTTATTTGAAGACTTTTTAAATCTTTCTGTAACCCAAAATTGTTTGGTCAGAAGTGACTCAAAGATTAATTTTATGCTCAATTGAAAAAGAGACAAACCAAACACAGCTATTGGGTGTTGTCTTTTGGGATAGAAACTTTTACTTATGGATTTCTCTGATTATTATGAAGCCATTGGATTGGTGGCTTCGGTGTTGGTGGCGATTAGCCTGATGATGTCTTCGCTTGTTAAGTTGCGGTGGTTGAATCTGTTCGGGTCTGTTATATTTTCCGTTTATGGTATTTTAATCCATTCCGTTTCGGTAGCGGGAGTTAATATTTTTATTGTGGGGGTGAATATCGTTCACCTTTGGGGAATTTACCGGAAAAAGGAAGCTTTTCGCGTTGCTTTTGTTCATTCGGAAGAAAACGATTATCTAACTGATTTTCTGGAATATTATCACGATGACATCCAGCGTTTCTTTCCCCGTTTCAATTTCGATATCGAAGAGGAATATCTAATCATGTTTGTACACCGCGACCTGAATATGGCCGGTCTTATTGTTCTGGAAATAAAGGATGCCGATACGTTACACATAGTTCTCGACTACGTAGTGCCCCGCTACCGCGATTACAAAGTGGCCGATTATATTTTCAAGCGAAACATCGATCGGTTCCGTTATTTGGGATACAATATGCTCTATTCCGAAGTGCAAAACTCAGCGCACAACAACTACCTCGAGAAGATTGGATTTGAAAAAGAAGGCGATCGCTACGTATTTCGGATAAAATAATCAGGTAATTTTTTCGTAGAAGTAAGAGCAACGTTCGTGCTTCATGTCGAACGTGACGATCTCTTTATCGGGATGATTTTGATAAAGACAAAGTAACCCGTAGTCGCCGGCGCAAAAGAAGCTGTGGATGGCCATGATGCTTAACCAGAGAATGACTGCCGGTGAATTCTGCCAGATGCACCACAAAGCACCTGCAGCCGTAACCAGGTTGACTACCACGAAAGGAACGAGTGCTACAAATCGGAATTGCTTTTTCTGAATGACTTCGCGGTCGGCTTGGACATAAAAAATGAAGCGCCAGAAATTGGCTCCGAATGAAATATTTTTTACTCCTGTTATCAGAAAAGCTGCGGCATGCAGTAGTTCGTGAATTACCACCAGTGCAGTAAACGAAATAAGCACAGCCAGCGAAAACCATTCGAGTTCCATTTTCGAACCTTTAAAAAAGGTCACAATGCTGTAGACCAGTAAGCCGGCTAAAACGGCACCCATGATGGTTTGGTATATCATATACCGCTTGGCCAGCCTCGAGCCACCCGAAAATTGCTCCAGCAAAAACGCTTTAATATCATCATGGGAAATTCGGGCTACTAGTTTGTAGCCTGGTCCGTGTTGTATCTGTTCAGGAGTTGGTCCCATTTATATTTGTGCTTTTGCGGGGTAAATACCTGCAGACAAGATATAAAAAAACCCGCTGGGATGCAGCGGGGTAAAAACCAAAAATTGCCTGTTCGTTTTCGTGCGAGGCAACTTGAACTTTAATCAACCGATACAAAGATACAGCTTTCGTAATATTAATTTAACAAATATTAAATTAGAATGAGCAAATGAGCATTTTGAATGATTGAATCATATGTTTGAAAGGATGAATGCGGTTTTTTGCCCATTTTAACTTTTAAGAAAGGCACTCTTATTGGTTGATTTTCAGTTCGTAGTTTTTGAAAAACGTCATTTAATACGCTTAATATCTATTATGGTGACTGGATGAATCAAATATTGGCCGGTGTCTGGTTGCATTTGTATTTGCTTAACAACCTCCATACCTTTAGTTACTTTGCCGAATGCGGCAAATCCTTGTCCGTCCGGATTGCGTTTTCCGCCATAGTCAAGTGCAGGTTGGTCTCCAATGCAAATGAAGAACTCCGACGAGGCAGAACCGGGCTTATTTCGTGCCATCGAGATAACACCGTTTTCGTGCCGAATACCGGTTTGTTGAGTTGTTTCGTGTGGGATGGTTGGAATTTTATCTACCAGACTATCTGCGAACAGTCCTCCCTGAATGACTTCAATTTTTACCTGATTGTGCGGCTGGTTATTCATGCGGACCGTGCGATAAAACTCGGCGTTGGTATATACGCTGTCATCTACCAGGTGCAGAAAATTATTGGCGGTAACCGGAGCGTTGTCAGGGTAAAGTTCAACCTGTATGTTTCCCAGAGTTGTCTGGATTTCAACGACGGGTTCGTTTTGACAAGCACTGAAGGCAACCAGAAGGAAAGCAAATACGAAAGTTTTCATTGGAAAAAGGATTTAGCGATGAACGCATAAATATAAATTCTTCCAACCGGAATTTTGTGTGTGTTGATTTGCTAATTCAGTTGATGCACCGGCCGGAATTTCGTAAATTTCTTGTAATCAATTAACCAGAAAACTTTTATTCCATGAAAAGAGATGTGTTATTGTTACTCGTTCAACATCGCGAAGATACCGCTGAACGTGTACAGAAAATATTAACTGGTTGGGGATGTTTCATCAAAACACGGCTGGGACTCCATGATGGCGTATTGGATAACTGTTCCGAAAGCGGCCTGATATTCCTGGAACTGGTCGGTGAGCAGGTTAAACATGAAGAGCTGGTTCGAAAGCTCAAGTTGGTAAAAGGCGTCGATGCTCAGCTCGTGCAGCTCGATGTGACAGAATAGCTTGATTCTTTACTTTGCTTTTTCTGCTTTTTTCCTTTTTAAATGACTTATTACAAAATGCAGATCGGAGAAGGTAACCTCATCGCCGGCTAAGCTTTTTATTTCCGATAATGACCTTGTTTTATCACTTTTAATGAGTGGTGAAAGCGTTTTTATGATTTCTTCGCGGACAAAGTCTGTGATTTCCAGATCTCCTTGTTCAACGTAATAAGCAAGATGCTTTTCAATTGTTGCCTCGGTGAAACCTCTCTGTTTGCTGATGGCAGGTATGTCCATTCCCTGTTTGTAAAGGTTGAAGGTGATCTGTTTGGTATCTTCTTTTTTGCCACGTAAAGGTGGATAGTTGCTGTCTTTTCTTATCGGTATGTTTTTCTTATGGCAATATTCCTTTACAATTTTTAGGATGTCGTCGCCATGTTGAGTTAGTTTTTTCTTTCCAATGCCGTGAATAGAACCGAGTTGTTTTATCGTTGTTGGTAGTTCATTGGCAATCAGGCGCAGTGATTTCTGCGAAACAATGGAATAAAGAGCAACACCAGCTTCATTAGATAGTTGATAGCGCCATGCTTTTAGTTCCTGGTAAAGTTCGGGATGAATAACATCCGAGTCATTCAGGATGATTTTCGGTCTTCTTTCAACTTCCATATCTCCAAGCTGCGCCAGCGCTCTTGTGCGAAGATAGCTCACCAGAGCGAAACCTGTACTGACTGCTGTGAAAGACTTTATTTTCTGTGTGGTTTCTCCCTCTATCTTTTCAGAAAGTTCATCCAGTGATTTCTGAATTGCTCTGTTATCTGACTCGTAATAAAGTTTCCCGAAGGCGGGTTGCCATTGGTTTTCCAGATATTCTTTAAAATAGATGCCGGCTTTACTGATCCGTTCGTTGAAGAAAGAATCGGTTTCCGGATACCTGCTTTCCTGAAATAGTCGATCACATTGATTTCGGAATTTTATCGAAACATCCTTTAGATGAAGTAAATGAACATTTGACAATTCCATCAGTTTGTTTTTCAGGTTACCCTGAATACTCTCCTCGTTGGTCCCGATAAGATGGAGCAAATTGTTGATTTGCTTTTCGATGGAATGAAAGTTAAAGAGTTCGTTCAGCAACATTTGTTGGTAGGCTCGCCTGGATTTGGCGAAATCTTGACTATCGGGTTTGTTGGCGGCCACTTTGCTGTTGAAATGCTGAACCATCGGATCGCAGATAACAGCATCGGATGATAAGGGCGTACTAAGCCGAAGGCCCTCCAGTGTTTTGCACCGGCTTAGCGCCACGTAGGTTTGCCCATGTGCAAAGGCGGCATGCGCATCGATAACAGCTTTGTCGAAGGTTAATCCCTGACTTTTGTGAATGGTGATGGCCCATGCCAGCTTCAACGGGTACTGAATAAATTTTCCAACCTCCTTCTCCTCGATATTTTTCGTTCCCGGATGGATGGTGTACTGGATATTACGCCATTCTTCCTTTTCGACTTCAACCCGTTCATCTTCCCCCGGAAAAGATACTTCGATGTGTTCGTCGTCGAGCTCGGTGACCACACCAATCTTTCCGTTGTAATATTGCTTGCGGTACGAGGTGTCGTTCTTTAAAAACATCACCTGAGCTCCTTCTTTCAGTTGCAGATTGGCTGGTGCCGGATAATTGTATGAAGGAAAATCTCCCTGAACTTCTGCTTCGAAGGTGTACAACTGGGTTCCGAGTCGTGCCAGTTTCTGATGATTGATACTTTCAGCTCCGGCATTGTGTGTTGTGAGCGTGATATAGCCCTCGTTATCTCCGTGGAGGTAAGACGGATGAAATCGTTCATTTAGTGTCTGGAGAGATCCGGGCGTCAATCGGTCATCTCTTATTTCATTCAGAATTCGAATAAATTCTTCGTCTTGTTGGCGGAAAATTGTTTTCAGTTCGATGTTAACCGGCTTGGAGTCGGCCAGTGCGTAGCTGCTGAAGAAATAAAACGTATCGTAATAAGATTTGAGCAACTCCCATTCTTCTTTTTTCACTACCGGCGGAAGTTGCTGAAGGTCTCCGATTAATAGCAACTGCACTCCACCAAAAGGAACATCCGCACGGCGGTATCTGCGGAGCACTTCATCAATTCCATCAAGTACATCGGCCCGAACCATGCTGATTTCATCAATGACTAATAAATCGAGAGTTCTGATAATGTTGATTTTGGTTTTACTAAATTGGTAACGTTGCTCATTGCTGCGCTGTTGATTCGTAACTCCTGTTATCTTTTTCGTCAGAATGGGCCCAAATGGAAGTTGAAAGAACGAATGAATGGTTACACCACCGGCATTGATAGCCGCTACACCTGTAGGTGCCACAACAATTGTTCGCTTTAAAGGATTGACTTTTAGATTTTGTAAGAAGGTGGTTTTTCCAGTACCTGCCTTCCCGGTTAAGAAAACGTTCCGGTTGGTATACCATACGAATTTCCTCGCAAGATCGATTTCAGGATTCGGAGTCATTTGAGGTGGATTTTGACATTCGGATATTGAAGTTACAAAAAAATGTCGACGATACCGGTGAATACCGACAGTTGAAAAGCAGGTTTTTGTGTTGTGAAAATTGGTTGTCTTTCGCGTTGAATATTTGTACCTTAAATAGATTCGAACACTAAATTAGGAGGGCTCATTATGTCAGAAAGCGTTTATAAAATTATTGAACTGGTCGGTACCAGTACTGAATCATGGGAAAAAGCAGCGATGAATGCGATTAATCGGGCTTCGAAATCTTTACGAGACCTACGTATTGCTGAAGTTTCGCAACTGGATATGCACATAAAGGATGGCAAAGTAGAAGCTTACCGGGCCAAGGTGAAAGTGTCGTTCAAATTCGAAGGCTGATAGCGATTTCCTGTGATTCTTTTTCTGGTTGTTAGACCGGAAAAATAAAAGCCGCATTCCTGAGTTCAGAGATGCGGCTTTTAGGTGGAGGTCGGTGGCGGATTCGAACCGCCGTACGCGGTTTTGCAGACCGCTGCCTAGCCACTCGGCCAACCGACCATTATAACATTCGAGAATTAGCTGGAATCTCACTTTTTAGTGACGAATAGCCTGTATTTTTTCGATGCGGATGCAAATATAGGGAAATTTCTTCATCCCTTGCAACTCTCTTTTCAAAAATCCCCGGGCGTTAGCGCTCGAGGGTAACACTTACCCGCTCGATTTGTCCTCCCATCGGAGGATTCATTTTCGAAATCTTCACTTTGGCCCAGTGTATTTCCGGAAAGGTTGCATACAGACTATCCAGAATTCGTCCGCCAATATGCTCTAAAAGATGTGACTTCTCTTCCATCTCATCCTTAATCAACTGGTAGACCAACTGGTAATTCAGCGCATCTTCCAGCTTGTCACTTTTCGAAGCAGCCTGGCAGTTTGTCCGTATCGCTACATTAACCAGAAAACGGTTCCCGACTACTTGTTCCTCTTTGAAATGCCCGTGATAGGCATAAAATTCCATGTCCTCAATTTCAATCAGTCCCATGTTGTTCCGGTGTTAAACTACGTCCCTTTCGGTCAGAAATTGCATTTCCTTCCGGCGTTTGTTTCCTCAAAATTACGAGTATTTTATGAAAACCTATTTTTATGATTGATTATTACCATGAATGGGGAAACTCTTCTTACTTTTGTGAGAACATTTTGACAACAATTCCGCGAAGTAACTCATTGCATATGACGGAAAAGAAAACCACAGCAGAAGGAGCTGAAAAAAAGGCTCCTAAGAATTTTATACATCAGCAGATTGACGCTGATTTGGCCGAAGGTAAGAATGGTGGACGTGTTCATACCCGTTTTCCTCCGGAGCCTAATGGCTATTTGCATATTGGTCACGCCAAATCGATTTGCCTGAATTTTGGTATTGCAGAAAAATATGGCGGCCTGACCAACTTGCGTTTTGACGATACTAACCCGACGAAAGAAGAAACCGAATACGTTGATTCTATTAAGGAAGACGTAAATTGGCTTGGTTTTGACTGGGGCGATCGCGAATATTACGCCTCTGATTATTTTGACAAGTTGTATGAGTTCGCAGTAACATTAATCAAGCGCGGACTCGCTTATGTCGATTTCCAGGGACAGGAAATTATCAGTCAGCAACGTGGTACGCCGCAACGTCCGGGAATTGAAAGTCCATACCGAAATACTTCGCCGGAAGAAAACCTGATGCATTTCGATAAAATGCGGAACGGAGAATACGAGGAAGGTCATTGCGTGTTGCGTGCCAAGGTTGATATGGCATCGCCGAACATGCACATGCGCGATCCGTTGATGTACCGTGTCCTGAAAAAGACGCATCACCGTACAGGTGACAAGTGGTGCATCTACCCGATGTATGATTTCGCACATGGACAGAGCGACTATTGGGAAGGAATTACCCATTCGATTTGTACGCTGGAATTTGAAATTCACCGCCCGTTATATGACTGGTTCGTCGATCAATTGAAAACAGATGAGTATCGTCCACGACAGATTGAGTTCTCGCGGTTGAACCTGAGTTATACCGTCATGAGTAAGCGTCGTTTGCTCGAGCTTGTTCAGAAAGGATACGTTAGTGGCTGGGACGACCCGCGTATGCCTACTATTTCCGGCCTTCGCCGAAGAGGGTATACGCCCGAATCAATCCGGAAATTTTCTGAGCGAATTGGTGTAACCAAGGTCGACGGCGTGACCGATGTCGCTCTTCTGGAACATGCTGTCCGTGAAGATTTGAACAAACGCGCACAGCGGGTAATGGGTGTTTTGAACCCCCTGAAAGTGGTGATCACGAACTATCCGGAAGGAGAAGAGGAAAACACTGAGGCAGTCAATAATCCGGAAGATGAAAGCATGGGCAAACGCAGTGTGCCGTTTTCCCGGGAACTTTATATCGAACGTGACGACTTTATGGAAGACCCGCCACGGAAGTTTTTCCGTCTGGCACCGGGCCGCGAAGTCCGTTTGCGTTATGCATACTTCATTACTTGTAACGAAGTAATTAAAGACGAAAACGGAGAAGTTGTTGAATTGCGATGCACTTACGATCCGGAAACCAAGGGTGGAAATGCTCCCGATGGGCGGAAAGTGAAAGCGACGCTTCATTGGGTTTCAGCTAAGCATGCGGTTAAAGCGGAAGTACGACTTTACGATCGCTTGTTTAATGATCCCGATCCGGCCGGTCACAAGGATGTTGACTTCAAGGAATTCCTGAATCCTGATTCGCTGGAGATTCGTTCGGAGTGTTATGTCGAACCTTTCGTGAAGGATGCGAAACCACTGGATCATTTCCAGTTTGAGCGCGTCGGTTATTTCAACCTCGATCCGGACTCAACACAGGAGCATATGCGTTTTAACCGCACGGTTCCGCTCAGGGAAACCTGGAAGAAGATGTAATAAGTTTAAATACATGATATATTGAAAAGAGCTGTCTCCGGTGTACACTGGAAACAGCTCTTTTTTTTGTCATATTTTCTATCTTTCTCGTCAAATCTTTTTTCTGTTTTTGTTGTAGAAAGGAAGCACAAAATATGTGTAAACGTAACATCCCATACAGAAGCCCACGCTCCACTCCAAAAACGCAAAAACCGTAAGGACTCCCATGACAATTTGTGAGGCCAAAACATAGTGGGCGAGCAGAAGAATAAAGGATACAACGGAAAACAGAAAGCCAACACGAGCTGCGAAAATTTTCGGCCCCTTATTAATCTGTTTCGATTGAAATGGAACAAATTGGGTGAGTCCGGCGCCGGAACACGCCAGTATGCTGGTGTTCTTCATTCCAAAACCACGTGAATAGAAATCAATGGCCAGAAAGGCCGCGGCAAACAGGTTCGGTTTTACGGTAAACAAAACAGCAATAATGAAACTGAGCAAAGCGGTACCTCGTACGGCTTTCTCGTCGACTTTTTCAGTCGATACGGGGCAAATAAGTGAGCTCATCGGTATTCAATTATTAGGGTTAAACTATGTTTTAGACGTATGAATGTGTGCAACCTTACGAATTTTTTTCCGGGTATAAAAAAAAGTATAAATGGCTGCTGTCCAGTTTACGATAAAAAGGCTCCACCAGATTCCTTTTGTGCCCCAATTTAACATGACGGCCAGAAAATAGAACAGGGGCAGCGGCACTAACAATCTTCTGTATAGTCCAATCCATATGGCATACATAGGTTTTTTCATGCCTTGCAAAGTCGAGACAGAAATATTCAAAATAATGTAGGATAGGAAATAGAAAACACCTACGTGGAGGTATTCAACACCTATTCCAACGACATCAGGATCATCGGTGAAAAATCCGACCAATTGCCGGGCAAAGAAGAAAACCAGCGTGGAGCCAATCAGAATGATGATAATCCCGTAGGTCTGGCTCAATTTCCAGGTTTCATAAACGCGGTGCAACAAAAGTGCGCCCATGTTTTGCCCTGTAAGTGTCAGGGTGGCAATATTCAGTCCGATAGTTGGAAGTAAAGCCATTTGTTCTATCCGGATAGCAATCCCGAATGCAGCAACCGTGTTGGCTCCAAATCTTCCGGCGAAAGCCGTAATGATAAAAATTCCCAGCGCGATTGTCATCATATTTAAACTGGCCGGAAATCCCTGCTTGAAGAGGTTGGTGAAAAACAGCTTTCTCGGAAAAAGTTCACGGTAGTTCAAATGAAGCAGGATACCTCGGCGCCGAACCACGAATAGCAGGTAAAACATGCCGATGAATTGAATCATAACGGTTGAAAGCGCAATGCCTTTTATGCCCATAGCGGGAATTCCCAGGCCTCCGAACATGAACCAGGGGTCGAATCCGAGGTTCAAAAAGAATCCGGCTATCAGGAAATTCCGGTAGGTGCGGGTGTCTCCCCGCGAGGTTAGGAAGGCGTTGAAGATATTATTCATCAAGAAAAATACGGTGCCGAAAAGTATCAGGTACATATATTGCAGTGCCGTGTCGAGGTATTCGCCTTCGGCACCCATGATGCGGAAAAGTATCGGGGCAAGGAAGAAACCGATTATCGTGAGCAGTACTGAGTTGACGACAGCAAATGAGATAGCCTGAATGCCGTACAACCGGGCTTCCTTAAATTTTCCCGCGCCCAGCGCATGAGATATGAGAGCAGTTGTTCCCGTTCCCAAACCGGTTCCCAGTGCCAGGATAATAAAGAAAACGGGGAAAGAGAGCGACAGGGCTGCCAGTACCTTCGTCGATAGGAGTCCGCCATACCACGTGTCGGCTACATTGAACAGCGTGTTAAAAATGAAGCCAACACTGGCCGGAACCGCCAATTGCTTGATAAGTCCGGGTAGTGGTGCAGTCGTAAAATTAGATCGGCTGTTCATGTTAAGTTATCCTCGTGTTTAACAAACTACTGGCAATATGCAGGTAAATTACTTGCATATACTGACTCTCCAACAATTTATTTTTTGTAGTGTTTCATTTTATGACAAATTTATAAGTTGTAAATTGTAGGTAATGACCCCCAAAGCTTTTGTTCACCTACATTTTAGGAGGATAACTTATGAGAGTTTCTTTTAAGATAGATTATCAGACTGTTTGGGGACAACGACTTTATGTTTTGGGCTCCCGGCCTGAATTTGGCGAATGGAATCCCGATCGAGCTCTTGAGATGGAGAATATTTATCCGGGAGAATGGGAGCTCATTATCAATGTAGAATACCTTAATTCGTGGGATTATAAATACCTCGTGAAAGACGATGACGGAGGCGTTTTGTGGGAGTGGGGAGGTAACCGACATGTTGATCTTTCGAAAGGGAAGTTTGATGAGGTTCGTATCCGCGATTTTTGGAGAACCTCGCAGGATGTAGAGAATACGCTTTTCCATTCAGCTTTTACCCGAGTGCTGATGCAGCGAAAACCATCAGGTAAGAGCCAGAAGCAATTACATACTGGCCGGGTGTTGCGGGTGCAGGTACATGTTCCTAGGGTAAATCACCGGTACACTATTGCTTTATTGGGAAATCGCCCGGAATTAGGTGCCTGGAAAGAGCGGGACGCTCTCGTGATGGATGATTCGCGTTTCCCGCTTTGGTCGGTGGATATTGATGCCTCGGAATTAGTGTTTCCACTGGAATTCAAATATGTCGTGTATGACGAGCGTGAGCGAAAAGTGATTTCGTGGGAAGAAGGCAATAATCGTGTGATTCGTGATTTTGTCTGTAAAGAAGATAATAGCCTGAAAGTACATACCGACGAGAAGTTTCGTTTCCCGATTGGTGTTTGGCGGGGCGCGGGTGTGGCGCTGCCGGTATTTTCTATCCGGACCGAAAAAAGTGGAGGAATTGGTGAATTTCCTGACTTGAGAATGTTGGTTGACTGGGCTAAGAAAAATGGCCTGAAGATGATACAGCTTCTTCCGGTCAACGAAACGGTGGCTACGCAAAGCTGGATTGATTCATACCCGTACAAAGTTATTTCTGCGATGGCCCTGCACCCGGTTTATGCGAACATTGAACTAATGGGAGAGTTGAAAGACGGGAAGGTGATGCAGGATTTTCGGGAACAGCTTTACGAATTAAACCAGATGGAATCGGTTCCCTATGAGGAGGTTCACCGGGTTAAGTCGCGTTATTTTAAACAGCTGTTTGACCAAGAGATGGAAACGTTTCTGAATGATCGTGATTTTCTTCTCTTCTTCTCGGAAAACAAAGAGTGGCTGGTTCCTTATGCAGCATTTTGTTATTTGCGTGATCAGAATAAAACAGCCGCTCATCGTATGTGGAAGAAGTACGCCATCTATCGTCCAGAGGAGATACAGCAGCTTTGCGATCCGTCACAAAAACACTATCCCGATATTGCTGTCCACTATTTCATTCAGTATCACCTCGACCGGCAGTTGCGTGATGCGTCGAACTATGCGCGGAAAAACGGAATCGTGCTGAAAATCGATATCCCGATAGGCGTTAGCCCCGATAGCGTTGAGACCTGGACGCATCCCGAGTTATTTAACCTGGAGGAACAGATAGGTGCACCGCCAAATGAAGATGACGATATGGGACAAAACTGGGGATATCCGACCTATAACTGGGAGCGCATGGCTTATGATGGTTACGATTGGTGGCGTAAACGACTACTAAAGCTTGCTTCCTGGTTCGATGCTTATCGGCTGGCGCATGTGGTTGGATTTTTCCGTACGTGGGTAATTCCTTCATCGCAAACCAGCGCTGATATGGGCTTTTTTGTGCCTTCTTTTCCGCTTACGCGGGATGATATTATCGATGCCGGAATTCATTTCATCGAGGAGCGAATGACGCGGCCGTTTATCCGCGAATATTTTCTGTGGGATTTGTTCGGCGATTATACCGATGAGGTGAAGAACAGGTACCTGGAAGAGTATGGTTCGGGTAAATACAATCTTCGTCCGGAAGTAGATACACAAAGAAAAATTGCTATTCACTTTGAGCAATTCAAGAAAGAAGGCAATCTTCCTGATAAGGAAACCCGGATTATGGAAGGCTTGAATTCGCTGGTTAGCGAGGTCCTGTTTTTGCGCGATCCGTATGACAAGTATAAATTCCATCCACGAATTCGTCTTCAGGATACTTACTCGTTTATTAATCTGGATGAAGAAACGCGCTATTGTTTTGAGCAGCTGTATGTGGATTATTTCTACAAACGGCATGAAGATCTGTGGCGCGACAATGCTATGGTGAAACTCCCGGCATTATTGCGCACTTCCGATATGATGGCCTTTGGCGATGATTTGGGAATGAATCCTGACTGTGTGCAACGGGTACTGAA
The DNA here is from genome assembly GCF_056493735.1 of Prolixibacter sp. DSM 2831. NCBI lineage: Bacteria > Pseudomonadati > Bacteroidota > Bacteroidia > Marinilabiliales > Prolixibacteraceae > Prolixibacter > Prolixibacter sp. DSM 2831. The sequence goes on from NZ_CM151379.1 coordinate 338,449, forward strand.
AGAGTTGGGCATCTTAACGCTCGAGGTGCAACGCAGACCTCATGATACCGAGGTGGAATTCGGGCACCCGTCCGATGCGCCGTACCTGTCAGTCTGCACTACTTCCAGCCACGATATGACGACCATCAGGGGATGGTGGGAAGAAGACTACGAGCGTAGTAGTCGCTTTTTCCATACCCTGTTGGGACATGCAGGTGAAGTGCCGCATTTCATGGAGCCATGGATAGCGCGTGATATTATCAATCAGCATTTGTGGTCACCGGCTATGTGGGCCATCTTTCCTTTGCAGGATTTACTGGCCATGGACGGTGAATTGCGATGGGAGAAGATATGGAACGAGCGGATTAACATCCCGGGGATAACCTATTACTATTGGCGCTACCGGATGCATTTGAAGATGGAAGAGTTGTTGCGCTCCGATGGCTTTAACCATGGGTTGAGTAAGATGGTTGAGCAGTCGGGTAGAAATAACGATTATTAATTTTTCGCTGTTTACCGATAATTAAGCGGGATTTACCGATTTAGCATTTTGGATTCTGCTCTTTCGGGCTATTTTTGAGGTAAACAATAAAAATTAATATCATGACATCAAACCATAATCCGCATTTCCCTCAGGATGATTTTGCGAAGCCTTATCGTTCTCATAAAGGAAATCGTCCACTCCTGGGATTGATACTGGTCCTGATTGGAGTTATTTTGATTGCCGATAATTCGGGGATGATACCTTATTCAGTATCCCGTATTATCATTAGCTGGCAGATGCTGCTTATCGTCATTGGCTTATTTAACCTGGCCAAAAGAGCTGTTACGCCTGGTCTTATTTTAATCGCTATTGGCGGATTTTTCCTCTTGCCCCGCATTTCGGGTGTCCCCGATAATATCGTTTATAATTTCTGGCCGGCTGTACTGGTCATTGTCGGTCTGGTATTTTTAATGGATCGAACACGGCACGGAGCGAACTTTAAAAAAGGGGTGAATTCAACGGACTATTTTGACGAAGTCGCTGTGCTGGGTGGACGTGAAACTTCCCTGGTAACCAATAATTTTAAAGGTGGAAAAGTGACGACTATTTTTGGTGGTTGTACATTTAATCTGTTGAAGGCAAATCCGGCAGAAAACTGTACCATCGATATGTTCACTATGTTTGGCGGTTCCAAGTTCATCGTACCATCCGATTGGAATGTGAAAGTGGAGGTCGTTGCTATTCTCGGCGGATTCTCTGACAAGCGCTCTATCTCATTGAGTGAAGTCGATAGTAACAAAGTAGTAGTTATAAAGGGGTTTGCTATTTTTGGCGGCGGAGAAGTGGCCAATTTACCATAACCATCTAACCACTAACCTATGACTCACCCGTTTATTGCTAACAGGCGTTTTCTGGTCATATATCTATCGGTCCTGATTGTTATCGGGATCGGTATCTTTCTGGTGCTGGCTTTGAATAATCCAGTGCCCTGGTGGTTTGCCTTTACAGACAGTTTTGTCAATATCGTGCTCTTCGGGGGTATGGGATTAGGCGTTTGGTATATGGTAATATATACAGATCCGGATGAAATGAGCCGGTTGCAGTTTTTAGGGAATCATATCGCAGCTGCCTTGATATTTATTTCTCTGTGGCTCTTTGTTGGGGGAGTAATCGTTCATTTGTTTGTCCAGTCGCCCACTTATTATGGGTTTTATGAGAATAGTTATCCTGGCCGTGCCTGGACTTGCCTGTTGCTCTACGTCCTGCTGGTTTTGTTTTATTATCTGATTGTTTATTACCGGAATTTCAGGGAAAAGGTAGAACGTACAGCACAGCTGGAATCAATGGTGAAGGAATCTGAACTGAAAGCTCTGAAGTCGCAAATCAATCCACATTTCCTGTTCAACAGTTTAAATTCCATTGCTTCATTGACGATGACAAAGCCGGAACGCGCCCGCGAGATGGTGGTATGTCTTTCCGAATTTATGAGGTATTCTCTGAAAAGTCGGAACGAGGATAAAGTTACCTTGAATCAGGAGTTGCATAATATCGAGTTGTACTTGAAAATAGAGAAGGTGCGATTTGGTAGTAAGTTAAAGTATCATATTGATGTTGAAGATGCGGCCGGAGAAAGCATTGTGCCTAACCTGATATTGCAACCGGTTTTTGAAAATGCCATTAAATACGGTGTTTATGAGGCGATTGAACCCGTTGAGATTAGACTGAAAGCAGTGGTGGTGGCTGAATTTCTTGTTCTCGATATTGAAAATGATTTTGACCCGGAAGCAGTTCCAACAAAAGGTGAAGGAGTGGGACTCCGAAATATTGGGAGCCGGCTAAGGGTGATGTACGGACGTAGTGGGCTGCTGGATGTTGAGAAGCGGATGAATACATTTCACGTTCATATGAAAATTCCTCAGGACGAAGTTGATAAGTCGAAGAATATCTAAAGAATATTGCTTGTCATCTTAGTATTGAATCAATTGAAAACCTTTTTGCCATGAAAAAATATCGCGTCCTTGTTGTTGATGATGAAGATCTGGCCCGTGAATTATTAATTGAATACCTCAAAGAAGACCAACGTGTTGAAGTGATCGGAGAATGTTCGAACGGGCTTGAAGGAGTGAAGGCCGTTCAGGAGCTGCATCCCGATTTGGTGTTCCTGGATATTCAGATGCCTAAAGTCAACGGTTTTGAGATGCTGGAGCTGCTGACCGAGCCGCCGGAAATTATTTTTTCCACGGCATTCGATCAATATGCCATCCGCGCCTTCGAGATGAACGCTGTTGATTACTTGTTGAAACCTTACCCGATTGAGCGACTTTCGCAAGCTGTTGATAAAGCCATCGAACGAATCGAGAAAAAAGATATCGACCAGCTGCCTGTTGAACAGTTAGTCAGTGATCACGACGATCAGGTGGTTCATGTGGAACGGATTGTCGTTAAATCCGGGAGTAAAATCCACATCATTCCGGCCAGCGATATCCGCTACATCGAGTCACAAGATGACTATGTGATGATCTACTGGAAGAATGAACATGCAATGAAACAGAAGACGATGAAATACTTCGAGACTCACCTCGATCCGCAGCAGTTTATCCGTATTCATCGTTCTTATCTGGTGAATGTTTCACAAATCAGCGAAATTCAGCAGTACGAAAAAGAGTCATGGATATTGCGGCTTAATGGTGGTGAAAAGCTGAAGGTTAGTAAATCGGGCTACCGGAATCTTCGGGAGCGACTGAGTTTTTAATTTCACTGTTGATAAAATGTGAATAACAACCGCTTTTTTCAACTTTCTGCTAACTGGCATCTGGAAAATGGCAAATGTCAAAAGAGCTTTAATTCAAATTTATTCACCGTCAGTAAAAGTATTCCACAAGGTTTTAACTATTATTTGAACGGACCGGATTGAGTTTTCAACAATATATTCACAGGGTTTGAACAGGATTAGTTTGTGTCAGGGTTTCTCTATAAAGATATTTTGGTAATCGACTGGTTTTTATGCGGGAATATTCGCAGAATTCCCTTCTTTTGTGTGATTAAATCCTGCACCAGAGGATGATTGCATGTGTTACACTTTCGGTAAATAGTCTATCAGCGTTGCATAATGTCGGACCTGAAGGGTACAAGATACTTTGGGGACTGGCCGCTTTGCTCGTGCCAGTAATCGTGTACTATTTATGGAGGAGGGTTTTATGGAGACGACTGTTGAGCGCGTCGAAAAACCCTGAATCAGGTAACGGAGAATTGTCATTGTCACTTTCTGGTGAACCGGAATTCAGACCCATTGTTTTGTATGTCAGAATGAAAAATCATTCGGACTGCATAATCGATATTGAAGCGCCGGTAATTGTGTTTAAACGATGGCGAAGCTCCCGAAAATTCCGGATACGGAAAGTAAATGAATCGGAGATTTATCCGCTGTTGTTGGATTCCGGCCAAACCCACGAGCTAACCGTGCAACTTGAACCTTTTTACAGGAAGGAACCCATTCTGAGAACAGCAACCAGGGTGAGAGTGGAAGTTGCGGAAGTGAATGGAAATATTCGGCTCGAAAGCCGGATTGTGCGTTTAAAATGGATATAGACTGTGAGAAACTGGAAATTTAATCCTGTTGAATTTGATAAATACCCCGTTTACGAAGGTAACGATTTAGGAGTATTCTGGTCTGAGGATAAGACCATGGTGAAGGTTTGGGCGCCTTCGGCAACCCGTATTTTTTTTCGGTTGTACCTGGAAGGATTTGGAGGCGATGCCCAGGTTGAACACTACCTCGAGCAAAGAGATAATGGCATCTGGCTTTTGGAGTTATCGGGAGACTGGAATGGTTGGTACTACACCCTTCAGGTACGCGACAACTACGGCTGGCTTCTGGAAGGTCCCGACATCTACGCTCGAAGCACCGGTATCAACGGCCGGCGCGGGATGATTTTCAATCCGGATGAGACCAATCCTGAGGGGTGGGCAGATGACGAGCACGTTGTGCCGGATTCACCTACCGACATGGTCATTTACGAAACGCATATCCGCGACTTTTCCATGTCTCCAGATTCGGGTATACAACATAAAGGAAAATACCTGGGATTTACCGAGACCGGAACAAAAACATCCACAGGAGAAAAAACCGGACTGGACCATCTTGATGAACTGGGAGTTACTCACGTTCATTTGTTGCCGGTTGCCGATTTTTATACGGTTGACGAAAGAAAGGAGGCGCCTCAATACAATTGGGGGTACGACCCGCTGAACTACAATACGCCCGAGGGGTGGTACTCAACTGACCCGGACGATGGCAGAGTGCGGGTTAAAGAGCTGAAGCAACTGGTACAAGCGTTGCACAACCAGGAAATTGGCGTTATCCTCGATGTGGTTTACAATCATACTGGCCTCATCAACGAGTCGTACTTCAATCAAACCGTTCCCGGTTATTTTTACCGACAGAAAGAGGATGGCAGTTTCTCTGATGCCAGCGGATGCGGAAATGAACTGGCCTCTGAAAGGGCGATGGTCCGGAAGTATATCGTTGATTCGGTGATGTATTGGGCTTCTGAATATCACATCGATGGCTTCCGCTTTGACTTAATGGGGGTGCTGGATATCGAAACCATGAATGCTATTCGGAAAAGTCTCGATACCATCAACCCGAATATTTTCCTTTACGGCGAAGGTTGGGCAGCTGGCAAGAGCCCGTTGGAGAAGAAGAAACGTGCCCTCAAACGACATACGCTGAAGCTCGACCGCATTGCCAGTTTTAGCGACGATATGCGTGATGGCTTGAAAGGTAGTGCTTTCGATCAGTTTAGTACCGGCTTCATCAGTGGTCATACGCTGCAGGAAGAGCGTTTGAAGTTTTCGATGGTAGGCGCTGTAGAGCACGAGCAGATTGCATACGAATTTGTTGAATCGTCCAAGGGCCCCTGGGCTAATGAAGCTGCGCAGTGCATCAATTATGTATCTTGCCACGACAACTTTACTTTATTTGATAAGCTGCAATATTCCTGCCCGGAAGCTTCCAAAACGCAAATTGAACGGATGGTTAGGCTGGCGCTGGGCATTGTGATAACTTCACAGGGAGTGCCATTTTTGCACGCAGGCTCCGAAATGATGCGGACCAAGGGAGGTCATCACGATTCGTATCGGTCACCCGATTTGCTGAACCAGATTGACTGGAGCCGGAAGCACGAATTTCACAATTTGTTCCTTTTCACTCAGAAATGCATTGAGCTGCGCCGGCAGCATCCGGCATTCCGGATGAGTTCTGCGAAAATGATAAACGAGAAGATGCGGTTCAACGGCAAATACATTCCCGGAATTATTCAATACGAGCTGGGTGATTATGCCAATGGCGATTCATGGAAGAGCATTCAGATGTTATTCAATGGAAATAATTACTCAGTTGAACTGGAGATACCCGAAGCCAACTGGTTGGTTATTGCTGAAGACGGAGAAATTAATCCAAACGGAATGGGGCGGATGACCACCGGAAAAGTACGCATTCATCCTACCTCGATGATGATTTTGGTGGCTGAAGATTAGAAAGCAGCAAGTAGCAGGTTGATATCCTTAACAGGAATGTCGAGTATGTTCCCTAGGTCGTGATTCGTTAGAATTCCGTTGAAAACATAAATTCCCTCGCAGAATCCCTGGTTGTTTCGGATATATTGTTTCAAACTTCCTGAACGTCCCATGTTGAGCAGGATAGGAGCGATGATATTGCTAACCGAAATAGATGTGGTTCGCGCCATTCTGGAAGAGATATTCGGTACACAGTAGTGGATAACGCCATGCTTGTTGAACACCGGTTTTTTCAGATTGGTAATCCGCGATGTTTCGAAACAGCCTCCCTGGATAATATTCAAATCGATAATGACAGAGCCGTTTTTCATGTTCTCTACCATCGTTTCGGGGACAATTATTTTCGGAACTTCGTTCATCGATAACGCGCCAATAGCTACATCCGCCGATTTCAAAGCTTTCTTTAATGCTTTCGGGTGAAAAACCGAGGTAAAAACCCGTTGCCCCAGTCGTTCCTGGAAACGCATCAGTTTGTGGATACTGTCGTCGAATACCTTGACAACCGCTCCTAGGCCTAATGCATTGCGGGCAGCAAACTCAGCTGCTGTTCCGGAACCGATAATGACTACTTCGGTTGGAGATATGCCGGTGATTCCACCCAGGATAACTCCTTTTCCGTCCCGGAAGGTGCTGAGGTAATCGCTGGCTACAAAAATGGCAGCGTTTCCCATTATTTCACTTAAAATCCGGGTAACCGGGAAAATGCCATGTTCGTCTTTCATGTACTCAAAGCCAATGGCAGTCACCCGTTTTTGCATTAGTTTGCGAACGGTTTCCTGGCTTTGAAATGTGATGTATAGCGGCGACAACAGAAGTTGGTTGCCTTTCAAAAGTTTTGCTTCCTCTAGTGTAAATGCCGACATTTTCACAATCACGTCCGACTGAAAAACTTCGGCTTTCGTTTCACAGATGACGGCTCCTGATTCAGCGTAAGCGTGATCGGAATAACTGGAACCTTCTCCAGCTCCTTTTTCAATGAAGATGTCATGGCCGTTCGACACCAAAAGTTCAACAGCCTGTGGCGTCAACGGAATACGGAACTCTACGTCGGGAACGACATTCGGAATGCCGATGCTCAGTTTCATGCTTTTCTTCTGTGGAATCAGGAGTTGTTCTTTTGGAAGCAAATCCGGATTGGCAAGCGAACTCATTTTGGCAGATTTCCGTTGAATCATGGCTTATCAGGTTAATTTCTCGATTCGATCATCCTCAGTCCGTCGTCCAGTTCGGTGATGTAAACTTTTACAACATTCTCCGGGAGAAGGCTCTCAATTTTTTCAGGCCATTCGATAAAGCAGTGTTTTCCACTGAAAAAGTAGTCTTCATAACCAAAATCGAATGCTTCTTCCAGTGTTTTTATCCGGTAAAAGTCGAAGTGGAAAATCTGGTCGTCGGTTGAAGTTTGGTATTCGTTGATCAATGCAAAGGTGGGGGATGTAACGTAATCGATTACCTGCATTTCTTCGCATAACGCCTTGATAAACGTTGTTTTACCCGCTCCCATCTTCCCGTAAAATGCAAATACTCTGTCGGCCGGATGCGCCGCAATAAATCGCTTGGCGATATGGTTGATATCTTCCAGAGAATGTATCTCAGCCTTAAACATTTTCAATGTGGATTTTCGTTTTTCAATTTTAATCAATTTTGGGATTTAATAAAAACAGTGCATTAATTAATTTCAATGCTTCTTTCCCAGTTCAGGATTCTGTTTTTGGAGGTGACTTTCTAACAGGGTTTAAACCAAAAATTGTTGTACTTTTGGGAAAGCATCTGAAATTTTTAAAACGTTTTATCTTATGAATATTCCTGCTGATTTAAAATACACGAAAGACCACGAATGGGTTCGTGTGGAAGGTGACAAAGCTGTAGTTGGTATCACCGATTTTGCTCAGGGTGAGTTAGGTGATATCGTTTTCCTCGAAATTGAGACCGAAGGCGACGAACTGGGAAAAGAGGAGGTTTTTGGTACTGTCGAAGCCGTTAAAACTGTCTCTGATTTGTTTATGCCCGTTTCCGGAACCGTAGAGTCTTTCAATACTGAACTGGAAGACGCACCCGAGTTGGTGAACAAAGATCCGTACGGAAAAGGATGGATGATTAAAATTGCCATGAGTGACTCATCTGAATTGGATGACCTGATGTCGGCAGACGAATACAAAGATTTGATCGAGGGCTGATTATCCTCCTAAAAGACACTAAAAAAGCCGGTCAAAATTTTGACCGGCTTTTCTTTTATCGTGAATTTTGCTTATTTCAGTTTTTTGGCCACTTCTACCTCAGTGAAAGCTTCTACAAAATCACCTTCTTTGATATCATTGTAGCCTTCGATGTTTAATCCACATTCGTAACCACGGGCAACTTCTTTCACATCATCCTTGAAACGCTTCAGTGAACCAAGTACGCCTGTGTAGACCACGATACCATCCCTGATGACACGAACCTGAGCATTGCGGGTAATCTTTCCATCCCGAACGATACAACCGGCAATGGTACCCACTTTGGTGATCTTGAACGTTGTCATAATTTCGGCCGTTCCCTGTATTTCTTCCTTGATTTCGGGAGCAAGCATTCCTTCCATCGCCGACTTGATTTCGTTGATGGCGTCGTAGATAATTGAATAGAGACGGATATCGATTTCCTCTTTCTCCGCAATCCGGCGAGCATTGATGGACGGACGTACCTGGAATCCAATGATAATTGCATTGGATGCGGTAGCCAGCATCACATCCGATTCGGTAATCTGTCCCACAGCTTTGTGGATAACATTTACCTGAATCTCCTGCGTCGACAGTTTAATCAACGAGTCGGAGAGTGCTTCGATGGAACCGTCAACGTCACCTTTCACAATCACATTCAGTTCCTGGAAGTTTCCGATGGCGATACGACGACCAATCTCGTCGAGTGTGATATGTTTCTGAGTCCGGAGTCCTTGCTCACGCTGTAACTGTTCGCGCTTGTTGGCAATTTGCCGGGCCTCTTTTTCTTCTTCCATTACGTTGAACTTGTCACCAGCCTGTGGTGCACCGTTCAATCCGAGAATCAGCGTAGGTTCTGATGGACCCACCTCTTCGATTCGTTGGTTCCGTTCGTTGAACATCGCCTTGACGTGTCCAAAATACTGTCCGGCCAGGATAACGTCCCCAACTCGGAGTGTACCGGCCTGAACCAATACGGTAGCAACATAACCACGTCCTTTATCAAGCGATGATTCGATAACCGAACCGACAGCACGTTTATCGGGATTGGCCTGCAGGTCGAGCATTTCTGCTTCAAGCAGTACTTTCTCCATCAGTTCTTCGATGCCATTACCACTCTTGGCCGAGATGTCCTGTGACTGGTATTTACCACCCCACTCTTCGACAAGGTAGTTCATGTTGGCCAACTCTTCCTTGATTCGCTCCGGATTGGCTCCCGGTTTATCAACTTTATTGATAGCGAATATAATTGGCACACCAGCTGCTGAAGCGTGGTTGATAGCCTCGATTGTCTGCGGCATCACGTTATCATCGGCAGCGATAATAATGATGGCGATATCGGTAATCTGAGCACCACGGGCACGCATTGCTGTAAAAGCCTCGTGACCTGGAGTATCGAGGAAAGTAATCTTACGATTATCTTCCAGCGTGACGTTATATGCTCCAATGTGCTGTGTAATACCTCCGGCCTCACCAGCAATTACGTTGGTTTTCCGAATGTAGTCGAGTAGTGAGGTTTTACCGTGGTCAACGTGTCCCATCACCGTTACAATCGGCGGGCGAGGTTGCATTTCCTCGTCGGTATCGTCCTCTTCCATGATGGCTTCCTGTACCTCTACCGAGATAAATTCTACGGTGTAGCCGAACTCATCGGCAACAAGAGCCATGGTTTCCGCATCGAGACGCTGGTTGATGGATACGAACAAGCCGAGATTCATACAGGTCTCAATAATCTTGGTAACCGGAACATCAATCATGTTGGCCAATTCGTTTACAGAAACGAATTCTGTTACCTTAATTACATTCTTTTCCTGTTCGGCTTTCGCCATTTCCTCAGCCATCTTCTCACTGACGGCATGACGTTTTTCACGACGGTATTTCGAACCTTTCGACTTCTGACCTTTGGAAGTCAGGCGGGCAAGTGTTTCTTTGATTTGCTTCTGAACATCTTCCTCGCTAACCTCTTTTTTCGGTGCGTTTTTCTTCCGGTTCGGTTTTTTCTTCCAATCGCCTCTTTTGCCTCCATCTTTATGATGTTGTTGCTTGTTGGGCTGATTGTCCTTTTTATTGTTGCTTACCGAAACGCGTTCTTTTGGGTCCTTCTGAATCCTTTTACGCTTTTTCCTTCGGTTTTGCCGTTCTTCGTCTTTTTTATTCTTATTGTTTCCGGGCTTGCGTTTATCCGCTTGCGGAAGATCAATTTTTCCGACAACTGTCGGTCCGGAAAGTTTCTTTCTTTCCAGTTTGAAAATTTCATCTCCGTTATCAGCATTCGCCTCCTGCGATTGCTCTTTCTCTTTGCCCTTTCCCTGCGGTTTTTTTCGAGCTTCCTGCTCTCCCGGGGTAGGTCTTTGCTGTTTTTTCGGAGTCTCTTTAGTTTGTTTTGAGCCAGGCTTCATGGAATCGAGATCGACTTTACCAACGACTTTAACTTTGTCCTCTGCTTTTGGCGAAGCAGATTCCTTTTTGTCTGATTTCTCAGCTTCAGGGGGTGTCCCAGCCGCGGGTTTTTCAGTCTTCCCTGGCTCTTTTTTCTCCTGTTTCGGAGCTTTTTCGGACTTATCTTGTTCCTGTTTCTTTTCCTTTTCTGAAGATTCGGGAGAAGGTACTGGTTCTTTTTTCTCCGGAGCTTTTTCTGTTTTCGGAGTTTCCTTTTTCTCTTCCTCTTTTGGGGCTTTCTTTGGGCCCACGTTTTCCAAATCTACGTGACCAACAACTTTAACTTTTGGCTTGTCTTCTTTTTCTTTCTTCTCGGGTGCAGGAGGCGTAGGTTCTTTGGATTGTTTGGGTTTGGGAGGCTCTTCCGAAGGTTGTTGTTTTTTCTCTTCTGCGCGGTGTGCAGAACTGCTATGGTCGGCGATGCGGATGGAGTCATCATCCTGGAAGTCTTCTTCTTCCGTGTCTGCATTTTCCTCCTGATGAACGTCATCAAGTGAAACAGATTCTTTCTTCGACCTTGTTTGACGCAAGTTCACCTTGTTCGCTTCGATGCGAGCCTCGTGATCTTTACGAAACTGCTTTTCGAGCATTTCCTGTGTCTTATCATCAATCTTGGTGTTCGGATTGGATGAAATCTCGACCCCCTGCTTCTGCAAATAGTCAACCAGGGTGGAAATACCCACGTTTAATTCGCGTGCAATTTTACTTAATCTAGTACCTTTGTTTCCTACAACCATATTTAGCCAAAGAGTTAATAATCAAAATGTCTGTTCCGTTTACCCCGAATCTCTGTACGGCAGATTGTCTGCTGTTGACATGAACATGAGTTACTCAAATTCAGTCTTGAAGATACGGAGAACCTCGTCAATGGTTTCCTCTTCAAGATCGGTTCTTTTGATCAATTCCTCTCTTGAAAGACTTAATACATTCTTAGCTGTGTCACAGCCAATTGCTTTCAATTCGTCGAGAATCCAATCTTCAATTTCGTCAGAGAATTCGTCGAGGTTAACATCCTCGTCATCTTCCTCTATCTGATCGCGGTAAACGTCAATTTCGTAGCCGGTCAACTGACTGGCCAGACGGATATTCAAACCGCCTTTACCAATTGCGAGCGATACTTCCTCGGGTTTCAGGTATACCTCGGCACGTTTATCCTCTTCATTAATTTTAATGGTGGAAATTTTAGCCGGGTTCAACGCCCGTTGAATGTACAGCTGCAAGTTATTAGTAAAATTAATTACATCAATATTTTCGTTGCGTAGCTCCCTTACGATACCATGAATGCGGGAACCCTTCATTCCTACACAAGCTCCTACCGGGTCAACGCGCTCGTCATATGATTCAACGGCAACTTTGGCCCGCTCACCGGGTACCCTAACAATTTTCTTGATGGTAATCAGGCCATCGAAAATCTCGGGAACTTCCAACTCGAAAAGTCTTTCGAGGAATACCGGTGAAGTACGTGACAGAATAATCTGCGGATTATTGTTTTTCATTTCAACCCTTACGACTACTGCACGAATGGTATCTCCTTTCCGGAAAAAGTCTGAAGGAATCTGCTCTGCTTTCGGAAGCAACAGTTCGTTGCCTTCGTCGTCGAGTACCAGAATTTCCCTCTTCCAAATTTGGTAAACTTCTCCGGTAACAATATCACCTACTTTTGATTTATATATGGTGTAAATGTTATCTTTTTCAAGCTCCAATATCCTTGCTGCCAGATTCTGACGCAAGTTAAGAATTGCCCGGCGACCGAAATGAACCAATCTCACTTCGTCAGACACTTCTTCACCTACTTCGTAGTCGGTATCAATTTTTTTCGCTTCAGATAAAGAGATCTGAAGGTTAGGATCTGTTAAATCCTTGTCTTCTACAACCTCACGGTTCCGCCAAATTTCGAAGTCGCCCTTGTCAGGGTTGATGATTACATCGAAATTCTCATCGGTGCCGTATTGTTTTTGTAGCACACTGCGAAAAACATCTTCCAGCACACTCATCATCGTGGCTCTGTCGATGTTCTTTAACTCTTTAAACTCCGAGAAGGTGTCAATCAAGTTCAGATTGTCCATTTCTTTATTCTTTTATTTAAAAGAAATAACGCTTTTTGCTGTTCTTATCATGTCGAACGAAAATGGAAGGTCCTCTGTTACAGTCACCTTCTTCTTTTTTCCTTCAACCCGCTCACGCCGGCTTTCTTCCAGTATGATGCCGTCTTCACTGGCTTCCTTTAAAATGCCGGTGTGCTTGTCACCGTCATTGGTTGTTACTTCAATTTCGCGTCCAATATTTTTTTGGTACTGACGAAGCACCTTGAAGGGTTGGGTTAAACCCGGCGACGAGACCTCCAGTTGAAAATCTTCTTCATCCCGGTCGAGATTGTGCTCAATTTGACGGCTGAATGCAACGCATTGATCAATGCTCAGGCCATTGTCACTATCGATCAGAACCGATATGGCGTTACCGGCTGAGACCTGAATATCGACAACAAACATGTCGTCAGTAAGCTTCTCATCAATCAGACTCCGAATCAGTTCTTTATTAATCATCTTTAACCCTAATAAAATAGGGGACTCACTGTCCCCTAATCCTTCGATTATTCTTCGCCGCAAAAATAATATAATTGTATGATATATCAAAACAAACCTACTTTTGTTTGAGCTATTTTAGATTTGGGTTTTAGGGGGTTGCCGGTCTTTTCCTTCCCCTTCCGAAAACATTTTGTATTTTGCAGAAGTTAAAAATATCGTAAAAGAACATCATTTGAAGCCGCTTAAACGAAAAATTGTCAACGATCCGGTGTGGGGGTTTATCGAGTGGGATTCACCGTTGTTGTTGGATTTGATTAGTCATCCTTACGTACAGCGTCTTCGTCGGATTAAACAGCTGGGGCTTTCCAGTCTGGTTTATCCCGGTGCCAATCATACCCGCTTCGAGCATGTTATCGGTGCAATGCACTTGGTGCGCTCAGCGTTGGATGTACTGAAAACAAAAGGACATGAGATAACAGAGGAGGAAACAACAGGTGTGCTGGCTGCTATCCTTTTGCATGACATCGGACATGGTCCGTTTTCACACGCTTTGGAAGAAAGCATGGTAAAAGGGATTTCACATGAAGTTATCTCGAAGTTGTTCATGCACCAGTTGAATCGGGAATTTGACGGCCGTCTCGATTTGGCTATTCAGATATTCGCCGGAGAGTATCACAAAAAATTTCTGCACCAGTTGGTCAGCAGTCAGCTGGACATGGATCGGCTCGATTACCTGAAGCGTGACAGCTTTTATTCCGGTGTTTCGGAAGGAATTGTTTCGTCTGATCGGATCATCAAGATGCTGAATATCCGGAATGATGAACTGGTGGTTGAGTCGAAGGGGATTTACTCTATCGAAAAATTTCTGATTGCCCGACGATTGATGTACTGGCAGGTGTACATGCACAAAACGGTTTTGTCGGCCGAGCATATGATGATAAGTGTGTTGAAAAGGGCGCACGAGTTGGCTTCCGATGGCGACAATGTATTTGCCCCGCCAGCACTGGGTGTATTTCTGCGTGGCGATATCAGCCGGCACGAGTTCGAATCGGGCGACAATGAAACGGTCAAATCAGCGCTTCAATTGTTCGCCGAACTGGACGATACGGATATTCTTAGTTCGATAAAAGAATGGACTCGTCATTCTGACGTGATTTTGTCAACGCTTTCCCGGAGTATCATTAACCGAAACCTTTTTAAGATCAAGTTGAGTAGTCATCCGGTAACGGAAAAAAAGAGGGCAGAATTGCGTGAACGTGTTATGAAGACTTTTTCGGTGACATCATTCGAAGCCGATTATTTTGTCATCTCGGGAACGGCGACAAACAATGCCTACATGCCAAGTGTCGAGCAGATCAATATCTTGTTCAAAAACGGAAAAATAAAGGATATCAAGGATGCTTCGGACATTAATTTGTCCGGATTATCTACGACTGTGCGCAAATATTTTGTCTGTTATCCTCGCGAAATAATTTTGAAGTAATATTAATTAACTATTTTTGCACGAAATTTAAAGAACAGCGCATGGAGTTTTCAGCCAACGACATTGCCGGGTTGCTGGGCGGTGAAGTAGAAGGAGATGGCAGTGTAAAAGTGAATAATGTTTCCAAAATCGACCAGGGAATTCCCGGAACATTGGCTTTTCTTGCTAATCCGGCTTACGCTAAATATATATATACAACGAAGGCATCGGTGGTGTTGGTTAACCGCGATTTTCAACCGGAGGATGAACTTTCCTGTACGCTTATCCGTGTAGACGACGCCTACGCTTCGATTGCCAAATTGCTGAATTACTACGAGCAATCGAAACCGAAAAAAGTAGGTGTCGAACAACCTTCCTTTATAAGCGAATCAGCAACTGTCGGTGAGCAGGTTTATGTAGGGGCTTTTGCCTACATAGGCGAAAAGGCGACGATCGGCAAGAATGTAAAAATTTATCCCAACGTATATATTGGCGACGGAGTTACCGTTGGCGACGATACCATTTTGTATGCAGGTGTGAAAGTTTACGCCGGCTGTAAAGTGGGTAAGAATTGTATTCTGCACGCAGGTGTAGTTGTTGGATCCGATGGATTTGGATTTGCGCCAACTTCCGATGGCAGCTATGATAAGATTGCCCAGGTGGGGAATGTGGTGATTCGTGATAATGTAGAAATTGGCTCGAATACCACAATCGATTGTGCGACCATGGGGTCAACCGTTATCAACGAGGGGGTGAAAATTGACAACCTGGTGCAGATTGCGCACAATGTGGAGGTTGGAAAAAATACTGTTATTGTAGCTCAGGTAGGAGTTGCAGGATCAGCTAAGATTGGAGAAAATTGTATGATTGGCGGACAAGTAGGTATTGCCGGTCATATTCGAATTGGCAATAACGTAAAAGTTGGTGCCCAGTCAGGAATTTCAAATAATGTGAAAGATAATTCGACAATTTTTGGAACGCCTGCTTTTGGACATCGCGATTTTATGAAATCGTATGCCGTATTTAAAAATCTTCCGCAGTTGCGTTCAGATGTGATTGAGCTTGGGCGGAAAATAAAAGACCTGGACGAATCCAACAGCTGATTTTAGTGAAGTGATTGATTCAGACGGTTTATTGTTTATTTTTGGGAATTCTGAAATAATAAAAATGGGATGAGAACTCCCGGAATTCCGGCAATAGCCTAACCGGGTTGAACCAAATTTCTCAGAAAAATGAGTGTGAAACAAAAGACCATTGCGAAACCTGTTTCGGTGACAGGTATAGGACTCCATACGGGAGTAGAAGTGACGATGACCTTTAAACCTGCTCCCGAAGATCATGGTTTCAAATTTCAGAGGATAGATGTAGAGGGAAAACCGGTGATTAACGCCGATGTATCGAAAGTAAAAGGTACTTCGCGCGGAACGGTTCTTCAGGAAGGTGAAGTTGGAGTTAGTACGATTGAGCACACGATGGCTGCTTTGCTCGGGATGGATATTGACAATGTACTGATCGAGGTAAATGGTCCCGAAGCTCCCATTCTGGATGGTAGTTCTGCTCCCATTGTGGCTACGCTGAAAGAAGCTGGCCTGGTTGAACAGGAAGCCCGTCGTGACTATTTCGAAATCAAGCAGAAAATTGTTTATCGTAACGAAGAGCAGGGAATTGAGTTGATTGCGCTTCCGGACGATGAGTTTGCTCTGGATGTGATGATTTCCTATGATTCGGTAGTGTTGGGAAATCAATTTGCGACGCTCAGTTCATTAAAAGACTTTGAAAAACAAGTGGCTCCTTGTCGCACGTTTGTTTTTGTGCGCGAGCTGGAGATGTTGCTGAAGAATAATCTTGTGAAAGGAGGCGATCTGGATAACGCGATTGTTATTATGGATCAGCAGATGCAGCAGCAGGAGTTGGATCGCATTGCCGACTTGTTTAACCACGAGCATGTTCAGGTCGATAAGATTGGTGTTTTAAATAATCTCGATCTGCATTTCGAAAACGAATGTGCCCGCCATAAGTTGCTTGATGTGATTGGCGACCTGGCCCTGGTTGGAAAGCGCATCAAAGGGCGAATCATAGCCCGTCGCCCGGGACACATGGCTAACACGGAGTTTGCCCGGATTCTCCAGAAAGAATGCAAGCGTCAGACGGCTCTGAACTCAGCTCCGGAATATGATCCCAACGAGACTCCTTTATATGATATCAACGAGATAAAAACGATGTTGCCGCACCGGTCTCCCTTTCTTTTGGTTGACAAAATCATGGACAAAGGAGACGATTTCATTATCGGAGTGAAAAACGTGACCATGGATGAGCCGTTTTTCAGCGGTCATTTTCCGGATGAGCCGGTTATGCCCGGCGTTCTGATGGTGGAAGCCATGGCGCAGTGTGGTGGCGTATTCGTGATTAGTTCATTACCTTCCGACGGAAATTACTCCACTTATTTCATGAAACTTGACAACATTAAGTTTAGAAAGAAGGTGGTGCCAGGCGATACATTGATATTTAAATTGAAACTGGCAGGTCCGATTCGTCGTGGAATTGCTAATATGATTGGCTATGCTTTTGTTGGCGACACGGTTGTCTGCGAAGGCGAATTTATGGCCCAAATTGTTAAAAACTAAGATGATTCTGAAACGACAACCATCGGCGTTGTCTCAAATTTTATAGTAATGAAACAACCTTTAGCGTACGTTCATCCCGAAGCTCAGATTGCTGAAAATGTAGTCATCGAGCCCTTTACAACTGTTGATAAGGACGTGGTGATTGGCGAAGGTTCCCATATTGGACCTAATGTTACCATTTTGCCGGGTACCCGGATTGGTAAGAATTGTAAAATATCTCCCGGAGCAGTGATTGGTGGTGAACCACAGGACCTGAAATTCCAGGGGGAATATACTACCGTGGAAATTGGAGACAACACAACCATTCGTGAGTATGTAACCATTAATAAAGGTACTGCTGCCAAAGGTAAAACGGTAGTAGGAAGTAACTGTCTCATCATGGCATATGTCCATATTGCCCATGATTGTGTGGTTGGAAACAACGTTATTCTGGTAAATTATACCGGTCTGGCCGGTGAAGTGTTCGTTGACGACTTTGCTATCCTGGGTGGATATACAGCCGTACATCAGTTCTGCCATATTGGTAAGCATGTGATGCTTTCAGGTGGTTCGCTGGTGCGGAAAGATGTTCCTCCGTACATCAAGGCAGGCCGTGAGCCACTTTCCTATGTTGGTGTAAACTCTATCGGACTTCGTCGTCGTGGATATACCAACGATAAAATCCGTGAGGTGCAGGAAATCTACCGTCTGATTTATCAGAAAGGTTACAACAATACACAAGCGTTGGAAGTAATCGAAGCTGAGCTTCCTGCTTCCCGCGAACGCGATGATATTCTGTTGTTTGTGAAAGATTCGAAACGAGGAATTATCAAAGGATATTTCCCCGATTGATGATATGATATTGAAAAAGAAAACCGCCTCCATTTCCGGGGCGGTTTTTTATTGCTTGAGGTTTTTGTCTTATTCCTGATTCATCAAAGGATTCCATCCTTGTGCCATCAACGGAATTTCCTGACCGCTGCCGGCGGTAACCAAATTCGTTCCTTCCGACTTTTCTGTGATGTGCCCAATGACTGTAATGTCCGGATGATTCCGGATTTTATCATATTCACCTACCGGGATGGTAAATAACAATTCATAATCTTCACCACCGTTTAATGCCGCAACCAGCGGATTAACATTTAACTCTTCCGCCATTTGTTTGGTCTGGTCGTCCATCGGAATGCGATCCTCGAATAACTTGCAGCCGGTTCCCGATTCTTCACAGATGTGCATAATTTCGGATGACAATCCGTCTGAAATATCGATCATGGCAGTCGGATGGATTCCCTGTTCCTGGAAGATTCTCAGCATGTCACGACGTGCTTCCGGTTTTAACTGCCTTTCCAGGATGTAGTCATAACCTTCCAACTGCGGTTGCATTTTCGGGTTCACCTTAAAGACTTCGTTTTCTCTTTCCAGCAATTGTAATCCCATGTATGCGCCACCTAAATCACCGCTGACACATAAGAGATCAGTCGGTTTGGCGCCGCTGCGGAAAACCAAATCTTCTTCTTCGGCTTCACCGATGGCGGTAATGGAAAGCACCAATCCCGTCATCGATGAGGTGGTGTCTCCACCTACCAAATCAACTCCATACGTGTCGCAGGCCAACCGGATGCCGGAATAAAGCTCGTCGAGTGCTTCGATGGAAAACTTCGACGATATGGCCATACTTACGGTAATCTGTTTCGGGATGGCATTCATAGCATAAACATCGCTGAGGTTGACCACCACAGCTTTGTATCCTAAATGTTTTAACGGGACATACATCAGGTTGAAATGAATTCCTTCCGTCAACATATCGGTGGTTACGACCGTCTTTTTGTTATTAAAATCTAAAACTGCACAGTCGTCGCCAACCCCCTTGAGGGTACTTTTGTTGTGTATAGTAAGATGTGATGTAAGCCTGTTGATCAGGCCAAACTCTCCGAGTTCGGAAAGTTGATGAATTGTTCTTTTTTCGTCTGTCATATAATAAAAGACCTCGAGGTTTTTTTTAGTAGGAATCAGGCTTCAAAAATAGCGCACATTTTATATCTTTGCAACAATTTAAAAGCGGTCTATTTAAATGTGTTAACGGTGTGAGACGCGCATAGTGAAGAGGTGGGCCGGCTTTAATTAAATATTCGCAGTTATGGAAGACCAAAATAAACTACTTGATAAAGTAACAAAGAGTGAATATCAGTATGGTTTTGTGACCGATATTGATTCCGATACGCTGGGAAAAGGGTTGAATGAAGATGTGATTCGTTGGATCTCGGCCAAAAAGAAAGAGCCTCAGTTTATGCTTGATTTCCGTTTGAAAGCTTATCGCAAATGGCTGGAAATGGAAATGCCGGACTGGGCTTACCTGAAAATTCCGGAAATCGATTACCAGGACATCATCTATTATTCGGCGCCGAAAAAGAAAAAGGAATTGCAGAGTCTTGACGAAGTGGACCCTGAATTGCTGAGTACTTTCGAAAAGCTGGGTATTCCGCTGGAAGAGCAGAAGTTGCTCGCCGGCGTGGCAGTGGACGCGGTGATGGACAGCGTGTCGGTGAAAACCACTTTTAAAGAAACACTTGCCGAAAAAGGGATCATCTTCAGTTCGTTCAGTGAAGCTGTTCAGGAGCATCCCGATTTGGTTCAGAAATATTTGGGAATGTCGGTTCCGTCGACTGACAACTACTTTGCTGCGCTGAATGCAGCCGTTTTCTCCGACGGTTCGTTTGTTTACATCCCGAAAGGTGTTCGTTGCCCGATGGAGCTTTCCACGTATTTCCGTATCAACGCGGCCAATACCGGTCAGTTCGAGCGTACGCTGATTGTAGCTGATGACGACAGCTACGTTTCATATCTCGAAGGTTGTACCGCTCCTATGCGTGACGAGAATCAGTTGCACGCGGCCGTTGTGGAAATCATTGCACTCGATCGTGCAGAAGTGAAATACTCGACCGTACAAAACTGGTATCCCGGTGATGAAAACGGAAAAGGCGGTATTTACAACTTTGTGACAAAACGCGGATTGTGTAAAGGAGAATCGTCTAAGATTTTCTGGAACCAGGTAGAAACCGGTTCAGCCATTACTTGGAAGTACCCAAGTTGCATTTTGTTAGGCGATAATTCGGTGGCCGAGTTTAATTCAGTGGCTGTTACCAATAACTACCAGCAGGCCGATACCGGAACCAAGATGGTGCACATTGGTAAAAATACCAAGAGTACGATTGTCTCGAAAGGTATTTCGGCCGGAAAGAGTGACAACTCCTACCGTGGCTTGGTAAGGGTTGCTCCCAAAGCGGAAAATGCCCGGAACTTCTCGCAGTGTGACTCGTTGTTGCTCGGCGATACCTGTGGAGCTCATACTTTCCCGTACATCGAAGTTTCCAATAATTCATCGGTAGTGGAACATGAGGCCACTACATCGAAAATTGGTGAAGACCAGATTTTCTATTGTAACCAACGCGGAATTTCAACACAGGATGCAGTTGGAATGATTGTGAATGGTTATGCACGTGAAGTAATCAATAAATTGCCCATGGAGTTTGCAGTAGAAGCACAAAAGCTGTTGCAAATCAGCCTTGAAGGCAGTGTGGGTTAATCGGATATATACGTAAGATAAGTTCAGAAAATATGTTAATTGTAAAAGACTTACACGCTAAAGTCGAAGGAAAAGAGATATTGAAAGGTATCAACCTCGAGGTAAACCCCGGAGAGGTTCATGCCATCATGGGACCTAACGGTTCAGGAAAGAGTACATTGGCTAATGTATTGGCCGGTCATGAGAATTATGAGGTAACCGGTGGAGAGGTTACATTCTTCGGAAAAGATCTGCTCGATATGGATGCAGATGTCCGTTCCAAAGAAGGTTTGTTCCTCAGTTTCCAGTATCCGGTAGAAATTCCGGGTGTCAGCATGGTCAATTTCCTGAAGACCGCCTTGAATGAGCATCGTAAATACCAGGGAAAAGACGAGCTGAAAGCTGGCGATTTTTTGAAACTGATGAAGGAAAAGAAAGCGCTGGTTGAAATCGATTCACATCTGACGAACCGTTCTGTGAACGAAGGTTTCTCGGGTGGTGAGAAAAAGAAGAACGAAATCTTCCAGATGGCTATGCTCGAACCGAAACTGGCAATCCTTGATGAAACGGACTCAGGACTGGATATCGACGCGCTTCGTATTGTGGCTCAAGGTGTAAATGCCCTGAAACGTCCTGATAATGCTACCATCGTGGTAACGCACTATCAGCGTCTGCTCGATTATATCGTCCCCGATTTTGTTCATGTTTTGTATAACGGTCGTATTGTGAAGTCAGCCGGAAAAGAGCTGGCACTGGAACTGGAAGAGAAAGGTTACGACTGGATTAAAAAAGAGGTGGGAGCGTAAATATGACTGAGGCGAAAAGAAATCAAGAAATCAATCAGCGGCTCGCCAACCTTTTTGAATCGAATGTTCACCTTCTGGAAGATGGCGCGGCCGGTGTTCTCAATGCTGCACGCAAGCCGGCGATCGAGGCATTCCGGAAACAGGGAATTCCCGATTTTAAAACGGAAAACTATAAGTATACCAACCTCGCGAAGATTTTTGCCAACGAGAACCACCGCCGGGTGTTTGCCTATGAGGAAAGCGACGTCAATCTGCACGAGCTTTTCCAGTGCGATGTTCCGGAACTGGATACCAATTTGGTGATGCTCACCAACGGCTGGTATTATTCCGGTAACGAACAGCTGACAGAACTCCCGAAAGGTGTTGTGGTGACCAGTCTTCGCAAAGCTGCGGTCGAATATCCGGAGTTGGTTGAAAAATATTATGGCAAGATGGCGGATCCGGAAAAAGATCCGTTGACCGCATTGAATACGGCTTTTGCCCAGGACGGTGTTTTTATTTATGTACCGCGAAGTGTTGTGGTGGAAAAGCCTATCCAAATCATCGACCTGATGAGAGGGACAGAGAATACTTACGCAACTCAGCGTAACCTGGTAATTGCCGAAGAGAACAGTCAGGTGAAAGTGATTTTCTGCGATCATACGCTTGACCCGCAGGATTACATGGTGAATAACCTGACAGAGGCACACGTTGGTGAAAATGCGGTTGTCGATTTTTACAATCTGCAAAACCAGCATAACAAAGCGGTGAATCTGACCGGTTTATATATCCGTCAGGAGCGTAATTCCAATGTGTTGACGAATACCTTGTCGCTGCACGGTGGAATCGTCCGTAACAACCTGAATGTTCTTATCGATGGCGAGCATGCCGAAGCGAACATGTTTGGTCTGGCATTGACCGATAAAAACCAGCATGTCGACAATTTCACTTTCGTGGAACATGCGCATCCTGATTGTCAGAGCAACCAGCTTTTCAAAAACGTTTTGGATGATCAATCCACCGGTGGATTTACAGGACGAATTCATGTGGGACGGGGAGCGCACGGTACATTGGCTTACCAGCGAAACAACAATGTTTTGTTAACAGGTACCGCTAAGATGAACACGAAGCCACAGTTGGTAATCGATAACGACGACGTGAAATGTTCGCACGGAGCGACCGTCGGGCGTATCGATGAAGAGGCTTTGTTTTACCTGAAATCACGTGGTATTGCTGAACGGGAAGCCCGCCTGATGTTGATGTATGCTTTTGCGCACGAGGTGCTGCAGGAAGTTCGCGTCGAAAAACTGGGTGAACGAATTGATGAGCTGGTGAATAAACGTCTGCGCGGAGAAGTGTCGAAATGTCACTCCTGCGTGATGGATTGTGAAAGCTGATTCGTTTCGTTTTAGCGAGAAAAATATTGCTTTTTCGCTTTCGCGGAAGGCACAAAGCACAAGCCGGGAGTTAGCATTAAAAGCTTAACTTCCGGTTCAATAATTTTATTCACATTATGAGTCTCGATTTCCGGAAAATTAGAAAGGATTTTCCCATCCTTGACCAGCAGGTTCACGGAAAGCCACTGGCTTATCTCGACAACGCCGCTACTACGCAGAAACCCCGGGTGGTTCTCGATAAGGTGGAAGAATATTATTTGAAGACCAATGCCAATATTCATCGCGGGGCTCATTTTATGGCCAACGAAACCACCGAGGCTTTCGAAGGGGCGCGCGAAACAGTGCGGCAGTATATTAATGCCGGCGATCGGGGCGAGATTATTTTCACACATGGAACTACGGAATCGGTTAACCTCGTTGCTTATTCTTTTGGCGAAGCGTTCGTTTCGGAAGGTGATGAGATTGTGGTTTCCGAATTGGAGCATCACGCCAATATCGTTCCCTGGCAATTGCTTTGCGAGCGGAAGAAAGCAACGCTGAAAGTATTGCCGTTCGACGAAAAAGGCGTTCTGAAAATTGAAGAGCTGGACGGTCTGCTAACCGAGCGCACCAAGTTGGTTGCCATGAACCATGTGTCAAATACACTGGGGACGATCAATCCGGTTGAGAAGATTGTCGAGATTGCACATAAGCGAAATATTCCGGTGTTGCTCGATGGAGCGCAGGGAATTGCCCATTATCCACCGGATGTACAAAAGCTCGATTGCGATTTCTATGTTTTCTCCGGTCACAAAATTTACGGTCCTACCGGGATTGGTGTTCTTTACGGAAAGCGGAAATGGCTGGAGCAAATGCCACCTTTCATGGGCGGTGGAGAGATGATTTCGGAAGTGAAGTTTTCCGGTACTACTTTTAATGAATTACCCTATAAATTCGAACCGGGAACGCCAAACTACATTGGAGCTATTGCATTGGGAACGGCTATCGAGTACGTTCAGGCGCTTGGAGTTGACAATCTGGCAGTTCGTGAACAGGAATTGTTGAAACTGGCGACAGAAAAACTGAAGTCAATCGAAGGCATTCGGTTCTTCGGGGAGGCTGAAAATAAGGTAGGTGTCATCTCTTTCGAGATTGAAGGGATTCACTCGTTCGATTTAGGTACGCTTCTTGATCAACTGGGCATAGCGGTCCGTACCGGGCGCATGTGTACCGATCCGATCATGGATCATTTTGGTGTACCTGGAATGACGCGGGCTTCGTTTGCATTTTATAATACAGAAGAAGAGGTTGAGGCGCTGTACAAGGCCCTGATTCGTATCAAGGGAATGTTTTGAATTTTATCGTAAGTTTGTTCCCTTGATTTTGATTCAAAGCAGTTTTTCGTTATGACTATTGAAGATATACAACACGAAATCATTGAAGAGTTTTCGGTGTTCGAAGATTGGATGGACAAATACGCCTACCTGATTGAACTCGGGAATGATCTGGAACCTATTGATGCGAAATATAAGGTTGATGACAACCTGATTCGGGGATGTCAGTCACGCGTGTGGCTCCATCCCGAAAAGGACGGTGATAAAATTCTGTTTGAAGCAGAAAGTGATGCGATTATTGTGAAAGGCCTGGTGGCTTTGTTGCTGCGTGTACTTTCCAATCGTTCACCGAGGGAGATAATCGATGCCGATTTGCATTTTATTGATGATATCGGATTGAAACAACATTTGTCTCCCACACGTTCAAATGGATTACTGGCCATGGTGAAACAGATGAAACTTTATGCTCTGGCCTACGAAAAACTTTCACAACAGGAGGGTTAAGAAATGGATGAAAGAATTGACAAAATAATTGCCAGCCTGAAAGAGGTTTACGACCCGGAAATTCCGGTCAATGTATACGATTTAGGCATGGTTTATAGTGTTGACGTGGATGAACACAATACGGCCAACGTGCTAATGACACTAACGGCTCCGAATTGTCCCGCCGCCGACATGATCGTTTCGGATGTGGAATACATGACGAAGAAGGTGGACGGCATTGAAGATTGCAAGGTGGAGATCACTTTTGATCCGCCGTGGGATAAGTCGATGATGTCCGAAGAGGCGCGACTCGAACTCGGCTTCATGTAAAATATTTAACCATCACATTTCGTGGTGGTTTTTTTGTCAGAAAATATCGTACCCGGAAAAGAATGGATACTGAAAAAGCCACATACAGCGAACGCATCAAGGAAGAGGCGAAACGGCTCGGTTTTACCGATTGCGGCATAGCGGCCGTCGAGTACCTCGATGAAGAGGAGCCTCGCTTGTTGCAATGGCTTGAAAAAGGTATGAACGGGCAGATGGGCTACATGGAGCGAAATGTGGAGAAACGTCTCGACCCGGGAAAATTGGTGGAAGGCGCCCGTTCTGTGGTTTCGGTTATTCTTAATTATTATCCGGGCGAAACGCAAAAGGCAGAAGATGCGCCGGTAATTTCAAAATATGCTTACGGAACGGATTATCACTTTGTCATCAAAGACAAACTGAAAAGCCTGATGCGATTTATTCAGGAAGAGATTGCTCCTTGTTCCGGACGACCGTTTGTCGATTCAGCACCGGTGCTCGATCGGGCGTGGGCACGTCGGGCTGGACTCGGCTGGATTGGTAAGAACTCCCATCTTATTTCGCCTAAGCATGGCTCCTTCTTTTTTATTGGTGAACTCATCATCGATTTGGAACTGGCATATGATAAGCCGGCTGACACTGATTTCTGCGGCTCTTGCACTCGCTGTATCGATGCTTGCCCGACCAAAGCCATTGTGGCTCCGCATACCATCGACGCCCGGAAATGTATCTCCTACCTAACAATTGAAAACCGCGAAGAAATTCCCGAAAATTTTAAAGGGCAGCTGCAGGATCGAATGTATGGCTGCGACATCTGCCAGGATGTTTGCCCGTGGAACAGGACTCCTGCTCCTCATAATGTCGAAGCATTCCAGCCTAAGCCTGAGCTGCTTGAAATGTCACGTGCTGAGTGGAAAGAGCTGGACCGGGAACACTTCAATCAACTCTTCCGAAAATCGGCGGTAAAACGTGCCGGTTTTAAAGGTCTTCGTCGCAATATCGATTTTTTAGATTAATTAAGTTTTACTCCTGCGAACTTTTTTGCACATTTAGTTAATCAAAGATGAACCCTTGTGCCAATGAAGTTTTCGGAATACAAATGGGAATCGTTCGACGGACTGGACTACTATGCGGTTAGTTGGACGCCGGATGTTTATCCGAAAGCAGTGCTGGCACTGGTTCATGGTCATGGCGATCATTGCCGCAGGTATGATCATTGGCTGAGTAAGTTTCCCGAAAAGAATTTGGCTGCTGTCGCATTCGATTACCGTGGACACGGACGGTCGGGCGGAAAAAGGGGCGTTCTTCGCCATTACACCGATTTTTTGCAGGATGTGGAGTTGTTGGTGCGAAAAACGCGCGAATTGTTCCCGGGCATCCCGGTTATCCTTTTCGGTCACAGCATGGGTGGAAACATGGCGTTGAGTTACTGTTTGCGCAGAGCTGCCGTTCCACAGCTGGCTATCATCACTTCGCCATGGATAACGTTGCGGAAAAGACCCGGTGCTGTTATGACAGCAGCTGCTTGTCTGGCCAATCGGCTGACGCCCCGTCTTACCTTTAAAACCGGACTCCGTTCACGCGATTTCTCGGAAGATGAAGAATCAGCTGATTCGCGTAGCAAAGATGAATTATTGCATAACCGCATTTCTGTCCGACTGTTTTGCGAAGTCAAGCGCGAAGGTGAATGGTTGCTGGAAAATGCCTATCGGTTGAATATACCGGTTTTGCTGATGCAGGGACTGGATGATCCCATAATGGATAGCAATGCCGGTTTGAAGCTATTCGATAATGCGGCCGACCGGATTACCTACCGCGGATGGCACGGCGCGCGTCACCAACTGCACGATTTTGAAGGACAGGATGAGGTGCTGGAGTTTATTTTTCACTGGATAGAACAGAATATATGAGCCGATTCAGGACGAAAATAGATTTACCGGAATACAAGAAGAAGCTCGACTACCGTGAAAAAATCGTGCTGATGGGATCATGCTTTGCCGAAAACATTGGGGAGAAGCTCACCAGCCGCTGTTTTCCGGTCGATGTGAATCCATTCGGAATTTTATACAATCCGGTTTCGGTGGGGAATAGCCTGGAGCTTCTGATGGAAGAAAAGAAATTTAAGGATAAAGATATCTTTTTTGCTAACGGACGATGGAACAGCTATCACCATCATAGTCGTTTTTCCCATCAGGATAAGAAAATCTGCCTTGAGGAAATTAACAAACGCGTAACATTTGGGGCAGAGCAACTTCGGCAAGCTGGTTTTCTTTTTATCACTTTCGGTACAGCCTGGGTGTATGAAAACCGAGACGATCAAAAAGTAGTGTCGAATTGTCACAAGCAGCCGGCAAAGCAATTTCGCAGATACCGCTTAAATGTTGATGAAACGGTTGCCCGCTGGGAGACTTTGCTAATCCGGTTGTGGGAGATGAATCCTGGTTTGCAGGTTATTTTTACCGTGAGTCCAATACGTCACTGGAAAGATGGGGCTCACGAAAACCAAATCAGTAAATCGGTGTTGTTTCTAGTAATCGAGACCTTGTTAAATCGGTTTGAAAAGGGGCGAATAGCTTATTTCCCATCGTATGAAATTGTGATGGACGAATTGCGGGACTATCGGTTTTACGCCCCTGACATGGTTCACCTGAGCGACACCGCTGTCGATTATATCTGGGAGCGCTTTTCGGATGTTCTAATAACAAAAGATAGTTTGAGCATCATGAACAGAGTAGAAAAACTGCGACGAGCGACCGAACACCGGCCCTTCGATGAACATGGGAAAGACTACCGCTTATTCCTTGACAATCAGTTAACACAGGCTGATAAATTGATGAAACAATACCCGTTCCTTAACATTCAAGATATTTTGGAGTATTTTCTTCGAAAACTGAAGGAATAAATTTTTACAGAGGTGCCAATTGCCTAAATTTTTCTGTATTTTAAATTCATTCCTATTGCGATTTTTTGGAAATTAATCGTTGAAGCGCATTAAAATTAATTCTGCACCTATGAGCTATCTGAAATTTGATAAACAGCAGTTAGTCAATCTGGAATATTCACTGCAGCGTGAATTTCTTCGCACCAACCGTGCGGGAAGTTATTCATCTTCTACCCTTGCGGGATGTAATACCCGTAAGTATCATGGTTTGCTCGTTACTCAGTTGAATGAACTCGACGGAGGAAGACATGTACTTCTTTCATCGTTGGATGAAACAGTGATTCAGCATGACGCAGAATTTAACCTGGGAATACACAAGTTTCCGGGCGACCATTACGAGCCCCGCGGACACAAATATCTTCGTGATATTGAATTCAATAAAATTTCAAAGCTCACTTATCGCGTTGGTGGTGTCATTCTTTCGCGCGAACGGATTTTGGTGGAAAAGGAGGAACAGCTGTTGATTCGATACACGCTGGAAGATGCTCATAGTCCGACAAAGCTCCGGTTCAAACCATTTCTGGCTTTTCGAAATGTTCACACACTGAGTAAGGCCAACATGTTTGCGAATACCCGTTTTGTTCCGGTTGAGAATGGAATTAAAATGCGCTTATACGAGGGGTATCCCTTCCTGCACATGCAGTTCTCGAAAGAAGTCGATTTTGTTCCGTTTCCGGATTGGTACTACAACATTGAATACATGAAGGAACAAAAACGCGGTTACGAATTTCAGGAAGACCTCTTTGTGCCGGGATATTTTGAGCTCCCGATAAAAAAGGGAGAATCCATTGTTTTCTCGGCGTCGACAGCCGAAGAAAAGCCGAGCGGATTTAAGCGTCGGTTTACCAACGAAACGAAAAAGAGAACGCCTCGCGATTCGTTTTCCAACTCGTTGCTCAATTCTGCCCAGCAGTTTCTTTGCATGCGCAATGACGGTGATGATATTATCGCCGGCTATCCATGGTATGAGTCGATTCCGCGGCAGACTTTTCTGGCGATTAACGGGATTTTACTGCGCCAGGGAAACCTGAAAACGTATGAGTCGATTCTGAAAACGCATACCAAGCGGTTAAAGGACGGCCTTTTCCCAAAATATGTTGGTGCCGGTGAAAGTGATTACGACGCAGCTGATGCACCGTTGCTGTTCTTCGTCAGTGTGCAGGAATTGAATGATTACGTGGAGAAGAAAGAGCTTTGGGAAAAGTATGGTCCGACCATGAAGAAGATACTGGCCAACTACCGGAAAGGCACACGATTCAATATTCACATGCAGGATAACGGCTTGATTCATGCGAAAGCAGAGAATGTTGCGCTGACATGGATGGATGCATACGTGGAAGGAAAGCCGGTTACACCGAGAGGTGGTTTGGCTGTTGAAATCAACGCACTTTGGTACAACGCGGTTTCTTATGCTCTGGAGTTGGCTGAAATTGCCGGTGATCATGCTTTTATTGAGGAGTGGAAAGATATATCGGAAAAAATCGCCGCCTCGTTTCAGGAAACATTCTGGTGCGATGAAGAAGAATACCTGGCCGATTATGTCGATGGTGATTACAAAGATTGGTCAGTGCGTCCCAACATGCTTTTTGCTGCCTGGCTTTCATATTCTCCTTTGTCGCGGGAGCAGAAAAAAGCCGTTATCAGCCGCGTGAAGAATGAGTTGCTTACCACCAGTGGGTTGCGATCGTTATCACCGAAAAATCAGGAATATTTGGGAATATGTGACGGAGATTTGAGTGCCCGGTCACTGGCGATGCACCAGGGAACTGTTTATCCGTTTTTTATCGGGCCTTTTGTTAAGGCGTATATAGGAATTCATAAGATGGGGGGAATGTCGTTTGTGAAAAACATTATGGAGTCCTTTGAAGAAGAAATGACAGAACATTGTATTGGCACACTTTCCGAAATGTATGACGGAAACCCGCCCCACGAGGCCCGTGGCGCCGTTTCCCAGGCATGGAATGTGGGCTCCATATTGTCGGCCATTTCGTTTCTTGATAACTATGAAGAGTAATGTCAGTTAGAAAACCCCTTAAATCGAAGAGCTGAATGAAAGTATTAATGTTTGGATGGGAATTTCCTCCCCATATCAGTGGTGGCCTCGGGACTGCCAGTTACGGACTCACCAGGGGATTGGCCCATTATGATGATGTGAATGTTCTCTTTGTTGTTCCCAAAGCTTACGGTGACGAAGATCGATCGGCTGTGGATAATATTATTGGTGCCAGTGACGTGCCGATTACACGAAAGCAGGTGAGGTTTGAGGATTTGCAGAAAAAGGTCGATTATTTTGAAGTGGATTCATCCCTGATTCCTTATGTCGGGCCCGAAGAGTTTTATAAACTGACACAGCAAAAAGTTAGTTCACGATCGCGTTTCATTCAGACCGACTCGGAAGGAAGATTATCTTTTACAGGAAAATACGGTGCTGACTTATTGCAGGAAATTGCCCGTTATGCGCTCGTGGCAGACGTGATTGCCCGGGAGAATGAATTCGACCTGATTCACGCGCATGATTGGTTGGCATATCCTGCCGGCATAGCAGCCAAAAAAGCCAGTGGAAAACCGTTGGTTGTGCATGTGCACGCTACCGATTTCGACCGTTCGGGAGGAAGTGTCAATCCGAATGTTTATGCCATCGAACGGGAAGGTATGGAAGCAGCCGATAAGGTGATTACCGTGAGTAACCTGACCCGGAATATTGTTATCGACAAGTATGGTATCGATCCGGCCAAAGTTGTGACGGTTTATAACGCAGTTGAGCCGGTTGAACGCAAACCGAGATTGGGAATTACCAAAGGGGTGGATGAAAAGATTGTGACATTTCTTGGGCGAATTACCATGCAGAAAGGGCCGGAATATTTCATTGAAGCAGCTCACCAGGTTTTGAGGCGGATGGACAATGTCCGTTTTGTGATGGCGGGTTCCGGCGATATGATGAATAAGATGATAAAACGTTCGGCCCAGTTGGGAATAACCGACCGCTTCCATTTTACAGGCTTTTTAAAAGGAGATGACGTATTTGATATGTTCCGTCTCAGCGATGTGTATGTGATGCCTTCGGTATCCGAACCATTTGGAATTTCCCCGCTCGAAGCGATGATGTCCGACGTTCCGGTGATCATCTCCAAGCAATCGGGAGTAGCCGAAATTCTGACACACGCCATTAAAGTCGATTTTTGGGATATTAACGCCATGGCCGATGCCATCTATTCGATATTAAAGTATCCTGCTTTACCTAAGATGTTTAAGAAACATGGCCGGATTGAAGTAGACCACCTGCAGTGGCGCCACTCTGCAGCACATGTGCGCCAGGTGTATTTATCTGCTTTAGGACAGCCAATCAGTAACAGTAACGCGTAAAAAGTTAGCCATATGAAATCCGTTTGTTTGTATTTTCAGATTCATCAGCCATTTCGTTACCGGAAATACCGCTTCTTTGATATTGGTAACGACCATTACTATTATGATGATTATGCCAATGAAACCATTCTGAGAAAGGTGGCAAACAATTGTTATTTGCCGGCTAACAAAGTGTTGCTGGAGCAACTGAAGAAGCACAAAGGAAGATTTAAGATAGCCCTCTCAATTTCGGGTATTGCGCTGGAGCAATTTGAACTGTATGCGCCCGAAGTTTTGCACTCGTTTCAGGAGCTGGCTGATACCGGTTATGTGGAATTTCTGTCCGAAACCTACTCTCACTCGCTTGTTTCATTATTCGATGGTGAGTCTTTCGAGAGACAGGTGAAGGATCACGATGATAAAATCGAAACTTATTTCGGTCAGCGTCCAACCGTTTTCCGGAATACCGAAATGATCTATTCCGATGATATCGGGGATAAGGTGTATAAAATGGGGTTCAAAGCCATGCTCACCGAAGGAGCAAAACACGTTTTGGGCTGGAAAAGTCCTAATTTCCTCTATTGTAATGCTGTTAATCCGCGGCTGAAGGTGCTGATGCGGAACTACAAACTCAGTGACGATATCTCTTTCCGCTTTTCGAACAAAGGCTGGAATGAATACCCACTGACCGCTGAGAAATTCGTGAACTGGATGAATGCGCTCGATAAGAATGAAGAGATGATCAACCTGTTCATGGATTACGAAACATTTGGCGAACATCAGACGAAAGACTCAGGCATATTCGATTTCCTGAAGAATTTCCCGGAGGTTGCATTAAATAGTGGAGAATTTACTTTTGATACTCCTTCAGAAATAGTTGATAAGTACCAGCCCATTTCGGCAGTGCATGTTCCGCACCCGATTTCCTGGGCGGACGAAGAGAGAGATCTTTCTGCCTGGCTTGGAAATGAGTTGCAGGAAGAAGCTTTTGGTAAATTATATGATTTGAAGGACCGGATGTTGCGGTGTACCGATCCGGTTATGATTAAAGACTGGAACTACCTGCAAATTAGCGACCATATGTACTACATGTGTACCAAGTTCTTTTCCGATGGCGAGGTGCATATGTACTTCAATCCCTACAGCAGTCCGTACGAAGCGTTCATTAACTACATGAATGTGCTGAGCGACTTCAGGATTCGACTGAACGCATTGGTTCCTGAATCGGAAACCGACCGTGAAATTGCGGCTTTGAAAGAAGTCATTGACGAAAAGGAAGACCGGCTGACAAAAGCCGAAGAAGAATTGAGAAATCTGAAAAAGAAATTGAAAGAAGCTAAAGGTGCTACCTTACCTAAGGTGGAAAAGAAGAAAACGACAAAAAAGACAACAGCAAAGAGTAAAACGAAAAGTAAGAGTAATTGACAAATAGTTCGACCTGCTTTTTGACCAGACTCACTATTCAAACCTATGTTCTAGTAATTTAACGTACAGGTAATTTGTATTGGCTAAATTGCATGCAAATTGCCGTGTGAAAGTAGTTGACCCATTATTAACCGAACTCTTGCAGAAGGAGAGTTAAATGCATACGAATCATGGAAAGACAAGGAGTGAGATTTGTTAAACTACCTGAGAACCCTGAGCCAACCTGGAAAAAAATAATAGTCGAGTCAAATGTTCCTGAGCGCCTGAAACCTCTTCGCGAAATCGCAAAGAATTTGTGGTGGAGCTGGAATGACGATGCGAGGAAGCTTTTTGAGGAGATCGATCCTGAAATTTGGGAGCAAACAGCACACAACCCGATATTGCTTTTGGAAGAAACAAGCTTTGAGCGCTATGATGAACTGGAAGCAGATGAAGCTTTTATTTTGCGCATGCGCGAAGTAGAAGCCCGTTTACACCAATATCTCAAAGAACGGAAAGAGTTGTTGGGACCCAAGGTGGCCTACTTTAGTATGGAGTATGGCTTGCATTCGAGCCTGAAGATTTATTCCGGTGGATTGGGAATTCTAGCCGGCGATTACCTGAAAGAAGCCAGTGACTCAAAAGTCGATATGGTAGCCGTTGGTTTGTTGTACCGTTTCGGTTATTTCAAGCAAACGATTTCGGGAAACGGTGAGCAGGTGGCTCATTACGATGCCGAGCATTTTACCCATATTCCGGTGCAACCGGTGATGGACGACAACGGCAACTGGGTAACAATTACCATTGAGATGCCGGGCCGGACCGTGTTGGCTCAGGTCTGGGTTGTACATGTTGGAGCTGTGAAGTTGTATCTTCTCGATACCGACATGGAAGCGAACCAGGAGCAGGATCGGTTCATTACTCACCATTTGTATGGCGGCGATAACGAAAATCGGTTGAAACAGGAAATGGTACTCGGTTTGGGTGGTATCAGGGCACTGGAAAAGATGGGTATTTCGGCCGAGATTTATCATATCAACGAAGGTCACGCTGCCTTCATCGGTTTGGAGCGAATGTGCAATCTGCAGCAGAAAACCAATCTTACTTTTGCTGAAGCCAAAGAAGCTGTTCGCGCGTCGAATCTCTTCACGACCCATACACCGGTTCCGGCTGGACACGACGCCTTCCACGACGATTTGTTCCGTGCCTACATGGAAAAATTTACCGATCGGTTGGGAATTTCGTGGGAAGAATTCCAGATGTTGGGAAAATCGCACATGCACGAAGACCATTTCAACATGAGCTTTCTAGCGGCTAATATGTCCGAACGCATCAACGGTGTAAGTCGTTTGCACGGAAGAGTGAGTCAGGAACTGTTGGTCGAGCTTTATAAAGGTTTCCTTCCGGAAGAATTGGAAAATGTTGGGTATGTAACCAACGGAGTGCACTATCCGACATGGGCAGCGCCTGAATGGAGAAAGATTCACGATAAATTTCTGAAAGAAGAGCTGCCGGAAGATATTCACGATTATGATGAAGATTCGGAAGCCCGTGCCTGGAAGAATATTTACAAAGTGGAAGATGGTGTTATTTGGAACACCAAATCGAAGCTGCGTGCCCGGTTGATTGAATACATCAAGGAGCGTTTCACCGATATACATATTCAGCGAAACGAAAATCCGAAATTCATCGCCGAAGCATTGTCGAAGTTGAATCCAAATGCACTGACTATCGGTTTTGCCCGGCGTTTTGCCACCTATAAGCGAGCGCACCTTATTTTCCGGAATCTCGACCGGCTGAATAAGATTGTGAATAACCCGGAACGCCCGGTGCAGTTTATTTTCGCTGGTAAAGCACACCCTGCCGACAAAGAAGGACAGGATTTGATCCGGTACATCATGGAGATCTCCAAGCGGCCGGAATTTATTGGGAAGATTTTGTTCATTCAGAATTACGACATGAACCTCGCCAAAATTATGGTGCAGGGTTGCGATGTGTGGATGAACACCCCGACGCGCCCGCTGGAAGCTTCCGGTACCTCAGGCGAAAAAGGGGTAATGAACGGTACCTTGCACTTCTCGGTTCTTGACGGCTGGTGGGTCGAAGGTTACAAGAAGGACGCCGGATGGGCCCTTCCGGAAGAACGCTCGTTCGATATTCAGGATCTGCAGGATGAACTGGATGCGGAAAGCATTTACAGTACCCTGGAAAACGAGATTATTCCGGCTTATTACTACCGTAACGAAAAAGGCGTACCGGTTCTTTGGGTCGACTTCATCAAAAATACATTTGCTGAAGTGGCGCCTTACTTTACCACACGCCGGATGATGCGCGACTATTTCGACCGTTTCTATATCAAGCAAGCCGACCGCTCAAAGGATATCATTGCGGAAGATTACAAGCATGCCCGCGAGATGGCGGAGTGGAAATCGAAAATTTCCAATGTTTGGAATGATATCGAGCTGGTGAGTGTGCAGTTGGCCGACGGCATTACGAATTCCTATAAAATGGGCCAGGATTATCCGTCGAAAGTGGTGCTCGATTTGAAAGAATTGACGCCTGAGGAAGTTGGCGTGGAAATGATTGTGGTTACGTCGGATGAACCTGTTGAGTTTATACAGAAACAGGAGTTTACTCCCGTGAAAACGGAAAACGGAATGACACATTACCAGTTGGATCTCAATCTGAAGCAGTCGGGAACCTTTAATTACGGTTTACGGGTCTACCCGAAGAATGAGAACCTTCCGCACCGCCAGGATTTCCGTTACCTGAAATGGATTTAAAAGCTATGCTATAATAAATGAAAAGGCCTCCCGAATTCGGGAGGCCTTTTTTTCTGAGTATTCTTATACGGGCTCAACGCCCTGCTCTTTCAATAGTTCTATACTCAGCTCACTGAGCTTGTATTTTTGTATTTTTCCGCTGGCCGTCATCGGATATTCATCCACAAAAAAGATGTACTTCGGTATTTTGTACCGGGCAATCTGTCCACGGCAATAATCTTGCACATCTTCCGCTGTTAACGTTGCGCTTTCTTTCAGTTTGATAAAGGCTCCGATTTGTTCGCCGTATTTGGGACTGGGAACGCCGGCGATTTCAACCGATTGAATTCCCGGCATCTCGTATAGAAAGTTTTCGATTTCGCGCGGATAGATATTTTCGCCACCACGAATAATCATATCCTTTATTCTTCCGGTTACCCGGAAATAGCCTTCCTCGTCTTTCACGCCCAAATCGCCCGAATGCAACCAACCGTCCTTGTCGATCGCTTTGGCAGTTGCTTCCGGATTCTTGTAGTAACCTTTCATGACGTTGTAGCCTTTGCAACAAAGTTCTCCCTGCTCTCCCGGTTTCAGCTCTTCACCGGTTTCTGGATTTACAACTTTTACATCGACAAAAGGAAACTCTTTACCAACGGTTGTCGATCGGATTTCCGGCGGATCGGTGGTCCGTGTGGCGGTCATCCCCGGCGATGACTCGGTCAGTCCGTACACGATGATGATTTCTTTCATGTACATCTTCTCCATCACCTGATTCATCGTATCGATGGGACAAGGTGCTCCGGCCATGATGCCGGTACGAAGTGATGAAAGATCGAACATGTCGAACATGGGGTGATTGAGTTCGGCAATGAACATGGTCGGTACGCCGTAAAGTGCCGTACAACGTTCTTTATGCACCGACGCCAAAACCATGAGCGGGTCGAAGTTCTCAACCATCACCATCGTCGCTCCGTGCGAAATAATGGCGCATACGGCCAGTACGCAGCCAAAACAATGAAACAGCGGTACACAGACGCATAACCGATCGTTCTGCGTGTAATTCATGCATTCACCCGTACTGTAACCGTTATTCAGAATGTTGTGGTGCGATAGCATGACTCCTTTGGGGAAGCCGGTTGTTCCCGACGTATACTGCATATTTACCACGTCGTGCGGCGACACCATTTTCTTTGTCGAATTCAGCAGGTCATCATCCAGCTGGCTACCGAGCAAAATCAGTTCAGCGGTATTGTACATCCCGCGGTGTTTTTCCGGCCCGATAAAGATGATATTTTTCAAAAACGGAAACTTCTCGCTTTCCAGGTAGCCGCGTTCACTCTCCTTTAGTTCCGGCACCAGTTCATACACCATTTTCACGTAGTCGCTGTCGCGGAAACCGTTGATGATGCAGAGTGTCTGCAGATCGGAGTTTTTGATAAGGTACTCCAGTTCGTGCAGTTTGTAGTTGGTGTTGATGGTAACCAGCACAACACCAATCTTGGCGGTTGCAAACATGAAGGTCATCCAATCGGGAACGTTGTTGGCCCAGATTCCCAGCTTATCTCCGGGGCCCATCCCAATATACTGGAGACCTTTGGCCAGGTTGTTGACCCGCTCGTCGAATTCCCGGTAGGTGAAGCGCAAATTGCGATCGGGATAAACCATGAATTCCTGGTCGGGGGTTTCTTTCGCCCAATGTTCCAGTTGCTCGCCTAATGTAATATCAAGTAATTCCATGAGAAGCCGTTTTTAGTAGGGTGCATAAACAACGGCAAGAATGGTGGCGGGCTCATCGGCGTGGGTGTGGATGTGATGCTCTACAACCGAATCGTAATAAATGCTGTCGCCAACTGCCAGCTTGTGGTTTTCCTTTCCGTAGGTCACTTCAATCTCACCTTCAAGAACATAGATAAATTCCTCGCCCTCGTGCGACGAAAGCAAATAGTCTTTTCGCTCTGATGGTTTGATTTGCACAATAAGCGGCTCCATGTGGCGGCCCGATTTGTCGCTGGCCAACGCATGAAAATCGAGATTAACCCTTGCTTCACTGTTTTTATTGGAGAAACTGGCACTCGGTTTATTAACACCCTTGCGGGAAATAACCGGTCCAAGTTGATCTGCATCGTCAAGGAAAGTACCCAAACGAACTCCCAGTACCCTGGAAATTTTGATGAGATGTCCCAGGGAAGGAATGACCGCATCCTCTTCAATTTTTGTCAAAACTTCAAGTGTAAATTGACACCGGTCGGCCAGCTCTTCCCTCGAAATGTCTTTCAGCTGCCGGATATTGCTGATGCGCTCTCCGACACTTTTTCCTTTGGTCATATGCTTTTGATTTTTTTGGTTTCGGAAGTAAGCTGAATTAACGCGTAGAACTCTGTCTGTTGTTAAGACAGCTTAATTCAGCGCGAAAAGTTAACGGAATTTGTGGTAGATTGACGGCATTTTCGCCAATAAAGAGCTTGATTTTGTTAATTTATATTGATTTTAATCATGTTATGTTTAGCCTGTTAGCGTCGGAATGACTGCCTGTTAGTGCACGAATGGGCTTTCTCCGCTTTCGGTCGTTTGTGAGTTGATAGATTAGAATTACCGGCGATTTTAGTAACTTATGGTATCATTTTTCAGAACCATGACTGACGACCGGCTATATCAAATTGGCATATCACTTATTCCTCTTGTGGGATGCGTTACAGCGCGGAACCTCGTGGCTTATGGCGGAGGTATTCGGGAGGTATTTCACACTTCCGAGAAGGAGTTGCGTGAAATTCCCGGAATCGGTACGGTGTTAGCCCGGAATATCGCGAAGAGCGATGTGTTGAAGCGGGCCGAAAAGGAGTTGAAATTCATCGAAAAAAATCAAATCCGGCCGCTCTTTTATCTCGATAAGGAATACCCCGAACGGTTAAAAG
Source organism: Prolixibacter sp. DSM 2831 (assembly GCF_056493735.1). Classification (NCBI taxonomy): domain Bacteria; kingdom Pseudomonadati; phylum Bacteroidota; class Bacteroidia; order Marinilabiliales; family Prolixibacteraceae; genus Prolixibacter; species Prolixibacter sp. DSM 2831. The sequence continues at coordinate 376,920 of NZ_CM151379.1, forward strand.
CCTGTAGCGATGCACCGGTGATGCTCTATGTGAAAGGTGAGCCTGATTTGAATGCAACGAAAATCATTAGTGTTGTGGGAACGCGCAGTGCCACGGATTACGGCTACCAGATGGTGGATGAGTTGCTGGGCGATTTGGGTAACCGCAATTACCAGGTGATGGTCGTAAGTGGTCTGGCGTATGGCATCGATATCCGGGCGCACCGGGGAGCATTGAAAAATGGGTTGCCTACTGTTGGTGTACTGGCTCATGGTCTCGACAAGTTGTATCCTCAGCTGCATGCCGGAACAGCGCGCGAAATGGTGAACCACCAGGGAGGATTGGTGACCGATTTTGTGAGTGGTTCGTCCATCGACCGGAAGCATTTTATTCGTCGTAACCGGATTATTGCCGGACTGGCCGACGCCACGCTGGTAGTAGAGTCGGCGCACAAGGGGGGTGCTTTGGTGACGGCCGAAATAGCCAATTCCTATAACCGTGATGTGTTTGCTTTTCCCGGCAGGAAAGGTGACGCGTTTTCCGAAGGGTGTAACTTTCTCATCAAATCGAACCGGGCTGCGCTCATCGAGTCGGTAGCTGATTTGGAATACATCATGAACTGGGAGCCCGCAAAGGGCAGACCCGATGCCGTTCAGCCACGTCTGTTTTCCGATTTATCGGAAGATGAAAAAGTGGTGATTACCATTCTGGAGGAAGAGGGGCCGCTGGCCATCGATATCCTCTGTATCAAAAGTGGTATGCCGATGAACAAAGTATCTCCGCTGTTGCTCAACCTCGAGTTTGCCGGCCTGGTGAAAGGACTTCCCGGGAAGGTATTTAAGCTGTTGTAAATTGGATGATGATTAAGGTTGCACCTGGTTTTCCGGTAGAACTACAAAATGTAGTGTACTCCCGCGTTGTGCCGGGAAGAAAATACGAAATGTAGTTTTCTCTCGCATCCTTCCGGCAACGAACTACAAATTGTAGTTACTTCCTGTATCGTGAAGAGAACGAACTACAAAATGTAGTTTACTCCCGCGTTGTGTTGGGAAGGAAATACAGATTGTAGTTTCTCCTCGCATCGCTTCGGCAACGAACTACAAAATGTAGTTTGCTCCCGCGTTGTGTCGGGAAAGAACTACAAAATGTAGTTTGCTCCCGGTGTCCGGACAAAAGCCATCTGCCATCGGCAGAAGCTTCCCGCAAGGAAAAAAGACGTCGTCGCCAAATGCGGTTACTTGTTGCATTGTGGCGGGAACGAATCGCGAAATGCGGTGGTTCTACTTTTCGTGAAGAGAACCTTTCGCGGATGGTGATTGGCCCTTATTCAGCAGAGAATATCATCAAATCGGTTCTTCCTGATAAAGGAGAAGCAATGTGTTGAGGCAATTCGTTGGGAAAGTGTATTTTTGCAGGCAAACGAATACCAGTATAATGAAGACTTTTCAGGAATTAGGTGTAGGAAAATCGATTTTGAAGGCGTTGGATGAGATTGGCTTCGAGGAGCCGACTCCGATTCAGGAGAAAGCCATTCCTGCCATCAAATCGGGGCAGGATGTGTTGGGGATTGCCCAAACCGGAACCGGAAAAACGGCTGCCTACCTGATTCCGTTGTTCATGAAGCTGGTGAAGGCGGAAGGAAACGATCCGCGCGCTATCGTTTTGGTTCCCACGAGGGAATTGTCGCTACAGGTTGGCGAAGATATCGAGGAACTGACGGGCTATTCCAATATCCGGTATGCTGCTGTTTACGGCGGTGTGGGCTGGACGAAACATGCTGCTTTGGTGGAACCGGGAATCGATATCCTGGTAGCGACACCCGGGCGATTGTGGGATTTGTACAAGGCTGGTGCGGTTTCATTTAAGAAAGTGAAAACACTGGTGATTGATGAGGCTGACCGAATGCTGGACATGGGCTTTATTCATCAGTTGCATCAATTGTTCGAAGTCATTCCGCCCAAGCGGCAAAACTTGCTTTTTTCGGCGACTTTTTCCGGAAAGGTGGAGGAAATGAGTGATGAATTCCTCGATTTCCCGGTGCGTGTGGAAGTAGCGCCGTCGGCGACACCGGCCGAAAAGGTGGAGCAGTATTTTTACAATGTTCCCAACTACCGCAGTAAACTTAACCTGATTCATTACCTGTTGCGGGATGAAGAGAAATTCAACCGCGTACTCATTTTCTGCCGTACGAAAGAGAATGCCGAAGGAGTTTACAAAGTCATCAAGCGGAAGACGGAAGGTGAGGTGCGTATTCTGCATTCGAACAAAGGACAGGTCACACGCATCAACGCGATTAATGCATTTAAGAAAGGTGAAGTCCGGGTACTGATTTCAACGGACGTTTCGGCGCGGGGAATTGACGTGTCACGCATCAGCCACGTGATTAACTTTGATTTGCCGCCCAACGATGAAGATTACGTTCACCGGATTGGACGAACAGCCCGCGCCAGTTACGAAGGTGAGGCCATTTCGTTGGTGAATCCGGCCGAGATTTATCACCTGGAACGCATTGAAAAGCTTATCCGGATGGAGATTCCGGAGAAAAGTGTTCCGGAAGAAGTGGAGCTGGTGGAATCGACCAGGCGGGAGTTGCAGGAACAGGCACGCGAAATTGACCGGGTGAAGCGGGTTAATGACCCCAATTACAAAGGGGCTTTTCATGAAAAGAAAAAGCGGGGCAGGAAGAATAATTTCGATTTCAATTCGAAGAGTAAACACTTGCGTGGAAAAAAGAAGCCGCGCCGGAGATAGATACTTCCGCCGTAAGGCGATTACGAAAAGAGGTGCTCCAGCAGGATTTTAAATCCGATGGCGAGCAGAACAATTCCTCCAAGAAGTTCCATGCGTTTACCGAATCGATTGCCGACATCCTTCCCAATCCGGATACCCAACATGGAGAAAAAGAAGGTGACGCCGCCGATGATGATGGCTCCCTCAAAGAGGTCTCCGGGAGAAGCTAACGCATATGAAAAGCCCACAATCAGCGCATCGATGCTGGTGGCAACCGAAAGGGTGAGAATGTTGCCCCATGAGTACACGTTGGCCATTCCTTCCGTATTTTCTTTATCGAGACTTTCGAAAATCATTTTTCCACCCAGGTAGGACAGTAGTGCAAAGGCAATCCAGTGATCGATATGTTCCACAAAATCTTTGATTTCGGAACCCACAAACCATCCCAGCAATGGGAGCAATCCCTGGAAAAAAGCTAACGACAACGCGATTTTGACTGCATGTTGAAAGGAGATTTTTCGCTCGGCCAGACCACAACTAATGGAAACAGCAAAAGAGTCCATGGAAAGTCCCAGAGCGAGAATCGAAACGGTCAATAAATCCATGCAAAAAATTTTGAGGCAAGATAGAAAAACCGCGGGAATCGGGCAAAAGCGAGCAAAAATAAAGCCGCCCGGAATCTCCGGACGGCTTGTTCAAAACCAATAAAAGGTTGTTATATATTGTTTGATGTATCGATTACATCATTCCGGGCATACCTCCGCCCATTCCTCCGCCTGCCGGCATTGGAGGATTGTCCTCTTTCTCTTCAACGAGAACACACTCGGTGGTGAGGAACATACCTGCGATGGATGCAGCATTCTCAAGAGCAACACGGGTTACTTTGGCCGGGTCGATAACTCCTGATTCGAACAGGTTTTGGTATTCGCCTATGCGGGCGTTGTAACCAAAGTCGCCTTTGCCTTCCATTACTTTATGAACGATTACGGCGCCTTCCAGTCCCGCGTTGGCTACAATCTGCCGCATTGGCTCTTCGATGGCGCGCTTCACGATTTCGATACCAGTTGTTTCGTCATCGTTATCACCTTCGAGGTTTTCCAATACGTTGATGGCACGGATGTATGCAACACCACCACCGGGTACGATACCTTCTTCAACAGCGGCGCGGGTGGCACTCAGTGCATCGTCAACGCGGTCTTTCTTCTCTTTCATTTCCACTTCCGAAGGAGCACCTACGTACAGTACAGCAACACCACCTGACAATTTAGCCAGACGCTCCTGCAGTTTTTCGCGGTCGTAATCGGAAGTAGTCGACTCGATTTGGTTCTTGATTTGAGCTACGCGGGCTGCAATGTTTGAAGCCTCGCCTGAACCATTCACGATAGTGGTGTTCTCTTTGTCAACGGTGATCTTTTCAGCCGTTCCCAACATCTCGAGAGATGTGTCTTCCAGTTTCATACCTTTTTCTTCGGTAATCACGGTTCCACCAGTCAGGACTGCAATATCTTCCAGCATTTCTTTACGGCGGTCGCCGAATCCGGGCGCTTTAACAGCACATACTTTCAATCCGGCACGCAGACGGTTCACTACCAGGGTAGCCAGCGCTTCGCCATCGATATCTTCAGAGATGATCATCAGCGGACGACCAGACTGGTGAGTAGCTTCCAGGATCGGAACCAGGTCTTTCATGGTTGAGATCTTCTTGTCGTGAATCAGGATGAAAGGATTCTCCAGTTCAGCTGACATTTTCTCGGTGTCGGTTACAAAGTAAGGAGAGATGTAACCACGATCGAACTGCATACCTTCCACTACTTCAACGTAAGTTTCGGTACCTTTGGCTTCTTCTACCGTGATAACGCCTTCTTTGTGAACTTTCTCCATTGCCTCGGCAATCAGTTTACCGATTTCGAAATCGTTGTTGGCCGAAATACGGGCAACCTGCTCGATTTTGCTGTAGTCGTCACCAACCGTTTTCGACTGGTCTTTGATGCTTTCAACTACTTTGGCAACTGCTTTGTCGATACCGCGTTTCAAATCCATCGGATTAGCACCGGCAGTTACGTTTTTCAGTCCAACGTTGATGATTGACTGTGCCAGTACAGTTGCGGTAGTGGTACCGTCACCTGCATCGTCACCGGTTTTGGATGCAACTTCCTTAACGAGCTGTGCGCCCATGTTAGCGTCCGGTTCCGACAGTTCAATTTCTTTGGCAACGGTTACACCGTCCTTGGTTACCTGAGGTGCACCAAATTTCTTGTCAATAATAACGTTACGTCCTTTAGGACCCAGCGTTACCTTCACAGCATCGGCAAGTTTATCGACGCCTTGTTTCAGCGACTCGCGTGCTTCGATTTCAAATTTGATCTCTTTAGCCATGTTATTTTTTCATTTTAATTTTTGTACAATCGGTCTTTTCACTATGCGATGTAAAGAACATCTGACTGAGAAATCAACAGGTAGTTTTCATCGTCGATCTGAAGCTCAGTGCCTGAATATTTACCATAGAATACAGTGTCCCCAACTTTGACCTCCATAGGTTCGTCTTTTTTATCCGCTCCCACTTTCACAACCGTTCCCAATTGTGGTTTTTCTTTGGCTGAGTCGGGGATGATAATCCCTCCGGCGGTCTTCTCTACAGCCTCTTGTGGCTGTACCAGAATCTTGCCGGCAAGTATTCTACCTTTCAGTTCTGTCATCTTGTATTGTATTTTTCGTTAGACAAAAGTTATTCATTGACACCCGCTATTCATCATATTACGTGCCAAAGCAGGTATAGCCCTGTTACAGGCTGCATTCAGGACAAAAAATCATTTGGGTGTGGAAGAATGGAGGAAGTTGTTTGTGTAATGAAAACAAAATCAAGCAGATGTGATTTTATCTTGTTGTCAGTTGGGGCTGACAAGCTGACATTTGATTGCTTTTGGAAATGTCAGGCATAAAAAAAGCCCACCATTTGGTGAGCTTTCTCTAATTCTATCAGGGTAATATTATTGACCGTTGCTTTGTTGCGTTGTATTGTCTGAATCCCCTTGTTGAGGTGCTGCCTGCGGGAAAGTAGGCAATTCAGTCGGGTCTGCTGCATTTTCAATCTGCTTTTCAATAGCCGAACGCTGTTGTTGTCCCTGACGCGGAATAAAAGCCGAAGCCGAAACAGACAGAATGAGGAGTGCACCAGCCAGGTACCAGGTCGCTTTCTCGAGGAAGTCGGTGGTTTTACGAACACCCATTACTTGATTTGAGCCTGAGAAAGTTGAAGTAAGACCTCCACCTTTCGAGTTCTGTACCAATACGATCAAAATCATGAGGATACAGATTATGAAAATTAAAACGGTTATCAGTGTATACATATCGGGTTATCTATTTAGCAGTTTCCTGACATCTTCAATTTGCCGAGCAAAGTAAACACTTTTTTCGGGATATTTCAAACTTAATTTTTGAAAAGCTTTGATGGCTTTTTCGTAGTATCCTTGCTTTACGTAGATGTGTGCAAGGGTCTCAGTCATAAACTCATCCGTTTCTTCCGCGCTTCGCTCCGAGATATCTTCCTGCTGACCATCTCCTTTCTTTGCCGGCGAGATAGTAGGTTGAGTTTCCAGAAATTTGTCAATCAGGTTATCTTTCGATTCTTCTTTCTGCGACGTCTCTTCCTCCGTCTTGTCGTCCTTCTTCGCGTTACGATTAATCGATTTACTCAGATCTGACAATCCTTTGATGCTGGTTACATCTTCATCGAGCTGATAAAAAGATGGTTCCATAACGTCAAAGTCAAGCAGATCGAATGACTTTTGCGGCGGTTTTTGTGCAACACTCTCTTCGTCATCTGTCGTATTTGAATGATCGTCTACCGGAGATTCTTTTTCCGGATGTGCATGTGTTACATCCTCTGCCAGTTCGAAGAAGCCTTCATCCTCTTCCGTTGCCGTCCCGGTTTTTTCTTCTTCAGGAGACGTGGCAATTGATTGCGGCGGCATTTCTATCTCGGCCGTTTCCTGCTTCGGTTCATAGACCTCGGCTTCATGGCGGGCTTTGGGATGCAACAGGAAATAGAGCATCGACCGGTCGGTGACGTTGGCGGCCGCTACTTTTAACTGGTTCGTAAACCGAAAGCTTTTTTCGTTGAGTAGGTTGCGGGCATAGAGCATATGAGCCGTCTGGAAAAACGGGAATTCATCCAGGATTTCCTTGAGTTCGCCCAGCGACTTCTCATTTAACTGAGTCGGGTCGTCCAGGTATCGCATCATTTGCTCTCTGTTCATCGACATAACTACTCGTTTTTACCAGTTCGCTACCGAGCGGTTGAAAATATCATCTACCAACTGTTCGGTGATGTCTTGTACAGCTGCATCTTCCACGTCGCTCAGGTTTCTCGTACTATCCCAATCATAATAGGCCGAGAAGGTTGAATTGAAATCCTGTTCGTGATCCTTGTTGTTCACGAACTTCACTTTTACCGTCACTGTTAACCGGTTTTGGGATGCAACATCGCGGCCATCGTTACTTTGCTGAATTGATAGCGGCCGGATATCGTAGCCGGTAATTTCACCACTGAATTCCAGGTCGCCCTGACTATTGTTCAGTGTCAGACTGGTTTGGTTGACGAATTTATCCTTCAGACCTTCTGTAAAGGTATTACTCAACGTTGGATTGACTACTCTCGCCCGGTTTGGAAAATAATCAACAAAAACCGTTTTCACGTTCGGTGCAATCGATGCTCCGGTGAATGTATAACTTATGGTGCATCCTGTTACCACTAAAATGGAAACAAGCAGCGTTGTTAACAGGAATTTTCCTGAATGCTTTGGCATAATCGTCATTAGCTGATGTTGTATTCTTTTATTTTCCGGTAGAGGGTTCGTTCCGATATGCCCAATTCGGCAGCGGCCAGTTTCCTTTTCCCGTTATGTTTTTCCAGTGCTTTCTGTATTAGTTCAATTTCTTTCTCTTCCAATGATAATGATTCTTCTACAAATTCTTCCGTGTCCTCAATCTGATGATGATCATTACTTGGCGGAGCAGACGGAACCGGGGAACCATAGTTACTGGGTTCCGGCTGGAACTCTCCGTCAGAACTCTGATAGAGTTTCCGGATGATTTGCGCATTGTCCTCGTGTACGTGAGGCGTATGCCCATCTTCCAGCAAGTCGTGGACCAGTTTCTTCAAATCGGTCACGTCCCTTTTCATCTCGAAGAGAATTTTATACAGAATCTCTCTTTCCGAGTGAAATGTTTTTTCATCGACCGATGAATAGATCGCAGGCAGCGAACCTCCGCTATCATCGGGAATATAATTCCTCAGGGTATTGGCGTCAATCTGGCGCTCCTGCTCGATGATCGAAATTTGTTCGGTGATATTTTTCAGTTGGCGCACGTTTCCGGGCCACCGGTAACTCAGCAATACACGTTGTGCATCTTCCGACAACCTGACGGGCGGCATGTGGTAACGTTCGGCAAAGTCGAGGGCAAATTTGCGGAACAGCAACAGGGCATCTTCACCACGGTCGCGCAACGAAAGTACGTGAATCGGGACCGTATTCAGCCGGTAGTACAAATCTTCCCTGAACTTTCCTTCCCGAATAGCTGTCGGCAGATCGACGTTTGTTGCTGCTACCACGCGGACATCGGTTTTGATCACCTTCGACGAACCTACCCGAATGAATTCACCGGCTTCGAGTACCCTGAGCAAGCGGACCTGCGTTGAAAGTGGCAACTCGCCAATCTCGTCTAAAAAGATGGTTCCGCCGTCGGCTACTTCAAAATATCCCTTTCGGTCGGACAAAGCTCCTGTAAAGGCGCCTTTTTCGTGACCAAAAAGCTCCGAATCGATGGTGCCTTCGGGTATGGCACCACAATTGACAGCAATATATTTTCCGTGTTTTCGATGCGAATAGTTATGAATAATCTGCGGGAACGCCTCTTTACCGGCACCACTCTCCCCGGATATCAGAACCGATAGGTCGGTGGGAGCAACCTGCACAGCTACTTCAATGGCCCGGTTTAACCCCGGGGCATTACCAATAATTCCGAAACGTTGTTTTATTTCCTGAATATCCATCTTCCCGTTTTAATATTGGATTACAAATTTATAATTAATCCCCAAAATATCGGAACGATAGCCAAGGTTACTTGTTCTATCTGAACAGAGGAAATTTACTTTACCTTAACTCACGAAAAAACACACGTGCTTATTTTTATCTTTAACTTCGATTTAATAACAATATTTAGCTTAAAGTCGTAAATGGACAATTCGAATCAGAAGAAGATAATCGGAATTATTCCGTCCCGTTATGCTTCCAGCAGATTCCCGGGGAAACCGCTGGCTGACATTGCAGGAAAATCAATGATACAACGCGTATATGAAACCGCTGCCAGCGTTTTCGATGATGTGTGGGTCGCAACCGACGACCAGCGCATATTTGACGCAGTGGAGGCGTTTGGAGGAAAAGCGGTGATGACGTCAGAAGAGCATCGCAGCGGAACAGACAGGTGCTCGGAAGCGGTGAAGAATGTGAGTGAATCGACAGGCAAAAGCTTTGATGTGGTCGTAAATATTCAGGGCGATGAGCCATTTATTAAACCCAGCCAGTTAAATAAAGTCGCTGCTTTGTTTGACGAAGAGGAGACACAGATTGGCACGTTGGTGCAGCCGATTACCAAAAGCGAAGATATTTTCAATCCGAATATCCCCAAAGTAGTTCTGGCCGAAAACGGCGATGCCATATATTTCAGTCGTTCGCCAATTCCTTTTGCCCGAAATATCGAGCAGGAAAAATGGATTAATCATCACACATTCTTCGGTCACATTGGTTTGTATGCGTATCGTACCGAAGTTTTACATGAATTAACCGGTTTGCGGGAAGGACGCTTGGAGAAGATGGAATCGTTGGAGCAACTTCGCTGGCTTGAGCATAGTTATCGTATCCGCACACAGGAAACCAATTACGACAGTTTTGGTATCGATACCCCGGAAGATTTAGAAAAAGTACTGGCTGAAGGAATCGAAAAATACTTATAGTTCGTAGTTCCTTACAGAGAATAGTTAAAAATCATCATCATGGACAGAATCCCGATTGTACAAAACGACCCCTGGCTCGAACCTTTCGAGGGGACGTTTATCGAGTGGAAAGAACTTTCAGAGCAAAAAGAAAGAGAGTTAACCGGAGGTAGATCTTTGGTCGATTTTGCCGAGGGTCATCACTACTTCGGGTTATTCCGTGATGAGGAGGGATGGGTGTTACGCGAGTGGGCACCCAATGCGACCCGCATCTTTCTAATCGGAACATTTAACGATTGGAAGGAACTGCCGGAATTCGAACTGCAATCCAGTGGAGAAGGGAACTGGAAGCTAAGATTGACGCAGGACGCATTGAAACATGGCGACCTGTTTGCGCTTTCGGTTTACTGGGAAGGAGGACAGGGGAAGCGAATTCCTGCCTGGACCCGTTGGGCGGTTCAAGATCCGGATTCGTTGATTTTTAATGCGAAAGTCTGGATGCCCGAAAATCCTTACGAATGGAAGAATGATTTTTCCGGTTTAACCGAAGCTCCGCTAATTTACGAATCGCACGTGGGAATGGCAGGTGAAGAGCCGCGGATTCACACGTATGACGAGTTTCGTAAGAATATGCTTCCTCGCATAAAAAAGGCGGGTTACAACACGATTCAGTTGATGGCGGTTCCTGAGCATCCTTACTATGGAAGCTTTGGATACCATGTGTCGAGTTTCTTTGCACCGTCTTCGAGGTTTGGTACTCCCGACGAGCTGAAAGCCTTAATCGATGAAGCGCATGGAATGGGAATGGCGGTTATCATGGACCTGGTACATTCCCACGCGGTAAAGAACGAGGTGGAAGGCTTAGGTCGTTACGACGGCACGCGATACCAGTTTTTTCATGAAGGTGGAAGAGGCGAACATCCTGCCTGGGATTCGTACTGCTTCAACTATGGTAAGCCCGAAGTGCTCCATTTTTTATTCTCCAATATCAAATATTGGCTGGATGAGTTCCGGTTCGATGGTTTCCGGTTCGACGGTGTGACCAGTATGCTCTATTTTGATCACGGTCTGGGCAAGGCATTTTCTTCTTATACCGATTATTTTACGCCGAATCTCGATTACGAAGCGATTGTTTATTTCAAGTTGGCAAATAAACTCATTCACCAAATCAAGCCGAATGCTATTTCCATCGCCGAAGAAGTGAGTGGTATGCCGGGATTGGCTTCTCCGCAGGAAGACGGCGGACTCGGTTTCGATTTTCGTATGGCGATGGGCGTTCCTGATTACTGGATTAAAATTATCAAAGAGCTGAAAGATGAAGAGTGGGATGTTGGCCGGATTTTTTACGAGCTAACAGCGCACCGTCAGGACGAAAAAGTGGTCAGTTATGCCGAAAGTCACGATCAGGCATTGGTAGGTGATAAAACTATCGTCTTCCGGTTGATTGATAAGGAGATGTATTTCAGCATGCGAAAAGATCAACCCAACCTGACTGTGGAACGCGGAATTGCGCTTCATAAGATGCTCCGGTTGGCAACAGCTTCGTGTGCCGGTGGTGCCTATCTTAATTTCATGGGAAATGAATTTGGGCACCCCGAATGGATCGACTTTCCGCGGGAAGGGAATGGTTGGTCGTACCAACATGCCAGGAGAATATGGAGTATTGCCGAAGACCCTGAATTACGGTACCACTGGTTGCTCGATTTCGATCGGGATATGATTCACATTCTCAGGGAAGAAAGGCTGCTCGAGAATCCGGAAGTACGTTGGATTACCGACAATAAGGCCGATCAAATACTGGCCTTTCAGCGCGGTGATTTACTGTTTGTCTTCAATTTCAATCCCGACAAATCATTTGAAGGATACGGAATACAGATGGACCCGTCGAAATTCAGGGTAATCCTTAGCACAGATGCCCATCCGTATGGCGGACAAAACCGTATTGACCAGGATATCATTTATTACACGCTGCCGGTTTCTAAGTTGAGTTCCAACCATTATCTGAGGTTGTATTTGCCTGCACGTACCGCAGTTGTGCTGAAAAAAGAGTCGTACAAACGGATTCGATGACAGGGTAAAGCTTACGTTTTTTTATCAAACTTTTGATATGCCTGTGCTGTTTGATTGATAAGTAAATGAAGTACGAATCTTTTATAAAAAACGACTATTTATGGTATCAGAAATCAAAACCACCAAAGTTACTTTCACGGAAGACGGACCGATCATGATCGAAGGACCTGTTACGATGGAAGGTCAGTATGGTAATAAGGCCACAGAAACCAAAACAATATTTCTTTGTCGTTGCGGAGGTTCATCCAATAAACCGTTCTGTGATGGCACCCACAAGAAAATCGACTTCAAAGGTTAGTTATTTTATTGATTTTTAGAAAAATATTGCTTTCCCATATACCAAAACCAGGGAGAATTTCGTTATTCTTCTTAGGAATGATCTAATTAATAACCAAAAATGACCCCATATGAGTAGACCTAGTCTTAAAAGTCTTTGGCTCCTTGGAATTATTATTGCTCTTTTTGCCTTGGTGTTGGCATCATGTTCCAAGGACGACGGCAAATCGCCGTTTGACAGTAACACCGATGAAGACATAACCGTTGTTAACGATGACGCGGCTTTTACTTCAAGGGTAACGACGATGGATGAAGTGGTCAACGTAGCTTCATCTTCGCTGAAGTCGGCTTCTGTGGTCCCTTCGAATAGTTATACATTGAAGTTGGTGGCTCATGTCGACCCGCCTCTGGCTGATCAGGGGAAATCGGATAAGTTGAGTGCTTCTTTCGTTCAGGTGGTTGGTGATAAGGCTTATGTAACCTATCACCGGCAGGATGATATTGTGAAAGGAGCATTCGAGGTAATCGATATGTCCGATCCCAAACATCCCCACATCTCATCTCAGTTGACGTATGGAAACGTGGAGTTTAACGCCTTGAATGTCGATGATCAAACCTATTCCGATCCGGATGCGGGCACAGTAACCCGTTGTTGGCTGGCCTGCGATGATCATAAAGATGGTGCGGTTCTTCGGGAAATTTACCTGGAAGCTAATGGAGATATTTATTATCCTACCGGGAAAAATAAAAACAAGATTATTCAACGCGATAAGGTGTTGGATGCTCCGTCTTCCAATGCGGTTTTCCGACATGGTGACTATCTCTATTTTGCCGCCGGCGGTGAGGAAAAAACCATCACGAACAGTAAAGGTGAAACGATTACTTTGAACACCGGAATTACAAAGATTGCGCTGAGTGATTTTTCAACAGCAGCAAGGGTTCGCTTTTCTTACGCAAAGTATGCGGCTTATGCTTCCAGCGTTGATAAAGTGGTAGGTTTTGAAGGTGTTGCCGATGCTAAACTGCACGTGTTAGCACCCGATCTTTCATCGGACGACGTGATGAATATTGGTAACTATTACTATCCTGGTAATTCGAATAACCCGGGTACTTCCGATAATCACACAACTCCCGATTATCAAGGGAAATCTACGATTACCGTGGATGGTAACCTGGTATTTGTTTCGTTGGGAGCTGTTGGTTTGAAGGCTTTTGATTTGACGGCCGGACAAACAGATCCGACTCCGGTGTACCAGTATTTGCTGACCGATCAGAATGTTGGAAATGTGAATGCAGTAACGCTTTTCAATGGTGATATCATGATTGCCAACGGAGCGGACGGTTTGGTTGTTGCCAGTATTCCCGCGCAGGGAACTGATTTGGAAATCTTAGGAAGTTACAATCCCGAAGGTTCGGTGAACTATGTTGCAGGAACAAATGATTACATTATTCTGGCAGCCGGAACAGGAGGTTTGTATATCCTGAAGAAAGTTTGATCAAGTAAAATACATGTCAACAGATAGAAGCGATCTAAATGGGTCGCTTTTTTTTATGCTCCCTCTTTTTTTCGTGGAATTAACTTATTGAGCTCTTCAATAATTTGTTTTCGCTCCTTTCTTCTAATGCCGGAAAGACTAACCGGCGGATAAACGGCCACTCCTTGTCGGGTCCGAACCGTCAATACCAGGTCGGTCTTTATTCCGCCTAAATGTTTTTCAGCTTCCGCTTTCATGAGGTTAACAGCCGGGAATTCGATGGATTGAAACAAGCGGTTGATAGTGAAGACGGAGAAATACCTTATAATGATCTTCTCTTTTTCATCGAAAATACGAATGTACTGGAGATTCAGTGCGGCGATGAAAAGAAAAGCGACAACAAAAACGGCGGCGCCAATAGCCAGCCAGGTAAAAAGTTGTAGCAGAAGTAAAACCGTTAAACTTACCAGAACGAGCACTCCTCCAAGCAGAATTCTCTTTCTCAGCTTGTCGGCATATTTCCGGTTACTGTATATCATCTTTGTGTGTATTTTAATGTAGAAGTTTGCAATTCGAAATTCAAAATAGCAAATAGTTTTAACTTTGTCCGGTAAACAACCGAAAAATGAACAATCTACCATCATACCATGCAGCAGTTACCGTGACTGATGATGTTGTAGCTGCTCTATCTCAATTGATTTCCCGTTATCCCGAAGATAAGGTTTTTCTGGTGAGCGAATCGAATACCACTCAATTTTGTCTTCCTGTTTTACAGGACGTCATTGGATGGGAGAAGGTGAAGAAAACAGAAGTTCCGGCAGGCGAAGAAAACAAGAAGCTGTCTTCGGTCGAGAAAATCTGGATGTTTCTGAGCCAAAACGGGGCCGACCGGAAATCACTGGTAATTAACGTGGGCGGTGGAATGTTAACCGACCTGGGAAGTTTTGCGGCTTCGACCTATAAACGCGGAATGGATTTCGTGAATGTCCCAACTACGCTGCTATCGCAGGTAGACGCTTCGGTTGGTGGAAAAACCGGGTTCAATTTTAACGGGTTCAAAAATGAAATCGGGGTGATTAATCAACCCAAAGATGTCATTATCGATACGCGCTTTTTGAAAACCATTGACCGCCGGAATTTTGTATCCGGATTTGCTGAAATGGTGAAACACGGCTTGATTCGTTCAGCCGATCATCTGAAGGAGGTCCGCAACTACGATCTCGATTTGCTCAACTACGAAGCGTTAGCCGGACTAATCGCCCGCTCGGTAGCCATCAAAGATTATTTTGTTGATAAGGACCCGACAGAAAAGAATATTCGAAAAGCATTGAACTTTGGCCATACCATTGGTCACGCTTTCGAGAGTTATGCCATGACTTCCGGGAAACCGATATTACACGGCTATGCAGTGGCTTACGGTATGATGGCGGAATTGTATCTGTCGCACAAAATGGCCGGATTGTCAAGTCGCGATTTGAAGGAACTTTCGTATTGGCTGATGACCATCTACGGAAAATTTGATATCACGTCAGAGGATTACGATGCGTTGCTGAGCCTGATGAGTCATGATAAGAAAAACGAAGGCAAGCGAATTAACTTTACGCTGTTGCCGAAAGTTGGAAAAGTGGCGATTGACCAGGATTGCAGTCGCGACTTAATCATTGAATCGCTTGATTTTTACCGGAATCTTTCCCTTTAACGAATTGTATAGATGCTTTACCAGATAACCAGACCCACCAGCAGGTTGGAAGGAGAAATCAAACTGCCTGCTTCAAAAAGTATTAGTAATCGTGTGTTGATTATCAATGCGCTGAGTTATTCGCCATACACTATCGGAAATTTGTCGGATAGCGACGATACCCGCGTGATGGAGAAGGTGCTGAACGCTTCGACCAACGAGTTCGATATCGGTCATGCCGGAACGGCCATGCGTTTCCTGACGGCTTTTCTTTCGAAGATAATGGGGCAGTGGACGCTAACCGGTTCGGAGCGGATGAAACAACGGCCGATTAGCATATTGGTTGATGCTTTGCGAGAGTTAGGTGCGGTAATTGAGTATGCGGGAGAAGAGGGTTATCCACCGCTGAAGATTACCGGAACCGCTCTGAAAGGGGGCGTACTGGAACTCGACGGAAGTGTGAGTAGCCAATATATTTCAGCGTTGCTGATGATTGCTCCGTCTATCCAAAATGGTTTGACGTTGAGGTTGAAAAACAAGATTACTTCCCGTCCATACATCGAGTTGACGTTAAAGCTGATGAAGAAATTTGGTGTGCGGTATGCCTGGAAAGGGAGTGAGATTCGTATCGAGCAGCAGGATTACAAGCCCATCCGATTCACGGTGGAAGCTGATTGGTCCGGAGCTTCTTACTGGTATCAAATCGCCGCTATGTCCGATGATTTCGATATCCTGTTAAAAGGATTGCGCTTGCAAAGCTTGCAGGGCGACGCTGTGTTAGCTAAATGGTTTGACCAATATTTCGGAATCCAGTCAAAACAGGAAGGCAACGATGTACGAATTTCCCGAAAGGAAAAACCGGATGTGAAACGCCTTGACTTGAACTTTGTGGAAAATCCGGACGTGGCCCAGACTTTTGCCGTTTTGTGTGTGGCAAAACAGATACCATTTCACTTTACGGGCTTGCATACCCTAAAGATAAAAGAGACTGACCGGATTGCTGCATTGCAGAATGAATGCGCCAAGCTGGGAGCAAAACTGACCGAATTACAGCTCGGTGAAATTGCCTGGGATGGAAAGTTGGATGAAAGTGTTGATGCGAGTGAGGCTACTATCGAAACCTATCATGACCATCGGATGGCGTTGGCGTTTGCTCCGGCTACTTTGGTTTTCGGTAACTTGAAGATTGCCGATCCCATGGTGGTGACCAAATCTTATCCCGCTTTCTACGAGGATTTGAAGCAAGTTGGATTTACAGTTCAGGAAGTACCTGATTGATGTTTCTGGAAAAGTTTTTTTTTGCTATTTCCAGCTTTCAGGATTCGTCGACAACTCAAAAATGTCGAGATAGCTCAGCCGGATGATGTTGGCCATCTTGGTGTAGTTGATCATTTCCGGCACATCAGTCGGTTGGTGGTAATCCGGTTGACCACCAGTGTGAAACCAGAACAGTGGCACATCGTCTTTGACAAACCACACATTATCGCTGCCACTATCAGGCTTTTCCGAACCGTTGTATGAAACATCCAGATTCAGGTTGTAGTCGCTGATGTGTTGCTTTGATAAAGTAACCGCCGGTTGGAAGGCTTTCGAATAAATCATGGTTACCTGGTTGTTCGGTGCGTCCGGGCCGGCGTTTCGGCCAATCATATCGAAGTTGAGGTAGGCCATTATTTTTCCCTTGTTTGCCCAGTGATTGATAAAGTAATGAGAGCCCAGCAGTCCTCTTTCTTCCCCATCCCAACAGGCGAATAAAATGGTGTATTCGGGTTGAACTCCCGATGCAATCATGGCTTTGGCAATGTTCAATACTGCAGAAACTCCCGATGCGTTGTCATCTGCACCGTTCCAAATGTAACCGTCATGAATGCCCAAGTGGTCGTAATGGGCACCAATTACAATGAACTTATCCTTTTCCTTTCCTTCAACTTTGCTCATCACATTTCGCAGCTGTAGTCTTCGATTCCTGGTGTTTATTGCCAGTTCAATTGTCTTTCTGCTGATGGTTTGTGATACATTTTTCAGTTCGGAAGCTTTCTTTCGGGCTTGCACATTCCGGAAATCAGGCCCCATGATGTCTGAGAATACAGAAGGCGAGATGTAAATAACCGGAATGTTTCCCTTTCCTGTGTCAGGCAGGTAAACTCTTTTGTCATAAAATGATTTACGCTTCTTCAATCCTTCATACATTGCATTGTGGAAATAGTATTGGTTGGCGTTCCAATGGCTGATTTGTGTATCACTTGCAACTTCCAGTACGGCTAGTGCGCCATGCTCTTTTGCCTGTTTATTTTTCAATCGCTCCAGCGCTCTGCCTTCTGGTCCGTTGATTGCTTTTGCTGCCGGACTATCTTTAAAATCCTGACCGGGTAAGCCTGCCCACCTGACGACGATTTTGTTTTTGACGTCGATTTTGTTGAAATCATCATAGCCACTTTTCTCATCGGTTAGCCCATAGCCAACGAATACTACCGGAGCTGAGATCTGACTGCTTCCATTGGGAATTGTTACTCGAAAATCAGCTTTGTACGCGTATTCTTTTTTAAGGGTAGACTTATCTGATGTTGTGACTAATGCCAGTTTCTGTATTGTATCTGGCGTTACTTCAATTGCCTGAAAGGGTTGAAAGAAAGACGTGGTTTTTCTTTTTTCCGCTCCCAAAAGTTTTTGATATCGATCGGGTTTGAACGAAACCGAGTCGCCCACTGGTTCCAAACCGATGAAGCTGAACAACGATGCTACATATTCACCTGCTATTTGGCCTTGTTTTGTCCCGGCCATTCTTCCCTCGAGTTGGTCGCTGGCCAGAAACTGAACGGGGCTTTTAACGCTCTTCATGGTAATTGTTTGTAGACCCTTGTCTTTTGGCGTTTGTCCAAAAGCCGTCAGATTCAAAAAGCAGGAGAAGCAATAGTGATGTTGTAAAACGCGTCATTCGCAGTTGTTTGTTCGGTTTACAAAGTGTTTAGGCTAGTTTCAGGGCAATGTCCATCATTTGTGTAAATGTGGTTTGCCGTTCTTCTGAGGTAGTTGATTTTCCCTCCGGAATGTGGTCGCTAACGGTCAGAATAGAAAGCGCCCGTTTCTTGTATTTAGCAGCAATTGTATAAAGAGCGGCCGTTTCCATTTCTACTGCCAGAACATTGAATTTCTGCCATACGGCAAATGGGTCACCAATGTGCTCGTCGTTGTAGAAGAAGTCTGAACTTAAAACATTTCCTACATGAAGGTTAACATCCTTCCCACGGGCAATAGTGTATGCCCTGTGAAGCAGGTCAAAATCAGCTAGCGGAGCAAACTGTAGTCCGCCGAATCGCAACTGGTTCATGCCATTATCGGTGCAGGCACCTTGCGCCAGGATAACATCCCGTAGTTGTACTTCCGGTTGAATAGAACCGCAACTGCCGATACGGATGAGCTGTTCGCAATGGTATTCTTCAATTAGCTCAGTAGCGTAAATCGACATGGACGGCATTCCCATGCCGGTTCCCTGCACACTCACTTGCTGTCCGTTGTAGTAACCGGTGTAGCCTAACATGCCACGGACTTCGTTGTAGCAGACCGTATCTTCCAGAAAGTTATCAGCAATGAATTTTGCGCGAAGCGGGTCACCCGGGAGAAGAACGGTTTTTGCGATGTCTCCCTTTTTTGCCTGGTTGTGTATACTCATCGGTTTTTTTATTTAGTCGTTAATAGAGTTGGTTTGTCAGGCAAAATAGCAAAATGTTTTTTACCTGATATCACTTTTAAAAAGGTGTTTTTAGCGTTTGCTTATCGTTTCGACAAGAAGAAGTCT
The DNA here is from genome assembly GCF_056493735.1 of Prolixibacter sp. DSM 2831. Classification (NCBI taxonomy): domain Bacteria; kingdom Pseudomonadati; phylum Bacteroidota; class Bacteroidia; order Marinilabiliales; family Prolixibacteraceae; genus Prolixibacter; species Prolixibacter sp. DSM 2831. The sequence goes on from NZ_CM151379.1 coordinate 395,915, forward strand.
TTGACAAGTGTTGAGCATTCGGCCTCCATAATCCCTCCCAGCAAAGTTGTTTTGGGATGTAACGCTTTCGCCGCAAACTTTTGGAAGCCTCTTTTTTCGTCTTCTGCACCATATACAATCCGCCCAATTTGCGACCAGCCCAGCGCTCCGGCACACATCACACAGGGTTCCAGGGTAACGTAAAGCGTGCAGTCGTTCAGGTATTTGCCCCCCAACATGTTGGCAGCAGCCGTGATGGCCTGCATTTCCGCATGAGCGGTTACATCGTTCAGTGTTTCGGTGAGGTTATGCGCCCGCGCAACGATACGATTTTGGCAAACGACCACAGCTCCTACAGGAATTTCTCCCATATCAAATGCTTTCTGTGCCTCGTTAAGCGCTTGCTTCATGAAATATTCATCGGAAAATGGTTCCAGCATGTTTTGAATTTTAGTTTAAAAGTAGTTCTGATTCTAAAAGCAGGCAAATCCGGTTCCTGAAATATTTCTCAGGAGGCGCCTAAACCTGTGATTGATTGCTTCCTGTTTTCTTTAGAACTTTTGTACTTTTGCATTCAAATTTATAAAAGAATAATCGATGTACAGAAGCCATAATTGCGGTGAATTACGAATCAATCAGGCTGGCAACGAAGTGACGCTTGCCGGATGGGTGCAGAGGGTCCGCAACCTCGGTGCAATGACTTTTGTTGACCTCCGTGACCGCTACGGTATTACGCAGCTGGTTGCTGACGATACTGCTTCGGCTGAAATTAAGGACGCTGTGAATCACCTGGGACGCGAGTTTGTCATCCAAATAGTGGGTGTCGTGAGAGAACGCGCGAGCAAGAACAGCAAAATTCCTACCGGAGATGTGGAGGTAGAGCTCAAAAAAGTAACGATTCTGAATCAATCGGTTGTTCCTCCATTTACCATTGCTGAAGATACGGATGGCGGTGATGAAATTCGTATGAAATACCGGTACCTCGACTTGCGTCGGGAAAATGTTCGCAAAAACCTCGAGCTTCGTGCCCGGATGGCCCATTACGTAAGGAGTTACCTGAATGACCAGGATTTTATCGAAACAGAAACGCCGGTTCTGATCAAGTCTACACCGGAAGGCGCCCGCGACTTCGTGGTTCCTTCGCGAATGAATCCCGGCGAGTTTTATGCGCTTCCACAGTCGCCACAAACGTTCAAGCAATTGTTGATGGTTGCTGGTTTTGACCGGTACTATCAGATTGTAAAATGCTTCCGCGATGAGGACCTTCGCGCAGACCGGCAGCCTGAGTTTACGCAGATTGACTGCGAAATGTCGTTCGTGGAGCAGAATGACGTGCTGAGTATGTTTGAAGGGCTGACCCGGCATCTTTTCAAGGAACTGAAAGGTTTTGACCCAGGTGAGTTTCCGCGTATGCCTTACGAAGAGGCAATGGAAAAATATGGCTCTGATAAGCCTGACATTCGCTTTGGGATGGAAATTCATGACCTGACCGAAACGGTGAAGGGAAATGGCTTCAAAGTGTTTGACGAAGCTGAATATATTGGAGGTATTTGTGCTTCCGGCGCAGCTTCCTATTCGCGCAAGCAACTGGATGCGTTGACGGATTTTGTTAAACGTCCGCAGGTTGGTGCCAAAGGGCTCGTTTATGTGAAATATAACGAAGACGGCTCATTTAAATCGTCAGTAGACAAATTCTACAATGCCGACGATTTGAAGAAGTGGGCGGATGTATTTGGAGCTGTTCCCGGCGACTTGCTACTGGTTTTGTCAGGCAAGAAAGAGGCAACACAAACAGCTACCGGGACACTTCGTTTGGAAATGGGCAAGCAGTTAGGGCTGGTTAAAGGTGATGATTTCCGTCCGTTGTGGGTGGTTGATTTCCCGCTGTTGGAATGGGATGAAGAAGTACAGCGCTTTTTTGCTATGCACCATCCGTTTACATCGCCGAAATTGGATGAGGTGGATTTGTTGGATACCGATCCGGGTAAGGTTCATGCGAATGCTTATGACCTGGTGATTAACGGTGTGGAAATTGGCGGTGGTTCTGTTCGTATTTTCAACAGCGAGCTGCAGGCCAAAATGTTTAAGACACTCGGTTTTACCAAAGAAGAGGCTGAGAAGCAGTTTGGCTTCCTTATTGATGCGTTTAAATATGGTGCGCCTCCACATGCCGGAATTGCTTTTGGTTTCGACCGTTTGGTATCGCTGTTTGCCGGACTCGACAGTATTCGCGATGTGATTGCATTCCCGAAAAACAATGCCGGGCGCGATGTAATGATTGACAGTCCATCGACCATTGCTGATGCACAGCTGGACGAACTTACGTTGAAAGTGGTTCCCGCGAAGGATAATAAGAATTGATATTACCAGTATAAAGGATGAAACGGTTGTTCTTTTTGAGCAGCCGTTTTTTGTATGTAAAAAATATTGGCACAAAAAAAGCGGCCTGAATTTCAGACCGCTTTCTTTTATTTAGTGTACATCTTAGTTTTTCTCAGTACGTTTTCTGGCTGAGTAATTGATGTGAAGAGCCTGAACTCTCCTCAATTCCTGCTTCACGTCTGAAACGATACCCATCTTGGTATATTGATCCACTTTAAGAGAGGTAACCATCAACGGAACTTCGTTCTCGTCGTGTGCTTCCCTTTCGGATACAATAAAATCCTGGATGTCGCCAACAGTGGCAAATGAATCGTTCAGCTGAATTCGCGGTTCGCTACCTAACTGTGCCTGGTATTGCTGTTGAGGAGGGCCGATGTAGATGTAACTCACCAAAGATTTCCGCTCCAGTTTGCTCAACTCTGTTGCCTGGGGCAACTTAACTTGTACTTTCAACGTTACCTCACGCATGGTGGTCGACACCATGATGAAGAACAGAAGCATAAATACAATGTCAGGCAAAGCTGCTGTCGAAATCGGTGGAGTTTCCTTTTTGTCGTCTTTTCTGAATTTTGACATTCTTTAAATCCTCCTAATTATTTTTTACCAACTTTTTTGGGCTCAGCTTCTGAAATACGTGATGGGTAAATCTCCTGAATAGCTTTTTGCTGATCTCTATCGAGATCGTCATAGGATTTTCCCCATTTCCGTTGTGCCAGCTGGTCCCGTAAGTCGTTGATAGCGCCTACCAATTCATTCTGGACCGCGATGTAGGTACCGTATGTCGTACCTACGTCATTCTGCAGCGAGATGACTCCCTTGGTAACTTCCGTCGGACCAAAGAAGGGAACGTCTTTCACTTCTTTTTCCGGTAACGTCGGATCGTTATTTGGGTTGGCCATAAAATTTTCCGCTGCTTCGCGAAGGTCGCGGACGCGCATCGGTTTGCCTTCCACCAACAACTGATCGTTCTTGTTCACCAGCACAACAAAGACGTTACGTTCTTTAATTTGTGGCTGCTTGCTCAAGTCCTGATTCGGCGGAGGTGGCGGTGGCAACTTACGTTCGAGCCCAGAATCAACGTCCATGGTAGTTGTTACCAGGAAGAAGAGAAGCAACATGAAGGCAATGTCAGCCAAAGATGCAGCATTATATTCCGGTAATTTTCTAGGCATGTTTATTTAATTTCATGTTCAGTTATGATGAAAAAGTTACCCTTTTTCATTCTGATTTAAATCTTATTTCCAGAAACGGGAAAGACCCGAATAAATAACAGACAAAACGGCTCCGCCAAACAAGATGTAGGTGGTATAGAGCAGGGTGTCTGTGAATTTAGCAACTTCAGGGGTCAATGTTCCCTTCTGAACCATCGTTTGAGCTCCGTAGAAATTCGGAATTTCTGACGATGCCAGCAGGCTTGCAATAATGACTACTGCTGCAAGCACTCCTATAGCCATCAAACTCTTCTTGGCTTTTTCTCCAGATGAGAACATATGGAAAACGGAGAATCCGACAGCAACAATAGCTGCAATGCCAAAGAGTATGTAGGCCCAGCGAAGGTTAAGATTTATCATTGAGTCCATCTGCGGTGTGTCAATCTTATCGACCAGTAGTACGATAAAGATTGCTGACAACGCCAACATGACCCAAAGAATAATAGTCAGTATTCTTGTTACTTTACTACTCATGGGTACGAATTAATTTTGTAATTACTTCTTCAGGTTGTGTTTTACCAGCAGGTCAAGCAGAGAGATAGAAGCATCTTCCATGCTGTTAATGATGCTATCGATTTTTGCAACACAGTAGTTGTAGAAAATCTGAAGGATGATAGCAACGATAAGACCTGTTACAGTCGTAATAAGTGCAACCTTAATACCACCAGCAACCAGAGAAGGAGAAATGTCACCAGCAACCTGGATAGCATCGAATGCTGAAATCATACCGATTACAGTTCCCATGAAACCAAGCATCGGAGCCAGTGCGATAAACAGTGCAATCCAGCTCAGTCCTTTTTCCAGCAGACCAGCCTGTACACCACCGTATGATACGATTGACTTCTCAACTACGTCGATTCCTTCATCGAAACGATCGAGCCCCTGATAGAAAATAGAAGCAACAGGACCGCGGGTATTGCGGCAAACTTCCTTAGCAGCTTCTACACCACCACTATTCAATGCATCTTCTACATTTGCCAGCAGTTTTTTGGTGTTGGTAGTGGCGAGGTTCAAATAAAGAACCCTCTCGATAGCCAATGCAAGACCAAGAATCAGGGCAATAAGTACGAATGCCATGAAGCTCGGACCCCCCTGAATGAAATATTGCTTAAGCATGCTGTGAAGAGACTTACCTGATTCAGCTTTGGCAGCTGCTTGCTCTACAGGATCAGCTGTCAAGTCAGAGCTTTGAGCTTGAGCCTGTGTTACGGAATCAGTAGCCGCTTGTTCAGTAGCTGCCTGCGTGGTGTCTTGCTCCTGTGCGAAAGCAACCACCGATGCGCCAAAACTAAGCATCCCGAAAACTGCAATTAACGCAAATAGTTTTTTCATAATTGGTTTTGAATTTTGATTAATAAATTGTTCTTACTATTAATTTCTATTTACGATTTATTGATCTACAATAAATTTCCAACAAATAAAAAAAAATCCTTGTTTCGTTCTTCAATTAGCCCCCCGTTTTCTCTTTCCAAATGAAACTATTTCCGCTTAAAAAGATTCCGGATTGGTCTAAAATTCAGGCACGCAAATTACAAAAAAAAGTTGAAAAAAAAACAACTCATTCTGTTATTTCCCCGCTCAGACTCCGTTGTAAATGAGTCTTCACTTCCTCTGTCGTGAGGTCTTGTCCGAGAAGAAACATCAACTTGGTGATAGCTGCCTCAACGGTTATATCCTTTCCACTGATAACGCCTGCATTCAGCAGATCGTAGCTCGTCATGTATTGTCCCATCTGCACTCTGCCGCCGGAACACTGCGTTACATTCAGGAAGATAACCCCTTGCCTGATGGCTTTCCGGATGGCGTTTAACAGCCAACGGTGTGTGGGCACATTCCCTGAACCATACGATTCCAGTACAACACCTTTCAATTCCGGTAGATTAAGCGCATGCTCAATATACTGCCGGTTCATCCCCGGAAACATCTTCAAGATAATGACTTTATCGCTGATGTTGGTGTTGACTTTTAGTATTCCTTTGTTTTTCGGATAATTAATGCGGTCGTAGCTGTATACAATATCCACTCCGGCACGGGCCAGAATCGGATAATTGTGTGACATAAATGCGCTGAATTTCTCTGAATCTTCTTTTGTTGTGCGGTTACCGCGAAAAAGGCGGGAGTTGAAATAAATACAAACTTCCGGAACAATGGCCCGGCCGTTTCGGCTGGCAGCCGCAAGTTCTACAGCCGTTACCAGGTTTTCTTTCCCGTCTGTACGCATAACACCAATAGGAAGCTGCGAGCCAGTCAGGATAACGGGCTTGTCGAGGTTCTCGAACATGAAGCTTAATGCAGATGCGGTGTACGCCATGGTATCGGTGCCGTGAAGAACAACAAAACCGTCGTATTTTTGGTAGTTCTGACGTACCGTTCTGGCAATCCGGGCCCAAATCGCCGGTTGCATGTCGGACGAGTCGATGGGAGGATTGAAGGCGGTTGCCGATACTTCTATGCCAAGTTTCGACAACTCAGGAATTTCATTTTGGATGTGGGAAAATTTCATCGGGGCCAGTGTGTGGGTGTCGGGATCTTCCCGCATCCCGATGGTGCCGCCGGTATAAATAATATGAATTGAAGGCTTTTCGTTGTTTTTCACACCTAATGTTTTTATCACCAATTGCCGAATCGGTGAAAATTTGGATGAAGTACAATAATATAATACGTGTAATTTGAGTCCGGCGAACGGGTTCGGCCCGGATTTCTTTGTCTACACGGTTAAATTGCCCTCAAAATTAGAAATATTGGAACGAAGCGTGGTCAGATTCCAAACATTTCTTCAGCATTTTTTGTGGTTATTTCTGCAATTTCTTCGGGAGTAGTGTTGTGCAGCTCGGCAACTTTGGCAGCTACCTGTACAATGTGTGCACTTTCGTTGCGTTTCCCTCTGAATGGAACGGGTGCAAGATAAGGTGAATCGGTTTCCAGCAGAAGGTGTTTGGGATCGATTTGGGAGATTACTTTATCGACTCCGGCATTTTTAAAAGTAACAATACCATTCACACCAATTTTAAATCCCCAGTCAATAATCTGTTCAGCCTGTTTTAGCGTTCCGGTGAAGCTGTGGAAAACGCCTCTTAGGTTTTCATCCGCGGCTTTTCCTACTTCGTTGAATACTTCTTCGAATGAATCTCTCACGTGGATGACAACCGGAAGTTTGCGCTCTTTTGCCCATTGCAGCTGAACGCGAAAAACCTCGGTCTGTTCTTCGACGAAAGTCTGATCCCAGAACAGGTCGAGCCCGATTTCGCCGATGCCATAAAACTGGTGACGGTCGAGCCAAAAGCGAACAATTTCCAATTCATTTCGAAAATCTTCCTTTACCGAAGTGGGGTGTAATCCGATTAACGGATAGCAAACATTCGGGTACGATGCTGACAAGTCCAGCATAGGTTTGATGGAAGAGCTGTCGATATTGGGGAGAACTATTTTCTTAATTCCGGATGTTGTGGCACGGTTTACAACTTCCGTCCGATCGATATTAAACTCAGGCGAATAAATATGTGAATGGGTATCAACAAACATTTTTCGAAATTTGGTCAAAAATAGCAAAAGCAGAAGCATCCACCCATTAACAGAATGTTATCTGAATCCTAAGTGCAATTTACATTGGAAATAATTGAGCCTGTTTTATGCGAAAAGAGCCATCTCCCCGAAGGGAAACGGCTCTTTCTGCTTTTTAGGATAGGTGCTTATACAAGCCCTTGTGCCAGCATGGCATCGGCAACTTTTACGAAGCCACCAACGTTGGCACCTTTGACATAATTTATCTTACTTCCGTTACGTCCGTGGATTTTACAAGTCTCGTGAATCTCTTTCATAATAATATGTAAGCGTTGATCCACTTCTTCGCGGGTCCAGTTGTAACGCATGCTGTTTTGCGACATTTCGAGGCCGGAAACAGCAACACCACCGGCATTAACTGCTTTACCCGGAGCATACGCGATTTCTTTGGTCAGCAATTCTGCTGCGTCAGCTGTACAGCCCATGTTGGAAACTTCGCCAACCAGGAAGCAGCCGTTCTTGATCAGCAACTTGGCGTCTTCTTCGTTCAGTTCGTTTTCAGTAGCACATGGCATGGCAATGTCAACTGCTTGTTCCCATGGTTTTTTACCAGCGAAGAACTGTGCGCCAAATTCTTCGGCATAAGGCTCAACAATGTCGTTGTTGGTTGCCCGCAGTTCGAGCAGGTAGTCAACCTTTTCGCCGGTAATGCCAGCCGCATCGTAAATGTAGCCGTCGGGACCGGAGATAGTAACTACTTTACCACCCAATTCGTTGATTTTACTGATGGCTCCCCAGGCAACGTTTCCGAAACCGGAAACTGAGAATACCTGACCTTTGATGTCTTTGCCCATTTCGGCTAACATGTGCTGAACGAAATACACGGCACCGTAACCGGTTGCTTCCGGACGGATGAGTGAACCTCCCCAACCCAGGCCTTTTCCAGTCAGTACGCCGGTGAATTCATTGCGAATCCGTTTGTACTGTCCGAACAGGTAACCGATCTCGCGACCACCAACGCCGATGTCACCAGCGGGTACATCAGTATCCGGACCGATGTGGCGGCTCAACTCAGTCATGAACGATTGACAGAAACGCATGATTTCGTTGTCGCTGCGTCCTTTGGCGCTGAAGTCGGAGCCTCCTTTACCGCCTCCCATAGGAAGGGTGGTCAGGCTGTTTTTAAAGGTTTGTTCAAACCCTAAAAACTTGAGAATACTTAAATTAACACTGGGGTGGAAACGTAATCCACCTTTATATGGACCAAGTGCGCTGTTGAATTCGACGCGGTAGCCGCGATTAATTTCAACTTCGCCCCGGTCATTCATCCAGGGAACCCTGAACATGACGACTCGTTCCGGCTCCACCATGCGTTCCAGAATGCGTGCCTGTTTGTACCGAGGATTCGAATCGTATACCTCCCAAACAGATTCAACAACTTCCTGAACGGCCTGATGAAATTCCTTCTCGCCATTGGTGCGGGCCTTTAAGGCCTCCATGAATTGATCTATACCGGTATTCATGATAACATATTTTTGTAAAAACCCTATGGATTCCGTCTGTGTGCGGGTATAATGCCCGAAGACAGTTACACCCCGACGGTTTCAATTTGTTAGAGTCAAAGGTAGAGAAAACATTTTCTCCTCTTCCTAATGATTATTCAAAAAAGACGAATGTTGTAAATGTCAGTAAATCAATCGGTAGCGTTGCTTTTTGAGTATGTTTAATAGCACAAAAAACCGGAAGTTTGACTTATGTCAGAATTTTGAAAGTGGATTTTTGGCCTTATGAATAAATGAGGTGCTGATTGCGTGAAAGCCAGAAAGAAAAAACGCCCCTCTGCCGGAGCAAAGGAGCGTATCGGTATAGATTGGAAAACAGAAAATCAAACTAATCCCTGCGCCATCATTGAGTTGGCAACTTTCAGGAAACCGCCGATGTTGGCACCTACTTCGTAGTTGACGAATCCATCTTTTTGCGTACCGTATTTCACGCAAGTGTGATGAATATTCTGCATGATTTGCAGCAATTTCTGGTCAACTTCTTCGCGGGTCCATTTCAGGCGCATGGAGTTTTGTGTCATTTCAAGACCTGATACGGCAACACCACCTGCATTGGAGGCTTTGCCCGGAGCATACAGAATTTTATGCTTCATGTACAGGTGAATGGCCTCAGCCGTACTTGGCATATTGGCTCCTTCAGCTACACAGAAACATCCATTCTCGATCAGCATGCGGGCATCGTTTTCATCAATCTCATTCTCGGTAGCCGATGGTAATGCAACATCACATTTCTCACCCCACGGGCGGGCATTCGGAACGTATTTCACGCCGTATTTCTCAGCGTATTCTTTAATCCGGCCGCGTCGGTTATTTTTCAAATCCATCACAAACTCCAGCTTTTCGCGGTCGATACCAGCCGGATCGTATATGTAGCCACTCGAGTCGGAAAACGTAATAACTTTTCCGCCGAGTTCAATCACTTTTTCAGCTGAGAACTGTGCGACATTACCTGAGCCGGAAATGCTAACCGTCAAGCCCTTGAAATCTTTACCCTGCGTTTTGAGCATTTCGCGGGCGAAATATACATTACCATAACCGGTTGCTTCCGGTCTGATTAGCGAACCACCCCACTCGATTCCTTTTCCGGTTAATGAACCGGTGAATTCATTGCGGAGACGTTTGTATTGTCCAAAAAGGAAACCAATTTCACGTCCTCCAACGCCAATATCACCTGCCGGGACATCGGTGTAAGGCCCGATATGTCGGCTGAGTTCCGTCATAAATGACTGACAGAACCGCATTACTTCTGCATCTGATTTGCCTTTGGGATCAAAGTCCGAGCCACCTTTACCAGCTCCCATAGGAAGATTGGTGAGGCTGTTTTTAAAGGTCTGCTCAAAGGCCAAAAATTTCAGGATACTGAGGTTGACACTGGGGTGGAAACGAAGACCACCTTTGTAAGGACCAATGGCGCTGTTCATTTCTACTCTAAATCCCCGGTTAACATGAATGTTTCCCCTGTCGTCCGCCCAGGGAACCCGGAATTGAATGACTCTTTCCGGTTCGGTCATTCGTTCCAGAATCTTCGCTTTCATGTACTGGGGATGAGCCATCAGATAGGGGGCGAGCGATTCGACGACCTCATGAACGGCCTGGTGGAATTCTACTTCATGCGGATCTTTTTTTCTTAAATCGGACATGAATTCATCGACCAGTTTGGTCGGTGATGAAAGTGTGGCGGTGGCTGTCATAGCTGTTTGTTTTATTAATTAAGGTACGATAAGGTAGAAAATGCATTTTAAAGGAGGTGTGTTCTTTAACATATCGTTGATAATTAGACATTTTGTGGTGAGAAATCCCCTTTCATTGGTCTCCGATTTATTTTCGGGGCACCTAAAAGTTATTTTCATGATTTTTAGGAAGCTTTCCGGCAGTCAGAAAATAAAGTCTTATTTTCGCACTTTAGTTGAAAAAAGAATTTAATAGTCTCAATAAAGATGGATTACAACTTCAGGGAGATTGAAAAAAGCTGGCAAAATTACTGGGCCGAGCATAAGACCTTCAAAACAGAAGACGATTATTCAAAACCGAAATTCTATTGCCTCGATATGTTTCCTTATCCTTCGGGTGCCGGATTGCATGTGGGCCATCCGGAAGGATATACGGCTACCGATATCATTTGCCGTTACAAAAGGGCAAACGGATTTAACGTCCTTCACCCAATGGGATGGGATGCGTTCGGACTCCCTGCAGAACAGTATGCTATTCAAACCGGTACCCATCCGGCGATTACCACGCAAAAGAATTGTGACAACTTCCGCCGCCAGATTCAATCGCTGGGATTGAGCTACGACTGGGACCGGGAAATCAATACAACCGACCCTGCCTATTATAAATGGACGCAATGGATTTTTGCACGTTTATATAATACATGGTTTGATGAGGAGCAGCAGAAAGGTCGTCCGATAGAAGAACTGTCTGTTCCGGTAGAAATTGAAAACAAAGGAAAAGAAGCAGTACGCGAGTATATTGATGAGAAGCGTCTGGCTTATTACGATAATGCGCAGGTTTGGTATTGCCGTCATTGTAAAACGGTTTGTGCCAACGAAGAGGTGCTGAACGACGGCTCGCATGAAAAGTGCGGTACGAAAGAGGTGGAGCGTCGTTTCCTGAAGCAGTGGATGCTTCGTATTCCGCATTATGCTGAGCGTTTGCTGACTGGACTTGATGATCTGGAATGGCCGGAAGGCGTGAAGGACATGCAGCGGAACTGGATTGGGCGATCAACCGGAGCTGAGGTAGATTTTCTGCTGGATGGTGTTGATGAGAAAATCAGGGTGTATACTACCCGTCCCGATACGTTGTTTGGAGCAACCTACATGGTTATCGCGCCGGAGCACGAACTGGTTGATGTGATTACTACGGCGGAACACAAAGATGCCGTTAATGATTACGTGCGCTCGGCTGCACTGAAAAGTGATTTGGACCGGACCGATTTGGCGAAAGATAAAACCGGCGTATTTACGGGCCGGTATGCTATTAATCCCCTTACCGGGAAGAAAATTCCGGTGTGGGTAGCCGATTATGTGCTGATGGGATACGGTACTGGTGCGATTATGGCTGTGCCGGCGCATGATACCCGTGACTTTGAATTTGCGAAAACATTCGGTTTAGATATTGTCTGCATCCTCGATCCGAAAGATGCAGAACCTGAATTGCGTGAAAAGGTTCTGAAAGGCGACGCTTGCTGGACAGAAGACGGAGCTTATATCAACTCGGCTAACGAAAGCGAAGGCCTCGATATTGACGGCATGAGCAAAGAAGACGGTCTGAAAACCGTCATCGATTGGCTTGAGTCGAAGAATTTGGGTAAAGCTACCGTGAATTACAAGATCCGTGACTGGTTGTTTAGCCGCCAGCGTTTCTGGGGAGAGCCTTTCCCGGTAATTCACTGGGAAGATGGAGAAGTTTCTGTTTTGTCAGACGAAGATTTGCCCCTGATTCTTCCGGATGTTGAAAAATATCAGCCGGGAGAAACGGGCGAGTCTCCTTTGGCCAATGCCGGTGATTGGTTGTATGTAACCGACGCAAATGGGCGGAAAGGCCGTCGTGAAACGAATACCATGCCTCAGTGGGCCGGTTCGTGCTGGTACTACCTGCGCTATATCGACCCGAAAAATGACGAGGCGCCGTTCGATAAAGTAAAGGAAAACTACTGGATGCCGGTCGACTTGTATGTAGGTGGTGCCGAACATGCGGTACTTCACTTGCTGTATAGCCGTTTCTGGCACAAGGTATTATTCGATTTGGGAGTAGTTTCCACTGACGAGCCATATCAGAAGCTGTATAACCAGGGAATGATTCTGGCTTTTGCCTATGAAACAGCATCCGGCTCGAAGGTGCCTTCCGATTTGGTCGAAGATCGCGATGGGAAGTATTTTCATACTGAAACAGGTGAGGAGTTAAGGCAGATTGTGGCTAAGATGTCCAAATCACTGAAGAACGTCATCAATCCGGACGATGTGGTAGAAGAATACGGAGCTGACTCGTTGCGTTTGTATGAAATGTTTATGGGACCGCTGGATGCCACCAAACCCTGGACCGATACCGGAGTGAAAGGTGTGTATAATTTCCTGCGAAGGGTATTCACCTTCTTCTCGAACCTGGACAACGTAAGTGAAAGCGAAGATACCAAAGAGACGTTGAAGCTTTTACATCAAACCATCCGGAAGGTAGGCGATGACGTAGAAGATTTGAAGTTCAATACCGCGATTTCGCAGATGATGGTGTTTACCAATCACTGTTATAAAGCCGGCAAAGTGTCTCGTTCTACAGCCGAAACATTTATGCAGGTATTGGCTCCTTTTGCGCCGCATATTGCTGAAGAGCTCTGGAAACTTTATGGGCACGATAGTAGCGTAAGCTTAGCGGAATGGCCTAAAGTGAACGAAGAATACCTGGTTGAGAATACCTTTGAATATCCGGTTTCGTTTAACGGAAAAATGCGCTTCAAACTCGAGCTTCCGTTAGCTATCTCGAAAGATGATGCAGAAAAAGCAGTGCTGGAACACGAGGCCGCAAAGCGTTGGACTGAGGGCAAAACCGTGGTGAAACTGATTTACGTGCCAGGTAAGATTATCAACGTGGTTGTTAAGTAATTGTAAAGAATTTAATCTTCATAAAAAGCACGGAAAAATCATGATTTCCGTGCTTTTTTTTATTCTACTTTTGCGCAAATTTTAATCGAGATGAGCGGAAAAGTATATAATCAAGTTCGGGACTACGCAATTATCGTTTTAGGGCTATTCCTGTATGCTTTTGGTGTAGCTGCATTTTTAATTCCAGCCAAGATTATTGGTGGCGGAATAACGGGTGTGGCAACGGTTATTTACTTCACGACGGGAATAGAAACCGGGTATACCTATTTTATTATTAATATTTTCCTTGTTTTGGCAGCCATCAAAATACTGGGGACAAGCTTCGGGGTGAAGACGATCTTCGGTATGGCGGTGATGGCCGTATTTCTGAATGTATTACAGTCGATATTTACTCACCCTATTATCGACGACCAGTTTTTGTCTGCTGTTCTGGGAGGTATCCTGGGGGGAGCTGGCCTGGGAATTGTTTTTAATCGTGGAGGAAGTACCGGTGGTACCGATATCATCGCTATGATTATTAATAAGTATCGGAATGTAAGCCCGGGACGTATTATTATGTATTGCGACGTGATTATTATTGCTTCCTCGTTTTTCGTTCTGAAGTCAGTAGAGGGAATGGTGTACGGTTACGTTTCGATGTGGGTCGTTTCTTATACGGTCGATTCGTTCTTGAACGGTGCCAAGCAGTCGGTTCAGATGTTTATCTTCTCCGAGCGTTACGATGATATTGCTGACTATATTGTGCATCAGGCAAATCGGGGATTAACTGTTTTCGATGGAACGGGGTGGTACACCCGGAAGCACGTAAAGGTGATTATGACTGTAGTGCGAAAAAGAGAAGCTTCTCCAATTTATAAACAAATAAAACAGATTGATCCTGACGCGTTTATATCCCAGAACTCCGTAATGGGTGTATTTGGTAACGGATTTGACCAAATCAAATATTAACTTTGTCTGTGTTGTGATTATTATCATATGTTAAATCAGGGAAAGTAGAAGCAAATGAAAAAGTGGATTCCGGGGATTATTTTGGCCGTTTTGATAATTGTTGTTGTGGGATTTTTTGTCATCCGGAAGAATACAAAATCGGGGCAGGAGGATGTATCGGTTACTCAGCCAATTGATAGCGTAGCAAAGGTTTTGCCGCCGCCAATCTTAAAGTTTGGGCTTCCGGTTGATTCCTTTGTTATTGAAAATAAGAAAGTACGACGCAATCAGAATCTTTCGGATATTCTGGTAAAATATGGCGTGTCATATCAGGCTATCGACCAGCTTGCCCGGAATGCAAAAGGCATTTTTGATGTGCGTGGTATTAAAGCCGGAAGCGCCTATTCTATGTTTCTGTCCCGCGATTCACTGCACACTCCCCGTTATTTCGTTTACGAAGATTCACCGGTTGATTATTATACATTCGAGCTTAGCGGCGATTCACTTCGTGTGAAAGCCGGTCAGAAACCAGTAATAACCAAACGCAAGGTGGCATTTGGTCAGATAAACTCTTCGTTGTGGAATGCAATGACGGATAATAATTTGAATCCGATTTTGGCTATTAACCTTTCGGAGATTTACGCCTGGACCATTGACTTTTTTGGAGTTCAGAAGGGAGACTGGTTTCAGATTATATACGATGAGAATTATGTCGACGGAAAATCCATTGGCATCGGAACAATTTATGCCGCCCGTTTTAATAACATGGGTGACGACTATTATGCTTTCAATTTCGATCAGGATGGTCGAGCCGACTATTTCGATGAAGACGGAAAGAGTTTGCGGAAAGCTTTCCTGAAAGCTCCACTCAAGTATTCGCGCATTAGTTCGCGTTTTACCAACAGTCGCTACCATCCGATTTTGCGAATCAGAAGACCTCACCATGGAGTTGATTACGCTGCGCCAACCGGAACACCGGTTCATTCAATTGGTGACGGAGTGATTACGCGCCGGGGTTACCAGGCACGTGGTGGTGGTAATTACTTATACATCAAACACAATTCTGTTTACACGACTTCCTATATGCACCTTTCGCGGTTTGCCAAGGGCATGCATCCCGGAGTACGCGTTAAACAGGGACAGTTGATTGGCTATGTAGGCATGACTGGACTAGCTACCGGACCGCACCTCGATTTCAGGGTATATAAGAATGGTACAGCTGTCGACCCCTTAAAGGTGAAAGCGCCGCCTGTAGAACCGGTGAAAAAAGAGAATCTGGTGCGTTTCGAAGAGCACCGCGATTCACTCATGGATGAGCTAATGACTATCCCGATTCCGGGCAACGAGACGGATCAAATTCCTGTGGCCGACGTCATTCACAGCACGCCGGCAGATAATCAATAACAGCTTTCGAATTTTTGGTACGGATTTTCCAGTTATGGTGATTATTTCATTAAAAAATTTTCAATCACCTCCGGGAAGTATTTGTATTCCAACTGATGGATGCGTTTAGCCAGCGACTCCGGCGTGTCGTCCGGAAGGACAGGGCACTTTTCCTGGCGTAAAACGGCTCCGTGATCGTAAACTTCGTCGACCATGTGAATGGTGATGCCACTTTCTTTTTCCCGGTTGGCGACAACTGCCTCGTGTACTTTCATTCCGTACATTCCTTTACCACCGTACGTTGGAAGCAAGGCCGGGTGAATATTGACAATCGGGAAAGCCTGGATCAGGTTGGTGGGCACCAACCAAAGAAAACCCGCCAAAACAATTAAATCGATGTTGCGGCTTTTGAGTCGATTCAGAAAATCTTCCGAATTGTAAAACTCTTCCCTGTTAAAGGAGCCATACTCAATTCCATATTTTGCTGCTCTTTCGAGCACATAGGCATCTTGACGGTTACTCCAAACCGAATCGACGCGGATGGCCGGATGGTCCTGAAAATACAGTATTATGTTTTGTGCATTTGTTCCTGAACCCGATGCAAGTATGGCTATGTTTTTCATAATTAGAGTTTTGTGCGTGGTTTGAAAATTGACTATTCGACTGATGAATTCGAAAACAGGCTTAGGAAGCCGTTTTACCCTGACGAAAAGCCATATTATGGAACAAATATTTGGAAAATAATTGGGTTTCTTTATTACTTTGCACCCGTTGATTTGAAAAAATCATAGTTTAAATTTATTCATAGTATTAACGTTAAAATTTAGAAATTATGTCTGACGTTTCGGCTAAAGTTAAATCGATCATTGTAGACAAACTTGGTGTTGATGAAAGCGAAGTTACGAACGAAGCTTCTTTCACCAATGACTTGGGAGCTGATTCACTCGATACCGTTGAGCTGATTATGGAATTCGAAAAAGAATTCAATATTGCTATCCCTGATGATCAGGCTGAAAAAATCGGTACTGTAGGCGAAGCTGTTGCTTACATCGAAGAGAACGGAAAGTAATTATTACTGAATAAAGGTCTTAAAAACTTACCATGGAATTGAAACGAGTTGTTGTTACCGGCTTAGGTACGATCAACCCGCTCGGTAAGAATATCCAGGAATTCTGGGAAGGCCTGAGGAATGGGGTTAGCGGTGCCGGCCCCATTACTCATTTTGATGCCTCCAAATTCAAAACGCAGTTTGCCTGCGAAATAAAGGATTTCGACCCGAATGATTACCTCGAGCGCAAGGAAGTTCGCAAACATGACATGTATGCTCAGTTTGCTTACATCGCTGCTGACCAGGCAATCAGTCATTCAGGAATCGACCTGGAAAAAATCGATAAGGACCGGGTTGGTGTGATCTGGGGTGCAGGTATTGGTGGTTTGGATACTTTCTTTCAGGAAGTAACCTCCTTCAATTCAAATCCGGAAAATCCGCGATTTACCCCCTTCTTCATTCCTAAGATGATTGCCAACATGGCCAGTGGTAATATTGCCTTGAAATATCGCTTTCGGGGACCCAGCATTACCACGGTTACTGCTTGTGCTTCGGCAACCCATGCATTAATTGATGCAGCGAGCTATATCCGGCTCGGAAAAGCGGATATGTTCGTAGCCGGTGGTTCCGAATCAGCAATTAACCAGGCGGGTGTTGGTGGTTTCAATGCCATGCGTGCCCTTTCAACGCGTAACGATGATCCGAAAACGGCATCGCGACCTTTCGATAAAGATCGTGATGGATTCGTGATGGGAGAAGGTGCTGGTGCACTCATCCTCGAAGAATACGAACACGCGGTTCGCCGTGGCGCGACCATCTACGCGGAATTGGTTGGCACTGGCATGTCAACGGATGCTTACCATATGACGGCTCCTGACCCTGAAGGTGAAGGTGCTGCACTGGTAATGAAGCATGCGCTGGATGATGCCGGTCTGAAACCTGAAGATATCGATTACATTAACGTACACGGTACTTCTACCGGGCTGGGAGATGTTGCCGA
The DNA here is from genome assembly GCF_056493735.1 of Prolixibacter sp. DSM 2831. NCBI lineage: Bacteria > Pseudomonadati > Bacteroidota > Bacteroidia > Marinilabiliales > Prolixibacteraceae > Prolixibacter > Prolixibacter sp. DSM 2831. Next base: position 413,506 of record NZ_CM151379.1, read on the forward strand.
GCCAAAAGCAATCCTGAAAGTATTTGGTGACCATTCTTACAAGGTAAGTGTGAGTTCAACCAAGTCGATGACAGGTCACTTGCTGGGAGCGGCTGGTGCAGTTGAAAGTATTGCCTCTATTTTGGCAATGCAGAACAGCATTGTACCTCCAACGATAAATCAATTTGAATTGGATCCGGAAGTGGATCCGAACATTGATTTTACTTTTAATCACGCAAAAGAACGCCAGATTAATTTTGCACTTAGCAATACATTTGGTTTTGGCGGACATAATGCGACTGTAATCTTCAAAAAATTGTCATAAGAAAGTGATAAAGGCTTTGAAGCAAAGAATAAAACTCTTTTCCTCGCCGGGGAAAGAGTTTTATTTGTTTTTGAAATCATTGCTTGGGTTCTACCCCGGAACCCTGCACTTTTACGACATTGCGTTTATTCATAAGTCGGCTTCCACAGTCGATTCTCACGGTTATCCGGTCAATAACGAACGCCTCGAATACCTGGGCGATGCCATTCTTGGTGCCGTAGTGGCCGATTATCTTTACAACCGGTTTCCTCATAAAGACGAGGGCTTTCTTACCCAATTGCGCTCCCGGATGGTCAACCGGAGCTTTCTTACCAAACTTACTTTTAAAACGGGTCTGAATCGTTTTGTTGAATCGAATACCAATTCGGCCAATGAGACCAGCCATATTTACGGCGATGCTTTCGAAGCGTTGATTGGCGCTATTTATCTCGACAAAGGATACGAACAGACCAAGAAATTCATCGTTAAGCGCATCTTGTCGGTCTATGTCGACATTCATAAACTGGAAAAGAAGGATACCAACTACAAGAGCCAGTTGATTGAGTGGGGGCAGAAGAATAAAAAAGAGGTGCAGTTTAAGACCCAGGATAATCCGGGTACGACTGGAGATAAGCCTCCATTTGTTTCGCAGGTAATTGTTGAAGGAGAGCTGTTTGGCGAGGGCGATGGCTATTCGAAAAAGGAATCACAGCAACAGGCTGCCAAGGTGGCTTTGATGAAGATTCAGGACTAAGAAATTTCCTCCCCAAATTGTCGTAAAAAGAAAAAGGCGGGAACTACCCGCCTTTTAAACCAAAACCTAAATTCACCTTGTGAAAAAACTCAGTTAACCCCAAAAATTAAAAACCTATTAACCACGTTTTATGTTACAAACATAGTTTTTTTATTTTAAAATGCAATCGGCAATATGTTAAAACGAGTTAAAAATTGATCATACATCATCCCATTTTTCCTGCCTGCTTCCCCTGTGTTTGTCCCGTTTAAAATGTTAATTTCAAATGCATCTGATTGCTAATCAATCTAAGATATTGTTAAATATTGTTAAGTGCTGGTTAGCAGATAGCCCAAGTAAGTTATCTTTGTATCCATGAGCAGAAAGGTGATCTACTTCCTAAGCCTTACAATGGCAATTGCTGTTGTGGCATTGATCTGGCTTCAGACAATGGCAATTAAGCGCACGTCGCAGCTTAAGGAGGAACACTTTAACCTGTTGGTTAACCGTGCCTTGGAGGATGTTGTTGATAAACTCGAGAACGAAGAGATGAACCTCTTTTGGTATGGAGAGGACGATCCCTCGACACCGGGAGGTGGCTCGGGCTTCTTTCCGAACTCGGGCGCTATAAAGCCTTTGAACGAAAAGGTTGCCAAAGGGGAACTGAGTTTGTCGTTCAATATGTCGGGCTCATCGTACCGTAGTGGAGTGAAGACCGAAACGAAAATTTCGTTTGGCGATTCGAATCAGGTACATGTGCAACACCGCAGCATGGGCTCGATTGAGTTCCTGGGAAACAACTCCGGAGCGAACGATAATATGATGCAGAAAAAGTTCCAACAAAGCTCTGCCCGGCAAGAACGGGTGATCCGTTCAATGGAATTTAATCTGAACCGTTCCAGTATCCCGATTAACAAAAGAATCGACCCTGATTATTTAAAGCATCTGCTGAACACGGAACTCCGCAACAGCGGAATTACACTTAACTATCAGTATGCTGTAGAATCGCAGATAAGTGGTAAGTCAACGGTGTTGATGGGAAGCGACGGATTTGATCCGAGCCACGCCACGAAATACCGGAAATTATTGTTCCAGAATGATATCAATGTCAAACCCAATTTTCTGACGGTGTATTTCCCCGAACAGCGCGGGTTTTTGATACAATCGACCGGTTTTCTGGTTATCCCGTCCATTCTTTTGACGTTTATTATCATCGGGATTTTTGCCATAACGTTGCATATCATTTTGCGGCAGAAGAAGCTTTCGCTGATAAAGAACGACTTTATTAACAATATGACGCACGAGTTGAAAACGCCGATATCTACTATCTCGCTTGCGTCACAAATGCTAAAGGATACTTCTGTAACTCATACCCCGAAGACAATTGAACACGTGTCGGGTGTAATTTTTGACGAAAGTAAAAGACTAAGTTATCAGGTCGAGAAGGTGTTACAGATGGCGGTATTCAACGAAGGGCGCCTGAAACTTAAAATGGCGGAGATTAATCTGAATGATGTGGCCGGCACTGTCGCATCGAACTTCCAGATAAGGGTTAGCTCGCAAAATGGAGTCTTGCGTACAAACTTTGCAGCCGATCGCCCGATTGTGAAAGGTGACGAGGTTCATATTACCAACGTGTTGTTCAATTTGCTGGATAACGCAGTGAAATACAGCACAGAAAATCCGGAAATAGAACTCTCTACCGAGAACAAAAATGGCTGGGTAGTGGTTGCAGTAAAAGATAATGGAATAGGAATTCCAAGAGAACATCAGAAACAAATTTTTGAGAGATTCTACCGCGTTCCTACCGGGAATGTCCATAATGTGAAAGGTTTTGGCCTGGGATTATCGTACGTTAAACGTATAGTCGATGTCCACAACGGCCAGATAAAAGTGGACAGCGCATCTGGTAAGGGAACCCGTTTCAGAATCTATCTGCCCGTTAAAGTACAATAGATTATGGAAAAAAAGACTAGAATTCTCCTGGCTGAGGATGACGAAAACCTGGGGCTGTTGTTGAAAGAATACTTGATAGCCAAAGGTTTCGACACCGAGCTTTATCCCGATGGCGAAGCAGCCTATCAGGGATTTATGAAGAGCCAGTTTAACCTTTGTATTCTTGATGTGATGATGCCCAAAAAAGACGGCTTCTCGCTGGCAAGAGACATTCGTATGGTGAACACCGATATTCCGGTGATTTTCCTTACGGCGAAGAACATGAAGGAGGATGTGTTGGAAGGTTTTAAACTGGGTGCTGATGATTACCTGACAAAACCATTCAGCATGGAAGAGTTGATCTTCCGTATCGAAGCAATCCTTCGTCGAACCGAAGGAGAAGGGCAGGAAGGAAACCAGGAGGTTTTCAAACTAGGAAAGTACACCTTCGATTCGCAGAAACAAACGCTTACCGATGGTAAGGAAACGCAGAAGCTGACGACCAAGGAAAGTGAATTGTTGCGTTTGCTTTGCGTGAATGTGAACAAGGTATTGGAGCGTAACTTCGCGTTGAAAACTATCTGGGTAGACGATAATTATTTCAATGCCCGCAGTATGGACGTGTATATTACGAAGCTACGTAAGCACCTGAAGGATGATCCGGGTGTCGAAATTATCAATGTTCACGGCAAGGGGTATAAACTGATTGTGTAAAATATTCGTGCAAGAACTTTAATCAACAAAAAGCCCGGATCCTGATTAAGGAATCTGGGCTTCGTATTTTGCAGAAATATTTTTAATCGAGTTTGAGAACGGCCAGGAAGGCTTTCTGTGGCACTTCCACGTTACCTACCTGTTTCATCCGCTTTTTACCCTTCTTCTGTTTCTCCAGCAGTTTCCGCTTACGCGAAATATCACCTCCGTAACATTTGGCTGTTACATCTTTCCGAACGGCTTTTACCGTTTCGCGCGCAATAATCTTAGCGCCAATAGCGGCCTGAATGGCCACATCGAATTGCTGGCGCGGAATCAACTCCTTCAGCTTTTCGCAGATGCGTCGCCCAAAGTTGTATGCGTTATCGAAGTGAATGAGCGTTGAAAGCGCATCCACCGGCTCGCTGTTTAGCAAAATATCCAGTTTTATCAGCTTCGCTGAACGGTACCCAGTGATGTGGTAATCGAATGAAGCGTAGCCTTTGGAAATACTCTTCAGCTTATCGTAAAAATCGAAAACGATCTCACCGAGTGGCATATCGAAAGTGAGTTCAACCCGGTCGGCGGTCAGATAGTCCTGCTTTTTCAAAATGCCCCGCTTCTCCAAACAAAGTGTCATGATAGGACCAATGAAGTCGGACTTACTGATGACTTGCGCCCTGATAAAGGGTTCTTCGATATCTTCAATCAAAGTAGTTTCAGGCATCCCGGATGGGTTATAAACGTCCAATACTTCGCCATCCTTGGTGTGAACGTGATAGGAAACGTTGGGTACCGTAGTAATCACATTCATATCGAATTCGCGATCGAGACGTTCCTGCACAATTTCCATGTGGAGAAGCCCGAGGAATCCGCATCGGAAACCGAAGCCTAGTGCTGCAGAAGATTCGGGCTGGAAGGTAAGTGATGCGTCGTTTAGCTGCAGCTTTTCCATGGCTGTCCGCAGGTCCTCGTAATCGTCGCTGTCGATTGGATAGATACCGGCAAAAACCATTGGCTTCACTTCCTCGAAACCGGCAATGGCTTTCTCACAGGGATTCTTTACGTGTGTGATGGTATCACCGACTTTTACCTCGCGCGCTGTTTTTATTCCGGAAATGATGTAACCTACGTCGCCGGCACTCAATTCATCGCGAGGATTCATTTTCAGTTTCAGCACACCAATTTCATCGGCCTGGTACTGTTTGCCGGTTGCCACAAATTTCACCAAATCGTTGGTGTGGATGGTTCCGTTGGTAACTTTGAAATAAGCGATAACACCGCGGAATGAGTTAAAGACTGAGTCGAAAATGAGGCATTGCAAGGGTGCGTCCGGGTCACCAACGGGAGGCGGAACATCTTTTACAATGCGCGTAAGAATTTCGCCAACGCCTTCTCCTGTTTTCCCCGATGCCCTGATAATATCTTCGCGTTCACAACCCAGCAAATCGATGATTTGGTCTTCCACTACTTCCGGCATGGCATTCGGTAAGTCCATCTTGTTCATTACCGGAATGATTTCCAAATCGTGCTCGAGTGCCAGATACAGGTTCGATATGGTTTGCGCCTGAATTCCCTGCGTAGAATCGATAATTAACAAGGCTCCTTCGCAGGCCGCGATGGAACGGGAAACTTCGTAGGAGAAGTCGACGTGCCCGGGAGTATCAATCAGGTTGAGCGTGTATTTTTGTCCTTCCTGCAGATAGTTCATCTGGATGGCATGACTCTTAATGGTAATTCCCCTTTCCTGCTCCAAATCCATATTGTCGAGCACCTGCTGTTTCATCTCCCGTTGGGTGACGGTTTGCGTCATTTCCAGGAGACGGTCGGCTAATGTGCTTTTACCGTGGTCAATGTGGGCAATAATACAAAAGTTCCTGATGTTATTCATGGGCAAATTATATCTTATGTCCTGATTTTCTTATTCTAAAAGTCTATTCCAAAGTCACGCAAAGATATTCAATTTTTGATAACGAGTGGGAAAAATTCACGGTCATTGTCAGATGGATATTTGGCGGATATATGCTATCTTTCAACGCTTTTATCTGCTTGATTTCCTTTTGGAAAAACAGTTGATTTCAAGGTTTTACAACAGCATGATTTTTTCGGACCGGACAGATCATCTAAATTTATCGATTAAGCAGTCGCGCAATAATTGATGTGCCTGATAATATTTTAACTTTGAACCGCCAAATCCGGAATAGTTGAAACGGTTTTCCTGTTCCGGTCGAATTATACAGAAATGAAGGAAAATAATATTCTGACCGTCGTTGTCCCCGTTTATAACGAGGAGAGTAACATGGACCGGCTGGAAAAAGAACTTTCTGCTTTTGCCGGGATTTCTTCGGTGCCGACACGTATTTTGTTCGTCAACGATGGTTCCACCGATACCAGTCAGCAACAACTGGAAGCGATGTGCGGGCGCCACGAAGCGTTCTCATTTATTCAGTTTCGCGAAAATTGTGGACTGAGTGCAGCCATCAAAGCCGGAATCGATCACGCAGAAACCCCTTTGGTGGGATACATCGATGCCGATTTGCAAACGTCGCCGGAGGACTTCAACAAGTTGCTGCCTTTTGCAGATGATTTTGCCCTGGTAACTGGAATACGCGTTGACCGGAAAGACAGTTTTGTGAAGAAGCTGTCGTCGAAACTGGCCAATAGCATTCGTCGTTCCATTACACACGACGGCGCTACAGATACCGGTTGTCCGTTGAAAATTATGCAAACCCCGGTGGCCCGGAAGATTCCCTTTTTCGATGGGATGCACCGTTTTCTTCCGGCATTGATTCAACTCGAAGGCGGAACCGTGAAGGAAGTTCCGGTTCGTCATTTCCCGAGGGTGGCTGGCGAGTCGAAATTCCATTTGTGGAATCGACTGGGAGGTCCGTTGAAGGATTTGTTTGCTTACAGCTGGATGAAAAACCGGTATATCCGTTACGATATTAAGAAGCGCGGTTGATGAGAGATAACTTCCTGGTATATGGTGTAGGTTTCCTGGCACAGATCCTTTTCTCGGGCCGGATGATTATTCAGTGGTTTCGCTCCGAAAAAGCGGGCAAACCATTGTCGCCTACTATTTTCTGGCAGCTCAGCCTTTTCGCGTCTATGTTGCTGTTCGTTTACGGCGTACTTCGGAAGGATTTTGCGATCGTGCTTGGTCAGCTGCTGGTTTATTTTATTTACATCCGAAACCTGCAATTGAAAAACCGATGGAAAACCATTCCGTTGGTGTTGCGGTGGGTGTTTTATGTTTTGCCGGCTTTCAGTCTCGGATACCTTTTTTCCGGGGCACCGAATAATATCCGTGAAATACTTGGAAACGAAAATGTATCGTTCGGCTTGTTGCTTTGGGGTAGCGCCGGGCAGTTAATATTTACTTTCCGGTTTGTGTATCAATGGATCGATTCCGAGCGACAAAACGAATCGGTATTGTCCAACACATTTTGGATTATCAGCCTGGCGGGCTCGTTGATGATATTCAGCTACGCCGTTTTTCGCCTCGACCCGGTGTTATTCCTCGGACAATTAACCGGAGCATTTGTCTATTCACGTAATTTATTGCTGGGGTTAAATCATCCCGGATTTTTAAGTCCGGTCATCCGGAAAGTGGCCGCACGATTAAAGAAACGATCATGAGCAGAGAGAACCGTCAACTTCTGGCATTGCTGGTAATTACTTTTTTCGCCTTTGTGATTCATAACGGCGTATTGGACGCCAACATCATGGAGGCCCGAAACCTGGTAACTGCCCGCGAGATTTTGCAGACACACAATTGGTTAGTTCCTACTATGAATGGTGTGTTGCGCCTGGAGAAACCGCCGTTGCCAACATGGATAGCAGCCTTTATGATGCATATTTTCGGACAGGACAGCCTGGCGATCCTGCGTATTCCTGCTGCCCTTTCTGCTATGTTGTTGGTTTTCTTCCTGTATAAATTGACGAAAGAACTGACGCGCGACGAACACCTTCCCTTGCTGGCCGGTGGAACCGTTGCAACCAGTTTCTATATATTTTTCATGGCGCGAACCATTACCTGGGACATCTTCTGTCACAGTTTTATGTTGGGCGCCATCTGGATGCTATATCGCGGCTGGAACCGAAAGGAAAAAGCCTGGAAGGAGTTTACGTGGGCAGGCATACTGATGGGGCTTTCGTTCCTGAGTAAAGGCCCGGTTTCGTTCTTTGCGTTACTGTTGCCATTTCTTATTGCATTTTTCGTCGCTTATGGTTTTAGCGGTGTAAAGTTGCAATGGAAACCTTTGATGGTCGCTTTGGGAATTTTGCTTGTGTTTAGTACGTGGTGGCCGTTATATATCTATTTCCTGCATCCCGAATTTTCTACGTATGTGGCCGAAAAAGAGTCGGCTGCCTGGATGAACCGGAGTGTGCATCCGTGGTATCACTACTGGAGCTTCCCGGTGCAAGCAGGAATATGGGCACTACCGGCTGCTGCCGCCGTAATTATCCCGTATGCACGGAAGAAAATCGGACAGTTCGGCAACTACAAGTTTTTGGCGCTTTGGGTTTGGGCAGCGGTTATTCTGCTTTCCTCATTTCCTGAAAAGAAAGAGCGTTACCTAATGCCGGTTCTGATTCCGCTGGCGTTGATAACGGCCTATTATTTCCGTTATCTGATGCACGCTTTCAAAGAGAAGGAGCACACCAAAGCTGATGCTATTCTATATTCCATACAGGGATACCTGGTAGGTTTGGTTAGTTTTGCTTTGCCGTTGGCGGTGATGTATCATAACCACCGGTTTAACGACGGCTTATCGCTTGGTTTGCAGATAATCATCCTGGTTGTTTTCTGGGCCATTGGCGGATATGTGGTAAGAAGTACCTACCGAAAAAAGGCGTTCCGACTGTGGAGTGGAACGGTAGTTATGATTATGGCATTTTGCCTGCTGGTGATTCCCTCGGCGCGTAACTTCTTCCAGAAAAACCCCGATTACCGGCCTTATAACGATTTGCGCCACATGGAGAAAGTGCAAAATATGCCTTTCTATTTCAATGGCCCCGTACCCGGAAAATTCATTCAGGTGGTTTGGAGCAGCGGGCATCTGATTCAGTACTGGGATACGTCGAATGCGACCGGAACACCGGTTGTTACGCCGCTGGTGGTGATGACACACGAACCTCCCGAGGACGTTTTCAACGAAAGTTTTAAGGAGAAGTACGATTTTGAGTCGTTGGGACATTACGATCTCGACATGAAGAAAAAAGATGGAATTAAAATATTCTCGAATTATGTGACTATAATTCGGATGAAACAAGATACACCGTAATGCAAACTGTTTTAGTGACCGGATGTGCCGGCTTCATCGGTTCACATCTTTGTGAAAGTCTTTTGAATAAAGGATTCCGGGTAATCGGAATCGACAATTTTGACCCGTTTTACAGCCGGGTAGTAAAAGAGCGAAACCTGGTTAGCTTCATCGGGCAACCTTATTGCTCGTTTGCCGAGTTGGATTTGGCCAATAAAAATGATCTGTCCACTTTTTTGAAAGATAAATCTCCGGATATTATCGTGCACTTGGCCGGAAAAGCTGGCGTACGGCCGTCGATTGAAGATCCCGCGGGTTACATCCGGGCTAATATCACAGCGACGCAGAATATTCTCGATATCATGAAGGAAAAAGGTATCCGGAAAATGGCCTTCGCTTCGTCATCGTCGGTGTATGGGAATTGTCCGGAAACACCGTTCCGTGAAGATATGGACGTTTCTAATCCGGTTTCGCCTTACGCTTTTACCAAGAAAAGTTGCGAACTCATCAACTACACCTACCATCACCTTTATCAACTGGATATTGTTAATATGCGGTTTTTCACGGTTTTTGGCCCGCGGCAGCGTCCCGATTTGGCCATTCACAAGTTTACCCGGTTGCTTCGGAATAATGAGCCTATTCCCATGTTTGGCGATGGAGGAACAGCCCGTGATTACACATATGTAGCAGATACGGTTGCCGGCATCGAGTCGGCGATTGACTATTTGCTGAAGAATGAAAATGTGTACGAAACCGTGAATTTGGGAAATAACCATCCGGTGCTGCTCCGCGATATGATTCAAACGATTGCTGAGGAAGCCGGTGTTGAGCCCGTTATTAATCAGCTCCCCATGCAGGATGGTGACGTGAATATCACGTATGCCGACATCTCGAGGGCGAAAGAGTTGCTGGGCTATCAGCCGAAAACGTCATTCCGCGAAGGCATTAAGAAATTCCTTATGTGGTACGACGAGATGCATAGCGCGTAATTTAGAACACAACCACCTTTTGTTTACTCGGATTTTAGGCCTGAATCTTTTAGCTTTGATGCTTTATTAAAGAGAAACTTACCAAAGCTTATGAGACCGAAGAATACCAGAATGATCGTTAAGGCCGGATGGGTCTCGATTATCGTAAATCTGGTGCTGTTTGCCTTGAAGTATTGGGCCGGTATTGTATCCGGGTCGATTGCTATTGTTGCGGATGCATGGCATACGCTCTCCGATTCGGTCTCTTCTATCATTGTTATTTTCGGTGCAACACTGGCCGGTAAGCCTGCCGATGACGAGCATCCGTTCGGCCACGGTCGTGCTGAGCACATCGCCGCCGTGATTATTGGGGTGTTGTTGGCTATTATCTCGTTTGAGTTCCTGCTGCAATCGGTCGATCGACTCCGATCGCACACAGCTGTGCACTACGGAATGGTTGCGAAAGTTGTAACGGTTGTTTCGATTTTGGCTAAAGAAGGCCTGGCTCAATATGCTTTTGGGGTGGGGCGAAAAGCTCGATCGTCAGTACTAAAAGCCGATGGCTGGCATCATCGCTCCGATGCATTGTCTTCTGTCATAATTCTGGTCGGTATTTTCCTCGGTGGTTATTTCTGGTGGATCGATGGTGTACTTGGAATTTTGGTCGCCATATTGATTGCGTATACCGCCTACGAAGTAATGAAGAATGATTTCAGTCTGTTGCTTGGTGAGAGTGCCGATCCTACAATGATTGGCCAAATCAGGGAGTTGGTCCGGCAAAATGTCGACCGGGAAGTGTTTCCCCATCATTTCCACATGCACCGCTATGGACATCACACTGAGCTAAGCTGCCATATTAAATTGCCTCCGGAGATGACACTGGATGAAGCCCATCATATCTGTTCTGTCATCGAAGAAGCCATCGAAAAGGAATTGGGTATCATAACGACCATCCATCCGGAGCCGCTTCCCATGACCTACGACGACTAATTTTGTTTATAATTTTGCCGTTTCCGGTTGAAAGTGAAGATTGAAAACCACAACTTCCGGTGTGTTTCCGATGCGAACCGGCGGTCCCCATGAACCAAATCCGGAAGAAACATAGATGTTGGTTTTATCTTTTTTCAGAAATCCCCAGCTGTCTTCGAAAATGGCTTCTGTAACGTAATTGAGTGGCCACATTTGCCCGTCGTGGGTGTGTCCCGAAAGGTGTAAATCAACACCGGCTTCGGCAACCTCTTCCAGGTTGAATGGTTGGTGGTTCATCACAATCACCGGTTTGCTCATGTCCACATCTTTCAGTAATTCCGGTAGTTCCTTTCTTCCGCCATCACGATTGCGTGCCGACAAATCATCGCGCCCGACAATCTGAACGCCGTTGGGAAGCGTAATCACCTGATCGCGCAGCACGTTGATGTTGATGCTTTCCAGGTAGGGTAAGGTTTCTTTTATCCCACCAATGTATTCATGGTTTCCCGGAATAGCGTACATGCCCATCGGCGGCTTGATTTCCTGCAAATGTTTTCCCAGGTGTTTTCGCAATACGGGAGCAATATCGCCATCCACCATATCTCCGCAAAGGAGAACCAGATCGGGCTTTTGCTGATTAATGATGTCGACAAGCTTTTGTTCGCGGCGTTCACCAATCAGTGCTCCGAGGTGAATGTCGGAAGCCATCAGCACTTTCATATCCGGGGAACCGGTAACACTTTTGGGTATGGTAATCGAGAATTGCTTGACCCGCGTATTCAGGGCATTGAGGTGTCCGAAGAAAACCACCAGGGCTACCAATGAAAAAACAACAACGCCGGTCCACAGCCTGAGTTGGTCCGGGTTGCTTTTTAGCACAGCCGGAACGATATGAAAAAATTTATCCAACAACCGGATGATGTCGATGAAAAGAACAGCAATAAACAGGTAGAGCATGAACGAGAGCCAGAAAGCTCCTATCCGGTAAACCCACTCACCGGCCAGGCTGGAATGTGTGTGCTCCAGTATTTCACCAACGATAAAAGTGGAAGCGATAACCCAGAAAAGAATTTTGTATATCGTTTTAAAATTTCCGGTCGCCTGGAAGGCCATTAATCCGTGAACATAGATATAATAATTGACCAGAAAGTAGACTAAAATGACGGTTCCGAAGAAAATGGCAAACTGCATGTTTCGCATATTTAAAGTAGATTGTCGTTCAATGTATGACAGCTGACAGGACAATTGATGCTTTTCTGTCGCAATGGAATTAACGAAAATAACCTTTTTTTGTTGATGATAAGCCAATTGTTTCTGGTTTACGCTTTTTCAATCTGACATCTTGCTTCATGCTTGTTTCCTCTCATTTTGTTTATATTTGTCAGGCAAGCGGAAACCCGTATCCGGATATGAAAAAATACATTTTACCTTTACTTGTGGTGCTTCTGGCAATTGTCGTCGTTTCGTGTAGCGAGGCGGACAGGTGCTATGATTCCACAGATACTTATCTCATGGCCAAATTCATCGACAGTGATTCAACGACGATTGACTCGCTGATGATTTGGGGTGTTGCTAAAAGTGATACCGGATGGGTGCGCGATACGCTGCCTTCCATATCCAAGCGTTATCCTTTACCGCTTTCGCTTGAACATGATTCCACTGCGTTTGTGTTGTTCGTGAATGGAGAAGCTGACACACTGTTCATTTATCACACCATGCAAATGAAACTGGTATCGGAGGCGTGCGGCTTTGCACCCTATTACAACTTAAAAGGTTTCTCATATACGTCCCGAATCGACTCGGTGAATATTTCGGACCCCTCAGTGGGCCCAACATCTATTGAAAAGCCCAATAATGAGCAAAATATTACTGTATATTTCAATTTGCCTGCTAACACTCAGTAGCCCGCTGAAAGCACTGGCTCAGGAGAAACAGAATGCGGATGTTTGGCGTGTCGAAGGCCCCCGTATCGGAGTCGATCTCTCGCGGTTTGCATCCACGTACCTGCAATCGGCCGACCGTTGGGGTTGGGAATTGCAGGGAGATATTCCTGTTAAGGGATATTGGTTTCCTACGGTTGAAGTGGGTATGATGGGGTTGAATGATCGTCGGGATAATTTCCACTACCAGGCGAATGGTGTTTATGGCCGGTTGGGAACCGATTTCAATATTTTGCGCTACCGAAATCTCGAAGACGGAGATTTGGTGTTTGTCGGTTTGCGTTACGGTTACTCCCGTTTCACTCAACAGGCCGATGATGTCAAGTATTCCAATTTCTGGGGCGATTATAACACATCCATTCCGAAAAGAAATATGAATGCTCATTGGGGCGAGTTCGTGTTCGGGATGAAAGGGGAGATTTTTAAGAATTTTTTCCTCGGATGGTCTGTTCGCGTGAAATTCATGGTGAGCGAAACCAAGGATCCGAATATGTCGCCCTATATCGTACCCGGATTCGGGAAAACCAACGTGGATATTCCGATGGATTTTTCATACGGTATTTACTACCGGATTCCGTTGTGGAGAACGAAGAAAATGCCGAAAGCACCCAAGATGGAAGGGGCTAAGCATATCGACGAATCAGCTACGCCAGACAACAACAACCAGAATAATAATCAGCAGAATGGCAGCAACTTCAGGAATCTCCGGGGTGGGCAGTCAGGAGGATTTTAATCAATCCTTCAGTCATGTATGAACGCTGAGTAACCTGATTTTTTATTCGAAGAAGCATGGCTTCATTCCAAATAGGAGTGGTTTCAAACATTAGGTTGCAACAATAACCCCGCTATTGGTCGTAATTAAAAAAGGGAAACACAGTGGTTTCCCTTCTAAAATAACCAGAAATTGGTTAGTGCAGTTACAGATCCAATAGATCTTTAATTTTTTTCTGAATATCGGTGTTTTCCATCATTCCGGTAAATTGCTCAGCGCCCGGTCCAAAAGCATATACCGGAACCATAATTCCTGTATGGTGCCCTGTGGTATATTCACCAACAACTTTCCCGGTTGCCATGTCGCCTTCGTTGATGGACATTCCGCCGGTTTCGTGGTCGGCTGTCACGATGATCAATGTCTCACCATCTTGCGCCGCATGTTTGAGTGCAGCTCCAATGGCCTGATCGAAGTCGAGCATTTCCTCTACTACGTAAGGCGTTTTGTTGGCGTGGCCGCCCCAGTCGATCTGGCTTCCTTCAATCATGATGAAATAACCTTTCTTGTTTTGGGACAAGATATTCAGTGCGGTATTAGTCGATTGAACCAGCATATTGCCACGTTCGGGTTCAGCGGGATTGTGAATCGGTGCCGTGAGCCCGGCCAGTTTACCCGATGTTACCTGGCTGATATTATCCATGTTGTACAAAACCTGGTAGCCGTCTTTTCTCAACTCATCACTCAGGTTCCGGCCGTCTTTACGCTTCTCAAAATGGTCGACGCCACCACCGATAAAAACGTCGATGCCGCTGTTGATAAAATCGGCAGCAATGGCTTCATACATATTTCGCGAAGGCTGATGAGCGATAAATGACGCCGGGGTGGCGTGCGTAATTGCCGATGTCGAAACGAGCCCGGTTTCCAAACCTTTCTTTTCAGCCAGTTCACGGATGTTGACAATCGGCTGTTTTTGCGGATCTACGCCAATTGCACCGTTGTATGTTTTTTCGCCACAAGCCAGGGCTGTTCCCCCGGCAGCTGAATCGGTGATGTAATTATCGGAAGAATAGGTTTTTGAAAAACCAATGTGTTTGAAATTTTCCAGGTAAAGGTGACCGCCGTTGGCTGTAAGTCCGGCATAAACCTGGGCGAGTCCCATGCCGTCGCCAATCATCAGGATCACATTCTTCGGACGTTTTTTACGGGTACTTTGCTGATAATGTTTTACCGGATAGAAGTCACCACCCACATAAGCTTCCTGCAACTTCCGGTTGGCCGGATCCATATACTCATTCTGTGCACAACCGGCAAATGTAAATCCGCCAATGATGATACCAATCAAAAAGGCATAGCGGATGTTTTTCATAAGAAGGTTTCTCATTACTTGATGTTTCTGTAAGGTTTTTAATTGATTAGGATATCAGGTACAAAATTAAGAGTTTCTGTGAGAAGTCACGTAATGCTCTTCTGTAAACAAAAGGCTAAATATTTAAGTAGTATTTATGACAAAGAAAAAGCACGCCTGAGCGTGCTGTTTTCATTTGAATTGGGTATGAAAAAAACTAGGGATTATCTCTCATCAAAATTTTGAGGCCTCCGGTTCCGTTAGCCACAAAAATGTAGTTGTCAACAGCTCTTACGAAGTTGGCTGAGCCATCGTAGTTGTAATTTCCGTATACTTTAAATGTATTTTGGTCGATGACGTATAAGCCACCTGCTCCATTGGCTACATACACCAGGCCATGATCAATATCGACACCATTGGTGTTGCCGCTTTGAGGGTTGAACATTTCCAGAGGCGTTCCGGAAGCGTCGTTTGTATCGAAAACATACAATCCTGCCTCGCCTTCACAAACATAAGCGAGTCCGTTTTTCAGGCGGGCTACTGCTTTTCCGTCTTCCGGAATAATGCTTCCTACCGGGATGGACTTGACCGGATTTAAGCCGTTATTTTCGTTAAATACCGACAGCAAGCCAACGGTACCTCCCTGCAATCCGATAATAGTGTTTCCTTCACTGTCAAAATATTTGGCGGTAAGTGCATTCCGTTTGCTGATAATCGAACCATTATTAGCATCTGCAGTGATAAACTGACCTCCGGTATTTCCGGTTGCTATATAAAGTTTTCCGTTTTCAGCGAGGTGTACACAGTTACCTGAAAAGCTGGGCAGGGAATAAAATGTTGGTGCAGCATTGGGTAATTCACCATTTTTTAAATCGATAATGGTAAAAGTCGCAGGAGTATCAGCGCCGGTTTTGTCCGGATTGGCTCCGCCTGTTACATATAATTTGTTACCATCTACCTCAATGTCGTTAAAGTCGGCATTTTCGCTCCAGTATTGGCTGACGATCGTAGGAGTTGAAGGGTCAGTAATATCATACACCTCGATAAGGCCACCAAATTCTGCCCCGTGCAGGTGGTATGAAACGTATGCATAGTCTCCCTGAATATCCACACTTGTTGCACTCAGTGTATTTCCTCTGCTATCGATTGGGGCCTTCACATTTGCAACCAGTGTAAAAGAATTTACCGGGTTGGTACCGTACTGTGGAACACATCCGGTAGCCGGGAAATACACGGATTTAAATGATACCAGCGAGCCCAACAAGTCAGGATCGGAGCTGGTGATTTCATTGTCGTAACGGATGTCAATTTTTCCGGTTATCCGTGCGCCCCAGTTCGATTGAAACGAGTTTCGGATAACGATACCTGCGTAGTCGTCGTTGGTGCCTGAAATTTTCCCGTTAAGGGAAATGTTAGCTACATCGGTTACCGAGTGGGAGCCCAGCATCAGAACACTGCCTCCGTTTATCGTTAACAGGCCATTGACTTTTAGGAAGCCGGTGGAATGGGTTAATCCGTTCGACTGCATCTTCGCCGTTTCGAAATGACAAGCGTTGTTGAGGTTCGCGCCGCTGTTCAGATTGAATGTTCCATCGGTAATAAATGTCCCGAAGTTGTCTATGACGCCGTTGTTGTTGAGATCTGCGGACAGCGTAATTTTTCCGGTGTTGACCACGTGCCCCGAACTATTGTTATTCATGGCATCGAACGATATGATACCATGATTTTCCAGGATGCCGTTCAGGTTGGCGTTCTTTTCGGCATTCCATTCACCGTAGTTAACCAGTTTCACCCCAGAGTTGAGATTTAGATATTTTGCCGAAAAGACACCGGTTGGATTAATCACCACGGTTCCTGTTCCACTGAGCGTCGAGCCGGCTAGGTTGCCAACGACCACTAACATTCCGCCATCATTTACTGTAATATTTCCCTCGTATGTCAAGCCTTTGGGCAACAAAACTGTTTGCCCGGAATAGACAGTATACGTGGCCGTACTGGACTGGATAATTATTTTATCGAAAACAGTGTTGTAGATATCAACCGCCGGCGTGTAGGTATAGTCTTCCGGCGATTCAGCTGATTTCAGTGAACTGCTTCCAGCCAGATCGATTCGTTCGTTGACATAGGTAACCCGGTCAGCATTCTCTTTGGAGATTTTTTCTGCATTTGCAGTAAACTCAGTAGTTATTGTATTGTCTTTCGCACATCCGGCTAGCAGCAACAAAAAGCTACTTGCTAAAGCCAAAATTTGATTCCTTCCCATTTTTCAACCCCCTTTTATTAGCTTTCCCTGATTCTCTTTCTGAAAAGGTGAACCATGGGGCTTTTTTATTTAAACGAAGAGGGGATTTTATTTATTATTCCCGGAAAGAATAAAATTGTCTGTCAGATGGTAATGTACTCCATCTGTCGTTTGTTCAATCTCAATAACTCCGATGGTTATGAGGTTTATTAAGATTCGTTCTGTTTTCCAGCGCGAGATAGACATGGAACGGGATAAACGACCCGGATTTATCTTTTGGTGATTGCTCAGATACTGCAGTATTTTTTTCTCTTCTTCGGTATACCGGATGAAGACTCCACGCGGCTTTTGTTTTTTCTTCCAAACTTCAAGCAGGATCCGGTTGGCGAGGATGTTTTGATCTTCGTGCCGGATGTAGGCCAACCACTTCTGGTTCTCGTCTTTAGCGTAGTGTGGTTTGTTCGGGCTCGGCGGAATATCAATCTGTAAAACCGTTTTCCCATCGGTGGTATGCCACTGTTGGGTCTCAAATTCAATTTTGGGTTTGCTGTATAATTTAGCAGCCGCTTCAATCATGTAATATTCTTCCTCGGTCTGCACGCCGGCAATGTTTCCATTGTCTTTTACGCCGATAAGCAACCGGCCGCCATCGGTATTGGCGAAAGCAACCAGCGAGCGGGCTATCTTTCGCGAATCGTTGATACAAAACTTGAAATCCTGCTGCTGGTGTTCCCCCTCTCGTATCATCCTGAATAATTTCGTGTTCACCATGGCCGAATTTTTTAGGGTTGACGGCAAGTTATTATTTTTCTCTTTAAACTCCTCGGCCGTTAATGATTTTGCACCGCTGCATATTCGCGAGGCATCAATTCCCAAAACAAACTTATTATCCTACCGGGAAAAATGGAAATACCCGGATTGTGGTTCTTCCATTTTCCGCCCCTCTAAATCTCCCCACCCGGGGAGACTTTTGGACCGATGACAGATTCACTAGCGTAGCTTCATTGGGTGCCAGCGTCAAACTTTAGAGGTTTCCTTCGATGTTTCACTTAGGGCCTGCCGACCCTGTCCAGGCTGAAGGCCTGATATTCCGAAGCTGGGGGCATCGTCCCCAGAAAAAATCCATGAACAATGAGGGAAGCCTGAAGGGCTTCCACGATCTTCTTGACGGGCGAATACCAGGTCCAGCCCTACAGGCTGGCGGTTTGCCTGTTGCGCCCGATCCCTGGGGGATGCCCCAGGCTATGGCATTTGTTACACTTCTACTGTGAGGTGAAATTTTATTTGATATATAGTAAATAAAATTTGGTATATGACTAATAAAACCATTAAGAAGACAAATAGTCACTACATAAAATATAATAAAACAACAATAATAATTATATCTAATGGAGCAGAAAAATTAAAATCAGATAAGCATAAAATAAAATGATGTATAGATAAATTAAACTGCAGTTTTAATATAATACTATTCGGTGAGTATCTAATGCTATGTGGTGGCTATCTAACGCTGTGTGGTGGGAATCTTGTTCTTTGTTAGAAAAATAGAATAATTTTGTGTAACTTTAAGTAGCCGATGGCTTTTGCGAAGCTTCGGAGAATATCACCACAAAATATTTGGTCATGAATAACGAATTGAAACTGCCTTTTCACATCGGGAATGCCATCCGGGAGCGGCTGGCGGAACGGCAACTTACGGTTCCGCAGTTTGCCCGCAGGCTGGGGGTTTCGGAGCAGATGGCTCATTACATCCTGAACTCGAAGGACGTTAAGATAGGCCGGTTGTGGCAACTATCGGAGGCGCTGGATTTTAATTTCTTTACCCTGATTGCCAAAGCACGGGCCATCGAAAACCCGGAACGGGAGGAGACCACCCTGTTAAAACAGGAGATGGAAGGGCTGAACCAGCAAATCCACGACCTGGAAATGAAAGTTGAAACCCTCCGGGAGAGTTTACGACTTGTCGGAGGAAGAGCCTGAATGTGACGCACCGTGACCACTTTTCCAAACCTTTTTACACGATCTGATTCATGAGAAAATTATTGACGATGCTGCTGTTGTGGCTCACTGCCTGCAGCGCCGGGCCATCGGGCGATACGTACCCGGTCCGCCTCAATTCCGTCGGTTTTCTTCCGGCGAAAGCCAAAATAGCCACCATTATACAACCCTGCAGCCAGTTCGAAGTGAAACGGTTGGCTGACGACTCCACGGTTTTCAGCGGAAAGGTTACGGGGCCGTTTCATCAGAAGGATGTCAACCAAAATGCCTGGCTGGCTGATTTTTCGGCATTCGCCGATACTGGTTCTTACTACCTGGAAGTGCCCGGAGTTGGACGGTCGGTGGCCTTTCGCATCAGCGATGATATCTTCCGGTTTCCGTACAAAACGGCCATGCGGGCTTTTTATCTTTGGCGTTGCGGCACAGCCGTGGAAGGCGATTTCAACGGAAATCATTACGCGCACGCTGCCTGTCACCTCGACGATGCTTACGGCGATTACACAGGACAGAAAGGCGTTATCCGTAACGGTACCGGCGGCTGGCACGATGCCGGCGATTATGGGAAATACACGGTGAACGCCGGTATCACGTTGGGCACATTGTTTCTGGCATGGGAACAGTTCAGGCCGGCACTGGAAAATGTGAAGCTGAATCTACCGGAGACAGCTCCCGGTTTCCCCGAATACCTTGAAGAGTTGAAGTGGGAAACCGACTGGCTGCTGAAAATGCCATACCCCGATGGTTCGGGCCGGGTGTCGCACAAGTTGACGCGCACGAACTTTGCCGGTTTTATCATGCCTGAAGATGATAAGGGGAAACGCTATTTCACGGAATGGAGTTCGGCAGCTACCGCTGATTTTGCCGCGGTAATGGCCATGGCGGCCCGCAACTTTCAGCCGTATGATTCCGTGTATGCGAAAAAGTGTCTGACGGCTGCGAAGAACAGTTATGCCTTTCTGAAAGAATATCCGGAGATGAAACCCTTTGAGCAGGGGGATTTCAAAACGGGTGCCTACAAAGTGAAGAGCGATAAAAGCGAACGGCTGTGGGCCGCAGCCGAGTTGTGGGAAACAACGGGCGAGCCGGCTTATCTGGCGGACTTCGAATCGGCAGTGCCGGACATTCATCCGCCGCTCATTGACAGCGACTGGGACTGGGGCAATGTGAAAGACCTGGCCCTGTTTACCTATGTGCTTTCCGGCAGGAACGGAAGGAACGCGGACCTGCTGAACCGTGTTCAAAAAGCCATTCTGGCGAATGCCGATACCCTGGTGGCAAAAGGACGAAAGGATATTTACGGCCGGCCACTGGCAGGGCGCTATTACTGGGGGTGCAACGGAACGGTGGCGCGGCAGGCTGTCAACCTGCAGGTGGCCAACGCTATTTCGCCCAACCGGGCCTATACCAACACGGTGGTCTCCATTGCCGACCATTTGCTGGGACGGAATGTGTATGACCGTTCGTACGTAACCGGCATCGGGTTTTGTCCGCCCATGCATCCGCATGACCGGCGCAGCGCTGCCGACGGGATTGAAGAACCCTGGCCGGGTTACCTGGTTGGAGGCGGACGTTCGGCCACCAACTGGCAGGATAAACAGTCGGATTATACCACCAACGAAATTGCCATCAACTGGCAGGCTGCGCTGGTATATGCTTTGGCCGGCCTGATAGAAGAAGAGAAGTAGAAATTACGAGAGATGAAAAAACATATTGTAGTGGCCTCGCATAACCCGGTTAAGATTGAGGCGGTGAAGCGGGGCTTTGAAAAGCTCTTCCCGGACACGGAAATTGAGATGGAAGGCGTGAGTGTTGATTCGGGGGTGCCCGACCAACCCATGAGCGATGAAGAAACCCGGGCCGGGGCGCACAACCGGGCCGCGAATGCAAGGGAAAAAGTGCCGCACGCCGATTTCTGGTTTGGCGTAGAGGGCGGCATCGAGCGGCATAACGGCGGGATGCAGTCGTTTGCCTGGATTGCCGCCTGCGCTGACGGGCAGTTTGGCGAATCGCGCACCACCACTTTTCAGCTTCCGCCGGAAGTGGTGAAACTGGTGGAGAAAGGTCTGGAACTGGGCGATGCCGATGACAAAGTGTTTGGGAAAACCAACTCGAAGCAGGAAAACGGGGCGGTGGGATTGCTCACCCGCAATGCCATCACGCGGACGTTGCTTTACGAGCAGGCCGTTTGCCTGGCGCTGATCCCGTTTGTCAGGCCGGAGCTTTTCCCCGGAGAATGAGACAAAAGAAAAGGGCCTTCCGTAACGAAGACCCTTTTTTATTTGTTTGGGTTGTTGATTTATTCTGCATTCTGCAATTCTTCCCAGTACTCCACGGCACGGCGCGTGTGGGGAATTACAATGGTTCCTCCCACCAGGTTGGCTACCGAGAACACTTCGAAGAGTTCTTCGGTGGTAACACCTTGCTCGTGACATTTCTCGAGGTGGTATTTCACGCAATCGTCGCAACGTAATACCATGGAACTCACCAACCCCAGCATCTCCTTGGTTTTGGTCGATAAGGCACCTTCCATATAGGTATTGGTGTCGAGGTTGTAGATGCGCTTCATCACCTTGTTATCGGCTGAAAGAATTTTCTCATTCATCCGGGCACGATAATCCCGGAATTCATCTATCATTTTGCTCATTTCAGTTTATTCGGTGGGTTGTCCTATTTTTTCGGTTACCTCGCCAATCAGCGTGGTCTGCGTACTTTCGTTCACTTTTACCCGGACATAATCGCCAAACTGCAAATCACCTTTCGGGAAAACAACCATCTTGTTCTGCGAGCTGCGTCCGAAGTATTGCTCGTCGCTCTTCTTCGAAACACCTTCTACCAGCACTTCCACTACTTTGCCAATGTCCTGGCGGTTATTCTCCTGCGAAATCCGGCTTTGCAAGGCGATTACTTCGTTCAGTCGACGTGATTTCACCTCATCCGGCACATCGTCTTCGTAATGTTCGTGTGCATAGGTTCCGGGGCGAACAGAATACTTGAACATGAATGCCGAATCGAAACGAACTTCTTCCATCAGCGAAAGGGTTTCTTTGTGATCCTCTTCCGTTTCACCGCAGAAGCCGGTAATCACGTCGGTCGACAAGCCGCAGTTCGGGATAATCTCGTTGATGGCTTTGATGCGGTCGAGATACCATTCGCGGGTGTATTTCCGGTTCATCTTGTCGAGCACCGTCGAGCTTCCCGACTGGAAAGGCAGGTGAATGAACTTGCAAATATTCGGGTATTTGGCAATCACCTCCAGCAATTTGTTCGACATGTCTTTCGGATGCGACGTGGTAAAGCGTACCCGGACTGTCGGGTCAATCTGCGCCACCATCTCCATCAAATCGGCAAACTTCACCGGGCGGGTTCCGGGAGCACGGAAACGGTATGAGTCCACGTTCTGCCCCAGTAGCGTAACCTCTTTGTAGCCTTTGCTGATGAGGTCCTGTACTTCGCTGAGAATGTCTTTTGGGTCACGACTTCTTTCCCGGCCACGGGTATAAGGCACAATACAGAATGTACAAAAGTTGTTGCAACCACGTGTAATGGATACAAAACCGGAAATTTTGTTGTTCCCGATACGTTTCGGGATGATGGAATCGTATGTTTCGTTCGTGGTTAAATCCACGTTGATGGCTTCCTCGCCTCGCTTTACTTTGTCGAACAGGTAAGGGAGATCGCGGTAAGCATCGGGTCCCGCTACCAGGTCGATTTTCTTCTTTTCGAGCAACTGGTCGCCTACCCGTTCGGCCATACAGCCAATCAAACCAACCACTTTATCGGGTGCTTTCTTTTTATGACTCTGAAACAAATCCAACCGGGCGTGTATGCGCTGCTCGGCGTTGTCGCGAATGGAACACGTATTAATTAATATGGCATCGGCATCCTGATGATCTTCGGTCAGGTCATATCCCTTCTCTCCCAATACGGCTGCCACCACTTCGCTGTCTGCCACATTCATCTGGCAACCGTACGTCTCGATATATAATTTCTTGTTCGCCATTACGGAAAAATCAATTGAGAAAATTAGTTGGGCAAATTTACCATCATATTTTGAATTTGGACAATAAGGTACTGTCTAAATAAGACTTAATTGTCCTTTCCTAAAGGATTTTCTGTAAAAAATGGGATTTTCTTATCTTTACAGCCCCGACGATTTCAAAATAGTCAACCCAAAAAAACGAATTATGTCAGGACACAGTAAATGGTCGACGATTAAACGAAAAAAGGGCGCACTGGACGCGAAACGCGGAAAAATATTTACCCGCCTTATCAAGGAAATTTCAATAGCCGTGAAGGAGGGCGGACCCGATCCCGATGGAAATCCTCGCTTACGCCTGGCCATACAGAATGCCAAGGGCGAGAATATGCCGAAAGACAATATAGAAAGAGCGATTAAAAAGGCTGCCGGCGCTGATTCCGAAAGCTACATGGAGGTCACCTTCGAAGGTTATGCCACGCACGGAATTGCTGTTTTTGTAGAATGTTTGACCGATAATAATAACCGTTCCGTTTCCAGTGTACGTTCCATTTTTAATAAATACGGCGGCAACCTGGGAACCAATGGCTCACTGAGTTTTCTTTTCGACCGGAAGGGAATTTTCCGTATTGCCGCCGATAATATCAACCTCGAGGAGGTAGAACTCGATTTGATTGACGCGGGTGTTGAGGATATTGAAGAAGAGGACGGCTTTATTATTCTGACCTCCGCGATGGAAGATTTCGGTAACCTGAATAAAAAGCTGGAAGATTTGAATATCGAGGTAGCGAGTGCCGATTTGCAGCGAATACCCAATGATACCAAGGAGTTGGATGTGGATTCGGCTCAAAAGGTCCTGAAATTAGTCGAGGCGCTGGAAGATGATGATGACGTTCAGAACGTTTACCACAACCTCGAAATGACAGACGAATTGCAGGAAGCGCTTGAATCAGAATAATATTTAAAGATTTGACAATGGCCGGAATTTCCCGGCCATTTCTTTTTCCGTTATATTTGCATCCTTAAAGAAAAACAGTTCATGAAGAGGATACTTTCAACTTTCGTTGTCCTTTTGCTCTTTTGGGGTAATGTGCTGGCGCAGAAGCCGGCGCCGGTCAACGGATACGGTCAGCTTTCGGCGAACGATACGACCCGGATCTGGACAGGACTCGATGTTCATCAGAACCCGAAAACGAAAGAACTGCTTGAGCGAAAAATACAGCTCAATAAGAATAATCAAACCACGCCGGGGTACAGGGTGCAGATTTATTTTGGTTCCGGAAGCTCAGCGCGACTGCGGGCCATGAAGGTGAAAACCGACTTCCTTTCCTCGTACCCGGATGTAAAAGCCTATATCATATACCAATCGCCCGATTTTAAAGTTAGGGTTGGCGATTTTCGCACGCGGAGTGATGCACTTCGGTTGCAAAAAAAGATTGCCCGGGATTATCCCAACGCTTTTATTGTACCGGACAATATTCAGTTTCCCGACCTTAACAGCAATTCAACATCAGAACGATAAAAAAGCAGAATAAGCTGAGATGAGCGAGCTAATAAAACATGAGTGTGGTATAGCGATGATAAGGCTTCGCAAACCGCTTGAGTATTACAAAGTAAAATACGGAACCTGGCAGTACGGTTTGAACAAGCTTTACCTGTTGATGGAAAAGCAACACAACAGGGGACAGGACGGAGCCGGAGTCGTTAGTGTGAAGATTGACATGGCCGCCGGGCAGGATTACATTCATCGTCACCGTTCGGTGGATGCGAATCCGATTAAAGATGTGTTCGACAATGTCTTTGGCGAATTCAACCATGCTAAACGCACTTACCCGAAAACGTATCATGATCCGGCCTGGGCCAAAAACAACCTGCCTTTTGTCAGCGAGCTTTACCTGGGGCACTTGCGATACGGTACGTTCGGTCGAAACAGTGTGGAATTTACTCACCCTGTGATGCGGCAAAATAACTGGCGTTCGCGGAACCTGGTGCTGGCCGGTAACTTCAACCTGACCAATGTCGATGAGTTGTTCGATCTGCTGGTCGATTTGGGGCAGCATCCGAAAGCATATACCGATACGGTGACTGTCCTGGAGAAAGTGGGACATTTCCTGGATGAGGAGAATGAACTGCTTTTCCGCAAGTATAAAAACGAAGGTCACTCCAATAAAGAAATTTCGCCGCTCATCGAACGCAACCTCGATTTGAGACAAACGCTGGAACGTTCCAGTCGCGATTGGGACGGAGGATACGCTATTGGTGGAATCATTGGCCACGGCGATGCTTTCGTGCTGCGCGACCCGTGGGGAATCCGGCCGGCGTATTACTATGCCGATGACGAAATTGTGGTGGTAGCTTCTGAGCGTCCGGTGATTCAAACCGTGATGAACGTCTCCTGGAAAAGTGTTCAGGAAGTGAAGCCCGGATCTGCATTAATTGTGAAGAAGGACGGAACCTTGTCCGAAGAGATGGTCCGTGTTCCGCAGGAGCGGAAATCGTGTTCTTTCGAGCGGATTTACTTTTCCCGTGGTTCCGATCGTGATATCTACCTCGAACGAAAAAAGCTGGGGCACTTGTTGGCACCAACCATTATGGATGCCGTAGATGGTGACCTGGAGAATACAGTCTTCTCGTATATCCCCAACACGGCTGAAACCGCTTTCTCGGGAATGATGGAAGGCATCCGCGACCTGCTGTTGGAGTGGAAAAAAGAGAAGATTCACGCGCTTGGCGAGAACATGACGGAAGAAGCCATTGCTGAAATTATCTCGGTTGAGCCTCGTATTGAAAAGATTGCCATTAAGGACGTGAAGATGCGAACCTTCATCACGGATGATTCCAGTCGGGATGATTTGGTAGGTCACGTGTACGACGTTACTTATGGCGTTGTTAAGAATGAGAAGGATACACTGGTAGTCATCGACGACTCCATCGTTCGGGGGACGACACTCAAGCGAAGTATCCTGCGTATTCTCGACCGGTTGCATCCGAAACGGATTGTCATCATCTCGTCGGCACCGCAGATTCGGTATCCCGATTGTTACGGAATCGACATGGCGGAGCTTGGCAAGTTTATCGCTTTTGAAGCGGCCATTACGTTGCTGAAGGAAACTGGCAGAGGACACGTGATTGATGAGACCTACAAGAAATGTAAAGAGCAGCAACACTTGCCGAAGGAAGAGATTGTGAACTATGTGAAGGAAATTTATCGTCCCTTTACCGATCAGGAGGTCTCGGATAAAATCGCCCAGTTGTTGAAGCCGGTCGATTGTAATGCGGAAGTGGATATCGTTTACCAAACGGTGGATAATCTTCACAAAGCGTGTCCGAACGATTTGGGAGACTGGTATTTCACCGGCGACTACCCAACACCTGGAGGAAACAAAGTAGTGAATACCTCATTCATTAATTATATCGAAGGAATCAAAGGCCGGGCATATTAAACCGGACCTTGCTAGAATATAAAAGAAGGATGTCATTTCGGCATCCTTCTTTTTTTGTTCTTAGGGGTTGTTATTAAAATTCGATGGGGACGGCAAAGTTAACCGGAACAGCTTTTCCCCGTTGTTTGCCTGGGGTCCATTTCTTCATACCCTTGACGATTTCGATAGCTTTTTCATCAAGATATTTTGAACCACTGGCTTTGGTAATTTTTACCTGCCCTACCGAACCATCCGGTTGAACGACAAAATTAACATAAGCCTTGCCCTTTAGCGTTTTGCCTTCAGTCTTCGCTTCCCGAACGATTTCTTTCTTTTGGTCATCGATATATCTCGCCAATGCTGGCTGTCCTCCCGGATATTGCGGCATATCTTCAACGATGACGAATACCTTCTTGCCTTTATTATTTGCTTGCTTTGACGATGCAGGTGGCGGTGGTGGAGCGGGCGTTTCTTTTTTAGCCGGTGAAAGTTCCGTACTTATTCCCACAACGCCTTCCTTCATCCTCAATTTAATATTGTCTTCGTTCGGTGTTATCTTTTTGACGACTGTTTGGTAGCCTACAAACGAAATAACCAACTCACATCCATCTTCAGGGATTTCAAGTGAAAATTTTCCACTTCGATCTACTACGGTTCCTTTGGTCGTATGCCGTATTAAAACGGTTGCCCCGGTCAATGGTTCTCCTTTTTCATTGACAACTGTTCCATGAATTGTTTTGGTTGCTTCTGACTGGGCTGTATTGGTCGCAGGAGCAGCTTTTTCATATTGAGGTTCGGCGAATGCCACCAGCATAAAAGCCAGGACGGGAATTCCCCAAGCCATATGGAACAGCTTCTTTTTCGATGTTTTTTGTCTTTTCATCATGTTTAAACGGGTTGGGCCAAGGGCAAAATTCAGATTGTTGGTGATTCCAATGACCTGCATGCCCATTAGCTGATTAACTAATAATGCCTGGTACCTGACGGGTGAGTGGCCCCGGGATATCACACCTTGATCGGCCAGGTACTCGTGATTTTGTTTAATCGCCAGTTCAAATAACCAAATGAATGGATTGAACCAGAAAACGACTGTCAACAGTTCTATGATAAGCAGGTCGACCCAGTGACGCTCGCGAATGTGCACTTGTTCGTGAGAAAGTATTTCACCGATTTCTTCCTGTTTCAGGTATTTCGGATTGATTAATATATGGTTGAAGAACGAAAATGGAAGGGCGTATTTGTCATTTTCATGAATGTAATAGCCATCCCGTATTTTCGGTTCTGAAGAGTAGATAACCCGAAGCGGTCTCCATGTTTGAATGAGTAGTCGCAACGCGAAAAGAGCAGTACCGGTCAGGTAGGCGTAAAGTAAAACCGTCGACCAGGTGACTCCGTTGTTTTCAGGAGTATGCTTGCTTCCGGAAATGATCTGGTGGCTAAGAATACCCGATAAATTGGACAGGGGAGTGCTCGCAGATGGTGTGAGTGTTACCGTGTAGTGAAAGGGAAAAGCAGCAACCATCAGTGCCAGCAATACCGAAAGCACCAAGTAGATCCGGTTGGCCGTGAAATGCGTTGATTGCCGTAGTAACAGCCAGTATACAACGAAGAAGAGACTGAGGCCAACAGAGGCATGAAATAAAAAATCGAACCAGTTTTCCATTACGAATCGGTGTTAGATTGATCTTTTCTGAGTTCCTCTTCAGCCTGTTTCATGATCGATTCCAGATCCTGAATATCCAGTTGGTTCTCGCGGGCGAAAAATGTAGCCATCTTCGGAAACGAACCGTTGAAATAGTTTTTCAGCAGTGACGTAAACTGGAATTTGGTGTATTCGGCTTTGTTAACCAGCGGAAAGAACAGATTGGTATTCCCGATTTTTCGTTTTTCCACAAAGCCCTTTTTCTCCAAAACAGTTAGTACTGTAGCCACGGTTGTGTAGGCGGGTTTGGGTTCGTCGAATTGCTCAACCACATCCTTTACCACCGCTTCCTTCAGTCGCCATACAATTTGCATCACTTGCTCTTCGGCATTTGTCAGCTGTTTTATTTCCATGAGGGTATACGTTTACTTCAAAGTCTACTACAAACATAGTAGATGTATTTTTTATTTCCTACTATTTTCATAGAAATTCTACTAAAAAAATAGTAGATGTAAATACGGAAATGCTGTAGTTTCCTTCTTATTAGGGTTTTGATGGCAAAAAGAAAAGCCTCCTGAAATTTCAGAAGGCTTTATTGTGTATTCGTTGATTCTGTTTCTTTTACTGGAATCTGACTTTCGGATCTTCTCCTTTTTCGACCAGCTCTTCGAGGTAAGTTGAAACGTGCCGATCGATTTTGGCGTCGTACATCTCGTCGATGTTGATCATGATTCCGGTTTCCTCTACGTCTCCAAAATGGTCGTTGACAACCGTACCGAATGTCCTCATCGATGGAGAAAGATTCATGTAAGCATTGATGAGCGGCGGAATATTTTCGCCGTAATTACGCACCTCCTGTGAAAGGATTTTATACGCTTCCTGGTATTCTTTTCCTTCGAACAACGCATTCAGTGCTTCGATATTCCGATGGGTCGGCATCGGGTTTTTAGGCCGTACCAGTTCATCCGGATCGGCGAAATAAGTTTCGAAGAAGTGAAGTATCAGGTTGCGCGCTTCCGTGTTGAAGTGTGTGTACATCGTCACCTTGCCGAAAAAGTACTTGATTTCCGGATGGTCTACCGTCAGGGCGCCAAGTCCGTCCCACAGGTTATCGAGCGCAAACAAACCTTTGGCCCCTGCTTTGCTCGACTGGTAGTCGGGTTGCACAAACGAGCGTCCCAGTTCAATTACATGGGGCAGGTACTCGTCGATAAACTTCTCGGAAAACCGAAAGAGACGAGCCGTTGCCAGCTGTACTTCTCCGTTTTCATCACGCGGTAAGCCCGAACAATGAATGTAGCGGTAGCCTCCCAGGATCTCTTTTCTGGCGGGATCCCAAACAATGAGTTGCTTGTAGGGATTATTTTCACAAGTGTCGTAATCGTCAATATCAATCTCTTTGCCGGTTCCGCCCCCTGCTTTTCTGAAAGAAAGTTCCCTCAGTCGACCTATCTCCTTCATCGTGTTCGGAGCCTCGTGATAGGTGAATATGTAAATCTCGTTCCCGGCTTTGTTCGTCTTGCGTTGGAATTTATCCTCGGTAAGTTCCGACTCAATTAGCTCCCGTGGAACGGGAGGAATGATTTCCTTCATGTTTCGAACATTTGATTTAAGGTTTCAAAAATAAGAAATAATAGACAGGATATGTGTTAAGTACACTTATTTTTGAGTATTCGGTGCCATGTCGTAAACCTTCGATTTTACCCAGGCTGCCCATCCATTTTGCGACTTTTCCTTTGAGAAAGTCTGCCACGAAATGGGTTCACCGAATGTAATACTTATCTCGTTTCCCCTCTGTTTGAATGTTTCGTCAGGCAAAAAAAACATTTCAATGTTGAATTTCAAACCAATGAACTTGCGGAAATTGGCTAGCCGGTAAAAAAATCCGGAATTTCTGCCGGAAATGTGAACCGGTATCACGTCTCGCTGATACTGAATCGATTTTTGTATGAAGTGTTTGTGCCATGTCAAATCGACTACTTTCCCATTGATTCGTCTTGAAGCCAGTCCTGACGGAAAAATCAGTATTTGGTTGTCTGATTCATACGCTTCCTGTATCACTTTGGCGGCTTTTCGCTGACTGCCGTGCTTGTTGATCGGAACAAAAACAGGAGCCAGCGGTGGAATTTTTGTTAGCTCATCTCTTACCAGGAATTTGGACGGACCCATCTGATGTGTCACCTGGCTGAGGAGCAACATTCCATCGAAACCTCCAAGCGGATGGTTTGATGCGAAAATATATCGTCCTTCCCCGGGAAGATTATCGAGTCCGTGAAAATCGAATTTGATTTTAAAATCACTGATAACGGCATCACAGAATTCTACTCCCGTCAGGTGTCCATAATCCCGAATAATCTGGTTAACCTCCTTGATATGTAATTTGTAGTTCAGATAACGATATACAAATCCCGGAATCCGGGACGCCAGTTTAGGGCTTTTATCCGCGATAAGCTCTTTTAGTACAATCGGTTTTAACTTTTGAACCGGTTCTCTTTGCTCCATAGGAATTGTCGTTCAACTGTGGCGAAATTTACTAAAAAATTGATCGTGCGAAGAATGGTCGACAATTTAAAGCCGTTGTAGAATGGATTTCCCAAATGAAGTGTATCTTTGAAATCCAAAGACAGAAAAACCTCTCTCGGCTTTAAGATTTCAACAATTGCAAGGTGTTTATCAACATGGTTATGAACATTGATGTCAACAAAATGTTGACAAATTTGCTAAGTGTCTCAATGTGTCATACTTTGTCAGATAGTGTAAAAAAGATACCTTTACATGAAAATGTAGGTAATTTGAGCCATGATCTCTTTCACCAGCGTATATCCTGTAAATGTTGACGGTAAAGGCCGTGTCGTGCTTCCGGCTCCTTTCAAGAAGGAGATGGGAGACGCGTTGGAAGTGGTGTATGTGGTGGAGAAAGATATTTATGACAAATGCCTGAACGTTTATCCGCTCTCGGCCTGGCACCGGAAAGTGGATAAACTTCGTCAGCGGGTTAATATGGACGATCCGCTTCATAGCAAAATGCTTTCCCGTTATTTCGAAGAAGTGGTGAAAGTAAATATGGCTGATAACGGAAGGCTCAATGTTCCCAATGAAATGCTGGACTATGCAGGAATCGGCAAAGAAGCCATTTTTGCCGGTCAGGGCGAACGGATGAGATTGTGGGAACCTGCCAGACATGAAGCTTCACGGATTTCCGACGAAGACTTTGTGCGGCTTTACAAAGAGTTGCTCGGTGGTCCGGCCGATAGTTTTTGACCCTTCAAATTGCTGAGTGATGAGTGAATACCATGTACCCGTGTTGTTGGATGCAAGTGTTGATGGTTTGGCGCTGAAACCGGGTGGCGTATATGTGGATGTGACGTTTGGCGGAGGAGGACACTCGCGCAGAATTCTGGAAAAACTGGAGGGCGGCAAGCTGCTGGCTTTCGACCAGGATGTGGACGCCCGGCAAAACCTCATTGATGACGATCGTCTCATATTTGTTCAGCATAATTTTCGGTTTCTGAAGAATTTCCTCCGCTACTACGGATTGGAGAAAGTGGATGGGATATTGGCCGATTTGGGCGTTTCGTCGCATGAATTCGATGAGGCAGATCGCGGTTTTTCCTTTCGCTTCGACGGAAAACTCGATATGCGGATGAATCAAACCGCTGAAAAAGATGCGGCATCGATTGTGAATGAGTATGAGGAGAGTGAGTTGATGCGAATTTTCAGAACCTACGGAGAAGTTAAAAATGCCAGAAGGTTGGTTTCATTAATCACAAATGCAAGATCAGAGGAGCCGGTTAATACGATTGGTCAGTTTCTGAAAGTGATTGAACCTTGTGTGCCGGCGAAAACTGAGAAAAAATACCTGGCGCAGGTATTTCAAGCGCTTCGAATTGAGGTAAACCGGGAGATGGATGTGCTGAGAGATTTTTTGGAAGCCATTCCTGAAGTGTTGAATCCCGGAGGTCGGTTCGTTGCCATCACATATCATTCGCTGGAAGACCGGATGGTGAAGAACTTTGTCAGGAGTGGCAAGGTAGAAGGAACGATTGAGAAGGACTTGTACGGAAATTATGAAGTCCCGGTGAAGGCGGTCAACCGGAAGCCGATTGTGCCGGATGAAGATGAGATAAACGATAATCCGCGGGCGCGAAGTGCCAAATTGCGGATTGCAGAAAGAATATAATTATGCCGGAAAAGAACAACCGAAAGAGATACCGAGTTTCGTTACGGACCATTTTGAATGGCCGTATCCTGGAAAGTGACTGGCTGAGGAGAAACCGGTTGTTGATTTTTGTCGTGGTGGTCATGTTGCTGGTTAATATCTCCATTCGGTATAAGTCGGAGAAAACCATTAGGCATATTACCGCCCTTCAGGATTCGCTGAAGGAATTGCGTTCTGAATCTGTTGCGGTGGCCGCGGAGCTGATGAAAATGAGCCGGCCTTCGGAAGTGATGGACCGAGTGGAGAAAAGTAACCTGGGGCTCGAGGTATCGAAGGAACCTCCCAGAAGATTGTATGTAGATAAAGAATAGTGGTGGATGGAAATCCGGAAAACCATACTAACCCGATTTAGCCTGTTTTACGTGGCTGCAATAATTTTTGCCCTCCTTCTGATGGGCAATATTTTTATTATTCAGCAGGATAAAAGCTGGGATCAGAAAGGTGAGCGGCTTGACGTAAAAGAGGTGACAATCCCGGCCCGGCGAGGTGATATTTGTGCCGACGACGGGAGGCCACTGGCTACATCGGTTCCTTATTATGAGTTGCGAATGGATTTAGCCGCGCCGGGTGTGAAAGAGGTCTTCAACGCGAAGGTTGATTCATTGGCTTATTGCCTGGCCCACTTTTTCAAGGATAAATCGGAAGCAGCTTACCGGCACGAATTGCGCTCAGCTTATCGTCAGGGAGCCCGCTATCATCTGATCAATCCACGAAAAGTGAATTACCTGGAGCTGCAAAAAATTGAAAAGTTCCCCATTTTCCGTCGCGGACGAAACCGGGGTGGCCTAATCGCCGAGCAGGAAAATCTTCGGGTTTACCCTTTTGGGAATATGGCTACTAGAACGCTGGGACGAATGAGTAGTACGGTGTATGGCGGAACCCACGGAAGCGTTGGCTACTACGGACTGGAAGAAGCGTACGAAAGCTACCTGAAAGGCGAAGACGGCCTTGCACTGAAACGGAACTTGTCGGGAAGATGGTTGTACGTGAGCAAGGAAGATCCGCAGGACGGTTACAACCTGATAACAACCATCAATGTCAATTTTCAGGATATGGTGATGCATGCCCTGAAGAAAGAGATGGTTGATAGTAGGGCAAAATATGGAACGGCTGTCCTGATGGATGTCAAAACCGGCGATATTAAGGCGATTGCAAATTACGGACGAGATGACAATGGCGATTTGGTTGAAGGCTATCAAAATTATGCCATCGGTAACTCCGGAAATGCTGAGCCGGGCTCGACTTTCAAGTTGGTCTCGCTGATGGCGGCGCTGGAAGATGGAAAAGTCGATACATCGACGATAGTGGACACCGGAAACGGTGTGTGGAAATATAAGGATCGTACAGTGTACGACAGTGACTGGCGGCATGGTGGACATGGAAAGATTACTATGAAGCAGGTCTTCGAGCTGTCGTCGAATGTTGGGGTCGCCAAAATCATTACCAAGGCTTATGCCGGTCACGAACGCGATTTCGTTGACCGGATTTATAGTTTTGGATTGAATCAGCCGGTCGATTTGGGGATTAAAGGAGAGGCGAAGCCGTTCATCAAGTATCCCGGTGGCGGCAATGGCTGGTCGGGAGTTACACTGGCCTGGATGTCGTTTGGGTATGAGCTGAAATTGACGCCGTTGCAGATGCTGACTTTTTATAATGCCGTTGCCAATAACGGACGGATGGTCGAGCCACGGTTGGTGCAGGCAATCGAGAGAAACGGACGTGAGGTCAAGGAATTTAAAACGAAGGTGATGAATCCGAAAATCTGTTCTTCCGAAACGCTTAATAAGGTGCACGATATGTTGCGCGGCGTCGTGGTGCGGGGAACGGCCAAATCGTTGAATACACCGGCGTACGAAATTGCGGGAAAAACAGGTACAGCCCAGGTGGCAAACCAAAGCGAAGGATACTTCCATGCTTCGGGACGGATTTACCAGGCGTCATTCGTGGGATATTTTCCGGCTGATAAACCGCGGTACTCGTGTATTGTGGTTATCAATGGTCCGAAAGGCGCTTATTACGGTGGCTCGGTAGCCGGCCCGGTTTTCCGCGAAATCTCGGACAACGTGTACGCCAGCGACCTGCGGATGCACGATGATTTGGATATTTCGGATTTCGCCGGAAAACAGGATTATCCCGGAGAAGTTTCGGGTAAACGAAAAGATTTGGAAGAGGTGCTGGATGATGCCGATTTGCTACACGGCTGGTTTCACGGTAGTAGCGAATGGGCCGAAATGGATACCACCAACCATGATGTGGAGCTGAATCCGTTGAAGGTTGTTCCGGGCGTGATGCCCAAGGTAACAGGCATGGGTGCTTCGGATGCTGTTTACATTTTGGAAAACCGGGGACTGCGTGTTTCTGTTTCCGGGCGTGGTAAAGTGCTGACGCAGTCAATACCGGCTGGAACGAAATACCAAACCGGGCAGTCGGTGAGATTAAGATTAGGAGAATAAATGAAGAATTTAAACGAAATATTATCGGGGTTAAGCGGGCTGGAAGTTTCCGGATTCACGGATATTCCGGTTGCCGGAGTTGCTTTCGATTCACGTAAAGTGGAACCGGGATTTTTGTTTGTTGCCGTACCCGGAACGCAGGTGGATGGCCATCAGTTTATCGAGAATGCCATCGCTGATGGAGCGGTAGCTATTATTTGTGAGCGTTTGCCGGAGAAGCAGAATCCGGATGTGGCATGGATTCAATGTGAAAATTCTGCCAGGGTGTTGGGTAAAGTTGCTTCTCGTTTTTATGGAGAACCATCGGCGCAAATGAAGGTGGTAGGCGTAACCGGGACAAATGGGAAAACCACCATCGCGACATTGTTGTATCAGCTTTTCGGAATGCTCGGTTACAAAACGGGTTTGCTTTCGACCATCTGCAATTATGTGGGGGATGAAAAGCGACCATCGACGCATACAACGCCCGATCCTGTTCAGATTCACGAGCTGATGGCCGAGATGGTGGAAGCCGGATGCAGTTATTGCTTCATGGAGGTGAGTTCGCACGCTATTCATCAGCAACGCATTGCTGGTATTCAGTTCGATGGGGGCATCTTCACAAATCTGACGCATGATCATCTGGACTATCACAAAACATTCATTGAATACCGGAATGCTAAGAAAATGTTTTTCGATGGACTGAGTAAAGAAGCATTCGCGTTGACCAACTCTGACGATAAGAATGGAATGGTGATGCTTCAGAATACGGATGCACAGAAACTAACCTATTCCATGCGTTCGCTCGCTGATTTTCGGGTGAAGGTACTCGAAAGTCATTTCGATGGTATGTTGTTGAGTGTAGACGGAACGGAAGTTTGGTCGCATTTTATCGGCAACTTCAATGCAATGAATTTGCTGGCTGTATATGGAACGGCTGTTTCGCTGGGAGCGGGAAAAGACGAGGTATTGCAGCAAATGAGTTTGCTGAAACCAGTGGATGGTCGATTTGAAATTATTCGTTCTCCGCTGGGTGTTTTCGCTATCGTCGATTATGCGCACACGCCGGATGCCTTGAAGAATGTGCTGTCGTCGATCAATGAAATTCGTACCCGGAATGAAACGCTTTTCACGGTAGTAGGAGCCGGTGGGAATCGCGACAAGACGAAGCGGCCCGAGATGGCCCAGGAAGCAGCTTCTGCCAGCGACCGTGTAATTCTGACGGCCGACAATCCGCGTTCGGAAGATCCGGAGGTAATTATTGCCGATATGATGACCGGTGTGGAGGCACATCAACGAAACAAAGTGTTGGCGATATCGAATCGGAAAGAGGCGATTCGCACAGCGGCCATGATGGCGCGGCCCGGCGATATTATCCTGGTGGCTGGTAAAGGACACGAAACGTACCAGGAAATTAAAGGAGTGAAACACCATTTTGATGATCGTGAAGTTATTCGGGAAATATTCGGTGTAACCGGACAAAACTAATTTAATATGCTCTATTACCTGTTTAAATATCTTGAATCGTTGAATTTCCCGGGTGCGGGGATGTTCGAGTATCTTTCGTTCCGGTCGGCCCTGGCGATCATCACCGCCCTGTTGTTTTCCACTTTCGTGGGAAAGAAAATCATCCGCATTCTGCAGCGCCAGCAAATTGGCGAGGAGATTCGCGACCTGGGTCTCGAGGGACAATTGCAAAAACGGGGAACACCGACCATGGGTGGAATTATTATCCTTTCGTCGTTGTTGGTGCCGGTGCTTTTGTTCGCCAAGCTTGACAACGTGTACATTCTGTTGATGATTATCACAACCGTGTGGCTTGGCTTCATCGGTTTTGTAGATGATTATATCAAAGTCTTTCTGAAAGATAAAGAAGGCCTTGCCGGCAAATTTAAGATTCTGGGACAGGTTTCACTGGGATTAATTGTAGCAGCTACGCTCTATTTCAGCAAGGACGTGGTCATCCGAGAGCGGGTAATGAATCCTGATGGAAAGGTAAAAACAGAAATTCTGGTGAACAGTATGACGGGTGAACAACAGGTCAGCCAGGTAACCCGCGATGTGAAATCGACTAAAACTACCATACCGTTTGTGAAGAATCACGAATTCAACTACAAATGGCTGGTTTGGTTCATGGGCAACAAAGCTTCCGAGTGGGGCTGGCTCGTTTATGCCCTGGTCATCATTTTTATTATAACTGCTGTGTCGAACGGGGCCAATCTTACCGATGGTCTGGATGGTCTCGCGACGGGGACTTCAGCGATAAGCGGTACAACGCTTGGGGTGTTTGCCTACCTCAGTGGTAACCTGATATATGCCGATTACTTGAATATTATGTATATACCACAGGTTGGTGAGCTGACCGTTTTTATGGCAGCCTTCATCGGTGCGGCTATCGGATTTTTGTGGTATAACTCTTTCCCGGCGCAGGTTTTCATGGGCGATACAGGAAGTCTGGCCATGGGAGGAATTCTGGCCGTGTTCGCCATCATCGTCCGGAAGGAAATTCTGATCCCGCTGTTGTGCGGTGTTTTCTTGGTCGAGAACCTGTCGGTAATGATCCAGGTAGCATATTTCAAGCATACGAAACGGAAATACGGTGAAGGGCGCAGGGTGTTCCTGATGTCGCCGCTTCATCATCATTATCAGAAAAAAGGCATTCCTGAAGCCAAAATCGTTACGCGGTTCTGGATTATCGGGATTTTACTGGCTGTACTGACCGTGGCAACATTGAAAATGCGTTAATCATGACCCCAAAAAAACTGGTCATATTAGGCGCAGGCGAGAGCGGGATTGGTTCTGCAATTCTCGGTCAGAAGAAAGGATTTGACGTGTTCGTTTCGGATAGCGGAACGATAAAAAATAAATACAAAAGCGTTCTTTACGAGAATGGAATCCGGTGGGAGGAAAAGCAGCATACTGAGACTGAAATCCTGTCGGCCGATTTGGTGATGAAAAGTCCGGGTATTCCCGAAAAGGTACCGTTAGTGCAAAAGCTAATGGAAAAAGGGGTTCCGGTCATTTCAGAAATTGAATTCGCCGGAAGGTATACGCAGGCAAAAACCATCTGTATTACCGGAAGCAACGGGAAAACAACGACTACCCTGCTCATTTACGATATGATGAAAAGGGCAGGATTGAATGTTGGGGTTGCCGGAAATATGGGAAAAAGCTTTGCATGGCAGGTCGCTGAAGAAGAATTCGACCTGTACGTGATTGAGCTTTCCAGCTTTCAGCTCGACGGAATGTATGAATTCCGGGCCGATGTGGCGATTCTGCTGAACATCACTCCCGATCATCTGGACCGTTACGATTATAACATGCAGAATTACGTGAATTCGAAGTTCCGCATTTTGCAAAACCAGCGGCCGGAGGACTATTTCATCTATTGTGCCGATGATGAGAACATCACTTCCGAGATTGAGGATCGGGATATTCACGCACAGATGATTCCATTTTCCATTCAAAATAAATTGGCCTTCGGGGCCTGGATTGAAGACAACGAACTAAAAGTTAGCATTAATCATAATTCATTCGCAATGTCCATATTCGATTTGGCTTTACAAGGAAAACACAACATGTACAACTCTATGGCGGCAGGTTTGTCGGGAGTCGTTTTCCGGTTACGAAAAGAGAAGATTCGCCAGTGTCTCACCGACTTTCAGGGAGTGGAACACCGGCTCGAACGCTTCATCAGGGTACATGGTATCGAATTCATCAACGATTCGAAGGCCACCAACATCAACTCAACCTGGTATGCGCTGGAAAGCATGAATACGCAGGTCGTATGGATTGTTGGCGGAGTTGATAAAGGCAACGATTATTCGATGCTCTACGATTTGGTCAAGGCCAAAGTAAAAGCCATTGTTTGCCTCGGAAAAGACAACCGGAAAATTGTCGATGCATTCAGCGGTATGGTAAAAGACGTTATCGACACGGATAGCATGGAAGAAGCGGTTCGGAATGCATATTTCCTGGCTGGCGAAGGCGACACAGTGTTGTTGTCTCCGGCTTGTGCCAGTTTCGACCTGTTTCAGAATTATGAAGAACGCGGCCAGATGTTCAAACAGGCCGTACGAAACCTTTAACCGGATTGAAAGATGGGATTTGGCGTTTACCGGAAATATTTCAAAGGCGATAACATCATCTGGGCAGTGCTGGTAGCACTCTCCATTGCTTCCATGCTGATTATCTACAGCTCAACGGGGGCACTGGCTTTTCGTGTGGCGGGCGGAAACACTGCCCACTACCTGATTCGCCAGACATTGATGCACTTGCTGGGATTTGGAATTATCCTGGTAATGGTCAATATCATTCCCATTAAGTTTTACAATCGGACTGCGAATTTAGGTATGCTAACAGCGTTCTTTTTCATCATTATGGGATTGGTTTTTGGCCGGGCCAGTGGTGGAACAGGGCGTACTTTGCCACTTGGATTTATCACTTTCCAGCCAGCTGAGTTGGCGAAAGTGGCGCTGGTTATCTGGGTGTCCCGTATTCTGGCGAACAACCAGACCAGCAAGGAGAGCCTGAAAAAAGCCTTTGGCAAAACATTGTTGGGGGCAGCTGCCATTTGTGCCCCGATTGCCGTGGCAGACTTTTCAACTGCCGGCTTGATTTTTACAACAGTGGTCATCATGATGTTTGTTGGGCGGGTGCCTTTCAAGTACATGATACTGCTTGCTATGGCCGGAGTTGCTTTGGTGGCCATCCTGTATTTCATCGCTCCTCACCTTCCCGATGGAGGTCGGTCAGGACGTATCAAAACAGTGCGTGCTCGTATTGAACGGTACATACATGGCGATAAACGGTCGGAAAAGGGATTGACGCAGGCAGACTTTGCAAAAATTGCCATTCATCGTGGTGGTTTTGGTGGTGTAGGTACCGGGAATAGCACGGTGAGTAACTTTATGAGTGCGGCCTATAACGACTTTGTTTATTCCATTATTATTGAGGAATATGGAATGTTTGGTGGAGGAGTCATTCTGTTGTTTTACATCATGTTGCTGACGAGGGGAGGAATTTTGCTGAAGAAGAGTAACCGGACGTTCCCGGCTTTTCTGGCTACCGGAATAACAGTGCTGCTGTTTATGCAGGCCATGATCAATATGGGGGTGTCGGTGGGGATTTTGCCCGTAACCGGACAGCCGTTGCCTTGGATAAGCTGGGGAGGAACATCACAGCTGTTTACGGCCATTGCTTTTGGACTATTGCTGAGCGTAAGCTCCCAAAATAACAAAGAACGTCGTGAGGAGATTGAGCACAAGTTCCACTCGACGGAAGATTTGCCCGATGAGGATGTGCAGTTGAAAGAAGAAACGATTTAACTGTTTTCTGTCGGGAATAAGTTTTTTGAATCAGAAGAAAATGAAAACATACAAATTCATCATTAGTGGAGGCGGAACCGGAGGTCATATTTTTCCGGCTATTTCCATTGCCGACGGTCTGAAGCAACAGTATCCGGATTGTGAGATTTTGTTCGTTGGCGCAGAACATAAGATGGAGATGGAGAAAGTTCCGGCGGCTGGTTATGCTATTGAAGGATTGCCTGTAGCAGGTTTTCACCGCGGCGAAATTTGGCGGAACCTGTCGTTTCCGTTCAAGTTGCTTCGTTCGATGATGAAAGCCCGTAAAATCGTTACTTCTTTTCGCCCTGATTGTGTCGTCGGAGTAGGTGGTTATGCCAGCGGCCCGGTGCTCAGGGTTGCTACTAACAAAGGATTGCCAACGGTTATCCAGGAACAGAATTCTTTTGCGGGTGTGACCAACAAAATTCTGGCGAAGAAAGTCGATAAGATTTGTGTGGCTTACGATAAAATGGAGCGCTTCTTCCCGGCCGGGAAGATTGTTTTCACCGGAAATCCGATACGAAGCAACCTGCTTGAAGGGCAGAAGAATATTGAGGAGGCGCGGAAATTTTTCCAGTTGGAAGAAAACAAACCGGTTCTGTTGATTGTCGGTGGAAGTTTGGGAGCCCGTTCCATCAACGACAGTTTGCTGGCGCAGTTTGATGCATTGAAAGATTCCGGTATTCAGGTGATCTGGCAAACCGGGAAATTCTATTATAAAACCATCAGCGAAAAGCTGGAAGGAAAACTTCCCGGCCACATTCACCTGATGGAATTCATTCCACGAATGGATTTGGCTTATGCTGTGGCCGATTTGGTCATCTCACGGGCCGGAGCGGGAACGATATCTGAACTTTGTCTGGTAGGCAAACCATCCATTCTGGTTCCGTCGCCTAACGTGGCAGAGGATCACCAGACCCGAAACGCCATGGCGTTGGTAGAAAAAGAAGCGGCCGTATTGGTCAAAGACAGCGAAGCAAAAGAGAAGCTGGTTCCTGAGGCTTTGAAGTTGATCACTGATAAGCTCCAGTTGGAGAAACTGGCAGCGAACAGTACAAAAATGGCTTTGCCCAATGCGACCCGCGATATTGTAGAGGTTATTGCTGAATTGCTCGAAAAAAGAGAGTCATGAATCTGGAGAAGGTACATAGGGTTTATCTGCTGGGTATCGGCGGCATCGGGATGAGTGCCCTGGCGCGCTATTTCCGTTTTCACGGAATGCGCGTGGAAGGTTACGACCGCACCGAAACGGAGCTGACCCGCGAGTTGGAAGAGGAGGGAATTTACGTTCACTACGAGGCCGACTTGAAATATGTACCACCATTTAACGCATTGGATAATACGCTGGTGATTTATACGCCGGCCATCCCGGAGTCAAACATCGAGTTACAGTTCTTCCGAAAAACCGGAACGGCGATATACAAACGTTCTCAGGTGTTAGGCATCATTGCCGCCGAGAGTCAGTGTATCGCGGTAAGCGGAACACATGGCAAAACATCGGTGACAACCATGACGGCTC
This sequence comes from Prolixibacter sp. DSM 2831, assembly GCF_056493735.1. Lineage (NCBI taxonomy): Bacteria > Pseudomonadati > Bacteroidota > Bacteroidia > Marinilabiliales > Prolixibacteraceae > Prolixibacter > Prolixibacter sp. DSM 2831. Next base: position 455,149 of record NZ_CM151379.1, read on the forward strand.
ATTTGCTGCATCAGTCAACAGTTGGTTGTACATCCTTTATGGGAGGAATTTCGAGGAATTACCATACCAACCTCATCCTTCCCGAAAAGGAAACCAATGTGGTGGTCGCTGAAGCTGATGAGTTCGATCGGTCCTTTTTACGGTTGTTCCCGCAAAGGGCAGTGATTACCTCAATCGATCCGGATCACCTGGATATCTACGGTGACTTTTCGCATCTGCTCGATGCGTTCAAAAGTTTTGTCGGGCAGGTGAACAAAGGCGGCGAGGTATTGTACAAAAAGGGACTTCCGGTAGAGACCACCTGGAATGAGGAGGCTAAGTTCTACACGTATTCCATTAAAGGGAAAGCCGATTTTTATGGGACGAATATCCGGGTGGAAGACGGAGCCTATCATTTTGATTTGGTGACACCTTTCGGTGAATTTGCCGATTTGCGACTGGCTTACCCGGGACTGATGAATGTGGAGAACGCGGTGGCCGCTTGCGGATTGGCTTTGCTTTCCGGTGTGACCGGTGATGAAATTCGGGAAGCGTTAGCCAGCTATGTGGGTGTTGTTCGTCGTTTCGATATTCGTTTTCGCGGAAAGAAGGTGGTATACATAGACGATTACGCGCATCATCCGAAAGAGCTGGAGGCGACGATTCATTCGGTTCAGGATATGTTTCCCGATAGGAAGGTAACGGGCATTTTTCAGCCACACCTCTATTCCCGGACACGGGATTTGGCAGAAGACTTCGCCGCAAGTTTGAGTTTGCTGGACGAATTGATTCTGTTGGATATATATCCTTCAAGGGAAGAACCGATTCCCGGCGTGGATTCGGGATTAATACTGGAAAAAGTAACCGTAAAAGATAAAATGCTTTGCCACAAAGAGGATTTACCCGAAGTAGTTGAAAAGCTCGACACAGATGTTTTGCTGACGCTGGGCGCCGGCGATATCGACCAGTGGGTAGAACCGATTGTGGAGGTATTGAAGAAGAAAGAAGATGTTTAAGAAGTTTCTGCATATCATTCTGTGGGGAGCGGCTATTGTGCTCATTGTGTTTTCGCTGGGGTTTTCCGCACGAAAATACAAGCAGACGCGTTGTGTCGGGCTGGTGGTCGATGTGAGTGATTCGGCTCAGTACCGGTTCATCGACAACGATGATGTGGAGAAGTGGATTCAAAAGAAATATAACGGGGTTTTTGGTAAACGGCTCGATTCCATCAACACGCGAACGATTGAAGATGGTTTGGAGAAATTGCAGGCCATCGGCAAGGCCCAGGTATATACGACATTGTCGAGCAATACAGGAGACAAAGGCGGATCGCTGGTTGTTCATATCGAGCAGCGTCGCCCTATTTTCAGAGTGTTTACCAGTGGTCTGGATTACTATATGGACAAAGAAGGAAACGTGATGAACTGGACGCCAAAATATACGGCAAGGGTTATCCTGGTGGGCGGTTCGGTTACCCGGAAATTTGCCAAAGAGACCTTGGTTCCGTTGGTGTCGTATATCGATTCGGATGATTTTCTGAAAGCTCAGATTGACCAGATTTATGTGGATGATGACCGTGATTTAACCCTGATCCCACGAATTGGTGAGCAACGAATTGAATTTGGAAAAGCCGATGATTGCCGGATTAAGTTCAGGAATCTGAAGGCGCTATATACTGAAGGTTTTCGACATGGAGGATGGTCGAAATACAAAACCATTAACCTCAAATACAGAAATCAGATAGTGTGCACAAAAAAATAACTTCCTATGAGTTCAATGAAAGAAATGACCGCTGCAGTAGATATAGGTACTGCGAAAACGACTGCCATCATTGGTCGCTATACCATTGATCGGAAACTGGAGGTCGTTGGCTATGGAAGTACGGATACCCGCGGTGTCAGAAATGGCGTTGTGGTGAATATTGAAGAAGCCGGACAATCAATACGGGAAGCGGTGGATGTGGCTTGTCGCGGATTGAAACTGAAAGTTCGCAGCATTTATGCCGGTTTGTCGGGACAGAAAATTCGTACCCGGTCGGCCAGCGGCTACCGGATGATTGATAAGGACGGTGAAGTAACCCGTGAGCTGGTGTCATCGTTGTACGAAGAAGTGGGCCGTTACTCCCTTCAGCCGGGAGAGAAAATATTTCATGTAGTTCCCCAGGAATTCATTGTTGACGGAGAAATGGGAATTCAGCAGCCTGTTGGGATGGCCGGTAATCGCATTGATGCCATGTTCAACCTGATTCTGGCTCCAGATTCTTACCGCATCAATCTTCGCCGTTGTGCTGAAAAAGCTGGTTTCGAGCTGGCCGGTGTATTTGTCAATCCTTTTGTGCAGGGAGAGGCTTATCTCACCGAAGACGAGAAAGAAGCCGGTGTTGTTTTAGTCGATTTTGGTGCCGGAACGACCGGCGTTTCAGTATACTATGAGAACAGACTCCGACTGGCCGCAGAACTGCCTTTTGGTGGCGCTGTGGTTACCCGCGATATCAAGGAGGGATGTAACATTATTGCCCGGCACGCTGAGCTTTTAAAGGTACAGTTTGGACGAGCACTGGCAGAGCTGGCACCCGACAATAAAGTGGTTCAGATTCCCGAATCGGACGGGTGGCCCGCCAAAGAAGTGAGTTTCAAGAATCTTTCTCATATCATTCAGGCCCGGATGGAAGAGATTCTGGAAGGCATTAGTTATCAGATTGAGTCAACGGGCCTGATGCATAAGCTTGGGGCAGGAATCGTGATAACCGGAGGTGGTGCTGGAATGGCCGATATGGAGAAGCTCATCAGCTTTAAAACCGGTCTGGATGTTCGTTTTGGACGTCCGGTGATTCCGATGAAAGAACTGCTTTTTGCTGAACAGGTCAATGGCCCGGAAGCGGCTAATATACTTGGCTTGTTGGTGAAGGGATTGAAAAAGCGTGAAGGAATGCGCAACGTCGATGCGATGGTTATTCATGAAGACGAAGAAGAGGAAAGACCGACTAACCATCGTCAGCAACACAAACAGAATGGAGGCAGCTTTAAAGGCGTCTTCAACAATCTGTTTGAAAAAGCCCGGGATGGTCTCGGAAACCTGATCTCGGATGAAGATATGGAAATGAACTAGACTACGAGGTAAAACAACCAAAAGCAATACGGTATGTCATCAGAAGAAGATCTGCTCAATTTTGGTTTTAAGCATAACCAGGATTCCATTATTAAGGTCATAGGTGTTGGTGGAGGCGGTGGAAACGCGCTGAACTACATGTACCGGAATGGAATCAGCGGCGTCGATTTCATCATTTGTAACACCGATGCGCAGGCGCTGGAGAATAGTCCTGTTCCCGTAAAGGTTCAGCTGGGAGTCTCGCTGACCGAGGGCCGAGGTGCTGGTAACAAGCCCGAACAAGGTGAGCAGGCCGCCATCGAAAACCTGGCTGATATCCGGAAGGTGCTGGCGAACAATACCCGGATGGTGTTTATTACTGCCGGGATGGGCGGCGGAACCGGAACAGGTGCTGCCCCGGTAATAGCTCAGCTGGCCCGCGAAATGGATATTCTGACGATTGCGGTCGTGACGCTTCCATCGGAAAAAGAGGGAAAGCGGCGTTTCGATCAGGCGATGGCCGGGGTGAACAAGCTGAAGAAATTTGTCGACAGCTTGTTGGTGATCAGCAATGAGAATCTGCATAAAATTTATGGTGATCTACCAGCATCTAAGGCTTTTGCCCAGGCGGACAATATTCTGGCGACAGCCGTGAAAGGTTGCGCTGAGATTATCACCCTTCACGGTAATATCAACATTGACTTTGCCGATGTGAATACCGTGATGCGCGGCAGTGGTGTTTTCATCATGGGGTCGGGGATTGCCGATGGCGAAGATCGGGCCATGCGCGCGGTGAAGGAAGCACTGATTTCTCCGCTTCTGGATAGCAATGACATTTACGGAACGGAAAATATACTACTGAATATTACTTCCGGGGACGAGGAAATCCTGATGGGTGAGATTGGACAGATTATCGATTACCTGCAGGATGCTGCTGGTGATGACGCCAATATTATCTGGGGTAATGGTCGTGATGAAAAACTGGGTTCCAAGATTTGTGTGACACTGATTGCTACCGGTTTCCAAACCAATCCGAATCGTCGGATGGCTCCGGAACAGGAACCGACAAAAGTTTCGTTGCAGGATGCAAAAAATGAATCCACCAGAGAGGAGATGAAACTTCCGCTTATCGAAGAGAAGCATATAGAGACTGAAGAGAAAATCTATGAACCGGCGTCGCGGCAGAAGAGCTACCTCGATGAAGATGATCTTCAGGTAGAAAATGATTTTCGGGAAGAACCGCAGAGACCTTCTTACCAGAAGAAGAATCAGCGGAAAAAGAGCGAGGAGAAAAAGCATCGCAGCAAAAAAGAGAAGGAAGAAGTGACAGCAGAGCCCATAACCAATTGGTTTGTCAAGCAGTTCAACACGTTCTTCAGTGACAACGATATGGAAATGGATGAATAATATTTGAATTGGGTAGAATTAAACTAAAAGAGTGAGATATGGCCGAACTGATGAATTTTGAATTGCCGGAGAAGCAGAATTGCATCATTAAGGTAATAGGTGTTGGAGGAGGCGGTGGAAATGCGGTCAACCACATGTTCCGGGAAGGGATAAAAGATGTAGATTTTGCCGTTTGTAATACCGATGCACAAGCATTAGGTAGCAGTCCGGTACCCACACAGGTACAACTGGGTGCTTCGCTGACCGAAGGACGTGGTGCGGGAAATAAACCCGATGTCGGGCGTGAAGCTGCCCGGGAGAATATAAAAGAGGTGGAAGAGATTCTTTCCCATGGTACCAAAATGGTCTTCATTACCGCCGGAATGGGCGGAGGTACAGGTACCGGTGCGGCTCCGGTAATTGCCGAAGCGGCCCGGAAGCTGAATTTACTGACGGTTGGTATTGTGACGATTCCTTTCCGCAATGAGGGGAGAAGACGTATTGAGCAGGCCATAAAAGGCATTCGGGAAATGGAAGGCAATGTAGATTCGTTGCTGGTCATTAACAACGAGCGAATCCGTGAGATGTATGGTGATTTTCCTATTTCGAAAGCCTTCTCCAAAGCCGATGATGTGTTGGCCATTGCCGCCAAAGGAATTGCTGAAATTATCACGTATCACGGTTTTATCAATGTGGACTTCGAAGATGTAAAAACGGTGATGAAAGAGTCGGGTGTTGCCGTAATGGGGTCATTCCGGGCAACCGGAGAAGAGAGAGCTTTAAGAGCGGCTCAGGGAGCTTTGAATTCGCCGTTGCTGAATAATAATGACATTAGGGGCGCACGCAATATTCTGGTGAATATTACTTCCGGCGACAAGCAAGAGGTGACGATGGACGAGATGAACCTGATCAACGAATATGTGCAGGAAAAAGCCGGGAATTCAGCTGATTTGATTTATGGTGTAGCTATCGAACCATCGTTGGAAGATTCTATTTCGGTGACGGTGATTGCTACCGGATTTAAAACGAGCTCGATTCCTGAGTTGAGGACTGATAAGAAAGAACCAGCTGAAAAAGTTTCCTTGCGGGACGAAAAGGAAAAAGTACCTACCAATATTACTGGTCAGGTAGGATTGTCGGATGATGATAAGGATTTGAAGAAATCAAGCACCCCGGTTTTTGAAGGTGAACCGGAAGATGAGTTCGCGCCGTTATATGGACCTTCTCAGAAGGAAAAAAAGCCCGGAAACAGCCGTGTCGAGGAGCAACGTAAGCAAGTAATGCAGGTCGATTTTTCTACGCTTTCTGATGATGAGATTGACAAGATAAGTAACGAGCCTGCCTATGTGCGCCGAATGATGCGCCTGGAGAATGAGAAGAAGAGAAAGGCGGCCGAGGTTTCCCGGTTTTCGCTTTCGGATAATAAAGATGAAGGGCCCAAGCTGCGGCGAAACAACTCTTTCTTACATGACAAAGCTGATTAATTAACGCATTAATACCCAATAATCATGAGTTTGTTCGATCAAATCAATGCCGATATCAAGGCGGCTATGCTTGCCCGCGAGAAGGCGAAGCTGGAAGCTTTGCGGAACATAAAAAAAGTACTCCTTGAAGCCAAAACTGCAAAAGCAGGACAGGAAGAACTGTCGGATGATGTTGCTTTGAAAGCCATTGCCAAGTTGGCTAAGCAGGGAAAAGATTCTGCCGAAATCTACAAAGGACAGAATCGGCAAGACCTGTATGACCAGGAAATGGAGCAGGTGAAAGTGTTTGAAGCTTATCTTCCGTCGAAGATGAGCGATGAGGAATTGACGGCTGCTGTGAAGGAAATTATCGCTGAACTTGGTGCTGAATCGATGAAAGACATGGGAAAAGTTATGGGAGCTGCGAATGCGAAGCTGGCTGGACGTGCTGAAGGAAAAGATATTGCGACTAAAGTGAAAAGTCTGCTTTCCTGATGATTGTCAGCCATCGTCTGTTTTATTAACCATACCTTTCTTTCCTCTGGGAATCGTAGTTTCGCAGCTTTTTTATCCCGGAGTTGATAAAAAGAAAACCCCGCAAGTGATTGCGGGGTTTTCTTTTATATCTCTTTTTTCCGGTTGTCCGGAAGAAATCTCATTAATAGAATTTCGACCGTTTGTCAACGATGTCAGATTCTTTCTTCAGTGTTTCGAAAGCCTGTGTATTTGCCTGGTAGCTCTGAGTCATCATCATCTGAGCTTTGTCTCCGGCAACGTCAGTATCCGTACCCTGCTTAATATTGGTCACTTCCAGCATATACACGCCGTTGTTACCTTTAATTGGATTCGAAACTTTGTGCAGACCAAGTGTGGTAGCTGCTCCGATGACTGCAGGTTCAACACCGGCACCCGGAACTGAATATGAATTGAAGGTCAGGTTCTGAGCCTGTTTCTCGTTCACATTTAATGCAGCTGCTAACGCTACCAGGTTGGATTTGCCTTCCATTTGCTTAGCGATGTAGTCACCTTTCATCTGCTTCCTTACGGCGAGTTCAACACGGTCTTTTACAGCTGAGAAAGGAGCGATACCTTTTTCCTGGATTCCGGTAACTACAGCGATAACAAAATTGTCGCCCAGTTCGAAGATTGGTGTTCCTTCGTAGCTGACAACAAGTTTACCAACGTCCGAATTGTTAAACGCAGAGCGAATCAGGATACGGGCATCTTTGAGGCCATTGATGTTTTGCTGGTCCTCTTTGATAGTTGCATATCGTTTATCCAGTCCTTCTTTGGCAACAGCCTTGTTAAACGCATCTTCTGTTTGGTTCTCTCCAGCGAATTTCGAAGCCGTGGAGTAAACATTCTGGTAAGTCTGGCTACTTGGCTCAATCTTACGACTGATGGTGGCCAACTGAACGTTTGGAGCTGTTTTTCCGCGTTTGGTAACCTGAAGCAGGTGAATACCATACTGCGTTTTTACCTCTTTTACTTCATTCACTTTGGCTGAGAAAGCTGCATCATTAAATGCTTTCACCATTGTTCCACGACGGAACCAACCAAGGTCACCGCCATTGTTAGCAGACCCCGGGTCCTGTGAGTATTTCTCTGCCAGTGTAGCGAAGTTGGCACCTTTCTGAATCAATGTTTTCAAACTGTCGGCCAAAGCCTGTGCTTTAGGCGCGTCAGCCTGACTGGTAACGCGAATCAGAATATGACGTGCTCTGACTGAATCGGGAAGATTTTCAAATTTCTCGATTTTGGTCAGTTTCCAGGTTTCGCCCTCTTTATACGGACCGTAGATATCACCTACTTTTCCGCTGAAAGCGAAATCACCCAGTTCAGGCGACAATTCATCTTTCTTGTAAAAGGAATCATCGAACGGAACATCGGAATTGACATTGACAAATGCCACATCATCGTTGGCACTGGCAAACTCACTTTTGATTTTCTCAATCCACTGGTGAGTACTTGTCTTATCAGCTTCCGAAGGTTCTACCGGGAAAACTACATATTCGATCCGGCGCGCAGCATCCTGCTTGTACAGTTCCTGATGATTGTTGTAGTAGGTCTGCATTGCAGCATCGGATACAGTGATAGCACTATCGGGTACGGATGCGTATGTTTTTGCAATAAAATTGATGTCAACCTGATGATTTTTGTTGGCTACATCTTGCTTCGCTTCTCCGGTGGTAACATAAAGTCCCTTCGATACCAAATCGTTGTACTTGGTGAATTCGCGTTGCGAAACAATTTGTTTTTCCATAAACAGCCAATACGCTTTCTGTTGTGCCGTTCCATTCGTTTCCAGATGTTTCAGGAATTGAAGGACAGCCGAACGGTTTACCTGACCGGTCTGCGGATCGCGGAAAAGCTGTTGAACAATGGGACTAATGTTGTTTCCCTGAACCATATCGAAAAGTTCATCAGAACTTACACCAATTCCCAGGTCTTTATAAATACCGGTCATCACGTAATGACGGACCATGTTTTGCCAGGTTTGCTCACGAAGCTGCTCCAACGTTTTTTGATCAACAGAATTCGTTCCCGAATTCATCTTGTAAATCTCGGTCAGTTCGTCAAGTTTCTGCTGGAACTCTTTGTAGTCGATACTTTTTCCGGCAATCTCAGCAATTTCCATCTGTTTTCCCCGCAAAAGCGAACGTCCGGAACGAAGCATATCGCCCAGAATGAACGCCAACAGAGCCAAACCAATAATTACTGCAACCAGAACACCAGCCTGGTTCCTAATTTTCTGTAATGTTGCCATTAATGTTCAGGTTATTTATTTAAATCTTTTGTTTAATTCTTTGGGCTACGAAGATAATAATTTTAGAGTACCCATCGCTTTTGATGGAATCAAAATTACGTGTTATCCAATATTTTCAGTTCAATGAGTTCAATTCTCGTCTTGGATCCTCTTAATACTTTAAACTGAAATTTGTCGATGTCTATAATGGTATTCATAGTGGGAATACTTCCGTACTGATGAAGAATGTATCCGGCAATGGTTTCGTAGTTGTCGTCAACCGGTAGACCCAGGAAATATTTTTCGTTGATCTGATCGATTTTCATTCGTCCCGAAAAAATATAATGCTTGTCGTCAATCTTGCGCTCGACCAACTCTACCGTATCGTGCTCATCTTCAATTTCTCCAAAAATTTCTTCCAAAATATCTTCGGTGGTGACGATGCCGGCGGTTCCTCCAAACTCGTCAACCACGACGGCCAGACTTTTGTGCTCATGCAGAAATTTTGTTAACAGCTTGCTGGCTTCCATGGTTTCGGGTACAAAAATGACCTTTCGGAGAGAAGTTTTAATGTTTTCCTGATTATGAAAGAGGTCCGATGAATGGAAGTAGCCGATGATGTTATCGATGCTTTCGTTGAAAACAATGATTTTGGAAAAACCTGTTTCGATGAAACGCTGGCGCAGATCATCCATGGGGGTATCAACTTCTACTGCTTCAATTTCAGGTCGTGGCACAAGGCATTCTCTTAATTTTACTTTCGAAAAATCGAGTGCATTTTTGAATAGCTTGATTTCATTTTCAACCGTTTCGGAAACTTCCCCTGCCGAAGCTTCGCTTTCGCCGATGAATTTATTCAGATCGACCCGGCCAAATACCAATTGCTCCTGCTCTTGTACAATTTCTGTTTTGAATACTTTCCTGAGCAGCAACCTGGATATTTCCATGGTGAACCAGGTGATCGGATAGAAGAGGAGGTAAAAAATACCTACCGGGATGGCGAAAATATTCAGGGCAAGGTTCGGTTTTAAACGAAAAAGCGTTTTAGGCAGAAATTCCGCCACAAAGAGAATAACGAGGGTCGAGAGGAGTGTCTGAGTGATTAGCGAAAGCGTGTCGTTGGTAACAATGGGAGTGACGATGGGGTCCAGCATTTTGGCAAATGCGATACCATAAACAACCAGCGCCACGTTGTTGCCAAGAAGCATTGTTGCGATGTAATGCCCTGGTTTCCGGGTGTACAGAGTGAGTAACCTGCTGTTTAAAAAGTTCCTGTTTTTTTCTAACTCAAGGCGTAGTTTATCGGAAGATACAAATGCCATTTCCATCCCGGAAAAAAAGGCGGAAGCGGCAAGTGTTCCAAATATGATTAGAAAAACGTTCATGTTTGGCAGGTTCAGCAATTATTGATCTTCGTTTACGTAAAGGGTTCCTTTCGGTTGAAGAATTTTCCAGTTTTTTAAATTTTCATCCGACTCGAGACCGATGCCGGTAATTACCTGATCGCTCCGGATGATGCGCACATATTTATCCGAGAAGATACGTTTTTCCTTTTGCAACCAAGTCAGTTTTTCGGTCTTCAACGTATCCCCATCAGCATTCACTGCCACCACATTACCAATAGCCACCCATTTTTGCTCTTTCTCGAAGTGTTTGCCGTAGTTGGCGGAAATGCCGGAAGTAATCTTCTCGTTCTTATCGAACTCAACAATATGAAAGCCGTCAGGAAATTCGGTGTAAGGTTCTTTTTTATTGTCGTACTGAAGCAAACGCGGGGTTGTCAGTCGGTAACGCACCACGCCCGAGTCAGTGTAAGTCATCTCGAAATTGTTGGCATCAACTGTCGGTAATTCCTCCTGCTCGATCAGTTTTGACGGGAGGTCAGCTTCAACCTTAGACTGACAAGACAAAAGAAGCATTGCTGCTCCTAATGAAAGGGCAGCAATGCTTGACTTAATCAGTATTTTAAATTTATATGCCGTAGTATTAACGGAGTCGTACTTTTGTTGTTTCATTAATCCAGCCTCCTACTTTGTAAGTATCTCCGGCATTGTATCCCTGGAAGAAAGCATTCTCCTTATTTGGGAAATATTGTTTGTAAATGTTGATATTCTTATTGGCTTCAACTGCAACTGACGGGTCTACCGCTTTTGCTTTTTCGAAGTAATCAACAGCCAATACAAATACCATTGCTTTTTCGAAATCCTTATCGCTGAAAGTTTTTGCTGAAGCTGCATAAATGCTTCCCATCAACAGGTAAGGTTTACCATTGTTCGGCTCCAGTTTGATTGCTTCGCGAGCATCATTCCGTGCAGCCTGGTATTGTTTCTGGCTCAGCTCAACAGTACCCAGTTCGTACAGGTCAAGTGCTTTTTGTTTCGCATCTTTTTCCAGCGAGATAGCCTCTTTGTAATACTTTATGGCTTTGGCAAAGTCCTCTGTTTTGATGTACAAACGTGCCATTGAGAATGCAGACTGTGCAGACGGCTCCAGTTGGTAAAGCTTATCGGCTGCATTTTCGTAAAGCTTGCTGTCGGTACAGTTTTCACTGTTCAACAAATACAGCATCTTGCGCAGCATGTCAACATCATTCGGATTTTTCTCGAATTTCGGCGTATACAGCTTGATCAGGGTTTCGCAATCGGCAGCACCTGAGTTTTCGAAGATGGTATTAATATTATCCGCAGCTATCTGGTATGCCTTGTCGTTGGGGTCTTTAGCGAGATTTGCATTGGCTACAGCCAACGTTTTATCATATACCTCCATCACTTTATCCGATTGGAATTCACCGGTTTTGAAAAGAACGGAAGTACCTTGCATCAACTGAACCAGCACCGCTGCTTCTGTTTTATTACCCTGCAGCTCCAATGACTGTTGCAACCAATCGTAACCTGTTTTGTAGATTTCATTCAATTGATCGTCTGTTAGTTGATCTGCGTGCTCGAGTTTGTATTTCAGGTATGTAGTGGCTTTACGTCCCAACAGGAATCCTTTGTCATCGAAGTATTTCATTCGCTTGTCGTAGATAGACAGCAACTTGTCAAGCAAAGCCGGTTTTTCTGAATCGGAGGCCTTGGAAAGCATATCCTCGTACATCTTAATACCTACAATGTAGACATTGACAGATGATTTCGGATACTTCTTGTAAATATGTTCCCATGGCTTCAGAGCCGATTTATAGTCTTTCATCTGATAGAACTGGTCATACAATGAGTAGCTACTCATGTAATCTTTGTCCTTGGCTTTAATCAGCTGTGACTGGGTACGAAGGTCAACTCCGGCTTCATTTTCTTCTGTTTTGTCCGGCTTCTTACCGATGTACATGTTGATGACATCTTTATTGTTTCCTTCGATGTCCAGTTTTTCTTCGCCGGCAGGATAACTGAATTTCAGATATTTGGTCTTGTCACTTATCTGCAGTTTGTATTTGCCGTCAAAACTTGTAAAAAATGAATCGTTTGTACGGTTGGCAGTAACAGTAACACCTGCAGCGGGTTTACCATCAATATATACCGTACCAGTAACCGTTCGCTGTGCCATTGCGCCAGCGATTCCCAACGTGTAGGTCAGGATGAGTACTAAAGCTGTTCTGATAATCGTCTTCATATCCATACCAATATGTGTGTAATTGTTAATCGAATTTACGTTTAATAAACCACCGTTCGTTAAGCAAGAAATGCAAAGTCAGTTTCGCATAGTCTTCTTTCAACAAGTTATTGCTCGTCGTTCCTAATCTTCCGAATTCAGCTGAAAGGTTCAGGGTAGACCGGGAACGGCTCAGTGGTAAACCTACACCAAAGGTCATGCCATAACTGTTAATCTGTGTCCCGTTGAGGTAAAGATAGGAATTCTCGTAAAACATTCCCATGCGATAGTAGGCTCGATTCCAGTAACTTCTGATAGAATACTGGTTCGGGTTCCATTCAACACCGGCTGAATATCGATTCCTGTCGGTTAAGTAGGCAGGTGTTTGCCCGAATACAGTGGCTTGTGACCACGACTGGTGATAATAATCGGCACCCAGCGTGATTTTATTCTTGATAACATAAGAAACTCCGGCTCCATATGTTACGGGTAATTTCGTAAGTTGTGAACGATCCTCGATATGGGTAAGTGTATCGGTGATTTGATTGGATGTTCCGCGGAAAAGGGCTTTTTCCTGGTGAAGCGTATATTTTGACTGGTATTTCTGAGAAGGCTCAAAAGTACCTCCCACTACCCATTGGTTATTGCTCTTGGTTTTGAAATGATATTGTACTCCGAGATTGAAACCATAGTCGTGAATCATCAGGCTTTTAACTTCAGAGTAATCGTACATATTCGGGTCCGTAAGGTAATTTCGGTAAATATTGTCGCTTAAGGTTCCAAACAGGTACCATGCGTTAAAGCCTAACGAAAAATTTGGAGCGAGATTAAAACCATTTCCCCAGAATACTTTAGTAAGGGTTCCTTTGCCGTTGAAATCCGTCGCAATCTGATTGCCTTCAACCTCGGAAGTGAGATTTACCTGGTAACCTTTGTCGGAAAATGGCATAATGCCCAATACGGTCGCCCACCAGTGCGTAATCGGAAATGAGATGGCAATGTTGCTTAAGTTGGTATTGTTATCACCGTTTTTACTGGTTGCCGATTTGAATTCAGTATGGCGCGAACTAAGTCCAAAGTCCATTAGGAAGGTCATACTATCAATGGCGGTGTACGAAGCCGGGTTGGCCGTATTAATCTGATCGGAAAAACGTGTTCCAATTCCAATCCCGCCCATGGCAGAGGAGCGTCCCTGCCCGTAATCACGCAGTTTTCCCAATCCGTACCTTGAATACGGAGAGCTGGTGTCATTATTTTGTTGTGCCATTGCGGCAACAGAGGTTACAAATACAACAACAACCGTAGCTACTATTCTAATCGTTTTTGACATTATATTCGAGGATTCGGTTCAACCCCAGCAGGGTAATTTCAAATTTTACAAAGATGGAACTTTTTAACTTTTTATCAAAGAATTCAGCATCGCCCCCGGTCATAATTATTCTTAAATCCGGCCAGCTGGATTTCACCTTGTTAATCACGCTTTCCACTTCCGAAATAATGCCGGTTTGAACCCCACTGTGAATGGCTTCTTCGGTTGTTGTGCCGATATCGGGCCATTGGTCTGTCGGCGAGAGTAACGGAAGGCGCCCGGTGAAATGGTGTAACGAACGGAACCGGGTTCGCAGGCCCGGTGAGATATTTCCGCCCAGGAAGCCTTTTTCCTTGTCGACTACATCGTAGGTAATGGCCGTTCCCGCGTCGATGATGAGCAGGTTCTTGCCGGGGAAAAGGCCGGCCGCACCAACGGCTGCAGCCAAACGGTCGAGACCGAGTGTTGCTTTTGACCGGTAATTGTTCTTGATAGGGACAGGCGTTGCCGCTGAAAGTTCCAAAAAATAAGAGAACTCCGTTTGCAGGAGTTGAAGTAGCGCTGAATCATATTGGGTTACCGACGAAAGGATAGCTTTGTCCAACTGTGAGTACCTGGTCTTCAGTTGAGAAATCACTTCCCGGTCGAACTCTTCCAGTTGAACAGTTTCAACCAACCTGTCCTGATCAAACACGGCCAGTTTGGTGAGACTATTTCCTATGTCGATTACCAGATTCAACAGGAGCTTTATTTTTGATTTACATCGATATTCATACTAATATCCAGTGCGGTTACACTGTGGGTCAGGGCTCCGATGGAAATAAAATCGACTCCGGTAGCGGCAACTCCTTTCAGCCGTTCCAGTGTCATGTTACCAGAAGCTTCCACTTTGCCCCGGCCATCAATCCGTTCAACGGCGCGCTTCATGGTTTCATTGTCCATGTTGTCCAGCATGATGATATCGGCACCGGCGGCAATGGCTTCTTCCACTTCTTCGAGATTGGTGGTTTCGACCTCTATTTTAATATGGTTTGAAATGGTTGGCCTGATGGCTTCAACTGCTTCGGTAATACCTCCGGCTACCTTGATATGATTGTCTTTAATCATCACCATGTCGTATAAGCCGATTCGGTGATTGGTTCCGCCACCCATTTTTACAGCGTACTTGTCCAGTAACCTGAGTCCGGGAACTGTTTTTCGGGTATCGAGAATTTCGGTCTTGTATCCTTTCACGGCTTTCACATACCTGGATGTTTCGGTAGCAATTCCGCTCATCCGTTGCAGGAAGTTAAGAGCCAGCCTTTCTCCGGTCAACAGGGCACGAAAAGAACCTTTAATCTGAACGAGTACATCGCCTTTCTTCACAAAACTGCCATCCTCAATATAAGTAGTCCATTCAATATCCGGATTCAGTTTACGGAATACTCTTTCAGCGACAGGAAGCCCGGCAACCACACCACTAGCTTTGGCAGTCATGGTAGCGGTCGTCTGCATTTCTCCCGGAATCACTGCGTTTGTGGTAATATCGCCGTTACCGATATCCTCTTTCAGCGCATAGTCGATGATGGGATCGATGACGTCAAAATTCAGTATACTCATTTCACTTTTTTATTCTTACAGGTTCGTATTGAATATCTTTTCCTAATTGCTGAATGATGTGTTTTGCCTGCTCTGCTACTTCTTCCGGATGATCTTCACGGATGTGACCACCTCTGCTCTCTTTTCTCAGGATTGCCGATTGAATGATTAACCGGCAGATGTCTGTCAGATTCTTAATCTTATGGTGATTGTAGTCATTCGACGGTCTATCGTACCTCGATGATAATTTGTTGACCTCTTCAAGAGCTGACTTCAGGCCTTCGTAGCTACGCAAAATGCCTACGTGCGAATTCATTAAATCAGCCAGCTCATTTTTTACCGAAAGGAATTCCTGGTCTGTATCCTTGTTCAGTAAAATGGGGGCCGACTCTTCTGTTGTTTTGATTTCCTGCAAATTTCTTCGTGCTTTTTCGATGGCTCTCTTTCCATAGACGAGACATTCGAGAAGAGAGTTGCTTGCCAACCGATTTGCCCCCATCACACCCGTTGAAGCAACCTCGCCACATGCATATAACCCAGGCAGACTGGTTTGTCCCCATAAATCGGTGCGAATGCCGCCAACCATATAATGAGCAGCCGGTGCTACCGGAATTAAATCCCGGGTCATATCGATTCCCAATTTGGTGAGATGGGCATCGATGGAGTGGAACCGGTTGCGGATGTATTCAGCATTGAGGTGTTTGAGGCTCAAATAAACATAGGAGGAACCTGTTTTTTTCATCTGCCGGAAGATGGCCGCTGCCACGACATCGCGCGGTGCCAGCTCTGCCAACGGATGAATTCCTTCCATAAACCGTTCACCAGTCACATCGAGTAATCGGGCACCTTCGCCACGAACCGCTTCACTTACCAGGAAGGCGTCTTCTCCCGGAAGGGAAAGTGCAGACGGATGAAACTGGATGAATTCCATATCGGCCACTTTTACTCCGGCACGCCATGCCAAAGCGATTCCGTCTCCGGTGGCTGTATGTGGGTTGGTTGAGCGGGTGTAGAGGCGGGACAATCCGCCTGTAGCCAATACTGTAGCTTTCCCTTTAAAGAGAATATTCTCGCCACTGATAAACTGTAGTGTCTGTACTCCGTGGCAACGATTTTCGTCGACCAAAATGCGAACAGCTGCCGTATATTCGAAAGTGGAAATGTTTTTCTTCTCGAGGACTTTTTTCAGCATGAAGCTGGTCATCATTTTTCCGGTAGCATCGCCACCGGCGTGCAAAATCCTCCGGTGCGTGTGACCTCCTTCCAGACCCAAAAATAATTCGCCGCTGTTATCGTGGTCGAACTCCATTCCACAGGAAATGATCTCTTGAATGCACTGCTGGCCTTCTCTCACCAATATGTCCACAGCGTCGTGATCGCAAAGGCCTCTGCCGGCAGTCAGCGTATCCTGAAAATGGTTCTCGGGGCGGTCGTCTTCGTCAATGGCTACAGCAATTCCTCCCTGAGCGTGATATGAATTGCTCACATCCAGCTCTGATTTGGAAATTAAAGCAACAGTTCCATGGTTAGCAGCATGATAAGCGGAAATTAATCCGGCCAGTCCGCTGCCAATAATAACAAAATCAAATTCAAGGGTCTTCATGCAATTGCTTTAAGGTCATCCAAATCAATGCCCGACAAAAATAACATTTCTGCAACAGTTTTAAACCAATGCGTCTTTTTTGTGTCCAAGCAGGGAATAAAAAAGCAAGCCTCCTCTCTCTATCAACACATGAAGTGGGTAGGGTGTTTGTTTTTTTGGCAATGAACAACAGTTATTAGGGGTATAAAACACTACATTTGCAATTGAAATAACCAGACTAAATTGTAGTAATTTGTCTCCCTTTTACTTTCGCATCCTGCAGACTCCCTGGTAGGGAGTGTTATTCGGTTGCGGTTGTTGATGAAGAAGTTGGAGTCGTCGGCTTGCTTTTCCGTTTTATACCAGTCGCTAAAAGCTCCTTCTCTGACTAGTTGTTTTTCTGTGAATCCGAATACCGGTCCGGAGTTCGGTGTATTTTTTTGTTATAGCCTGTAACTGAAACAGCTCAGGTTATACTGATACGTAGCCTCCGGAAGGATTGCTTGTTTTTCTGTAAGAATAGAAACTAACGATTATAACTGATTTAAATTCCTCATAATCAAATTAACCATGTCGAAGAGAAGAATAATAATTGTCAGCGTTGGCCTGATTGTACTTCTGGGATTTTCGTTTGTGATGATGCAGGTTCTGGTGGGAATGAAACCTGAACCCCCGAGAAAAGCCGAAGAAGTTGTGAAAAGATTTGTGAAGGCCAAACCGGTTGCCTACCATACGGTTGCTGCTTCAGTGAAAGCACCGGGACGTGTACTGGCAACGAAGGAAGTGATGCTGGTTGCCGAAGCTTCGGGACGGATTGAACCGGGCGAAGTAGCCTTGAAGAAAGGAGCCCGTTTTAGCAAAGGGCAGAAATTATTGAATATCTATAAAGATGAGGCCGAGATGGCACTGCGTTCGAGAAAATCTCAATTCCTGAACAGCCTGGCCAATATGCTTCCGGATATTAAAATTGACTATCCTGATTTTTATGATCAATTCCAGCAGTTTTTCTCATCCGTTCGCCTGGACCGCGACTTGCCCGATCTGCCTACCGTGGCTATTGGGAATAATGAGCAGTTAAAAGTTTTCCTGGCCAGCCGTAATATTCTGAGTGACTACTATTCCATTAAAAAAGATGAGATGGCGCTGAAGCGTTACACGCTGTATGCTCCGTTTGACGGAACATTTACCCAAGTGAATTTTGAAGTGGGCGCCTTTGTGAATATGGGTACGCAACTGGCAAAAATGATTAGTACCAACAATCTGGAGGTTGAAGTGCCGGTGGAAAACCGACAGAGCGAGTGGATTAAGGTAGGCTCTCCGGCCATTATTCACTCAGCAAGCCGCAACAAAAACTGGCAGGGACACGTGGTTCGCAAAGCGGATTTTGTAGCCTCGAGCACACAGTCGAGGAGCATCTTCGTGAAGGTCGATCCGGATAATGCACGCGACGTTCTTTCGGGCGAATACCTGGATGTGGAATTCAAAGGACAGGAAATTCCCGATGCCATGGAGATTCAGCGAAGTGCCGTTTTCAATTCCAATATCGTTTTCACGGTAGTGGACGGGCGGTTAAAAAAGGAACCTATCAACCTGATTAAGTACAACGAGGAGACAATTGTGTTCAACGGTTTGGAACCGGGAACTGAACTCGTGGTGGAACCATTAATTAATGCGAAGGAAAAAACCGAGGTAGAGATTATCAGGTAAACACCAAAGCTGAACCTGTTATTCATTGAAACGAGCCAAAGCAATTATTTCAATAGAGCTAACCGCTTGCGACGGCGCGTTTCATGTGAGCCTAATTAATTTGTAAGCACATGAAAAAACTTGTATCACAATTTGTCAAGTTTCCGTTTTATGCCAACCTAATCATAGCATCACTTCTTCTGGCCGGTGGTATCAGCATCATGACCATGAAGAAGTCTTTCTTTCCCGAAGTAAAGTCCCGTTACATCTATGTCACGGTGTTTTATCCCGGAGCGTCACCGCTGGAGATGGAAGAGGGGGTGACTACCCGGATTGAGGAAGCTATTCGTGGAATTGTTGGTATTAAAGAAACCACTTCCACCTCGTCGGAGAACATGACCAGTGTACGTATTGAAACGACAGGCGAATACGATATCGATGAAACATTGATGGAAGTGAAAAACGCCGTCGATGGTATCTCATCTTTTCCAACGGCGGCCGAACGTCCGATTGTGTATAAACAACGGACGACCAGTATGGCCCTTTTTATGTCCCTTTCAGGAGATGTCGATTTGATGACCCTGAAAGAATACGGACAAAGGGTCGAGGAAGATTTTCTGAATTCCGGAATTATCAGTCAGGTGTCCCTGTCGGGGTATCCATCTCCTGAAATTTCGGTAGAGGTTGACGAGGATAACCTGGTTCGCTACGGTATCACTTTCGACCAGATTATGCAGGCGATTTCGGCGAACAACCGGGATATATCAGGAGGACAAATTCGGTCAGAAGATGAAGATATTTTGATCCGGTTGCGGTCGCGAAGTGCCGATCCCGATAAAATTGGAAACATCATTTTGCGGGGAACGCCGGATGGAGGTTACATCCGCATCCGCGATGTGGCAACAGTGAAAAAACAGTTTGCCGATGTTCCGCAGAAGTCTCTGAAAAAAGGAAAGCCGGTTGTTTCACTTCGGGTCAGTAAGCTGAACTCGGAAGACCTGGAAGAGATTACCCAGTATTGCGAGGACTACGCAAAAAGTTTCAATGCCCGGAACAACGGGGTGGAAATGTCGGTGGAGTTTTCGTTCCTCGATTTGTTGAGAAGCCGTCTGGACCTGTTGCTTTACAACGGAATGACTGGATTGATCATGGTCATTATCTCACTGGCCCTTTTCCTTAACTTCCGCTTGTCACTTTGGGTTGCCTGGGGAATTCCTTCATCGTTCCTGGCCATGTTTATCGTAGCCAACCAGATTGGCGTCACCATGAACATGATTTCCCTTTTCGGGATGATCCTGGTGATTGGTATTTTGGTGGATGATGGAATTGTGATTGGGGAAAATATCTATCAGCACTTCGAGCGGGGGAAGTCTCCCATGCGATCAGCGGTCGACGGTACAATGGAGGTAATGCCGGCTGTTGTTACATCGGTGACAACAACCATCGTTGCCTTTATGCCGCTTCTCTTCCTGAGAAACCAGATGGAGCGAATGCGCGAAATGGCTATCGTTGTTATTCTGAGTCTTTTATTCTCTCTTTTGGAAGCTTTTTTCGTACTTCCTGCGCACCTTTCCAATCCAAGGGTCCTTAATCCGCGAGCGATAACCAACGAGAGTCGGGGATTGAAAAAGTACCTGGAGAATGCCATTCGCTGGCTTCGTGATCGGGTTTATCAACGAGCTCTGAAATGGATTCTGCATTATCGGTACCTGATGTTAGGAGTGCCTGTTGCGCTGTTCCTGATTACCATCGGATTATTGGGCTCAGGAAAAATCCGGACCACTATATTCCCGGCAATGGAGTTCGATAGTTTCGAGATAAACATAGCGTTTACACCGGGTTCAGGTGAAAAACAGACGATGGCTTATCTGAAGAAATTTGAGAAAGCCGTCTGGGAAGTCAACGATGACATGCTGAAAGAGTATCCCCACGCTTTTGATGATGTCAAACCGACCTTGTGGAGCAAACTCACCGGAAATAAAATTGATACGGCTCACACTTTCATCGATCATACCTTCGTCAATCTTGGCTCGGCCTTCGATGGACTGGAAAGTGGGGCTCACGCCGGACAGGTATCGGTATTCCCAAGAAACCTGGAGGGTACCGGAATCAGTTCATACGAAATTATCAACCGTGTCCGGGAAAAAATAGGACAAGTTCCGGAGGCGGAGAAAATGACGGTCGCAGGAAGGGTAATGTTCGGGAAACCGGTTTCATTATCCTTATTGGGAAGGAATATTGACGAATTGGAACAGGCCCGCGATTTCATGTTCGAAAAGTTGGGCGATATGCCGCAGCTTAAGGATATTGTCGATAACAATGCTATGGGTAAGCAGGAGATTCGGTTAAAGTTGAAACCAAAAGCCTATTTGTTAGGACTCAACGAAATGACCATCGCCAACCAGGTTCGGCAGGGATTTTACGGCGGTCAGGCACAGCGCCTGCAGGAAGGTCGCGACGAATTGCGCATTTGGGTGCGTTTCCCCAGGAAAGACCGCGAGAAAATTGGTCAGTTGGAGAACATGAAGATCATGACGCCACAGGGCGAATATCCGTTGAATGAGCTGGCAACTTATAAAATGGAGCGTGGACCGGTTGCCATCAAGCGGTATAATGGCATGCGCGAAATTCGCGTGGAAGCAGATGTCGTAGACCGGAACGCATCGGTAACAGACATCCTCAATCAGGTGGAGAACGAGATTTTGCCGGAATTGAAAGCGAAATTCCCGGGTGTTAGAATGGTGGCGCAAGGACAGCAACGAGAAGGGCGCGAAGCCATGCAGGTTATCTTCCTTTACTACGGAATCGCTTTTTTCATCATTGTCATGATTCTGATGATTCACTTCAAGTCTTTCGAACAGCCACTTCTGGTATTAGCGATGATCCCGATGTCGCTGCTCGGTGCAGTTTGGGGACACGGAATCGTCGGCAAACCGGTATCCATGTTATCGATGTGGGGAATGGTGGCCCTGTCGGGGGTAATCATCAATGATGCGGTCGTCTTCCTGTCTCGGTATAACGATTTGTTGTTGCAAAAACTTCCCGTGAAGGAAGCCATCATTGAGGCCGGTAAATCGAGGTTACGCCCAATTTTGCTGACGACCATTACGACTACCGTAGGACTGTATCCGTTGATTTTGGAAAAGAGCTTCCAGGCACAGTTCCTGATTCCCATGGCGATCTCGCTGGCGTATGGTGTAGCTATCGGAACATTCTTTATTCTGATTTTCTTCCCGGCTTTGATTCTTATCCTGAATGACCTGCGCGTAGCACGATATCATTTGTGGAATGGAGTGAAACCAGAGCGCGAAGAAGTGGAAATTGCCGTTGTTCACAGTCAGAGACGTATTGACGGAGAAGATGAAGAACCGGATGTGAATAAAGTGGTCGGTGACCTCGAATTGGAGTAATCATTAATTAGTTTGACGTTTCATCATGAAAATGAACATACATAAATACACAGTTGGTTTACTTTTCCTGCTTTTGTTTTCGCAGATATTACCGGCACAGGCACAAGATTCTTTGAGTCTGACCGGTGCCATTCAGATTGCCCTGGAAAAGAACTACGATATCCGCCTGATTAAAGGTGACCAGCAAATTGCCGCGTTGCGTAATCGCTGGGGAACTGCGGGACGCTATCCAACGATTAGCTTCAGCGCCAATTCCCTCAATCAGCGGAATAATAATGAGCAGGACGATTATACGCAGAATACGCTTAGTGGCGGCGTTGCGCTCAATTGGGTCTTGTTTAACGGATTTACGGTTAATATTTCGAAAGCCCGGTTGGGTGATTTGGAACAACTGTCAGCCGGGAATACCGCAGTGGTGGTTGAAGGGACCATTCAGTCGATTATTTTGGGTTACTACAGAGTACTGTTGGCCCGGAAACAGTTGGATGTACTGAAAAGCGTTATGAAGCTTTCGGAAGACCGGTATAATTACGAGAAAACAAAACAGGAAATCGGCAGTTCGGTGACCTTCGACGTGTTGCAGGCGCAAAACGCTTACCTGGTCGACAAAGCCAATTACATGAGCCAGGAGGTGGCCTATCGCAGTGCTTTGCGCGATTTGAATTACCTGATGGGAGTGGAAGCGCAGAAAACCTGGAACCTGACGGACAAGTTCGAACCGGAAACGAAAGCTTATCAACTGGGCGATCTGGAAGAAAAGATGTTGAGCGATAACAATACCCTGAAAAACCAATTCCTGAACCAGTCATTGCTGGAACGCGAAGTGGCTCTTTCCAAAGCCGGGTATTTTCCGAGATTGTCGCTTAGCAGCGGAATCGATGGTAATCACAACCGGAGGAATTACGATGCGCAGGGAGAAAGCACGTCTAACTCGTGGAGTTACTATGGAAACTTGACCCTAAGCTATAACCTGTACAATGGCGGAGTGCGTCACCGGGCATTGCAGATTGCCAAAATCAACCAGGATTTGGGCCAAATTGATGTCGAATCGCTGAAGCATAGTTTGGTTAATCAGCTGCTCAATTTGTACGAATATTACAATGTTCGCAACGAGCTGATGACTGTGGCCAATGAAGCGCTTGATGCCGCACAACTGAATATGCAGATTGCCGGCGAAAAGTTTCGGAATGGTGCTATCAATTCATTTAACTATCGTGATGTGCAGCTTATATATGCCAATGCAGCACTGAGTCAGTTACAGGCCGTTTACAATCTGATTGAGTCGGATGTTTCACTGATGAGAATTACCGGTGGAATTATTTCGGAATACGGCGAAACAGAGGGGGCGCAGTCTAACTAAAAGGCTGTTGGCTTAAAAGAACAAACCCGGCTGACAACAGCCGGGTTTGTTCTTTTAAGTCTGATTTATCAGCCGGGCGTAAACCACAGGAGGTTGCCGGCTTTCATCAATACGGGTCTCAACTAATTCGGGGAACCGGGAGATGAATTTGGATAATTTGCCGTATTTAACTCCATTCTCTCTCAGTACGCCTCCGATTTCTGCCAAGTTTGCCCAACCATCTTCGTTGGTGCAGGCAGTTATGGCTTCCGTTAAAGCTTTTTCATTTTCAACGTTTTCCATGTTTTATGATATTAAATCCGACTAATTACACGTGACTTGACGAATGATTAATAATGATAGAATAGCATAAAACGCTGTGATAAAGTTAATGTATTTTCAGTAAAAGAAATACCTATTCGTCCGTAATAATGAACCCACTTCCGTGAATATTTTTGATTTCGATGGACGGATCGTCTTTCAGGTATTTCCTTAATTTCGTGACAAATACATCCATGCTGCGGGTGGTAAAGTAACCATCTTCTCCCCAAATCCTTTTCAATGCCACTTCTCTTGGAAGAAGTTGGTTTTTATGTTCGCAAAGTAGATGGAGCAGCGCCGATTCTTTGGGCGATAACTGGCGAATATCTCCGTTGAGGTCGATGGTTCGCAGATGTGGATCGAAAACGTACTGGCCAATCGATAGTGCCTGATCGGGGTCGGTGGTTCGTTCATTTCCCCTTTTCAGGATGGCTTCTATTTTACAGAGCAGCACTTCCGTATCGAATGGTTTGGTGATGTAATCGTCGGCCCCGATTTTGTATCCGTTGAGGATGTCCTCTTTGAGTGCCTTGGCGGTTAGATAAATCATCGGCACTGTCGGAGCAAGGGTGCGAATTTCCCGGCCAATGGAAAAACCATCCACGTTGGGTAGCATTACATCGAGGATGCACAATTGATAATCGCCGCTGTGAAATTTTGCGACGGCGTACTTGCCATCATCCACCCAGGTCACATCGTAGTTGTTGATTTCCAGGTAGGATTTCAGAACGGCTCCGAAACTCAGATCGTCTTCAACGAAAAATATGTGTTTCTTCTCATCCATTTTCCAGCGTATAAGGAATGAAAATGACGAAGCGGCTGCCTTTGCCGGCTTCACTGTGAACTGTGATGTTTCCCTTGTTGGCATCGACAACGGCTTTTACGTAGCTAAGTCCCAGCCCGAAGCCTTTGGTATTGTGAATATTCCCGGTAGGTTGCCGGTAAAAGCGTTCGAAGATTTTTGCCTGAACAGCGCGGTTCATTCCAATGCCGTGATCTTCGACCGTAATGGAAATCCCTTTGCTGACCGAAGAGGTTCGTAAAATGATCTCCGGTTTTTCCGATGAGTACTTAACCGCGTTATCCAGCAGGTTGTATATCACATTGGTGAAATGCGTTGCGTCTGTCATTACCACCGGATTGGAAGCTTCCAGGTAGGTGTCAATCTGCCCTTTGCGTTTTTCAATTTGCAGGGAAATACTCTGGATGGCTTTCTCAATCAGCTCGTGTGCATTGACTGCTTCGAAGTGATAATTACCGTTATTGCGGTCCATCCGGGCAATCTGGAGGATTTTCTCGACTTGCGAGTTCATCCGGCGGTTTTCTTTCTTAATCATTCCGGCGAAATAACGTAGCTTCTCTTCGTCAGAAATCACTTTCTCGTTCATGATAGAATCGGCTGCAACCCCAATGGTAGCAATGGGTGTTTTAAACTCGTGCGTCATGTTGTTGATGAAATCCGATTTCATCTCTGAAACTTTCTTTTGCCGCAGAATGAACAGGATGCTCAGGGTAAAAGTCAGCAAGATGATGATTGTGAAAAGAAGCGAAAGTCCCAGTAACCAAAACATGTTGCGGCCCACAAAGGAATCCTTATCGGGAAAGAAAACATTTAGTTTCAGGTTTTGCCTGAATACATCGTAGGGGAATAATCCCGTCTGATAGGTTTGCGCATTTTCCGGGATGACATTTTCAGGCAAATCGCCGCCAATCACGCTGTCATTAGCCAAGACTGCGAAATGGAAATCGATGGGAATATCCTTTCGTTCAAATTCTTCTTTCAGCACATGATGAATTTGTTTCATGTCCAGATCGCGGCCTGCATGCCAATCCTTGATTTCAACAACCATTTGTTTAGCCAGATCTTTAAGTTGCTTAGCCTTGTCTTCAATTCGTTTTTCAAACTCAGGACGAAGTATCATTGAGTCCTTTACAATAATTCTGGCCAGGTTGCTGTCCCGTATGCTTTTCTCTATTTTTTTTTGCGTGAAAAATTGGATCAGGCTGTCGTTTATATGCGTTTTGTGCAAGGTTATTATCGAATCCCGTTTCGACGTAAACACCTGAATTTCATTCTCAATTTTGTTCATCTTCGGATTAACCTTTATCCGGTAACTGGTTGTTCCCTGAACATGAAATTTAGCCGGCGGCGGAGGAGGTGGTGGCGGATCGGGAGTCCATTGCAGCGAATCGTTGAAAAAGTATTGGTTGACTATTGGATAATCCTGCATGGTTTGCAACCGCTTCGAGGCACTGGTTAACGCTTCATTCACCGAACGGTCGAAAAGCTCATTCCGAACCTTCGCCGCACTGTGAAACCAATAATACTGTACGGCAACAATTCCCAGCAGGGAGATTCCCATTAATACAACCAAACCGATAAATCGCTTCTTGTTCATAACGTAAAGATAGTCAATATCTGCAGCCGAAATTTGGCTTTAACTTTTCCTTAACTGTTTTTCACAAGGCATTAACCGGCTATTCGTCAGTCTGTTCGTAATTTTGATTGTGAAAGATGTATCAACAAGTGCCATTCACTAATAACCATAGATATGAAAAGGAAATTGATGTTTTTGCCAACCGGAGCAGCCGTGATTTTGATTCTTTCTGCTTTTACTTTTAGTGCGTCTGCCCCAATGCCGGAGGAGGCGTTTCAACCGCAGAAGAAAGAAGTTACCCGTCATGTAACAATCAAGGTGGACGAAAACGGAAAAGCAGCCAAGCTGGATACGGTTTTCACCGGAATGACGGATGAAGAAATCCAACAGGAGATCGACAAATTCATGCAGGAGCATGATGTGGCGCAAAAGGAATTTAAGGTGCAGATGAAATTTTTTGCAGATTCGATGAAATCGATGATGAAACCCCGAATCGATTCGCTGAGAAAGGAAATAATCATCATGCAGAAAAGTATGCCGAAGTCTCACATTCGGGTATTCCATGACAAGGCATTGAGAGATTCCTTGCTTCAATACCGGGTCGAAGTTGTTGAAGGAGATTCGATGAAGGTGTTTGTGCATAAAGGAAAAAATGACAGCGATGTCATCGTTTGGAATGGGGAAA
Source organism: Prolixibacter sp. DSM 2831 (assembly GCF_056493735.1). Lineage (NCBI taxonomy): Bacteria > Pseudomonadati > Bacteroidota > Bacteroidia > Marinilabiliales > Prolixibacteraceae > Prolixibacter > Prolixibacter sp. DSM 2831. The sequence continues at coordinate 481,683 of NZ_CM151379.1, forward strand.
TTAACATTCCACCGGTTCCACCGATGCCCAAACTTCCGCCTATGCCACCGAAAGTGATGATGCACGGAATTCACTTTGACCGGTATTCTTTCGATTCAGGCGATAAGAATGTTATTTCTTACCAGCGGAAGAAGCTGAGTAACGGACGGGAGAAGATTACTATTATCCGCAAAGTTCCAAAGGATGAGAAGGTGCAGGAGTTTGAATTTCAATCGAAAGAAACGAAGTAACAGTAATAGCTAAATTGCCTAAAATGAAAAAAGGGGTAACCAATCGGTTGCCCCTCTCTTTTCATAACCTATAAATCAATCAATGCAGATTAAGCAGGCATGTCAGGTAAAGTAAAACCTTCACGATAAGTATGCTTAATCAATTCATTGGCAAAAGCTTTTGCGTTCATTGGATCCGTCCATACCCTGTTGAAGGTCGGGTCGCCATCTTTAATGGTGAAATTATCTTCAACGCAGATGCGTAATGAGTCGGTATCACTTATGTTCGTGAATTGCATATTGGCGCCATCCCAATCCAGTTCTTTATTCAGGCCCTGCAAACGAACGGCGAGTACACCCATCACAACCATTTCGTTGAATGGTCCGGCTTCGCTGAACGGTGAGGAAGGTTGAACCCGGTTTTCCGGACTTTCTTTGCAGGCGCGAATCCAATCCTGTTCGTGACCGCCTTGCATAGCGTTCTCTACGCGACGAAGCGTTTTAGGAACGTTGGGTGTTCTTCCCGAAAGCAGCCACGGGTCTTTTCCGTAACAACCACAAATCAGTTTATCTTTGGTTCCGTGGAAGATCACACCACCGCCGGCATCATTCATGTTTTTACCAGCTGGCCAGCCTTCCGGCTTCTTCGGTTGAAGACCGCCATCGTACCAGGTAACTTCCACTTCCGGAAGATTCATTTTTACATTTTTGGGTTTTTCCCTTTCGGGGAAGGTCAGGTTGACCATTTGCGCATTAGGCGCACAATCCGTCAGCAAGAGTGTAGAACTTCCCTGTGCTTTGGTCGGATATCCGAGTTTCAGTCCCATAAATACCGGGTGCAAAACGTGGCAAGCCATGTCTCCCAGCGCGCCGGTTCCGAAATCCCACCATCCGCGCCAGTTCCATGGTGTGTAAATGGAATTGTATTCGCGGAAAGCAGCCGGGCCGATGAAGAGATCCCAATCCAGTGTATCCGGAACGGGCATTACTTCTTTCGGACGGTTCAGCCCTTGCGGCCAAATAGGCCGGTCGGTGAAAGCTTCCACTTTCGTGATATCACCAATTTCTCCGTTCCACATCCATTCGCAAGCCTGACGGACGCCTTCGCCTGACGAACCCTGGTTACCCATCTGGGTCGCAACTTTGTATTTATCGGCCAGTTTGGTTAACAGACGAGACTCGTAAACCGAGTGAGTCAGCGGTTTTTGCACGTAAACATGTTTGCCCAACGTGATGGCGTGAGCGGCTGCAGCGGCATGTGAATGGTCGGCGGTAGCCACCAGAACAGCATCGAACTGGTCGCTCATTTCGTCGTACATCTTGCGCCAGTCCTTGTACTTCTTGGCGTTGGGATAGTGCTCGAAAACACGTTTACTGTAGCCCCAGTCGACATCACAAAGAGCTACGATATTCTCGGTTTCCATGTTCTTCAGGTTGGCAAAACCCATTCCGCCGATTCCTACAGCAGCAATGTTCAGTTTATCGCTTGGTGCTTTGTGACCAAGTCCAGCGATGGTGTTCGAGGGAAGGATGGTAATCCCTGCAGCAGCGGCAGCGGATGTTCCCAGAAATCTCCGACGGGAGACATTATTCTTTCGATCCATAAATCTGGTTAATTAATTGGTTATAACTAGGATTTCTAAATTTATTTTTATTTACCGGTTTCTACAAAAATTTTAAATTGTATTTCATACAAAAAAAGAGGTTGCCTCTTTGCAGAAACAACCTCATCCTCAAAATAAATTTATATAAATCAAATCTGGTGCCAGCCTTCACGGTAGTGGTGACGAATCCACTCTTCCGCTGCTTTCTTGGCATTCATGGTATCGTATTTTGTATCAAATTTCGGGTCGCCGTCAACCACCTCGAATTTGTCGGAGGTAACCACACGAATCTCATCATTGTCGGCAATGTTGGTAAACTTCATGTTTTCACCATCCCATAACAAACGACGTTTCAGATCCTGCAAACGAACGGCCAGAACTCCCATGACCACCATTTCGTTCAATGGACCGGAATAATTGAAGTTGGACGAAGCTTCCATACGATTGCTCTTGTCTTCCTTACAAGCGCGAATCCAATCTTGCTCGTGGCCACCTTCCATTGCTTTCGGGATACGACGCAATGTTTTTTCAGGTTGTTTGAAGGTTTCCATCTTCTTGGTAGGAAGCAATTGCGGATTACGTGCATACGTACCGCACATAATTTTTCCTTTCGAACCAACGAAGATGACACCGCCACCCCAGTCGCCCATCATTTCTCCGTCTTCCAGCTCTTCAGGACGTTCGGGTAACAGACCGCCGTCGTACCAGGTAACTTTCACAGCCGGCATGGCTACTTTGGGTAAGTTATCCCTTTCAGGGAACCAGTAAGTTACCTTTTGTGCTTCAGGTGCCGATTCGGTATTGATTTGGGTTGAGCTACCTTCAACAGCAGTTGGATATTTTAGTTTCAATGCTTTGAAAACCGGGTCGAGAATGTGGCAGGCCATGTCGCCTAACGCTCCGGTTCCAAAGTCCCACCAGCCACGCCAGTTCCACGGTGTGTAGATGGGGTTGTACGGACGGTAAGCTGCTGGGCCGAGGAAAAGATCCCAATCGAGGGTTCTGGGTACGCGAACTTTTTCAGTAGGACGCTCGAGACCTTGAGGCCAGATTGGACGGTTGGTCCAGGCATGTACTTCCTTGATGTCGCCGATAGTTCCGGCCCAAATCCATTCACAAATTTCACGGATTCCTTCGCCTGAGTTACCCTGGTTTCCCATTTGGGTGGCTACGCCCATTTCGTTAGCCGTATTGGTCAGCAGGCGCGATTCGTAAACCGAGTGGGTTAACGGCTTCTGAACGTACACGTGTTTGCCCAGTTTCATGGCTTCGTATGCTGCCAGGGCATGCACGTGGTCAGGAGTAGCGACCATCACGGCGTCAATATCCTTCTGCTTGTCGAGCAATTCGCGGAAATCTTTATAACGTACCGCGTTCGGATAATCGTTGAATGTTTTACCGGCGTATTTCCAGTCAACATCGGCCAATGCAACGATATTCTCTGTATTCATGTTTTTCAGGTTGGTACGGCCCATTCCGCCCACACCAATTCCGGCAATATTCAGCTTATCGCTGGGCGCTTTGTGCCCCAAACCGGCTATGGTGTTACTGGGAAGAATCGTAAATCCTGCAGCGGCTGCTGCGGACGTGCCGAGGAAAGCACGTCGGGAAACGTTGCTTTGGTTCTTTTTAGCTTTTGTCATTTTAATTAGTTTTAGTATGAAGTCGGATATTGGTCTCTAAATATAATTTTTAATTCATGGATTTTCAAAATTGAAGTATTCTTTAGCTCACAAGGTCAGTTGACTCGGCAACAATTCACTGGTGTTGTCGGTATGCCAGGCTGATTTTTGAAAGGCTTCGCAGATTGGCTTATTGTTGTTTAGACAGTTTCTAAATTTTATCTGGTTGCCGGAAAAGAAAAAGGCATCCATGACGGATGCCCCTATTAGTTAGTTTGATTTACAATTAGTATTCTGAGCCCATGTCGTCGCCGCCGCCTTCCTGTCCACCGCCGTTTCTCGACTTCGACCGGTAATTATTGATAATGTAGCTTAGAGTTAACTGAAATACCCTTGGTTCTCTCTTGAATTCAAAATCGGTTTTGAAACCATCGCCATACGATGTCCCGCTTCGTTTCATCGTGCCGAAAATGTCACGAACCTGCAAGGTTGCAGATAGTTTCTTGTTGAACAGTTCCTGCTTCAATGATGCATTGGCGAATGCCATTCCGTTGTACTCTCCCTGCGCCGAAACGGAAGGACCGCGATAGATAGACATCAACTGAAAGCGGGTAGTTGGAGTGAATTTGACATCAGCTGTTAAGCGGGAGTTAAAGTTGGTGCTGTTCCGGTCGACACTCTCTCCGTTTACGCTTCCTTCCAGGCGGTAATAGAAAACGGTTCCGCTGGCGATAATCCGTAGCCAGGGATAGAGATCGAGGTTCGCCATCAATTCACTTCCCAACGATTGGTCACTGTTCATATTCGCCCGTGTGTGGTAAATGATTCCATCGCTGTGTAGCTCCTGAATACGGGTAATCAGGTTATTGGTACGGCGATAATAGCCTTCCAGCGAGATGAATGATTTTTTGATGCGCTTTAATATCGATAATTCATATGAATCGGTGTATTCAGGCTCCAGTGCCGGATTTCCTACCCGGATGTTGTATGGGTCCATGTACGATGGGAATGGTTCCAAATCCCAGCCTCTTGGGCGACTGATGCGTCGGCTGTAACTGGATTGCAATTCGATATCCCTTCCGAATTTTTGAGACAGATGGACAGACGGAAACCAATCAACCCGGTCGATGATATACGGATCTGACGAGGCCGTGTGATCCATTTCGCGCTTGGTATATTCCGCTCTTAATCCGGTTTGCCAGGAGAACGATTTGGTCGAGTGTGACCAGATTGCATAAAGCGCATGGATATCGCGGCTAAAATCGAAAGCACTACTGAAATTCGGATTATTGACCCAGCTATCACTAGTGTAGTCAAAATTTTCGAAAAGGTAATCTTCTGATTCCCGGTTGACACGTCCCTGGTATCCGGCTTCGAATTTATTTTCGTCGTTTACCGGAAGGGTATAATCGGCTTTAAGCCGGTATTCATTGTCATTAGATGCTTCGACGGTCCGGATTTTATCAGGATTCTGGTCAATGGGATTACCATTGGCGTCGCTGGGATACCGAATTTGGTACTCATTATCCGGACCTTGACGACCACTGGCATAGAAAGTAGCGATTAACTTATGTCCGTCTTTGTTAAAATTATGGCTGTAAGTGAAATCGGAATTCCAGTAGTTCCCCTTTCGGGCAGAAGTATTATCCTCGAAAATGTAATTGTCGGTGCCAAAATTGTCGTAGGTGTGCTGCGTAGACAGACTGTTCCGCTGGAAAGTATAGTCGCCAACGCGTCCGCTCATACTAAGTGTCGTTTTATCAGAAATGTGATAATCGATACCGCCGCGCACTCCTTTTCCTTTCCAGGTTCGGTCCATGTTACCAACCGAGTTGATAACCGTCGTTGTGTCGGCGTTATACAATTCCTGATGTACATTTCTTTCGCCACTAAAAACCATGTTTTGGAAATCCCCTCCCAGCATAAATGTCCACTTGTCATTTCGGTAGTTCAGGGTCAAATCTCCACGGGTTTTATTCGTGTTACTCGCGCTGAGGTTGGCAACGCCGCTGAACGACCCTTTGATGTGTTTTTTCATCACCACGTTGATGATACCGGCAACGCCTTCGGGGTCATATTTGGCCGAAGGATTGGTGATAACTTCTATCCTTTCGATATCGCTGGCCGGAATCTGCTTCAATGCATCGCTACCATCCAGCACACTGGGCTTACCATCGATGAGTACGGTGAAATCGGAACTGCCGCGAACCGATACGTTCCCTTCGATGTCAACATCCACCGATGGGGTATTGGCCAGCGCATCGACAGCCGAACCTCCGGCAGCACTGATTTCCTGACTAACGTTCACCACGCGCCGGTCGAGTTTAAATTCCACGCGGGCTTTATCGGCCACAACGTCCACACCTTTCAACTCTTTTGAAGCCGGTTTCAGTTCCAGTGTACCAATATCGGCGACTGAACCGGAACGATTGATACTAATTCCCGGAAGGGTATGTTTTTCATAACCTATGAAGTTGGCCTGAAGATAGTAGTTCCCCGGGGGAACGTTTTTTATCTGGAACGACCCATCGGCTTGTGTCATAATTCCTCCAACAATCGAGGAATCCTGTTGTGAATATATAGCCACATTGGCATATTCCATAGGGGTTTTGGTGCCGGCTTCCACGATTTTTCCCTTTACGACTCCCGGAAATGTTGCAGGCGAATTCCCTGCAGCACCGGGGGCAGGAGCCGGTTGGGCATATAACTGAAATGTGAGTCCTGTAATGACTAAGCTAATGAGTAATATCTTTTTCATAGTGAGAATTTCCTGTCGTTTTGTTTCACGGTTCTTTGGATGGTAAAAAGAGGAATTGGTTTAATCAGGAAATTAAAAAATGTAACAAAAAGGGATAATGGTGTCCGAAATGTCTGAGTGTGTTATTGTTCAGGAAACAGAAATATCGAAAGTGGGTGGGATGAACAAAGATCAGGGAGTGAATTTATTCGCGGGAACGATGCTCACGATGGATCAAATAACGTCCATGATCGGAGAAAAAGAGAGCTACAAAGAGGAGAGTGGCAATCATGGCTTTACTGAGGTGTATTCTTTCGAGGCAAACAGATAAAAATAAAAGTGCGGCAATCAAAGCGAGCACCAGCAGAAAATATCCGGCTATGTAGAGAAAGAGGCGCATCGGGGTTATTTTTATTTGTTCTACACAATTTACGAAAATTGCATCATAGAAGATTCATTTCATTCCCAGCTTTTTACCTTTTGTTAATAAATTGATGGCTTCTGTTGATCGTTTCTGCCTTGTTGCGCTTTGTTTGCCCGAAGCAATCCAACGGACAAAAAGGTCTTTCTGCTTTTCAGTCAGGTTCTCAAAATGCTCGCGGGCTTTGGGACTTTGCGATAGCGCTTCCCGGAATTCCAGGCACATTTCCGTTTTGGATTCTTGTTCTGGTATTTCACCTTTCATCACTTTTTCAGGAATAAGATCCAAACCGGCCGGTTGTAGCCTTTTTGTGGTTTTGAGTAACTGAATCCGCTTGATATTGGACGCCGACCATTGGCTGTCCGGTTTTCGGGGTGTGAATTTCCGGGCATACCGGTCTTCATCCAATCGCTTAATCAGACTGTCAATCCAGCCCCAGCAAAGGGCTTCCTGAACAGAGTCTTCGTATGCAACAGAGGACTGGCCTGTATGTTTTTTGTGGTAAACCAGCCATACTTCGGTCTCTTTCGCATGGTTTTCCTTTAGCCATTGCCTCCATTCTTCCAGTGTTGCCGGAGTTGTTGTTTTCATTATTTCCCGTTTGAGAAATAAAGTTAGGACAAAAAAATCCCCGCCGGAAAGCGGGGAAGTGTTTTTTATGCTTTTGCTTTGGTTCCGAATTTCGGGTCGATTTTCAGCAATGATATGAGAATGAATCCCGGAATGGTACATAGCATGACCCAAACGAAGAAATGCTGATACCCGACGGTTTCCTGAATCCAACCGCTGACCATGCCCGGAAGCATCATGCCCAGGGCCATGAAGCCGGTACACAATGCGTAGTGAGCCGTTTTGTGTTCGCCGTCCGAAATGTAGATCATGTACAACATGTAGGCGGTAAATCCAAAACCGTAGCCGAATTGCTCGATGCCGACCGAAGTTACAATGGGCAGCATTGTATCGGGTTGCACATAGGCGAGGTACACATAAACCAGGTTTGGGAGGTTCATCGCTACGGCCATCCACCAGATGGTTTTCTTCAGGCCCCATTTGGCGGCTACAAAACCTCCTAAAATTCCGCCGACGGTCAGGGCAATCATCCCAATGGTTCCGTAAATCAAACCGATGTCCCCGGTGGTTAACGCCAAACCTCCTTCGGCGCGCCCGTCGAGCATGAATGGTGAGGCGAGTTTAACCAACTGCGATTCTCCTAACCGGAAGAGCAGCAAAAAGGCAAGTCCGGCCCAAATGTTTTTCTTGCGGAAGAAAGAGGCAAATGTTTCCAGTACTTCACTCATTACGCGGGACAATGAAGTTTTTTCGTGCTTGTCGGTATCTTCGGCCGGACGGGGAAGAATGAACCGGTGCCACAGGAAGAATAGGATAAACAACCCGCCCAGCACCATAAAGGTCAGGCTCCAGGCCAGCGGGATATTACCGGCTCGTCCCGAGAAGGTCGCTTCCGCTTTCTTCGTCAGTTTCGGGTCAACCTGCACGATGGCAAACGCCGGTTCGTTCCAGTTCTTGTCGGTGAAAACAAAACGGGTTCCTTCCTTCAGGTGAAAGCTTTTGTTGCCTGAGTTCATGCCGAAATTCAACACCACTTCCTTGCCGTCTTTCGGTGGCTGGCTCAGTTTGTAAGCAACCAGAGCAAACCCGGATGTTGTGCCGTTTGAACCATCGGGGGTTCCTTTGAGCGAAGTTTCTTCAGAATAGAATCCATGACTGATGTTCCATTCTTTCACTGCCGTGAAGATGCTGTCGGCTTTTTCCCGGGAAACCGGAACAGTGCCGATTTGAATGTCTTTTTTAGAAGGAACTAAAACGTAATCACTGCTTTTCGTTTCCGGAAAACTGATATTACTGGGTTGGAATTGTATCGTTGTCTCTTTTCCGGGTACGGAATGAAAGGCGATATCCGTTTCCGGAAGACCGGTGGCTGTTTCGAGGTAACCGGCCAGGATGACCAGCAATCCCTGTCCGGTGAGCATGGCAAAACGATAGAAGGTATTGCGAATGCCGACGAAATAGGTTTGCTCGTACTGGTTGAGGCCCATCATGTAAAAGCCGTCGGCGGCAATGTCATGCGTGGCCGAACTGAACGCCACGAGCCATAAAAATGCCAGCGAGTAACGGAAAAAGTTGGGCATGGGAATCGTCAATGCCACTCCGGCAAGACCCGCACCGACCAACAACTGCATGATAACAATCCACCAGCGCTTGGTGCGCAACACGTCGACCACGGGGCTCCACAACGGCTTGATAACCCACGGCAAATAGAGCCAGCTGGTGTACAAAGCGATGTCGGTATTGGAAATTCCCAGTCGTTTGTACATGATGACCGAAACCGTCATTACGATAACGTAGGGAAGCCCTTCTGCGAAATAAAGTGTGGGAATCCACGCCCACGGATTTCTTTTGGTTGGTGTTGCGTTTTGTCGCATGCGTTAGAATCTATTGGGTTGATAATTGTTTTCCTTCAGAAAATGGATGACTTTGCCGAGCTGTTCATAAAACTTGTCCTTCCTGTCCGGCGATGTTCCGAGATGAATGAGGATTATGCAGCCATTCAGTCCTCCCGGATTGCTTTGGTCGAACTTCACTAAATCGTTGTACAACTGGTCCGAACTGCGGTAATTTTTCATGTCGGGCGTGGTGTAATCGGCGTTGGTGCGAATGCCCGGAGTGAAATCGACGAGCGTTAGTCCCAAATCGCGGCTCCAGTCGGCGATGGCCCGGTTGTACCACTCGTAAGGCGGCATGAACGTGGTTACTTCTTTGGCAGGAATGCCGGCGGCTTCCATCGCTTTGATGTTGTTGCGTAAATCTTCTGTAAACTCATCGCGGGTCACCAGCAACGAATCGCGTTTGGTCCAGTCGGCATACAGCAGATGTTTGTCGGAGTGGGGACCGAGATACTGGCCATCTTCGCGGAGGCGCTCAATCAGTTTCCGGTTTTCCGGATTCCGGTAAAAGTCGCCGGTGAAAAAGAACGAAGCTTTTACATGGTTCCGGCGTAATATTTTCTCGATGGTTTTTCCGCCATCGTTGGTATCGTGTGCTGAAAAAACGAGATAAACTGTCGATTTCAGTGAATCCATCCGGACAATGCCGCCCTGAGTCTTCTTGACATTTTCGTAGGTTTTACTCTTCATGCCCTCTTTCTGAAGCGAAGAGAGAAGATAGCTAAGACTGGCCGTTCCGTCCATTGTGGGTTCGTTGGTCGAGTAGTCGCCTTCGTCGTCGTGATACACCGCGCGTCCGTTCTGGAAGGCGGCGTAGTCATCGTCGTGCAGCAGGCGGATGCCGCGCAGGTTGTTGTAAATCGACGTGTAAACGGGGCCGTCCACCAATCCGCCATAAGTCAGCTTCCCTAAAATCACTTTATAGGATGAGTGCGGGTTGACCGGATAATCGCCTCCGGCAGGCAAGCCAACCACCATCGATGTTCCCCACGGATTGCATCCAAAAAGCCAGTCGCGCAAGGCTGCTTCCATTTCCCGGTAGGTTTGGTCGCCGGTGATTTGGCGGTACAACCGGGCTTGTGTGGCCGCTGCCGTGACCAGATTGTTCGAGCACCAGATAAACGGTATACCCATGAGGAAAGGGTCTTTTTTTGCCCGGGCGTAAATGTCGGCCAAACCTTGCTTCAGGTCGGCAGCAAAGGCTTTCGCTTGCGCGGAATCGCCATGAGCGGCAAGGTACACATGCCCCAAGTTCATGAACGGGTAGAACTGGTAATGCCGGGCGCGGTTCAGTTCCATCCACGGAGTCACCGGTTCCAGTTTTCCCCAGTAAGCGGCATCCTGCAAATATTTTTTCTTTCCGGTTGCTTCGTTGAGGGCCGCAGCGGCCAATTCCAGGTCGTCGACGTAATTGTCTTCTTCGTAGAAATAGGGTGAAACATAACAAGCCGTTTGGCAAGCGCCGGGCTCCGATACTCCGAATTGAAAGGCGGCTTTGGCTTTTCGAATCAGCGTGTCCGCGAAAGCGGGATCGGACTTTTTGTAAATGTCGGCGGCAAGTGCAAAAGCTGATGCAAACTTCCCGGCTGTTGAAGCCACTCCGGTCGTTCGGTTCTTGAACTCGCCCAATCCCTGCGGTTTTCCGGTAACGAAATACACCGGGCGGCATTTCCCAAGACCGTAGTTGGCGGTGTCTTTATTAGGAAGACGAAAACCGATGTGATCGCGGTCGTCGGCAATCTGGTTGAACATCACGCTGTCCGACGGATTCATTTTCAGCAACCAGTCGATGCCCCAGCGGGCTTCGTCCAGGATGTCGGGAACGCCATTTGAACCAGGCAAACCATTGGCCTTGTAATGGTCGCCGTACGCTTCGGGGTTTTCCCGGTAGGCAAACAGCATTTGGGCTACGGCATTTGCCGAAGTGGTGACATACTGCAGGTAATCGGTGGCATCGTGCCAGCCGCCGGTGACGTTGATGAACTCGCCCGAACGGGTAGGATGATCGACAATGATGCCGTCGTGCGTGTGACACGAATCATCGAGGAACGGATTGAAGCCGCACCGCTGCTGCCGCATGTATTTCAGGATGTAGTCGGCGGTGCCGTCGTACACATGTTCTGAAATACTGAATTGCGGTGATTCCAGTTTTCCAATGCGAAGGAAATAGCCTCCGGGCCTGGTATAACTGCTGAAGTTGAGCCGGGCAGCACTGGGCATTCCCCAGGGTTTGCCATCTGCCAATTCCGGTTGTCCCATGTAGACTGTCTTTCCGGTAAGGGAATTAACCAACTCGAATTCGTGGGGCAAATCTCCTTCCGGTGAAAGGAAAACAGCCACCTTTATGTCATCGGGCAGGTAGCCCAGTTGATTGACGCGGATAACTCCGCGCGCCTGTGTTGTTCCGGCAAAAGCCTGCAACAGGAAACTCAGAATGAACAGATATCGGTTCATGGTTTGGTATGGTTTGGTTTACGAATAGACTTTTTCGAGCAAAGCGTCTTTGAAATAGTGCGCCAGGATTTCCTGGTAAGAGTAACCCTTTTCTCCCATAACGGCCGCACCAATTTGGCAAAGACCAACGCCGTGCCCCCAGCCGGCTCCGGTCAGGATGAATTTCGCCGGAAGGCCGTTCTCTTCTCCTTCGGTATCGACCACAAATGCCGAGCTGTATAGGTGCGAAGTAGACAGCGCTTTCCGGATTTCCAGCTCCTTACCAATGGTCAGTGTTTTCTTCGTTCCCTCAATGCGTAGCTTGATGAGACGGGCTGAATCACCCCGTTCTACCGGCACTAATGCCTTGATATTTCCGAAATCTATGCCGGTCCGTTTTTTGATGAGCGCACTGATTTCTTCCTGGCTGTATGCTACTTTCCAGCGATAGAAATCAGTGGTTTCCTGATCGTAATTGTTCAGAACCTGGCTCAGAACTTTAGCATCGGTTGTGTTGCAAAAGGCCGGCGGATTGGAACGAATCCAGCGGTCGGCATTTTCTTCTGCCGTCAGGTCAAGATTAAAACCTTCGGGCGCTTCCGGGTTGTCGATAATTTTCACCAGGTACGGGTGATGCACTGGTTCCCAGCAATTCTCGAACGATTCGGAAATACCTCCGCACGACTTCGAGAAACGCGCGTCGGCAATGCGTTCATTGGAGGTAAGCGCCTCGCCAAAGGTCTCGCGAATGGCAGTGGCAGCGTTTTCCGATACCACCCGGGTGATTCCCTGGTAACGCTGACAGTGATCGTCTGCACACACATCGAAGTCGGTGTGATCTTCGCGGTCGTACCATTTAACCAGTTCGTCGTCGGTTTGCACGGTCGTCACATATTTTTCTTCTTCGTTTTCCAGCGATTCATGCTTATCGACCTGTGCCAACAGCCAGCTACGCGAAATCACGGCATGGGCTTTCAACAGTTCCATGCTGCTGTTGGCGCTCATTTCCGAAGAGATGACACTCACCAGGTATTGCTCTACCGGCACCAGGTTGATGGCCCGGATGTTTTCGTCTTCGCGGATGAGCTCCAGACCTCCCCGGAATTTCTGGTCTTCCTTGCGCTCCCAGTGGAAGTTGATGCCGATGGTGACATCACGGAGCAGTAAACTGCAAGCCTCCCGGTCGGTCGGTTGGAATATCAGCTTTTCGCCTTCGAAGGAGATCCCTGAGTCGAATTTCACATGGATTTCGTTACCGGAAAAGAAAGCCGAGCCGTTGCCGGTGACTTCTTTGTTTCTGCATTGGTAAACTCCTTCGAGTTCGAGTTCGATGGTCTTTTCTGCCATGATACCCACGTGGATATCGGGCTCGTTGCCGTTGTTGTATTTCATGATGCCTGGTTTATGCTGTTATATGTTCAATCAATTATTAATCATTTCTCCATTACTGGTCATGTGCATTCCGACCCTCGCCGTGACCATTCCGCTCCTGCTGAAGTTGTTTCCTCCGCATACGATCATCTTCCCGCTGACTCGGAAGTAGTTTCTGCTCTAAGCGATCATGTTTCCGTTGCCGACGAATATGTTTCCGCTGTATACTATGTTCATTCCTTTACAACAGACTGAAATTCCGGCAGTCGCGACTGACTTTCCGTCACCCGGCAAGTTCATCCCGCTGTGCCCGGAGTAGTTTCCGTTAACCCGGTTGTTCTTCCCGCTATTGCGGAAGTAGTTCCAACACTCCGGCGAGTTGTTCCAACCAATGGATATCATGTTCCAATCACTTGCGGAGTTCTTCCAACTGCCCTGGAAGTAGTTCCAACGCCAGTAGAACTGTTTCCAACTCCCGCCGAAGTTCTTCCAACTGATCATCGTGATGTTCGAACACCCCGTCGAGTAGTTCCAACTGATGCCGGATTATCTCAACCGGCTCCCTATCACATTTTCTCCACTTCTCCCCCTCTCATCTTCTCCCATTCTTGTTTCTTCACTCTGCCATGCGTTTCGCGTAAGCAGTGCAGAGCTCGTCGAAGTAGCTATCGTTCACCGAAACCTGGGCAAAGATATCGGCTAGATCAGCCGCTTTAATCTTTTTAAAATCCTTCTCTTGCGGCGTGATACAAACGCCCCCGAAATCAACGGAAGCCGGACTTAGCAGGATATTTTCATCTCCTTCGGCAAAATACTGGTCCGGGCGGTGCTTGTCACGCGGAAAGACCAGCACGCGCCACGTTCCGTTCTCGTATCCCGAAAGGATATTGAGCATGGGCTCCGGTTCTTGGTGGCGCTGTTCGAGCAGTTCGTGAAGCCATCCAAATGCAGTATGCAGCAACGTAATATCGCCCGATTCGATGGCGATGAATTTCCGCAGGTAATCGCTTACCGCGAAGATTTCGAGATGATCATTGCTGAATAGTTTCCGGTCGGTGGTGACTTTTAGTTTGTCGTATTCGGTTTCCACCGGAAGAAATCCCTTGTTACCCGCCTGAAAGTGCATGTGGTCGGGAGCCGATGCACCACATTTCGGTCCGTTGTAAAATACCGTGTAAGTTTCGAGCGCGCGGCTCAGCTCCAGCATATCCCGGAAGTAGGGCTCGATGAGCTGCGGGACATGTTCCAACCTGGGAATCGTGAGGTGACGCGGAAAAATGGGATATGGATTAACCAGAATCAGGTATTCGTCGTTGAACGGGATTCCTTTCTGCTGTGGCGGCAACGCATCGGTGCAGAGAAAACACTTGCGCTCGCTGATGCTTTTGCTGTCGACTTTGGCTGCTGATGATTTGATACGTGCCGGATTAAACTGCACCTTTACGTCGCATTGGGCGTAGTGAAAAGTCTTCACCTGCACTTGCTCCAGCCCTTTGGCATTGTCGGCGTAAAGCGGCCAAACGCCCTGCTGTTGCTTTTGCAGGGCGTCGGCCATTTGATCCAGTGAACTGTCTTCCGACAGGTTGAGCGCACGCTTCGAAATCGTTATGTCATCCAGATTGACGGAATTGCTCATTGTTCGTTTTGGTTTTTCAGAATTCGTGCTTTCAGTTCCAATGTCCTCAAACGGTCCTTATAACTGTTGTGTATATTCATTTTGTTCACATCAAGTGAGGCATCGGAGTTGTCGTCCCAACGGCGGCACAGGTAAACCGGCGTAAAGATTCGGCCGATTTTGTATTCACGCGAAATGGCAATTCCCAATGCGTAGTCTTCGCCATAACTGGAGTTCGGAACCCGCAGGTCGCGCAGTACCGGTGTGTAGAAGGCGCGCGGTGCACCCAGCCCGTTGATGCGTAACGCGTTGTTCGGGCCGTTGTCGTCGGTCCATTCCTTGTGATCGATGATGCCCGGGGGAATTTCTTCCAGTTGGAAGTTGGTCATCTGGTAAGAGCCAATCACCATGGCACACTTGTCGGCATGGAATTTATCGACGATGGTTTGCAGCGTATTTTCGTCGCTGTACATGTCGTCGCTGTCGAGCTGTATGGCGAAACGGCCACACTGCTCGTGGAAAATCCCTACATTCCAGCAACCGCCGATTCCTAATCCTTTTTTATCCGGAATCACGTGGATGAGTTTATCGCTTCCCGCGAAATCGTTCAGTATTTCGGTTGTACCATCGGTAGAGTAGTTGTCCACTACGATCAGGTTGAACGGGAAATTCGTTTTCTGTTTCAGCACCGATTCAACAGCATCGCGAATGGTTTTTGCCCGGTTAAATACCGGAATAATAACCGATGCTTCTACCGGGAATCCTTCTTCAAAATCAACTGCTTTGAATTCGGGTTTCAGGAAAGCACCTATCTCTTTCAGGTGAACGGTGCAGGCTTTTTCCATCTCAATCTGGGTTGCACGGGCAGCGCCGCTCACATAGTCGAACTGCTTCTCTCCTGATTTGCGGGTATCCGATTCCACCATGGTGAAAAGCGGTTCCGGTACGCGGATAAATTCTCCCTTCCGGGAAACAAACAGACGCAGTGAATAGAAGCCGGCGGCATCGTAACCGGTTGTTTCCCATGCAGCCCACTCTTTCAGGTCAGTGGTGCGGATAAGTTGTACCGGCCCGAAGTTGAAATCGTCGCGCAAAGAGCCTACCTGGTAGTCAATGGTTGGATGCACAGAACGCGTTTCGTTTTTGATTTCGTGGTAGTCGGCGTAAACCATTGCAGCGTTGGTGAACGTGGCTGCCTGTGTCAGGCGCTCCAATCCAAACTGGCCCATCTCGAGCTCGGTATCTTTCAGCGAAAGCAGGGTAAATTCAGCTTTGGCTTTGCCGGCTATGGCTTTCATGGCCTCGGTTCCCTGGATGCTATTGACGGTAATGACTTCGGTTCCTTCCGGAATGACTGCGCCTTCGGGAGCGAGCACGTAAATGGTATTCACATTTGTGGCTTCTTTCAGTTCGTCCACTGATTTTTTTGTTGCCTCTTCTCCGCTATACGCGAGAAAAATATCGGTTTTCATTTTTATGCTTTGATTTAAAAATTTCTGAATTATTGTTTGAACATCATTCGTTCACTCGGGACGCTTTCGTTGTTGAGGCGATCGAGCGTGGTTACTTTGTAGTAATACTTTTTACGGAAAATGTGCAGAAAGCGACGTTTCACAAAGTATCCGTCTTCACCGGTCACATCGATTAAATATTCCGGGTTGCTGACATCGATGCTGTCATTTTTCCCGCAACGGTACACCGCGAAAAAGCGGGCTTTATTCATCTCATCGTCTGTTTGAGGAGCTTTCCAGGTAATCTCCCGGCCATGTTTTACTTTTTCTACCTGCAAATTCGACGGTGCATCGGGCGCTTTATCGTCAATCCATGGCATAGCGGGAACAATCGCCGGAGTTCTATAGTAGTCGTCCCTAAGTTCTTTTTGAAAGCCCTCGAGGTGCCGGGCAAAATGTTTCGAACTAAACCAGGCGCTCCCCTCCAGTCCGGGAATGGAGCGAATCATTTTAATTTGGTCGGTTAATTCTGCAGGACTTCTCCAGTCCGGAATTTTTGAGTGTTTATCGAGCCGGTAAACTGCCTGACCAATGTACATGCTGCGACCATAGGTATGACGTGCCCACCAGTGCGCCAGTTCGTCGAAATCGACTAACGGGTGACCGATACGCCAGTAAAGCTGCGGTAATGTGTAATCAATCCAGCCTTCGCGCTGCCATTTGATGATGTCAGCATACAAACCGTCGTAGTTGGTCGTACCGGCATTGGTGTTCGAGCCATCCGGATCGTCTTTTTTGTTTCTCCACACTCCGAATGGGCTGATGCCAAATTTCACCCATGGCTTCACCTCTTTAATGGCTTTGCTTAGCTGTTGAATAATCAAATCTACGTTGTCACGCCGCCAGTCATCAATCTGGTCTGGCGCAAATCCACGGGGATATTTTTTGAAGGTAGTCGAATCGGGGAATTCCTGATTTGCGACCCGGTACGGATAGAAATAATCATCAAAGTGAATCGCATCTACATCGTATCGTTTCACAATGTCGCGAACAACGGAGGTTACAAAATCGCGGACGTGTGGATTTCCCGGGTCGAAATACATCTTCTTGCTGTAGTTCCAGGCCCAGTCGGGATGTTGGTTAACGATGTTGGATGCGGCCAGCGTATCGAGTGTATCGTTCTTCACCCGGTAGGGATTCAGCCATGCATGAAACTCCATTCCACGTTTGTGTGCCTCTTTGATGAAAAACGCCAGCGGATCATAAAACGGCTTTGGTGCTACACCCTGTTTTCCTTCCAGGTACTTTGACCATGGCTCTAATTCCGAAGGATAAAAGGCATCAGCTGATGGCCGGATTTGCACAATGACGGCATTCATTCCGTTCTTTTTATTCATGTTTAGCAGATCGATGATTTCCTGTTTTTGTTTAGCAACAGGAAGGCCCGGTTTAGAGGGCCAGTCGATGTTAGCGACGGTGGCAACCCAAACGCCCCGGAATTCTCTTTTGGGTGGTACCGGTGTTTCCGGATTTCTGTTTCCGGCGAAAGCCGGGATAGCCAGAAGAATAGTGATAAACAGAATAAATGCGTGTCGACAAGGTTTCATTTGACAGGTCAGATTTTGATGAATATTTTTTTGTGATACAGTACGTCGGCCAGTATCCAGTATAAGAAAATCAGCGCTAGCGCGAAAAACAGCGAGCCGTTCAGGTTGCCGGCCCACGAAGCAAACAAGTGCTCGTAAATCCATCCTTTGAGCGTAACCGTTTCGCCTCCGGCGGAAAATTTGATCATGTACAACAGCCGTCCGACAATTCCCGAAAGAACAAAAATAAACAGCGGGTTCATTCCAAAAACGAGTGCCGGCTTCGACCATTTCTTATATCCGCGAATATCGATGATCCAAATGAAGAAGGCAAGCAGGATGGTTGCCAAACCGGCCGAGTAGAGTACATACGAACTGCTCCAGATGGGTTTATTGAGCGGAAAAACGAAACTCCAACTCACACCGGCAAGCGTCATCGCTGCACCAGCCAGAATTAAATCTTTGACAGCGCGCGATTTGTCAGTTCTCACATCAACCTGCCGGCCCACCAGGTAACCTATCAGCACCGTGCCGATGGCCGGAATCGTACTGAGTAAGCCTTCCGGATCGAACGGGATGCCGTAACCATTGTAAACGTGGTTCGTACCGAGAATGGCCAAATCCATGGTTCGAACAATGTTGCCCTGCAACGATAGCGCTCCGTCACCACCCAGCATCAACAAGCCCCAATAACCGAGCAACAATACCGGAAGTGCTATCCAGACTCCGGTTCGTTTCCCGGCAAGGGCAATGAATGAGGCGATGCCATATGCTAATGCAATGCGTTGCAGCACGCCCATAATTCGCAGGTGACTGTAGTCGATGCCAAAGAACGGGAAGGCATTTAGGCCCAATCCAATCAGGAATATCAGCGCGGTTCGTTTCAGCACTTTTTTTGTCGCTTCTCCGCTCAGTCTGTGATTGAACTTTTTGAAAGCAAACCACATGGCCGTTCCTACCGCAAATAGGAAGAACGGAAAGACCAGGTCGGTCGGGGTACAGCCATTCCACTGGGAATGTTCAAGCGGGGCATAGATATGACTCCAGCTTCCCGGATTATTAACGGTAATCATCAGAGCGACGGTAAACCCGCGCAAAACATCCAGAGCAACTAATCGTTTGGTTTTTCCCATGGTTGGTTATTGTTTCGTTATGCAAATTAATCAACTTACCCCGTAACTACCCGGTCGAACCGCTTAAATCACGGATAGTAGCGAACGAAAGCCTCGATGGCTTCGTATTCGGCCATTCCCAACTGATTGTAAAGTTCAGCAGTGGCGTGGTTCCGATCTTCGGCGCGTTGCCAGAATTCACGGTCGTCATTTCCCATGAACATAGCGCCTTCTTTTTGCGACTGGTGACGGAAAATAGCTTCCCGCTTTTTGAGCAATTCCTGTGGACTAATAGGTACAGCCATTTCAATCTGGTCGATATCCCACTCAGCCCATGCGCCACGGTAAAGCCAGATCCAGCATTCTTGCATCCAATCTTCGTCTTTCAACTGCTCCAGTGCAATCAGGATAGCGTCGAGGCAAACCCGGTGCGTTCCGTGTGGGTCCGACAGGTCGCCGGCTGCAAATATCTGATGAGGTTTGATTTCGTTGAGGTAATCCATCACAATGCGTACATCCTTTTCCTCGATAGGTGCTTTCTGGGCTTTTCCGGTTTCGTAAAACGGAAGATCGAGAAAACGAACGTTTTTACTTCTGACACCAGAATAACGACAGGCGGCTTTCGCTTCCATTCGACGGATAAGACTTTTCAGTTTTCGAAGTTCGGGCAGGTCGATGTCACCTTCCTCTTTTTCGTTCAGGTGAGTAACGAGTTTATCGTACATCGCTTTTTGCTTCTCATTGCCTTCGTCGATGTAGTTGGAAAAAGAGTTGTGGAATGAGATAAAACGGGTGGCATATTCGTCAGAAACAGCCACATTACCGGAAACCTGGTAAGCGACATGAACATCGTGTCCCTGGTCGGCCAGACGAATCAGCGTTCCGCCCATGGAAATTACGTCGTCGTCGGGGTGCGGACTGAAAACCACTACGCGTTTTTGGGCAGGTTCGGCTCTTTCCGGTCGGCGCGAATCGTCAGCGTTGGGTTTTCCTCCGGGCCAACCGGTGATGGTCGACTGCAGGTCGTTGAAAACTTTAATATTTAGTCCATAGGCTGAGCCGAAAATGACAATCAAATCGCTCAGTCCGTTGTCGTTGTAGTCTTTGTCTGTCAGCTTCAGAATGGGCTTTTCCGTTTTCTGGCATAACCATACCACAGCTTTGCGTACCAGGCGTTCATCGTCCCAATCGCACGAACCTACTAACCACGGAGTTTTTACCCGGATAAGTTCGCTTGCCGCGCTGGAATCGAGAATGAATTTCGCTTCGGGATGATTTTGCAGAAAAGAAGCCGGTAATAATGGTGTCACGTTTCCTTCCACCGCCTTTTTAATAATAGAAGCCTTATTTTCTCCCAGCGCAACCAGGATTACTTTCTTCGCATTCATAATTGTGCTAACTCCCATCGTAATGGCCCGTTGCGGCACATTTCGGATGCCGTTGAAGGAGTTAGCTGCATCGCGGCGTGTCAGTGTATCCAAAACAATGATGCGGGTGCGTGAATTGGAGCGGGCTCCCGGCTCATTGAATCCGATGTGACCAGTGCGTCCAATTCCTAATAACTGTATATCGATGCCGCCGGCATTCTTAATCTTTTCTTCGTATTTCAAGCAGAAATCGTGTACCTGGTCGAGCGGAATGTTTCCTGCCGGGATGTGAATGTTTTCCGGTAGGATATTGATATGGTCGAACAGGTTTTTGTGCATGAAGTGGTGGTAACTATGGCTTGAAGATGGATCCATCGGAAAATATTCGTCCAGGTTGAAGGAAACGACATTTTGAAAACTGAGTCCCTCTTCTTTGTGCATCCTGACCAGCTCTTTATATACGCCAAGCGGTGTCGAGCCTGTGGCCAGTCCTAAAATACATTGTTTATTTTCAGCTTGTTTTTCCTTAATGAGGGTTGCAATTTCTTTCGCCACAGCGGCTGAAGCGTCTGTTGCTTCTTTGTAAATATATGCTGGGGCATTCTCATATTTGGTCAGAAGTTCTCTCTCTGTTGGATTTTCAGCGGGAAATAGATTTTCGTCTGCAAAAAGACTGTCGGGTGATTGAAGTTTCTTGCTTAAGTCCATGGTTTCTTTCTTAAATTTAAATGAGTTTCAAAAATATAATCAATTGATGATTGATGCAAGATTGGTAATACATGTTATATAATATGTCTTAATGTATTATTTTTTTATTATATATTTGGTGCATGAAAATGATTGCAGACAGTGGATCGACAAAAACAGCCTGGCGCCTGATTGACGCAGAAGGAGGAGTTCAATCGGTTGAAACCGAGGGATTGAATCCTTTTTATCAGGAGTCGGCAGAAATGGTCGCCACATTAAAGGAAAGTTTGCTCCCATATATAAAAGGACGGGTGAATGAAGTGTTTTTTTATGGCGCAGGATGTGCAAATGAGGAAAAATGTGCCATTGTAAGCAACGCATTACGCGAAGTTTTTCCCGGTTCAACTATCGAAGTTGCCAGCGATTTGGTTGGCGCGGCTCACGCTGTCTGCGGACATGAATCGGGGATTGCCTGCATCTTGGGAACAGGCTCGAACTCGTGTTACTATGATGGAGAAGAAGTGAAGCTGAATGTTTCTCCCCTGGGATTGATTCTGGGAGACGAAGGAAGCGGCGGAGTGATTGGACGGAAAGTAGTTGCCGACTATTTGAAGGAGATGATGCCGGGCTATCTTAGGGAGAAGTTCGAAACAATGTATCATCTTTCAGCTCCGGAGATTATGGATCGGGTCTATCGAAAACCCTATCCAAACCGTTTTCTCGCTCAGTTTACCCGTTTTTTGAGTGAAAATATTACAGAACCTTATTGCAGTCATCTTGTAGAGGAGAGTTTTCGTGAATTTGTTCAGCGAAACGTGGTGCATTATCCTAACTACAAGAATTTGCCGGTGAATTTTGCCGGTTCGGTTGCCTGGTATTTCTCCGAGCAGCTGGAAAAAGTTTTAAAAGAAGAGGGCCTTAATCCAGGGCGCATTGTGCGCGATCCGATTGAGGCATTGGTTGATTATCATAGTTAAAAATTTGCTTTACCTGGCTTAATTCCGGGATTGAAAAAAACGAAAATGAGTATAACGGAATCTGAATCGCTTTATAACGATCTTGAAAAGAAGAGTGTGCGTGAGTTGCTGGAGTCAATTCATGAAGAGGATCGCAAGGTTCTCCCGGCTGTACAGAAAACCATTCCACAAATCGAAGCGTTAGTAACGGCGGTTGCTCCGCGAATGAAGAAAGGCGGCCGATTGTTTTATGTCGGAGCCGGAACCAGTGGACGGTTGGGTATTCTCGATGCGTCGGAAATCCCCCCAACTTACGGAGTTGGATATGATTTGGTTATCGGTTTGATTGCCGGAGGTGACACAGCCATTCGCAAAGCTGTGGAATCAGCCGAAGACAACGAGGCAATGGGATGGGAGGATTTGCAAAAATATCATCTCACCGAAATGGATACCATTGTAGGTATCGCCGCCTCCGGAAGAACACCTTATGTAGTAGGTGCTTTGAAAAAAGCGCGCGAAAACAATATTCTTACTGCTTGCGTAACCAGTAATCCCGACAGCGAAATGGCTAAGCATGCCGATATAGCGATTGAAGCAGTTGTTGGTCCTGAGTTCGTAACCGGAAGCACCCGCATGAAATCCGGTACAGCACAAAAATTAATTCTGAATATGATCACAACCACGCTGATGATTCAGCTGGGAAAAGTGAAAGGTAACAAGATGGTTAATATGCAATTAACCAATAAAAAACTGATAGAGCGTGGAACCCGAATGATTATGGAAGAGTTAGGACTGGAACAGGATAAAGCCAGGAATCTCTTGCTCATACACGGTTCTGTGAAGAAAGCGCTCGACGAATACCGTAAATAGCTAGGTTATATTTTGACTTATAGTTTGAAAGTTTTTTGAGTTCTCATTTTTAATCAGTCCGAAGGGTATAATCCTCCGGAAAGGGTAAACTATATGCCTTTTCATGAAAGGACGGAGGGAGAAATATACCCCTAGGCTAAATTTTAAAATCTAAACTACTAGTACCATGAGACGTTTTCTATTGCTTGTGGCAGCCATGATGGTTGCCTTCTCATCGGTTGCCCAAAAGAGGACTGTAACCGGGATGGTCACTGACCAAAGCGGTGCGCCGCTTCCCGGTGTAAACATTGTCGTCAAGGGCACCACTAATGGTACCATCACCGACTTTGATGGTAAGTATCAGTTGGACGCGAAAGCATCGGATGTACTGAAATTCTCGTTCCTGGGATATATTCCCCAGGAAATTCCTGCCTCCAACAGTGTGATTAACGTACAACTGAAAGAGGATACCAAATCACTCGACGAAGTTGTGGTCGTCGGTTATGGTACCCAGAAAAAAAGTGACATTACCGGGGCTGTGGCTTCGGTGAGCGCTGATGACCTTAAAGGCCAGCCGGTCTCTTCAGTTGACCAGGCTCTCCAGGGACGCGTAGCTGGCGTTCAGATTACCTCCAATTCCGGAGCTCCCGGTGGTTCTATTTCTGTCCGCGTTCGCGGAATCGGAACGATTAACGATGCCGATCCGTTGTACGTTGTCGATGGCCTTCCTGTTGGTAACATCAACTTTTTGAACCCGAATGACATTGCTTCGGTAGAAATTTTGAAAGATGCTTCTGCTTCGGCTATTTATGGTTCACGGGGTGCTAACGGTGTGGTTCTGATTACCACGAAAAAAGGTAAGTTGAATTCTAAAGCCAGTGTAAATCTCGATGTTTACTATGGTGTTCAGAAAGTAATCAACAACTGGAAAACCACCACCGGTCCGGAGTGGTACAGCATTCAGGAAGAGCTGAACAAGACACGTACCAGCCCTATCGATCTTTCACTGGTCGACAAAAACCAGAACACGGATTGGTTCAATGCCATTACACGTGTAGCGCCCATGCAGAACTACAATTTCGGTGTAACCGGAGGTAGCAAGGCAATGACTTACGCGCTGAGCATCGGTCACCTGAACCAGGAAGGTACGGTTGAAGGAAGTAGCTTCGAACGTACGACCGGTAAACTGAATGTGGGTTACCAGGTTTCTAAACGATTTAAAATCGGTACGAACCTGAATATCGAGCACAGCAAAAAATACTCTATCAACGAGGAAAACTACCACGTGGGAGTAATTAACACAGCGATTAAGATTGAGCCGGTAATTCCGGTATGGAAGGACAAAGCCAATCATGTTTATGATTATTCCAAGTTTACCGACTATCCGAACCCGGTAGCAGCGATTGAGTATGACAACAGTCATTCCGAAAAACTGCAGCTGGTAGGAAACGTGTATGGTGAGCTGGAATTGGCGAAAGGTCTAAAGGCAAAAACCAGTTTCGGTCAGAGTAGTTACCGGACCGATTCCTACAACTTCACTCCGGTCTACTCGGTCAACATTAACCAGCAGAATCTGGTAAACAAAGTGTATCGGGGTTACAACCGTGGCGATTACTGGTCATGGGAAAATACCCTGAACTACGATGGTACGTTTGGAAAACACAGCCTGTCAGCACTGGCTGGTTACACCATGGAAGAAGGAAACTACGAATGGTTCTCTGCTTCGAAAACCAATATCCCGAACGAAGATCCTTCGATGTGGTATCTCGATGCTGCAGCCGACGGCGATTTGGCATCCGGTAGTGCATCTTCCGTTTCTATGATGTCTTTCCTCGGACGTATCAACTATTCGTATGACAACAAGTACCTGGCAACAGTTAACTTCCGTGCTGATGCTTCTTCCAAATTCCCGAAAGACAATCGTTGGGGATATTTCCCGTCTGTAGCACTTGGATGGAAAATCTCGAAAGAGTCGTTTCTGGAGAATGCAACCTGGTTGACCAACCTGAAACTGCGTGCCGGTTGGGGACAAATTGGTAACCAGAATATCGGAAGCTATCCTTACCAGGAAACAATGAACGGTAACTCGCAGTACCGCTACCTCTTCGGAATGACTCCGACCATCGACCAGGGTTATGTAGTGACCGGAATGGTTGACCAGTCTATCAAATGGGAAACGGTTGAATCATTGAACTTTGGTGTTGATGCATCATTCTTCGACGACCGTTTGCAGACAACCATCGACTGGTATAACAAGAAAACCAAGGACATGCTCGTTAGCGTGCCGATTCCTTACTACTATGGTTACGAAAGCGGACCAACTTCTAACGTAGGTTCGGTGAAAAACAATGGTCTTGAGGTTTCTGTGAGCTATCGCGATCGGATTTCAAACAAGCTTTCTTATAATGTAGGCTTCAACATCGCTACCGTGAAGAATGAAGTACTCAGTCTGGGTAATGGTGAGCCAATTGCCGGAGGTTACTACTATGGTGGTAACGCAACCCGCACCGAAGAAGGCGAACCAATCGGATACTTCTACGGATATAAAACCGATGGCGTTTTCCAGTCACAACAGGAAATTGATAGCGCACCGGTTCAGGAAGGAAGTAGCAATGAGGATTTGAAACCCGGTGATCTGAAGTTTGTAGATGTGAACGGAGACGGTGTTGTAAACGATGAAGATAAAACTTATCTGGGAAGCCCGATTCCGAAATTTACTTATGGTTTCAACCTGGGTGTTACTTACGGAGCTTTTGATCTTAGCGCATTTGTTCAGGGTTCACAGGGTAATAAAATCTTCAATGCAATGAAGACACACCTGTATAACTTCGACGAAACAAACAAGTCGACAGATATGCTGAACTCATGGACTCCGAGCAATACCAATACGGATATGCCTCGTTTGAACGGTAATGACAAGAACAACACCAACCGTACTTCTGACCGGTTTGTGGAAGATGGTTCTTATGCGCGTCTGAAGAATATCACGCTGGGATACACGCTTCCTAAGTCGTTGATTCAGAAAGCGGGTATCGCTTCGTTGCGGTTCTATGTATCAGGTCAGAACCTGGTTACCATTACCAACTATTCAGGTGCGGATCCGGAAATCGGACAGAATTCAACTACCAACTATCTGAGTCGCGGTGTTGATATTGGTACCTACCCGCAGGCGCAGACCTATGTATTCGGTGTAAAACTGGGATTCTAATTGAATAAGGATTTATTGTTATGAAAATTTCATTAAAGACATATACAAAGGCATTGCTTATTGGATGCCTTAGCTTGTCGGTTATGAGTTGTTCGGACTTTCTCGACAAGAAAAAGCTGGGGCAGGAAACCTCTGAGGTTTACTTCAACAGCCAGGATAAAGCTATCCACTCCGTTACGGCTGCCTATTCCGACTTGAAAGACTATCGTTTCGGTTGGTTTCAGTGGGCTTTCGGCGAAACATTGAGTGATAACGCCATCTACAGTGGTTCTGACGGCGATAGTGGCGGGTTCCAGCCATTGAAAGATTTTAATGGTACGGCCGACATGTACCAGGTTCGCTATAAATGGCAGTTGTGCTACCGCGGAATTAACAAATCGAATCAGGCTATCGAAGGAATCGAGGCGATGAACGACGACTTGTTCACTACGCCGGGCCTGAAGAAACGACTGATTGCAGAGGCACGTTTCCTTCGCGCTTACTATCACTGGAATCTGGTCATTACCTTCGGAAAAGTTCCGATTGTGGATCACCTGATTAAAACAGCAGATGAGAAGATTGCTCCTTCTTCTATTTCGGATGTATACGATTTTATTGCATCGGATCTGGAAGCAGCTGAAGCCGATCTTCCGCTGAAGAGCGAATATGCTTCCTCCGATATTGGCCGTGCAACCAAAGGTGCTGCCGACGCTTTCCTGGCAAAGGTGAATCTATACCGGAAAAACTGGGCTGATGCAGCCAAATGGTCGAAGAAGATCATCGATTCCGGCGAATACCAGTTGGATCCCAACTATGCGCATCAGTTCTCTTTCGATGGAGAAAACGGAATGGAGTCGATTTTCGAAATCCAGTTCTACGATTCACCAACCGAAACTTCGGCGTATCGTAACAATGGTAACTTCCAGACACTGTTCCAGCTGCCTCGTAATATAACTTACGGTTATGGTATCAACCAGCCGACTAAGAACTTGTACAACGCCTTCATGGCTGAAAACGATACCGTACGGATGCAGGCTACCCTGTTGGATACCACAGAGGTATTCCACAATGAGCTGGCCGACTTGTACACGGCTCTTGATCAGGCTAAACAAAGCGGTGATCAGGCAGCTATCGACCAGGCACAAGCTGATTTGGCTGCCGGAAAAACGAAGCTTACTTTCGACCGTACCGGTTTCTACAACCAGAAGATTTATGTAGATCCGGCTCATCGTGCAACCAATATCCGTAACAACGGAAACAATATCCGGGTGATGCGTTATGCTGAGGTTCTGTTGATGTATGCTGAAGCTGAACAGCATTTGGGTAATGACGCCGAAGCGCTCGCTAAAATGAATATGGTTCGCGAACGGGTGAATCTTCCTGACAAGAATGTATCAGGTGATGCACTGCTCCAGGCCATTTACACGGAGCGTCGTCTCGAACTGGCAATGGAAAACGACCGGTATCCTGATTTGGTTCGTACCGGACGTGCCAACATTTTGCCCAACTGGACAAAAGCACACGAATACTGGCCGGTACCACAGGCTGAGGTGGATATTACATCAGGTGATGTTCCTCAGAACTCGGGATATACGACCGGTGGTAACTAAAATAGTTTAACGTTTTTCATAGATGAAATAAAAGCCGGGGGATGGCAGGCAGGATTACACTATCTGCCGCTTCCGGCTTTTTTTAAGCAATTAAGTGGTTGTGGAAAAGGAGGTTTGCCTTTTATGATTGCTCTTTTTCTGCGATATTTGAATAAACCATATCAATTCCCTTTATCTCACGGTGGTTGAGTTTTTCTGCCAACTCACTGAAATCGCCGAAAGCTTGTAACAAATAAAGTTACCAACGCATGAAAATTCTTCTGCTTAGCACGCTGATTTTCTTTCTGATTGTTCCTGCCAGGGCACAGTCATATTATAACAAGGAAAAAGTGAACACCTTGCCTGGTAAGGTGAAGAGAGCTTATCGCCGGACCAGTCGTTACCTCGATGACGCGGTCAAAGGTGAATTCAAATACATCCCGCCTGAACGTTCGAAAATTGATACCCTCTTCTTCAGCGGTGATACCCTCGTCATTCAATTCAAAGATGAATTTGGTTACAAACCCCTGCGCACATTGCAGGTGAAAGATATTTATGCTCAGCTGGACGATAAGCTGAGAGGATTGGCCCGGCGTCATCCCGTGAAAGTGGTGGTGAAAGGTTACCAACTTTCGCGCCTGGTGCCCAATTACTACCGTGAAGACAAAGACCCTTCGCGATTGATGCCTGACAGTCTGAATCAACCCATCCATGTTCAGGATATTTCGAAACCCTACCGCATTACTGAAGGATTGAACCACCGCCACATTGCTTTGTGGAACAGTCATGGTTGGTATTACAATAACAAAAAGGATCGTTGGGAATGGCAGCGGGCTCCTGTTTTTACTACCGTAGAAGACGTGCTGCCGACATCATTTGTGCTCCCGTTCCTCGTGCCGATGCTCGAAAATGCAGGCGCCAATGTGTACCTTCCGCGAGAGCGCGATACGCAACCTCATGAGGTTATTGTCGATAACCAGGACTCTTCCTACCGGGAAGAGGCTTACCAAAATATATTCACAACCGGCGAAGGGACTGGATTTGGTGTAGGAAAACCGCCTTATGTAGCGGGACAAAATCCATTTCAGCAGGGAGACTACAGAGTTTTAAATCTGGAACCCGGTTCGAAAGCCCAGGTCAGTTGGACACCCAATATTCCTGCTGACGGAAAGTATGCCGTATATGTATCCTACAAAACATTGCCGAATAGTTCGGATAAGGCGCACTACGAAGTGCGTCATGCTGGCGGAACCACTCACTTTGTTGTCGACCAGCAAATGGGCGGCAGTACCTGGGTGTACCTGGGAACCTTTCAGTTTAAGGAAGGAACCAGCCCGGCGGAGGGTAGTGTAACCTTGCTGGCCAATGGTGTAAAAGGCGAAGTTCTCACAGCAGACGCTGTCCGGTTTGGCGGCGGAATGGGAAATGTTGCGCGTGGTGGAAAAGTGAGCGGTCGTCCCCGCTGGACGGAAGGTGCCCGCTATTATCTGCAGTATTGTGGTTTCCCGGATTCGCTGACCTATAGTTTCAACGAGGGCAAAAACGACTATGTGGACGATTACCGCAGTCGCGCCCGTTGGGTAAATTACCTGCACGGCGGAAAATACATGGAGCCCTGGATAACGAAAGGAAAAAATGTACAGGGCGAACACATCCCCATCGATTTGAGCCTGGCTTTCCACACCGATGCCGGACATCATTTGGGAACGGATACCATTGTGGGAACGCTCGCTATTTACAGCACACGCGATGCAGAGTTTAATAAAAAGTATCCCGATGGTCGCAGTCGCTTGACAAATCGCGATTTTGCCGATATGCTATCCACTCAGATTGTGGATGATATCCGGGCAAAGGAGCAACCCAACTGGACGCAACGCGAGTTGTGGGACAAACGGTACAGCGAAGCTACTTACGCAACCATTCCGTCAGCATTGTTGGAACTACTGTCGCACCAGAACCTGGGCGACATGATTTCCGGGAACGATCCGGAATTTCGGTTTGTGGTAGCACGCGCGATCTACAAATCGATGCTGAAATTTCTGGCGACTTATCACGAAGTGCCCTATATCGTGCAGCCGTTGCCGGTTGATGCTTTCAGTGCCAAACTGGATAGCGGTAAAGCACAGCTTTCGTGGCATCCGGTAGACGACCCGTTGGAGCCGACGGCCAAGCCGAAACAGTATGTGGTGTATACCCGGATTGGCGACAGTGGATGGGACAATGGCGTGCTGGTCGATCAACCGGAATACAAAACGTCTGCGTTGGAGCAGGGCAAAATTTATAGTTACAAAATCACCGCAGTGAACGAAGGAGGCGAGAGCTTCCCCTCCAACATCCTGTCGGTTTGCAACAATGGAAGCGATACAACCGTGATGGTGGTCGATGCGTTCGATCGCGTTTCGGCCCCGGAAGTGATCAATCAAGGGAACTTTACTGGTTTTGCCGGATGGCTTGACGAAGGTGTGGCCTGGGGCAATGACCTTTCAACCATCGGTTCGCAGTACAATTTTAATCAACTCATGCCGTGGATTGATAATGACGAACCCGGACATGGTGCCAGTTATCAGAATCGTACGGCGATGTTACCGCTGGGAAATAATTTCGACCATGTGTATAGTCATGGAGTTGCTATTCAGCAAGCAGGCTACAATGTCGTTTCCTGTAGCCGGAAGGCATTGGAAAACGGAACTGTTTCCCTCACAGAATATCCATTGGTGGACGTGATTTTTGGCGAAGAGAAAACCACCGAAAAACCGGGTGGCGTTGAAAAATATACGTTGTTTACGCCCGAAATGCAGAAAGCACTGACCGATTATTGCAGTTCGCCATCGGCCCGCTTGTTCATCAGTGGTGCTTACGTAGGTAGCGACACCTTTATGCCGGGACCACGAAAGGTCAGTGATGAGGAAAAGAGTTTCGTCCGAAATGTACTCGGCTACTTTGGACGTACCGATCATGCTACAGATTCACCGCTGGTGAAAGCCACTACAGGCAGCCCGCTTCCGGCATTCGACGGCAAGTTTGGATTCAATATGGGATATCGTCCGGATATGTACCGGGTGGAGTCGCCTGATGCCATCGAGCCGGCCGACAGCACCGGAACGACCATTCTGCGGTATGTTGCCAACAATAAGAGTGCGGCGGTAGCCTGCGATAAAGGTTATCGGGTAGTGACGCTCGGCTTCCCGTTTGAAACGATTACGACTCCGGAGCAACGTGCTGTGGTGATGAAAGAGATACTTGGTTATTTACGGAAGAAATAATTAGATACAATGAACAAATTTTGGTTTATCCTTTTGCTGGCCTTTTTGGCCGCTTGTTCTTCTCCTGCTGAACAGGAGAATGTGCAAAAAATAATTTCCTCTGTGCAGGAAAAATATGCGCCCGATCACCGGGAGGCACTTTTTCAGGTGACTTCCGAGAAGCGTGGAGACGAGGTCATTTTAAAAGGGGAAACGAATTTACCCGATGCGAAGTTCGAATTGATGAACACGCTCGGTGATAACAGAGTGAAAACGGTCGATTCCATCGAGGTGCTTCCGCAGAAGCAGTTGGGCGATCGCAATTGGGCGCTGGTCAATCTGTCGGTGGCGAATATTCGCAGTAACCCGAGACACTCGGCGGAATTAGCCACGCAGGCGTTGTTGGGAACGCCGGTCAGGGTACTGAAAAAACACGGTGGATGGTATTATATCCAAACGCCGGACAACTACCTGGGATGGGTAGACAGCTGGGGCATTCATCGGGAGAATGAAGCGGGAATGAACCAGTGGCGAAATGCCAAACGAGTAATCTTTACTGCCGATTATGGATTGATTCGCACCCAACCTGATGCAACCAGTCAGCCGGTTTCGGATGTGGTAATGGGCTGTATTTTGGAACAAACCGCTACAAAAGGCAAGTATGCCGAGGTGAGTTTTCCGGACGGAAGAAAAGGGTACCTGCCACAGTCTGAATTAAGAAATTTCACCGAATGGGAAAATACAGTCAAACCCGATCGGGCTGCGATTTGTAAACTGGCGCATCTGTTTGTCGGGCGTCCTTACCTGTGGGGAGGAACTTCACCGAAAGCGATGGATTGCAGTGGATTTGTGAAAACCGTCTATTTTAATTTCGGTATCATTCTGGCCCGCGACGCTTCGCTAATGGTTAGGCATGGCAAACCAGTTACACTGAAAAACGCTAAGCCGGGAGACCTGCTTTTCTTCGGATACCACGGGAAAAAAGGACCGCGCGTTACTCATACCGGATTATATCTGGGTGATATGAATATCGAGCATTCTGCCGGCCGAGTGCGGCTTAGCAGTCTCGATAGCACCAAAAGCAATTACTTTACGTACGCTCCCGGATACATGGTGGGTATGCGCGATGTGATTGATTCCATTGATACCAAAGGGATTGTTTCTGTAAAAAATCATCCCTGGTATTAATCGTTCAAACCAACTAACAAAAAAACGTCTAATGCAAACGAACCGTCGTAACTTTCTAAAGGCGGGATTGCTGACCGGAGCCGGCGTAGCAGCTGCTCCCGTTTTGCAGTCGTGCCAGTCAACTGAAAAGAGAAATAACATGAAGCCTGGTGACCGACTTGAATTTAGTTTTCAACCATACGAATTGCAGCTGAAACACGTATTTACGCTGGCTTCTTCGTCGCGGACCACTACCCCGGTGATGCTGACGAAAATCCGGTTTGGTGATTACGTGGGCTATGGCGAAGCATCGATGCCGCCGTACCTGGGCGAATCGCACGAAACGGCTGCTGCCTTCTATCGCAAGTTAAATCTGACGCAGTTCAACGACCCGATGCGGATGGAGGAGATTATCGATTATGTCGATAACATCGCTCCCGGAAACCATGCGGCCAAGTGTTCCATCGATATTGCATTGCACGATTTGGTGGGTAAAATGCTGGATGAGCCATGGTACCGCCTGTGGGGATTTTCGAAGGAGAAAGCGCCGTCTACCTCTTTTACCATCGGTATTGATACACCGGAAGTGGTGAAAGAAAAAACCCGGGAGGCCGCCGGCTTCAATATCCTGAAGATAAAATTGGGGCGCGGAACCGATCGCGAAATCATCAAAGCGGTGCGCTCGGTAACCGATGTGCCGGTTTGTGTTGATGTGAATCAAGGGTGGAAAGACAAGCATGAGGCGCTTGATATGGTCCACTTTCTGAATGAGAACGGTTGTGTGTTTGTCGAGCAGCCCATGCCAAAGGATCAGCCGGACGATGTAGCCTGGCTAACAGAAAACAGCCCGCTGCCGATTATGGCTGACGAGGCGGTTCAGGACCTGGCTGACATGAAAAAAATATACGGTGTCTATTCCGGAGTGAACATCAAGCTCGAGAAATGCGGCGGTTTGCGTCATGCCCACATGATGATGAACACAGCCCGCACCCTCGATATGAAGGTGATGATTGGCTGTATGACGGCTACTTCGTGTGCCGTGACTGCTGGTGCACAGCTTTCGCCGTTTGTCGATTGGGCCGATCTGGACGGTAACCTGCTCATCAAAAACGATGTGTTCGAAGGCCTGAAAGTGGAAAAAGGAAAAATCGTTCTGCCTGACGCGCCGGGTATTGGAATTCGAAAAGTCTCTGACATCGAGATATAAGATCTTTTTTTGGGGTTAATTGAGAGGGCGCGGGGTAGTATTGAGCATTACCTTGCGCCCGTTTTTTTATCTTTAAAAGGAATAAACAATAGCATTATGCAAAAACTTCTTTTCCTGTTGGTATTGAGTGTGCTGGCTTCAGCCTGCCAGACACCTGTCCAAAAAAAAGTTGAAGTGAAGGATTTGAAACAAATGGTACACGAAGGGCATTTCAAAAAAGCATCGTCGTTGATTGATTCGTTGGTGAAGTCGGGTGCCCTGGCAGGAAAGGATTCCGCGAAAGCGGTTTACCTGAAAGATTTGATGCATCGAATTAAATTGGATTTCCCGAAGAACGAAGAACAGGTGCGCAGTGAGCTACAGCGTTACTATCCATCACTGACCGACAGCCAGATGAATGCCTGGGAGCAGACCGGTGCGCTGGAGATGCGCCGCATTGACGGTCAGAAGCGATTCTTCCGGAATGCTGTGCCCAACCTGTTTCGCATCGATTCTGCGGAAGCGAAAGTGAAGCTAAAAGTGGATGGCCCCGCTATCGATGCAACCCGCGAATTCTGCAAGGTGTATGACAAGAAAATAGTGGAGGCAGGAAAACCGCTGACCAAACATTTCGAGTTCACCTACACCATTACGGTCAAGCCGAATGAAGTTCCGTGCGGCCAGGTCGTTCGTTGCTGGCTGCCCTTCCCACGTATTTCGGAGCCGCGGCAGGATGATGTGAAGCTGATATCCACTTCACAGAAGGATTTTCAACTGGCCGTGAATAAAGACAACCTGCAACGCTCACTCTACATGGAGCAATTTGCCCGGCAGGATTCGCCGGTGGTCTTTAGCTACAAAGCATCGTTTGCCACGCATACGCAACTGGTTTCGCTCAATCCGGCGGAAGCCGAACCGTACGACACCACCAGTGCCCTTTACCGGAATTATACAGCCCAGCGGCCACCTCAAATTGTTTTCAGTGATGATATCCGGAAACTGACGAACCAAATTGTGGGCGACGAAAACAATCCCATTGTAAAAGCGAGAGATATTTTTAACTGGATTGACAGCAATATTCCGTGGGCGAGTGCGCTCGAATATTCAACGTTCGATAACATTCCAGAATACGTACTGAAGTACCGTCATGGCGATTGCGGGATGCAGACGTTGCTGTTCATGACCATGGCCCGGTTTGCCGGGGTTCCGGCCAAATGGCAGAGTGGCTGGATGATCTACCCGGTGGAGCTGAACCTGCACGATTGGTGCGAAGTCTACTTCGAAGGAATCGGCTGGGTGCCGGTTGACCCGTCTTTCGGACGGTTGAACGTGCCGCAGGAAGCCGTTCAGAATTTCTACTTCGGCGGTTACGATGGCTACCGGATGATTGTCAACGACGGTTTCAGTCAGCCTTTCACTCCGGCCAAGGAATTCCCGCGCAGCGAGCCTATCGATTTTCAGCGCGGTGAAGTGGAATGGAGCGGTGGCAATTTATACTTCGATCAGTGGAACTATCACATGGATATCAAGGAGGTGAAGTAGCGAGAAGGTGAGAAACGGAGAATGGGAGAAGTGGAAACCGAAGAGTGTAGCACTACCCACCTGACAGCGTCGTGAAACCTGCCAGCGTGCGGAACCGTATCTCTCGGTGTTTGGGCAGAGGCGCTGCGTCCCGGAGGGACAACTTATTTCAGCCCAAGGGCAACGCCTTGGGAAATAAAATCCAACAACACCGCACCGTCGCCCTGAAAGGGCAGGTTATCACCATATCAACACATCACCACCATTGCGGTCGAAACAACGTACCATTTTTATTCATCAATATCGTGCGACAGCGAAAAAAAGGTTCCACTCCATAACCCTCCGTCCCTAACATCGCCATCAGGCGATATGTGTGTAGGCCAGATCCCGACCCATCGGGATAGGCCGGGCCGGAGTCGAAGGGAGCGGTTTTCGAAATATCTCTCCTTCCGGAATAACTGAATTGCCCCCGACTTCAGTCGGGGGACTTGATGAGTTAAGAATTTTCTGGCTTTAGCCGAATAATATGGAGGTTGACCAACATTCAATAATTCAACCCACTTCGGGGTTGTTAGGACGAGGAGGCTTCCCTGCCCCCAATTTCATTGGGGGTGATTAATATTTATCCGGCATTGCCGGAAGAGAGAAGACTAAAATCATCGGTGCAGCTGTTGCGGGTGAGATGTCCCGGAGGGGCAAATGTTCTTCACCTCCGGTGAAACCGGGGGATCACTCGCCCCAATAAAAATCAACTCCGCAAGGAGTTGAATAATACTAAAGCTGACGGAAACGACTCAGTGGAGTCACATATGGTTAGAGGCAATCATCCACACCTATTTTCTGTTCCTTCTTCTAACAATAATCCTTTTACCGGCATCACGGACACCACCTTTCCATACCCTCAAAATGTCATAGTCTGTATGTTATACAACTACCGGAATACGCGGGGTTCAGCGAAACTAAACCCATATCAGTCTTGTTTAAAAGGGCACCAATAAAACGAAAGCAATAAACGAACAGGACGAACCGAATACATTCCCGTATTTGGTTCCATTAAATTCAAACTGAATGGGAAATAAGAAATTTGATCCGGCTACCCGGATTCAGCGGCTGGAGAATTTTGGTGAATATGGCGGCGTCAATCCGTCCATTACTGACAGCAGCACGTTCACCTTTATGGATGCGCAAACCATGATTGACACCTTTCATGGCGAAACGGAAGGCTGCTTTTTGTATTCGCGCCACTGGAATCCCAGCAACAAAGCCCTATCGGATGCCATGGCGGCCATGGAAGGTACCGAAGGCGCGTGGGTAACCGGCTCGGGGATGAGCGCCATTACCACCGTTCTGCTGCAGTTGTGCAATGCCGGCGATCACATCGTGACCAGTGTGACCACGTACGGAGGAACCTATGCTTTCCTGAAAAACTACCTGCCCAAATTCAATATTGACGTTACGTTCGTGAATATCTCTGATTTGGAATCGGTGGAAGCGGCCATTCGCCCCAACACGAAATTGATTTACACCGAAAGTGTCACCAATCCGATGCTGCAGGTGTCCGACATTCCCAAACTGAGCGAAATCACCCAAAAGCACGACATCCAACTGGTCGTCGATAACACGTTTGCACCGATGATTCTTTCGCCTTATTCGCTGGGAGCGGATATTGTCGTCTATTCCATGACCAAGTTCATCAACGGGAAAAACGACTGTGTGGCCGGGGCTATCTGTGCCAGCAACGACTTTATCGCGGCCATCAGCGATGTGAATGATGGAACCGCCATGCTGCTAGGGCCGGTTTTGGACCCCATGCGCTCTTCCAGTATCCTGAAAAATCTGCACACCCTCCATGTGCGGATGATGCAGCACAGCAAAAACGCCATGTACCTGGCCAATCGATTCAGGGAAATTGGTTTGAAATTCAGCTACCCGGGCCTGCCGGAGCATCCTGACCATGAGCTGATGAACAGCATCCGGAATGAAGAATTCGGCTACGGCGGTATGATTGCCATCGACATGGAAACAACCGAAAGGGCAGCCCAATTGATGGAGTTGATGCAGGAAAGAGGTGTGGGCTACCATGCCGTGAGCCTGGGCTATTTCAAAACCCTGTTCAGCAATTCCGGCAGTTCTACCAGCAGCGAGGTGCCCGAAGAGGTACAGCACGCCATGGGTATGTCGCCCGGCCTGGTGCGTTTCTCAGTTGGCCTGGATCACGATATCGAAAGCACGTTCGATTTGATCCATTCGTGCCTGAAGGATTTGAATTTCATATAGTGCTGGCTAAACACCCCGTCAGTGGTTAAAAACCCTGACGGTGGTGGTTGATTGGAGTCGCTTCACGCTGACAGGTCTTCCGACGCTGTCAGGTAGGGCGTAGCCAAACGCCGAAACGTTGTTCAGAGCGCCGGCTTCTCGTAGGGCCACGATATATCGTGGCCCTACCGTACCGTCCGAATCATCATTTACCAATGAACCGTCCCGGAGGGACAACTTAATTCAGCCCAATGGCAACGCCGCAAGCTATGGAATCAGAACCTTTCAGGCTCGACAGATTAGGCTAAAGCCCATCATTATAAAGTCCTTCTTTACCCCATGGCTTAAGCCATGGGCAATTAGTTTAGTCCATCAGAATACTTCTCCTTTAATAATAATTGAATTGCCCCTGACTTCAGTCAGGGGTATCTGGAGCATTAAATTTTTCTTTGGCTTTAGCCGAATAATACAGAAACCGGAAAGACTCCTCCGGAGTCGCATATTGTTAGCAACCATTCCTTTCCATCAACCATTCGACCCCGGCCGGGGTCGCACATCGATTTCTTGGTCCTTTTTCTAACAACATATCATCCCATCCGGGATGAAAAAAACCTTTTAACCACCGACAGAGTGTGAGCATCGAAGGAAACCAATGAAAAGCCAGCCTCCGCGACCGAATTCCTCCCCGGATGGGGAGGTTAGGTGGGGCGAATTTTATTCACCGACAAGATACGGACACAAAAAATCCCGACAGGTTATAAAAACCCGCCGGGATTCACATTTACTAACCCACTAAAACAGGATGTCATTCCCCCCGGATATGACATCCAATTAGCTTCTTACTATCAATTTTCGATTTCTTCTACTGTATCACTCTCTCTACT
This sequence comes from Prolixibacter sp. DSM 2831, assembly GCF_056493735.1. Lineage (NCBI taxonomy): Bacteria > Pseudomonadati > Bacteroidota > Bacteroidia > Marinilabiliales > Prolixibacteraceae > Prolixibacter > Prolixibacter sp. DSM 2831. The sequence goes on from NZ_CM151379.1 coordinate 519,200, forward strand.
GGTCTGCCGGGCGCGAGCTGTGGCGTTCACTTCGTTAATCACCGTCACCATCTGGTTAAAGGCATCGCCGTAAGTAGCTGCGTCGAGCGTACTGCTCAGCTCCATGTAACCCACCAAATCGGTGAGGGCCGAAACCATATCCACCATGATTTCCAGGGCCGGCTCGTATTTCTGCTCATTCTCCGTCGATTCATCCAGCTTCTGTTTATCCACCTCCACGAAGTCGGCCTCAGCTGTTTTCAATGCCTCGTAGTAAGGTAGAAGAGCCAAATCCGTTAACGCGGTCTGCCGCTCCGGTTTATCGAGCTCCGATAACAGCGACGACAGCGAGGCCGTTTGGTCTTTGTAGCCGGCCGCATACGAGGTCGTTCCCACGCCCTCAAAAACACGGTAAAGCGACAGCGCCTTCTCTGCATTCTCCGGAATCAGTCCAACCGCTATTCCATGCAGGATGTCGCGCAGCGAGATGAAGCCCTGGTCGCGTCGCTGGTCCAGTTCGGCTTTCTTTTGCGTCAGGGCGCTGGCGCTGTTCCGTTTCTTATTGATGACCATCCGGTTATAGGCAGCCACCAGTTTATCACTTAGGACTTTCAGTCTGCTGTCCGTTTCCAGCAACGCTTTAATTATCCGAAGCAGGTTTTCCGATAAGTAAATCGTATTGTCAACGGTCAGCAGTGATTTTAAAATGTACTTTTTCATGATTATTGGTTTGATTGTGGAAAATAACTCACCGTTACAGGGTGAGGACGTTGGTACATCGGTTATGCCGGGGCACAATCGGGAGGAGTATATTGTTGTTTATATGCCAGGCCAGCCGGCTTGTGCGTTGAGTTTGTGCCTGGGTTGCGCCGTAATTGGAATCCCGATCTGAAAATTTTTGGGAAGCAATCCCGTTGAATTTTTTCGATCTGAAAACTTTGAGGGAGCCCTTCGGTTAAATTTTTTCGATCTAAAACGATTTTGAGAGCCCGCCCACCGTATTTTCCCGATCTAAAAATTTTGAGGGTGCAATCCGGTTGTCGTTTTTCGATCTAAAAACTGTGAGGGCGCATTTCCGTTGAATTTTTCCGATCTAAAACGATTTAGGGAGCGATCACGTTGCCATTTACCGCCCTCAACGGTTTTAGGAGCAATATTTACTCCGGAAGTCCTGCCCAAAAGTTTTCAGATTAGCGATCTACACCGGTTGTTCGCCCTCAAACGTTTTAGGAACGAGATCTGCTCCGGCCGGGCGCCCTAAAAGTCATGGGGGCCAATATCGGCGACTGATAAGCTCCCTCAAAGCCATGGGGCCCGGAATTCAGCGCGGACCGGCCGACCGGACATCCCGGGGGACGAAAAGCGAACTCCGGTTTCCGGCTCATTTTTTTGGGACGAGTAACTAGATTCAGGTTTGGGTCATAACAGTTAGGATTTAAGGTTTAACTTCTGATTTTTGTCAATGGCAGATAACCAGGCACCTGTCGGGAATCGTTTCCCGGCGCTGTTCATTTTCTACCGAATGTTTTTGTTTATCGTGGTCGTAACCGGATATATCTTTTACAAATACAATTTCCTAACGGGAGTCTGTCTGTATCAAAACGTTGTATGAATGTACAAAATTCCGACAAAAAGTTTCTTATGTTTTGGAGCAGGTTTTGGCCAGGCGGGATAGGATGCGGCCTTTATTTATTAGGTTCTTCCGAGCTCACATTTAGCTATCAACTAAAAAGTGTTGAAAAGTAAATACGAAAAAAGAGGGGGAAAGCGTTAAATTAGAGAGCTAATAAAGATGGTAAGACGAAAAAAGCCTCCAAATAATATACAATTTATATTTACTCCTAGGCTAAATATAGTTAGAGATATTCTAACCTATTTAGGTTAAATTTTAATTTAAGAAGCTTTAATACAAGAAAATGGAATCAATAGTTGTCTTTAACAATAAAGGGGGAGTAGGAAAGACCACCTTACTCTGCAATTTAGCATCTTACCTGCAAAAAGTGAGAAATAAAAGAGTAATGGTTGTCGATATGGATCCACAATGTAATGCTACCGCATATATGTTTCCATATCCTCAAATAGAAGAAATATATGCTAATACTAAATTAAAAAAAACGATATATGAAATTGTAAAGCCTCTTCAGAGAGGGAAAGGATTTCAGGAAGGGAAACTTCCCATACTTAAGAGCCCTTATTTCGATGTAGATATTATCGTTGGAGACCCTGATCTTTCTCTTAGCGAAGACTTTTTAAGTAAGGATTGGCTAGATGGTAAAGCTGGAGATTTCAGAGGCCTCCAAACAACACTGATGTTTCGTGATTTACTTTCAAAGCTTTATGAATATGACTATGTTTTCTTTGATGTTGGTCCTTCTTTAGGTGCTTTGAACAGGGCTGTCTTAGCCGCTTCGGATTACTTTATTGTACCAATGTCTTCGGATATCTTTAGCATTCAAGCTTTGGAAAATATTTCTAAATCCTTACGTGAATGGGAAAAACAGCTAACTAGAGGTTTATCTGACTTCAAAGATAAGGAGGGAGAAGCTTTCGTGATTGATAATGTTGAGGTCACATGGCATTTAAAGTTTGCTGGCTATATAACGCAACAATATACTGCAAAAACGGTGGGTGGTAAAAAACAGCCTGTGAAAGCTTATGAACGCATCATAAAAAAAATTCCGCCTACCGTAAGGAAGCATTTGATGCAATTAAACAGTGTGATAATTTCAAATCCCAAAATAGGTGAGATTACCAATTTACACAGCTTAGTTCCGCTGTCTCAAAATAGCAGCGTACCAATATTTGCTCTTAAAGCAGAACATGGAGTAGTTGGGGCACATTTTAATAAAGTAAAAGAGTTTGAAGAAAAGATGGGGGCTATTTCAGACAATCTATTGAATAACTTAAATGAATTGTCATGATTAGTTGGCCCAACAATTTAGTAGAAGATATTGCACGAAGAAAATGTGTACTAGTGCTTGGGTCGGGAGTTTCTAAGAATTCGGTAAATGATGTAGGAGAACGACCTAAAGATTGGAATGAGTTTTTAAATCATGCATCTGAAAATATAAATGGAAGAACAGAAATTAAGAAACAAATTCGATCAGGTGATTATTTAACTGCATGCGAATTGATAAAAAAGGAATTAGGGAGAGATGACTTTAACACATTGGTTCGAGATGAATTTTTAACTCCGGCGTATCACCCTGCGACAATTCATAAGCATATATTTAATCTTGATTCAAGAATAGTCATAACTCCAAATTTTGACAAAATTTACGACACATATGCAAATACTGCTTCTCATGGAAATATAATTGTTAAAAAATTCAATGAATCTGATATCGCAGATTCTATTAGAAGACCAGAGCCTTTAATTATTAAGATACATGGTTCAGTTGAATCTCCAGATAATTTAATTTTTACGAGGAAGGATTATTCCGAAGCAAGGACCAAATACAGAGACTTCTATCATCTTATTGATGCTTTATCTATAACCCATACTTTTATATTCATAGGATGCGGAACAAATGATCCTGATATAAGGCTAATTTTGGAAGATTACTCTTTTAGGTTCTCGAAGAATAAAAAGCACTATATAGTGATGCCTAAAAATGCTGTGCATTCAAAAGTACGAGAGATAATTAGTGATACTATGAGTTTGAAACCTTTGCTTTACGACCCCAAAGAACATCATAAGATGCTAACAGATTCCTTGGAAGAATTGGTTTCGAAAGTTGAGCTAAAGAGAGATGACTTGGCTAATACTCGAAAATGGTAGGCCCATATTTACATAATATGGCGGCAACGTTTTTTCAATACTACATATAACTTTATTTTATTTTCCTTGCACAAGTGTTAAAATAATTCACTTCAACAAAAACCTCGCAGTCCTTTTACTGCGTTGCTCCACAAAGATGCTTTAAAACACTATGCAAGTTGCACCACCTAACACATCCTAAAAAGAAACAAATAATGAGACTTACAGCAATTATCATTGCAATACTACTCAGCTCCTGCTCAAACAACTGCAAGGAAATAACCAAGGAGTTTAAAAGCTCGACAATTAAAGCATCTTTATCAAACGGCAAATTTGATGGAGCTGTTGTTCAGACCTTTCATCAGAAAGACTATTGGTTAAAATCTCTTGCCACAATATGGAAGAACGGAGATATCAGAAAAATTGTACTGACGGATAGAGAAAATGTGAGCCATGATATGGTATACCATGAAGAAAAAAGACCAAAGGACAAAAGTGTGACCATTTACTACCAGGATAAAAATGATTCGACATTCAGAACAATACCATTCAATAAAGAATTTATAGACTTCTGTGCTGAAAATGCTTTTCTGTCGACGTACTCTCTGAATAACTTTGACACTACAATCAAAATATACAATATACCGGCAAACTCATTTAAAGCAACATCTTCCCCTTTACCAATTAACATTGAAAACAATACTATCAAAGTAACTGATATCGGTTATAAGACTGATTCACTATTGGTAACACTGTATTGGATGGTTGGAACCCCAAAAACTGAATTCAAAATTAAAATAGATAAAAACGCTCCCTAACACCTTGTACAAAGGATTCCAAATCCCCAGGAGTCATACGCCTTATTTCAGCAAAAACCTCGCAGTCCTTCTGCTCCGTTGTTCCACAAAAATGCTTCGCCCGGACGTGTGCCGCTCAATTTCTTGGTCGGTGTAGTTCCGGATGGTGAGCAAATCGAGGCCGTTGTTGTAGCGTACGTCAAAATCTTCCTCCAGCTCTTCCATCAGGGTTTCAAAGTCGTGGTCGGGTTTGGTCACCGCCACCGACAAACTCAGCGCCGACTGCTGTACCATATTCACCTCGATGCGGTAGCCGGCCAGCGTGGAGTAGATGTGCCCGATGGAGGCCTCGCCCATAAAGGAGAAGTCCTTGGGCGAAATAGTGAGCAGCACCTGGTTTCGTTTCAGAATGAAAATCGGGGTGTGTTCATCGGGATGCATTTCGTCGCCAATCACCGTCCCGATTTCGCCAGCCTGCAGGAACGAACGCACATACAGCGGAATATTCTTCTCGAACAACGGCTTCATGGTTTTCGGGTGAATCACCTTCGCACCGAAATAAGTCAACTCCACCGCTTCCCGGTAGGTTAACCGCTCCAGTTTCAGCGTGGCATCGAAATACTGCGGGTCGGCATTCAGGATACCCGGCACATCTTTCCAGATGGTCACACTTTCGGCATCCAGCAAATGACCGAAGATAGCCGCCGTAAAGTCGGAACCTTCGCGCCCGAGCGTAGTCGTCAGGTTCGAGGTCGTCGACCCGATAAATCCCTGCGTGACGTAACATTTCTCCTCCCGGAAATTGACCGTCTCTTTGGTCAGTTCTTCCGATAGCTCATAGTCGATAACAGCTTTCCGCCAGGTGTCGTCCGTGCGGATGCAACCACGCGCGTCCATCCAGCGACAGGGAAATCCGTTCTCGTTCAGGTACGCACTGACGACGCGGGTCGACAGCAACTCACCAAACGAAACAATCTGGTCGTATTCGTAATCGTAATTCAGCGACGGCGGTACCGAAACACTGCTGACCAGCCGCTCGAATTCGTCGTTCACGTCGTTGCGTACCGGGCTTTCCGTGTCGGGGAACAGCTCGTCGATGATGGCAAAGTGCTCCGATTTGATGGTTTCGATGTGCTTCCACAACGCTTCGTCGCCCGAAAAATAGGTGCGCACCACCTCTTCCAGCGCGTTGGTCGTCTTCCCGATGGCCGAAATAACAACGACCAGCTCTTCGTCGCGGTAGGATTGTAAAATGGTTGCCAGGTTACGAATGGCCGCGGCATCTTTCACCGAGGCGCCACCAAATTTGAATATTTTCATTTCCGAAAGGTTTTTTATCTCCAATGAGGCTGGCTCTAAAAGTCAAATTGAAAGATTTTAAACTACTAATGCAATCTAAAATCACCCCTCCCTTCAAAGTATCCGAGCTCCCCTAAAGAGGCGGCTTAAAGTCCCCTTCAGGGGATTTAGGGGTAATGAAATGTTTTTCCTACTCGAGCAACCTATTTATCTCGTTTCAAAAACAAATACTACTTATTTTTTTGCCTGCAAATCGTTTTGCTTTCCCGACCATTGCTCCCTCATTACCGGAAGCCAGCCGTCCGGAATAATTTCCTCCTTCAACACCCGAACAGCCTCCTGGTAGCCCACTTCCATGATCCGGTCGATTTGCGGGAAGTCGAACGTTCCGAACCGGCGTGCCTCCGGCGGATCGATAAAATAATCGCAAAGTTCCCGGCTCTTCTCCACATTCTGCGCGATACTCAACTGGAAACATCGCTCGGCAATTTCGCGGGTGCCGCTTATCTCTTCCACGGGCGAGTTGTGGTTGGCATGAATGCCAATGATCACATCCACCTTGTCGCGAATAGCGTCGGCCGGCAAGTTATTGAACAGCCCACCGTCCACATAGGTTTGCCCGTCGATTTTTTGCGGCGTGAAAACGAGCGGAATGGAGCTGGAGGCAATCACGAACTCGAACAGGCGGCCACTATGCCGGACCTCATTCGCACCCGTATTCAGGTTGGCCACCGACACATAAAACGGTTTCTTCAGCGCCGAAAAGTCGTTGTCTTCAATCTTCTCGGTGAGCAAATCCTGCACTTTCTTCAGGTTCAATAGTCCACCTTTTCGTAACCGGATATCGATAAGCCGGTAGAATTTTTCATGGCGAATCATCTCCGAGATTTCATCAGGGGCATAACCGGCCGCGTACAAAACGCCCACCAGCGCCCCCATGCTAGTCCCGGAAACCACGTCGGGCTGCAGGCCATATTCCTCGAGCGCCTTCAACGCCCCGATGTGCGCAAATCCGCGGGCTCCACCGCCACTAAGTGCTACACCAAACCGAACTTTTCTACTGGTCATTATAACTGAATTTTTGCTGGTCTTTGTTCTGCAAATATGCAAAGTTGGGTAACATAAAATCCGTTTCCAATGCTTTATCAGGAAAAATTTTTATCCACCTGAATTCATTATCAAAGAAGCAGTTGATAAAAGTGCACATCGATGTACCGGTCGAATTTACGGCCGGCCTCTTTCATTATGCCCATTAACTGAAAGCCCAACTTCCGGTGTAGCGCAAAACTCACTTCATTCCCTTCGGATATAAGCGAAATTACACAGTGAATTCCCTGCTCCTTGGCATATTTCAGAATCGCTTCGCTTAACCGTAAGCCAATTCCCTGTCCCCGGAAATTCTCATCAAGATAAATGGAAAACTGCACTGTTTTTTCGTACGCCTGCTTCTCCGACCACTTCGACAGCGAAGCATAACCCACTACCTCCTCATTGACCTCGGCCACCAGCACCGGATAATCTTCGTTGTGCAGGGCCAGCCACATACGTCGCTCCTCTTCCGACAGGGGAACCGTATCGAAGGTAGTCGTCGAATGCAGCACGGCATGATTATATATGCGGGTGATGGCGGGCACATCAGCCCCAGAAGCCATTCGGATTGTCAGCATAATGATTAGTTATGAAAAGATGGAAGATAGAAAAATCAGGAGAATTCGGCAAGAAGGGGAAAAAAGGATTCCCGCGGATTTTATCCACGGATGAGCTCCGATTAGACGGTAGACTCTGTCGTGTCCTGAAATAGGTTTACACGATTGATGAACGTAAAATAACTTAATCTGGCTCCTAAGTTGGCGGGCTGTCCCCCTTTGGAGGGGGAATCAAAGGGGGAGGATTGGGCATAAAGACATTGACTACAGCTTAAGTTATAATTAAAGATTGTTAACCCCGGAGCCATCATTCTCCATCCGGTGTAGTTTTTTATATTTTTGCATCCGGATAACGAAACAGCATCGTATTGAAACGCGAAGAGTTAATTGATTTTTATGCGCAACATCCGGGGGTACAATCCCTGGCGGGGCAACTCGGTACGCCTTCCGGGCAAAAGCTACACGCAAAAGGACTGAGCGGTTCGGCGCCCTCGGTGGCAATGGCAGCGCTCTTTCAGAAGAAACCTTTTGGTGCCCTGATGCTCCTGAGCGATCGCGAAGAGGCAGCCTACTTTTACGACGACCTGCAGACATTGGGACTGGAGGAACATGTCCTCTTTTTCCCGTCGTCGTACAAGCGCAGCGTTCAATACGAAAAAATCGAGAGCGAAAACATCATTCTGCGGACCGATGTGCTGAACCAACTGGTGGAAGCCGAAGAACGGTTCATCGTGGTGTCGTACCCGGAAGCCGTGATGGAGAAGGTCATTTCCGGAAAAGGACTGGAAAAACATACGCTGACTGTTCGCGTCGGTGAAAAACTCTCCATCTCGTTTGTCAACGAAGTGCTGTTCGAATATGGTTTCGAGCGCGTTGATTTCGTATACGAGCCGGGGCAATATTCCATCCGCGGTTCCATTGTCGACATTTTCTCTTTCGCGCACGAAGATCCGTATCGTATCGATTTCTTTGGTGATGAAGTAGAAACCATCCGCACGTTCGACATCGAAAACCAGATTTCGAAGGATGCCCTGAAAAAGATCTCCATCATCCCGAACATCCAGGAAGGATTACAGGAGGAGGAGCGAATTTCTTTTTTCGAATTCCTGAAGGACGATACGTTGCTGATCACCGACGATCTGCGTTTCAGCGCCGAGCGGATGACCGAAATGTACAAGAGTGCCCGGGAGAAAAATCTGGAAACTGATTTACCCGTAGACGATTTGGTCATTAGCGGAAACGCTCTGTTGGAACGGGCTGAAGCATTGACCTGCATCGAAATCGGGCCCAAAGCGCATTTCAAATCGGAAGAGATTCCGTTTCACATCAAACCGCAACCGGTTTTTAATAAGAATTTCAATCTGCTGGGCGATAATCTTCGTGAAAATTCCCAGCTGGGTTACATCAATATTATCCTGTCGTCGAGCGAGAAACAGGTGGAGCGTCTTCATGCCATTTTCGAAGACAAAGGCGATCCCCAGGAGTTCGACCATCTTCCGTTTGCACTGAAAGAAGGTTTCATTGACCATGACCTGAAACTTTGCTGCTATACCGACCACCAGATTTTCGAGCGGTACCACCGTTTCAAACTGCGTTCGAAGAAATCGGCGCGGCAGGCCATTACGCTCAAAGAGCTGGCTAAGCTGCATCCCGGCGACTATGTGGTCCATGTCGATCACGGCATCGGAAAATTTGCCGGCCTCGTAAGAACCGAGGAGGATGGCAAAACACAGGAAGCCATCCGGCTCATTTATCGTGATAACGATTCGTTGCTGGTGAGCATTCATTCGCTGCACCGCATCTCGAAATACAAAGGGAAGGACGGCACCGAGCCCAAAATTAACAAGCTGGGAACGGCTGCCTGGCAAAATCTGAAGAACAAAACCAAGAAGAAGGTCAAGGACATTGCCCGCGAACTGATTGGTTTGTATGCGCACCGCAAAGCGGAAGACGGTTTTGCGTTTGCCCGCGATTCGTACCTGCAGCAGGAGCTGGAGGCGAGTTTTATTTATGAAGATACCCCTGATCAGTTGAAAGCTACGGTCGCTACCAAGGAAGACATGGAGAAAACCATGCCCATGGACCGGCTCATTTGTGGCGACGTTGGTTTTGGTAAAACCGAAGTGGCTATCCGCGCCGCCTTCAAAGCGGTCACCGACAGCAAGCAGGTTGCTGTTTTGGTGCCGACCACTATCCTGGCATTCCAGCATTTTAAAACCTTCAACGAGCGACTGAGTGATTTTCCCTGCCGCATCGAGTACATTAGCCGGCTGCGGAAACCCGCTGAAGTACGGCACATCCTGAGAGAGGTGGCTGAAGGGAAAGTGGATATTGTGATTGGAACGCACCGTTTGGTAGGGAAGGATGTTAAATTCAAGGACCTCGGGTTGTTGGTTATCGATGAGGAACAGAAATTTGGGGTTTCCGTGAAGGAAAAATTGAAACACCTGAAAGTGAACGTAGATACACTGACACTGACCGCGACGCCGATTCCGAGAACGCTGCAATTTTCACTGATGGGAGCGCGCGATTTGTCCATTATCAACACGCCGCCGCCTAACCGGTTCCCGATCAACACCGAAGTACACGGTTTCAACGAAGATATCATCCGCGAAGCCATTACCTATGAAGTAGCACGTGGCGGGCAGGTTTTCTTCATCAATAACCGCGTACAAAATATTTACGAGGTTGAGGCGCTCATCAAACGGATTGTTCCGGGAGTGCGCACCGTTGTTGGCCATGGGCAGATGGAAGGTTCGCAGTTGGAGAAAGTGATGCTCGACTTCATCAACGGCGAGTTCGATGTGCTCATCGCTACGACCATCATCGAATCGGGACTGGATATTCCGAATGCCAATACCATCATCATTAACCAGGCGCATAACTTTGGTTTGAGTGAACTGCACCAGCTGCGCGGACGCGTGGGCCGTTCCAACAAAAAAGCGTTCTGCTACCTGCTCGCACCGCCGATGACCAGCATGACACCCGAAGCACGTCGCCGGTTACAGGCCATCGAAGAGTTCTCCGATTTGGGCAGCGGTTTCAGCATTGCCATGCAGGATTTGGATATCCGGGGAGCCGGAAACCTGCTGGGTGCAGAACAAAGTGGTTTTATTGCTGACATCGGTTTCGAGACGTACCACCGCATTCTCAATGAAGCCATTCAGGAACTGAAGCACGAAGAATTCCAGCAGCTTTATCAGGAAGAAGAATCGCGCGAAGCCAATGAAGCCTTCCTGAACCTGCGTTTTGTGAATGATTGCCAGGTGGACACCGATCTGGAACTGCTCTTCCCCGAAAGCTACATCTCGAGCATTTCGGAGCGCATGTTGCTCTACCGCGAGCTGGATAATATCGAGGACAACGATGCTTTGGAGCAATTCCGTGCTCAGCTCATCGACCGCTTCGGGAAACTGCCCGACTCGACGATTGAACTGCTGGAAGTGGTTCGCCTCCGCTGGACAGCCATCGAGCTAAACCTCGAGAAGATCATTCTGAAGAACAAGAAGATGATTTGCTATTTCCCGTCCGACCAGCAATCGCCGTTTTACCAGACCTCACTTTTCGGAAATATCCTGCAGTGGTTGCAGACACATCCGAAGAAATGCCGGATAAAGGAGTCGAAGGGAAAACTCAGCATTATCTTCAGCGAGGTAACTTCCATTCAACATGCCGTTACGCTGTTAAGTGAAATTGCTGAGAGTGTCATTCCCGCCAAGGTGGAAACCAATTGATAAAAATTGTTAATTAAGCCTTTAGCGTTACACATCCACAAGAATCCATTAACTTTGTCCCCCAAAGAAAAAGACCACGATGCATCGCATACACCAATTAATACTGACCTCTACAGTCTGTCTGATTCTGAGCACCGGTTTGTTCAGCAGGGTATCAGCGCAGGATAGTTTGGCTACAAGCTATTCAGCTCACATTGATACTGTATTGACCAAGAATGATTTGACCAGCGATAGTCTGTTGCACGTCAATCTGAAATCGATTGACATCATTCCTCCGTTTAAATTCAAGAACCATCATCAGGAAAAGAAATACGATGAGTTGGTGGAGGATGTGAAAAAAACGTATCCGCTGGCCATGATTGTCAGCAAGGAGTTGAACCGGGTAAAGAAAGAACTCGACCAGGTTTATACTTCCCCTGCCCGCCGGAAAAAATACATGAAATGGTACCAGCATTACATCAAGGAAACTTACATGGATACCCTGAAGACGTTGAACCTTCGCCAGGGGAGGCTGTTGCTTAAACTCATCGACCGGGAAACAGGAGAAACAGCTTACGATTTGCTGAAAGAGTACCGCGGCGGCGGACAGGCCTTTCTGTGGAACTCGCTGGCGTTTCTAACGGGTTCCAGCCTGAAATCGGATTTCGATCCGGAAGAGGATGCCATGCTCGAACATATCCTTCGCCGGTACGAAGCCGGAGAGTTTCATTAACAGAAAGTAAAATCACTTATTAAAACTTTTTAAGAACTTTTTTTTTACGTCCGGATTCGCTTATTTTTACTAGTTCAAAATAAACCAGAAAGCCTATCATGGACTTAAGTAAAAAGTTGCAGAGCGACAATCCGGTTTTTTACGGATTTGGCGAGTATGCCCCGACCAACCTCACCCACAGGGACATGCTCACGAAATATGAAAAAGCTCCCACGTACATTTATCCTGAAGGAAAAGATGTTTCGCAGGCGGTAGCTGATGAGATTGCCGATTTCATTAAAGAGAAACAAAAGAAAGGGGAAAAATGTGTTTTGGGGCTGCCTACCGGTTCGACGCAGTTGGGAATTTATGCCGAACTGGTGCGTAAGCACAGGGAAGAAGGCCTGAGCTTTAGCAATGTTGTTACCTTCAACATTGACGAGTACTACCCGATGTCACCGCATTCCATCCACAGTTACAACAACTACATGCAGCGTCATCTTTATGAGCATGTCGACATTCCGGAAGAGAATATTCACATTCCGGATGGAACGATCATGTTCGATTCGGTGCACGATTACTGCCGTGAATACGAGAAAAAGATTAAGGAAGCAGGTGGTATCGATTTAATGTTGCTGGGGATTGGCCGTACCGGTCACATTGGTTTCAACGAGCCCGGTTCGGGACGGAATACCCGTACCCGGATTATCACGCTCGATCCGGTCACCCGGCAGGAAGAAGCCACCGAATTCCAGGGGTTCATCAACGTACCCCGACGCGCCATTACCATGGGAGTCGATACTATTCTGGAGTCCCGGAAAATTATATTGGTAGCTTTAGGCGAATCGAAAGCCAGTGTCATCCAGAAAACCGTGGAAGAAGATCCGGACAGCGATGTTCCGGCCTCTTTCATTCAGGAACACCACGATGTAAAAGTAGTGCTCGACAGTGGGGCCAGTTCACAGCTGGTTAGGGTGCGCACGCCGTGGCTGGTCGACAACATGGACTGGAACGACGACAGATTGGTACGGAAAGCGGTGGTTTGGTTGTGTAAACAAGCAAAGAAGCCCATCCTGAAGCTGACCGGTAAGGACTACAACGATTTTGGCCTGAGTGATTTACTGGCCACGGTCGGTTCGGCTTACCGAATCAATATCAAGGTATTTAACGACTTGCAGCATACCATCACCGGGTGGCCCGGCGGAAAACCGGAGGTCGACGACTCGAACCGTCCCGAGAGAGCCGAACCGGCGAAAAAGCGAATTGTCATTTTCAGCCCGCACCCCGACGATGATGTTATCTCGATGGGAGGAACGCTACTTCGCCTGGTAGAACAGGGACACGACGTACACGTTGCTTACCAGGTGTCGGGTAATTTCGCGGTAGCGGATGAATACATTTCCCGTTACCTCGATTTCCATCACGAATATGCTGAGTTCTATAATCCGGGAAACGAAAAAGCCAAAGAACAGAAAGATAAAGTTCTTTCGTTCCTGAAAAATAAAAAGGACGATGAAGTGGACATCATGGACGTTCGGAAAGCCAAAGGTTTGATTCGCCGGATGGAAGCGCGTTCCGCTTTGCGGTATTTCGGTATTCCCGATTCGCATATCCATTTCCTCGATCTTCCCTTTTATGAAAGTGGAAGACGACAGAAAAATCCGGTTGGCGAAGAGGATGTCAAAATCGTGATGAACCTGCTGAATGAGGTGGAGCCGCACCAGATTTTTGCCGCAGGCGATTTGTCCGATCCGCACGGAACTCACCGCGTTTGCCTCGATACTATTTTTATTGCACTCGAGCACTTGCGGACCGATAAAGATTGGATGAAAAACTGCTGGGTTTGGCTCTATCGTGGTGCCTGGGCTGAGTGGGAAGCCGACGAAATTGAAATGGCTGTTCCCATTAGTCCTATCGAATTGGCCCGGAAACGTGAAGCCATTTTACGTCACCAATCTCAAAAGGAGGGTGCCATGTTTATGGGCGAAGACGAACGGGAATTCTGGCAACGTGCAGAGCAGCGAAACAGGGCGACAGCAAGTCTTTACGACCAGCTGGGAATGGCCGAGTACGAAGCCATGGAAGCCTTTGTTAAATACTATCCGTGAGAGATTTCAACGATCCGTTGATAAGTTTCAGCCTTCCTTTCGGGGAAGGCTTTTTTTGTACCTTTATAATTCGTTACATTTGTTTAAATTATGATTATCAATTAGTACAATGAAACCCCGGCAAGCTTTTCCCACACTCCTGCTGGTTCTGGTCATTGCATTTCAGGCAGCGGGCCGGAACCCCCGAATGGCGAAACCATTGGTGAAAGAGGAGTTCAGAGGGATATGGATTGCGACGGTAAACAACACTGACTGGCCATCTAAACCGGGTCTGCCTGCAGACCAACAACAAAAGGAACTGATTCATCTGATTGACCGGATTGAGAATACCGGATTAAACGCGGTAATTCTCCAGGTCAGGCCGGCTGCCGACGCCATCTATCCATCACCTACTGAACCCTGGTCGTATTATTTAACCGGCGAACAAGGCAAAGCGCCCACGCCTTATTACGATCCACTGCGTTTTGCGATTAATCTTTGCCATCAGCGCGGACTCGAATTTCACGCCTGGTTCAATCCATTCCGGGTAACGGCCAGCAGTTATCTCCATCTGGCTCCTAACCATCCCTTGCGGAAAAACAGTAACTGGATAGTCAAATATAACGGAAAGAGCTATCTCGACCCCGGCATTCCGGAAGTACGGGAATACGTCATTAACATCATTATGGATGTGGTGAAACGCTACGACATCGATGCCGTTCACCTCGACGATTATTTCTATCCCTATCCGGTAAAATCACTGACCTTTGATGACGAAGCTTCTTTTAAAAAATACGGTGGCAATGATTACCCCAACCAGTTGAAAGAATGGCGCCGGAACAACGTTAACCTGTTCATCAGTGAGTTAAATGAGAAGATAAAAGAGGAAAAGAGTTGGGTCAAACTGGGCGTCAGCCCTTTTGGGGTATGGCGGAACCTGTCGCTTGATCCGGATGGCTCCGCCGGGAAATGCGGATTATCCTCCTACGACGATTTATACGCCGATGCCCGTACATGGGTGAAGAACGGCTGGGTGGATTACATCATTCCCCAGTTGTACTGGGAGAGAGGAAATGCTTACGGCGATTTCGATACGCTGGCCCGCTGGTGGAATAACAATGTCGATAAGCGACATCTGTACTTCGGGCAAGCACTTTATAAGGCTGCCAGCTCGGCACCCGGATGGCAGGACCCCAATGAAATAGAGAAGCAAATCGATATTGCCCGGCAGATGAACAATGCCCGTGGCTTTGCCTTTTTCAGTGCTTCGCATTTGCTCGATTTGAGCCAGGAGCAGGTTAGCCGTTTGCGACAGGAGCTGAAAGAAGAACCGGCTATTGTTCCCAAGATGGCCTGGCTCGATAGTGTTCCTCCACCCGTTCCGGGCCATTTCCGGCTCGAGTCGACCATTAATGGTACCTGGCTGAAATGGAAGCTGCCGGCTAACTATAATGACGATCGTGTCCATTATGTGGTCTATCGGGTAAAAAAAGATACGACGGGAAACAATCCGATAACCGACGTTTTTGAAGTAACGGAACAACGTCAGCTGTTTATTCCTCCGTCTATGCGTAATAAGCTGGTTGACGAATGTTTCCGCGTATCAACTATCGACAGATTAAACAACGAAAGTGCTCTTTCGCCACTCATACAGATAAACGGGACTGAATTTAAATTAATGCAATAAATTTTGCTGCATTTAGTAACTGGTCATATGTATGTTATATTTTGAGTAACTTTGTATTCTCACTAAAACCGAACCATGGACGAGATTTTTAAAAAGATTGGAACAACTCAGACCCTCAGCCAGAAAATCGAGCGGAATATCGAGAAGGCTATCCGTGATAAGAAACTGGAAGTTGGTTCCCGTCTTCCCTCCGAGCGTGAATTATGCGAAATGTTTGCTGTCAGCCGTACGGCTTTGCGTGAAGCGTTGAGACGTTTAAGTGCCCGCGGTCTCCTCGAAATCCGGAAAGGTAGCGGAATGTACGTGACCAAGTTGGGAATGCAGGATGCTATTCAATCACTAAATCTGTATTACGACCTGAAGTTCGACAATAACCTGATAAAGCAGATTATAGAGGTAAGAAAAGCATTTGAACCTCAGATTACGATGATGGCTGCCCAAAACCGGACCGAAGAAGATCTCAAACAGATGGAGAAAAACCTGCTTGAGTTCGATAAGTGCGATCCGGATAATACCCAGTTAGAATCGGATATCGATAACCGGTTTCATATCTTGCTGGCCCGTGCCACTGGTAACCCAATTGCCATCGTAACCATGGAACCCATTCACAACCTGCTTCCGCGTATGCGCAATCTGATTTACGGTAGCATCGAAGGGGAAAAGGAAATTACCCTGGGCTATCACAAGGAAATTGTGAATGCTATCCGGGAAAAAGACGGTGAACGTGCTTCGGAACGTATGCAGGCACACATTAACCGCAACATGGAGGTTTACGAAAAGTTTCTCAATAAGGGAGAATAAGCTGTTTGCCCACACATATAACCCGGCTCCACTACAGCCGGGTATTTACTACACTGTTGAATATCGAACCGAACTGGTAACGTAGCCCGATGCCGCTCGAAATCTCGAACGATGTGGGCAGTTTGCGCGTGTTCAGTAATAAGTCCTCGTCTGAAATATCACCTAACGGCAGATACAATTGGTCATGAATGCTTTCGGCATTGAAACCGAAATTCACCGAAAGGCCTTTGGCTACCCGGAAATTAATGCCGGTATTGAATTGCAGACTGTACTTCTCGGGCATTTCCAGGTATTGATTTCCCCGCACCCTTGCTTCGATACCGCCCCAGGGCTGCACCATCTCGAAATCGACCGCGAGGGTATGTTTCCACAACCACTCCTTTGTTTTATCGAAAATGGTCTTTTCATTGTAGCCCACCGTTTCGCCGCCGGCATAATAAGCAACCGTGAAGGTGCGTTTATCCGCTTCGTCCCACGGAAAGAAGTTATACTCAACTGCCGGTTTCAGGCTGTAGGAATACTTGATATTACGATAGGTGCTGGAATACAGATTGAAGAATCCGCCGAACGACCAACGGTCCGATAAACTCCTGACAACACTGGATGAAAAACCCTTGTAAATATTTTCTGTTCGGACCGTCTCATCGTAGGTTGAGGTATCGGTTTCTACCGTTTTTTTATACTCGCGGATGTGGCTGGAGTAATTGATGTTATTCCGCACCCGCCATTCCTCGGTCACTTTAGAGGCACGTCCTGAGAACGAGTAGTCGAAGTTCTTCTTCCGTTCCTCCATGCTCAGCCCGCCGTTTCCCTGGATGCGAAACACCCAGTTGTGCCACGGGTCAACCAATGGTTTGGTGTCCGCGAAAGCGGTATCTTTTTTATTTCCTTTGATATTCACCGATTCAGCGCCGGTTGCTTCATTCACAAATGGCATTACGCCCATTTTCAGGGTACGAAGAAAAACATCACGCACCTCGTTCCAGGTTTGCGACGGGTAGGTATTGCAGTTCAAAGTAAAATCGCCAATTTGGTCGAACATGACGCTGTAGAAAGCCATGGAGTAGTTGGCACCGCCACTTCCGGTGGTCCGCTTCTTGACAATTACATGCACATCGGCAGCATTCGGGTCGTTTACAAAATCGACAAACGAAATATTTCGGCGGATGTAATTAAAATCAACGATATTTCCTTCCAGGTACAAACGCACCGGACCTTCTTTTCTTCCCTTACCGGGAAGCTCTTTCCCAACAACTCGCTGAAGAGGAAAAACCAGCAGAAAAAGCGCAATAAGATACAGTAAAAACGGAGTAGACCCTTTTTTCATAGTTAGCTCAAAATAGGTGGATGGCGGAAAATTGCAACAAATGTATAGAAAACGTTTATTATTTGAAAGATATTTCATTACGATATCATACCGGAATAGGATGATTTAAGGCTTGTAAACCAATTTGTTTCGCTCAGGATGACCAAATGCGTACCAGAAGAAGTGTCCCTGTCAGTGGTAACTTATTGTTTGGCTTACGGTAAGCATAAAAAGATTTTATAAAATTGCCTTGCTTTTTGAGCCTTTCGGCAGAAAAGATTGTTTCACACAAAAAGTAATACACACAGCTCATGACAACCAGTTTTTTGCTATTGATTCTCGGTTTGGTATTTCTCATCAAAGGTGCCGACTGGCTGGTATTTGGAGCCTCGGCACTGGCGCGCCGTTTCCGCATTCCGGAGCTGGTCATCGGATTGACCATTGTTTCGTTCGGGACGTCGGCACCGGAGCTGGTTGTCAATAGTTTCGCCGCGTTCCAAAATCATCCGGACATTGTTCTGGGGAACATCATCGGGAGTAACAACTTCAACCTGTTTCTCATCCTCGGAATTTCAGGCCTTATTCTTCCGCTAAGCGTACAAAGCACCACCGTGTGGAAAGAGATTCCCTTCTCGTTGCTGGCTGCACTGGTATTATTGATTCTAGCCAACGACCAATGGACAGGGCATGCAATCGATGTGATTTCGCGAACGGATGGCATGATTCTATTGCTCTTCTTCGCTCTGTTCTGGCTCTATCTTTTTCGGCAGGTGAAAAAAGAACGACTTAATTCATTGGCAGAATCCGAAACATCTTCGGTGAGTAACCGGAAGATGGCAGCCTATATTTTGGGTGGGTTGGTCATCCTTATCATTGGTGGAAAGGTGATCGTTAATAGCGCGGTGAATATTGCCCGTCATTACCACATCAGCGAGCAAATCATCAGCCTGACGATTGTTGCCGCGGGAACGTCGCTGCCTGAATTGGCTACTTCGGTGGTAGCCGCTATACGCAAGAACAACGATATTGCTGTGGGGAACGTCATCGGGTCGAACATTTTCAACATCTTTTTCATTCTGGCTATCAGTTCGCTCATTCGTCCCATTTCATTCGATGTTTCCTTCAACCGAGACATTCTGTTGCTCATTGGCGGAACATTATTCCTCTTCATCGCCATGTTTACCGGTAAGGTACGCAAGCTCGACCGCTGGGAAGCTGCATTACTGCTGATTGCTTTTGGTGTGTACTTTTACTTCATCACCTGATGCACGTGCGGCATCTCGGTGAAAGCAATATGCAGCCCGGCCTGTTTAAGTGCATTGGCAAAACTGTCGCAAATATACTCTTCGCCCACCATCTCATCGATACCAAACAAGCCCAGTTCTTTGCGTACTTCCGGTTTTACTCCTGACAGGATGACCCGGATACTCCGTTTCTCCATCTCTTTCAACAGCTCGATGAAATTGTGAATCCCGGTCGAATCGATGAAAGGAACATGCCGCATCCGCAGAATCAACACGTTTGATTTGTAGTGAATGTTTCGCAATGCATCGCGGTATTCCTGTGCTGCCGCGAAGAAAAAAGGACCGCTGATTTCGTATACATCCACACCGCGGGGCAATGCCGAATAGTTCTCGATCACGTCGGTATCCTGCTCCATCGGTTCCACTGATGACAATTTGCCCATCCGCTGCATAAAGAGCAAGGCTGAAAGCACAATTCCCACCTCGATGGCGACCGTCAGATCAACCAATACGGTCAGGAAGAAAACCGTCAGCAACACCAACACATCGTATTTCGAGCCTTTCAACACCGAGCGGAATGAACGCCATTCACTCATGTTATATGCCACTACGATCAGAATACCGGCCAGCACCGGCATGGGAATCAACTTGGCCCATTTCCCGAAAAACAACATAATGAGCAGTAAGGTCACCGCATGAATCATTCCTGCCAACGGGGTTCGTCCACCGTTTTTGACGTTCGTAGCCGTCCGGGCAATGGCTCCGGTAGCCGGTATTCCGCCAAAGAGCGGCGATGCCAGGTTGGCAACTCCCTGCGCAATCAGTTCGGTGTTCGAACGGTGATGTCCGCCAATCATTCCATCAGCCACCACCGCCGATAGGAGTGATTCAATGGCACCCAGCATGGCAATGGTCAGGGCAGGCTGAATGTAATGCTGTAAATTAGCCCAGTCCAGATGTGGGAACTGAACCGAAATAGTTCCCTGTATTTCGCCAAACACGCTCTCGATGGTATGAACCGGGAGATGGAACAGAGCCACGATGGGCGTAATGATCAGAATCGCCAGGAACGAGCCGGGAATCCGTTTCAGAAGCCGTCCACCATATATGGTGATCAATATAGTCGCTATGGTAATGATGATTGCTGCCGGATTCACCTGGCTGAGTGATGTCAGGTAAACGCTCCATTTCTGAAGAAAACCGGCTGGTAAATGTTCGGGATGCAGTCCCAGGGCATCTTTCACCTGTGTGGTGAAAATCACCAGGGCAATACCGGAGGTAAAACCCACCGTGAGTGGACGCGGAATAAATTTCAGCACCGCTCCCAGTCTGAGCAATCCAAATAAAATGAGAATCACGCCGGCCATCATGGTCGAAATCGCCAGGCCTTCGATGCCATAGGTACCAACGATACCCGCCACCACCACGATAAAAGCACCGGTAGGCCCGCCAATCTGCACGCGACTTCCACCTAAAAAGGAAATGAGGAAACCTGCCACGATGGCGGTCACCAATCCTTTTTCAGGCGAAACGCCCGAAGCGACCGCGAAAGCAATCGCCAACGGAATCGCCACAATACCGACAATCACACCGGCCAACAGATCGTTCACAATCGTTTGCCGGGAATAACCACCTTTCAGGATGGTAAAGAATTTGGGTTTGAAAATGCTCTGCATCGATTTCTGGAAGTAAGCTGCAAAAGTAGCCGAAAAACCGAATGCTGAATCAGATTGTCACGTTAAAATATTACTAATTCGGATGGGTGTGGGTTACTGGATTTGTGTGGATTAGGGAGATAGGTTTCTATAGCTAAGATGGTTTCTGTTGTTAGAAAAAAAGACGTTAGATGGCAGACTCCAGACATAATACTAAAGTAATTTCAGGTTTCCGATTGAGCTGCGTGGAGTTCAACCGGCGATCAACTTCCAAACTGCATCCAATTCGTTTTACACGAAATGCTTCCTGACGAAAAGCTTCGACACCCACCATAAAAGCACACCGAAGAATAGAAAGCCGATAGCTGCCATCCAGCCAAAAGGGAGTCCTTGCGTGGCATTACTGACACTCTGAAAAATCCAGTGGGTGGGGAAAATACCAAAGAGGTGTTTGAATTTGCCGGGAATGAAAAACGCGACAATGGGAACCAGTACCAGCAGATTAAACGCCTTAACGTACACCATTCCCTGCATCCGGTTTTCGGCAATGGAATTGATGGCCAGCACATACACCGGAACCACCAATGCAGCGAGCAATGAAAGTATCAGGTTCACACCCCATCCGATACTGAAGAAGGGCTGAACCCAAAAAAGAATCACATTCAGGGACACCGTAAACAGATAGGGAATCAGCATCCGGGAAAGGATGTACTGTAACTTGGTCAGCGGCACAACGCCGTACGTTTTGGCAATCTTCTCATGAAAAGTTTTCATTTGTGGCAATTGAATATACTTTTAATTGGACTAGTCTTATGTTTATCAGCAGGTTTTGGACACCATTCATGCCCTATCACACTCATTCACTAACATTTCCACATCAGCGGCGAGACACAATTCGGGAAAAAGGTCCTGATCGGTCAATACGGAAAGGTTGAAATGATTAATTTTAGGGGACCCTAAACCAACAGAAATGAAGACGGACCAGGCTATTATGCATTTTATCACTTTCAGTAATTACAGGAACCCAATCGTGTATTCTGAAGGAATGAAGAAATTACTTAGACCATATTCGCTAAAGGTTGGGTTACACACCTAATTAGGAAATAATAACAATTTATAGTAATAACGCAATCTGGTTGGGTTACACATACGTTATGGGCAATTACAAATCCAATGTATTAAAGTATAAAAGTGATATCTACTAATTTCAATTTCCATATATGAAACAACTAACTATTCTTCTCTTTTTGGCAATAGCATCAAAGTGTATAGCGCAATCACCGACGAATTATGTAATAATGAATCAATTTGTAAACGATATGGTTTATGATTCGTTAGATTCACAGGTTTTAGTCTCCATACCGAGTACGGATAATGTTCATGGAAATTCAATTGGTTTTATCGATCCGGAATCGGCTACTTTATCAGGTTATTACTTTGTAGGAAGTGAACCAAGGCCAATAGCCATAACAGATGACATGAAATATCTGTACGTTGGATTAGATGGAGCCAAGAATGTTAAAAAATTTAATATTTCAACGCATAACATTGAACAAACCTTTACTATTGGTTCTGATAATTTTAATGGTCCTTATTTTGCCGGCAATATATCTTGTCAGCCCGGTACCGATTCGGTCATAGCAGTAGCCCGGCGTGCTCAGGGTTATGCACAAGGAGTTTGTATTTATAAAAATGGTATACAACTACCTGATACAATAAGCAGCTATCCAACAACAATCGACCTTGTTCATTATTATAGTCCCACTGCTCTGATTGGTTATAATAATTCAAATACAGGCTATGATCTTTCAACCATGTCAGTTGACTCTCAGGGGGTCAGGATGGTTAGTCATATGGGTAATCTATTTGGTGGATTTGATATTGATTTTTGTATTCATAAAGATTTAGCCCTTTCCGATAATGGAACTATTCTGGATTTATCGGGAGGCACACCATCTCCATTAGCACAAATAACCTTACCTACCACTCAAGGATTTGGTCCCGTTCGAAGTTGTTTTGATACAGGCTCAAATTTAGTTTGTTTTGCAACAAAAGGTTACTGGAACGACAGCATTTACATATTCAGATATAATGCGACTACCTATCTCAAATATGACCAAATACGTGTAAACGGATTTAGTGGTAACGTGAATAAGATAATATGTTGGGGTAAGTCGAAATATATGGTTAGTACAGCAGATGGGAAACTACTGGTAATTAATGGTATATTGCCTACAGTGACAATCAACGTCACAGATTCCTTAACTTCATCTTCTGTAAAATGTATTGGCGAAATAACCTCCGAGGGTAGTTCGAATGTAAATTCTCGTGGAGTTTGCTGGAGTACAACCGGGAAACCGACCGTTACAGATAGTTCAATCTATAACGGGTCGGGGACAGGGCAATTTAGTGTAACGATAAATCATCTGAAACCCAACACAAAATATTATGTCCGTGCTTTTGCAACTAACTCATCAGGAACATCATACGGAAATGAAGTTTCATTTACAACTTTAGCGAATCTGCCGACTTTAATGACCAATGAAATTACCGGACTTACAGCAACTACTGCCATAGGCGGTGGAGAGGTTACTGACGACGGATATGATTCGATGACAGCCAGAGGTGTTTGTTGGAGTACTTCAGAAAACCCAACCATTACGGATAACTCAATAAATAACGGAGTAGGCAAGGGACAATTTAGTGTAACGATAAATAATCTAACACCCAACACAAAATATTATGTTCGTGCCTTTGCGACCAATTCTGCAGGAACATCGTACGGAAATGAAGTTTCATTTACCACTTTAGCCATTCAATTGCCAGCATTAACAACGAATGAGATTACAGAAATTACAGCCACTAAAGCCACTAGCGGTGGAGAGGTTACCAACAACGGAAACGATTCGATAACAGCCAGAGGCGTTTGCTGGAGTACAACAACGCCCCCAACCATTACAGATAGTTTAATCTATATCGGAGCAGGGACAGGACAATTTAGTGCAACGATAAATAATCTGACACCCGATACAAAATATTATGTTCGTGCCTTTGCGACTAATTCTGCAGGAACCTCCTATGGAAATGAAGTTTCATTTATAACGCTGGTAGCCACAGGGATAAATCAAAATACTGAAAACAATTTAACTATTTTCCTAAATCCGGAGAACAACATATTATCAATAAACGGATTGTTGGGCAAATCCAATATCTCAATCTTTGATATGAATGGCAGGTTAATGATGAACAAACAGCTTATTAGCAATCAAATAAATTTAAGTAGCCTGGAGAGGGGGGTATACATTGTAAGGATTCAAACCGAAAATGGATATTTAGTGAAAAAGATAATCATAAGATGAAGGGCAAATTAAATAATGCCAGCCACTAACAAATGGTATCTCTAAATCCACCAACCAACATAATCTATGAACAAACAAACCTCCATCCTGCTGGGTATTTGCCTCCAGCTACTTGTTTTTTCTCCGGTGAACGGACAAACAGCAAACGACTCAACACTAGTTGCAGCTGAACCACAGCAAACGTTGCTTAGTCAGCGTGAAGTGACCGGTTCAGCGGTCTCGCTCGATTCGGCTGACTTCGATACAGGTTACATCGTATCGCCCTGGGAGCTTATCCTGGGGAAAGTAGCCGGATTACAAATCACGTCGAACAGCGGTACTCCGGGCACTGACTTTACCATTGTTAACCGGGGCGAAACATCGCTGTTTACCAACAGTGCTCCGCTGGTCGTGGTGGATGGCATGGCGCTGGGAAAGGTGCCACCCGACATCAATCCCAATGATATTGTGGCTATCAAGGTACTGAAGGGTGCTTCAGCCGTAGCCATTTATGGAGAACGGGCTGCCAACGGTGCCATCATCATCACCACCAAACGGGGCGGCGATCAACTGAGAGTAAGTTACAGTGGTCAGTTGGGCTTGTCGGTGCTGCCTAAAAAAGTACCCGTCTTTTCGGGCGATGAATTTCGAAATCTGGTGAATACCTATTATACAGATTATCCGGGAGTGGTGAGTGAAGTTGGTACAGGTAATACCGACTGGCAAAAAGAGATCTACCGTACCGCTACCGTGCAGGATCATCATGTGAGCGTTTCGGGCAAAGCCAACGCCGTGCCTTTCCGTCTTTCACTGGGGAATACACATCAGAATGGCATTGTGAAAACGTCGTTGTACGACCGCACCACGGCCGGGCTATCTGTCAATCCCGAGTTTTTCGAGCATCAACTCTCGATTGACCTGAATGCCCATGGGATTTTCAGTAACAACCGGGTTGCTGATCCCAATGCCGTGAAGAATGCCGTTACCTTCGACCCGACTCGTCCCATAAAGGATGGCAGTCCCTATGGAGGTTATTTTACGTGGCAAGATCCGTTGGCACAATTGTCGTCGGTATATCCTTCGAACCCGGTGGCCTTGCTGAATCAGAAGAATGACGAAATCAAACGAAACCGGCTCATTGGAAATATCAAAGTGGACTACCGGTTGCATTTCCTGCCCGATATGCATGTGGTATTCAATTACGGAATGGACCATACCGACAACAAGGACCACACGATAACCGACCCTTCGGCAGCCTGGACCATCCAAAACTACGGGTCCGGTGAAATCAGACTTCACGATGAAACGTTTAAGAACCAGGAGAGGGACCTGTACCTGAACTACCGGAAATCGCTCGGGGAAGGGGCCAACACGCTGGATGCAACGGCCGGTTATTCCTCCTACCGTCACACCTACACCGACCATTTTAGCAGAACCACAGCGGATGCGACTTACACCATTGGAACATATGATTATTCCATGGAAGATAATCAGCACTCGAAGTACGTGAGGGTGAACTATTCCCATTCTAATAAATATGCGTTCAATGTTTCGGTACGACAGGATGGCTTTTCCTTTTATAACGATAAGAACCGGAACCACCTGTCGATGCTGGGAGCCTTTCGCTACCACCTGAAACAGGAGCCCTTCCTGAAAAACAGTCAGACTTTTTCGAAGCTCGATTTCACCGCAGGTTTCGGCACTACGGGTGCTCATTGGCCTATCCCCGGCTTCGTTAATTATTCCGTTGATCCGGGTATTAAGCATGCCAGTGTGAGTTCCAGTGAAGTGGGATTTGATTTTGCACTGACCCAAAGCCGGATTCAGGGCTCGGTAGAATTCTACTCCAAAATAAGCGATGATTTGTATCTCAAAATGACAACTCCGACCGGAGGTAGTTTTGGGAATTACGTGATGACCAACGGCGGGAAAATCAGGAATAGCGGCGTTGAATTGACCATCAGCGCCCCCATTATTTCGAACAGCGAATGGCAATGGCAAATCAATGCTAATGCTTCGTACAACAAAAACAAGATTAAAGATTTGAACAGTGTGGTTTCGGTATACGAGGCCACCGGGGCACTACTCGGTAGTTACGATGGACTTTCCTATACGAACCCCGATCCTTACATGCGCGTTCAGACGGTTGGGTACCCGACCAACTCATTCTATGTTCTTCGCCAGGTATATGATAGCAAGGGGCAGCCCGTCGAAGGAGTTTTCCTGGATGCCAACGGAAATGAAACCGACGGGGGTAATCTTGACAACCGCTATCATGACAAGCATGTCGCTCCTAATGTGATGATGGGCCTTTCATCCTCGCTGCGAAACCATGAATGGGATTTGTCCTTCTCCGGGCGTCTGCAATTGGGTAACTATGTGTATAACAACGTGGATGCGGAGAGCGCTTACCTGAATGTTTACAGTGCGCCGGGGTTCTTCCGGAACATCTCCCAATCGGTGAATGATTCGCATTTCATGGGCAAACGTATTTATTCCGATTATTACGTGCAGAATGCCGGTTTCTTCCGGATGGATTACATTAGTCTGGGAAGAACGTTCCAGCATGTCTCGGGGAGTCAGCTCAATCTACATGTGGCTGCGAATATTCAAAATGCGTTCGTGATTAGCGGATACAAGGGGCTGGACCCGGAACTGGCCGGTGGTGTGGATAATTACATGTACCCCCGTGCCCGGACGTTTTCGCTTTCGGTGAAGGTGAGTTATTAGGGTCTTTGTGGGTCGATTCCGGCAACGCCGGATAACTATTCATCACCCCAATGAATTTGGGGGCAGGAGAGTCGACTCTTCCTAACAACCCCGAAGTGGGTTGAATAAGACTATATGTACTTTTGGCTTGTTCCAAAAGTACCCAAAGCCCCGATGCTTCGGAGAAGTCAAAGTGATCCTTCCTCCCGCTTCGCGATTTTTTCTTGCTTACCCACAACCCTGAATCCCCGCCAAAAACCGCTCCCTCCAACTCCGGCCCGGCCTACTTTGACCGGCCAGCGCACTTATCGCCTGTCGGCGATGTTGAAGAGGAGGCGAATAGGAGGTGAGAATAAAAAAATCCCAGCAATTGCCGGGATTCTTTATTCTATCTGAATTATTCAATTTCAATTAAACTCTATCCGGAAAACCGGTTTGTGACCACGAAGGGTACTATCGTTATTCCAGACTTCGTAACCAAGCGTCATCGCGGTGACTTTCTTTCGTAACCGATCGTTTTTCTCGTCCCAGTACCACTTCTCGTCGAACTGTATTTTCCCGATTTTGTCGCGCGTAAATTCGCCGGAAGCTTCCATCGCTTTCACCTCCTGGATGGAATACTTCTTCCGGGTAAAATAATCCATAGCCGTCAGTTTGCCGGCATAAACGGCATCGAAGATGTCATCGATGAGTTTCTTCCGTTCTAATTTGCTCAGGCATTCCGTCGTCCAGGTGTCATCTTTGTTCGGATTCAGTATGATGGTATCATACGTAATCTTTCCCATCGACGTTCCCTGGGGGGCAGGCGTCGCCGCTGTTTGTTTTTCTTTCTTCTCCTGACTACATCCTGAAAAGATGAATACAAGAGCGGCAAGAATGAAGAGGCTTCGTTTCACTTATCTTCGGTCAAAAGTTAAACGTTCGCCGCGGAACTCTTCGTTGAATTTTCCTTTTCCGTCGGCATTGGTATTCTCGTACACCAGGTTACCGTTCACAAAGGTGTGGGTCACCTGGTAGTAGAACGATTCACCTTCGAAAGGCGACCATTCACATTTGTAGAAGAGGTTGTCCTTCGAAACGGTCCAGCGAGAGGGTTCTACCAACACCAGGTCGGCTTTGTAACCTTTCCGGATGTAGCCGCGCTTTTTCACGCCAAACAGTTCAGCTGGGGCATGGCACATTTTCTCGACAACTTTTTCGATGCTGATTTCACCTCTCCGGTGCAGTTCCAGCATGGCAACCAGCGCGTGTTGCACCAGCGGTCCGCCGGAGGGCGCCTTCAGGTACTTATTATTTTTTTCTTCTTCGGTGTGTGGTGCATGGTCGGTGGCAATCACATCGATGCGGTTTTCATTTACCGCTTTTAAAACGGCCTCGCGGTCACCAGCTGTTTTTACTGCCGGGTTCCATTTGATGCGTGTGCCGTACTTTTCGTAATCGGCATCGCTGAACCAAAGGTGGTGCACGCAGGCTTCCGCCGTAATTTTTTTGTCCTTCAACGGAATATGATTATCAAATAGCGCCATCTCCTTGGCGGTAGAAAGGTGCAGTACATGTAACCGCGCACCGTTCTTCTTCGCCAGTTCAACCGCTTTGGAGGTGCTCAGGAAGCAGGCTTCGGCACTACGGATTTTCGGATGTTCGCTAATCGGAATGTCTTCGCCGTATTTTTCTTTGGCGGCAGCCAGGTTAGCCTGGATGGTCGGCTCGTCTTCGCAGTGGGTGGCAATCAGCATCTTCGATTTACTGAACAGGTTGGCCAGCGTCTCCGGGTTATCGACCAGCATGTTGCCGGTGGAGGAGCCCATGAAGACTTTCACACCGCAAACCGTTTCCGGGTCGGTTTTCAATACTTCGTCGATGTTGTCGTTGGTGGCGCCCATGTAAAACGAGTAGTTGGCCATCGAAACTTCGGCAGCGCGGGCATATTTTTGTTCGAGTAATTCCTGCGTGGTGGCTTGCGGAACGGTGTTGGGCATCTCCATAAAGGAGGTGATGCCGCCGGCTACAGCCGCTCTCGATTCGGTAGCAATTTCGGCTTTGTGGGTAAGCCCGGGTTCCCGGAAATGCACCTGGTCATCGATAGCGCCAGGTAGGAGGAGTTTCCCGGAAGCATCAATGACTTCGGCTTTCGCCAACACACTTTCCGGTACTTCTTTTCGAAAAATTTTCTCAATGTTTCCGTTTCGAATCAGGATGCTTGTCCCTTTCATGATTTTTCCTTCATTCACTACCTTGGCATCCCTGATGACAATGTCCTTCATTTTTGAGTTTGATTGATTTTGTTTTTAATTATTTGGTAGTGGCTTGTGTTCCACTGGTTGTCGGTTGAAAGTAAGCATTTTTCGATGGATTTGAAAGCGCCTGATTTAATCAGTTGTCATGACGAGCTTCCAATTTAAAACTATTTTCTCCTTTATTTTATTGCGTGGCATAAAAAAAGAGCAACTTCGCGAGCTGCTCTTAACCTGTATCTTAGGCAATTTAAGTTCGTTTGTATGAGCGGAACCAGCTCCTCATCTTCATCTTCATCACCCCGAAAAAGGCCTCTCCGAAAATACCGCCGCTCATTTTCGACGATCCTTCCTGCCTTTCGGTGAAAATAATGGGAACTTCCACGATGTTGAAGCCGAATTTCCAGGCCGTGAATTTCATTTCAATCTGGAATCCGTAACCTTTCATCTTCACTTTATCGAGCCGGATGGTTTCCAACACTTCGCGCCGGTAACACTTAAAACCGGCAGTGGTGTCCATCACCGGCATCCGGGTCACCGTGCGCACATACACCGATGCGAAATACGACATCAGTACGCGGCCCAGCGGCCAGTTAATTACGTTAATTCCGGTGATGTAACGCGAACCGATGGCGACATCGGCACCTTTGTTGGCCGCAGCATCGTACAGCCGGAGCAAATCTTTCGGGTCGTGTGAAAAATCGGCATCCATCTCGAAAACATAGTTGTAGCCGTGTTCGATGGCCCAGTGAAAACCGGTGATGTATGCCGTACCCAAGCCCAACTTTCCTTCGCGTTGAAGCAGGTGCAGGCGGCCATCGTAGTCAGGCATCAAACGTTTAATAATGTCGGCAGTTCCATCGGGCGAATTGTCATCGATAATCAGCAGATGGAATGGATGCTCGAGGCCAAATACCGTGCGAATCATCCGCTCGATATTCTCCTTCTCATTGTATGTAGGAATAATTACTACGCTGTCTGGCACAATTAAACTTTTTTTGTGTCCGGTAAAGATAAGATTATTCTTTGTGGTTCGAAGCGGGGTATTGGACTGTGATTAACGTTTTTTAGTATTTTTATCGAAACGATTAACCTGATAGCCTTTGGAACTTTTTCGCGATCTCGGTTTGTTAAGCCCGGTATACGTGCCGTTGATTTTGTCGGTCGTTCTTTTCTTCTCAGCCGGAAAAGACGATCACAGCAAAGTGTGGCTGGGTTGGGGCATGCTCAATGCAGCTTTCCTGTTTCTGGCCAATTACTTTTATTTCCAGAAGCATTACGAAATCTATACCTACCTGCACAGTTTGCACATTTCGTCGGTACTGGCGGCTTACCCGTTTATCTACACGTATATATTAAAACTCACGTCGCCTCCCGGGAAAAAGGTGCGGGCCTGGATTCATTTCCTGCCATCCATCATTTTCTTTTTCCTGAGTGCGCCGGTTTTCTATCTCATGCTCGATGTGCAGGAGCGGGTACAGTTCATGTCGGAGTACCGCTTCGCCCCCGATTTTTCCAATCCCTTGATGAATTATCTGTTGGTGGTTCGTTTCCTCAATATCGTTTGCCTCTTTGTGCAAATTTTCCTCTACTTTATTTTGTCGTTCCGGTTGCTTCGAAAGCATCGCTACGAAGCGGTCAACTGGTTTGCCGATTACGGGAAAATCGGGCTTAAGTGGATGTGGTTGTTCAACGGGCTCTTTTTCGGCATGGCTATTCTCAGCATTTTCTTCTATTCCGTCAATCCGGTTAAATTATTTGGTGACGACCGCTACCTGGTGGTTCCCCTGTTTTTGCTGGGGTTGCTTATCTGGGCGTTGGGTGTGCTGGGATTTCGCCAAAAACCGCTCTTCGATGAGCGCGACCGTCTGGCCGTAAGGCTGGAGGGACATGATGAACCTGATTCGACCATTATCAAAAAAATCAGGACGATTTTTCAGGAGCAGAAGCCCTGGTTGAACAACGATTTCAAGCTGGCCGACCTGTGCCTGGAGCTGGGAACCAACCGCACGTATGTGTCGCAGGCCATCAACCGCAGTTACGGTGTGAACTTCAACACCTTCGTTAACCAGTACCGGGTCGACGAGGCCAAGCGACTGCTTTCCCGTCAGCCCGTCCTCTTGCTCGAGGAAGTGGCCATCCGTTCCGGTTTTGGTTCCAACGTATCCATGTCGCGTGCCTTCAGACAACTCGAAAATGTAACGCCCGGCATGCTGCGCGACCGGTTGCGATATGCCACTGAGGCAGAAAGTGTTTAGGGCGGCTTCACGGTCTGCGGCCTGTAGCGTACTTGCAGGCCCGGGTTCTCACTGGTCGTTCCGGGGGCTCATTCCAATCGCCCCGGCACTCCCGTTCGTCCAACCGGCCCCGCTTCGTCCGGCTGCCGGCCTCCGCCCGGCCGCAGGAGTTGGTTGCAGGTTCCAAAATTTCATGTTTCAGGTTGTATACCGCGGTTTCTGTTGTCCTTCTCTGAAGACGCATCTTCCGCTCCTGTCAGGAGAGGCGTCCCGGAATATTAATCCGTTGTCGTAAGTCGAGATTTCAAATACTTTTTTAGCGGATTCGTCAACCGAAGTTGTTGGATTTCAATAAAAATAAAACAATTATCCAAAGCCGGGAGTTAGTAAAGTAGAAACCAATAACAGTTTGAATGAAGTATTTCGTAAAGATAAACGATGTAAAATCGACCGATAAACTGGAAGGAGCCTGGAACAACGACGACTATAAGGAGTTGCTGGCAAGATTTGAGTATCCTGATGCGGATCAATTAAAGCCAACCGAATTGAAGGAATTTCTTTTTATGGCCATTTCCGACTTCGAACCCAATGAGGCGGCTGCAATTCTGCTCGACTACAAACTTTCGGATGTACTTGCGGAAGGGCAAATTGATAATCTTTCGCACGAGATGCTGCGGGTGAAGGTCTTTGAAAATTATTCCGAGATCGACCTTCACCAGGATTTGTTCAACATTAATCAATTGCTTTACCAAGCCTACAACGGAAAGTTCCCCCCGGGCAAAGTGAACATCGTACAATTCGAAATAAAGGGCGAAGACAATGGCTCTGAGGAACTCACAAAGGAAAACGCGTTGAAAGCGCTAAGTTACGGCCTTTCAGACAACAATTTGCTCAACCGCTTACTAAGCGATCAACTGGAGGGACGGACATCCTTTCCCGAGGCTGAAGGAATTGTGTGGAGCTTGCAAAATGAGGGAGACGATGCTTACTCGATGACGATTTCAGAAAAGTGGCTGACCAAAAACGATTTTGTGAACCTGGAATATGAATGCACGGTGCAGCCGTTTGAAGGTCCGGATGAGGAAGAATAAGCATCGGCAGATTCGGTTTGTAGCCTCAGTTGCTCCTCAATTGTATCTTAAGTACCACACGATGCAATGGCAGGGCAGTGAGATGTAGAAGAATTTATTGGAAAAAAAATCAAGCTATGGAAAACGACGAAAACAAGAAACCTGAAGAGAAGACTTTTCAGGATAAAGCAGAGCAATGGATCGATAAAGCGGAAGAATTTATGGACGATACCGCAGACAAAATACATGAGAGCGAAACCTACCGGAAGGCAAACAAATCTGTTGAAAATGCCACAAAAAAGCTTTTTCGGAAAGCCGGAAGGTTGTGGGGAAAATCAGAGCATTACTTTAAAAACAGGGATACAAAATAATACTCATTGGACTTATGCTGCTATAGCAAGTGTGCATACTACAAACCTATAATCAGCAATTTGAAGAAGGCCGCCAACTGGATGTGTTGATTGGGTAAGTTCGGTTTCAGGTTTCAAAATTTCAAGTTCCAGGTTGCACTTCGCGGTTTCTGTTGTTCCTATTGTTGGAAATGTTTCTTAAGTTCTCTTCCAATAAGGTTCGCCCCCACTTCGCCGTCAGGCGAAAAGCGGGCTGGCCGGTCAAAGAATTTCCCGCCAGGGAAAGATGTTCATCACCTTCGGCGAAGCCGGAGGATTGGCAACCTGAATAGAAAGCAACTCCAACGGAGTTGAATAAAAAAAGACGCTGTTGCGCCGCACACAGTTTCCTGAAGCATGCCCGACAACGGAAAAGCACATCCAAAGTGGATTTTAAGTATAGATACAGTAGGGATAGAGTACTAAACAGTCTTCATTTGCGCACCGGTTGAAGCGGGTTGTCCCGGGTTTTACATCCTGTCGTTTCCTGAAGCCGTTTTCCCCACCTCTATTCACCGAATAACAACTTTTACGTATTTTTTTGAAATAAATTGGTCCACCTAATCAGGCACTTGAGATTTTATGTCAAAAAAGAGTGGAAAAAGGTTTGGAGTGTAAGGAAAAAATACGCTTTCTTTGCATCCGCTTTCCGAAAGGGAGGCAGCGTTCAGAAGGTGATGAAAAGAGATGTTTCGGACCGCGTGAAAGGTTTATTCACTGCTTGGGAGTCCAACCGGGATGGCGAGATAATCCTGGCAGTAAAGACCGGGGTTCGGCAGGCAAGACATCACTAAAAAAAAATCTTGAAAAAGTATTTGGAGAATCGGGATAAAAGGTTTTATCTTTGCCGCCACGTTTTTTAGAAACGGGCGTTGATTTCCGGGTACTGAAGCCTTAAGAAAAAGGTAAAAAAGATTTGGAGATAACGCGAAAAGATTTCTATCTTTGCAACGCTTTTTTCGGCCCGTCCGAGGTGCAACCGAGGGTTGGGCAGGAGAGGCAAGAGTTAAGAAGAAGACAAGTTCATTGAAAATATTGAAAAGGAAAGAAGATAAGCACCAGAAGTTCAATTTTCTTTTAGAGGAAAAACTGATCGTGCCAGGCAAATAGACATTTAAACTTTTTGATTACAACGAAGAGTTTGATCCTGGCTCAGGATGAACGCTAGCGGGAGGCTTAACACATGCAAGTCGAACGGTAACAGGTCCTTCGGGACGCTGACGAGTGGCGCACGGGTGAGTAACGCGTATGCAACCTGCCCTGTACAGGGGGATAGCCCGGAGAAATCCGGATTAATACCCCATAGTTTCCGTGAATCGCATGGTTTATGGATTAAAGTTTCGGCGGTACAGGATGGGCATGCGTGGCATTAGCTTGTTGGTAGGGTAACGGCTTACCAAGGCGACGATGCCTAGGGGTTCTGAGAGGATGATCCCCCACACTGGGACTGAGACACGGCCCAGACTCCTACGGGAGGCAGCAGTGAGGAATATTGGTCAATGGGCGAGAGCCTGAACCAGCCATCCCGCGTGCAGGATGACGGCCCTACGGGTTGTAAACTGCTTTTCTGCAAGAAGAATGGTCATTACGTGTAATGATTTGACGGTATTGCAGGAATAAGCATCGGCTAACTCCGTGCCAGCAGCCGCGGTAATACGGAGGATGCAAGCGTTATCCGGATTCATTGGGTTTAAAGGGTGCGTAGGCGGCTATATAAGTCAGTGGTGAAATGCTGCAGCTCAACTGTAGAACTGCCATTGAAACTGTATAGCTTGAGTGCGCCTGAGGTAGGCGGAATGAGTAGTGTAGCGGTGAAATGCTTAGATATTACTCAGAACACCGATTGCGAAGGCAGCTTACTAAAGCGTAACTGACGCTGATGCACGAAAGCGTGGGGAGCGAACAGGATTAGATACCCTGGTAGTCCACGCCGTAAACGATGATAACTCGCTGTTGGCGATACACAGTCAGCGGCTTAGCGAAAGCATTAAGTTATCCACCTGGGGAGTACGATCGCAAGGTTGAAACTCAAAGGAATTGACGGGGGCCCGCACAAGCGGAGGAACATGTGGTTTAATTCGATGATACGCGAGGAACCTTACCTGGGCTTAAATGTAGAGTGACCGTTGCCGAAAGGTGACTTCCCTTCGGGGCGCTTTACAAGGTGCTGCATGGTTGTCGTCAGCTCGTGCCGTGAGGTGTCGGGTTAAGTCCCATAACGAGCGCAACCCTTATCGTCAGTTGCTAGCAGGTAATGCTGAGGACTCTGGCGAGACTGCCACCGTAAGGTGAGAGGAAGGTGGGGATGACGTCAAATCAGCACGGCCCTTATGTCCAGGGCTACACACGTGTTACAATGGTCGGTACAAAGGGCAGCTACCTGGTAACAGGATGCTAATCCCAAAAGCCGGTCTCAGTTCGGATTGGAGTCTGCAACCCGACTCCATGAAGCTGGATTCGCTAGTAATCGCGCATCAGCCATGGCGCGGTGAATACGTTCCCGGGCCTTGTACACACCGCCCGTCAAACCATGGAAGTTGGGGGTACCTGAAGTCTGCAACCGCAAGGAGCGGCCTAGGGTAAAACCAATGACTGGGGTTAAGTCGTAACAAGGTAGCCGTACCGGAAGGTGTGGCTGGAACACCTCCTTTCTGGAGCCGACACGATAGGTTTCTGAGAGGAAATTAGAGCAGAAGGGTGTTTACTTCTTCCTTTTTAAAAGATACTGTAAAACACAAGAGCAATTGAATCCCGATACTTCGGGGGAGAATTGAAGTTGAGAATTCAATGCAAAGCGGTTCTCACTATTCAATGCACGGGGTCTGGTTAGAGCAGAGGCAGAGCAGGAAACGGACATTATCAATTATCCATTTTCAATTCTCAATTCTGCAGACAGTCCCGTAGCTCAGCTGGTTAGAGCGCTACACTGATAATGTAGAGGTCCCCAGTTCAAGTCTGGGCGGGACTACACAGGCAATGAAAAATGAGCAGTGAACAATTAGCAATATTGTTCATTACACATTGTTCATTACTAATTGCACAGACGGGGGATTAGCTCAGTTGGCTAGAGCGCTTGATTTGCATTCAAGAGGTCATCGGTTCGACTCCGATATTCTCCACGAGGGTGTAAACACCAGGGAGCGGCTTACCGGATGAAGAGTAAGCAGGCAGAAAAGTTCATAAAGAAACGTATTGGAACACGAAGGATTAGGCTGGCGCCTGAAAGAGGAAAGGGTTCGATTCCCTGTAATCCACATATCCTGAAAGGGATGAAGTTCATTGACATGCTGGAAGAAAAACAACAGAGTTACAAGAGAAACGCCGAAGGATAAAACCTTCGAAAAGGCGAGAGAAAGTACGAAAGGGCGTACGGGGGATGCCTTGGCTCTCAGAGGCGACGAAGGACGTGATAAGCTGCGAAAAGTCGCGGGGAGGTGCAAATAACTGCTAATCCGCGAATATCCGAATGGGGCAACCCACCATATGTAAGTATGGTATCCTGTTATGCAGGAAGCTAACCCGGAGAACTGAAACATCTAAGTACCCGGAGGAAAAGAAAACAAAAGTGATTCCCCTAGTAGTGGCGATCGAACGGGGAAGAGCCCAAACCGGAAGTGTTTCGGCACTTTCGGGGTTGTAGGACTGCGATATACGAAGTAAGACGAAACGGAAGTGTTCTGGAAAGTCACACTACAGAAGGTGAAAGTCCTGTACGTGTAAGGCTTGCGGAGTTAGCAGTATCCTGAGTAGGGCGGGACACGAGAAATCCTGTCTGAATTTGCCAGGACCATCTGGTAAGGCTAAATACTACTGAGAGACCGATAGTGAACCAGTACCGTGAGGGAAAGGTGAAAAGCACCCCGAACAGGGGAGTGAAAAAGTACCTGAAACCGTACGCCTACAAGCGGTCGGAGCCCCTTTGGGGGTGACGGCGTGCCTTTTGCATAATGAGCCTACGAGTTACTCCTCACTGGCAAGGTTAAGTGGTTCAGCCACGGAGCCGAAGCGAAAGCGAGTCTGAACAGGGCGAACTAGTCAGTGGGGGTAGACGCGAAACCATGTGATCTACCCATGACCAGGTTGAAGTCCCGGTAACACGGGATGGAGGACCGAACCAGGGGACGTTGAAAAGTCCTTGGATGAGTTGTGGGTAGGGGTGAAAGGCCAATCAAACTTGGAAATAGCTCGTACTCCCCGAAATGCATTTAGGTGCAGCCTTGGTTATGAGTCTTGCAGAGGTAGAGCTACTGATTGGATGCGAGGGCTTCACCGCCTATCAACTCCAGACAAACTCCGAATGCTGCAAGATGCTCACCAGGAGTGAGGGCGCGGGTGCTAAGGTCCGTGTCCGAGAGGGAAAGAACCCGGACCATCAGCTAAGGTCCCCAAGTGTATGTTAAGTTGAACAAACGAGGTCTGATTGCTTAGACAGCTAGGATGTTGGCTTGGAAGCAGCCATTCATTTAAAGAGTGCGTAACAGCTCACTAGTCGAGCGGTCGGGCGTGGATAATAATCGGGCATTAAACATACCACCGAAGCTATGGATTGTAAATTTATTTACAGTGGTAGGGGAGCATTCCGGTCAGCGCTGAAGGTGTACTGCGAGGTATGCTGGAGCGTCCGGAAAAGCAAATGTAGGCATAAGTAACGATAAGGCAGGTGAGAAACCTGCCCGCCGATAGACTAAGGTTTCCTGATCAACGCTAATCGGATCAGGGTTAGTCGGGACCTAAGGCAAAGCCGAACGGCGAAGTCGATGGCGAATCGGTTAATATTCCGATACTTCTCTAGACTGCGATGGGGTGACGAAGTGATGAAAGACCCGCGTACTGACGGAATAGTACGTTGAAGGGCGTAGCCGTTGAACTGCGTAGGCAAATCCGCGCGGTGAGGTGAACCCCGACAGTACCGAGAGCCTTCGGGCAATCGGATAGTGGTCCTAAGGGCTTCCGAGAAAAACCTCTAAGCTATAGGTGTAGAGAACCCGTACCGTAAACCGACACAGGTAGTCAAGGAGAGAATCCTGAGGCGCTCGAGTGATTCGTGGCTAAGGAACTAGGCAAAATGGCCCCGTAACTTAGGGAGAAGGGGCGCTGGCGCGAGCCAGCCGCAGTGAAAAGACCCAGGCGACTGTTTATCAAAAACACAGGGCTATGCTAAATCGCAAGATGATGTATATGGCCTGACACCTGCCCGGTGCCGGAAGGTTAAGAGGGGATGTTATTCGTAAGAAGAAGCATTGAATCGAAGCCCCGGTAAACGGCGGCCGTAACTATAACGGTCCTAAGGTAGCGAAATTCCTTGTCGGGTAAGTTCCGACCTGCACGAATGGTGCAACGATCTGGGTACTGTCTCGGCCACGAGCTCGGTGAAATTGTAGTAGCGGTGAAGATGCCGCTTACCCGCAACGGGACGGAAAGACCCCGTGAACCTTTACTGCAACTTCACATTGGTTCTGGGTAAGTGATGTGTAGGATAGGACGGAGACATTGAAGCGGGTTCGCCAGGATTCGTGGAGTCATCCTTGAAATACGTCCCTTTGCTTGCCTGGGGCCTAATCCCTAACGGGAGACAGTGTGTGGTGGGTAGTTTGACTGGGGTGGTCGCCTCCAAAAGAGTAACGGAGGCTTCTAAAGGTGCGCTCATGGCGATTGGTAACCGCCAGCAGAGCATAATGGTATAAGCGCGCTTGACTGTGAGACCTACAAGTCGATCAGGTAGGAAACTAGAGCATAGTGATCCGGTGGTTCCGTATGGAAGGGCCATCGCTCAAAGGATAAAAGGTACTCCGGGGATAACAGGCTGATCGCTCCCAAGAGCTCATATCGACGGAGCGGTTTGGCACCTCGATGTCGGCTCGTCACATCCTGGGGCTGGAGAAGGTCCCAAGGGTTGGGCTGTTCGCCCATTAAAGTGGCACGCGAGCTGGGTTCAGAACGTCGTGAGACAGTTCGGTCCCTATCTGTTGTGGGCGTAGGAGACTTGAGAGAGCCTGACGTTAGTACGAGAGGACCGCGTTGGACATACCTCTGGTTTACCAGTTGTTCCGCCAGGAGCACCGCTGGGTAGCCATGTGTGGAAGAGATAAGCGCTGAAAGCATCTAAGCGCGAAGCTCGCCTCAAGATGAGGTCTCCTTAGAGGGTCGTTGGAGACTACGACGTTGATAGGTCGCAGGTGTAAAGACGGTGACGTCAAAGCCGAGCGATACTAATTGCCCGAAACTTTCCTTGCCGGTTTTATAAATTGGTGTTTTTGTTGTAATGAAATTGTTTTCTTCCAGGGTTCATGTCAGTAATAGTAAGTTTTAAGTCGAAAGATTTAAGTTTTAAGAAAAGGGAGAACGCCGAAAAGCGAAGTCCGGCCCGACATCAAAGAGCATCTTAACACTTAACACCTAAAACTTAATCACTATTACAAAAGATATTGTATAGCTGAAAAGCAAAGCTGAAAACTTTAGGTGGCTACAGCGACGGGGTTCCACCTCTTCCCATTCCGAACAGAGAAGTTAAGCCCGTCAGCGCCGATGGTACTGCAGAGATGTGGGAGAGTAGGTCGCCGCTTATTTTATTAAAGCCCGGTTCCTTTATTGGAGTCGGGCTTTTTATGTAAAAGCATGATATCACTCTATATCTTCAGTTCATTATTAACAATAATTAATAAGCTGACGATAGCAGTTTATCTTTGTTAAAGAATAAATTACCAGCGAGTTAGTAAGCGGCTGGTTTAACGATAGTTTAATAAATCGGCAAAAACTTATATTAACTGGCCTTGCAGGGCATTTGATATGAAGCAGACCATATAACATATGATAAAATGGTCGCGGAGTAATGTCACGACGCCGAAATAGCTATCTTTGCGCAGATGAATTTTCAGAGACAAATAGGACTCTTGTTTATCCTGCTGGCGTTGGCCGGCACGGTGAAGGCTCAACGTGGTATGCCCGAGAATGTGGGCAAGCAACGTCTGTCTGCCAATCCACAGAAGAAGGACTCAAAGGACTCCATTGTTTCGATCATTCATGTATTTAATATGGTGGACGGCTTGTCGCGTCCGCAGCGCGTACAGCTTGATACAGCCTTGACGGATTTTCAGGAGTACAAGCCCTATTACGAAAATAATATTTCGGTGCAAAACCTGGGAAACTTTGGGACGGCTTACCAAAGCAACCAGTTCTTCAACCGTAAGCAATATTCCGATTTCATTTTTCTGAATAATCACGGAGCGTACGGCGTCTGGCCCAGGACGACCGATTACTACAATACCACTACTCCTTATACCCTATTGCAATACGGGCAGTGGTTCAATAACCGGCCCAATGGCGAAACCTGGCTGGATGTTTTGCACACACAAAATGTATCGCCCGAGTTTAATTTTGGGATTCATTACGGCTCGATTGGTTCGCAGGGGCAATACCTCAATGCGGAAGCAAAAGACAATAACCTGAGCATGTTTTTGAGCTACAATGGCCCGAAATATGACCTCTGGTGTACCGTCGGGCACAACAGTTTTAAGAATCAGGAAAGTGGTGGATTGCTTCGCCCAACGGATGTTAAGAATCCGGATTTGAAGCCGGAGAACATGCCGGTTTGGCTCGATGGCGCCAACTCGAAAATGCAGAATCTGTACGCGAGTTTATCGCACCAGTTTAAAGTAGGAAGCTGGAAAGAGGTGAAAGAGGAGAATGAGATGTATCAGAAATTCGTTCCCCGTGTGGCTTTCATGCATACCATCGATTTTGCTAACAGTCAACGCGCATTCACCGAAACGGACCCGAATCCGTATTTTGTGTTTAATAATCCAGTGGATACAGTTTACTTTTACGGAAAAGGACACCAGCCATTGATCAATTCAAAAGTAGGGACCACATCCGATTTGGCTACCAACGATAAAGCTGGTGAAACAAGGGTTACCAATACTTTTCGGATGAAAGTCCTGGAGTCGGCTGACCGGAAGTATTCTTTCGGCAAGCAGGCATTCATCGGAAACGATTTGATTAAAGTTTACTACCCGATGAAAGGTGCGAACGACACCGTTGGGTTGACACAGTCGCACAACCTCACGAATACGTATATCGGTGGTGCATTGTACCGTACCGAAGGAAAGTTCTGGAGTTGGAACGCTTTTGGAAAATACTACATACAAGGATATAAATTTGGTGATTTTGACATCAGTGGTTATGTCGAAAAACCCATTCGCACCAAGCGTGATACCTCGGTGCTTCACATTTACGGAAGAATGCAAAACGAGACGCCGGATTATTTCTTGCAGCATTACTTCTCGAATCACTATGAATGGGACAATAACTTCGATAGAACCTACAACTTATCAGTGGGCGGATATTATGACAATCCGCATTGGCGTCTGACCACTGGTGCCGACTATCGTATCGTTAATAACTATATTTATTTTAACGAGAACGCTGTGCCCGAGCAGGCAAGCTCGGAGTTCTCTGTCATGCAGGCTTATCTGGCCAAAGAATTTGTGGCAGGAGGACTACATTTCTATAACAAGTTTGTTTATCAATGGACTACTACTGATAAATATCTTCATCTGCCGGAGATCATGTTCCGGAACCGTACTTATTATCAAACGCTGGTTTCGCAGGTTTTGCATGTGCAAATCGGGTTTGATTTTCATTATGAATCCAGTTACTATGCCGATAATTATAATCCGGCGACTGGAATGTTTTATGTTCAGAATACCGAAAAAGTCGGTAACTACCCTTGGCTCGATGCCTTTATCAATCTTAAACTGAAACGTACCCGGTTCTATTTAAAATATTCGAACCTGGGTGAAAAGTTTATGAACGGGGGCTATTTCAGAACCCCAACTTATCCCGAACAGATTGCAACTATGTGCTTTGGCGTAGCCTGGTCGTTCTATAACTAGACCGCCCGGCATTTGGCACGTTTGCAATTATTCCCTTACATTTAGCTTATGAGAACCAGAAGATACATAATTCTTCTCTTCGCTGTTTTCTCTTTACTGGTCATTTCATGTGAGCGGGCTACTGCCCCAACACGTGTCGAGGATGACCATTTCCCGAAACAAACGAACGAATTGGACAAAGTCCTGAAAGACGGGAAACTGAAAGCAGTTGTAGATTATAACTCCACCAACTATTTTGTCTACCGTGGTCGTCCCATGGGATTTCAGTATGAATTGCTGAAAGCCCTGGCCAAACACATGGGAGTAACACTGGAAATCAATGTGCGGAATAACCTGGAGGAGACATTTAATGATTTGAATGCCGGCCGGGTTGATCTCGTGGCCAAAAACCTGACGATAACGAAAGAACGTAATCAGATTGTTTCGTTTACTTACCCATTGGGACAAACCCGTCAGGTGCTGGTGCAGCGAAAACCCAGGAACTGGCGTCAAATGACCGAAGAGGAGATCAATCAACATTTGATCCGTAATCAGCTCGACCTTGCCGGGAAGACAATTTATGTGCAGAAGAATACCGCTTACGCGGAAAGGATGCGCAGTCTGTCCGACGAGATTGGAGCTGAAATTCACCTGAAAGAAGACTCGGTTTACGGCGTGGAACAGTTGGTAGCCATGGTGGCCGAAGGAAAGATAGACTACACGGTTTGCGACGAGAATGTGGGAAAAGTCAACGAAGGCTACTACCCCAACCTCGATGTGAAAACTCCGGTCAGTTTTCCTCAGTACCTGGCTTGGGCAGTCCGGAAAGATTCGCCTTCGCTGAAGCAATACATCGATGAGTGGATTAAGAATTTCCGCAAGTCGGACCAGTACCGGAAACTGTACAATAAGTATTTTCGTAATCCGCGCACAGCTTCTATCGTGCAGAGCAATTATCACTCGCTCAATGGGAACCATCTTTCGCGCTACGATTCTATCATTAAGAAAGATAGTAAGGAAATTCACTGGGACTGGCGTCTGGTGGCTTCAATCATTTACCAGGAATCGCGCTTCGATCCCCATGCCGAATCGTGGGCAGGAGCCGTTGGCTTGATGCAGTTAATGCCCGAAACGGCCGATTGGTTCAATGTAAACGATCTGTTCGATCCGAAACAGAATATTTACGGCGGAACGCAGATGCTTTCGTGGCTCGACAATTATTTTTCCGACGATATTCCGGATAAGACCGAACGGTTGAAATTCGTACTGGCGGCTTACAACGTTGGTTTGGGACACGTACTTGATGCTCGTCGTTTGGCCCGGAAATATGGGAAAGATCCGAATATTTGGGATGGTAATGTCGACTACTTCCTGCTGCACAAATCAGTGGCGAAGTATTACAAGGACCCGCTCGTGAAGTGGGGATATTGTCGCGGAGAAGAACCTTACAACTATGTGAAAGAGGTTTGGGATCGGTACCTGCATTACCGAAATCTGTTTAAGGCGTCCTGACGGGCATCTGTTTCAGAACTTCCCGGAATTCGGAGAAAATCATCGCGGTAGCACCCCAGATGATATGACCGTTGAAGCGGAAACAGGGAACTTCCCTGGGACCGTTTCGCGTCTCAATCTGCGTGGTTTGAATAGCGTCGGGGGCCAGTAATTCGTTGACCGGAACCAAAATCAAATCATCCACTTCGGTGTGATTGATCTGAAAATCCGGCTTCGATTCGCTCCAGCCAACTACCGGTGAAATAAAGAAGTTGCTGACCGGAACGTATAACGGGCTTAGTCTACCTAAAATATCGATGTTGGAAGGAAGCACTCCAACTTCCTCCTGCGATTCCCGTAAGGCGGTAGCAATCAAATCGGGGTCCTGTTCTTCTTGTCTTCCTCCCGGGAAGGAAATTTGGCCGGCGTGATTTTTCATTGTTTCCGGCCGCCGGATGAAGCAGGTGAAAAGTTGATCATTGTCTGGGAATAAAGTCAGCAAAACACCACTTTGGTTGACAGACAAATCACTGGTAACCGGCTTTAATTTCCGCCCGACCGGAAGGAGCAAACGATGGGCTTTTTCTCCCGGAAGGGAATGCGAAAGAGCAAACCGGAGATAGGATTGTATGTGATAAAAGTCTGTCATAGATGCATCTGAATTTAAAAACTTTCCATTGAAAGCTTTTTCAATCGAAACGGATGGCTTTGTCAGGCGTGATGCGGGAGATGTACCACGAGGGAATTACCAGCATCGATACAGTAATCACCAGCGTTCCGATATTCAATAAAACAAAGTGAAGTAGCTTAAGGTTGATGGGAACGGTGTTGACGTAGTATGAAGTCGGGTCGAGTTTGATGATACCGAACTGTGCCTGAAGGAAACAAATCAGTAAACCAATGATGTTGCCCCACAGCATTCCTTTTCCGATAAGGAAAGTAGACAGGTAAAGAAACACCTTCCGAACACTCATATTTTCAGTTCCCAGCGCTTTCAAAATACCAATCATGTTGGTGCGTTCCAGGATCAGGATCAGCAGACCGGATACCATGTTGAATCCTGCAACCATTAAAATCAGCGCCAGAATAACCCAGACGTTCATGTCAAGGAGGTTCAGCCAATCGAAAATCTGCGGATACTTATATTTGATACTCACGGTCCGCAAAACCGGTAAGTTTTTCTGGTCCTCGTATCGAAGCGTGAGATTGCGAACTTCCTGCGTCATGTGGTCAATCTCGTCGTAATTGTTCAGCGCAACTTCAAAACCACTGACCTGATTGCTCGTCCAGTTATTCAAACGTTGAATGTGCTTGATGTCGGCCAGAATAAACAGTTTGTCGAACTCTTCGAGATTGGTTTTATATATTCCGGTTATTTTAAACCGTCTCATGCGCGGAGCACTCGAGGCATCGTTCAGGAAATACATGAACAGCGGATCTCCCAACTTCAGTTTCAATAAGTCGGACAGCTGCTGCGAGATAATGACGTCGTCGGTACGAACTGAATCGGTCACATGAAATATTTTGCCCTCGACCATGTTTTTGCGGAAAAAGCTCCAGTCAAAATCGGGGCCGACTCCTTTTAGCACAACACCCTGAATTTCCTTTTTGGTTTTGATGATACCGGGTTTGGTGGCAAACATCTCCACGTGCCTGACATCGGGCATGCCTCGCAGTGAGTCGAGCCACGGCTGTTGTTTGGGGACGGGCTTGGTTTCGTATGACGAATTGGAATCGTAG
Source organism: Prolixibacter sp. DSM 2831 (assembly GCF_056493735.1). Taxonomy (NCBI): domain Bacteria; kingdom Pseudomonadati; phylum Bacteroidota; class Bacteroidia; order Marinilabiliales; family Prolixibacteraceae; genus Prolixibacter; species Prolixibacter sp. DSM 2831. Next base: position 563,964 of record NZ_CM151379.1, read on the forward strand.
TTCACCACTTGAATATCGGAACCAAAACCAATTACTTTCTTGCGGATTTGCGATTTGAAGCCGGTGACAATTGCTACGGAGAGAATCATCACGATAAGTCCCAATGCTATACCGATAATGGCGAATGAAACAATGGAACGCGAAAACCGCTTTTTCCCCTCGCGGGTAGAAAAAATCCTACGTGCTATATATAGTTCTGTGTTGATTCGGGACACCTTGGTAATGATTTTGCGTAAAGGTAGCGAAAAATTCTCCGGTGCTAAGCCCGGCGACGGTTAATGAACGGCAATGCCCAAAGGGAAATCAAACCGACGATAAGCATCATAGACGTTTGGGCCGCATGTACCAGAAAGGCAAAAATAACGCCGTTACTCTTCGCCACACCATAAAGAGCCAAACCTTCGATGGTCATCACGTGCCAGGCACCAATTCCTCCCTGAACCGGGGCCACCATTCCATAACTTCCCAACACAAATACGGTCATGCCGGCCAGAATAGGTAAGCCGCTGGTGAACCCAAAAGCCTGGAATGAAACGTAGCTCATCAGGAAGTACATGGCCCAGATAAACACGGTGTGAAAAACAAACGCCAGCTTATTATCCATGCTTTTGAATGAGCGGAATCCTTCTCCAAAATTGCTGAGTACTTCGTTGAATTTTTTAGCTGCCGGCAGATGGCCGTATTTCTTCCGGAAGATAATGAGGGCTGCAATTCCGAAAATTACAGCTCCAGTTAGTACCGGCGAAGTGAGAACAGCAAGCACTTTGTCTTCAACTTCCGGGTTGTGGTGAAGGAAGAGCAACATCTCGTCGAACTGTGTAACAAACACAAATAGCGTAAGCAGCAGAAGCATGATGACGTCGACGAAGCGTTCGAGTACCACGGTACCCAGCAGTTTCGACATCGAAATATCTTCGTATTTTGATAGTGCACCGCAACGCGAAACTTCGCCCAAACGCGGAAGGGCCAGATTCATCAGGTAGCCAATCATCACGGCAAAAAAGGTGTTGAGTTTGCGGGGCTTTTTTCCTAAAGGTTTGATCAGGATGACCCAGCGCAAGGTGCGACTGATATGACTTAGCAGGCCAAGAAACAGTGAAAACCAAATCCAGCGATAATTGACGTCATTTTTCAACACCGATTTAATGCGGTCGATATCCTGACCACGGTAAACCAGCCAGAAGAGAAATATGCCTAATGCCAAAAAAATTAGTGCCTTGGCTATATCGAGTATTTTTTTCTTCAAAACGATTCGGGTTTTTGGATTGGTAAATTACCAGGGCAATCTACTATCGTCTTCGGGCGAAAGCCACTGAATTTTTGTACTTTTGGACTTCTTTTAAGTTGAGCAAATTTAGCTTTTTTCGGGAAACACAACACATTTAGTCTAAGTCTTGATAACTCGGATATGACAGTAAGGGCAAAGAAAAACCTGGGACAGCATTTTCTAACGGACAAAAATATTGCCCGCAAGATTGTGGAGAGCCTGCAGAAGAAGGATATTAAACAAGTGCTGGAAGTTGGGCCGGGTATGGGCGTGTTGACGCAATTCCTGTTGGAAGAAAAAGACTTGCAGACCTATGTGGTGGAAATTGATCGGGAGTCTGTTGCTTATTTGCACGAACATTACCCGGAGCTTGGAGACCATGTGATTTCGGGTGATTTTCTGAAGATGAATTTATCGGAGAAACTTACCGGACCTTTTGCTTTGATTGGAAACTTCCCCTATAATATTTCTTCCCAGATTTTTTTCAGGGTACTGGAATACCGTAATCAGATTCCCGAAGTGGTTGGAATGATCCAGAAGGAGGTCGCTGAGCGAATTGCAGCCGGACCCGGCAGTAAAACCTACGGAATCCTGAGTGTGCTGCTGCAGACCTGGTACGATATCGAGTATTTATTTACAGTACACGAACACGTTTTCTCACCGCCACCTAAAGTAAAATCGGCTGTTATCAGGTTAACCCGAAATGAGGTGGAATCGTTGGAATGCGACGAAAAGCTGCTATTCACTATCGTGAAACAAAGCTTTAATCAACGGCGCAAAACGTTGCGAAACAGTTTGAAGGGACTTGTTCCGGAAATCGATACGCTCGATCCGGTTTGGCTGAAGAAGCGTCCGGAGCAGTTGTCAGTTCAGGAGTTTATTGAACTGACCCGCGAAATAGAAAAGGTACGCTCGTCCGGAAATTAAACCGTGTTGATCGCTTCAACCGGGTCGAGGCCGGACGCCTTTCGTGCCGGTAACATCCCGGCTACTACTCCAATGGTCGCTGAAATGAAAATTCCGGTGAGAATGTTTCCCAGCGTTAGCGAGATCTGGAAGGACGAAACATGACTGACAAAAACGGCCCCGCCATATACAATTAGTAGGCCAATCAATCCTCCCATAACGGAAAGCACGACCGATTCGAAAAGGAACTCCAGCATGATGAAATAATTTTTCGCGCCGAGCGATTTCTGGATTCCGATGATCCGCGTCCGCTCCCGAACCGAAACGAACATGATGTTCGCAATACCGAAACCTCCCACAAGGATAGCAAATCCCCCGATGATCCATCCCGCCAGGTTGAAAACCCGGAAGAAATTATCGAGCTGGCCCGAAATCAGGCTCACTTCGTTTAGTGCAAAATCGTTTTCTTCGCTCGGTTTCAGCCGCCGGATGGAACGCATTACTCCCTCTAAATCGTCGTGGAGCCGCTGTGCTGATACACCTTCTTTCCCTTTTACAATGATACTTTGTCCCATATCGCTGCGTATGTCGACCATGCGGGCGGCAAATTTGATGGGAAGCAGCACCCGCTTGTCCATGCTGGTACCAAACATGTCTTCACCCATTTTGGTAAAGACACCGATGATATAAATTTTATAGCCTTGTATTTTGATGGTTTTCCCAACCGGATTTTCATTCGGGAAAAGTTGTGATGCCACATCGGCTCCCAGCATACCTAGGTTCCGTGCTGAATTCATCTCAATTTCGGAGAATGCCCTTCCGCGTGCCACATCCAGTGACCAGATCTGAATCAATCCGGGCGAAGTTCCCATGATTTGCACATTCTCGGCACTATTTTTCCCCACTTGTACGGTGCGCTGAAAACCGACATTAAACGACGCGTCCTGGGACAGTTGCGAGCGCCGCAAAATGTCATCCGCTTCCTGTAGGCTGGGAACCGGGCGGTTCAGGTATTTCCACCAGGGGTATTCCGTTTCTCCTTCGGGCGGAGCCCACGGCCATTTCTGAATATAAATTACGTTACTACCCAACGACTCCATACTATTGCGAATGGCCCGTTCCAGCGAGTCAATCACGGTTAAAACTGATATAATACTGAAGATGCCGATCGTAATTCCTAAAAGCGAAAGAAATGTCCGCAATTTGTTTACGATTAAAGCATTGTATGCAAAACGGAAACTTTCGAGTATGAGTTTGAGTAAAAGCATAGCGTTTAATGGTTGTTTAAAGGTAGGAATAATTTAAAAAGGGACCTTGGCTCGCTTTTGTTTTTATGTTTATTGAAAATATTATAAATCAATTTATAAAAGGCCTGAAAACTTACGGCTTTTTATTAACTTTGCGGGTAAAAGTTAAATAATTATAAATGAGCGGCTTAAAGAAGATAAAATCAGCGTTGATTTCTGTTTATCACAAAGATAAACTGGATCTCATTGTTCAAAAACTGAATGAGCTGGGGGTAACGATCTATTCGACCGGGGGCACACAAAAGTTTATTAGTGAATTGAATGTGCCGGTATCAGCAGTTGAAGATTTAACCACGTATCCTTCCATTTTAGGCGGACGAGTAAAAACGCTTCACCCGAAGGTGTTTGGTGGAATCCTTGCTCGCAGGGAGAATGAAGGGGATAAGGAACAGCTGAAACAGTACGAGATTCCTGAGATTGATTTGGTAATTGTCGACCTTTACCCCTTTGAGGAAACGGTTGCCACGGGAGCTTCGGAAGCCGATATCATTGAGAAAATTGATATTGGTGGAATTGCGTTGATTAGGGGAGCCGCCAAGAATTTTAATGATGTACTGATTGTTTCCCACCGTGGTCAGTACGAAGCGTTGCAGGCTTTGCTCGATGAAAAAGGAGGAGAAACTTCGCTGGACGACCGGAAAGCTTTCGCCGGAGAGGCATTTGCAACTTCTTCGCATTATGATACTGCTATTTATAATTATTTTGCTGGCGAATGGCCGGAAAATTTCCGTGCCAGCCAGAATGAGTCGAAGTCGTTGCGCTACGGCGAAAACCCTCATCAGAAAGGTGTTTTCTTCGGCAAGTTTGACGAAATGTTCGAGCAACTTCACGGCAAGGAGATTTCATATAACAATTTGCTGGATATTGATGCGGCTGTCAATTTGATTGACGAGTATGACGACACGACATTTGCTATCCTGAAACACAACAACGCCTGCGGATGTGCCAGCCGCGAGAATCTTGTAGAAGCATGGAAAGATGCATTGGCCGGTGATCCGGTATCTGCTTTTGGTGGAATTTTAATTACCAACCGGGAAGTAGATGCGGCTACCGCTGCCGAAGCGAATAAGATTTTCTTTGAGGTAATTATTGCTCCTTCCTATTCAGCGGAAGCACTCGAAATTTTGGAGAGTAAGAAGAACCGTATCATCCTGATAAGGAAAGAGGCGAAGACGCCGGATGTACAGTTCCGGAGTGTGCTGAATGGGGTGATTGTGCAGGAAAAAGACAGGAAGCAGGAAGTAGCCGAAGAACTGAAGCCGGTAACAAAAAAAGTACCTACAGCAGAACAGGTGGAAGATTTATTGTTTGCAAATCGCTTGGTTAAACAATCAAAATCGAATACGATCGTTCTAGCTAAGGGAAAACAACTGCTGGCGAGTGGCGTTGGCGAAACTTCCCGGGTGGATGCACTGAAGCATGCCATTGAAAAAGCAAAATCATTTGGTTTTGATTTGAAGGGCGCTGTGATGTCATCTGATGCGTTCTTTCCATTTGCCGACTCGGTAGAAATTGCACATAACGAGGGGATCGATTGTGTGATTCAGCCGGGGGGATCAATTCGGGATAAAGACTCCATCGAATTCTGCGATGCGCATGATATGGCGATGGTCGTAACCGGAATCCGGCATTTTAAACATTGAGAAGTATTAACAATAAATGAACTAAGACACGTATACGTATGGGCCTATTCTCGTTTCTTACCCAGGAAATTGCCATCGACCTTGGTACGGCCAATACCATCATTATTCATAATGATAAAATTGTTGTTGATGAACCATCGATTGTGACCATCGATATGAAAACCGAAAAAATGGTCGCCATCGGGGAGAAGGCAAGGCAGATGCAGGGGAAAACACACGCGAATCTGAAAACCATCCGTCCGTTGCGCGACGGGGTGATTGCTGATTTTAACGCGGCTGAACAGATGATCAGAGGGATGATTAAAATGATTCATCCGAAAAGCCGTTTGTTTTCACCGGCATTAAAAATGGTAGTTTGTATCCCGTCCGGTTCAACGGAAGTGGAGATCAGGGCGGTACGCGACTCGTCGGAGCATGCCGGCGGACGCGAAGTTTACATGATTTACGAACCGATGGCGGCCGCTATTGGTATCGGCCTCGATGTAGAAGCACCCGAGGGAAATATGATTGTCGATATCGGAGGTGGTACTACCGAGATTGCCGTTATCTCGCTTGGCGGAATTGTGACGAACAAGTCCATCCGTATTGCGGGTGACGACCTGACCGGCGACATCATGGAATACATGCGTCACCAGCACAACATCAAGATTGGCGAGCGCACGGCAGAGGAGATCAAAATCAACGTAGGAGCTGCATTGTCTGAGTTAGAGGATGCACCATCGGATTTTATCATCCAGGGACCGAACCAGATGACGGCATTGCCTATCGAAGTTCCGGTATCTTACCAGGAAATAGCGCATTGCCTGGAAAAATCGATTTCGAAGATTGAAACAGCTATATTGAGTGCATTGGAGCAAACTCCGCCGGAGTTGTATGCCGATATCGTGAACCGCGGTATCTGGCTGGCAGGTGGTGGTGCGTTGCTGCGCGGGCTCGACAAACGCCTGTCCGATAAGATTAATATTCCGTTCCATATTGCTGAAGACCCGTTGCGGGCTGTGGCCAGAGGAACCGGAATTGCACTGAAGAATGTGGACAAATTCTCATTCCTTCTTCGTTAACATGAAATAAAATTAACGCGGACCAGGGAGGAGTATATTCCTCCCTTTTTTGCCTATGAGGAGTTTACTACGTTTTCTGGCTAAGTACCACGCCGTATTTTTATTTGTATTTCTGGAAGTGTTGTCCATCATGATGATCGTGAAGTACAATAATTATCAGCGTGTCAAATTTTTGAATTCCAGTAACCAGTTAACCGGAAGCATTTATGACGGTTATTGGGGGATTGCGCAGTATTTTTCCTTGAAACAGCTCAATGACGAACTGGCTGAAGAAAATGCCAAGTTGCGCTCGGAGTTGATGCGCGAAGAGCTTTCGAAGATAGGAAACGATGCTCCGCAACAAGATTCACTGTATCAGCAAAACTTTTTCTTCCTCACTGCCAAAGTGATTAACAACTCGGTGAACCGGGTTCATAATTATATTCTGCTGAATAAAGGCTCGCGACATGGAATAAAACCCGATATGGGAGTGGTTTCCAGCAATGGTGTGGTCGGTGTGGTAACGAACGTGTCGAAAAATTACTGTACCGTTATTTCGCTCCTGAACAACCGGTTGAAGATTAGCGCAAAGATCAAGCGTAACAATTATTTTGGTTCGCTTACGTGGAATGGCGATGATTACCGCAAGGCCGAACTCGACGAAATTCCGTTTCATGTGGATGTGGCCAAAGGCGATACCATCGTGACGAGTGGTTATTCGGCCATCTTCCCGGAAGGATTGATGTTGGGGACGGTTTCTGATTATTCACTCCAGGGAGGTAGCAATTTCTACAAAATTACGGTTGACCTTTCGGTCGATTTCAAGAATCTGGTGTATGTAGATGTCATTCAGAACAAAACACGTGACGAAATACTGAAGCTCGAATCAACGGACGAAAATGATCAATGATATTCTGAAATACGGCATAATGTACGTTGTGCTGGTCCTGGTTCAGGTCCTGCTCATCAACAATGTGCAATTGGGGGGGATGTATTCTCCTTTCATCTATATTCTTTTCATCTTATTGCTGCCGTTCGATACGCCCCGTTATCTGTTGCTGATACTCGGTTTTTTACTGGGATTGACGATTGACGTTTTCTCCAATACGCCGGGAATTCATGCATCAGCTACGGTATTCACAGCTTTCTTGCGCCCGGGAGTTTTGATGTTGATCTCTTCCAGGGACACGTATGAACCGGGAAGTGCACCGCGAATCAGTACGTACGGTTTCGAGTGGTTCCTGAAGTATGCTGTTATCCTGGTGTTGGCGCACAACCTGTTTCTTTTCTTTGTGGAAGCATTTACCCTGCACGGGTTATTTCATACCTTGCTTAAAGCAATCATCAACGCCTTTTTATCGATAATTTTAATAGTTTTGAGCCAATATCTGGTATTCCGGAAATAGAACGGTTCGAAATTAATAGTGGTGGATTCCAACGCAAAACGTACATACCTTATTGCAGCCATATTTTTAGTAGTAGCTGTGATGTATTTAATTCGCCTGTTTACGCTGCAGGTGGTTGATACTTCATACAAACTTTCAGCTACCAACAATGTGGTGCGCCGTATTGTGAATTACCCTGCGAGAGGATTGGTTTACGATAGGAAGGGGACGCTACTGGTTTACAATCAGGCTGCTTATGATGTGCTGGTTACGCCTCGCGAGTTGCAACCGTTCGACACGCTGGATTTCTGCAACATTACCGGTGTATCGAAAGAAGAGCTGAAGGAGCAACTGCAAAAAGCAAAGGATTACTCTTACTTTAAACCTTCCGTTATCATCAAGCAGTTGTCGGCTCAGCGATATGCCATTCTGCAGGAACAGTTATACAAGTTTTCCGGGTTCTTCGTGCAAACACGTACGCTTCGTGAATATCCGCAGAAGATTGCATCGCACGTGCTGGGCTACGTTGGCGAAGTGAACCAGCAGATGATTAAAAAGGATCCGTATTACGAAACGGGTGACTACGCTGGTATTACCGGACTGGAAAAATCATACGAAAAAGAGCTTCGTGGTAAAAAGGGAGTCAACTACCTGATGGTGGATGTGCACAACCGGATAAAAGGCTCTTTTCAAAACGGTCGTTACGACACAACCGCAGTGATTGGCGAAAATGTCGTGACTTCGCTGGACGCCGATTTGCAACGCTACGGCGAAAAACTGATGCAGGGAAAAGCAGGTAGTATTGTGGCCATCGAACCTTCGACCGGAGAAGTACTGGCGTTAGTCAGTTCACCGACGTATGATCCCAATTTGCTGGTTGGCCGCGACCGGGGAGAGCATTATCTGGCGCTGGCCCGTGATACGCTGAATCCGTTATTCAATCGGGCGCTCATGGCGCAGTATCCGCCGGGATCGACCTTTAAGATGGTGAATGCACTCATTGGATTGCAGGAAGGAGTGCTAACGCCCCGTATGCGCTATTGGTGTCATCACGGTTACACAGTGGGGAATTATCACATGGGATGTCACCATGATTCTGCTTTTGCACTGACTGGGTCCATTGCTGAGTCGTGTAATGCTTATTATGCGCAGGAATTTCGCAGTATCATGGAAAATCCGAAATACCCGGATGTACGAAAGGCTTACGATACCTGGCGGAAAGACGTGATGAGTTTTGGTTTTGGCCGTACGCTGGGAACCGATTTTCCGAATGAGCTGAAAGGATTTGTTCCTTCTTCCAATTTTTATGAGAAGTACGTGTTTAAAGGTTCCCGTTGGCGGGCTTTGCCGATTATTTCGCTGGCTATTGGGCAGGGGGAGTTAGGAATTACTCCTTTGCAGCTGGCCAATTATGCAGCCATATTGGCGAACCGTGGATATTATTATATTCCTCACATTGTCAAGAAAATTCAGAACGAAAATATTCCCACGCGGTTTACAGAGCGACATTATACTGATATCGACACTACTCAGTTCCCGAAAATTATTGAAGGAATGGAGGAAGTGCTAAAGCCCGGTGGAACCGCGGCAATGTCCCGGATTCCAGGGATTACGATGTGTGGAAAAACCGGAACGGCACAGAACCCTCATGGGGCCGATCACTCGGTTTTCATGGCATTTGCGCCGGCTGATCATCCGAAGATTGCCATTTCTGTTTATGTAGAGAATGGAGTCTGGGGTGCCCGGTATGCTGCACCGATTGCCAGTTTGATGATTGAAAAATACCTGACGGATTCGATTTCTTCCGGGAGGAAATGGCTGGAGAAACGCATGATGGAAGCCAATTTGCTGGAACCGAAAAAGCCTAAAAAGAAGGCTCCGGCGGAAAGAGAAACAACCGTCAGCAGCACGACAAATAAAACTCCTGAAAGGGATACGGTACCTCCTAAAGAGATAGCGGTAAAAAGAGATTCACTGGTTATACAAGAAGATACAATCAATTGATACGCAGGAATAACATATGGTATAATCTTGATTGGATCACGGTCCTACTTTACGTGATTCTGGTGATCATGGGGTGGCTGAATATTTATGCCGCCGTGTACAACGAAGACCACCAGAGCATCATGGACATGACCCAACGCTATGGTAAGCAGCTGATTTGGATCTTAATGGCTTCGTTTATTGCCATTACCGTGCTGATTATTGATAGTAAATTTTATGTCGCGTTTGCCTATGTGTTTTATGCTGTGGTTATTGTTCTGCTTGTTGCCGTCCTCTTCTTCGGAAAGGAGGTGAACGGTGCGCGCGCCTGGTTTGAAATTGGTGGCTTTGCTTTGCAGCCCGCTGAACTCGGGAAGTTTGTTACGAACCTGGCGGTAGCCAAGTATATCAGCCAGTACAATTTCAAGATGCACCGGTTTAAATCGTTAGCGGTGTTGGGGATGTTAATCGGTATTCCCGCACTGCTGATTATTGCTCAGAACGATACCGGTTCGGCGTTGGTTTATGCCGTATTCATTTTGGTTTTCTACCGCGAAGGCTTGTCGGGGATGTTTCTGTTCTGGGGATTTGCTGCAGCGGTGTTGTTCGTTCTTACACTTATTTGGAATGAAGTTCGCCTTGTAGGCTTCCTCATATTTGCATCGATACTGGCGTATGGAATTGTTCGCCAGAAAATGAAGGAAGTCGTTAAGATGATCGTCATCTTTGCGGCCATTTTGGGGGGTGTGTACCTGTTTAGTCACATGGTTCGTCCCGGATGGTCGACGGCTATGATTTTATATGTTGCAACAGGAATTTCGATTTTCATTTTCATTATTTACGGTATCCGGAAAAGAATTCAGCCGGTGTTGTGGGTTGTGCTGTTCTTTGTCAGCTCGCTGGCACTCAGTAAGTCGGTTTCTTTTGTGTATGAAGATGTGTTGGTCGCTCACCAGCGCGACCGGATTGATGAGGTACTGGGCATTCGCTCCGACCCGTTAGGCGTGGGTTACAATGTGAATCAATCGAAAATTGCCATTGGCTCGGGCGGTGTTACAGGAAAAGGTTTCCTGAAAGGAACCCAGACAAAGTTCAACTTTGTGCCCGAGCAGAGTACCGACTTTATCTTCTGTACGGTAGGCGAAGAGTGGGGCTTCCTGGGAACTTCGACGGTGATTATCCTATTCATGATATTGTTGATACGCCTGTTATTTCTTGCTGAACGACAGCGCTCCCGGTTTAGTCGGGTATATGGATATGGTGTGGCCGGAATTCTATTTTTTCACTTCGCTATTAATATCGGTATGACTATCGGTCTGGTGCCGGTGATCGGTATTCCCCTTCCGTTTTTCAGCTACGGCGGGTCGTCGCTATGGTCGTTTACATTCCTGTTGTTTATCTTTTTGCGCCTCGATGCTAGTCGAATGGAAATCCTTAGATAATAGCACGATAAGAACCCAATTTGAAGAATACCCTTTATTTTACTATCTTTGAGAGCCATTAAAATGAAGCTATCGCCTAACGTGCTGTCTAATAGGTAAATATATGCCTTCCTGAAAACGGCTTCATTATCCTTATTTGGCATCAATTTTATTTTGGGGTTATTTATAATTTTTCTAGGGTATGATGAAGTATCGTTCTTATTCTTTGTCCAATTTTCGTTCGATTCCGCAAATCGATCTGCTTTCTGAGAAACAGAAGTTGACCATAGAAGTGGTGGGCACTGTTTTGCCATTCAAGGTTAGTAATTATGTTATTGACGAGCTGATTGACTGGGAACATTTCGAGCAAGATCCTTTTTTTATTCTCACCTTCCCGCAACGGGGAATGCTATCAGATGAACATTTTAACGAAGTAGCTGATTTACTGAAATCAGGTGCTGAAAAAGCCGAAATAAAACAGGTGGTCGACCGCATTCGTTTGCAGCTGAATCCGAACCCGGCCGGACAGGAGCACAACGTACCGGTTTTTGAAGGTGAACGTTTGGCTGGTATCCAGCATAAGTACCGTGAAACCATGTTGTTTTTTCCCAGCCAGGGACAAACCTGCCATGCTTATTGCACGTTCTGTTTCCGTTGGTCGCAATTTGCTTTGCAGGATACAAAATTTGCCATGAAGGAAGCCGATCTGATGGTGAAATACCTCAGGGCTCATCCCGAGATTTCGGATGTGCTGTTCACCGGAGGCGATCCGGCAGTGATGAAAACCAAATTTTTCAGACATTACCTGGAAGCCATTATGGATGCTGACCTTCCCGGTGTGAAGACGATTCGAATCGGGACAAAAGCATTAACCTATTGGCCTTATCGTTTTACGACCGATGATGATGCGGAAGAGTTGATGGATTTATTCCGCAAGGTAACCGACAGCGGAATTAATTTGAGCATCATGGCCCATTTCAATCATCCAAGGGCGTTGGAAACAGATGCGGTTCAGGATGCGATTGCCAATATTCTTTCTACGGGTGCCCAGATTCGTTCGCAGTCGCCGTTGATGAAGCACATCAATGATCATCCGTTTTTGTGGTCGAAAATGTGGCGCAAACAGGTCGATTTGGGTATTATTCCTTATTACATGTTTATTGCTCGCGATACCGGCGCGCAAGACTACTTCGCGGTAACGCTGGACAATGCCTGGAAGATTTTCCGCAAGGCTTATCAGCAGGTAAGTGGTGTGTGTCGCACTGTTCGCGGCCCGAGTATGTCGAGCGAACCGGGCAAAATACGCATTGTGGGGGTATCGGAAATTAATGGAGAGAAAGTGTTTGTGTTAAACTTCATTCAGGGGCGGAACCCCGATTGGACGAACCGGCCGTTCTTTGCGAAATACGATCCGGATGCCATTTGGATAAGCGATTTAAAACCGGCTTTCGGAGAGGACGAGTTTTTCTTCGAAGAGGAGTTGGTTTCAATGAGTGATTAAATAATTTAGCCCCGCTTTAGTCGGGGCATTTTTATTTCTACCCCGGCCTCTTCTATTGCAAACTGGATGATTTCCGGAAAGAAGCGGGCAAAAGCCTCATCGAACTGTGCATATTCTTCCTTCAGTGTTTTCATCGCGAAAGGCGTTTCTTCGGGGAGGGAAGTGCGGCGGCTTAAAATACTTAGCGACTCCTCGATTCCTTTGAATTGTGCGTATGATTCCAGGCGTTTATGCTGAATGAGAAACGGTGCAAACAGCTTGACGCGGGCGGGCAATATTCGGTAGTTAGACATCAGTATGCCATGAAAACGGCGGGTGGCGCTCTTTAACGACAGAGTGGAATAACGTTCCCAGTTGGCTGCCAGAAAATGATCGAAGAAAATATCGGTAATGACGCCTGCATACTTGCGGTAACCCGGACGGAGTAACGCGTTGCAGGTTCGAACTGCTTCATGCTGGTCGGTAAATGCATCGATTTTACGGTGCAGTAAAATTCCTTTCTCTACTTCGGCCGGAAAATCACGGTGCTGCTTTCCTTTCACGTAATCACCAATGAAATTTCCCAGCATTATTTGCTCCGATTCTCCTGATAAGTAAATGTGTGCAAGATAGTTCATTCCATCCCTCCTAATCAGCGGGCAAAGTGCCATTTATTCCGGTAATATCCAAATCGGACGTTTTCGTCCGCTGATGAGGTGAGAAAATTCATGTTCTGGACGTATTGTTTTAGTTAACTTAAAAGAATCGTTTAAACCTCTCACATCTAAATCTTTTCAACTATGGCACGCCGTAATGTTCTTATCATCGGGGCTGCTGGCCGCGATTTTCACAACTTTAACACCTTTTTCAGGGACAATCCCGACTACCGGGTTGTTGCATTTACAGCCACCCAAATCCCCGACATCGACGGGCGAAAATACCCGCCGGAGCTGGCCGGAGCTAATCTCTATCCGGATGGCATTCCGGTGTACGAGCAAAACGATTTGGCGAAGCTGATTCGGGAACTGGAAGTGCAGGATTGTTTCTTTTCGTACAGTGATGTAGCGTATAAAAAAGTGATGAGTTTAGCTTCCGTTGTGCAGGCCGCCGGAGCCAACTTTATGTTGCTCGGTCCCGGCGAAACCATGCTGCGAAGTACCAAGCCGCTTATCTCGGTGACCGCTACCCGAACCGGATGTGGAAAAAGCCAGACTTCCCGGAAGGTGGTTGAACTGTTGACCCAAATGGGATTGAAAGTAGTGGCCATTAGGCACCCCATGCCATACGGCGATTTGAATGCGCAAAAAGTGCAGCGATTTGCTGAAATTGCCGACCTGAAGAAACACAAATGTACCATCGAAGAGATGGAAGAATATGAACCGCACATTGTTCGCGGAAACGTGATTTACGCTGGTGTGGATTATGAAGCGATTCTGCGTGCAGCGGAAAATGACCCCAATGGTTGTGATGTCATTTTATGGGACGGCGGGAACAACGATATGTCGTTCTACCACTCCGATTTGTCGATTGTGGTGGCCGATCCGCATCGAGCAGGAGCCGAAGGAGCTTACTATCCCAGCGAAGTAAATGTACGGTTGGCCGATGTGGTTATCATCAATAAAATTGATACATCGGAGCCGGAGAAAATTCAGGCCGTTCGTGATAACATTGCCCGCATTAACCCGAAAGCGGTGATCGTGGAAGGGGCTTCTCCCGTAAGGGTAGAAGATCCGGAGTTGATTCGCGGCAAGCGGATTCTGGCGGTGGAAGACGGCCCAACGCTGACGCATGGAGAAATGAAGATCGGGGCGGCCATTGTGGCAGCTCAGAAATTGGGTGCCAGTGAAATTGTCGATCCGCGTCCGTGGCTGGCCGGGAAGCTTGAAGAGACTTTCCGGATTTATCCGAACATCGGTACGTTGTTGCCGGCGATGGGATACGGAGACGAGCAGGTGAAAGACCTGGAAAAAACCATCAACAAGGTCGATTGTGACGCGGTGATTGTGGGAACGCCTATCGACCTTCGCCGTGTGGTGAAAATTAAAAAACCGTCGACAAGGGTATATTACGATCTGGAAGAGATTGGGGAGCCCAAATTGACGGGTATACTGGATGAATTCGTTAAAAAACATCTTCCCGGAAGGGTATAAGAACAGGAAAGCGGCTTCGGTCGCTTTTTTTTATTTTATATAAACATTACCTTCACGTGAAACTTGATGGCAACGGTTGGTTGCTCCAAAATTTTACTTCGTACATGACATATAATATCATCGCATTTGGGGAGTTGTTATGGGATTTGTTGCCTGAAGGCAAGGCATTGGGAGGCGCTCCGGCGAACTTCATATTTCGGGTGAACCACTTTGGAAATAACGGACGATTGATTACCCGCCTGGGAAATGACGAGCTGGGTAAAGAAGCGATGGAACGAGTGAAGGAAATCGGCTTGCCGACAGGATATGTGCAGGTGGATGAAAACGTTCCGACCGGAACAGTGGATGTGTTTCTGGACAAACAGGGAATTCCCGATTTTACCATCAATACCGGCGTGGCCTTTGACGAGATTGAATTTACTTCCGACATAAAGGAACTGGCTTCCGAAGCGCACTGCATTTATTACGGAACGTTGGTTCAAAGAGGTGATAAATCCCGTGAATCGCTTTTCAAATTGATCGATGCGGCACCCAAGGCGTTGAAATTTTGTGATATCAATTTACGGAAAGACTGTTATACACCCGAAACCCTGCACGAATCGCTTCAACGGGCAGATGTGGTCAAGATTAACGATGAGGAGATCATGGAGCTGGGGAAAATTTTTACGCTCATCGGGACCGATCCACGCAGCTATGGCGAGGATCTGATGATGCGATACGACCTGGGCATTCTGTTAGTGACGATGGGGCCCAAAGGAGCTTTGTGTATTACGCAGGATGGCGAATTCTTTTACGATTCGGGGTACGAAGTGAAGGTGAAAGATACGGTGGGCTCTGGAGATGCCTTTTCGGCCGGATTTATCCACATTTTACTGAAAACCGGAGATGTGCACCATGCGCTGAACTTCGGTAACGCATTGGGCGCTTTAGCGGCAACAACAGCCGGTGCAACGGTTCCCATCAGCGAATCGGAAGTGATGGCTTTTATGCGAAAATATTACGTTTGATTTAGCAAAACGAAATCACCTTACGGTTGATATATTCTGCCCGGAATTATTTTTCCGGGCTTTTTTATTTCGGTACTGTTCCGGCAACTTCGCTACAGCGATTATAATCACACCGGCGATGGAGAGCAACCCGCCAAAAATCTGGTAGCCTTGTGGCAGTTGTCCGAAATAAATCAACACACCTCCCATCACAAACAATCCTTTCAACGCCTGGATGATGGAAGAGCGCGAAGCTTCGATATGCTCGAAGCTCTTATAGAGCAGCAGGACCGCCAGGAACGGTCCGAAGAAAGCACCCAGTCCCGTATTGAGCAATGCCCTGCCGGGGACATGAAACGAACTCCCCGAAACAGCAATCCAGCCAATAGCAAACAGGAAGAGCCAGAAGGTGCGGTTGAAGTTGAGCAATTCCGGAGGGAAATCTTTCACCTTCACTTTTACCAGAATGGTGGTGGCTGCAGCAAACAGTGCATTCAGCACTACGATTCCCGTACCCGGAATAAAGAAGTCGGAGAGTTTGGCTGAGCCGGAATAGCTGGTAATGAAAGCTCCGAACAGTACAACTACGATTCCCACCGATTCGAGCCGGGTGAATCGTTCTTTCAGCAGCACGACCCCCATCAATGTTACAAAGAGCGGAAACAGGTTGCCCAGAAAACTCGTCACGGCCGGATTTTCGATGACTTTGATGGAGGCGAAAAACAGGGTGGTGGTGGCTATTTCCATCGCGCCCAGCGTAGGCAGTACCCAGCGCGACCTTTTCGGGATATTCCGCAATACGGACAACTTGCCGCGAAAGAGCACAACCGCCAGGTTCAGGCTGAAAGCAATCAGGAACCAGTAAAACCAGAACTGCGACATGCTCATGTGGTTCATGGCTGCCTTGCTGAAGATGTACACATTGCTGAACGAAATGGTGGCCAGCACCGTGTATATGTAGCCGCGCGGGCGGTTAGCCTGTGTTGTCATACGGTTGGTATTTGGATGCAAAGATAGTTGTTTAGAAAAAAGTTTTAAGTGTTAAGTTTTAAGAAGGAAGACAGAGATGAAGAAGCTGAAAGCACAGACTGCCATATGCTTCGTCGTTGCCGGTATTACCGGCTCGCAGGGTCAGGACATGTCCTGACCCTACCCACCCATGGACATACTCTTTTCTTAAAACTTAATACCTAACACTTAACACTTCTTCGAAAAACTTATCAACCGCCTCATATTATGTGTAGTAGTGGTCAACGGTCGTTTTTTAGTGGTGAACGTGCAAAAATCTGTGGTGAATGACACACTGTACGAAAAAGTACACCCGGATGGACGGAGTTATGAACAATAAGCGGAGATGTTGATTTAGGTTTCTTCTTTCTAATCGATTAATTTAGAGACTGTAGTTCAGTATGACTAATGATCGCTGAGATGTTAAAACTGAGTGAGACAAGACAAAAACAAGCAACAAAGATTTTCCAGATAATCCTTTTTCGACCCGGGGCACGGGTAATTTAGATCAATACGCTTTTAATGGTTTAGAAGGAAAGCTCCGGTAACCTTATATTTTCCACCAAAGGTACCGGGGCTTCATTTTGTCTTTGAACCTTCTGTCTCTGCCGTTGGTTTCATGAACCATAACCAACCCATCCTTTCAGATGACCCAATACATCGCTATTCTTCGTGGCATCAACGTGGGCGGCAACCGGAAAATTAAGATGGATGACCTGAAGGCGCTCTTTGCCGAGCTGGGCTTCACGGAAATTTCAACCTATATACAAAGTGGTAACGTCCTGTTCTCTTCCGCGAAAGCGGAGGATACCGTGGCATTGGGTGACAAGCTGGAGCAGGCCATTGCTAAGACTTTCGGCTTCGATGTGCCGGTGATTGTCCGCACGCTTGAGGAATTGCAGCAGGCCGTTGCCAACAATCCATTTTACTCTTCGCCCGACTCCGATATCGAACGGTTGCATCTCACCTTTCTGAAAACAGCACCGGCACCTGCTCAATTGGATGCCATTAACCAAATCAACCACACGCCCGATCAATTCAATATCATCGGTAACCATGCGTTTGTTTATTGCTCGGGGCGCTACAGCGAATCAAAACTCACCAACTCCTTCTTTGAAAAGAAGCTGAAGGTGCCTGCAACTACGCGGAACTGGAAAACGGTGTTGAAGTTGGTGGACCTTTCTTTGGGAAAATGAGAGGGGGAGAAATGGCGAATAGGCGATAGGGAGTGTCATTTTCGGATTAAACTGCCCTTTCAGGGCGAAGGTATTTTTGTGCCGGACCCGAATTCCCAAGGCGTTGCCGTTGGGCTGAAGTAAGCTGTCTCTTCAAGACGAAGAGCACATGAAATATTTCGAGGTGAGATTCCAATGCTATGATTTTCGGGCTGCAGGCCCGGTTTAATTTAGCCCAACGGCAACGCCTTGGGGTTGAAAAGCAACAAATTTGTTATCGCCCTGAAAGGGCAACTTACCACCGATTTTTCATGTTAATATTTGGTTATGAGGGAGAACTTCTTTATCGAAATTTGAACAAGATACCACTTTGATTAGTTCAATTTATTAAAGGCTAACAGGATAGAGGTATCCTGTCGTGCCGGTTAACCAGACAGCTAATCCGCCGAACGAATGAAACGAGATGAATGACTAACTTAAAAATGAAAGTGCTATGAGGAAGAGAATTTTCGTATGGAACAGTATGCTGGCAATTATTTTGCTAATTGTTACACAGTCTTGCGCTCCTAAGTCAGGACAACAGAACAGCACAGGAATGGAGAAATCGGCCACCCCGGAAATAACCAAAGCGGTGTGTGTCCTTCAACCGACTGCAGGAAATCACGTGACGGGAACCGTTACGTTCACAAAAGTGGATGGCGGCGTTCAGGTAGTAGCCGACTTGAAAGGTCTGGCTCCCGGAAAACATGGTTTTCACGTGCATCAGTATGGTGATATTTCCGCGGCGGATGGTACGTCGACCGGCGGACACTTTAACCCGGAAAATGTGAATCACGGTGGCCCGGATGCGGCTGTTCGTCACGTAGGTGACTTGGGCAATATTGTTGCCGCGGCCGACAGTACCGCTCATTATCAGCGGATAGACAAAATGGTGAAACTGAATGGACCGCACTCGGTGATTGGTCGTGCCATCATTGTGCACTCCGGTGAAGATGATTTGACGTCGCAACCAACGGGGGCTGCCGGTTCACGCGTTGCCGAAGGGGTGATTGGCATTGCCAAACCTTAATGGAATTACTACTTGATTGATTAGATATCGAAAGGGATTTCGCCTGATGGGTGGAATCCCTTTTTTGTTTTGAAAGGTTCTCAATGCAGTGTTTCGTAGGGACACGACATGTCGTGACCCTGCTTGCGGAGGCCTTTCAAGCCTTGCAAAAAGAAACATCCTGTCAGGTTTTTAAAACCTGACAGGATTGAACTCGCGAGTTAAACCACCGACAGGGTTTTCAACTACTGTCGGGGTCAAACAAAAAAAGCTGCCTCTGTGAGAGCAGCTTTTATATCATGGTTGTAACCTGTTAATTGCTTAGAGGCGCGATTTAATCTTTTTCGTCTCTTCTTCGAAGCCGGGTTTTTCGAGCAGGGCGAACATGTTCTTTTTGTACGCTTCTACTCCGGGCTGATCGAATGGATTCACCTCGAGAGCATAACCACTCATACCGCAGGCAATCTCGAAGAAATAAATCAACTGTCCGATGTTGTACTCGTCGATTTTCGGAACTTCTACACGGATGTTCGGAACGCCGCCGTCCATGTGGGCCAGGGCGGTTCCCAGTTCAGCCATCTTGTTGACCTCGTCGACGCGTTTGCCGGCCAGGTAATTCAGCTTGTCGAGGTTGTCCTTGTCTTCCGGGATACGTACTTCGTAATCGGGTTTCGCGATGGAAATAACGGTTTCGAACAGGATGCGTTCGCCTTCCTGAATGTACTGTCCCATGGAGTGCAGGTCGGAAGTGAAATCAACGCTGGCGGGATAAATTCCTTTGCCCTCTTTTCCTTCACTTTCGCCGTACAGCTGTTTCCACCACTCTGAGAAGTAGTGCAGCTTGGGAGTATAGTTGACCAGGATTTCGATTTTCTTACCTGATTTATACAGACTGTTACGAACAGCTGCGTACTGTGCTGCGAGGTTGTCTTCGAACGGAACGTTCACATCGCTGGCTTTTTCCATGTCGCGGGCACCTTGTACAAGCGCACGAACATCGAATCCGGCAACGGCAATCGGCACCAGACCAACCGGAGTCAATACAGAGTAACGTCCTCCGACATCATCCGGAATCACGTAGGTTTTGTAGCCTTCCGCGTCAGCGAGGGTACGCAGGGCACCTTTGCTTTCGTCGGTAATGGCAACAATGCGTTGACGGGCTTCTTCCACGCCATATTTGTCTTCAATATCCTGACGAAGCAGACGGAAAGCCAGCGCCGGCTCGGTAGTCGTTCCCGATTTGGAAATAACCGCCATCGCGTACTCTTTTCCTTTCAGCAGTTCGCGCAATTCGTGCAGGTAATCTTCACCGATGTTCTGTCCGGCGAAGAGAATATGCGGAGCATCGCTTCCTTTCAGGTGTGCGAATGAATCAGACAGTGCATCCACCACAGCTTTGGCGCCGAGGTAGGAGCCACCGATTCCGATGACCACAAAAATGTCGAGTTTCTTGCTTCTGAGGCGGGCTGCTGTTTCTTCCACATCACTCAAATGCTCTTCGGTGATAGCAGTTGGAAGGTTTACCCAACCCAAAAAATCGTTTCCTTTTCCGGTTTTTTCGTGGAGAGCTACATTGTTCTTTTCCATCGTTTCCTTCCATGCGAATACTTCGTCGCGGGAAACAAAGGAAAAGGCTTTCTCCATATCCAGCTTGATATTGTTCATGATAGCGAGATTAAAATATGATTTATCGAAGATGTTCTGTTAAAATCCTCAGTTCAATGGCCGGTGAGATGTTCTCGTAAAGTATATTGTAAACAGCGTCGGTGATGGGCATGTTCACATTGTACCGGCTGTTTATTTCCCGGATACACTTGGTGGCGAAGTAACCTTCTGCAATCATGTGCATTTCGAGCATGGCGGTACGTACCGTATAACCTTTACCGACCATGGTTCCGAACGTCCGGTTACGGGAATATTGTGAATATCCGGTTACGAGGAGGTCGCCCAGGTAAGCACTCGATTTAATGTCGCGGGTGATGGGATGCACCGTGTCCACAAATCGTTTAATTTCCTGGATGGCGTTCGACATCAGCACAGCCTGGAAATTATCGCCATAACGCAATCCGTGCGAAATACCAGCCGCAATCGCCATGATATTTTTGAGAACGGAAGAATACTCGGTTCCCCAGATATCGTCGGAAATATGGGTCCGGATATACGGACTTTCCAGAAGGAAGGCGAACTGCCGCGCCCTTTTTACATCGGGGCTGGCGATGGTGAGGTACGACAACAGTTCCCGTGCTACCTCTTCGGCGTGACATGGGCCGGCAATGACGCCCACCTGGTCGTATGCCACGTTGTAATATTCGTGGAAAAACTGTCCAACCACCAGGTTATCGTCCGGAACAATCCCTTTGATGGCCGATACGATAAACTTCTGACTAATATCTACCGTCAGGTTCTTCAGCGCATCTTTCAAAAAGGCCGAAGGAATGGCGAAGACCAGGATATCCGACTGCTCGGCAATTTCGTTGATGTCGGAATAGAAATGAATCCGGTTGACATCGAACTCCACCGCCTGCAGGTAGTTGGGATTGTGGTGGAATCTCCGGAACAGATCAATGGTTTCTTCCTTGCGGAAATACCAGTTGAGTTCCGGAACATTATTCATAAACATCTTGGCAAGAGCTGTGGCCCAGCTCCCGCTTCCGATGATGGCAAGTCGTAATTTCTCGCTTATTTCAGACATTCAATGAAAGTCTAGTTTACCCACTGCTTGACCTCATCCGCCGACGGATTGGTCAAACCCAGTTTGTTTTTCTTATTATACCCGCAGAGGTCGTTGAACAACTTACCGGGTTTAATCTCTTTGAGTTGCTCTACCTTGGTGATACCCATTTTGCGAATGACACCAACCCATTCATTCGGGATGCCCAACTCTTCGAATTCTCCGTCACTGTCGGCTTCTGCTTTCTTCTCCGGTTTCATTTGCGGGAAGAGCAGCACATCCTGGATGGAAAGATTGTCGGTCATCAACATGGTGAGGCGGTCGATACCGATACCCATTCCCGAAGTAGGAGGCATGGCATATTCGAGTGAGCGCACAAAGTCCATATCGATGTACATGGCTTCGTCATCTCCTTTTTCCGAAAGTTGCAGCTGTTCCTGGAAACGTTCCAGCTGGTCGATCGGATCGTTCAGCTCGGAATAAGCGTTACACAATTCTTTCCCGTTCACCATGAGCTCGAAACGCTCGGTCAAATCGGGATTGTCGCGGTGCTTTTTACACAACGGCGACATCTCTTTCGGATAATCGATAATGAAGGTCGGCTGAATGTAGTTACCTTCGCACTTCTCGCCGAAAATCTCGTCGATGAGCTTGCCTTTTCCCATGGTCGGGTCCACCTCGATATCGAGATCCTTACAAACTCCGCGAAGTTGTTCTTCATCCATACCGGAAATATCGATGCCGGTGTGCTCCTTGATGGCATCGTACATGGTAACCCGTTTGAACGGGCGTTTGAAATCAATTTCTTTGTCGCCGAGCTGAACTTTGGTCGTGCCGTGCAATGCCAAAGCCACACGCTCAATCATTTCCTCGGTGAAGTCCATCATCCAGTGGTAGTCTTTGTAAGCCACGTAGATTTCCATCACCGTGAATTCGGGGTTGTGTGTGCGGTCCATTCCTTCGTTACGGAAGTCTTTGGCAAACTCGTACACACCGTCGAAACCACCGACGATCAGTCTTTTCAGATAAAGCTCGTTGGCAATACGCAGATAAAGCGGAATGTTCAGCGCATTGTGGTGCGTGATGAACGGACGGGCAGCTGCTCCACCCGGAATGGGTTGCAGAATCGGGGTTTCCACCTCGAGGTAGCCACGTTCGTTAAACAGCTCGCGCATGGTGTTGATAATCTTCGTGCGGTTCACGAAAACATCCTTCACCTGCGGATTCACAATCAGGTCGACATATCGTTGACGATAACGTTGTTCGGGATCGGTGAAAGCGTCGAAAACTTTTCCGTCTTTTTCTTTCACCACCGGCAGCGGGCGAATGGATTTGCTCAACACGGTGAGCTCCTTCACATGAATGGATATTTCGCCCATTTGGGTGACAAACACGAAGCCTTTCACTCCGATGATGTCGCCGATATCGAGTAATTTCTTGAATACTTCGTTGTAAAGGGTCTTGTCTTCACCCGGACAGATTTCGTCGCGGTTGACATATATCTGGATGCGTCCGGTGCTATCCTGTAATCCGGCAAACGAGGCTTTACCCATGATTCGCCGACTCATGATGCGACCGGCAAAAGTGACGTCCTGAAAGTTTCCTTTTTCGGAATCGAACTGCTCCTTTATCTCTTTCGCGGTAGCATTTACGTTGTACATTTCGGCAGGGTAGGGATTGATGCCCAGTTCCCGTAACCGATTCAGCGAATTACGGCGGATAATTTCCTGTTCACTCAGCTCTATGTTACTCATTTTTAAACGTTATCCAGTTCTACGTTCGAGAAAATTACCTGCAAAGATAACAAAGAAATCTTATTTGTGTTTCGATGTTTGGTTGACAAAGCATTTTATAACCAAAGGATTATCTTTCTGTGGTCCTGAAAAAAGAGGCAATGGTCAGAGTGACGGGGAAATAGCCATACGGTGCCGGCGACTTTATTTTCTCCTTAATGTTTTGTTAACAAAACTTGATGAATGTTAGATTTTTGTTTTTGCTCCGTCCCGGCATTTTGTATCTTTGGAAGATTTATAAATAAAGCAGAAAAGCGAGTTAGGAGACCATAGGGTATGCAGAAAATCTGGAATTTGAAACAGCCGGCCGACATGAATGAGGTGAAGCACTTATCGGCAGCCTTGAATGTTGATATGGCGATTGCAAACCTACTGGTTCAGCGTGACATCAAAACCTATCAGGATGCGCGCTCTTTTTTTCGTCCCCGGTTAACCGATTTACACGACCCGTTTTTGATGAAAGACATGGACAAGGCGGTGAAACGCCTGGTCGAGGCCATTCAAAGCGATGAAAAGGTGTTGGTGTACGGTGACTACGATGTGGATGGAACCACCTCCGTCGCGCTTATGTATTCCTTCCTCCAAAATAAACTGACGAATGTGGATTACTACATTCCCGATAGGTACATGGAGGGGTACGGAATATCGAAACAGGGAATTGAGTATGCGGCAAAGAATGATTATTCGCTCGTTGTTGTGCTCGATTGTGGTATTAAAGCGATTGACAAGATTGCCCAGGCGAAGGAGATGGGAGTCGAATTTATCATCTGCGATCACCATAATCCCGACGATGAAATTCCGGATGCTGTAGCGGTACTCGACCCGAAACAACCGGATTGTAACTATCCCTACAAAGAACTTTCCGGGTGTGGTGTCGGATTCAAATTTCTGCAAGCCTTTTGCCGCGATCAGGGGATTCCCGAAGATGTGATTTATGAACTGCTCGATTTGGTGGTGGTGAGTATCGCGTCGGACATTGTGCCGCTAACCGGCGAAAACCGCGTGTTGGCATACTATGGTCTGCGCAAATTGAATTCCAATCCTTCGGTCGGTCTGAAAACACTCATCAAATATGCAGGCATGCAAGGCGAGATTCGCGTGAACGACATTGTTTTCCGGATCGGCCCGCGACTGAATGCTTCGGGGCGTATTGAGCACGGAAAGAAATCGGTGGCTATACTGATGGCTCAGGACGAAGAGGAGGCGGAAGCACTGGGCTCGGAAATCAATTCTTACAACGAAATACGTAAAACACTCGACCAAAATATTACCCAGGAAGCGCTGGAGATGATTCAGCAAAATGATGGCTGGGAGAACCTAAATTCGACGGTACTTTATAATCGCGACTGGCATAAAGGGGTCGTGGGAATTGTCGCGTCGAGGTTGACTGAGCACTATTACCGTCCGACGGTTATTCTGACCGAGTCGAATGGAATGGCGACCGGCTCAGCACGTTCGGTAGGCGAATTCGATCTATATGAAGCCATCGGTGCCTGCTCCGATTTGCTGGAGT
The DNA here is from genome assembly GCF_056493735.1 of Prolixibacter sp. DSM 2831. Classification (NCBI taxonomy): domain Bacteria; kingdom Pseudomonadati; phylum Bacteroidota; class Bacteroidia; order Marinilabiliales; family Prolixibacteraceae; genus Prolixibacter; species Prolixibacter sp. DSM 2831. Next base: position 588,740 of record NZ_CM151379.1, read on the forward strand.
CGTACGGAGGGCACATGTATGCCGCCGGTATGTCGATGAAAATCGAAAATGTCCCGGAATTCCGTCGTCGCTTTGAAGAGATAGTGACCGAATCGGTAAAGAAGGTAAAACTGGTCCCGACGATTGACATTGATGCGAAGGTGAGTCTTTCGGATTTGAATCCGAAATTTCTTCGTGTACTGAACCAGTTCGAACCATTCGGTCCGCATAACATGATGCCGGTATTCCTTACAGAGGATGTAATGGATTACGGAACCAGCCGGTTGGTGGGACGGGGAAGCGAGCACATCAAACTCGATTTGATTGAGGCGAATCGTTCGTCTTCGGTTTTCTCGGGAATCGCCTTTTCACAGGCGCATCATTACGAGATGATCAAACAGGCGCTGCCGTTCGATATCTGCTATTCGGTTACCGAAAATGAATACAGGGGAAAGGTGTATATGCAGTTGAATGTGCGGGATATGCGCTCCCGATTGTCGGAAAATAATGACAACGCTTAATCATATATTCTAAACACAAAACACCTGATCAATGACTTCAAACAATTTGCACCAGCAATTAACTGGCTGGAAAAGGACTGTACTGGGGATTCAGTTTCTTTTTGTCGCTTTTGGTGCCACTGTACTGGTTCCGCTTCTCGTGGGAATTGACCCGGCTGTCGCGCTTTTTACTGCCGGTGTAGGTACCCTCATCTTTCATCTTATCACCCGGGGAGTCGTTCCGGTTTTTTTGGGTAGTAGCTTTGCTTTTATTGCACCGATTATTGCTTCGTCCGAAATGTACGGCTTGCCCGGTACACTTGGAGGATTGATGGCTGTCGGATTGGTTTACGCCGGTATGTCCGCGCTGATAAAACTGAGGGGAGTTCGCTTCATCGAGCGTCTGTTTCCTTCGGTAGTTGTCGGCCCGGTAATCATTGTTATCGGGCTTTCTCTTGCGCCAACGGCTATCAATATGATACAATCGCCAAGTGCTGAAATTCTGCAAACCACGTCTTTTGGCTTACGCTGGTTGGTCGCTGCAGTGGTCCTGGGAACGGCAATTCTGATTGTTACCTTTGGCAAGGGAATGATGAAACTGATTCCGATTTTTATTGGAATGGCAGTTGGTTATTTTCTCTCTGTTATGCTGGGGATTGTCGATTACTCCGCCGTACTGGCAGCCGATTGGTTTTCGTTGCCTGAATTTACCCGGCCTGAGTTTAGTTGGGGAGCTATATTGTTCATGATTCCGGTGGCCGTTGCACCTATCATCGAGCATGTGGGCGATATGTACGCCATTGGAGGAGTCGTAAACAAAAACTTCATCGAGAAACCCGGCTTGCACCGGACATTGCTGGGAGATGGTATCGCGACTTTCTTTGCCGGCGTCATGGGAGGGCCGCCCAACACGACTTACTCAGAGGTAACGGGTGCGGTTTCGTTAACCAAAGTGGGTGATCCTAAGGTGCTGCGTATTGCCGCTATTACCGCCATAGTTTTCTCACTTGTCGGTAAAATTTCCGGATTCCTGAAAACCATTCCTGAGCCGGTTTTGGGGGGCATCATGCTGCTCTTGTTCGGAATGATTGCATCAGTGGGTATTAAAACCTTAATCGATTCGAAAACCAACATGAACATTACCCGTAACCAGGTGATCGTTTCGGTCGTGCTTACATTGGGCGTGGGCGGTGCGACCCTGCAGTGGGGTAGCTTCTCGCTGGCCGGAATTGGCCTGGCATCTGTGGTAGGTGTTGTGCTGAATCTGATTTTGCCCGGACACTCACTTCGTGTTCAGGAGAGCAAAGAAGATGATATTGTTATATAAGCTTTCGCTGAAAGGCAAACAAATAAAAGGCTGCACCGTCGGTGCAGCCTTTCTTATGAAAAAACTTTGCGTAATGTAATTTAACTAAACCTAACTATGAATTATTTGCGTTGGAAATTTCTTGTTATTTCGCTCCCCAGTATTCGTTGGAAGTCATCCAGCTTTCGATAGCCAGCTTGTTATCTTTTTCCTGTTGTCCACCGGTCCAGTAGTTATCGGATGACATCCAGTTTTCCACGGTCAGCGGACTGTCTGAGAAATTGGCTTGCTCTTTTACGCCCCAGTAATTTTCACTGCTCATCCAGTCTTCTACCTCCAGCTGAGCGTCCTGCTCATTTACTCTCCAGTAGTTATCGTTGCTCATCCAGTCTTCTACTTTCAATTCGTCGTCGTTCAGTTCTTCGTTGATCAAGACCGCCATCTTTTCAACTGTTGTACTGTTCATTGCGTTTACGGGTGAAAGCATGGCTACAAAGCCAGAGATTCCCTGAGCGTTGGCGATGTTCATTACACTTACTGTCAGAACTATCATGAAGGTTATGATGACCTTTTTTGCTGAGTTGTTTGCTTGTGTTTTCATGACGTTATCTCCTATTCTTTAATGTTTTTGTTTTTTGTCCGTTTGACCAGCTTTAAACAGGAAATGTGCCAAAAAATGTATTTGTTTGTAATGCAGATAGTTGTGGTGTGATTCGTGTTTTTTGTGAAGAGGGGGAAGGTCAAAAAAATGAACGCTAAAGAACAACCTATGTTCGATTTCGTACATTAAAAAAGGCTGCCCCGTTTGAGGCAACCTTTTATTTTGGATTCTTGATGTCAAGCTTGTTATTCTTTCTCCAGGAGTCGAAGTACATCATCTACTTCCAGGTTGTGTTTGTCCCGGATAATGAGGGAGGCTTTTTCGTAAAATGGCGCTCTTTTTTGCAGGTTCTCGTCGATGAACCGGGTGAGCTCCTCCCTCGATTTTCCTTTAATCAACGGACGTTCATTTTTCGATTTCAGCAATCGTTCAACCAGAATTTCTGTCGGTGGAGCGATGTAGATCGTGGCACCTGTCCGGTTCATCAATTCCATGTTTTCGAAAAAGCAGGGAGCTCCACCACCAGTGGCTACCACCAGGTTTTCAAAATCGGCAATCTCCTCCAGAGCCTTTTTCTCACACAAACGAAAACCTTCTTCCCCTTCCTCGGCAAATATGGTGGGAATCGTCCGGAAGTTCCGCTCTTCAATGTATTTATCCAGATCGATAAAACAGAGATTCAGACGCTGAGCCAGTTTCCGGCCCATGGTCGATTTTCCGCATCCCATATATCCGATCAGGTAAATTTTCACAGGCAAACTCCGGTTTTCCGTATTATTTGTCGAATGATATATCTAATTGGTTTTCGTCGTCGTCATCGTCATCCGGCCGGTTGATTTCCATCGGAACATCATCGTCATCTTCCGCTTCGTGTTCATCCTCATCCTTGATGACCGGTTCAATTTCTTTGATATTCGATATAGTGAAATTGGTCAGACGTTTTCCTTTTGCCTTGAACGATTTCACGCCGATGAATTCAGCTACTTCGATGATTTCGTCATCCCGTTCTTTGCTGTCGCCGCCAAATTTTAGTTCCAGCCGTGGGTACGTAACCCAGGTGATACTGACCAGCTTATTTTCCGGGTTATCGCCAATAAAGCGGCATTGCTTGTTGCTGCTGTCATCGATTTCAAACCGTTTCACATAGTAGTAATTCTGGTCGGCGTCCCAATAAACTACCGAGGCTACCTTACCTTCGTGGTATTTTTCGATGGACAGAATATTGTTCTCGAAGTGATTGGTTAAATCGTAGGAGTAGAGCTGGAAATAACCCTCTTTGGAAATCACCAGAATCTTGTCCTCTCCGCTGAATTCGCCCAGGTATTTTCCACGTCCGTCAGCATTCAGTCGAAGCACATCGCTATCGAACCAGATTTTTCTTCCGCCCAGCGTTGAGGTACCTTTTTCCTTCAGGCTGACCTTATGAATGTCGTGCTTGGTGACGAGGTTACCCATGGCGCTCCGCCCTTTGATAGCCAGTTCGCCCATGTCGATTTCCAGCGTCAGCTTCTTCAAACGGGGCCTTGGCTTGAGCATTACTTTCAATACCTCCGCTTCGCCGTTTGGATTGGCGCTGAAATACAGGATTCGGGTGCCGGTCGTTCCTTTGGTCATGTTGTATTCTTTGTCGCGGGTCACCCCGGTAACGAAGAAACGTTTCATGTAGGTGTTGCCGGCCCGGCCATCGCGGTATACCAGGTTGTAAATGGTCCGTTTGTCGTTTTTCTTGAAAACGGCCAGGTGCAGGATATCTTTCCCGATGAATGCTTTTTCCGAAACACGGGTGATGTAATAGCTACCGTCGCGGCGGAAGATAATGACATCATCGAGGTCGGAGCAGTCGCAAACATATTCCGCCTTTTTCAAGCCGGTTCCCAGAAAGCCTTCTTCGCGGTCGATGTACAGTTTCTCATTGGCAACAACCACCTTCGAGGCTTCGATATTTTCGAAGCTGCGGATTTCGGTCCGGCGCTCCCGTCCTTTTCCGTACTTGGTCTTCAGTCGCTTGAACCAGTCGACGGTGTAATCGACGATGTGTTCGATGTTGTCAACTACCTTGGCAATTTCTTCTTCGATGGAAAGCAGGTGATCGTTGGCCTTGTCGGAATTGAATTTCAGAATCCGGGCCATGCGGATTTCCATCAGCTTGAGGATATCGTCGCGGGTAATGTCCCGTTTGAGCTTCGGCTTCCACGGATCCAACCGTTTATCGATGTGCTTCACAGCTATGTCCATCGACGAAGCTTGCTCGAACTCTTTGTCCTTGTATATTCGTTCTTCGATGAAAATCTTTTCCAGCGAGGCAAAATGCCACTGCTCTTCCAGCTCACTCTTCTTTATTTCCAGTTCCCGTTTCAGCAACTCGAGGGTTGAGTTGGCCGAACGTTGCAGAATGTCGGTAACGGTCAGGAATTCCGGCTTGTCATCGTGAATGATGCAGGCATTCGGCGAGATGGAAATCTCACAATCGGTAAAGGCATAGAGGGCATCGATGGTTTTATCGGAACTGATTCCGGAAGCCAGATGGACGAGAATTTCCACGCGGTCGGCGGTGTTGTCGTCAATTTTCTTGATTTTAATCTTGCCCTTGTCGTTGGCTTTGATGATCGATTCGATGACCGATGTGGTCGTTTTCCCGTAAGGAATTTCGGTAATCACCAGGGTCCGGCTATCCTGTTTCTCAATCTTCGCCCGAATCCGGACAGCACCTCCGCGCAAGCCATCGTTGTAACGCGAAGTGTCCATGTAACCGCCCGATGGGAAATCAGGATACAGTTCAAACTCCTTGCCGCGCAGATAAGCGATGGAAGCATCGAGCAGTTCCACAAAGTTGTGGGGTAATATTTTCGAGGCGAGCCCCACGGCAATTCCTTCTACGCCCTGTGCCAGCAGCAAAGGGAATTTCACCGGAAGGGTAACGGGTTCGCGGTTACGACCGTCGTATGACAGTTGCCAGTTGGTGGTTTTGGGATTGAAAAGTACCTCGAGGGCGAATTTCGACAGGCGCGCCTCGATGTAACGCGGGGCAGCGGCACCGTCGCCCGTGAGCGTGTTTCCCCAGTTTCCCTGGGTGTCAATCAACAAATCCTTTTGTCCCAGCTGTACCAGTGCATCACCAATCGATGCATCACCGTGCGGGTGGTACATCATGGTTTGCCCGATGATGTTTGCTACCTTGTTGTAACGTCCGTCATCCATCTGGCGCATGGCGTGCAAAATACGGCGCTGTACGGGTTTCAGCCCGTCGTCGACGTACGGCACAGCCCTTTCCAAAATCACATACGAAGCATAGTCGAGGAACCAGTTTTCGTACATCCCCGACAAATACTTGACATGGTGCATATCTTTTTTGGAATCTTTTGCGCTGTCATCTTCCGGCTCACCGGTTGGCAACTTATCTTCCTCTATACTCATCTATGGTCTAAATCGTTTAGGGTTGAATTAATTGTCCGTTTTGCTTCTACGTTAAACTTCTACTTCTATCTCGTCCTTTTCAACATAGAGGTTGTCGATGATGAACTCCTGTCGTTCGGGCGTGTTTTTCCCCATGTAGAAAGAAAGCATGTCGGAAATCGATTCGTGTTTGTTTAGTATCACCGGTTCAAGGCGAATGTCGTCGCCGATAAAGTTCTTGAACTCATCCGGCGAAATCTCACCTAAACCTTTGAAGCGGGTGATTTCCGCTGTATTTTTTAGCTTCTTAATGGCGGCTTCTCTTTCCTGGTCCGAGTAACAATAATACGTAACTTTTTTATTCCGTACCCGGAAAAGGGGTGTTTGCAGAATATACAAGTGCCCTTTCTTAATCAACTCCGGGAAGAATTGCAGGAAGAAGGTGATCAGCAACAGCCGGATGTGCATTCCGTCCACGTCGGCATCTGTTGCGATGATGACCTTGTTGTAACGCAGTTCATCAATTCCCTCTTCAATGTTCAGTGCTGCCTGCAGCAGGTTGAACTCCTCGTTTTCGTATACCACTTTTTTGGTTAACCCGAATGAGTTGAGGGGTTTTCCGCGTAAGCTGAAGACCGCCTGCGTATTCACATCGCGCGATTTGGTGATGGAGCCACTGGCCGAATCACCCTCGGTGATGAAGATGCTGGTATCGTTCTTTTGCTCACTGTTGGAGTTGTAATGAACGCGGCAGTCGCGCAGTTTTTTGTTGTGCAGGCTCGCTTTCTTTGCCCGTTGCTTGGCCAGCTTTTTCACGCCCGAGATGGCTTTCCGCTCCCGTTCCGATTCCTGGATGCGGCGAAGTAATACCTCAGCCGTCTCCGAATTTTTATGGAGGTAGTTGTCCAGCTCTTTTTGTACGAAATTAATGATGAAGTTCCGCACCGAAGGTCCGTTCGGGCCAATGTCTTTTGACCCCAGTTTGGTTTTCGTTTGCGATTCGAAAACCGGTTCCTCTACCTTAATACTGATGGCCGCCACAATGGAGGCGCGTATATCGGAGGCGTCAAAATCTTTCTTGTAAAAATCACGGACGGTCTTCACGATGGATTCCCGGAAGGCAGCCAGGTGCGTTCCGCCCTGCGTGGTATGCTGTCCGTTAACAAACGAGTAATAATCTTCTCCGTACTGGTTTCCGTGGGTGATCGCCAGTTCAATATCTTCATCCTTCAGGTGGATGATGGGATAAAGCGATGGCTGGTCGAGGTTCTCTTCCAACAGGTCGAGCAAACCGTTCTTCGAAAGGTATTTCTCACCGTTGAAGTTAATGGTCAGGCCGGCGTTCAGGAAAACGTAGTTCTTGAGCATGCTCACCACGAAGTCTTCAATGAAATGGAATTCCTTAAAGATGTCTCCGTCCGGCACAAAGCTCGTTAGTGTACCGTTGGGCTCGTCGGTCGAAGCGATATCAATCTCTTCCACTAACTCTCCCTTTTCAAAAATAACCTGTTTTCCTTTTCCGTCACGGAAAGCGCTGATGGTAAAGTTGGTCGCCAGCGCGTTTACTGCCTTGATACCGACTCCATTCAATCCGACCGATTTCTTGAATACTTTGGAGTCGTACTTGGCACCAGTGTTCATTTTGGAAGCTACTTCCACCAGTTTTCCCAACGGAATCCCGCGTCCGAAGTCTCGCACGGAAACGAGCTCGTCGCTCACTTCCACGTCGATTTTCTTTCCAAAACCCATCATGAACTCATCGATGGAGTTATCGATGACTTCCTTCAAAAGCACATAAATCCCGTCATCGGGAGATGAGCCGTCGCCCAGCTTCCCGATATACATCCCTGGTCGTTTGCGGATGTGCTCTTTCCAGTCCAGTGTGCGGATGGAATCTTCTGAATACGTTGGTGTCATTTTCGATCGATTTTGGACAAATATAACGAAATTAAGGAGCGATTAAGAAACTCCGATTCGCTTGAAATAAACAATCTGCGGTTAATAAACGGTTTATATCCGCCTTTTTTCACGATGATTTCAAACAGATATTCAGCCCGATAGGAATCGATTGGCAGGACTGTTAATATTATGTTTTAAGAGGATTCTTCTCCGGTTCGCAGGTGTGCGGTATCGGTAGGGTCAGGACATGTCCTGACCGGCTATGTTTTAATTAACGATAAAAAGCACTAATTTCAGTGGCCGGAAGGCAGGAAAAGAGAAGTGAACACCTAACAATTCAACATCATGGCATCCAAACAGGAATTTGTCGACTTCGTCATCGACCAGATTGAAAAGGCCGGAGAAATAACGGCCCGGAAAATGTTTGGCGAATATGGCATTTACGCCGATGGAAAATTCTTCGGCGTAATTTGTGATAATAAGCTATTCATCAAACCGACCAGCGCGGGACGCGAATTTATTGGCAATGTGGTGGAAGCCCCTCCATACGAGGGTGCAAAGCCAAGTTTTCTGATTGAAGACAAACTTGAGGACGGGGAATGGTTGAGTGAATTGGTCCGAGTCACGGTAAAGGAATTACCAATGCCTAAACCAAAAAAGAAGAAGAAATGACAACCATAGTTGATATACTCAATTAAATCAAGATGGCAGAGATTAATATTATTAAAGTAAATGGAAAACCATTGGAGAAGCTAATTGACGTAATTAGCCGAGGGATTGGTAAATTATACAGACCGACCGAAATACGAAAGGAAGCTGACGCAAAGGCTTATGAGATATCTGTGATTGAGAAGGCAAAGGCTGAAGCACTTGCTGAAACTAAAGAGATCGAGTTCAATGCTCAGTCAAGAATACAAGAAAGAATAAACTTTCGAGAAGCAAAAAGGCTGAAAAACCTTGATAACATAAACTTTATAGCTGCGGAACAACTAAAACGAGAAAGTGCTGTATCTGAAGAGCCTGTTGACGAAGATTGGATTAATCGATTTTTTAATATAGCGGAGGATGTTTCTAATGATGAAATGCAAACTCTTTGGGGCAGAATACTTGCTGGAGAAGTAAAACAGCCGAAATCTTATTCCATTCGAACCCTTGAGATTCTCAAAAATCTAACAAAGAGTGAAGCAGAAATATTTATTAAATTTGGGCAAATTGCATTACAAGGTGGTGGTAATTATTTCGTGTTTGACCCAGATAATGGCGAATTTCTTGGACAAGAATTTGGAATAAAATTTACTGATAAATTACTGTTGGTAGAGGCTGGGCTAATTGTGTCGGAAAATAATCTTGAATTCAGTTTTTCACCTGTAAAGTTTAGTGATACAAAAAATGCCATAATTTACGGGCAAAAAGGTATTTTCTTTGATAGAAAAGTTGGGGCTCCAAAACAGGGAATTAAAGTTATTATTTTCTCAAGATCGGGAGTTGAATTAATCAAATTATTGCAGCCGTTCTATAGTGATAATTACATTGAGAAAATCTGCAGTTCATTTAAACATGACCTAGTGAATATTAAATATGGAGACGTTTTTCCAATAGGACATGGGCAATATACAATGTTCAATGAAAAGGAATATAAATAACAAATAGTCATGGAGAGTGTGAATGGGAGTCATCGTACAACCCCGAATTATGTTCTTATCCGTTTGCTGAGGAGCAATACAATGCGGCAGACAACTCCGAATCGTATTTTTTGAAGATTTTATTGGATTTTAACACTTTAACTTGCCGGAAACATCTATTTTCGCAGGCAGATTTTGCGTCGTACGGTGTTCAGGAAGAGAGAAAAAGCGCGTACCGCAATGGAATAAAATGAGAAGAGGAGAATGCTGGGTTCGGTTTTGTTATACCAAATGAGCTTTTTTGCAGCCGCTATTCCGGTGGCTTCCGTTCTGTACGGAGTAACCAGGGGAAAATTCAAGTACCGGGTTATGCACGAAAAAATTCGGTTTAAAAATCTTCCGGAATCGTTTCGCGGATTGAAGATTGTTCAGATATCGGATATGCATCTGGGGAGTTTCCGCCGGAAATACGAGCAAATTGCCAAAGCGGTGGAGATGATTAACGAGCAGGAGCCCGATCTGATTTTCTTTACCGGCGATTTGGTTAACAACTTTGCCGAAGAAACCGATGGCTGGGCGCCGGTATTGTCCAAAATGAAAGCCAGGTACGGTAAATATTCCGTTCTGGGAAACCACGATTACGGCGACTACTCCGAATGGGAAACACCCGCAGCCAAAGAGAAGAACCTGAACGCCATTAAGAATTTCCATAAGAAAATTGGTTTTCGGCTATTGCTGAACGAATCGGAAACGCTGACCATTAATGACGACGAAATAGCGTTGGTTGGTGTCGAAAACTGGGGCAAACCTCCGTTCCCCCAGCATGGCGATTTGAACAAGGCGCTGGCGAACGTTGCTCCGGAACAGTTTAAAATGCTGTTGAGCCATGACCCGTCACACTGGGACGAAGAGGTGCTGACCGGCACCGATATCGACATGACTTTTGCGGGACATACCCACGGAATGCAGTTTGGAATCGAGCGGGCCGGCATCAAATGGAGTCCCATACAATACAAGTACCCGCGCTGGGGCGGACTGTATCGCCACAATAAGCAATACCTATATGTCAACCGCGGATTTGGCTACCACGGCTTCCCTGGCCGTATCGGCATGCCCCCCGAAATTACCGTGATAGAGCTGGAGTAAACTCAAATCCCCTTTCCGGCAATAATTCCCCATTTGCAGCATTCGAACAGCCCGGGCGCACCACTGAAATTGGATTTAATTGCTACCTCCACGATATAAATTGGGATTCGTCGGTGGGTTGATGATCGAAGAGAGCATGGCTTTAGCCTAATTCTGCATGACGCTCTATCGTTGGAACTGTGCACTGGTGTCCTTTTAAGGAATCATTCGGTGAAAACCGGAATGCTGTTCAGACTTCGAACATGTCTTCTCCGATTTGGGAAAAGAGAGCTCTGTTTCGATTATACTTGTTAGGCTTCTGTTTCTGTCTTAAATGAAAAGGCAGCCCGATAAAAAACCGGAACTGCCCCTCTTCTAAAAATGCATGATTTGTTTTTGAATAAAACTTCTTAAATCATGAAAAAGAAGTTCTATAACCAAATATCGACTACGTCGCTAAATGTTTTATTACCCGTCGAGGAGACCGCAGCTACCTGGTAGTATACTCGCACGTTTTGTCCTCTGTCAGGATCATCCATGGAAGTGCTGGTGGTTTCCCCAACTTTTGTTTTATAAGACATATCCTTGCTTGTCGAAACATATACGATATAAGAGTCCGCATCCTTGGCATTGTCCCAGGAGATAGTCGGAGTAGACCCGTTTAATGTTACCGATACGTTTCCAGGCTTGCCGGGAATGATATCATTTGAGGCAGGTGTTTCAAATTTCACCTCCTGAACAATCGTTTTGCCCAGTACATCACCCGCTTTGTTTTTGGCTATCACCTGGAGATAATAAGTCTGTCCTTCCTGGAAATCCATGTTACTACTCCAGGCAGTCATATCAACGATTTGGTTATTCTGCCAGTTGGGATAAGTACTGTTATCAGAAGCTGCCAGCTTCGGGGTACCATCAGACGTGTCAGAACAATACAATTCAAGAATTAAATCGCCGGAGTCAGTCCATTGACTCTTGTCAGAAAACAAGTCGGATGCTGCAATCACAACGCTCATTGACAAGCCGCCGCCATATTGTTCGTTATAACCATAGTGGTCAATGCTAATGGCAGCCGTTTCCTTAGCGGTTGAAAAAGTGACCGAAACCTCCTGCGTGGAAAAGACCGTCTTGTCGCCATTGGTATTGTAGGCGTAAAAGTAAAGGGTATAGTCGGTGCCGGGAGTTAAGTTGTCTATCTCAACGCTATTCTCTCCTTCTGAAACACTGTCGATGGAAAGAAGCGGGGTCGAGGACTCTGTTCTGGCTTCCAAATAGATATTCAGGCCGCTGCAGGAGCCACTGTAGGAAAACGTTAAGGTGGCACTGATTTTATCGGCCTGAGTTACACTCACATTGGAGGGGGCATTCGGGGCTTCCAGCGGTGTTTCAGTTACGGTATAAGTCGTTTCTCCTTTTGCAATAAGAACATTTGCGTCTGCATCGGAATAGGCTTTTACCTCTATTTGCGACTGATCAGAAACATTGGTGAGCGTTGCACTCATGGTACTGGTTCCGATATCCGGAATGTCCGAAACAGCTACGCCATCCACAAATACCTGGTAGCGACTGGCACCATCGTATGCGTCCCATTGCAGGAGTACGGTACCGTTCGTTTCTGTATAATTCAGGTTGGTCAGGCTTCCAACCGGTGGTACATCATTGTTATCGTTTTTACTACAACCAAACACCAAAAGGGTCAGAAGCAGGATACTTAATTGCTTGATTTTATTCACGATTTGATAGTTTTTTCGTTTTTCAATATTTATTACTCTTTTCATACACATCTTTCTATGAGTCAGCTTATCATATAGCAATGGAACTATTGATTTTTTGACTTCTGATCATAGACCCAGAAAAATTCGGGAGTGTATTTGAATTTCCGTTTAAACGATTTTGGATAGCAGGCCATAAAATCGGGGTTGTCACTGAAGAGGTCTACAAACGCTTTATTCCGGAACGCTCCAAAGAGGAAGGCAATGCCTCCTGGTTGCTTAATCAGCAAACTTTGGGGGTGACCTTCTTTCACGACCCGGAACGATTTATAATAGTTGCCTGTGTCGCCTCCGCCAAAAAGCAGGGAAAACGGATTCAATCCGCGTCCAAACGATGTGGTTTTTTGCCCCAGGTCAACATAGACTTTGTACTTACTGTCGAACCCGTTATTGACCAGCACCATTAACCTGGAGTTTTGTTTCCCTTTTCTCGATATGGAGGTGACTACTCTTTCCAGGATAAGCGGTTTATAGTATTTCTCTTTGTTGAAAGAGTCGAACTGGGGAATGTTAAAAGGCAAATTTTTGTTCTTCATCTGGGAGGCACTTTTTCCTACAATACTGATACCCACATGAATAGCGACATCCTTATCCACAAATTTCATATCGGGATAAAAGACCACGCGCTGTACATCCTTTTCCTTAATCTGATGAAGTTGGCCATCATCTCCATGCCATTGCCATCGATCCATTTTTACGGTCAAGCCCTGCTGAAATTCTCCTTTTATGGATTTGCCGGAAACCAATGTGATGGTGCCCTTACCCGGAGTCGGGAAATTATCAAACCCTTGCCGGAAAGCGACACATTCTACGGTCGGTTTTTGTGCCCACGCCATCGAGACGGAGCAAACTAATAAAATCAAAAGCTTAATTTTTTTCATGATACGCATTTTTAAAATTTCATGATTTTGAAGTTTTATTTGTCAAAAACAGAATTGGAATCTGATGCCGGCAATCATGATTTCAATCGATTTTCGAGCGACAAATATATTTGGAAAAGTGCCTGTATTCCGCACTCTGCTTAGGTTTTAAAGTTTTCGGAATGGTTTTTTAAGTTTTGGGAACGATGAGAAAACAAAATACGTTCATTTGACCATTTGGGGATTTTCTTAATTTTGTTGGCTCGCGAAAAAAGTCCGGTAAAAATGGAGGTCGGAGGATTTTTTATATCTGTCGCTAATCAATCCATACAGCCTTTTCATACTGAATTTTAGGAACGAAATTGAATAGCTGAAAACCTGTGGGTGACAGTGTATTTTATTAATCCGGAAACTTATCAGCTTAATGAACAGACGTTTATTACTTGTAGTGGTGTTTATGGCAGCCGGGATAACCCTCTTCTCCTGTCAGCAAAAAAATGATTCAGACGCCGCAATTGAAAAAATCTTCCAACAGGCTAAAAACAATCACAGAACATCGCGCGACTCGATAGGATATTTTCTTGATGAGTCCTTAAAGTACGATACCCTTCAATTATCTGATTTATCGAAAGCCCGAATTCTTTATCTGAAAGGCTTGTGGGATGAGATCCGCCTGAACTATGACAGTGCCTCGGCAGCATTCACGCGTGGCGCGGCTCTGCTTCCCGACAATTCCTTCAAAGCCGCTACGCTCCTTCGTGCAGCCGACGACGGGGCCCGGGCCTCTGACTACGACAGCTACCGGACTCTCCTGAACAAGGCCCGGAAACTGGTGAAAAAACGGAAAGGTCCGGTGAATAAGGCTGCCTTCCGGAGTGTGCAGGGTGACTATGAACTTGAAATTAATGATTACCGGAAGGCAATTGTATATTATACGATTGCCGACAGTATATTGAAATCAAACCACATCGTCAGAACCCGCGACTATTATCAAAACCGGATTAGCTACGCCTACCGGAGAAGTGGTAAATACTCACCTGCCTTTGAACACATGCTCAAAAGCATTGAATTATCCGAACAAATACATAATAAATACCGCCTGACTTCCAGTTATATCGATATCAGCAGAATGTACCGCGATGCTCAGCGATTCGGTGAAGCGGTGAAATGGGAAGAAAAGCATCTATCCCTGGCCCGGGAAATCAAAGACTCCAGCCAAATCAGGGTGGGACTGGAAAATATGGGCATCATCCATGCCGAAAAGAAAGAGTGGGATACGGCCGAGACATATTTTGCCCGTTCACTGCAAATGGCTTACGATATGCATGATCCGGTATCCATCGGGACTGCCCTGATTAATATGGGAAATTTCCTTAACCGGAAAGGCGATGTAGAAAAAGCCCTCGTGTATTATAAGAAAGGTTATGAGTACGTCAAAAAGCACGATAATCAACCGGTTTCCATCATGGGAATTTTATACCACCTGGGAGATGCTAACCTGGCCAAAAGACACTTTTCCTTAAGCGAAAAATATCTGAAGAAGGCCCTCGCCCTGGCCGATTCACTGCATCTGTCCGGTTGGGCCGTTACCGCGAACCTACGTTTGAATGATTTGTATAAAACCACTAAAGATTACCCTAAATATGTGCATAGTCTCCAGCACTATATCAAAGTCAAAGATAAATGGGAGGCGGATAAACAGAATGCCCGGTTTAACAAACTGAGCCTTCAATACGAAAAGAAACAGCAAGATGCTACCATTGCTCTTCAGACCGCTGAGCTGAAAAACCGCCGGCAATTGTTAATCATCCTGGGAATTGCTCTGTTGCTGATTGTCTCGGTTGTTACGGCTATCCTGATCAATAAAAAAACCAAGGAACGTGCCATCAGAACCATCTACCGGCAACAGCTGCTGGCGCACGACCAACAAAAAGTGATTAGCAGCTTGTTGAAGAAAACTGTTCCCCTGGCCCCGGAAAAACCGGAAAATAAAATGCTGACTACCCTGCTTTACCTGCTGGATAAACAGCATATTTATCAAAATGCCGATCTGTCACTCGAAATCCTGGCCCAGGAATTGGGCACCAATGTTACCTATGTGTCACAACTCATCAACCGGGAATTTAATTGCAATTTCAAAACACTCATTAACCGGTATCGTATCAATTACAGTAAAACGGAAATCAAAGAAAACCCCGGAAACCTGGCCATGAAAAATATTGGCCTGAAATCCGGTTTCAAATCTCAGTCGACATTCTATGCCGCCTTTAAAAATGAGGTGGGAATGACGCCGATGCAATTTGCTAAAGTGGCTCAACTGGAGAAAAAACCAAAAGAAAGTCCCAAAAAATCGGCCTGAGCGAAGAAAAGGACAGGCACCTTCACCTTCTTGCGGCTGGCCATTCAAAGAACACCTGAAACGTTCCCGGCAGCGACTAAATTCGTATAAAGCCGTCAACCTCATATCACACTCCAACCTCACTCCTCTCCTTAATACGGGGAGAGGCTGGGAGTGGGGTTCCAAACCGTAAGTTTTGATTGCAAGAGGCTGATTTTATTGGCATCACCCTTTCCCTTTTATCCATCTTTTTTGTGTGTCTCCAAATGATACAATCCCCCACTGCCATAGATTGTTGAAGATGGCAAGCGAAGAAATATCACACTCCAACCTGACACCTCTCCTCAATGCGGGGAGAGGACGGGAGTTGGGCTCTAACCCCCAACTTTTGATGAACGATAAAAAAGGCTGAACACACTTTGCTTCACGTTCTGAAAGGGAGAGGCCGTAGAAGACCGTTTCTGTAGTTGGGACGACTATCTTTATAAATAGTCACAAGTAATATAACCTTAAATCATTTTCGTATATATTAGCGTTTAATTGATGAGTTGGTTGTACTTGATCAAAACTTTTGTTCTATTTACATCACCGACGGGAATATCAAAGACGTTTTCTACAGGCAGTTTTTTGATATCGCCTTTACCCAAAAATACTTCACATGAAAAGAATTAAAATTTCCCTTCTTATTGCATCCATTTTGCTTATTTCCGGAAATCTCCCGGCTAAAAATGTAAAAACAGATTCAAACCAGGACTCCCTTAAAAATCTTTCGTTAAGCGGACTATCCTTCAGAAGTATCGGGCCGGCCATAACAGGAGGCCGTGTGGTAGCCATCGCTGTAAATCCTTTCAATCATAGCGAATATTTTGTGGGTTCCGGTCATGGGTCATTGTGGAAAACCACCAATAACGGGATAACCTTCACCCCGGTATTCGATCATGAAAAATCATATGCAATCGGGGCTGTAACCATTGATCCGACTAACCCTAACACGATATGGGTTGGAACCGGTGAAAATAACAATCAGAATAATGTTATTTACGGCGATGGAGTTTATAAAAGTGAAGATGGCGGACAAAGCTGGAAAAACATGGGGCTTAAAAATTCCTATCACATCGGAGGAATTGTTGTTGACCCGAAAGATCCGAATATCGTCTATGTCGCTGCTTACGGATCATTGAGGAAAGCGAATGATGAGCGGGGAATATTCAAAACGACGGACGGCGGAAAAACCTGGAAGAAGGTTTTGTTTATCAGTAAATATACGGGCTGCTATGAGATTCACATGGACCCAAGGCATAACAATATTCTGTATGCCGTGGCACACCAGAGAATGAGAAAGCTATTTACCGGGGTCTCCGGCGGACCGGAAAGCGGAATCTACCGAAGTACCGACAGCGGAAAAACCTGGAGGAAAATGACTGAGGGGCTTCCAACGGAGGATGTCGGAAGAATCGGAATTGCTATTTCTCCCGTAAATCCGGATATCTTGTTTGCCATTGTTGAAGCCAAAAAAGGTGGAGGTGTATATCGAAGTACCGACCGCGGAATTAGTTGGGAAAAACGAAGTAGTTATGTTTCTTCTTATCCGTTCTATTTCCAGAAAATTTACTGCGATACCAAAAATGTCGATCGGGTCTATAGCATGGATGTATTTATGAAGGTAAGCATCGATGGAGGCAAAACATGGAAAAATTTAGGCGAAGATAAAAAGCACGTTGATAATCATGTGTTGTGGATTGATCCGTCTAACAACAAACATCTGATTGACGGATGCGACGGTGGTGTTTACGAAACGTATGACGAGGGGAAAAACTGGGATTTCAAATCGAATATCCCAATCGCTGAAATTTATAAAGTAACAACCGATAACGCAAAGCCATTTTACAATGTCTATGCAGGCTCGCAGGACAACAACAGCTTTGGAGGTCCTTCCAGAACAATCAATTCCAGCGGCATTACCAACCGCGATTGGTTTTTTACAACCAGCGGTGATGGTTTTCAATCGCAGGTGGACTGGAAAGATCCGAACATCGTTTACGCAGAATCGCAAAATGGCGGTCTGGTTCGATATGATAAAAAAACGGGTGAACAATTATTCATTAAACCGTACGACTTTGCTGATACGGCCTATCGGTTCGACTGGAATGCGGCCTTATTGATTTCCAAATTCGATCATAAACGATTGTATTTTGGGGCCAATAAATTATTCCGCACCAACGATATGGGAAGCACCTGGGATGTGATCAGTCCGGATCTGACCCGCGGTGTGCCGAATGAAATGCAAAACCTGATGGGGCGAAGCTGGAGTGTTGACGAACTGGTCAGGAAGGGCTCCATGGGGCAAATCAGTGCAATTGGCGAGTCACCAATCGACGAGAATCTGATATTCACGGGTTCCGGTGACGGATTGATTTATTATACAACCGATGGAGGGAAAAACTGGCATAAATCTTCAACGCCCGGATTGCCGAAATATGCCAGAATATCTCAAATAATTGGGTCACACTTCGACAAAAATGTGGCTTACGCTGCCTGCGAGAATTTTCTTGATGGTGATTTCAAACCTTACCTTTTCAAAACGACGGATGGAGGAAAATCGTGGTTCCTGTTCAACGGAAATCTACCGGAAAAGGGAAGCACTTACACCATTGCAGAGGATGATAAAGACAAAAATCTTCTTTTTGTCGGAACGCAATTTGGCGTCTTCTTTACAAATGACGGCGGACATGAATGGGTTCAATTGAAAAACGGAATTCCTACCGAGTGTGTCAAGAGCCTTGTTTTACAACGAAGAGAACACGATCTGGTGGTATCAACATTTGGTCGCGGAATTTACATTCTTGATAATTATACCCCGTTGCGAAAGTTAAGTCCTGAAACACTGAAAAAAGAAGCTTACATTTTCCCGATTAAAGATGCAAAAATGTTTGTTCCGGCAAATCCGCTTGGATTCAAAGGCGTAGGGTTTCAGGGAGCAAGCTTTTATAACGCACCCAATCCGCCTGTTGGAGCTGTGTTTACTTATTATTTGAAAGATGACATCAAATCACTGAAAGAGAAACGAAGAGACGAAGAGAAAGCAAAGCAGAAGAAAAACGAAGAAGTGAAATTTCCAACCTACGACAGGTTGCATGAAGAAAAAGAAGAACCAACAGCCTATTTGCTTTTTACCATCACCGATGAAAATGGAAACGTCATCCGGAAAATTAAGACGTCACCCCAAAAGGGAGTGAATCGGATTACCTGGAATTTCAGGTATAATCCGTTTACACCTGTTTCAATAAAGCCGGTTGATACTTCTGTACCATGGTATACACCTGATGTAGGCTATATGGTGGTCCCCGGAAAATACAAAGTCTCGCTTTCAAAATTTGTCGATGGAGAGTTTACGCAATTGGTACCACCGCAGGATTTTGTCTGTGAACCGCTAAATACGACCACGCTTACTGCTGATGAAAGACTTGCTCTTGATCAATTCAATAAAAAAGTGGCTTCATTGACCCGGGCAATTTCCGGAGCAGATGCCTACCGAAAATCACTCGTTAATAAAATTGCCTATCTCGAAAAGGCAGTGATTGATGGAGCGAATGTTCCTGACAGCATTTACAACTCCATTTTATCCATTAAAAAGGAGCTCGATGAGTTGAACGAAGAACTGAACGGAGATCTATTGAAAGCCGATTACGAAGGAGCATCACCCACTTCGGTAAAAGAAAGAGTCGATTTAATTACCGGCTCATTGTGGACGACAACGGCAGCTCCAACCACAACATTTAAGCAATCATATGATGCTGCTGCCAGCAAATTTGGTGACTTATTGACGAAGCTAAAATCTATCGATAGTGAAATAAAATCGGTTGAATCAAAACTGGAAAAGTATGGTGCCCCATACACGCCGGGGAGATTCCCTGAATGGAACGAAGGCAGCAAGTAAAGACTAATGTAGGATACAATTTGTACCCCACTGCTATAAATTGCTGAAGATCGCAAGCGAAGAAATACAACGCTCCGGCCTAACTCCTCTCCCCAAATTGGGGAGAGGCCGGGAGTGGGGCTCAAAATCCCCAACTTTTGATTAACGATAAAAAACGCTAATTTCAATGGCGTGAAGCTTTCACATGAACAGACTTCGAAAACAGAAACCATTAATACTTACTTCCGGATGCTGATAAGGAAAATAAGAAGAATGTGCATATGCACTAGTTGTAGCCAATTTAAACAACAAAAACAGCAGACGTTATGAATAAGAAAATCATTATTTACAGAGTGAAACTTGACTTTGGAGCAGATAATAATCCCTTTTATTACGAAGAGGAGGCCATTGTTGAGACTATCAAACTCAAATATTCTAACAGTGATCCAGTCATTTTGAGAGACAGAACAATAATTAATGGTGATTATTTGTATTTATTTTTTGAATTAAAACAGAAAAGCTCAGTTAAAGTCTATTCTGTATAAGAGACACACTTTTGTAAGCAAAGTTCTTTGAGACAATTGAAAATATTTGAAAGGCGAAATCACCAAACGATTGAGGTAAATGTGCCATAGCCGAGTTTGTTAGCCTTTTAATCCCAACAACAATGGGAATCCATAATGCGATGTGATTATCGTATTGGATTAAAATCGCGAAATGGCACTATAATCCTTAAAAACTTATTCTATATGTTTTTAATGGAGATTTTCATCTGGCTCCTCCTCAAAAGGATTGAGAGTTTGAAAATTAAACTTGGCTCATGGTTTAGCTTTGAGATCACGTTTAATAAGTAGAAAATTAATCCGGCTCTGGAGGAGTCGGATTTTTTGCATTACCAATATTAAAAACTTTACTAAGACAAATAAAAACTGGCCATAACAATTTGCAAATTGCATTACTGGGGCGGTGGTGTGCGTTCTAGTCAATGTTGAAGCAGAAGATAATTAATCTGTTATGAAAAAAGACTTTGAAAGCGATTTAATATTTGAAATAAAGAATATCTCAGACAAGATTGGTATTAAAGTCAATTCATCAGACGGACTTGATAAAATTTTAAGAGATTACCTAACTGTAAGATTTAAACTCATTGAAGCAAAGCAAAGAGAAATTAGGTTTAATCCTAACCTTCTGAAAAATTTAGTAAATCATCCACAAAAGAATGTAATCGAACATATTAGAGACGTTGCCCAAAAAGGCGGAAATCTAAATATTTTTCAAAGTAAACGATTATTACAGTCAGGTTTTCATGACCATTTAATGAGTGAGTGGAATATTTTTCACTTTCACTTGTCAATGAAGTTAGATAAGAAATCAAAGTTTGTCAAACAAGTTGATTCTCTAATGTTTGCTTATATCGACGATAAACAAGTAATTTTCCTCGGGACGGATAAACATAGAGAAGGCATTTTTGCTGATACCAAATGGATAACGGTTTTGCATGACTATTTTCCCGAAGTGATTGAGAAATATAGGGACAATGGAATTAATGAAATTAGCCCACAAATAACCTCTGAAGAAAGACAAACTCTCTGGAACAAAGGTTATACTATTGGAATGACAAAAATTAGTGACGTTGTATATCATAATCCCGGGATTGGCAGAGCAACGAGTGGACATAGTATGTCTGTTGTTCAATCGACTAACAATATCTTAAGATGGATTTATAAAGTTAACAAGCAAATTGACGACTCTACTAATGAATTATGTGAATATTTAAACATAAATTCTGAAAGGGCAATTTTCAAAATCAGAATCAGAGATACGCTGGAATTAATTGAATTAACCTCAAATGTAAAGATTCTAAACTATCCTCAAATTTTGGTTGAGAAAGAAAAATAAATTGAACACTGGCTATAACACGTGTTATAAGGCATAGCTGGTTTTGGCTATTCGGCAGTGTAGAATCTCGTGCCAGCTCTAGTTGCGGTCGGACATACAGACCCTCGTCTGACCGCAACGACTTCATACCACCACCGTTCCCCCTTGCTCATATCTCCTCTTTCACATTCTCAAATACCATCCCTGCCAGGAAATCCACTATCCAATCCCGGCAATCAAGAAAACACGACAAACTTTGCTATAAAGAGAGTAAATGAATTAATAAAACAAGATTATTGAATAATAAACACCAGAAAAATAATATCTTATACGAAGATAGTTAGGAGAAAAACGATGGGAGTAAAAAAGAGAACTACTCGTAATATAGTATGCACATGTAGCAATCGGATAAGCACGAAGAAAAATATAATATCCACGGTAAGCAGAGTTGTGAGAACGAATAGTAGAACAGAAAGAGGTGTTATATTTTTCAAATAAGGAGTAAATCGCCTACCTTGTATAGGTTATTCAAAACCAAACCCATGCTTATCTACAACTTCGAACGAATTTTTAAGGCAAGAGGCATTGCCCGGCCGTTCACTTACCTGAAAAATGCGGGCTTCTCCGATAATTTTGCCACGCGGGTTAAAAAGAACAAGGTGGCCCGGCTCAACCTTCGCGAAATCGAACGGCTCTGTGTGCTCCTGCGCTGCACACCCAACGATTTTTATGAGTGGACGCCCGACAAAAACACGCAGGTCGATTCGGAGCATCCGCTCAACAAAATAAAGCGCTCCGATAAAGTTGTCGACCTCACCCGGATGCTTAATTCCATCCCGCTCGAACAACTCGACGAGGTGGAGCAACTGATAAAAGAGAAAATAGAGAAAGGCGAGGCGTAGTCGTCGCTGATTATGACTGGCCGTTTCCGGGAATAATCCCCATCTGCCGCATCAGGAAGGTAGCGTTCATGGTACGCGTCACACCTTCATACAGCTTGTAGTCGAACGTGAGTCCTTCGGAAGAAAGGTTCACCTCGAAGCATTGGTTGCGCAACGTTTTGGGGTGCTTCTCGTGCAGCTCGGTCAGCTTCAAATCGTGCGTGGCAATAATCCCCATGCCTCCTTCCAGAATCAGCTGTTCCAGATACTGAATGGAGCCGCTGAGTTTGTCTTCGGAGTTGGTTCCCCGCAGAATTTCATCCAGGATGATGAAGATTTTCCCTTTCTCTTTTAGGGCTTCCAGGATAACTTTCAGCTTTTTCAGCTCAGCAAAAAAGTACGACTCGTGCCGTCCCAGGTCATCGTCGGTGCGCATGTGGCTGTAGAGCGGCATGGGCGTAAAACGGAACTCTTTCGCGCAAACGGGCGCTCCGGCCATCGCCAGCACCAGGTTCACGCCCACGGTGCGCAGGAACGTGCTCTTCCCGGCCATGTTGGCGCCGGTAATGATGACGAACTCGCCATTCCCGTCAATCTGAAAATCATTGTCGATTCGCTCGGTTTCCCGAATCAACGGGTGACCGACCAGCGTTGCATTTAATGCATGGCCGTCATTCTCCGGGACAGGGAAAATCGCCGACGGTCGGTTGTACGCAAAGTTGGCCAGACTGTTCAGCGCATCGAACTGCTCGGTTGCCTCGAGCCATTGCGGCAGCAACGTCGCATTTTTTCGGTGCCATTTCAACAATGCCAGGCTGCAGTTGATGTCCCACATCAGAATGGAGTTAAACACGAACACGGTGATCATATTGAGCCGCGCTTCGAAAAGCTTGATAGTCTTGTTCAGGCTGTTTATTTCAGTGCTTGCCTTTCGCGGCGAAATGAGCAGCTGACGGATGGCCTGTGTTTCTTCTGCAGCGAATGTTTCGTTCTCAATCAAATCGAACAGTTTCCGGTACTTATTTAGGAGCGCTGAGTTTTTCCCAAAGTTTTCGAAGAAAAACGATGTCACTTTACTGCGAATTCCAAACAGAATCCATTGCAGATAAAACGTAATCATGTACTGGCCGAAGGTAATTTCACCGGCAATGAGCAGCCCAATGGCAACCAGGGTGAGCAAGGGAACAACGATGCCGGCTATCCGGAAAAACGTTTCGCCCGGGAACTTCACCTCAATATCCTTCCAGTTTTTAATGGTCTCGATGTGCGCATCATCTTCGTGATAGAGCATGGCACTGGCCGAAAAGGTTTGTCGCCACGAAAGTTTCTCTGTCAGCTCCTTGACCGCTTCCTGCCGGGCTTTGATTTTTTCCGGCGAAAGCATCATGTTTTGTAGCCAGCTGGCCAGCCGTCGACTTCCCACCGAGGTAGTCGTCCGGTTCAACATCCGGAAGAGGGAAAATTCACCGAAGAGGTCCAGGTCAAAAGAATAGGGATGTTCTGATTGCTTGTACCCGTTTCCCGGCCCGAACGGCGAAAAATCAAAACCAAGCGCTTTCAACTCATTGCGGTTGACTTCGATGTAATTCTCCTGCATTTGCCTGACCTCCGAGAGTTTGGAGTATCGTTTCATCAGGAAGAGAAAGGTAGTGATAAACACAATAGCCAGCCCAACGATGAGCAAAGGTGACGCCATCCGGAGCTGGTAGAGTAGAATCAAACCACCCATAAAAACAATCAAGCGAAGAAACGACAGCAACCGCAGCCATTTGTTGGTTACCGTCAGTTCCTGTTCAAATTTTTGCTGTCTCTCCTGGTAAATCTTTTCGGCGGGTTGGCTCATTAGGCGAACATGTGGTGTTTGAGGAAAAAGTTAACAACCAGCATCGAGAATCCAATCACCACAAAGGCAGCCAGGATGATGTTGTACACCCGTTTGTTCTCGAGTGGAATAATGAATTCGGGTTTACGCGGCCGCATAAATACTTCAAGGAATAACAGCAGTCGGTACATTCCCCAACCAATGAGGCTGCCGAGAATCATCCCACCCAAAATATCGCCGGGGTAATGAACGCCCAGGTAAATGCGGGTGGAGGCAATGAGGAGTGACCATGTAATCATGAAAACGGTGAAGAGCCGGTTGCGGAACAACAGGACAGAGAAGATGGCGAAGCCAAAGGAGTTCGCGGCATGCGCCGATACAAATCCGTACAAACCTCCCTTTTTAAAGAAGTTGTGGGCCAATGGTGCTACGTAGGGATCGTGCGACGGCCTTAAGCGCTCGATGCCGTGCTTCAGAATCCCGGACCCCTGGTCAGCCAAAACAATCAACAGCGTGATGACCAAAAATACCAGCAGTGACTTTCTCTTGTATTTCCGGATGATGGTGATGAATATGACCAGGTAAAAAAGCAGCCACATTTCCGTCCGGGTAAAAAGGGTCATGGTGTAATCCCAAAAGCTGTTGTGAAAGCTGTTGAGGTAGAGGAATAACTCCGTGTCCCATTGGTTAAGCGTTTCAATAATACCCATGTGAATTTCTTTGTAACATTCGTTATAAAGGGGGATTTTATTAGCCGTTGTGTGAAATTGCCCGAAATCAGGAAAAATCAAGTTTCTTTACCCTGACTCCCTAAAGGGAAAACTTGATTTTTCAGTATTCACCCTTTAGGGATGGGGTAAAAAAGACTGAAAAATCTGTCTATCGTTGAATTTTACGCAACGGATTTGCTATCTGAATCTGCTCCAAAATACGAAGAATCGCGGTTTTTGCAATGCTTGTATTCCGACTTAATAACCGTTCAGTGTTTTCCAGATCTGGTCTTTCAGTTCCATAATGCCCATTCCGGTCACCGAAGAGATGAAGAGGTGTGGGATTCCCTCCAGCTCATGGCCAATCTCTTCCATCAACTGCTCGTCGAGCATGTCGCTCTTGGAAATGACCAGGAAGCGCTCCTTATCCAACAATTCGGGATTGTATTTTTCCAGCTCGTTCAGTAAGATGCCATATTCCTTCCGGTGATCATCGCTGTCGGCAGGAACCATGAACAGCAGCATGGAGTTCCTTTCGATATGTCGCAGGAAGCGCAAGCCGAGGCCTTTTCCTTCATGGGCGCCTTCGATGATTCCGGGAATATCAGCCATTACAAACGACTGATTGTCGCGGTAGCCGACAATCCCAAGGTTGGGAACCAGCGTGGTAAACGGGTACTCGGCAATTTCGGGCTTGGCAGCCGAAACAACCGAAAGCAGCGTTGACTTTCCGGCACTGGGGAATCCGACCAGCCCAACGTCGGCCAGCACTTTCAACTCCAGGATGCGCCAGTGTTCTTCGTAATCTTCTCCGGGTTGCGAATACCTCGGCGTTTGATTCGTGGACGATTTAAAATGAACATTACCCTGTCCGCCACGACCACCTTTAGCCAGGAAGCCGGTTTCGCCGTCTTTGGTAATTTCAAACAGGATTTCGCCGGTTTCGGCATCTTTGGCTACCGTTCCCAGCGGCACTTCTATGATCACATCATCTCCGTCTTTTCCCGTACTGGTTTGTCGGCCGCCTGATTCACCGTGGCCGGCAAAAATATGTTTCTGGAACTTCAGGTGCAGCAAGGTCCACATCTGTGCATTTCCACGCACAATCACGTGACCGCCACGGCCACCATCGCCACCATCGGGCCCGCCTTTGGGCACAAATTTCTCCCGCCGCATGTGACTGGAACCTGCACCGCCTTTTCCCGAGCGGCAAAATATTTTAACGTAATCTACGAAGTTCGATCCTGCCATATTCTATCTCTGTTGAGGGCACAAAATTACACCCTTAATTTGACAATGCGAAAAGCATTTACGCTTTGTATCACGAGAAAGGAAAAATGTTTTCCGGAAAGCGAAAAAAGGCCGCCTTCCTTTTCGAAAGCGGCCTTCCTTTTGGTGTTTTTTCGTTTCTCGTTAAAGCGCTTCAACTGACTTTGCCAGCCGGTCGGCAATTTGCTCAATTGTTCCCATGCCTTCTACCGGAACATATTTGTCCTGTGCCTTGTAGTATTCAATCAGTGGTGCCGTTTTGTGTTCATACACAGAAATCCGGTTTTCGATGATCGACCGATCCTGATCATCAGAGCGACCGGAGGTCAAGCCTCTGTTCAGCAGCCGATCAATCAGTTCCTGGGTTTCTACCTGAAGGCAGAGCATCGCAGACAAATCGGTGCCATGCTCTTCCAAAAGCCGGTCGAGTGCCTTTGCCTGGGCTACTGTACGGGGAAAGCCATCGAATATAAATCCGTGTGCCGTCGGATGGGCATTCAGCTTTACTTTAATCATGTCGACAACCACAGAATCGGGCACCAATTCTCCCTTGTCGATGTTTTTTTTTGCTTCGATGCCGAGTTCGGTTTTGGCAGCAATTTCAGAGCGCAACAGATCTCCCGTGGAAATGTGAATCAGGTTGAAGTTTTTTTCCAGAAATTCAGCCTGCGTACCTTTTCCCGCTCCGGGGGGTCCAAAAAGAACTAAGTTAAGCATATCCTTTTTATCTAATTGATGTTTTGGTTTCCGGAAGTCAGGTCCATCGGCTTACAAGTTACTATTTTTTAGTCAGGTACTAATGTGTAAATGTCTTTTAGGTTACGGCCGCGCCCGTCGTAATCAAGACCATAACCTACGATAAAGTCGTTGGGGATTTCCAGCCCGACGTAATCCAGTTTTGCTTCGGTTTTCAGCGCATCCGGTTTGAAGAGGAGTGTAGCCACTTTTACATCAGCAGCTCCTTTTTCTTTCACCTGGCGCACTACATCGGTAATGGTGAAACCACTATCAACAATGTCCTCAAGTATCACTACGTTGCGGCCTTGCAAATCTTCATTCAGTCCAATCAATTCTTTCAAATTGCCCGTCGATTGGGTGCCTGAATAAGAGGCCAGCTTGAGGAACGTGATTTGAGCGTCCAACAACTCCAGTTTCTTCATCAGGTCAGCTGAGAAAATAAAGGAGCCGTTCAGAATACAGAGGAAAATTACTTCTTTCCCTTCCAGTTCGCTTTTCATTTGGTCGGCCATTTTTTGGATGGCCTCTTGAATTTTCCCCTCAGGTATGGAAATTTCAAATTCTTTGTCCCAGAGCTTAATCCGTTTCATTCTTCTTACAGTTAACCTTTTAAGGTATCAGGATTTCCCCATTGTTCCATCCGGTGAACTTCTTGTCTGGACGGTTATTGAGTTGAATTTGAAAAAAATATGACAAGTCATTCTTCCAAAAACCGGCCGGAAAAAACAGAACCCGGGCAAATCGCCAGGGCCAGATAAACAAACCTCAGAACTCCTTAATACAAGCTTGAAATTTCCGGACAAAGATAATCAATTCTTTTCGTTCGTAACGGATATTTGCTGAGAGTAAGTGAGAGATTTTTAATGCATTTCTATTTTTTGGTGTTATTTTTATCCGGTCAATTTCTGAATTGTATTAATCAACCAATAAATAGTAAAATGATGGAACCAAAGGTTAGTATCATTATGGGTAGCACCTCCGATTTGCCAGTAATGGAAGGGGCTGCCAAGATTCTGGATGAATTCGGAATTCCTTTTGAAATGAACGCCCTTTCGGCTCACCGTACGCCGGAAGAAGTGGAAAAATTTGCTACCAATGCCGCCGATCGGGGCATTAAAGTAATTATTGCTGCTGCCGGAATGGCTGCCCATTTGCCGGGTGTTATCGCTGCGATGACTACGTTGCCGGTTATCGGCGTGCCGATTAAAGCCAGCCTCGACGGTTGGGATTCCATTTTGTCTATCGTGCAAATGCCTCCCGGTATTCCCGTGGCAACCGTAGCAGTGAACGGAGCCCGCAATGCTGCCATTCTCGCTGTTCAGATCATGGCTACCGGCGATGCTGAACTGGCGGAAAGTTTCAAAGCGTTTAAAAACGATTTGAAGAAGAAAATTGTGAAAGCAAATGAGGAACTGGCTACCGTGAAATACCAGTACAAAACGAATTAAACATTAGGTTTCATTCCTCAATTTTTCGTAACTTATTTATAGTTTTTCAGGGGGCCGATGGTTGTTATGCAACCACCGGCCTTTTTTTCACCCGTTTTTAGTTGACGAAATTGGAATGCATCAAACCACAAACCTGACATTTAACCTTTTTGTCTGCTTCTTTCTTCTCTCGGCCACACCATTATTCGCTCAGACCGATCTTTTGGACTCAGACAGTTATTCCATTTCAGTTGGCGGCGCCTCTGTTACTTTAGAAACTCCCTTTGCAGCATTTTACAACCAGGCCGGATTAGCGGAATTGGAAAGCGTATCGGCAGCAGTATATTACCAGCAACTTTATTTGACGAACGATTTTACCGAAATGTCTGGTGTCGTTTGTCTGCCTCTCAAAACAGGCACTTTCGCTTTGAGTGTATGGCAGACCGGAATGACCGGTTACCACGAAAACCGGTTTGGTTTGGCATTCGCCAAAAAGCTGGGCCCTCAGTTATCGAGCGGGTTGCAATTCAGTTACTACATGATGGATTTTCCGGAAAACGGAACAACCAGAGGAACTTTTCTTTTCGAAATGGGGGCTCGTTATGAATTCCCGGGCAAGCAAACGCTGGGCATTCATTTGTTCAATCCGTTTGGTGCCGGCGTACAGTCCAATTTCAATCAACGTTCCCTGCCGGTGGCTCTCAAAGTAGGAGCCGGGTTCCCTTTGGGTGATAAGCTGAAAACTTACCTGGGAACTTCCGGCGACTTGGAAGGGAATTACAAACTACACGGTGGTTTCGACTATCAACCTCACGAGCATTTTTCGTTGAGGGGAGGACTTTCCGGTAAACCGGTGCTTTATGCTGCCGGGGTCGGTTACCGGTGGAATTTTCTGCAGACCGATCTGGCCGTGATACACCATGCTGTGTTGGGATATTCACCGTCTGTTTCACTCACGTTTAATCTGTAGCCGATGATCAAGGAGAAATGGCATATTGTCCTTCTGATACTTTTTATTCCGCTGTTTCCAATCGATTTGATTGGGCAGGAGCGTTCGCGGGAACAAGAGATTGAGCAGATCATCGAATCGATTCGGGAATCGGCTGAAGATGAAACGGAGTCAGCTTTGATACTGGAAGATTTGACTCATCTGGCAGAGCAACCGCTGAATATCAATTCGGCGACAGCAACCGATTTGGAAAAACTACATTTTCTGAACTTCTCACAGATTGCCACGATTATTAACTACCGTGAAAAGCATGGTGAGATTTTGTCTTCGTACGAGTTAAATACCTTACCCGGATTTACTCCCGACATTGTGGCGCGAATCAGGCCGTTCATCTCTTTCGCACAGCCATCAGCTGAAGCCAGAAAATATCGGAGGAAGGGACGAAGCTACCTGCTTTTAAAAGGGCAACGACTGTTTCCCGAAAGCCGGGGATATGAAAGTGCATCCGCTTCGGAACCTCCCAAGTATCCGGGAACGCCGGAACGGTTTTATACCCGCTACCATTATGAAAAAGCGGAAAGCTGGTCGGCGGGTTTTACTGCAGAAAAAGATGCCGGTGAGGAATTCTTCTCCGGAGACAATTCCAACGGATTTGATTTTTATTCAGCGTTTGTTGCGGTTCAAGGGAAAGGCTTCATTAAGCAGGTCAATATTGGGGATTTCTATATCCGAACGGGTCAGGGCCTTAATTATTGGTCGGGTATGGGAGCGGGCAAGTCAGCCGATGTGCTGAATACAATGAAGTCCGGGCAAGGCATTCGTGCTTACACATCGACAGATGAAAACCGCTTTTTTCGCGGTGGTGCAATAACCCTTGGGCATGGACCGTTTGAAATATTTGTGTTCTTTTCGGATAAAAACCGGGACGCTAACAAAGTGTCGGAAGAGCCACCTGTTTTTACTTCTCTTCAAACTTCCGGACTGCACCGGACCGAAGGAGAACGGGCGGATAAACTGTCGTTGAATGAAAGAGTATTTGGTGGATACGCGCAATTAAAAACTAACCATTTTCGCATGGGCATCACATACAGCCGGCAAATGTTCGATGGTGAAATACAGCCGGGAGGCGAGTTATATAAGCAGTATTATTTTCGAGGCAACACCAACGAACAAGCGGGAATTGACTACCAACTTGCATTTCCTTCTGTCCAGCTTTTCGGCGAGGTGGCTGCCAGCGAAAATGAGGCGTTGGCCGGAATTCAAGGAATTGTCTGGCATCCCCATCCGCAAATCGGGATTTCGGCGGTATACCGGAATTACTCCCGTTCATTTCATTCTTTCTATGGAAATGCATTTGGTGAAAGTTCAGGAGTCAGGAATGAAAGTGGATTTTATTTGGGGAGCGAAATCCTTCTGGCTCCTAAATTAAGAATGGATTTTTATGCAGATGCCTATCATTTCCCATGGGTACGTTCGTATACGTCGTCTCCGGGGTCGGGTACTGAATTGTTTTCTCAACTGACCTGGTCTCCAGGGTCCGCATTTGAATGCTATCTGCGGGGAAAGACAGAAACGCGGCCGGACAAAATTTCGGATGGAGGCACTGTTTCAACGGATGTGGATGAAACAACGACCCGCGTTCGGCTGCATACCGATTGGGACTTATCGGAAACTGTCACGTTGCGGAACCGGGTTGAGTATGCGGGATACAAAAAAGCAGATGACACGGAAGCCGGTTGGCTCGCTTTTCAGGACCTGGTTTTTCATTTGGAGAAAGCGAAGACAGAGTGTTGGATTCGTTATGCTTGGTACAATACCGATGGGTACAATACCCGGATTTATGCTTACGAAAATGATGTTTTGTATCATTTTTCCATTCCTGCCTTTTATGGCAAAGGACACCGGATGTATCTCAATTTGAAGTGGGCTCCCGACCGATGGTTAACCGTTTATTTGAAAGGTGGATATAGTTTGCGTCCCGGTTTGGAAACCTGGGGCTCGGGAAATGATGAAACAAAAGGTGACTCACGTGTTGATATTCGGGCACTTCTGCGCCTGAGATGGTAAATCCTGCTGGAGTCAGATGTTGCAGAGCAATCTGTTCATGGCGCATTCGGGTAATTTTATACCTTTGCAAGACTGCTCGGAAATTTAAACTATTCTTGCAATACAATGCAATCCGAAAAAAAATTTGATGAAATCAGGCCTTACAGAGACGACGAAGTTGCGGAAGTGATGAAGCGACTGGTCGCTGATCCCATTTTTGATGAGGTGCTGATGACGCTCTATCAAACCCGCGAGCGTGTAGAGGAGATCAAAGGTGCCCTCCTGTTGACGGATAACGTTGACGATTTTCAGACACGCTTTATGTTGCCGTATCTGGATAAAATCATTGAAAACAGTACCGAAGGAATTAGCATTGGGGGCCTGGAAAATATCGACCCGAACAAAAGCTATGTTTTTATTTCCAATCACCGCGACATCATTCTCGATGCGGCTTTGATGAATGTGGAGATTAAAAAAGCCGGCCTGAATACCACGGAAATTGCGATTGGCAGCAACCTACTGATCTATCAGTGGATTACCGATATGGTAAAGCTGAACCGGGCTTTTGTGGTGAAACGGAATATTCCCGTGAAGCAGATGTTGATGGCTTCTAAAACATTGTCGGAATATATTCGGCATTCGATACAAAACCGCGGCGATTCAGTCTGGATTGCGCAGCGTGAAGGACGTACCAAAGATGGAAATGACCAGACGCAGGTTTCGGTCCTGAAGATGATGAACATGTCCAATGGAACTGATTTCGAAACGGGTTTCAGGGAACTGAACCTGGTGCCGCTTTCAATTTCTTATGAGATTGAACCTTGCGGGAATGAAAAGGTGGCCGAGTTGCTGAAGAGACAGAATGATCCTGACTTCTCGAAGACGGAGAAAGATGATTTGTGGAGCATGGTGAGTGGGCTGAAGAATCAAAAGGGCCATGTTCATTTCGAATTTGGTAAACCCGTAGTGGAACCGCTGGCTGACATTGCAAAAATTGGGAACACCAACAAAGCATTGAAAGCTCTTTCTGAGTATATCGATGTGGAAATTTACCGAAACTTCAAGCTTTGGCCGAATAATTATATTGCCTACGATATTTTCTACAAGACGCAGAAATATTCTGATAAATACACTGCAGAGGAAAAAGAGAAGTTTCTCGACTTGACGCACCAGCGACTCAAACTGGTGAACGAGGATCGCGATGATGCCATGCAACTTTGGCTGGGGATGTATGCCGTGCCTGTTTTCAACTTCGAAAACTGTAAATGCCAACGGAAATAGATGAAGTTTTCGACCATCATCTGGGATTGGAATGGGACTTTGCTTGACGATCTGCATTTGTCGGTCCGAATCATCAATCAGCTATTGGCGAAGCGGGCACTGCCTGCACTTTCAACGGAGCGCTACCGCGAAGTATTCACCTTTCCTGTAAAAGATTATTACCGCAGAATCGGGTTTGATTTTGAAAGCGAGCCTTTTGAAATTCCGGCCCGGGAGTTTATCGATATCTACAACCGGGACGTTCCGGATTGCGGATTACAGAATGGTGCAATGGATGTCCTCCAAATACTTCAATCAAAGAACGTACGGCAGTTGATTCTGTCAGCAATGGAGCAGAAGCCGCTTATCGAAAATGTGAAGCAAAACGACATCTTTCCCTTCTTCGAAATGATTCGCGGGTTGGACAATCACTATGCTGCATCGAAAATTGACAATGGAAAGCAATTACTCGAAGATGTGGCGGTTTCTCCGGAGAAGGTTCTGCTGATTGGCGACACGATTCACGACTTCGAAGTAGCGGAAGCCATCGGATGTCATTGCCTTCTGGTTGCCAATGGTCACCAGTCCCACGAAAGACTTTCCGAAACCGGCTGTGAAGTTCTCGACTCCCTTAGTGAGATACCTGCCCGTTTCTCCTAATTCAAATTCCTTTGTATTTTCTATATTATTATTGCTAAAACTAAATATTTATAGCTTGAAATATTTCTTACTTTCAATTTGTAAGTAAATTTTTCGTTACCTCCTTTTTCGAATCCTTTTTTCCTTTGATTAATTTGTAGTTTTGCTTTTGAAAAATTGCAACAGGTTAAACCGTTAAAGGAGATTGACCAATGAAAGTCTTGAAATTTGGAGGAACCTCGGTCGGTTCCGTTGAAAACATGCGCGCGGTGATGAAGATTATTGCCGACGGTGAGCGCAAAGTCGTTGTCTTGTCAGCCATGTCGGGAACAACCAACAGCCTGGTAGAAATTTCGGATTATTTATATAAACGGAATAAAGAGGCTGCATTGGGTGTGATCAGTGGACTGGAAAAAAAGTATTACAACGTAGTGTATGACCTGTTCGAAAAAAATGAGAATAAGGAGAAAGGGAAAAAGATACTTGAGACGCATTTCGAGACCTTAAAATCGTTTGCAGTTGGTGATTTTAGCGAAGTCGGCGAGCGGACTATTCTGGCCCAGGGTGAGCTGCTTTCTACCAATTTGTTCACCGTGCTGATGCAGGAGAATGGTTACAATGCCTACTGCCTGCCTGCACTCGATTTCATGAAGATTGACAAGGACAAATCTCCGGATAGCGCCTATATTCGAACGCATCTGGCCGAACTGATGGAGAGTTCTCCCAAGGCTGATTATTACATCACGCAAGGGTTTATTTGCCGGAATCCGGAAGGAGAAATCGACAACCTGCAACGAGGTGGTTCCGATTACTCGGCTACGTTGATTGGCGCTGCCATTAAAAGTGAAGAGGTTCAAATTTGGACGGATATTGACGGATTTCATAATAACGATCCGCGTGTTGTCGATAAAACGCACCGCGTTGATTTCTTATCGTTCAACGAAGCTGCTGAGTTGGCTTATTTCGGAGCTAAGATTTTGCATCCGCAGACCATTCATCCGGCGAAGATTAACAACATTCCGGTTCGCCTGAAAAATACCATGGCACCCGATAGCCAGGGAACATTAATCACGGCAGAGTCGAGCGGTCCCGGAATTAAAGCGGTGGCTGCCAAGGATGGAATCACCGCGATTAAAATTCGCTCCGGACGAATGCTGAATGCCTACGGTTTCCTAAAGAACGTTTTTGAGATCTTCGAGTTTTTCAAGACGCCGATCGATATGATTACTACTTCAGAGGTAGCTGTTTCGTTGACTATTGATAACGATCACCATCTGCCGGAAATTCTAAAGGAGTTGAGAGAGTACGGCGAAGTGATTGTCGACGAGAAACAAACGATAGTTTGTATTGTTGGAGACATTGTGGCTGGCGAAAAGGGATATGCTGCACGCTTGTTTAACGCGCTGGAGGGAATTCCCGTCAGGATGATTTCTTACGGCGGAAGCCGCCATAATATTTCGGTGCTTGTCAATACCCGTGACAAACAAGCGACCCTGGAAGCACTTAGTTATAAAGTATTAAACGCATAATATTCGATGATAGACAACCGGTTTATTGAGAAATTCAAGGCACTTGAAACGCCTTTCTATTTTTATGATTTTGATTTGTTGCGCCGGACCCTCGACGAAGTAAAACAGGAGAGCAGTAAGTATGGATACATCGTGCATTATGCTGTGAAAGCGAATGCAAACGATGCTTTACTGAAAGTAATCCGCGATGCAGGCATGGGAGCTGATTGTGTGAGTGGCAACGAGGTTACCAAGGCAATTGAAATCGGTATTCCCCGAGAAAAAGTAGCTTTTGCCGGTGTTGGTAAAAGTGATAAGGAGATTCGTACTGCACTCGAAAACGATATTTTTAGCTTCAACTGCGAATCAATTCCTGAGATTGAGGTGATTGATGAGCTGGCCGGAGAAGCAGGTAAAGTAGCACCGGTCGCTATTCGCATCAACCCCGATGTAGACCCGCAAACGCATGAATACATCACAACTGGATTGAAAGACAATAAATTCGGGATAAACCACTGGGACTTTGACGAAGTGGGGCGGCGGCTTCGCTCGTTAAAAAATATCCGGTTAACCGGAATACATTTCCATATTGGTTCACAAATTACCGATATCTCGGTGTTCGAGCAGCTTTCGCTGAAAGTGAATAAAATTCAGGAGTGGTTCGTAGAAAACGGATTTCACCTGGAACATATTAATGTGGGGGGTGGCTTAGGCATCAATTATGAAAATCCCGAAAAAGAGCCGATTCCGGATTTCAAATCCTACTTCAAGGCTTTCCACGACAACCTGGAGCTGCAACCAGGGCAACAACTTCATTTCGAGTTGGGACGCTCGCTGGTAGCACAATGCGGACATTTGATTTCAAGGGTACTTTACGTGAAGAAAGGGCTTGAAACCCAGTTTATGATTCTGGATGCCGGAATGACAGAATTGATTCGTCCGGCTCTTTACAAGGCAAACCATAAAGCCACAAACCTGTCTTCGAATGGAGAGCTGGTGAAGTACGATGTAGTTGGTCCGATTTGTGAGTCTTCTGATACGTTTTCGCGTGGAACGTTGATGCCCGTCGCAAAAAGAGGCGATTTGGTGGCATTGCATTCTGCCGGAGCTTACGGAGAATCGATGGCTTCGACCTACAACATGCGTGATATGGTGATAAGCTACAATTCAGACGAATTGTCGAAATAAGGAAATAAAAGAATAAGAAAAGCCGGCTTTGTTAACAAGGCCGGCTTTTCTTATTTCGAGCATCAATATTATTAACTCAGAATTTTGTCGCCAAGAAATGATGAGTACATCCAGACCAGTTTTTCCTGCTCGCGAATGTAATCGCTCATCAAAGCATTGGTTCCCTCGTCGCCGGCTTCGTCCGAGTCAGCGAGAATTTCTCTCTGTAATTGGATAATCACTTTGAAAGCGTTCAGAATCTCAGCAACACTCTGGTTTCCGTCAGAAATATCGGTCACCTCTTTTACCGTACTGTTTTTCAGAAAGTCGGTGTAGCTATGAAACGGAGTATTCCCGAGTGTCAGAATCCGCTCTGCGATTTCATCATTCTTCAGTTGTAAGTCATTATACAGTTCTTCGAACTTAATGTGTAGTTCGAAGAATTTGTCGCCTTTGATGTTCCAGTGAAACCCTCTGACATTGATATAAAATACCTGGTAGTTGGCCAGAAGTTGATTCAGTTTCGCTGAAAGATTTTCGGCTTTCTCTACGTCTAATCCAATTGCATTTAGGTTCATATTCATAATGTTTTCGATTTAAAATGATTAATAATAAGTTTTTCTGGTCAGTTCGGGTGTCGTCGGATCTGTTATCCCTGTTTTAGGAATGATTCATCCAGGCATTGAGGCCTTGCATAATCATATCGATGGAAATGGTTCCGATAACCAGCGCCGTTATTCTACCGGAAATATCGAAATACCGTTCGATCAATTCTTCGTTCTTGGGTTGAATGTAATCATGCAGCCTTTTCAGCAAAATCATGATGGAAACCGAAACGGCAATAGCAATGGCGATGGACAAAATCGAGTCGATCCGGTCCAAATGTTCACCAATAACGACGCTGTAACTGATGGTTCCCGGTCCTATCAGGATGGGCATCGCGATGGCACCGGCTACATATTTCGACTCTCCCCGCAGACCTTCGATGGCTGTTCCACCCTTGAAAACAAACTGCAGTCCAATGAGCAGAAAGACGATTCCGCCAAATATCTGGAACGATGCGAAGTTGGCATGAATGACATCCGAAAAAATGACGTCACCAAGCAGTGCAAATACGATGAAAACAAAAGTGCTGATGATACCTGCCCGAATCAATACATTCCGGAAACGAGCCATGGATAGTTTTCGCATGATGTCTATTAAATAGACGATTACCAAAAAGGGGTTCAGTAGGATGAGCAGAAACGTTGAGTACTTAAGAATCTCAGTCATTGAAATAATGAATCTTTTAAGAATTTTTGTGAACTGCCGAACAGAAATTACAGGATGTTGGTTCCCAAGCCGGCTAAAATTGTAATCTCTATTTAAACATACAATTTCATCCCATAATTGTTTTGTTTAATTGAAGACAAACTGTCGGTACAGGAGTAATGCTAAGAAATTGTTAATTGGGGATTTATACTCTGTTCTTTCTTATTTTAAATTTGTCTAATTAATAATAAGCTTTAATTTTGTCCGCCGATAACATGATGAGGTAATGAATCTCTATATCTCTCCCGAGCTGATTAAGCGGGTAGTTGTCGTAGCTAGTTGTTTAACAGACTGGTTTTGGAGAGAGTAGTTTCGCCACAAGAGATGACATTAGTCTAATAATCGTAAGTCAAAAAGCCCTTCGCCAGAGGGCTTTTTTTATGCCCTTTTCCGAAGGGAAACAGTAGGATTGCGTAAATTACCATTTCATAAATCAGTTCACTGTATCATCATGAACAGCAAAAAAGAGAAGCTCCTTTTCGGTTGGATGGTCGCCGGTTTTGCTTTGGCAACTGTCATAATTCACATGTTTACAGCATATAATTATGAGCTACATCGCGACGGAATGCTATACTTTGCCATGGGAGATCATCCGGCAACAGGATACATATCAACGCCGCCACTAATAGGTATAGTTTCTTTCATAATACGACACACAGCGGGGTATTCTGTTTTCGCGATTAAGCTGGTGCCTGCTCTTTTGGGGGCTGCTTCACTGGTAACCGTCGGATTCCTGGTGCGGGAAATGGGTGGACGGTTGCTGGCCGTTTTTATTGCCGAAATGGCTTACCTCACGTCATTGGCTTTTCTTCGTTCGAACGCACTGTTTCAACCGGTTTCTTTCGACGAATATTTCTGGCTGCTGACTTCTTATTTGTTCATTCGGTTAATCAATCGCAACGACGAGCAGCTGTGGCCATGGATTGGATTTGTTATCGGAATTGGATTTCTGGCCAAATACTCCATCTCGTTTCTGGTACTTGCCTGGGGAATCTCCCTTTTGTTGAGTCCGTATCGAAAACTGCTTTGGAGCAAACAGCTGATACTGGGAATCCTGATTGGCTTTGTTATCATACTTCCCAACCTTATCTGGCAATACGAGCACGACTGGCCAGTTGTCCATCATATGGTCGAACTGCAGCGCACACAGTTAGTGAACGTGACGCTGTCGGGATTTTTATCGTCGCAGCTGTTGTTTCATTTTACTTCATTCTGGGTGTGGATAGTTGGATTCCTGGTTTTGCTATTTGTCCGGAAAGAGAGGAAGTTCCGCCCGGTAGCTGTTACCTTTTTATTGGTATTGCTTATCCTGATTCTGTCACAAGGAAAGTCGTATTATACGCTGGGAGCTTACCCGATGCTGTTTGCTGCCGGTGGTTATGCGATGGAAAAATACCTGACGGGAAAATGGAGATGGATAAATTTTGCATTGCCTGTTTTATCGGTTTTGCTGCTGATTCCGATTCTACCGCTGGCGCTTCCTGTTCTCCCGATTAATAAAATGGCGGCTTATTGTCAGTCGGCGATCAACGTGGCAGGCCCGGGTATTATTACCTGGGAGGATGGCAAAGTGCATAATATTCCGCAAGACTATGCCGATATGACTGGCTGGAGTGAATTGGCCCGGCTGACTGCTAAGGCTTATCATGAACTGACTCCCGAGCAACAAGCTAATTGTCATATTTTTGCGGAAAATTATGGCGAGGCGGGTGCTGTTCATTTTTACGGACATGCTTATGACCTCCCCGAACCGATTAGTTTCGATGATAGTTACTTGTTGTGGGCTCCTGATTCTCTCGGAAACGGAGCGTTTATTTATATCAATGACGAAGTGGGAGTTATCGATAAGTTATTCAATTCGTACCGGGAAATTGGCGAAATCGATGATGTCAACTTCCGTGAAAACGGCCTGAAGGTTTTTTTATGTACCGATCCGAAACCGGGCGCTCAATCTTTTTATGCCGCTAAAGCTGATGAACTAAAAAGTATGTATCGTCGTTGAGTGAATTTGTGTTACAATAACGGAGCAATCAGGCGGGCCATCGAGCCAATCAGTTTTTGAGCAATAGGCCGGTCTTCCCATTCGGCAAGCGATAACCGGTAGGAGTCTTTTAAATCGTTCTCAAAGTCGGCTTTTATTTTTCCTGCCACTTCCTCGTCCATAATGATAGCGTTGACTTCGGCATTGGAATCGAAACTGCGGTAATCCATGTTGGCGGTTCCAACTGAGGCCACTTCTCCATCGATGACGATGGTTTTGGCATGAAGCATTCCTTTTTGGTACAGATGGATTTCCACATCGCTTTCAATAAGCTCGCCCAGGTAGGTGTAACTTGCCGCCGAAACAATAAATGAATCACTTTCCTGAGGTAGCATAAGTACAACCCGTATTCCCGATTTGGCAGTTGTTTTCAGCGCGGTAATAATGCTTTCATTGGGAATGAAATATGGCGTCGCAATGAATAATTCTTTCTGCGCAAGCGAGATGAGCTGGAAGTAAGTCTCCATGATGTTGGGACTGTCTGAATCCGGTTCGCTGCCTACAATCAGGGTCGGCGACGTGCCTTCGTTATTTTCGGGCGGAAAATATGGAGGTCCGATATCAAGCGCGATATTGCGAACAAAGTACCAGTCGATAAAGAAGAGAAGCTGCAGGGAATAGCAGGCGTCGCCTTCAATCATGCAGTGGACATCGCGCCACATCTTTGGGCGTTTCGGCCATTTTCGCTTACCATTTACATAATTGTCTGCGAGGTTGATGCCTCCGGTAAATCCGGTTTTTCCATCGATGACGACAATTTTCCGGTGGTTACGGAAATTCAGTCGGTTGGCAAAGCGCGGAAACATTACTGAGTTATATTCGCCGGTTTGAACGCCCGCTTTCTCCAGACGTCTGATGGTTTTATTTTTTAGCTTTCGGCTGCCATAACTATCGTAAATCAACCGGACTTCCACCCCTTCGCGGGCTTTCTGTTCCAGAATCTCGCAAACGCGATTAAATATTTTTCCCTCGGTAATGATATAATATTCGATGTGAATATGGTGCTTTGCCGTCTGCAATTTTTCAAACAGCACAGGATATTTTTCTTCGCCGTTATTCAGAATGGTGATGGTATTCTGTAAGAAGAGCGGAGCAAAACTGTTTCGCCATGATAGGAAAGGAATCCGCCACTTGTCTTGGAGCAATTCAACCAGGTCGGATTTGCTCTTCGACAGGAAATCGGCGTAATATCGACTCCATGCCTGCAACAGTTTCTGGTCGGCAATTGCTTTGCGCGAAAAGAGTTTTCGTTTTCGTGTATCGACACCGAAAAACAGATAAATGATAATGCCTAAAACGGGTAGCAAAACCAGCACAAGTAAGTACGACTGAGTCTTCAGCGGATGCTTATTTCTCAGCAGAATCGAAAAGAAAAAGACGATAACGATTAAATAGTACAGAATCGTTAGATATGGTAATACTCCCGTCATTCACGTGTTTGATGTTGGTCGTCTCCATAAAGATAACAGGAATTGGTTCAGGATAGGTTCGTTTCTGTTAAAGAAATCGATGCAAAAATGACTTATGGATAAAAATGTTTCTGCCGAAAATGAAAATGCCGCATCGAATGACGCGGCATGAATTATCAATAGAGTAATTGACTATCTTTTATTTAATCAGATTTGAAATGGTTTTGAATTCGGGAGCTTTAGCAGTGCCCGTTAGCTCGAATAAGACAGATTCATACGAAGTCATCATGATGCCCTCCTGGCGGAAACGTTCCATTGCCAGTTGTTTGTTGGCTTCGGTGCGCGAATCGGTGCAATCCATCACCACAATGGGATGATAGCCGGAATGTTTCAGGTCGATGGCGGTTTGGAGAACGCACACATGCGATTCGATTCCGGCAATGATGACATTCTCATAATTTTTTTGTTCCAGGAAAAGCTGGTATTCAGGTACACGATAGCTGCTGAAATCCGACTTCTCGAAGTACGAAAATCCGGGAACCAGACTGGAAATCTCGTCCAGCGTTTTTCCCAGGCCACGGGTGTATTGCTGCGTAAAAACAGTGGAAATTCCCAGAACCTGCAAGCCTTTTACCAGTATTTGAGCATTCTTAAGTAAGGTCTCCTTGTTGCTCATTGCAGGGAACAAACGTTCCTGAATGTCAATAATTAATCCGGTTGTGTTTTCTCTTGTGATACGCATGATTCTTTAGGTTTATGATTTTTCTTTTGCCAACCGTTCCATTCCTTTGGCCAGCCGGCGCGATTTGTGACCCAGATAACCACCATGATGACGCTTGGCATATTCTTCGCTCGAAAACTCGATTCGGCGCATCATCAGGTTGACCAATATGTCTCCGATAACAGTCATAACAGTTGTAGATGTCGATGGAGTCAAGCCCAGCGGACAGAGTTCCTTCGGGTTTCCGGTAGGAAGAACCACATCGGCTGTCAAAGCCAGGTGACTCTCTTCGTTACTTGTTATTACGATGAGCGGAAGATTGGGATACAAATTCTCTGCTAAATCAATCAACTCCAGTATTTCACGGGTTTTTCCAGAGTTGGAAATGAGCAGCAATACATCGTTCGGTTGCAATACTCCCAAGTCTCCATGCTGTGCTTCACTTGGATGAAGGAAGATGGCTGGCGTTCCGGTTGAGCTAAAGGTGGTGGCGATGTTCAGCGCAATCTGGCCGGCTT
The DNA here is from genome assembly GCF_056493735.1 of Prolixibacter sp. DSM 2831. Classification (NCBI taxonomy): domain Bacteria; kingdom Pseudomonadati; phylum Bacteroidota; class Bacteroidia; order Marinilabiliales; family Prolixibacteraceae; genus Prolixibacter; species Prolixibacter sp. DSM 2831. The sequence goes on from NZ_CM151379.1 coordinate 630,342, forward strand.
TACCCATACCGCTGGTCACCAACTTGCCATGCTGCTGATGAATTCTTTCGTAAAGAATTTCAACAGCTGCTTCGTATCCTTCGTTGACCGGAATTGTTGAAATAGCGTCGGCTTCGCGCTGTAAAAGACCGTTAATTAGTTCGTTCATTTTCGATTAATTGAATACCTTCGGGGAAATTCGTTGCCTGTTCCGGACAATGAATTGAAAGCAATTGCTGTCGTTTTATCTCCCCCTCAAAACAAAGCCGCAAAGCTACATTTATTTTTATTTCAGAACAATGATCCGTCTCGAAACCTGAAAACGAGCGTATTTCCGCTTGTTTACGGACCCGGATGAAGAGGCCTTACGACATGTTTGATGAAATTCGGTGTTTTCTCATCCGGGTTTGATTGATGAAAAGGTGATTTACCGGGATGAGAATGATAATAATGGCAATAACAATCCATTGCGACGGAATTGGGTTGGTTCCATTCTCGATAACCAGCACATCATTGGTTAACCTGAAGACGATGCTGACGCCCCAATGTACGCCAATCGAATACCAGAGATTTCCGGTCATCACTAACGGAGAAACCAACATGATACCTAGCAGGAAAAGATAGATGAGCGTTGTAATGCCACTTTCGAAATGGTATATCTGGTTGCCGGTGCTGACAATGGCCGAAAAGATGATGAAGGTTTCGGGTGATGTACGCCGGTGCAAAAACCGATACAAATAGCCCATCGACAGAATATCGAAAGCGATTACAGGAAGAATCGTCACTAAGGCAAAAAGCAAGGCTTGCTTCCAGAACACTTTGGGTTCGGGCAGATAGTTGATCCGGACAATATTGTATTGAACTGAAAGGAGAAATGCCGCAGAGAAAAAGAGCAGGCCGATTACTAATCCGGCCAGTAAGTGGCTGCGATTTTTCAATAGGTTGGTCAAGCCATACGCTTTTAGTCCGCTGAAGCCCTGCCAGCGGGCAACCAACCAGGCAACAATCAGAAAAACAACCAGAAGCAACAAAAAGAGTTCGGTCCTGCGAAGATAATGCAAGACTGCTACTGGAATCTGGTAGGCAACGAAAAGAATACCAAATCCCAGGAGGACCTTAAATACTGACGGACCGGTCTTTTTCATTCAACTAAAAATGGAAACACATGCTTTTTAAATTTAGCATATTCCGGTGGAGTTCAGGTCATAAATCTGAACTTTATTTGTTTTGGTTGAATGAAAATGGTGGCTGAAAAGTGTTTTTCCGGTTACGGTTTCCAGTTGAGCTCGCTGAATTTTCTCTTCCCCCTGGCGTAGTAATTCCAGATCAGACTTCCACGGTAGATTTGTGGATGTTTTTCAGTGGTAACCTGACTGAGCAGTTGCTTCCGTTGTTTCCGAAGATTTGAAAGATGACGGTAAAAAGCGACATGTGCCATGAATACCTTCCGGAAAGCAGCTACCTGGCCGGTGACTAAAAACTGAACTGCAGCGACTCCGTCGAGCACCATCCGGCTGAACAGCACCGGAAGCAATAAAACTGATGGTAAGTTTTTGTACAGAAGAAACAGGTTGTTGCGAAAGTTGAGATAAATTTTCCGCGGATTTCCGTACGAAAGACTTCCGCCGCCCACATGGTGTACGGTTGATTGATGGTTATAGAATATTTTAAAGCCGCGGTTTTTCATGCGCCAGCACAGGTCAATCTCTTCCATGTGTGCCCAGAAATGTGCATCCAGTCCTTCCAGTTCTTTCCAAACGGATGAGCGAACCATCAGGCAGGCGCCGGTTCCCCAGAAAATTTCTCCACTTTCGTTGTACTGTCCTTCATCTTTTTCGACCACATCGAGCATGCGACCGCGGCAAAACGGGTAACCAAACCGATCGATAAAACCACCGGCAGCTCCTGCGTATTCGAAATATTCTGGCTTCTCTGTTTGCAGAATTTTGGGTTGACAAGCGCCAATCAACGGATCTGCATCCATCATTTCGATGAGTGGCTCAAGCCAGTTTTCGGTTACTTCGACATCTGAATTCAGCAGCAGATAATATTCCGCTTCAATTTGTTGGAGAGCCTGGTTGTAACCTTCGGCAAAGCCATAGTTTTCGTCCAGTTGCAAATAACGAACAGATGGAAACTCTTTCTCTACCACATCGCGACTATTGTCAGTGGAACCGTTGTCGGCAACTACCACTTCTACTTCAGGAAGGTTGCTGTATTTTACCAATGCTAGCAGGTATTGGCGTAAAAAATCCTGTCCGTTCCAATTTAATATGACAACTGATACCTTCATTTGACAGAGCTCTCCGGTTTTTCAGGTTCGCGTTTGTGTTTCCAGCGACGGTGCGACCAAAGCCAGTAAGCTGGTTCGTCTTTGATAATTTGCTCCAGAAAACGGGTGTGTTTTTCAGTGATCTCGTATTGAGCTGTTTCTTTGGGGTTATCGGTAATCAGGTGATAAGTCAGTGTATAATGGCCCCGCTTCTGCTTTTGCATATGCGCACCCAATACTACCGCATCGATTTTTTTGGCAATTTTTTCTGTTCCTAACAGAATAGGTGTTTCCTGGTTCAGGAAAGTGGTCCAGTACTGGATTTCGTTTTTCTTCGGCGTCTGGTCATTCAGAAAGCCAGCCGCGGTGACTTTATTTTCATTTTTATCGCTAACCAGCTGCCTGAAAGTTTTGTTTTTTTCGAGTGGAATGGCATTGAAACGACTTCTGAGTTTATAGTAAAACCGATCGATGCTTTTGTTGTGCAATGGTTTGTATACGACGTAGAACTCTGTCTTCGTGTGTAATCCCCAACTGCACATCCATTCCCAGTTATTGTGGTGTCCCATCGAAACAATCACATGACGACCTTCATCCAGATATTTCTGGGCCAGTTCGGGATTGAGAAACTTCATGCGTTTCTTGATTCGGGCAGGCGATATTTGCGAGAAGTAAAGCGTTTCAATGAAGCTATCACAGAAATGGCGGTAGAACTGTCGCTCAATTTTTTTTCGTTCCTGCTCTGTCTTCTCCGGGAAGGCATTTGACAGGTTGGTTTGAACAACTTTCCGGCGATAGCCGAAAACATGATAAACAAGAAAAAAAAGAAAATCCGAAAAGGCATAATGAAGACGCAGTGGAAGAAAATGGTTGAGCCATGTAAATCCCCTGAGAATGTGATATAACAGATAAGTCATAGAGAAAATAAACGTTCGGTTAGGATTGTCGGAATAACTGCAACAGAATGGCAACCAGCGTTTCTTTGTTTTTGCTGTCGATAAATGTTTCCAGCGCCTTGTCGCGTTCTTTGGCGTTCATTTCCAGAATTTTCTCCAACTCTTTTTGTTCACGGCCCGTCAGTTCATTGCTGAAAGCTTCAAGCAGCGGTTGATGTGTCTCGCCGGTTTTCTCCGGTAACCCGAAGATTTCCAGTTCGTGAATGGCTGCATTCAATATCTCGTGAGCCTGAACGCGAATTGGGTCAGTTAATTTGATACCGCCGGATGTGTCCCGCAAATTCCAGCTGGAATAATCGTACTTGAGGTTGTTGATGAGCCGGGCATGTTCACTGCCTTCGCCGAAAATGCGGGAGATGTAAATCAGCGTATGTGCTTTCCAGGCTTCCAGATCGAAACGCTTCTCTTCGAGGCGGGCAATCTGTTCTTTAAGAATGTCTATTTCTCTCATGGTCAATATTCAGTTGCCGAGATGTTGATGTACAATGTCGTAAAATTCCTCGAAATATGCACCGTTTGCCGCTACGATTTCTCCACCGAACAGGAAATTGTCGCCGCCGTTGAAGTCGGTTACCTGTCCGCCTGCTTGCTTAATAATTAACACGCCGGCCGCCACATCCCAGGCGTGAAGTGCATGTTCCCAGAAGGCTTCGAAACGGCCGGCTGCCACGTAGGCCAGATCGGTGGCCGCCGAACCTAACCGGCGCAGGCCATGCGAATGTCGCATGAAGTGGCTCATGGCATCGATATATCCATCGAGCCGATCGAAATTGTAGTAAGGAAAGCCGGTGGCAATGAGCGAATCCTGCGTGGTGGCCGCATCGCTAACGCGAATAACGTTACCGTTGAGGTAGGCTGCACTGTCTTTCCAGGCATAAAAACATTCGTCCTGCGTAATCTCGTACACTACCCCCACGACGAGTTCGTTGCCTTGCAGCAGGGCGACGCTTACCGCGAACGGAGGAATACCGTGAATGAAATTGGTGGTCCCGTCGAGCGGATCGATGATCCATTTAAACTCTTCTCCGTCGTTGCCTGCCGTATTCTCTTCGGTGATAAATCCGGCTTCGGGCAGCAGCTGACGAAGCTTCTCGACGAGTTGCTTCTCGGCGCCTTTATCGACGTAGGATACGAAATCCGATTTTCCTTTCTTTTCAACCGCGTCGAGCCGAAACTTCTGACGCTCGCCGGCAATGAATTGACCGGCATCTTTTACAATTCCGATAACATCGGTACAGAGTTTTTCCAGGTTCATCACAAAAAAATTTCTTCAAAAGTAACGATTAATCGCCTTGGATGGCATTTTTCTTACCAGGATGAAATTCCTGTCGTTTTCATAAAAATAAAATATCCCGCCGGAAAATCCTGACGGGATGTATGCTAATGTGTATTTCGGTCTTTTTAATCAACCATTACGGCCATGTTGCCGGTTGGATTGATGCCTGACAGTTTCACTTCCCTGATTTGGTTCACCAGATCGTCATGGAAGTCGGTTTCTACCTTGATGTAATTCTCGGTCCATCCGGTAATTCGTGTCTTTGAACGGCTTTTCTCGAACAGCACCCGGTGGTTCTGTCCATCGTGTTTCCGGTAGAAATCCTTCAGTTTTTGGTTAGACAATTCTTTCAGTTTTTCCACCCTCCATTTGCGTTCCGACATCGGGACCACTCCTTCAATCTTCAAGGCACTGGTTTTCGAACGCTCGGAATAAGGGAACACGTGCAGCTGCGAAATGTCGAGACTTTCGATGAACCGGTACGACTCTTCAAACAGTTCATCCGATTCGCCGTTCATGCCTGCAATCACGTCTACCCCGATGAAGGCATGGGGCAGTAATTCCTTGATTTTCTCCACGCGGTGGGCAAACAGTTCCCGGTTGTACTTACGCCCCATGAGTTCGAGCACTTCGTTGGTACCGGCCTGTAGGGGAATGTGAAAATGCGGCGCAATTCGCTTCGAGCGGGCCACAAATTCGATGATATCATCGTTCAGCAGATTCGGCTCAATCGACGAAATACGGATGCGGTCAATGCTTTCGACTTCATCCAACGCCTGCACCAAATCGTAAAACGTCTCGCCGGTACTTTGTCCGAAATCGCCAATGTTCACCCCGGTGAGAATGATCTCGCGAATTCCCTGTTCGCCGGCCCGTGTTGCTTCCTCCACCAGGCTGGCAATGCTCGGGTTTCTACTTTTCCCGCGTGCCATTGGGATCGTACAGTAGGTGCAGAAATAGTTACAGCCGTCCTGCACTTTCAGGAAACTGCGGGTGCGATCGCCATATGAATAGGCGTGGTCGAACTTGTTAATCCGGGTGAACGAGCAATTGTGCACCTCGCCTCCCTTGTGTTTCTCAAGCCCGTCGAGATATTTGGTGATGTTGAATTTGTCATTGGCTCCCAGCACCAGGTCAACACCTTCGATGGACGCCACTTCATCCGGTTTCAGCTGGGCATAACATCCCACCACCACAATAAATGCAGCGGGGTTCTGCCTAACGGCCTGACGGATGATGGCGCGGCTTTTCTTGTCGGCGGTGTCCGTCACCGAGCAAGTGTTGATAACGTAAACATCGGCTTTGTCCCTGAAACCGGTCCGGTTGAAGCCCATCTCCTGGAAAGAGCGGGCAATGGTGGACGTTTCCGAGAAGTTCAGTTTACATCCCAGCGTGGTAAAAGCTACTTTTTTTCCGTTGTAATTCATTCCTCTCTCGCTTCAAATCTGCCCGGAGGCAGTCAACGTTTTCTCATACTTTATACCTGAAAAACAGTGAAAAAGTTTTCAGGATAAAATCGTCTTTTATTGACGGCGCAAAACTACAAAAATAATTTTGAAGGAGGCGGAATGGGGTGGGATTCATTTATTTCAATGGCGATAAAATGTCTGGGGGAAGAAGCTTTTGCAAAATTTCAATGACAATAATTCGTCAGGAATGGGGCTATTGAAAATTTCAACGGCCAGAAATGTTCAGAAAAGGGTGAATTGAAAATTTCGGCAGCCTAAAATGTTTAGAAAAGGATGAATTGAAAATTTCAGCAGCAAGAATCAGTCAAGAATTGCCGAATTGAAAATTTCAACGGCCAGAAATGTTCAGAAAAGGGTGAATTGAAAATTTCGGCAGCCTAAAATGTTTAGAAAAGGATGAATTGAAAATTTCAGCAGCAAGAATCAGTCAAGAATTGCCGAATTGAAAATTTCAACGGCCAGAAATATTCAGAAAAGGGTGAATTGAAAATTTCAGCAGCCCGAAATGTTTAGAAAAGGATAAATTGAAAATTTCAATAGCGAGAATCAGTCAGGAGTGGACGGATTGAAAATTTCAACAGCCTGAAATGACCAGGAAAGAAGCTTCTTCCCGAATATGCTTTCATAGAAATGCAAAGACCAGAGTTGATGCTCTGGCCTTTGTTAGTCAAATTATAGGTAAAAGGAGTTCGAAGAAATCAAAGTAAATCGCTGGCGAGCTCGGCAAGGTAGCTGCGTTCGCCTTTCACCAGGTTGATATGTGCAAACAGGTCCTGACCTTTCATCTTGTCGGTGAGGAAAGCCAATCCGTTCGACTGCATGTCGAGGTAGGGCGAGTCGATTTGCATGATGTCGCCGGTGAACACCATCTTGGTTCCTTCGCCGGCACGGGTGATGATCGTCTTCACTTCGTGTGGCGTGAGGTTCTGCGCTTCATCGATGATGAAGAAGCAGTTGGAGAGACTCCGTCCCCTGATGAAGGCAAGTGCCGAAATCACCAAACGTTCATCCTTCTGCAGCTCTTCAATGAGCTGAACCTCGGTGCTGCGTGGGTTAAAGCTTTTCTTAATCACCGCCAGATTATCGAAAAGTGGTTGCATGTAAGGCGATACTTTTTCTTCGGCGTCTCCCGGAAGGAAACCTAAATCGCGGTTACTTAGCGCTACAATAGGACGTGCTAGCAACGTTGTGTCATAAACCTTGTGCTGAGCAATGGCAGCAGCGAGGGCCAGCAGGGTTTTTCCGGTTCCCGCTTTCCCCGTAAGGGCAATCAGTTTGATTTCCGGATTCAACAGGGCGTCCAGCGAAAAGGTTTGCTCTGCATTGCGCGGTTTTATACCGTAAGCGTTGTGTTTGTCGACTCGCTTGATGGTTCTGGTAAATGGATCGAAATGAGCCAGCGCACTGGAACGGTTGCCTTTCAAAATCAGGTATTCGTTGGCAAAAGGTGAGTCTCCGATTCCGGCTTCTTCCAGCGTAAGCGATTTATTGTCGTATAATTTGGCGATCAGTTCGTCGTTGTACTCATTCATTTCCCGGATGCCTTCGTAAAGTACGTTGACATCGGAAATCTTGTCGTTTTTGTAATCTTCCGACTCAATGTGCAGCGATTTGGCTTTCATCCGGAGATTGACATCTTTCGTAACAAAGATGGTTTTCCTTTCGGGATATTTATCCCGGACAGCTTCGGCAATGGCCAGAATACGGTGGTCGGGAATGTCGTCACGGAAGGAATCTTTCATCTGTTTCGAAAAAGGCTTTCCGGTTTCGATAATCAGTTTGCCTTTTTTGGGGCCGAGAGATAATCCTCCATTGAATAAATCGTCGCCTACAATTTCGTCCAGAATGCGCACAAACTGGCGGGCCTGAAAGTTAATCTGATCACTGCCTCGCTTGAACTTGTCCAGCTCTTCCAATACCGTGATCGGGATTACTACATCGTTGTCTTCGAAATTGTAAATACACTTGTGATCATGCAAGATGACGTTAGTGTCGAGGACGAATACTTTTGCTTGAGTCATATTCGTAGGGTTTCAAGGGTTTGCTTTTAAAGGTAGTATTTTTTGTATCCGGTGTACGGCAGGTCGGAATGATTTTACGAACTTTAACCCGTTGATAAATTCTTTTCACATTATGGACAGATTTGAAGCGACACTGAGATATTTATACGAGCAATTGCCTTTTTATCAGAGGAAAGGGCCGGCTGCGTATAAAAATAATCTGGATAATACGCTGGCGCTGGACGAACTTTACGGCCATCCGCACCAATTATTTCGTAGCGTTCATGTGGCAGGAACGAACGGAAAGGGGTCGGTTTCGCATATGCTGGCAAGTGTGCTACAGGAAGCCGGTTACCGGGTGGGATTGTATACCTCGCCGCACCTGAAGGATTTCAGGGAACGCATTCGCGTGAATGGTGTGAAAATACCGAAAGAAGAGGTGGTGCGCTTTGTCGACGATTTCATGGCCCGAAACCAGTTGAACAAGATGGAGCCGTCGTTTTTTGAGTTGACGGTGGCCATGGCGTTTGATTATTTTGCCCGCGAACGGGTCGATATTGCGGTGGTGGAAGTTGGTTTGGGCGGTCGCCTCGATTCCACGAATATCATCACTCCGGAAGTATCCGTTATCACGAATATTAGTCTTGACCATGTGGCGTTGCTGGGAAATTCATTAACCGAAATCGCCGGTGAGAAGGCCGGTATCATGAAAAATGGAATTCCGGCAGTGGTGGGCGAGACCATGGATGAAACTGCTCCGGTTTTCACCGAAAGGGCCGAAAAACTCGATGTTCCGCTTCAATTCGCCGATCAACTTTACCAGACGGGTTATTCGATGGCTTCACCCGAAGGGAAGCAACTGTTCAATGTGCGCTACAACAATGCTGTTCGTTATGAAAAGCTTCCGCTGGATTTACTGGGACAATACCAGGGACGCAACCTTTGTACTGCCCTGGCAACCGTCGACGTGTTGAAAGAGCGGGGCTGGAGTATCTCCGATGAAGCGCTGTACCGGGGAATGGAACATTTGGTGAAAAATACCGGTTTGTTAGGGCGCTGGCAGGTTTTGGGCGCTAATCCACGCATCGTTTGCGATACAGGGCACAACGAGGCCGGAGTTCGTGAGGTCGTGCACCAGATTCATCAAACGCCCTACAAAAAGCTTCATTTTGTGTTGGGAATGGTAAATGATAAGGATGTGATGAGCGTGTTGCGGCTCTTGCCGAAGGACGCCGATTACTATTTTACCAAAGCCTCAATTCCAAGAGCGATGTCGGAAAATATGCTGGAGTTGAAAGCTGCCGATGCCGGACTGAGGGGAAAGAAATATCCGACTGTTGTTGAGGCACTGACGGCAGCCAAAGAACATGCCGGACCAGATGATATGATTTTCGTTGGCGGAAGTACTTTCGTGGTAGCTGAAGTGATCTGATTTATTCTTCCCTGAAGGGCATAAAAAAAGGATTCCACAAACGTGAAATCCTTTGAGTGGGAACTGCTGGATTCGAACCAGCGACCCTCTGCTTGTAAGGCAGATGCTCTGAACCAACTGAGCTAAGCTCCCGAAAAAAATAAAATCCTAATATGAAAGTGTGGGAACTGCTGGATTCGAACCAGCGACCCTCTGCTTGTAAGGCAGATGCTCTGAACCAACTGAGCTAAGCTCCCGAAAAAAAATAAAATCCTAATTATGAACGGTGGGAACTGCTGGATTCGAACCAGCGACCCTCTGCTTGTAAGGCAGATGCTCTGAACCAACTGAGCTAAGCTCCCGCTTTCGTTAAAAGCGTTGCAAATATAGATTTTTTTTGTTTCCTGCAAAAACAGAAGACAAACTTTTTAGCCGATTTATTGCGATGCCCGATTTCCGAAACGCCTTATTCTGCCTACTTCTTTCGCAAGATTCTCATTGGGAAGAAATTGGATATGGCAGCTGATAACGCCTTGCTAAAAATCAGAAGGTAATTCCTTGATGTGTTTGATTCTGATATTGCGAATGAACAGCTCGCCACCTTCCGATTGCAATTGGATTTTGCCTTTTACCAGAGGCAGTAATTCTCCGTTTACCCATTTGCTGGAGTTGTAACTGACCATGTTGACTTTGCCGTTGATAACATGAACCGAGGTGCCGCCAAAGCAATACAGATCGACTGTGTTCCATTCGCCCAGCGGTTTTTCGTAATCCACACTTTTCGAGCAAATTTTGGCGGCTTCGTTATTTCCAAATGCCATCCGGTCTTCTCCCGCCTGGTAAGTGTACTGATCTCCAGTTTTTATAGCCGGGATTTTGCTATAGGTGTCGCCCATGCAGTATAAATCCCCTAAACTGCCATGTTTCATTTGCAATTCGTGCGAGTTCATCCACACATTGAGAGCTGCACCAAACGGACCGTAGCTGTGATAAAGCAATCCGGAGTTACGTTGAGAGAAAACAAGCTTTCCCCATTTAAACTCGAGATGGAGGTGGTAATTTTCATAGGAGTTCCGGGTGGCCAGCGAGGCGTTAATTTCTCCCGATATTCTGATGGCGGGTTGCCCGTCTTCTTTTACTACCGAGAAAATCTTCATCGGATCCTTTTTTATACCTAACGGAGTTCCTCCTTTTTCCAGCGGACCTACATAGGTTTCCCAACCTTTCAGGTTCTTTCCATTGAACAGCAAGCGCCAGCCGGCATTCGATTGTGCTTCAGCCTGCGTGAAACACCCGGCGATTAGAACGAAAATCAGAAATATTTTTGTCATGATAATCAAGGTTAGTCTGTCTGGGAAGGTACAAAAAAAAAACTGCCTCAGTTTTGAGGCAGTTAATAGATTTTTTTCTTCTTAATGTTTCTATACTTCGTGCTGATGAAGAATTTCTTCCGCTTTTTCGAGAATGGTTGTATCATCTAAAAGTACGACACCACCATTGGGGCCTTGTTCAAGGTGAATTCCAACTGCTTTTCCTTTTTCGTAATTTGCTCCGCCGAAATAGTTCCTGACGGTCTCAACCTCAATGCCTAATTCTTCGGCAATGTGGTGGATGGCACCGTCAGGCAAACTGTCTTTAATTTTTCTCAGCTCGTTGAAGGTTATTTTCTTTGTCATAGCGGTAGGATTTTATCTTGTTAATAATAAGATTTTGGAAGTAAAATATGTATCACCTTAAAAATAAAATTAAATATTTAATAACCCAATGGTAACGTGAAATCCTATTCTACTTTTAAATGAAATTCACATTTCTTAACAAAGAAAAATCGTGTCCTGCCACAAGCAAATTGCAGAAAATCAGAATGGTGGATTTTGCACAGGCGGATAGCCACCCTCTTCTTCCTGCGAATGTTTTAAAACATGTTTCTCTTCGTCGTATTCGTTTTTCAATCCTCGCTTAAGCGCATCATAGACAGCCTGATGAAGACGTGGGCGTAAGTTCAGCTCGTAGAGCTTCCGGTCGTTACGTGTTGGGTAAACCCGGTTGGAAAAGAACATGAACAGAAGACCGTTTTCCGGGTCGGCCCATGCAAACGTTCCGGTAAAACCGCTATGTCCGAAACTTGCTGCACTGGATGACGGAGCCGGGTAAGCTTCGTCAATAGTTTTCTCGCTGTTGTCAATCAACGGTTTGTCAAATCCAAGCCCTCGCCGGTTGTCGTTGTCGGGGAACTGGCAGCGGGTCCATTCCTTCATCGTTGCTTCGCTGATGTAACGCTTCCCGCCGTATTCGCCATAGTTCAGGTACATCTGAATGATTTTGGCCGCATCGTTGATGTCGCCAAAAAGCCCTGCATTACCCGATACGCCGCCCATCATGGCTGCACCTTCGTCGTGTACAAATCCCTGAATCTGACGGTGCCGGAAGAACGTGTCGTCTTCGGTTGGTATCATCCGGTTGATGGGGTATTTCAGGTATGGATTGTAAGTCACTGTAGACGCACCCAGCGGTCCGTAGAAGTTTTCATGTATGTACTTCTGGTAATTTTCTCCGGTCAGGTTCGAGATGATTTTCGGGTAGAGATAAAAGGTCAACCCGGAATACACATACGCCTTTTTAGGCAATAGTGGCGATTTATCGATATCGGAATAAATGGTGTCAATAAAGCTGTGATTCAGGTACATGTTGTCGCTTATGCGAAGCGAATATTTCCGCGTAGGACGATGCCGGATGTAACCATGTTTGAAGCGGCCATTGGGCTTAACAATACTTCTCCAGTACGGAATCCACGCTTCCAGTTGTCCCTGGTGAGCCAGAATATCGCGTATCCCGATATTGGCTTTGTTGGTATTATCCCACTCAGGCCAGTACTTCGAGAATTTTTCGTCGACGTTGAATTTTCCTTCGTCAGCCAGTTTCATCAGTGCGGGTAAAGGGCCTGTTATTTTGGTCAAAGAAGCAAAATCGTAAATGTCGGTCGGTTTTACCGGAACCTGATTTTTGTATGTTCTGTAACCGTAGCATTTATGGAAGAAAACTTTTCCGTTTTTCGCCAGTAAAATCTGACAGCCGGGATATGCTTTCTGCGTAAGCCCGATGTTCACCAGCGAATCAATTCGCTGGTCGAGGTAATGCGAATCGATGCCAACAGCTTCGGGAATAGTATAAGAGAAACGCCCAAGTGCTTTGGTCTGAATTCCGGTTCCGGCCGGGAAAAACTTATTCAATGTAACCGGCAGTTTTCCTTTGGCAGGAATTCCTCCGAAAATCAGTTGAGCGGCCAGACTCTCTGCATCATCTGTTTCCTGGTAAGCCATGATGACGGAACGGGCGTCGTTGAGGTTTCGGAATGCGTTAGCAGCGTATGCATTTCCAAACAATACCACGACAGAATTGTCCATCTTGCTGATGATGTTCGTCACATCGAGCTGAACCTGGGTGAGATGGAAGTTGTTTTCCGGAGTCATCCAGTAATTATTGACAGCCGCAATCACCAGGTTGTAATTTTTTAACTGAGGCAGTAGTTTCTGAAGCGATTTCAGAGGGGCATTTTTGTCGATGTGAAAATTATCGACCTGGAGGTATTGTCCCACCGCTTTTTGAAACGCCGTATCGTAATCGCGCCCAATGCTCACAGTTGCAATATGTAATGTGTCGAGGTTCTGAAGCGGAAGGAGATTGCCTTTGTTTTGTAATAGCGTGAGGCTTTCTTTGGTCAGTTCACGTGACGTCAGTCGGTAAAGCGGATTTGTTAAATCCTCATATAAACTGTCCGTTTGTACCGGGTGCCAGTCGTTCAGTCCGGTCCAGCGTTTTACCATCAATACCTTCCGGCACTTTTGGTCAATTTCTTCTTTGGTGAGTATCCCTTTTCTCACGGCCTTTTTAATGGCTTTGATGGCGGCTTTTGGGTCGGTGACAAATTCCAGCACATCATTGCCCGCAGCCAAGGCCATCACATCCGCAGTTCCGGGAGGACCTTTTACGCTGGCACCTTTCATGTTCATCGCATCGGTCACGGTAAGGCCCTGAAATTCCAGTTTGTCGTGAAGCAACTTGCCGGTGATAGGCTTCGAAAGTGACGCCGGAGTTCCCGTTGAATCCAATGCCGGTACATCAAGGTGTCCTACCATGACGCCGCCAATTCCTGCATAAATCAGCCGGTGAAAAGGCATTATTTCCAGTGTGTCGAGACGTTCTTTGCCGAAAGGAATAACCGGAAGTGTTTTATGCGAATCTTTTTCGGTATCTCCGTGACCTGGAAAATGTTTGGCGGTCGGAAGAATGTTTTCCTCTTGCATGCCCAAAGCATACATCATCGCTTTACGTGTGACATTTTCCACGTTCTGTCCGTACGAACGGTAACCAATGATGGGATTTTCCGGATTGTTGTTCACGTCGGCTACGGGGGCAAAGTTCACCTGCATGCCTATGCGTTTACACTGGCGACCAATGTCTTTTCCCATTTGATAAACCAATGAATCATCCTGAACAGCCCCAACGGCCATCGCCACCGGGTAGCTGATGCAACTGTCGAGCCGCATTCCCAGCCCGTTTTCTGCGTCGATGCCGATTAATAACGGAACCTTTGATGCCTGTTGGTATTTATTGGTTAGTTCTGCCTGTCGAATGGGCCCTCCCTGAAAAAAGACCAGCCCTCCAATTTTATTCTCGGCAATTTGTTGCAAAATCTCCTGGGTGTGTGCCTCATCTTTGTTCGAATAGGCCGCAACAGTTATCAGCTGACCAATCTTTTCCTCGAAGCTGAGAGAGTTAAAGACCGAATCGACCCACGCATCGTTTTCGTATTTGTAGAATGGCGGTCGGACAGGATTGGCGGCTTGATTCATAACAGGATGGATGAAGATAATAATGAGGGTGATTAATCCAAGCAGGTTTCTTTGGCACTTCATGATGTCATCAGTTGTTGTAATGGACAATTTCGATTTTCGTAAAATTAGTAAATGGATTGTACTCTATCGGCTTATCCCGTATCAGAAATAGTTATTTTTACTTCAAGGTTCATGTTAAATTTGTATTTTAGTCGGAAGTAATATGTATGACAAATTTAAAATCTTAATCGATTAATCCTAACAATTTTCTGATTCAATCATAAAAACTGGGACTGTGAAAAATCATATCGTGCTCTTCTTTTCCGTTTTTCTTTTATTCTCTTGCGGAAATGCGAAAGAAAAACCTATCCTGCCGGGTGCTGAACAACCCGGAAAATATTTGCCCCTACTGAAAGGTAAAAATGTGGCGTTGGTCGTCAATCAGACGTCTGTAGTTGATGGTCAGCATTTGGTCGATTTCCTGCTTGAAAAGCATATTCCGGTGAAAGAGGTTTTTGCCCCTGAACACGGTTTCAGAGGTAAGGCCGATGCTGGGGAACAACTGGAAAATACGGTTGATAAGCAAACGGGTTTGCCGGTTATTTCGATTTACGGAAAAACGAAAAAGCCGAGCCCGGAGCAGCTAAAAGGAATCGATTGGGTGGTCTTCGATATACAGGATGTAGGTTGCCGTTTTTACACCTTTATCAGCACGATGCATTATGTAATGGAGGCTTGCGCCGAAAACGGGGTGAAGATGATGATTCTAGATCGTCCCAATCCTAACGGCGATTATGTTGCTGGCCCCGTTTTGAAACCGGAATTTCGCTCGTTTGTGGGAATGGATCCAATTCCGGTCGTTCATGGATGTACAATTGGTGAATTGGCGCGGATGATTAATGGCGAAGGCTGGTTGCCGAACCACGAAGGGGTGGATTTGACGGTGATTCCCGTGAAAAACTATAATCACCAGGACCGGTATTCTTTACCTGTGAAACCATCGCCCAACCTGCCAAACGACTTGTCTATCCGTTTGTACCCGTCGCTTTGTTTCTTCGAGTCTACCAGCGTGAGTGTCGGGCGTGGAACGCATTTTCCCTTTCAGGTACTGGGTTATCCCGACCCGAAATTTGGCTCCTTTTCTTTTACGCCCGAGAGCATTGTTGGAATGGCAAAATCGCCGCTGCATATGGGTGAGAAATGTTATGGCGAGGATTTTAGAGGGACGAAAAACGTTCCTCGCTTTACGCTGAAATATTTCCTGGATTGGTATCACCGTTTTCCCAACGAAAAAAATTTCCTGACCCGTGAGCGCTGGTTTAATTTGCTGATGGGAACCGACACGGTGATCAAGCAAATTCGCGAAGGAAAGACCGAGCAGGAGATTCGTGCCTCATGGCAGCCCGAGCTTAACAACTATCGACAAATTCGAAAAAAATATCTTCTTTATCCCGATAACGACCAAAACTAAATTATGAATCCATTTATTGTGCTGGCCGTCATCGGCGGTTACTTTCTCCTACTGATACTTATTTCGCGGCTTACGGCGAAAGGGGCGAACTCTGATACTTTTTTCACGGCTAACCGGAAATCTCCGTGGTATGTGGTGGCGTTCGGGATGATTGGAGCCACACTTTCGGGGGTTACTTTTATTTCCGTACCCGGAGAAGTCGGAAATTCTGCCTTTTCCTATTTCCAGTTTGTTTTGGGGAATTTAGTGGGATATTGGATTGTTGCCGGAGTGCTTTTGCCCATGTACTACCGCATGAACCTTGTTTCGATTTACGGTTACCTGGAAGAACGGTTTGGGCCCTCTGCGTATAAAACTGGTTCCTTCTTTTTTCTTCTTTCCCGAACCATTGGAGCGGCGTTTCGTCTTTACCTGGTGGCCGGCGTATTGCAGCTTGCCTTTTTCGATGCGTTCGGTGTCCCTTTCTGGATTACGGTGATGATAAGTATTTTGCTGATTTGGGTGTACACCTATCGCGGAGGAATTAAAACGATTGTTTGGACCGATACCCTGCAGACTACTTTCCTTATCTTAGCCGTAGTTCTGACAATTCACTATGTCCTGAATCACTTTGGCTGGTCGATAGGAGAGGCTTTTCATCATATTACCGATCATCCCGATTCCAAAATTTTTCATTGGGGGTGGCGGTCAGGCAACAATTTCTTCAAACAATTTTTTGCCGGCATGTTTGTCACGGTAGTGATGGTCGGCCTTGATCAGGATATGATGCAGAAAAATCTGACTTGTCGGAATGTCGGGGAAGCCCGGAAGAATATGATTTGGTTTAGCGCCAGCTTTGTCATCGCTGTTGCATTGTTTCTGGGATTGGGTGTGTTGCTCTACATTTTTGCTGCGAAAACAGGAACGCCTGTCCCTGCGAGAACTGATGATTTGTATCCGTTGCTGGCTCTGACAAAAATGAATCTATCCATCGGCATTGCTTTCCTGCTGGGGATTACGGCGGCGGCTTATTCGAGTGCCGATTCAGCCCTGGCATCATTAACCACGGCATTCTGTGTCGACTTCCTGAAATTCCAAAAACGAACGGATGCGAAGAAAGAGAAGGAGCGAAAATTGGTGCATATGGGGTTTTCAGTGATTCTGTTTTTTGTTATCGTCATTTTCCGGGTTATCAACGATGAAAGTGTGGTCGTTGCGCTTTTTAAGGTGGCTGGATACACCTATGGTCCGCTGCTGGGATTATTCGCTTTCGGGATGTTTACAAAGTACAAGGTAAACGATCGTGCGGTTCCCTATCTGGCAGTTGCAGCTCCGCTCATTAGTTGGGCGATTGATACGTGGTCTGAACAACTTCTTTTTGGTTACCGGTTTGGATTTGAGATCTTGATATTAAATGGCGGACTAATGTTTTTGGGGCTTCTTCTATTTCGTAAAAAATATTTCTAAAGTTAAAAAATGTTAAAGGAAATTAATAATTATTACTATATTTGAATGGGGAAGGTCGCTCCTTCCTGACCATGATATTGAGGGCGCTTATTTAAAACTATGAGGGGATTATTTAAAATATTGATTGTGATGTCGTTGGTGTACCTTTTTGCTTCCTGTGAAAAGGAAAACATCAATTCATCTAACGATGCCCTTTTACGTTTTTCGACTGACACAGTTGCCTTCGATACCATTTTCACCTCCATCGGGTCGCCTACCCACAACGTCCGTGTCGTTAATCCAACGAACAGTACCCTTATCATCTCCTCAATTAAGTTGGCGGGCGGCAATAAAAGTGGTTTCCGTTTGAATGTAAATGGAGAGGTGGCCAATGATGTTTATGATGTGGAAATCCCTCCCAATGACAGCATCTTTATCTTCGTGGAAGTAACGCTCGGCGAAAACGGGGGAAATATTCCGATGGTCGCTGAAGATTCGATTGTTTTTAGCGTAAACGGAGTTGTACAGGATGTAAATTTAATTGCCTGGGGACAGGATTTTAAACGAATCAATTCCAAAGTAATTGGAACGACGACCTGGACAAATGAGAAGCCCTATCTTGTGTATAATTATGCCTATGTCGATTCCGGTGCCGTTTTAACGATTGAGCCGGGAACTGTTATTTATTTTCATGATGGTGCCGGTTTTTATGTGAAAGGGACACTTGATGTTCAGGGGACGGAAAACGAGCCGGTCGTATTTCAGGGCGATCGTCTGGAATCAATGTACAGTGATTTGCCCGACCAGTGGAACGGCATTATTCTCTTTTCCGGGAGTCACAACAACCGTTTTGAGCATGCCGTAATTAAAAATGCGAACATTGGACTTCAGGTGGGAACCATCGAGCACGAAGGATTTGCATCAGTTGAACTTGCCGATACCCGGATTGAAAACATGAGCTGGGCCGGGATATGGGCTATGAAGTCGAAAATTCTTGCCAGCAACTGTGTAATCTCCAATGTGCGGTACTATAATACTGCGTTGTTACTGGGCGGTGATTATCAGTTCTATCATTCCACTTTTGCCAACTATTACAATGCACTTTCTACGGGTATCCGAAATACGGAAACACTGATTGTTTCGAATTACCTTGTCGACAGCAAAACCGATATGCGTTATGTGGGCGATATGACCGAAGCGACCTTCGGAAATTGTATAGTAACAGGTAACCGCTCCAATGAGGTTCTGGTACGGATGGACAAGAAGGGGGAGAGCAACTACCTGTTTGACAATTGTATGCTGCAGCTCAGTGACACAGTTAATATTGATAATAACCCGCATTACCTGGGCATTCTTCGTAACGCCGATCCTCGTTTTATCGATCCATATAAGGGCAATTTTCAGCTTGACACACTTTCCGCAGTGAAGGATATCGGAAAACTGAGCTATGCAAAGATGTTTCCCAATGATTTCCTGGGGAAAAGCCGTTTAGACGATGCCGGGCCAGATTTAGGAGCCTATGAGCGGATTGAAAAGGATCCGGAAAAAACGGCTGAATCGAAATAATTGCATATGTCATTGCCGCTACTGGCTATTTTATTCATGGTTAATCTTCTCTCTCCGGAATCTCATTCCAAATCGAAAAATGATTTCACCATTGTTTTCTACAATGTGGAGAACCTGTTTGATGTAAAGAATGATCCGGAAACGAAAGATGATGATTTTACTCCTGCCGGTCAGAACCACTGGACTTATCACCGTTTGGACGCCAAAATACAGCATATTTACAAAGCTTTGATTGCGGCCGGGAAAGGAGAATTCCCGGATGTGATTGGTTTAGCAGAGATTGAAAACCGGTGGGTGGTTCGGCGGCTGGTGGACAGTACACCCTTAAGTCGCGTTCCCTACGGTATTATACACAAAGACTCGCCTGATCCCCGTGGCATTGATGTGGCGCTGCTCTACCGAAAAGACCGGGTAAAACCGATCGATTTTGATTTTTTACGTGTGGTGAAAGAAGGAAAACGGCAGTTCGAGTCGCGTGATATCCTTTACTTTTCAGGAAGCTTAGATGGCGACACGGTTCATTTCTTCGTTAACCACTGGCCAAGCAGGTACGGAGGCTACATGGCTACAAAGAAGAAACGTAACTTCGCAGCCCGCATTTTACGTCAGCGCATTGATTCGATTTTGGCTGATGAACCAGCTGCACATATTTTAATGATGGGCGACTTCAACGCGACCATGAACGAAGGGTGTTTGCGGGATGTTTTGCACGCGGCTCAGTATAGTACTGTCGGGGGATATGATTCGTTGATTAATCTAACCGGTATTTGGAAAGATGAAAGGACCGGAACGTTATGGAACAGGGGAGAATGGGCAGTCTTCGACCAGTTTATTTGTACGCCTTCGTTACTCAATGGATCCCGTCTTAAACTTGATATTTCACGCACCTACATCTGCCGCGAAGCTTTTCTGCTGGAAGCCGATGAAAAATACCTGGGCAGTAAACCGAACCGAACTTACCTCGGTCCTGCTTATCACGGAGGTTTTAGCGATCATCTTCCGATTGTTACAGTGCTCGGCTCTGAATAGCTTATTTCACCGGTTTTAATCCCATTTCTTTTGCCTTTTCAATCATGAACTGAAAAGCTTCCTCGTAATTGTTGTGAATAATTCCGTCCAGGATGGCTTCTTTGATAGCGGCTTTCAGTTCGCCAACCTCCCGACTGGGGCTTAGGCCGAAAGTCTCCATAATGACTTCCCCCGAAACCGGAGGCTGGAAATTACGAATGGCATCACGCTCTTCCAGATCCTGCAATTTTTGTCGAACGATCCGGAAGTTGTGCATGTACCGCTTAACCTTGTCGGCATTTTTCGACGTGATATCAGCTTCACACAGAGTCATCAGGTCTTCAATGTCGTCTCCGGCATCGAACAGTAGGCGCCTGACAGCCGAGTCGGTTACCTCTTCTTCTGACAACACAATGGGACGCATGTGCAGCAAAACCATCTTTTGCACATATTTCATCTTTTCATTCAGCGGAAGCTTTAGCCTTTTGAATAACGCCGGGATCATTTTCGAGCCGATGAAGTTGTGCGCATGAAATGTCCAGCCCTGACCATCGACAAAGCGTTTGGTAGCGGGCTTGGCAATGTCGTGCAGAATGGCCGACCAGCGCAACCATAAATTGTCGGTATTGGGACAAATACGGTCGAGCACTTCAAGAGTGTGGTAGAAGTTGTCTTTGTGACTGATGCCTTTCTTTATCTCACGGCCTTTCAGTTTGACAAATTCCGGGAAAATAATCGGCAGTAAACCGGTTTTATCCAATAATTTGAAACCGACGGATGGTTTGGGTGACAGAATGATTTTGTTTAGTTCATCCACAATTCGTTCCATCGATACGATTTCAATCCGGTCGGCCTGCTTGGTAATCGCTTCCAATGTTTTTTCTTCGATATGGAATCCCAGTTGGGTGGCGAAACGAATAGCCCGCATCATGCGAAGCGGATCGTCGGAAAAAGTGATTCCCGGCTCCAGTGGTGTGCGAATGATTTTGTTGGCCAGATCATCGAGTCCGCCAAACGGATCGAGAAGTTCTCCGAAACGTTTCTTATTCAGCGAAAGCGCCAAAGCGTTAATGGTAAAATCGCGTCGTTTCTGGTCGTCTTCCAGAGTGCCGTCTTCCACTATGGGTTTGCGGCTGTCGCTTCGGTATGACTCTTTCCGGGCACCGACAAATTCAAAATCAATATTATCGAACTTGAACATAGCCGTTCCGAAATTCTTGAAAACCGAAACATTAAGCCTGGGATTGATCGCTTTCGCCACGTCGCGTGCCAGCGAAATACCACTGCCTACCGTGACAATATCTATATCGTAGTTTTCCCGTTTCCGGTCGAGCAACAAGTCTCTAACGAAACCTCCAATGACGTAGGTTTCCAGGTTTTGCTCGTCCGAAATTTCGGCAATGCTACTAAATACTCTGTGCGTTAGTTTTGATTTAAAATTCTGCCGATCAGGCATATGGAGCTATTTATGATTAATTGCTAATTCTCAAATTGTTGACAAAAATAGTAGTTTTCGCCGAACTTGCCTTTCTTTGTCCCGGAAGGGAACAATGACAGATATTCATTTGTTGACCTTTTGAATAACTTATCATGAAAATTGTAATCTATGCTTGAACATTTAACCAAGGACACATTCAAAGCGAAAGTATTCAACTTTGAAGAAAATCAAGAATGGAAATATGAAGGCGATACTCCCTGTATTATTGACTTTTACGCAGACTGGTGTCAGCCATGTAAGATTGTTGCACCTATTCTGGAAGAGCTCCAGGAAGAGTATGGCGACAAACTGGTGATTTACAAAATTGACACCGAGGCCGAGCAGGAATTGGCCGGTATGTTTGGTATTCAGAGCATTCCGTCTTTACTTTTCGTTCCGGTAAACGAACAACCGCAAATGGCGATGGGAGCATTGCCAAAAGACACTTTCAAGCAGGCCATTTCGGATGTATTGAAAGTAGAGAATTGATATTCCTGATATTGACAATTTTATTGAAGGCGGGTTGAATTTGATTCGGCCCGCCTATAATTTTTCTACCAACGATTCCAATTTCATTCCCCGGGAACCTTTTATCAGCAGGTAAAAACCCGAAGGTTTTAAATTTCCCAAATAGTTTTTGGCTTCTTCAGTTGTTCGAAAAGACTTGAAAGAGTCGGGCATGTGGCATTTGGAAAATTCCGGGCCGACCAAAAGAACAAAATCCGGTTCATTCGCGGCTATCCGGTCGACCACCTTTTGATGCTCTTCTTCCGAAGTTGTTCCCAGTTCCAGCATGTCGCCCAGAATAACCCCCTTGGGGCTATTATTGATATGCTGAAAAGTGTCGAGTGCTACCTGCATACTCGACGGATTGGCGTTATATGCGTCCAGTTGAAGCTTGTTTCTATTGCTTTCAATGAACTGCGATCGATTGTTGGCCGGAACATAGCTCTCCAGTGCTTCTTTAATTTTCAGTGGATCAATTCCGAAGAAACTACCAACAGTGGCAGCTGCCAGCGCATTCTCGAGGTTGTAACCACCGATGAGCCTGGTTTTGATATAGAGCCATCCTTTCGGGAATTTAATTTTACAGACCATAAACGGGTTGGCTTCGACTAATTCGCCTTGCAGGCCGGGTAGGTCTTTATTTGTCGTATATGGAATATTCGGTGTTTCCCGGGCCATTTCCCTGAGATGAGGATTGGCTTGATTGATGAATATCTTTCCGCCGGTCCGCTCGACAAAACGGTAGAGCTCAGCCTTGGTTTTTTTTACCCCTTCGAACGAGCCGAATCCTTCGATGTGAGCTTTTCCTACGTTCGTGATCAGGCCATAATTCGGAAGAGCGATTTCAGAAAGTATCGCAATTTCGCCCGGATGATTGGCTCCCATTTCCACAATCCCGAGTTCCGTTTCCCTGGTCATCGAGAGCAGGGTTAATGGTACTCCGATGTGGTTGTTCAGGTTGCCTTGCGTGAATATGAGATTAAATTTCTTTGAGAGTACAGCAGCGGTTAATTCCTTGGTTGTGGTTTTACCGTTCGAGCCGGTGATGGCCAAAATTGGCAAATTCAAGAGTTGACGATGATGACGCGCTAACTCCTGAAGGCTTTCCAGCACATTTGCTACGTAGACGATACGCGAATCTGTCACATATTCTTTTTCGTCAACAATGGCGTAGGCCGCGCCTTGTTCAATTGCGTTGCCTGCAAATTGGTTGCCGTTGAAGTTGTCTCCTTTTAGGGCAAAAAAAAGGCATCCTTCTTTGATATTCCGACTATCAGTCGAAACATTTGGATGCGATAGAAATAGCTGATAAAGTTCTTCTGTAGTCATGGCCTAAAAATAAAAAACCTCAGACAAAAATGCTGAGGTTTTCAATTGGTAATATTTTAAAATTAATCTCCGTTGCTAGGACTCCCTACGTGTGTCATCGCACAGCGGAAACCAATATCGTCTGTCGATTTATTCTGATCCATATAACGGCGGGCTCCCGGGCTCAACCAATAAGGACGATCCTTCCAGCTTCCTCCTTTATAAACTCTGACTTTGTCGGTAATGCGTGGCGCAAATTGTCCGGCATTCGCTTCATACATGTCTTTCGAAGTGCTGTCAGCTTTATTAGCCTCTGAGTTCCAATCTTCCGAATCATCGATTCTCGATTGGTAATCACCGTCTCTGAAGTTTCTGGCATCAGCAACCGTATCGACTTCCAGCCGGCCGTATTGGTCACGGATCAGGTTGCCATCGGCGTCTCGTTTATATTTTGTGTACACATTTCCACGGAATGGCTGGAATTCGGCTTCGTCTTCCGTGCCATAAGGACGGTATACATCCTGAACCCATTCATTCACATTTCCAGCCATGCAGTAAAGACCATAATCATTCGGCCAAAATGCAGTTACCGGTGCGGTAATGTCATAAGCATCATTAAGTGCTCCGGCCATACCCATCATATCACCTCTGCCCCGCACACTGTTAGCCATCATTTCTCCGCGGTGTTTTTTCTGGGTGTTTCTAATCTGATTTCCATTCCACGGATAAATTCTACGGTCGGTTAACAACTCGCCATCTTCATTTCCTATCAAGCCAAGTGCAGCGTACTCCCACTCAGCTTCGGTGGGGAGACGGTAGTTTGGAAGAAGCAAGCCATCTGACTGTTTTACACGGCGAGTCGCCCCATCCTTTGAATAATCCTTCATAGGATTATCACCTTCCACCCCCTGATACAGTCCGTTCAAATAGGACTCGGTGGTAAATACGTTCTGACCTTTTTGAGACAAGTCATCGGTCAATACTCCTTCGTTAATAAGAATACGCTCATTAACGCGGTCAGTTCTCCATTTACAATAGGCCGTTGCCTGTACCCAGCTTACACCTACTACCGGATAGTTACTGTATGCCGGATGGCGGAAATAGTTTTCCAGATAAGGTTCATTATAAGCCAACTCGTTTCTCCATACCAGTGAATCGGGAAGAGCTTTGTTGTATTTCTCTTTGTCATCGGGATATACCCTCTTTATCCAGTACAGATATTCGCGCCAGTCAATATTCCTTACTTCTGTTTCGTCCATGTAAAACGAAGCAACTGTTACTCTTCTTGGTGAATTATTCCAATCATACATAACATCCTGCTCAACACGCCCCATGGTGAAGGTTCCTCCTTTGATGAAGACCAATCCCGGACCTGTTGCTTGATGGTATCCCGCTTGGTATTCAAAACCACCGTTATCCGGGTCGTTATACGCCCAGCCTGTGGTGGAAGAAACTCCGTTGTTCTTGCTTTTAAAGAGACTACAGGAGCCAAGTAATAAGAGACTAATCGCCAATAACGGAATTAATTTCAATCTCATGATGTGTATAATCGTTAGTGATTTTTCCTTGGTGAACACAAATATAACTGAAAACCCGCCTCACTTATTGTCTGTCGGGAATAACTTTTTTATTAGTCGAATGATATTGCGACAAATATATATGTAAAATGTTATGATTGAAGAAAATTGCGTTCTTTTGTCTTGTTCTAAATATTTGATTTTCCAAAAAAACGTTGATATTGTAATTGATTTCTGTTTTTCAGTCAGTTTTGGAATTCAGAGAGCCTAATTAAATACCTGTTTTTGCCCGACCACAATGTATAAAATATTCTTTTTCATATCAATATTTCTAATCAGCTGTCATATTTATGGTGAGCAGCTTGATGTAACATTGGCATGGCACAACAAGAGTGAATCTGTTTTACCAACATTCTCAGGAGCAAGATTTGATGATGTGCAGCCGGATATGCCTTTTTGGTCGGAAATAATACCGGTGAATGCCGCGAATGTGAATGCCGAAATAGTAGTTGAACAATGGAAATCTCTTCCGGATACGGGAACGATAAAAAAATACGCCTTCCCTGATACCTTGTCTTTTTCAAGTAAAGTTGTGATTGCTTCCGGAAAGAAATTTCTTCAATTGCGATTGTTGCCTTTCGTCAGGAAATCAGGAAACATTCAGTATGCTTCTCAATTTCGTGTGAAATATTCTGCTTTGCCGGAATTAAAAGCAGCGAGTTTATCGGGAAGTGTAGCAGCCCATTCTGTGTTGGCTTCGGGTACGTGGAAAAAGGTGAAAGCGAAGGGGCAGGGAATACATAGCATCACTTATGCTGCTCTGAGAACCATGGGATTTCAAACGCCGGGCGATGTGAAGATATACGGAAATTTGTCTTACATGCTGGATCGTGTCAATCGTCCCGACTCACCCGATGATTTGGTACCGGTTCCGTTTTACGCAGGAAAAAACACGGCCGGGGATGATTGTCTGTTTTTTTATGCACCGGGCTCGGTAAAATGGACCTATGACGCGTCCACCGGCTTGTATCGGCATCAAATGAATTCTTTCGCCCCCGATTATTCTTTCTTTTACCTAACGGAAAACACGCAAGCCGCTCCTCAAATACCAACCGAAGCAGTTGCCGGTACAACTGCCGACACTGTCGTGACACAATATGATTATCACGATTTCTCAGAAAAAGAAGAAAATAACCTGATTGAATCGGGACGTGAATGGTTTGATTCGGCCATGACAGGAACGGGGTCTCAAAGCCTGAGTTTTGCCATTCCTAACCGGGTGGCTTCGGAGCCTGTTTCTTTCCAAATGGTTGCTGCAGCCAGGACAAAAGACGGCTCTTCGTTATCCGTGCAGGTTAATGGCACAGCGCTCGCCGATTTTCAATTTAGTGCCTATCAGACATACGAAAGCGCTGACTATGCTGATTTGCAGGAAAAACAATTTACATACAATGGCACGGGTACACAGTTGAATGTGGCGTTGCAATCTTCTGCGGGAGGAACCGACCAAACCTGGTTGGACTACATCCGTATGCAAGCCCGGGCGAATTTGGTCCTTTCGGGAAGTGAGCTGATTTTCCGGGACAGCCGTTCGGTGAAAGCGGGTCGAATCGCCGAATTCACCCTTTCGGGTGCCGATTCCCAAACCAGGGTATGGGATGTGAGTTCCCCGTTGAACCCGAAAGCAATGCAGACGACATTTGACGGAAGTCATTTGAATTTTCCGGCTTCAGCCGATACTTTGCGCGAATTTATAGCTTTCAATCCTTCTGCTGATTATCCGGGAGTTGAGTTTGTTGGAGACGTGGCCAATCAGGATTTGCATGGGATGGACGCAGGTGAAATGCTCATCATCACTCCAGAGGTATTTCTGTCGCAAGCCAATGAACTGGCCAACTTTCATCGTCAACAGGATGGAATGAATGTTTCGGTTGTTCCGGTAGAAAAAATTTACGACGAGTTCTCAGCCGGAATAAAAGATGTTACCGCCATCCGGAATTTTATCCGGGCGTGTTACAGGAAAAGTTCCGGCACGCCTTTGAAGTATGTGCTGCTTTTCGGAAAAGGGACGTATGATAATATACACGATGTGTCGGATGAAAATCCGGATTATATTCCCACCTGGCAGTCAGAAAATTCAATCAATCCTGCCTTGTCGTTTGTGTCGGATGATTATTTCGGATTGCTCGACGATGGAGAAGGTGAATATAATGGAGCCGTAGACGTAGGCGTTGGTCGGATTCCTTGTATCTCGCAAGCTGAGGCAACAGCTGCGGTTGATAAAATTACCCATTATGCATCGACAGCAGGTTTGGGTGAGTGGCGCAATGTATTGTGTTTTATTGCTGATGATGAAAATGGAAATCTGCACATGCGCGATGCTGAGCGTTTGGCCGATCAAGTGAACACGGATTATCCTTCGTTTTACACCGATAAGATCTATTTTGATGCATATCCTCAGGAAACAACACCTGACGAACGTTACCCCGGAGTTACCGCTGCGATTAATGATCGCGTCAAGCGTGGCGTTTTGATTATGAACTATACGGGGCATGCGAATGAGGAGGGACTGGCTCACGAAAAAGTATTGATGAAACCGGATATCGATGCCTGGACCAATTACGATAAACTTCCGGTTTTTGTTACCGCGACCTGTGAATTCAGTCGTTGGGATTATACAAATAAGCAGTCGGCAGGAGAACATGTTCTCTTTAATCCGAATGGTGGTGGCGTAGCATTGTTCTCGACCACGCGTCTGGTTTATTCTTCAGCCAATTATCAAATCAACAAAAGCTTTTTCAATCACGTATTTGAGCAAGACCAAAACGGGAAAAATCTGCGAATGGGCGATGTTATCCGGTTGTCGAAAATCGATAATGGCGGAACTATCAATTCGCGAAAGTTTGCATTGCTCGGTGATCCTGCATTACGTCTTACCTATCCGCAATATCATGTTGCAACCACCGAAATAAACGGGCAGCCGGCAAGTGAGTTGACTGATACGATTCATGCGTTGGACGTCATTAAAGTAACTGGCCAGGTGCAAGACATAAAAGGAAGCCGGCTATCTAACTTTAACGGCGATTTATATCCGATAGTTTATGATAAACAAACAACCGAGCAGACATTGGGCAATGCGGGACAAACGCCATTCGATTATGTTGTTCAGAATAACGTGTTGTACAAAGGGAAAGTCTCGGTGACTGATGGCGCTTTTACTTTTTCGTTTGTCGTGCCGAAGGATATCAATTATCGTATCGATAAGGGAATGATACGCTATTATGCCACCGACGGAGCCATCGACGGTCACGGGTATTATAACCAGTTTGATATTGGTGGTGCCTCCACCGGAACGATAACTGACGCCGCCGGACCGGATATCCAGGTTTATCTCGATAATGAACAATTCCGTTCGGGTGATGAAACGGGAAAGAATCCCTTGCTAATTGTCAAACTAGCGGATGAAACGGGAATCAACACTTCAGGAACGGGTATCGGACACGACTTAACCGCGACGCTCGATGGTGATGAGCAGGACTTGATCGTACTCAACGATCTATTTCAGGCCGACCTGAATTCATATAATAGCGGAACCGTCAATTACCAGTTCAGCGACTTGTCAAGTGGTGTTCATACTTTGAAAATAAAGGCCTGGGATGTTCTAAATAATTCCTCTGAGAAGGAGGTGGAATTTAAGGTGAACACCGGATTAAAGATAAGTCGTGTATATAATTATCCGAACCCGGTGAAGGATGAAACACACTTTGTTTTTGAACATAACCAATATGGTGATTTGTTTGATGTTACCGTTTCTATTTACGATTTGCAGGGACGTTTGGTTGACCGAATGGATAAATCGGTTCTATCCGACGGATTGGCTAGTAATCCAATTACATGGAATCCTTCTTCGCGTGGTATTTCCCTGCCTAAAGGGATCTACATCTATCAGATTTCAGCTACTTCTGCAGAAGGATTTTCAGCTTCCCGGAGTGGAAAAATGTTGATTTTGCATTAGAAACATAAGTTTTAAGATAATTTTTTATTATGAAAAGCGTTCCAGTATAGGAATGCATTTTGAAAACAAAAGCTTATTTTTGTGGACATTAATGTTTTTACTTTACCATTTTCTATGAGAAAACTGCTTGTTAGCCTAATTGTTATTGTCGCGTTGCTGGAAACAGCGAAAGTATCAGCGCAGGAAACCATAACCGGTCAGGATGTTAAGGCAAATCCGATTACAACGGCCGTACCCTTTCTGACAATTGCTCCCGATTCCAGGCATGGTGCCATGGGGGATGCAGGTGTTGCTACATCTCCGGATGTAAATGCCCAGCACTGGAACGCTTCGCAGTATGCATTCATGGAAAGCTCATTCGGAATCGGGGTTTCTTATACGCCATGGTTGCGAGATTTGGCTGACGACATCAACCTGGCTTATGTGGCTGGTTACTATCGTTTGGATAATTTGCAGACTGTTAGTGCTTCACTGCGGTATTTCTCATTAGGAAGCATTCAGCTAACCGATGCTCAGGGACAACCTATGGGCAGCCAAAATCCAAATGAATTTGCTTTCGATGCCGGTTACTCAAGAAAGCTTTCCGATAACTGGTCGGGTGCTGTTGTGTTGAGGTACATCCGTTCCGACCTGTCAGGTGGAGTGGGCGATGAAACCTATTCTCCGGGTAATGC
Organism: Prolixibacter sp. DSM 2831; assembly: GCF_056493735.1. Taxonomy (NCBI): domain Bacteria; kingdom Pseudomonadati; phylum Bacteroidota; class Bacteroidia; order Marinilabiliales; family Prolixibacteraceae; genus Prolixibacter; species Prolixibacter sp. DSM 2831. The sequence continues at coordinate 659,505 of NZ_CM151379.1, forward strand.
CTTTGCAACCGATGTGTCGTTCTATTACCACACAGCCTGGAAAGATAGTCGTCAGAGAAGAGAAATTTCAGCAGGTATCGATATTTCCAACGTCGGCTCGAAAATTTCATATGATCAGGGTGAGACGAAAGAGTTTCTTCCGGCCAACCTTCGTTTAGGTACCGCTTTCTCTATGGATCTGGATGAGTACAACTCATTGACGCTGACAGCTGATATCAATAAGTTGCTGGTTCCGACTCCTGCCGATACGGTTTCGGCAACTGATTCCGGAAACGGAACAATTATCGTTACACCGGGGTATGGTTCGGATAAATCCGTTATCAGTGCTGTATTTTCCTCATTTGGTGATGCTCCCGGTGGTTTTAAGGAAGAGCTGCAGGAGGTCATGGTATCGCTAGGAGCAGAATACTGGTACAATAAGCAGTTTGCTTTGCGCGCCGGGTATTTTTACGAGAACCAGAATAAAGGTAACCGAAAATATTTCACAGCAGGTGCAGGATTGAAAATGAATGTGTTTGCCCTGGATTTCTCTTACCTTCTTCCTACTGAACGAAACAATCCGTTACAAAATACGTTACGTTTCACATTGTCATTTGATTTGGATGCGTTCCAAAAAACTCAACGGTAGTTGTTTATGGATTATCGTGTTGGACTTGGCTACGACGTTCATCGGCTAGCTGAAGGAGAGGAGTTGTGGCTTGGCGGAGTTCTGATTCCTCATAACAAAGGAACAGTGGCTCACTCTGATGGCGACGTTTTGTTACACGCCATTAGCGATGCCATGTTAGGAGCCGCCCGTTTGCGTGATATTGGTTTTCATTTTCCCGATACATCGGAAAAGTATAAGAATGCTGACAGCAAAGTGTTGATGGCGGAAGCCTACCGGTTGGTCAGGGAAAAAGGATACCAGATTGTCAATATCGATTCGACTATTGCCGCACAAAAACCGAAGTTGATGCCTTTCATCCCTTCGATGGAAAAGAAAATTGCGGAAGTGCTTGGAATCGATGAAGACAATGTCGCTGTGAAAGCGACAACCACGGAAGGTCTTGGACCTGAGGGACGCGAAGAAAGCATTTCGGTGCAGGCTGTAGTGTTGTTACAAAAACAAATTTCATAAACTTGGAAACAGGAATGTTCCCTTTAGCATTATTACGATCTTATGCATTTTGAAGAATTGGTGGAAACCGAAGCACTGGTATTATTGTATTTTACCGGCCCCAACTGCTCGGTTTGTCATGTGCTGAGGCCGAAAGTTGAGGCCATGGTACAGAGTGAGTTCCCGAAAGTTGCTTTTCGGGTAGTGAGTTTGGATCAGGAACCTGAATTGGCTGCGGCTTTTTCGGTTTTTACCGTTCCGACAGTAGTCTTCTTTGCCGAGGGAAAAGAAACTTTCAGAAAAGTTCGTGCTTTTTCTCTCGATGAACTAAAAGGTGATATGGCCAGAATTTACCGGTTCTTTGAGGATTAATAACCGGTAAATATCGTTCAATATTACGAGTCATATTTTAATTAATGTTTTTTTATCTCAGTAATTTTTTTTAATTTGTTTATCTAAACCCAAAGTTCTGATACCAATTTTAAAACCCGCTTAACCAACCGTGCCCAGAGGTAAGTTAGTTTATATAACCCTATTATTGGGATTGGTCTGTATACCCCTAATTTTGAGTGCCAAACCCAGTGTCGAAGAAGTTGACAGTCTTGTGCAAAAGCTTTCTTCCGTTTCGGAGAAAAACAAAGCAGAGCTGCTCAACAAAATTTCTTTTGCCTACCTCTATATTGACTCCAAGAAAGCCCAGGATTACGCAGAACAAGCTCTTCAACTGGCCATTAAACGAAAGGACCGGAAAGAGGAAGGTACTGCTTATGTGGCAATGGGAAGTAATTACTTTCTGAAAGGAGAATTCGAAGCATGTCTGCCGCTTTTGAAGCAGGGGTTAATGATTGGAAAGGACTTGAACGATAAAAAGTTAATTACGAACTCCCTCAATTCACTTGGCTCCTACTACAATAAAATTGGCGATTTTAAGAAGGCGATGGATACGTATGACGAGGCTTTAACGTATTTGAAGTCTCCCAAAGACGATTTGGAAATTGCAACAATCGACTCGAACCTCGCTGGTTTGTATTCCACTTCTGGGAATTATGTTAAGGGGATGGAGCTGTTCATGAAGGCCCTGAAAATATTTGAAACGAAGGGAACAAAAGAGCAGGTCGCGCGGATCAAAAATAACATTGCAGTTGCATACCACGATTGGGGAAATCTGGACAAAGCACTCAAGTATTACAATGAAGCGCTGGACGTGTATCGCGACTTAAATCAACTCTCCAACGAAGCCATTCCGTTGAACAATATAGGTGAGATTTATAAGGATCGGGGAGATTATGAGAAAGCGATTGATTATTACCGGCAGTGTTACGGTATTGGTATCATGCTCGACAATAAGCAATTTGAAAGCATAGGTATTTTAGGAATGGGCGAAGCTTTGATTAAGCTAAACCGGATTGATGAAGGTGAGCAAAAAATACTGGAAGCGAAAGCCAAATTCGAGAGCATGAATTACGTGGAAGGTTTGGCACATGTTTATTATAATATGGGATTGATTGCCGATGCCCGAAATCAAGCAGACCAGGCCAGAGCTGATTTTCAACAAAGTATCGATTACGCTCAGAAGCTGCACATTATTGACCTGTTGGAGAAAAATTATGCGGCACTGTCGCGGCTGGTTGCACTGTCCGGAGATTATCGTCGTGCTTTTGAGCTTTACAATACGTATTCAACGATTCGAGATTCGGCTTTCAATGAGAGCAAAGCCAAATTAATAACCGAGATACAGAGCCGTTACGAACTGGATCAGAAACAGAGCGAGATTGAGATTCTCACTCGCGATAATGCCATTAAGGATTTGGAGTTGGGGCGAAAGCGCATCCGTTTTAATATCATGCTTGGAATCATTTTGGTTCTGGCAGTCTTCTCGGCGTTGGTTGCAACGCTCTACACTACTAAGCGGAAATCCAACTTGTTACTTGAATCAAGTAACGAACAAATTATGCAGCAAAAGGATGAGTTGGAGAAGCTTAATATCACGAAGGACAAATTGCTGTCAATTATTGGGCACGACTTGCGTGGCTCGATTGGGGCATCGAAAAGTATGCTCCATCAACTGATTAAAGAACCCGATGTTTTTCCGCCGGAAGAGCAGGAGCAAATCAAAGAGGAGTTGTACCGGCTCTCGGAGAATACCTACGAGTTGCTCGAAAACCTTCTTTCATGGGCGAAAAGCCAGCGTGGCCTGAAAATCTTCAAGGACGCCAATTCCATTCGTCGACTGGTTGATTCAAATCTCGAACAACAGCGCTTCTTTGCTGACAAAAAGAATATCGAGCTGACTTCCCAGCTGACGGAAGACTGCATGGTATACTGCGACCGGAACATGATTAATATGGTTATCCGGAACCTGTTATCTAATGCCGTCAAGTTTACTCCTGAAAAAGGAAAGATCACCATATTCGGACATCGTGCCGGAAACAACTATCGCGTCTCCATTAAAGATAATGGCGTGGGTATCCCGGCCGAAAATATCTCCCGTATTTTCGATTCCCGTGAGTTCTTTACGACGTATGGAACTAACAGTGAAAAAGGTTCCGGCTTAGGACTGATTCTCTGTAAAGAATTTGTAGAGAAGAATGGCGGCGAAATCAGCGTTGAATCTGACTTGGGACGTGGTACTACTTTCTCATTTACGTTGGTTGTGGCTACTGGCGTTAATTCCTCAGTGGAAATCACCCCGGAAAACGATAAACCGGGCCGTGGAAATCCTTCAATCGGATAAAAAAACTGCCCGGAAGTTCATCCGGACAGCTCTCTCTTCAAAATTCCTGTTACTCTTATTTATTTTTTGAATTGCTTTTCGATAAGGTTGTCGTCTGCAATATTGGGCAGTGTCACTTTCAGTTTGGGATTTTGCTCCATGGCACGTTTGATGGCAAACATAGCCGACTCATTTCGGGCCCACGAACGGCGCGAAATTCCGTTATTCACATCCCAGTGAAGCATCTGAGTTAGCCTGCGGTCACAATCTTCCGAGCCATCGAGCAGCATGCCGAATCCGCCGTTGATAACTTCGCCCCAGCCAACGCCACCACCATTGTGCAACGAAACCCAGGTTGCACCGCGGAATGCATCGCCAATTACATTGTGAACGGCCATGTCGGCTGTGAAGCTTGAACCGTCATATATGTTTGATGTTTCGCGGAAAGGTGAATCGGTTCCCGATACATCGTGATGATCTCGGCCCAACACGATCGGTGCGGAAATCTCACCATTACGGATTGCTTCGTTAAAGGCTGCTGCGATTTGTGTGCGGCCATCGCAATCGGCGTAAAGAATACGCGCCTGCGAACCGACAACCAGCTTGTTTTCTCCTGCTTCGCGAATCCAATGCAGGTTATCTTCCATCTGCGATTTGATTTCTTTAGGCGCTTCCGCAGAAAGACGTTCCAATACTTTCGCTGCAATGGCATCCGATTTTTCCAAATCTTCCGGTTTACCGGAAGTGCAAATCCACCGGAAGGGACCAAATCCGTAGTCGAAGAAAAGCGGGCCCATAATGTCTTCCACGTAGGACGGATAACGGAAACGTGTATCGTCTTTCATCACGTCGGCTCCGGCTCGCGAAGCTTCCAGCAGGAAGGCATTTCCGTAGTCCCAGAAATACATACCATTGGCAGTCATTTGATTGATGGCAGCCACATGGCGACGCAGTGTTTTTTGGACTTCCTCTTTGAATTTCTCCGGATTTTCGGCCATCATTTTGTTTGACTCTTCCAGTGTCATTCCTACCGGATAATAACCTCCCGCGTATGGATTGTGCAGTGACGTTTGGTCGGAGCCGAGTTCAACCGGAATTCCGTCTTTAGCCAGGCGTTCCCATAAATCAACGATGTTTCCTTGGTAAGCGATAGAGACTGCTTCTTTGTTCCGGCTGGCCTGAAGCATTCGCGGAATCAATTCATTTAGGTCAGTAAATACTTCGTCGACCCAGCCCTGCTCATGTCGCACCTGTACCGCTTTGGGATTGATTTCGGCGACAACACCTACGCATCCGGCAATAACGGCAGCTTTGGGTTGTGCTCCCGACATACCGCCCAGCCCGGACGATATAAATATTTTGCCGGCAATTCCTCCTTCGGAATGCATGCGGGCCGCATTCATTAAGGTAATCGTCGTTCCGTGAACAATTCCCTGCGGACCAATGTACATGAACGAACCAGCTGTCATCTGTCCGTATTGCGTAACGCCGAGCGCATTCATTCGCTCGTAATCATCTTTCGACGAATAGTTCGGGATAACCATTCCGTTTGTCACAACGACTCTCGGCGCTTCCTTGTGCGACGGGAACAAGCCCATCGGGTGGCCGGAATAGAGCACCAGCGTTTGTTCTTCCGTCATCTCCGAAAGGTACTTCATCGTCAGACGGTACTGTGCCCAGTTTTGGAATACCGCTCCGTTCCCTCCATAGGTAATCAGTTCGTGCGGATGTTGTGCTACGGCTTTGTCCAGGTTGTTCTGGATCATCAGCATGATGGCAGCAGCCTGTTTCGATTTGGCAGGGTAGTCGTCGATAGAATGTGCATGCATTTTTATATCCGGACGAAAACGGTGCATGTAAATCCGTCCGTAGTTTTCCAACTCTTGGGCAAATTCCGGCGCCAGTACCTCGTGATGTTTTTGCGGAAAATATCGCAATGCATTGCGAAGAGCCAGCTGTTTTTCTTCGTTGGTTAAGATTTGTTTCCGCCTTGGAGCGTGATTGATATTTGGATCGTGCGTTTTGGGTTCCGGCAAGATATCCGGAATTCCTTCGGTTAAGGATTTCACAAACGTATTGTTGGTCATAGTTTTCGTTTTAATTTTCTGACAATAAAATTACAATGCAAGGGAACATTAAAAAATGAGGAAGGGCATGTTTAATAATCGACCCGGAAAGGAGCAGCTTTTCTGAAGTATGCCAATTCGTCAGACTTTAATCTTTGATAAATGGGCTGATTATTATGTTGTTTGTGGATAGCACCTGACATCAATTAGTACGGACTGGATTTTGTGTTAACTTGTAGGAAATTATTCAACTAATATTTGATCCACACAGAATGAGAGAATTTCTTAACCTGAATGATGCTCGCTTGTGGTCAATCCGACACCCGTCGGTAGTAATTGATAAACATAAGAAATTATACGCATGAAAAGAGTTGGAATTATTGTTGTTGTTGTTGTTATTCTGTTAGTCTTTTTCGGGATTTTCAAATGGGTTAATAGTTATAACAAATTGGTTGAAAAGCGGGAAGCTGTTTCATCTCAATGGTCACAGGTCGAAAACGTCTACCAGCGCAGGGCCGACCTGATTCCTAATTTGGTGAATACGGTAAAAGGATACGCGGAACATGAAAAGGAGACGCTTACTTCAGTGATTGAGGCACGTGCCAAGGCTACCTCGGTCAATGTGAATGCCGATAACCTCGATCAGGCTTCGTTGCAAAAATTCCAGCAGGCACAACAGGGACTTTCTTCTGCCCTGAGCCGTTTGATGGTGACGGTTGAACGGTATCCTAATTTGAAGGCCGACCAAAATTTCCTTGGGTTGCAGGCCCAACTGGAAGGAACCGAAAACCGGATTGCTGTGGAACGCCGCCGGTTTAACGAGGTTGCCCGCGATTACAATACCTACATTCGCAAATTCCCGCAAAGCATCATTGCTAATTTCCAGGGATTTGAGAAAAAAGCTTATTTCCAGGCTGACAAAGGAGCCGATCAAGCGCCGAAAGTCCAATTTTAAAAAAGGAGTTTCATGAAAATTGAAGAGTTTTTCAGCAAGGAAGAACAGGCTAATATTATAGAAGCCATTCAGGAAGCTGAGCACAATACCAGTGGCGAAATCCGCGTGCACATCGATGACAAGTGCCCCGGTGAAGTACTGGACAGGGCTGCTCATGTTTTCAAAGTGCTGGATATGCACAAAACCAAAGAGCGGAACGGCGTTTTGTTTTACCTGGCTGTGGGGAACCGCAAATTTGCCATTCTGGGAGATGCCGGAATTAATAAGGTTGTCCCGGAAAACTTCTGGGATGAGATCAAGAATAAAATGCTGGAGTATTTCAAGGAAGGTGATTTTGCCATTGGCCTCGCGGAAGGAATTTCGATGGCCGGTCACCAGCTCAGCGAACATTTCCCTTATCAGGAGGATGACGTAAACGAATTGTCGGACGAAATCTCATTCGGAAAATAATGAAGCAAATAAAACATATTTCTATGCGGATGAAAGGGATGTTGCTGTTGCTGGCGTTGATGATTAGTGTCAATGCTTTCGCAGAAAACAGTGATTTTCCGGCTCGTCCACAACCAGCCAGACTGGTCAACGATTTAGCCCATGTATTGCCACAGCAGAAAGCGATGATGCTGAACGAAAAACTGGCGGAATTTGCCCGGCAAACCTCTACGCAGATTGCTGTTGTAACCCTGAATAATTTGCATGGGTACGACAAAGCCGATTACGCCGTTCGGTTGGCTCAAAAATGGGGAATCGGACAGAAAGGCAGTGATAACGGTATCCTGATTTTGGTAAAGCCGAAAACCAGCGAATCGGTAGGTAAAGTTTTCATTGCCGTAGGTTATGGTCTGGAGGGTGTCGTTCCTGATGTGGTGGCCAAGCAAACCATTATCGAGAATGAGATGATTCCCTGGTTCAAGAAAGGTGATTATTTCATTGGTATCGATCGGGCAACCAATGTGCTGATGGGACTGACGAAGAAGGAATTTACGGCCGACCAATATATTCAGGCTACACGCGAACAAAGCAAGCGGGGACGAGGAACCGGAGGTGTTGGCGTGGTCATCTTCTTCATTATCCTGTTCTTCATCTTTGGACGCCGGCGCCGGCGGTTTGGAGCGGTTGGTCGTGGACCATCATTCCTCGAAGCTTTGTTGCTGATGAACCTTTTCGGCGGCAGCCACCGGGGTTCGTGGGATGATTTCTCCGGCGGAGGCGGAAGCTTCGGCGGTGGTGGAGGAGGAGGATTCTCCGACTTTGGCGGTTTTGGCGGCGGAAGTTTTGGCGGCGGTGGAGCCGGTGGAACCTGGTAACAAGAGAAACGAACGATATGATATAAAAGAAACCCGATCCTTTTCCGGACCGGGTTTCTTATATGGTAGCAATTGTTTTGCTTACTTGCTCTTACTTTCTGTCTCTTCAGAAAGAGGTGTCATGATATCCTGGTCAACGAGGATACGGCCACAATATTCACAAACGATAACTTTCTTGCGTGAAGCAATGTCCAGTTGACGCTGCGGCGGAATTTTGTTGAAGCAACCTCCACAGGCATCACGCTGTACGGTTACAACAGCCAGTCCGTTGCGGGCATTTTTGCGGATACGTTTGAAAGCCGTCAGCAGGCGATCTTCGATGTTGGTTTCAATCGCTTCTGATTTGTCGATGAGCTTTTGCTCTTCAACGGAAGTTTCCGAAGTAATTTCTTCCAGCTCTTTGCGCTTGCGTACCAGATCTTCTTCGTGATCTTTCAGGTCAACCTGAGCTTTGTCGATCTCCTCTTTCTTCTGCTTGGCTTCAGCGGTAAACTCTTTGATACGCTTTTCAGCCAGCTCGATTTCCAGTGTCTGAAATTCAATTTCTTTCGACAGTGAATCGTACTCACGGTTATTGCGTACATTATTCTGCTGCTCGGTGTATTTTTCAATCAGCGACTTGGCTTCTTTTATTTCGGCCTTCTTGTTTGTAACCGCAGTATTCAAGCTCTTTACCTCATCGTCGTATTTCTCGATGCGGGTTTTCAAACCGGCGATTTCATCTTCCAAATCCTGAACCTCCAGCGGTAACTCACCCCGCAACGTATGGATTTTATCGATTTCGGAAACAACTGTTTGAAGCTCATAAAGCATTCTCAGCTTCTCTTCTGCAGGAACTTCATTCCCACCAGCCGGCTTGTTGAATTCTGTCGTCATATCCTGTTTGTTATTTATTGTGTTTCTTAAGTATTTACAGGTAATTTACCGGGTTGGTTTTCACCTCCGATAAGCGAATGGCAAAGTTAGGGAAATTTTTGGTAAGTATTTCATAAAAAACCTCTTTAGTAAACTGTTCGCTTTCATAGTGCCCAATATCGACAATCACCAGTTTATCTTCGGCATCGAAAAACTGGTGGTATTTGAAATCGCCGGTGATGAAAACATCGGCGCCAGAGGCTTTTGCTTCATTCAACAGAAAACTACCTGAACCACCACAAAGGGCTACTTTTTCAATCGGTTTGTTGAGCAGGCGGGTGTGGCGAACAGCTCCGCAGGCAAACGTTTCTTTTACCTTTAGCAGGAAGGCTTCTTCGTCCATCGCTTCCGGAAGACGACCAACCATTCCCATACCGGTTTCGAACCACTCGTTTTCCAACGGATAAAAATCGTACGCCACTTCTTCGTACGGGTGACTTTCCAGGAGCGCCCTTAGAACCTTACTTTTCCGGTAACGGGGAAGAACGGTTTCCACACGGACTTCCTTTTCTGTATGTTGCTTGCCACGCTCTCCGACGAATGGATTGGTGTTTTCGCTTCCGCGGAAAGTGCCCTCTCCCGGAAGGTTAAAGCTGCATTGATCGTAATTGCCAATGTGGCCTGCTCCGGCAGCGAAAATGGCTTCACGTACGTTTTCGGCATGCTCAACAGGGACGAAAGTTACCAGCTTCAACAGCTGTCCTTTCATCGGTGAGAGGATTTGACAATCCTGTAAGCCCAGTTTTTCACACATCTTGGTGTTTACCCCGCCTGGAACACTGTCGAGATTGGTGTGAGAGGCGTATATGGCCACATCATTTTTGATGGCTTTGATCACACAACGCTCCACATAGTTTTTACCGTTGAACTGCTTCAATCCTTTGAAAACGATGGGGTGGTGGGCGATTATCAGGTTGGCTCCCGTGGAGATAGCTTCGTCAATTACCTCTTCAGTTACATCCAAAGTCAATAAAACGGCGTCTACTTCGTCGTTCGGGTGACCGACAATCAAGCCGGCGTTATCGTACGATTCCTGAAATGAGGGAGGAGCCAGCGCTTCCAGTTTGCTGGTAATGTCACGTATCTTGAGTTTCATGCTCGCGGTTTTTAGGCGGGTAATCAGGATAAAAAAAGAAGAACCTGTTACAGCTCTTCTTTAATCTCCAGTAAAAAGTTCTTTATGTCCTGCAGTTTCTTCACTACTTCGTAAGTATCCTGAGTTCCCTGCCGGTTTTCTTTTATCTTTTTGTGCGCACCTTTGAGTGTCATTCCCCGTTCCTTCACCAGGTGATAAATCAGACCGAGGTGGTCGATATCTTCTTTGGTAAAAAAACGGTTGCCCTTTTTGTTTTTGTGCGGTTTGAGTGATTCGAACTCTTTTTCCCAAAAACGAATGGTCGATGGCCGGAGATCGAACATCTCGGCTACCTCGCCAATCGAGTAATATAGTTTTTCCGCTTTGGGCTGTTTAAATGGCACAGTGTTGTTTTTTTAGTCAAAGCTTTGTCCCATGTTGGACGAAATTTCAATCATCTTTTCATATTCCTGCGGCGACAAATCGAGGAAGTAGTAGTTCTGGGGGTTCACCTTTTTACCATTCTTATGTACTTCGTAGTGAAGGTGTGGTGCTGTTGATGTTCCGGTGCTTCCCACGAAACCAATTACATCCCCCCGCTTCACTTTTTGTCCCGGTTTTACATTGAATGCGCTCAGGTGAGCATACTCCGTTTCGAAGCCGTATCCATGGCTGATCAAGATGTGGTTTCCATAACCAATCTTGGAACGGCGAATCCACTTTACTACGCCACTCCCCGTCGCGAACACCTCGGTTCCGGTAGGTGCAGAGAAATCCATTCCGTAGTGAAACTTACGGATTTTATAAATCGGGTGGATGCGGTATCCCCATCCGGATGCGGTTCGTTTTAAATCCTTGTTCGAAACCGGCATGATGGACGGCAGGCTGGCTAACATCTTTTCCTTGTTCAGGGCCATCTTCATCACATCATCGTACGATTTGGACTGAATGTAAATCTGCTTCGTTAAAACGTCCAGCTTGCGAGCCGTTGAGATAACCAAATCAGCATTATCCATGCTTTCCAACTGTGAGTAACGGTTTATTCCACCGAAGCCCGCTTTCCGAACGGATGCCGGAATGGGTTCAGCTTCAAAAATAACCCGGTAAATATTGTCGTCACGATACTGAATATCCTTCAATACCTTACTCATGTTGTCCAGATCCTTGTTCATTAAGGTATATTGCGTGAGCAACCTTTCGTTCTCACGTTTCATCCGGCGAAGTTTGGGGGAATCAAAAAACTGGAGAAAAATCATAGAAATGATAACCGCCAGTACTATACTCGTGGAAAGGTAGCCAAGCAATCTCTTGACAAGAGACTTAACATTTCGTTCAATCTTGTCGTAACTGAGCGTTTCAGGGTTAAATCTGTAGTTGGTTTTACCCATGCTGGTCCTTTATTTTACAATATGTGTTAACAAATTTAACGAAATAATCTAAATTTGCAAGGATCAATAAAACAGACCCTTCAAACGGTTGCAAATCTAAAATTTTTTTCGAGTTTCGCAGGAGAAAACCCGATGAAGCGGGTCAATTTTAACATTTATTCGAATTAAGCTTCTTGATTATGAATTCAAAAGAGATACGTCAAACATTTCTCGACTTTTTTGCATCGAAACAACATCAGATTGTTGCCTCAGCACCGATGGTGGTGAAAAATGATCCAACGCTGATGTTTACCAACGCGGGGATGAACCAGTTCAAGGATATCTTCCTGGGGAATTCGCCGGTAAAATCGCCGAGGATAGCGGATACACAGAAATGTTTGCGTGTTTCGGGTAAGCATAACGACCTGGAAGAAGTGGGACACGATACGTACCACCATACGATGTTTGAGATGTTGGGTAACTGGTCGTTTGGCGATTACTTCAAAAAAGAAGCGGTCAACTGGGCGTGGGAATTGCTCGTTGGCGAATTCAAGATTTCTCCCGAACGTTTGTATGCTACCGTATTTGAAGGCGATGAAACAGATGGCGTTGCAGCTGACGAAGAAGCCCGTGGTTACTGGAAACAGTACTTGCCGGACGATCATATTCTGAACGGAAACAAGAAAGACAACTTCTGGGAAATGGGCGATACCGGACCGTGTGGCCCCTGTTCCGAGGTTCATGTTGACTTGCGTGACGAACACGAACGTGTCAAAAAAGACGGACGTTTGCTGGTCAATAAAGATCATCCGCAGGTGATTGAAATCTGGAACCTGGTGTTCATACAGTATAACCGGAAAGCTTCAGGTAAACTGGAAGAGCTGCCGGCGAAACATGTCGATACCGGAATGGGCTTCGAACGCCTCTGTATGGTATTGCAGGGGAAGCAGTCGAATTACGATACCGATGTTTTCCAGCCGATTATTAAAGAGTTGGGCAACCTGGCCGGTGTAAAATATGGCGATGACGATAAGACGGACATTGCCATGCGTGTGGTGGCCGACCACTTGCGTGCGATTGCTTTCTCTATCACCGATGGTCAGCTGCCATCGAATAACAAAGCGGGTTACGTTATCCGCCGGATTCTTCGCCGTGCAGTGCGTTATGGTTACACCTTCCTGAATTTCCGGAAGCCGTTTATTTTCCAGTTGGTTCCGGTTCTTATTCAGAATATGGGAGAAGCCTTCCCGGAACTAAAGAAGCAAGAGGAGCTGGTGACCAAGGTGATTCACGAAGAAGAGGAATCATTCCTGCGCACGCTGGAAACCGGAATTCGTATGCTGGATAACATCATCGAAGAGACTAAAAAGAACGAATATAAAGTAGTTAGCGGTAAGCTGGCTTTTGAATTGTACGATACGTTTGGTTTCCCGCTCGACCTGACTGAGTTGATTCTTCGTGAAAACGATTTGGTCGTTAACCGGAAGGAGTTCAACGAGGCGATGGAAGCTCAGAAGAATCGTTCGCGGAACGCGACTCACCAGGAGACTGGCGACTGGATTCAGCTGCAGGCCGACGATGAAGAGGAGTTCATCGGGTACGAGCACCTGGAGGCTAAGGTGAAAATTACCAGATATCGCAAGGTGAAAGTGAAGAATAAAGAATCGTATCAACTGGTCTTCAACTTCACGCCTTTCTACGCTGAGTCAGGTGGTCAGGTTGGTGATACCGGCTACATCGAAGCAGACGGCAAGAAAATAAGTATTCTGGATACCCAGAAGGAAAATAACCTCATCATTCATTACGCGAAAGAGTTACCGGCTGATCCGTCAGCAACGTTTGTCGCGCATGTCGATAGCCGCAAACGGCAGTTGACGGCCAATAACCACTCGGCAACACACTTATTGGACCACGTTCTGAGAGAAGTGCTGGGTGAGCATGTGGAGCAGAAAGGTTCGTTGGTGAATGAAGATTACCTGCGTTTCGACTTTTCGCATTTTCAAAAGGTAACCGAAGAAGAGTTGGACGAAATTCAACGTCGGGTAAACCAGATGATTCGCAAGAACCTGAAGCGCGAAGAGTTCCGGGCTGTGCCAATGCAGGAAGCGATGGACATGGGAGCGATTGCGTTGTTTGGTGAAAAATACGGCGACTTGGTTCGTGTGATACGTTTCGGCGATTCAACCGAATTGTGCGGAGGAACACACGTGGAAGCTACGGGTGAAATCGGTTTGTTTACCATCGTTTCCGAAGGTTCCGTTTCGGCAGGCGTTCGACGGATTGAAGCCATTACGGCTGACCGTGCAGAGCAGATGATGGTACAAAACCACAAAGTGCTGAAAGAGGTTTCGGGTATGCTGAATAATCCGAAGAATCTGAAAGTTTCGGTCGACGAATTCCTGAAGCGCAACAACGAGCTGACGAAGCAAATCGAGGCTTTCGAGAAGGAAGCTGTTGGTATCATGAAGCGCGACCTGTTGCGGGAAGTGCAAGACATCAACGGAGTGAGCTTTATTGCCCGTCAACTGGAAGTAAATAACTCGGCAATGCTGAAGGATTTGGCTTTCCAGCTGAAAGGAGAAATCGACAATCTCTTCCTGGTACTGGCAGCTGAAATCGATGGTAAAGCGAATCTTCATATCATGATTTCCGATAACCTGGTGAAGGAACGTGGTTTCAATGCCGGCAAAATGATTCGCGATTTGGCGAAGCATGTGAAAGGCGGCGGTGGCGGACAGCCATTCTACGCAACAGCCGGAGGAAAAGAACCGGCAGGAATTCCAACCGTATTGGAAGAAGCATCCAATTTGGTGAATCAGTAAACAAGATTAATAAAGATATCAGTTGAAAGGCTGCCTGTTATGGGCAGCTTTTTCTGTATGAGGGGGGGAAGTTTTAGGAAAATGAAAATTATTTCAGCCAAAACAGCATCTCACTTATGTCCTTAAATACAGACACTTTTAGTTATTTATATATGTTTTAAATTTGTAGCATGCTGCAAAATCTCAGGTTTCTTACTGAGATAAAACCGTGCAGATGCTATTTTTGTCAGGTGCAGAGACCTGCCTTTTGTAAATTGAACTAAACCAGTAAGGATAATGAAAGTGACAAGAACATTTGATCTGCTCGATCGGATGGCCGCCAACTTTGATAAAGAGGTAATCATTGCCGGCAAACAGGATGGAAAGTGGAAAACTTACAGCACCCGGCAATACATCGAAAAGGTCAATCATTTTAGTTATGGTTTGCTGGCTTTGGGTATAAAACCCGGCGACAAAATTGTCACAGTTTCCAATAGTCGTCCCGAATGGAATATCATGGATATGGGGATGGCGCAGGTTGGAGCAGTTCACGTAGCCCTTTATCCTAACCTGACGGAAGAAGAATATACTTACCTGCTTTCCCATTCCGATTGTCGTGCCGTGGTGGTGGGAAACCGTACCATGTACAACCGCCTGAAGAAAGTAGCCGGTGCAGCCGCGAATGTGGAATTCTTTTTCACAATAGATGATATCGACAGTGAGCGTAGCCTGTCAGAAATCTGCGTGTTGGGAGAGAAGCATCAGGACGAATACAAAGAAGAGGTTGAGCGAATCAAGAGTAGCATTACCGAAGAGGATTTACTTTCCATTATTTATACTTCCGGAACCACCGGAACCGCGAAAGGTGTTATGCTGGCTCACCGGAGTGTCGTGACGAATGCTATCGCCACTTCTTCCCGAAATAAGGTTGATGAAAATGATAAAGCCATCAGTTTTCTTCCGCTTTGTCATATTTACGAACGCATGATCAATTACCATTACCAGTACAAAGGCGTCAGCATTTATTACGCGCAAAACCTGGGGACGGTGGTAAATGATTTGCGCGATGTAAAAGCCGATACGTTTACTACCGTGCCTCGCTTTCTGGAAAAGGTTTACGACAACATCATCGCCAAAGGGAAGGACCTGACAGGTTTGAAAAAATCAATTTTTTTCTGGGCGGTCAGGCTTGGGGAGAAATTCGATCCTTCGAAGAATTACGGACCTTTTTACCGCTTTAAGCTGAAGATGGCCCGCAAACTGATTTTCGACAAGTGGCGTGCTGCCCTTGGCGGGAAAATTCGGGTCATCATTACTGGTGGAGCGGCTATGCAGGAACGGTTGGGAAGGATTTTCTCTGCAACGGGAATCAGTATTCAGGAAGGTTACGGACTGACTGAAACCGGACCAGTGATTGCTGTTAATGGCTGGGAAAAAGAAGAGAAGATGGTAGGCACTGTTGGACCTGTTCTGGAAGGTGTAGACTGCCGGATTGCTGAAGACGGCGAGATTTTGTGCAAAGGGCCCAATGTGATGTTGGGCTATTACAAAGATCCTGAATATACCGACGAGGTGGTTGATGAAGACGGATGGTTTCACACCGGTGATATCGGAACGTTGATTGATGGAAAATTTTTGAAGATTACCGACCGGAAGAAATCAATTTTCAAGCTTTCGGCCGGGAAATATATTGCACCGCAGGTGATTGAGAACAAACTCAAAGCTTCCGGTTTTATCGAGCAGGCTTTGGTGGTGGGGATGAACGAGAAGTTCGCTGCTACTTTAATTTCTCCATCCTTTGATTACCTGCATTTCTGGGCTGCCAAGCACAAGATAAATTATCGTGATAACGAAGAGCTGATACAGAATCCGGCAACGATTGACCGGATTCAAAAAGAGGTGGCTTTGATAAATAAAACGCTGGCTCCTCATGAGCAAATCAAGAAAATAAAAGTGGTGGCCGATGAGTGGACACCGGCAACCGGGGAGTTGTCGCAAACGCTGAAAGTGAAAAGGGATGTGTTGATGGAGAAATACCAGGCTGAGCTGGAAGAAATATTCGGTCATCCTCATAACGCCCGCCAATAATTCGATAACGATTTCAGAACTACAATAAATGAGTGCAGTAACACGTACATTCGATCTCCTCGATCACTGTTTAAAGAATTTTCCGCGCGAAGATGCTCTTTGCCGGAAAGAGGGAAACGAATGGAAAAAGTACAGTACAGAAGAATATGCCCGTCATGCTTACCTGCTTGCCTACGGTTTAATGGCTTTGGGCCTGAGACGAGGCGACAAGGTAGCCACCGTAAGCAGTAACCGTCCCGAATGGAGTTTTCTCGACATGGGACTGTCGTTGTCTGGCGGCGTGCATGTTCCCATTTACCCAACGATTAGTGAAGAAGAGTACCGGTATATCCTGGCTCATTCCGAGGCCCGTTTTCTGTTTGTCTCCGATGCGAAGATGTATGAAAAATTGAAGCCACTGGCTGATGAGCTGGAGTCAATCGAAGAGATATTCTCGTTTAACGAAGTGGAAGGGGCGCGGCATATCAGTGAAATTTATTCGCTGGGCGAAACCAATGAGAGCCATTTCCGTGGTGTAGTCGGCGAGCTGAAAAACAGCATGAGTGAGGATGAAATCGCAACACTCATTTATACTTCCGGTACAACCGGGAAACCGAAAGGGGTGATGCTTTCACATAAAAATCTGGTGTCCAATTTCAAGGCGCATGCGCAGAATCACGAATTGGGAGATCAACACCGGGTCATTTCATTTTTACCACTTTGCCATGTGTACGAGCGGTCGATGAACTACCATTTTCAGTACAAAGGAATGGGAGTTTATTACGTCGAAAGCATTGCTCAGATTATGCCGGCGGTGAAAGAGGTAAAGCCTCATCTCTTCAATACGGTGCCTCGTCTGCTGGAGCGTATTTACGACGGCATTATTGGAAAAGGGGAACAACTGACCGGAATCAAACGCAAAATATTTTTCTGGGCGCTTGGCCTGACCGAACGATTTGATTACCAGGTGAAATTTGGCCCGGGATATCGTCTGAAGCTCGCTATTGCCGACAAACTGGTTTTCTCGAAGTGGAGAGCGGCACTTGGCGGAAATGTGCATTACATTGTTTCGGGCGGCGCTGCTCTGCAGGAACGAATTGCGCGGGTGTTTGGCGCAGCGAAAATCTGCACGCTCGAAGGTTACGGTTTGACGGAAACTTCACCGGTTATCGCGGTAGCGAATCCGGCTACCGGCGAACTGAAAATTGGCACCAATGGTCCGGTTCTTCCCGGTGTTGAGGTGCGGATTGCCGATGACGGAGAAATCCTCGTGAAGGGACCGAATGTGATGCAGGGATATTACAAGGAACCGGAGATGACCCGGGAGGTAATCGACGACGAAGGATGGTTTCATACCGGCGATGTGGGAACATTAGTTGAAGGAAAATACCTGAAAATTACCGATCGAAAGAAGGAAATTTTTAAATTGTCGGGCGGAAAATACATCGCACCGCAGATGATCGAGAATAAATTCAAGGAATCTCTCTTCATCGAGCAGATGATGGTGATTGGTGAAAACCAGAAATTTGCCAGTGCGCTGATTTCTCCTAATTTTGATTTCCTGCACGATTGGTGCGCCGAACGGAAGATTCACTTTCATGATAATAAAGAGTTGGTGCGGACGGCGGAAGTGATGAATCAATACCGGAAAGTGGTTCGCGAAATCAATAAGGTTTTGGGACAGCACGAGGAAATCAAACGTTTCCGGTTGGTTTGTGAAGCATGGTCGCCCCAGTCGGGCGAGTTGTCACAAACACTGAAGCTGCGACGTAAGTTTGTGGCACAGAAGTACAAGAAGTTGATTGATGATATTTACAATAACCCGGTGCAGTAGCCGGTGACTAAATCCAACCTATCATTTATTCTGAAGGGAAGATTCATTATCCGGATCTTCCCTTCTGTATGTGTAAAACTTTTAGCGACGGTTGGAGTTGAATAGTATAGGAATGGTAGTTTTCAGAAAAACAACATATTTTTTCTGATTATGTAAAAATCAATCTTTATTAACGATCGGGTTTTTCAGCTAATCCATTACTTTTGTCAGGTTAAAGAGAGTTACTTTTATAAGTAATTGCTTTACCGAATAATCCAGTATGCAATGGAGAAAATTTTAATAACCGGTGCCACGGGGAATGTAGGGTTGGCAACGCTGAAGTACTTAGGCGAAAAAAATCTGCCCGGAGTGGAATTGCTTGCTGCCGTTCGGGATGAGGAACGTGCCCACCATGATATTGGTGCAGGGAATTGCCAGTTCATCCCGTTCGAATTTGACGAACCTTCGACATATGCAGCAGCACTCGAGGGCGTAACGAAAATTTTGCTGGTCAGGCCACATCAACTTTCTGATGTGTCGAAATATATTTACCCGTTTTTAGATGAAGCGGCCCGTCGCGGGGTGAAGCAAATCGTTTTCTTGTCGGTCATTGGGGCTGAGCGGAATAAATTGCTTCCTCATTACAAGATTGAGAACTACCTGCTGAACCTGGGAATCAGTTACACATTTGTGCGGCCCTGCTTCTTTATGCAAAATCTCACGACCATTCACCGGAAGGAGATTCTGGAAAATAACAAGGTGTATATCCCTGCCGGGAATACGCCGGTCAACTACATCGATGTGCGTGACGTGGCTGAAGTGTTAGGACGGGTACTCACCGAACCGGGCCACGAAAATATGACGTATGAGATTACCGGCTCGCAAACCATGACTTACTATGAGCTGGTGGGAATTCTTTCTTCGGTTCTCGATCGGGAAATTCGTTATCCCCGCCCCAGCACGCTGATGTTTATGCGGCAGAAAATCAGGGAGAAAAAACCCTTGGCTTTTGTGAAGGTGATGGGATTGTTGTACAGCGGAGCGCGGAATGGCAAGATGAATGTGGTAACCGAGGATTTTAAACGGCTTACCGGTCGCGACCCGATTGATTTCAAGACATTCGCGAACGCGTATAAGCATAAGTGGATAAAACAGGAAAAGAAATAAAATCAGATAAATCGAAGCCGGTCAGTGAACCGGCTTTTTTGTGCTACAACTTTTCCAAAGTTTCGAACTTTGGAAAAGTTGTTTACAGCATATTTTTAAATAACTCTAAGACCTCGTGGTAGAATTCTCTTCATCCCGGCAGGGATGACATGTTGTTAGCAAGGTGGCGTTGATGTATTCGTGCGACTCCGGCCGGAGTCGTATCGCGTTTTCGTTTTGCAGCGCTAACAATATATGACTCCTCTGGAGTCTTTTCGATAAGTCAGCTGCCGGATTTTTTAATTTCCCTGAATCTTCTTCATACAGCAATGTTTGTATTTTTTCCCTGAACCGCAGGGACATAAATCGTTTCGGCCTACGTTGCTGGTAATGCCGGCCAGCATGGGTTTTTCAGTTTCGAAAAGAGGAGCGAGCTGCTGGTAGTGGTTTTTCCAGTTGCCGCGCTGCAGATAGTAACTGTTCGGGTGCTTTTTCTCTTTTTTCAAGACCTCCAGCGCGTAGGCTATTTCCACCCTGATGCGGTTCTCTTCCGTTCCGGTCTGTGTGTGTTGTTCATATTCTTTGTAGAAGTCCTGTAAGGCCGGTTCACATTCAGTCATCCCGGCCTCAGCTGCCTGAACGGCGAGCAGTTCCCGCCATTTGGTTTTCTTATTTTTCAGCAAAGCTGAAACCTTCTCAGCATGGGCGTTATCGGCGAAAGCCAGACACTCGTATAGAAAAAGGTACGGCGTTTCGTGTTCTTCTTTTACCTCTTTCGCAACGGCATCCAGGAAGGTATCAATCACTTCCGGGAACTTTTCCGCCAGCAATCCCACCAGGTAAAGTCCCTGTTCGTTCAGGATGTCCCAATCGGGTGCATCGGGTGTGGTAAAAAGCTTAACAACCGCATCGGTCATTTTTCGGGTGGCATGGGCTTCCGCCAGAATGGCGTACCAAAGGGGCAGATTGGAAAACTGACCATTCTTTTTCAGCATCAATGCTTCGTCGTACGCATGTTCCAGGTGGAAAATGATCTTCTCTTCCAGCTCTTTGTCGGTTGGTTGATGGTACAGAAAATCCAGTGCTTCAAACGGAATTCCGTCTTGTGTTTTATGCAGAATGGCCAGCGCCTCTTGGGTTGTCATGTCGATATGGTTTGATGGGGGCAAAGATAAAGGAATAAAAAGAGTTTGCCAGTCAAGGTAATTTTTCCGGGCACCTTTTTTAAGATGGTTCGGGGTAAACTTCCGGGACGGGCTAATCTTCTTTCTAAAGGATGTTCACCATTACGATAACGACTAATACAAAAGTCATTTTTATCTGGCAATAAGTAATCTGTCATTAATGCACGCAGTAAGACACTATATTGCAGTGTAATTGACTTTTGTTTAGATTGATTCTTAACCATATAATGATTAAGTTAGACTATCATTTTGGTTCAACCGGGTGACCATCCGGCTAGCCACAGACAGAAAACAATAGCATCAGTTTACGGGGGAAAAAAGAAAACAACCGGAATCGACAGGTAATTTCCGGCTGAAAGTGACAAGTATAACCTCAAACCGAGACTGATGAAACGACCGACGAACAACCTTTTGCCCCTACTGGGAAACCTCACTCCGGAGGTAACCCATTCCCGTGTTTATCCTATCAATGAGAAAAATATCCTGCTCACTCCGGGCAGGAGAGACTAAGCCGATCAATCATTTACCTACCAATCCTATACACATGAAAAAAGACAAGAAAAGCGGCCTGAGGAAGCTGGGCGAAACCTTGCTCAAAAAAGGCCTTCCCCTGTTAGGGAGCATTGTTACCGGCGGAGCATCCGACCGGATCATAAACCTCGTCAAAGGCGCGACGGGCATCCTCGACGATGACCCGGAAGCCATCGAGCAACAGTTGAGCGACCATCCCGAGCTGCTGGTCAAACTGAAAGAGCTGGAGGCCACCAACAAGGTGCAGTTGCAGGAGTTGTTGCTGCAATCAGCCCGCATCGAACTGGAAGAAACACAATCGTACCTGGGCGATGTGCAGGATGCCCGTCGGCGGGAAATCCAGGTCACCAATGCGACCGGACGTCGCGACTGGCTTTTCCTGGCATTAGCCATTATCGTGGTGGTTGGCTTTTTTACCCTGGTGATGATGGCCGTTATAGGCTCGTTTAACGGGAAGACCTTCTCCACCAATGGAGCCATTAACCAGCTGTTTGGTGCCCTGGTGGCCGGCTTCACTATGGTACTCTCGTACTTTTTCGGTTCCAGCAAAGGCAGTGCAGACAAAACCAACCTGATGGAACAGCGCTTCCGGACCCAGTCATCTGCTGTTCCGACGACCACTGAATCGTTTACCAACGCAAAAGGATAGCCCATGGAACTGCAAGTGATACGGTACAGCACCTCCGGCGAATCGGCGCTGGGGATGCTGCTCATCAACGGCACCTTTGCCTGTTATACTCTCGAAGACCGGCCGCGTGACAAGAAACAATACGGTCAGACGGGCATTCCCGCCGGGCGCTACCGCGTGGAATTATACGAACAGAGCCGTCTGCATACAAAGTACCTGGAACGGTATGGTGCCGATTTCCACAAGGGAATGTTGCACATCGTGGGTGTGCCTGGCTTCGAAGGTATTCTTATTCATACCGGGAATACCGATGACGACACCGACGGTTGCCTGCTGGTGGGCGATACGTCACAGGTAAACATCGAACGGGACGGTTTCATCGGCGAAAGCCGGAAAGCCTATCAGCGCATCTACCCGATGATTGCCAATGTGCTCGAATTGGGCGAGGCGGTTTGGATTGCCTACCGTGACAACATCAACGGCAAACCCGAACCGGCGGAATCGGACCAACTGGTGGTGGCCGACCAGCTGAACTTCCGCACCTCACCGGGCGGTAACCGGATGGGTGTGTTGTTCGAAAATACCGGTGTCGAAACCATCGAACAGCGCGACGGCTGGTCCCGCATCCACGTCGAAGGATGGGTGAGCGGTAAGTATTTGGGGTGAAAAACATCTAACCTGACAGGTTTCGAAACCCTGTCAGGTTTAAACAAAAGACCAATGCAAAAAATCGAACCCATCATCTCCGACCGTTTTTATCACATCTACAACCGCGGCATCAACGGAGAAAATCTGTTTACGGAAGAAGATAATTATCTCCATTTTTTGCGGTTGTACGATAAATACATTCATCCCATTGCTGATACGTATGCGTGGGTGCTAATGCCTAACCATTTTCATTTGTTGGTAAGGATAAAGGAGGAAAAGGAGTTTGATTTTACCAACCCTGACAGGGTTTCAAACAGCATCGGAGCACCTAACCTGACAGGTTTTCAAAACCTGTCAGGTTTAAAACCACCCTTTCAATATTTTTCCAATTTATTTAATGCATATACCAAGGCCTTCAACAAACGTCACGCCCGCCACGGAGCGCTGTTCGAACGTCCTTTCAAACGGAAGTTGATAACTGACGAACACTACCTGCGGCAGGTGGTGATTTACATTCATAATAATCCAATCCACCATGGTTTCAGCGACCACCCATTGGGTTATCCTTGGAGCTCTTACGCCGCGTGTGTGTCGGTAAAGCCGACTAAACTACACCGCAAAGAAGTGGTGGACTGGTTTGACGACCGCGCCAACTTCATCGCCATGCACCGGCGCAGCATCGATCGGGGACGAATTGAACAGTGGTTGAAGATAAGTGGATAGAAGCGCTGACCACTGTCGGGGTCCACGACCACCGACAGGGATTGGAACCCCACCCCGTCAGTGGTTGAAAACCCTGACGGTGGTTAAAGAACAGAACACAGACCTGTCAGCGTGCGGAGCACCTGACAGCGTCGGGAAAAAAGATGTTTGACGCTGACAGGGTAGGAAATTTGAGAATCAAACGAACTAACAATAAACAAAAGCCTCTTTGAAATCAAATTATTCATTAACCCTTAAAAAAATAGAAATATGTCTATTGATTATAAAGTTGTTGAAAAAGGCCAACCCGGCGTAGTCGGAGGTGGCGAGAAAAAGTTCTATGCACAAATTGTAAATGGCAAGGAAGTTACCATGGATGAACTCGTTGCCGAAATCGAAAAGTTCAGTGCGCTATCAGAGGCTGATATCCGTGGTGTGATCATTGCCCTGGAAAATACCATTCAGAGCAAGTTGGCGCAAAGCCGGATTGTCAGGCTGGAAAAGCTGGGCAGTCTTTACCCGAGTATCAGCAGTAGTGGCGAGCTGGAAGCTGATAAAGTGAATGGGAATACCATTCGCAGAGTAAGTGTTAACTACCGGCCCGGTAAGCGCATTATCAATGCGTTGAAAGAGGCAGGTTTTAATAAAGTAGAATAATAGTTACAGAAAGCTGCCGTGGTTTTGGTTGAAACCACGTGTGATCTTCCTTAAAACCACGTGTGGTTTTGTTCAGGATCACGTTAGGTTTTCACTCAAACCACGTGTGGTTTCACCTTAAAGCACGCGTGCTTTTTAAAAAGAGGCTTTTGTTTTTCTAAAAATGTATTGTTAACCATTAAAAAGAGCATTAGAAAGATTTATTCGCTGGCTCTTGCCAAACCACATTTTATTGATAAATTAGAAAATCCTAACGCTTTGATTTTTTACCTACCTGTTTTGTAACCATTCTATTACTGAACGAATATCTTCAGTGATGAGACTAACTGAACCGTTTACATAAAATCGAAATGCGCTTATTTAAGGAAGGGAAGAAATTATGGAAAAGAAGTGATTTCAATCATCCAGGAGAGAGAACCTCTATGGAATTACTTCACCGAATCGGGTAAAAATAAAAACTCCCACCGAAGCGGGAGTATAGGAATAAGTTCCTTCGGCATATAGCCTTATTGTGATAAGATGCAAATTGAATTCTTGTTTTATGTCATCGAAGATAAATAATTACAACATACGAAACAATAAATTATAGAAATAAAGCTTTCCCAAAGTTCAAAACGTTGGAAAAGTTATCAACCCAAAAACAAACAACCATGGCTAAAATATTAGGACTCGACCTCGGAACCAACAGCATTGGCTGGGCAGTAGTAGAACTAGTTGACGGAACGTTTAAACTTCTTCATAAAGGTGTTCATATATTTCAGAGGGGATATGGAGACGAACACCAAGATGTTTCCAGAGCCTCAGAACGGACACGTATTCGGGGCGCCAGGAAATTGATCTATCGAAGAAAAGGCAGGAAAATAGAACTTTTAAGACTTCTTGGAAATGAGTATCATCCATTTTCAGACGAAGAATTGATGTTGTGGCAAAAAGAGCGCAAGTATCCAGTACGTAAGGAAATTCAAGAGTGGTTTAAATTAAATCCCTATGAGTTGCGTGTCGATGCAATTGATGGCAAAGTATTATCAAAACGAGAATTGGGACGAATTTTCTATCATTTTACTCAAAGGCGTGGTTTTAAGAGTAATAAAAAGGATATTTCATCACTAAATGAAAACAAAAAGGATTTACCAAAAGATGTTGAGTACCATCAAAAGTATTTGAAAAAATATGGTGATAAAACATGTAGCAATGTTTTATTTGAAAAGCATAAGAATGCAGAAAGAATAAGAAATACTTCAGAGCAGAATGAAATTTCAAGAATAACCTTGCAAAATGATTTCCTGCTTATTTGTCAAAAGCAATCTTTATCACAAGAATTTACAGAGGAGGTTCGAAAGGCCATTTTTGAAGCACGGCCCTTGAAATCTCAAAAGGGTAATGTTGGCAAATGTGTATTCGAGAAAAATAAACTTCGCTGTCCGTTAAGTTCAATCGAGTTCGAAGATTACCGCATGTATTCCTTTATAAGCAACATAAAAATCAAGAAGAAAGGGGAAGATGAAAAAGAGTTTGAATCTTTGTATGAACAAAATTACATTGATAATGCAGTAGAATTAATTAAACCTCTTTTTTATAGACAGAAATCCTCTTTTAAGTTTGAGGATATACATTCAAGATTAGATAAAGCCGGATTGTATGACTTCAATTACAAAGATACTACAACAGTTAGTGGATGCCCTGTAAGTGCGCACTTAAAGAATGTTTTTGGAGATAGTTGGAGGACTGTTCGTTTTAATAACGGAACAGATAAAAATGGCAAGGAAAAATATATTGAAATCAAGGATGTCTGGCATATGCTTTTTGACCATTTTATGCAAGACAAAAAAGATGAGCCTCTATTGGCGATTGCTCAAAACAAATTAAGGTTGGATCCTAAAGCTGCAGAAAAATTGATCAATGCTCCGATTAAACAAGGATACTCTAACCTGAGCTATAGGGCTATTGAACGAATATTAAATTTTTTAAAGCAAGGTTATCCAGCAGACAAGGCAATTATTCTTGCAAAAATACCAGACATTTTAGAAAAATGTGGAAAGACGGAGCAGTTGGAAGAAATAATCGACGAAGTTGAAAAAATATTTAAGTATTATTCATTTGACAGAAAGATTGCAAATATTGTAAATGCATGTATATCTGTTTTTAGGGAGGATTTCAAAAATGCACACCCCAATTACTTGTTGGATGAACATGACAAGAAGCTAGTTCTTCAGAATGTTATCAACTTTTATGGAGAGAATACATGGTCGAGTTACTCGGTTGATGAACAACAAAAGATAATTGAAAATGTTGAAATTGAATTTGAAGAACAATTACGAGTTGGAAGTGTAGGCGGTGCTTTTAAAAAAACATTGAGTATTAAGAAGCAGGTTGAAGATGTTCTCGTTAATAAATTCAGTATTGATAGAGAATTAGCCTCTAGATTGTATCATCCTTCAGCAATTGAATTCTATCCGAGTTCTGAGCCAGACGAAAATGGGCGTAGATTATTGAGAAGTCCTATGACTAGTTCAATTAAAAATCCCCTCTTCATGCGAGCAATGTATGAATTAAGACGGGTTGTAAATGAACTAATAAAACAGGATTTAGTAGATGATGATACGCAAATAGTAATTGAGACTGGTCGTGAAGTCAATGACTATAACAAACGTAAAGCCATTGAACGCTATCAAAGAGAACGCGAAACTGAAAACGAGTTTTATGCAACCATATTAAGTGAATTCTTTAGAGAAAAAGGGGAAAATCGGATTCCTACTGAAGATGATAAAAGAAAACTAAAATTTTGGGTTGAGCAGCATGAATTGATTGAAGAGTCTGAAACTTTTTACAATACGCTTGAAAGCGATTCTTATCAGTATACAAAAAAAGCGGATCGTATAAAATTACCAAAGGATGCAATTGAGAAATATCGTTTGTGGAAGGAGCAAAACGGAATATGCATTTATACCGGAAATCAAATAAGTATCTCTGATTTGTTCGATGACAATAAAATTGACTTTGAGCATACCATTCCGTTAAGCAAGTCCTTTGACAATTCTATGGCAAATAAGACAATCTCTGAGGCTTATTTCAATAGAAGTATTAAAAAGAATCAAATTCCTAATGAACTTGACCCAAAATATAAGGCCAATATTAATGGGTTTATTGCACGTTGGGAAACTAAGATTGAAGAACTTGAAGACCGTATTGAGGCACTAAAACGGAAAGGCAAAAATATTCAGGATAAGGAAAGGAGAAATGACAACATTCAGCAGCGGCACTATTTGTATGAGCACCTAAAATATTGGAGAAAGAAAGTCAACAACTTTAAAGCAAAAGAGGTAACAGACGGATTTAAAAACAGACAGCTAGTCGATATTGGTATAATCAACAAGTATGCACGCTTATATTTACGAAGTTCTTTTAACAATGTTTTTTCAATAAATGCTGGTTTTATTGATGAGTACAGAGATATATTGGGTTACAGAAAGGATAGGAGTAACCATGTTCATCACACTATTGATGCAATCTTCTGTGCTTGTTCAGTTGAATTTGCAAGAAGAAAGCCAAATGCGATAAGGATACTTGAAAGATATTATTACTTAAATGAAGAATTAAGGAAGGCCGTGCTATATGCAAAGGATTTAAATAAACCAATGCAAAGGATAAATGATGAGCTCGAAATAATTAAAGGGGAACTTTCGCCTTGGAAAGATTTTACTAGTCAATTGGAGCAATTAAAGGAACAAGTTGTCGTATCTCATCATTACAAGGATAAGTTTAAAAGACAAACTAAAAAGAAGATCAGGATTCGAGGGAAAATTGTTCATCGAGCAGAAAAGATCCAAAAATCTTCGAATGGTCAGATTAAAGTGTTGGAGTGGAAATACAAACAGGACAAATATGGAAATAAGATTCCGGTTAAAGGGCTGATAAATAACGATAATCCTGATTTTGTATTACACAGATATAAAGATGGAAACAAAAATGGCGTAATCACCGAGGTGTTAAGGTCCTTTGATGATTGTTCTGAAAGAGAAGACACTATTTTATTGAAAGGTTACGATTATGTCCGTAATAAAGTTGGCGAAATTGTCTATGAAAAAGAAGCAAGATATACCTGGCATAATGATAGAGCAGGCAGTTCTACTTCGGGAGTCAGGGACTCCTTAAACAAGGAATCGCTATATGCCAGAATTAAGCGACCTCTTCAAAATGATAAAAGCGGAGTTCCGCAGGATACAGAGGGGAAAGAATTGTTCGAAGATTGGTATGTCAAACGAATGCCCGTAGATAAACTCACTCCTGCTAATTTGAAGAATATTGTTGATGAGGGTATTAAGAATCGGATAGAACAAAATGGAGGCCTAAAAAGTGTTCGAAGTAAAGGTGAAATCATTTTGCCGGCCACAGAAAAATTAAAGGAAATGAGAATCAAATCTATTCGCTGTAGACAAGTCAAAGCAAAAGGATTCTTAACCGGCATTCCATTGAAGGAAAACTCCCATTTATCTGCTAAACATGAGTTCCGGGTCAAACAATTTGGCAACGATTATAAGCAAATGACTTATGTAGATAATGATGGGAATTATCAGCTTGGGATTTATTCGGATGGTAAAAATATTAGGTACAAATTTTTGAATAACCTTGATGCTGGAAGGTTACTTTCTCAGAGTGAATATCCGGTTAAAGTTTCTGAGAATGAATATTTCATAGTTCGAGGAAAGAAAATATACATGGAGTTGCAACGAGTTTTTCATGCGAATCAATATGTGTTACTCTTACAACCTGGTGAAACTGGAAATGATTTGAACTGGGATTCCCAAAATCAATTAATACAAAGGTTATATGAAATTAAAGGATTTGGCGAAAGCGGAAATTATGCAGTTGTTTTCTGTCTGCACAACCAGTGTGCGGAAAAGGTGTCTTCCTTGAAGGTCAAAGATGGCATCTTTGAATTAGATAAATCAACGATTAATTACCGAAAGTTTCTGCATACCAATTTTAATGCTCTCATCGAAGACGTTGATTTTAAACTCGACCCGTTGGGAAATATAAAAAGAAAATAACCTAAAGAGAACAACCCATGTTAAAACGAACCTTATTTTTCTCGAATCCCTACTACCCATGAAAGAGAATATTGGAAATGCCATTCAGTTGAAATCGAACATTAACCAGCATGTTAATCCCCGTAATAATCATCATGTGCTGATTTATGAAGATTTTGACGGAAATTTGAAAGAACAGGTTGTATCATTTATTGAAGTTGTGGAGCGTAGAAAACAGAACGATTCTGTTTACCAGTTGCCGGAGAATGGCAAGCGTATGATAGCGACCCTGGAGATTAACGATATGTTTCTACTGGGGCTGGACGATGAGGAACTAGAAATTAGTAAAAGGAATGTTGGACTTTTGAATAAGCACTTATATCGCGTACAAAAGGTTTCAAGCTCTTATTATACGTTCAGGCATCACCTGGCTTCGACGTTAGATAACAAGAATGAGGAAATAGACATCCAGAGTTTCGTAGCTTGGGAAAGATGGAATCCGATTAAGGTGAAAATCGATATTCTCGGAAATGTTGAACGGATATAGACGAGTTAAATCTTTTCCAAAGTTTCAAACTTTGGAAAAGGTGCAATACAAAAGAAAAGCTAACCAATGATTCCGCTGGAACCAGACAAATATTATCACATATACAATCATGCCAACGGTAGGGATGAACTCTTTACGGAGAATCGGCATTACCGTTTTTTTCTACAGCGTTAT
This sequence comes from Prolixibacter sp. DSM 2831, assembly GCF_056493735.1. Taxonomy (NCBI): domain Bacteria; kingdom Pseudomonadati; phylum Bacteroidota; class Bacteroidia; order Marinilabiliales; family Prolixibacteraceae; genus Prolixibacter; species Prolixibacter sp. DSM 2831. Next base: position 688,924 of record NZ_CM151379.1, read on the forward strand.
GCCCATTTTATTTCTCCGGTAGCAGATACGTTCGCGTATTGTTTAATGCCCAACCATTTTCATCTTATGGTGAGAATTAAGGAAGGAGCGCAGCTGAAAGAGTTGAAATCTTTTCCAAAGTTCGAAACTTTGGAAAAGTTGGTCAGTAAGCAGTTTGCCAACCTGTTCAGTAGTTATACCCAGGCATTCAATCGTTCACAAAACCGAAAGGGAAGTCTTTTCTATAAGAATTTCCGGCGGAAGGAGTTAACCACGGAAGAATACTTTATGAAACTGGTGAACTATATTCATTTTAACCCGGTTGTACACGGTTTCGCGGAGCATCCGTCGGCGTGGAAATATTCATCATTCAATGCAGTCATTTCCAACAGGTCGACGCTGATCGCCCGGGAAGAGTTATTGAAGTGGTTTGATGGGCCGGATAATTTTAGGGCCTGTCATCGCCATCCTTTTGATGTAGAAATCTGAAATTTTTCCAAAGTTCAAAACTTTGGAAAAGTTAAGCGTTACGCCAAAAACAACAACCTATGCTAAAACGAACGTTATTTTTCTCCAATCCTTATTACCTAAGTCTGAAGAATAAACAGTTGGTCGTCCAATCGAAAGACGAACTGAGTACGAAGACTGTACCGGTGGAAGATATTGGCTTTGTGGTGCTCGATCATCCGCAAATCAGTTTCAGCATGAAACTCATTGAGTTTTTGAACGAGCACAATGTGGCGGTTGTCTTCTGCGACAGCAAACACATGCCCTCATCCATGTTGCTGAACCTGGACAGCCATAGTGTGCAGAATGAGTTATTCCGGGCGCAGATTAGCGCGTCGGAGCCATTGCGGAAGAATTTGTGGAAACAGACGATTGAAGCGAAAATCTCTAACCAGGCAACGATGTTGGAGAAATCGGGGCACAAAGCTTTTGAGTTGCGGAGTTATGCGAAGAGTGTGAAAAGCGGAGATGTGGAGAACCGGGAAGGACTGGCTGCCCGCATCTACTGGAACCGCTTGTTGGGTAATACTTTCTATCGCGACCGGTTTGGTCCGGCCCCCAACCACTTGTTGAATTACGGATACATTTTGTTGCGTTCTGCTGTGGCCCGGGCACTGTCCGGCTCGGGATTGTTGCCTACCCTGGGTATTCACCACCACAACCGGTACAATGCTTTTGCTTTGGCTGATGACGTGATGGAGCCCTACCGGCCTTATGTCGACCGGCTGGCTTTGCATGTTCATCAGGAATATCCGGATGAACTGCAACTGAATAAGGAAATGAAAGCATCCATGCTGAATCTGATGAGCATCGATGTGGCGATTAACGGCAATAAACGGCCATTGATGGTGGCCTTGTCACAAACCACTGCGTCGCTGTCCCGCTGTTTTAACGGTGAGAGCCGGAAAATCAGTTATCCGGTATTTGCGTGAGTTAACTTTTCCAACGCCTTCTACTTTTCCAAAGTTCAAAACTTTGGAAAAGACAAAAGAAACGCAAGCACACAAGAAACCATGGAACAAACCCGCCTAAACGCCTATCACATTATGTGGCTATTTGTCTTTTTCGACCTGCCCGTTACCACAAAGAAGGAGCGACGGCAGGCTACCCGTTTCCGCAAAGATTTATTGAACGATGGGTTTTCGATGATGCAATATTCGGTATATAACCGGCATTGTGCCAGCAAGGAGAGTGCGGAAGTACACATTAAGCGGGTAAAGAGTTACGTTCCGGAGAAGGGACAGGTCAGTATATTGACGGTGACGGATAAGCAGTATGGCAACATCAACAATTACTGGGGCAAGCGTAGTTCGCCCATGCCGGAAGGTCCGAAACAACTGGAAATGTTTTAAATTTGAACGGAGACTTTTCCAAAGTTTCAAACTTTGGAAAAGTTGGAACCAGAGAAAATCGCTCTTTGACATACTGATTCTTCAAAAGCATCATTATATTTAGAATCGAAAAAATGGGGTGTCGAACCACTTCTTTGGAGCCAAACAACGATTTAATGGTTTGAATAAATCGCTAAAGCCCTTGTGAAATAGGGGTAGAAGAGCCCAAGGTTGTGGTTTGATGCAAAATTGAAAAGACTTACAACCAGCCATACGAGTACCAGAAACAGGGTATAGTTGTGGTTTGATGCAAAATTGAAAAGACTTACAACTAAGGGGGATGATACGGTAGATGGTACGGTGTTGTGGTTTGATGCAAAATTGAAAAGACTTACAACATCTGGAAGGATATTGTTGGATACGAAGGCGTTGTGGTTTGATGCAAAATTGAAAAGACTTACAACACTTGACTATTTGTGGGATTGGTCGTAACTGTTGTGGTTTGATGCAAAATTGAAAAGACTTACAACTAAGCCAGTAAAGATTGACTGGCAGAATACGTTGTGGTTTGATGCAAAATTGAAAAGACTTACAACTACTCTTGCGTCTCATAGCTGTTATCAAACGTTGTGGTTTGATGCAAAATTGAAAAGACTTACAACATGATTTCCGGCGCCAAGCGTGTTACTACTGTTGTGGTTTGATGCAAAATTGAAAAGACTTACAACATCAGACATTACACCCTTCTTCCGTTTAGGTTGTGGTTTGATGCAAAATTGAAAAGACTTACAACGACACGCGAATACTTCGTGTTCAGCGTTCAGTTGTGGTTTGATGCAAAATTGAAAAGACTTACAACCCCAAAGTATAACAGTGGTGATGTGGTTGCGTTGTGGTTTGATGCAAAATTGAAAAGACTTACAACAATCCTTTTGAAGCTATGGCATTATAACCGGTTGTGGTTTGATGCAAAATTGAAAAGACTTACAACATGGTGAATGAACAAGGGCATAAGGTTGTCGTTGTGGTTTGATGCAAAATTGAAAAGACTTACAACAAAAGGCGGCATGGTTCGACCGTGATACCCGTTGTGGTTTGATGCAAAATTGAAAAGACTTACAACTTTTACTGCTCAATTTGTAAGTGCAGGTATGTTGTGGTTTGATGCAAAATTGAAAAGACTTACAACAAGGCGGCTACCAAAGCGGATATGTTGAAGGTTGTGGTTTGATGCAAAATTGAAAAGACTTACAACCAACCTTATAAATATCAAAAGAGCGGCATTGTTGTGGTTTGATGCAAAATTGAAAAGACTTACAACCAGTTCGTTTCGGATGCCAGATTGGAGAACGTTGTGGTTTGATGCAAAATTGAAAAGACTTACAACTTGATTTGTTTGATTGAGCTCAAAGATTACGTTGTGGTTTGATGCAAAATTGAAAAGACTTACAACCGGATTTGTTTGTCTACCCCAAGTTCCGTGTTGTGGTTTGATGCAAAATTGAAAAGACTTACAACCAATCACTAAATCATATATCTCTGCTCCTGGTTGTGGTTTGATGCAAAATTGAAAAGACTTACAACGACTACTTCCAGTACACCTGCAGCGGGGAGGTTGTGGTTTGATGCAAAATTGAAAAGACTTACAACACACTCGACCAAAGCAGCCAGCCTCTGCTGTTGTGGTTTGATGCAAAATTGAAAAGACTTACAACTGGCTTTCCTATCGCGATGAAATCAATAAGGTTGTGGTTTGATGCAAAATTGAAAAGACTTACAACTCTACACTTCAATCATCGTTAGGGGCAATGGTTGTGGTTTGATGCAAAATTGAAAAGACTTACAACCAAGCACACACGGCTGAGAGATGAATCAAGGTTGTGGTTTGATGCAAAATTGAAAAGACTTACAACCGCACTCTTTTCAATGGCTATGTTCCTATTGTTGTGGTTTGATGCAAAATTGAAAAGACTTACAACCTACTGAGTGCAGACTATTACCCTTTTAAGGTTGTGGTTTGATGCAAAATTGAAAAGACTTACAACCAGTGAGGACTGACAGTAAAAGACCTCACGGTTGTGGTTTGATGCAAAATTGAAAAGACTTACAACTCTTTTGCATCAATCATTGGTTTCAGTATTGTTGTGGTTTGATGCAAAATTGAAAAGACTTACAACATTTCAACGCGTGTCGACTCACAGGGAACTGTTGTGGTTTGATGCAAAATTGAAAAGACTTACAACGGGGCCGGCACCGAAGAACAGTTTATTGCCGTTGTGGTTTGATGCAAAATTGAAAAGACTTACAACAAACAATAAACGGACACCCGCAGGATGTCCGTTGTGGTTTGATGCAAAATTGAAAAGACTTACAACATGGGAGTAGTTAAGACTTGAGCTCTACCGGTTGTGGTTTGATGCAAAATTGAAAAGACTTACAACACTTAGACTTATCAAGATGTACGAATACGGTTGTGGTTTGATGCAAAATTGAAAAGACTTACAACTGTAAGTAGATGTAAGTCGTTCGATTTGGGTTGTGGTTTGATGCAAAATTGAAAAGACTTACAACGTTCCCCTGCCGATATAGCTAAGGATGTAGGTTGTGGTTTGATGCAAAATTGAAAAGACTTACAACAGTGATTTAAGTGATGGGTCTAAGATTGCGTTGTGGTTTGATGCAAAATTGAAAAGACTTACAACAGTGCAGAAATGATTGAAAAACAAGAACGAGTTGTGGTTTGATGCAAAATTGAAAAGACTTACAACTCGTAGGTAAAAAGTATTAAAATGTAGTTTGTTGTGGTTTGATGCAAAATTGAAAAGACTTACAACATTTGTATTGAAGATATCGCTGCTGGATTAGTTGTGGTTTGATGCAAAATTGAAAAGACTTACAACTGGATGCATTTACAGAAAGAATCGCTCAGGTTGTGGTTTGATGCAAAATTGAAAAGACTTACAACTAAATAGGACACCCCCACGCCTGGAAGTGGTTGTGGTTTGATGCAAAATTGAAAAGACTTACAACGCAGCGAGAAAAAAGCTCAAGCTTCCGGATGTTGTGGTTTGATGCAAAATTGAAAAGACTTACAACTGCGTGGTATCTGCGTAACGAGCTCAAACTGTTGTGGTTTGATGCAAAATTGAAAAGACTTACAACAAACAACCTAATTAAAGGGGTTTCCAATACGTTGTGGTTTGATGCAAAATTGAAAAGACTTACAACGTACGTATATGCTCTCAGTTTTATTAGTCTGTTGTGGTTTGATGCAAAATTGAAAAGACTTACAACTACCGCTCATCTGGTACCCGCGACCAACACGTTGTGGTTTGATGCAAAATTGAAAAGACTTACAACTGGTGATGGAAAGGAAAATCAAAGGTCGTGTTGTGGTTTGATGCAAAATTGAAAAGACTTACAACTGATTGGAATATGGCTTCAGCCTACATTGGGTTGTGGTTTGATGCAAAATTGAAAAGACTTACAACTATTATTAATAGTAGCTCCACCAGTGGAATGTTGTGGTTTGATGCAAAATTGAAAAGACTTACAACGGATCTAAATCTGAGCTTAATCACAGAGTAGTTGTGGTTTGATGCAAAATTGAAAAGACTTACAACGATCCATGTCTCTGTAAAGTCGGGTGACTTGTTGTGGTTTGATGCAAAATTGAAAAGACTTACAACTATTTGGAGTTAAAGAAAGATGGGGTGTCCGTTGTGGTTTGATGCAAAATTGAAAAGACTTACAACGTTGTGGGCTTGTTCCTGTACGTTCCCGGCGTTGTGGTTTGATGCAAAATTGAAAAGACTTACAACAACAAAAATAGGACACCCCCGCCGGAAGTGGTTGTGGTTTGATGCAAAATTGAAAAGACTTACAACCATCATCAGAAAACTGAAAGTGTAATGGGCGTTGTGGTTTGATGCAAAATTGAAAAGACTTACAACAAGGACTATCCGTTTTTCAAGATGCTGGAGGTTGTGGTTTGATGCAAAATTGAAAAGACTTACAACGTGCGCATCTTCAATCACAAAGGCATTAGGGTTGTGGTTTGATGCAAAATTGAAAAGACTTACAACCGGCCCACCTACTGTACCACTAGTATTCGAGTTGTGGTTTGATGCAAAATTGAAAAGACTTACAACATCCTTCAGTGGAGGGATGGCCGGTAGCTGGTTGTGGTTTGATGCAAAATTGAAAAGACTTACAACTTATGCCGATCTGGTGGTGTAATATACCCCGTTGTGGTTTGATGCAAAATTGAAAAGACTTACAACCAAATGTTTCGCATCGGCAATGCTTCCTACGTTGTGGTTTGATGCAAAATTGAAAAGACTTACAACGAGTCTGTTTCTGAGACGGCAATAGAATCAGTTGTGGTTTGATGCAAAATTGAAAAGACTTACAACAAATTAATTGCGCAACCGAACCAATACCCGTTGTGGTTTGATGCAAAATTGAAAAGACTTACAACTACTGGTAATTTAAACGACTATGCCCAAAGGTTGTGGTTTGATGCAAAATTGAAAAGACTTACAACAATGATTGTTTTGTTGTTCATGTTACCTCCGTTGTGGTTTGATGCAAAATTGAAAAGACTTACCGATGTTGTTTCCAACCTGACAGGTTTCCGAAACCTGTCAGGTTTTTTCATTAGTGTCGGTAATCCTAACCGGTGTTGCTTTTGTATACATGCTTACTTACCTGGTGTTCAACTTCGATAAACTCATCGCGGGGGCTCTTGATGTCAAAAAAGAGTTTTTAATGCTGCCATTTGGGTTTTGGAATAAAAAAAGAGGCCACCTAATTCAGGCAGCCTCTCTTTCAGTAAAAATATAATAATGTAGATTAAGCTTCGGATGCTCTTTCCAGCCTTTTCAGAATCATGAAAATAAAGGCTGCTGAAACCAAACACATCACCACCAGGATGAGGAAGAATTGCCAGAGTTCCAGCGTATCCCAGAATTTTCCAATCAATCCGGCCATCAGGTTACCAATGGCGGTTGCTCCCAGCCAGCCTCCCTGGGCCAAACCTTTGTACTTGGGCGGTGCCACCTTCGATACAAACGAAATACCGATAGGACTCAGGAACAACTCGGCAATGGTGAGCGTGAAGTAGGTGCTGATTAACCAGTACGGCGATACCAGTGAATCAGAAACGTTTCCGTGCAATGCTCCAGGCGACATCAGGTTGTCTGATGCCAGGATGAGCAGCGTAAAACCAAGTGCCGTCAGGATCATTCCGATACCAATCTTCTTCGGTGATGAAGGTTCTTTGCCAATCTTGCGCAGCATGGTGAAGAAACCAACAATCAGCGGTGTCAGGAACACGATGAAAATCGGGTTAAAGTGCTGGAACAACTGCGGAGAGATCATCATGGTATCATCGTAACTGTTGTAAACCATTCCGGTAATAATTGAGCCTACAACGAAGACTCCGAAACCGATCGCCCGGAATTTGGATGCCAGTTTCCGGCTAAACGTCATAATCAATCCGATGATAGCAAACAGCAGCGGCAGGAATGCACTTAAGTCGAAGAACATAAATGTGAACCGGCTTACCTTGCTAACAGTATAATCGCGCGCGAACACGGTCATGGTAAATCCATTCTGGTGGAAAGCCATCCAGAAAAACATCACGACGAAGAATACCAGCAACAGGGCCACCAGACGTTTGCGGGTTGCTTCCGGTGTCATGTGCACCATCTTGTCTTTCAGGTTCACATCCATTGATTTTTGTTTCTCGGTCACGTCAGCAGCTTTGTAATACTTGCGGAATCCGATAAAAATCAGGAGTGAAACAACCATACTAATGGCTGCCAAAGCAAAACCAGCGTTGTATGACTGAGATAGCGTGTCGAGGTAGAGGTGGCTGAAATGGGTTAAATCAGTGAATTTATCACCCATTTGCTCGTGAGCCAGTTTCATCAACTCGGTTGTATCTTTCAATTTTCCATCGAGATACAGATGGGCCATGTTCGGAATCTGGGCGTTGTAAAACAATCCGGCCTTCTTCAGAATCATGTTACTGATACCGGTCGCTGCCGAAGGAGCGAAAAACGCACCGATATTGATTCCCATGTAGAAAATGTTGAAAGCATTATCGCGGTTGGCGCTGTACCTCGGGTCATCGTACATGTTACCCACCAGGGCCTGCAGGTTTCCTTTAAAGAAACCGGTTCCCAGCGATATGACGGCAAGCGCTGCTACCATTAACAGTAGTCCTTGTCCCGGTATGGCCAGCATGAGATAGCCGAGGAACATGACAATGGTTCCGATAGTAATGGTTTTTCCGTAACCCCACACTTTGTCGGCCATAATACCACCAATGAGGGGAAGGAAATAAATTCCGAACAGGAAACCACCGTAATAGTCACCCGCTGTAGCTGTTGAGAAGCCAAATTTTGCCTGGAGATAGAGGGTGAAAATAGCGAGCATGGTATAGTACCCGAAGCGCTCACCCATATTGGCAAAAAACGCGACATATAGTCCTTTAGGATGTCCTTTAAGCATAAATGTATGATTTTGATAGATTAGTTCGAAAATTCGCAATCGGACAAATATAATTAACTTTTTCTTCCATAAAGGAGAGCCAGGTCATACATCAACATGTTGTATGAAAGAAAATGAACAGCATCCGAAGGTCTGAATATGGAAAAGCGGTTGTGATTTTGTAAATTCGTTCAGCATGGATTACCGTAACCGGTGATCGTGAAAAGACTTCCAAAGAAAAAATCAATTACTATGAAACTTTTTGCCACCAGCCAGATTGCTGGTATCGATAAATATACCATTGAGCATGAACCCATTTCTGACATCGATTTGATGGAACGGGCTGCATCCACCCTGGTCGATTGGATTCTGCATCACGCCGAGCCCGAGCAGCACATGGTGTTTTTTGTGGGGCCGGGTAATAATGGTGGCGATGCGTTAGCCGCTGCCCGGATGCTCGCATGGGCACTTTCCGGCATCGATGTGTATGTGATGGACTTGGGAAAAGGAATGTCCGAATCGGCCAACACCAACCTGGAGCGTTTGCAACAGCAAAACCGCACGCAAATTGTGTATCTGGACGCTGATGCTTCGATGCCGGAAATCAAACCGACCGACTGGGTGGTTGACGGCTTGTTTGGTTCAGGCTTGTCACGTCCGTTGAAAGGTTTGCCGGCGAAAATCGTGAAACACATCAACGCCTCCAGTGCACAGGTCATCGCCATTGATATTCCTTCCGGCCTGATGGGCGAAGACAATCGTGAAAACGATCGCGATTCCATTATACGCGCCGATGTGACGCTTACGTTTCAGTTTCCGAAAATCAGTTTTCTCCTTCCGGAAAACGATCCATTCACCGGTCATTGGGTAGTTCTGGATATTGGATTGCATCCCGACGGAATCGAACAAACGGAGACCCCTTTCTTCTATACCGACCATCAGGTAGCCAAAAGTCTGTTGAAAGACCGGAGAACCTTCGCCCACAAGGGAAACTTCGGACATGCGTTGCTGATTGCCGGCAGTTATGGAAAAATGGGAGCTGCTGTTCTGGCATCGCGGGGATGTCTTCGTTCGGGAGTCGGTTTACTCACGACGCATGTTCCCCGTCTCGGATATAGCATCCTGCAAAACAGCATTCCGGAGGCCATGGCGAGTATCGACCAGTCGGATTTGATGTTTACCCAAAATCCGGATTTAGCCTCTTTTGATGCGATTGGTATCGGGCCCGGCTTGGATACTAAATGTAACACCGGGCGTGGTGTGCAGCACATGTTGGAAGAAGGACTGAAAAAGCCGATGGTTATCGACGCAGATGGTTTGAACCTGCTGGCGAGAAATCCGGAGTGGTTGAAGAACCTACCGCCTGAAACCATCCTGACACCACATCCGGGAGAGTTTGCCCGGTTGACACACCCGGTAGAATGCGGGTATGAACGATTGCAACTGGCCAAAGAATATGCGCGGGAAAATGGCGTTGTGCTGGTATTGAAAGGTGCTTACACAGCTATTGCCTGCCCCGATGGGACCTGTTGGTTTAACAGTACCGGAAACCCGGGGATGGCTACGGCCGGAAGTGGTGACGTGCTGACAGGTATTCTCCTTGGCTTGCTGGCACAGGGATATACCGCAAAAGAGGCAGCTATTCTGGGTGTTTTCCTTCATGGACTGGCCGCTGATTTCGCTGTCGAGGAAGGTTCGCACGAGGCGCTGCTGGCAGGCGATATTACGCAGCACCTCGGATTGGCATTTGCCACACTTAAAGATTCTTAAAGATTTTGTGAAAGCAAAAAAAACTATCAAATTTGGGGATATTTGTTTCTGTTAATCTCTCTTTTTCAGTGAGAGAAACTGAGAAAAGAATTTGCTGGTGTATGAGGTAGCAGGAACAAACAGACTTAAGACAATGAGGCAAAGCAGTATGAAATCTTCCCGACAAGGGGGTTTTACGACTGGCCGTTTTTATGTGGTTGAATGAATAATTAAAGAAAAATGAAAAGTATATATCTTACTTTACTGGGCTTACTGTTTGTTGCCGGACAGGTGATGGCATCGCCCAAAGATGACAAGCGCAAAGATGAGGATCAGGTTCCTTTTACAGGAAGCGTTGTTTATTCTTTGCCGGAAACGGGGATTCGGGTAACTGTTGAAGCGGAGCAGGTGAAATTTGTTCACGGTCCGTATTACCAGTACGCCGAAAAATACCTCGGAATTCCGAATGCACCTTCCACCGATCGGGAAACCTGGAAAATTACCAATGTGAGCCTGGAGACCTATGGTGAACCGGACCCGAATGAAGTGCATAGAGCATCCGGTCCTTATGCGTCGGCTTTAAGCCTGACAGAAGACGGAGTATTGATTGGCATCAACAGTGATGTGAAATCTGGGAAAGAGGATGTGAGCAGTTCCGTTTATACACCGGATGTGGCGGTGCCGGATGAGCCCTGGCCCGATCGTTCGATGCATTCGTTCTTGAATGAGGTGGATACGATTTCGCCGGAGATGTACACTGCCAAAACGTTGCAGCAGAAAGCGCTGGAAACCGCACACGATATTACCAAAATCAGAAAGCGGAAATTCAAATCGCTTGTTTTCGGATACGATAAAGCTTTACCCGATGGTGAGGCATACAATACCATGGTGGCTCAGCTCGATAAACTCGAAAAGAAATATGTGGGGCTTTTTATCGGAAAGTCTTACAAAGCAAAGCACACCTATGTTTTCAATGTGGTTCCCGGAGCGAAGAATGGTAAGAGCGAGATTGTGTTCCGGTTCTCTACTTCGAAAGGCGTGGTTCCGACCACCGATCTTTCCGGGAAACCAGTGATGCTGGAGCTTGACCCGAATACCAGCCTGGAGAAAAGCAATGGCCAGATGGCGGCGGTGCAGCCAACCACAACTCCTGAAACAAGCAACAGCGGTTTGTTTTACCGGATTCCCGGAAATGCAGAAGTGCGTTTGTTGGACGGGACGCAAACTTTGCTGGAGTCGCACCTGACGCTGGCACAGTTCGGCAAAGTGGCTCCCATTCCCGAAGGCCTGCTCAACGGGAATTATTCCATACGCTTGCATCCGGCTACCGGCGCGATTCAACGCATTAAGGAAAAAAATAAAGAAGAAATTCAATAGTTGATGAATGCGGACTACGGTCCGCATTTTTTTGTTGCTATCGGCTTTTCCTGATGTTTCCCAACATCTTTGAAGCAACGCATGGCTCTCCCAAACCTCCGGTTTTAAAGGGTTTTGATTTTTAACATCGTATTTTTTTTGTCAAAATATGACGTAAATCGCCTTTGTTGAGCAGAATATCTTCCGGTTTTTATTGTATTTTGGGCTGCCAATAGGAAAAAATCATTTGTAAGTAAATAGATAATTATGACTGAAGCAATTCGAAAATCGTTGAGGGAATCACCAAAAGCAAGGTGGACGGCGATGGTTGTCGTATCACTTTCGATGTTTGGTGCATATTACTTTAACTATGCTTTGTCGCCTGTAAAGCCAATTCTTGAAAGTGCTTTAGGGTGGACAAGTTCTGATTTTGGTGTCTACACCTCTGCCTATGCCTGGTTTAACGTCTACTTTTTGATGTTGATTTTCAGCGGTATTATACTTGACCGTCTGGGAATTAAAATTACCGGTTTAGGTGCCACCGTTTTAATGGTACTGGGTACAGGTGTTAACTATTGGGCTATTACGGCACCTTTCCCCGCCGGCGCTCATGTTACTCTTCCGCTGGTTGGTGATATCAAAACGGAAGTACTTCTTTCATCCATTGGATTTGCCATTTTTGGTGTAGGAAGTGAGGCGACCGGAATTACCGTTTCGAAAGCGATTGTGAAATGGTTCAAAGGTAAAGAGATGGCTTTGGCCATGGGATTGCAGATGTCGATTGCCCGTTTGGGAACTGCTTTAGCGTTGGCGATTTCGCTGCCATTGGCTCTTCATTTTACTTACAGGGCTCCTGTAGCGTTTGCCTTCATCCTGATGTTGTTGGGAGTCATCGCGTTTATCACCTATATCGTACTGGATACCAAACTCGATAAGTCGGAAGCACACATCGAAGTTGAAGAAGAGGAGCCGTTCCGTTTGAGGGATATCGTGATGATTATTTCGAACAAAGCGTTTTGGTACATCGCCATCCTTTGTGTTCTCTTCTATGGTGCGGTTTTCCCGTTCTTATTCTACGCAACCGACTTCATCATCAACAAATACCACGTATCACCGTCTCTGGCCGGATTGATTCCGAGCTTGTTGCCTTTCGGAACCATCTTCCTGACTCCTTTCTTTGGTGGTATTTACGATAAGAAAGGAAAAGGTGCGACCATCATGATCATTGGTGCTGTCATGTTGATTGTGGTACACGGATTCCTGTCTATTCCGACCCTTGATAACTGGATTTTTGCCGCCGCCATGGTAGTCATTCTTGGTATTGCTTTTTCGCTGGTGCCGTCAGCCATGTGGCCATCAGTACCGAAAATTATTCCTGAAAAGCAATTGGGAACAGCTTATGCTGTTATCTTCTTCATCCAGAACATTGGTCTGATGTTGATTCCGCTTTTGTTGGGCGTTGTACTGAATTCGACCAACCCGAATGTGGCACCGAACAAGACCATTATCCGGAAAGCTGTTGAGATGAGTTACACGCAGGCGCTGAAGAAGGAGAACATTACCCTGGACGCTAAAGCGCTGAATATTGCCATTGAGAAAACAACCAGTGGTGTGGTTGATTCGATTGTTGAGTCGGCTTCTTATGTTCCTACTCCGCAAAGCCAAATCAATCCGGAAAAAGTTGAAAACACAATTGTTTCCAATAACCTCGACATGTTGGGAAGTCCGGAGATGGGAGTGACCCAGGAAAAAGTGCTGGACAAAATGGGCTCGACTTTCAAGAAAGCTACTTTCGAAGTGGTGACCCAGGAAAAGCTGAATATCCGGTACGATTACCAGTACGACATTCTGATGTTTACATTGCTGGGAATTTTGGCCCTGTTGTTTGCCTTCCTGTTGAAGCGCGAAGATTTCAAGAAAGGATATGGTCTCGAGAAACCAAATATCGAGAGCTAACACCTAAGAATATTGATAAATTCAAAGGGCTGACCGTTTTCCGGTCAGCCCTTTTTGTTATTCCCTTTCGGGGAAATCATGAGTTTTGACAGGGCAAACATCCTTCTGATTTGTTATTTTTAAGGATTCAAAAGAAAACTTCCATTAATCATTCGCTGTTCAGGACATTAGAAAATCTGTTTTAAACATTATTATAATCGAAAATTATGAGTAAAGAGATTACCAATCTGGAGCCCAAAGCACTTTGGGAAAATTTCTATCAACTGACTCAAATTCCACGTCCATCCAAAAAGGAGGCAAGAATTCAGGAGTTTATCGAGAACTTCGGAAAATCGCTGGGACTGGAAACCATCAAGGATGAAACCGGTAACATTATCATTCGCAAACCGGCTACCCCGGGAATGGAAAACCGGAAAGGTGTTGTTTTGCAGGGCCACCTCGATATGGTTCCGCAGAAGAATAACGATACAAAGCATGATTTCGAGAATGATCCGATTGATGCATACGTTGATGGCGACTGGGTAACCGCTAAGGGAACGACGCTGGGGGCGGACAATGGTATCGGTGTGGCAGCTGCCATGACCGTGCTGGCTGATAAAAATATGCAGCACGGACCGGTTGAAGCACTGTTTACCTGCGACGAAGAGACGGGTATGACGGGTGCTTTCGGTTTGAAGAACGATGTCCTGAAAGGTGATATTCTTTTGAATATGGATTCGGAAGACGAAGGTGAATTGTATGTTGGTTGCGCCGGTGGTGTTGACGCCAACATCGAGTTCGAATTCGACCAGGTGGTTGTTCCTTCCGGCGTGAAAGCTTTTGATTTGGTTATTTCCGGATTGAAAGGTGGACACTCAGGAATGGACATTATTCTGGGTCTGGGAAATGCCAACAAATTGCTGGTTCGTTTTCTGAAATATGCGGTAACTGAACTGGATGTTCGTCTGGCCGGAATCAACGCTGGTGGGTTGCGTAACGCAATTCCCCGTGAAGGTACAGCTAACATCGTTGTCCCTGAAGAGAATGTTGATGCACTGAAGAAAGCGGTTGCGAAATACGAGGCGGTATACAAAGCGGAATTGAGCAGTCGCGAACCGAACCTGAGTTTTGTAGCCAAAGAAGCTGATATGCCGAAGTCGTTGATTGACGAGGCGGTTCAGGATGGTTTAATTGATTCGGTGAATGCATGCCCGAACGGCGTTATCCGCATGAGCGACGATATGCCCGGATTGGTAGAAACATCAACAAACCTTGCTTCGATTAAATCGGAGAATGGAACCATCGCCATTCAGTGTCTGTTGCGTAGTTCGGTTGATACAGCCAAAGATTATCTGGCTGATCGTATCGACAGTGTGTTCTCTCTGGCCGGAGCTACTGTTGTATTTACAGGTGGATATCCCGGATGGAAGCCGAACATGGCTTCACCGATTCTGAAGCAGATGCAGCAGATTTATAATGATAAATTCGGTAAGATACCGGAGATTAAGGCGATTCATGCCGGATTGGAATGTGGTTTGCTCGGAGCTGTTTATCCCAATTGGGATATGATTTCGTTTGGTCCGACCATTCGTTCTCCTCACTCTCCTGATGAGAAAGTACATATTGAATCAGTGAACAAATTCTGGGACTTCCTGGTTGAGACACTGAAAAATGTAGAAGAAAAATAAAGGATTGATTCCTTACAAGCATTAAAAAAAGCTTTCCTCTAACGGGGAAAGCTTTTTTCTTGGTATCTGTTTTTCTTCTTTTTCAGTGTCGGGGCATGGTGTCGATAATCTCGCCTTCATCCGTCAGGTAATAGCCCATCGCGTGCGCTGTCAGGCAGGCGTGTACCGGGAGAATTTCGACTAGGTCACCAATCTTGAATTTGTTGAATTCCTGCGGCGAAACCTTCAATATTCCATGTTCCTGCGACAAATCGTGCAGGTAATTCATTTCGTTCAAAAGAATGCGTTTGTTGCCATCTCTCCTGACGATGCGCCCGTACAGTTTTTTACCATCGATATTCATGATGTAATCTTTCGAAAAATGAACGGCTCCACCATGGATGACCACTTCATTTCGTGATTGATTTTTGGATACGACAGGGCAAACCATCCGAATGGCAATTTGGTCGTATTCACATGCGCTGAGTTGCTGTTGCATCAAATCGTAGAATACAAAATTGCCGGGCCGGATTTCGTCAACGCCACGGAAATCATCGCTAATGCTGCACGAAGGAGTATCACCGATGGAAATTTCCAAATCGGGGAATACCGGGGAAAATTTCGTTTTCAGACGGTTCAGTTTCATCAGCGCATCGAAGTGGATATTGTATATGGTATGACGGGCTTTGGTTTTGTAGGTATGACCTGAATGAGACAGAAATCCCTTGAATTTTACATTTTCCTTATACAGCAGAGCATATTCCAGCAGATTTTCGATTTGTCCTTCGCGGTCGGCTTCAATACCTGTACGACCGTGCCCGGTGTCAATTTTCACATAAAAATCGACCACGGATGTCAGCTTATTATTGAGGAATTTCAGAATTTCATGGGTCTCGACAACAAGATTGAGCTTAATCTTTTGCGCTAACGCATTGATGTTGTCTATTTCCAGCGGATTGACAGGAAAGGCAATGGTGATATCATCCCATCCCTGTTCTGCAAAATATTCAGCCATTTGCACAGAGGATACCGTAATGGCAGTGACTCCATATTCCCGAAACCAGGAGCCTATTTCTGCAGAAACATGGGTTTTAAAATGTGGCCTGAAGCGGAGTTTATGCTTTTGGGCCTTGTTGGCCATAAATTCGATGTTCGACAGGCATTTCTTTTTGTCCAATACTAAAGTCGGGCGAATGATTTCCATTAATTCGGTTTTATTTCGGTCTGACAGAGTTTGCTATCCACTTTTTTCATCAACTCGCATCGTAAATTATACAAGTTTTTCGAAATTCCAACTTTGTAGATGTGTGCTTTGATAAAACGCTTGTGTTCTGAAGGTAATAATGCTGCACGAGTCATCAGGTAGTCACGGATTTCCATTAGCGAAGGCAGTTCTTCAGTTGGTTCACCATTTTCGTAAACAACATGCTGCAGCTTCTCTCTTCTCAGATGTGATACCTGTGTATATTTTTCAGGATGATGCGGATGATAAATGTATTCAGCTTCATTCGGATTTTCATCAGCCAGTAAAATCCCATCGCGGTAGAAAAAGCCTTCCTCATCGTAGTAACGATAGACTTCTTTCTTTCCCGGAAGGGTTACTTTTTCAATGTTTTCCGAAATTTTCATCCGCGGAGTACCGTTGCACTCAGCCAGTTTGTAAACACCATCGAGGGCGGCTTCCGGCTTTCCGGTCACCATTTCGGTTCCGATTCCAAAGGCATCGATGGGTGCTTCCTGTTCTTCCAGGCTTTTAACTACATGTTCGTTGAGCTGGTTGGAGGCGAATATCTGAAGGTATTCAAGTCCGGCAGCATCCAGCTGTTTCCGGGCTCGCTTGCTCAGGTAAGCAAGGTCACCACTGTCGAGCCGGATACCTATCATTTTCTCTCCGCGCGCTTCCATCTCCTTCGCCACTTTGATGGCATTCGGAACACCACTTTTTAGCGTATCGTAGGTGTCAACCAGCAGAACGGTATTTTTAGGATGGATGTCGGCAAATGTTCTGAACGCTTCCAGTTCGTCTTCGAAACTTTGAATCCAGCTGTGGGCCAGCGTTCCGGAAACCGGAATATTGAATGCTTTGCCGGCGAATACGTTGGAGGTAGCTGATGCTCCGCCGATGACAGCGGCCCGGGATGCGTGGATACCTCCCAGTCCATGAGCCCGGCGCAGACCAAAATCGACAAATGTTTTCGCTTTGCTAACATGTTTGATCCGGAAAGCTTTCGTTGCTACCAGCGACTGAAAATTCAGCAGATTCAGCAGCATCGTTTCAATAAGCTGTGCTTCGATAATATTTCCTTCAACACGTAGTATCGGTTCGCCCGGAAAGACGATTTCCCCTTCCTTCATGGAGATAATTCGTCCATTGAATTGGAAATCTCTCAAGTACTCGATGAAATCAGGATGAAGTCCGGTTTCCTTCAGGTATTCAATATCTGAATCGGAATAATTGAAATGTTTCAGCAATCTTAAAACTTCACCTAAGCCGGCATAAACCAGGTAACCTCCTTCGTAAGGATTGGTCCGGAAGAAATAGTCGAACGTAACCTGTTCGTCCTTTTTTCCGGAAAGAAAATAGCCCTGGGCCATGGTGAGTTCGTAAAAGTCGGTATATAGTCCCAAATGGTCGTTCAATGTCTGCATAATATGTCGTGGAGGATGTTAAACCTTAAATATACTGATAAATTGACTAAACAAGCTAATTATGTAGATTTTTCCAAGGGTTGAAGGCAGAGAAGGAGAAGTGTTGTCTTATAGGTTTTTAGTTACCATAATTTTATGGTAATGTAAATGCATTCCAGATTATGAAATATTGAAAGAAGGATATAGAAAATCCCGGCCAAATGACCGGGATTTGTGGGTATTAAAAGATTTTAAACGATTTCTCGAATAACGGTTGCAGCTCTGTTTGGCCCCACCGATACGATGCGGATGGGAACGCCCACCTGTTCCTCGATGAAGCTGATGTATGATTTCAGCTCATCCGGGAACTGATCTTCCTGGGTAAGATGACTGATTTCGGTATGCCATCCCGGCAATTCGGTGAAAACCGGTTCGACATGTTCATCCAGTTCGTATGGGAATTCATCCGTTTCTTTTCCATCGATACGGTAAGCGGTACAAACTTTGATGGTTTCAAACTCATCCAACACATCGGCTTTCATCATAATCAATTCGGTTACACCGTTGATCATGATGGCATATTTTAGTGCTACCAGGTCGAGCCATCCGCAGCGACGCGGACGACCGGTGGTTGAACCGTATTCATTTCCTTTGTCGCGGAGTTGCTGGCCTTCGTCATTGAACAATTCCGTCGGGAATGGTCCCATTCCTACACGGGTGCAATAGGCTTTGAAAATACCGAACACATCACCGATTTTGTTGGGAGCGATGCCCAGTCCGGTACACGCTCCGGCACAAACCGTGTTGGACGAAGTTACAAACGGATAGGAGCCAAAGTCGATATCCAGCAACGTTCCCTGCGCTCCTTCTGCAATCACAGTCTTTCCGGTTGCGAGCAGATTGTTGACGTAGTTTTCACTGTCAATCAGCTGGAACTGCTTCAGGGTTTCGATGCCTTCGAACCATACTTTTTCGTATTCGGCCAGTTCGGCTTCGTAGTCGTAGTGGTAATAGTTGCTCAGTAAGTCCGTGTGCTGTTTGACACGTTCTTTGTATTTTTCTTCAAAATTACTGAGAATGTCACCTACCCGAAGTCCTTCCCGGCCAATCTTATCACGATAGGTCGGTCCAATTCCTTTCAGTGTGGAACCAATTTTTCCTTCACCTTTGGCTGCCTCCGAAGCTGCATCCAACAGCCGGTGTGTCGGCAAAATTAGATGTGCCTTTTTGGAAATGAATAAATTTCCGGTGATATCAAATCCTATTTCCTTCAGGGAATCAATCTCTTTCTTAAAAATACAGGGGTCGATAACTACGCCATTACCAATGATGTTGATCTTGTCGCCACGAAATATTCCGGAAGGAATGGTGTGTAAAACGTGTTTGATGTCGTTAAATTCGAGGGTGTGACCTGCGTTGGGACCTCCCTGAAAACGAGTGATTACATCGTAACGGGGGGTGAGTACATCCACAACTTTTCCTTTACCTTCGTCACCCCATTGAAGGCCTAGAAGTACGTCTACTTTCATTTTCAAAAATGTTAAGTATTCAGGCTCTGATTAGCGGAACCGGTTTTGATTTAAGTTTATATGTAATTAACTCAGAACCATTTGCTACGGAAAATGTAGCTGGCCGGTACGGCCTGTCGACGGCTGGAAAATTACGGCTAAAATTACAACTTTTTTCCGAGGGGGCATAAAAAATCCCGCCGAATGGCGGGACCGGGTATTGATAATAAAACTATTTGCGTCAATAAATTCAGTCGTTATCGATACGCTCCCCGTACAGGTAAAGTGAGTGGTGAGACAACTTGAAATTGTTATTTTTGCAAGCTTCTTCAATTATCTCACGTATTCGCGGATCGTAAAATTCCAGAACTTCGCCTGTTTTCAAATCAATCAAATGGTCATGTTGCGAAGAGGCAAACGTTTTCTCGAATTGTGCTATGTTTTTACCAAACTGGTGTTTCACCACCAATTTACAATCGAGAAGCAATTCGATCGTATTGTAGAGCGTTGCACGACTCACCCGGTAGTTCTTATTCTTCATCGAGATGTATAACGACTCGATGTCAAAGTGTCCTTCCCGGGAGTAAATCTCGTCTAAAATTGCGAACCTCTCAGGCGTTTTACGGTGACCCTTTTTCTCAAGGTATTCCGTAAAAATATTTTTTACTGTTTCTTTGGTTTTCTGCGGATTATTCATACTTAAACCAAGTTTAAATAGAGAGGTAAAAATATAAAATTTAATTCAAATAAGTATAAATTTCTGGAGTCATTTTTCAAATCAAAGCTCCTTTCTTTCAACCGAGTCAATTCCCTTTATCTCTTTTAGCTTAGAAAGCAGGTTATCCAGGTCCTCTGTATGATGGACGTAAAGATAAAGGTTCCCTTCAAAAACACCATCATGTGTGTCAAAATTTATGGAGCGCATATTGATTCCATATTCATTGGAAATCACATTGGTAATCTGGTTCACCATTCCCTGGCGGTCGAATCCCCTGATGTAAATGTGGGAAAGATAGGACAGAACTTTAAAACGGGTCCATTTAGCCTCAAGAATATTGTCTCCCTGGCTCGACATCAGTTTTATCGCTTCCGGACAGGTTTTTTTATGAATTAGAATATTTCCGCTGTCGGCAATGTAGCCAACCACATCATCACCGGGAATCGGGTTGCAGTCGGTTGCCAGGATGTAATTATTCTGCTCCGGATTTTCTTCCAGAAGGAAGGGTTTCTTTTTATCGATAACCGGGCCTGAGGATTTTTTCTTTGACGAAAAGGTTAGTTTCCAGAATTTGACAAACTTATTTTCCGACTTCTTTTGCAGAATCTCTTCCAGCTTTTCGAGCTTCAAAAGCCCCATCCCGATTTCTGCATACAGCTGTTCTTTGGTGTGCAGGCCAAAGTGATTAATCAGCTTTTTCAAGGTATTGGCCGAGGGTAGCACGTTTAATTTTCCCAGCTCTTCGCGCAAAATCTCCTGTCCGTTCTCGATGTGTTTGCGTTGCTCTTGTTTGAAGGAGTCACGGATTTTGGACTTGGCTCGCGCGGTAACGGCAATCTCCAGCCACGATGGTTTCGGGTTTTGCTTATCGGAAGTAAGGATCTCAACCTGGTCACCACTGCTGAGCACATGACTCATAGGAACCAATTGGTGATTTACCTTGGCCCCAATGCATTTGTTTCCCAGTTCGGTATGGATGTCGTATGCAAAATCGAGAACGGTTGCATCCTTGGGCATCATTTTCATATCGCCTTTCGGCGTGAAGATGATGATTTCCTGCGAATACAAATTGAGCTTGAACTCATCGAGAAAGTCGAGTGCATCGGATTCCGGATTCTGAAGCAGCTCTCGAATTTTCTCCAGCCACCTATCTATTTCGCTTTCCGCGGAATTATCGCCTTTGTATTTGTAGTGGGCAGCAAAACCACGTTCGGCAATTTCATCCATCCGCTCGGTCCTGATTTGCACCTCTACCCATTGACCTTCCGGCCCCATCACGGTAACGTGAAGCGCTTCGTAACCGTTCGCCTTGGGAATGGTAATCCAGTCGCGAATACGGTCGGGCTTGGGCTTGTAAATGTCGGTAATGAGGGAGAGGATATCGAAACACTGCCGTTTCTCTGACAGGCCGGGTTTGGGTTTAAAGACGATGCGGATAGCGAGGAGGTCGTAGATTTCAGAGAAGGAGACTTTTTTATTCTGCATCTTATTCCAAATGGAATAGATGGATTTCGGTCGCCCGCTGATGGTGAAATCGAAATGTTCCTCGTATAATTTCTTTTGAATGGGTTTGGCAAACACATGCACCAGGTAATTAATGCGCTCTTCCTGGTTGTGCAGCTGCAAATCTATTTGCTGATAAGCCTCCGGATGTTTGTATCGGAGACTCAGATCTTCCAGCTCTGTTTTAATGGAGTATAGTCCCAAACGATGAGCCAGTGGAGCAAATACATACAAGGTTTCACCGGCAATTTTCAGCTGCTTGTTCCGGGGCATCGAATCGAGGGTGCGCATGTTGTGCAACCGGTCGGCCAGTTTGATCAGAATTACGCGTACGTCATCCGAAAGCGTGAGTAGCATCTTCCGGAAGTTAACGGCCTGTTTGGAATCGAAGGTTCCCGATAGCTTGGTCAAACCGTCAACGAGATTAGCTACTTTCTCACCAAACATATTTTCGATATCTTGAAGCGAGTAGTCGGTGTCTTCCACTACATCGTGGAGAATCGCGGCTGTAGCTGATTTGGCGCCGAGGCCGATTTCGCTGGTAACAATTTTCGCTACCGCGATGGGATGAACGATATAGGGTTCACCAGACTTTCTGCGCACACCCAAATGAGCCTTGTTGGCGAAGTTGAAGGCTTTTACAATAAGCGCCTTCGCTTCGTCGGTCAGCGGACGGTTGAACGATTTCAGCAAATCGTCGAAGATGTCCTGGATGTATCGTTTTTCGGCTTCGGTCTGTAAACCCATTCAATTGCTGTTTAAAATGTTTTGTAATCAGCTATTTCGAATTGGTAAAAATAATTTTTTACCGGTTAAATATTTCATCCCTGTGAAATATAATTCATTCTTCTTTCGCAATAAGCGAAAGGTTGAATCAGGAATGCTACAATTGCTTTGCCAAAATGTCAAATCCGGGTGGTTGCCGAACGGTTGTTTTCGTTGAAACGTTGCGAAAGTTCGTTTTGTTTCTGACTTCAGGTTGTGGGATCGTGAATTTTGGGTTATTCGCCACTTTCCAATCGGCGGAAATCATTCTGTGCCTGCTCGTAGGTTTCCGGTATCCCGATATCGAGAAAATATCCGTTAGCCGGGAAAGCTCCGCAGGAAATCTGCCCGATTTGCTTTTCGAGGAAATCTTTTTCAAAGGAAAATTTGGCTGGATAACTTCCTTTTTGCAGGATATCTTTTTCCATCAGGTAAACACCGCCGTTGATAAAGCCCTGTGCTACTTTTTCCTTTTCGTGAAACGCCTGAATTCTATCATCTGTGATTTCAACTCGACCATAGCGGTCGAAGTCGGTCAATTCTTTCACGGCCAGGGTTAAATCGAAGTTCTTCTTTTGGTGGAAGTTCTCCATTTCAGCCAGAGGTACTTTGAATAACGTATCTCCATTGAAAAGGAAAACACGCTCTCCGCTTACCTGTTCCAGGGCCAGCTTGATGCCTCCTCCGGTTCCCAGCGGCTCCGGCTCAACGGCATATACTATCTCCATCCCAGCGTGCCGATGACCGAAATATGCTTCAATCATTTTGTATTTGTACCCTACCGATAAAATAACCCGCTCGATGCCTTGTGTCGAAAGTTCATTTAAAAGATAGGAAAGGAAAGGTTTGCCGTTTATAGCGGCCATGGGTTTGGGCATGTCATAAACAACATCCTGAAGACGGGTACCCAGTCCGCCGGCTAATATAATGGCTTCAACGGTTTTCATTTCTTAGTTTGGTGTAACGGTTATACATTATTTTAACGCATAACACATGGCTTAATTGTCTGGTTGACCAAACAGGTTACTTTCTACAATTTCGCAGAAAATGTGTCCCATCAGGATGTGGGCTTCCTGGATGCGGGGCGTATCGGTTGAGGGAACATTGAGCAATATGTCGGCGAGTATTTTTAATTTTCCACCTGTTTCACCGGTCATGGCAACGGTGTGCATCCCTTTGTTTCGGGCAGTTTCCATCGCTTTCACAATGTTGCCTGAGTTTCCACTCGTCGAAATGCCAACTAAAACGTCTCCTTTTCTTCCGGTTGCTTTGATGTAACGGGCATAGCCGGTTTCAAAATCATAATCGTTGGCAACTGCCGTCAAAAACGAGGTGTTTACGTGACAGGCTTCGGCGTCGAGAGGGTCTCTGTCGAGGTAGAAACGACCGGAAAGTTCTGCAGCCAAATGTTGCGCATCAGCAGCACTTCCACCGTTTCCGCAGAAAAGAACTTTTCCTCCTTCCCGGTAGGTGCGTGTAATCAGTGCAGCAACGAGCTCAATCTTCGCAATCAAATCGTCGTTTTCCAGAATGCGACGTTTTACGTCCAGCGCTTCGGTTATGCGTTCTCTTATCATGGTTTTATTTGCGTACAGTTTAACTGGTCCAGGTGCTCAGGCCGTGTTTGGTAAATCCGTACCGTTTGACCTGACCGCCAAATTTCAGCAGGCTTTCCACCACCGGATAGCGGGTGTTTCCCGGACAATAAAAAAACATAAATCCACCACCGCCGGCGCCCGAAATTTTTCCCCCGGTCGCTCCGGCTTTTAATGCGGTGTCGTAAATTTCGTCAATTTGCGGATTGGAAATCCCTTCCGCCATCTTTTTCTTGTTCTGCCATCCAAAATCGAGAATCGTTCCCACCTGGTCCAATTCTCCCTTCAACAAAGCTTCTTTCATCAAAATAGCTTGCCGCTTGATGTTGTGCATGGCTTCTATGGAAGAAGTATTCTTTTTAGTGACATTTTCCCGCTGTTGCTCGATGATGGTCGAGGAGAGGCGACTGGTTTCGGTGTAATAAAGAACCAGGTTGAAAGCCAGTTCGTCCAGAACGCGTTGGCTGATGCGTAGCGGATTCACGATCACCTTGTCTTCTTTGTAAAATTCCATGAAGTTTACTCCGCCGAAGGTAGCTGCGTACTGGTCTTGTTTTCCACCGGCCTGAGCTAAATCGACCCGTTCGATAGCGTAAGCCAGTTGTGCGATATCGTATTCGCCCAGCGGAAGTTTCAGCCATTCGGCGAAAGCACCAAGAATTGCCGCTACCAATGTTGAGGAAGAGCCCAGTCCCGATCCGGGGGGCGCGTCCACGTATGTAGTCAGTGTGAATGACAGCGGCTTCTGTGTAAAATCGCGAACAATCCGGTTGTAAATGCCTTTCAGCAAATCGAGCTGACCATCGATGGGAAGTTGCCCGGCAGAGGCTAATGTGAGATGCTCGCCTTTGTCGACTGCATTCAGGATGATTTTACCATCGGTTCGCGGTTCGATCGTAGCATAAGCATACATGCTGATGGTGGCATTCAGAATGGCGCCGCCAAACAGGTCAGAATACGGCGAAACGTCGGAGCCGCCGCCGGCCAGTCCAATTCGTAACGGAGCTTTACTTCGGATGATCATACATTAGACGATTTGTTGTACACTTCGCTGATGGTCTCTACCATCCGCTGCCATGAATATTTTTTCTTTTCTTCTTTTACCTGTTCTTCAAATTCAGCCTGACGGTTGTTTTCATAAAAGTCAACCAACGCGTTGGCGATTGCTTTTACATTGGGTTGTACCACATAACCCACTTTCTGGTCAGGAATAATTTCGGACAAACCACCAACATCGGTTACCAACATGGGCTTCTCGAAGTGGTAGCCGATTTGCGTTACGCCGCTTTGTGTCGCCGATTTATAGGGCTGAACAACCATGTCAGCCACGCTGAAATATTTTGTCACTTCGCTGTCGGCAATAAAATCTGTCTGAAGAATAAGATTATCGCCCAGCTCAAGTTTTTTGATGAGTTGATGATAACTGTCGGGTGGAGCATAAAACTCGCCGGCTACCAGCAATTTGACCGGATATTTTCGAAGGCGTTCATCTGCGAAAGCTTCCAATAGCCAGTCGAGACCTTTGTAGTCGCGGATGAAGCCGAAGAAAAGGAGATAACGAAAATTCGGATCCAAATCCAACGCTTTGGCGGCTTCTTCCCGCGGAAGCGGAGCCCCAAAATTATCGAAAAGCGGATGAGGGCATAAGCCACGTGGTTTGTTTTGGTCGAATTTAGCAATGTCGTTGAATACGCTTTTCGACATGGCTACAAATCCGTCGACAGCTTTGATGAAAAAGCGGGTAAAGGGTTTATCTCCCGGACGTGGTTCGTGCGGAATGATGTTGTCGGCAATGGCAATTACCTTCGTTTTTTTGTTTTTCCGGACGCGTCGTGCGATAGTGCCAAAACAGGGCGCCATGAATGGCAGCCAATATTTGAAAATGACGATATCCGGTGCTTCTTTCCGAATACGGTTACCGATTTTTCTCCAGTTGAGCGGATTGATGGAATTGACCGTGGCCCGGATGTCGAGATCGTTCGGCGCTTCCCAATCGGCGTACTGGGTTTTTCCCGGGAAAAGAAAGTTGGGATACTGCAGGGTAAATGTTTCAATACGAACTTTATAGCCCGAATCCTGAAATTCGCGGGCCAGGCGCTCATTGTATGCGGCCAGTCCTCCCCTGAAAGGCCATGCAGTTCCGATAATGACTACTTCTTTCTTCAATACATGAAAATTTACAAACAAAAGTACGATTTTCGGTATGATGCCAAAACCGAAATGCAATTCAACCGATAATTCCTGAAAATCACCCGCCATGTCATGAGCCTCATTTGAAATTAACTGCATAAGAATCATGCAACTTTTTCATCCGGATGATAGTTGTTCGGCGTGAACGATTATCTTTGTTTTCTTGTTGAAAAATGGAAAAATTCGGAAAATGAACGAACGACCACTCATATTGCTCACCAACGATGATGGTGTTTATGCCAAAGGATTAAAGGAAGTAACTGAAGTAATGCGTCTTTTTGGCGACATCGTTGTCGTTGCTCCTGATAGTCCTCGCTCCGGTATGTCGCATGCCATTACGGTCGATCGGCCGTTGCGCGTGAATAAACTGGAGGAAGAAGATGGTCTGACAATTTACTCATGTACCGGAACTCCGGTTGATTGTGTGAAACTGGCTTGTAACCAGTTGCTCGAGCGGTTGCCCGATTTTGTGATTTCCGGCATTAATCACGGGGCCAATAGTTCGGTTTCCATTTTGTACTCCGGAACGATGGGCGGTGCTATCGAAGGCTGTATTCACGGCATTCCTTCCATCGGTTTTTCATTGAACGATTACGACACCGATGCCGATTTTGCCCGTTCCAAAGTGGCCGTTGCCCGTATTTTCCAGGTGGTGGCCGAGCATGGTTTACCCGACGGCGTTTGCCTGAATGTGAATATCCCGAAAGGAGAGGTGAAAGGCATTAATTTCTGTCGGCAAACACGTGGTAAATGGGAAGAAGAGTTCGAACACCGGACTGATCCTCATGGCCAAAGTTATTACTGGTTGACCGGCTATTTCAATAACGCTGAAGCGGAAGCCCGCGATACAGACGATTTCGCTTTGAAGAACAGCTATGTCTCAGTTGTGCCTGTCACCATCGACTTGACGGCTTATCAGGCATTTCAGCACATGAAAACCTGGAAGTTTTAACCATGGAGAATCAGGAACAACAAAAACAACCCCGGAAGCTGAATAATATTTGGTTGGGTGTGTTAGCCGGAGCCTTGATGCCGGTAGTATTCTTTGTGTTATACTATTTATTCCGGTTTGGATACATGCCATTTTCAGCATTTATTCATCGCTTAGTGGAAACGAATACGATTATTCACGTGTTAAGCCTGGCGGTTTTTCCTAATCTCGGACTATTCATGCTGTTTGTTCGTGGAAATCGGTTGCGTTCGGGAAGAGGCGTATTATTGGCAACGATTTTATATGCCGTGGTGGCTTTTATCGTAAAATTGTCCTAAGCGATTTTGACTTTCTATCGGAATTTAATTCGATTCATCTAATTATAAATCTGAGTACGCGTGAAGTATTTTTTCATTGCCGGTGAAGCGTCGGGCGATTTACACGCCTCGCATTTGATGCGCGAACTGAAAGAGGAAGATCCGCAGGCCGAGTTTCTTTATTTCGGGGGCGATTTGATGGAAGCCGAAGGTGGTAGATTGCTGAAACACTACCGTGAAATGGCTTACATGGGCTTCATCACGGTAGTGAGAAATCTGGATAAGATTAAGGCCAACTTCAAGCTGGCTGAAGAGGAACTGCTTGCCTGGCAGCCTGACGTGCTGATTCTCGTAGATTATCCCGGGTTCAACCTGCGCATGGCGAAATTTGCCAGGGAACACGGTATTCGGACATTCTATTATATCTCCCCGAAGATTTGGGCGTGGAAAACCAAGCGTGTAAAGAAGGTGAAGCAATTCATCGATGAGATGTTCACTATCTTTCCCTTCGAAACTGAATTTTACGCCAAATACGATTATCCCGTCCGTTATGTGGGAAATCCAACCGTCGATGAGTTGGCGGTGAGGCCTAATCAGGATGAGACATTCGGTACATTTGTATCGCGTAACCGATTATCGGGAAAGCCGCTGGTTGCCTTGCTGGCCGGTAGCCGGAAACAGGAAATCAGCAACATTCTCCCGGTAATGGCTGAAACGGCATCACGTTTCCCGGAATATGAATTTGTGTTGGCCGGTGCACCTTCGCAGACAGAGGAATTTTATCGTCAGGTTTTGAAGGACAAAGATATTCCGGTCGTTTTCAATCAAACCTACGAATTGCTGCAACAATCAACAGCCGCCTTGGTGACCTCCGGAACGGCGACCCTTGAAACGGCGGTCATGAATATTCCCCAGGTAGTTTGTTATAAAATGGAGCTAGGGAAAATTGCCCGTTGGGGAAGGCCGTTTTTGCTGAAGATTCCTTATTTTTCGCTGGTCAACCTGATTGTGAACCGCGAAATAGTGAAGGAATTGTTCCAGGATCGTTGTACCGTTGATACGGTGAGCGCTGAATTGAAGCAGGTTCTGGAAAACGAATCCTACCGGGAAGAAATGCTGAGCGGTTACGATGAAATGCGCCGGCGGTTAGGGGAACCCGGGTGTGCTGCGCGGGCTGCCAAACAGATGGTTGAGCTGCTGAAATAATTCAATAGAAAAATATTGCCGTTTATGTACAGTCTGTTCAGAAAGGAAATCAACCAGTTCTTCGGTTCACTGATCGGTTACCTGGTGATTGTCGTTTTTTTACTATCTACCGGTTTATTTCTTTGGGTCTTTAATGGGAATTATAACATTCCGGACAATGGATATGCCACGTTGGACGGACTGTTTTCGATGGCTCCGTGGGTTTATCTTTTCCTGATTCCGGCTGTTACCATGCGGATGTTCGCTGATGAAAAGCGTACCGGAACCATGGAGTTACTGCTCACCCGTCCGCTTTCCACATTTCAGTTAGTGCTGGCTAAGTACTTAGCGGCACTGGTTGTAGTTGCTCTGTCGTTGGCGCCCACTTTGCTTTATTTCTTTTCGGTTTACCATTTGGGTAATCCGGTGGGAAGCATTGATACGGGGGCGACCTGGGGAAGTTACCTGGGGCTTTTCTTTTTGGCGGCTATCTACCTTTCCATTGGTTTATTCGCCTCCTCATTAACGGATAACCAGATTGTCGCTTTTATCCTGGCGCTGTTTCTGTCATTTTTCTGGTACACGGGGTTTGATTTTGTTGCGGGCTTGCCGGTTCCGTCCGGTGTAGCCGAAACTCTTTCTTCATTGGGAATTAACCAGCATTACGAGTCGGTGAGCCGGGGTGTGCTCGATTCGCGTGATTTGTACTACTTCCTGGTGATGGTTGGCTTGTTTTTGCTCCTCACGCAGATTTCCCTTTTCTGGAAGCGTTTTCCTAAAAAGCGCGCAGTTCTCCGATTGGGAATTTACATTGCGGCTACGGCACTGGCAGCTGTTTTAATGACCAATCATTTCTTCCGGATTGACTTTACAGCGGAAAAACGCTTTACGCTGGCCGATCAGACACGCGAAATTATGAAAGAGGTTGACCAACCAGCCGTTGTCAATGTTTATCTGAAAGGCGATATGTTACCGGCTGGATTCCGAAAGCTGGCCAAGGCAGTCAAAGAGAAGTTGATTGATATGAATGTGTATGCCGGTGCGCCGGTTCACGTGCAATTCATCGATCCTTACCAGGAAGTGAAGCCTTCGCAGCGCAAAGGTTATTTCGATTCGTTGATTGATGAAGGATTAAAGCCTACTGACCTACGCATCAAAACCGATCAGGGAACGTCTACACGACTTGTTTTTCCTTCGGCCGTTGTCCGGCTGCATGGTCACGAAACCGTGGTCAACTTTCTGCAAAACGATCCGTCGTTACCAGCTGAAGAGAATTTAAACCGTTCGGTGGAATTGCTGGAATACCAGTTTGCCCGGGCTTTTCGTGTTTTGATGCAGAAGAAAAAGCCCAAAGTAGCTTTCCTGACCGGACATCATGAATTGGACCAATGGCAGGTAAAAGATTTTTCCAATGCATTGAGTGAGAATTACGATGTCGTCCGAATCACGCCTGATGATTTGCTGGCAGCTCCCGATAGTTTCCGTGCGGTGATTGTTGCCGATCCGGAAAAGGCTTTCCCCGAAAGAGACAAGTTCGCACTCGACCAGTATGCCATGAAAGGTGGCCGCCTGATGTGGCTGATCGATCCGGTGCAGGTGAGCATGGATAGTCTCTCCGAAGGAATGATGACACTGGCGTTTCCGCGAAAATTGAATTTGCAGGATCAGTTGTTCCATTACGGTGTTCGTCTCAATCACGACTTGATTCAGGACGTGCAATGTCGCATGATTCCGGTAAATACAGCCTTGACGGGACAGCCTCCTAAATTTACACCGGCACCGTGGTATTTTTCCCCGTTGTTGATGCCTTCACAAAATTCACCGGTAGGAAAAAATCTGAATCGCCTGATGGCTGATTTTGTTAGTTCGCTCGAACTGGTTGGTGAAAATCAGGATGTGAAAAAGACTGTTCTTCTCACTTCTTCGGCGTATGCCCGGACAACAGAAACGCCTATGGAGGTGAGCCTGGATATGATTAATGAGCCGCCGGCCCGCGAACTTTTCACACAGCAATATATCCCGGTAGGAGTTTTGCTCGAAGGAAAATTTTCATCAGTATTTAAAAACAGGATGTTGACCGAGCTGCATTTACCAGGTGGAATGGAGCCCAAGTATGAAAGTCCGCATACCAAGATGATGGTTTTTTCGGACGGAAATTTAATTGCAAACAAGGTGCACAGAAGCCCCAAAGGAGTTCAGATTTTACCGCTTGGATACGATCGGTACGCGAAACAGACGTTTGGAAACAAAGCATTTTTTGTGAATGCCGTACAATATTTGTGCGACGATTCGGGACTGATGGAACTTCGTACCCGGACGGTCAAATTACGGTTGTTGGATAAGGTTCGACTCCGCGAAGAAAAATTGAAATGGCAATTGCTGAACCTACTTGTTCCGGTGCTGTTTATCTTATTATTCGGTGTCGTTTTCAATTTTATTCGACGAAAACGTTATGCACATTAAGTTAATAAATTGAAAGAAAAACGTATATTGCGAGGTAGGCAAAGTAGGTGAATGTTTGTATCTTCGTAATGTACCTGCTTCGTCAGGACCAAGAGCCTTTTTTGAGGGCTAATTAATTGAGAATCGTTTAAAAACTAAGAATAACTACCCATGAGATTTGTCGTTTCGAGTACCGAATTACTGAGGCATCTTAATGCAATCAGCAGGGTCATCAGCAACAAAAATACCTTGCCTATCCTCGATAATTTCCTGTTTCAACTCGAGGGCAATACCCTAACGGTTACTGCTTCCGATTTGGAAACAACGCTTATTACAACGCTTTCGCTGGAAAATACAGAGGGAGACGGAAGTATTGCTATCCCGGCTAAGATTTTGATTGACACCCTGAAAGAGTTCCCAGAACAACCGCTGACCTTCAATATTGATATGGATACCATGGCGGTGGAAATTCTTTCCGAAAACGGTAAATTCTCGATTGTCGGGCAAAATGGTACCGACTTTCCGCAACTTCCTGAGTTGGGAGATGGAACTACCAGCCTTAGCATGCCACACGATGTGCTGTTGAGCGGAATCAATAAAACGCTTTTTGCTACCGCTGATGACGAGTTGCGTCCGGTGATGAATGGTGTTTACATCGAATTGTCGGAAGATGACCTGACGTTTGTGGCATCTGATGCTCACAAGCTGGTTCGCTACAAACGAAGCGATGCCCGTGCCGATGTTCAGTCGTCATTTATCCTCCCGAAGAAGCCGGCTTCGTTGTTGAAGAATTTGCTACCGCGTGAAGATTTTGATGTGAAACTGGCGTTCGACGATAAGAATGCTTTCTTCAGTCTGACCGGTTTCAAAGTAGTTTGCCGCTTAGTGGAAGGAAATTATCCGGCCTACAATTCAGTTATTCCGGTGAATAATCCGAACCGACTGACAGTTGATCGGGTAGAGTTTTACAATACGCTGAAACGGGTTTCGGTTTTCTCGAATCAGGCCAGTAACCTGGTGAAATTAGCTTTGACATCTACCGAGATGGTAGTTTCAGCACAGGATGTCGACTTCGCTATTTCAGCCGTTGAGCGCATCAAATGCCAGTACGAGGGACAGGAGATGGAGATTGGCTTTAAATCGACCTTCCTGCTCGAAATTCTTTCCAATTTATCTTCTACAGAAGTTCAGGTGGAACTTTCCGATCCAACAAGAGCCGGAATTTTGCTTCCTGCAGAGAAAGAAATCGAAGAAGAAGATGTACTTATGCTTCTGATGCCGATGATGATCAATGCGTAGAAAAGAATTTTTATTAAAATAATCATAGCTAAACCTGACAGAATCCCGCTTCTGTTAGGTTTTTTGTTACTTGTATTTTTATGGAACTGAATTTGAAAAATCCACTGGTGTTTCTCGATTTGGAAACTACCGGTATCAATATTGTCACCGACCGGATCGTTGAAATTGCATTGCTTAAAATCTTTCCTGGCGGAAAACAGGACGAGAAACTGATGCTGATCAATCCGGAAATGCCCATTCCGGCTCAGTCTTCGGCAATTCATGGAATCAAAGACGAAGATGTGAAGGATGCACCGACGTTTAAGGAAGTAGCGAAGACGCTGGCAAGTTTCCTGGAAGGTTGCGATTTAGCCGGCTTCAATTCCAACCGGTTCGATATACCATTGCTTTCGGAAGAATTCCTGAGGGCAGAAGTGGACATTGATTTGAAAAAGCGGAAGTTTATTGATGTGCAGACCATCTTTCACAAGATGGAGAAACGCACGTTGGGTGCCGCTTATGAGTTTTATTGCAACAAAGAGCTGGAAAATGCTCACAGCGCTATGGTCGATACAGTGGCGACTTATGAGGTTCTGAAATCGCAGCTCGATCGATACTCTGCAGAAGAAGCTGAAGCCAGAGGAAAGAAATTCAATCCGCTGGTGAATGACGTGGATAAATTGTCGGAATTCTCTTCCTTCGATAGGAATGTTGACTTTGCCGGTCGTATTGTTTATAACAGCGACGGCGTTGAGGTCTTTAATTTTGGAAAGCATAAGGGAAAACCGGTTGAGCAGGTGTTGAAAGAGGAGCCGGGGTATTACGGTTGGATGTTGAATGGAGAGTTTCCGTTGTATACGAAGAAAGTATTGACAGCTATTCGTTTGCGCGCATTCAGCAACAATGGATGATCGACAGAATTAGCTAAATCGATAAAGACATATGAAAATCATTTGCATCGGCCGGAATTACTCGGAACACGCCAAAGAACTGAAGAACGAAGTTCCCACCGAACCGGTCTATTTCATGAAACCAGACTCGGCACTCTTGCTGAGAAATCGTCCTTTTTATATCCCTGATTTTTCCAACGAAATACACCATGAAGTGGAGTTGGTGGTGAAAATCGGACGGTTGGGAAAGAACATTCAGGAGAAATTCGCTCATAGGTATTACGATGAAATTGGCTTGGGTGTGGATTTCACGGCCCGTGATATTCAGCGTGAATGCAAAGCGAAAGGTTTGCCATGGGAAAAGGCCAAAGGCTTTGATTCGTCGGCAGTGCTGAGCAATGAATTTATTCCCAAATCGGAGTTAGGTGATGTGAACAATATTGCTTTTTCGATGAAGAAGAATGGTGAAGTGGTTCAGGATGGGAATTCATCGGACATGCTGTTCAATATTGACAAGATTATCGCTTACGTTTCCCAATTCATGACTTTGAAAATGGGGGATTTGATTTATACCGGAACGCCCTCAGGAGTTGGTGCCGTAGCTATAGGCGATCGACTGGAAGGTTTTATCGGCGACAAGCAGATGTTTGATTTTCAGATAAAATAACTGCACTGGCAGTAAAAAAGAGCCGGAATTCAAATCGATTCCGGCTTTTTTATGGTTATCGGAAAAGGAGGCCGATTCGTAACGATAGCCTGTTGATATCCCTGTTCTTTTTGTAGTAGTTGGTGTCGCCTTCTTCTCCCTGTTGGTAGGTGAGTCGTTGGAAACGATAGCCGCAGCTGAAGATCCAGCCCATGTCATTGTTCATCATGCGCATGATGGAAAACTCCGGGTTGAGACTGATTCCTCCTCTTGTTTTCAGCTTTAGGGGAGCGTAGTAAGAGTTTGGGGTATAAAAATCGGAATAGTAAGGGGTGTAGGTCGCTACGTCTTTTTCACGCGCCAGCGGAACACTCCAACCGCCTTTTAAGGTAATGATTGGGGTAAACTGTTCGGTTGAAAAGAAGAAACTGGCTGTTGCATGCAGAGGCATAACTCCGTCATCGAAGAAGTCGATTCCTGTCTCAAATCCCGGAGCAAACCAGGAATTTAAACGATATCCTTGTAAAATGCTAAAACTAAAAGGAGCTTCGTGTTCTTCGTCTCTGTTTCCCAATAGAATTCCAGTTTGAACGGTACCAAAGTAGCCCTTCTGGTAACTGGATATTTCCGGCCGGCTGATTTCGGCTAGCTCGATTTGTGAACCATCTTTATTCTTTAATACCAGGCTGCTTTCCGGGAGCCACGATTTTCCGTCTTTCGAAATCAGGTAGAATTTATTTTCGCCGTCGGCGATTCGCAACACGCGACCTTTTCTAACTTTCATCACCCTTCCGTTCAGGGTATCAAGCGTAATTCCCTCAGAAACGATTTTTACGTTTTGCGCTGTCAGGTGGGAGATAAAAAAGCAAGCGATTAATAGGAGGCCAATTCTTTTCATTGCTAGTTAGGTTTGTCATTTACTGGATAGACGGAGGCTATCCTACATAAGGTTGCGTCCCCTTTTCAACGCAACCAAAAATCTGTTTGGTGCATCTTTCAGACAGAAAAAACCTAACCGCTATGAAAAAAATAATCTTTCCCTTAATCATCCTCTTTACTTTGATTTCGGATGGATGTAAGGATAAATTCGCGGTGGAATACACCGTGCTCGAACCGGAATATATGTCCTACGAAGATTTGCGTTCGGCAGTCGTTAATGAAACACCTGTTCCGCTGAAACACCCCGGGAAAATTTATTTTAAGGATAACTACATTTTCGTGAACGAATACATGGAGGGAATTCATGTTTTTAACAACAGTGATCCTGCAAATCCGGAGGAAGTTACTTTTATTGAGATTCCGGGAAATATCGATATGGCGATTCGAAATCAAACATTATTTGCCGATAGTTATACCGACCTGGTGGCTATCGATATTGCCGATTTGCAGAATGTGAAAGAACAGAGTCGCCTGACGGCTGTTTTTCCGTATACTATTCCATCTTACGAAGAGGGGGCAAGAATTGGTTCGGTTGATCAAACCAAAGGTGTGGTGGTCGGCTGGAAGAAGAAAACGATTCACGAGGAAATACCGGAAACATCGAACTATTATCCGGTTCACCCATCCTGGTATGAACTGACCAACGGTGATTATGCTGCAACTGCGAACAGCGGAATAACGGGAGGTTCCGCCAATGGTGCTGCGACCTTTGGTGTGGCAGGTTCGTTGGCTTGTTTTGGCCTGTATGGTGATTATCTGTACGCGCTTTCCGATTATAAACTGAAGCACTTCGATGTATCGGACAATACAGCGATGCAGGACCTCGGCGCTTACTCAATTCCCGATCCGGAAACGGTTAGTATTTACAATGATTTGCTTTTTGTCGGAGGAAATAGTAGCGTGACGATTTATCAGATAAATGAAACGGGAGATTTGACGGAGATGGGACTATTCGAACATGTTACCAGTTGCGACCCGGTGGTTATTCAGGGCGATTATGCTTTTTACACATTAAGGGGAGGAACGCGTTGCGGAAGTGAGGTGAACGAGCTACATGTCCTCGATATATCGGATATTACCAATCCGACCAGAATTTCGATTGTAGAAATGACTGAACCATTTGGTTTGGGAATTGATGATGATATGTTGTTTGTATGCGATGGTTCGGATGGACTGAAAATTTACGATGCGGCCAATAAAACACACATTGGATTGAATCAGATTGGCCACTTCAAGGATATTCAGGCACGGGATGCCATCCCGGTAAACGGATATTTGTTTCTGGTAGGTAACGATGGTTTTAGCCAGTACGATTACAGCGATCCGGCAAATATTCACCGGGTCAGTTTGATTCCGGTTCAGGAAGAATAATGAGTAACACAATAGCCGAAATGTAAAAAGCGCAATCGTTTTTCTTAGGAAAGAGATTGCGCTTTTGTTTTTAATGAAGTATTGTGTCTTATTTTTTCCGGACAACGTGCAATTGCCCGGCCTGGTATTGGATTATTTTGACTTCTTCTCCGCGTTCAATAAAGCCCGATTCTGCACGGGCATCGTAAATATCGTTTTCTACCTGGACCTTGCCGGCAGGTCGCAGAACCGTGACAGCTACGCCGGTTTTGCCAATCATCAGGCTGGTGCCGGCATCGACTCCCACAAAACCTTCGTCTCTGTTCTCAGCTGTATTTAATGCAAGGTTCTTGAACGGACCACCATGAGCAGCAAAAATGAGTTTAGTCGCATAAAGCGCGAAGAAGAAAACGACGATAAAGGCTCCCAACACGGTCACTACGGCTCGTGTCAATGCTTCCGCAGAAACTCCTTCGAAGTTGAGTTTATCGTTGCCAACCATACTGAGGATTAATCCGCCCATGGCAAAAATAATCCCCAGTATCCCGGCTACTCCGAAGCCGGGTATGATAAATATTTCGACGGCAATGAGAATCAAGCCAATAATGAACAGGAGAATTTCCCAGTTGGCGGCCAGGCCTTCCAGGTAAAGCGGTGCGAAATATAGAAGGGCTGCAAAAACAGCAACTCCGAGCGGAAATCCAATTCCGGGAGTCTGCAATTCGAAGTAGATACCTCCGAGAATCGCCAAAATCAAAATTCCGGAGACCATCGGATGTACCAAAAAGCCGATAAATTGTTCCAGAACGGTAGGCTTATATTCTTTGATGACATAGTTTCCCAGATGGGCTTTGTCAATTACTTGCTGAATATTGCTCACCATGCCTTCGCAGAAACCGTATTTAATGGCCTCGGTTGGTGTCATCGTCAGTACTTTTCCGGTATCGATTATGCCCGGAATGTAAAGGCTCTGGTCGACCATAGCTTCGGCGATTTTAGGATCGCGCCGCCATTTAACGATGGTATCCTGCCCCGATATGATGGTGTCTTTACCGTGCGCTTCGGCGGTTGCCCGCATGATGGAGCGCATGTAGCTCTGGTACTTGTCGGGCATGGCCTGGCCGGTCTGGTTGACCACGGTGGCTGCTCCCATGTTGGCTCCTTCGCGCATGTAAACACTATCGCACGAAAGTGCAATGAGCGCACCTGCTGATGCGGCGTTGTTGTCGACAAATGCGTAAACCGGTATCTTCGAATTCAGGATTTTGGTCCGAATCGAATCGGCATCCAACACCGTTCCACCGTATGTATTTAGGTGTATAACAATTAAACTGGCACGAAGCGAATCGGCTTCGGCGAAAGCCTGTTTGGTTTTTCTCCAGGTCGCCGGAGCGATATTCTCATCGATATTAAACCTCAGTACCACTTTGGGACTGTTGGTTGACAATGAGTCGGCTTCGTCAGCTTTTGACGGGAAGTAAGCCAGCAATAGTATCAGCAAGGTAAGGAGTCTGATTTTCATCTGCAGTATTCATTAGTTTACACGAAAACCGCTTTGCCTTCTTACTTTTCTGTATCGGGAAATAGCAGGAATTCGTTTACCTAAGATTCCAATTTTTCGGCATAATTCCAAAATAATTCCAGTCCCTTTCGCTTGGATTCATCCAGCGGATAGCTGATATCCCGATTGTAATATTCCGCCAGATTGTAATTGGGATATTGCGGTGCAATTTCCTGAATAACATCGGGCATATTGTCGATGCCGACTGCCAGTGCTTCGTTGAGGGCTTTTTTGAAATCCTCAGGGAGAGGTTTGTTGGCTGTCCAGCAAGCGAATACAAAATCGAGTCCCGTGTAGTTGGCCCATTCCTGGCTTAAATCGTAAACGTGCGGATAGTGCCCGTCAATCTCAAAAACCCGGTCGCCAATAACTACGCCGGCGGTTTTTCCTTTGATGTCGCGGGTATGATATCCCGGCTCACCTTTCAGCCATTTCACCTCTTTCTTCCAGAAGAACCTGGCCAGTACACGGGCCAGCATCACAGAGGTTCTCGACTGATAATCGAGGATGATGGTATCAACTTCTTCCAGCGGAACTTCGCTTACCAGCACAACTGTGCGAACGGGACCGCGGGCACCGATACAGTAGTTGGAAATAATTTCAGCTCCCTGAATTTTCGGGATAACGGCTACCGGAACCAAACCTACATCGACTTTGTCCTCGATGAGCTTGGATGCACATAGTGAAGGCATGTCCAGCGAAAGCTCAATTTCGTTGACAAACCCCGAGTGTTCCAGTCCGTAAATAAAAGGTTTAGTGTTTAGGTAGGAGACGGCGGATATTTTGACTTTTTTCATTGTTGTAGTTCTCCAAAATTGCTGCTAAAAATATGAAAAATATTGGGATCGATTCCTGATATTTTACCATTCCGGATGATATTATCTGATTTACTTTGGCTGGTCGATTTATCATTAACTCAAATTTAATGCTTGCTGTTTTCCTTACTTGAA
Source organism: Prolixibacter sp. DSM 2831 (assembly GCF_056493735.1). Classification (NCBI taxonomy): domain Bacteria; kingdom Pseudomonadati; phylum Bacteroidota; class Bacteroidia; order Marinilabiliales; family Prolixibacteraceae; genus Prolixibacter; species Prolixibacter sp. DSM 2831. The sequence goes on from NZ_CM151379.1 coordinate 727,342, forward strand.
TAGTTTAGGTCGCTGTGAGTTTGGTATTTGAGAATGGAGATGGTGATTCAGTTGAAAAAAAGAACATTAATAAAGGATGAGGAAGATTGTTAATGTAGTCGTTTCCATTAGGCTAAGGCGGAATTTATTAATTTTGCATCGGTTATTAATCTGAATTTAAATCGCTTTATGGATCTGCAAACACTTACCGCTATTTCACCTATCGACGGTCGTTACCGTGGAAAAGTTGAGGAATTGGACGAATACTTTTCGGAGTTTGCCTTGATTAAATACCGGGTCTTCGTGGAAGTTGAATATTTTATTTCACTGACCGAAATCCCTTTACCCCAGTTGAAGTCGTTCGATGGTTCGCTGAAAGAGAAGCTCCGGGCTATTTATGAAGACTTCTCGCTGGAAGATGCGCAGCACATCAAAGACACCGAAAAAGTGACTAACCATGATGTGAAGGCGGTGGAGTATTTTGTGAAAGAGAAGTTCGATGAACTTGGCCTGGAGGCGTTCAAAGAGTTTATCCACTTCGGATTGACATCGCAGGATATTAATAATACTGCTGTTCCGTGTTCCATCCGCGATGCGATTCAGAATGTGTACATCCCGATTTTTGATGAGGTGGTGTCGAAGCTCGAAGAGTTGTCACTGGCGTGGGAGGAAATCCCAATGTTGGCCCGCACGCATGGACAACCGGCTTCTCCGACTCGTTTGGGAAAAGAGCTGAAAGTTTTCATCGAGCGGTTGAATGTACAGGTGGAGTTGCTGAAAGGAATCCCCTGCTATGCTAAGTTCGGTGGGGCTACAGGTAATTTCAATGCACATTTTGTAGCTTACCCCGAGATTGAATGGGCGGATTTTGCCAACAACTTTGTGCAGAATTCGTTGGGACTCGAGCGTTCACAGGTAACTACTCAGATTGCTCACTACGATAATTACGGTGCGATTTTCGATAACCTGAAACGCATCAATACCATTCTTCTGGATTTGGATCGCGATATGTGGACTTATATCTCCATGAACTATTTCAAGCAGAAGATCAAAAAAGGAGAGGTTGGTTCTTCGGCTATGCCGCATAAAGTGAACCCCATCGACTTTGAAAATTCAGAAGGAAACCTGGGAATTGCGAACGCTGTCTTCGAGCATCTTTCAGCAAAGCTACCGATTTCTCGCTTGCAGCGTGACCTGACCGACTCGACGGTTTTACGGAATATTGGTGTTCCGATTGCTCACACGGTTATCGCTCTTAAATCGACTTTAAAAGGGCTCGATAAATTGCTGATCAATATGGAGGCGATTGAGGACGATCTTGAAGAAAACTGGGCCGTAGTTGCCGAAGCGATTCAAACGATTTTGCGTCGAGAGGGATATCCGAATCCATACGAAGCCTTGAAAGAATTGACCCGTGTTAACCAGAAAATTAATCGCGAATCGATTCACGAATTTGTCGAAACATTGAACGTTGATGAGAAAGTGAAGGCTGAGCTGAAGCAAATTACGCCGCAGAACTATACCGGAATTCTCATCTGATAAAATATTTTCACTTAAGCGAAAGGATACCTCCACAGGTGTCCTTTCTTAATTTTTAATCCGAATTCCTGTTCCTGAAAGTTTTGCTACTTTTGGAGCGCAAAGTCCGGGCATATTACAGGCGGATTGTGGTTTTTAATTATGTAGTGAGAAACAGGTGAGCGGCATAAAATAGATTGTTTGTATCGAAAAAAGTGTCGTTCTGTTTTGGAACTGAAATCATTTAATAATGAAAGGTCTTTTTAAACTTCTCGGTCGATATATTCCTCCTTACAAGGTTTACGTAATTTTGAATGTGGTTTTCAACTTGTTGGGAGCAATTTTTGGAGCGTTTTCTTTTGCGGCTATCAGTCCGGTACTGGGCGTGTTGTTTGGTACTCAAAAGATGGTGAATCATCCGGTTGAGTGGGCGTTTACCCTCGACAGTATCAAGCAGAACTTCTTTTATCATATCAGCAAAGTTATCGAAATGCATGGTCGGGATTCGGCGCTGGTTTACATCGGCGGGTTCATGGTGATTGCCGTGTTGCTGAAGGTTGGTTTTACTTATCTCGCCAGTTTCATGATGGTGCCGATTCGTAACGGTGTTGTTCGCGATATCCGGAATCAGATATATCACAAAATACTTTCTCTTCCTATCGGCTTCTTTACCGAGGAACGAAAGGGAGATATTATCGCGCGTATGACCGGTGATGTGCAGGAGATTGAGAATTCTATCATGAACTCCCTGGAAATGTTGTTCAAGAATCCCATTCTGATCGTCATTTCTCTGATTGTGATGATCACCATGTCGTGGTCGCTGACCATTTTTGTCTTTTTGCTGCTGCCGGTAGTTGGTTATTTTATTGGCCGTGTTGGAAAAAGCCTGAAAAAACCGTCGATGAGCGGGCAGAACAAGATGGGCGAGTTGCTATCGACGATTGAAGAGTCGCTGTCCGGATTACGTATCATTAAGGCTTTTAATGCTGAGAAAAAGGTCTCTCAGCGTTTCGAAGGTGAAAACCACCAGTATTACAGTATCATGAATAAACTGATGTGGCGCCGGTATCTCGCCCATCCCATGAGTGAGTTTCTTGGAACGCTCGTTATTGTCATTGTTCTGTGGTACGGCGGTCGTTTGGTACTTCATCATCAGGGCGGATTGAGTGCCCAGGGATTTATCACTTACCTGGTGTTCTTCTATAGTATCATCAATCCTGCAAAAGCCTTTTCTACAGCGCTTTATTCGGTTCAAAAAGGACTTGCTTCGATGGAGCGGGTGGATATGGTATTGAATGCACAAAATAGTATCCGTAACCGGGAAGACGCTAAGCGAGTTTCAGAATTCAAAGATCGAATTGCTTATCAGGATGTGACTTTCCGCTACAAAGAGGACAATGTGCTGAAGAAGGTGAATCTGGAAATTGAAAAAGGAAAAACGGTTGCACTGGTCGGACAATCGGGTTCAGGAAAATCAACTTTCGTCGATCTTCTTCCACGTTTCTACGACGTGAAAGAGGGACAGATCAAAGTTGACGGAATCGATATTCGTGATTTGGATATTACCGATTTACGAAGCCTGATGGGAAATGTGAACCAGGAACCGATTCTTTTCAACGATAGTTTCTTCAATAACATCGCTTTTGGCGTGGACAATGCGACTGAAGAGGATGTAATGAATGCCGCAAAAGTGGCGAACGCGCATGATTTCATCATGAATACTCCGGATGGGTATCAATCGAATATTGGCGATCGGGGAGGAAAACTTTCAGGCGGACAGCGTCAACGTATTTCCATAGCACGGGCCGTTTTGAAGAATCCGCCAATCATGATTTTGGATGAAGCCACATCAGCTTTGGATACCGAATCAGAAAAACTCGTTCAGGAGGCCTTGGATAACTTGATGAAAAACAGGACATCCATCGTTGTTGCTCACCGCTTATCGACCATCAAGAATGCCGATTTGATTTGTGTGTTCCAAAATGGCGAAATTGTGGAGCGTGGTACGCATGACGAGCTGATTGCTGCTGATGGTATCTATAAAAAGTTGCATGCTATGCAGAATTTTTAATATTCCTGTCTGCAAAGAAAAAGCCGCATAACTTCTGAGGATATGCGGCTTTTTTATTTTTTTACATCGAACAGTTAGTTGACGATCGGCAAAAAACTGTGATGTTTGGAGTAATCAAGCATCTGTTTTGCAAAGTTTTCCGGGTACGAAATTCTGATGTCTTTAATTTCACCATCTTCTTCAATTACCTCGTAATCCGGATTCAGGAAACCGGCGTAAGGAGCGAGATTTAGCTTCTTGTAGCGTTCCAGCACTTCGTCGTGCAAATCACGAATAACTTTTACGCCATAGTTTTCAACCAATGCTTTTCCCGCTTCGTAATCGCCTTCTGATTTGATGCGCTGAACCTCCTTCAGCAATTCACCGAAAAGTTCGCGCAAGCGCTGGTAATCATTGATAACAAAGAAGGTTTTATCGTTACGCTCTTTGCGTTCAATCACATTTTCCGAGCTTCCCTTATCGTACACCCATCGGGCAATCAGCTGGCGGTTACGCATATGCGATTCTTCCAGGTCTTTGCCAGTTTCGATTCTAACCAGCTGAGTCAGAAGCCCGTTTCGGATGTAGCCATCGTATTCGGCTTTTGCGGTTTCATCCGATTCAGTCAATCCTAGTTCCACCAATTTGGGATCCATAATAAAATAGAGCGCAAACAGATCGGCGCGGGTTTCTTCGAGCGTTGAATAGTAGTTCTTTAGCGCGTCCACAGTCACACCCTTTTTCATCCGGCCGGAACCGTGTCCAAGGCATTCGTGCAAATCGGTGTGGAGATTGTTCCCGAGATATCCGTGTTTACGGGCACGCTCGATTTCTTCTTTATCCCAGCAAAACTCTTCCAACATTCCATCTCCTAACGACGCCTGATGATAAGCGTAGGTAATATTTTCGATGGTTACCGACTTAGAACCGTATTGCTCCCGAATCCATTCAGCATTAGGGAGATTGATTCCAATTGGAGTAGCCGGATGACAATCGCCTCCCAACATCGCAACCGTAATTACTTTGGCGGAAACGCCTGTCACCTTTTCTTTCTTGAACTCAGTGGAAACCGGAGAATGATCTTCAAACCATTGTGCGTTGTTGCTGATAATCTCAGTACGTCGGGTAGCTTCTTCGTCTTTGAAATTCACGATGGACTCCCAGCTTCCTTTTATTCCCAGCGCATCGCCGTATACTTCAATGAAACCGTTCACGAAATCGACCTGGCTCTCAATATCCTTTACCCATTCGATGCTGTGTTCGTCAAAACTCTTCAAATCACCGGTTTGGTAAAAGATGATGAGCTTGGCGATGCTTCGTTTTTGGGCCGGTGATTCTGCAACTTCCTGTGCCTTTTGTAACCATTTGACAATCTCCTGGATGGCTTCGGAATACAACCCGTTCTCTTTCCACTTTTTCTCGACGAGCTCGCCGTTCTCCATCACCAGTTTCGAGTTTAATCCGAACGACGGCGGATTTTCACTTGCATTGCTGTTCAGCTGAGCATAAAAGAGTTCAGCTTCGGCCTGTGTCACATCTTTGTAGAAGTTATTGGCCGATTCCAAAAGCAAATCTTTCGATGAATCGAGCGAAACCCGCTTGCTTTCCAGTCCCGGGTCGAAAATGATCGGGAGTAATTCGTGTATCAGTTTCTGAGGATGTTCAAAATCAGACCAGTTGGAGCGCCCAATGAGATGGAGAAAATATTTTTGTGAGAAATCGGGTAGGATTTTGTCCATCGAATAATGATGGTGCATTCCGTTGGAAAACCAAATCCGTTTTAAGTAGACTTCGAACTGTTTGAATTCTTTGGTTTTACGGTCTCCATCGAATGTTTGATAAATGGTTTCAAGTACTTTACGCAGGCGCAGATTGTACTCGTTGTTCTGATCCCACAAAATATCGCGGCCAGCCAAAGCTGCGCGACTGAGATAATATATTAGTCTTTTCTGTTCCAGAGTCAGTTGCTCGAATCCGTCGACCTGGTAGCGAAGGATTTTTAAGTCAGCAAACTTTTCGCTGAAAAACTTGAAATTGTCACTCATGACCATAAAATTTCTTTTAAAATCGGGATGATATCCTCGTTAATAGGGTACTTATGCATGGAAAACATATAGCAATGTAAAATGTTCTCCACGGTTGCATTCGGCTGACTGATAGCCTGAACGGTGTGTGCTATTGTTTGGAACTAAGTACGTGAAGTCGCTTGATAAGCGGGTCGCGGTACGACTTACCAAAGGGCAGTGAGTGCGTACCATCTTTTGTTTCCACCTCGAGTGTATTTCCGCGAATGCGCTTAATCTGTTTCACATTCACAATGTACGAACGGTGAATCCGGATAAATAATTTGTTGGGGAGTTTCTCATCGAGGAGTTTTAAGGTGTAGTGCACTGTATACTTATCGTCGAAAGTGATAAACTGTGCGTAGTTCTCGATGGATTCGATGTAAATAATATCTTCGGGATTGACCGGATCAAGTTTCGAGTTGTTTTTGATCCATAAGGTTCCTTTTCCCCATTCGTCTTCAGAGAAAATATCTTCCCGGTCATCCTGATTAGCCTTTGCATCTTTCTGAATGTTAGCAATGGCCCGATTGACAGAACGCATAAAACGAGGAAAAGTAACCGGCTTTAACAGGTAATCGGTGACGTCGTACTCAAACGCGTTTAAGGCATATTTTTCCCGGGAGGAGACAATGATAACCTGCGGAGTATGATCCATCACACTCAGTAATTCCATACCATTCATCTCCGGCATTTCGATGTCGAGAAAAAGAATATCAATTTTGTCCTTGCCTTCTTGCAGGAGTTTCAGTGCGTCTATAGCACTTTCCAAAGAAAAATATTTTTCAAAGAGTTTTGTCCTATCGATGTATTTCTCCAATACGGTCCTGCAAACCCGGTCGTCATCTACGATTAAACAGTTCATAAGCCCATTAATCTTGTTTCAAAGATAGAAAAAATACGAGCAAATGATTTCGAGAGAGTTATCAAAAACTAAAAGTTATTTAATCAGTAGGTTAGAGGGCACTGCTTTTATCTTCGAAGAATTTTTTCTCGATCAGTGCCGAGCTTTTGATGGTTTTTCGTAGCCAGGCCAGACGCATTTCGTCTTTTTCTTCTTCTGTGAACAGGTAATCGATGTCGCTCTGCCGCAGGCGCAAATTCAGGTGGTGTAGTACAATGGCCGCAGAAACAGAGATATTGAAACTTTCGGTAAAACCGAACATGGGAATTTTTAGAAATTCGTCAGCATTCTTTTCTACGACTTCCGAAATTCCGGTTAGTTCTGTTCCGAAAATCAGTGCGGTTTTCCCCTTCTCCAAATCGAAATCCTCGAGATCCGTATCGTTTGCATGCGGCGAAGTGGCTACAATCCGGTAGCCTTTCTCTCGTAATTGATGAATGCAGTCCAGCGTATTCTGCTTCTGGTCGCGATAGTGATGAAGATTAAGCCACTTGGTCGATCCCAGTGTTACATTCGGATTGACCTGGAAACGGTTGTTGTTTTCTATAATATGTACGTCCTGAATTCCGAAGCAGTCGCAGGAGCGTAACACGGCACTGGCGTTTTGTGGTTGGTAAATATCTTCCAGAACGACGGTAAGGTAACGGGTTCTGGAACTTAGGACTTTTTCAAAAAGTTCTTTACGCTCAGGCGTAATGTATTCCGAAAGGTAGTTTATCAGATCTTTGCTCATGGATGTCAATAAAAAAAGGGAGCCTGAGCTCCCTTTACAATAATCTCTTCAGCCATTATTTACTGAACGCTGTCAGTCAATTCGCTACCAGCTTTGAATTTTACAATCTTCTTGGCAGGAATGTTAATTGTCGCACCAGTTTGAGGATTACGACCCTGACGTGCAGGACGTTCGGTGGTTGCAAATGAACCAAAACCTATCAGAGCAACACGATCACTTTTCTTCAGTGCATCAGTTGTGGTTTTAACGAAAGCATCAAGAGCTTTCTTAGCATCTGCTTTAGTCAGGCCAGCTTCAGCAGCAATGGCATCAATTAATTGAGCTTTGTTCATAGTACAGAAAGTTTAGAAACAACAGGTTAAATAAAATTCGTTTAATACTTTTTTTAACGCTAGTGCCTAATATAAAGAGTTTTAATTATTTTTCACAGCAAACCATGTTAAATGTGTTGTTTAACATATGATTTCCCGCAAATTTGTCTCAAATACCAGTAAAATCAGCTTGTATAAGCCTAATTATTTTGGTTTCACTAAATTGAAAAGATTGAGACGAAAAACAAAATTTTTTTTATCTTTTTTTCTTCATAATGCTCTTAATTTTTTGGGCAGAAACTTTTGCCAGAAAGAAAAAACTTCTACTTTTGCAATCGCTCGGAGAGATGGCAGAGTGGTCGAATGCGGCGGTCTTGAAAACCGTTGTACCGCGAGGTACCGGGGGTTCGAATCCCTCTCTCTCCGCCACCCACGGGTGTAGCTCAGTTGGTAGAGCACTGGTCTCCAAAACCAGGTGTCGGGCGTTCGAGTCGCTCCTCCCGTGCAAAAAGCCGGTTCAGTTTTGAGCCGGCTTTTTTGTTTTTGCGGCTAACCAGTTGATTGTCCCTCTTTTACTGTTTTGTTCAAACTGATAAGATGCTTTCTCAGTAACCTGGAATACTCATTTTTCCGGCTGGGGTGAAATGGCTCCGTATATATAATGGTATATTTGGACAAAAATTTTCCCATGGAAGTCGACTTGTTTATTCCTTGTTTCATCGATCAGTTATATCCGAAAACTGCATGGAACACTATTCGTGTTTTGGAGCGGGCAGGTTGCAAAGTGCACTACAACCCCGAGCAAACCTGTTGCGGACAGCCGGCGTATAACAGCGGTTATTTTGATGAAGCACGGACATTGGCAAGGAAATTTCTGAAAGACTTTCGTGGAAAACGTCCGGTGGTTAGTCCCGGAGCCTCTTGTTCGGGTTATGTGCGTGACGGATTTGCCGATCTGTTTGATGAGACGTCCGGAGAGTATCAAGAGTATATTCACCGCAAGGAAAACATAATTGAGCTGACCGATTTTCTGGTCAATCATCTGGGAGTCGTCGATTTTGGAGCGTTTTTTCCACATAAAGTAACTTACCATGATGCCTGTTCCGCTTTGCGTGGATATGGAATTCACGAGGAGCCTCGCAAACTTTTGCAAAACGTCGGTGGACTGGAGCTCATCGAGATGGAGGAAACGCACGAATGCTGTGGGTTTGGTGGTACGTTTGCCGTGAAACATAAAGCGATTTCTTCGGTGATGACCCAAAATAAGGTGGAGAATGCCCTGAAAACCGGAGCTGAATTCATCGTTTCAACCGAAGCCTCCTGCCTGATGAATATATCGGGGTATATCAAGCATCAAAAGTTGCCCGTTAAAGTGCTTCACATCGCCGACGTACTGGCCGCTTTCTAACAAAAACATCTTCCCATTCTTTCCTGATTTGTCATTTTGAACGGAGTCATTCTGTCAATTCGTCAGCGAATGTCGGTTGGCACAGCCTTTGATTTTCCGGGTGATGGTAAATCGAAAAATTATCAACTTAAAAGAATATTACAATGGAAGGAAGAATTGGTGTTACCAGTGAAAACCTGTTTCCGATTATTAAGAAATTTCTCTATTCCGATCACGACATTTTCCTTCGGGAGATTGTTTCGAACGCTGTGGATGCGACTCAAAAACTGAAGACGCTTGCCTCAGTAGGTAGTTACAGTGGCAATGCCGAAGATTTGAAGGTGCGGGTCAAGCTCGATAAAGACGCCGGAACCATTACCGTTTCTGATAACGGTATTGGAATGACCGAAGAGGAGGTAAACAAGTACATCAATCAGATTGCCTTCTCAGGAGCGAATGAATTCCTCGAAAAATATAAGAACGATGCCAATGCCATTATTGGTCACTTCGGTTTGGGATTCTATTCTTCGTTCATGGTTTCCGATAAGGTGGAAGTCATCACTAAATCGCACCAGGATGGAGCCAAAGCAGTGAAATGGAGCTGTAACGGAAGTCCGGAATATACCATGGAAGAAGTTGATAAGGACGAAGTCGGTACTGACATTGTGATGTACATCAACGAAGATTCCAAGGAATTTCTGGATGAGAATCGTATTTCAGAGCTGTTGAACAAGTACTGTAAATTCCTTCCGATTCCGGTCATTTTCGGTAAGAAAAAAGAATGGAAAGGCGAAGAGTACGTCGAGACTGACGAGGATAACCAGATAAACGATGTGTCTCCGGCCTGGACCCGTATGCCCGCTGACCTCGAGGAAGAAGATTATCACAATTTTTACCATCAGTTGTACCCCATGGCGGATGAGCCACTGTTCAACATTCACCTGAACGTGGATTATCCTTTCAATCTGACCGGTATTCTATATTTCCCGAAAATCAAGAACACTATTGAGGTACAGAAGAACAAGATTCAGCTGTACAGCAACCAGGTATTTGTTACCGATTCGGTGGAAGGGATTGTTCCTGAATTCCTGACACTCTTGCACGGTGTGCTCGATTCCCCCGATATTCCGTTGAACGTTTCCCGTTCGTATCTGCAGAGCGACTCGAATGTGAAGAAAATCAGTAGTCACATTACCAAGAAAGTAGCCGATCGTTTACAGGAAATCTTCAAGGAAAATCGTGAAGAATTTGAACAGAAATGGGATGATCTGAAGCTCTTCATCGAGTACGGTATGCTCACCGATGAAAAATTCTATGAGCGTGCGCTGAAATTCTTCCTGTTAGGAAATACCGAAGGCAAGAAGTTTACCTGGGAAGAATATGAAAACCTCATTAAGGAAAACCAGACCGACAAGGACAACAAAATGGTTTACCTGTATGCCAACCATCACGAGGATCAGTTCAGTTTTATTGAAGCAGCGAAAGAAAAAGGCTACGATGTATTACTGATGGAAGATCCGTTGTCGACACACCTGCTGAATGCGTTGGAGCAGAAGTATCCTGAAAAACGTTTCGTTCGTGTGGATGCTGATGTGGTCGAAAAACTGATTCCGAAAGCAGACGACGACAAAGAAAAACTTACGCTGGAAGAGAAAAACGAGCTGAGTCCGGTTTTCCAGGCCATTGTTCCTAACGGGAAAGGTAATTTCATTGTCGATTTCGAAGATTTGGGCGAAACAGCTAATCCGATGGTAATTACCCAGAACGAGTTTATGCGCCGTATGAAGGACATGTCGCAAATGCAGGCCGGAATGAGCATGTATGGCGAGTTGCCCGACAGCTACAATCTGGTGGTAAATATCGGTCATCCGCTCGTTAAGCAGGTACTGGAAGACAAGGATACAGCCTTGGCTTCGGAACTGGAAAAGATAAACCACGAGATAGCTGATCAGCAAAAAGAGAAAGAGGCATTGAATAAGCTGAAAGAAGGTAAAAAAGATGAAGAAGTTCCTCAGGAAGAGAAAGATAAGCTGAAGGAGCTGGATGATAAGATTACCTCTCTTGAAGCAGATAAGCGAACAAAACTCGAAGCTTTTGGACGCGATAATCAACTGGCCAATCAATTGGTCGATCTGGCCCTGCTAGCCAACAACATGCTGCGAGGTAGTGATTTGAATAAGTTTGTAAAGCGCAGTATTGAGTTGATAAAATAAGCATTGCAATGCGTTGCTAATGAAGGGGAGACAATAGTCTCCCTTTTTTTATACCCCGTGTATCATTATCTTTATGCCCCAATATTCGGTTGGTATATGAAAAGTGTTTGTGGGTTGATGACGATTCTGAAAAAGGTGTTGGTGTTGATAGGGTTTCTGCCGGCCATGGCCGTGGCCCAACCGCTGGTTCTTCATTATTCTAAGGGAGATTATAAAGGTGGAAACCAGAACTGGTCGATTGCACAGGATAAGCAGGGATTGATGTACATTGGAAACAGTGACGGCCTCCTGCAGTTTGACGGCACCAACTGGAAACTCTACTCGCTTCCCGACCGCAATATTGTACGCTCGGTTGGTGTAAGCCCGGATGGTAAAATTTATACCGGCGCTTTCGAGGAGTTCGGTTACTGGCAATCCGACAAAACCGGACAATTAAAATACACTTCCATTTCACATTCCTATCCCGGTTTGAAGCTCCACAACTGGGAGTTTTGGCGTATCCTTTTTTCGCATGATAAAGTTTATTTTCAGTCCTTCGGGGCGCTTTTTTCTTATGACGGGGATACCGTTCATCAGATTCCTTTGCCATCCAATGTCATTCTGATGTCGCAGGTTGGCGATCGGTTGATTACGCAGGAAGACGGCGGCGGCTTGGTGGAGTTGGTGAATGATCGACCGGTCCATATTCCCGGCTCGGATTTTTTGGCTTCCACGCAAGTGAAAAGTATTATTCCGGGAGGAAAAGATACGTTGCTTGTTTGTACTTCGTCGCAGGGAATATACCAGCTGACTTCCGGAAAATTTTCTCCGTGGGGAGGTGATATTCAGGAATTCTCGAAGCAGAACGAATTGAATGTCGCTATTCCGTTGAAAAACGGATTTGCTTTCGGGACTATTTTGAACGGTGTGGTTATTACCGATCGGGACGGAAATATCAAAACACGGATTAATACGGATAGTGGACTTCAGAATAATACGGTTCTCGCGCTGAAGCAAGATCAAAAAGGCGGCTTGTGGGTCGCGATGAACAAAGGAATTGACTATGTGGAAATTAATTCTCCAATGTCGATTTATCGCGATAAGGACCAGCGTATTGGGGCTTTGACCTCTGCAGTTATTTTTGAGGGGAAATTGTTTATCGGTTCGAACCGGGGCGTTTACTATCGTGAATTACTGAATGGAGATCCGAGGCATCCCGTAGGTAATTTTCAGTTTCTGGATGGAACACAAGGCCAGGTGTGGGATTTGCAGGTGCATGCCGGTTCATTAATTATCGGGCACAACCGTGGAACCTTTACTTACAAAAATGGCCGGCTTCGTCACATCAGTAAAGTGTCGGGTGGGTACATGGTCAAACCTTACGAGCGTGGTGGGAAAAAATACATGATTCAGAGCACTTATACCCGTCTGGTTATTTACCGTCTGGAGAATGGCGAATGGCGATACGATCATCAGGTCACCGGATTCAACGAGCCTTGCCGGTTTGTCGAAATTGGCCCCTTCGGATATGTTTGGGTAAGCCATCAACAGAAGGGAGTTTACCGGTTGAAGTTGGATGCCAACTATCGAAAGGTGGTTGATACGCGTTATTTTGGACGCGTATCGGGACTGCCGGCCGATTTCGATGTGCATGTGTTTAAGCTTGCCAACCGGATTGTTCTGACATCTCCGGAAGGACTGTATACGTATGATGACCTGCATGAGAAAGTTGTTCCGATGGATGATTTGAATCAAACGCTGGGAGAGCTTTCCGCGGCTCGTCGCATCATTCGGGTCGACGATAACCGATACTGGTTGATTAGTCGGAATATGCTTGGGATGGTTGATATTCGCGATAGCGGAGCCATGTTGGTCAGAAAGATGGACCCTGCGCTTTATGGTTTCTCTATGGTGGAACGATACGAAAATATTGTTCCGCTGAACGACCGCATTCAGATGGTGTGCCTCGATGAAGGGTATGCTTTAATTGACTTGAGAAGCGACCTGAAAGACACCATCACACAGAAAATATTTTTCCGGGATGTGGTGGCATCCGGACGGAAAGGTGAAAAACGACGGTTACCTCTTTCAACAGCCAATTCTCACCGGAAAATTCAGTTGCAGCCCTGGGAACGGAGCATCAAGTTCCGGTTCGCCTCGTTGAACTATTCTCCCAACGGCAAGTCATATCAATATTATTTAGAAGGCTTGAAGCCTGGCGAACACTGGAAATCGACTTCACCGGAAGGTATAGCGGTTTATGATCGCCTGACGGCAGGTAATTATGTTTTTCACGTTAGGAATATTGATGCATTTGGCCATCCCCTTTCTGAAATAACTTATCCGTTTACCATCAGGCCTCACTGGTATGCATCGTCAATGGCCTACTTCTTTTACGTTATCATCGGTGTGCTTTTTATCATTCTTGCCCAGTTGTTGTTGTACCGACGATTAAAACGGCGGGAAGAAAAAGCCCGTCAGGTGAGAAGTGCGGAGTTGGAACGGAGAAGGCAGGAAGAGCGGGAGCATGCTGAGAATGAAATTATCAAACTGCGGAACGAAAAACTACAGGCTGAGCTTTCGCATAAAGATATTGAGCTGGCCAACTCAACCATGTCCATTATCCGGAAAAATGAGTCGCTCATCGAGATTAAAAACGAGATTGAGAAACAGAAAAAGCAGTTGGGAACCCGCTATCCTAAAAACATGTATGAGAAGTTGGTTGGATTGGTAAACAAGAATTTGACCAATGAAGATGACTGGCTGGTTTTCGAATCACATTTCGATCAGGCTCATGAAAACTTCTTCCGGCGACTTAAAAATGAATATCCTTCCCTTACTCCGAGCGATTTGAAATTGTGTGCCTACCTCAGGCTGAATCTCGCAACGAAGGAAATAGCGCCGCTGCTCAATATTTCAGTTCGGGGAGTGGAGATTCGGCGATACCGTTTGCGCAAAAAACTGGAGTTGCCCCAGGAGAAAAACCTGGTGGAATTCATGATGGAATTTTAAACCGCTTTTGGAATCTGATACGTCGGTTTATGACGTTTTGATGACATTTCACCCTTGTTTAAAAATAAATTCTTTGCTGTTCGCGGTTGTTTCCATCTCCTGAACGTTAAACATTCCTTGTGTAATCTTATCATTCCTTAGTCTGATTTAGCATTTATTTAATCTAAGTTTTAGAAAACATGACTTTTCATAGTGTCTGAAAATTAGCTCTATATGAAGATTCGGTTCTTTCGTGATGTAGTGATGTGAAAGTGAAAAATTGGATGTTTTTTAACATGATGTAGGTAGGTAGGGGTAGCATTTTTCCTTTTTACTCCACCAGGGGGTTCATTTGTAACATATTCAAATTGTCAAAAAAAGACTGAACGAATGAAGAAGAGTTTATTAACCCTTTTGGTGGTCCTTCTTGGCTTTACAACAGTGATGGCACAAAACATCACTGTTAAAGGGAAGGTAACTGGCGCGGATGATGGAAAACCCATACCGGGAGCCAGTATTTTAGTGAAAGGTACCACAAATGGTACCATTACCGATTTTGATGGCAACTATTCGTTGAAAGTTCCGGCTGACGGTACTCTGGTATTCTCGTTTTTGGGAATGAAGACCGTAGAGAAGCCTGTGAACGGACAGAAAGAAATTAATGTAACCCTTTCGACTTCTACTAAAGATCTGGGAGAAGTTCAGGTGGTAGGTTATGGTGTTCAGCGTAAGCAGGACATTACTGGTGCTATTGCCGGTGTGAAGGGAGCCGATTTGATTAAACAGCCGGCCCTGACAGCTACCCAGGCTATTCAGGGAAAAGTAGCCGGTGTACAGATTGTGAATTCCGGTGCTCCGGGATCTGCTCCACAGGTTCGTATCAGGGGAACGGGAACCATTCTTGGTGGAGCGAAGCCACTCTATGTTGTCGATGGTGTCATTACCGACGATATTCGTAATATCAATAACTCGGATATTGTCTCGGTAGATGTACTGAAAGATGCTTCGGCTGCCGCTATTTACGGTGTTCGTGGTGCAAATGGTGTGATCATCATTACTACCCGTGCCGGAGAAAAAGGTAAAATGAAAATTTCCTACGACGGCTATGTCGGCGCTAATGTAGCGGCCCATAAGGTGAAAATGGCAGACTCGAAATTGTATGCTGAATATACCAACGAAGCTTTGGGCTACGATGGAAAAGCTCCGGCATTTGATTTGAACAACCTGCCTCCGTACAATACCAATTGGTTTGACGCAATTACCCGGAAGGGAGTTAGTCAGAATCATAACCTTTCGGTAAGTGGTGGAAATGATAAGGCAACCTATTATTTCAGCATGGGGTATAAAAGCGACCAGGGAATCCTGGACGGAAATAATTACGATCGTTTGACACTCCGCTCAAATAATACGTATAAGGTGACCAAGTTCCTCGAAGTAGGTGACAACATTGGCCTGTCTCGATATAATTCGGACAACAAACCTTATTCGGCTTTCACTGCAGCTTATCGTCAGGCACCGACTGTGCCGGTAAAGGATAAAAACGGAAATTATGGTTTCACGGACATCAACAACGTTGGTAACCCGAAAGCTACACTAGATTACACCCATGATAAAAGCTGGGGAACCCGCATTCAGGGTTCGGTGTACGCCAAAGTTGATTTCACCAAACATCTTCAGTTTAAATCGAATATGGGAGTTGACTTATCGGAAGATCACGGGCGTATATACAATCCGGTTTACACCGTTTCCGCAACTCAAAAGAATGAAATCTCCCAGTTGAGTCTGCATCAAAATACCAATGCACACTGGATTTGGGATAATTACTTTACCTACAACAACCGTTGGGGAAATAGCCGGTTGAAACTAATGGGAGGTACAACGGCGGAAAAATACCGTACGCAATACATTGATGCTGCCCGTCAGAATGTACCTTCACAAAAGAATTACTGGTATCTCGATTTGGGCGATGCAGCATCTGCAACCAATGGTAGTAATGGCACAAAGAATACCCGTAACTCCTACTTAGGACGTGTCAACTATAGCTTTGCCAACAAGTACCTGTTTACCGGTACGATTCGTTACGATGGTTCTTCGATGTTTCCATCCAATAATCGTTGGGCAACGTTCCCTTCTGTTGGACTTGGTTGGGTGCTGACCCAGGAGAATTTCCTGAAAGACAATGCGTGGCTGACTAACCTGAAATTGCGTGCCAGCTGGGGTCAAATCGGTAACGATAATATACCTGCTGATGCGTTTACTTATCTCATCAACTCGGATTTGGCGTATGTGTTTGGTCCTGACCAGGCTTATACCAATGGTGGTACGATAACCGATATCAAAGACCCGAATCTAAAGTGGGAGGTAACCTCAGAAACCGACCTTGGATTGGAGTATGGATTGTTTAAGAACCGCCTTTCCGGTGAGTTTGACTATTACAACAAACTGACCTCGGATGCGTTGATTTTTGCTCCGATTGCCGGAATATTTGGGGATAAGGATGGAAAATTCCTGACCAATAAAGCTGATATCCGGAATACCGGTTTTGAATTCTCGGCCAACTGGCGCGATAAAGTCACCTCTGACTTCGGCTACAACGTTGGTTTGAATGTGACGACCAACAAAAACCGCATCGAAAAAGTAGGTGGTGGTTTGCCAATTAACAGCGGTAGTTTGGGCAATGGTCAGATAACAACACAGACGGCAGAAGGACAGCCTATTGGTTCTTTCTGGGTATACCAAACCGATGGAATTTTCCATAATCAATCGGAATTGGATGCTTACGTGAACAGCAACGGTCAGCCTTTGATGCCAAACGCTAAGCCGGGTGATTTAAAACTTGTTGACCGGAACCATGATGGCGTTATTGACGATAAAGACCGTTATTATGCTGGCTCGTACAATCCCACACTGATGATCGGGTTGAACCTCGGAGTGAACTATAAGAACTGGGATTTCTCGGTAGATTCTTACGGTAACTTTGGTGGTAAAATTTACAATGGTAAGAAAGCACAGCGCTGGGGTGGTGAAAATATCGAAGCATCGCTGGCCAACCGCTGGACGCCCAAAAATCAGAATACCAATATCCCAAGAGCTTCCGATGCTGTACCGGTGGCTTCTGACTATTACCTCGAGTCTGGCGACTTTTTCCGCTTCAACAACATGACTCTGGGATATACGCTTCCCAAAACATTGACGGAGAAAATATCGGTAAGCCGTTGCCGTTTTTATGTCTCAGCTCAAAATGCCATTACGCTGACAGGTTATAGTGGTTATAACCCCGAGTTACCCGGACAAACAGGTTCAGGTACACTGGATTCCGGAATCGAGTTGAGCTCTTATCCTGAAACGGCTTCTTACCTCTTGGGTCTCAACATAACTTTCTAATTTGTATTGGATATGAAAACCAGAAAGATGAAATTATTATATATGGGGGCTGCGTTCGCTGCAGCTCTGCTAACCTTCTCGGGATGTTCGAGCAACTACCTGGATGTTCCGCCGGAGGGGAATATGACACCAAAAGATTATTACTCTGATCATCCAACTGAAGTGGTTAACGCAGTGTATAACAAGCTGCTCGATTGGAACGAAAGCTCCTTCTCCTGGCTCGGTATTTCCAGCATCACTTCCGACGATGCCGATAAAGGTAGTTCTCCGGGTGATACGGGAACGGACAAGAATTTGCTGGATAACTTCACGTTTGGAGCCGATGCCTTGTCGTTCAACGATGTATGGCAGGGAAACTACGAAGGAATTGCCCGTGCCAATCAGGCAATGAAAGTGTTGGGTGAAGTGACCATTAATGATACACTGAAGAACCGTTTGGAAGGCGAAACTCGTTTCCTCCGCGCTTATTTCTACTGGAATTTAGTGCGTACGTTCGGTGCAGTGCCGTTGGTGGACAAAGTGCCCGATCCAACCAATCAGGCCGATGTGGCTATGGGAAATACCCGTGTAGCAAAGGATTCTATTTATGCGTTTATTAAAACGGATCTGCAGTTTGCTGTTAACCATCTTCCGAAGAAGAGCGAATACGCTTCAAAAGATTTAGGTCGCGCGACCAAAGGAGCTGCGCAAACCTTCCTGGCAAAGGTAAATCTGTATCAAAAGAACTGGTCGGAAGTATTGCGCCTGACCAATGAGGTGATCAATTCCGGTGAATATGCGCTGGTTAGTGATTACTCAACCATTTGGCGTGAAATCGGAGAAAACAATTCCGAGTCTATTTTCGAAATCCAGGGACGCGGTCAAACACCGAACAAAGGCGTTCAGGGCTACGTCGATTGTCAGGGAGTCCGCGGTCAGTTTGGATGGGGCTTCAATGTTCCTTCACAGGATTTGGCTGACACCTACGAGCCTGGTGACCTCCGGAAAGATGCAACGATTATCTATCCGGGTGAAACCATGTGGGACGGTACGGTAATTAATTCCAACACCCCGAACCCGATGTACAACCAGAAAGCTTATCTGAGTCGTACACAGGAAACGTATGACGGAAACTCCTGGGAATCCAGCAAAAATGTCCGGATATTCCGTTACGCCGAAGTGTTGTTGATGAAAGCTGAGGCGGCTAACGAAATGGGTGACCCGGGTACTGCACTGGCGGCATTAAACCAGGTTCGCGAGCGGGCCGGCTTGCCGGATTACACCGACACCAATCAGGATAACCTGCGGATGAAAATTTACCACGAACGTCGTGTAGAATTGGCATTCGAAGGTGATCGGACCTTCGACCTGATTCGTCAGGGACGGGCAGCAACGGTACTGGCTAAAGAAGGTTTTGTGGCTGGTAAGAACGAGTTGTTCCCCATTCCGCAACGCCAGATCGAGCTGAGTGGCGGCGCATTGACTCAAAATCCAGGATACTAAAATTATTCATAGATGTTAGGATGAACTTCCCGGTATGGTGTAAATTTACCTTCCGGGAAGTTTCTTCCTGTTTGCCATACTCATACAATCCGGATGAACAAGTATCTACTTTTCATATCTTTCTGGGTAGCTTTGACTTTAGTTTCCTGTTCAAAGAAAGGTGACAATTATGTGCCGCCGGATGGAGGAGGAACGCTGCCGAAGCCCCCACCCACTTTGACGGATGATGAGCTGATGGATACTGTTCAGCAAGCAACTTTCCGGTATTTCTGGGATTTCGCTCATCCGGTTTCTGGCCTTATCCGGGAACGAAGCAACGGAAACAACAATATCGTCACCATTGGCGGTTCCGGTTTTGGTGTGATGGCCATTATTGTCGGCGTTAAACGAGGCTATATTACCCGTCAGGAAGCGGTGACAAGGTTGTTGAAGATGGTCACTTTCCTGCGCGATAAAACCACTCGTTACCATGGAGCCTGGTCGCACTGGCTCAACGGTTCGACCGGAGAGACAATTCCGTTCTCGCAAAAAGACGACGGGGGCGATCTGGTGGAAACAGCTTACCTGATTCAGGGACTGTTGACGGCAAGGCAATTTTTTGATGGTTCGTCGGCTGATGAAACGCAGTTGCGGGATATTATTATCGGGCTGTGGCACGACGTTGACTGGAAGTGGTACACCAACGGCCAGAATTATCTGTATTGGCACTGGTCGCCAGATTACGGCTGGGCGATGAACATGCCCATACGTGGGTTCAACGAGACGATGATTACTTACTTGCTGGCTGTTGCGTCACCCACGCATCCGATTGCTCCTTCGCTTTACGACACCGGCTGGGCCGGAAATAACTATAACGCGACACTCATCGTTGACCAATATGGATATTACGGAGGTCCGTTGTTTTTTACACACTATTCCTATTTGGGAATGGACCCGCACTTTTCGGATAAATACATTCGGGCGTCCAGGTTCGCTTCCTATTTTGATCGGAATAAAGAACAAACGTTGCTGAACCGGAAGTGGTGTATCGACCGTTCATCGGTTTATTCCTACTACAACAAGAATTGCTGGGGGCTGACGGCTTCCGACGATCCGGTAAACGGTTACATGGCACACGAGCCAACCACAGCCAATGATAACGGAACAATTACTCCTACGGCCGCAATTTCATCAATTGTCTACACGCCTACCGAATCGTTGGCAGCCATGCATTATCTCTACGATAATTACGGTTCAAAGGGACTCTTGGGAAAGTATGGATTTAAAGATGCCTTTAACATTCATGAAAACTGGTATGCTCCTTCTTACCTGGCGATAGACGAGGGACCTATTATTGCAATGATTGAAAACCATCGCAGCGGGATATTATGGGATAATTTCATGCAGGATCCGGACATTCAGACCATGTTTAGCAAGCTGGGATTTGAGAAAACAAACAATTAGAAAAACCAACAAAATTTTTAGCCGGCAATCGGCTTCTTTATCATTGACGTGATCGCCTTTTGGGCAGAAAAAGTGTTCATCGAATGAAAAAATTCTTCAGTATCATTATCATTCTCCTGCTGGTGAAAAGTGTTTCAGCACAGGATCATCTCAACGAATACCTTACCAAACCGGACCATTTTACAGCAAAAGGATATGACAGTCACGTAGAGTTACGCTGGCCCGATTTGAAAAATGCTGTATCCTACCGTTTGTATGCAGCAACCGATAGTACTTACCAGTTGCGCACTGAAACGAAGAATAATTACTACCTCGATTTTGTAACGGATTTGGGGCGCAACATCTCTTTAAAATATAGGTTGGTTCCGGTTAACCGGAAAGGAAAAGAACTCACTTCCGAAACGGTGGAGGCCAACGCATCGATTCATGATTTTACCGATGAGGAGCTCATGAACATGGTGCAAAAATATACCTTCCGCTATTTTTGGAACTTTGGCCGGGCCGATTTGGGAATGGCCCGCGAACGCGATAACCATCCGGACGGCGATATCGTTACCATTGGCGGCTCCGGCTTTGGCGTAATGGCCCTCATGGTTGGTGTGAAGCATGGATGGATTACCCGCGAACAGGCGGTTGACCGGCTATTGAATCTCACCAAATTTCTCAAAACAACCGACCGTTTTCACGGAATGTGGGCGCACTGGTACAATGCCGATACACAAAAAGCTTATCACTTTAGCAAATACGATGACGGTGGCGATATTGTCGAATCTTCCTTCATGATGGAAGGCCTGCTGGCCGCCCGTCAGTTTTTCAATCATTCGACTCCAAAAGAGAAATTTCTGCAACAACAAATTACCGATCTGTGGAAAACGATGGATTGGAACTTCTATACACGAGGTCAGAATGTTCTGTACTGGCACTGGTCTCCCGATTATGGTTGGAAAATGAATCATCCCATTCATGGGTACAACGAATGTCTGATTACCTATATTCTGGCGGCTTCGTCACCCGACCATGCCATTGCGCCGGAAGTGTATCACAAAGGCTGGGCTGGTAACAACTGGGATACATTCGCCAATAATTCCACTTATTACGGCATGATGCTTCCGTTGGGAAACCGCAAATGGATGGGCGGTCCGTTGTTCTTTGCTCACTATTCGTACATGGGATTGAATCCAAAAGGCTTGCGCGACCGGTATGCCAATTATTGGCAGCAAAACCGGCGGCAGACATTGATTAATCGTGCGTACTGCATCGATAACCCATACGGATGGAAAGGCTACGGCCCTGATTTCTGGGGACTCACAGCCGGCGATAAAGTCCCGGATGGATACACGGCGCACGCTCCGGGTTTCCAACGCGATTTGGGAACAATTACCCCGACGGCAGCACTGTCATCAATGCCGTACACCCCGGACGAATCGATGACAGTATTGAAAAACCTCTACCGGAATTACGGAAAGTATCTGTTTGGCCCGTTTGGTTTTTACGATGGTATCAACTTGTCGGCTGGAAATAAGCCCGAAGAGCACGTACGTAAAACCTATCTGGCCATCGATCAGGGGCCGATTGTGGTGATGATCGAAAATTACCGTTCAGGCTTGGTCTGGAACTCATTCATGAAAAATGAAGATGTGCTGAGAGGGTTGAAACGTTTGGATTTTACCATTGATAATAAACCCATTCAAGTAAATGAAACCAAGTAAACCGGGGAAGAGTCGAAGAATCGGAGTGCGGGCGATTGCTGCTTTAGCGGTAATCATGTTGGCGATGGTCGGTTGCCAGCCTTCCGGGAAGCAGGAGTCGAAAACGGTCCAACCGGGGCGGCGGTACTTCACCGATCCGGTGATTGCGCACAAAGTGGATTCCATTTTGTCATTGATGACGCTGGAAGAGAAGGCTGGTCAACTCTGTATTTTGGGAGCGGATCATCCGAACCTGAAACAGCTGGTTAAGGAAGGTAAACTGGGTGGAACGAATGGCGTTCTTCCAGGTAGAAATGTGGGCCGTTACACCCGCCAAATGCAAAAACTGGCGATGCAGTCGCGGCTGAAGATTCCGTTGCTGTTCATGGGGGATGTCATCCACGGTTTCCAGACAGGTTTCCCGGTTCCGTTGGCGTTGGCTGCTTCGTGGGACCCCGACTTAACCCGAAAAACCGATAGTATTTCGGCCGTTGAGGCAACGGCATCGGGTGTGAGCTGGACGTTCAACCCGATGATTGACATAGCCCGCGATCCGCGTTGGGGCAGAATCGTAGAGGGTGCCGGCGAAGATCCGTATCTCGGTTCGTTAATGGCAGCGGCTGCAGTAAAAGGATACCAGGGTGAAAGTCTGGCTTCACCGCATACCATGATGGCTACTGCGAAGCATTTCGTGGGATATGGCGCAGTGCAAGCCGGCCGCGACTATAACACGGTGAATATGCCGGAACGCGAGCTTCGGGAAGTTTACCTGCCTCCGTTCGAAGCGGCTGTTAAAGCTGGAATTGGAGCCGTAATGCCAGCCTTTGTATCATTCAACGGTGTGCCTGTAACGGCCAACCACTTTTTGCTGCAGGATATTCTCCGCAAAGAACTAGGCTTTAATGGAATTGTAGTTTCGGATTACGATGCGGTGACAGAACTTCAGGAGCATGGTGTAGCGGCTTCTCCTGCAGCAGCCGACGAACTGGCGATGAAAGCGGGTGTAGATATGGATTTACACAGCGGTTCGTACCTGCAGAATTTGCCAAAGTTGGTAAAAGAAGGAAAAATACAGGAATCGGTGGTTGACGATGCAGTGCGAAAAGTGCTGACCATGAAGTTCGAACTGGGATTGTTCGATAATCCGTTCCGCTATAGCGACTCCACATTGGTGGCCAATAATGTTCTGCCGGCAAGCCATCGCGAAGCAGCGAGGAAAGTGGCTTGCAAGACATTTGTATTGCTGAAAAACGAAAAAAATATTTTACCGCTAAGCAAGAAACTTCAGTCTATTGCTGTGATTGGTCCCGCTGCTGATACTCAGGATAACTTATTAGGGCCGGTTCATGCACTGTCCCGGCCGGAAGATGTGGTGACCGTGCTGCAGGGAATTAAGAAAGCTGTTTCGCCATGGACGAAAGTGACTTATGCAAAAGGAACTGATTACAATACCAAATCGGAAAGCGGTTTCCAGGAAGCTGTTCGGGCAGCCCGAAACGCTGATGTGGTCGTGATGGTAATTGGCGAAAACAACAGCATGTGCGGAGAAGGCGACAGCCGGGCTTCGTTACACTTGCCCGGTAACCAGCTCGATTTGGTGAAAGCTGTCGTGAAAACCGGAAAACCAGTGGTGGCAGTATTGGTGAATGGAAGGCCATTGGCTGTAAACTGGCTGAATGACCATGTGCCGGGCATTCTGGAAACCTGGTTTCCGGGTACCGAAGGCGGAAATGCGATTGCTGACGTGCTGTTTGGCGATTACAATCCGTCAGGGAAATTGCCGGTTACTTTTCCGAGAAGTGTCGGGCAGGTGCCCATCTTTTACAGTTATCTGAATACCGGACGGCCGTTCAATCCGAATGATAAATACACGACTCGTTACGTGGACATGCCCAATACACCGCTTTATCCGTTTGGTTACGGATTGAGTTATACGAATTTTTCTATTTCGCCGGTAAAACTGAATACACAAAACCTGAATTGGAATGATACGCTTAAAGTATCGGTTTCTGTTATCAATACCGGAGAACGGGCAGGAACGGAAGTGGTACAGCTTTATACACATCAGCAGGTGGCCGATGTAAGTCTTCCTGTTAAGCAATTGAGGGCGTTCCGGCGTGTCCGGCTCGTTTCCGGAGAGGTTAAGGAAATTACTTTCCGGCTAACGCAAAAAGATTTGGCAATTCTGGATAAAGATATGAAGTGGAAGACCGAACCGGGTACATTCGACGTGATGGTAGGAAGCAGTTCCGAAGTGACCAATTCGGCCGGTTTTACACTGAAGAAGCCGTGATATTCCTGGTAAGTAGACAACGATACATTATGAACCTGAAATTAGAATAGTAGTGAAAAAGATGACACAAAAACTGACGATGTTACTGACTGCGGGAGCGGTTCTGTTCCTGTCGTCCTGTCAGCAGCCTGTTAATAATAAGGTTGCGAAAAAAGACGAAGCATCGAAGTATTTCGACGAGCCGGTGATTACGCACAAGGTCGACTCGGTACTATCGATGATGACGCTGGACGAGAAGATCGGACAGCTAACGCTGTACTCCAGCGGTTGGGACAAAACCGGGCCGAGCATGAACGAGAATTACATTAATGACATAAAAGCCGGAAAATGCGGAAATATCTTTAACGCTTTTTCGCCGGATTACAACCGGAAATTGCAGAAGATTGCGATGGAACAGACACGGATGAAAATTCCGTTGCTGTTTGGTTACGATGTTATCCACGGACAGAAAACCATCTTCCCGATTCCGTTGGGTGAAGCGGCTTCGTGGGATTTAAAATCGATTCAGAAAACGGCATCTGCCGCTGCCGCCGAAGCTGCTGCTGCCGGTATTCAGTGGACTTATGCCCCGATGTGTGACATTGCTCGTGACCCTCGCTGGGGACGCGTATCCGAAGGTGCTGGTGAAGATCCGTACCTCGGAAGTAAAATTGCTGCCGCGCGTGTGCATGGTTTCCAGGGAACTGATTTGGCGTCGGATACAACCGTTGTGGCTTGCGTGAAGCACTTTGCGGCTTATGGTGCCCCGGAAGCCGGTCGCGATTACAATACCGTTGATATGTCGGAACGGAAACTCCGGGATGTTTATCTGCCTCCTTACAAGGCCGCAGTTGATGCCGGTGCCGGTACAGTGATGACTTCGTTTAATGATTTGAACGGTGTTCCGGCGACGGCCAATCATTTCCTGATGACCGATATCCTGCGCAAGGAGTGGGGCTTTAATGGCTTCGTGGTAACAGACTATACGGCGATTAACGAGCTGGTGCCTCACGGCATTGCCAAAAATGAGAAAGATGCAGCTGCCTTGGCGATGAACGCCGGTGTAGACATGGATATGCAAGGCGGAACTTATTCCAAATACCTGAAAGAATTGCTGAAGGAAGGCAGCGTGACGCAGCAGGAAATTGACAATGCCGTTCGTCGTGTCCTTCGGATTAAATTCCGTTTGGGATTGTTCGCCGACCCGTATAAATATTTCAGCAACAAGCGTGAGAAGAAGCTGACTTATTCGAAATATCATATGTCGCTGGCCCGCCAGATGGCCCGTGAGTCAATGGTATTGCTGAAGAATGATAAGGAAACACTTCCGTTGAAAAAAGGTCAGCGAATTGCGTTGATTGGCCCGTTGGCTAATTCACAGCGCGACCTGCTGGGCTCGTGGCATGCAGCCGGCGACTGGAAAATCAACAAGACCGTGAAGGAAGCCATGGAAGACCAGTTTGGCAGGCAGAATATCCGGTATGCTAAGGGGTGTGAACTGCGTGGCGATAACCGTTCCGGATTTGCAGCTGCGGTTTCGGCTGCCCGTCATTCCGACGTGGTGGTGATGGTATTGGGCGAATCGGCCGAATGGAGCGGCGAAGCGGCGAGTCGCGCGCACATCAATCTGCCGCATATTCAGTCCGAATTGCTGGAAGCGATCCACAAAACCGGCAAGCCTGTAGTGGTCGTGCTGATGAGCGGTCGTCCGCTGGCGCTCGACAAAGAGGTGCCCATGACCGACGCGATGCTGGAAGCCTGGTTCCCGGGAACAGAAGGAGCGCCTGCTTTGGCCGATGTCCTTTCGGGAAAATATAACCCGTCGGGTAAACTGCCGATGACTTTCCCGCGGATTACCGGTCAGATTCCGATTTATTACAGCGCGAAAAATACCGGTCGTCCTTATACCAAAACAGGTAAAGAACAGAAATACCGCTCGCGCTACCTGTTTACACCGAATACGCCAGAGTTCGCTTTCGGTCACGGATTGAGCTATACGACGTTTAGTTATTCGGCACCGAAGTTGAGTACAACGAAACTGGAAATGGGCGATACGCTTCATGTGAGTGCTACGATTACCAACACCGGTAACTACGACGGAACCGAAGTGGCTCAGTTGTATATTCGCGACATGGTGGGCAGTGTCACTCGTCCTGTTAAAGAACTGAAGGGTTTCCGGAGAATATTCCTGAAAAAGGGTGAAAGCAAAACGGTCCATTTCGATTTGACGATGAACGATCTTTCTTTCCACCGTAAGGATATGACCTGGGGTACCGAGCCCGGCGACTTCAAGGTATTTGTCGGCGGTGCTTCGGACGATGTGAAGGAAACCGCTTTTACGTTAGTGAAATAGGTTGGATTTAATATCATAGACTACTAAACACCGAACCGGTTGGCGTTATGTCAGCCGGTTTTTTCGTATTACGAAGTTATTGTGTCGGCCATGTTTTTGCCGTAATCCGCTGAAAAAAAGCGAACAGATCCTCTGTCGGTGCATTCAGGAGGGCCAAAAAAGTTTTAAGCGTTCAATCTGTATTGCTCAGGGCTGCTTTCGTTATCTTCAGGACAACCTGAAATACCTTCAGGACGAAACGGCGAGAATTCAGGAGTAGTCAGAAACAGTTAAGAGTCCGTTATGATGCATTAAGGGCTGTTTTAGGATGGTTCAGGTGAACTTATCCAACTAACCTGAACCTGTCCTGAACACCTTGAGACATGTCCTGACGGTCTGCTTATCATCCCTTAAGACTTTTCATCTTTTCCTGAATACCTCATCGTCACTCCTGACGGCCGGTCTTTAATCCCTTACGACCTTCTTGCCTGTCCTTATTACTTTTGATGTTGCCCTGAAGAGCTATTAAGTTGTACTGACGGTTCCGGAAGTTGTCCTTAATGTTTCCGGGATAGTCCTGACGCGCCATGCCTGTTTGGTACAAGTTTAGGTAATACTTGAAGAATGTACTAAACACTCTTTCCATCCGGGAGACATCACAACCCATCCCTATATGCTGGTTCAACGACTGCGCCAAAGGTGCTCACCTTCTTATTTCGTATAAAATGTAAGGGGCGAAACAGGGCCTCTACCTGATGAGTAATCGAATAAAATGGAAGTTGGAAAAACAACGGGGTATGCAGTCTGAGATTAAAAACCGGTCAATAGTTGTAATTTTAGCATCAGCTAATCTACTTATCGGGTATTTACAGGGATATTATTAATCTGCTTATATATATGAGAAAACGCAATGTTGCTTACTTGTTTATTGGTGTGATGGTCATGGGACTGGCAGCGTGTCAGCCTAATGTATCCTCATCCAAAAGCGATGCCCTGGTGTCGCACATCGACTCGACCGTGAAGCCGGGCGATGACTTTTTTATGTTTGCCAACGGAAAGTGGTTCAAAGAGCACCCTATTCCGGCCAGCGAACAATACAACGGCATTTTCCAGATTATTCAGGATACCGTCAGTGCCCAGGTTCGTGATGTCTGCGAGTCGTCTGCGGCGATGACCAACGCAGAGAAAGGAAGTAACCGCCAAAAAATCGGCGATTTCTTCTATTCAGGAATGGATAGCGTGTCGCTGAACAAGAACGGAATCAAGCCACTTAAGGCCGATTTCGAACGCATTGACAACATCAGTAACGGCAAGGATTTGTTTAAAGAGCTGGCTTATATTCAAACGGTGGCCGGTTCGCCGATGTTTGGTTTTTACGTAGGCCAGGACGATAAAAATAGTAGCAAGAATGCCATCTTTATTTCGCAGGGCGGATTGAGTTTGCCTGATCGCGACTACTATTTTGCTACCGACGACCGGGCTAAAATGATCCGGGAGAAGTTCGTTGCTTATCTCGACAGCATGTATACCATCATGGGATATGATAAGGCCGAAGCGGCGAAAGCAGCTGACAATACGATGAAGCTGGAAACGGCGCTGGCTAAATCTTCGCGTAAGCGGGAAGATACCCGTGACCCGTTGAAGAATTACAATAAAATGTCGTTCGCACAGCTGAATCAGGATACACCGAATATTGACTGGCCCGTTTTCACGGAAGATATGGGCCTGGCGAAGGTCGATTCGGTGATTGTTGGTCAGCCGGAATTCCTGACAGCATTGAACGGCTATCTGAAGAGCTTCCCAATGAGCGTTTGGAAGGATTACCTGAAATTTCACTTACTGAATGGACTGGCTTCCTATTTGGATGACCATACTTATATGACGGCTTTCAATTTCTATTCGAAAACCTTACGGGGAATTCAGGAGCCGCGGCCTCGCTGGAAACGGGTGGTTGGCCGTACCAATCGTGCGTTGGGCGACCTGGTTGGACAGGTGTACGTAAAAGATTATCTACCGGCCGGAACCAAAGAAAAACTGCTGGAAATTGGTCACGCCATCAAGAAGGTATATGCCGAGCGCATCAAAAATCTGGACTGGATGACCGAAGGCACTAAAAAGAAAGCGCTGCACAAGCTGGACGTGATGATCATGAAAGTGGGTTATCCTGATAAGTGGAAAGACTTGAGCTCATTGCATGTCGATCGCACTTCCTACGTGCAGAATGTGATCAACGCCAACAAGTGGTACACGAATTACATGATCTCGAAATATGGTAAGCCGGTCGATCGGACAGAGTGGGGCATGGAACCGCAAACCTACAATGCTTATTACAATCCGTCGAACAACGAGATTGTGGTTCCGGGTTGTAACATCATGGTTCCGGGCTACGAGCGTAAAATGGCTGACGATGCGATTCTGTATGCTATCATCGGTGGTTCTACTTTTGGTCACGAGATGACGCACGGCTTCGATGACCAGGGGAGCAAGTACGATGCGCAGGGAAACCTGAATAACTGGTGGACGCCTGAAGACAGTGTGAAATTCTACGCCAAAACCCGGATGATTGTGAAGCAGTTCGATGGCTATGTAGCAGTTGATAGTCTACACATCAACGGTTCGATGACGCAGGGCGAGAATATTGCCGACCTGGGCGGTATCATGATGGGATATCAGGCTTTCCAGCAGACCAAACAGTATAAGGACAATGAAAAGATTGCAGGCTTAACGCCTGACCAGCGTTTCTTCCTGGGATATGCCATGGCCTGGATGCTGAACATGCGTCCGGAAGCAATTGCCAATCAGGTGAGAAGCGATGTGCATTCGCCAGCTAAATTCCGTGTGAACGGCCCGTTGTCGGATATGACTGCATTCTATAAAACTTTCAATGTGAAGGAAGGCGACGCTATGTGGCGGCCTGACAGTTTGCGCGTGCAAATCTGGTAAACACATTTCGGTAAAAAATGAAAGCCCGCTGGTAATTTCCGGCGGGCTTTGTTTTTGGGTTGCATTTTTTTCATCTTTTTCGCTATGTTTATGTTTTACAACATCGAATGTATCCAATGTGGCTAAAAAAGCGACTAGTAAGTTACTTTTGCTAAAATACATGTGCTTATTGGGGAAGCATGCGCATTTATTTTTGATTTCAGAAGAGGGGAATTTCATCTATTTCTAAAATAATATTTTTGGTTTTATGCAGCTGATTAAGGGCATACAAGAGAAAGATATTATCGAACGGTTACGGAGCGGGGACCGAACCGCTTTTGAACTGTTGTTTCAGTTTTATTATCCGGGTCTGGTTATCTATGCCACTCAGTTTGCTGTTGACAGGGGGCAAGCCGAAGATATTGTACAGAATATGTTTGTAAAGCTTTGGGAAAAGCGTCAACGTGTGCAATTGGTTGATTCGTTGAAAGGTTATTTTTTTACATCGGTACGGAATAGTTGCCTGAATTCATTGAAACATCAAAAGGTCGAGAGCAAATACATCGGGCAGCTGTACGAGATGTCGGAAAAGAGCCTGCTATACCAGCCCAACCTTTACATCGCATCGGAACTTCAGGACATTATTCGCCAGGCTATTGACGAACTACCGGAACGGTGCCGGGAAGTCTTTGTTTTGAGTCGCCTGGAGCAACTGAAGAATGATGAGATTGCTGAAAAGTTAAATCTATCCAAAAGGACAGTTGAGACGCATATCAGTCATGCGCTAAAAGCCCTCCGCGTAAAGCTCAAGGATTACCTGCCTTTGCTCATTCTACTTGGTTTTAGACTTTAGTTTCAATAATCCTCTTAAACTTTTTTTGTCTTTTATTACGTGTGCCCCCAGAGTTGATTGTATTTGATATAAACGATACAAGAAGAGGGAATCGCATTCGTATGCATATAGAAGATAAAAAGAAAGAAGTTGTTGCCTTGCTCGAAGAGCGTGAGCGCATGGATACGCTGGAGCAGGTGTCTGAGGCGGTCAATGTTATCGACCTGGTAGATCATGTCGATGTTTCAGGCGCTTTTGTCAAGGTTAACAATCGGTTGCCGGGGAACAGCAAGTGGAGACTTTATGTTGGGTACCTGAGCAAAGCTGCCGCAATTTTGTTTCTTCCGGTACTGTTATTTGCCCTTTGGCAATATTATTTTTCGCAGGGAGGAATTTCCGGAGACCAGATTTCAATGCAACAGATAACCAGTCCGCCCGGAACCCGTTCTCAAATTATTCTACCCGACGGTAGTAAAGTGTGGCTTAACGCCGAGAGTACCATTCGCTTTCCTATACCATTTTCCAGAAAAACACGAAATGTTTCGCTGATTGGACAAGCATTTTTCAGTGTGCAGAAAAACCCCGAAGTTCCTTTCATCGTAAAGGCAGACAATGTCCAGGTAAAAGTTCTGGGAACCCGGTTTGATGTGAACGCCTACCCGGACAGGGAAAAGGTTGGGGTTGTACTGGCCCGTGGGAAAATCAGTTTGACAACAGAAAATCAAGATCATACTTCGTCGAAGTCGGTAATTCTACATCCGGGTGAACGCGCTGTTGTCGATCGTCAGCAGGGCGATATTCAACTCTCAGAAGGAAATATTGAAAAATACATCGCCTGGCATAACGGTCGCCTGGTATTTGATGAAACGCCGATGAGGGAAGTCGCCCGGCAGTTGGAGTTATGGTATGGGGTAAAGGTCGTTATTGAAGATCCGGAAATTCTTAATTACCATTTTTCTACCACGTTCGAGAATGAATCGCTTTATCAGGTGCTTGAGTTGCTGAAGCTTTCTTCGCCTATTGAAATTGACTATCAACCTGCTCATTATGATGAGGGAGGTAAAAAAACATATTCAAAATCAATCGTCTATATCAAAAAGAAAACAAAATAGATTTTGCCAATGAGAAACAACTTGTAAAGAAGAAAGGAAGTGCGCCAACACTCCCTTTCATACCCGGTTAAGGGTTAAATTATTGAAAAGTAATAATCTAAAGGATTCAAATCTATGAAAAAAAAAGCTAACAAATTGCCGTTGTGGTATCACAGCTGCAAAAAACTTCTTGTTATCATGAGGCTTACAGCAGTAATACTATTGCTTACAACGTTGCAGACCTTTGCTCTTGAAGGTTATGCACAGTCAGCCCGTCTCTCTCTTGATATGAACAATGCTACTGTTAAGCAGGTATTGTCGGAAATTGAATCGCAGAGTGAGTTTTATTTCCTGTACAACAGCGATTTGATTAATGTCAACAGAAGGGTAAGTATTTCAGCCAGCAATGAGCGTATCGATCGGGTTTTGAACCAGCTGTTCAACGGGGAGAAAATTAATTATACCATTAAAGACCGGCACATTGTATTAAGTCCGGCAACAACCTCCGGCGTTCAGCAAGATATGAGCATAAAAGGTCACGTAGTCGACAAGACGGGTGGGCCGCTGCCCGGTGTGACCATTGTGATTAAAGGTACATCGAAAGGTACCATCACCGATGCGGATGGTAACTACGAGATGGATGATGTTCCGGCCAATGCAACGCTTGTTTTTTCCTTCGTTGGTATGAAACCACAGGAAATCAGCGTTCAGGGCAGGAACAATATCAATGTTACGATGGTAGAAGAATCGATTGGTGTGGGTGAAGTCGTTGTAACAGCACTTGGTATCAAGCGTGAAGAGAAAGCGCTGGGGTATTCAGTTCAGACTGTCCAGGGACAGAGCTTACAAAAAGTTTCCGGTGTCGATGTAGGAACATCGTTGACCGGTAAAGTAGCCGGGGTTTTGGTTCAAAACTCAACCGACTTTAACGTAGCACCTACCATCTCAGTCCGCGGTGAAAGTCCGTTGATTGTGATCGACGGGGTTGCTTACGCCAATAAATCCCTCAATGATATCGCAGCAGATGATATTCAGTCAATGAGCGTTCTGAAAGGAGCGACCGCTTCCGCTCTTTACGGTTTCCGTGGAGAAAACGGTGCGATTCTGATTACAACTAAAAATGGTAGCACCAATAATTTGGGAGTATCTGTTGATGTCTCCTCGAACACCATGTTTAGTGCCGGCTTCCTGGCCATTCCCGAAAAGCAGAGTGTGTATGGTCGTGGTACGGCTTATGTTTATAATATCAACTCCGATCAGTCCTGGGGAACCTTTATGGACGGAACCGTTAGAACACAATGGGATCCAATTGCTAAGGAATTCCGGGATTATCCATATCTGCCTGTTGGGAAAAACAATTTTAAAAACTTCCTGGAACCAGGTTATGTTACCAATAACAACGTAAGTGTCGCTTTTAAAACAGACAAAATAGCGTTGAGGAGTTCGTTGAACTGGACCCAGAATAAGGGTCAGTATCCTAATTCGATGTTGAATAAGTACACCTATACACTGGGTGGCGATATTACACTCGATAAGTTTAAATTTTCATCGAATATGTCGTATACCAAACGGGAAACGCCTAACATGGGTTCCAATGGTTATACTTCATACGACCCGATGTATACTCTGCTTATTTGGTCATCCGCCGATTTCAACATTCTCGACTATAAAAACAACTACTGGCTGATACCGGGCCAGCTTCAGAACAACCAGTTCGGATACCATTTTGATACCAATACCTACAGTGGTAAAAATCAAAACGATCCGTATTTTGACCGGTATCAACGTACCAATGAGCAATCGCGTGATATTTTCAACGCCGATCTGACGACAAGTTATGATATTGCCCCATGGTTGACTGCCACGCTCCGTGGAGGTCTCGATTTCTTTATTAACCGTGGGCAGTTGAGGATATCGCAGGGATCATATACTTCTTCAGGTAACACGGGTATTCCCGGAAACCCTTATACCTGGAACGGTAGCCGGACCGGAGCGTATTTGACAGGTCGGACGCAAGGATATAGTATCAACAGTGATTTCCTGTTGACTGGTAGCCGGACTTTCCTGGATAATTTCGATGTGGATTATTTGGCAGGGGGGACCATGTTCTACGACCGCAGCGACAACATCAACGCTGAGACCGTCGGTGGTATCTCAATACCGGAGTATTTCTCGCTGAACGCTTCTGTAAATCCGGCAGCTGTTGGTGAAAGCACCTCGCAGCGACAAGTCAATTCGCTGTTTGGGCGGGTCGCACTTTCGTGGAAGAAAATGCTCTTCGTGGATGTTACCGGTCGTAATGACTGGGTTTCCATGTTGGCCAATCCGAATGTACCGAAAGCGGACCGCTCATATTTCTATCCGTCCATTTCCGGTAGCTTTGTGGTATCTGAGCTTCTGCCGTCTACCAAAAGCTGGTTGGACCTGATGAAATTCAGAGGTTCCTGGACACAAGCCAAAACTCCACCGAATCCGTATGCCATTAACAGTGTTTTCTCGGTTAATCCGGGTACCTGGAATGCTTTGAACGGAGCAACAGCACCGAGTTCGTTATATCTGAATACATACAGCCCGAACTCTTACACCACAACAGAAGTTGGTTTTCAGGCGATGACGTTCAAGAAGCGTTTTACCGTGGATGTGACTTATTATGCGAAGCATATTTTTGATATCCTGAAGCTGGGTCCGTTGTCATCAGCTACCGGATATACCGGTATTTATCTGAATACCGATGAACAACGCTCCAACCGCGGATGGGAAGTCGCTGTTACGGCTACACCGCTGAAGACAAAAGACTGGCAGTGGGACGTCGGTGCCAACTGGTCGACCTATAAACAAGTTTATACGAAGCTCGATTCAACCTATACATCAAACTACGGAAAACCCTGGGTGAAGGTTGGAGAACGCACAGACGCTTTTACAACCAAAGATTACCTCCGCGTTCCTGACGGACCATATGCCGGACAGCTGATTTACAATACCAGCGGCCGGGTCGTGAGGAGCAGCTATACTACCTTGTACGGTTACAGCAACCCGGACTGGATTTGGGGTTTGAACTCCACTTTGCGGTACAAAAACGTAAGCTTGTATATGTCGTTTGATGGGGTTGTCGGTGGTTTAATGCCTACCCGGACCGAAAGTTATATGTGGCAAGCCGGGGTGCATCCCAATTCGGTAACTGAAGCACGCAAACTAGATGTTGAGGATCCGAGTAAGGGACACTACATCGGAGATGGTGTTCAGGTCATATCCGGGTCGGTTACTTATGATCCCAATGGTAATATTCTTACCGATAACCGCCAATATGCTCCCAATGATGTACCTGAAACATACAAGCAGGCAGTACAGGATTTCCATAACTCCAGTGCGTGGGGGGGAAGCGCCAATCCAAATGACATATATGCCAGGACCTTCCTGAAACTTCGCGAGGTGTCGCTGACTTACACCGTTCCGGATAGATTGCTGAATAATTGGGGACGAGGAATTATTAAAGGGGCATCGATTGGTTTTGTCGGACAGAATGTATTATTCTGGGCTAAGGATTTTAAATATTCTGATCCGGATGGCGGTAATGAAGACTTTTCAGACCCGTCAGTGAGATATCTTGGAGGTAATATTAAACTTACATTCTAATAGAACAGAACTATGAAAAATCTAACATATATTTTTCTATTGATCATTTCTCTTTTTACTGCGGTTTCCTGCAGTAACTTCGAGGAAATCAATACAGACCCAAATAAAACGAATCAGGTGACGTCCTCGATGCTTGCAACGCAGGTATTGAAAGATACATACCGGTTTTGGAACCCGAACCCTGCTGATTTTACTTCCGGTAACTTGTTTAACAAACACATTGCCATGCTGGAAACCAATCCCAACCCTGGCCAATATTATTATTCATATTGGCCTTACGGCAGTTTTGGGGCCTATTCCAGACTGACGGATCTCCAGTTTATGACCAAATATGCAGAGGGTTCAAAATTTGAATCATCGTATAAAGGATTGCAGTTGTTCATGAAAGCCTGGTTTGGATTCTCGGCCACGTTGGATATGGGGGATGTGCCGTATTCTGAAGCCGGAATGGCGACGGAAGGTATTACCCAACCAAAATATGACAAGCAGGCCGACGTATTTGCCGAAATCCTAAGTGACCTGCAGAAAGCAGAGGCTGACTTTGCACAAGGCACGAATTTCGATGGCGACATTATGTATGGTGGCGATGTAACCAAGTGGAGAAAGCTTTGTAACGCCATGCAGTTGAAGGTTATTCAAACCATGAGTAAGCAGGCAACTTCAGAACAGAAAGCAAGATTTGCTGCCATTGTCAACGCCGGGAATTTGATGACTGGTAACGACGATAACTTTAAACTAGTTTACTCTGACAATCCAAATGCTACATATCCGATGTATAACGGGGAAGAACGCAGGCAATATACAGGTGTTACGCAGTTGGTTGTTAATTCGCTGAAAAATCTCAACGATCGCCGCTTGTTCTATTTTGCAGAACCGGCACAGGCACAAATTGACGGTGGACTGACTGAGTCGGATTGGGACGCCTATGTAGGAGCTCCTTCATCCATGGCAGCGGAGCAACTCGCGTTGAACAATGCAGACGGTGACTATTCTTTGCTGAATAAACGTTACGTCGCTTTCATGGATAACGATCCGATGCTCTATTTCACTTACTCCGAACAGTGTTTCATTATTGCGGAAGCCATTGAAGAAGGTTGGGTTTCGGGTGATGCTCAGCAGTATTATCAAAACGGAGTGAAAGCCCAGTTGGAATATTACATGAACCTTCCTCACACGGCTGACTACGTGCACGGAATGGCTATCGATCAAAACTACATTGATAACTACTTCACGGGTGCTGCAGCTTATGCCACCAGTGGAACCAAAGAGGATCGCTTGCATCAAATATGGACACAGCGCTGGTTGATTGATTTCTTCCAGGGTAACGGAGGGAACTACCCGCAATTCCTGCGAACAGGCTACCCGGTTTACCCGTTGAATCCTTCGACAAGCCTGAACCCGGAAGATCCAACAGTGTATCCGAAGCGCTGGATGTATCCGACTGACGAACAAACGAAGAATCCGGTCAATTATCAAAAAGCCATTGACGAACAGTATAATGGATACGACGGAATCAACCAGGTTCCGTGGTATTTGAAGTAAAGGGTGAGTTTGATTAGTAAAAATGTGAATCAAATGGGGGAGAGCTAAGCCTCCCCCATTTTTTTACGGTACGTATAAATCATTGGCCGGATGACATTCTGGTACATCGGGTAAAACAAAACACCAAAAGCCATGAAACACAAAATAATATTCTTTTCAGTCATTTTATGTCTTGTTTCTTTCAGTGCATTTTCACAGTCTACTGAAGGCTACAAATTGGTTTGGCAAGACAATTTCGACGGGAATTCGCTCGACACAACATCCTGGAACAATCGGGTAATGAAACCCCGAACCGTGAACAACGAGTTGCAGCGTTACACCGACGGCAAAAACGTGGAAGTAAAAGATGGGAAGCTGATTATCGAAGCCCGGCATGAAAATAACGAATATACTTCCGGAAGAATCAACACGAAAGGCAAGCATACATTTACGTATGGCATTGTTAAAATGAGAGCCAAATTGCCGGCGGGTGTGGGCACATGGCCCGCATTGTGGATGCTGGGAGCAGATGTCAAAGAAGTAGGTTGGCCGGCTTGCGGAGAGCTGGATATCATGGAGCATGTGGGCAAACAACCGGGTTTCATTCATTCTTCCATTCACAATCCGTCGGGTTACGGAGCAACACCCTATACGGGAATTGTGGAAATAAAGGACCCTTACACTCAATTTCATATCTACAGTATGGAATGGACGAAAGATTTCATCACCTTTTACGTGGATGGGACAAAAATCTACCATTATCAGCCAAAGGAAAAAAACATGAAGAACTGGCCGTTTGATAAACCTTTCTACCTGATTTTTAATATCGCGATTGGTGGTAATATGGGAGGTTCGAAAGTCGATAATAGCTGCTTCCCAACCGATATGGTCGTTGACTGGGTGAAAGTATATCAGAAGTGATATCCCTGGGGAAGAAAAACTGAAAATAGTTAACAGAGAATAAGATATTAAAATGAAAAAGCTGTTTTTTCTGATTCTGGTGATAGGTTCTATTCAGGTAGTTCAGGCTCAAGACCTAAAATTAATGACGTACAATCTCCGCCTGGCACTGGCATCTGATGGATTGAATTACTGGGAACACCGGAAGGATTTTATGGTCGACCAGCTGACTTTCTATGCACCCGATATATTTGGAACACAGGAAGGATTACCGAATCAAATAGACTACCTGAATAAAGAATTGAAAGGTTATCAATCGATTGGTCAGGGGCGCGAAGGCGGCAGTAAAGGAGAGCATGTCGCTGTTTTCTACAATGCCAACCGCTTCCAGGTGTTGGTGCATCACACTTTCTGGTTGTCGGAAACCCCCGATAAAGTGTCGAAAGGTTGGGACGCTGCTTATCTGCGAATTTGCACGTATGGCCTTTTCTACGATAAGTTGACGCATGAATCATTCTGGGTTTTCAATACCCATTTGGACAACAAAGGTGAGCTAGCTCGTAAAAACGGTGTGGCTCTGGTGTTGAAAAAGATAAACGAAATCAACACCGCCAATCTGCCCGTGATTTTAATGGGCGACCTGAATTCAACGCCGGAAAGTGATGTTATTCAGGAAATCGACAAGAGCTTCAACCAATCCAAGTCGCTCAGCGAAACCAAGCCGTTTGGTCCTGATGCCACGTTCAATGGTTTTCAATGGGATGCAAAGCCGGCCAACCGCATCGATTACATCTTTATTAAGAAGGATGCGCCCATTGCTGTGAAGAAATATGCCGTATTGCGCGACAGCCGCGATCATCGATTTCCGTCCGACCATTTTCCGGTTTTTGTTGAGGTAGCCTTTACGAACAGTGATAAATAAAACCCGATAGTCGCGTTAGCGCCTTCAATTTTAATTCCCCCATGGAACGCATTATGGGGGATTTTTTTTGCCGGGAAACCCCGTTCTTGTTAAATTCAGACCTTTAATAAAATCAACTTAAATCATGAGCCGACGACTGCTAGGTCTAGCTTTTTTACTGTTTCTGAGCACTTCAATTTGGGCTGCTCCCATCATCAAAACCAGTTTGAACAGTGGCTGGTTTTTCCAACAAACCGATCATCCAGACAGTACAAAATGGGAACCGGTAAATATTCCTCATACCTGGAATGCAAAAGATGCCTTTGACGATCAGCGGGGCTATTACCGCGGAACGGGTTGGTACCGGCGAAATTTATACGTGGATGCGGTATGGAAAGGACAGAAGCTTTTTCTCGATTTTGAAGGAGTCAACAAAACAGCAACCGTCTTTATCAACGGACAGAAAGTTGGTGTACACAAAGGCGGTTACACTGCTTTTAGCTTCGATATTTCTCCGTATGTTCAATACGGTTCGGATAATGACTTGCGCGTAGAAGTGAGCAATGCGCCCGATCCGGAAATTCCCCCGCTGGAAGCTGATTTTACTTTCTATGGCGGCATTTACCGCGATGTGTGGCTCAAAGTGGAGAACCCCATTCATTTCGCTTTCGCGAAATATGCGACGCCCGCGGTTTATGTCAATACGCCGCAGGTTTCTGCTGAATCTGCCCAGGTGAAGGTTCGGGGAGCCGTCCGAAACGAAACCGGTAAAACTAATCGTCTGCTCATTCGTTCTGAGATTTTTTCTCCGGAAGGGAAGATGGTGGATGTATTGAATAAAGTATTCACGGTAAAACGAAACAGCTACCGTGATTTTGAAATACTTTCGAAACCGATTGCAAATCCGCAGCTTTGGTCGCCCGATGCCCCCAACTTATACACCGTAAAAACCACGTTGCAGTTTTACCGCAGCGATAGCGTTCTTGACCGGGTGGAGAGTCCGCTGGGATTCCGGGGGTTTAAAGCCGATCCGAATTTGGGCTTTTTCCTGAATGGAAAACCATTGAAATTGCATGGTCTGAACCGTCATCAGGATTATGCCGGGTTAGGAAATGCTTTGCCCAATGATTTACATAAGAAAGATTTTGAGCTGATAAAAAAGATGGGAGCCAACTTTGTCCGGTTAGCGCACTATCCTCAGGCACCGGAAGTGTATCGCGAATGTGACCGGCTGGGAATTCTTGTCTGGAGTGAAATTCCGGTGGTGAATAGAATTACCGAATCGAAAGAATTTACAGAGAACTGTTTGAATATGCAGCGGGAACAGATTCATCAAACCTACAATCATCCTTCGGTGGTGATGTATGGTTACATGAATGAGGTGTTTATCCGGTTGGCTTATGCTAAGCAACTTTCCGACAGTGTTCGTAACCGAAAAATAGAAAGTACCCTGAAACTGGCGAGAGAACTGGATTCGCTAACCCGAAGCGAGGCGCCCGACCGGCTAACCGTGATGGCCTTGCATCAGAATCCAATCTATAATAAAACGGGGATTGCAGATATTCCGCAGGTAATTGGCTGGAATCTATACATGGGTTGGTACGGCGGTAAATACACCGATTTGGGCGCTTTTCTCGACAAGGAGCATGCTGAACATCCCAACCGCTGCATCATGCTTTCGGAATACGGTCCCGGAAGCGATGTCAGGCTGCATACCGATCATCCTGAAGTGTGGGATTATTCGGAAGAATACCAATTCCTTTCCCATGCCAGCTATCGCTTTCAGGTTGACGAACGCCCATATGTGATGGGAATGGCTGCATGGATTTTTGCCGATTTTGGCTCCGAGGGACGTGCTGACGCTATTCCGCACATCAACCAGAAAGGGTTGGTTACGTATGACCGGAAACCCAAAGATGTTTATCATTACTACGAGGTGATGAATGATAAGATGCCGGATGTGGCTATTGCTGGAACCAATTATACCAACCGGACGTATGTGGCGGATGATAGCGGGAAATCGAAACATGAAGTTTGGATGTTCACCAACTCAGGCCAGGTGACGCTGTACCGAAACGGAGAATGGATCAATTCGCAGAAGCCGGTTGACGGCATCGTGAGGATGGAGGTTCCTTTTGTTTCAGGCCCCAACAAGCTTTTGGCTGTGACTGATATGGCGGAAGATTCGCTGGTGGTTGATGTAAAAATGATTTCGCGAAAGCTGACAACCGGCGAATTCCACACCATCCGGGTTAACGTGGGCAGCAATTGCAATTTCCATGATGAGCTGACCGGCGAAAACTGGATTCCCGACCAACCTTATCAGCCGGGAAGCTTTGGATACGTTGGCGGCGATATTTACCATTCCGTTTCCTGGAAAGCGTTGAGCACACAATCGAACATTAAAGGGACCGATGATGATCCGCTTTATCAAACGATGCGCGAAGGATTGAAGAGCTATCGGTTCGATGTGCCGGATGGCTGTTACAAAGTGACATTGTTGTTTGCCGAACCCAATTCCAAAGCAGGACAGCCGAAGTTGATTTATGATCTGAGCAACGAAGAGAACGAGCAAAAGACTAACGTCAGGAGTTTTGGAATTTCGATCAACGGAGAGAAAGAAATCGGTCATTTCAACCTGGCGCGCGATTATGGTGCTTTACGGGCGGTGCAGAAAACTTTCGTGGTGAGTGTGACCAAAGGAGAAGGTCTTGCAGTTGAGTTTCTGCCTGAGCAGGGAAAAACGCTGCTTAGCGGCATCCGTATCGAAAAACGTTGAATTCAATCATAAATCAGATAAAGTATCGAAGCATGAAGAGAAAAGTATTTGCACTATTGCTAACGTTGTTCATCGCTGTGGGAGTATCGGCACAAACCCGCTACAAAGATGATATCGCGAGTGGTTTTGTCAAGAAAACGTACACCTATGCCGTGAAAGACGGTCAGGATTTGAAAATGGACATCTACTTCCCGGAAGGGGATAAAGCGACTGACCGTGTAGCCTGGATTCATGTTCACGGTGGTGGATTTTCCGGGGGAACCCGGGATGCGAAAGCTGATGTGAACCTGTGTACTCATTTGGCGAAGAAGGGATATGTAACGGCTTCCATTTCGTACCGGTTAACCCGGAAAAAAGATGGCTTCGGTTGCAATGTCCCGGCTGATAAAAAGATGGATACATTCCGGAAAGCTGTAAGTGATTTGCGCAGTGCTACGGCTTTCATGCTGAAGAATCATACAGAATTTGGCATCG
This sequence comes from Prolixibacter sp. DSM 2831, assembly GCF_056493735.1. Taxonomy (NCBI): domain Bacteria; kingdom Pseudomonadati; phylum Bacteroidota; class Bacteroidia; order Marinilabiliales; family Prolixibacteraceae; genus Prolixibacter; species Prolixibacter sp. DSM 2831. The sequence goes on from NZ_CM151379.1 coordinate 769,124, forward strand.
ATACCAGTCGGATCATTATTTCCGGTAGCAGCGCCGGCGCGGAAACGGTTTTAAATGCGGCTTACCGTCCTGTAACGCAGTGGGTAGAAGGAAAACAGGAATTGCCCACCGGTTTCCGTTACGCCGGAGTCATTTCCTTTGCCGGAGCAATGGTGAATGCTGCCAACATCACTGCCGAGACTGCCATCCCGACGATGATGTTCCACGGAACAGCCGACAACCTGGTACCTTATGCTACGGCGCCTCACCATTATTGCGGCATCGACAGTCCCGGATACATGATGCTGGATGGCTCGTACACCATTGCTAACCGTTTGCGAAAGCTGGGAAAAACATACTGGCTGGAAACGCGTTGCGGTGCCGGTCACGAAATGTCGGGCTTACCTATGACACAATCGGTGGGTGACATCGTCGATTTTGCATACAATTACATTATTCTGGGCAAGAAGGCGCAAATTCACACCATCGACAAAAGTCCGAACTACAAAAAGGGTGATTCCCTTTATGATTTTTGCGACAATTAAGCAGACAAATAGCAAGGCATAAGCAAGGCAGTCTCTCGGAAACGGAGGCTGCTTTTTTTGTTTCTTTATTCGGAAACATTTTAAATAGCGGTCCGTAAACGCTTGTAGTATAAATTCTTAATTAACGCTTATGAAAAAACTGATTTTGTTGATAGCCCTTATTTTTACAGCATCTCTGTATGTTTCAGCGCAGGTCCGTTTACCGGATATGAAGGTTGGATCGAAAGCTGTTCTCACGGATGTGAAAATGAAGGCAGTTTCCGGCAGTGAATACAGCCTGAATGATTTGAAAAAGGCCAATGGTTTGGTCGTCATTTTCTCGTGTAATACCTGCCCGTTTGTGAAAATGTGGGAAGGTCGATACCCGGAAATTAAAAAATGGGCCGATGAACACCAGGTTGGGATGGTGTTGGTGAATTCCAACTATCAAAAGCGGGATGGCGTCGATTCCTTCGAAGCCATGAAGAAACACGCAAAGGAACATAACTACACCATGCCGTACGTGGTGGATAAAGACAGCCGGTTGGCCAACGCTTTTGATGCGAAGACCACACCGCATGTTTTTCTTTTTGACAAAGACTTCACGTTAGTGTATAAAGGCGCAATTGATGATAGCTATCAAAGTGCTGATAATGTGAAAAATCCATACCTGAAAAATGCGATCTCACAACTGGCCGCCGGAAAAATGGTGGCAAAAAATGAAACACCACCCGTTGGATGTAGTATAAAAAGAAAACTTGATTAGTCCACAAGTAGAAAATTGAGATGTTGAGAGAGGGAGAATTGCCATTGGGTAGTTCTTCCTTTTTTGTTTTACGGCATATCGATTTTAGTTTTTAAAGCATTATGAAAAATGGATGAAAACTGCGATCATTGTATGGTTTCCTAAACAAAAATCCATTTTATCATGCGAAAACTCCTGACTTACTTTCTTTTGCTTTTGCTGACCACACCGGTTTTCGGGCAGGAAAGCATGAATATCATTACCTACAATATCCGATATAATAATCCTGATGACGGAGTGAATGCCTGGCCCAACCGGAAAGCGGATGTCATTGCTCTTTTGAAATTCCATAAAGCTGATGTTTTCTGTGTACAGGAAGCATTGCATGACCAGATTGTCGGTTTGAAAGATGGAATGCAGACGTTCGATTATGTGGGCGTCGGTCGTGACGATGGCAAGGAGGCCGGAGAATATTCAGCTATTTTTTATGATACACGCCGATATCGTTTACAAGAGCAGGGGCATTTCTGGTTATCGGAAACTCCCGATAAGCCAGGTTTAGGCTGGGATGCAGCCTGTATGCGGATTTGTTCGTGGGCGAAGTTGAGAGATCAGGAGAACAATAAATCATTCTTCATTTTTACGACCCACTTCGATCACGTTGGGGTAAAAGCCCGCGAAGAGTCGGCAAAACTGATTTATAAGAAGGTGCAGGAGCTTGGAGGCGACCGGCTGCCGGTTTTCCTGACCGGCGATTTTAATCTGACACCCGAAGCGAATGCCATTGCTTTGATTCGTAGTCAGTGGAAAGACTCTCGTCTGGCGACACTTTCGCCACCTTACGGACCGGTTGGTACGTTTGAGGGATTTGATTTCAACTCTCCTTTGAAAAACAGGATTGACTACATTTTTGTCAACGATAAGTTGAGGGTGTTGCGCTATGGTGTTCTCTCCGATTCAAAGGATCAACGCTATCCTTCCGATCATCTTCCCGTACTGGTGGAAGCCAAATTTATTGATTGACGAGTTGATAAGAGATAACAAAAGAGCCGGAATTCCTGTCAAGATTCCGGCTCGTGATTGTTCTGGCTGTAGTTTGATTCGTTTTCGTTATGCCTGAAGCGATTCTAATGTCGCTTTCAGTTGTTTTTTCCCCTGGCCGGTATCGACATGTGCACTCGGTCCGGCGATACATCCGCCCTCGCAAGCCATCACCTCGATAAAGTTACCCGGCGCTTTTCCTCTGCTGTACGCTTTCAGCAAACCAATTGATTTCTTGTTGATGCCATTCACTTCGATGGCGCGAACATCAACGGCCAGGCCTTCGGCTTTTACTGCTTCAACCACGCCTCCCGATTGCGCAAATCCGCGACTTTCGGGTGTGCTGTAGGTCAGTTCAACCGGCTCACAGTTCTCAATGTCAATTTCAAATCCTTTGAAGAAGGAATCCAGTTCTTCAAACGTCATCACATAATCAACGTTGGGATCGTTCATCGCTTCTTTCCGCTTGGCGATACATGGCCCGATAAACACCAGTTTGGCATCGGGATACTTTTCCCGGGCCAATTCTGCCGCATAGTACATCGGTGTTTCGGTATGCGAAACGTATGATTTCATATTAGGAACATGTTTTTCGACCGCTTGCATGTATCCCGGACAGCAGGAAGTGGTCATGAACGACTGGCCGCTTTCCAGCTTCTCTTTTAGCTCGACTGCCTCGTTGGCTGTGGTTATCATTGCTCCCTGGGCGACTTCCATTACGTCATGAAAGCCCAGTTTTTTGATGGCAGCAAATACTTTTCCTGCTTCATAATTATACTGTCCAAATATGGACGGAGCCGGCAGTGCAATTACTTTTTCTCCGGACTGAATGGCCTTGAAAATATCGATGATGTGTGAAATTTCGAAAATCGAACCGAACGGGCAGGCATTCAGGCATTTTCCGCAGTAGATGCATTTTTCGTCGTCGATGTGCTCAACACCTTGTTCGTCTTTGGAAATGGCGCCAACCGGGCAGGCTTCTTCGCACGGAACGGGCACGTGTACGATGGAGTGATACGGGCAGGCATTCTTACAAATACCGCAGTTGACACATTTTTTTGGGTCAATCTGAGCTTGTCCGTTGCAGTTGAAGGTAATGGCATTCTTGGGACAGTTCATCTTACAAGGACTGGCCACACATCCACGGCAAAGATTGGAAACCACATAATTCACCTTTACACATGCTGTGCAGGCTTCGTCCACTACCGTGAGGATTTCCTTGCGGGGAGCTGTGCGTTGACGTGCCTCGTTCGCATAATCGGCGAGTGGCATCAGTTCATCCGTTTCTTCTTCCGGAAGGAGACCCAGAATCGGCATCAGTTTGTATTTCAAAACTGCACGCTCTTTATAGATACAGCAACGACGCTGGGCTCCCCGTTCCCGTGGTGACATTTCTACCGGGATCCGGTCAATCTGGTTCTCTAACTGGTCTTCTTTGATAAGTCCCGCCAATCGGGAAAGGAGCTCCCGCCTGACGATCATGGTGTTGTTGACGTATGCCATTGAGTAAAGCCTGATTAAAGTTTGATTTCGGCGGCAAAAATATACTTTTTCTCAGGCTTGTATGTTTTATAACATATAAATCTATGTTAAGGCACTAATTCAAAATGAGTTTAAAGAAGGGGTTGATTTTTAGATAGATGAATTGATATATCTAGATGTTTTGTACGCTCTGTTTTCTTTTGATAACCTGTTACAACTTCAAGCCATGAAAGTGGGCTAATCCTCCTTCCGATGTCTCTTTGTAGAGATGAGGCAAATCGTGGCCGGTTTGTTTCATCGTCTGCACCACCTTATCAAAACTGATGAGATGACGTCCGTCGGAAAGTAAAGCGTAGTTTTTATGGTTCAACGCACGGGCAGCCGCGAAAGCGTTTCGCTCGATGCAGGGAACCTGTACCAGGCCGGCAATCGGATCGCATGTGAGGCCGAGATGATGTTCCAGTCCCATTTCTGCTGCATATTCAATCTGGAAAATGCTACCACCGCTCAGTTGTGTCACAGCAGCCGATGCCATGGCGCAGGCTGTCCCCACTTCGCCCTGGCACCCCACTTCAGCACCGGAAATGGAGGCGTTGGTTTTCACCAGCGTGCCGATTAATCCGGCGGTAGCCAGTGCATGCAGAATTTTTTGCTCCGAACTCTTGTGGTATTTTTTCATGTAATAAAGAACGGCCGGCAAAACACCACTGGCGCCGCACGTCGGAGCGGTGACAATCTCTCCGCCGGCAGCATTCTCTTCCGAAACAGCTAAGGCATAAGCATACAGCAACGAACGTTTCTTGATAGCTGGTTTGAAATTTCTCGCTTTTGCGTAATAACCGGCGGCTTTTCGCGGATACTTCAGCACACCGGGAAGTGTTCCTTCGGTATCGAGCCCTCTTTTAACAGCGGCTTCCATTATATGCCAGACGTGTGCCAGGTAATCCCAGATTTCCGGTCCTTCGTTGACTTCCACGTATTCCCAAATGCTTTTCCCGTTTTCGTAGCACCACCCGAGAATGCTGTCCATGGTGGAATCGGGGTAAACGGAAACGGTTTCCAGCTCAGTTTGGTCATCTACAATGGCACCGCCGCCAACCGAGTATGCGGTCCAGCTGTCGGTGACTTTTCCGTCACTGTCGAGAGCTTCCAGCTTTAGCGCGTTTGGATGGCGTTTTAAAAACGTTTCCCGCTCCCACAATATGGTGACACGGTCTGGGCCTAATGTATTTTGAATGGCGACGTCGGTTAAGTGGCCTCTGCCCGTGGCAGCGAGACTTCCGTATAACGTGACCCGATAGCTCGATGCATTGGGGGTTTGAGCCAGAAAACGTTCGGCCGCTTTCTTCGGTCCCATCGTGTGACTGGACGACGGGCCGTTACCAATTCGGAAAATTTCTTTGATGGACTCCATTTGAGGAAATATTTGTTGCGAAATAACGGTTTTTCCGGATATCAATCATGAAAGTTACCTCTTTTTTTATGCTATTTCAGCAAACTGGTTTCGTTCAGCGGGCTTAAATTTCATCGATGGACAGAGCGAAAAGCAACCAGATGAAAGATGCCGATTTTTTGAGATGAATTTGTCTGTTATTGTCGAATATTTTTAACTTTGCCACCGCTTTTGGAGAGTTGCCGGAGTGGTCGAACGGGGCAGACTCGAAATCTGTTGTACCCTTCGGGGTACCGGGGGTTCGAATCCCTCACTCTCCGCATTGATTACCGGAATAAGCCTCGCATTTATGCAGGGCTTTCTTGTTTTAAGAGCGGCTGTTTAAACTCTTCCTATATTCCATCCCTGTTACTGAAAAGAATACTCAGAATATAGTTTTTTGGCAAAATGCTATATTTGTGCTGATAAACGATTTAACTTGACATGACACTGGATATTGATAAGAAGGATATTGCCAAATTTATCCTGGTGGGAGATCGGGTATTGGTAAAGCCCAAGAATCCGAATACACAGACGAAATCCGGGTTATATCTTCCCCCCGCAGCAGTAGAGAAAGAAAAAGTACAGACCGGCTATGTTATTAAGGTTGGTCCGGGATTTCCTATTCCGGCCATGACGGATGAAGATGAACCGTGGAAGGATAAGCATGAAGAGGTGAAGTATGTTCCGCTTCAGGCGCAAGCCGGTGATTTGGCCATTTACCTTAGTCAATCAGGTTACGAAATCGAATTTAACCAGGAAAAGTACGTGATTCTTCCGCACTCAGCAATTTTAATGCTGGTGAGAGATGAAGGACTTTTCGAATAACCAGCTTGAAGAACCCGTTTGCAGAAGCGGGAATGATGGGAGGCTTATGATGGATAGAAAGATAGTATCCGTTTTTTTTATATTACTTTTATTTTTAGGTGAATCGCTTCAGGGAGCGATAAAGAGCATTGGTCTGCCCGTCATCAAAAATTTCACCAAGCAAGATTATAGCGCCGGCACGCAAAGCTGGGCTATCGCTCAGGGGAGGGATGACAAACTGTATTTTGCCAATAATAACGGACTCTTACAGTTCGATGGCGTCAATTGGAACACCTACCCACTACCTAATTCATCCATTGTACGTTCGTTGTTGGTGGGCGATGAAAACCGGATCTACGTTGGTGGATTCAACGAATTTGGTTATTTCCATCCCGATCAACAGGGACGTATGGTCTATCATTCTCTGTCTTCTCATCTTCCGGACGACGAAAAAAACTTCGGTGAGATTTGGCGTATTTACAAATTTAAAGGGCAACTGGTTTTTCAGTCATATACCAGCCTAATGCTGTGGGATGGCAAAACGTTCCGGATTTTGCATCCTGGGAAAGATGAGCTGTTCCATTTTTCATTTAAAGTGAATGACCGACTGTGGATAGACAATCGCGCTGAGGGACTACAGGAGCTGGTTAACGGGAGACTGGTTACACTTCCGGGTACGGAGAAAATACGTGGACAGGAAATCTGGGGAATATTACCGTTTCCGGGAAACCGGTTTATGATTGCGACACAGAACAAAGGCGTATTTCTGTATGATGGCAAAGAGATGGTGGCATGGGATAATGAAGCTGACCAGCTTTTGAAAGCAAATCGTGTGATGGGGATTGCTCAGATTGATGGTGACCATTATGCGTTTGGAACCATTTCTCACGGAGTTGTTATTACCGATTCGAAAGGCAATGTTGTTCAGAATATCAGTCGTGAAGAAGGATTGCAAAACAATACGGTTCTGTCGGTTTTCGTCGATAATGATCACAATCTCTGGCTTGGACTCGATAATGGTATTTCACAGATAAAAATAAACTCTCCGCTTTCGCTCATCGGGTTTAATAATGGCGTCGGGGCGACTTATTCTGCGGCAATTTATAAAGGGAAAATATATCTTGCTACTAACCAGGGAGTGGTGTACCACAGCTGGGATCCAGATAAGAAAATTAAGCGTTTGGGACGATTTACCATGCTGAACGCGACTCGTGGCCAGGCCTGGTCGTTGGAAGTGTTCGATAATATTTTGCTTGTTGGGCATAATGCAGGTGCGTTTCAAATAATTAACGGAAAGCCGCAGCAGATTTCTTCTGTTATCGGATATTGGGGGTTCAGGCAAGTGCCGGGACATCCTGACCTGCTGATTGGAGGACATTATAATGGTTTGTCGCTTTTTAAAAGAGGTCCGAAAGGCTGGAAATATATACGCGAAATTGAGGGGTTTAAAGAGTCATCGCGGCAGTTCGAGTTTGATGACAAGGGAAATATCTGGATGGAACACGGTTATCGCGGGGTTTTCCGGATAGAAATCAGCGAGGATTACACGCATGTCATTCGTACCGAACTATACGGAAAGAAAGAAGGTTTGCCTCAGGCCATGAATGTGGGGATTTACCGCTTGAAAGGCAGACTGGTTTTTCTGACTACCGATGGCGTATACCAATATTTCCCAAGTACCAATAGTTTCCGTAAAAGTCAGACCTATTCCGAGCTGTTCGGGAAATTGAAGGGATTAAGCTATATCAGGGAAGACAAAAGAGGTAATATCTGGTATTTCCGGAATAATCAGGCCGGAGTGATGCAGAAGCAACCCGATGGAACGTACCGTAGTGTTGAGATGCCTTTTCGGAGTTTGTCCGGGAGGTTTCTTCCTACGTTCGAATTTGTTTTGCCCGTCGATGAGCAGGATGTTTTTATAGGTTATGACGACGGCGTGGCTCATTACGACCCGACCTTCATTAAATCGTGGAACAACAACTTTTATACGTTGATCAGCAAAGTGTCGGTTATTAAAACCGATTCGGTGATTTTTTATGGCAACGGGTCGCAAAAGCAGGTTCCTTCTATTCCTTACCGGGAAAACGACCTTCGTTTTTATTTTGCTGCTGCCGATATGGAAAACATCGGGCATGTGACTTACCAATTGAAGTTAGAGGGATTTGATGACGACTGGAATAATTGGTCGGGGCGTACCATGCGTGATTATACCAACCTGCCGGAGGGGGACTATACCTTCATGGTAAGAGGAATCAACCGTTACGGAGTTGAGAGTGCTCCGGCTACCTATCGGTTTACCATATTGCCTCCTTGGTACCGGAGTGTGTGGGCATATCTTGTTTATGGCTTTTTGTTCTTACTGCTCGTGTGGGGAATTTATTATTTCATTCGCTGGAAAATGAAACGTTCCAAAGAGAAGGAAGCTAACCGGCAACGGGAACTCTATGCCCGGCGGGAAGAAGAACTGGGACGAAAACAGTTGGAAGCTGATAAAGAAATTATTCGTTTACGGAACGATAAGTTGCGCAATGAGATGGTTCATAAAGAGAAAGAGTTGGCAAATGCTTCGATGGAGATGATCCAGAAGAACAAGATGCTCAACAAAATCAAAAACGATCTCAAGAAAGCGACGGAGAATATAACTGACGAAAGTTTACAGGCCCGGCTGAGGAGCATTCTGAGACGAATCGACCGCCAGGTAGACAACGAAAAGCAATGGCAGATATTCGAAACACATTTCGAAACTGTTCATGAAGATTTTCTGACACGGATAAAAGAGCAGTTTCCAGAGCTTTCACCCAAAGAACTGAAGTTGTGTGCCTATCTGCGAATGAATATTTCCAGTAAGGAAATTGCTGCCTTGATGAATATCTCCGTCAGAGGAGTCGAAATAAGTCGATACCGGTTGCGTAAAAAACTGGGCCTGCAACGTCACGATAATCTCACCGACTTTATTCTTCGTTTTTAGAATCGTACCAGAAAAATCTGCCTCTTTCTTTTTATTTCTTTCTCACTGTAAGACAATACATTTCTTTCCTACTCTATACGCTTTATCCGGATTAGCTGTTGGAGAGAATCTTACTTGTGTTTTGAACAAAAAGCCAGCGTTTCCTACAATCCTGGTAGTTCACATTTGCTTAATATTGGTCATACCTCTGTCAACCTTCCCCATTTTTTAATTTGATGTAGTCAAAATCAGTGTGAGATATTGCAATTTTTTAGTTTTTTAAATTTTATTGTATTGAAAATGAGTAAATAAGAAATTGAATGATGAAAAAATGATGTATTGTTAAAAAGTGTTTGATGAGTTTTTGTTGGGTGGTGAAATTCTTCTGAACACTATATGAAGACTTCTTTTGTGACTGTATTTGTAAAGTCAATGTTAAATCGATGTTGTTTTAAACTTTGATCCTACTCTATGAAAAAAGTCTTCATTTTAACGTTTCTGGTTCTGGTGGCAACACTGGGATTTGCTCAGGAACGGAATGTACAAGGAACGGTAACCAGCGCTGAAGATGGTTCGCCGATTCCGGGCGTTAGTATTTCGGTAAAAGGTACCACAACAGGAACCATTACCGATGTTAACGGTAACTATTTAATTAAGGTGGGCGATAACGCCACCCTGGTGTTTTCGTTTATTGGATTGAAAACGCAGGAAGTTCCGGTTCAGGGACAATCGCAAATCAACGTCAGCATGCAAAGCGAGACCATGGGCGTTGACGAAGTAGTGGTTGTTGGTTACGGTACACAAAAGAAAAGTGTTGTAACCGGTTCCATTGCCAAAGTAAACTCTTCTGATATCAATAAAACAGCTAATCTTCGGACCGAACAAGCCCTTCAGGGACGTACTGCCGGTGTGACTATCACCAGCAACTCTGGTCAACCCGGTGCCGGACTGGACGTGAAAGTTCGCGGTACTTCATCCATCAACTCGGGTACACAGCCGTTGTATGTTGTCGATGGTGTTCCGGTTGACGGTGGAATTGACTACCTGAACCCCGGTGATATCGCATCCATCGAAGTGCTGAAAGATGCTGCTTCTGCTGCTATCTATGGTTCTCGTGGTGCGAATGGTGTTGTGCTGATTACCACCAAGAATGGTAAAGCCGGCAAAATGACCGTCTCATACGATGGTTATTATGGTGTTCAGAATCCGTGGAAGAAGCTGTCGGTGTTAGATGCAACGCAGTATGCGGTGATTATGAACGAAGCCTCTGTGAATGGTGGTGGCCAGCCGATTTTCTCTGACCCATATTCTTATGGAAAAGGAACTGACTGGCAGGATGAGGTCTTTAACTACGATGCACCGATTCAGAATCACCAGGTAACTATTTCCGGTGGAAACGAGAAGTCGAAGTATCTGACTTCTATCTCATACTTCAATCAGCAGGGTATTGTTGCCAAGGGACATTCAAATTATGAGCGTATGACCCTTCGTTTCAATGCCGATCACAACGTTTCCAAGATTTTCAAATTTGGTCACAACTTTGGTTACTCGCGTACCAAAAGCGAAGGCGTTGATGAAAATACGGAATGGGGTTCTCCGCTGGGCCGTGCACTGAACATGGACCCGATTACGCCGGTCGTAGTAACCGATTCAACTGCCGCTGCAGCCTTGCTGTCGAACTATCCTAATGCAGTGACCAACGCCAAAGGACAACCTTACGGAATTTCTCCTTACGTGACTTCCGAGATTGTGAATCCGGTGGCTGCACTGGCCATTCTGCACAATAAAGGTTATTCCGATAAATTCGTAGGAAACCTCTATGCTGAATTGACGATTCTGAAGAATATCAAGTTGCGTTCGACCTTTGGTGCTGATATCGCTTTCTGGGGAAATGATGGTTCATCACCGGTTCATTATCTGAATGCAACCAATTACCAGGATTACAACAGTATGCACCGTGAAACCAGTAAGGCGTTGAACTTTAACTGGGAGAACACGATTACTTACCATAACCTATGGAATGATACGCACGATTTCACGTTCCTGTTGGGTAATACCATTTACAAAGCCGAAGGAAACACCATGGGCGGTTCAAAGCAGGGAATGCCCTTCTACGATCCGTCGATGAACTATTTCGACTATGCACAGAACGAAGAGAGTGAAAATCTGTACGGTTACGCATGGCACTCATCGTTGCTGTCGTACTTTGGCCGTATGAACTACAGCTACAAAGACAAGTACCTGTTTACCGGTACGGTTCGTATGGATGGTTCATCGAAGTTCGGACCGAACAATCGTTATGCAATATTCCCTTCATTCTCTGCTGGGTGGGTGCTTTCGCAGGAAGATTTCATGGCTGGAAGCAGTGTTGTGAATTTCCTGAAGATTCGTGCCAGCTGGGGACAAAACGGTAACCAGCAGATCGACGATTATGCGTATACTTCGTTGATTGGTAGCGGTAGTCGTTACACTTTCGGTGTTGATCAGACACTGACTCCAGGGGCAAGTCCTACGAAAATTTCGAACCCCGACCTGAAATGGGAAACTGTTGAGCAGACTGACATTGGTATGGATATCGGTTTGCTGAAAAATAAATTCCGTTTTGCACTCGACTATTATCATAAGTTAACCCGCGATATGTTGGTGACTGCACCGATTCCTGCACTTGTAGGTAATGCTGCTCCGCTGACTAACCTGGGAGATATGTTGAACACTGGTTTTGACGGTGAATTCAGCTACAAAGCCAAGATTGGTGAAGTGAGTCTGGACACCCGACTGACAGTTTCATACCTGAAGAATGAGGTTCAGAAAATCGGTAACGAATCTGGTTATATTACTGGTGCAACCTGGGGACCGGAAGGTATGCAGATTACCCGCATCGAAGAAGGTAAGCCAATGAACTATTTCTACGGCTACAAAACCGACGGTATCCTGCAAAACCAGGCAGAAGCTGATGCTTATAACTCAACCTATGGCCAAAGTGCTGTCCCGGGCGATGTTCGTTTTGTAGACGTCAACAACGATGGAACTATCAGCGATTTGGACCGCACCATGATTGGTGATCCGACTCCAAGTTGGACATATGGACTGAACGTTGGACTTAATTATCGCCAGTGGGATTTCAACCTCTTCTTGCAGGGCGTCACCGGAAACGATATCTACGATGCTTCTCACCGTTATGATTTGGCGAATGCCAATTACACCACTGAAGTATTGGATCGTTGGACCGGCGAGGGAACTTCTACAACCCACGCTCGTGTTACCCTGAACGATACTAACCGTAACTACCGTTCTTCAGATCTGTACGTTCATAGCGGAAACTATGTGCGCATCAAGAACCTACAGATTGGATACTCCTTGCCGAAGGGAGCTACTAACTGGTTGCATATCTCAAGACTGAGAATCTATGGTTCAGCACAGAACCTCTACACCATTACAGGCTACAAAGGTTTTGACCCGGAAATCAACGGAGGTATTGACCGCGGTATCTATCCGCAGCCGCGTACCTACATGATGGGTGTAAACCTTACTTTCTAATGCTTAACAGGAAAATGACAAGAAAGATGAAAATTCAAAATATTCTCAAAGTTGCCCTTTTCTCCCTGGTGATCCTGTTCTCTACGTCATGTTCCGATTACCTGGACATGAAGCCACTCAACACACGGGTTGAAGAGAACTTTTACCAGAATCAACAGGACATGTATGATGCAATGGTCGCTGTATACGACGTATTGCAATGGGGCGGTTACCAGGGCTATATCCCTGAAGAAACACTCGCAAATGTTGCTTCTGACGACGCGTATGCCGGCGGTGCCAACGCCGGTGACCAGCCTGCCTGGGTGGCGTTGGATAATTTCAGCCTGACCCCAACATTGGGTCCGCAGGCGAGTATCTGGGGACGCTATTACAGCGGTATTTATCGTGCTAACCTTTTCTTGGAAAGGCTTCCCGGAGCAACCGTTTCTGATGATTTTGCCAAGCGTTCGACTGCTGAGGTTAAATTCCTGAGAGCTTTCTATTACTTCCAGCTGGAGCGTTGGTTTGGAAATATTCCGTTGATTCTGAAAACGTTGAAGCCATCGGAATATGACTATCCGCAGAGCGCGCCCGCAGATATTTATGCTCAGATTGAAAAAGATTTGACTGAAGCGATTCCTGATCTTCCTTTAACGGTATCGGATAGCGAGAAAGGACGTATCACCAAAGGTGCTGCCGAATCGTTGCTGGCCCGCGTTATCTTATTCGAAAACGATGACGCCCGCATGGGTGAGGTAGCGAAACTGATTGACGATGTTGTGAACTCAGGTGTATACGATTTAGTGCCGGATTATGGCCAGATCTTCACCAATGCCGGACGTAACAACGTGGAATCGGTATTCGAAATTCAGCACTCATACAACTCCAAATGGGGTGATTGGGGCTGGCTGCCAGGCGGCGAAGGAAACATCGCTACTGTAATGATTGGTATGCGCGACTACAACGGACCTACTTTCCAGGCTGGTTGGGGATTCTCTCCTGTTACCGAAAAACTGGCTAACGATATGAAAGGCGACCCGCGTTTCCAATACTCTGTTATCGATGTATCGGACGGTACCATGGATGAAACCGGCATGATGAACGCAACACTTGACGGTGGTGAGCAGATTAAGTACAAGCCGGGTTATCAGAACACCGGGTACTTTGTCCGGAAAAATGCGCCGCTGAAGGAAAATGTTGCTCCTGACGGTGAACCGATGATTAACTACCCGAACAACGTTCGTGTCATCCGGTACTCGGATGTGCTGCTGATGGGAGCGGAAGCTTATGCTCGCAGTGGCAACGACGGCAAAGCTCAGGGATACCTGAACGAAGTTCGTGCTCGCGTAGGACTGGGGGCTGTAACAGCAACCGGAACTGATTTGGTACAAGCTATCTGGAAAGAGCGTCGCTTCGAATTGGCATTCGAAGGTCAGCGTTACTGGGACCTGGTTCGTACCGGACGTGCATCATCTGTACTGGGCGATCGTAACTGGCAATCGGGCCGTAACGAGTATCTGCCTATTCCGCAGTCTGAAATTGACAACACCAATAGAACCCTGGAACAGAATCCGGGCTACTAAGCAGTGTTCTGATTTATCGATTCTGATTTGAAATATTAATACTGATTTGAAATGAAAATCAATAAGATATTCAATTATATATTAATCCTGGGCGGTTTGGCACTGGCTTTTTCATCGTGCGATCCTCAGGTTGTAGACGGTCCGCAGCTCGGGCCCAAGCCCTCGGCTGATCAGCTGTCTTTCTCGATTGCCCAGGGAGCGGATGAATTTCATCCGGTGATTACCAATACCTCTTCTATTACCGGAATTGCCAAATGGGATTTTGGTAATGGAAATAAGGGAACGGGAGAATCTGTTACTCCGTATTATCCGCTATCGGGAAAATATACGGTTACCATGACGCTTTATACGTCGGGTGGTTCTGCATCTGTAACAAAAGAATACTCGCAGGATGTAACCGATTATTCATACTTCCAGGATCCCGCTATCATTGCTCTTTCCGGAGGTGTTGATAACCTGAACGGTAAAACGTGGGTAGCCGATTCTCTGTCTCAGGGCCACTATGGTGTAGGTCCTGCCGGAAGCGACGGTACGGCATGGTGGAGTGCAGCTCCTATGGATAAAAGTGGTTTTGGTGCCTATGACGATGAGCTGAATTTCAAACTCAACGGATTTGTGGTTACTTATACCAACCATGGAAAGTCCTTTGTTAAAAGCTATCAGTCGGACGTCTCATTCTATTCAAACCCTGTTGATGCGGGTGGCGATTTGACTGTTGATTACACTCCCGAGCCGGGTAGCTGGTCTATTTCTACCGAGAATGGAAAGCAGTACCTGATTTTGAGCGGTCCTACTCCGATTTTCCCAACCTTCGACGTAGGTGCGGTAGATGGAAAATATGAAATTCTCAGTATTTCAGAAAATAAGCTTGAGTTGGTTACCACAGGAGGCGATGGTAATGCTTGGCACTATCTGCTGATTCCCAAAGGTTATGTAAAACCAACCGTTAAGTGGGATTTAAGTGTTGCAGCCGGAGCGGATGCCAATACCTTTGATATTTCTTTGGCTAACGTGGATATTCCTTCAGGAATCAGCATCAGCCAGGTAACTTACGACTTTGGTGACGGAAGCGATCCGGCAACTGTATCTGATTACACGCAGGCGGTTTCGCATACCTATATGCGCAAAGGTACCTATCAGGTAACAGCAACAGTTGAAGCTAATGAGCAGCAAGTGAAAACGGCTTCTGTTGTTGTAGACCAGAACTCCCCGGATTATGTTCCGTTCCAGCCGAATGAAATGGTGATGTACAACGATTTCAGTGAAGTACAGATGGAACCGGTTCTGGGACAGGATTGCTCGGTTGAGGTGGTTGCTAACCCATCAAAAATCTACCCGAACAAGTCAGCTTATGTAGCACACTACAGTAAATCGAATCAGCAGTGGGCCAATGCTTACATGCAGTTGCCTGCCGGTTATCGTTTCGACTTACGCACGGTTCACACCTTCTCGTTAATGGTTTATGGAAAGGCCGGAGACGTTGTTCTGCTGAAACTTGAGAATACTGATCTCGGCGGTAATGCATGGACAACTGGTGTTGAGGCTCCAACTTACACCATTCAAAATGATAACACCTGGGAGAAAGTTACATTCGAGTTTGCCGGAGCTGGTACAGCTCAAGGTCAGACAGGTGATGTAACAACTGACCCAACATATAGCAACGACTACTACAACGTTGTTCGTATTATGTTGAATCCGGGAAATGATGGCGGCGATTTCGATTTCTATCTCGATGAGTTACAAGGCCCATCAGTAGAGGGAATTAAATCTGCTCAATTTTAACATTTGGATTTGTGATTAATAATATCCGGAGGTGTCATCGCACATCTCCGGATTTCTAAAATTTTGGAACCTTTTTATACGCAATTTTTAAGTGGTTTAAATTTTTAAGGATATTGGCTATGAGATTTAAGTGGTTGTTGGTGATTTTGTTGTTTGTGCTGGGTGGGCTGAATTCGATTCAGGCACAGCAATATGTACCTGCTGCGCAGAAAGTAGATCCGAAAGTGGAGGCTAAAGTCGACAAGTTGTTGTCGAAAATGACCCTGGAGGAAAAAGTGGGGCAGATGTGTCAGGTTACACTTGATGTAATCACCAAAGGTCCCAATCAATTCTCGTCCGACGAACCTTTGCAACTGGACACAAGCCTGGTTCGTAAAGCATTGGTCGATTACAAAGTTGGTTCCATTTTAAATACGGCAAACAACCGCGCCCGCACTCCACAAAAGTGGAACGAAATTATCTCTCAACTGCAAGAGGTAGCTACCAAAGAAACCCGCCTGGGTATTCCGATTATTTACGGAATTGATGGAATTCATGGAGCTACGTATACCGCCGGGGCAACCATTTTTCCTCAGGAAATTGCCATGGCTGCTACCCGCAACCGCACGCTCGTGCGCAAAGAAGCTGAAGTAAGTGCTTACGAAACCCGCGCATGCGGTATTCCGTGGACTTTTTCTCCGGTCCTCGACTTAGGCATCGATCCCCGCTGGCCCCGCATGTGGGAAACTTTTGGCGAAGATCCGTACCTGGTGGCCCAGATGGGATACCAGATGATTAAGGGTTATGAAGGAGAAAACAACGATATTGATAATCCGGTGCACGTGGCTTCGTGTATGAAGCATTTCCTGGGCTACTCAGCAGCCAAATCAGGAAAGGATCGCACACCGGCCTGGCTTCCGGAAATTGATTTACGGGAGCGTCACCTGGTTTCGTTTAAGAAAGCGATTAATGCAGGTGCTCACACGGTTATGATTAATTCGGGCATTATCAACGGTGTTCCGGTGCATGCCAGCTATGATATTATTACCAAACTGCTGAAACAGGAATTAGGGTTCAACGGCCTCGTAGTAACGGATTGGGCTGATATCGAAAACCTGCACAACCGCGATAAAGTAGCCAAAACGCAAAAAGAGGCAGTAAAGATGGCCATCAATGCCGGAATCGACATGTCGATGGTTCCTTACAACTTCGATTTTTGCGACTACCTGACCGAGTTGGTGAAAGAAGGCGAAGTTCCTATGTCGCGCATCGACGATGCTGTACGGCGTATTTTGCGTGTGAAATATGAGTTGGGACTCTTCAAAACGCCGGTTACCCGAATGGCCGATTATCCGGATTTTGCTTCAAAGAAATTTGAAAATGATGCTTATGAGGCTGCTGCCGAGGCCATCACCTTATTGCGCAATAACAACCATGTGCTTCCGCTTTCCGCGAATGCGAAAATTTTGGTGACTGGCCCAAATGCAAACTCGATGCGTACCCTGAATGGCGGCTGGACTTACAGCTGGCAGGGCGAAAAAGTGGAAGAGTTTGCCGGTAAATACAATACCATTCTCGAGGCTATCCGGAATCATGCAGGCGATAAGAATGTTACTTATGTCCCCGGCGTGGAATATAAAATGGACGGTACCTACAACGAAGAGCAGAATGTGGATATCGATGCAGCAGTGAAAGCAGCTGCTAACGTTGATGCCATTATTCTTTGTTTGGGCGAAAATACATACACCGAAAAGCCTGGTGACCTGAACGATTTGTACATTTCGGATAACCAGACTGCTTTGGCAAAAGCCCTGGCTGCTACAGGAAAACCGGTGATTCTGGTGCTGAATGAAGGTCGTCCGCGGTTGATTAGCAAATTTGCCGACCAAATGCAGGCTATCCTGCAAATTTACCTTCCGGGAAATTTTGGTGGCGATGCACTGGCCGATGTACTGTACGGAAAGGAAAATCCCAGCGGAAAATTGCCTTACACCTATCCTCGCTATCCGAACTCCCTTGTGGTGTACAATCACAAACCTTCCGAGGCACAGAAGAAGATGGAAGGAATGTATAACTACGAAGGCGATGTTGTTTCGCAATTTCCCTTTGGTGCCGGCTTAAGTTATACGGATTTCTCTTATTCAGATTTGAAGATTAACAAGTCGGAGCTGGACGGAAAGGACGATTTTACCATTTCGGTAACCGTGAAGAATACAGGCGACCGGGAAGGAAAGGAAGCGGTTCAACTATACATTTCCGATTTGTATGCGTCGATTACGCCTGACGTAAAACGCTTGCGTGGATTCGAAAAAGTAGACCTGAAACCAGGCGAAGAAAAGACGGTTACTTTCCATCTGAATACCCGTGATTTGGCATTTGTCAATCATCAGTTGAAATATGTGGTGGAAGAAGGAAAATTTGTCGCTTCGGTAGCGAATCTGACGGTGCCGTTTTCAGTGAATAAAACACAAACTTTCGATCGTTAAACGATATTATTTTTAAAGGAAAATGAAAAGGATTTTTTCAGGAGTTCTCTTGCTGTTAGTCGTTGTCGCTTGCCAAACAACAACTAAAAAAGCTGAAACCAAAGCGGATGTTGTTCCGCAAAAAAAAGGTGACTGGAACCTGGTTTGGGATGATGAATTTAATTACGACGGTTTACCTGATTCGACGAAATGGAGTTTCGATACTCAGGGCAATGAGACCGGCTGGGGAAACCACGAAGCGGAATTTTATACCGACAAGCGATTGGCGAATGCGCAGGTGGCTAACGGAATGTTGACCATCACCGCCCGTAAGGAAGATTTTGGTGGGAAAAGATACACTTCGGCCCGTATTCGGACCATTCACAAAGGTGATTGGTTAGGGGGCCGCATCGAAGTGAAAGCTCGTCTGCCAAAAGGCAAAGGCTTGTGGCCCGCAATCTGGATGTTGTCTTCCGACTGGAAATATGGAGGCTGGCCCGAAAGCGGTGAGATCGATATTATGGAGAATGTAGGCTATGATCCGGATTCCATCCACGGAACTGTTCATACCAAAGCGTATAATCATGTTATCGGGACACAGGTGGGGAAAACCATTTCCGTACCCGATTGCCATGATAAGTTCCATGTTTATGCTCTCGAATGGGATAACGAAAAGATGAGCATGTTTGTTGACGATCAGAAATACTTTACCTTTAATAACGAGCATACTGGCTTCGAAGCCTGGCCGTTTGATCAGCCGTTCCATCTTATTTTAAATGTCGCGGTTGGTGGTGACTGGGGCGGAAAATACGGAATTGACGATTCAGTATTTCCGCAATCAATGGACGTAGACTACGTGAGAGTCTACCAGAAAAGTAAATAACAGAGAGAAACAAGATGATGAAGTACCTGTTCGGCTTAATCGTTTTATTAGCGTGGTTTCCAACTAATATTGCAGCTCAGGGGTGTGAGCAGTTGGTTTGGAGCGACGAGTTCAACTATACCGGTACTCCCGATCAGCAAAAGTGGAGTTTCGAAACCGGTGCCGGTGGATGGGGAAATAACGAACTTCAGTATTACACCGACCGGCTTTCCAATGCTGAGGTAAAGGATGGCAATTTGGTCATTACTGCCCGGAAAGAGAGCTATCAGGGGAGCGATTATACATCGGCCCGACTGATTACGTACGAAACAGGTGGGTATTGGACCTACGGACGTATCGAAGCGCGGATGAAATTGCCGTATGGACAGGGGATCTGGCCTGCATTCTGGATGCTGGGCAAGAGTTTCTTCGAGGGCACTTCGTGGCCAGCCTGCGGTGAGTTGGACATCATGGAGATGATTGGTGGCGGTGATAATGACAATACGGTTTACGGAACAGCACACTGGTATAACAATGGTAATGCAGATTATGGTTTGTCGTACACCAATCCGGATAAACTGGCGAATGCTTTCCACGTTTACGCTATCGAATGGGACAGCCAGTCGATTAAGTGGTACTTCGATGATAATTTGTATTGTACGCTGGATATTACACCAGCCTCGTTGTCTGCCTTCCATAATCCGTTTTTTATTATTCTGAATATTGCTGTGGGCGGTAACTGGCCGGGTAATCCCGATGCGACAACTGTTTTCCCGCAAACCATGGAAGTCGATTATGTGCGGGTGTACAGTGGGACTCCTCCCAATCCAACGGTAACGGGGCCGTCAACCGCTACTGCAGATGATACCGTTCAGTTCTCGACCCAGGATATTCCCAATGCAACTTATACCTGGACGATTCCTGCGGATGCAACGATTGTTTCCGGTGACGGAACAAACAGCATTTCTGTTCAGTGGGGAAATACTTCGGGAGATGTTTCTGTTTCGGTAACGACTAGTTGTGGGACGTATGATTCGAATAAGCTGAATGTGGCTGTTGTTAAATTGCCACCCAGCGATCCGTGGTATGTTCCGCACACGGTTGGTGGGAACGTCAACTGGGAGGTTGTTCAGACCAATAACAATACGATATCGCTTTCGATGGCCGGCGAGGATTTGGAAGTGGATTATGACGTGCAGAATCCGAGTGCTTCGCCGGCGATTTATTATCCATTCGATGGAATTTACGATTTGACAACTTCGTCGACAGCTGTGCTGGAGTTGAAAACCGAGGCGGGAAATGCGCCTTCGAACATGCGTTTCGAATTGGTGGATGTAAACGACAATGTGAATACAGCTGACTTGCTGAAGATTGATTCGCCCAATGATGATGGTGCGTATCATATTCATGCCCATATTTTTGGTCAGAATCCGGATAATATCTTCAAGCTCGACCAGATTAAGGGAATGCGCCTTTATTTCAATTATGGAGTGTTGGGAACTGTTGGTGCAGGAAAATTCTGGCTTAAGCCGGTAGAACTGACCAGTGAAGATATAACAACAGGCATTACTGACCTGAAAAGTCATCGGCTTACGCTGTTTCCAAACCCGGTAAAAGATATTTTATCGGTTCAACTGCCTCAGGAAAGCTATGGCGCTTCTATTCTTAGCATTCACGATATGAATGGCCGTCTGTTGAGACGATTCAATACCGAATCGTTGGGCGGACCTTTGCAATTGAATCTTAGCGATTTTGCTTCCGGTGTTTATTTCCTGACGATTCAGGTGGGGAATGAACGGTTTGCCGGGCAATTTATCAAAAGATAGATTTTTTCATAGGATTGTTTTAGCTAGCCCCGGCCTGTATGGTCGGGGTTTTTTATTCCCTTCATGTTCATTGCGTTATTCACCAAATAATTGGTATTTTCATTCCCATAAACTAACTAAATAACAGAACCATGAAAAAGGCTTTTTTGATGGTGCTTTTTTGCGCCCTGACTTTCTCATTGTATGCTCAAAACCTTCCGGTGAAAATGGAAGAGATGACCGCTCCCCAATATGTCAATGCGGTTGACCAGTCGAATGCTACCTGTATTATCCCGATAGGCGTGTTGGAAAAACATGGTCCGCACCTTCCTCTGGGAACCGATTTGATTGATGTGCGTGAAGTGGTTTTACGTGCTGCCGCGAAAGAGTATGCGATTGTTTTTCCGCCCTATTACTTTTCCCAGATTTTTGAGGCACGGCATCAGCCGGGAACCATTGCTTACAGTCAGAAGCTGATTTGGAATATGCTGCAGGAAACCTGTGACGAATTAGGTCGGAATGGCATTAAAAAAATTGTGTTAGTAAGCGGACATGGTGGCAACAGCAGCTTCCTCCCATTTTTTTGCCAAAGCCAGTTGGCATCGAAAAAGGATTATGCTGTCGTGTTATTTCAGCCTACTAGAAACGCAGAGGCATATAAAGAAATAAACAAGCAATTGGTCCCTGGTGGTTCGGGACATGCGGGGCAGTCCGAAACGTCGGTGATGTTGGCTCATCGTCCCGATTTGGTGCACATGGACAAAGCGACATCTCAATCGGGGAAAGACCAGGATCGGATTAAAGGAATCGACTCCGATTACGAAGGAATTTGGTGGTACGCCAAATATCCGAATCACTATTGCGGTGATGGCTCGCTGGCCACAAAGGAGCTAGGTGAAAAGATTCTGAATGCACAAGTGGATGAATTGGTTATCATGCTGAAGCAAGTGAAGGCGGACAACACGATTCTTGAAATGCAGAACAAATTCTACGAGCAGGCAAAACACCCGATGGACACGAAACAGTAAAAAAGAAAAAGGATGTCCGGGCGGACATCCTTTAACCTGCTTAACCTAACCTAATCTAACTAACTAGTCCTATGAAAAAAACTTGCTCCTTGTTTTCATTACAAAGATGCACCGAAATTGTGTTAGCTCGTTTTAAGCGAGGTTAAAGAGTTTTAATAATCTATCTGTTTATAGCCAATGTGCGTTAAAAAGTATAAAATGGCGGATTTTTCGACGTTTTTTGAACTCAACAGCACATCAAATTATTTTACACGGAGGACCATTAAAAAAGGGAGAATCATCGGATTCTCCCTTTCAGCTTTACCTAACCTAATCAATCATTCCTATGAAAAAAACAACTCTTATCTCGCCTTCAAAGGTGCGTCATTATTGTGTTAGCTTATTATAACCGAAGTTAAGGAAATTGAAATCGTCGGATTTTGTGCCTTCGATGGGGGAGAATAAAAAAGAGACAGCTTTTTTCAAACTGCCTCTTTTCCCTGTTTTCACTAATCCAACTAATCCTATGAAATTGTCCCTGTTGTTTGCAAGATAGTAACCGATAGCGTTAACTCGTTGTAAGGTGTGCTAATAAAAACTAAAACGATTTTCGGCAGTCCTTTTTCTTTTCCGGGACACCGTGAAATAAAAATGAGAAAGGATGCCAAAACTGACATCCTTCCCCTTTACGATTCAATCTAACCAAACCTACATTTATGAAAAAAATTGTTTCTGCTTTTCACTTGTAAAGGTGGCACCTTTTTGTGTGAACTCGTTTTAAGCGAGGTTAAATAAGTTTAATAGATAGTTATCAGTACTATCTTGCCTGATGTTTGTTTTTAAAAAGAAAAAAGGATGCATGGTGCGTGCATCCTTTTTCTGCTTAACCTAACTAACCTAATTCTATGAAAAAAACTTGCTCTTGTTACACTACAAATATGCGGCGGATTTTGGTTAAGCCGAATTAATGGAAGTTAAAGAAGATTAATGAATTAGAGCGTTTGTGATCCGCATTGTTAAAAACAGCAATAAAGCAGTCCGAAATACAAAATTCTGCTAAAGAAACGGTGAGGGAATAAAAAAAGCTGCCCCCAAAACGGGAACAGCTTTCATCGAAAATATGGAGTTCTTGACGTTTGTGTTAAACAACGATTGTTGTTTGCAGATTGATGTTGATTTGGTTGATAAAGCTCAAGAGCTGCAGTAACGTCTTATTTGGTATTACCCCTATTAGTGATTTGACAGGTAAGAAGCAACGCTGTCAGCTGATTCTTTCATTGCATCCTGACCTTCGGTCCAGTTAGCCGGGCATACTTCGCCGTACTGCTGGAAGTGGTGCAATGCATCAACCATACGCAGTGTTTCGTCTACGTTACGGCCAAGTGGCATGTCGTTAATTACTTCGTGACGAACAACGCCTTCCTTGTCAATCAGGAACAGTCCGCGATAAGCTACCGGCTCACCTTTGAATACTGAATTTCCTTCTTCGTCCAGGTCGTATTCTCCGGCCAGTACACCATATGCTTCAGAAATGGTTTTCGACAAGTCGGCTACGATAGGATATTTTACACCTTTAATACCACCGTTGTTCTTTTCAGTGTTTAACCATGCCCAGTGTGAGAATTCTGAATCGATAGAGCAGGCAACTACTTCAACGTCGCGTTTTTTGAATTCATCGATTTTAGCCTGGAAAGCGTGAAGCTCGGTGGGGCAAACGAAAGTAAAGTCGAGTGGATAGAAGAAAAATACAACGTCTTTCTTACCAACGAATTGCTCCAGTGAGAAATTTTCTACAATGTCATTTCCGTTTACTACGGCTTTTGCATTGAATACAGGTGCTTTTTTTCCTACTAAACTCATAATGTTCTTTTTTTATGTGTATAAACTGTTTTTCAAAATTTGTAACGATTACAAAATTATGTATAAATTTTAAATTTGAAAGGAGATTTTTATGAATAATATTGATGGGGTAATAGAGATAATTTATATGTAGAAATCCGCATATTTTGTTGGAAATAAGTTCGTGATTGTTTTCCTTCTGTTGTCGAGAAAGATAGGCGTGATAGTATGTAAATAAAAATATTTAAATTTGTAATTATTTCAGAAATTATGATTGACGACACAAAAATAAAATCTTTCCTGGGGCAAAACGGAATCAGTCCGTTACCCAAACGGGTGAAGATTATGCAGTATCTCATCGAGAAGCATAACCATCCGACTGTGGATATGATTTATTCCGAGCTGTTGCACGAAATCCCGGGATTATCGAAGACGACCGTTTACAACACGTTGAAATTGTTTACGAGCAAACGTGTCGCTGTGGCCCTGAATATTGAGGATAACGAAATCAGGTATGATGCTGATACGGCTACTCACGGTCACTTTAAATGCCGCGTTTGCGACGGTGTATTTGATTTTTCGTTGGATCGTGACCAGTTACCGGAGATACCATTAAACGGATTTTCCGTTGATGAGTACCATTATTATTTGAAAGGTGTTTGTTCATCCTGCCGTGAAAAAGGTTTGGGTTAAGAATATCGACACAACTTGAAAAAACGGACTTTGACGTTAATTTTGTACCCAAACAGTGTGCAATCATGGATGAAAAATTTCGGAAACTGAAAACAACTCTACTGGAGCAGGAAAAGTGGCCTTTGCTTTACTTCTTCAAGTTCATCGTCCCGAATGACTCGGATAAAATAGAGCAAGTAAAAGAACTTCTTCCTACTCGGGACAACCTGTCATTTCGAACGAGTCGCGATATCCGCTACATTGCTATCAGCAGTAAGGAAGTGATGCCGGACGCCGATTCCATCATCGATGTGTACGAAAAAGCGGCCGAGATCAAAGGTGTGATTGCGCTGTAAAACTCTCTTCTTATTTGAATTCGCTGAAGAAGAGGTCGAGTGCGGTGTGCATGCCGGCTCCTACACTATCCAGGAAATACCGAAGATTGGGGTAAGCAGGCGATAAATGAGTCCGGTGGTTAAATAATTGGTTGAAACCTTCGGCAAACTCCGGCCTCATATCAAACGTCTGGTTCATGGTTTCCCAAAGTAACCGGAACAGATTTTTCTCCCCGTACAGTGTTTGGTCATCTATCGAGATTACTTTCAGCATTTGAAGGAGCAACTGGCGATCCTTTGCCTCAATGGCAACGGCCATGCCCATGAAAAAATGCCGGAATAGAATTACCAACTCATTTTTATCGTTGTACTGAGGAATCGGAACCGGCAGAAAATTCATCTTCTTCAATAGGCTGACGCCTTCGCTGGTTTGTTGGTTCAGCCCTTTCAGAAAAGCGGTCAGTCCTGCTACGGTTATTTGCTGAAAGATTTTGTCCTTTCCTGCCGGAACATTCACCATCGCCTTGTCCAGCGTTTTTTCACATTTCAGAGAAATATCTGACGCTTCATCGGCTGATGGGGTAGTGAGCAAATGCCACAGCAGCATGGAGCCCTGTTGGAGAAGGAATTCCCATTTTCGGGCTTGCGGGGCATAGGGCACAGTCAATTGGTATTCCCGTGAAGCTTTCAGGTAGTGTCCAAACAAAGTGAATGCTTTCGCGCGAAGCGAACGTAAATGCAGATATTCAGTGTGCTGCCCGCGAAAATCGATGATGCGGTCATCGTTCAGAAAAGATCGCAGAACCTCCGCATTCCGCTTCGATTTTCCCTGTTCAAACTTTTCACAAAGTTCTTTGTAAACATCTCTCGATTCAATATCTTGCTTTTCCATGACTGACCAAATTGGGCGTAAAATTAAGATATTCGGCTTAGCCTGAAAAATCTTCTTTCATCGCGGATTTTTTGTTGAAAAAGAGGTGACATTGGTTAAGGCAAACTAAATTTTATCCTTGTATGAGCTCGACTCCAAATTCTCAATCGGCCAACAGGAAAGGCTTCGGCACAGCTCCTGTTTTTATTACGGCTATTTGTACCATTCTTGGCGCTATCCTGTTTCTCCGTTTCGGGTATGCCGTCGGAACGGTTGGTTTCTTCGGTGTTATCGGTATTATCATTATCGGGCACCTGGTAACCATTCCTACGGCGCTCTCTTTATCCGAGATTGCGACCAACCGGAAAGTAGAAGGAGGAGGCGAGTATTTCATTATTTCAAGAAGTTTCGGACTCAATATCGGCGCAACCATCGGACTGGCGCTTTACTCATCGCAGGCCATTTCCGTCGCATTCTATGTCATTGCTTTTACTGAGGCTTTTTCGCCGTTTTTCGATTGGTGGCAAAGCCATTTTGGCTGGGTATTACCGCGTCAGGCTATCAGTTTACCGGTGATGGCAATTCTGGGAATTGCAATTATAAAAAGAGGGGCCAATATTGGTATGAAGGCCCTTTATATCGTAGCTGCCATTCTTTTTATCGCAATAGGGCTCTTCTTTGCCGGGAAAACGGAATATTTTTCTACCGGTGTTTTTCACCAGATTCCGATGTCAATTAAGAACGTCAACCAGTTCTACATCGTTTTTGCTATCATTTTTCCGGCATTTACCGGAATGACGGCGGGAGTTGGACTCTCGGGTGATTTGCGAAATCCCAAAAAGTCTATCCCGATAGGAACACTAACGGCGACGGTTTTGGGCATGATTGTATATGTATTCATTGCCTGGAAATTGTACGTGTCAGCCAGTCCTGATTTACTATTGAACGACCAGCTGGTAATGGGAAAAATTGCCCTTGGAGGCGCATTGGTTGTGCCCATTGGTTTAGCAGCGTCGACATTGTCTTCAGCACTCGGCTCTGTGCTTGTGGCGCCCCGAACATTGCAGGCGATTGCGCAGGACCACTCTTTCCCTTCCGGGAAGATTAACCGTTTTCTTTCGCGAAATGATGCCCGGCACGAACCGGCCAACGCTTCGATCGTGACGGTTGTTATTGCCTTGGTTTTTGTTGCGTTGGGTAATGTGAATATCGTTGCACAGATTATTTCGATGTTCTTCATGGTAACCTACGGTTCGCTTAACCTGATTTCGTTCCTGAACCATTTTGGCGCCGATCCGTCGTATCGTCCCACGTTCCGCTCGCGTTGGTACATCTCGTTACTGGGATTTTTGATGAGCCTCTGGCTGATGTTCAAAATGAGTTCGGTTTATGCGTTTGTGGCTATCCTGGTCATTTTTATACTGTACCAGGCGATACAGCGTTATCAGCGAAAGCGCAGAGGAATGGCCTTCCTCTTCCGGAATGCATTCTTTCAGTTGAACAGAAGGTTGCAGGTCTTTCTGCAAAAGTCGCGGCGGCCGGTGCGAACGGAACTGTGGCGACCATCGGTGATTAGTGTTTCGCGTACTTCATTTACGCAGTTGAGGACATTCGAGTTGGTTAGCTGGATTTCCTACCGGTTTGGCTTTGGCACTTACATTCATCTGGTTGACGGATATTACTCCAAAGAAACAACGGCAGAAGCACAGAAAAAGCAGGAAGAGCTGATTCAGATGACGACGCAAATTCCCAACCTGGTTTATCTGTATACCATGGTGTCACCTTCCTACACTTCGGCGGTGGCCCAGGTGGTGCAACTTCCCGGTGTTTCCGGAATGGAAAACAATACGTTTGTATTTGAATATGACCGGAAAGATCCGGCCCAGTTGAAGCTCATCCGTGACAATTTTAACCTTGTCAGGGCCGGTGGGTTCGATATTCTTGTGCTGACGACGAATCACATGCCGCCGAACTACAAAGGGGGAATTCATGTCTGGATACAGACGACCGATGTGGAGAATGCCAACCTGATGATTTTGCTGAGCTACATCATCACCAGTCATCCATCGTGGAGTAAATCACCTATCAAGATATTTACGATTAGTCCGAAAGATGAAATGGTGGAAGTCAGGAACACCCTCGAAAAGTTGTTGAAAGAAGGCCGTTTGCCTATTTCCCCGTTTAACATCGAAATTATTCCGCATGATAAAGATACCGGGCTTCGAAAACTGGTGGTCGATCGGTCGCACGATGCCGGATTGACGATGATTGGCTTTGAATCGTCGCAGATTAAACATGACGATGACTTATTTCAGGGTTATGAAAATCCCGGAGACATCCTGTTTGTGAACTCGAGATTTACTAAATCGCTGGAGTAATCATCCAACTGGAATGAATATAAAATGGACTCATTCTGAGGGAAGTTATGTCGGAATGCGCAAAAAAATTGATATCTTGAGAGAAACTAACCACAACCAAACTAAAGACCTTGAAAGGCATTATTTTCGATATCAAGCGCTTTGCTGTGCACGATGGTCCCGGCATTCGAACGACCGTTTTTCTGCAGGGATGTCCGCTTCGTTGCTGGTGGTGCCATAATCCGGAGAGTCAATCACTGGTTTGTTCCACCTGGCAAAAACATGTAGCCGTGAGTGGAAAAATCTTTCAGCAATCAAAAAAATCCGGCTACGAAATCGACTCAACTGAACTGTTCCTGGAAATTCAGCGTGATGAAGTTTTTATGAACGAATCGGATGGTGGCGTGACCTTCTCCGGAGGTGAACCATTGTATCAACCCGAGTTTCTGTTCGAGGTAATGAAGTTGTGCCGGGAAGCTGGAATTCATACGGTTTTGGATACTTCCGGAGTGGCGTCGGAAAAGGTATTGGATGATTCCATGCCGTTGACCGATTTGTATTATTTCGATATCAAACACCCCGATCCGACTTTGCATATGCACTACACCAATGTGCCGCTGGATCCTATTCTTCGAAACCTTGATCGGTTACTGGAAGCCGGAAAGAAAGTGCAGATTCGGGTTCCGGTTATTCCCGGAATAAATAATCATCCGGAACAGGTTGATAAATTGAAAGAGTTAGTGGCGCCGCGATTGGAAAAAATAGAAGGAATCGACTTTTTGCCGTATCATGCAACCGGAAGTCATAAATATCAGGCACTACAGATGGAAAACCGGATGAATGGAATTCCGACCGTGAAGAAGGAGGAGCTATACGATTTGGCAGAGGTATTTCGGATTATGGGGGCAAAAGTGTCAGTTGGAGGATAAGAGGTGTTGGAATTAAATCAACAACAAGAGTTTCTATTCAAAAATGAACGAACGAATCAAACGACTTCGCCAGGCATCGCTTGATGCGCCCAATTGTCTTTCGGCAGAACGGGCTTTGCTGATTACCGAATTTTATAAGAGCGACGCAGCCCATGGTGTTTCTTCGCCGCTGATGCGAGCGATGGCTTTCCGCTACATTTTGTCCAACAAATTTATTTGTGTCAATCCCGACGAATTGATTGTGGGTGAACGAGGACCGGCTCCCAAAGCGACTCCTACTTATCCCGAAATCAATTTGCATTCGATGAAGGACCTGGAAATTCTGCATTCGAGGGAGAAGGTCTCTTTTGATGTTGATGAAGAGTTTCGAAAGGTTTATTCGGAAAAAGTAATTCCGTTTTGGAGCGGGAAAACCAACCGGGAACGAATCTTTGGTAACATGACTCCGGAATGGCTGGCTGCATACGATGCTGGTATATTTACGGAGTTTCAGGAGCAACGGGCTCCGGGGCATACGGTTGCCGGAGCAAAGATCTTCCGCAAGGGGATGCTCGATATTATCGATGACATTTATCTGGCTAAGAAGGAACTGGATTTCATGAACGATCCGGCAGCCTATGATAAGCGCGAGGAGTTGCGTGCCATGGAAATTGCTGCCCGGGCTTTGATTGATTTTGCCGAACGGTATGCAGTAAAGCTTGACCGAATGACTCAGATGGAAACAGATTTAGTCCGGAAATCTGAATTGCATCAAATGGCTGAGATTTGCCGTCGGGTTCCGGCTCATGCGCCGCAAACCTTTCATGAAGCGTTGCAACATTATTGGTTTGTGCATGTGGGAGTGATTACGGAGTTGAATCCGTGGGACTCGTTCAATCCCGGTCGCCTCGATCAGCATTTGTATCCTTTCTTCCGGAAGGAAATTGACGAAGGAACGCTTACAAAAGAGAAAGCCACTGAACTGTTGCAGTCTTTCTGGGTAAAGTTTAATAATCACCCGTCGCCGCCCAAGGTGGGGGTTACAGCTTTGGAAAGCAACACCTACACCGATTTTGCTTTGATTAACCTGGGAGGAGTGAAGCCCGATGGTTCGGATGCGGTGAACGAACTTTCTTATTTGCTGCTCGATGTGATTGAAGAGATGCGGATTCTTCAGCCTAGTTCCATGGTGCAGGTCAGCAAAAAGAATCCGGAAAGATTTTTGCGAAGAGCCGTCAACATTGTGAAAACCGGTTTTGGTCAGCCTTCGCTTTTCAATACCGACGCGATTATTCAGGAATTGGTTCGACAAGGAAAATCGCTTGTCGATGCGCGAAATGGTGGCGCGAGCGGCTGTGTGGAAACAGGAGCATTTGGAACAGAAGCTTATTTTCTGACCGGATATTTCAATCTTCCCAAAATATTGGAGCTGACATTGCATAACGGTCGCGATCCCCACTCAGGAAGACAACTGGGCCTGCAGACCGGCGACCCCGGCCAGTTTAATGCTTACGAGGATTTGTTGGAAGCATTCCAGCGACAGCTGACTTATTTTATCGATTTAAAAATCAGGGGAAATAATACGATTGAACGCATTTACGCCATTCACATGCCGGTGCCTTTTTTGTCTCTCATCATTGATGATTGTGTCGCAAGAGGTATCGATTACGTCGCGGGCGGCGCCCGGTACAATACCAGTTACATTCAGGGAGTTGGTCTGGGGTCTATCACCGATTCACTGACAGCGCTCCGAACGCACGTTTTTGAGAAAAAGGATATTGCCATGGAGCAGTTGTTGGAAGCAATGGGACGTAACTTCGAGGGATACGAAGATTTGCGCTACCGTTTGCTTTATGAAACTCCGAAGTTCGGGAATGATGACGATGTTGCAGACGAACAGGCAGTGCAGGTGTTCGAACGATTCTTTAAAACAGTTGACGGTAAGCCAAATACTCGTGGAGGCGTTCATCGCATTAATTTACTGCCGACTACCAGCCATGTGTACTTTGGAAGTGTGATGGGAGCGATGCCGGATGGGAGACAAGCCGGATTGCCCCTTTCAGAAGGAATATCGCCGGTACAGGGAGCTGATGTTCATGGGCCGACGGCTGTGGTGAAATCGGTGGCGAAAATAGATCATCTGCGAACGGGAGGTACATTGCTAAACCAAAAATTCTCGCCCGATTTCTTCGCTGATGAAACCGCTATCGCGAAGGTTGCCGCGTTGGTTCGTGCTTATTTCCGTCTCGACGGTCATCACATACAATTCAACGTGGTGTCAGCAGACACGCTACGTAAAGCGCAGGAAACTCCGGAAGACTACCGAGATCTGATTGTTCGCGTGGCCGGATACAGCGATTATTTCAACGACCTGGGAAAAGATCTGCAGGATGAAATTATCCGCCGGACGGAACATTCGGAAGTTACCAGCTAGTTTTTTGGGGGAAGAAAAATTCGTCTGCCTTTGTGACAATTTGATTGCAAACTTCACGTTAGCATTGTATCTTTCGACTTCTTGCATGTGATACTGACTACTTATTGTTTACCGGATGAATGAAGGGCTGAGTAATGTGCGGTGGCAGCCGCCTGAGAACTGGTTGCAGGTCGATACCATTGATATGCATACAGGAGGAGAACCTTTGCGAATTATTGTTGATGGGCTTCCTGAAATTCCCGGACAAACCGTCCTGGAAAAACGTCGTTATTTCCGAAAACATTTGGATCATATCCGGAAGGCCCTGATGTGGGAACCACGCGGGCATGCCGATATGTACGGAGCTGTTTTGACGACTCCGGTAACGCCCGATGGCCATTTCGGGGTATTCTTTATGCACAACGAAGGGTATTCCACTATGTGCGGCCATGCGATTATAGCGTTGGTGAAATTTGCCCTCGAAACCGGTTTGGTACAGTATCCGAAAGATGGGTTGATTCGCATCGATGCACCGCCCGGACGGATTGACGCTTTCGCGGAAATGAAAGGCAACAAGGTCGTGAAATCGTCATTTCACAACGTTCCTTCGTTTGTCTTGTTGCAGGATAAGACAGTAGATGTTCCGGGTTTTGGCAATATCCGGTTCGATGTGGCTTACGGCGGAACATTTTATGCATTTGTCGATGCCGATGAAATTGGCTTGGAATTGGTACCGCAGCAAATTAGCCGGATAATTGATTTGGGCAGAAAGATAAAAAAAGCGGTGGTCCGGAATTTTGACATTCTCCATCCGTTTGAGGCAGATCTCAGCTTTTTGTACGGAACCATATTCACGGGGAAACCGAAAGATAGAAAACATCATAGCCGGAATGTTTGCGTTTTCGCTAATGGCGAAGTCGACCGTTCGGCGACAGGTTCAGGCGTGAGCGCCCGGGCCGCACTTCATGCCGTGAAAGATGGTTTGGAAACGGGGGAAAAGCTGATTATCGAAAGCTTGATTGATACAACGATGGATGTGGAAATAGCCGATGTTACTTCATTCGGGCCTTATTCTGCCGTTGTTCCCAATGTAGCCGGAACCGCATTTTTTACAGGACAGCATCGCTTTTTGATTGATCCGGATGACCCGTTGAAAGAAGGATTTTTAATTAGATAAACAGGTTTCTAACCTCCCAATTTGGTTGATATGATTCGTTTACGTTCGCTCTTACTTCTCAGTTTACTGCTCGTTTTTCAGGCGGTACAGGCTCAAACATTAACACTCGAACAACGACTGAAAGCGCTTCCCGATGTCTATTCGGTGAAGCCGATGGAGAGCAATGAGTTCTTCAAGCAAGCGTGGGTGGTTATGGTGGCGCAGCCACTCGATCACCAGCATCCCGATAAAGGCTTTTTTACGCAACGAGTGATTGTATCTCATCTCGGTTACGATAAGCCGGTGGTTTTTATTACGGAAGGCTATGCCGGCGATTATGCTGCCACTCCAAAGTATTTGAACGAACTGAGTTTGGTCCTCGATGCCAACCAGATTTTTGTGGAACACCGGTTTTTCGGTAAGTCGGTTCCCGATTCGATTGATACCAAATGGAAATACCTTACGGTAGAAAATGCTGCAGCCGATGATCATCACCTGGTGCAGATGTTCAAGAAGATTTATCATGACAAATGGATAAGTACGGGAATTAGTAAAGGTGGTGAGACCTGTTTGTATCATCGGGCACTTTACCCGAAAGATGTTGATATTTCGGTTCCTTATGTGGCTCCGTTGAACTTCTCCCGGGAAGAGCGCCGTGAGCCGGCTTTTATCGAGCACATCACGGGAACGAAAGAAGGACGAGCGAAAGTAGCAGCTTTCCAACGTCAGGTGCTGGAGCGGCGGGACCAGTTGTTTCCAATGTTTCAGACACTTTGTGACGAGAAGAAATATACCTTCCGAATTCCCTTGGAGGCAGTTTATGATTACTGCGTACTGGAATATTCTTTTTCGTTCTGGCAATGGGGACACGACATTGATGAAATTCCCGCTCCTGATGCTCCGGACCAGGAAATTTTCGATCACTTTGTTCAGGTTAGCTCACCCGAATATTTCAGTATCGAAGGCAGCAAAGGATTTCTTCCTTTCTTCGTTCAGGCTGCACGTCAGTTGGGATATTATGCATATGATATGAAGCCTTTTGCCGATTTGATGACCATTAAAAGCACGGAAGGTTATCTTAGTAGGATTTGGTTACCCAAAGAGGCCCGTTTTCCTTTCTCATCGGCAATGAGTGAGAAGGTAGATAAATATCTTCGCTCCGACGCAAAACATGTCTTGCTGATTTACGGCGGCTGGGATCCATGGTCGGCTTCGGCTGCTGAAGCAGGGAAAAACAAGGGCGTGATGAAAATCGTGAAACCGGAAGGCAGTCACCGTACCCGCATCATGAATTTGCCAGACAACTTACGTCAGCAAGCCATCGACACCCTGAAAGTTTGGTTGAGCGAATAGTTGCTAAGCCGTTTCTTCCTTTAAGCGGGCGAAATAACGCCTGGCTTCTTTCATCACTTTCGGCGAAAGCAGAAGAGCGGACACCATTGTGGGAATAGCCATTAGCGCAAACGCTCCGTCAATGAGGCTAATGATAACCGTCAAAGTGGAAGTGGCCCCGACCAGGATGGAAGCAGTGTAAATCACGTGATAGACTTTTACCCAACGCGTACCGAACAGGTAAGTGACGCATTTTCCTCCGTAATACGGGAATGCGAATAGACTGGTTATTGCAAAAATCAGGATGCTGACAATTAATATGTAAGGGCCGTAAACCGGTATCCCTTTCTCGAACGCTTCCGCGGTCAGCGTAATTCCGTTCACATCGGGGTGTTGCCACATTCCGGTTAAGATAATGGTTAGCGCTGTCAGACTACAAACCACTATGGTATCGATAATTGGTCCAAGCATCGCTACGAGGCCTTCCCTCACAGGTTCGCTCGTTTTGGCGGCTCCGTGAGCCAGCGGTGCCGTTCCCAGTCCGGCTTCGTTGGAGAATGCGGCCCGTCGCACACCGGTTATCAAAACAGCTCCCATCGCTCCTCCGGCAACAGCTTTCCCCGAAAAGGCATCGGAAATGATTAGCTGAAAGCCTGATAAAATATTTCCCGGATGACTGAAAAGAATGTAGAAAACGGCAACAAGGTAAACAACCACCATGAGCGGTACCAGCCGGCCCGCTGCCCGTCCGATTCGTTTGACACCACCAATAACAACCAGCGCTACAATTCCGGCAATAACCAATCCTGTACCGAGGTTGGTGAGGAATCCGGTTTTCACTCCGTTGGGAATCAAAATAACATCGCGGATAACCTGGGTTAGCTGGTTCGTCTGGAACAAAGGACTTACCCCGATCAGACAAACCACACTGTAAAACACGGCCAATGGTTTCCAGTTTTTTCCCAAACCTTCCGTAATAAAATACATGGGGCCTCCCTGTATTTGTCCGCGGTCGTCCCGGCCACGGTACATAATCGCCAGCGTATTGGTGAAAAACTTGGTGGCGACGCCAAGCAGGGCGGAAACCCACATCCAGAAAATAGCGCCCGGCCCTCCGGTAACGATGGCCACCGCCACACCACTAATATTTCCCATTCCAATGGTGGATGCGAGCGCTGTTGACAAAGCCTGATAATGGTTTAACTGGCCCGGTTCGTCGGGGTTATCGTAGCGCCCTGTCAAAATGTTGACAGCATGACGCAGATAACGAAAAGGGATAAAACGTGAATAGATGAGAAACCAGCTTCCACCGCCGAGTAAAAGGATGAGAAGAGGGGTGCCCCAGGCAATGTTGCTGAATTTGATGATGAATTGTCCGATATTTTCCAAAGGAAGTGGTTGATTTGGTTCAGGATCAAAGATAGGAATTTCGGGGAACGACCAAAATTTGAGACAGAGCAGCCATAGCTTGTGTGAAGGAAGTCACTTTCCCGGATACGGAAATTTCGTTATTTTACCCACATGAAGAAGTATCTGAAAAGACAATGGGAGCAGTTTAAAAAGCAATCGCTCCTGGGAAAAATATTCGATGTTGTTATCCTGGTCATTTTGATTGGACTGGTATTCCCGCCTACGCGGAAACCGGTAGCATCGTTGCTGATTCGCACCACGTTGATGGCACCGGGCAAAGACGATCACAGCATCAAGTTATCGAATGAAGATTACCAGTTCGGATTATACGACCTGAATGGAGGAGAACACAGTTTTGCTGAGTTTAAAGGCAAGCCGGTGTTTTTTAACCAATGGGCAACCTGGTGTCCTCCGTGTGTGGCGGAATTGCCAACCATCCAAAAGTTATACGATGACTATGGAAATAAAGTGGCTTTCGTTATAGCCACGCATGAATCTCCGGCTAAAGTCAAACAGTTTATCAGTGATAATGGCTATACCTTTCCGGTTTATATCGTTCGCAGCCAGGTTCCGGGTGTTTTTCAGACACGTAGCATTCCGGCGTCGTATGTTATATCACCCGATGATAAATTGGTGTTACGAAAAAAAGGAGCCGCCGATTGGAACAGTTCAAGGGTGAGGAAGATGTTTGATGATATGATAAAATAGGCATGTTTTTGATTTGAATGATATTTTAATGCCATAACAGAACAGGCTGCCCCGGTTATCCGGAAAGCAACCTGTTTTTATTTTGTCTTTTATGAGAAAGCTCGCTATTTGTCTTTCTCTTCCATCTTTTTATAAAATTTCTGAAGGACGAAGAAGGCTTTCTTCTTGGTGCCGTTTTGCCCAATCAGACCTTTGCGGTTCCAACCGTCCTGAATAACCGGGAGAACACGTTTCGGTGAACGGAAATCACACAAAATCCACGGAGTGACGCCACGGAACTGTGGTATTTTCATCAACATAGGAAGTGTATGTTTGTAAATGCTTTCCTGGTATTCTTCCGACCAGCGGGTGAGTGAGTCGCCGTGTAATCCCTGCAGTGCTCCACCTCCAAATTCACTGACCATTACCGGTTTGTTGTATTTGATGATCCAGTTGATGCTGTCGCATTTTTCGGGCAAACCGTCATACCAGCCTACATATTCGTTGAAGTTGACAATGTCGACATACTGTGCGAAAGGATCTTCTACAATGCGGTCGTAGCGATTGTTGTTCCCATGAACCTCCAGCGCTGCCGATATCAATCGGGTGTTGTCCATGCTGCGGGCATGTTGCACCAATTTGTGCAGGAAGTTGGTCCGCGCATCGCTGACCGGCGTTTCGTTGGCCATCGACCAAATGATAACGGACGCCCGGTTTTTGTCTCGGGTAATCAAATCAGTAAGCTGATGTTCTGCATTTTTATATGTGCCGGGGTTGCTCCAGTCAATGGTCCAGTACACCGGATTTTCTTCCCAAACCAAAATGCCCATTTTATCGGCCAGCCGGATCATATTTTCAGCGTGTGGATAATGTGCCAGGCGAACATAGTTACAGCCCAGTTCTTTCGCCCAGTTGAGTAACGTTCGTGCATCCGATTCGGTATACGCCCGTCCGCCTCTCATCGGCATCTCTTCGTGAATGCAAATACCTCGCAGGAACATTGATTTTCCGTTGAGCAGAATGTCTGTTCCTTTGGTTTCGATGCTTCGGAAACCGATGGGCTCGGAAACACTTTGACCTGCATTGGAAACGGTAACCTTATAGAGTTTGGGATGCTTCGGTGACCAGAGCTCCGCTTTCTTCAACTGAAAATCAACAGCAGCTTTCCCATTTTCGTCGGTCGTGAAGGTTTTATTGATTTTCAGTTCGGGGATGCTGACCTGAACCGTTTGATTGGCAGCATTCGGACCGTTTAGCTTCACATAGCCAGCCACATTTTTTTGAGAACCTTTTTTGAGCTGAATGTAGTAATCGGAAATAAAGGTTTGCGGAACTTCTACCACGTCTACATCGCGGGTAATGCCGCCATAATTCCACCAGTCGGTGTTCAGCGTGGGAACGCCCTCTTTGTGACGCTTGTTGTCGACCTTAAGCACCAACGAATTCTTTCCGTCCTTTTTCAGTAAATCAGTGATTTCGTAATTGAACGGAGTGAAGCCACCAATGTGCTTACCTAATTTTTTCCCGTTCAGATAAACATCGGATTCGTAATTGACTGCTCCGAAATGAATGAAAACGCGGTCGTTGGGATTGCTCTTCTTGTAGTCGAACAGCCGGCGATACCAGATAGAGCCTTCATAGTAGAGCAATTTCTCATCCTGAGAATTCCAGTCGCCGGGAACCCAAAGTGTCGGACTTTTGTCGAAATTATATTCGATGAGCTGTGTTTTGTTCGTTTGATGCTGATCGAGAAAAAAACCTCCGGTTGGATGCGGATTCTCATCGTATGGTTTGTAACGATAATCGTAATATCCGGTTTCGTACGGATCGATGATGTAATGCCATTTCCCGTTAAGGGTAAATGTGTTGCGGCCGGGGATATTGGTGATGACAGTTTGAGCGTGTACCTGTCCGACCCAAATCAGGCAAAGCAGCAATGTTAACTTTTTCATAGTGTGAATATTATTGGTTTACTTCGAGTTTCGTCGAGAATTCTATTTAGCAAAAAACAGGGCCCGTTTGCGTTACCGGTAAAACTAATTGTTTTTTCAGAAAGAACATAGAAAACCGGCAAGCCAAGTGAGGAATTTAAATGAACTCTTTGGCAGGAAGTATTTTCCTCGTTAGATTTTTATGATCCAATAAACCGAAACGCCACTTGAAGGGTTTACGAAAAGAAATTCTTTAGAATCGTTCTATTAAAAGTATATTTGCTCTCTTGTAATCTAAAACTGATACATTATGTCGTTAATAGCCCCCGGAGATCATCTGGTCTTGTTTTCCCTTATAACCGGGGCTGCAGCCTTAGGGATGTGGTCGGAACATAAAAAGTGGTTTGGTAAAGTATCCGGAATTCTGGTTACTGTTTTGCTGATGTCTCTTTTGTCGATGTTAA
The DNA here is from genome assembly GCF_056493735.1 of Prolixibacter sp. DSM 2831. NCBI lineage: Bacteria > Pseudomonadati > Bacteroidota > Bacteroidia > Marinilabiliales > Prolixibacteraceae > Prolixibacter > Prolixibacter sp. DSM 2831. The sequence continues at coordinate 807,455 of NZ_CM151379.1, forward strand.
ATGTCGTTCCGCCGGCATCGAGTACGAGAGTACACGTACCTGTTTACGACCTGATCTTTACTTATTTTGTGCCGATTTCCATCCCGATGATGTTGATGGGATCGAACATCATGCGTACCATTCGCGAAGGCGGTAAGTTATTGATTGCTTACATTATTGGAGCCATTGGCGTGGTGTTGGGGAGCTTTTTAGCTTTCTCGTTAATCCATTTGGGGCCGGACTCCGGAAAAATGGCCGGTGTCATCGCCTCTACGCTGATTGGCGGAAGTATGAACTTCGTTGCTACCGGAGAAGCTCTGCAAATCACGACCCATCCGCTTTTCTCTGCGACCATTGCTGTTGACAACTTTGCAGCCAGCCTGTTTATTCTTCTGCTTTTCATGCTTCCCGGGATTAAGTTCCTGGCGCGCTTTTTTGCCAAGCCCAAAGCTGAAAACAAGATAGAGGCAGTAGTACAGGAGCACGAAAAATCCCAGCCTATTACCATGGAACGCATGGGACTGACGCTGGTCATTGCAGTAGCCATTGCGGCATCAGGTGCCTGGTTAGGTGATTGGTTGCAATCGGTTTTTCACACGCAAATGGATTTGAGTATTCTCATCATTACGCTCATTTCGGTGCTGGTAGCGAATCTCTTTCCCAAACGTCTCAAACCGCTCGAAGATACTGCCTTTTCGGTAGGACTGTGGATGATGTATATCTTTCTGGCTGCCATTGGTGCGGCAACCAACATGGCTGACATTTTGCACATCGGTCCGGCAATACTCGGATTTTACCTCATTATTCTGTTCTTTCACCTCATCTTTCTGGTGGCACTGGCAAAAATTTTCAAGCTCGATATCTATGAAGTCATGATATCATCAGCTGCTAACGTGATGGGGCCGTCTGTAGCCGCACCGATGGCTGCTTCGCTCGGGCAGAAGAAATTGATTACACCGGGTATTCTGGTGGGAATTCTGGGTTATGTGATCGGGACCTTTATCGGGGTTTCCATTGCATTAGCTTTGAGCTAAATCCGGGAGCTTAGTAAACCTCGGGAACGAAAGTCTGGTCGGTAATAGGAGGACGTACGTAGTTGTCCTTCTCGATCCGAGGCGGCAGTTCCATTGGTTCCGGCGTTAAATCCTTATACGGAACTTTGCTCAACAGGTGATGAATGCAATTGAGTCGGGCCCGTCGTTTGTTATCAGCCGGAACTACATACCACGGGGCTTGTTTGATGTCGGTGTACCGGAACATTTCGTCTTTGGCGCGGGAATATTCCACCCACTTTTCGCGTGAAGCCAAATCCATAGGGCTGAGTTTCCAGCGCTTGGTCGGATCATCGAGCCGGGCCTGAAAACGCAGCTCCTGTTCTTCGTCAGAAACCGAAAACCAGTATTTGATAAGGATAATGCCGGAGCGAACCAGCATGCGCTCGAATTCGGGACAACTCCGCATAAATTCGTCGTATTCCTCGTCAGTACAAAAACCCATTACGTGCTCTACGCCGGCACGGTTGTACCAGCTACGGTCGAAGAGAACCATCTCGCCGCCTGCTGGCAGTTGCGTAACATAGCGCTGAAAGTACCATTGCGTTCGTTGTCGTTCTGTTGGTGTGCCCAATGCAACGACCCGACAGATCCGGGGATTAAGCGGCTCCATAATTCGTTTGATAACGCCACCTTTTCCTGCAGCATCGCGGCCTTCGAAAATAACCACCACTTTCAGTTGTTCCTGTTTTACCCATTCCTGTAATTTCACCAGCTCGATTTGCAGTTTGCGCAGCTCCTTGTTGTAAATCTTTTTTCCTAAACGGCGCTTGTCCTTTTTTTCAGGTTCGATGTGATCCGGTGATTTGTGGTGCTTCTTTTTGGTTTTCTCTTTACTCATCGTAGCGGGTTTTTATGGTTACGACAGGAATGGAAGGCTTGAATCTCTTTAAAATTAAGGCTTTCCTTCTGCTTTCGCAAAAAAGTTCTTTCCTGAAACGATTCAATGAGGGCAGAAAAAGCCTGGCTGCCTTTAAGGTAGCAGCCAGGTGATATTTTACTATTGGTTGTCAATCATGTCGTCGAGTACCTTTTCCAGGTAACTGTAACTCGGACGATCGATGGTATTCTGACTAAGATATTTGAATTGTACCACGCCGTTTTTATCGATAATGAATACGCAGGGAATTGCTTGCGGAGCGTTGCCACCGTCAAATTTTGGGTCGTATAGTCCAAGCGAATCAGTGAGTTTATGGTCGGCATCGGCGATGATGGTGATAGGCGTTTTCACGTCCTCAGCCTTAATAGTGTGGTCTTTCGGAAACATTTTACGGGCTGTATGCATCCAGCGTTTACGGCCCTCCGAAAGCTTGGTCGTGTCGGCAGGGTATTTCCATTGTTCCACGACTCTCATCTGTTGAGGAATGGTGGCAACCCACTGAGCAACGGTGTCTTTACTGTAAGGAAGCACAAAAGCCACTTTCAGATTGTGCTTTTCTTCCAACTGATTGAGTTTATCGAAGTCGATCATCTCCATGTAGTTGTACTGGCAGATGTTGCACCAGTGGTTGGGAACAACCAGGCCGCGGTTGAATATCAGCATCACATTCTTGCCTTTGTAATCGTTGAGGTCGAACTCGCCGCCCTGGTAAACCTGAGCCTTGAATTCAGGCATTTCCTGTCCAACGATTACCGCTTTCATCTGTCCGAAACTAAGGAGCGAGGTGCCCAGCAACAGGGCAATCAGTAACAAAGAAGTTTTTGTTTTCATATCGAAATTAGATTTGATGTTTCTGTATGAGTCGCAGCTAATGATGCTGATTAAAGTTAAGAGGTTTTTTTTAATGAATAATTAGCTGATGGGCGATGAAAGATTATTCAGGCTGGAAGTTTTAATTCGGAAAACAAAAAATGCCCCATCGCTGAGGCATTCTTCATTTCATATATAAAGTCTTCTTTTTATTTCTTTTCCGGTGTTAGCCGCAACATCAACACGCCATGGGCGGGGATGTCGGCTGTGATGTTTTTGCCGGTGTTGCCGATATCTTTGTGCTGCCACAGGTCGCGCAGGTCATATTTCGTGTTGTGAAATGTAACGTGGTGGTCTTTGTGGCTGATCCCGATTTTACCCCAATCGTAATTGACTTTCCAGGGTTCATCGGCACGGTTGAGGAAACAAACAGCCAGCTCATCGTTTTCGAGGAATTTCACCCAGATTTCCTGGTCGCCATAATCCATGAACCGGAATCCCTGTTCACCCAGCGCATCCTGGTCGACCTGAATCACTTCTTCGTTGGTGAGTATTTTCTGTGTTTCGTCGTCCATACTGCGGAGATCGTTACCGGCCATCAACGGTGCGGCCAGCATACACCACATGCTGAAGTGGGTTTTGTATTCGGTGTCGGTCATGCCGCCATTGCCTACTTCCAGCATATCGGGGTCGTTCCAGTGGCCGGGACCGGCATACTTCCACAGGTCGGCATTGAGGTCGATAATGTCCAGTACTCCTTTGCCGCCCCAGTTGAGGGTTCCTTTGAACGAATCGAAAATGTCGCCGGTGGTGCGCCACAGATTGCCAATGCCTTTGCCCCATTCCCACGGCTTGTTGGAACCCCACTCGCAAATGCTGAATACGATGGGACGGCCGGTAGCTTTCAATGCATCACTCATGGTTTTGTAAGCAGCTTCGGCATTTTGTCCTTCGTTGTAACACCAGTCGTATTTCAGGTAATCGACTCCCCAGGCTGCATACTGACGGGCATCCTGGAATTGGTATCCGCGGCTTCCCGGTCGTTTCTGGCAGGTCATCGAACCGGCGCAGGAGTAAATCCCGAATTTCAATCCCCTGGAATGAATGTAATCGGCCAGGGCTTTCATCCCGTCGGGGAACCGTTTGGGATCGGGAATGATGTTTCCGGCACTATCACGACCTACCTGCCAGCAGTCGTCAATCACAATGTACTGGTAACCGGCATCGGCCATGCCGCTGTTCACCATGGCGTCGGCCATCTCTTTAATGAGTTTCTCGCTAACGTTACAGCCAAACTTGTTCCAGCTGTTCCATCCCATCGGAGGAGTGGCTGCCAATGTTTCCGTTTTTTGAGCAAACAGCTGCATGCTGAAGAAAACCAGTAGAAGGAGCGTTGTTAGTTTTTTCATCGTTTATATGTGTTAGTTGATATTGTGTGATGAACGTTTGAGTGTTGTCTTGCCGGAGATATGTCAGGGCAGTTTCGTGTGATTTGATTTAGCTCTCCGAAAATAATGATAATGTCGGTAAATCGTTTGACTTTAGTAGGAAATTGTACGATTGACATTAAGATATTTTGCGGTTTAGGGATACAGGACGGATACTTTTTGTCCCCTTCATCACTGAAAATAAACGTATCTTCGGGGTGTGCTTTTGTATCAAGGGGAATAATGAGCCGTAAAGTTACTTGCTTTTTCATCGTCTTTCTTTTCCTGAATTTCTTCGGCCGTTCGATGGCCAGCGAGCGTCAGTTCGAAATCCGTACACTGACGAACTCCAACGGATTGTCGAACAGTTCGGTGAATGACATTTTTCAGGATTCGAACCATGTATTGTGGATTGGTACATGGGACGGTTTGGATCGTTATGACGGACATGCCATCCAAATCTTTCGGCCCGAGCCGGATAATCCCAACAGTTTAAGTAACCAGGTGATTTTGAAGATTGAGGAGGGTAAGGATGGTTATCTCTGGGTCTTGACGATGCACGGCATTAACCGGTTGAATCCGAATACCCGGCAAATCAAGCGATACTTTTTCGGTCGTGAAGACAAAGCACCTCTCACCGAGTCGGAGTTCCATCTGGCGGTTGACCAACAACGAAACATTTTCTTTGAAGCGAAGGAGTGGGGATTGGGGTATTACGCCAACGACTCCATTCGGCGGCTTTCATCGGGCGATTTGCCGGTACAGGCAGTGCGGGAGATTCGTTTTTCTCCGGTAAACACGCTGCTGATTCAATATGCTAATGGCGATTTGCTGGAGGTTCGTCTGCATCGGGGTGGTGATGGTGCTGTGACTGTCGTGGGGCTGAAAAGAATTGCTCAACATGTTCGCGATTTTTTGAATGAATCGAAGGACAAAATTCTGCTGTTGACAACCGATGGGCAGTTGGCGACCTATTCTTTCACGGACGGCAAAATTGAAACAACCGGTTTCCGCGGTATACAGAAGCTCATCGGGAAAACCCGCAGCGGTGTTTTGATTGCTGATTCGAAAAAGCATTTCATCCTGAAACCGGATGGAACGGTGGAGCAAAATTCGTGGCTCAGTCACATCAACAGCCGGAAATTGTCAACGGTTTTTGAAGGAAATGAAGGTGTGGTCTGGATTGGCACCGATGGAGATGGTATTTATAAGTTGTTTCCCCGGCACAAGTTGTTTCATTCGGTTACCCAGACACAAATTCCGGCTTTACGGGGCGGTAACGTACGGGCATTCTGCCTGGCTCCCGACAGTGCTTTGTGGGTTGGGACCAAGGGGCAGGGGCTGTTCCGCTTTCCGGCACATTTTTACTTAAACGGCTCTGAGGAGAAAATTCCTGAAGAAAATTATTATTCTGCCAATTCACCGCTTGACAATTCAGTCTTTTCGCTTTTTTGTGGTAGAGACAGTTTGATGTTTATCGGGACGGACGGTGACGGACTTTCGGTTTATGATTTCCGGTATCACCGCCTGATTGATTGGGCAGATATTGAAGGCACTGAAAACTGTACCGCTTTTCGTTCGGTGTATGCCATTTATCAGGATCAAAAGGGAGTTATTTGGCTGGGAACAAATGGCTATGGAATGCTACGGCTACGGCTGAAAAGGGACGAACGTAAGTTACAGGTGACCGATTTTAAGCAGTACGTAGCCAATGAGAACCTGGCCGGAAAACTGAGCAGTAACATTATTTTTTCCATCATACCTGAAAATGAGCACGCGTTATGGATTGGCACGAGGTTGGGCGGATTGAATCTGTTTAATAAGAAAACGGAATCATTCCGGGTTTTCAGAAAGACGCCGGGTGATTCACTAAGCCTGAGCAACGACGATATTCTTTGCCTGTACAAGGATGCCCAGAAACGGTTGTGGATTGGCACCAGTCTGGGACTGAATTACCTTGAAACCAACAAAATTACAGGTCATCCCGCTTTTCACAGCTTTACGACAAACGATGGGTTGCCCAATAATACCATTCATGGTATGGTTTGCGATCATGCCGGAAACTTGTGGGTGAGTACCAATCTGGGACTTTCTCAGTTCAACGTCGAAAATCACCGCTTTCGTAATTTCACTGAAGAGGACGGTTTGCAGAACAACGAGTTTGCCGATGGTGCATTCTTTCGGGATGACCAAACCGGATATATTTTTATGGGTGGTAACAGCGGCTTTAACTATTTCCGCTCATCCGAAATCGGCGAATACACTTATATCCCGAATATCGCGATTAGTGATATCAAAGGACAGAATGACGATAAACCCTATTATCATTCGTTTGTGGTGACGCCTCAGTTGAGAAATCCTCCTCATGTTAACCTGAAATATGATCAAAACTTCTTCGATATTACACTGGCAGCGCTAAGTTTTATCAACAGTGAAAAGTGCCAGTATTCATACTATCTGGAGAATTTTGACAAGCAGTGGAACAACATTCAGAACCGGCGTGTGATTTCGTTCACGAACGTTCCGCCAGGAAATTATACGCTGTGGCTGAAGTGGTCGAACAGTGACGGCATCTGGAGTCCGCCGGTTCATGCGGTCGATTTTCGTATCAAACCGATTTTCTGGGAGTCGGCCTGGGCTATTGGCATTTATGTGTTGCTGACTTTGTTCTTCCTGCTGTTTGTTCAGAATTACTGGAAGAAGCAGCAATTGCTGAAACAGAATATCGAGCTCCGGAAGCGGGAAGAGGCGCTGCACCAGAACAAGCTGACCTTCTTTACGAATATTGCTCACGAGCTGCAAACACCGTTGACATTGATTGTTGGACCGTCGCAAAAGCTGGCGGACGACCCCGGCATCGATCATGAAGGAAAGAAGTTCGTACACATGATTCAGCGGAATACGAACAGGCTGTTGTTCCTTATCCAGCAGTTGCTGGAATTTCGCAAAGCGGAGAATGGGCATCTGGAAATGCAGACCATGTATTTCAACTTGGTGAATTTGGTGGAGCAGATAGCCGAACTGTTCGATGACTGGGCCATTCGGAACAAAATTGATTACAAGATTGAATCGCCACCGGAAATTCCCGGCTGGTATGATCAGGATAAGATTGAAAAGATCATCTTCAACCTGTTGTCGAATGCCTTTAAGTATACACCGCGGGGCGGAAATATCAAGCTGAAGATGCAGATTGCTGAGTCGGACAAACAGGTACGCATCGAGGTGATGAACTCCGGGAAAGGAATTCCCAAGGAAAAAATTCCCCGCCTGTTTGAGCGCTTTTTCATTACCGATGAAGGAGTCTCTTCCGATCCGGATAAATTCAGAACCGGAATTGGTTTGGCTTATACCCGTAGTCTGGTAACAGCGATGAAGGGTACTATCGACGTAGAAAGTGTGGAAAATGAGCTGACGACTTTTTCAGTGATGCTGCCCTGTTGTCAACCCAAAAGTTCTGATGAGCAGGAACCGGTTGATGAAGTAGTTCTGTCAAGGCAGCTGCAGCATATTCTCACAGAGTCCAAAGCTTCAACTGACGAAGGACAGGAAAAGGTACGTACCCTCGAGACGCTGGAGAAGAAGCAAAAAACGATCTTGATTGTGGAGGATGAACCGGATATTCATCAGCTATTGGATGGCATGTTGAAGGATAAGTACCGGTTGCTGACTGCCTATAACGGTGTCGAAGCGTTGAAAGTGATGGAAACAGAGATGCCGGACCTGATTATCAGCGATGTGATGATGCCGGAGATGGACGGAACAGAGCTCTGCAAACAGCTGAAAACGGATCTGAAGACCTGCCATATTCCCATTATTCTTCTGACAGCGAAAAGTTCAACTGCACATCGGATTGAGGGCCTGGAGAGCGGTGCCAATTCGTACATCCCAAAGCCATTTCATCCCCAACACCTGGAAGTACGAATTGAGAAGCTGTTGGAAGAGCGAGATCGAATTGCCCGTTATTTTCAGCAAGGTAACGGATTGGAAAATCATATTCAGTTGTCGGTTGCGGAAGAAGACCAGCAGTTCATCGATAAAGTAATGGAAATTATTCGGCAGCACATCAACGACGAAAAATTACAGGCTACTTTTCTTGAAAATGAGATGGGCATGAGCAGCTCGCAGTTTTACCGGAAGTTGAAACAGGTTTCCGGTATGTCACCCGGCGATATGATTCGGTCGATGCGTTTGAAACATGCTGCACAACTTTTAAAAACTTCTTCGCAAACGGTAACCGAGGTTTTCTACCAGTCGGGATTTAACAACCGCTCCTATTTCTACCGCGAATTTCAAAAAATGTTTGGTATTCCACCTAAGCAATACCAATTGAAATATCGGAAATAGAAATTTCGTCCCTATTGCAATTTATTGTAAATCTGAATGTTTTCCTGATTGTATACACTTTTGAAGACATAGTGTACAGCATTTGCTTCGTTCCTGCTCCAACTTTGAGGTACCAATAATCCACACCTCGAATCAACCTGAAACAACTGTAAAATTAAACCAATGTTCCAAACAAAATCCAGGTCCGGTGTGACCGTGCTTTTCTTGTTGTTCCTATTGATGATTACAGCGACTGTCTCGGGACAAAACCTGAAATTGAAGGTTGAAGGTTCTCCTGAATCTGGTTATGGCGTCGCGTTGTACGATGGAGCTAAAAAGTTGCTGGCTGATTCAGGAGCTTTTACACTGCATCTGTCCAATCTGGATTTAACTTCCGATACCACGCTCTATAACTGGCGAGGTACTTCCTGGACCGGAAATGACAGTGTTGTCGAGCTGCAGAAGGAAACTTACATGAAAGCGCTCGATTCGAAACTGACTGTTAAAGTCACCTACCAAATTGTTAATCCGCACATCGTAAAGAAGACAGTTGAGCTTTTCCAGCCCAGCATGCTTTCCATGTATTATACCCTCCGGGAAAACAACGTTCCTGCGCAACAGCCGAAAAAATACGTGACATTCGAGCAGGACAATTTTCCGGGAGGATTCATTCACGAACTTTTTCCATCGGCCGGATTTGTCACCGCTGATAACATGACCGTCGGCTTTCTGACCGATGCAGGATATAAAAATCAGTTTACACGTACAACACGACGCCGGTTCAGTGGACGTGGTGGCGGTTTTGTCGGGATGCGCCAGCTTCCCGATCCAAGACTGTTTTCTACGGCTACACCTGAAGAGCGGGCTCAGGGGAAAGACTATGTACGTTTGACTTTTGGTGAGATGTTCAATCTGAATGCCGGAACCGAAACCGTCTTACCGCTTCCGCAGAAATATGTTCGGGAGGGTAAGCTTTCGGTTTCCCGGAAGGATAGTTTGATTGTACTGAATTGTCAGGCCGGTGGTAAGGCTGGTATCCAAACGATGACGCCGATTGCCGGACAAAAAGTGTATACTATCTCCTTCAAGGTGAAAGGTAATTTGCCGGTGGCGCTCAAACTCTACCGGATGAAAAATGGTCAGCAAGGACCAGAGCTCGAACACGGAGTTAAGTACATCGATGCATTTCCGTCGAAGACGGACGAGTGGACAGAATTCAAGGGAAGCATTCTGGTTCCGTACATCGAAGGCGACAGTGTTTCGATGTTTATCGGAAATACTTCCGGAAAAGCCGGAACGATGCAAATCAAGGATCTGGCGATTGCCGAAGATCATCCGGCCATTCAGCCCTATAACATTTTGCCACTAGGAAAAAAGGCAACGAAAACCACTTACATTTTTGTGGAGCCGTGGAAATCTCACCGCGATTTCATGATTGATTCACAATCGAGGCTAGCGGAAGGAAAAGGCTTCAAAGGCTCGTTGATTGAAAAGATGTTGTATGCGAATGCCAACATGCTGACCTGGATTACTTCCGTGCATGATTTTACTCCGTTCAGTGTGCCGAATATGAATTATTCGCCCGACATGTACAACCGGGATTCGTTCTGGACGACTGTGGCGACTCATAATAAAAAACTGAACCTGGCTATCTGGAATCAGTGGGCTAAAACGCAAACTCCCGATGGTGCTATCGGAACTATCATTACGCCCTACATGGGCTCGGTGGAAGCCAAGGACAATGAAGCGACTATCGAGTGGTTGGTTTGGGCGCTGGTGAATCAACGTCGGTACGGAGTTCAGCTTCCAAAAGATAAAATTGACAAAGCCGTGTCGTTTGTGCTCAACTCGTTTGATAAGAACCGTGATGGTATTTGTGAATCGCATTTCTCGATGAGCCAGATTGACGTGTGTGACTATGTGCCGAAAACTGATCGTTTGGCGGTGAACCAGGGAATGTTCGCGGTAGCATTGCACACGATTAAGGCTATGGGATATGATATTTCAGATGAATACCTGAACAAGGCGGAATCGGAATACCGGAAATTCTACGACCCAAAACGGAAACATTTGCTATTCGACCGGGAATATCCCGATTTGATCTCGCTGACGGATTTGGTGCCTGAGTTTTTATCGCTCTGGCTGTTCGATCACCCCATGTTAACGGATGAGATGGTGAACAACCAGTTGAACGAGATGCCGTATCTGAATAAAGTTCCCAATTCTCCGCATCCGGAGATGGGCACGACTGCACCCATTTTGGTGCGCCTCACACATGATGCAAAAGGTTATTCCTATATGACTTCCGATTATCAGCCTTTCGGCGAATTTGGAAAAGCAAATTATGCAGACCACTCCCGCGATGGTTTTTATTACAACGGCGGAAGCTGGATGCGGGCAGAGTACTGCGCCTATGTGGTAGGCTTGAAACATGGCTGGCCCAAGGCAAAGGAAATGATGGAAAACCGGGCTTGGGCGGAAATCAATCTGAACCCAAAATGGCCTTTTAGCAAGGAATTTATTCCAACCCATTGGAAAAATACCGATGAATGGTGGCTTTCAACAAGGGGACTCAGTTGGAACGTGTTCATCCTGATGGCTGACGAAGTCGCGGGACTACGCACTCCTGATATGGATCCCGACTATAAATAATTGGATGTAATTAATGATGCTCAATCAATTAAATTTTTAAAGCTAACTTCTATGAAAATCTTTTTTATCACAAGATTTAGAAGGGAAATACTTGGGCTTGTATTTCTTTTTATGACAGGGGCCGTGTTCGGCCAGGTCAACGTGACCGGTACGGTTACAGATGAAAGCGGAACGACGCTTCCCGGAGTAACTGTAGTGGTTTCAGGAACGACCAATGGTAGCATTACCGATATGAATGGTAAGTATACCCTTCAGGTCGAAAATACCAACGTATCCCTCGATTTCTCTTTTGTGGGATACCAGAAACAGACTGTTCCGCTTGACGGAAAGACTGTTCTCAATGTCACGATGAAAGAGGAGAAGAAGCAAATCGACGAAGTGGTTGTTGTTGGTTATTCTGCACAGAAGAAAGCCACTCTTACCGGTGCGGTTTCTCCTGTTAATGTCTCCGATATTGACAAACGGAAAGTGGGAGATCTGTCACAGGCATTGCAGGGACAAATTGCCGGTGTGCAAGTGACTTCCAGTACGGGTGCTCCTGGTGACAAAGTGAATATCCGTATCCGTGGTGAAGGAACCATCGGAAACAATAATCCACTCTATGTCATTGACGGTGTTCCTTCACGGGATATCAGTTTCCTCAATCCTTCGGATATTAAATCGATGACGGTATTGAAAGATGCTTCGGCCGCTGCTATTTATGGTGCACGTGCAGCTGGTGGTGTTATCGTGATCACAACCAAAGAAGGTGTCAAAGGAAAAAGTACTCTGGATGTAAGTTATTACACAGGAATTCAGAAGGTGGCTCACCTTCCCCATATGCTGAATGCAACGCAGTACATGAATGTAGTGGAAGAGGCCTGGAATAACGCTGGATATTCAGGAACCAATCCTTACACTGCCGATAAAGGACGCAGCGATTTTGCCAATACCAACTGGCTCGATGCACTGTTCGAACTGGGACATTCGCAGAATGCACAGGTGACAGCTACCGGTGGTAACCAGAAAGTGCAGTACCTGTTGTCTGCTAACTACTATGGGCAGGATGGAATCGTGGTGTACAACAACGATAAGTATCAACGTATCAACTTCCGTTCGAATATCAACGTTAATCTGACTGAACGGTTGAAAATGGGTAGTAACCTGTTACTTTCGTACGTTACACAGGATGCTTTGTCATCGAAAGGTGATGAGCCGGGAATCATTCGTCACGCGATGATTCGTCCTCCGATTATCCCAATTTACAAGGACCCGAGCGATCCTACCTGGTCAGCTCAGGATCCATTTACTGACCTGCCGTTCTACAAGAACAAGGATTCGTTTGAAAGCAATAAGTACGAATGGTCACAGAACCCTATTGCGTTGGCTTACTTCACCGACGATGTGCGGAGTTACTACAAAACATTTGGTAACCTGTATGCAGAGTATGCTTTCCTCGGTGATAAGTCGCTGAAATTCAAAACAAATTTAGGTACTGATCTGACCTTCTCTCACAATAAGCAGTTTAACCAAAACTTTGGTGACGACGATGGTAGTGGTAGCGCTCTCGATCAGGGATTGGGACGTGAAAACCGCCCGAGCACACTGAATGAAGACCGAGGTGAAGAAATTACTTTCACCTGGGACAATACGTTGAACTACGTGAAAGACCTGGGTAAGAATTCTATCAACGCATTGGTCGGTAGCGAGTTCATTACCAATCACTCATCTTCCATCAGTGGTTCACGTGCACGTTACGATTATACCGGTAAAAACTTCCGCTATCTCGATTTCGGAGGTTCGCAGTATGACGTATGGAACGGAGGTTCTGCAGCTGAATGGGCACTGTTCTCATTATTTGGATCGGCAACGTATTCATATGATAGCAAGTATATGGTAACCGCCAACTTCCGTGCTGATGCTTCTTCGCGCTTTGCGGAAAACAACCGTTGGGGTTATTTCCCGTCAGTTTCAGCCGGATGGAAATTGTCGAATGAGAATTTCATGAAGGATTTAACCTGGTTGTCGGATTTGAAACTGAGAGCCAGTGTTGGACAGTTGGGTAACCAGGAAATTGATAACTATGCTTATCTGACGCTGTTGAGAAAAAGTGGTGACAGCTACCTGATTTCGCGTTACGGAAACCCGGACCTGAAGTGGGAAACTACTACGCAGTACAACTACGGTTTGGATTTGGGACTTCTGTCCAACAAAATCTATTTCACCGCGGACTACTTCATCAAGAATACAACTGATATTTTGTTGCCGATTACATTGCCGTCAATTGCAGGTGATGTATCTCCAACCTACGTGAATGCAGGTGCTGTTACCAACAAAGGTTTTGAGTTTGCTTTGACACTTCGCAACAGCGAACATCAGTTCAAATACAACATTAACCTGAATATGGCGACCCTCAAAAATGAGGTAACCAAACTGCACCCGAACCTGCCGATGATTATCAACGCAGCCAGTAAAGGAGTAGCACGTACTGTTGTTGGTCAACCGCTGAATTCCTATTACGGTTACGTGATGGAGGGAATCTATCAGAACACACAGGAAATTCAGGATCAACTTTACGGAACAGCTAATCCTACTGCGCAGCCGGGTGATATCAGGTTCAAGGATTTGAATGGCGATGGTGTTATCAACGATAAAGACCGGACATTCATCGGAAATTCCATTCCGAAACTGACTTACGGAATGAACCTGACCGGTGAATACAAAGGCTTCGACTTGTCTCTGTTGTTCCAGGGGGTACATGGCGTTGATCGTTACAACGATGGTAAGAAGATTGTCGACTACGATACCCGTCCGTTCAACTACACGACCCGCGTATTGAGTGCATGGCACGGCGAAGGTACCAGCAATACCATTCCGCGTGTAAGCTTCACAGATAACGGTAGTAGCAAAATTTCCAGTGTATTCGTTGAGGATGCTTCTTATTTCCGTCTGAAAAACGTGGAACTGGGTTACACATTCAAACAGTTGATGCAGCGTTCGAAAACCTTCAAAAACCTGCGTGCTTACGTCTCTGCTCAGAATGTATTCACCATTACCGATTACACCGGTCTCGATCCGGAATCGACCGATTTGATTGACATGGGAACTTACCCGCAATCAAGAGCTTTCATTCTTGGTGTTGATGTGAAATTTTAATGTCCCAGCTAATAAAATTCAGTAAAATGAGAAAAATATATATGATACTGGTTGCATCAACTTTACTGTTGTTCACCGGTTGCGACAAATATCTCTACAAGGAACCCATCGGGTTGATAACACCCGACCAGGTAGATACCTCACCAACCGAAAGTGCGGTTGAATATTCAGTCTTTACTTCGTACCAATTGCTTTCCAGTACCCTGAATATTATTGGGCAATGGGGCTGGGATGACGGAACTGTTCTTCGCAACGATTTTATCCTGAGCGATATCGCTTCGGATGACATGCAGAAGAAATGGAATCCGGATGGTGACCAGGCCTGGATGGATCAAATTGATCATTTCAATTTTACTTCAGACAATGGTGGTTTTAACGGGCAGTGGGCTTATGATTATGACGGCATTTCCCGTGCCAATCGGGCTATCAGTTACCTGACCAATGATGAGTTGATGAGTAAACTGACTATGGACAGTAACCTGAAAAACCGTTTGCTGGGTGAGGTTTACTTCCTGAGAGCTTTCTACTACTTCGATTTGGTTAATAATTTCGGAGACGTTCCGCTGTTGCTGAAGCCGCTGGAAAGTTTCTCTGAAGCGTATGATGTAGCCGTTCGTACACCGAAAGCTCAGGTGATGGACCAAATTCGTGCTGACCTGGCTCAGGCTGTTACATTGCTGCCTAACAGCAAATATTCTGATGATAGTCAGCCATGGCGTGCGTCAAAAGGTGCTGCTATTGCCATGCAGGCAAAAGTAGAGCTGTATACCGAAAATTGGCAGAAAGTGCTGGATTACGTCAATCAGTTGGATGGCCTTGGTTTCTATTCGCTCGATGCTAATTACTTCGATAATTTCCAGGTAGAGAAAGAATTTACTGACAACGAGGTGATCTTTGCTTACGACCATGAAAGTAATACAGTTCCGAGATCAGGTAACGGTTTGTGTGCATTACTGGGATGGGGCTTTGTAGCACCTGAACAGAACTTTATTGATGAATTTGAGCCGAACGATCCGCGTCTGCTTTATACGGTCGACGTAGACAATCAGGCCGTTTACAAATTGATGGGTGAAACCAATACGGATAACAAAGGAAACGACGATTCGCCCAGTAACAAGATTTACATCAGGTATGCTGATGTAATGCTTTGGAAAGCGGAAGCTGATATCAATCTGGGGAACTACTCCGAAGCTATTGGCATCATCAATCAAGTCAGGGCGCGGGCACGGAATTCGGTTGCTATCGACGGAA
The DNA here is from genome assembly GCF_056493735.1 of Prolixibacter sp. DSM 2831. NCBI lineage: Bacteria > Pseudomonadati > Bacteroidota > Bacteroidia > Marinilabiliales > Prolixibacteraceae > Prolixibacter > Prolixibacter sp. DSM 2831. Next base: position 822,964 of record NZ_CM151379.1, read on the forward strand.
CTACACCTCCGGCAGGTACCTTGCCTGATCGCGATGTGAATTCAACTGATAAGGCTCAGATTATGGGTTGGTTGCGTCATGAACGTCGTGTGGAGCTTGGCTTTGAATCACAGCGTTTTAATGACTTGAAACGTTGGGGAATTGCCAAAGATGTACTGGATGCACAGGGTCAAAACTTCCAGGATAATAACTATCTCTATCCAATTCCACAGCGTGAAATTGATAAATCAGGTGGTACTATTACCCAGAACCCGGGTTATTAATGCTTAACAGATAATAGATAAAGGAAACAGGATGCCCCATAGTTTATGTCGGATATTCGGGGCATCCTTGTTTTCAAATTCCGCTAAGAAAAAGACAAAAAGCTAGTTATGGATATGGCAAAGAGATTCGCCGGGAACCCGATCTTACGCCCCGGCGATCTGAAACCGAGCAGTGAGGGGTTGAAAATTGAATGTTTGCTCAATCCGGGAGTGTTCCGGTACGATGGAAAGATATGGATGTTGCTTCGGGTAGCCGAACGTCCCGAGCAGAAAGAAGGATTCACGACTTTTCCTGTTTACAGTGAAGATGGTGAGTTACAGATTATGGAGTTCAAGAATGATGATCCGGATCTCGATTTGTCCGATCCCCGGGTTATCAGCTATCAGGGACAAGATTATCTGACAACGATTTCGCACTTGCGCCTAGTTTGCAGCGATGATGGCGTTCATTTTCATGAACCGGAAGGATATCCGTTGCTCACGGGAAAGGGAATTCATGAATCTTACGGAATTGAAGACTGCCGGGTATCACAAATTGGGGATACCTATCATTTGACTTACACTGCCGTTTCACATTTGGGCGTAGGAGTAGGGCTCCGGACAACCAAAGACTGGAAAGAATTCGAATATCACGGGATGATATTTCCCGCGCACAATAAGGACAGTGCCATCTTTGAGGAGAAGATCAACGGTCGTTATTATGCGTTTCATCGTCCGAGCAGTCCGGAATTAGGAGGAAATTATATCTGGTTAGCCAGTTCACCGGATGGTGATCACTGGGGAAATCATCAGTGTATTGCACAAACACGGAAAGGAAAGTGGGACAGTGTGCGCATTGGTGCCGGTGCCGCTCCGATTCGAACGGATGAAGGCTGGCTGGAAATCTACCATGGAGCCAACGAGGACAACCAGTATTGCCTGGGTGCTTTGTTGCTGGATATTGACGATCCGTCGAAAGTGCTGGCCCGTTCCGAAGAGCCTATCATGATGCCGGCAGAAGAATATGAAAAGACCGGATTTTTCGGCAATGTCATTTTTACCAACGGCCATCTAGTGGATGGTGATGAAATTACCATGTATTACGGTGCGGCCGATGAAGTGATTTGCGGTGCAAAATTTTCTGTCAAAGAGATTTTGGAGTCACTGCATTAGAAAACGAATGATCTCAACTGAGGAATTATGCTGAATAAACTGGTTAACGAATACCGCGTGTTTAATACCTATCCCAAGGGCATGCGGATATTACTGATTACGAATTTAATTTATTCGCTGGTACTGCCGATTATCGAGATGTTTATCGGTGCTTATATCATGCGAAATTCGCACGAAGCCAAGCTGGTGGTTATCTTTCAGTTGGCACTTTATTCCGGTATTCCGTTAACTTTTGCTATCAACGGATTTCTTCTCCGGAAGATAAAAATCGCCTGGCTATACTCGTTCGGAATGCTGCTGAGTGGCGTTTCGATGTCGGCCATGATGATGCTCCATGAGTTGGATGCGACCGGCATTGGTGTTGCCGGATTGATCATGGGACTATCCTACGGTTTTTTCTGGGCCAACCGCGATTTTCTGGCGCTGGAGACAACCGACGATAATAACCGTAACTACTATTACGGACTGGAATCATTTTTCTACACGCTGACGGGGGTGATAGTACCCTATGTAGTGGGCGTATTCATCGGAGCAACCGATAAGTATCATTGGTTCGGAGGAAATACCAACATGGCGTACCGAATCGTTACCGCGTCGGTTTTCCTGTTAACCATTATCTCTTCGATTGTGGTTCACCGGGGTAATTTTGTTAACCCAAAACAAGAACGTTTTCTATATTTCCGTTTTCATGTTCTCTGGCGGAAAATGCTGGGATTGGCATCGCTGAAAGGACTGGCGCAGGGATATATTGTTACGGCTCCGGCCATGTTAATCATGAAGCTGGTTGGAAACGAAGACGTACTTGGAACCGTTCAGGCTATTGGAGCCATTTTTTCTGCTATTGTCCTCTATCTCATCGGACGAATGGCGAAACCGAAGCACCGCATTTACATCTTTTCGTTTGGGTTGCTGTTATTTGCTACCGGAAGTTTCATTAATGCAGGACTTTATTCCTCGCTGGGCGTGATACTTTTCATGTTGTGTCTGGTAATGGCCCGTCCATTGTTGGATGTGGCATATTTCCCGATTCAGTTAAAGGTGATTGACACGGTAGCAGCTATTGAAAAGCGAAACCAATTTACGTATATTCTGAATCACGAGTTGGGATTGTATTTGGGACGTTTGATTGGATGTGGACTTTTCATTCTGATGGCAACCTACATCGGCGAAGATTTTGCGTTGAAATATGCGCTGGTGATTATCGGTTTGTTGCAGTTATTGTCCATTTTCGTTGCACAGAATATCATCAAATCAAAATACTAAACCATGAAGAAAATATCATTGTTGGCAGCCATTATTCTGATGTTGGCATCATGTGCTCCTAAGCCTGAGTTGCGTCATCAGGATAAGGTGCAGCAAAAAATGCTGGAGCGGATCGGTCAAATGCCCGATTTGCCTTCGCCTTATAAAATGCTTGACTGGAAAGCGAAAGCCCGGAAATTCGATCAGCTGGTTTTCGACTCAACACAACGGGGCGATTACTGGCCGCTTATCTGGACAGACAATTCGCAAAAGAATTTTCCGCAGAAAACATTCGGCCTTTATACCGCCATTGGCGACGTTCGTCAGGGACCGGATCATCATGACGGAATGTTCCACGAGTCGCTCACGACGATGGGAGCAGTTCTCGGAGCGACCCTGATGGGCATTGACAAATCCAACCAGGATGGCAAAGATTACGTGAACATGCTTCGGAATTATTTCAACAAAGATACTGGTTGGGATATTATGATGAACAATACCTGTCCCGACGTGGCTTTATTGGGGGGTGGTTATGGCCGTGATTGGTGGTACGATGTTTTTCCGAATGTCATCTACTACGGAATCATGAATTTCTATCCGAATGAGGAAAATGCAACTCCGCTGCTTCGGTCCATCGCTGATAAATTTTTGGCTGCCGATTCGGTGTTGAACGGAAACTATCATCATTCGTTTTTTAACTACGGGAAACTGGAACCGGAAGACAGCCAGATATGTCCTCAGCAGGATGCAGCAGCTGGACACGCATACGTATTATATGCGGCGTATAAGAAGTTCGGTGATAAGCGTTACCTCGAAGGCGCTAAATCGGCTTTAGATGCATTGCTCAGTCAAAAGGACAACACGTTCTACGAGATTTTGATGCCTTTCGGAGCTTATGTGGCAGCCCGTTTGAATGCCGAAGAAGGCACTCATTATGATTTCACCAAAATCATGAAATGGACCTTTAACGGAGATGCCAAATGCCGCAGAGGTTGGGGTGTTTTAGCTGATAACTGGAACGGTTTCGACGTTTCGGGACTGGTTGGCAGTACCTACGACAATGGCGGTTATGCCTTCCTGATGAATACCTTCGATGTGGCCTGGGCATTGGTTCCCATGGTGCGCTACGATCCGAGCTGGTCGAAAGTAGTCGGCAAGTGGATGCTGAATGCAGCGAATGCAGCTCATCTCTTTTATCCATATGAAATTCCGGATGAGCACCAGACGATTCCTCAGTTGAAGTCGGTCACCAAAGGAGTGATTGCTTACGAAGGCCTGACTAAAAAATCAGCTTACGAACAGTTTGCCGATATCAAAGCTCCGGTAGCGCAGGGTGACGGCCCCAATTGGGTGAAAGGCAAGAATCCCTGGGTGAGCCAGTTTAGCGTTTACGGAAGTGCTCAGGCAGGTGTTTTCGGTAGCATTATCGATACTACTAACGTGAAAGGAGTTCTTCAGCTCAACCTGCTGGCCTGCGATTTCTATCGCGACAAAGCATATCCTACTTACCTGTACAACAATCCTTACAAGGAGGCAGAAGCCATCAAAATCGATTGTGGTTCGGCTCCCGTTGATTTGTACAATGCCCTAACACATAGCTTCATTCGGAAGAATGTGACCGGAAAAACGGAGTTTACACTGGAACCGAATGACGTAGCCATGCTGGTTTTGGTTCCGGCAAACGGAACGCCACAATACGATGGCAACAAATTATTGGTGAACAATGTGGTGGTAGATTACGCCATTGCACAATAAGAAACAGCTTTTTTACTATAGTTTGGGTCAAATTGAAAACGCGCCGCAGGTTCTGCCTGTTTGGCGCGTTTTTGTTTTTTATGGTCTTCCTTTAGTGTGTGGCATCCTACCCCTGAGGTGGAATCTTCTACCCTTAGGGCGACCAACTTCCTACCTATTGGGTAGACTTTTCTATGTTGAAACAAGAACTTTCCTGTTTTAGGGTACGACATCCTACCCCTGAGATAGAATTTCCTACCCTTAGGGGGCCGACTTTCTGCCCTTGGGGTAGACTTTTCCATGTTGGAACGAGAGCTTTACTGTTTTAGGGTATGACATCCTATCCCTGAGATAGAATCTTCTATCTCAAAGGTTCAATTACGATTTCATCGATCCAGCCAGTTGCGGAAGAAGCGGGCCCGTTCCCGGCTGACAATGATTTTCTCTTCCGACTCGGGTTTGGTCTTCACGACGAGTTTTCCGTTGAACCAGTTGTTCACCCGGCTCACCGCATCGATGTTGATGATGAATTGCCGGTTGGCCCGGAAAAATTGTTCGGGGTCGAGTTGCTTCTCCAGTTTATCCAGCGGATGGTCGACCACATGATTTACTTCCTGAAAAGTGGTGGCCGTGGTGGTTTTTTGTGAACTGTAGAAAAAAGCAATATCATTAATATTGATCTTCACGAATCCGTCGGCAGTGGGAACGGCCATCCGGGTACGGTATTTCTTCTGTCCGCTAAGTAGCGCTTCCGCCAGTTCTTTGTAATCGGATCCCAACAGTTCGGTCGCTTTCACCTGTTTTTGCATAGCGTCCAGCTTCTCGATGCTTTTCTCCAGCATGGCTGGTTCAATCGGCTTCAGCAGGTAATCGACGCTGTTGACACGGAATGCCTGAATGGCGTATTCGTCGTACGAGGTGACGAAGATGACGAAGGATTGTGGCTGGACGGCATCAAATATCTCGAAACAGATGCCATCGGAAAGTTGAATGTCGGAGAAAATAAGATCGGGATTGGGATGTGTGTTTAACCAATCCACCGAATCACGTACGCTGTCCAAACAGGCAACAATATGCCAGTCGGGCCGGATGCTGCTGATCAAATCAGTCATCATTCGCTGCGTGGGTAATTCATCTTCAATAATCAGCACATTCATACCGTACAATTTTAATCGAGAAGCGGGATCTGCACTGCAAATTCCGTTTCTGTTTCAACGATTTTTATGGTTTTACCGGACAATAAACGGTAGCGGTCCGACAAGTTATTCAGGCCGGTACCCGAGCTGAATGTCGTTGTTTTTTCCTGCCGGTTGTTACGGACTTCCAGCGTCATCTTTTCAGCATCTGTTTTCAGCCAAATGTGAAGGGGCTCTTTTTCGGTTGCCCGGTTATGTTTGATGGCGTTTTCCACCAGAATCTGCAATGTTAGAGGAGGAATCCGCGATTTCAGCAGTTCCGGCTCCACCTGGTTGTCCAGTGAAATGGCTTCTCCTAACCGTATTTTATGCAGAAAGATGAATTTCTCGGTAAACTGAAGTTCCTTTTCCAGCGAAACGGTTTCATCGTCGCGGCGCTGCAATACATAACGGTACACATCAGCCATTTTCCGCGCAAACTCCTGCGCTTTATCCGGGTTATATTGAATCTCTGAAATCAGTACACTCAGGCTGTTAAACAGGAAGTGCGGGTTCATCTGGTTTTGAAGGACCCGGTATTCCGATTTCAGTTTTTCCTGTTTCAGTTTTTCATTCTCGATCAATGAATTCCGCCAGTTGGAGAAGAAGCTTCGCAGGAACAAAATACTATTGAAAATGAGTACGAAGATGGCACCAAAGACATAGGTCAGGATGATTCCACGAAAGTGCACTCCCGGATCGCAGGTGTCTTTGGGAATGGCCTGAAACAGGGCAATACCGACAATGGCGGTCCACAATAAGCTTAGTGAAACCTGCTTGAATACCCGCGGCACAATACGGAAGAACCAGGGCGTTTTCTTGTCCAAATACCGGTTGATTTGGATATTTCCTTCACTCAATAAGTTGAAGCCGATGATAGCCAGTATATACGGATATGAATCGTTAAGCGGATTTTGTGTGGGAGTTAAAATGAAATTGACAAACTGAAGGGTCAGGAGGGCCAACAGGGACACGATGCCCAGACGGACTAGTGTGAAGCGAAATTTGTTCGACATGATGCCTTCCTTTTTATCTCCTATCCCGAAATATAGCATAATTCTTTACATCTCTAAAATGATTGGATACGATTCCCCCCAGCTTATCAATTTCTCATCTCAGGTTACAAAAATCTATTCTTTCTTTTTTGCTGTATCATTCCCCGGCGCCAGTTTGCCAATGGTTTTCAGGTACTGTGTAACGCTCAGCTTTACACTCGATTTTGCATCGATATTATCGCTTAATGCTTTTTCCCACTGCGCTTGTCCTTCCAGGTAATTGGCCAGTGTTTCCATGCCCACCTCGTAATTATCCTTGCTCTCCTTCAGATTCTCTTTGGCCTGTTCCAGTGCTTTTTCAGTGAGATTCAAGCGTGTCAATGCATCTTTCAGGTTAAACCGGGCTTTGGCAATTTGGAGGGTCATCTTCTCGGTGACGTCCTGCAGATCGGTTTTTTGCATCTCTTGCTCTGCCTCTGCTGCCTTGATTTTGTTGCGTCCTTCACCCCAGTTGAAAATAGGGATCTTGAGCGAAGCCATGGCCGTGAAAGCGGTACCGGAATAGGTTGAACCGTTTATTTTCGGACCTTCCAGGTAATTATAGCCTGCCGATGCGCCCAACTGCGGGAGGAAATCAGCACGCGTCAGTCCGACCTGTTTTTGCTTCAATTCCACCTGCTTCTTGACGATTTGCCAGTCGGGGCGGTTTTGTGGATTCTCATCTTCCGGGTTGGTCGAGGGAATAACCCCAATGGTCAGACTGTCGGCTGCTGTCACTGATGTATTCAGCGGTAACCCGATGATGCGACACAGATTCATGCGCGCCAGTTCTCGCCCGTTCTCCGCTTTCTGAACCATCAATACTGCTTCGTTTCGTTTCACTTCTGCTTTCAGCAAATCGTTGCGCGAACTCATGCCGGTATCGTAACTGTTTTGCAAAATATTGACCAGTTCGTCTAGCATCTTTTTGTACTCTTTGGCTGCCTTCACTTTATCTTTCAGCGTAAGGTAAGTCCAGTAAGCCTGGTCACTTTCGTAGATGACGTTTGATTGCTGCAACCGGATATTGGCGTTGGCTATCTCTTCTGCCACTCCGGCCATTTCGTTGGCCTTGCGGATTTTTCCGCCCATGTAAATGGGTTGTTCGAGTTTCACTCCGGCCAATGCCACACCTTTGAGCCCGATTTCCAGGTTGACGTCGGGCATGAAGGCATACATGTTAAATACCGGATTTCCATCGGAACCGATGACCGGTTGCCCTGTGGACGGATTGACCATTACGTTGGGCTGTAACTGCCCGCTGGCATCCGGCTTGTAGGTCGGCAGGTAGCCTCCATCGATCGTGTAATCGATGGTCCTCGGCGTATAGAGAAACGTTCCGGTAGCCGATAATTTCGGGAAATAATTGGCCCGGTAAGCCTTCTTGTCATACGTGGCTTTCTCTTTCTGTGTGTTGGCCTTGCTAATCTGTTTGCTATACTCCAGCGCCATCTCGCGGCATTTGTCCCGGTTGAGGGATAGCTGGGCATGAGCAACCGTTGCAGATGCAAGGAATATGAGAATGAATATATGAATTCGTTGTATCATGGTTGATTACTTTTTAGATGCTCCCCGTTTGGGATGATGGATGTGAAAGAAAAGTGAATAAAGCACCGGTATAAAAATCAGTGTGATGAGCGTTCCGACCAGCAAGCCGGCCATGATGGTGACCGCCAGCGAGCCGAACATATCATCAGGTAGCAGCGGAATCATACCCAGAATGGTGGTTAAGGAGGCCATCATTACCGGACGAAGCCTGGAAGCCGATGAATCGATGATCGCCTGGTAGCGGTCTTTCCCCGATTCGATTTGCAGGCCTATCTCCTCAATGAGCACCACTCCGTTTTTAATCATCATACCAATTAATCCCAGTGCACCGACGATGGCGACAAAGCCGAACTCTTTTCCCGAAAGGAGCATACCAGAAACAATCCCAATGGTAGCCAACGGCAAACTGAGCAGGATGATGGCTGGTTTTTTGAAATCCCTGAACAGGGCAATCAGGATACCAATCATCAGGATAATCGCCATGGGCAAATGCATGAACAGATACTTCTGCGATTCGCTGCTGGCTTCATATTCGCCCTGCCATTCCAGATGGTAACCTTCGGGCAGTTTGATAGCTTCGATTTTGTTTTTGATATTCTGGCGCACCTCTTCCGGCGAATGCCCGGGTACGTTGTTACACTGCGCTTTGATAGCCCGCTCGCCATTGTGTCGTCGAACGACCGGTTCTTCCCATTGGGGAGAAATGCCTTTGGTCGCCTGATTGAGCGGCTTGCTACCCAGTGCTTTCTCCAGCAGGTCGGCTTTCGTCGTCTGACCGGTCAACAAGCCTCGTAGCTCTTGCGGACTGATATTTCCGGTTGTAGGAGTCAGACTCCAAACCGGGATATTGTCCAGTTTCTGAACCGGTTTCCCTTCAGCATTGGTGCTTTTCAGGTAGATGGGAAGCGTGTGTGTTCCTTCGTGATACTTTCCAACCGGCAAACCATCGGTGGCGGCCAGTAGTGCCAGGCTGACATCGCTTCGGGACAAACCAGCCTGACGAGCCAGTGGCTGATAATAGTCGACCTTCAGGTACGGTGTTTCCGGCTCCCAGTTGTTGGTCACCAGCGTAGCTGTTGGTTCTGCTTTCATGATGTCTTCTGCCTTCTTGGCCAGTTTTTTCAAAACGGCCGGGTCCGGACCGGTGAACAGTGCTTCGATCGGAAATTCCTTGTACATCAGGTTGTAGCGTTTCATGCGGACGTAAGCCTGAGGATAATGTGCTGTCAGATATTTCTGCAACGTATCCATCTTCTCTTTCAGCACATCAGGGCTGGTGAAATCGACGATGAGCTCTCCGTAATTCTGTGATGGTTGAGCAATCGAGCGGACCAGGTTATAACGGGCAGGTGTTCCACCCAGACTGGTAGTTACATGCGTTACTTCCGGCTGTTTCATCAGGTATTCTTCCATGCTTTTCAGGTCACTGTTCACCTGCTCGATACGGGTTCCACCATGAGCGCGATACTCGATGTACAACTGGTTGTAGCTCAAATCGGGGAAGAATCCCTGTTTCACGTACCGATATGAAAATCCGGTGATGACCAGCAAAACAACAGTTGCTCCAATGGTCAGTGCACGGTGATACAGGAGGAAGTTCAACGTCTTCCTGAAAAAGTCATAGATCTTACCTTCATGTGCACCTTTGCCGTTGCTTTTGATTTTCGACTTCTTGAACCGCTTATCAGCGATGATCGGAATATGTGTAAGTGCGAGAACCCAACTCAGCAACAGCGATACAGCCAGTACGATGAACAGGTCACGAACATATTCACCGGAGGTATCGGGCGACAGGAAGATGGGCAGAAACGCAATGATGGCAATCAACGTGGCTCCCAGCAAGGGCAATGCTGTTTTCTTCGCCGTATTTCGCAAGGCCTTCGACTTCTTAACACCGTTTTGTAGGTCTACGAGGATTCCATCAACTATCACAATAGCGTTGTCAACCAGCATTCCCATGGCAACAATCAGTGATGCCAGCGACACACGCTGCAACGTTCCGTTGAAGAAATTCAGGAACAGGAACGAACCCAGAATGGTAATGATAAGACCGCTACCGATGAGGATGCCGCTTCGCAGACCCATGGTAATCATTAGGATTACGATTACAATCAATACCGATTCGAGCAGATTGACCATGAAACCTTTGATGGCATCTTCTACCTTATCAGGCTGGAAGAAAACTTTGTGAAAGCTGATACCGGCCGGAATGCGTGATTGCTGCAGTTCGGCCAGCTTGGCATCGATTTTTTTTCCAAGACTGATGATATTTCCACCTTTCTCCATCGAAAAGGCGATTCCCAGCGCTTTCTGTCCGTCGTAACGCATCAGTTGCCGGTACGGTTCCTGGTACCCACGGGTCACCGTAGCCACATCTTTCAACCGGATTTGATCGGATTCGTGGCCTTGGATCAGCAGATTTTTAATATCGTCAATACTCTTGTACGTATCATTAACGGCAACCCGGAGGCGTTTGCTTCCGGCATTGAACTCGCCGGCGTAAACAGTTTTATTCTGGCTGTTCAGCGTGTTCAGAATCTCGGCGGGATGAACGCCCAGGTTGGCCATCCGGTTCTCTTTGAACTCTACATTGATACAAGGATTCCGTTCTCCGTAAATTTGTACCCGGCTGACACCCGGAATATCCTGTACCTCGCGTTTTACGAGATCGGCATAGTCCGACATTTTCTCATAGCTGTAGCCATCGGCAGTCATGGCGTAGAACATGCCATACACGTCGCCGAAATCATCAACAACGATGGATTGCTGCGCTTCACTAGGTAGAGAAGCCTGGGCATCGTGGACCTTACGGCGAAGGATATCCCATTTTTCTTCCAGCTCATTTGCTTTTGTCGTGCTTTTCAGCTCGACTTTTATCTCTGAATAGTTGTCCAGCGACCGGGAGTCGATACTTTTGATGTCTCCCATCGAGCGAATGGCTTTCTCCAGTTTATCGGTAACCTGAAGTTCTACTTCATGGGCCGATGCTCCCGGGTAAACGGTTACCACCAGGGCCTGCTTTACTTTGATTTCGGGGTCTTCCAGCTTGCTCATCTTGAAAAATGAGTAAGCCCCTCCGGCAATCAGGACGAAAAGCAGAAAATAAACCAGTGGCTTATTTTTGAATGCGCTTTCAGTCAAATTCATTATAACAGCCCTCCTACATTTGTTTTGCTAACCGGTGCCAGTGGTTTTACTTTCTGTCCCTCTTTCAGCGAATGCACGCCCGCTGTGACAATTAATTCACCCGCTTTTAATCCGGAAGAGATCTCCATCGTTCCATTGCTGCGAACAGACTGTGTGGTTACCTCGCGGGGTTCGATCTGATTTGTTTTCGGCGAATAAATCCAGACCATCGATTTTCCATTCCGGTCGAACACGGCGGTTACCGGAACGAATACCAAATCCTGGTTTCCTGTCAGGTAATTGATGGTTATATTGACATTCATTCCTGCCGCAACGTGAAGGTCTTTGGGCGGTTCCAAACGGAAGCGGGCCTGGTACAACTGGTTCATATTCGATTTGGGGACAATCTCCAGCAATTTCAGCGGAATGGGCTGATTGGGATATACATCCACCGTACAGGAGAAGCCGGCAAATTGATTCTGCCGGATATAGTCGGTTGCCGGAATATCTGCATCTACTTCAAAATGTGAGGTGTTGAGGAAGGAAACAATCGGGTAGCCGGCATCGACTGTTTCGTGGTTATCGTAGAATTTCTTTTGTACATATCCGTCGAAAGGAGCAACGAGCCGCGTGTCGTTCAATGCATTGCGATCGGCATTTAGCTTTGCTGTGATTTGTTTTAAGCCGGAAATCGCTTTATCGTAGTCGTTCGGCGTTACACTGTTGCGTTTGTACAACTCCTTCACCCGGTCGGCCTGCGCTTTAACCTGGTCGTACTTGGCCTGGCTGGCCGCCAGCTGAATTTTGTAATCGCGCGGATCGATTTGGGCAATCAGCTGACCTCTCTTCACAAACTGACCTTCCTGAACCGGAAAACGAAGAATCGGTCCGGCAACGCGGAAAGCCAGATTAACTTCTGTGGCCGGTTTAATTTTTCCGGGATATTGAACGGATTGTACTTGCTGGCCTTGCATTACCGTATCAATTTTTACCGTTTGCATGGTTGCTTGCTCTTTCTTTTTTTCCTGGCATGCGCTGAAAAACAGGATTATTGCCATCAATAAACCTGTTGTCAGAAATCCTTTCGCTGAGGTTCTCATTGTTATTTCACATTTTGATTTGGTGCAAAATTACGGTGAAGGGAAGAGTGAACGGGAGAAAAGGGACTGAACCGTCAATTTGGAGGAATGAACTGAAATATATTTTGCTGAAGCGTCAGATGGCGAAAAAGCAAATAAAAAATCCCTTGCCATGTTGAATGACAAGGGACTATGCGCTTATTTAATTCAAAGTTTAACGTTTCTTCCAGAAGGAAACTTCCACATCTTTCACTTCGTATTTCCGTTTGGAATAAGGCAATACAGACTGAAGATATTCGTCATCACCTGTTGGCTCGAAGTTTTCAGAGAGCAGCTGCGTTAAAGCATCGCGGGTCCAAACCGGTTCGCCGTCTTCGCGGTAGCCACCCAGCCAGTTGTTTTTGTCAGTCCGCTCTTCGTCCCAGTTATAGGAGGATGCGATGACCAGCAGACCACCGGCATTCAGCCTATCGTGTACCTGGCTCAGGAACCTGGCCGGATTGTACATTTCGTCCAGAATGTCGTTTACTAAAATCAGATCGTAACCTGTGTACAGGTCTTTCAGATTAGAAGCATCAGCCTGGTAAAAGGCAACTTTCCCGTTTAATGCTTCCATATCCAAATCCTTCAGATTGATTTGATGGTAGGAAACCAGCTCGCCTTCTTCCGGGAAGATATACTGCATATTCCCGTTTTCCTGAAGTTCGATAGCCAGACGGATATTCCTTGCCGTGAAATCCAAACCGGTTACTTCGTCGAATGTACGGGCCAATTCCCAGGTCGAGCGCCCGGTTTTGCACCCCAAATCGAGTGCCCGTCCGGTGTTACCCTGCATTTTTTTAATGCATCTTTCGGCAATGGCCTTATGGTAGTTCGGAAATCCGTGCAAGCCCGGACCGTATTGGGCATGGCTGTAACGGACGACTTCCGGATCGGTTTCGTAGACATCACGTTGAATGACGACCGGATTTTCCGATTCCACATAACGGAAACCCGCATGTTGATAGAAGTGCCTGCGGAAGGCATATCGTGCATCGCGGGTGGCTTCGTTCCCGGTGGAAATCCAGGCGCCGCCTTTGATGAGATTGTGTTTTAGATCGAACGTTGGCGTTGAAAAATCATCATAGAAAGGATGGACTTTGAATCCGCCAAAACCGGTGATGGGCGTTTCGGTCCACTGCCAGACGTTGCCGATTACATCGTAGAAGTCGCCGAATCCAAACTCATTAACGGGACAGGGACTTTGGTAGCGTTCCATGTTGATGTTGCCGGGCGCTTTGTCCCAGTATGGCTGGTCGGGGATTTGTGCCAAATCGTGCAAACGGTACCACTCTTCTTCAGTGGCCAATCGGATGGAACGGCCGGTTACTTCCGATTTCCAGTTGCAAAAGGCTTTCGCTTCAAGGTAGTTGACCTCTATCGGCCAGGACCATGGCATGTCGATTTCATTGTATACCAGCCGGAGTTTCCAGTCATTGCCGTCTTTTCTCCAGAATAAAGGATGTTCGGCTTCTTTGTAACTCTTCCAGGCCCAACCTTCTTCGGTCCAGTATTTTTCTTCGCGGTAGCCGCCTGCTTCTATGAACTCGAGAAACTCGCCGTTTGAACAGAGAAACTTCGATGCTTTGAACGGTTTCAGTTCGACTTGGTGCTGACCGTATTCGTTATCCCAGCCGTACAAGGGATGCCGGCGATCTTTCCCCATTTTTACCGTTCCGCCTTCTACCGGAAGCAGTGAATTGGCCGGAGCGTCACCATTTTCGGTACACAGATGCCAGCCTTCGATTGGTTGAAGGTATTTCAGCGGAAGCTGACGGATAAGTACCGATGAGGTCTCCAGATGAATGCGTGCGTGCTCGATGCCCATCATGATGACCCAAAACGGACTTTTCCAGTCGATGGGCATCGTGAGTGGGAGTTCCTTGATCACTTGTTCGACGCGGTTGCAAACCTGCTTCCGGTAAGCGCGAACTTCGTCAACCGGAGGCCAGTTGTAATGGTTCATATCCAAATCATCCCACGACATTTCATCGACGCCAACAGCAAACATCGATTCGAATTTTGGGTTAATGCGCTCGTCGATAATTTTAGAAAGAATGAGCTTATTGATGAAAAATACAGCCGTGTGACCAAAATAGAAGATCAACGGATGACGCAGCGGATCAGCCCGCTCGTACATGGCCGATTCATCAGCAAATACCTCGAAAAGGTGTTCATCAATGTCGAATGTCTGGTGAAAATAGGTCAATATCCGTTGCCGCATTTCTTCGGCAGTTCCTGTGTTGAGGATAGGTGTCCGGGTATCGAAAAGTTCTTTTCGGTTGACCGTTACTGTTTTCATGATTTATGGTTCGGTGGTTTCTGTGTTGATAACACGATAGTAGGGGGAAATTGTTTAGATTATCCTCATAAAAAATGTGAAAAAATAACGATTGACCAGATTTTCTGCAGGTTATTTCTCATCTCTCATCAAAAGAACATACGAACTTCTTTCTTCAATTCTGCCAAAGCGATGGACACCGGCTGATCATCCTGCTCCATGTACATCTGGAAAATTTTATTACTGAGCGAGATGGCCGGCTCATCCTTTTTCACTTCATCAGCAGCCTTATTGATCAGCATGACCAAAGACTCTTTAGCACCTCTCAACGCTTCCCATGCCGTAACCGATACATAGATTTGTTGTGAAAGATTGTGCTCGTATTCCTGCCTGATTTGTTTGAGTAACTCGTAATGGAACTGAACGGCCGAAATATCAGCGGATAAGGTGCGATTGAGAAGTGATTGTGGCGAAATTCTTTCCAGGAAAAGGGTCAACCGTTCGTAGGCCTGAAGCCTGACCGGCGTGACTTGTCCCTGGTTTTCGACCCTGAATTCAAATTCCCTTTGCCGCTGACTATTTTCCAGCATATCGCGGAATAAAAAATAGGCAGTGAGGAATACAACCAGGGCCGGTAATGTAATTTTTAGAATTTCATAAAAACTGTTGATATTGCCGTCCATTTTGAGAAAATTTTAAATTTTTCGTGACAAAAACTGTTAATCTGTTAAAATATGATGAACTTTTTTGTCAATTGTCCATTTATAAGAGTCGAGGTCCAGTAAAATTTTCTATTTTGTCCTCGGAAACTATAACAATTATAAAGAAATTTACCGAAAATTCACCGGAACATAGTTTGGCCGGTAAATGAACAAATTTTCTGATTCAGACTATTATGGAAAAAGTTGCCGACAGGATTGCACGTCTATCCGTTTCACAAACCCTGGCCATGGCCCAAAAAAGCCGTGAATTGAAAGAGCAGGGAATTGACGTAATTAGTTTGGGAGTGGGTGAACCCGATTTCGACACGCCCGAATTCATCAAGGAAGCTGCCAAGAAAGCAGTGGATGATAATTTTTCACATTATTCTCCGGTTCCCGGATACCCGGTATTGCGGAATGCCATCGTCAATAAGTTGAAACGCGACAACGGTCTGGATTACACCCCTGACCAGATTGTGGTTTCCAATGGTGCCAAGCATTCACTTGCCAATGTGCTGCAAGTGGTGGTTGAAGAGGGCGATGAGGTAATTGTACCGGCTCCTTACTGGGTTACTTACGTTGAGCTGGTTAAGCTTTCGGGAGGTAAAAACGTGGTGATTGAAACTTCGGTTGACTCCGGTTTTAAAATTACCCCGGAACAGCTCGAGGCGGCCATTACCCCAAAAACCCGGGCATTTCTGTTTAGTAGCCCGAGTAATCCTACCGGGAAATTGTATACCCGTGACGAGTTGAAAGCTTTCGCCGATATTTTTGCCAAACACCCCAATATCATCGTTATTTCCGACGAAATTTATGAATACATCACTTACGGCGGAAAGCATGAGTCCATCGCTCAGTTTGATGAAATCAAGGAGCAGGTAATCGTTGTGAACGGAGTTTCGAAAGCCTACGCGATGACTGGTTACCGGATTGGCTACATTGCTGCTCCGACCTGGATTGCGAAAGGATGTAATAAATTACAAGGACAATATACATCTGGCCCGAACTCAGTGGCTCAGATGGCTTCGGCTGCTGCCATTAACTCCGATAATGCTGAGGTGTATAAAATGGTGGCCCAGTTTCAGAAACGCCGTGACATGGTGATGGAGCTGATGGCGGAAATTCCGGGACTGAAAACCAGCAAGCCGGAAGGAGCTTTCTACGTATTTCCCGATGTGACTTACTACTTTGGTAAGAAGGTGGGAGATACTGAAATTAAGGATGCGACCGATTTGAGCATGTATTTGTTGAACGAAGCTCATGTTGGCGTGGTGACAGGTGCCGCTTTTGGTGACCCGAATTGTCTTCGGGTTTCATACGCTGCTTCGGAAGCGGAGTTGCGTGAGGCGATTTCCCGCATCAAAAATGCATTGAGTAAACTTGCGTAGAGATTGAATTACTATCATATAAAAAGAGGAGGGCTTTTGGCCTTCCTCTTTTTTATTGTGGGTTGCTATTTTTCGAATTCATAATCGCGTTCCACTTTGGCAATCCGGGTTTTAAAACTCTTATACCAATCGCTTCTTCCTTTTTCTCTGACTGCTGCGTGTTCAGCATTTTCTTTCCATCTTTTGATAGATTCCAAATCGCGCCAATAAGATACCGTGATACCTAATTCCTCGCGCGCACTTTCAACGCCCAAAAATCCGTCTTGCTGTCTGGCCAGTTCGACCATCCTTTCAGCGGCGGCAGCATAGCCGTTGTCTCCTTCTGTTCTTACCGAAGTGAAAATCACAGCATAATAGGTCGGTTCAGGTGTTTGGGCAATCATGATGATTTACTTGGTAGAGTCTTTCATCGGTGCTTCCTGGGTTACCGCCGGTTTTTCCTTTCCGCTTCTGATGAAATAATTGTATTGGAAGAAGATGGCAACAGCATAGGCGACGGTCAAAATGGCAAGTATAGCGTATCTTTTGCTTTTTCGCTGCCGCAGAAGAATGGTAAACAGAGCCAGTACTCCTCCAATTCCGGCCTGCCAGCCAAGCGATATTACCTGGAAATCCATCGGCATACTCCCATCGGGTAACGGATGAGGATTTAAGTCGCCGAAGAGGTTCACACCGAGGGCGAAAAGTCCTGTCGCTACCATCGTGAACCATCCGGCTAAATTGAGTTTTCCTTTCTTTTCTACATAGCCAAAAATGACCAGCCCAATTCCCAGAAAAATTCCCCACTGCGGGATGATGGTGTATAAGTAAAACGGATTATTACTCATGAGGTTTTTGATTGATTGTATTGGCGAAAAATAGGGAATTTTCAGCAGTTAAGTCAGCCATTTTAAGTTTTCTTAAACTAATTGCCAGGTAATAGGCAGATAGCAAAGGATTCGTTATTTTTACGTCTATTTTTATTTCTTTATGAATAACAAGTTAGAAGTTGATCCGCGTGCTCGCGGACTTATTTTTGATATCGACGGGACGATTTGCGATACGATGCCGGTGCATTATATTGCATGGAGAGACACCGCGAAAGAGTATGGCATTGATTTCACGATTCCGTTGTTTGAATCGGTAACAGGAATGCCGGCGCTGGAAACCTGCCAGCTGTTAAAGGAAAAATTCAATAAGGATTTTGACCCGGAAGAGTTTACCCGAATCAAGGAGTTGCGTTATGAGGAGAACATTCATAAAGTAAAGCCAGTAGAGCCGGTTGTTGAACTTATTCACGAATACCACGGAAAACTGCCCATGGCCTGCGGAACTGGTGGTTATAAAAGATTAGCCTGGATGGCGCTGGAAAAGGCTGGTGTAAAAGATTGTTTCGAACACCTGGTGTCAGCAGAAGACGTAAAGAAACATAAACCCGATCCCGAAACTTTTTTGATAGCAGCCAGTTTAATACGTATTAAACCAACCGATTGTCAGGTTTTCGAAGATGGAAAGCTGGGCTTGCAGGCAGCGGAAGCTGCCGGTATGATTACAACTGATGTTACCAAATACTATGAAGTTACCATTGGCCGTGAAGTATAACCGTTTTTTTCTATCGATGGTGCTGGCAGGAAGCCTGCTGCTCATCAATTCGTGTAGTACGCCGAGAAAGAGTGAGCCGAAAGTGAAAGCTACCTCGGTTGTTTTTTACAATGTGGAAAACTTGTTCGATACCATTAACAATCAAGGCGAACGTGATTTTGAGTTCAGTCCTGAATCTCCTAAAAAATGGAACACCGAGCGATATACCAAAAAGTTGAATGATATCGCCCACGTATTGATGGATGTGGATACGGTTGGAAAGCCGGGATTGATCGGAATGGCCGAAATTGAGAATCAATCGGTGTTGAATGATTTGGTCCGTACGAAGCGTATGGCGCCTGTTCATTATCAGATTATACATGAAGAGAGCCCGGATTACCGCGGTATCGACGTGGCGCTGCTTTATCGCCCCGATATCTTCAAAGAGATAACGCATACGGTCATTGGCATTCATTTTAAAGACGATCCGGATTATCATACGCGTGATATTCTCTACGCTAAGTTGCTTTCCGGTAAAAATGATACCATTCACGTATTTGTTAATCACTGGCCTTCGCGTCTGGGTGGTCTTGAAAAATCGCAGCCCAAAAGGGTGTTTGTCGCTTCGGTGCTCCGTGCCCAGGTAGATTCGATTACCCGATTGAATCCCGATGCGAAGATCATTATCATGGGTGATATGAATGACGAACCGGAAAACAAGAGTCTTTTCAAGGTATTGCAGGCGATTCCGGGTACGGACGGCACTTTGCACAGTTTGCTTTACCAGGCTTCGATGAAGGGAAAAGGAACCTATTACTTCCGTGGTAATTGGAACATGTTGGATAACCTGGTTGTGTCACATGATTTGCTGACGGCAAAAAGTGGTTGGACGACAGTTCCTGCATCAGGGAAGGTATTTCATGAAAAATGGATGGAATACCACAATAAAAATGGGGTGATGGCACCGAACCGCACATATGGCGGGCCCAACTATTACGGGGGAATCAGCGATCATTTCCCGGTCTATTTTATTCTGCATCGTTAGTATAAATAATACGATATTCAGAGAGTTCTCCCTCCTGCCGGAAGGAGAACTTTTTTGTATCTTACCGGTTCGGTCTAAACGAATAACCGTTTGCTATGAAGTTTAAAATTGTCTCAGAATATCAACCTACCGGTGATCAACCGGAAGCGATTAATCAATTAGCCCAGGGGATCAACGAGGGAGCCAAACACCAGACCTTGTTAGGGGTGACCGGCTCGGGGAAAACCTTCACGATGGCGAATGTAATTGAGAAGGTGGAGCGGCCGACACTCATTCTGAGTCATAACAAAACACTGGCAGCGCAGTTGTATGGCGAGATGAAGCAATTCTTCCCGGATAATGCGGTGGAATATTTTGTTTCGTACTATGATTACTACCAGCCCGAAGCTTATCTTCCGGTAACGGATACATATATTGAAAAGGATTTGTCGATTAACGACGAGATTGAGAAGTTGCGGTTAAGTGCGACTTCAGCCTTGCTTTCGGGGCGTCGCGATGTGATTGTCGTTTCATCGGTTTCGTGCCTGTACGGTATCGGTAACCCGGAAGATTTTCATCAGAACGTGTCGATGTTGAAGGTGGGGGATACCGTTAGCCGGAATGCTTTCCTGCGTCAGCTCGTCGATGCGATGTACTCGCGCAACGAGGTGAGTTTTAACCGGGGCACTTTCCGGGTGAAAGGTGATACGGTGGATGTTTATCCGGCTTACGCCGATTATGCTTACCGGATTGTTTTCTGGGGCGATGAGATTGAAGAGCTGATTTCGTTCGATCCGGAAACCGGACAGGCGATAGATGATCACGATAATATTATCATTTATCCGGCTACCATTTTCGTTACCACGAAAGAGCGGACGCAGTCAGCCATCCGGCAAATCCAGGATGATTTGGTGAAGCAGATCGAATTTTTCGAAAACGAAGGAAAACGGGCGGAAGCCAAACGGATTGATGACCGGGTGAATTATGACCTGGAGATGATTCGGGAGCTGGGATACTGTCCGGGCATTGAGAACTATTCCCGTTATTTTGATGGTAGAAAGGCGGGAACCCGTCCGTTCTGTTTGCTTGACTATTTTCCGGATGATTTTCTGATGGTAATCGATGAGAGTCACGTGACGATTCCGCAAATACGGGCGATGTACGGAGGCGACCGGGCACGAAAGGTAAATTTGGTGGAATATGGTTTTCGCCTGCCGGCAGCGATCGACAACCGGCCGTTGAAGTTTGAGGAGTTTGAGGATATTATCAACCAAATTGTCTACGTAAGCGCAACGCCTGCAGAATATGAGCTGGAGAAAAGCGAAGGCGTCGTTGTCGAACAGATTATTCGTCCAACCGGTTTGCTTGACCCGAAGATTGAAGTGCGTCCCAGCACCAATCAGATCGACGATTTGATGGAAGAAATTCATCAGCGTGTGCAGCGGAACGAGCGGATACTGGTGACAACACTGACCAAGCGAATGGCGGAAGAGCTCACCAGCTATTTCACCCGGATGGATATTCAAACCCGGTACATTCACTCTGATGTGGACACGTTGGAGCGTGTTCAGATTATGGAAGATCTTCGGAAGGGAGAATTCGATGTGTTGGTCGGGATTAACCTGCTTAGGGAGGGACTGGATTTACCTGAAGTATCCCTGGTTGCCATTCTCGATGCCGACAAAGAAGGGTTCCTGCGTTCGGAGCGTTCGCTTACGCAGACGGCTGGTCGTGCAGCCCGAAACCTGAATGGCCTGGTGATTATGTATGCTGATACCATCACTCGGTCAATGCAGCGAACCATCGATTCAACGAACCGTCGCCGTGCGAAGCAGATGGCCTACAACGAAGAGCACAATATTACTCCTCAACAAATTATTAAAGCTACCCGCGAGATTATCGGGTACGAGTACCGGAAAGAGAAAGAACCGGATACCTCGCCGAAAGCTTACTCGGGGCCGCCACCTGCTGATGTGGCTGCCGATCCGGTTGTGCAGTACATGACGGTGGATGCTTTGGAAAAAGCGATTGCCAATACAAAAAAGGAGATGGAAAAAGCGGCCAAAGAGCTTGATTTCATCGAAGCTGCTCAATTGCGCGATGAGATGTATCGTCTTCAGGGGTTGCTGAACGAACGCTCAGGCGAGAAAAGCAAGCGATAGAATTTCAGATTTGATTTAAAAAATTCAGCACTTTAAAATACAAAAAAACCCCGCTCTTCCGGCGGGGCTAATCTTATCTGTATAAGATTGTTGTCTTGAATGTGTTTTGGATTACTTTATCCAAGGTAAGTTTTTAACAACTTGCTGCGAGAGGTGTGTCTCAGGCGGCGGATTGCTTTCTCCTTGATCTGGCGAACACGTTCGCGTGTCAAACCGAAGCGCTCTCCGATTTCTTCGAGGGTCATTTCCTGACAGCCAATTCCAAAGAACATACGGATGATGTCGGCTTCCCTTTCGGTGAGAGTAGCCAGAGAACGGTCAATCTCCCTTGCCAGCGATTCGTCGATGAGTGAGCGGTCGGCGTTGGGCGAATCGTTGTTCACCAAGACGTCGAGCAGACTATTGTCTTCACCGTCAACGAACGGAGCGTCAACCGATACATGGCGGCCGGAGACACGCAGGGTGTCGGCTACCTTGTCGGCCGGAAGATCGAGCTCTTTTGCCAACTCCTCCGGAGAGGGTTTGCGCTGATGTTCCTGTTCAAACTTCGAGAATGCCTTATTGATTTTATTCAAAGAACCTACCTGGTTCAACGGCAGACGGACAATTCTCGATTGTTCGGCCAGAGCCTGAAGAATAGATTGACGAATCCACCACACCGCATACGAGATGAACTTAAAGCCTCGTGTTTCGTCAAATTTTTCGGCGGCTTTTATCAATCCCAGGTTGCCTTCATTAATCAAGTCAGGCAAACTTAATCCTTGGTTTTGATACTGTTTTGCCACGGAAACAACGAAACGAAGGTTGGCTCGTGTCAGTTTCTCGAGTGCTGCCTGGTCGCCTTTTTTAATACGTTGCGCCAGTTCGACTTCTTCTTCAACGGTAATAAGTTCTTCTTTACCAATTTCCTGAAGATACTTGTCGAGAGAAGCACTCTCGCGGTTTGTAATAGATTTTGTAATCTTAAGTTGTCTCATGCTCTCCGATTAAAAGTCCGCAAATTTACGAAAAGTTGAATTGTCTTACAAATAATTAGTCACTAGAATGAAGCGGACTCCAACAATTTAACTTATTCTACTCTAAAAACATAGTAGGCCCATTGTCCATTCGGATAAACTCCTTCGATCAGGATTGGACGACCTTCTTCTGTTTGATTCAGGGCACGTTTCACATCATCAACCGAAGAAACAGGCTTTTTGTTTATCTCTGTGATGATAAATCCTTCTTTTACACCTAAATCTTTCAGTTTTCCTTTGGTCAACTCATCCACCTGAATACCACTGTTTAGTTGCAGGCGTTTCATGTCCTGATCGGATACCGCTCCAAATTTTGCTCCAAGAACTGAAAAGGATTCCTTCAAAATGCTTGTGTCTCCTCGTGTGTTACGAAGGGTTACCTCGTATTGTTTCAGTTTACCGTCCCTTTTGATGGTTAATGTTACCTGATCGCCAGGACGACGTTTACCAAGCTGTTCCATCAATTCCGGGTTGGTATTCACGGTAGTATTGTCAATCTTCAGAATAACGTCACCGGGTTTTATTCCAGCGTGTTTTGCGGCGCCATCGTCTGTAACGCTATTAACGTAAATACCTTCAATTTTTTTGATGTCATGCTCTTTGGCCACCTGTGATGTTACTTTCTGGATGGTTACCCCCAACATTGCACGCTGAACTTCACCATATTGCTTCAGGTCGCTGACTACTTTTTTAGCGATGGCTGCAGGAACAGCAAAAGAATAGCCAGAATAAGAACCGGTGCGCGATGCAATAGCGGTATTGATACCTACCAGTTCGCCACGGGTGTTAACCAGGGCGCCTCCACTATTACCCGGATTTACGGCTGCATCGGTCTGAATAAACGATTCCAGCGGCATTTTACCTGCATTAATACCAATAGCACGTCCTTTGGCACTGACGATACCCGCAGTAACGGTTGAAGTCAGGTTAAACGGGTTTCCTACAGCCAGAACCCATTCGCCTAATTTCAATGCGTCCGAATTGCCCCACGTGAGGTAGGGAAGATTTTTTGCGTCGATTTTTACCAAAGCAATATCTGTGTTCGGATCGCGTCCAATGACCTTGGCCGGATACTTTTGATCGTCATTGAGGATTACCTGTATGTTCTCTGCACCATCGATTACATGGTTGTTGGTGACAATATAACCATCGGGACTAATAATTACTCCCGAACCTGACGCGCGCGTATACTGTGGTTGTTGTTGCTGATACTGTCCTCCCCGGTCGCCGAAAAAGAAATCGAAAAGCGGATTTCCACTACCGCCACCGTACGTCTGGTTTTTAATCATTGTTTGAATGTGTACAACTGCATGTACCGATTTTTCAGCGGCGAACGTTAAATCGGGTACGCCTCCCTGAGGAGCGCTGGGAAGACTGGTCAGCTGAACCGGTTGTGATGGTTCCTGAACGGTTACGACTTTAGTTTTGCCAACAGTGGCGGAATAAACTGCTACCGCGATAACTGCTCCGGCAAAAGCAATGAGTAGATTTGTTGTTACTTTCTTAAACTTATTCATACTCCGTATTTTTAGAGATTAACTATATTATCTGCAAATTTTGCCAGCAATTTGTGTACCATTGCAGAACAAATTTATTGAAACAAACAATTTAGTTGGTCGTTGTATCGTCCTGATTAACATATTTTAACTAACTTTTGGAGATGTTAGAAGTCATGGAGACAAAGTTTTACAAATACCAGGGAGCCGGAAACGACTTTGTGATCGTCGACAACCGCGATGAACACTTTGATGGAGACAATGTGGAGTTGATTGCTTCTATTTGTGATCGACGATTTGGTGTCGGAGCAGACGGGTTGATGTTGCTTCAGTCGCATCCCGAACATGATTTCGTTATGCGGTATTTCAATGCGGATGGACGTGAAGCCAGTATGTGTGGAAACGGAGGTCGCTGTATCGTGGCTTTTGCCCGGAAACTGGGCGTTATAGGCAATAAAACAACCTTTCTGGCCGTTGATGGTGTACACGAAGCGGTTATAGACGCGAATGGTCTGGTTAACCTGAAAATGCAGAATGTTCCTGAGGTCGAAAATGGTGGAGACTTTTTCTTTTTGAATACCGGTTCACCTCATTACGTTCGGTTTGCTGATGACATCGATTCGATTGATGTAGTGAACGAAGGAAGACAGGTGAGAAACTCAGAACGCTTTGCCGCGGAAGGAACTAATGTCAACTTTGTTCAGCTTCGTGATAACGGAATTAAAGTGTATACCTACGAACGTGGCGTAGAGGACGAAACCCTGGCTTGTGGAACGGGTATTACAGCATCGGCTTTGTGCGCAGCCATCAGAACAGGGAAAGAGGAAGGATATTTTCCGGTAGAAGCGAAAGGCGGACAACTGGAAGTTTCTTTCAAACGTTCAGGAAATCAATTTACCGAGATTTGGTTAAAAGGTCCCGCCACTTTTGTTTTTGATGGAACAATAGCAATCGATTAATCCTTTTATCCTAAATTTTCGATGAAAGAAAAAACGCGGGAACGTCTGAAGTTTTTTAAATCGGTGTCGATGCCCGGGTTCTTTGGACGTGCCTTTTTTATTACTTTCCTGGTTACTTTCCTATTGGTTTTCATCGTTTACAATTTCTCAGAATGGCATAATTTCCGGGTAAACCGGGAGCATCGGATTAATCAGATTTTTAATCAGGAAGAATCCAATCTCGAATCGCGAGTTGACGGCGAGATAAAATATATCACCTACCGCCGAAAAGAATACATCAATAATCTGAAATCTTCTCTTTCCCGAAGTGTGGAATCAGCTTCCAGTATGGCCGAATCGATGTGGAGTAAGTATAAAAATGTATATCCTGAGCATCGGGTTCGGGAAATGATTCTCACTTCATTGTCAGCTTATATTGGACCCGGGATGAAAGGAAAACTCTTCGTCAACACGCTTGATGGAAGAAGTGTGATTTTTCCCGGAAGGGGAGTGAGTCAAGGGATTCGTTTGAACGGCTTTCAGGATTCGTTGGGAAATTACGTGGTACGAAAAGAGTTGAACCTGCTTCGGAAGAAAGACAGCGGCTTTTTGGAATATTACAGTCCGAACAATCAAGAGCTGGAGAAAATTGCCTATATAAAGCGGGTTGATGATTTGGGCTGGTATATCGGGCATCGTGTATATCCCGTCGATTTTAAGTCTGAGATTCAGCAAAGTATTGTCCATAAGCTGACAGAGCAGTGGAAGAATACGGGCGATGTCATCTTCATCAATAAATTTGACGGAGAACCCGTCATTATGGATGGCGTTCCTTATGACGGTAATATGAATTTGTTGACGAATGCTCCTCAAAGCAAAACCACGGTTTTTCAGCAAGAGCTGAATTTGGTGAAGCAAAATCAGCAGGGTGGTTTTTTCCGTTGTCACTGGTATAATCACATTAGCAAAAGTTCCGACAGTATTATGGTTTATGTGCGTTCGGTTCCTGAATGGAATTGGATTGTCGGAGGTGTTGCTTATTTATCGGATGCCCGGAAGAAGGCAGAAATTGAAGGGCAACAATTAAAACGGAGATATTACAAAGCCATCATAACTACGCTGGTTGTACTTGCCCTTTTCTCACTTATCTTTTTCGTTTTCCTGAATTATTACTTCCGGCGTTTTTATACCGATATCAACTGGTTTATTACCTATTTCAGACATCCTAAAGGGCATTTTATTCCAACGGAAGAAATTCATTTTAAGGAAATCCGCTCTCTGGGTGAATCAGCCAATCAAATGATGGCTACTCGTTTGCAAATCGAAGATGAGTTGATTTTCAACCAAAAGGCGCTCAAACATCTTTTTAATGTCGCTCCGGTTGCGATGGTCGTGGTTGTTGATGAGGACCAGGTGGAGATGGCTAATCATGCATTCGAAGAGCTTTTTGAATATTCGCAGGCAGAAGTGGTGGGGATGTCGTTGAGTTCTCTAATCTGTAAGGATAATTCCGAAAGGATTTCGGTGAAGGATATTGGAACAGATGGTACTCATACCAGCGTTGAACGTGAGCTTGAACGGTATACCAGAACAGGTAAGAAGTTACTGGTCTCGGCCATTGTTACCTTGCTGAGCAGTAACGAAGGCAAGAACCAAATGCTTCATATTTACCGTAATATCACTGATGAACGAAACCGTGAAAGACAGCTGAAAAGTGCGCTGCATAAAGCAAAAGAAGCTGATCAATTGAAATCGGCCTTTTTGGCGAATATGTCGCATGAGATACGAACTCCCATGAATGCTATCTTCGGCTTTTCTGAGTTACTTGGAGATTCGGATATCACGTCTGCCGAACAGGAATTGTATATCAAATACATACAAAAGAGTGGTGATACGCTGTTACACCTGATTGATGATATTATCGATTTCTCGAAGATTGAGGCCGGACAACTGGCGTTAGCCAAAGCACCGTTTTCAGTGAACGAATCACTCATCGATTTGATTAGGTTGTACCAGAAAATGGTTGCTGAAGAGAAAGACGGTAAAGTGGAGATGAGTTTTCAGTCCAACCTTCCGGATTCGCTAAAATTAAACTCAGACGTTGTCAGGGTAAGACAGATTTTGAGTAATCTCCTTTCAAATGCCTTCAAGTTTACTTCGGAAGGGCACATTGCGGTGAAATACCTGTTGGAAGGTAATTTCGTAATTTTTCGGGTGGAAGACACCGGTATTGGCATCGAGAAGAAAAATCAACAGCTTATCTTCGAGCGTTTCCGTCAGGCTGAACCCGCCTATAACCGGAGTTTTGGCGGAGCAGGACTAGGCTTATCCATCTGCAAAGGATTGGTCGAACTGCTGGGAGGTGAAATGGGGGTTGAGTCGGAATTTGGAAAAGGTTCTGTTTTCTATTTTACCATCCCGTTAGATTGATGCCCGCTAATCCCTATTTTTTACCGGGAACATCGAACCATTTGCTTTCCAGTTCTTCCGGCTGGTAATTTTCGACATACTTCATTGCATCAGTGGCATCTTTCGCCACGTAATACATTTTCTTGTATTCCTCGCGTGCAAATATTTCGTCGTACGAGCGCTGAAATTGCTGAAGCAGCGCATCATAAAATCCGTTGGTATTGATAAATACAATGGGTTTGTTATGGTAGTGAAGCTGCTTGAGCGTAATTACCTCGAGAATCTCTTCCAGTGTTCCAAATCCTCCTGGAAGGGCAATGAATGCATCCGAACGTTTCCGCATCAGGTATTTGCGTTCCCGCATGTTCGGTGTCACAATCAATTCATCGTCGTGCTCCGAAGCCAGGTTCCGGTCGTGGATGGACTGCGGAATAATGCCCAAAGAAACAGCTCCTGCCTGGCGGGCCGCATCGGCGCAGGCGTGCATCAATCCAACATTCGAACCACCGTAAACAATGTTGTGGCGGTTGTCACCGATTAAAGTTCCCAGCAATTTGGCTTCTTCAAAATAGACATCAGCAATGGCATTGCTCGAAGAGCAGAAAACACAGATATTCACGACTCAGAAATTTTATTATAACACATTAAAAAAGGCTGGCCCGGGGCCAGCCTTCAGGCTTTATACATCGATATTCGCGTATGTTGCGTTGTCCTCGATGAACTTCTTCCGGGGCGGCACATCATCACCCATGAGCATGGAGAAGATGTGGTCGGCTTCGGCGGCATTCTCAATGGTTACCTGCCTTAGCGTACGCTGTTCCGGGTTCATGGTCGTTTCCCAAAGCTGTTCGGCGTTCATCTCACCCAAACCTTTGTATCGCTGAATGTGCAGGTTGCTTTCGCTTCCGCCTCCCCATTCGTTGATAAGGGCGATACGTTGTTGTTCAGTCCAGCAGTAGGTTTCTTTCTTGCCTTTGCGCACCAAATAAAGCGGTGGTGTGGCAATGTAAACATATCCGTTACGAATCAAATCCTGCATGTAGCGGAAAAAGAAAGTCATGATGAGCGTCGCGATGTGAGAACCGTCGACGTCGGCATCGGTCATGATTACTATCTTGTGATACCGCAGCTTATCGATGTTCAGTGCTTTCTGGTCTTCTTCGGTTCCTACCGTGATACCTAAGGCAGTGTAGATGTTGCGAATTTCTTCACTTTCGAAAACCTTGTGCGACATGGCTTTTTCCACGTTCAGGATTTTTCCCCTTAACGGGAGAATGGCCTGAAAGCGACGATCGCGGCCTTGTTTTGCAGTTCCGCCTGCCGAATCACCCTCGACGAGGAAAACTTCGCATTGTTCCGGATCTTTTTCCGAGCAATCGGCCAGTTTTCCCGGTAGACCACCACCTGATAATACCGTTTTTCGCTGAACCAGTTCCCTTGCTTTGCGGGCTGCATGACGTGCCTGAGCAGCAAGAATAACTTTGTTTACAATGGTTTTCGCATCTTTCGGATGCTCTTCCAGGTAGTACGAAAGCATTTCACTAACCGCCTGGTCAACCGATGCGCTGATTTCGGAGTTACCGAGTTTGGTTTTGGTCTGTCCCTCAAACTGTGGCTCAGCTACTTTTACCGAAACAACGGCCGTCAATCCTTCACGGAAGTCATCCCCACTGATGTCGAATTTCAACTTGGCCAGCATGCCGCTGGTTTCCGCATAATTCTTCAGGGTACGGGTTAAACCACGCCGGAAACCGGTGAGGTGTGTACCTCCTTCAATGGTGTTAATGTTATTAACGTATGAGTGAATGTTCTCGGTAAACGAAGAGTTGTAAGTCATCGCGATTTCTACCGGAACACCATTTTTCTCTGTTGTGATGTGAATCGTTTCGTCAATCAGTCGCTCACGGGTGCCGTCCAGGTAATCGACAAATTCGGACAATCCGGCTTCTGAAAAGAATTCTTCTCTTTTGAATTCACCGTTTTCGTCCTGTTCCCGTTTGTCAATAATAACCAGTCGGATACCACTGTTCAGGAACGCCAGTTCCCGCAGACGAGCCGAGAGAATGTCGTATTTATACGTGGTTGTACTGAAGATGGAATCATCTGGGCGGAAGGTAACGATGGTACCGCTTTTGTCCGTTTCACCAATAATTTTGGTTTCACTGATAGGAACGCCTCGCTGGTACTCCTGCTCCCAGATTTTTCCATCGCGGTGAATTTCCGCACGAAGGTGAGATGAAAGTGCGTTAACACACGAAACACCAACACCGTGCAAACCACCGGAAACCTTATATGAGTCTTTGTTAAACTTACCACCGGCGTGGAGAACGGTCATTACCACTTCCAGAGCCGATTTATTTTCCTTGGAGTGGCGCTCCGTCGGGATACCACGTCCGTCGTCTTTTACTGAGATGGAGTTATCTTCGTTGATGATAACTTCGATGTTCTTACAGTAGCCTGCTAGCGCTTCGTCGATGGAGTTGTCAACTACCTCGTATACCAAATGGTGCAAACCTTTAACGTTTACATCACCGATGTACATCGCGGGACGCTTACGTACAGCCTCTAAACCTTCCAGTACCTGAATACTGTCGGCTGAATAATCGGAGTTGTTGTTCAATCCGTTATTTTCAAATTCACTCATTCTATGAATTATTTAAATTCTCAATCTCGCCGGAATCCTTCGCATTCCAACCCCGACCTGATAACCAAAGAGCAAAAGTGGTTGCGGACAATACTTTAGCAACTGCCGGTGAAAAGACAGTTTAAGTTCCGCATTTTCAGGTCTTTTTTCATGGTAGGCAAATATAGCAAAATAATCCCGGTTAACCTGATATTTTGGACCCTCAAAACCGGGTTTTTATCAACAAATCAATGTGTGTTAAGTGTCAGATTATCAGATAAAAATAAACCCCGAAAAAGCTTCGGGGTAAAATGAGACTAAAATATCTTAATTTGCTTAAAATGACCAGCTTGCACCGACCATAAATCGCATGCCTTGCGAGGTGTAACCCAACCACCTGTCATAGTGTTGGTTGAATACGTTATCGAGGCGGCTGAAAAGCTTCAAACGGTAGGGCAGCTCGTATTCCGCACCGATATTCATATTCACAATTGGATCGAGTGAAACGATGTCCCGGTAGGGAGAAGGCCTTGCTGAACTGAGTGGATCGTAATGATATAGAACAATAGCCTTCCGGTTTCCGGTAATATTCACATCGATAAAACCGGTTAGCCGCTGGGTAAACCTTACGCCCGACGAAACCGTTGCATCGAAATTGGGCTTGTACGAAGCGACATCCAGACTGTCAAGCGAGTAGCTGTAATAGTTTGCTTTGATTTGCAGGTAGTAGTCGCTTCCGCTGAAATAGGAAATTTCGGCATTCAGATTGAGGATGCCGGCGTTATCATATTCAACATCAAAGTCATTCTTGTACAACCACTCGTTCGTGGAAATTGGGTACATTGGACTGAGTACCCTGGGGGCTGCATTCGTGACAAAGAAATGCATGTTGTGCGCCTTGCTGTATTTCACACCGGCTTTGTAACTGATTTGCGGGCTGATTTTTCCTTTGAAACCGCCGAAGACAATGTATTTGTAATCGGTGTTCCGGATATCGTGCCGTGGGTTAGCCCAAGGATTTTCTTTAGCTATCGCGGAATAGTTGTTGTTCTGCAGGTAGCCATCGGCGCCGGCATACAGCGTCATGATATTTTCCACGGGGGTTAGTTCCAAATCGAGTTTGGGATACACCTTGAAAATGGCATTCCGGTCATCGTCTGATACCGACCAGGTATTCAGACCGGCACGAATTTTCCATGCATCGCCGCACAGCAGCACTGATGGATTCAGCTTGAACCAGATGCTGTTGCGTTTGTTTGAGTTCGGATTATCGAAATTGTCAATGCTGTCGGTCGAATAGTAATCGAGGGACGACTGAAGCAGGCCGTGCAGGTTGCCGAAATCGTTGTCAAACTCAGCAATCATTCCGGCGTTATTCTCGGTTTGCCCGGTTTTTGCGTTGAAATTGGAATAATGCAAACCTGCGTTGTATTGCAACTCACTGCGGGAGTTCTCACTGCTTTTCAAGCCTACATTGACCCGCCAGTTTTGCAAGCGTTGTTTGTCGTTGAAATAGCCATAGCCATTATTCTTCACGTAGGCCGGAATGGAATCCGGGTAACCGTAAAACTTCACTACGTTCCGGTCGTAATTCAGGTTGACCGAAAACACCGATTTCCTGAAAAAGTACTTCCCGAAAACCTCCAGGTTATTGTGGCTGTATGGAGCATCGACTTTTTTGCCGGTACTATTTAATTTCACACTTCCCGCGGACGAGAGATGCCGGTAGTGAACTCCGAAAATGGAGTTCTTGCCTTTGGGCTGGTTGAAAAAGAATTCCCCGTAAGGCGTATTGTAAGTTCCCATACCCAGTTTCAGATAACCATGACCGTTTTCCGTTGATTCGTGTAGGTTGATGGTCGCTGCTGATACAGGAACCGTTTTGAATCCTGTGGTAATGGGTTCGGCGTCGATATGGTAGTCAAACTGCGGCGTAAAACGGGTTGTGTCGTCGATTTCCGGCATCGGACTGATTTTGTAGGCATCCGATACGCTCGGGCGATAAGCTTTCACCACTTCCACCTGTTTGTTGATGGTCGTATCCTGCTTTTGGGCCAAGGCCGTAGCGGTACTTCCCAGTCCCATAGCCAGGGTAAATAATATGCTGAGTGAAATATTCTGATGTTTCATGATGCTTTCAGATTATTGGTTGGAGCTAATGGAATCAGTTGTGGAAGTTGTCACAGAATCCTGCTGACTTTGTGCAGCGGATTGTGCTTTCTGTTTTGCTTCCAAATCTTTCAGATACAGTTCCGACTCCTTAATGATTCCATCGTCGGGCTCTCCGTAATTATCGATGATACTCTGGAGCGTATGTGTTGCCTGGAACAGGTCACCCTCTTTTTCATAAACATGAGCCAGCAGAATGAAGCTTTTGGCCAGCCAATATTGGTGCGGGGTGTTCTTGTCGATGAAACTCATCACCTCATCCTCGGCTGCTTTCAACTGGTTATGGTCGTAATAGTACTTACACACCTGGTATTTCGCTTCGGCACCTTCGGCCGTTTTGGTATCCTTCGATAACTTGCGGAATAGCGTATACGCTTTTGTTGGCTCGTTGAGCGCGAGGTAAGCCTTGGCTGCTTTGTATTCCGCTTCACGCGAAATTTCTTCCGGTACTTTTTCCGTATTCCGGATTTGCCAGCCTGCTTCGGTTACCGCTTGATAATTTTTCAGTTCGTAATTGCTTCGCAGTATTCCCGTGAGGGCAGTCAGATTGTCTTTCGAATTGTTGGACTGTTTTTCAAGGCGCGTGTACAGTGCAAGCGCTTTGTTGTAGTCTTTTTCCCGGTAGGCGATTTCGGATGCTTTTAATAATGCCGGTTCAGAGAAAATGTTATCACCACGACTCAGCACATAATCATAATCGACAGCAGCCTGCTGAAGGTTTTGTTGATTGTAGTACAGCTCGCCGCGGTAGAAATGTGCATTGATGGCAAACGCTCCGTCCGGGAAGCGACTGAGATAACTGGTCAGCGCATCCATCGCTTTGGGACTTTGCTTCATGTAGAGATTTTCAGCCGAAGTGTACAGCAACGAATCCTGTTCCGATTGAGAGGGTGTCGCTGTTTTTCCCAAACTTTGGGCATACGTGAAGTAATCTTCCACTTGGTTCATCTCCACATAATTGTTCCGGATTCCTGTCAATGCTGCTTTGGCTTCCGGTGTATTCGCGTATTTCTCAACTACCTGTTTGTAGTACGAAAGCGAGTTGTTGTAGTCGTTTTCGTTGAAACTGATGAGTCCCAATTGCAACAGCGCTTTCGGCTGATATGGGCTGTTTGGGTAATTGACCAGCAAATTCTTGAAGCTCTTCTTCGCGTTGTCATCGTTATGGGCCCGCTCCCAGGCACGACCGGTTTCGAAAATGGCATCATCGCGATAGCGCGAATCGGGGAACTGAACTTGCAACTTGTTCAGGTCGTTAATTTTTTGCTGTTGCTTATGCAGCAGACCATAGCAGAAAGCCGTTTGAAACAGTGCATAGTCTGCATCGTAGGTGTTCATGTGGTACGCCTTCTGATACTGAGCAATCGCATCCTGGAAACTGCGCTGAACATACGCGCAATCGCCTAACCGGTTGTATGCATCGGCCACCTGCTTCGGATCTTTGTCGTGCGGGAAGGTGAGAAACTTCCGGAACCAACTGGCAGCCTGGCCAAATTTCTCCTGGTCGAAATAGGCGTAACCGATGTTGTAGTTGGAAAGTGCATATTCCTTCTTCATTCGGTATGAACCGGCCGTCGTCTGGAAGCGACGGTAATCGAGAATAGCGGCTTCCTTATCGTTGAGGCGGTATTCCGCTTCCCCTTTCCAGTAATAAGACAGCGCTTTCAATTCGTCGTTGTATTGGCTGTATTGTAATGACTTATTGAATAATTCAATGGCCTGCTTTAGTTTTGTATCGCGGAAAAATTCCAGCGCGCGATAGTAGGCTACCCGCTGATACGCTTTCTTGATAGCCGGACTTTTCACTTTGATTTTATCCAGCGATGCCAGTGCATCCTTGTAGTTACGGGTCGTCATGAAAACCTTCACAAGGTAATCGTAAGCGACATCGTTCCGTTCGGAGTTGGGATATAGCGTAATGTATTTGTCGAATGCCTTGATGGCTTCGTTGAAGGGGGAGTAATCCAGCTCGTAGGTGATTTTGGCATACTGGAACAAGGCATCTTCCTTGAGTTTAGGATCGAAACTCATTTCGGATGCATTGGAGAAAGCCATCATCGCTTTTTGCTTTTGGCCATCTTTCAGGTAGGCACCTGCCAGATGATAATAAGCGTTCTGCGCAACAGCATCTTTATTGCGTGTGGCCCGTTCCAAATCAGAGATCGATTGCTTATAGTCGCCGGTTTCATATTCACAAATCCCGATAACGTAATAATCGTCTGCTGTCGGTTTATCCGTATTTTTCATGTAATCATCCAGATACGGAAGGGCTTTGCTGTATTGTTCTGTTTGAAAATAGGAGTTCCCGATGATTTTAGAAATGTCAATTTTTCGCTCGGGCGATGCAGCTTTCAACAATGGCGGAGCCATTTTGATCACCTCATCATATTTTTTCTGCATGAAATAGATTTGTGCCGTATAGAACGGTACAATTCCTGAGTATTGCGGATCGTCCTTCAGTTTCTGGAATTCTAACAGCGCCGTTTCGTAGTTTCCTTCGAGGTAGTTGATATGCGCCCAGTAGTATGCCGCTGCACGGGAAAACTTGCCCCGTTTGTTTTTCAAATCGTAGAAATAGGTTTTGGCCTTTTCGTTCTCTCCGTTGTCCAGATAGCAATACCCCAATTTGAATTTATATTCGTCGCTTTCTGCTTTTGGAAGCAGGTAGGCGTCCACTTTTTCGTAATCGCGCATGGCTTGCCGGTAGCGTTTGTTGCCAAACTCCACATTCGCCAGACGAAAATGCGCCATGGAGATTTGTGGCGAGTTGGGATATTTGTCTATGAAATCTTCCAGCTCTTCTTTTCCATTCCGGTTTCCCATCTCCAAAGCACAGACTGCTTTGTAGTAGGTTGCTTCTGCGTACATCCCCGATGACGGTTCGCTCTGTTTCATGATTTTATTGAACTCGTGGTAAGCCGAGCTAAATTTTCGTGTCTGGAAAAGTTCCAGCGCTGTCCGGTAAGTTTCGTCAATGCCGGTTGGACTGGTTACCGGCTGCGCATAAACTGCCATGGTAACGAGTAGTACCAACCCAAGCGTAAAGAACGATTTAGATATGAATTTCATGTGATTTTTTTTCTAATCTGATTTTACAGGGTGTAATCAGGTTAAACACTGTTTGTTTTGGTTTAAAGAAGAGAATCCACACAATTGTTCCGCAAAAAAACTTAGTTTTGTCTGAAGCGGCCTCATACAAAAATATAATTTTCAACTAAACTTTCGATTACTGGTGGAAGCAATCATTGAACTGAAAGGTGCAGATGTTTATCAACGTGAGAATCTGATTCTGAAAGATGTTAATCTTCAGGTAGAAAAGGGAGAGTTCCTGTATATCATCGGGAAAGTGGGAAGTGGTAAATCCAGTCTTCTGAAAACCTTCTATGTTGAATTGCCTCTGATTGAGGGCGAAGGAGAAATTGTAGGATACAAACTGCAAGCCATCAAGCGGAAAAATATTCCGCTACTGCGAAGAAAATTAGGAATCGTTTTTCAGGATTTTCAATTATTAATCGATCGAAGTGTTTATAAGAATCTGGAATTCGTACTGAAAGCAACTGGCTGGAAACAGGATCGGGCCATCAAGGACCGTATCCGGGAAGTATTGGAAATTGTTGATATGCCGCATTCCGGCTCGAAAATGCCGCACCAGTTGTCAGGTGGAGAGCAGCAACGTATCGTCATTGCGAGGGCTTTGCTGAATAATCCGGAGATTATTCTGGCCGATGAGCCTACCGGAAACCTGGACCCGGAAACGTCGGAGTCTCTTCTCAATGTTTTGAAGGCGATTAATAAAGAGGGAAAAACCGTTGTTATCGCCACGCACGACTACCCGTTAATCCGGAAATTTCCGGCCCGAAAAGTGGCCTGTGAAGATGGAGGTGTTCGTGAAGTGGGTGAAGAAGAGGAAATTATTGATTTCGAATCGTTACTCGACGACGAGTTGTCCTGATTCCTCCAGAAAGGGCGCGTAAATGGCTGCCAGTTTCTTTTCTTCGTTTTCCCAACATAGTTCGCGGGCTGCCAGCGAAGCATTTTCCTCCCATATTTTCCGGTACTCTTTGGCTGAGAACAGTTTGTTGATTTGTTGGGCAACTGCTTCGGGGGTCCGCTCTTCCAGTATTTCACCGACTTTGTAATTCTCGACTAAGTTTCGCATTTCCGGTAAATCGGATACAAGTACTGGAATTCCTGCATGAATATAATCGAACAACTTGTTGGGTAACGCAAAGTGATAGCTTAATCCCAAATCTTCTTCTAAAGAAATGCCCAAATCTGCTTGCGGTGTCAGGAAGTGGAGTTCAGAAAGGGATAATCTTCCGAGAAAAACGACTTTCCCCCCCAGGTCTTCCCGAATGACCAGTTCCTGTAGTTCATCCTTTTTATCCCCGTCGCCAGCCAGCAGCAGAATACTTTTGGGAATGTATTTCATCGCCTGAATCATCATCTCCAGGCCGCGCCCCATATTCAACGCTCCCTGGTAAAGAATGATTTGTTGATCACCGAAATCCATCTGGCGGTCGCCCGGGATGAAGGTCACTGGCGAGAATCGCGGCATATTCCGGATAACGGTAAATTCTTTGCGGTAAACCGAAGAAAGACACTCTGAAATAGATTCACTAACGGTATAAGCCGAATGCACATGGGAGAGTGAAAGCTTTTCGAGCTTTTGCCACATCCGTTTTACGAACGGGCGTTTGATAACTTCCGGCACTTCAGTGAACAATTCGTGGCTGTCGTAAATAACCGGCAACTTACGTAAGCTCGCTGCTGCTGTTATTCCCGGAAGCGTATCCAGATCATTCGCAACTAAAACATCATATTTTCCGAAAAGAACATGGAAAAAGAGCCGTAAATTGAAAGAGGCATAAAATACCGGACCTTTGTTGAAAAGTAACCGAAACCTTCGTGTCTGGTAAGGTCTCGACAGGGAACCGCTTTTTTTGAAGCGCCGTCCCAAAAGTGTTACTTCGAAGCCCATCTTTTGCAGCGATGAGGCAACTTTATGTACGCGGTGATCGCTTACGAGATCATTGGTTGCTGCCAGGAGTATTTTTCGCACAGTTGTCAAATTCTAGTTGTAAAGATACGCAGTTAAAAAGGAAACGTAAATATCCCTGCTTCTATTATCTTTGCCATCAAAAATTTAAGGTATGTTCATCCTCTACCATGATTATTCCTTGCTGACCAGGAACACATTTGGCATCGATGTTAAAGCTAAATCTTTTCTCTCATTTTCTGATGGTCAAGGCCTGATCCAGTTTTACCAATCGAATCCGGAATACCGTGATATGGAATATTTGATCGTGGGTGGAGGAAGCAATATGTTGTTTCTGCACGATGTGGAGGAGCTGGTTTTATCATCCGATGTTTCCGGTATCGAGATTTTGAAAGAAGATAAGGAATCTGTTTGGGTAGAGGCTGGCGCCGGCATCGATTGGGATGAGTTCGTTGCCTTTTGTGTGGGCAACCGTTGGGGAGGAGTTGAAAATCTTTCCCTGATTCCCGGAAAGGTGGGAGCGGCTCCTGTTCAGAATATTGGAGCGTACGGTGTTGAAGTTGGCTCTGTGATTCGTGAGGTTCGCGGTGTCGATTTGCAAACTTTGCAACCAAAAAGCTTTACCCGTGAAATGTGTCAGTTTTCTTATCGGAATAGCATATTCAAGCAGGAATGGAAGAGCCGTTTCGCGGTTACTTCTGTAGTGTTTGAGCTGAACAAAAAGCCGGAATTTAAGCTTGATTATGGCGATGTGGCAGCCGAAGTGGAGCGTCTGGGAAGCGTGTCTCACTCAACTATTCGACGGGCGGTTATCGCTATTCGGGAACGGAAATTACCCGACCCGGAAATTATTGGGAATGCCGGTAGTTTTTTCAAGAACCCGGTGGTCGAGGAAGAAACAGCCAATGCATTAAAAGCAAAATATCCTGAAATTCCGCTCTATCCGGCTGGTGTCGGGAAAGTGAAAATAGCCGCCGCCTGGCTGATTGAAAAGGCCGGCTGGAAAGGGAAACGCGTTGGGCAGGCGGGTGTGCACGACCGTCAGGCGCTGGTGCTGGTCAATCATGGTGGTGCCACCGGACAGGAAATCTTCGACCTGTCGGAGCAAATTCGGATGGACGTTGAAAATAAATTTGCGATTCAACTCGAACGCGAGGTGAACGTCATCGGATAAACTACTTTCCCGGATTACTTAAAGATGCGATTTTTGTTCAGCGCTCGTTGGTAACGGGCCGCATTCCGGTTGTGTTCCCGCAAGGTTCTCGAGAAATTGTGGTAACCCGAAAAATCTTCCTTCGCACAGAAATACAGATATTTACTTTTCTCGTAGTTCAGTACCGCCTCAATGCTTTTCGGATTTGGAAAATTAATGGGGCCGGGTGGTAATCCTTTGTATTTGTATGTATTGTAAGGCGAATCAATTTCGAGGTGTTGATTGAGAATGCGTTTGATGCTAAAATCGCCAACAGCAAATTTTACAGTTGGGTCGGCCTGCAACCGCCAGCCGCGTTTCAGCCGGTTAATGTAAACACCGGCAATTTTATGCATCTCATCCGGTTTCACGGTTTCTTCCTGGACGATGGACGCCAGCGTGGTAGCCTGAACGGGAGTCAACCCTGCCGCTTCGGCTTTCCTTTTTCGCTCGTCAGTCCAAAAACGATCATATTCCTGGTGCATACGCTCCACAAATTCCGCGGGTGTTGTTGTCCAGTACAATTCGTAGGTATTGGGAATAAACATGGCCGGGAAAGCAGCGTAAGTAAAGCCGTATTTCTTCGCTTCGGCGGTGTCGGTCAGCATTTTTAAAAAAGCAGTCGAATCCGCTTCCATGTAATGGGCCAGCCGGCCCGCCAAATCTTTCCGGAAACGAATGTTGTTGAATGTTACTTTGATGGGCGTTTGAGCTCCGGAGCGTAACACATCAATCAGTTTGTTGTTGCTCCAGTTCTTTTCAAGCTTGTAGGCGCCGGGTTTGATTAAGTCCGGATACTTTTTTTTATTCGCCACCCAATTGATGGATTTATAGTTGTTCAGGAAATCACCCGCCTTCAGCGAATCGATCACCTGGTCATAAGTTGCACCATCGGGGATGTATACAAAACCCGAATGTTTCACATTCTTCTCGAAAATGTATCCATACAACTGGAAAGCACGAATGCCAACCACAATAAAACCGATGGCTACCAATATAATGACCCATTTTCCCACTTTGGGGAAAACCATTAGCCTGTTTCTGCGCTCAATTCCCATACTTAGTCTTTCTTGGTCGTAAAAATAGTAAATTCAGTTTAACTCACCAGATGAAGCATCTCGCTCATCTATTTATGTTTTATTGACAATTATTCAACGGTTTACACCTAAATATTTTATATTTTCGTGCCTGAAT
Source organism: Prolixibacter sp. DSM 2831 (assembly GCF_056493735.1). NCBI lineage: Bacteria > Pseudomonadati > Bacteroidota > Bacteroidia > Marinilabiliales > Prolixibacteraceae > Prolixibacter > Prolixibacter sp. DSM 2831. The sequence continues at coordinate 862,508 of NZ_CM151379.1, forward strand.
TACAAAACCGAAAAATCGTTAACTGTTTGGAGGACAATTTTATGCATCAGGTAAAACTTGCAGATGAAATTTTTTATGTAGGAGTAAACGACCGAAAAACACATCTTTTTGAAAATTACTGGCCGCTGCCACACGGAATGGCTTACAACTCGTATTTGATTGTTGATGAGAAAGTAGCCTTGATGGATACGGTGGAGCGTGCGTTTATCGACGAGTATCTTTCGAATATTAAAAACATACTGGGCGACCGGAAAGTTGATTATTTGGTAATCAATCACATGGAGCCCGATCATTCCGGAGCAATTCGTAGCATTGTGGCCGAATATCCGGACATTACCCTAGTCGGGAATAAGAAGACCTTCCCGATGCTGGAAAACTTTTACCAGATTAAGGAAAACACGCTGGAAGTTGGCGATGGTGATGAACTTCCGTTAGGAAAAAATACACTCGAGTTTTACACCATTCCGATGGTACACTGGCCCGAAACGATGGTTAGTTTCGAAAAGACAAACGGTGTTCTTTTCTCGGCTGATGCTTTTGGAACCTTTGGTACGCTGGACGGCGGTATTTTCGATGATGAACTGAATCTCAGTTTCTACGAAGAGGAAATGATGCGCTACTTCACCAACATTGTTGGAAAGTATAGTCCGCATACGCAACGTGCCATGAAGAAACTGAGCGGTTTGGACATCAAAATGATTGCCGCTTTACACGGTCCGATTTGGCGTTCACATACCGACTTTGTGCTTTCGCGATACGATAAGTGGAGCCGTTACGAGACAGAAGAGGGAGTTGTGATTGTGTACGGAAGTATGTACGGGAATACCGAAAAAATGGCGGATGTGATTGCCCGGCAACTGGCCGAGCGCGGCGTGAAAAACATTCGTGTTTACGATGCTTCCAAAACGCATCAGTCATACATCATTAGCGATATTTTCAAATACAAAGGATTCATCGTTGGTAGCGCTGCCTACAACAACGAGATGTTCCCATCTGTGGAGGCGTTGGTTTCCAAAATTGAGCACATGGGCATCAAAGAGCACCTGCTGGGGGTTTTTGGTTCATTTTCATGGAACGGTGGCGGCGTCAAAAACCTCATGAAGTTTGCCGAAAACATCAAGTGGGATTTGGTTTACGATCCGGTGGAAGAGAAAGGCGCGCTGAAAGCTGATAAATTCCAGATGTGCATCGACCTGGCCAATGCCATGGCTGACAAGCTGAAAGAATAATCTTTATTCAGATATAAATGAAAAGGCTGTCTTCGAATTGAGGACAGCCTTTCTTTTGCTCTTCAGATGCGGCGCGTTAAAGCGTCACGCCCGACTTGAAAATGGCCATTTCGCGGAAACCACTTTTTTCATGATTCAGCTTTTCGCCACTGGCCACGTTGATGATATATTGTACAAAATCTTCCAGGAGTTCGTCCATTGGTTTCCCATTCACCAGCTCACCTGCATTGAAGTCGATCCAATGCTTCTTTTTCTCGTAAATGGGCGTGTTGGTCGAGATTTTCATAGTCGGAATAAAGCTTCCGAATGGAGTTCCGCGACCAGTCGTGAACAACACCATTTGGCATCCACTAAAACCAAGTGCCGATGTCGCCACTAAATCGTTTCCCGGCGCGGCTAACAGGTTGAGACCTTTCTTACTCAACGGTTCGCCGTATTTCAGCACGTCTACAATGGTTGCATTCCCACCTTTTTGGGTACACCCCAGCGATTTTTCTTCCAACGTGGTAATCCCGCCGGCTTTATTACCGGGAGAAGGATTTTCGTAAACCGGCTGGTTGTGCGATGTGAAATAATCTTTGAAATCGTTGATTAGGCTAACGGTTTTACCGAAGATGGCTTCGCTTTCAGCCCGTTCCATGAGTTGCTTCTCGGCGCCAAACATTTCGGGTACTTCCGTGAGAATAGTAGTTCCGCCGGAAGCGGTGAGGAAATCGGAGAAAGCGCCCAACAAGGGATTGGCCGTGATACCGGAAAAGCCATCGGAGCCGCCGCATTTCAGGCCGATGTTTAGTTCAGAAACGGGAACTTCTTCTCGTTGATCATGACGCATGATTTCATAGAGCTCCTTCAGGATTTTTACTCCTTCTTCGATTTCATCCTCGACTGCCTGTGCTTTTAGGAAACGAACACGCTTTTCATCGAAATCGCCCAGCGACTCGCGGAAGTCTTCCATCTGCAAATTTTCGCAACCCAGGCTGAGAATCAGCACACCACCAGCATTCGGGTGTTTAGCCATATTCCCTAACACCTTCCGTGTATTGGCATGGTCGTCGCCCAACTGCGAACAACCGTAGTTGTGCTTGAAAACCTGAACCGCATCGATATCATCCGGCTGTACTTCCGATTTGAAGATGTCCAGAATCTGCTGAGCCTGTCCATTCACGCATCCAACTGTCGGGATGATCCAGAGTTCATTCCGGATACCGGCTTTGCCGTTTTTCCGCAGGTAGCCTTTAAACGTGAGGGACGAATCGCCTTCTGCAACTCTTCTGAAATTGGGGGTGTATTCGTATTCCAGGTTTCCTGCCAGGTTGGTTTTCAGGTTATGTGAGTGAATATGTTCGCCGGCTTCAATCGTAGTCGTGGCATGGCCAATGGGGGCGCCGTATTTCAGAATCCATTCGTTGGGTTCAATTTTCCGGGCAGCGATTTTGTGACCGGCCGGAATTTCCTGCAAAGCAGTTATCAGTTGACCGTCAACTTCCAGCTGCTCACCGGCAATCAACGAATTCAGGCAGACAACAACATTGTCTTTGGGCGATATGCGAATAAATTTTTCCATCTCTTTTTTGGCTAAAGCCGGAATTGCTCCCGGCCTTTCATTCATCACAATAAAAATTCAGATGTACGCTTAAGCAACTTTCTTTTCGGGATTTTTCTTTCCCAAAACCGATTTCACTGCCTGCTTCATGCCAACTACCTCAATCAGGTAGAGGTAACCAGCTACTGCTTCGGTGAGGCCGGAGATCCGGTTCAGATCCTGTTTCCAGAGTTGTTGCAGATTGAGCACTTTGCTCGTTAGTTGATGCATTCCTTCCGGCGTACCGTCATACGCGTCCCATACTTCGCGGTAGAAATCCAGAATCCATTGGTCGTCGTTCAGCGTATAGGCAACACCATCGACACTGCCTTTATAATAAGCGATGGAGGCTGCCAGCGAGAAAACCAATTTTTGCGGCAAACGGCCCTCTTTTTCGAAGTAGTCGAGCAATGAAGGCAGGTTGCGGGTTTCCCATTTCGACATAGCGTTGAGGGCAATGCTCTTCCATTCGTGGCGGATATACGGATTATAGAAACGCTCCAGAATTTTGGTGGCAAACGCTTCCAGTTCAGTTCGGTTTCCCGGAATACCGGTGAGAATCTCCTCGTAAACCATTTCTTTCATGAACCGGCCGATTTCGAAATTCTCGATGCTTTCGCGAACGGTTGGCAGTCCATACAGTAACGACGTTGCGAAACTTCCGGTGTGACAGCCGTTCAGCACTCGTACTTTTTGTTCACGATAGCGGGTCATGTCTTTCACGAATTTCACCTCAAGACCAGCTTCCTGTGCCGGAAATTCTTTTTGCACCCATTCCGGTCCTTCAATGACCCATAGGTGAAAATATTCGGCTTCGGTTACCAGATTATCTTCGTAGCCCAGCTCTTGCTGAATTTCTTTGATGTTTTCCTTCGGAAATCCGGGAACGATGCGGTCGACCAGTGAATTGCAGAAAGCACATGAAGTTTCCACCCAGTCGATGAATTCGACTTCGAGCTTCCAGTTTTCGGCGTGTCGTAACACATATTTTTTTAGGAAATCGGCATTGCGGTCGATGAGCTCGCAGGCGATGATGATTAAGCCTTTTGATGGATCGCCTTCGAATGTTTTGAAACGCTGGTAGAGCAGTGCCGTCATTTTTCCCGGGAAGGATTTCTGTGGCTGCATGTCCAGCTGGTCGTTTTCATCGAATACAATGCCCGCCTCGGTTGTGTTGGAAATAACGAAGCGGAGTTCGGGATTATCAATCACTTCCCGGTAGGAATCGAAATCTGTATATGGGTTGATGCCCCGGTTGATGCAGTCAATTAACTCGGCTTCTTTCACCGGCTGGCCGTTTTTTATTCCTTTCAGGCAGACATGATACAGGCCATCCTGGGCGTTCAGCATGTCAACCATGCCACGCTCGATGGGTTGAACAACTGTAATTCCGGAGTTGAAACCGACGGTTTTGTTCATCCGGTTCACCATCCAATCGGTGAAGGAGCGAAGGAAATTGCCTTCTCCAAATTGTAAGATCCTTTCGGGATAAGCTGGAAGATTGGTTACATTACTGCGGTTCAGTGTCTTCATTTTCTTCTTGATTTATTGGTTTCGTGTCCGCACACGGAATGTCTTTTTAAAAAATCCGTGTTCGTACACGGATTCGGCCGCTAAAGTATGAATTTATGTTATTGGTTCGTCATTAAAATTTTTCGCTTGATTGTATCTTGCTGTATATTAATGCTGTGTAGGTGACAATTAATAATAAGTTAATCTAGTTGTGCCCGATATAGGGCTAATTCGTTAAGCGGAAGCATATTATTTCTAAATTAGGAGTAGAAATCAGACGAAATGGTTTATGTTTTGACAGGTGGTCCCGGATTTGGAAAAACCTTGTTGGCAGAAAAGCTGGCAGAAAGAGGCTACCGGATTGGCCACGAAACAGCGCGGGCATTGATTGAAGAAGAGCAAAAGCGCAATGGAGAGATATTACCCTGGCGGAATTCACGGGAATTCGAACGCCGGGTGATGGAAGCACGCATTCAGTTCATGGAAGAGATTCCCGAAGAGGAGATTGCTTTTGCCGACAGGGGATTGCCGGATCAGGCAGCTTTTTCGTATTACAAAGGAAAGCCGGTTTCTGAGGCGTTAGCGTTCGCGATTAAAAACCATCGGTATGCTACAACTGTTTTTATTACGCCTCCCTGGAAGGAGATTTATCAAACAGATACAGTTCGGAAAGAGACCTTCGACAAGGCTTGCCGCATTCACGAATGTGTTGTAAAAGCCTACCGGGAAAACGGTTATCGCCTGGTTGAACTTCCGAAAGTGGCGGTTGAGGAGCGGCTTCAATTTGTATTGAACTTTATTGCCACACGTTCTGAATGATGAGTTCCAGTTACTATTCGATATAACTTAACGACAAAAATACAACGTATGAAACGAACTGATCGCCGGGAATTTTTGAAGAAAACAGCTTTGAGTGCCGGAGCACTGGCAGCCATTCCGGGAATTATCGGGGCAACCGTCAAATCTGCAGATGCGCAGGTCGAAACTGAAATTTTATCGGAAGTCTTTCTGAAGAAGAATGATGTGATCGTCTTTCAAGGCGATTCGATTACGGATTTCTGGAGGGACAAAAAAGATCAACGCCCGAATGATCCCTTGGGATTTGGCCCGGGATATGTTTTCCTGGCCGCATCCACCCTGCTCGACCATTTTGCCGAAAAACACCTGACTATTTACAACCGCGGAATCAGCGGTAACAAAGTGTTTCAACTGGCCGACCGATGGGAAAAAGATTGCCTGGAACTGAATCCGAAGTTACTCTCGATTCTCATCGGTGTGAACGATTACTGGCATATGCACGACGGGAAATACGACGGTACCATCGAAACTTACGAGAATGATTACCGTGCCTTACTGAAGCGAACCAAAGCTGCTTTACCGGATGTAAAGCTGGTGATTGGTGAGCCTTTTGCTGTTCTGGGCGGTAGTGCCGTTGACGATAGCTGGTTTCCGGCTTTCGATGCCTACCGGAAAGTAGCCCGCAAACTGGCCAAAGAGTTCGACGCGATTTTTATTCCGTATCAATCGGTTTTCGATGAAGCAGCGAAGCGGGCGGGGACGAAGTACTGGACGGCTGACGGCGTTCATCCGTCGGTCGCTGGCTGTCATTTGATGGCTGCCGCGTGGTTGAAATCGGTATTTGGAATGGAATAAGGATGATATAGTATTTCCTGAAATAAAAAATCCCCGGCAAAACGACCGGGGATTTTCATTGGTAACAAGTGCAAGTTATTTTCCAAGGAATGTTTTTACTTGTTTGTATACGTTTTCACCGTTGAAGCCCAACTCTTCGTCGAGTACGGTGTAAGGTGCTGAGAATCCAAACGAGTTGAGTCCCCAAACAGCGCCGTCGTCTCCAACCAGTCCTTTCAGGGTAACCGGTAAACCAGCTGTCATACCGAATTTCGGTACGTTAACCGGAAGTACTTCTTCCTGGTAAGCTTTCTCCTGATTGCGGAAAAGACCTTCGGAAGGTACGGAAACCACACGAACTTCCAAACCATCGCGCTCACGCAGCAACGCAGCACCGTCGACCAGTGTAGCTACTTCAGAACCTGAAGCCAGCAGGATGACATCCGGGTTGGCGTCGTTCTCAACAATGTATGCACCTTTTTCAGCCTGCAGCGCATCGGTGTAACGGTCGCTGTTGGCCGGCAGGTCTTTGATATTTTGGCGAGATAAAATCAATGCGGTCGGCGTATCCGTATTCTCCAGAGCCATTTTCCATGCTACCGTTGTTTCGGTACCATCGGCGGGACGGAGAACCAGCATGGAGTTTTCGCCGTGGTGATTTTTTAACTGCTCGAGCAGACGAATTTGTGCTTCCTGCTCTACCGGCTGGTGAGTAGGACCGTCTTCGCCTACGCGGAATGCGTCGTGTGTCCAGACATATTTTACCGGAAGTTCCATCAGCGCAGCCAAACGAACGGCGGGCTTCATGTAATCAGAGAACACGAAGAAGGTTCCGCACACCGGAATCACACCACCGTGCAGTGCCAGACCGTTCATTACACAAGCCATGGTCAACTCTGATACACCTGCCTGCAGGAACGCTCCGGTGAAATCGTTCTTGGTAAACGGATGGGTCTTTTTCAGGAAGCCATCGGTTTTGTCGGAGTTCGACAAGTCAGCAGAAGCCACAATCATGTTTTCAACCTGATCCGCGAAAGCTGCCAAAACAGTACCTGATGCAGCACGGGTTGCGGTATTGGCTTTTTGTTCCAGTGCGGCAAAATCAAATTCAGGAATGTCACCGGAAAGGAAGTTTTCCAGTTTTTCAGCTAATTCCGGATTGGCTTTTTCCCATTTTTCTTTTTCTGCTTCGAACTCTTTTACCCATTGGCGCAATTCTTCCTGGCGCTTTTTGTAAAGCTCTTCTACTTCGGGGAAGATTTGGAATGGCTCCTTCGGATCGCCCCCCAGATTTTCGATGGTTTTGTCGAGAGAAGCACCCGCCTTGGAGAGCGGCTGTCCGTGAGTAGAAACTTTGCGCTCGAAACTATCGCCGCCATCGGTTACAGCACCTTTACCCATAATGGTTTTACCAATGATGAGCGTGGGCTTTTCTTTTTCTTCGGTGGCAATTTTCAACGCACCGCGGATGGCTTCAGTATCATTTCCTTCGATGGTTAATACTTTCCATCCCCAGGCTTCGTATTTTTTTGCTGTATCTTCAGTTGTTACTTCATCGGTTTCGGAAGAGAGCTGAATATCGTTCGAATCGTAGAACATAATCAGGTTGCTCAATCCGAGGAAACCGGCCAGACGACCTGCTCCCTGCGATACTTCTTCCTGAATACCACCATCAGAGATGAAAGAAAAAGTTTTATGTGACATCCATTCGCCAAACCTTGCGGAGAGGAATCGCTCGGCAATAGCAGCTCCAACGGCCATGGTGTGTCCTTGTCCCAGCGGTCCGGAAGTGTTTTCCACACCCCGCTCAGTATCCAATTCCGGGTGACCCGGAGTAACTGAACCCCACTGACGGAAGTTCTTCAGATCTTCCATGGAGAATTTTCCCGAAAGGGCCAGAACGGAATAAAGCATGGGAGACATGTGACCGGGATCGAGGAAGAAACGATCACGGAACGGCCAGCTCATGTCGTCCGGATTGTATTTTAAGAATTCAGAATACAAAATATTTGCATAATCAGCTCCGCCCATAGCACCGCCAGGGTGACCTGAATTTGCTTTGTCGACCATGGCGGCCGATAAAATCCGAATGTTGTCTGCTGCTTTATTGGTTAAATTGTTCTTCATCTGGTTGTGATTAAAATATTTTCGACGTAAAAATAGAAATTTTTGATTAGTAAAATGGCAACAATAGGTGTAAAATATACACTTTCATTATTTGCCTTATACAAACTGATTTTCATCTGAGTTTGTATAAAAAGAAACACCCCAGAACCAGTAAGGTTTGGAGTGTTTTTTTATCTAAACATTAAAGATTGTTATTTCTGTCCGGGAAGAACGCGAACCAGGAAGATGCCTTCAATCTCGCGAAGTTTGTCACTCACTTCAGGATCCAGCTCATTCCGGTCGATATCGATGATGTTGTAGGCAATGCCGTTGCGGTTGCGGTTCATCATATCGGCAATGTTCACGCCGTAACCTGCCAGCAATGTTGAGATCTGGCTCACCATATTCGGAACGTTCTTGTTGGCGATGAGAATGCGGGCGCCTCCGTTGCGGTTCATGGCTACATCGGGGAAGTTCACTGAGTTGCGGATGTTCCCGTTTTCGAGGTAGTCGCGAACTTCACGTACGGCCATTACTGCACAGTTGGTTTCTGATTCCTGTGTAGAAGCACCCAGATGAGGAATGGCAATCACATTCTTCATATTCAAAACTTCGTCATCCGGGAAGTCGGTTACATACCAGCCAACTTTTCCGCTCTCGAGTGCCGGTTTCAAATCGGCGTTGGAAACCAATCCGCCGCGGGCAAAGTTCAGGATACGTACGCCGTCCTTCATCATCGCAATTTTTTCTGCATCGATGAAGTTTTTGGTTTTGTCCATCAACGGAATCTGCAGTGTCACGTAATCGGCTTGCGCCAACAGCGCTTCAATGCTTTCGGCACGGGCGATATTCTGGTTCAGTTCCCAGGCATGCTCGACAGAGATATACGGGTCAAAACCTATCACATTCATGTCCAGCGCTTCGGCAGCATTGGCTACCATAACACCAATCGCTCCCAATCCGATGATTGCCAGTGTTTTTCCTTTGATTTCGTTGCCGGCGAAGTTCGATTTTCCTTTTTCGACCATGGGAGCGACATTATCGCCTTCTCCCTTCAAGGTCTTGGCCCACTCAATTCCACCGGCAATGTTCCGGGACGAAAGCAACATACCGGCAATTACCAGTTCTTTTACCGCGTTGGCGTTGGCACCCGGGGTATTGAATACAACAATGCCTTTGTCGGTGCATTTATCAATCGGGATGTTATTTACTCCGGCTCCGGCACGGGCAATGGCTTTCAGGGATGATGGAAGCTCCATATCGTGCATTTTGAAACTGCGGAGCACGATGCCTTCCGGTTCGGTTACTTCGCCGCCTACTTCGTAAGCGTCAGCCGGAAAGAGTTTTAACCCTTTTTCGTCAATCTTGTTCAGTGTCTGAATTTTGTACATGTTGCGTGGTGTTTTGTGGGACGTATTTTACTGTGGAATGACAAAGGTCATAAAAAGAATGGAATCATTTAAGTGATTATTCGGATAAATATCCATCCTTAAGAATTTTTTTACCTACACGAAGAAACTCAATCCAAGGCTGAGAATTAATCCCGAAACCGAGATGATGGTTTCCATCACCGTCCATGAGCGGAGCGTCTGTTTTTCGTCGATGCCGAAGTATTTTCCGACCAGCCAGAAACCGCTGTCATTTACATGGGAAAGGATGGTGGCTCCTGCTGCAATGGACAGCACAATGAGTGCGCGATGTGGGGCCGAAAGGTCGAAGACCTCCAGTACCGGCGCCATAATGCCGGCAGCTGTGATCATGGCAACAGTAGAACTTCCTTGCGTCACGCGGACGACTGCTGCCAGCAACCAGGCCAACAGCAACGGAGGAAGTGCCGAGTTGGCGATGGAATGGGCCAGCATTTTTCCAATGCCGGAGTCGATGAGCACCTGTTTGAATACGCCACCGGCTCCGGTGATCAGGATGATGATGCCGGCAGGACCCAGCGCTTTGGTACTGATGTCGAGCAACTCTTTTCCGGATACGCCTCGTTTGGTTCCCAGAAAATAGAGTGACAGTAATGTTGCCAGGGTTAAAGCGGTAAAAGGATGTCCCAGGAAACTGATGATGTCGGTTGTTGTGCTGGCGGCGATGATTTTTTTGCTGACCAAAACACCGGAAATGGTATTGACCAGAATGAGTAACAATGGAACGCCGATCAGCGCAGCAATAATGCCAAAGTTGGGTAGTTGGCTGGTATCAGTATGCTTCTCATCTTCTTCCAGAAAAGCAGGAGGGGAAGCAGTGATTCGTTTACTGATGAACTTACCGAACACCGGCCCGGCAATGATAGCGGTAGGTAATCCAACAATGAAGCCGAGCAGGATGACCCAGCCCAGGTTGGCACCAACAATTTCGGCTACAGCCACCGGTCCCGGAGTAGGAGGAATAAAGCTGTGCGTAACAGCCAGACCTGCCAAAAGCGGAATGCCGTAATACAACACCGGCCGGCCAGTATCCCGCGAAAGCGCGTACACGATGGGGACCAGAATGATGAACCCGACATCGAAGAAAACCGGGATAGCTACGATGAAGCCGGTGAGCACCATAGCCCACGAGGCCCGTTCGTATCCGAACTTCCCGACCAGGTAATGGGCCAGTGAACGGGCTCCCCCGCTGTGCTCCAGCAATGCTCCGAAAATGGCGCCAAGGCCGACAACAGTTGCTACAAAACCAAGTGTTCCGCCCATCCCGTTCTGGATGCTTTCCAGCACCTTGTCGGGTTTCATGCCGGTGGCCAGACCGACATACATGCTCGTAACGATGAGCGCGATGAAGGCATTGATTTTGAATCGGAGGACAAGTAACAACAGCAAGGCAACCGCCGAAATGACAATCGCCAGAAGCATCAACTGGCTCATAAATATTGGTTTATCGGGTTGTGAATCGACTTCTGTTATCGGCGCCTGGAAAAGCGGCTGAACAGAAATACTCCTAAAAATAGGAAATATATCAACCCGCCCACAATGGCGAAGATGAATCCCAATTCATAAAGCGACGGGAGTGCTGCCATGCGTACGAGGCAAAACAGGGCGAAAAAGAACCAGGTAAGCGAATGGAACCAGCGCAGCACGAAGTTCATAAACCGGTCGACCCGTGTTTTGGGCGGCAACGGTCGCGGTGCGAAACGCAAATAAAGGATGGCAATCGCCATACATCCTACAAAGAGCCAGGTCCATTCCATAATTACAAGTTTTTCCCCGCTAAGATATAATGGTTTTGGGAATTTTGATGGGTGATTGGGGGGCGTAGTTGGAATACTTTCACGGAAGATTATCTTATGTTTGGCGGTTGTGTTCTTTCTGCTCCGTGTATGCTTTTCTTATTTCATTCTTTAGTTCGCTATATTTCTTGGGATCGGTTAGTCTTCTTAGTGAATTCAACGTGATTGAACTTTGGCTTCTCTTATAATTGTCAATCCGAAAGGTTGGTAAGATGTAGAAATCCCATTGCTCCATTTTCAATGGATCTATCGTACTTTGTTCTTTATGTTTTAAGTGGCAGAATACATAAAGGTCGGCATGTCTTTTAGGAGCTTTTTGTTGCTGATTTGTTTTTGAGTCCCAAAATCGTGCAGGTTTGATCGAAAACGAAATCGTTGAAAACTTCCTTTGATACCAACTCTGGATATATGCAGCGGATTTGACTTCTATTTTAATTCCTTCTTCAGTCTTTAGATCGTAAGCGTCCCATTCTTCCCTCAAATTCTCAGGATTCAGTCCAATTGCTGTACCTACAATAAATTCAGAGAATCTGCCCCGAGTTGCATTGCTCAGAATATCGGAAACACTCCAACGCCAAAAGTCTAATAGGTTGTATTCTGTTTCTTGGTCGTTTTCTGTTATATACTCATTACCGGTTTTTGGACTAGCCTTTATTTGCTTGAGTTCATTCATTTTAAATCACAGATAACGTTTATTGTGAATTTATGGATTTCTACAGAAACTTCATTAATTAGTTAGCCCGTGTGGATTTTTGTTTCCGTTTAAATTCTTTTGTTCTCTTTATTTGCTCTTCAAGATTCCATTCAAAGTCGAACCGTTTCTTTAAAAATTCAGCGATGGGACCGAGGCCTATTGCTGCCCTTCGTTTATCGATATTCACGGGGTCGTATACCGGCCATACATTGAAGGTTTTTGTTTCCGGATAATATTTCATCTGCCCTCCATAGATTTGTAGCTCGCCTAGTGCTGTCGCAATCCTGTCTTCTGCTCTGGCCAGGAATCGTGGTTCCAGTTTATTATCTTTTACTGCTTGTGTCATCAGAGGAAGATATTCCAGCAGGACAGCATTATCTGAATGTTGAAGGACATTACAAATAGTCCAGTTACCGTATTCTCCAATCATTTCTTTGGTTGGCCAACCGTATTTATCGAGAATGTTTTTTACTATTTGCTCATTAACCTGGTGATTCCGTTTATAGATTGCCTGATACTTTTGAAACTGTTTTGAATCTGCACCATAAATTTTCATTAATGAATCCCTTAAATGGATGGGTGTCTGTTCTGTTTGCCAGACTGTATCCAGCACAGCTTTGAGATTTTCGGTCGTTTGAGTATTTTGTGCATCACTAATATTTGAGCAAGCCATTGTTAATCCTAAAATGGTAATGAATATTAATGGCATAAATCTTTGTGTCTTTCGGTTGATAATGAATGTCGGCCAGTGTTTGTTAGTTTTGTACCAGATTATTCAACTTCCTTCGCACATAGGTTGTCCCTCGAATAAAAAGGGAGTTTCTATTTAAAACCTGTTGCAAATTCATAAAACATTTCCGGCCACGACATTGATGCGGGAGTGAAACCATATTCAAAGCCCAGTCTGATGATGGTGAGCTTCTTCTGTGGACAGATATAAACATATTCGCCCTTGTTTCCCATTCCAAAAAAGTCATTGGCATTTTCCTGTCTGTCACGAAATTTACCCCACCACAGATAGTTGTAATACGTATTATTTTCCATAAGGTAATCATAATATCCTTCAGGTCTTTCTTGTGGTTGTGTTGCTTTTTGCATCCAGCTTTCAGGTATTACTTGTCTACCATTGCACTTACCTTTATTCAAAAAAAGCAAAGCGAATCGTGCATAATCGTGAGCATGGCAGTTGATACCGCTTTCCATTTTCTCAAAACCATGTTCATCAAGGCTCCAGCTGGCATTGCTTCCTCCCATTTTTTTCCATAGTCTTTCTTCTGCATATTTAGAAACCGACTTACCAGTCGTTCGTTCCAGTATCATACCCAGTAAAAGCGGGTTATAGTTATTGTAAAGCCAGTGTTTACCGGGTTGGTCCGAGATTCTGACATGTTCTAAGACCGCACTTCGTAAATCCGGAGATTGATAAGTAAACTCATCATCGGAAGGAAATCCATCGTGAGAATAGGCAAGTCCTGAACTCATACTTAACAAATCCTTGATGGTAATTTTTGAAAAACAGGTATCTTTCTCCATCAACTCAGGCAGATACTTGGTTATTTTATCATCTTCGCTTTTAATCAACCCATCTGAAATAGCCAATCCTACGAGTGTGCTGACAAATGATTTGGCAACCGAAAATGAGGTAAATATGGAATCTTTGTTAAAGCCATTAAAATATTTTTCATATAGAATGGTGTCATTTCGCAATACAATAAATGCTGTGGTCTGCGATCTTTCCAACAGGGTTTCGAAATCGTCATTTGTTTTTAAGTTCTTGAAATACGAGGTATTTTCAAACATCCGCTCGACCCTTTCAGGTTGCAGTTGGTAATGAAGCATCCTGGGATGTTCAGCCCCGTTAATATCCCTCTTCTTAAACAGTAAATAATCCATTACAGAAGCATCTCCTCCCTGGCACCTGCCCAACAAGGTGGTAACATCAATTTTCGATTTTTTATAGGCTAATCTGTCTTCAATATTTACACCTGACAAATTTGGGGGGTGTGTTTGATTGATTCCATGCAGAACGATGGTTTGAAACTTACCTATATCCTTGGTGGCCGGCCATTGAACCATTCGGTTGTTTTGTTTATCATTCCTGATAATTTGTATGGCCATTGTCACACTGTCCTTGTTCCATCTTACGGGCAGGTTCTCCAATGGAATTTTCATTTCAACCGTGTATCCATCTGGATTTATTTTAACGGCAGAAGTCCATTTTGTAGAAAAAGAAAATGACAAATCCCTTGTAGGCGGGTTTAAAGAACCATCCAATTCATTGCCGGCAGCATCGGCAAGAAAGGTATAGGCATTGATTCCATCATGATACGTATCGACACAAAAGGCAACCCAATCATTGCTCAACATGAATTGGTTGTCCTTGTCCAGACGTTTTGTATTCAATTCAGAAGTGCTGTTTACCTTGCATCTAAAGCCGGCATAAAGATTATCTGCATCATAGGCAAACCAGGCCTCTGTGTTATTGTATGGGCCATTTTCATCGTACAATTGGTTGGTAAACGGTGCTTTTTGCCAGACGGATTCGTTTAGTATGCCGTCAATATTTATTGTACTGTTTGTTTTATGCGGCGTTATTTTTGTGTTTAAATTTTGCGCATGAGCGAATAGTGTAATACCTAGTAAAAACAGGGTGAAGTATATTTTTTTACTAAAGTGATGCTTTTGAGAGTCATTTGTTTGGAGTGCCATCTTCCTGTTTTTTTATTATTTGAAAGTATTCGCTAAACCGTAGCAAAGGGTACTACTCTGGTTTTGCTTCCTTTAATAATTCTGTTTTTCGTTGAAGCAAAAGTAACAGCAATGTTCTGCATAAAAGTTCGGGATTATAATTGCGAACCCAAAGGTCTGAGTTTATATTTTTGATGGAAGAAATGCAGAACGGAGAGTTTGAGAATAGTAGCCGGCTGTGTGGCACTTTTATGCATCGTTTTTACTACCGCGCTTTTGAATAACTAGTTAATTCATTTGTATAAACACCATAGCCATCATTATTGACATGCTTGATATATGTTTTCAAAGCGGGGGCATACCACCACGTATCAGACATTTTCCCTTTATAGCCTCTGGAATTTGTTACCATGCCTTTGTATTCTATTTTGTAAGCCATGAATCTCCCGGCTGCAACAGTTACTTCTTCATATGAAACTACTTCAGCGTCCTGACTGGTTTTTCCTTTGGTACCTTCGTTATTTTCCCATTCTGATTCATATTTCCATTTTTTTCCTACATATAAGGGCCAGTCGCGAAAGGGCGTGCTGCTCTGCTTTTGGTTTAAAGTTGTTGAAATTTGTACGGTGTCATTGCCATTCCAGAAGCCTAGTTCTCCGTGATAGTCGACTACTTCTTTAAAATCTTCACCTTGTGCACGAACTACGCCATCTACTGAGCGGCTCCATTTCCAGCTCCATTTTTCTCCGATTTTATAATCTTTTAATGTGGGTTTGTTCGTTGTTGAAGTGGTACAACCAGTGAATATTAAAATTGCTGTCAACAGGAATAATACTTTTCTCATCCTAGTGATATTTTAATCGTTTATTTTTTCGCTTTGAGTCTTTCGATTTTTTCTTTATAGGACTCATCTCCACTTAATTCAAAAGCCTTATTCTCATATTTAATTGCATGAGCAAAGTCGCCTTGTTTTTCATAGTATTCGGCCATAGAATCATAAGCATTTGCACTTTGAGGATAATACTCGATTTCAAGTTCAAAATACATTTTCGCTTTTTCAGGATGTTGCATATCCCTATTCATATAACCTAACATATTCAAAAGTTCTTCCGGATAAGGTGGTACAGAATATCCAAAATGTTTTTTGAGCTTCTGTTCTCTGTGCGTTGTTATGCTCAAAAGCTCTTCTTTTGGCGTGTCAAATGAATTTATTTTATCCGTATGCTCCATTTGATACCATTTAAAAAGTGAAATTAAACCGTCCTTAATAGATGGAAAAGGAATGGTACCATGTATATCTCCGGGGTAAAATTTCCAATCAAAAGTCAATTCGTCTTTAGCATTTTGTTTTACCAATCTTGAAAAGGCAATATTCGAACGGGCGAACAAAGTGAAATCTGTTGTATCCTTCATTACATTGTCTATCGTTATTTGTGAGTTCTGCATGTCCAGTTGCCCGCTTAATGACATAAACAGAGCTTTGTTTTTATAACGATGAGTTGCAAGTATTCCGCGTGCCTCTTTCAACAGCTTCTGGTTATCCCAGTCAAGGCTTGGGTCTATGGCTATGTAATTAGAAAATACATCCGGATGTTTAATCAGCATGTATATCGTAAACAAACCTCCATACGAATGGCCAATTAATGTTCTGTAGTTGGTAACAGGATATTTGTTTTCAACATAGGGTATGAGTTCGTTTTCTATAAACTTATAGAAATTAGCAGCCTCTCCATTTTTTTCTTTAAATGGCATACCGTATTTGGTTGTTATTTTGGATGTCGTTAAATCTCTTGTCCTGTTTTTATGATTGGAAATTCCTACAATTACCATTTCAGGGGTATAGCCTCCACTATAATAACTTTGTACATCACAAACTGTTGGAAGGAAAACTTCACCATCTAAAACATAAACCACTGGGTATTTTTTCTTCTTATCAGGACTGTAGTCGGCAGGTAGTTGCACATAAATCTTTCTTGTCTCGTTTAGTATTTTAGAATGGAGACTATCCAAAACACCTACTTTTTGTAAAAAATGTTGCTTTTGATTTGCCTGTGCGTTTACAAATTGTTGAAAGAAAACAATGAGACCAATTGTCAATACTATTTTTAATCCTTTAGTCATTTTATCGTTTTTAATTATTATTTACATTTTTAATTGAGGGTAATAGGTTGTTATTCTTCACTCCATATCGGAATGTTTATTTTGCTGTCGGAACTAATTTTTAATAATAAGGGCTCTTGGGCGTCTTCAATCGATTCAGTGCTGACATCCTTACCTGTTCCGTAATTAATTTGGGCATATGGGTTTTTATTCCCGTTGACAATCACAACCAACCGACTTCCTTTTGACATCTTTTTACTGACAATCCGCGTGTTGTCAAAAGTGATGGTTGTCTCTTTATTGGGAGTCAGGAGCTCCCTTACCTCCCTGCTTTTGGCATAACTAGCCCTACCGATATAATAGCTCAGGTGAAAATATTTCCCTTCAGGAGTTAACTCATACAGAGTTACCGAGTAGTCAAAATCTTTTTTATTGCTTTCTATGGTTAATACTCCCGTAAAAGAACCATTAATGATTTTTTCCTTTTGGAACGGTTTACTGATAAAAACAAGACCATCATTTAAATTGATACTATCTGCTACAATAGGCCAGGGATAATAGTCCGCATTGTTCTGTTTTGTTCTGTCAGCTAAATCGACCGCCAGTTTTAGATATTCTTTTTTAGGTCTCTTGCTTAGCAAGGTGTAATGACCGTTTGATTGATGATTTCCCAGGTAAAAAGTATCCGTGTCATTACTCATGGCTGCAACTGACGGCTTATGCATCCATTTGTTGGCACCCATCACTTCAAAGTTCACCTTGTCTTTTAAGATAGCCGGCTTTTTCTTTCCCTTTAAGATGTAATCGAACCAGTCGAAGATCAGTTGATTCTGAATATCTATCTGCGCTGCTTTATCCAGCTGATAGCCGCGCAGATAGGAACCGGGCGTTGTTTGTGCTCCCCAATGATCCCAGGGGCCAATCACCAGATAGTCCTCTGCATTGGGGTTGTATTTTAAATGCTGGTTATAGTAATACATGGCACCCCGTTGCCCGTCATCATAATAACCAGTGATAGTCAGTATTGGAATATGAATATGGGCAAATTCATCTTTATAGGGAATCATGCTTTGCCAGTAACTATCATAGCTGGGGTGGCTGATCCACTCGTGAAATAAATGGTTGGGCGTTCCATCAATGGAATCCATTTTGTTATAAGGTGCACCCAATTGAAACCATTTGTTTTGAAGGTTATTCCACCTTTGAAAATCGGTATGATACAAATATCTATTTTCTGTAACATAGGAGATCCACTTGTAGGAAAAGTTGTAGAAGATATTATTCTCCATGGGTACGTCAATTCCCGGAGCAGCCGAAACACAAGGCACAATTGTTTTTAAAGCCGGAGGTACGCTGTCTTTCATGGATGCCCACTGAGCAAAACCATTGTAACTACCTCCGAACATTCCCACTTTACCATTATTCCAGGGCTGCTTACTAATCCAGTCAATCACGGCATAAACATCATTGTGTTCATGCCTGTAAGGCTCAATAGAGTCATTGCTCAGGCCCTTCCCCCTGGAAGTAGCCAAAACCCCGACATAACCTTTCGATGCCGGTAATATGGCTTGATTAATATTTGTTGAATCAGCATAAATAGTAAAAGTCAGGATGGCGGGAAGGGGGCCGGTTCCTCTTTTGCGAACAACCGTAACGGAAATCTGAGCGCTGTCGATGGGGGAAACGATCAACTTTTGTTCGATATAATATCTTCTGTTTTGTTCTCTTTTTATTTCCCCGAATACAATAGCCTCTGTACTATGAAACACGTGATAAAGGAAATAGGACCGCAACAGCGTTAAAGCTTCCTCCGGAGTAATTTCTGGCCCTGAAGCTTTGGCGTAGTTCTCCTTAAACCGGTTCGTGAAATAAGCCACCTGATCACTCGTCGTCAATACGATATTGACAGAAGAAAGCTGCTCATCACTACAGTTTTGCAAATAATCAGACAATACCTTTCGGTAAGCGGTTTCAAAAGGGATTTGCTTCTCTGATTGCTCCATTTTTGCCTTGGCAAATAGCTCATATGGAATCTTATCGGGGTGACTGTTTTGAACGGAAACACCTTTTCTGGTAGATTGAATGGTTTTGATGGCGCGATCATACATCCCCGCGAGGATTTCTATCTGGTAAAGGTCGTTTGGTTCGATTTTCAGGCCTTTGAGCTGGCTTTGCTGCAAATAATCTTTTGCCAGATTTTGCATTTCCGTAGCCAAAGATGCCGTGTCGGACAATGCTGCCTTTTCAAATTTTATGGACTGGCCCTTCAGCGTTATGCTAACGGTTACTAAAATCAACAGTATCAGTAGATTTTTCATCTTTTATAAACTATTCCAGTTTTTGAATCGGGCAGATTGACGACTGGATACCTCCAGCGTTTCTCCGGTAGTCAACTCAATATTCAATTTTTGTTTGAAGCCGGGAGTTATTCTTTCTATATATTCCGTATTCACAATCTGGCTACGATTAATCCTAAAGAATACATTCGGGTCCAGCTTTTCCTCGATCAGGTTGAGCGAACGCTTAATCATGGCCGTATCATTCCCAAAAAAGAAGCGCGCATAGTTATCCATCGACTGGATAAGCCGAATGTCTTTTAAGGGAACGAAATAACACTGCTCACCATCTTTTATGAATATCTTATAGTGCATCGGCAAAGGATTTTTTCTGGCCTCCATTTTTGAGAACTCTGCCTGAATCTTTTCAATGGTGACAGCAAACCGCTCGTCTCTCAATGGCTTAACCAAATAATCCAACGCATTCACTTCAAATGCCTTCACAGCGTATTGATCGTATGCCGTTGTGAATACTACTTTTGGAACTACCGCAAGCTCTTCCAGCAAATCGAATCCTGATTTTTCAGGCATATGAATGTCCAGGAATATCAGGTCCGGATGTTCTTTTTCTATTAAAGTGACGGCGTCATAAACATTGGATGCTTCCCCAACGACAATGTATTCAGGGTAATTTGACAGGGCTCTTTTCACTTCTTCCCTTGCCAGTCGTTCATCATCTATTATGATTGTCCTGTAGGTATTCATTTTTTTCGGATTGGTATGATTAAAGTAGCCCTCACACGGTCATTATCTATATTTTTCAATTCGAAACTGGCGCCTCCATCGTAATGCAGTTGCAATCTTTTAGTCAGGTTTTTAATTCCGATGCCTGCTTCCGAATTGTTGCCGGCAATTTGACCGGAATTCTGAACGACGATTTCAATGGTTTCTGTTGTTTTCTTTATGGATAGCTTAATGTCACCTCCACTAATTCGTTTATCAATACCGTGCTTTATACTGTTCTCTACCAGAAGCTGAATACTTAATGGAAGAATCAGGTAGTTTTCCAGTCCACTATCCATTTCTATTGACACGTTTAAACGCTCCTCGAACCGAATCTTTTCAAGATCGACAAAATCTTTTACCAATTCGAGCTCTTCTTTAATCGTGATAAACGGAGCGTCTTTTTCATACAATGAGGTGCGCAAAATATCGGAAAGCAAATCCACTGCTCTTCTGGCAATCTTCGGATTTTCAATGATCAGTGATTTTATGGAATTGAGGGAATTAAATAAGAAATGAGGATTGAGTTGTGTTGCCAGGTTATCGAGTTGTGCCTGTTTGGCAATGACCAAAAGCTCCGTATTTTGTTCGGCTGTTTCCAGTTTATTTTGATGGTAGTGATATAGATGATACGCCAGAATCCAGATAGCCATTAAGCGTAGACCTGTTATAAAAACAGGATTCCAATAACTTAAAGAATACCACAGGGTGTAATCTTTGTTTTCTACAAAAACCCAGTAAAGGTGCCATTTGAGATCTGCAAGCTCCATGTAGGCAACGGAAAATAGAATTATCGAAGGAATAACCCTGGCGACTAAACTGCCAAGACTAAGTGCACTCCATTTATATTTTTTGGCGATGTATCTGTAGAGGTGGGTGAGTAAGACACCAATGGCAATATCAAGCACATAATTGAGGAATGTGAAGAATACTCCATAATTGTCCCTGGTATATACGGTATAAGCCCAATATAAGGAGACTGTTCCCCAGCCTAAAAGCTGTAATTTCCAGTAGAGGCTGATGCTCTTGTTGTCTGATATGTGTTTTGCCCCATTCATTGATGAAGTAAAGGAAACGTGATTTAATCAATTAAAAAAGACAAAGTACATGAGCGTGAATTATCGGGGGCGAATCCTCTCATAGGTTCAGGTTGTCGATTACTCATAGCGTTTAGGAGAATGCCCAACCGAATAAAGCGCAAAAAGCTCAAATAAATCGAGGTGTCAGGTTTATTCGGATGAGATGCCATACCAAATTATCATAATGCACAACTAGAGTGTATCAACATCGTTGTTTTACACGCAGATTGGGATGTGCTTCATTTCCAAGGTAATCATTTCGGCCCAAATTACATATCCGGCTTCTTTGAGAACCACGTTTTATCTCAAAAACAGACTCCAGTGAATCAACCGGTGACATCCGGATTAGTTCATTGGAGTCTATTTAATTGGTCGTCGTTTTCTTTGACAGATAGTCTATCAAGGTGTCTCGTTTTTCTTTTTCCCTACAATCTTCTGACCACCTTTGTATATAATGAATGAATCTATGCTGCCACTGTCATTTTCTATAAACTCTATTTGAGCATCAATTACTTTAGGAAAGAATTTGGTTTCTGATTCTGGGTAAATTTGAAATTTCTGTCGCCCTGTGGCTTGTGTCATTAATTTTCCATCCTCTAAAGTCACATTGATATTGAATCCAGGTTGTATTTCGTAAACACCAATGAATCGCTTCAATATTTCCGGACTCAGGTGTATTTCATTATGTAATGGAATAGGTTTATCCGTTTTTATTCCCTTCGTTTTATTTATTCGATTGGAGAAGCTTGCTTCAACCTGGTTTCCTCTTTCCTGAAATTGAATTTCAGACAAACTATTTTCGAAGAAAAAAGTATTTCCCTTAATTGGATATAGTCTTTTTCTACTACTTCCGGTTCTTTGACTGTACAAATTATTATTATGTAGCGTTATAATTCTGGTTGTGCTGTCTTCAAAATCATATACTCCAACCAGTTTTTTAAGATATTCATTGTCAACTGATATTACATCTTTCTGGGTGGGATATGGTTTATTAATGGCAAGTGCTGCCATCCTGGTTGAAACCTGCCCGGGATCATGACAATCACAATTTGAAAAGACTGCAACAAATACATCTTCATTTGGAAGATAGATTGAGTTGGTAACATAGCCGAAAATCCCACCGCTATGCTCAATAGTTGGACTTCCATTAATATCATTCAGGCCCCACCCGTAGCCGTAATTTATTTTCTCCCCGTTGTTTAATTGATAGTTTGTAAACGCTAAATCTATTGATTCCTTTTTTACCAGTTTGTTGGAGCGAATTGCCCGGTTCCAAATAAAGAGATCTTCGACAGTTGACATCAGGGCGCCAGCAGCATACGGTTGTGTAAAGCTCAGGTAGTCGGCATTCTTATAGTCTCCCCGTTTTTGGTACCCATAAGCTCTGTTTTTAATGATTTTGGAATGACTGCCGTAGAAAGTATGACGCATTCCAAGTGGTTCGAAAATATTTGATTTGACAAATTGTTCATAGGTTTGCCCTGATGCCTTTTCAATAATGTAACCAAGAATAAAATAGGCTGAGTTGTTATATCTCCATTCTTCCCCCGGAGCAAAATCCATGGGCTCATTCTTGAAAAAATTAATGAATTCTTTTGGTGTAAAGTCTTTTCGCCAAACTGAAAACCAGTTCTTCATAGATGTATAGCTTTTTATTCCGGAGGTGTGCGTCAATAAGTGATGAATACTAATGTGGTAACCATGAGTAGGGTAGTCCTTGATGAATTTGGTTATATCATCATCCAAATTTAGTTTTCCCTGTTCCATCAACATTAATATGGAAACAGCGGTAAACTGTTTTGTTATTGACCCGATTTCATACACCATGTCGGGCTCCGTTTTAACACCTAATTCCAGATTGGCCATCCCAAAGGACTTGAGATAGATGACTTTCCCATTGATTGCTACTAATGCCGTTGTTCCAGGCGCGGATGGTGGGAACTCCTTTTCAAGCATTTCATCAAACTGTTTTTCGAGTTTTTGAGCATGAACTGTAGTTGACAATCCAAAGAGAAGGATAAGTATGTATAGTGTTTTTTTTAGGTAGTTCATTGTTTTTTTATTGTTTGCGGATAAGCAGGTCATTTTAATTACACTCCAAATTACATATCTGGCTTCTTTGAGGGCACCAGGTTTTGTCACAAAAACAGGCTCCAATGAATCAGCCGGTAACATTTGGCGTAGTCCATTGGAGTCTGGTTAATTGGTCGTAGTTTTCTTCTGTCTACTCCTTTTCAGCAACCGGCCAATCGATATTAAACCGTGCCTTTAGGTAGGGTTTCAAAGGACCTAATCCAATTTCGGCTCTGCGCTTGTCCACATTTTCAGGTTCCTTAATGGGATAAGGTACCCGTACCATCTGGTCGAATCTGACTTGCGTTCCATATAACTGTTCCTTGCCTTCCTCTACCAGCAACCGGTCGCGCATTTTGGCATATCGAAGCGGTTGTGCTTCTCCATTTTTGAAGGCCTTTTCCAGCATCGGAAAGTATTTAGCCCTGAGTTCATGACTGGCATGATTGATGATCAATGCTGCTCCTGCCGCGGCATACTCTGTTACCTCCGACGTTGTTGGCCAGCCATATTGGCTCAGTAGTTCCGGTAGTCGCTCCTCGTTTTCCTTTTTGTTTTTTTCTTCCATCGCGAGAACAGGAAAGATGGCCGGCGTACTAAAATATCCTCCATTCTTGATGTATTTCCTTCTTTCAATATTTCCCGCATACATCATCCCCTGGTCTTTGATGATCATCCGGAACAATTCCCGGGCAAATGGTTTGTTTTTGATGGGGCCATGTTTTGCTTCATACTTTTCAAATTGAGCATCTTCCACTTTTTTCCACCTCGGATCATCGATGATGCTTAGAAAGTCGGGGTTGTATAATGGTTCCAGCGTGGAGTCGTTTTGAAGTGCGATGTTCAGGAAATAGAAAGTGGTGTCTCTCATTTGGGAAGTCCATAGAAGTGCAGTGGTGGAAGCAATTTTATACGACACTTCAGCAGAAGGATGCTGTACCATGGTTTCGCCGTATTTCATTAAAGCGGGCATTAAAAGCCCTTCTCTCTTCAAGCTGTCTGCTGTGCTTGTGTTGTTTTGTCCAAATGCTGCCTGTAAAAGGAACAGCGTTAACGAAAGTGTGATTAGTTTTTTCATTGTCAATTGTATTTACGTTTTGCGACAATGATAGAGTGTTTGGGTAGTTGAAAAATTAAAAATCGCCGAATTGCAGGTTTAGCTGTGGATTCGACAATTTTACGACATGGAGTATGTTTCAGCTGTTTAAATTTTGTTTTTTCCCGACTGCTTTGTGAGGTGCCGTTTTCATTACAGAAACAACACACAACGAATCACCCGGAGGCATTCAGCTTATTCCATTGGCATGTGAAGATGTGTCATCAGGTATTCATCCCATCCCGTTTGCGTCTGGCGAGGCACTTTTCCCCACTTAGATGACTTCACCGGCGTCTGACGAAGCACTTTCAGTAACTTAGATGGCTTCACCGGCATCTGACGGAGCACTCTGAATGATTAAGAGTCGTTCACCAGATCCTGTTGTGACACTTTGAATGACTGGGATTGACTCAACAGATGGTGACGAAGCACCCTCAGTGACCGGGAGCACTTCTTTACGCGCTGATGAAATACTTCTCAAAACTCAGGGACTTCATTTGAATCTGATTTGGTCCCTGTTGGAATTCCAGTGCATCATCCGGAGCTGGTGAAGTGCTTCCCGAAACTGAGGAAGTTCAACTGACGATGGTTGAAACTCTATGTGTGGGCTGTAAGAGGCTGTCCAAAAAGTAAAATTGGACAGCCTTTGTTTTTGTTGTCGCTTTAAGGTTTGTATCTTAAAGGTGCTAATGACAACACGATCAAACGTACGATTTAAAAGTGTTACTTCCCAACAGTCCGTACTGTTTCCGGGTAACCTAAGCGATAAAATAGCGGCTAATCACCCGGTTCGTCTGGTTAATCAGGTTGTTGACCAGTTAAACATAGACGATATTTTATCGACGTATAAAGGCGGCGGAACAAGTTCGTATCATCCTCGGGTAATGATTAAGATACTGTTTTACAGTTATCTGAACAATATCTATTCCTGCCGGAAAATAGAACGGCAACTTCAGGAAAATATCCATTACATGTGGCTTTCGGGTGAAGCAACGCCTAATTTTAGGACCATTAATAACTTCCGCAGTCAGAAATTAAAAAATAAAATCCATCAGTTGTTTGCCTCCATGGTTCGGTTAATGAACGAAATGGGGTACGTTAGCCTTGATGTACAATACATCGACGGGACCAAAATCGAAGCAACCTCGAATCGCTACACTTTTGTTTGGCGTGGCTCAGTTGAAAAATACAAGGAGAAGCTTGAAGCCAAAATCGAGAAAGTACTAAAAGAGATTGAGGAAAGCATTGAAGTGGACTCTGCTGCTCCTGATGAAGATTCTCTGCCACAGACGATTGATTCCGAACTGTTGCAACAGAAGATTCGCCAGATAAATGAGCAACTCTCAAAACTAAACAGGAAACAGCAAAAACAGTTGAAACAATTGGAATCGGATGCCTTACCGAAGCTGAAAAAATACAAACAGCAACTGGAAACCCTGGGCCAAAGAAACAGCTACTCAAAAACGGATACCGATGCCACCTTCATGCGCATGAAAGAGGATCATATGAAAAACGGGCAGTTAAAGCCTGCTTACAATACTCAGATCAGCACGGAGAACCAGTTTATTACCCATTTTTCACTTCATCAGCGCGCCGGCGATACCAGCACTCTGATACCACACCTTGACCATTTTGAATCACTTTACAACAGGCGATCGTCCACGGTGGTTGCCGACTCAGGCTATGGCAGCGAAGAGAACTACCAACATCTGGAAAATCAGGGCATAAAAGCCTTTGTCAAGTACAACTACTTTCATAAAGAACAAAAAAGAAGTCAAAGGAATAATGCTTTTTTGCCAGCAAACCTGTATTACAATCAGCAAAAGGATTTTTATGTCTGCCCCATGGGACAACGCATGAACAGGGTGAGTAACAACAAGCGCAAAACACAGTTGGGATATCAATACCAGGTGAGTATCTACCAGGCACAAAATTGCACGGGATGCCCGCTTCGGGGGCTGTGCTATAAAGCCAGGGGGAACCGAAAGCTCGAAATCAACCACAATCTAACCCGATTACGCCGGTTGGCAAGAGAAAGGTTAACCAGTGAAGAAGGCCTTTACCACCGCAGCATGCGCCCCATCGAACCGGAAGCGGTGTTTGGGCAGCTGAAATCAAACAACAAATTTAACCGGTTTACCCTCAAAGGATTATCCAAGGTGGAAGTAGAGTTTGGGTTAATGGCCATTGGACACAACTTGAGGAAGTTAGTGGCCCTAACTGTGTCCAAACATCCGAAAAATTCCGTTCCTTATACAATTATTTTCGTTTTTGAAGCAATATCCTGCACAAAAGCAGACTTACAACAATGCCTACCAAAAATCAGGAAAATGTTCGGAACAATCAGGTTAGCTGCTTAAAAAATGAGGCCGCCCTTTTTGGACAGCCTCTTTAATCAGTATTGGTAAAATCTTACAATTGTAGCGGATTAATCCTTTATAGGGTGACCCGGAGCCCGATATGAAAGCTTCTTCCCGGTTCGTAGTAAAGACTTCCGGTTTCGGCACCGCTATTTTTGTAGGCCCGGCTCAGGTGCTCCACATAGTTTACATTGAAAATATTGGTCACGGAAGCGTTGATGCTGACCGCTTTTAACGGACTGTACGAGAAATCCCAGTCGAAAACCGAAAATCCGGGCGTCGTACTTTCAGCGAAGGTATTGGAAACCCGGTTCTGGTCGGCAGCAAACCGGCCGTGGATACGTGTTTGCACTTTTTTGTTTTCGAAGGCAATGAAACTGTTCACCGTGAACGGAGGTATTTCCGGAAGCGGCTCATTAAGCGTACTGTTCTGAGCATACGTATAGGCAGCTGAAAGCGAATAGGTAAAATTGTTCAGAAATTTTACTTCGGCCCCGGCTTCGAAACCGGTCATAAAAGCCTTATCGATATTGGTAAACACTTTCGTCCCGTAAGGCGGGTTGCAGGCCATAAACTTCTTGTGAATGGACGTGTCAAGCTTAGCACTAATGTAATTGGTCAGGTACGAATAAAAAACATCTCCGTACACCTTCAGGTTATCTGTGTTGTATTCGAGACGCACATCGCTTTGGTGGTTGGTTTCCGCCTTCAGGTTCGGATTGCCAAGGTATTCGTAGGCATCGGTTCCAATGCTGAGGTGGTTGATGAACACTTCGCTCAAATCGGGTGCCCGCTGCGCAATGGCAATGGCCCACTGCAGGCTCCAGTCACGGTTGATGTACCAGTTAAGCCGGCTGCTGACCGAAGGAAGTATTTTGGCTTCGGGCTGAATGTCGTTGTTGTATTGCACTTTGAAATCGTCGGCCGGATCGTTGATTTGGTAGGAAGTCCTGTCGGCACGTAAGCCGGTCGTCCATGAAACTTTTTTGCTGACTTCAAAACGGTTTTCTGCAAACAGACCGATATTGTCCCTTTTGCTGTCTTGCCAGATTTTATCGATGACATTCATTGGGGATGGCAGTGTGACTCCGGTACACGGATTGATGATCACCTTGCGGTTCCGGTTGCCTTGCTTGGCAATTTCTTTGAAGTCGGCCCCGGCGTAGAGCGTATTCCTGCTTCCGGTCGCCAGCTTTAATTCGGTTCTTCCGCCGTACACCTGTGCCTTAAGCGGCGATACGGCTTCCACCATTTTCCAGGAAGGGCGCCTCCGGGTCGACATCTGGTGGTCAACCAACGACGTATACAGTTTTACTTTGATGTTTTTAACAACGTTCGACACATCGGACAGGGCATAATCCAGCGAGCCGATGGTGCTTTTGTCGAAATCGGCGTCCATGGGCAAACCGGCATACAGCACATCACTGGCTTTGCCTTGCCGGAAGGTTAGTTGCAGCCGTTGTTTGGCGCTGAAGTTCCAGCCTGCCTTCAAGGTATAGTCCCATCGGCTAAACGACGAAGGGATCACGGTTCCGTTGCCGCTTTTGTAGTTTCCGTAGTCTTTGTACCCGGCATTCAGCAGGAAGTCGAACTTTTTCCCTGCATAGAGCGAATTGATATTTCCGTAGTAATTGTTGCCGTTCGACTGGTACCCAAGGTCGATTTTTGTATCAACCGGCTTATTGGGACGGTATACCGGTCGCTTGCTGACAATGTTTATCAGTCCCCCGAATGACTGGTATCTCATGTCGTAAGGTCCTTTTACTATTTCTATTTTCTCGATATCCTCGGGAGAGATTTGCGAAATCGCCGGGTCCATACGGTTAGGGCAGGCGTTCGCCGACTTCACACCGCCATCGAATTGCACATTCAGCTGGCTGTATTTGAAGCCCCGGAGAACCGGGTCCATCCCGTAATTTCCTTTTTTGATTATTCCAAATCCACTTTGGTTTCTGAAAATCGCGCCAACGTCATGGGGACTTTCAATCTGGATGGATTTTAAGTCGATATCGGTTCCCTTCAGGTTTTGCTGGGAGACGACGAGGACTTCTTCAATGGCAATGGTGTCAGGTTGGGTTTGAGCCTGGGTAGTTGCAATACCGATAAGCAGAAGTACTGCAACCAGGTACATTTTTTTCATAAGAATGACTGATGAATAATATTAGTTGAAAAATCAGGGTAACTTTGATGCCCTTTTAATGTTATTGGGAGGTAAAAAGTTCAAGGGGGGCGGGAAATTTATGATATTTGAAACCAATCTACTTTCTCTCATCTAATATCTTTCAAAAAAAATCCCGGAAAGAAAGCTCTTCCCGGGATGGACTTATCTGAAAATTGTTCGTTACACGTTGTAAGTCGATGAGGCGGTATCTCCACCGTGGCCGGTCCAGTTGGTATGGAAAAACTCGCCACGCGGTTTGTCAACCCGTTCGTATGTATGCGCTCCGAAGTAGTCGCGCTGTGCCTGCAGCAGGTTGGCGGGCAAACGCTCGCTGCGGAAACCGTCGAAATAGTTCAGGGCAGTGGTCATTGCAGGAGCCGGTACGCCGTTCATCACAGCGGTAGCTACCACACGACGCCATCCTTCCTGGGCGGCTTCAATTTTTCCTTTAAAGAAATCGTCAAGTAGAAGGTTCTCCAAATCGCCGTTCTTGTCGTAGGCTTTCTTGATATCACCGAGGAACTTCGAACGGATGATACATCCGCCACGCCACATCAGGGCAATGCCTCCGTAGTTGAGGTTCCAGTTGTGTTCATTGGCGGCCTCGCGCATTAGGTCATAACCCTGTGCGTAGGAGATGATTTTGGCTCCGTACAGCGCATCTTTCAAATCTTTCAGGAACTGCTCGCGGTCGCCTTCAAAGCTGGCTTTCGGTCCGCTCAGCGCTTTCGATGCGGTGACACGCAAATCTTTTTGCGCCGAAAGACAGCGGGCAAATACCGCTTCGCCAATCAATGTCAATGGAATGCCCAAATCGAGCGCTGAAATACCGGTCCATTTTCCGGTACCTTTTTGACCAGCGGTGTCGAGGATTTTTTCTACCAACGGGTCACCTTCTTCATCGCGGTAGCCGAGAATATCGCGGGTAATTTCGATGAGGTAGCTATCCAGGTCACCCTTGTTCCACTCAGCAAATACGTCGTGCATTTCGTCGTAATTCATACCGAGCAGGTCTTTCATGATCTGGTAGGCTTCGGTGATGATCTGCATGTCACCGTACTCGATACCGTTGTGTACCATTTTCACAAAGTGACCGGCACCGTTTTCACCGACCCAGTCGCAGCAGGGAGTTCCGTCTTCTACTTTGGCAGCGATGGACTGGAAAATATCTTTGACAAACGGCCATGCCTCCGGAGTTCCACCCGGCATCATTGACGGGCCATGCAGGGCGCCTTCTTCACCACCCGAAACACCGGTTCCGATGTAGCGAAGTCCTTTGCTTTCGACGTATTCGGTGCGACGCATGGTATCGGGGAAGTGTGAGTTTCCACCATCGATGATGATGTCGCCTTCCTCGAGGTGAGGGATAATTTTTTCGATGAGATCATCCACCGGTTGTCCGGCTTTCACTAGCATCATCACTTTGCGTGGACGTTCCAGGTTGGCCGTCAATTCTTCGATGGTGTGGCAGCCAATGAAATTTTTCCCGGCGCCGCGGCCGTTGATGAATTTATCTACTTTTTCGGTTGTACGGTTATATACAGCAACAGTAAAACCTTTGCTTTCCATGTTGAGCACGAGGTTCTCGCCCATTACTGCGAGGCCGATGAGGCCAATGTCTGCTTTTTCTTTCATGTGTTTTTATATTTTGAATACGATTAAAGTGCTTTTATTTATGTCGTTTTAAAACCGAACGTATTAAGTTGTTTCATTGTTTCCGGCGAACTGTTAAGAAGCGTTATCTGGTACACCGGGAATTCGCGACGGACCGGATAGTCGCCCCGTTGTTTCTCGAAGCTTTCCGGCGAAAGCCGTAACCGTTCATCATCCTCGCGAATGTCGTAAGTTTCCAGAACTGCTTTCTTCAAAACTTCTTCAGTGTTTTTTTCTATTTCGTTTATGGTGATTTCGGTCGATGCCGGAAGTTCCACATTCTGGCAGGTCCAGTTGTCGATGCCCAGTCCGAAAAACCGACTGATGGCCTGTACACTCATGGCAGTTCCATTGGCTTTCCCGTCTTTGGAATAGCCGGCGATGTGCGGGGTCGCAATGTCGACCATTGCCAGCAATTCGCGATCGATATCGGGCTCGTTTTCCCAGCAATCAATCACGGCACCGGCAATCCGATTGGTTTTCAACGCGTTTTTCAGCGCGCCGGTTTCGACCACTTCGCCGCGGCACGAGTTGATGACGAATGGGTCTTTTCCCGCTTTCGCGAAAAAGGTGTCATCGGCCAGGTGAAAGGTTTTGTCCTCACCGGTCATGTTCAGCGGAACATGCAGCGTGATGATATCACTTTGCTCCAGAATTTCGTCCAGTGAAACAAAGTCGCCTTTTCCTTCAGCCCGTTCGCGGGGAGGATCGTTCAGCAGGACCTTCATGCCGTAAGCCTCGGCAATGCGGGCCACTTTCGAACCTACGTTTCCTACACCGACAATGCCGATGGTTTTTCCGCTAAGCGAAAAGTTGTGTTTTTGGCTAAGAACTGCCAATGTGGAAGCAATGTATTGTTCCACGGAACCCGAGTTGCAACCCGGAGCATTGGTCCATTCAATGCCAGCCTCGCGGCAGTATTCGGTATCGATGTGGTCGAAACCGATGGTTGCCGTGGCAATAAATTTTACATTGGAGCCTTCCAGCAAATCCCGGTTGCATTTGGTGCGTGTCCGGGTGATGAGGGCATCGGCACCTTTTACTACTTCCGGAGTTGTTTTGCTTCCCGGTAGGTAAACTACATCGGCAAACGGTTCCAGTGCCCCTTTGATGTAGGGTATTTTGTCGTCAATAATAATTCTCATCGTTGCCTCACTTTCGTGTGAATAACAGGTTAATCGGGTTACGGGTTCGCTGGTTATTTTCCGGAATAAAAGTTACTGACCATTTCGTCCATTACTCGGCTGGTGCGTGCAGCGCTTTGGCCGTTCGACGGTGATTTTCCGCTACCGCGAAGCTCGTCGACGATAGTTTGCAGCAAATTTTGCTGAACGTGATCAGGGGCGGGGAAGGGAAATTCCTGTTTTCCGGATGCCGTCTCGAGAATAACCGGTGTAAATTCAAAGGTTGACAGCCGGATGTTTCCGGTACTGCCGATAATTTCGATTTCATCGAGATTCTTTTGCTCCGAAGTCGTGAAACACCAGGTTCCGGTTCCGGCTACGCCCGTTTCATGCAACCAGTTTCCCAATACCATATCTTCAGCAGGGTATGCTCCGGCTTGGTTGAAGGCTTGTCCACGCACATCGCGGATGGGACCAAACCAGTCGTCGAGAATATCAAGCTGATGAGCTGCTAAATCGAAGAACAGTCCGCCTCCGGCTTTTTCGGGAATCACCCGCCAGGGTAACCCATTGCTGTATTCGTCCTTGTTAAACGTACGGTAAAAGCGGATATTAACCAACCGTACATCGCCGATAGCTTTGGCGGCCAGCAATTCTTTCACTTTCAGAAATCCGGGTAACCGTCGACGATAATACGCTACAAACAGTGGCATGCCAGTTTCCTTCGAAACACGGTTCATCTCATCACATTCCTGGTGATTGAGTGCCATCGGTTTTTCCACGTAAACCGGTTTGCCGGCTTTCATGGCCTGGATAGCATATTTAGCATGCGTTTCGGGCGGAGTTGCCACATAAACGGCATTCACTTCCGGGTCGTTAATGAGTTGGTCCGCATCGCTGTACCATTTGGGCACATTATGTCGCTTCGCATAATCTTCCGCTTTTTCAGCCGAACGGCGCATCACCGCTACCAAACTCGAGTGCTCAATCTTTTGTAATGCCGGGCCGCTTTTAACTTCAGTTACTTTTCCGCAGCCAATGATTCCCCACCTAACTTCTTCCATGAATATTTTTGATTGGCAATTTGTAATTAATCCTTGAACCGGTCTTTGTATGCCCACAGGCCCAGTGCCGGGTTCGAGATATAAAAAATTTCTTCGCCGCCGGGTAATTGGTTCCATCCGTCTTTTAACTGATGCGGATCGTATACCTGCAGCATTTCATCCAAATCTTTGTACTGGAATCCAACACTTTCAATCTCTTCGCGGCTCAGATTTTCCTTGTTGTTTCCCGGGCAGTAGGTAATGGTGAAACGACCTTCCGAACTACCGTGAATGAGGTGTGCTGCGGCACTGAGGTTCTTTCGTAGCTCAGAGTTTTTCTCCACCATTTCCAGGGTGTGTGGAGTGCCGTGATAACCGTATTTCCGGATCAGTTTATCAATTTCCGGGTCTTCGCCGAATTCCTTCAGGGCTGGAGCCAGAACGACTAACTCGGCATCGTCGGCCAGCGCCATCCGGGTACGGTAAACCGCTTTATTGCCGAGCCAGGTGGATTTGAACTCAGAAGGATCGAGGTAAACAACCGCTTTTTTAATGGGTTTGTCGAGCATCTCAAAATTAACCTTCACCGAAAGGGCCGCTGCTTTGTCGAATACTTCAAAATCGTCTCCGATGAACAGGCCGCGAACCTTCAGTTTCCCATCTTTCGCCGCTTCCACAACCGTGAGCACATAAACGATGGGTAATTCTGCCGCGACCTTTTCGCTGGCGTAGTTGAACATCCGGCGGACGGGTGTATCGGCGCGCCCCATCATTTTTTCCATGCCGTAAACAGCTCCGAGGAAATGGCTCTTGTTGATTCCTTCTGCTCCTCCGGTTCCCACAAAGATGTTTTTGTTGTAGTTGGCCATGCCAACCACTTCGTGCGGGACAACCTGCCCGATGGAGAGAATCAAATCGTGGCCTCCGTCGCGCAGCAGTTTGTTCACCTGGACGGGCCAGGAGTACTCGAGCGCTCCTTTGGATACTTCCTTGATGTACTCACCGGGAACTTCCCCTAACGTGACGACATCGTTCCGCCAGTCATGTTCACGAAATAAATCAATTGGAACCTGGCCAAACATGTGGTGAATCTGTTTTTCTGTCATGGGACTATGCGTTCCCAAAGCTGGTAATATATCGGTCAGTTTTTCGCCGTAGTATTGCCAGGCATATTCAGTTAACTCGCCTGCATGCGACGGATAACGCGTGTAATCCGGAGGGATGGCCAGTACTTTGCTGACGTCCCCCAGTTTATCGAGAGCCATGAACAGTCCCTCTTGCAGGTCGACTGCACTCAACTCTTGTTCCGGCGATCCTGTTTCGTAGTAGATCATGTTTCTTAAAATTAAGGCTCAGGAAAAGGCAAAGGCGCAGAAAGACAGCCTTTGTCTCGACCTGAGAAAATTATTTTTCAAGGGAGTAGATCAAAGCATTAATTTCTTCGATTGTTTCCTTGTAACGTTTTATCAAATCTTCTGACATTTCAGAATTCAGATATTGCTGAGATTCGGCTACCAGAATTTGACTCATCGATTCGTAGGCACTTCCTCTGGCAATTTTGTAAAAACGGGTTTTGTCTTTCGGTTCATAACGACCATAACCTTCGGCCAAATTGTGAACAACCGAATTCTCGGCCCGTCTTAAATCATCTGTCAAAGCAAATCGCTCATCTGCCGGAAAACGCTTGATTATTTGGTAAACTTGGACCAGCAAGGCAAAGGCTTTCTGCCACACGGGCATATCTCTGAAATCGTTGTATTTCCTGTCTCTATAGCTCATCTCATATTTCGTAAAATCGATTTGCCATAATTCTTTTCTTTAGCCTTTGCCTTCGCCTGTGCCTTTTTTTATCTTATCTCTTAACTCTTGCATTTCCTTCCCAGATGCTCCAAACCATCTCTTCGTCGGCAGGCTGAGCGTAGTCTGTCAGGAACGTAGTTGCCAGCGCGCCGGTTGCCCAGCCAAACTGCGGCCATTTTTCAGCTTCCCAA
The DNA here is from genome assembly GCF_056493735.1 of Prolixibacter sp. DSM 2831. Lineage (NCBI taxonomy): Bacteria > Pseudomonadati > Bacteroidota > Bacteroidia > Marinilabiliales > Prolixibacteraceae > Prolixibacter > Prolixibacter sp. DSM 2831. The sequence continues at coordinate 896,913 of NZ_CM151379.1, forward strand.
CCTTTCAGGATACCATATAAAAGACCGCCAACAAAACCATCACCACCGCCGATGCGGTCGAGTACGTTGATTTTACGGGGCTCGATGACTTGCCATTCAGCACCGGCGAGCATGACAGCTCCCCACAGGTGCTCGTTGGTACTGACCACTTGCCGTAATGTTGTGGCAAATACCGACGCATTGGGGAATGATTTCTTCACGTTTGTGATGAGGCCTTTGAAACCTTCAATCTCGGCTTCGATGCCTTTCCCTCCGGCTTCCGGACCTTTAATACCAAAACACAGTTGAAAATCTTCTTCATTCCCGATAAGGATATCGGCAACTGATGCTATTTCGGTAAAGTTCTTACGCAACTCTTCGGCGCGGCCTTTCCAGAATGAAGCACGGTAGTTCAAATCGAAGGAGATGCGAGTGCCATGCTTTTTTGCGGCGCGAGCAATCTCGAGACAAAACGTACTGGTTTCAGGCGAAAGGGCTGCTATCAGTCCCGATAGGTGTACGATTTGGACGCCTTCTTTACCGAAAATACGTTCCAAATCAAAATCTTTTACGTTGAGGGTCCGGCCTACTTCACCGGCACGGTCGTTTTGAACGCGTGGTCCGCGAGAACCGAAACCGCTGTCGGCAATATTGAACTGGTGACGGTAACCCCATGGATCGCCTTGCGGAACTTCAGGGCCTTCGTAATCCATGTGGCGGCTCTTCAGATTGCTTTTGATGAATTTCGCCACCGGACTTCCCTTCACGAAAGTGGTCAGCACTTTGACCGGCATTCCGAGATAGGAGGCAATGCTCGCCACGTTGGTTTCGGCACTGGTTGCCTGCATTTCGAAGAGGTTGCTGCTATGTACCGGTTGTCCGTTCACCGGCGTAATGCGCACGCCCATGCTGGTGGGTACCAACAGTGAATATTGACAATTTTGTTTGAGTTGAAGATCCATTTTACTATTTCTTTTTTTACTGATTTTCCTGAATAGTGGGCAATTCTTTTTAAACTCCGCTGTAGGCGTTGAAACCTCCGTCAACCGGGATGACAACGCCTGTAACAAATGACGAGAGGTTAGAAAGAAGGAGTAGCACGGTTCCCTGCAAGTCTTCCGGTTCACCGAATTTCCCCATCGGAGTATTGTCTACGATTTTCTGTCCTCGCCTGGAGTAATTGCCGGTTTTTTCGTCCAACACCAGGAAGCGGTTTTGCTCAGTGATAAAAAAGCCTGGAGCGACAGCGTTTACGCGTATACCGACTTTGGCCATGTGCACCGCCAGCCATTCAGTGAAATTATTAATCGAAGCTTTAGCTGCAGAATAGGCCGGTATCTTCGTTAATGGATGGTAGGCATTCATGGAAGAAACGTTCAGCACCACACCTGTTTTCTTCTCCAGCATGTCGCGGGTGAAAACCATGGTCGGTAACACCGTTCCTTTGAAATTGAGGTCGAAAACATTGTCGAATCCTTCCATTTCCAATCCGTAGAAAGTCGACTGAAGGTCGTCCAAATCAGACTCCTGCATTTGTTCTACGCCGGTCGTTGCTTTCGGCGAGTTTCCTCCTGCATTGTTGACGAGAATATCGATCGGGCCGAGTTGCTCTTTAATCGATTGATGAGCTTGTTCCAACTGGGCTTTGTCCAGCACGTCGCCTTTGATCCAGATGACTGTTCCTCCGGTTTCCCGGGAAATCTCTTCAGCAACCTGTTTCCCTTTTTCTTCACCACGTGAAACAATTGCAACTTTTGCCCCGACGGTTGCCAGGGCTGATACAATAGCTTTTCCAATAACTCCGGCTCCACCGGTTACAACACATACTTTCCCGTTAAGGTCGTCGAACGTAAAGTCTTTCATGGATCTAATGTCTTGTAGATTCAGTTTTTCTGTTTCAGATTATTTGGCACTGTAGTAATCCAGATTTTCCCGGGTGATAATATCGATGGATGTGAAGTGTTCTTTTTCCACCGGCTGTTTCCTGAGAACGTGATCGAACAACGCATTTAGCGCGTTGTAGCCCTGTTCCTCCGGATTCTGACAGATGAGAAAATCGATGGCATCTTTCTTCAGCATTTTCACGTTGGGCGGAATGAGGTCGTAGCCTAAAATTCGCGGATGAAGCCCCAGTTTTGAAAAATACTCAGCCACAATGTGAACCCGTGAATTGGTTACATAAACGCAGTCGATTTTTTCCGGAGCCAATCCTTTGGCAGCTATCTGCTGTTTCAGTTCGGCTTCACTTTCCTGAATTTCCATCTTAATGACTTTCTGCTGAATGGATTTCTCTTTGAAATAGTCAAAGAATCCTTGTTCGCGCTGATGGAGGTGGTTTTGATTATCCAGTTCACGACCGATATGAATCAACAGAAAAACGCGTTCTTCCGGCAGACCGTAATTTAATAGTTTAGCCGCCAGGTATCCGCTCTGGAAAGAGTTCTGCCCGATGTAACTCACGGGATGCGTCTCTTTCAGATTGGAATCGATATAAACATAAGGAATGTCTAATGCATCCAATGTTGAAGTGAATAATTTTGCCTCCCGGCTGATCCACGGAGCCAGTAAAACCCCGGCCGGCGGATTCTCCAGAATATCAACCGTCTTTTCATTGAATGAAGCGGAACCATCGGTATCAAACAGGTAAAGATCCAATTTTACACCAAATTGGGCCAGCTCTTCTGCTGCCCGGTCAATTCCGGAGAGCGGACGGGTCCAATAGGATTCTTTGGTTGGCGCTTTGGGGAGCAGCACAGCGAATGAGGTTTCTTTTTTGGAAGCTAATGAACTGGCCAAAAAATTGGGGCGGTAGTCCAGATCATTAATGATGGACAGTATTTTTTCTTTGGTCGCGGCCGAAACTTCACCACGGTTGTGTAACACCCGGTCAACTGTACCGATCGATACACCTGCTTTTTCCGCGATGTCTTTTATACGGATTATTTTTCGTTCCTGTTTGATAAGGCAAAATTTTTAAGGTTCAATGTTCAGTTCAACAAACAAATCTATGAAAAAAAAGATTTGTCGTGTACGATAACGGCAAAAAACTATTTTAAAACATAAAAGAGCGATCTATTGGGTTTTTAAGTTTTGTGTTCAGGAAAAAGTTACTACTTTCGTGAACGAACACGGAAAACGTGTGTGAGTAAATTCTGTTGAAAATAAGCTGATTATGAAACTTGGAAAATATAGCTTTGGTATCGGTGATCGGTTCGCCAGAGAAGGTGAGGCACAGCTTCGGGCCATCATGAAAGCTCAAAAAGCAGGCATCGATATCAGTCCGGTTTGGAACAAGTCCAACCGCGAACATACCATCGTTAATTCGAAACCGGAAGATACCCGGAACGAAGCTGATGCAGCTGTGGCAGCTTTGGGGTATCAGGGAGCCTATTTTGTCGATGCCGACCATATTGGCTTGGGAAACGTTGAGGGATTTCTTGAATCGTCCAACTTTTTCACACTGGATGTGGCTGCTTTTATTGGCAAGGCCTCTTCCGCTGATGATGTGGATGATTTTCTGGATGCCTGCGAAAAGTATAAAGGTGAATGGCAAATTCCCGGCATTGATTCTCCGTTCAAAGTGGACGAAGAGTTTTTGAGGGAAATGGCCGATCGTTTCCTTGCAGCCATCGCTGAAGCAGGAAATATTTACCGGTTCATCAAGGCACGGAAAAAGGATCACGACTTCATTACCGAAGTTTCGATGGATGAGGTGGAAGCTCCGCAGACACCTATCGAGATGTTCTTCATCCTGAAAATGATTGCTGAGGAGGGTATGCCTGTGCAAACGATTGCCCCGAAGTTCACCGGGCGTTTTAATAAAGGTGTCGATTATGTCGGCGATGTGAAGCAGTTTGCCCGCGAATTCGAAGAGGATATCCTGGTGATCGATTTTGCTGTGAAAGAGTTTGGTCTTCCGGAAATGTTGAAATTGAGCGTGCATTCTGGATCGGATAAGTTTTCCATTTATCCGGTGATGGCCGAAATTATTCGTAAACATGATAAAGGCCTTCACGTAAAAACGGCTGGTACTACCTGGCTCGAGGAGGTGATTGGTCTGGCGCTGGCTGGCGGTGAAGCACTGGAACTGGCCAAGAATATTTATAAAAAGGCGCTGGAGCGGAAAGACGAACTGTGTGCGCCGTATGCCGATGTAATTGATATTGACGATCAACTGCTGCCATCGGTTTCCGATGTTGATAGCTGGACGAGCGAGCAGTATGCGAATGCGTTACGTCATATTCCCGGTCATCCGGAATACAATCCCGGTTTCCGTCAGTTAATTCATGTTGGGTACAAGATTGCCGCTGAATATGGCGAAACGTATACTTCGCTGATTGAAAGGAATAAAGAGCTGGTTGGAAGTTGTGTGGAGGAAAACCTGTTTGACCGCCACCTGAAGAGACTGTTTAATTTGTAAAAGGATAGATAGATGAAACCTTTTTTGGGAGAAGATTTTTTGTTGGAAACCGATACGGCGCGTCAATTATACCACGAACATGCGGCTAAAATGCCCATCTTCGACTATCACTGTCACATCTCTCCGAAAGAAATTGCCGAGAACAAATCATTCCGTAACCTGACGGAGATTTGGCTTTACGGCGATCACTACAAATGGAGAGCGATGCGCACCAATGGCGTGGACGAACGCTATTGTACCGGTGATGCCACGGATGAGGAAAAGTTCATGAAGTGGGCGGAAACCGTGCCCTATACATTGCGAAACCCGTTGTATCACTGGACTCATCTGGAACTGAAAAAGCCTTTTGGAATCAATAAAATTCTGAATGAAAAAACGGCGAAGGAAATTTGGGAAGAGGCGAATGAAAAACTGAATACCCCCGACTTCTCCTGTCACGGTATTATCAGGAAAGCCAATGTGCATACCATTTGTACAACGGACGATCCGGTTGATTCGCTGGAATATCACCGGCAAATTAAAGAAGATGGTTTCGAAGTGAATGTGTTGCCGGCATGGCGCCCCGATAAGGCTATGGCTATCGAAAATACGGAAGCTTTTAATGCTTACATCAATCAACTTTCGGCTGTTGCCGGAATGCATATTTCAACCTTCGACCAACTGATGGAAGCGCTGGATAAGCGGCATGCTTTCTTCCATGAAAATGGCTGTCGTTTGTCTGATCATGGACTGGAAACGCTCTACGCTGAACCGTATACTAATGCAGAAATTGCTGCGATTTTCGGCAAAGTGCGTGGAGGTGGAAAAGTCAATCAGGAAGAGTTGCTGAAGTTCCGATCGGCCATGTTATATGAGTTCTCCGTAATGGACCACAAACGTGGTTGGACGCAGCAGTATCATCTGGGAGCAATGCGAAATAATAATCGTCGGTTGTTTGAGAAGTTGGGACCAGATACCGGCTTCGATTCCATTGGCGATTATTCGCAGGCTACTGCTATGTCGCGTTTCTTCGACCGTCTCGATTATGAAGAAAAACTGACACAGACGATTCTGTATAACCTGAACCCGCGCGATAACGAGGTGATAGCTACCATGCTCGGAAACTTTCAGGACGGTTCCGTACCCGGAAAATTCCAGTTTGGTTCGGGCTGGTGGTTCCTTGACCAAAAAGACGGCATGACCAAACAAATGAATGCCCTGTCGAATCTCGGATTGCTAAGCCGTTTCGTTGGTATGCTAACCGATTCCAGAAGCTTTTTGTCGTATAGCCGTCACGAATATTTCCGTCGCATTTTGTGCAACCTGCTGGGGAATGACGTCGAAAACGGTGAAATGCCGGCTGACATGGAACTGCTGGGACAGATGGTTGAGAACATCAGTTTCAACAACGCGGAGAATTATTTCCGCTTTTAGAAAGAAGAAACAAACCAAAGAATATTAACCAATACAAGAAAAAAAGTTGCTTAACGATGGATAAAAAAGTGGTCACTTTTGGTGAGATCATGTTGAGATTGGCTACTCCCGGATATCAGCGGTTTAGTCAGGCGAAGGAGTTTACGGCCACCTTTGGAGGGGGCGAGGCAAACGTAGCTGTTTCGCTGGCAAACTACGGTGTACCGGTTGATTTTGTCAGCCGGTTGCCAAAGAATGATATCGGGAAATCGTGCCTGATGGATTTGCAGAAATATGGTGTCGGTGTCGATAAGATGATTTGGGGCGGAGAGCGTCTGGGAATTTACTTCCTGGAAACAGGTGCCGTCAGCCGTGCGTCGAAGGTGGTTTATGACCGGGCACATTCGGCCATTTCCGAAATTCAACCGGGAATGATCGACTGGAAGGAAGTACTGAAAGATGCGCAATGGTTTCACTGGACCGGAATTACACCGGCTATTTCGCAGGGAGCTGCCGATGTGTTGGCCGAAGGAATTGCGAAAGCCAACGAAATGGGTGTAACCGTTTCGTGCGATTTGAACTACCGGAAAAATCTCTGGAAATACCGAAAAACAGCTGGAGAAGTGATGCCGGACTTAGTGGCAGGTACCGATGTTGTTCTCGGAAATGAAGAGGATGCCGAAATGGTTTTGGGTATCAAACCAGAAGGAGTAGACGTAACCGGAGGCCATGTTTCCGGGGCTGCTTACGAATCGGTATCCAAGCAAATCATGGCACAATTCCCGCGCGTGAAGAAAGTGATTACAACGCTTCGGGGCTCTGTCAGTGCTAACCACAATAGTTGGTCGGGCGTACTGTGGAACGGAAAAGAGCTTTTTGAAGCGCCTACCTATCAGATTACGCACATTGTCGACCGTGTTGGCGGCGGTGATTCGTTCATGGGCGGATTGATTTATGGTCTGCTGACGTGGCCGGAAGACGAGCAAAAAGCATTGAACTTCGCAGTAGCTGCTTCTTGCCTGAAGCATACGATTTATGGCGATTACAACCAGGTGACCGTCGAGGAAGTGATGAAGCTGATGTCGGGTGATGCTTCAGGTCGTGTATCCCGGTAGGAATTCGAAATACAAGGAAACTAAAAAATAGAAATGGCTAGATTTTCAAGGATTGAAGTGGCACTGAAGATGAAGGAAACTGGAATTATTCCGGTTTTCTTCCATTCGGATGCAGGCGTGTGTAAACATGTATTGAAGGCTTGTTATGATGGTGGCGTACGGGTTTTTGAATTTACCAACCGCGGTGATTTTGCACACGAAGTATTTGCAGAACTGAATCACTGGGCTGCTGCCGAGATGCCCGATATGATGCTGGGAGTAGGCTCGGTTGTGGATGCCGGTACGGCTTCGTTATACATCCAACTGGGAGCTAACTTTATTGTTTCTCCGATTCTGAACCCGGATATGGCGAAGGTTTGTAACCGCCGGAAAATTCTTTGGTCGCCGGGTTGCGGTTCGTTAACCGAAATTAATCAGGCCGAAGAGTACGGAGCTGAAATCTGTAAGATCTTCCCGGGTGCACAGGTGGGTGGCCCCTCGTTTGTGAAGGCGATAAAAGGCCCGTGCCCGTGGACAAGCCTGATGCCGACAGGCGGAGTCGAGCCAACGGAAGAAAGCCTGAAAGCCTGGTTTGGTGCCGGTGTCACTTGCGTGGGAATGGGATCGCAACTGATAACAAAAGAAATTATTCATAAAGGAAATTATTCGGATTTAACGAATAAGGTAAAGCAGGTATTTGAAATACTGGAAGAAATCAGAGGGTGAGGAACCAGCTTTTTTCTTTTTGAAAACCAAAAAACATGATAAAATCCAAACCGATAATATCCTTTCTGCTGCTGATGGGATTTTTCATTTTTTCGTCCTGCCAGCAACATCAGAAAGTGACGGTACTGAAACTGGGCCACAGCCTGGCGCCGACGAATTCGGTGCATAAAGCCATGGTGTACATGGGCAAGCGGCTGGAGAAGTTATCCGGTGGTACCATGAAACTCGAAATTTATCCTTCCAGTCAGCTGGGCGGTGAGAGTCAATGCCTGGAGTTGCTCCAAATCGGTTCGCTGGCGATGACAAAAGTTTCGGCTGCTGCACTCGAAGGTTTCGCTCCGGAATTTCAGGTACTCAGTCTTCCTTATATTTTTAAAGATAAAGCACACGCCTTCAAAGTGCTTGACGGACCCATCGGACAGGGAATGTTGAAGCAGGCCCAGAAATTCTGGTTGCGCGGACTTTGCTACTACGATGCCGGAAGCCGCTCCTTCTACACAAAAGACACTCCAATTAATTCTCCCGATGATTTGAAAGGGTTAAAAATCAGGGTAATGAAGAGTAAAACAGCTGTAGAGATGGTGAAATTGCTAGGCGGTTCTCCCACCCCGATTTCATTTGGAGAGTTGTATACAGCGTTGCAAGGTGGAGTGGTCGATGGTGCGGAAAATAATCCGCCGAGCTTCTACCTTTCTCATCATTACGAAGTTTGTAAATACTACTCGTTGGATGAGCATACCATGGTTCCCGATGTGTTGCTCATCAGTACCATTGTGTGGAACAAATTGACCCCGCAGCAGCAGAAATGGCTTCAGGAAGCAGCTAACGAATCGGTTCCCGTTCAGCGCAAGCTATGGGCGGAATCGGAAAAAGAGAGCCTGGCAGCCGTGAAGAAAGCCGGAGTGAAAATTATCCATCCTGATAAGCAGCCTTTCAGAGATAAGGTAAAAGGAATGTATGAGCAGTATAAAAACGATTCGACCTTGTATTCGCTGATCAAACGAATTCAGGCGGTTGATACGCTGAATCTTTCAGGAGACAAGGGTGGAAATTGATTTTTCCGGGCAACCGATAATTCATGACTAAACGTGTTTTAAATGAAACTCCGAAACATTGTAGATAAAATATTGGAGCGGGCAGTGGTCATTCTGATGGGTGCGCTGGTCCTCGATGTCCTCTGGCAGGTAGCTAGCCGCTATATCTTCCAGGACCCAAGCTCTTTTACTGATGAGTTGGCCGGATTCCTCCTGATTTGGGTAGGATTGCTGGGAGCTGCCTGGGCAGCAGGAATGAAGCAGCACCTCGCTATCGATTTGCTATCGCAGAAATTGTCACCTGAGCGTCGGAAATACCTCGATATTCTGGTCAATATTTTAGTGATGTTGTTCGCTCTTGCGGTGATGGTCGTTGGTGGAATATGGCTGGTATATACCCGGTTCTACCTGGGACAGATATCTGCCGCCATGCAGATTCCTCTCGGCTATGTATACCTTGTTGTTCCGCTAAGCGGCTTTCTCATCATGTATTATAGTATCGACGAGATTGCCCGGTTGACTAAAAATCCAAACGCTGAAAAGATTTGATTCATGGAAACATTAGGAATATTTGTTCTGGTTATTTCGTTCATCATTTTTCTGGCCATTGGTGTGCCCATTGCCTTCAGCATTGGATTGGCAGCCTTGCTTACGCTTCTTTTAAGTGTAGGAATGTTGCCGGCGTTTACTACGCTGGCTCAGCAGATGGCTACCGGACTTGATAGTTTTGCGCTACTTGCCATACCCTTTTTCATATTAGCTGGGCAACTCATGAACCGCGGTGGAATCGCCATCCGGTTGATCTCGTTTGCAAAAGTATTGGTTGGGCGGCTTCCCGGCGGACTGGCTTTTGTGAATGTACTTGCCAACATGCTTTTTGGTGCGATTTCCGGCTCTGCAGCTGCTTCGGCTTCGGCTATTGGTAGTATCATGGGACCTGAAATGGAGAAATCGGGTTATAACCGAAATTTTAGTGCGGCCATTAACATTACCAGTGCAACGACCGGGCTGAGCATCCCGCCGAGTAACATTTTGATTGTTTATTCGCTGGCGTCGGGAGGGGCCTCTATTGCGGCGCTTTTCCTTGCGGGATATATCCCCGGAATTCTTACCGGCCTATCGCTGATGATTGTTGGTGCTGTTTTCGCTGTTCGAAAAAAATATCCGCTTTGCGAGAAATATACATTTCGCCAGAGTGTGAAAATATTTATCCAGGCTATTCCCAGTTTATTGCTGCTATTAGTAGTGATTGGCGGAATTATCGCCGGAATTTTTACCGCAACGGAAGCTTCGGCTGTAGCTGTTTTGTACTGTTTCATTCTGGCGATGGCTTACAAAGAAATAAAGCTGAGCGATTTGCCCGGAATTCTTCTGAAGTCCGTAGGAACGACAGCCATTGTGCTTTTGCTGGTGGCGACATCCATGGGACTTTCGTGGGTAATGTCGTATCAGAATATCCCTCAGGGAGTGAGTGATGCATTGTTGAGCGTATCCGGCAATCCTGTTGTTGTTTTGCTGATCATCAACTTCATTCTGCTGTTCGTGGGTGTGTTCATGGATATGACGCCGGCAGTGCTGATTTTCACACCGATTTTCCTTCCGGTAGTTACCTCGCAGTTGGGAATGGACCCGATTCATTTTGGTATCATCATGGTGATGAACCTTTCGGTAGGACTCTGTACGCCGCCTGTGGGCTCGGTTCTGTTTATCGGCTGTAGTGTGGCGAACACGAAAATACAACATGTGATCAAACCACTGTTACCTATGTTCGTGGTGATGATCGTCACGTTATTGCTTGTTACTTATGTTCCGGAACTGAGCTTGTGGTTACCTCACGTTTTTGGATACTAGCAAACAGATGATAGATTGATTCATAGAAGTAGTGAGAGGAGTTCAGCAATGGGCTTCTCTTTTTTCTTTTCAGGAAGATGAATGTTTTTTCAGAGTTTTTGGGCCAGTTCTTTTAACCAGTTTTTCAGGCTTTCACCGATATCTTCCTGTTCCATGCCGAACAAGATATTGGTTTTTATAAATTCCAGTTTATCGCCAATGTCGAACAGTTTTCCTTTCAGTTTTACACCGTATATTTTTTCGTTCTGCAGAAGGGCCTGCATTGCATCAGTGATTTGAATCTCGTTGTTTTTCCCGGGAGGCGTTTTTTCCAGGTAACTGAAAATTTCCGGTGTGAAGACGTAACGGCTGGCAATAGACAGATTCGACGGAGCTTCGTGGATAGTTGGCTTTTCAACCAGTTTTTTGGCTTGAAGAATGTTGTCGTGCAAAAGAGTGCCGTCGAAAATGCCATAGCGGTTCACCATGTCTTTAGGGACTTCTTCGAGCCCAACCACCGAGCTGTTGTATTTTTCAGCTACTTCAATAAGTTGTCGGGTAACCGGAATTTCACTTCTGAAAATGGTATCGCCCAACAATACGGCAAACGGTTCGTTGCCAACATGATCACGTGCATGTAGGATAGCATCGCCTAAGCCATTCATCTCTTTTTGCCAAACAAAATGAATGTTCGCCATATCGGTAATGCGGCGAATGGTATCCAGTTCCCTGAACTTTCTCTTTTCTTTCAGCAGGTATTCCAGCTCAAAAGAGCGATCGAAATATTCTTCCACAGCTCGTTTTCCGCGACCGATAATCATCAGGATATCGGTGATTCCGGAGGCAACGGCTTCTTCCACCACATATTGAATGACCGGCGTGTCGACTATCGGAATCATTTCTTTGGGCTGCGCTTTGGTGATTGGGAGAAAGCGGGTTCCAAATCCGGCGGCGGGTATAACGGCTTTTCGTATCATGATTCTAATCGCTGTTTCCGGTTCATTTTACAAAAAATATCCGGAATAGTTCAGATTGTCACTGATATATTCCGGATAAGGTATTCCTTTAGAGTGTTCCGTTCCATTTCGCAACAGCCGCCATATTCATCGGATTGACGATGTTACGGGCTTCGGCTGTATAGAGAAACTCCAGTTCTTTCGCGAAGTATTCGGTAATTTTTCCACGAACCATTTTCATGGTGCTATTCATCAGGTGGTTTTGTTCGGTAAAGGCTTCGGGAAGTACGACAATGGTAGTTGGCAGCCATCGTTCTGGGAACATGCCCTCGTATTTTCCGCCTTTGCGGTAAGCATCGACTTCCTGTTTGAGAATTTCCAGCGATTTTTGATTGCCTTCTTCGGTTCCCGGGTCGGTTCCCAGTTTTTGCAATTTCCGGTTAATAGCGCCAATGTTAGGCACCAGCATTCCGGAAGTATACGGATTCTGGTTGTTGTAGAGCATGGCTTGATCAATGAATTCGGATTGATCAACCAGTGCTTCTTCAATGCCCTCCGGGCTGAACTTTTCGCCATCGTTTCCAATCAACAGGCTCTTGAAGCGTCCAAGAACGTACAAGAATCCGTCGGGGCCCATGTAGCCCATATCGCCTGTGTGCAGCCAGCCATCTTTCAATGTTTCGGCAGTCGCTTTCGGGTTTTTCCAGTAACCGACCATCACGTTGTCGCCTTTGATGACGATTTCACCCTTTTCGCCAGCTGGTAAATCTTTTCCGTCTTCGTCGCAAATTCTTATGTCAAGGTCTTTTACCAAGCGTCCCGATGAACCGAATTTGATGGCGTGGAGTGCGTTGGAAGAAATGACGGGCGATGCTTCGGAAAGTCCGTAACCCTGGCAAACCGGTACGCCAATGGCTGCGAAAAAGCGCTGCAACTCGATGTCGAGCAGGGCGCCTCCGCCCACGAAGAATTTGAGTTCGCCACCAAACGCTTCCCTGATTTTGGAGAACAGAATTTTATCGTAGAAAGCAACGGCAGGTTTCATCAATGCACGCCAACCTTTGCCCTTGTTCCAGCCATTGCCGTTATAAGCGTAGCCAACTTTTAGTCCTTGTTTGAAAAGTCTCTCCGCGGTTTTTCCTTTAGCCTGAATATTTTTCTCGATGTTTTTACGGAAATTCTTCGAAAGAGCCGGTACGCTCATCAAAATGTTTGGCTTCAGCTCTTTAATGTTGTTAGGAACATTGCGCAATGTTTCCATGGGCGAACGACCTATTTGTACGGAACCAATACTGGCACCATTTACCATGAAGCTGTATAAGCAGGCAGTATGGGCAAATGAGTGATCCCAAGGTAGAATTGCCAGTGTCCGGAAGCTTTCGTCTATTTCCATCAATGAGTTGGACTGGGCCACGTTGGCCGCGTAATTCAGGTGCGAAAGCATGATTCCCTTCGGGTCGGCTGTGGTTCCTGATGTATAGGAAATATTGGCTAGGTCATCGGGTTGGATACCTTGCCAGATGGTATCGAACGTAGCTTTCTTTTCGGGATCTGCCAGGAAGTTCTTTCCTTGCTCAACCAGGTCCGAAAAATTGAGGTCGTTCGTTCCCGGATTTTCCTTTCCGTCAATATAAATCACTTTTTTGAGCTCAGGTAATTCCTTGCGGATACTTTCAATCTTTTCAGCCTGTTGTCCGGATACGATGAGCATTTTTGCCCCGGAGTGTTCCAACCTGAATTTAAGTTCGTACGGTTCCAGTTTTACCGACAGGGGAACATTGATAGCCTCGCAGTATAAAATCCCCAATTCGCTAATTAACCACGCGTTGCGGCCTTCGGATAGTAACCCAACACGGTCACCCTTTTCCAGTCCGGCCGACAATAAACCAGCGCCAAACTGATGAACCTGTTCGTGAATTTCACGATAAGTGGATGGCTCGTATTGGTCTTTTGTTTTTTCCCAAAGAAGAGGATTGTCAGGAAATTTAGCGACGCTTTGTTCAAAAAGCTCAATAAGTGTCTTCATAGATGTCTCTTTTTCCGTCGGCGAATACCGTAGTTTAGGATTTTTGTTAAGCAAGATTCAAAACTATGGAAATTTCCGTTAATCAGAAAAATGTTTTAAAGCCTGAAAAAGGCATAAAAATACCCGAACAGAATCTATTCAGGTATTTATTGATGAGTGTGTTATCTATTTTAATCCGAAGCGGTAAACGGTTTTTGAGTGGAACTGCTCTCCGGGTTGCAATCTCGTCGAAGGAAAATCGGGGTGATTGGGAGAGTCGGGATAGTGCTGCGTTTCGAGCGCGACACCGGCGTAACGCCCCAATTGTTTGCCGTTACTCCCTGTCATTTCCGGAATGTAGTACCCCGTGTACAACTGAATTCCCGGCTCGGTGGTCAGAACTTCAATTGTTCGGCCTGATGAATCTTCTGAAAGGACCGCTGCCTTTTTCAACTTGTCTATATCATCACCCAAAACAAAATTCAAATCGTATCCGTCTTTCAGTTCGTTGATTTTCGCTCCCAATTCATGCTCTTCGGTAAAGTCGAATGGTGTTCCTGCTACTTCGTTAATTTTCCCGGTAGGAATAAGCGTTGCATCAGTTTCGGTATACCGGTCCGCGTAAAGTTTCAGATTGTGCTGCAGAATGTTTTCCCTGTTTCCCGTTAGGTTGAAGTAGGTGTGGTTGGTGAGGTTCACGACCGTTGTGTGGTCGGTTTCAGCTTTGTACTCGATGCTGAGCTCGTTTTTGTGGTTGAGCGTATAGGTAACGGTCACATCCAGGTTGCCCGGATAACCTTCTTCCATGTGGATGCTTCGGTATTTCAATTCAACGCCGATGAGGTCCGGTTTTTCGATTTTGTGGGGAGCCCACACTACTTTGTCGAAGCCGGTCAATCCGCCATGCAGGTGATTCGGGCCGTTGTTGACCGCTAGTTTGTACTCCTGCCCGTCAAGGGTGAATTTTCCGTTGGCGATGCGGTTGGCGTAACGGCCGGCGATGCAACCAAAATACGGACATCCGGCCAGGTATTCCTTGCTGACGTAATCTTCCAACTCCGAAAAGCCCAGCGCTATGTTATCGGTTTTGCCGGTTTTGTCGGGCGTTTCAATTGAGGTAATAATGCCACCGTAATTGGTGATTTTAACGATGACGCCATTATCATTCCTTAACTTGTATAGAAAGACTTTTTCTCCTTTGGCTGTTGTTCCAAATACTTCTCTTTTTAATTCCATAGATATTCCGGATTTTTTGAAATTCTATATAAAAATAAACATACCAGTAGGGACTGGTAGTATTTTTGCTGATTTTTTTCAACTTTGTAATTTATAAATTTATCAGTTTACTCCATGAATCAAGTGAAATTGAACTACATATTTCAGATTGACGAAACGGCTGGAATTCCCAAATACAGACAAATCATCAGTTCGGTTTACAAAGCGATTGAGCAAGGGAACCTGAAAAAAGGCGACAAGATTCCATCACTGAATGAGATTTGTCAGTCATTCGACTTATCGCGTGATACCGTGATGGTGGCATTGAATGAGTTGAAAGCGAGGGGAGTGGTTTCTTCCGTGCCCGGAAAAGGGTACTACATCGATAGCACTGTGCTTGATTATGAGAAACGGATATTTGTTCTGTTCGATGAGTTGAATGTCTTTAAGGAAGATTTGTACAACGCGTTTACCGGCCAGTTGGATAACAAGACCAGTGTCGATATTTATTTTCATCACTTCAATTTCAATTTGTTTGAAAAGTTGGTTACCGAAGCCGTTGGAAAATACAGCGCCTATGTAATTATGCCTGCTACTTTCGACAATACCAGCCAGGTGATCCGTCATCTCCCGAACGATAAGGTTTATATTCTCGACCGTGAAAAAGCCGATTTAGAAGACTATCCGGTCATTTTCCAGGATTTTGAGCAGGATGTTATCGATGCGCTGACTGACGGAAGAGACTTGCTGGAGAAGTACGACAAGCTGGTGATGCATTTCCCGGGAGGAAAAGAGCCGGAAGGACGAGTCGAGGGCTTCAAACGTTTCTGTGAAGAAAATGGGATTGAGCACGAGGTCATTTACTCGCTCAGCAGCCGGAAAGTGAAAAAAGGTGAAGCTTACTTCGTCATGTCGGACCGGAACCTGGTAAGAATGGTGAAAAAAGCTGCAGAGGAAAATCTAACGCTGGGTAAAGATTTAGGACTGGTTTCATTTAACGATACGGTTTTGAAAGAAGTCGTAGCCGGAGGAATTACTACCATCTCCACTGATTTTAAACTGATGGGAGAAACGTTGGCTGAACTCGTTGAACGAAAGACATCAGGAAAATTACGCAATCCGTCGGCTCTCATTCGGCGGAATTCTTTGTAAAATATTTCAGAAGGGAATCTCAGGTGAAAACATTTTGCCAATTGAGGAATATTGGATATTTTTACCAACCAGTACCTACCAGTATGAATTAAAGAAATCGAACTCGAATGAATATTGAAGAATTAAAGCAGCAGTTTGTCAATAAATACGGTGAAGGTGAAGTATCTGTGTATTTCTCGCCGGGGCGTGTCAATCTGATTGGAGAGCATACCGATTACAACGGCGGATTTGTGTTTCCCTGTGCACTTACGTTTGGTACTTATTGCCTTATCAGGAAAAACGACAAAAAAAGTTTCCACTTTGCTTCACTGAACGTGGAGAATGAAGCCGATATCACTTTTGATCAATTAACTGAACCAGTTGGAAACGAGTGGTTCAATTATCCGTTGGGCGTGATTGCCCAGTTTGTGAAAAAGGGAAAAACTCCTGATATCGGAGCTGACCTTCTTTTTTGGGGAAATGTGCCTAATGGTGCCGGACTTTCGTCGTCTGCGGCCCTGGAAATGGTAACCGGAGTGGCGATTAATGATATATACGGATACGCTGAGGAGCGGGTTGAGCTGGTGAAAATGGGACAGATGGCCGAGCACGAGTTTGCCGGTGTTCATTGTGGAATTATGGATCAGTTTGCTTCCGGAATGGCTCATAAAGATCATGCTCTTTTTCTGAATTGCGATACGCTGGACTACGAGCAGGTTCCGGTTAAACTGGATGGAGTAAAGATTGTCATCGGCAACACCAATAGCCCGCACAAGCTCGATTCAGGTATGTACAACCAGCGCGTGGCAGAATGCAAGGCTGCCGTAGAAGCGATTCAACCTTTCAAATCCATTAAACAACTCGGAGAATTGTCCTGGGAAGATTTTCTCGGACTTCAGGATAAAATCGAAGACAAAACGGTTCGTAAACGTGCCCGCCACGTAGTTTCCGAAATCAAGCGTACCCGCGATGCAGTGGATGCACTTAAAGCCGGAGAGCTGGAAAAGTTCGGACAGTTGATGAACGGCTCGCATGATTCACTCCGGGATGACTATGAAGTAACCGGAAATGAGTTGGATACTATGGTGGAAGAAGCCCGGAAAATTGATGGTGTGATTGGTTCCCGTATGACTGGCGGCGGATTTGGTGGCAGCACCGTTTCGCTGGTGAAAGATGAAGCAGTTGATATGTTCATCGAACAGGTGGGCCGGAATTATGAAGCTCGCACCGGGCTGAAGCCGGAATTCTACGTAGCCGAAGTTGGAGAGGGAAGTCACAAGGTTTGCTAATCGTAAAAGACCAAATTATGTCTGATTTTAATTTGACCGATCACCCGCACCGGCGATATAATGCGCTGACCGGTGAGTGGGTTTTGGTTTCACCGCATCGAGCGAAAAGGCCATGGCAGGGACAGGTTGAGAAGATTCAGGAAGAGACCCGCCCGCCATATGATCCAACCTGTTATTTGTGTGCGGGTAACGAGCGTGCCGGCGGTGAAAAAAATCCGGATTATCAATCCACTTATGTATTCCGAAACGATTTCAGTGCACTGCTGGAAGATACGTCGGAAGGACTCGTGGAAGAGGGAGAACTCTTCCGGGCCGAAAGTGAGCGTGGAGTCTGCAAAGTAATCTGTTTCAGTCCGCGGCACGATTTGACGATTCCCGAGATGGAGGTAGAAGAAATTGCCAAAGTGGTCGATGTTTGGCAAAATGAATATAAAGAACTGGGGGCAAAGGATTTTGTCAACTATGTGCAGATTTTTGAGAACAAGGGAAGTGTGATGGGATGTTCCAATCCGCATCCGCATGGACAAATCTGGTCGTCAAGTTCCATTCCGAATGAACCCGCTAAAGAACAGATGGCGCAGCTTCAGTATTACAATAATCACCGGAGAACACTGCTGGGCGATTACCTGAAAAGTGAACTGGAGAAGAAAGAGCGCATTCTGGTTGAGAATGAACATTTCGTTGCGTTGGTACCCTATTGGGCCGTGTGGCCGTTCGAAAGTATGATTATCAGCAGACGGGCTATTCAACATCTGGGACAGTTTACCGGTGAAGAGAAACTGGCTCTGGCCGATATATACAAACGCTTGACGGTGATGTACGATAACCTGTTTGAGGTTTCGTTTCCTTATTCGGCCGGTATTCATCAAAGTCCAACCGATGATGAACCGCATCCGGAATGGCATTTCCATATGCATTTTTACCCGCCGTTGTTACGTTCTGCTACCGTGAAGAAGTTTATGGTAGGCTATGAGATGCTGGCTACTCCGCAGCGCGATATCACGGCAGAAACGAGTGCAGAGCGTTTACGGTCGCTTTCAACCGTTCACTATAAACAGAGATAAGAAATCATAAATCGATACTAAATCCAATTCATATGTTTACATTTTGGGATTATATGGCTTTCATACTCTATGCTGTCGTTATTTTAGGTGTAGGGTTGTGGGTTTCGAGAGAAAAGAAAGGCCATAAAAAGAATGCTGAGGACTACTTCCTGGCGAGTAAAGGATTACCCTGGTGGGCCATTGGTGCATCGGTGATTGCGGCCAATATTTCGGCTGAGCAATTCATCGGTATGTCCGGTTCCGGTTTTGCCATCGGGCTGGGAATTGCCTCCTACGAGTGGATGGGCGCCGCTACGCTGATCATCGTCGGTAAATACTTCCTGCCTATCTTCCTCGACAAGGGAATTTACACCATGCCGCAGTTCCTCGAAGTTCGTTACGACGGACGCGTGCGACTGGCGTTGGCCATTTTCTGGTTGCTGGTGTATGTGTTCGTTAACCTTACTTCCGTGATGTATCTTGGAGCGTTGGCTTTGGAAACCATTATGGGAGTGCCGTTGATTTACGGTATTATTGCGTTGGCGCTCTTTGCTGCTCTTTATTCAATATATGGTGGATTGAAAGCCGTTGCCTGGACCGATGTGATCCAGGTCGTTTTTCTGGTTGCTGGTGGTTTAATTACTACCTGGCTGGCGCTGGATGCTGTGGCTGATAAATTTGGCGTGAATGGACCGCTCAATGGCTTTGTTGAATTGATGAAGCAGGCGCCTGAGAAATTCAATATGATTATTCACAAGGGCGAATTGTTGGTTCCCAACGGAACGAACGGTGGTACGCGTGATGCATTTCAGGACCTTCCCGGAATATCGGTATTGGTCGGTGGATTATGGGTGGCTAACCTGGCTTACTTCGGTTTTAACCAATACATCATTCAGCGTGGTTTGGCAGCCAAGAGTGTCGATGAAGCTCAGAAAGGAATGATCTTCGCTGGTTTCCTGAAGATTTTAACACCACTTATCGTGGTTCTTCCGGGTATTGCCGCTTTTGTGCTCACACGTAATACTGATGTAGTTATCGATCCTTCCGATAAAGCGTATCCGTGGTTGTTACATACGTTTATTCCCACCGGGGTGAAGGGATTGACCTTCGCTGCACTGGCAGCTGCGATTGTTTCGAGTCTGGCTTCGATGCTGAATTCTACTTCAACAATTTTCACGATGGATATTTACAAAAAACATATCCGGCCCGAAGCTTCGCAAACGCACCTGGTAACCATTGGTCGTCTGACTTCGTTCACGGCGCTGGTGATTGCCGTTTTCGTCGCACGTCCGCTGTTGGGTGGGCTCGACCAGGCGTTTCAGTTTATTCAGGATTTTACCGGAATGATCACGCCTGGCGTGTTGGCCATTTTCGGACTGGGAATGTTCTGGAAGAAAGCGCATGCCAACGGTGCTTTGGTTACCGCCATTCTGACCATCCCGTTGGGATTTGCATTCAAAGCTTTAATGCCGAATCTGCCATTTATGAACCGGATGGGAATCGTCTTCCTGATTTTGGCTGGTATTCTGATTCTGGTGAGTTTGCTTGAATCAAAAGCTGACGATCCGAATGGCTTGATCATGAAGAAAGATTATTTCAGAACATCCAAAGGATTTAATATCGGGGCAATCATTATTAGTCTCATTCTGATAGTCTTCTACACCGTTTGGTGGTAGTAAATCAAATGACAGAATAAATGTGAGCAGCCTCGTATTTCGGGGCTGCTTTTTTATTTCTGATACCAATAATTTTTAAATTTACTGCCCATGAAGGAAACAACTCCATTCTACGATATTATTGGTGATGTACACGGCCACGCCGAGTTGCTGAAGAAATTGCTCAAAAAGCTCAATTACGAGCTGAAAGACGGAGTTTGGCAGCACAAGAAACGTATGGCTGTTTTTGTGGGTGACTTCATTAACCGGGGGCCTCAAATTAGGGAAACCCTGGAAATTGTGAGGGGAATGGTGGAAGCCGGAACCGCGTATGCTATTCTGGGAAACCATGAGTACGCTGCCATTTTATATCACATCAAAGATTCGGGAGGAACCTACCTCGGCAGACACATTTCAGGTAACCGGAACCAAATCAGCAAGACCTTGAGCCAGTTTAAAAACGAAAAAGAGCTTTGGAAAGATTATCTCCGGTGGTTACGAACGCTGCCGCTTTTTCTCGATTTGGGTGAAATACGAGTGGCTCACGCCTATTGGAACGATGCAGAGATCGATTATCTGAAGGAAATCCTTCCTGCTGATAAACTGAAGAAGCGTTTTCTTCGCGAAATACATGAGAACGGACATCCTGCTTCTGAAGTGGTATATCACCTGTTAAAAGGGCTGGAATACCGCACACCGGCCGATTTGATTGTGAAAGACACCAGGGGAATGACGCGGAGAACCTTCCGGATGAACTGGTGGGAATCACCTTCCGGGAAAACATTCCGAAGCCTTTCGTTCGGAAACAAGTTTGTGTTGCCCGATTATTCGGTTCCGCAGGAAATCGTTCCGCGATTCGAACCTTATTCTGAGGACCAACCACCTGTATTTTTCGGGCACTACTGCCTTTCCGGATGTTGCGCTATTCCGCAGTCGAACTTATGCTGCGTGGATAGTTGCGTGGCAACGACCGGAAAATTGATGGCCTATCGCTGGAAAGGGGAGAAGACATTAACCGAGGAACATCTGATTTCCGTAAAGGATTGATGCTTCGCGTAAGCTGCTTTCCGTTATTCCCCTCAAAAGATTTTTGATTTTATATATCGACCTGTTAAAACACAAAAGCCCCGGAATAACTCCGAGGCTTTCGCGGTCTGGACGGGACTCGAACCCGCGACCCCATGCGTGACAGGCATGTATTCTAACCAACTGAACTACCAGACCAAAATGGTTCTTCAATATTTTATTGGCGGTCCGGACGGGACTCGAACCCGCGACCCCATGCGTGACAGGCATGTATTCTAACCAACTGAACTACCGGACCAAAATCGTTTTCCTTAATATTTTATTGGCGGTCTGGACGGGACTCGAACCCGCGACCCCATGCGTGACAGGCATGTATTCTAACCAACTGAACTACCAGACCATGTGTTTTTCAGGAGAACGTTCACAAAATATGAAAGAACCGGGCCTTGCGCCCTGCCTTATTTTTAAAGGCGATGCAAATATATAGCTTGTTTCTTTAACTGCAAATCTATACTCCAATTTTTTTACCAATTTTTCAGTAAACGAAACCGGAAACGCTTTCGTGAATATACTTAATCTTTTTCTTGTGAGAAGATGGAAAAATGAACACTTCCGTATTTGCGCAATTCGCTAAAACGGGGGTGTGAGCTAAAATTGTTTGTTTTTCCGTGCTCGAGGATGAAAATGCCGCCCGGATTTAACAAGTTGTGTTGAAAGATAAGCTCTGGCAAGGTTTCCAGATTGGGGAGGTCATACGGCGGATCGGCGAATACCAAATCGTATTTCCCTGCACTTTTTTCGATAAATCGGAAAACATCACCTTTAATCAGGTGAACTGCTTTCTCAACTCCCAGCTTTTTTATCGTTTCCTGAATAAAGGAACAGTGGCGGTAGTTTTTTTCCACACAAGTGACCTTTTCACATCCGCGCGAAACAAATTCCAACGTAATGCTTCCGGTTCCCCCGAACAGGTCGAGCACGGATATTTCGTCCAAATCTATCCGGTGAATCAGAATATTGAAAAGATTTTCCCTGGCAAAGTCAGTAGTGGGTCTTGCTTTGAAGCTGTTGCCCGGACTGAAATGCCTTCCTTTGAATTCTCCGCCGATTATTCGCATCGATATAAACTTAACAGGGGTGCGTAGTAGTGTTCGGGTATTTCGTTAAAGGTGTAGCTGTATTGGTACGTTGTATCGAGTTTGGCAAACGAAACCTTCCGGATGTATTTTTTCAGTAAATAATAGTGTGGTGCCATCCGGGAAATAGAGCCTGAAATTATCACATTTACCTTTTCAGGATTGAGTTTTAATTGCTCGAAGATGTACATCACATAGTACAGCACATCATTTTCGTCCCGGTAGGTAAAGTTGTTGTATAATTTGAGTTTTGGGCCTTCGATGGCAATCAAATCAAAATCGTGCCGGAAGAAATTTAAATGTACCTCCACCCGTTCTGTTTGCGATTTGTTGCGTTTTAATGCACTTTCAACAATCGGGTATATATGGTGCCGCAGCGTTGCTTTTGGAAACTTGGCGAGAAGGAATTCGCGGAAGTTGACCGGAATTTCATAAAGCGACCAGGCTTCAGCTTTGTTGAGATGCGTTTTCTCAATCGTGAAATTCTTTTCCAACGGATGGTTGAAAGCGAAAAACTTTTCGGTTGTTCCTCTTGAGTACATGGCTTCCGGTACCAGCGTCGATTTCCGCGTGGAGTAGATAATGTCGACGCTTTTGTATTCGAGGTTGAAAAGCTCCTCTTCTTCAATTACATCTCTCAGCCGGTTGAGCAACAGGCGAGGCCTTTTCAGGAAAACGGGGTGGTTCCGCAGCAGGACGTATTTCCCCTTCGGAACATCGAGTATACAAAAAGAAAATCCATCCAGACTAATCTGGATGGATAAATGATATAGTAAAGATTGGGTACTATCAAATGTTTTGTCAATAAAACGAATATCTCGCATTAGCTAAACATTATTCCCAGTTTCCTGCATTGTTATTTGCTTCGGTAAGTGAACCAACTTTCAAGCCGGGATATTTTCCGTCAACCCTGCTTTTCTCATTCAGATTAATAATTTCCTGTCCGTACTCATCTTCCAACTGACTTAGAATGATATTGTTGTGTGCACGAGCTTCGAATACAGCAACGTCAACACCCGAACCAGTTTTCACGCGGGTAGCACCCAGGAAAAATTTCTTGCCACCGGAGTAAGGAATGATCGGCAATTTGTTGATCGGATAATTCTTGCCGAAAACCGAGTCCAATACAGCAACTTTAATCGTGTCACGGATGATCTTACCTTCTCTCAATGCTTTCTCTTCTGTCCAGCCGGCATCAATCATCGAGTCAGTCACAGAACCAATTTTACGTACCAACGGTAACGAGTCAGTCTTTACAAAGGTGAGCAGTGTATCCCAACTACCAGTGAATTTCCCATTCACATCTTTGTAAGCCAGCTCTGCCTTACGAATATCTTTCAGTTTATTCACGACCGCATCGTAGCGTACTTTTTTCTCTTTCTGAAAATCGATCGGCCTACGAACGGTGTCGTATATCTCATATGTCAGCACGACTGCTGCGATGATAAGAACAACTTGTAGTAATATTTTCTTCATTTTTTTTCTGAATGAATTTGTTGGTTTGCCTGCAAATTTAAAAAAAAAAATAAATCTTGGGCTGCGGAACTCGCTTAATTTCTGTGATATGTTAAAAAACCACGTTAAGAATTCAATATACGAAGTATTGGGTTTTGAACCAACTGAAAGTCAGAAAGAAATGATTGACTTACTTGCTGGTTACATCACCTCACCCCACGCCGATTTGGTTTTCCTGTTGAAGGGATACGCGGGTACCGGGAAGACTTCAGTAGTGAGTTCTTTGGTGAAGGTTTTAGCAGGAATGAAGATTCGGACAGTTTTGCTTGCCCCTACCGGAAGGGCTGCCAAAGTACTGTCGCATTACGCTCAAACAACAGCATTAACGATTCACAAGAAAATTTATCGGCAAAAATCCACAGCCGATGGTACCGGCCGGTTTTCACTGGATCGAAATCTGCACAAAGACACCGTTTTTATTGTCGACGAAGCATCCATGATTTCGAACCTGGGGCAGGAGAGTTCCATCTTTGGTTCCGGGCATTTACTCGACGATTTGATTGAGTACGTTTATAGCGGAAAAAACTGCCGGCTAATCCTGGTCGGTGACGTAGCTCAGTTGCCTCCTGTTGGACTGGATATCAGTCCGGCGCTCTATCCACAAGAGCTCGAATATTACAACCTCGAAGTGCTGATGAGCGAACTTTCCGATGTGGTGAGACAGGAGGCTAATTCCGGCATCCTGCACAACGCTACGCAAATCAGAACGATGTTGGAAGAGGAAGCTTCGTTTGGCTACTGGCCGATTGAAACAGAAGAGTTTGATGATATTATCCGCTTGAGCGGGGAAGAGTTGATCGAGGAGATTTCTTCCTGTTACAGTAAATACGGTATGGAAGAGACCATGATTGTTACGCGCTCCAATAAGCGGGCTAACAAGTTTAATGAAGGCATTCGCCGAACGGTTCTCTACCGCGAAGAAGAACTCTCGACCGGCGATTTGTTAATGGTGGTGAAGAATAATTATTACTGGCCAAAGGAAATTGAAGAACTGGATTTTATTGCCAACGGCGACATTTCCGAGGTAATCCGGATACGGAAATATGAAGAGTTGTACGGTTTCCGCTTTGCGAACGTGACCTTACGGTTTATCGATTACAAAGACGTGGAGATCGATTGTAAGATCTTTTTGGATACGCTAATGCACGATGGTGCGTCATTCACATCGGCCGAAAATAAGCGCTTGTTCGAAGCCGTTTCAGAAGATTATCTCGATATTCGGAATAAACGGCAACGGTGGGAAAAAATTCGCGAGAATGAGTATTTTAATGCACTGCAGGTAAAGTTTGCTTATGCAGTGACCTGTCATAAAGCGCAGGGTGGCCAGTGGAAGGCTGTTTTTGTCGATCATGGCTACCTGACCGAGGAGATGATTGACCGTGAATACCTGCGTTGGATGTATACCGCTTTTACACGCCCAACCGAACGACTTTACCTGGTCAACTTCCGGAAAGAGTTTTTTGGAGAATAAAACAGCGGATTTTCTTCCTTGCATTCGTGTTTAAGGATTATTCGTGGGGAATTAACCCTGAACGAATATGTTTTGGGGTTTTTCTTAATAGAAGATTGCTGAGCAAACCTGTTTCGGCTTCATTCTATTTAGGAGGATGGTGAGCAAACCCGTTTAGGGTTATTGGGAGTTAAATTGAACGCCAAGCAAATTTGTTTAGCCATAATCTGAATAAATCCGGGCCCTTACAGATTGGTTTGGGGATTTCCGGTAGCAAAGGAGGTTCCAGGCGGAGTTGTTTTCCAGGAAAAGAAAAACGGGAACTTAAAAAAGCTCCCGTTCCTTGTTTTATTTCTTTTCGTCGAATTTCTTCAGAATATCTTTTACCGCAGCACGGTTGATGGTGAAGCCCATCATTTTCAGCTTCACATAATCCTGGCTGAAGAAGTAGTAGCCAAATTCCGGTGCGTTCGGGTCGTTGTTACGCGAGCCCGAGCTGGAATCTTTAATCAGGTACCAGTCTTTGCCATTGCCATTGAAATTGGCGAGGTAGCCCACGAGGTGCATACCGTGATCGTCGGTTGTACTTTCGTTGGCAAAGCGGAATTCACGGGCATCATCGTTGATGTATGCCGACGGAATATCGAAATCGGGGACGATCGCGCATTGTGTGTCACGCGAGAATCCTGCCTCAGAAACATCACCGCCAATACTCATGGTATAACCTTCGCGAATCGCGTCGTGGATGATTTTCATGAAGACATCGAGCGGAACATTGTAGTAATCCTTGTTGTGCCACCAGTTGTCCGGTACTTCATATTCTACTTTCTGCCAGTAAGGCTTTTGCTTGTACGAAAGAATTTCCACGAAATCATTCGGATCGAATTTCAGGTAGTCCTTCATGTATGCCATTGGGGTCATATCTTTTCCATCGACCATGAAATGCGTTGGAGGAACGCCCATGTAGTGGTTCATGATATCTTTGATGGTTGCCAGTACCTGGTCTTCGTTCCAGGCGTTGTTCTTTTTCACCGATTCGAGGTAACTCTTCATTTCGGCAAACATTTTGGCATGCGAATGAAATTTGTGACCGTCAATCAGGCCGGTGTAAGCCGATTCAGGCATCAAACCGTACTGTTTGGCCAAACGGGCATCGGCGTTTCCTTCCGAACCTTCGTCGAACAGAGAGTTGCCCCGTTTCTCGACATAGCGGCGGGCTTTTGCAACATATTCCCAATAAACCATGTACATCTCCGACAACTTCACTTTTTTGCCGGTCATGCGGTAAATTTCCGATTCGTAAAACGAAAGGGTAGAGAAATCCCAGCAGGTACCGGTGTTCCCTTGCGAAATAGGCGGATTGGCCCAGTAGCGTTTGTAAAGGTCTACTTTGTTGGGAAGCTTCATTCCCGATTGGTCCATCTGGAAACGATAGTAAGACGGTTTCTTAGCGAGTGAGTCGTTTACCGCGTTTACATCTTTCATGATGGTTTGGTAGTAGTACCCTTTCCCTTGCGGGATTTCAACCATTTTGCCTTTGTCGCGATCCTGGGCGAACAAATTGGCCGAGGCCAGCAAAACAGCTGCCAAAAGAATAATTCTTTTCATGCAAGTTTGTATTTGATTATCATTTTTCTGCAACAGGTCAGAATAAGCCGCTAAAAAGCGAAACATTATGACTTGTTCGACAGATCGTTATTTTTAAAGGTTCTAAAAATAGAGATTTCTGACGAAAGAAAATGCTCAGAGTATTTCAAATGTTGCTCCGTCTTCGGCTGGATAGCTCTCAGGGAAAATGCTTCTTGCATCATCGACGAGTGGCTGAATGTCTTTGTAGCGTGCGGAAAAGTGTCCCAGAATCAGTTTACTGGCGTTGGCTTGTTGGGCCATCTTAGCTGCTTCGCCGGCCGTGGAATGATACGTTTTGTGAGCCCAATCTTCCAGATCGTTGGCAAAAGTGGCTTCGTGGTAAAGCAAATCGACTCCGCTGATGGATTTCAGGGCAGGTTCGTGATAAATGGTGTCGGTGCAAAAGGCGTAGGAACGCGGTTTTTCGGCCGGTATGGTCAGCTCGGCATTCGGAATCACCCGGTCATCAGGAAGCACAAAATCGCTGCCTTCTTTAATCTTTACGCGCTCTTTCAGCGGAATATCAAATTCCTCCAGCTTATCCTTCCGGAGATGCGGAAGTTTCGGTTGTTCACTAAAGCGGAAACCGCAACAGGGAACCCGGTGTTTTAGCGGGAACGATTCGACTTTTATTTTTTTGTTCTCGAAAATTACCTGCGGGCGTTTGAAATTGAGCGGATGAAAGACAACGCGAAAGTCCATTTCGCTGCGGAAGAAAGCGGTATGACAGTCAAGAATTTCCTGTAAAGGTGAATGCGCATAAATGTGCAGGTCGTTTTTTCGTCCGAGCAACGACATGGTGGAAAGTAAACCGGGTAACCCGAAAATGTGATCGCCATGAAGGTGTGAAATGAAAATGTGGTTAAGCTTTCCGATTCTGGCTTTGTATTTCCGGAGCTGAATTTGAGTGCCTTCGCCGCAGTCGATCAAATAGGGCTGGTTGTTGAGGGAAACAACCTGGGAGGTGGGGAAGCGTTGGGAGGTCGGCAGCGCCGAACTGCTTCCGAGAATGGTAACCGTAAATGGGAGCATACATTGGTTTTGACCAAATATAAAAAGAAAGCCCGGCTTGTTCAAACCGGGCTTTTTCTTTATATCTGAAAAGACTTATGCATCTTTATTGAGCAGTTTACTGGCTTCCTTTTCATCGGTTGTGATGGTCAAAACCGTGTCGAGCATTGCCAGTTTTATCAGCTTGTCAACCATCGGTGTCAATCCGCACAAGACGAATTGTCCCGAAACATTCTCACAAAGCCGATTGCCTACTAAC
This sequence comes from Prolixibacter sp. DSM 2831, assembly GCF_056493735.1. NCBI lineage: Bacteria > Pseudomonadati > Bacteroidota > Bacteroidia > Marinilabiliales > Prolixibacteraceae > Prolixibacter > Prolixibacter sp. DSM 2831. The sequence goes on from NZ_CM151379.1 coordinate 924,708, forward strand.
AGGGCGCTCAGACCCGAAGAGTCACAATATGTACACTCACTGATATCGAGGACGATGTTCTTTTGTCCATTTTCCGTTGCCAATACCAGTTCAGATTTCAAATCGGGTGCGATAAGACTATCGAGCCTTTCGTTGTGCACCTGAATGACGGCGTAGCCTTCTTTATTCTGCGTACCAAAGTTCATAGATGCAAGATAAGAAATTATGATGAATTACAATTTCTTATTCATTGTCTTTTTTTTCGTCTTTCTCCATCTTGGATTTCAGAGCAGCCAAATCGCTGATATCACCAAGAGTGGTTTTCTCCAGGTTATCCTTAACGGTTTTCATACCTTTTTGAGTCTGCTTGGTAGCAGTTCTCTTCTTGGCATTGTCTTCAGCTTTCTTCACATCTTCGTATACACGTGAGTGAGACAGGATGATGCGCTTAGCTGATTTGGAGAACTCGATTACTTTGAATTCCAGTTTTTCGTCGAGTTTCACCTGCGAACCGTCTTCTTTAACCAGGTGACGAGGAGTAGCGAAACCTTCAACACCGTAAGGCAGTGAAATTACCGCTCCTTTATCGAAGATGTCGATAACGGTACCTTCGTGGATAGAATCAACCGTAAAGATGGTTTCGAATACATCCCATGGGTTTTCTTCCAGTTGCTTGTGACCAAGGCTCAAACGACGATTGTCTTTGTCGATGTCGAGAACGACTACTTCGATGTCAGCACCGATAGAAGTGAATTCTGACGGATGTTTGATTTTCTTGGTCCAGCTCAGGTCGCTGATATGGATCAGGCCGTCAACACCTTCTTCGATTTCAACAAATACACCGAAATTGGTGAAGTTGCGAACGCGTGCGGTGTGTTTCGAACCAACGGAATATTTCTCGTCGATTTTCTCCCATGGATCCGGTTTCAGCTGCTTGATACCGAGAGACATTTTGCGATCTTCACGGTCAAGAGTCAAAATCATGGCTTCTACTTCGTCACCTACTTTCAGGAAGTCCTGAGCAGAACGCAGGTGCTGTGACCAGCTCATTTCTGATACGTGAATCAGACCTTCAACGCCGGCAGCGATTTCAACAAATGCTCCGTAATCAGCCAGAACAACTACTTTACCTTTTACGATGTCGCCCACTTTCAGCTCGGCGCTCAGGTTATCCCACGGATGTGGAGTCAGCTGTTTCAGACCAAGTGCAATACGTTTCTTGTCATCATCGAAGTCGAGAATAACCACGTTGATTTTCTGATCGAGCTGTACGATTTCGCTCGGATGCGAAACACGGCCCCAACTCAGGTCGGTAATGTGAATCAAACCGTCTACGCCACCCAGGTCGATGAATACACCGTAAGAGGTAATGTTTTTGACAGTTCCTTCGAGAACCTGACCTTTTTCGAGTTTCGAGATAATTTCTTTCTTCTGCTGCTCGAGTTCAGCTTCGATAAGTGCTTTGTGTGAAACAACCACGTTACGGAATTCCTGGTTGATTTTAACCACTTTGAATTCCATGGTTTTTCCAACATAAATGTCGTAGTCACGGATGGGCTTCACGTCGATTTGCGAACCAGGAAGGAAGGCTTCGATACCGAATACGTCGACAATCATACCACCTTTGGTGCGGCACTTGATGTAACCGGTGATTACTTCGTCTTTTTCCAATGCGGCATTTACGCGATCCCAGCTGCGCAGTGCGCGGGCTTTTTTGTGAGAGAGGACTAACTGACCTTTTTGATCTTCGAGGCTTTCAACATATACCTCTACAGTGTCGCCCACTTTCAGGTCAGGGTTGTAGCGGAATTCGTTCAGTGAAACGATACCATCCGATTTGTAGCCGATGTCAACAACGACTTCACGTTTGTTCAGTGAAATTACTTTTCCGTCAACAACTTCTTTTTCTTGCAATACAGAAAGAGTATCGTTGTACAGAGCGGTCATTTCATCTTTTTTCTCGCCAGTGGCTTCCAGGGAAGTACCTTCAAAGGCATCCCAGTCAAAATCTTCGTCAGCCTCTTTCGAGGTAACTTTTTTTGCTTCCACCTTCTCGGCTTTAGCTTCTTCAGCAGCTTGGTTTACTGCTTCTGTTTGTTCGAGATTTTCTTTGTTTTCGCTCATGTAATGTTAAGCTTGTAACTTTTTATAAATTAGACATTATTTTGAATGCGCCGCAAAATTAGAACATAAACCCAACAAATCAAATCTTTGGGTTTCTTTTTTGCTGAAAGTCGGAGGTTTGCAGAGATATTTAAGAGATTGTCGTGCGGTAGTCTTCCTTTCGTGTCCTGGTCATGCGTCGCTTTACGTAATGTATCTTTATTTTGTAACTTTGCTACTCCGCGACTGCCTTGGGTAAATCCCTTTATTGCATGCAACAAGGTGGTAGTCGCGATGGTTTACTAAAACAGTTGGTTTTGTGAAAAAAATTCTGGTAACCGGAGGAGCCGGATTTCTCGGTTCGCACTTGTGCAGCAGGCTGCTCGATGAAGGCAACGAGGTGATTTGTCTCGATAACTACTTCACCGGCTCAAAACGAAATGTACTTCCCTTGCTCGATAATCCTTACTTCGAACTGGTTCGCCACGATGTGACGATGCCTTATTTTATCGAGGTGGATGAGATTTACAACCTGGCTTGTCCGGCTTCGCCGATTCATTACCAGGTCAATCCCATTAAAACCATCAAAACTTCGGTGATGGGGGCGATCAATATGTGTGGCTTGGCCAAACGCATTAAAGCGAAAATTCTGCAGGCTTCCACGAGCGAAGTGTATGGCGATCCACAAATTCATCCGCAAACAGAAGATTACTGGGGGCATGTCAATCCCATCGGACCGCGCTCATGTTACGACGAGGGAAAGCGTTGTGCCGAGTCGTTGATGATGAACTACAACTTGCAAAATGATGTTCGCATCAAAATCATCCGTATTTTCAATACTTATGGCCCGCATATGAATCCGCTCGACGGGCGGGTAGTCTCCAATTTTGTCGTTCAGGCGTTGACAGGAAAAGATATAACCGTTTACGGCGATGGACTTCAAACAAGGAGTTTCCAGTATGTAGACGACCTGATTGAAGCAATGATTCGGATGATGAATACACCTGATGATTTCATGGGCCCGGTGAATGTTGGGAATCCCAACGAGTTTTCGATGCTGGAACTGGCGAACGAAGTTTTGGATATTACCGGCTCATCTTCCAAAATTGTTCATCTTCCCACCCCGCAGGATGATCCCGAGCAACGTCAACCCGATATTTCTTTGGCGAAAGAGAAACTGAATGGCTGGGAACCAAAAGTTCAGCTCAGGGAAGGATTGGAGAAAACGGTAGCTTATTTTGATAATATGCTTCAACGTGGAGAATTGAAGCTTTGATTATTTATACTGAAATGACATGTTTCAGAATACTCTTCCTGTGAACTTTTTCAAATACTTGTACCTTTAGCCTGATGAAACCATTGTTTGTGAAGTAAACGACGGCATTTAGTTCTCGCCGAAAAAAGCCGGCGAATTTTTTTTGACCAAAAATTAGAAGGTATATGAAGGGAATTATCCTCGCAGGCGGTTCTGGCACACGTCTGTATCCAATTACGAAAAGTATTTCGAAACAGTTGTTGCCCATCTACGACAAGCCGATGGTGTATTATCCGTTATCGGTGCTGATGCTGGCGGGCATCCGGGAGGTGCTGATCATTACTACTCCGTCCGACAAAAATTATTTCCAGAACCTGTTGGAAGACGGTAGTCAGTTGGGTTTGCAGATTTCGTATGCCGAACAGCCATCGCCCGATGGACTGGCGCAGGCCTTTATAATTGGTGAGGAATTTATCGGGAACGATGATGTTTGCCTGATTCTGGGTGACAATATTTTTCACGGTTACGGTTTTAGTCAAATGCTGGAAGATGCTGCAGCATATCGGGCCGGAGCCGTCGTTTTTGGTTATTACGTGAACGATCCGGAAAGGTACGGCGTGGTGGAATTTGCCGAGAATGGCAAAGTTCTCAGTCTGGAGGAAAAACCGGCAGAACCCAAATCGAATTATGCGGTAACCGGCTTGTATTTCTATCCGAATGATGTGGTGAAAAAAGCAAAAACATTGAAACCATCGGCGCGGGGTGAGTTGGAAATTACCGATCTGAACCGTCTCTATCTCGACGAGGGTAAATTGCGCGTCAAGTTGTTGGGGCGCGGCATGGCCTGGCTCGATACCGGAACCCACGAGAGTTTGATTGAGGCGTCGAATTTCATTGCTACCATCGAGCACCGCCAGGGATTGAAAGTGGCCTGCCTTGAAGAGATTGCCTATAACAAAGGCTGGATTGGCCGGGAGCAATTGCTCGCGCTGGCTGAACCATTGAAGAAAAATCAATATGGTCAGTACTTAATACAGTTAGCTAATCAAAAGAAAGCAACTTTTTAGACGAATATGGAGATAGAAAAGACTGATCTGCCGGGAGTGCTGATTGTTCACCCGAGAATTTTCCGCGACGAGCGTGGTTATTTCTACGAAAGTTACAATGAGCAGAAGTATAAAGAGGCGGGAATCGATACGGTTTTTGTTCAGGATAATGAATCGCGTTCGGTACGGGGCGTGGTTCGTGGGTTGCATTATCAGTTGATGCCGCATGCACAAGCGAAACTGGTTCGCGTGCTCGAGGGAACCGTTTTCGATGTGGCGGTGGATATCCGGAAAGGGTCGCCTACTTTCGGAAAATGGTTTGGTGTAGAGCTTTCCGCTGAAAACAAAAAACAGTTGTATATCCCGGAAGGATTTGCTCACGGATTTTCGGTGTTGAGCGAAACTGCGGTGCTGGCCTATAAATGCAACGAGCTTTATCACCCCGAGTCGGAAAGAGGAATTGCACTGGACGATCCGGAGCTCCAAATTGACTGGAAAATCCCTCCTGAGGAGTTTATCGTTTCGGATAAAGACAAAAAAAGTCCGCGTTTCCACGATGCAGAAATGAATTTTATCTTTGCTGAAAATCAAATCTGAAATATAATAGCCAATCGTTCCGAAAGATTTGTGCAGAGCGGATTGTAAAACGTTTCGCTGTGACGGTTTTCTGTCGGAAAAGAAGTAATTATCGTTATGAAGATTCTTATAACAGGGGCCTCCGGTCAGTTGGGAAGTGAGTTCAAGGAGTTGGATAAGGAAACGCCGCAACATCAGTTTCTGTTTACTGATGTAGATGAACTGGATATTACCAATCCGGATGCTTTAGCAGAATATTTTTCCAAAGAAAATCCGGGGCTGGTGGTAAACTGTGCGGCCTACACTGCTGTTGATAAAGCAGAGGACGAACCGGAGAAAGCGGGTCTCATTAACCGCGATGCTGTTCGAAATCTGGCGTATGCCTGTCACGCGTCAGGTTCGCGTTTCATTCATATTTCAACCGATTACGTTTTCGACGGAAAAAATTTCCGACCTTACGTAGAGAATGACCCGGTGAACCCGGTTTCGGTTTACGGTCGGACAAAGATGGAAGGTGAAGGGGAACTGCTGCTGGCCGGAATCAAAGGTATTGTGATTCGGACCTCGTGGTTGTATTCATCGTTTGGAAACAATTTCGTGAAAACGATGATCAAACTGGGCAAAGAGCGGGACGAACTGAATGTGGTTTTCGATCAGATTGGAACGCCTACATACGCCCGCGACCTGGCAAAAGCAGTCATCGCGATAGCAGATAAGTTGATGAATGATCCCGCTGATTTTAAACGCGGCATTTATCATTTCTCCAACGAAGGAGTGGCTAGCTGGTACGATTTCACGTTGGCAATTCACGAATTGCACGGAGGAATCGATTGTCAAGTCTTCCCGGTAGGTTCGGAAGAATTCCCGACCAAAGCACCGCGTCCTCATTATTCTGTTCTGAACAAAACGAAAATAAAATCAACCTTCGGCCTGTCAATTCCCCATTGGCGGGAGAGCCTGAAGGAGTGTATAACAAAACTTAAATAATATCCGGATGAAGCAAAATGACGTTCTGGAGATGGTCAAAGCCAAAGCAAATGAATGGCTGACCGGTAATTACGACGAAGAGACCAAAGCGGAAATAAAGCGCTTGCTCGAAAATGACGATACCACCGAGTTAATCGATGCTTTTTACAAAGACCTTGAGTTTGGTACCGGCGGATTACGCGGTGTCATGGGGGCTGGTTCGAACCGAATGAACATTTATACGGTGGGAGCTGCTACTCAGGGATTGAGTAATTATTTGAAAATCGCTTTCGCGGATTTGGAGCAAATTAAAGTGGCGATTGGCCACGATTGCCGCAATAACAGTCGCCTGTTTGCTGAAACAGCGGCAAAGATTTTCTCGGCGAACGGTTTCAAAGTCTATCTCTTCGAAGATTTGCGTCCGACTCCGGAACTTTCGTTTGCTATTCGTGAACTGGGTTGCCAGAGCGGAATTATTTTGACCGCTTCGCACAACCCGAAAGAATACAACGGCTACAAAGCGTACTGGAACGATGGTTCGCAGGTTGTTGCTCCGCATGACGTCAATATCATTAAGGAAGTGGAGAAAGTGAAAGTCGACGACATTCGTTTCGACGGAAGCGAAGAGAACATTACCATCATGGGTGCTGACATCGATGAGAAATTCCTCAGCAAAGTGGTGACTGTTTCGCTTTCGCCTGATGCGGTGGAAAGGCAGAAAGATTTGAAGATTGTTTATACACCCATCCACGGAACCGGTGTGAAACTGGTGCCCATGGCACTTAATCGCATGGGCTTTACCAACGTAATCCATATTCCGGAGCAGGATGTCGTGAGCGGCGATTTCCCAACGGTGGTTTCACCTAATCCGGAAGAGCCGGCTGCCATGAAACTGGCAATGGAGAAAGCGGCTGAAGTGGACGCTGACATCGTGATGGCTACCGACCCGGATGCCGACCGCATTGGAGTGGCCGTGAAAAACGATAAGGGTGAGTTTTTCATCGTGAACGGTAACCAAACCGTTTTGCTCTTCCTTTATTACATCATCACCAAAAGGAAAGAAAAGGGAGACCTTGTCGGGAATGAGTTCGTGGTAAAAACCATTGTAACGTCCGAACTGGTGGCCGAAATCGCTCGTCGTAACGATGTGGAGTATTACGATTGCTACACCGGTTTCAAATACATTGCCGACGTCATTCGTGAAAACGAAGGAGTGAAGAAATACATAGGTGGAGGAGAAGAAAGTTTCGGTTTCCTTCCGGCCGACTTTGTTCGTGATAAAGATGCGGTTTCGTCGTGTGCCTTGATGGCCGAAGTGGCTGCCTGGGCAAAAGACAGCGGCAAATCGCTTTACGAACTGTTGCAGGATATTTACCTGGAGTATGGTTTCTCGAAAGAGCGCATGAAATATGTAGTGCGCAAAGGAAAAGCCGGTGCTGAGGAAATCCAGCAGATGATGGTCAACTTCCGTGAAAATCCGCCGAAAGAACTGGCTGGTTCCAAAGTGGCTGTTGTGAAAGATTATAGTACCCTGAAGGTGAAAAATATGCTGGATGGTTCAGAAACTGATATCGACCAGAAAGAGACCTCGAACGTACTGCAGTTCTTCACCGAAGATGGTTCGAAAGTTTCGGTTCGTCCTTCCGGTACCGAGCCAAAAATTAAGTTTTACATTGAAGTAAAAGGAAAACTGGAGTCGCGCGAGCAATTCGATCAACTGGATGCCGAAGCGAATGAAAAAGTCGATAAAGTGATGGCCGACATGGGCTTGTAATCATTGAATCGAATAGAAAAATAAAAACGGCCTTCCAGTGACGGGAGGCCGCTTTTCTTATGGGGAAAATGAATTTACTCTTTTATCCAAGCCCGTTCGGATCGCATCAGCAACATCGCCAGAAAATACGCAAAAGCACCGGTTACCAAAGCCACCCGGTATCCGTAATTAAAGGCTACCAACATGATGGCTGTTGAACCCAATACTGATGCGGCGCCATTGACCGCAAAGCCCCAGTCGACCAACGAACCCACGCGCAATGTCCCTTTCGGGAAAGGCATTCCCATGAAAAACCCTAGTGGCAGTATTAACACCATTGTGACTATTATTCTACCTGAAATCGGGAGAAGAACCAGTTTATCAGTCAGGAATCCGAATAAAAGGACGTCTAAAACAATCCAGACAATAATCCCCAGAAATGGGGTGGTTGACGCGAATCGTGATGAGAAGAAACTGCCGATTCCCGATGCCAGCAATAACGAGAAAAGAATGGTCATAAAGGCGTAAGAGCTGGAGCCGATAAACAGTGTGTATTTCTGGATTAGAATCACTTCGACTGTCATAAACGCTATCCCGATAAGGAAAAAATAAAGCCAACCGCGTACATTCAGTTTTTCGCCCTTTTTCAGGAATGGAATCAGGTTAATTGGGATAATGAGCAAGCCGATGACCAACAGAATGATGGTAATGAGTAGCTTCGCCAGTGGAAATCCTTTGAACTCCCAGGGTTGGACAGTTTCCAATTCCGAGACATGGAAATTCTTCCACATGCCCATTTGCGCCGCAAACGGACGGTTATCGCTTGATGGCGACAGGTCGGTGGCGCTGTTTTCCTGGGCGGACCTCCAGCCGTTTTCCACAATTTGGTTGATGAGATTGTTTTTGATGGAATCGGGACTCGGATAAACAATCCGGAACTGCGGATAATTCTCAGCCGAGAGATCATACAGCGCATTTTCCCATGTGGCTTTCTCCATCGGTTGTTTACTCATCAGCATCACCATTCTGCCCCTTCCGGGAAAATCGTAAACCGCCAGGTGATTGGCCGGATTGGGAACATTCAGCTTCTTCATCGCGTCGATGGCGTCGTTCACCAAACGGGGAATGTAAAACTGATGGTCGAGCAGCATGATGCCGCTGTCGCTCATGGCGCGGTAGTAATCTTCGAAAGCTTCGCGGGTGAACAGGTAATTCTCGGCCAGGGCAAACGAACCGGAAGCCAGTGCGGCAAAGGTATTGGTGCTTCCGGAATAGATAATATCGAACTTATTCCGGAATTGTCTCACATACGCGCGCCCATCTTCAGTGACCACTTTAACCCGTTTGTTGTGATACATATTTCCTGTAAAATCTTTCAGAAAACCATCGGTCATCATGTAGTTCAGGTAAGGAACTACTTCGACGGCGTGAATTTCTGTCGCACCTTCGTACAGCGCATTTAATACATCGGCGCCGCCGCCAGCACCCAGCGACAAGAATGTGCACGAGTCGGTTCTGCCAATCAGGTATTTCAGCGGATAACCCGACACTTGTTTTAGAGAATCCGGCTTATCGACAACGCCATCGAACTGAAAGGTTGGAGCATGCGCTGCATTGTCGATGATGCAGTAGTAAAAATCGTCGCCGGCCTTTGCCACTTTGATGTTCGCCATAGCATCCCAATGCGAGAAAATGACCGGGAAACGCTCTTTTCGTTCCTTGTGAATCAAGGTTTCTGCTTGCGGGAGGAGAAAGAGAACAATCAGCGAGAGTACGGCCGGAACGGTTCGCCACCATTTGGGAGCTTGTATGAGTGCGGCCAATAAAACCGGAAGGCATATCAGCAGTGTCGTTCGCTGTGTCTGGATGGTGTTCATTAACACAACTGCGATAACCACTCCAAGACCGGCACCGATCAGATCGGCCATGTACAGCGTTGATATTTTCTTGTTTTCAAGTTTGAAGAGTAGCGTTAACGCCATTCCTCCCCAGAAAAAGGAAGAACTGAGAATGACGATGGTCAGAATAAATTTGAGCAGCATCCAGCCACTTGAAAACAGGTGGGTGAAATTTAAATCGAGGCGCAAAACCAGTGCGGGGCCAATCAATGCGAGTATTCCCGAAAGGGTAAGATAAAGCCAGATAAGCGAAGGATTGTTTAATTTCCGGAAAAACCGAATGCTTAAACCACCGAGTCCCAGGCCGAGGATGGCCAGCGAGAGAATAAGAAAAGCGAACGTGTAAAAGAATTCGGCGGAGAAGATGCGTGTCCATAAAATCTCCAGTGCAATAAATGTTACCGACATGAGCAAAATACTCAGCCCGTGTTTCCAAATACCGGATGGGTGGGACGGTGAAGATTGATCTGTATGCATGTTCAAAGGTTTGTGGGTTTGATAGTTGATTGATTTTTTGGTTATTTAATAGTATCCTGAAAAAGGATTTCATTACATGCCGGGACGAAAAAGTATACATGTTGAGGCACTTATTTAGAAAGCTAGTTCGCAATCGATTTGCGCGATATTTTTTTACTTTTACGTTAAACAAATTCTATTTCAAGCGCAAGAACCTAATCAAAATGCATCTTTCCGTATGGCGGAGAGAGCAAACTCGTTAATAAACTAAATAATCAACTCATGAAAACAACTAACCTGATAGCGCTGACGGTGGGTATATTCTGTGTGTCGCAGGTAATGGCCCAGGAGCCGATGAAAATGAAACCGGAAATGACTGAATTCTGGGACCCGGAAGTAACCGTCGTAACTCCGGGCGACCAACCTTCCGATGCTCCTTCCGACGCTACTGTTTTGTTTGACGGAACGCCCGGTAGTTTGGCTGCCAATTGGGTGGGACAGGATGGTAACGCTCCGAAATGGAACGTGGCTGATGGTTGTGTGACGGTGGTTCGTGGAACCGGCGTTATTCAGACCAAAGAGAAATTTGGTGACGTTCAGTTGCACATCGAATGGCGAACACCGGCGGAGGTTGTCGGTAAAAGCCAGGGCCGTGGGAACTCGGGCATCTTTCTGCAGGAGCGCTATGAACTTCAGGTGCTCGATAATTATAACAATCGCACCTATCGCAACGGACAGGCAGGTTCCATCTACAAGCAATATGCGCCGTTGGTGAACGTTTGCAAAAAGCCGGGCGAGTGGCAAACTTATGATATCATTTACACGGCTCCGCGCTTTAAGGAGGATGGAACCTTATTTACGCCGGCACGTTTTACCGTTTTGCAAAACGGCGTGTTGGTGCAGAACAATGTTCAGTTGCTTGGGCCGACCGAATATATTGGCATTCCGCAATACAAAGCACACGGAAATGGTTCTCTGATTTTACAGGATCATGGCAACCCGGTGAGCTACCGGAATATCTGGATACGAAAATTATAAACATCAATATTGTTTAACCTCAATTAATTATTTCTATGGAATTGATAGAAAACAAGGGCATTACTTTGTCTGAGGATGCTCTTCGTCAGATTAGCCAGACGGCAAAATGGGCACAGTTTCTGGCTATCATTGGCTTTGTCGTTACGGCTTTGATTGTCGTAGCCGGATTGTTTATGGGTTCGTTTATGTCCATCTTCCGGGAGATGGGAGGAGGAACGGCACCGATGCCGCACATGCCTTTTATGGCGCTTTCGATCGTGTACGTAATCATGGGAGGAATTTATTTTATTCCCAGCTGGTTCCTGTACAAGTTTTCGACGGAAACCCGCAAAGCGTTGCTCGGAAACGATGACGAAATTCTGACGCAGGCGTTTGCGAATCTTCGACGAACCTTCAAATTTCTCGGTATCATGACCATCGTAATTATTGGCCTGTATGTGTTGGTCATTATTGCAGTGACGATTGGTGCTGCTGTAGGAGCTGCTTTTTAATTGAGTTATTTTACATAGATTTTTAGGAAAGGTCTTTCGGTTGTCGCCGGAAGGCCTTTTTTCTTTTTATACACTTTCGTGAAGATGTGAAAATGGCCGGTATTCAGGCTGAAGTAATTTCAAAATGGCAGACCGTGTGAAGAAATTGCAAAGATTTTTTCGGGTGCACCCCCTCTTTTTCAGCATCAGTAAAATATCCATATCTTTGCGGCAAAATTCACAACCCTCTTAATTCCACACCATGCAGGAGAAAATTCTGATTCTCGACTTTGGTTCCCAGTACACTCAGCTGATCGGGCGGCGTGTTCGCGAACTGAACGTCTATTGTGAAATTCATCCCTTTAACCATTTTCCGGAAATCGATGAGTCAGTGAAAGGTGTCATCCTTTCGGGAAGCCCGTTCTCTGTTCGCGATGAGCAGGCACCGCGCATCGATTTGGACGAGATAAAAGGAAAGATGCCGCTTCTCGGCGTTTGCTACGGCGCACAGTACATGGCGCATTTCTTTGGTGGCGAAGTCGCTCCTTCGGACAGTCGTGAGTATGGCCGGGCCAACCTGAAATACATCGACCAGAGCAACGAACTGTTCAAAGGCATTAACCTCGATACGCAGGTTTGGATGTCGCATGGCGATACCATTGTTCGGATGCCGGAAAACTATCAGGTGATTGCTTCTACTTCGGATGTGGAGAATGCCGCTTACAAAATCGAAGGCGAAACCACGTACGCGATTCAGTTCCATCCGGAAGTCTATCATACCACCGAAGGCCGCGAATTGCTAAAGAACTATGTGGTCGATATCTGCGGTTGCAAACAGGACTGGACACCTGCATCGTTCATCGAAACGACCGTGAAGGAGTTGCGCGACCAGCTCGGCAATGACAAAGTGGTGCTGGGATTATCCGGTGGTGTCGATTCGAGTGTGGCCGGTGTGCTTTTGAACAAAGCCATCGGGAAGAATCTCACCTGCATTTTCGTGGACAACGGGTTGTTGCGGAAAAATGAATTTGAAGATGTGCTGGAATCCTACAAGGATATGGGCCTGAATGTGATTGGTGTGGATGCGAAGGAAAAGTTCTGGAACGATCTGAAGGGCGTAACCGATCCGGAGCAGAAGCGCAAAATCATTGGCCGCGATTTCATCGAAGTGTTCGACGTGGAAGCACACAAGATACAGGATGTGAAGTGGCTGGCTCAGGGTACCATTTACCCCGACGTTATTGAGTCGGTTTCCGTGAACGGACCTTCGGCAACCATCAAATCACACCATAATGTGGGCGGACTACCCGAGAAGATGCACCTGAAAGTGGTCGAGCCGCTGAAGTTGCTTTTCAAAGACGAAGTACGACGCGTAGGAAAGGCGCTCGATATCAAAGCTTCGTTGCTGGGACGTCATCCGTTCCCGGGACCGGGATTGGGTATTCGAATCCTCAGCGATATTACTCCTGAGAAAGTGCGTATCCTGCAGGAAGCCGATGCCATTTTCATCAATACCATGAAAGAGTGGGGACTGTACGACGACGTATGGCAGGCTGGCGTGATGCTGCTGCCGGTGCAATCGGTTGGTGTGATGGGCGATGAACGGACGTACGAAAATGTGGTGGCTCTCCGTGCGGTAGCTTCTACTGATGGTATGACGGCCGACTGGGTGCACCTTCCGTACGATTTTCTCGCCAAAGTTTCCAACGACATCATTAACAAAGTGCGTGGCATTAACCGCGTGGTTTACGACATCAGTTCCAAACCGCCGGCCACCATCGAATGGGAATAATCACCTTGTGAATATATTGTCAGCGGGCTGTCCACTTCGGATGGCCCGTTTTTATATTTCATAATAATTTCCATTCACCACACAGAATCGACCGTTCACATACCAGATCCGTACGTTCATCAAAAAAAAGCTGAAAATGAGGGGGGGTAGATATTTATTGTGTAGTTTTAACTTTATAGGACAGTAATTATTTCTAACCAGACTTTTTAGAATATTAATCTCTAACCTTTCCTCTTATGAAAAAAAATGTCAGTTTCTTTTTGTTTTTTGCCGTCTTCTTGATTGGGTGTAACAAAAATGATGAATCCAATAATCATGGTGTTGTGCTCGAGGCAGTCGTCGAGTTTAGTCTGCTTGATGCAAACAACGATGATTTGTTGAATGCATCTACTCCTGGGTATTATCCTTTTGAAAAAATGAAGCTTTATTTTGTAGAAGATGGTAAAAAAATTGAAGTATATGATCCGGAAATGAATGATCCGAGACGACTTGCTATATACAAGTCACTTACCCCATATCATTTAATTGTTTATACATCGGATGATGATACAAAAGGAATAATCAGTGAAAATGATAGTATTAAAACGGGGATATCCGTTGCTTATTTGCAACTAAACGACGAGGTCACTGATACCATTAAGACAGAATGGAAAAGGGGTCCCGGTTATTTCGTGAATACAAAAGTTTGGTATAATGGGGTCTTGCAACAACATCCTGATACTCCGTTTGAAGTTGTCAAACAATAAATCAAATAGAGACTTGAGGATGTCTGTCAATAGGATACAAATTTTCATTTAATTGTTTGTCAGTGTTTCAGCGGGCTGTTCATTTCTGATAGCCCGTTTTTTGTTTCATTGTTTTTCCTTCGTTACACAAAATCGGCCGTTCACATACCAGATCCGTGCATTCATCAAAAAATCGGGTGCGTTCATCAAAAAAATCGGGTGAATAAAAATTTTCAAATTATATTCAGTATACGGTTTTCAGACGGACAGATTTTTTAGCCGGATGACCATTTGTGAAGAGATGTGGGAGAGATGAACCGTACCAGCGTTCATTTACAGACAACTTTTCCAAAGTTCAAAACTTTGGAAAAGCTGATCCACGCTGAATCGGCCCTTTCAGAATAAAAATCGCTAAAAAGTCAGCCATTACAGGGCATTCAGTAATCTGATTTTGTTTCCGGCACTGCGTCGGGGCCCATCTGCCACTCGCAGAAGCTTCCCGATTCGCATCGGCAGCCATCTGCGGTTCGCAGCTCATTCCCGCATCGGAGAAAAGACCATCGGCAGCTCGCAGAAACCTCTCGCCGGTTGTCGGGAACAATCTTCCGTTCGCAGAAGCTCCCCGCATCGTGTCGGCGCCTATCTGCCGTCTGCAGAAGCGTCCCTGTTCGTATCGCGAACCATCTGCCACCGGAAGAAATGCCATTTTCGAGCGAATGAAATATCAACTATTTCAAACCATCTATAATCAATTACTAATCTAAACGCAAATTTATGGAAGTACACGAATTTGTAACGTTGCATGTTAGCGGCATGAGGATTAACGACCTCTTTTCGCTCAACAAATCAACCATCGATTACGCCAGGCCCGTTGTCGAACTATTGGGTGGCATCCCGGCAGCCGTACTGGCCCAACTCGAGAGCGATAACCAGGCGATGGGCGCACAAATGAACAAGTCGGGTCAAAACCAGAAAAGCCGTTCGCTGGCAGAGCTGGACACTGACCGTGACGACCGGTTCGCCGAAATCAAACGGAATATCACTACCGACCTGAAGGGAAGGGACGCGGTGAAGAAGGCGGCTGCCGAAAATCTGAAGCAATTCTTTAAGCCTTACTGGAACGTGGAAAAACGGGCGATGAACACCGAAACGGGGATATTTTCGGAAATGCTGCAGAAATACAAGGATAATGAAGGCCTCAAAGTCGATGCAGCTACCATTGGCATAGCGGACATGCTGACCGGCCTGGAAACGGCAAATGTTGAGTTCAACACCCTCTACCAGGCCCGCAACAGCGAGGAAGCCAGTGAAGAACCTTCGGCCAGCAGTTTTAAGCGAGCAGCCATCCAGCGCTACAACCATTTTTGCACGGCTATGGAGCTGCAGGTGAATTATGCGCCGGCCGAAGCCGTTGTCACTTTGTTTGGAAAGATGAACGA
The DNA here is from genome assembly GCF_056493735.1 of Prolixibacter sp. DSM 2831. Classification (NCBI taxonomy): domain Bacteria; kingdom Pseudomonadati; phylum Bacteroidota; class Bacteroidia; order Marinilabiliales; family Prolixibacteraceae; genus Prolixibacter; species Prolixibacter sp. DSM 2831. The sequence continues at coordinate 940,204 of NZ_CM151379.1, forward strand.
ACTGCGTAAAACTTACGCAGCATTAAACGGCCGAAGAACGAAAGAAGAAGAGACCACCGAAGAAGCAACCGGGACAGAATGAGGAATGAATTCCGTTGATTGCGGGGATTGAAAAGGGACAAAAGGATGTCATCCCTCCGAGGGATGACATCCTTCAATCATTACGCTAAACTGAAACCAGCGAGGAAAGATCTTAGGATATTCTTTTTCCGGCAACGCCGGATAGATATTCTTCACTCCCCCAACAAATTGGGGGTAGGGAGATCCACTCTTTCAATCAACCCCGGATTGGGTTGAATATTTTATTTTTTAGAGATTAGTCAATGGCTTTCATTTGACACCCGTTGAAATTTATGTGCTCAGATATTCAACTCCTGGCGGAGTTGTTTTTCTTATGGGTGAGTCCATCCTCCGGTTTCACTGGAGGTGATGAATATGTATCCCTGACGGGATGTGTTATGCCAACCACAGAATCTGAAACCATCCTTCTACAACGAGAACTGCAGCGAGAAGAATATCCCCAGGTTCGTCACATCCGGGTTGTGGTAATTCAACCGCCAAACGGCATCCACGCGCAGGAGTTTTAAGATATTCTCAATCCCGACAGATGTTTCCATGTACGGTTTTTTACCCAGACCGGTCATGCCGGGGAGTAGCTGCATTTCGTTTTGGGTGTCACTGTTGAGACGACCTTCCAGCATTTTTAATCCGGCTACTGTACGCCACTTTAACTTCCGCATCAGCGGAATTTTATTCAGGAAGAATCCGTTAAAATGCTGCTCCAGCGACAAACTGGCCCACTGGTCGCTGGCAAACTCCTGGTAGTTCATAAGGTTGTAGGCATAAATGTCGTACGCGTACGTTTCGTTTCCTTCATGAATTTTCAGCAAAGGGAAAGGTACGGTTCCCCATGTTTTCCCGGCACGCAGAAGGTAAGTGGTGTACCCGAACGGACTGATGGGAAGCTTATCGTACATATCGAAATAAGCTTTGTAATAGTTGTAATTGCCGCCTAATTCTTTCCGGCCAACGGTCAGATTCAGGTTGAAAATCGGATTTTTCGTATCGAGATAAATCTTCTCAAAATCATCCTGCATGTAATGCTGGCCCGGCGCATATCGCGTTTTCAGCGTAAGCTCTCCGTATTCGATATGGTCAATGGTGTTTCCGTTCGGAGCAATAAACGGAACATACGGCCCCGTGTACATCTTGTTGTAGCTGTATTGCAGCTGGTTTTTCCAGCCGCCAAGCCACTCTTTGGTTACCCTGAAATTGAATTGGTTCATCATGTTTAGCTGCGTGGTAGGCGTTTTGCTCAACAGCGAGGTCATGATGTTGTCCTCCATAAACGCGTTGCTGCTTTTTCCCAACAACTGGTAGTCGTGCTCATACTGGGCATTCAGCGAAAGCTCTGGATCTTTTTTGAAGAAATATTCAGCGCCGCCGCCGTATTTAAAATCTTTATCTTTCAGACCGTAAGCTCCGAAACCGTTGAAACGCCAGTTCTTGCTGAAATCGATGGTGGTTCGTCCCCCTAACCGGAAGCGCTGGCCTTCCACCTGGTTGTAGCTGTACATATAATAGTACGGGCCGAGTTCCACGGTACCCAAATCTTTGTACCCGTAGTAAAACATGTGAATGTAGTCGGCAACGGTTTTAAACAGCGGCACATTTTTAATGGAGTCAACCATCGAATAGATTTGCGATTCGCTTTTGCTGAGTTTCTCGGGGCGGTTATCAGTCCAGAAAGTCGAATCTTTCTCCAGTGCATCGCTGGCCACGCTGATTTCCCGTTTCATTTTTTTCAAATCCTGCGGCGGTGGGGTAAACTGCAACGAATCGTACAGAGTGGTTTTGCGCCCCATGATGCCAATCATTTTGGCCTCCTTATTCTTCTGCAGGTTGATATCGGCAAAAATCATATCCTTCCGGGGAAGCCACCGGCCGTCGCTGTAGCGGAAATCCTTATCAATATCCAGCGTGTTCACGAAGTTGATGTTCGCTTTTTTCGATAGTTTCCAGGCCACTTTGGTAATGGCATAGGTCGAATCGGCTACCCAGAATTTTCCCGTAAAGGTCGGACTCTGAATCTGCTTGGGCTTGAACGATACTTCATACACTTTGTGCCCCTGTACCTCGGTACTGTCGAGCAGGTAATACTCGTAAAACAGCAAGCCGTGATTATTGAGAGGCGATACCAACCCGATGTCAGACACATGCAGGTAGTTGGCATAAATGTCGAAGTCCTGGTACATCTTGCCGGTGAATTCGGTAATCATGCTGGTCGTCATTCCCGAAGCCTTGGTAGCAATCACTCGTTCGTGGTCGGCGTTATCACGCTGGTGATAATAGTCCGAAAAGGTCTCGGTCATAAACACCGGCAGGTACGTTTTGCCATCCGATTTCAGGGTGTCGATGTGGGCGAATACAAAGGCAAACTGATCCCAAAGCTTGGAGTCTTTCTTTGGCTTCTTCACATTCTTCAGGTCGATTTCCATCTTGGTGTACACCTTGCACTGGTAATCGGGAAATTTCTTCGGGTCGTTAATATCCTTCCGGGTGATAATTTTTCGCAACAATGGATGTGCTGGGTTTTCCGGAGGTTTGACGTCTACCTGATCGATGTTGTAGGTTTCGCTCACCAGCTGAATGTTGACGACCTGGCTGCCCGGCTTAAGGTTGATCTCCTGCATTTTGTAGCCCACAGCCGATACCTGTATCACCGAAAGGGAAAGTTTGGACGAAAGCCGGTAATGCCCGGTGGTGTCCGAGATGGCGCCTATGGTGGTGCCTTTAAACACGATGTTGGCGTACGGTACCGGTTCGTTGGTGCCGGCATCGGTAATGGTTCCGCTCACAACGGTGGTTTGCGCCTGAATAGTTCCGGTGAGGAATAATAGGAGCAGGAGGATTGACAGCCTGCTGTATATTGCTTTTTTGTCGCGTATCGTCACGATTTACAATCTCTTGTGTAAAATCCGGTTACCCGGAATCTATAAAACGATGATTTGAATGTTAACGTCCTGGTTGCTTCATTCTACCCGAATCGTTATCCAGATAATCCGCATTAAAACGCATCTGTGGTAGAAGAAGTTTATCCTAGACGCAATTTGCGGATACTTTTCGGTTGGATTGCTCTTTTTAGCGGTAATTTTACGTTAAGTTTAATACGCTTTTGTCAGAACGAAACAGCTGTGAGATTTGTTATTTCTGAAGTTGCTACCCCTCCCTGAGTGATGATTTCTTCTTAAACTCTGGAAAATGTGGAATCAGTTCATCAGATTTTTTCTGCTGTTTGGCGTGTCCTTCGGAGTAATCGCCGGCATTATAGCGTATCTGATCACGTACAGTGAGTTGGTGAAGCACTTTGCCGAAAAAGATTATCCCCGAAAACTGGCTTTCCGAGCAGCATTGGCTGCCCTGGCTTTCTTCTTTCTCATTGGAGTTATTTTGGGCTACTTTGTTATGACGCGATGAGGATACTTATTGGATGAAAATAAATTTTTATGATAACGATTGATATTCCCGGAAACCGGAAAATGCGGGTAAAATATTTGGTGCTCGATTACAATGGCACCCTGGCGATTGATGGAAAACTGATGGCGGGCCTCGAACCGTTGTTGAAGCTATTGAGTGACCAACTCGAAATTTACGTGCTGACAGCCGATACGTTCGGAACTGTTGAGAAGGAACTGGCTGGTATCAATTGCCAGGTTTCAGTTATTAAACCCGAAGAGCAGGATAAGCAGAAGGAGCAATTTGTGACGAGCTTGGGAAAAGAAAATGTGGTGGCCATAGGGAATGGCCTGAACGATGCGCTGATGCTGACGAGTGCCGAATTGGGGATTGTTTTGCTGCAGGCCGAAGGAGCTGCGGTAAAGACACTGCTGAGCGCGGATGTAGTTTGCCGGCACATTACTGATGCGCTGGAATTGTTGACCAACCCGCTTCGGTTGAAAGCGACGTTGCGGAATTAGTCGGTTGTATTTTGTCTGATTAAAAAGCAAGTAGCTGATAGTTTGCCAGTGCGAATAGTTGTTAATGAAAATGTTTTGGCATTCTTTTGACGCTCAATACCTCTCACTTTTTCGTTTTATATTCCTGAAAGGATATATGCCTGATAAAAACTATTTTTGGGGTTGAAATTTGAAAACCATGCAAGACTTAACAAGACTTTTTGATATCCTCGATCTTTACCGGGGAGAGTACAGCCGGAAGGAAGTGGCTTTCGCCCGGAAAGAGAATGGAAAATGGCAGCCCTGGTCGGCCGCCGACTACGTGCGTCGCTCGGATGCTGTTGCCTGTGCACTGCTTAACCTGGGGTTGGAGAAAGGCGATAAGGTTGCTACGATTTCCGGTAACCGACCGGAGTGGAACGTGCTCGATATGGGAGCAGCGCAGGCTGGAATCGTCCATGTCCCGGTTTATCCAACGCTCAGCCTCGACGAACAAAAATATATTCTCCGCCATGCCGGTGTGAAGTACCTGTTTGTCGGCGACCGAAGCATCCAGTCGAAACTCGATGAATTGCAGTCGGCTACTCCTTCACTGGAAGGAACCTATTCCTTTAACGAAGTTGAAAATGCCCGTTCGTGGAATGGATTTGTGGCTAAAGGCGAAGAGCTGCTTCCGGAGATGAAAGAAAAGGTAGAGGAGATAAAAAGCAGCATCGATGAAAATGATTTACTGACGTTGATTTATACTTCCGGAACAACCGGAACGCCCAAAGGAGTAATGCTTTCGCACAAAAATCTGATGAGTAACTCCAAGGCGACAGCTTACAAGTTGGGGCATGGACCGCGTGCCATGGGACAGTCTCATGTAGCGCTTTCGTTTTTGCCGCTTTGCCATGTGTACGAGCGCATGATGAACTATAATTTCCAAATCAACGGTTTGTCGGTATACTACGCCGAAAGTTTGGCAACGATTGCCCGCGATATCAAAGAAATTCGTCCGCATGTCTTTAACACGGTTCCGCGTCTGCTGGAGAAAGTACACGAACGTGTGATGGAAGTGGGTAAGGATTTGACTGGCGTGAAGAAGTGGATTTTCGACGAAGCGATAAAATTCACCCGAAAATTCTATGTCGGCATCAAATTCAATCCGATTGATCAATTAAAATTTAATTTCTTCGATAAGGTTATCTACTCCAAATGGCGTGAGGCTTTGGGCGGACGCATCAACTATATGGTGTCGGGCGGTTCAGCATTGCAAATCAACCTGCACCAGTTTTTCTGGATGGCCAACATGCGTGTGTACGAAGGTTATGGTCTGACTGAAACTTCGCCGGTGATTTTTGTGAACGACCCGATGGACGATTCGCGTGTCAAGTTGGGAACGGTTGGTCCGGCACTGGATAACGGAACGGAAACAAAAATAGCGGAAGATGGCGAAATCCTGGCTAAGGGGCCCGGATTGATGATGGGATATTACAAGGAAGAAGAGATGACCCGCGAAGTGATTGATGAAGATGGTTGGTTCCATACCGGCGATATTGGTGTGCTCGACGAAGGTAAATTCCTGCGTATCACCGACCGGAAGAAGGAGATCTTCAAACTGAAATCGGGTAAATATGTGGCTCCGCAAGCCGTCGAAAATATCCTGAAAGGCTCGCATTTCATCGAGCAGGTGATGGTGGTTGGTGAAAACCAGAAATTTGCCAGTGCGATTATTGTTCCTGCTTTCGAGGCATTGGAAAAGTTTGCCGCTGAGAAAAAACTGGAATTAGCCAATCGGCAGGAGATGATTCAGCATCCCGAAATTGATGCGCTGTTGCGGAAAGAAGTTCGTCAGGCGAATAAAAAACTGGGAAACAACGAGCAGGTTAAACGCTTCAAGTTGGTGGCTGATACCTGGTCGCAGGGGACGGGCGAACTCTCGCAGACGTTGAAATTGAAGCGCAAGGTGTTGCATCAAAAATACGATGCGCTTATCCGGGAGATTTTTTCGATTGAAGATTAAAACTTTACTAATCCGAAAACAGTTTATTAACCAATAGCATGTTGGTGAGAAATATCCTCGCCAAAAGGTTATTTAATGTTAACTGGAAAGCCTGTTTGAAAGAATCAGGTTATTTTCGGGGGAAATTGTGTTATTTTTGTGAAAACCGATGGCTGTCAGATTAAGTTGTAGCCCGTTGAAAATTTGATGACTATGAGATATTTGAAATTATCCCTAATACTTTTTGTGTTCACGGCTCTGCTGGTTCCTTCTCCGGTGCAGGCGCAGGAAAACGATGTGCAGTCGCAGGCCATTAAATTTGGGCGGGTACTTCGTCTGATTCAGACATTTTATGTTGATACAACCAACCTGAAATCGCTCACCGAAGATGCCATCAGGAAAGTGCTTTCCGATTTGGACCCACACTCGGTTTACATTTCTGCAAAAGAGGTGGAGGAGATGAACGAGCCGTTGCAGGGAAATTTCGAAGGGATTGGCATTTCATTCAATATTCACCAGGATACCCTGATGGTGTTAACAACGATTCCGGGAGGGCCTTCGGAAAAAGTTGGCCTTCGTCCCGGTGACCGCATTGTAACGGTCGATGGTAAGAATATTGCCGGCATCGGGTTGACGAATCAGAATGTATTCGATATGCTTCGCGGTGACAAGGGGACGAAAGTGAATCTTCAGATAAAGAGAAAAGGAGAGAAAAATCTGTTGGATTTCACCATTGTTCGCGACAAAATTCCGATTCACAGTCTCGATGCAGCGTATATGCTGAATAAAAATATAGCTTACGTCAAGCTGAACCGTTTTGCAGCTACCACGCCTGACGAGTTTCTGGAGGCGATGGATAAGCTTCAAAATAAAAACAAAGTAGAAGGCTTGGTTCTTGATCTTCGTGGTAACGGAGGAGGTTACCTTCGCGCGGCTATTGATTTGGCCGACCAGTTCCTGCCCAATCACCGGTTGGTTGTTTATACAAAAGGAATCCATTCACCTAAGCGGGAATATTTTGCTACCGGAAGTGGCGATTTTGAAAATGGCAAGGTGGTTATCCTGGTTGACGAAGGTTCGGCTTCGGCCAGTGAGATTGTCACAGGTGCTATTCAGGATTGGGACCGTGGCGTGGTGATTGGTCGCCGGACATTTGGAAAAGGATTGGTTCAGCAGCCTTTCATGCTGAGCGATGGTTCGATGATTCGTCTGACAACAGCTCACTATTATACGCCTTCCGGCAGAAATATTCAGAAACCTTATTCGAAAGGAATTAAGGAATACCGGAACGATTATCTGGAACGGTTCGAGCATGGTGAATTCTTCAGTCGCGACAGCATCAATTTGCCCGATTCACTACTGACGCATACCTTGGTTACCAAGCGGAAAGTGTACGGCGGAGGTGGTATTATGCCGGATATTTTCATCCCGATGGATACCTCTGTGAACTATCGCTATTACAACGAGCTGGTTCGCAAGAATGTATTGTTCCCGTTTGTGGTAGGATACATGGACAAAAATCGCGGAGAACTGCTGAAACACTACAAAACGTTCGAGGCATTTAATAAGGATTACTTGGTAAGCGATGCGATGTATCAGAAGCTGGAGGCGAAAGGAGATGAGGACGGAATTAAGCCGGAGAAAGAAAACCCGGAAGTTTCGGAAAATCTGCTGAAGCAACAGATCAAGGCGCTAATTGCCCGTGATTTGTATGACAATGGCACTTATTTCCAGATTATGAATGAGGATGATAAAGCCATAAAGAAAGCTGTTGAGGTGCTTTCTGACAGCAAATTATACGATAAATATCTCGGACGGTAAGTCGTCAGAGTGAGAAGACAATAACAGTCCGGCCATTTCAGCCGGACTTCTTTTATGTGCAGCAATGACTGAAATTTTATCCTGGTTACAGGAGCATTGGGTTGAGGTTAGCGGAACTATTTCCGGACTGGCTTATCTCTATTTTTCTATTCGACAAAGCATTTGGACCTGGCCACTGGGGTTGCTCTCTTCAGCACTCTACGTGTATGTTTTTTTCGTGTCTAAGTTTTACGCCGACATGGGGCTACAGTTTTACTACGTCATCATTAGTATTTACGGATGGTACGCGTGGCTTCACGGGAACGGCAATAGCAACAATCAGGGTGAGCTGAAGGTTTCCCGGACCTCATTTGTACTTTGGGTAAAACTGTTCATTGTCAACTTGCTGTTGTATGTCGGAATTGCATATATCCTGATCGATTTCACCGATTCTCCGGTTCCTTACTGGGATTCATTTACGACAGCCCTGAGCATTGTTGCTACCTGGATGTTGGCCCGTAAAAAAATTGAGCATTGGTTGCTTTGGGTGGTTATCGATGCTGTTTCGTTGGGATTGTATATTTACAAAGGTTTGTATGCCACAACCGTTTTATTCTTCGTTTATACCGTCATGGCCGTAGTTGGTTTTATTGAGTGGCGAAAAGATTTAGCAAACAACCGGTAATTTATGGCAGAGAAAATAAAACATATCGTCATAACAGGTCCTGAATCTACCGGAAAAACAGAGTTGGCCCGGGGATTGGCAGAGCATTTTCAAACAACCTGGGTTCCGGAGTATGCCCGGAGCTATGTGGAAAATCTGGGGCGTCCTTATACTCGCAAGGACGTCGAGACCATTGCCCGACATCAGCTTTTACAGGAAAAAGAATTTCAGGCGCAAGCCCAAAATGGATTCCTGTTTTTTGATACCTGGTTGATTATTACGAAAATTTGGTTTGAAGTGGTGTACGGTGAATGTCCGGACTGGGTAAAGGAGCACATCAGTCAATCCCAGATTGATCTGTTTTTGGTTTGCGATACCGATTTGCCTTGGATTCCGGATTCCGTTCGTGAAAATGGTGGGGAAAAGCGCGATGAACTAATGGAAATGTATTGCCGCGAAATAGAGTCTTTTGGATTTCCTTATGCAATTGTTTCAGGTAGCGGTAAGGCTCGTTTGAACAATGCCCTGAAGTTTATTCACGAAAAATTATGAAACCATAACCGGTCACTTTTGTTAGCATCACATACAAAATATCGGTAACTTTAAATAGGGGTAACATTTTTTGAGACTGACTTAACAGGTCTCACTTGTTTACCTTTTAGTTTTGCCTGTATCGTCAGATGGCGTTTTTCGGACATGTACTTCGTTGTCGAAACCCTCGCCGTTGGCGCTGAAAATAACCCACATGAAGATTGCACAAAACATTACGGAATTGATTGGCCAAACTCCTTTGGTCCGGTTAAACAAGTTGACAAAGGGCATAGAAGCCGAAGTTTTGGTGAAACTGGAGTTATTTAACCCCGGAGGCTCGGTAAAGGATCGGTTGGGACTGGCCCTAATTCAGGCAGCTGAGCGGGATGGCTTAATCAACGAAAATACAACCATCATTGAACCGACAAGCGGAAACACCGGTGTTGGATTGGCCATGGTTTGTGCATCGAAAGGTTATGCATTGAAGATTGTCATGCCTGAAACAGCAACGGTAGAACGCCGTATGATTATCGAGGCATATGGAGCAGAAGTTATCCTGACTCCCGGAAAGGAAGGGATGAAGGGTTCTATTGCCAAGGCCGAACAATTGCAAGCTGAAATCCCGGATAGTTTCATTCCCATGCAGTTTACCAATCCGGCCAATCCCGAGATGCACCGGAAAACGACTGCCTATGAAATATGGAACGATACTGACGGTACGGTGGATATTTTTATTGCAGGGGCCGGAACAGGAGGAACCATAACGGGAGTTTCGGAGGAACTGAAAAAACTGAACCCGGAAATCCGAACCATGGTTGTCGAACCGGAAGATTCCGCCATATTATCCGGAAAAGAGCCAGGAGGACATAAAATTCAGGGGATTGGCCCAGGATTTATTCCGGAAGTGTTGAATACCTCGAGTTACGATGAAGTCTGTTGCGTTTCGAATGACCACGCTTACGAAACAGCCAGAAGACTAAGTAAGGAAGAAGGAATTTTTTGTGGAATTTCATCGGGCGCGAATGTTTATGCAGCAATCGAAATTGCCAGGCGTCCGGAAAACAAGAACAAGCGAATTGTAACCATTATTTGCGATACAGGAGAACGATATTTAAGCACCCCATTATTCAGTAGTCATCATGAGAAAGATTAATCAGAAAGATATAGACAACCGTTTGACAAAAGCCATCAGGGAGTTGTCGGATCCCAAATCGTATGATTTGGTATGTCACGAACATCGCTTGGGAGAGCCCATGCCGTCGATTGATAAACTGGCAAAAATGGTCGATAAAATCAGACAGATCATTTTCCCGGGATATTTTGGCGACATCAACTTAAACCTCGGGACTATTGAGTATTATATCGGGGTGATGATTGATGAAGTATTTGAACTGATTTCGGAGCAAATTCTTGCCGGGTTATGTTTCTCATGTAGTAGTGACAGCGAACGTCCGGAGATGCTACAGTTGGAGAAAGACGCTTCGCAAATTGCTACCAAATTCATTGAAGGTTTGCCAGAGATCAGGCGGATTATGACCACTGATGTGAATGCTGCCTACTTGGGCGACCCGGCTGCTAACGGAATCGGAGAAGTTATTTTCTGTTATCCGGCCACCCGGGCTATTTCCAATTACCGCATCGCTCATCATTTGCTGAAACTGGGAGTACCGCTCATTCCGCGTATTATCACGGAGATGGCTCACTCTGAAACCGGGATCGATATTCATCCCCGCGCTGAGATTGGAGAATATTTCAGTATTGACCACGGAACAGGTGTCGTCATCGGTTCAACCAGTGTGATTGGTAAAAATGTGAAACTTTACCAGGGGGTTACGCTTGGCGCGAAAAGCTTTCCGCTTGACGAAAATGGCAATCCGATTAAGGGAATTCCTCGTCATCCGGTTGTGGAAGACAATGTGGTGGTTTATTCCAACGCGACTGTTCTCGGCCGAATTACCATTGGACACGATTCTGTAATTGGCGGTAACGTGTGGGTTACTAATAGTTTGCCTCCTCACTCCAAGGTTGTTCAGGTAAAAAGCCGACAAGCTGAATTTGTGGATGGGAGCGGAATTTAGGCTTGTGGTTTGATTTATCCGCGATTCGGTTAACTTTGCCGGGCAAATTAATGGATAAATGACTGCATTGATGGAAAAGTTTCAGATGGTTGCCAAAACGTTCGCCGGTTTAGAAGGCGTTTTGGCCAGTGAGCTCGAAATACTGGGGGCTGAAAATATTAACGAGGGAAGACGTGCCGTTACCTTCGAAGGCACAAAAGAAACTCTTTACAAAGCCAACTTCTGTCTGAGAACAGCGCTCCGTATTTTAAAACCCGTTGCAGAATTCCATGTGAACGATCGGGACGATTTGTACGCTGGTGCAAAAGAGATCGACTGGTCCCAATTTATCGAGCTTGGAAAAACCATCGCCGTCGATAGTGTTGTCAGCTCTGAGCTTTTTATCAACTCCATGTTTGTTTCTCTGAAGGTGAAAGATGCGATTGTCGATCAGTTCAGAGAAAAGACCCGCAAACGTCCTTCTGTCAATACAGAGGATCCGGATATTCGTATCAATGTTCATCTAACCGGAAATAAATGTACGGTTTCTCTTGACAGTTCGGGCGAATCGCTCCATAAGCGTGGTTACCGTGTGGCGCAAACAGAAGCGCCGATTAATGAAGTCTTGGGTGCCGGAATGATTTTGTTATCCGGATGGGATGGAAAAAAGAACTTCCTCGATCCGATGTGCGGCTCGGGAACACTTTTGATTGAAGCAGCTATGATTGCTTTAGGAATTCCTCCGGGGATGTATCGTAAATCGTTTAGTTTTGAGCGTTGGCTGGATTTCGATGAGGAGTTGTTCGAGGAAATCTACAATGCCGACTATGAAAAAGATTTTGATGGGCAAATCGTAGGTTCTGATATTTCTACCCGTAATGTGGCGATTGCACGTGCGAATATTAAAAATGCGGGATTGTCGAAATACATCGAAGTAGATACGATGGATTTTGCGCAGCTTCAACCGCCATTCGAAAATGGAATTATTGTTACCAATCCGCCTTACGGAGAACGCTTGAAGCCATTTTCATTGCGTGCGCTCTATCAGATGATAGGCGATAGCCTTAAAAATAATTTTCCGGGCTTTGAAGCCTGGATGATTTCCAGCTCGAAAGATGGCTTGAAAAGTGTTGGTTTACGCCCTGCAGAAAAGATGACGCTCTATAACGGTGCTTTAGAATGTAGCTACCGGTGTTATCAGCTTTACCAAGGCTCTAAAAAGTCTTCAAAAAGAGACTAGACTAACGTGTAATTTAATTTCTTCCAAGTTCTTCAAACTGCTTTGGACATTGAATTCTATTGCCAGGATATTACAAGAACTGTAAAGAACGCTTTGAAAATGATAAATACACTAGTTCAATGTATCCATCGCGGCAATACCATTAATATCTTTTCAATTTAATTACAGTTTAACTATTTCAGCTTATTGCAAAACTGTTCCAGCTGGGCTAATTGCAGTTCCATACTGTCCGCCCTTTACAGTTAGTAATTCTTCGCTGGAGAGAATTTCGAAGGTTGAGATAGATTTCATAACAGAGTGATTAATTGGTTAAACAACAACTTCTAGATAAAATTAAAATACTGTTCAAATCTGTTTATTGCAGAACTGTACCGGCTGGTGGGATAGCAATTCCATCCTGACCACCTTTCACGGTTGACAATTCTTCTACAGACAAAACTTCCAAATTGAGAGAATTCATAACAAATGCTTTTAATGGTTAAACATGTTCCTTATTTATTTCCTTGCACTTGTTAATACCGTAAAAGCGAAAAAGGTTACCCCCTAAATCAGGAAAAAAACAAATAAAAAAGCAACATCCCTGTATGTGACTTTTTTTTAGTGTGTTGTGGCTGGTCTTTTTTGGGCGAATAGATGACGTGTTTGTTATAATTCGCAGATCAAACCTCATAGATCTGGAAGGATATGCCAAATACTGTCCAGACTGCAGTTGACAACGCCATAGATTGGAAGTGTAGTTGTAGAGATAGAATAGACTTGTAGGAAATTACAGAATAAAAAAAATCCCATTTGATCAATGGAACTTAATAAGCATCAGAAGAATTTAGGGTTTGTGGGTTGGATTACAGCGAGTTAATTGGGTACTCTTTTTGGACTGCTCTCTGAGCAAATTTGAACTGAAAGACTTTATTTTCCATATACGAAATAATATAACGCTTATTGAGTAAATGTAGATTGACAATCTATTCAGAAACTTATTTAACGAGAGTCGAATGGTAATTATAAAATGCTAGAATAGGCACATAAGTTGAATGACTAAATCTGAAAAATCACTAATTCTGATATTGAATTCTGTTGCCAGGATATTACAAGAACTGTAAAGAACGCTTTGAAAATGATAAATACACTAGTTCAATGTATCCATCGAGGCAATACCATTAATATCTTTTCAGTTTAATTACAGTTTGGCTATTTCAGCTTATTGCAAAACTGTTCCAGCTGGGCTAATTGCAGTTCCATACTGTCCGCCCTTTACAGTTAGTAATTCTTCGCTGGAGAGAATTTCGAAGGTTGAGATAGATTTCATAACAGAGTGATTAATTGGTTAAACAACAACTTCTAGATAAAATTAAAATACTGTTCAAATCTGTTTATTGCAGAACTGTACCGGCTGGTGGGATAGCAATTCCATCCTGACCACCTTTCACGGTTGACAATTCTTCTACAGACAAAACTTCCAAATTGAGAGAATTCATAACAAATGCTTTTAATGGTTAAACATGTTCCTTATTTATTTCCTTGCACTTGTTAATACCGTAAAAGCGAAAAAGGTTACCCCCTAAATCAGGAAAATTTTAAATAGAAGTATTTGTTTTACTTCTAAGTTTCGAATAATCAATGTTGTAGGTGATGTGTGGTTTTCGATAATAAAAACTATTTTTGTGTATTACTTTAGTTTGAGGACTTATGAGGCTTTGTAGTTTGTATTGTCTTATCAGTAAAAGGCTCCTTCTATTTGGTGTTTTAATACTACTGATAAATCCTGCTTTGGGAGAAAATGATTCGTCGAGAGTCGAGAATCATTATCGCTTGGCAGTGAGGGCTTTTGGTGCGGCGAATTATGAAGATGCATTAAGGGAATTTCAAATGGCAATTAGTGACAGAGAGGAACAATTTGGAAGATCGTCGATAGAAGTTGCCAATGTATATTCTAATATAGGGATTATTCAGAAGCAAATCGGGCGTGACAAGGATGCTGTTGATAATTACTCTCGAGCCGAAAAAATATATCTAAAAGCAGGCAAAGCTGCGTTACCTAATCTTGCCACTCTTTATATTAATTTAGGCTTCTTATACATTCAAAATGGTGACTTTAACACTGCTTTGACCTATCTGGAAAACTCGAAAAATATTTTCGAAAAAGCTGGACAATTAGACACTCCTGCATACCAAACTTTATTAGTGAATTTGAGTACTGCTTATACGCAGCTTAAGCGATATGAGGATGCTTTTAGGATAGTTGATGAGCTTAAGCAGAAGAGCAGTAATGTATATTCACTTCTCAGCTATTATGAGTCTGCTGGATATATTAATACAAAAATGGAGAATTATACAGATGCTCTTCAAAATCTGTTCTCAGCATATAAGTATGGTCGAAAAAATATTGGTAAAAACTTTTATCATGAAGAAGTTATTTTGACAAATATTGGTTTATGTTATTTGAATCTTAGTGAGTATAATAATGCTCTACAATACTTCAGTCGCTCATTGAAATTGTCAAGGGAAAAGTTTGGAGATAAGGGGGGAGTGTCTTCAATTATTTTAAATAATATAGGTGTCGTCTATATCCGCAAGTCAGCAAAAGCAAGTGATCTGAGTCGGTTCTTGGTGGAAAAGAGAACTATGCTTTTGAAAGCCTTGGAGTATTTTCAAAAGGCTTTGATAGCGATATCTCCTGACTTTGATGAACAAGACTGGGCAGAAAATCCTAATACTCAGAATTCGTTCAGCAACAGCCAAATGTTGGAAATATTGAAACACAAGGCAGATGCATTGCGCCAGTTGGCTGATGTCGAGTCGAATTCGGGTGAGCAGGAGACGGCAATGAAGTATCTCAAGAATTCATTGAGTACATATGAGCAAGCTATAGAGGTAATTCACCTTTTAAGGAATGGGTATTTAAATCAGGATAGTAAATTGGCGCTGGCGGAGAATGAGCAGTCGACGTATTTTGAGACCGTGGACGTAGCCACCAAGCTTTATGAGAAGACGGGGGAACGGCATTACCTGGAACAGGCGTTCGAAGTTTCGGAAAGAGGCAAATCCGCGACATTTTTATCAGTATTGCGGGATTTGAAAGCGCAGAAATTTGGAGGAATCCCGGATTCGTTGCGTAACCAGGAAGAAACGCTGAAGAGTGAGATTGCTGCTTACAAGGCCTTTATTTTCAATGAGAATAACAAGGATAAGCCTGACTCTGCAAAGCTGGGGCGTTGGCAGTCGAAGGTTTATGAATTGGAGCAAAACTACTCGGACCTGATTCATCTGTTCGAACAGAATTACCCGAACTACTACAACCTGAAGTATTCGGATGATGTGGTGACTGTAGATAAGCTTCAGAATTACCTGAAACACCGTGATGCGTTGATTGAGTATGCAGTGAATGAGCCTGAAAAAGGGAAGCCGGGAGAGTTGATAACCTTTTTTGTCACCAGTCAGAAATGTGAGATAAAGCGACAAGTACTCAATGATGACTACAACAAAGACATTAATACCTTCCTCGGTTTTCTTCGAAATCCGGACGTATTAAATACGAACAGAAAAACGTATGGCGCTTATGTTCGTTCTGCCTACAGTTTGTACAAATTGTTAGTGCAGCCTTTCGCGTCTGAACTGCAGGGCTACCGGCTGATTTTTATCCCGGATAATAAATTGGCTTACCTTCCCTTTGACGGTATGATTAGTTCCATGCCGGATACTACACATATGGATTTCCGTAAATTGCATTACCTCATCAAGGATTTCCCGATTTCTTATTCATACTCAGCAACGTTATTGTACCAGTATTTTAAAAGCGATGCCACGGCACCTCATAATTTAATTGCTTTTGCACCGGACTATACCAAAGGAGCCACAGTGGATATTAATGCCATTCGTGATGGGGTAAGGGAAAACTTGTCGCCGCTACCCGGAGCTAAAGAGGAGGTAAAAGGAATAACGAAGTTGATTTCGGGTGATGTTTTTGATAATTCAAAAGCTACGGAGAGCAATTTCAAAAAAGATGCAGGCAACTATGATATTCTACACCTGGCGATGCACACGGTTTTGAACGACAGTCTGCCGATGTATTCCAAGCTGGTATTTTCACCGGAAAGCGACACGATAAATGATGGATGGCTGAATACTTATGAGGTGTACAATATGAAACTGAAGGCCCGGCTGGCGGTTCTGAGTGCCTGTAATACAGGTTCCGGAAAACTGAGAAAAGGTGAGGGGGTTGTCAGTTTGGCCCGCGGATTTTTGTATGCCGGCTGCCCCAGTATTGTGATGACATTATGGAATGTAGAGGATGTTTCGAGTGCCAAGTTGATGATAAACTTTTATAAGTACTTGTTGAAAGGTTACTCGAAAGATGAGGCGTTGCGCAAAGCGAAGCTCGATCATTTGGCCAATGCCGATCCGTTGAAAGCGCATCCTTATTATTGGTTGGGTTATGTCCTGGTTGGCGATCAAACACCACTATTCAGTACCAAAGTTCCCTATTTCATCGGATTAATCATTATTCTTTTGTTTGTGGTGATTGGAGAACGATTCTGGGTAGAGCGGAGAAGAAAAAGAAGAATGAAAAGATAAAAAAGCCCCGTTTGTAGCGGGGCTTTCTGTTGCTATAGATTTTGCAGGAAATAATCGCTAACCTTTCTCATCAAATGGACGCGGTCAATGCCATGGACATTGTGCTCTGACGTAGGATAAACAAAGAAATCGACCTGTTTTTGTTGTTTAATACACTCCCGCAGAAATTTCATGCTTTGTTGCATAACGACCGTTTGGTCTTCTGCTCCGTGAATCAACATCAGCTTCCCTTTCAATGAAGATACGTGGTTCAACATGTTGCATTCTTTGTATCCTTCAGGATTTTCCTGGGGAGTATCCATGTAGCGCTCTCCGTACATTACCTCATACATTTTCCAATCGACTACCGGACCACCGGCAACGCCAACTTTGAAAACTTCTGGATGGCGCAGCATCAGGTTCAGGGTCATAAATCCGCCGAAACTCCAGCCATGCACGCCAATTCTGTTTTTGTCGACATAGGGAAGTGATTCCAGGTAGTCGATGCCTTTCATTTGATCGGCAGTTTCATTAATTCCCAGGTGACGATGAATAATGTTTTCGAAGGCCGCTCCACGATTCTCCGAACCTCTGTTGTCGACGGTAAAAGCGATGTAACCCTTTTGTGCCATATAATATTGCCAGAACCGGGCGTTGTTGTGCCAGGTATTTCTGACGAGCTGCGCATGGGGGCCACCGTATACATATACAATGACAGGGTATTTTTTTGTTGAATCGAAATCAGCTGGTAAGATCATCCGGCAATAAAGGTCCGTTTTTCCATCAGCTGCTTTGATCGTGAAAATGGTATTCTTCCCAAATTTGAAATCTTTCAGCGTATTTGCAGCTGTTAAAAGATTACTGATGACTTTACCTTTGTTGGTAATCAGGTTGGTTACCCTTGGAACATTTTTACTTTGATACGTATCGAGCAGGTATTTTCCATCTTTGCTCAACAAGGCCTGATGTGTTCCGTCGGCCTTGTCCAGCCGGGTTATTTTCCCATTACTGATTTGAACTTTGTAAATATTTCGGTCAATCGGGCTCTCTTTGGTGGATACGAAATACATGTATTTTTCAGCCGGATCAAATCCCAGAATATCGGTTACTTCCCAGGGACCTTTGGTGATTTGTTTCAGCATCTTTCCAGTGGTGTCGTAGAGGTAAACGTGGAAAAAACCGTCCTTCCGAGACCAGCGGTAAAAGTGGTTGGGATTTGTTTTTGAGAAAACAATGGGGTGAAGCGGTTCAACATAGGTTTTGCTGGTTTCTTCATACAATGTTTTCACAAAATCGCCGGTTGTAGCGTCGTACTGGTTTAGCTTCATGTCATCCTGATCCCGGTTCAATTCAGCAATGTAAATATACTTTTCGGCAGGTCCCCAGGCAATGTTCGTCAGGTAGTGGTCCAGCGGTTTACCGGTTTTCAGGAACACGGTCTTCTGAGTCTTACAATTATATACACCGAGGGTTACATGGTGGCTTTTCATTCCCGCCATCGGGTATTTCACCGATTTTAACTCCGCTTCCCGGGTCATAAAATCAACAATGGGGTAATCGCGAACCATTGTTTCATCTTTGTGGTAGAAAGCCAGCAAATCGCCTTTCGGAGACCAGAAGGTGCCTTTCGTAATACCAAATTCACGACGGTGAACGTATTGGCCATTAACTATTCCGGAATTCTGGTCATCAGTGATGGCAGTCATTCCGTTTTCATCGGCCACCCACAGGTTATTATCTACCGTGAACGCCACCTTTTGTGCTTTCGCATTGAAGTCGGCGAATTTTCCCTCCGGCTTGATCGTAATTGTTTTGGTAATGCGTTGGGGGGTGAGCTGGTAAAGATTGAAATGATTACCATTTCTGAAAAGTATTTCGTTCTGATTTATCCAGCTGATTGCGGGGAAACGTTTCAGCGTATCCTGACTCGCAGCCCTTAAAGCATTGTTAATTTGGATTGTTGAGGTATATTCAACCTCTTTTCCTTTTATATTTTTTCCAATTAACTTATGTTTTTCAACATAAGAATATGTATCCTTACTATTCTTTACCCAGGCCAGTTGGTGAAGTCGTTCCGGATTGTATTGACCGTACCGACCAATAATGGCATCTTTCAGCGTCAATTGCCGGGTTTGCGCAAAGGCTGTGGCGCCTATAAACATAAAGGCCACAAGAAGTTTTAAAGTTTTCTGCATCAGAGATATGTTTTTATATGAAATATGATGAATAAAAAATTTTCATTTTGGCACATAAAAATAGAGAAAGTTCCGTTTTTACTTTGAGCTGACCCTGATTTGTCGGTTTGTAGATTGAATTTTTTTCTCTAAAATTGTTGTAAGCATGAAGTGAGAAAACTAAATCTTCCTATTTTTTGTCGTCTCTTTTGGCTTATTTTTCAAGGGAAACGAAAAAAAAATGAAAAAAAATTGAGTTTACCGGGTTACCTTTTGAGTTGAAAACGTATTAACTAGTGAAAATGATAAATTACACGAACGAAGAACTCCTGAATGGGATTCTGAGGAACGACAATGTAATCCTGCAATACATTTACAAGAACTTTTACTACAAGGTTAACTTCTACGTAAAGAAGAACAGTGGTAATGATGAAGATGCCAGTGATATTTTTCAAGAGGCCATCATTGTCATATACCGTAAGCTTAAAGCCAATGATCTGGTTTTAAACAATGCTTCTTTCGAAACGTACCTCTACTCGGTATGCAAAATCCTCTGGCTTAAGCAACTTAGTAAGAAGAAAGCTGAAAGGGATATGGTGCTTGATAACGCCGGCCTATCAGATGAGGAATACGACTATAACATCGTAGAAGTAGCTGACAAGAACGAACGGTACCGGTTGTATCAGAAGCATTTCCAAATGCTCGGATCCGACTGTCAAAAGCTGTTACAGCTATTCTTTGATAAAATACCGTTACGTCAAATCTCACAAATGATGGGATATAAGAGTGAGAAGTACGCCAAAAAGCGCAAGTTTAAGTGCAAGGAGTACTTGATCACCAGTATCAAGCAGGATTTGAATTATAAAAAACTGATTGAAGATGATACCTGAAGTAAATAAATATGAGTTGGTCGAGATGTACCTGGGTGGTGAATTGACGGGAGACCAACTCAATGCGTTCCGGACGCGTCTGGTCGACGATCCAGAACTGGCTGAGATCCTCAAGCTGAGCCAGGAGATCGAAGAGGCGATGAGCGAAAAAGACGTGATGGAACTGAGAGGTAATCTGCAAGAAATAACTGACTCCTTCGATTTAGACGAAAACTTCTCCCCGGAAATTTCAGAAGCCTACTTCGGACTGGCTGAAGAAATCGAAGATATTTCTGACCTCGACCTGGATGACGAGGAACTTAACTCCTACAGTAACTCACTCCAGAAACTGCATTTGCAGAATCACAAGAAAGCCTCCAAAGAAACTGTTCATCAAGTTTACAAAGACGAAGCCGAACCGGTTAGTGATAACGAATCCGGCGAATTCACGGAAGCAGACGAATTGCTGTTCCAGGAAATCGAGGATGCCGTTATGGAAAAAGATATTATGGAGCTGAGGGCTAATATCGAAACGATAGCCAAACATATGCCCGCTCATAACCGCACGGTGGAAGAAATTGAAGAATACGTTTCCGGAGATCTATCCGATAAGGAGATGGAAGCCATCGAGCTGGATGCCGAAAGTAACATGGATCTGGCTAACGATATCCAACTGTTCCACGAAGTCAACGAAGCGATTGGCGAAGAAGATGTCATGGAGCTGCGTGCCGCACTGAACATTATCAGTGAAAACGAAAGTTCACATGCTCGTCAATACGAAGAAATCGAAAGCTTCCTGTCTGACGAAATGGATGAAGCAGGTGTTGCCTCGTTCGAGGACGAGATGGCCATGAATCCGGATTTGGCAGCGGATGTCAAACTCTTCCGCGAAGTGGATGAAGCTGTCGGCGAGAAAGATGTCATGGAGCTGCGTGCTTCGCTGCAGAATATCAGGAAAGCAGAAGAAAACGAGAAGAATCGAGAGGTGCGGGGTATTCGGCCGCCCAAAACACAACGAATATTGTGGTACACGGTCGCGGCATCTATCGTACTCATTCTCGGAATCGCGAGCTTTGTAAGGAATCAGTCGTATTCCAACCAGGAAATATACCGCGATTACTACCAAACGTATAAAGTGGGAATTTTCCGGTCGGCTGACAACTCAGCAGATAATCTGATGACCGATGCGTTGAAGCAGTTTAATGAATCGAACTACGATCAGGCATTGAACTTATTCCATCAGGTACTCACGAAGAATGAAAATAATCCGGCAGCCAACTTCTACGTAGGTGTTGCTTACCAGGAAGAGAAAGAATACGCGAAAGCTATCCAATCTTACACAAAAGTTGTGAAGCATAACGATAACCTTTTCACCGAACAGGCTCAGTGGTATATCGGACTATGTTACCTGCAACGAGAAGAAAAGGATAAAGCGCTGAAGGTATTCAAGGAAATCGCATCCAGCGATGGATACTATGCCTCGAAAGCGACGGATATTATCAAGAAACTTGATTAAGAAGAAATAATCACAGAGTCGGGAGGTCTTCTCCTCCCACTCTTCCGAAAGGAATTATCATCGAAAACAATCAGTGTAAAAAATATTACAACAGGGTTTTAAATTAGGTTTTTTAGAATTTTGGTTAAACAACACAACAACTACTTTTATTTCTTAGGTTAAACAACAAAGCGTTCTTTTTTAATCTTTTAAGGTTATTCAAATTATGTTCCTTAGTAAACGTAAGTTTACAATCCTTGTATCCATAATTTGCTCATGTTTCCTACCGTTCCTTGCAAGTCGATAATGCATGTCGATTATGGATACTTTCCTTTGCACATTACAACTATCTATTAAATATTGAGGAGATTAATTAACAGGTTTAGCCCGGTTCCCAGCCGGGCTTTTTTTTATGTTCTGAGGTGAGGACGTTTCCAACCGATTAATGGTAAGGCAGAATTTCGGGACGACGACCAAGGAAATCATTGAATTCAGCTTTGGGTTGGCCCAGAGCCCTAAAGGTCCACGGATGGATGTCGGGCGGAGTAACGGGGAACCAGGTCAGGCGAAATTCGAAAGTATTAATGACCAAAGACTCGTTCCGAATGCGGAATCCTAAACCGATGCCAGCATAAAAATCCTGGTTCAGAATGAATTTCGTGTTGTCGCCAATGAAGCCTAAATCGGAAAAGCAGTAAGGGGCAAACCGAAATCCATAAAATTGCGAACGAAGAAAAGTTACTGCTTCCATGTTGACCGTTAGTTTTTGCGTTCCCCTGACATAGTCGGTCTTGAACCCGCGAATTCCCCACTCATTATTCAATGTGAGGTATTCCTGATTAAAATGATTTAATCCGATGACATACCGCATATTGATAAATTGCCGGAGCCGATGCCCGTTGATGTTGTATAGACGGGAAAAGAAATTTCCTTCACCCATAATCGTTGTTTGCTCAAGACTGCTGTGATGGAAAAAGCTTCCGGCTCCAACACCAAAGCGCAAATAGCTGTAATCCGGTAGGACCATTCCTTTTGAATAGTAAAGATGGAGGTAACTTCGATTGTAAAACTCACCGAAGTCGTATCCCGACGTAAGTTCGAAATAATCACCATACGGAATATCCTCAGTGATACCGTAGCCATAAACCAGGTTGTTTCTTTGCAGGAATCGTTTGCTATAGGCTACCGAACCCAAAATTATATGATGATCATGAAACAGTTGATTACGTGCCCTTGAAACCATGGGCCGCTCGAAAAACTTTTGGTTGAAAAGTCGTCCGGCTACGATGAAATGGCCTGCTGCCTGCGTGTCAGTTTTACGTTTGAATGAGTGACCGTACCAGGCATCCATATTTAAAAAGCTGACAGTAGTATCCAATCTCATGATCCGGTCATCTGTTAAATAGTCGAAGCGGAATACCCGATTGAATGAAATTCCGCCGGCGTTCCTGGTTTTTGTCGTTAGAAAACGCTTTTCCAGCATGGCTGAAATGGCATTCTTCCGATAGGTATCTTCTATCCGGAATGCTCCGTTGATGAATTTCCCTCCAATGTTGTTGACGCCATAGAAGCCATGAAAGCCGACAGTCGGATATTCATGGGAATGATAAACGGTTCCGATCGAGAACTCATGACCGAGGCCAAACATGTTTTGATTAAACAAATCAAATCTCGCAGATTTACTACCGTTAATATCCAGAAGAAATCCCCAGGAGAAATTGTCCTTGGTTACAATGAGCACGTCGACTATCTGGGAATTCAATTGATCCGGAATCAGAATAATGGATACATCTTTAATGTAAGGAAGATCACGAATAAGTTTTTCGTCTTCTGCCATTGTTCTTGGATCAACAATATCGCCTGTTTTAAAGAGTAGGTTTTTTCGCAGTACCCAGTCGCGGGTTTTCACATGAATGCCATTTCCAACTTTTGCCAACCAGTTGTCAAGAACAATGGAGGTGTCTTGTATCGACGGACCAAACACATCGAGCTGTTGAATGCGAATGTGCCCAATTCGTTTTCCTGCAAAAGGTTTAAAGTATTGTTCGCTGTTTACTTCGACCTGTGCTTTGGCGCTCTGTGGCGATGCAATCATCCATCCGTAAAGATACCTGGCCCAGAAACTTCTTTCGGACCGCACCCTGAGGGAATCATAAAATGCTTTTGTTTCGGTAGAACGGGCCAGGCTGTCGCGGATGAGTGTATCTGATTTCTCAGATTGAACTTCTGTCGACTTGACAATGTCTTTTCTGGTTTTTACGGGGAGTGGCTTAATCAGTGTGTCAGCCGATACTTTTAATTGCTCAAAACGCCGGTGTAAATTTTTCTCTGGGACCGAATCTCTGTAGTATTTTTTGTCCTTTTTATTAATTATTAACGATTCTGATCGCTTTTGATTTGTTGTAGTTAGTGCATGTGTATTTGAAAAAGGTACAGAGGCAGTTACGATTTGGATAGCTGTCGATGAAATGATGATGACCGCTGTTCCAAACCGGAAGATTTGCTTTCGACAATATTTGGCATAACGTGTAATCAATTTTTATGGGGCTGATAGGTTAACAGGCGTTATCTAATCTACAACACTCCTCTGAATCCCTTGTTTTAAGTGCTGTTAAATATTGTTAAACCAAGTTACGTTATGTTTTTCAGGTATCGAAATTTTATAATTTCGGATTTGCAAGTTTTAAATACTGCATCAAGTTATGGATATTATCGTTGAAAAGGTGACCAAATTATATGGTGCGCAAAAGGCGGTTGACAACATCTCTTTTAAGGTGAATACCGGAGAAGTGCTTGGTTTTTTGGGCCCCAATGGTGCCGGAAAGACGACGACCATGAAAGCGATTACCTGTTTTCTGGCGCCCAGCGAAGGAGATATTACCGTTGGCGGATTGTCGGTTAGAGAAAACCCGGAGAAGGTGAAAAGCCTGATTGGTTATTTGCCCGAGAACAATCCGCTTTACCAGGAAATGCAGGTGATCGATTATCTCGCATTTGTTGCCGAACTGCAGGGCGTGCCGAAGGAACAAATTCCGGGACGCATTCGTGAGATGATTAGAGTTTGTGGTTTGAGCGGCGAGAAATCCAAGAACATCCGTGAGCTGTCGAAAGGATATAAACAGCGGGTTGGTTTGGCTCAGGCGTTGATTCACGATCCGGAGGTACTCGTTCTGGACGAACCGACAACCGGTCTCGATCCCAACCAGATTGCCGAAATTCGCGACCTGATCCGAAAAATCGGAAAGGAAAAAACGGTCATCCTCAGTTCTCATATTCTGGCCGAAGTGGAAGCTACTTGCGACCGGATTCTGATTATCAGCAACGGTCGTATCGTGGCAAATGGTACTCCGGCCGAATTGCGGATGCGGGCTCACGGCGACGAAATACTGAAGGTGAAGATTGGTGGCGGAGAAGCGGAGGATATTTTTATTGCTTTGGAAGATCTGGAAACGGTTCGCTCCATTGCGATCATGGACAATTCCCCCGGGTATTTCGAAGTTCATAGTCACGAAAATGAAAACTCGGCGCGGCCTATTTTCGAGATGTGTGCCGAAAACAATTGGTACATCGAAGAGATGACACCGGTAGAAACCCGGTTGGAAGATATTTTCCGCGAAGTAACCATGAATTAGTTGACTTGAAAAGCAAGATTCATTCAAAAAATGGTACAATGAGTAAAACATGGACCATTGTCAGGAGAGAGCTACAGTCGTTTTTTGATTCCCTTACGGCTTACATTATGCTGGTGGCATTCCTCGGATTCAGCGGATTCTTTACCTGGATTTCAGGGAATGACATCTTTTTTGTTGGACAAGCCAGTTTGCAATCGTTCTTCAGCATTGCTTACTGGACACTTTTTCTGTTTATTCCGGCACTTACCATGAGGCAACTGGCCGAGGAGAATAAAACCGGAACCCTGGAGATGTTGTTGACGAAACCCATTTCCGATTGGCAGATTGTTTTTGGAAAATTCCTTTCCACTCTCATATTGATTGTCATCGCTCTGTTTTTAACCTTCCCGTATTATTTCACGGTGTGGAGTTTAGGTCCCATCGATCACGGAGCGGTTATCCTGGGATATGTTGGATTGATTTTGATGAGTTCGGCCTACATTAGCATCGGCTTGTTTGCCAGTAGCGTAACGAACAACCAGATTGTTGCTTTTCTGCTGGCGCTGATTATCGGCATCTTCTTTCACGTCATATTTGGAGTTCTCGCTTCATCGCTTACAGGTGCTGCGGGCTCTGTGTTCGATTATCTCAGTATGTCGACTCATTTTAGTGCCATCTCCCGCGGCGTAATCGATTCGAGAGACATCATCTATTTCCTTTCCATTGTCGTTATGGGGCTGATGGGCTCCGAGGCATCTTTGGCAAAGCGTAATCTGAATTGAAAAAGCGTATCATGAAGAGCAAAAAACTACTATTACCATATTTTCTTCTGTTGGGTGGTGTGCTGATTCTTTTGAATGTTTTGGCCAACCGTTTTTTCTTTCGGATTGACTTTACCGACGATCAGCGCTACACATTGAGTGATGCCACGCACCAAATCATTAACCACCTTGATGATCCGGTTACGGTTACGGCTTATTTTTCGCAGGATTTGCCACCTGATGTCAGCCGTGTGCGGACAGATTTTAAGAACCTTCTTCAGGAATTCCATAGTGTTTCGCACGGAAAAGTGAATTATGAATTTGTTGCTCCAAACGATAATTCCGATACAGAGCAACAAGCAGTTGATGCGGGTATTCAACCTGTGGTTATCAATGTGCGGGAAAAAGATCAGGCTGTTCAGAAGAAGGCATACCTCGGGGCTGTGATTCATTACGAAGACAAAACCCAGGTGATACCATTTTTGCAGCCGGGCTCCGGAATGGAGTATGCTTTGGCAGCGGCTATTCGTAAACTTACCGTGAAAAACAAACCGGAGATTGGTTTGATTCAGGGAAACGGTGAACCGGCCAAATACGAATTCCCGCAGGTAATGCAGGAACTCAATGTGTTGTACAATGTCCGGAATGTGACGTTGAATGATTCAGTTTACCTGGGAAAATATAAAACATTGATTCTCGATGGTCCTAAAGACAGTATTCCTCCGGAGCAACTGAAGCTGTTGAATAACTATCTGGCCCAGGGAGGAAACCTGTTGGTGGCTTTTGACCGGGTAGATGGTCAGTTGGAACGTTCGAGAGGCGTGGCAATAAATACCGGACTCGAAACCTGGTTGGCGAACAAAGGCATTCAGGTGGAATCCAGTTTTGTGACGGATGCCAGTTGTTCAACGATTTCGCTTCGTCAGCAATCGGGGTTGTTTAGTTTCTCCACACAGTTGCAATTCCCGTACTTGCCAATCATCACCACCTTTGCCAATCATCCGGTAACGAAAGGGTTGGAAGCAGTGTCTCTGCAATTCGCCAGTCCGATGAAATATACCGGCGATTCAACTTTGACGTTTATTCCTTTGGCGAAAACATCCCGCATGTCGGGCAAACAACACACGCCGGTTTATTTCGATATTGAACATCACTGGACCGACAAAGACTTTCCTTTATCCAACGAGGTTGTCGCTGGCTTACTCGAGGGAAAAATCACAGGACCAGCCAATGCCCGAATGATTGTCATTACGGACGGCGATTTTGCAGTGAATGGTTCAGGACAGTCAGCCCGACAGCTGCCGGGTGATAACATCAACTTCTTCGTGAATGCTGTCGATTGGCTTTCGGATGATACCGGATTGATTGATTTGCGTACCAAGGGAATTTCATCGCGGCCATTGGCGAAGATTCAGGATGGCAAGAAATCCTTCCTGAAATACTTCAACTTCCTGTTGCCCATTTTGCTCATCATTATTTACGGAGTATTCCGCGCCCAGCGGAAACGATGGATACGTATCAAAAGAATGGAGGATGACTATGTTTAGGAGAATCGGAATACGCTCATTGGCCGTAGCGTTTGCCGTGCTTTTGGTGGCAGTTTTGGTGGTGAAAATAGACGATAGCCGGAAAGGCGACCGGACCTTCAACAGCCAACTTACCAGTTTTTCGACGAATAAAGTGACAGCAATAGAATTGACTCCGAAGCAGGGAGCTGAGAAAATGTTGCGCTTCGAAAAGCATAATAACCACTGGAATATTATCCTTGGCGGGAAGATTGTTAGCGCTGACAATAATGTCGTTGTCCGGATGCTGTCAGCCATTAGCGATTTGAAAGCAAGAAGTTTGGTCTCTTCATCCGAAAAGAAATTTAGTGACTTTGGCGTTGCAGATTCGTCGGGAACACACGTTGTGGTATACGAAGGGAAAGAAAAGCTGGCCGACCTGGTTCTGGGTAAATTCGTCTATTCAAAACCACACAATCTGACCACGTATGTCCGGTTAATGCCCGGAAAAAATGTGTATGCAGTCGCAGGGTATTTGCCCATGCTTTTCAACCGGAAGGTGGACGAATACCGGGATCATCGCATTGTGCATATGGTCACCAGCGACATGACAAAGCTCGCTTTCTCGTATGCCGACGGTAATTCGTTTACGTTGGTGAATAACGATGGCAAATGGAAGGTGAACGGCGTCACCGCTGACTCAGCTAAAGTTGCAGGATACTTGCAAAAGCTGGGCAATTTGAAGGGTACCGCTTTCGCGGAGAAAAGTGAAGTGAATTCAGCGCCGGTAGGAACGCTCGATATCACCCGGAAGGATGAACAACCTATTGTTACGGTTACTGCATATGAGGATGGGAAAGAGCAGCTGGTCAAATCATCCCAGAATCCATCGTCAGTTTTTAAAGACCCGAAAGCGTACAATACCGTTTTCGTTCCGGAGAATTACTTTAAACCTTAATATATTTTTTATTGATTGAACCTTTATACACTTTAATGCAAGGGAAGAGAGAGTTTAACCACTCTCTTTTCTTTTTCCCGGAAACGGTTTTTACTAACTTGCTGACCAAAACTTACCTGCCTTGGTTATGAAAAGATTATTTCCATTTTCGCTTTTATTGCTTGTGATGGCTGTGGGAATCGTTCCGGCAAAAGCATCGAAAGCTTCCAGTAAAGATGATTCCGTGACATGCCGTGAAGTGGTGGAGCAAATCAAACAGCATGTTACCTGTCCCTGGAACGAAGGGAAAACGGTCGATACCTTTAAAGCCGGCAATCCCGATAACAAGGTGACCGGTATTGTAACGACCATGTTTGCCACGATGGATGTGCTGCGTGAAGCGGTGAAGCAAAACTGCAATTTCATTATTTCCCACGAACCACTCTTCTATAATCACCTCGATGAAACCGATTTCCAGAAAGATGATCCGGTTTATCTCGAAAAGCTGAAATACATCAACGATCATCATTTGGTGGTTTGGCGTTTTCACGATCACTGGCACCGCACCAGCCCCGATGGAATTTATGTGGGAATGGTACGAAAACTTGAATGGGCCAAATACCGGAAAGGAGACAGTTATATGGTTTTCGAATTTCCGGAAACGACACTGAAGGATTTGGCAGAGCAGCTGAAACAAAAATTCCCGCAAGGAGTTATTCGTGTTGTGGGAGATCCCGGGATGAAACTTACCGGCGTGGGATTGGCAGTAGGTGCTCCCGGTGCAGACCGGCAACGACAATTACTTAACCGCGACGATGTTCAGGTGGTAATTACCGGCGAAGCGCGGGAGTGGGAAACGCCCGAATATGCGCTCGATGCTACACAGCAGGGACGAAGCAAAGCTTTCATCATGATGGGACATGTGCTTTCCGAACAGGCGGGAATGGATTATTGTGCCGAGTGGCTTGGTGGCTTTATTTCGGGACTTCCCATTAAGTTTATACCGAATAAACAACCTTACTGGACCCCTCAATAATTTTACAGAGATAGGATGGCAGAGCAATTGGCGGTGATATTTGACATGGATGGCGTGCTGGTCGACAGCGAGCCGTGGCACTACAAAGTGGAAGAGTTGATTTATGCTGAATTGGGCATCGAGGTGCCGGATAAAGTACATCAACTTTACCTGGGCACGGCAGCCGATTTGATGTGGTCGGACCTGAAGAAGCGTTATGGCCTGAAACAATCGCTTGAAGAGTTGGTGCAATACGATGAGGAATTTCGGGTGGGATTTTTCAAAGGCCTTGGGAATTTGCAGCCTAACCCGGGCGTAACGAAATTACTGTCAGGATTGAGCGATGCCAACATTCCGATGGCCGTGGCTACTTCCTCGGTTCCCGGTATTGTCGACATTATCCTGGAACAGTGTGGAATCCGTTCCTACTTCGATGCGGTAGTTACCACGGTTCAGGCCGGGAAAAGTAAACCGGCTCCGGATGTGTATTTTTATGCCGCGAAAAAATTAGAGCATGAACCGGCCAATTGTCTGGTCTTCGAAGACTCGATGAATGGCATACGAGCAGCTGTTGATGCCGGCATGACTTGCATTGCTTTCCAACCTGAAGGTGCAGTACAACACGATATTTCAGCCGCCCATCATTTTATTACCGATTTCTGCCATGTTTCTCCGGAAACTATCCGCCGGTGGATGACCGATAAACAATTTTCATGAGTAAACGCGAATTAAAACAATACCTGAAAGAACTGACCAAGGAACAACTCGAAGAGCAAATCCTCGATTTATACGGACGATTTAAAGAGGTGAAAACCTTTTACGATTTTGCATTCAATCCGCAGGAAGACAAAATGCTGGAAGAGGCGAAGTGGCAAATCTCCAAAGAATATTTCCCGGTTAACCGGAGAAAACCGAAGATGCGGCGTTCGGTGGCGCAGAAGCATATCCGGAATTTCATCCGGTTGGGAGTTGATGCGCCCGTGGTTGCCGACCTGATGCTGTACAACGTAGAAGTGGCTCAGACATTTTGTGGTGAGCGTCCCGTTACCCAGGAGGCGTTTTATCGCGCGATGCTCAAAGCTTTCGAAGAGGCATTGCAGTTTATCGAAGAGCATGGACTCATCCCTCAGTTGGCGCAACGCATCCATCGTATCGTCGATGAAGCCGTTGAGCAACGCTGGATGAATCGTGCTGCGTTTGAGAAGACGGCGGCATTATATACAATGCACAATGGGTAATGAAAAATGGACAATTTGGGTTGACAGCCCGAAGTTATTCATGAACGAATTGCTGAGCCAATTGGTGGTCTTTTTTTAATATCAGCAATTTTGATTAACTCGTCTTTACGTCCCGAAGGGGCAGGTTAATTCAGACCAACGGCAACGCCTTGGGAAAACAGAATCACACCAATCTCATTGATCGCCCTGAAAGGGCAGATTAACCATTCCGGAAATATTCATAATCAATTGTTCGATTTCATTGCGGTCGAAACAACATTCCCGTTTCAATCATGAGCACCGCGCGACCTCAAATCTAATATGACGCCTCCAAAACCCAAGGCGTTGCCATTGGGCTGAATTAAATTGGGCTTTCAGCCCGAAAAATTATTCGTTCTAAAAAAGAGGCGCGATATCCGCACCTCTTTTGTCCCTTTTCAATCCCCGCAATCAACGGGAATCATTCCTCATTCTGTCCCGGTTACTTCTTCGGTGGTCTCTTCTTCTTTTGTTTTGCGGCCGTTTAATGCTGCGTAAGTTTTACGCAGTTCGTTCATCTTTCCAAACAGGGTGACAACGGCATCGGTCGGCGCATAATTCACCTGCAGCTCCATAGCCAGGCAAAAATGGTTGTAGCGCTGGATAGCTACTCGCTTAAAACTGCTGGCCGAGGGTTCTTCACTGGCTTCCTCGCTGTTGCGGGCCTGGTAGAGGGTGTTGAACTCAACATTTGCCGTTTCCAGGCCGGTCAGCATGTCCGCTATGCCAATGGTAGCTGCATCGGCTTTGAGGCCTTCATCACCTTTGTATTTCTGCAGCATTTCCGAAAATATCCCCGTTTCGGTGTTCATGGCCCGTTTTTCCACGTTCCAGTAAGGCTTGAAAAATTGCTTCAGATTTTCGGCTGCCGTCTTTTTCACCGCATCCCGTCCTTTCAGGTTGGTAGTGATGTTCCTTTTAATTTCGGCAAACCGGTCGTCCCGGTCTGTGTCCAGTTCAGCCAGCGAACGGCTTTTTTGGTTTTGACCCGACTTGTTCATTTGTGCGCCCATCGCCTGGTTATCACTTTCGAGTTGGGCCAGCACAGCTGCCGGGATGCCACCCAATGGTTCGACAACGGGCCTGGCGTAATCGATGGTTGATTTGTTGAGCGAAAAGAGGTCGTTAATCCTCATACTGCTAACATGCAACGTTACAAATTCGTATACTTCCATAAATTTTCGTTTAGGTTAGTAATTGATTATAGATGGTCTGAAATAATTGACGTTTCATTCGTTCGAAAATGGCGTTTCTTCCGGTGGCAGATGGTTCGCGACACGAAGCGGGACACTTCTGCAAATGGCAGATGGCTGCCAACCCGATGCGTGGGGCTTCTGCGAACGGAAGATGGTTCCCAACAACCGGTGAGAGCTTTCTGCGAACCGCAGATGGTCCTTTCTTCAATGCGGGAATGATCTGCGAACCGCAGATGGCTGCCGACACGAAGCGGGAAGCTTCTGCGAATGGCAGATGGGCCCCGACGCAGTGCCGGAAGCAAAATCAGATTGCTGAATACCCTGCAATAACTAGTGCTTTGGCAATTTTGACTTCCGGAACGCCGATTCAGCGTGGATTAACTTTTCCAAAGCTTAAAACCTTGGGAAAGATTTCTGAAAAGCAGAACCGATAGTGTGTATACAAGCTATGTTTTGGTCATGATGGTTAGGTTTTGGGTTAAACATTTATTTTTTTATTGGCAGAATAAGACATTTGAGGCCAACCTATCGTTTAGCTGTCTCAAATATCCTCTACACTTATTTGGCTTGTTATGGTCGAAAATGAAATGATGGCGATAAAATTCAACTCATATCCGGGAGCCTGTCTTTATCAAATCGTTGTATGAATTTATAAAAAAATGACGAGAGGTTGCTTATGTTTAGGAGCAGATCGCTTAATGCTGGAACGTTGTTAAGCCGGCTAATTCAAAGGATTCGGAAGTGTTTGTTGGAGCCGGCATATCTATTTAGAATCGGAATAACATAAAAATGACTATATTAGAAATCCACAACACACTAACAAAGATGTATTTGTTCAAATTCTTTGCTCCATGTTAGAACTTGCCTCTTACTTTTCGTCGCGGAAGCTCCATACCCGCTTGAGAAAAAAGACAACTACCCCCGGAAGATATCATTTGGTGATTGCATTGTCTTTTTTAGGTATCACTTATCATTCTGCTAAAGCCCAGACTTTCGATTACGAGCACAACATTGCCATTTATAATCCCTTTCAGCAACCCAACATTGTTCAGGGTGACACCAAAGGGAAATTGGAATATTACGGTTCGGGCGATGTGGACAACAATGGTGTGATTGATAAGAACGATGCACAGGCCATTTACGACGGTGTAAAAAATGATATGGCCGATGTGAACGGAGACCAGGTGATCGATTCCACCGATGCTAAAATGATTGAAGAGTATGTTGACGGAACGAGAAGCTACCTTCCGGGACACTGGAATGAATTGTGGCATATTCAAGGAGTTGATAGTGCCGGAGTAAGCAAAGGCTATTTAGCAAGAAAAGATTGGTTTGAAAGAATGGTTGCTGTTGATAAGACGGATACGAATAAATATGTTTTAAATTCATTCGATTGTACAGAGTTTTCCAATCAAACTTTTATTGATTTTACAGGATTAAAGAATTTCAAAAATTATCCAGACTATCAAAAATTCATTGACCATGGAGTAACAAATGGGAGATTCAACATACCAATATTTACGTTGTACACCTACCCAGATCCAGACAAAGTTCCTTCCAATTTTGATGTTTCTGGTTCTACGCACCAAATAGATGCAGCATTTGTTGGTTCCAAATACTCTACAGAAAAAATTGATCCTGAAGTATTTTCACAATATTATCCAATCGAGCCGCAAAATGATAAACCTGTTGTCGCAGGGGATGCAAATATGAATGATAATAAACCCGTAATCGTCAAAGCTATTGCATATATGCCCTCTTCAGATGGTACAAACTGGGCATTTAAGGATCAACAATTAGTTCAATTTGATCTTTCCAACGGAGTTGCAACTGTTTCAGCAGGATCATTAAACCCTGTTTTCTTATTGGAAAACCCTGAAAAAATGAATCCCCAAGTAGTTTTGGGAAACACTTCCGATACCGTTCAGGTAAATTATGCAGCCAACATGAATGTCGATGATTCTGTCAAGGTCAGTGCCCAGGCGAATACCGATTTGTACCAGGACCGAGTCAAGTTGGATGAGTGGGGCAGCGATACGACTTCCACGTCGCCATATCCCAACATTGAGTTTAATTTTACGATGCATTATCAGGCATGGGTGAATGTGGGAATGCAGCCTCCATTTTCAGCTGAGAAAACAGTAGCGATAAAGGTAAGGGACACGGAAGCACCCCAGGGAGAGTTCAGCCAGACTTCGGCGCAGGCCGAACCGGGCATTACCCCGGAAGAACTCGCCAAAGAATACATCACCAATGTGAGTGACAATTCAGGGCTTGCAGTCGATACCCTGCTTACCGCCGATACAACCAATGCCTGGACCGATGCCGACTATTACACCCACACCAATGTGAGAGCAAAATTGGTGGACCCGTTCGGGAACGAGAAAGACCTGGGCACTTTTGAAGCACAGGTGAGGGAGTATGCCACGGATGTGGCTGATATCAGTGCAAACGAGAACTCACTGCGGATGGAAATCATCGGCAACCCGGTAACAGCGGCAACCCGCCTTCAGGTTTTCAGCCACGACTATTTGAGCAAAGGAGAAATCGCTATCTACAGTAGCCAGGGAAAAATGGTGAACACCATCGAAGTGGACAATTTGCCTGCCGGCGGAGAACGAACCGTTTCCTATAATGGCTGGAGTACGTTGCAACCGGGCATCTATTTGCTCACCTTCACCGGTAATGGGCATCGGGTAAAAGAGAAGGTGCAGGTGCGGTAAGGTTTTCCTTATTTATCTATCGGTTTTACGTCCCGAAGGGACAGGTTATTTCAGCCCAATGGCAACGCTCCACGACGTTTGTCGGGACAGGCTTGGGGAAAAATAAACCATGCCAAACCAATTTATCGCCCTGTAAGGGCAGGTCAAAAGTTCCGGAAATATCCATAATCAATTGCCGGTTCCATTGCGGTCGAAACATTATTATCATTTCATTCATGACCACTAGGCGACCGCATCTAATAACATCAATATGCCAACCCGGGGCGTTGCCGCCGGGCTAAAGTAAGCCGGGCTTTCAGCCCGCAAATGATTTTCCCGCAAGATTATAGCGTCTAAGGATGTCATCCCTCAAAGGGATGACATCCTTGCAGACCCGCAAGGTTAATAGCATCAAAAAAAGGACAATGCCATCGCACTGTCCTTTTTTATTTTGATGAATACTTAATTCATTATTTCCAGCCGCCGCCTAACGCACGGTAAAGTGAGATAACGGCATAGAGTTGTTGCAGATGGTCGTTGACATCGCTGAGTTGTGCTGACAACAGGCTTTGCTGTGCATTCAGCACTTCGGTGTAGGTAGCCGAACCGTAGTTCAATAACTGTTCGGTGTACGAAACCGATTTCTGCAATGCTTCGAGCTGACGCTGGCGCAACACAATTTTCTGTCCCGAAGTCTGGTATGAGAAAAGTGCGTTGTTCACTTCCTGTCCGGCATTCAGCAGGGTATTCCGCAAGTTAAGCAATGCTTCGGCCCGCTGAGCTTTGGCTACTTTCAGGCGGGTGACGTTGGCTCTTTTGTTGAACAGCGGCTCGGTGAGTCCTCCTACCACGTTGGCGGCAAAGGAGGCCGGGTCAAGCAGCTTGTCAAGTGCAGTAGCAGCAAAGCCGGTTGATGCCGTCAATGTCAACGACGGGTAGAAATAGGCCCGTGCGTTGTTGGTCATCTCGTAAGCGCTCATCACGTTATACTCGGCCTGCATCACATCGGGACGGTTGTCGAGCAGTTGCGAAGGAACGCCGGTCCGCATCATCGGTTTGTTGGGCAATGCCAGCAACGAGTCGCGCTGAATCGTTCCGGGCGTTCGTCCCAACAGCATGCACATGGCATTTTCGGTTTCCCTGATTTGTTGTTTCAAATCGGGGATGGTGACTTCGGCCGCGTAACGGGCTGCTTCGCTCTGCACAATCGCAGCGCCGGTAACAACGCCGCTTTCCTTCAGTGCCTTCATTGTTTCCACCAGGTCCTTGTTGTTTTTCACCGTTTGACGGGTAATCGCCAACTTGGCGTCGAGAGAAACCAGGTTGTAGTAGGCATTGGCAATGTTGGCAATCAAACGGGTCTGCACCGCTTTTCTTCCGGCATCGCTTGCCAGCAGATCGGCGTAAGCTGCCCGTTTCGAACTGCGGAGTTTTCCCCAAATGTCGACTTCCCAACTGGCTTCGGCGCCAAGCTGATAATAATTCACATCGTACGGACCGTTCGGGTAGATGGATTTGGGCTGCCGGGTGTAATTGTCACTGGCTTTCGCCGAAACAGAAGGGAAGAGGGAAGCCTTGCTTTGTGAAAAGTAAGCTTCGGCTTCGTTCATTTTCTGAATCGCAATTTGCAAATCCGGGTTATTGGTCAGCCCTTCCTGAATATATTTCTGCAACAGCGTATCGGTAAACAGCTCTTGCCAGGGTGTATCGGCCATGGTCACCGAGTCGGTCGGTTCGATGCCGAAAATGCCCTTCGTGTCTACACTGTCCCGGTTGAAATGTCGCGACGTGTTACATGACGCTAACATAACCGCCAGGCCGATAGTCAGTAATATGATTTTATATGATGATTTTCTCATTTCGTTATTTTGTTTTCAGGCATTGATTATTCGAGGCTGTTGAGGCCTGATATTTCACCTTCCTTCGGTTTTTTAATTTTCTCTTCAATTGTCTGGAAGATAACATACATGGCCGGGATAACGAGGATACCAATGAAAGTTCCTACCAGCATACCTCCGACAGCACCTACACCAATCGAGCGGTTTCCATTCGCACCAACTCCACCTCCAACGATAAGCGGCATCAGACCGAAAATCAAGGCGAAGGAAGTCATCAGAATCGGGCGGAGACGAGCAGTCGCTCCATCAATTGCCGATTGCAGAATCGTTTCTCCGCGGTGTCGTCGTTGCAGGGCGAACTCCACAATCAGGATGGCATTCTTGGCAAGCAATCCAATCAGCATGATGAGTGATATCTGCAGGTAGATGTTGTTGTTAACTCCCATAAAGTGGGCAAATATGAAAGCGCCGGCCACTCCAACCGGCAGCGAAAGCAGAATGGAAAGTGGTGTGATGAAACTTTCGTACTGTGCTGCCAGTAGGAAATAAACGAAAATGACACTTAGCAGGAAGATCAAAAGCGATTGGTTCCCCGATGCAATTTCTTCCCGGGTTAATCCTGAGAACTCATAACTGTATCCAGGAGGCAACGTTTTTGCCGCTACCTGTTTCACTGCTTCGATGGCATCTCCCGAACTGTATCCAAACTGCGGAGCACTATTGACCGCAATGGATGTGTACATGTTAAACCGGTTGATGTTCTCCGGACCATACACTCGTTTCAGAGAAATAAACTCGGTAATGGGAGCCATCTCGCCTGAACCGGTCCTGACGTACATGTTATTCAGATCATCGGGATTTCCACGATACTTCGGACTGGCCTGAACCATGATACGGTACTGTTTCCCGAACCGGTTAAAATCCGAAGCATAAAATCCGCCGATGTATCCCTGCAATGCTGCCAGTATGGTGCTGACATCGATGCCGGACTGTTTGGCCCGAACGGCATTCACATCGACCTGGTACTGCGGAAAATTGGTGTTAAACGAGGTCATCGCGTATTGAATTTCCGGGCGCTGATTCAGGGCTCCAAGGAAACGCTGTGAAACCTGTTCAAACTTTTTGATGTCGCCACCAGTCCTGTCTTCCAACTGGAACTCGACTCCTCCCGAAATACTAAATCCGGGCACCATCGGTGGCGTGAAAATGATAATCTGGGCGTCCTTGATCTGCGAGGTGGCTCCGTAAAGCCTTCCAATCACACTGTTCACGTCGTGCCCTTTTCCTTTTCTTTCATCAAAAGGTTTCAGGTCGCAGAATATCATACCGTATGAACTTCCCTGACCACTGATGAGCGAACGTCCAACGACCATGGCCCGTCCGTTGATTTCGGGTGTGTGAGCCAGAATGTTGTCGACTTTCTCCATCACTTTCTTGGTTTCTTCCAGCGAAGTGGCAGGAGGAAGGCTCACATTAAGCATCATAATACCCACATCTTCCTTGGGAACAAATCCGGTCGGCGTTGTTCTTAGCAGGAAGTACAAACCAATCGTAAATACCAGAATAATCGAAGCCGGAATCCATTTGCGGCGCAGGAAATAGTTAGTTACCCGCTGGTATTTCTTGGTCATCACATCGAAAGACGTGTTGAAAGCGCCATAGAATCGCTGCATGAAACCTTTCTTGTGTTTCGTATTTTCATCTTCCGGTTTCAGAAATACAGCACAAAGCGCGGGACTCAAGGTCAAGGCATTTACTGCCGAAAGAACAATCGCAACAGCCAGCGTAATTCCGAATTGCTTGTAGAAAACACCCGTTGTTCCTTTGATAAAAGTAACCGGGATAAATACGGCTGCCATCACCAAAGTAATGGAGATAATAGCTGTGGATATTTCGCTCATAGCGGAAATCGCAGCTTCCTGTGAATTCTTCGCCCCTTGCTCGAGTTTGGCGTGAACCGCCTCCACGATCACAATGGCGTCATCCACCACAATTCCAATGGCCAGTACCAAAGCAAACAAGGTTAGCAGGTTGATGGTAAAGCCAAACAAGTTGAGAAAGAAAAAGGTACCGATAATGGCTACCGGAACCGCTATCGCCGGAATAAGTGTCGCCCTGAAATTCTGCAGGAAAACAAACACGACTATAAATACCAGGATGAAAGCTTCCAGCAAAGTGTGCAACACTTTACTGATGGAATTATCCAAAAATCGGTTGGCATCAATAATGATATGGTATTTCACTCCTTCCGGGAAGGACTTTGATGCTTCCTGCAATACTTTCTTCGCATTGATAATGGTTTCGCGAGCGTTGGAACCGGGCGACTGGAAAATAGCCATCGCGATTCCCGGTTTATTCATCACCGAAGTGGTTGTTGAATAGTTCAACGCTCCCAATTCCACTTTGGCCACGTCTTTCAGACGAAGTACATTTCCATCTTTATCGGCTTTGATGACGATATTCTCAAATTGCGATGCCTTGCTGAATTTTCCTTTGTATTTCAGCACATATTCGAATGACTGTCCGTTTTGCTCACCGAATCTACCGGGCGCAGCTTCCAGACTTTGCTGGTTCAGGGCAGCGATTACATCCGAAGGCATCAAATCGTATGCTTTCATTACATCCGGCTTCAGCCAGATACGCATGGAGTAATCTTTCGAGCTGAAAACGAGTGCTTCACCTACTCCGTTGACACGCTGTATCTGCGGAAGCACGTTGATTTTACTGTAGTTCTGCAGAAAGGTCTCGTCGTATTTACTGTCATCGCTGTAAAGCGAAAAGACCATTAGCATGCTGTTTTGCCGCTTTGCCGTAATGACACCGGCTCGTGTAACTTCCGAAGGCAACAGACTGGTAGCCCTCGCCACACGGTTCTGGACGTTGATGGCGGCCAAATCGGGATCGACTCCCTGTTTGAAATAAACCTGGATTGTTGCCGAACCATTGTTGCTGGCGGTTGAGGTCATGTAGGTCATGTTCTCAACCCCGTTGATCTGTTCTTCCAGCGGTGTGATAACACTTTTCAACACCGTTTCGGCATCGGCACCGGTGTAGTGCGCGGATACCTGAACGGTGGGCGGAGCAATATCAGGGTATTGTTCAATGGGAAGACTGAACATACTCAGTACTCCCAGTATGACAATTATGATGGATATGACCGATGACAGAACCGGTCTTTCAATGAATCTTTTGAACATAGTTTGTTAAGCATTTATTTATTAACCTGTTCGGCCGAAGATTGAGCTTGTTTGTTGTCCGAGCCGCTATCGGTTACTAATTTCGGTTTAATGGGCATGTTGTTCCGCAAAGAGGCAATTCCTTCGACCACGATTTCATCGCCGGGTTTCAAACCACTGGTGACTACATAATTGGTTTTCAGGTTGCCAACCAGTATATCAATTTCGGTTGGATGCACCTTGTTATCCTTGCCTACAGTGTAGATGAAATGTTTGCCCTGCAGTTCGTAGGTGGCATTTTGCGGAACGATAATCACCGAATCAACATGCTGCGGGATGCGTACGGAACCGCTTCCGCCACTACGGAGAATTCCTTCCTTGTTCGGAAATGTAGCCCTGATGTTCACGGCGCCAGTCTGCGGGTCGACCAAACCACTGGCTGTTTGTATCCGGCCTTTTTCTTTGTAAACCGAATTGTCAGCCAAAATCAGGGAAACATCTGGCAGGTGACTCAATTTCGCCTGCATATTTTTCCCTTTCAATCCTTTCACCATCGTGAGAAACTCTTTCTCGTTCATCGAGAAATAAGCATACATCTCCGTTGTATTCGATATCGTAGTGAGCGGTTGGCTGATAGTGCTGCTGACCAAACTTCCGACGCGATAGGGGAAGTTCCCGATAAAACCGTCAGTCGGACTGGTGATGGTAGCATACTGAAGATTGGCCTGTGCATTGGCCAGGTTGGCTTTCGCTTGAGCCAGTTGTGCCTCTTTTGCTTTTAATGTCGACTCGGATGATTCCAGGTCGAATTTGCTGACGATCCCTTTTTCGACCAATGGTTTGGTTTTATCCAGGTTAATCTTCGCAGCAACAATATCGGCTTCGGCCACTTTTACCTGAGCCTGTGCCGATCGGACGGTTGCCCGGATGTCGTTGTCGTTGATACGGAAAAGAACTTGTCCCTTTTTGACAAAAGAGCCTTCATCTACCAGGATATTCTGAATGTATCCGGCAATTTTTGGGCGAATTTCAACTGTTTGAATTCCTTGTAAATTAGTGGGATATTCCTCGTAAAGAGTGGTCGATTGCGGTTCAACTTTCATCACTTTATATTCTCCGACTCGACCGGCCATTCCCGCTTGCCCTCTCTTTTGTGAGTTTGAGCATGAAACGGCGGTTGCCAGTATCGCAATGAAAATGAGGATTTTGAATAGGTTATTTTTTTTCATCTTGCTTTTTTGTGTGTCTGTTGTTTTTTGGAATATGACGATTAGCATTGGCAATTGCTGTCGTTCGGTTCACTGTTTTCCTGTATTTTCTCCAGCACATGTCTGAAGACGGATAGCTCATCCTCGCTGATTCCCACGAGAAGTTCGTCAAGTA
The DNA here is from genome assembly GCF_056493735.1 of Prolixibacter sp. DSM 2831. Classification (NCBI taxonomy): domain Bacteria; kingdom Pseudomonadati; phylum Bacteroidota; class Bacteroidia; order Marinilabiliales; family Prolixibacteraceae; genus Prolixibacter; species Prolixibacter sp. DSM 2831. The sequence continues at coordinate 980,905 of NZ_CM151379.1, forward strand.
CGTTCTGTACAAGATTTTGGGCTTGCTCCAACGTTTTGAATCCTTCGTCGGTCAGAATCAGCGTTTTTTTACGTTTGTCCTGTTCATTTTGGGTTCTTTTTATATAGTTTTTGTCGATTAATACATTGATTTGTCGGAGTATAATAGATTTGTCTTTGTGCATTTGGTTGGCCAGGTCCTGTTGTGTGAATTCTTTCCCCGAATTCAGTGAACTCAGAATGGCAAACTGTTCAAATGTGATATCAACATCTTTTTTCTTGAACCTGGCAAACAACTTGTTTTTATATAGTCGTGTGACTTGACCAAGCAGTTGGCAGATAGGTTTTTCTGTTTTCATATAATTCCGACTGGATTGATATGCAAAAGTACGCCGAAGTAGTTGACGACATCAACCAAATAACGTTATCTGTATATTAAATGAGGATGCTTTTGTCTTAAATTGGTGTTGGAAAAAGAGATACCACGTGTTGACGTTGCTGTTTGTACAGGTGGTTCCAGATTGCACTTGGCGGTTTCTGTAGTTTCTTTTCCGATAAGGGAAAGGTTTCCAGACAAGCCTCGTCCTTGATATCGCCGTCAGGCGAAAAGCGGGCTGGCCGGTCAAAGAGTTTCCCGCCAGGGAAAGATGTTCATCACCTTCGGCGAAGCCGGAGGATTGGTTCCCCGAATCCAGAGCAACTCCAACGGAGTTGAATAAAAAAGACGGAGTTGCCACATAGTTTCCTGAAGCATGCCCGGCAACGGAAAAGTACCCCCAAAGTAGATTTTAAGTACAGATAGAGTAGGGATAGAGTACTAAACAGTCTTCATTTGCGCACCGGTTGAAGTGGATTGTCCCGGGTTTTACATCCTGTCGTTTCCTGAAGCCGTTTTCCCCACCTCCATTCACCTTGCAACATCTTTTAAGTATTTTTTCGAGATGAAAGAGTTCAGTTGCTCAGGCACTTGAGATTTTATGTCAAAAAAGAAGGAAAAAAGGTTTGGAGTAATAAGAAAAAATACGCTTTCTTTGCATCCGCTTTCCGAAAGGGAGGCAGCGTTCAGAAGGTGATGAAAAGAGATGTTTCGGACCGCGTGAAAGGTTTATTCACTGTTTGGGAGTCCCCCCGACGCATCGGGGGTGATGGCGAGATAATCCTGGCAGTAAAGACCGGGGTTCGGCAGGCAAGACATCACTGAAAAAAATCTTGAAAAAGTATTTGGAAAGTCAGGATAAAAGGTTTTATCTTTGCCGCCACGTTTTTGAAAAACGGGCGTTGATTTTTGGGTACTGAAGCCTTAAGAAAAAAGGCAAAAAAGATTTGGAGATAACGCGAAAAGATTTCTATCTTTGCAACGCTTTTTTCGGCCCGTCCGACGGCAACTGAGGGTTGGGCAGTAAGGAGTGAAGATTTAAGAAGAAGAAAGTTCATTGAAAATATTGAAAAGGAAAGAAGATAAGCACCAGAAGTTCAATTTTCTTTTAGAGGAAAAACTGATCGTGCCAGGCAAATAGACATTTAAACTTTTTGATTACAACGAAGAGTTTGATCCTGGCTCAGGATGAACGCTAGCGGGAGGCTTAACACATGCAAGTCGAACGGTAAGGCCCCTTCGGGGGTACACGAGTGGCGCACGGGTGAGTAACGCGTATGCAACCTGCCCTGTACAGGGGGATAGCCCGGAGAAATCCGGATTAATACCCCATAGTTTCCGTGAATCGCATGGTTTACGGATTAAAGTTTCGGCGGTACAGGATGGGCATGCGTGGCATTAGCTAGTTGGTAAGGTAACGGCTTACCAAGGCGACGATGCCTAGGGGTTCTGAGAGGATGATCCCCCACACTGGGACTGAGACACGGCCCAGACTCCTACGGGAGGCAGCAGTGAGGAATATTGGTCAATGGGCGAGAGCCTGAACCAGCCATCCCGCGTGCAGGATGACGGCCCTACGGGTTGTAAACTGCTTTTCTGCAAGAAGAATGGTCACTACGTGTAGTGATTTGACGGTATTGCAGGAATAAGCATCGGCTAACTCCGTGCCAGCAGCCGCGGTAATACGGAGGATGCAAGCGTTATCCGGATTCATTGGGTTTAAAGGGTGCGTAGGCGGCTATATAAGTCAGTGGTGAAATGCTGCAGCTCAACTGTAGAACTGCCATTGAAACTGTATAGCTTGAGTGCGCCTGAGGTAGGCGGAATGAGTAGTGTAGCGGTGAAATGCTTAGATATTACTCAGAACACCGATTGCGAAGGCAGCTTACTAAAGCGTAACTGACGCTGATGCACGAAAGCGTGGGGAGCGAACAGGATTAGATACCCTGGTAGTCCACGCCGTAAACGATGATAACTCGCTGTTGGCGATACACAGTCAGCGGCTTAGCGAAAGCATTAAGTTATCCACCTGGGGAGTACGATCGCAAGGTTGAAACTCAAAGGAATTGACGGGGGCCCGCACAAGCGGAGGAACATGTGGTTTAATTCGATGATACGCGAGGAACCTTACCTGGGCTTAAATGTAGAGTGACCGTTGCCGAAAGGTGACTTCCCTTCGGGGCGCTTTACAAGGTGCTGCATGGTTGTCGTCAGCTCGTGCCGTGAGGTGTCGGGTTAAGTCCCATAACGAGCGCAACCCTTATCGTCAGTTGCTAGCAGGTAATGCTGAGGACTCTGGCGAGACTGCCACCGTAAGGTGAGAGGAAGGTGGGGATGACGTCAAATCAGCACGGCCCTTATGTCCAGGGCTACACACGTGTTACAATGGTCGGTACAAAGGGCAGCTACCTGGTAACAGGATGCTAATCCCAAAAGCCGGTCTCAGTTCGGATTGGAGTCTGCAACCCGACTCCATGAAGCTGGATTCGCTAGTAATCGCGCATCAGCCATGGCGCGGTGAATACGTTCCCGGGCCTTGTACACACCGCCCGTCAAACCATGGAAGTTGGGGGTACCTGAAGTCTGCAACCGTAAGGAGCGGCCTAGGGTAAAACCAATGACTGGGGTTAAGTCGTAACAAGGTAGCCGTACCGGAAGGTGTGGCTGGAACACCTCCTTTCTGGAGCCGACACGAGAGGTTTCTGAGAGGAAATTAGAGCAGAAGGGTGTTTACTTCTTCCTTTTTAAAAGATACTGTAAAACACAAGAGCAATTGAATCCCGATACTTCGGGGGAGAATTGAAGTTGAGAATTCAATGCAAAGCGGTTCTCACTATTCAATGCACGGGGTCTGATAGAAGCAGAGGCAGAGCAGGAAACGGACATTATCAATTATCCATTTTCAATTCTCAATTCTGCAGACAGTCCCGTAGCTCAGCTGGTTAGAGCGCTACACTGATAATGTAGAGGTCCCCAGTTCAAGTCTGGGCGGGACTACACAGGCAATGAAAAATGAGCAGTGAACAATTAGCAATATTGTTCATTACACATTGTTCATTACTAATTGCACAGACGGGGGATTAGCTCAGTTGGCTAGAGCGCTTGATTTGCATTCAAGAGGTCATCGGTTCGACTCCGATATTCTCCACAAAGGGTGTAAACACCAGGAAAAGTTCATCAGAAAACATATTGGAACACGAAGGATTAGGCTGGCGCCTGAAAGAGGAAAGGGTTCGATTCCCTGTAATCCACATATCCTGAAAGGGATGAAGTTCATTGACATGCTGGAAGAAAAACAACAGAGTTACAAGAGAAACGCCGAAGGATAAAACCTTCGAACAAGGCGAGAGAAAGTACGAAAGGGCGTACGGGGGATGCCTTGGCTCTCAGAGGCGACGAAGGACGTGATAAGCTGCGAAAAGTCGCGGGGAGGTGCAAATAACCGTTAATCCGCGAATATCCGAATGGGGCAACCCACCATATGTAAGTATGGTATCCTGTTATGCAGGAAGCTAACCCGGAGAACTGAAACATCTAAGTACCCGGAGGAAAAGAAAACAAAAGTGATTCCCCTAGTAGTGGCGATCGAACGGGGATAAGCCCAAACCGGAAGTGTTTCGGCACTTTCGGGGTTGTAGGACTGCGCTATACGAAGTAAGACGAAACGGAAGTGTTCTGGAAAGTCACACTACAGAAGGTGAAAGTCCTGTACGTGTAAGGCTTGCGGAGTTAGCAGTATCCTGAGTAGGGCGGGACACGCGAAATCCTGTCTGAATTTGCCAGGACCATCTGGTAAGGCTAAATACTACTGAGAGACCGATAGTGAACCAGTACCGTGAGGGAAAGGTGAAAAGCACCCCGAACAGGGGAGTGAAAAAGTACCTGAAACCGTACGCCTACAAGCGGTCGGAGCCCTTTAGGGGGTGACGGCGTGCCTTTTGCATAATGAGCCTACGAGTTACTCCTCACTGGCAAGGTTAAGTGGTTCAGCCACGGAGCCGAAGCGAAAGCGAGTCTGAACAGGGCGGTATAGTCAGTGGGGGTAGACGCGAAACCATGTGATCTACCCATGACCAGGTTGAAGTCCCGGTAACACGGGATGGAGGACCGAACCAGGGGACGTTGAAAAGTCCTTGGATGAGTTGTGGGTAGGGGTGAAAGGCCAATCAAACTTGGAAATAGCTCGTACTCCCCGAAATGCATTTAGGTGCAGCCTTGGTTATGAGTCTTGCAGAGGTAGAGCTACTGATTGGATGCGAGGGCTTCACCGCCTATCAACTCCAGACAAACTCCGAATGCTGCAAGATGCTCACCAGGAGTGAGGGCGCGGGTGCTAAGGTCCGTGTCCGAGAGGGAAAGAACCCGGACCATCAGCTAAGGTCCCCAAGTGTATGTTAAGTTGAACAAACGAGGTCTGATTGCTTAGACAGCTAGGATGTTGGCTTGGAAGCAGCCATTCATTTAAAGAGTGCGTAACAGCTCACTAGTCGAGCGGTCGGGCGTGGATAATAATCGGGCATTAAACATACCACCGAAGCTATGGATTGTAAATTTATTTACAGTGGTAGGGGAGCATTCCGGTCGGCGCTGAAGGTGTACTGCGAGGTATGCTGGAGCGTCCGGAAAAGCAAATGTAGGCATAAGTAACGATAAGGCAGGTGAGAAACCTGCCCGCCGATAGACTAAGGTTTCCTGATCAACGCTAATCGGATCAGGGTTAGTCGGGACCTAAGGCAAAGCCGAACGGCGAAGTCGATGGCGAATCGGTTAATATTCCGATACTTCTCTTGACTGCGATGGGGTGACGAAGTGATGAAAGACCCGCGTACTGACGGAATAGTACGTTGAAGGGCGTAGGTGATGATACTCATAGGCAAATCCGTGAGTAGAGCCGAAACCCGACAGTACCGAGAGCCTTCGGGCAATCGGATAGTGGTCCTAAGGGCTTCCGAGAAAAACCTCTAAGCTTCAGGTCAGGAGAACCCGTACCGTAAACCGACACAGGTAGTCAAGGAGAGAATCCTGAGGCGCTCGAGTGATTCGTGGCTAAGGAACTAGGCAAAATGGCCCCGTAACTTAGGGAGAAGGGGCGCTGGCGCGAGCCAGCCGCAGTGAAAAGACCCAGGCGACTGTTTATCAAAAACACAGGGCTATGCTAAATCGCAAGATGATGTATATGGCCTGACACCTGCCCGGTGCCGGAAGGTTAAGAGGGGATGTTATACTTTCGGGTAGAAGCATTGAATCGAAGCCCCGGTAAACGGCGGCCGTAACTATAACGGTCCTAAGGTAGCGAAATTCCTTGTCGGGTAAGTTCCGACCTGCACGAATGGTGCAACGATCTGGGTACTGTCTCGGCCACGAGCTCGGTGAAATTGTAGTAGCGGTGAAGATGCCGCTTACCCGCAACGGGACGGAAAGACCCCGTGAACCTTTACTGCAACTTCACATTGGTTCTGGGTAAGTGATGTGTAGGATAGGACGGAGACATTGAAGCGGGTTCGCCAGGATTCGTGGAGTCATCCTTGAAATACGTCCCTTTGCTTGCCTGGGGCCTAATCCAGAAATGGAGACAGTGTGTGGTGGGTAGTTTGACTGGGGTGGTCGCCTCCAAAAGAGTAACGGAGGCTTCTAAAGGTGCGCTCATGGCGATTGGTAACCGCCAGCAGAGCATAATGGTATAAGCGCGCTTGACTGTGAGACTCACAAGTCGATCAGGTAGGAAACTAGAGCATAGTGATCCGGTGGTTCCGTATGGAAGGGCCATCGCTCAAAGGATAAAAGGTACTCCGGGGATAACAGGCTGATCGCTCCCAAGAGCTCATATCGACGGAGCGGTTTGGCACCTCGATGTCGGCTCGTCACATCCTGGGGCTGGAGAAGGTCCCAAGGGTTGGGCTGTTCGCCCATTAAAGTGGCACGCGAGCTGGGTTCAGAACGTCGTGAGACAGTTCGGTCCCTATCTGTTGTGGGCGTAGGAGACTTGAGAGAGCCTGACGTTAGTACGAGAGGACCGCGTTGGACATACCTCTGGTTTACCAGTTGTTCCGCCAGGAGCACCGCTGGGTAGCCATGTGTGGAAGAGATAAGCGCTGAAAGCATCTAAGCGCGAAGCTCGCCTCAAGATGAGGTCTCCTTAGAGGGTCGTTGGAGACTACGACGTTGATAGGTCGCAGGTGTAAAGACGGTGACGTCAAAGCCGAGCGATACTAATTGCCCGAAACTTTCCTTGCCGGTTTTATAAATTGGTGTTTTTGTTGTAATGAAATTGTTTTCTTCCAGGGTTCATGTCAGTAATAGTAAGTTTTAAGTCGAAAGATTTAAGTTTTAAGAAAAGGGAGAACGCCGAAAAGCGAAGTCCGGCCCGACATCAAAGAGCATCTTAACACTTAACACCTAAAACTTAATCACTATTACAAAAAATATTGTATAGCTGAAAAGCAAAGCTGAAAACTTTAGGTGGCTACAGCGACGGGGTTCCACCTCTTCCCATTCCGAACAGAGAAGTTAAGCCCGTCAGCGCCGATGGTACTGCAGAGATGTGGGAGAGTAGGTCGCCGCTTATTTTACTTAAAGCCCGGTTCCTTTATTGGAGTCGGGCTTTTTTATATCCGAAAGACAATAGACTTCAGATATTAGACACCAGATAAGAGACAAAAGACACCGGTCTTGATATTTAAGATATTGTACACTCTGAAGGGATTGATTAGTGAGTTCCGGTCCGACCGGGAATGGATTGGAGTGATTGTGTGTGTGAAGGTAGCCAAACGGCTGCCTTTTTTTGTTTATGAAGAAGTACTTTATCCATCCTATATCGACTCCATATCGCTTTAGCGAGGTAATCTGCAAAGTATTCTTTTGACTTTTTCCGCGGAAGCGTAAAAAAGAGTTAACGTTTTTGGGGATTTTATTCATCTTCTTCTTTTCAATTTATCCTATACTCATCCTTTACTGCTCTTGGGCTCATATTTTTACTGCTTCTCTGTATAGAATGAAACCAAACTATTTTCTAACTCTTTTCTGGTTAGTGAACTACATTGTCAGAGCGCAGATTGTGGGAGTTTTGTAAAATAAATTTATACGAATCATCGTTTTCCCTTTACCTGTATGCGGATTATCTCATGGCAGGCTGATTAATTTCGTTTTGAATTAGAAAGGTTGTTATATCAACACTTTAAATATTAGGAAAATATTGGAGGGGAGACATTATAAAACTGTACACTCATTTTCGGTAACCAGAGTTATTGTTGGGATTCTTTTACTCATTGTTTCGGGATGCCATTCCAAAGATGGAAGTGAACAAAATAGGCAGCAACCCAAGAGTGAGTTGCGTGCGCTTGTTACGAAATATGACAAGTATCTGACTAGTGCTTACGACTCATCACGGGTGATTTTGCCCGAGCTATTGGGTAAAATTGACTCGGTGTCAAAAGTGACTCCAGATTCTGTGGTGTCGGTAATGGCACATGTAGCAGGGCAGGAAGCTGTGAAAGGTAATATCCACCTGGCGGATAGTTTGTCGAATCTGGCAGGAACTTATGCTCTGCAGCTGAATGATTCTTCCCTGTTGGCAGTAGTTCTGAATGCGAAAGGCAAGATCATGCAGATAAAAGGTCGCCGGGACTCTGCATTTTACTACTACAGTAAGTCATTACATATTGCACAGCTAAGGCATGATGCGATTGCAGCATTACCTGCTATGATTAACTTAGGAAATGCGATGATTGACCGGCATAATTCCGAGACGGGCATTAATTACCTTAAAGAGGCTCTGGAGATTGCCAGGAAGAGGAATAATAAGAAATACATGGCGGTATTGTATAATAACCTCGGAAAGGCATTTGATATTCGGGGAAATTATTCGATGGCGCTACAGTATTATCGTGCTGCTCTTGATACCCTCGAGAGATTGAAAAGTAAAGAATACTACCTGGAACCACTAAATAATCTGGCCAACATTTATCTCTATCTGGGTAACGATTCATTGGCTATGGAGTATTACCAAAAGGTAGGAAAGTTAGCGGATTCGCTTAATTACCAGAATATGCAGGCTACTGCACTTATCAATATTGGTAATTTGTATTATGAGAATAATGAAAATGCAAAAGCATTAAAATACACCAAGGCGGCAAATGCACTCCTTGCCGGACAATATGAGTCTTATCTGCATTCCATTATATACCTGAACCTGGGCTTAATACATCGAAACCTTGGAAATGCCAAAGTTTCCTACAAAGAAATTAGTAAGTCAATTGAGCTGGCTCGCAAATTTCATATTTATGATGTCCTTGGTGAGGGATGTATGCAAATGGCCCGGTACTACGAAAATCACAATCAATTTCATCTGGCTGCCCAATATGCGAATGAAGCATACCAACTCGCTGTTAGTAATAATATGTTGAACCTCTTGCCCGAAACCAGCAAGCTGATTGCTGATAATTATCGGGCGGCAGGTAATACAGGCAAGGCGTTGAAATTCTATGATTTATATAGTAAGTATAACGCTCAGTACCAGGACACCATCAATAATAAAACAACCCGCAATTTTGCTTTCCTTTATGAATTGCAGAAAAAGGAGACGGCCAATAAAATCCTGATGCAGCGTCAGCAGCTCGACAAACAGGTGCTGGCTAACGTCCGTTTGAAGCTGGAACAACAGCGAATACTGATTTTTCTATCGATCATTACCATCATCAGTGTGTTGCTGATATCCATTCTCTTGTTCTATCGTTCCCGGTTGAAGTCGAGACTGAACAACGCACTGATTTCAAATAATAACGAAATAACGGAGCAAAATAAGTTACTCGAAAAGGAGAATGCCTTCAAGAATAAACTCATCTCAATTATTTCGCATGATATTAAAAGTCCGATGATGTCGCTCTACAATATCCTGGAGTTGCTTTCCGTTGATGAATTGTCGGAAGAGGAAAAGCGCGAGCTGATCCGGGATAACATGCAGCTGACAGACAGGGCGCTGAATATGGTAGAAGATCTCCTGTCGTGGACACGGCAGCAGCTGAATACAACAACTGTGTATTACACGACGATTAATGTGTATGATTTGGGTAACGAAATCATCACGTTTTTTCAACCTGATGCCCGGGAAATGAATATCAACCTGGTGAATGCCTGTTCACCGGAGACAACTGTATATAGTGATTACCAGATGTTGAAGATGGTCATTCGTAATCTGTTTTCCAATGCCTTGAAATTTACCCCATCGGGCGGTTATATTGAGATGGGAGTTTCGAAAACCAATGGCCATGTTATTTTGTATGTCACCGATACAGGCGTTGGAATAAAACCGGAAGACCAATCGAAGATTTTCAGTGAAGAAAAGTATTTTACCACCAATGGTGTCCGGGGTGAACGTGGAAACGGACTGGGCTTGAAACTTTGCCGGAATTTTGTGGAAAAAAGCGGTGGTAAAATATGGCTGGAGAGCAAGCTGGGCAAAGGTTCTACTTTCTTTATCGAAATCAAACGAAGCAGTAATTCTCCTTCTGTTCCGAAATAATTGTCAGCTTTGGCAGTATCGAAATCATATCAATATTTTGTAATTTAAGACTGGGTTGGTTACCTTTGCGAAATTTTTCAAAGCAATAGCGTGCATTAACACACAACAATCCAATCGATATGGCCCAGTATTATAACGAAGTATCCCGGACATTTAACGAGTACCTCCTGATTCCCGGACTTACAACGAAAGAGTGTACTCCCAATAATGTTTCGCTGAACGCTCCACTGGTCAAGTACCGGAAAGGAGAAACGCCCTCTCTCCAACTGAATATCCCGTTTGTTTCAGCCATTATGCAGTCGGTTTCCGACCATAATCTGGCAATTGCACTGGCGCGAAATGGAGGTTTGTCCTTCATTTTTGGTTCTCAGCCGATTGATACGCAGGCTGAAATGGTGAGAAGAGTGAAAAAATTCAAAGCTGGTTTCGTGATAAGTGACTCAAACCTCACTCCCGAACATACACTGGCTGATGTTATTGCATTGAAGAGAAAAACCGGTCACTCTACGGTAGGAATTACCAACGATGGAACTCCGAACGGTGTTCTGATGGGGGTAGTAACCAGTCGCGATTATCGCGTTTCCAGAGACAGTCTCGACAAACCAGTAAAAGAGTTTATGACTCCGTTTTCAGATTTATTTGTCGGTAAATTGGGGATTTCGCTGAACGAAGCCAATGATATTATCTGGGAGAACAAGTTGAATAGTCTCCCGATTATCGATGAAAATCAAAAGCTGCAGTACTTCGTATTCCGCAAGGATTATGACGATCACAAGGACAATCCCAACGAATTGTCAGACAGCAGCAAAAAGTTGATGGTCGGTGCCGGTATAAACACACGCGATTATAAAGAACGGGTTCCTGCACTGCTCGAAGCTGGTGTGGATGTGATGTGTATCGATTCATCCGACGGTTTCTCTGAATGGCAGGGCGAAACGCTTCAGTATATTAAGAAGACTTACGGCGACGACGTAAAAGTGGGAGCCGGAAACGTCGTCGATAAAGAAGGTTTCCGCTATTTGGTAGAGGCTGGCGCTGATTTCGTGAAAGTCGGAATCGGCGGTGGCTCGATTTGTATTACCCGCGAAACGAAAGGAATTGGCCGTGGACAGGCAACGGCACTGATTGAAGTTGCTGAAGCTCGCGATGAATATTTCCGGGAAACCGGTATTTACGTCCCGATTAGTAGTGACGGCGGCATTGTGCACGATTATCACATGGTGCTGGCATTGGCCATGGGAGCTGACTTCCTGATGATGGGGCGCTATTTCGCCCGCTTCGACGAAAGTCCGACCCGGAAGTTGAAAATAGGTAGCAACTACATGAAGGAATACTGGGGCGAAGGTTCGAACCGTGCCCGCAACTGGCAGCGTTACGACATGGGCGGCAGCGAAAACCTGAAGTTCGAGGAAGGCGTTGATAGCTACGTGCCGTATGCCGGAAAACTGAAGGACAACCTGGATATTACCCTGGGAAAAATCAAATCGACCATGTGCAGCTGCGGTGTTTTGTCGGTGAAAGAGTTGCAGGAGAATGGTAAGATAACGTTGGTTTCATCGACCAGTATTGTGGAAGGTGGAGCGCACGATGTGGTTTTGAAAGACCAGTCGTAATAACTTAGCGATATACTAAAAAACGCCGGTCAGAAGTTTGTTGCTTCCAACCGGCGTTTTTTTATTTTGTTCCGCTTAGCGGAAAATTATCTCATTCGTTTTCCCGTTTTTCGAGCAATACCACATTTTCCACGTGGTGTGTATGAGGAAACATATCGACGGGCTGAACTTTTACCACTTTATATCCCTCATCGAGCAAGTTCAGGTCGCGTGCCTGCGTGGCGGGGTTGCAGCTTACATAAACAATTTTTTTCGGTGCAGCCTGAAGAATTACTTTTATTACATCGTCGTGCATGCCGGCGCGAGGCGGATCGGTGATGATGAGAGCCGGCTGTCCATTTTGCTCAACGAATTCCGGCGTTAAAATGGCTTTCATATCTCCGGCAAAAAAGGACGTATTCTGAATGTCATTTAGTTCCGAATTCACTTTCGCATCTTCGATGGCTTCCGGCACATATTCGATTCCAACTACTTTCTTCGCTTTTCCGGCGACGAAATTGGCTATGGTTCCGGTTCCGGTATACAGGTCGTAAACCACTTCGTCTCCCGAAAGGGAAGCATAGTCGCGGGCAATTTTGTACAGTTCATATGCCTGCTCCGAATTGGTTTGGTAGAACGATTTCGGCCCTATTTTGAACCGTAAACCTTCCATCTCTTCGAAAATGTGATCACGTCCCGAATAGCAGATAATCTCCTGGTCGGTGATCGTATCGTTGGCTTTCTCGTTAATCACGTACATCAGCGACGTGATTTCAGGGAACTTTGTTTTCACATGTTTCAGCAAAGCAACTCGTTTTTCTTCACTTTCGTGGAAGAATGAAACAATGACCATCAACTCGCCGGTACTGGCCGTCCGGATAATCAGGTTACGCAAAAAGCCTTCCTGGTTTCGGATATCGAAAAAGGAGAGGTCGTTCTGCAAAGCATACGCTCTGATTTCATTCCGGATGGCGTTGGAAGATTCAGTCTGAAGCCAGCATTTTTCAATGTCCAGCACTTTATCGAACATTCCGGGAATATGAAATCCCAAAGCGTTCATGTTCTCAAAGGTTTTCTGCGTATCAATCTCTTCCTGCGTAAGCCAGCGTTTGTTAGAGAACGTAAATTCGAGCTTGTTTCGGTAGAAAGTCGTTTTTTCGGAACCTTTGATGGGCGTAATTTCGGGCAATTCAACATGTCCGATGCGCGTCAGCTGATCGGTGACCTGTTTTTCTTTATAGAAAAGTTGTTTATCGTAAGGTAAGAACTGCCATTTGCAACCGCCACAGGTCCCAAAATGCTGACAAAACGCTTCGGTGCGTTCGTCGGAATATTCGTGAATATTGACCACACGCGCTTCCATGAAACGGCGCCTTTTTTTGAAAACCTGTAAATCGACAACGTCGCCCGGTACCACGTGCGTGGTGAAAATGACGACATCATCCACTTTCGCAACTGCTTTTCCTTCAGCTCCTACATCCGCAATGGTTACCTTTTCGTAAAGCGGTAACGGCTTTCTTCTTCTGCCCAAAATCTTCGGTTTTAAATTTTCCCAAAGATATAAATTCATCGGGTACTGTGAGCGCTTATTGTAATCGACCAAAAGGTTTGATTTTGAGTGGGTAATTTCTTGCAGGGAGAGAACAAAAACCGTGGTTGATAATCCGAACCAACCAATGGGAGCCCTGTAAATTCTGTTATCTTTGTCCCAATTTTAGAAGAAGCAGTGTTTTTATGATTTCAGTCGAAGATTTACACCTCGAATTTGGTGGATTTGAATTATTCAAGCAGATAAGTTTTATCGTGAATCCGCGGGACCGGATTGGTCTGGTTGGACGAAATGGTGCCGGTAAATCGACACTGCTGAAAATTTTCTCCGGGCAAATGCAACCCAGCTCCGGCAGGGTGGTAAAACCGGGAGATTTTCGCATTGGCTATTTACCGCAGCACATGGTGACAGCCGATGGAAAAACGGTGATGGAAGAAGCGGTTACGGCCTTCGACGAGATTGTAGGACTGGAAAAACGCATAGAGCATCTGAATCATCAGTTGGCTACCCGCGAAGATTATGAGTCGGAGGGCTACCACAAAATCATAGAGGAAGTTACCGAAGCGAATGACCGTTTTCAACTGCTGGGAGGTGGTAATTTTCATGCCGATATTGAGCAAACGCTGGTTGGTCTCGGATTTAAACGTTCGGATTTCAATCGGCAAACGACTGAGTTTTCCGGAGGTTGGCGAATGCGTATCGAGCTCGCGAAAATTTTGCTGGCCAAGCCGAATGTTTTTCTGCTCGATGAGCCGACCAACCACCTGGATATCGAATCAATTCAGTGGCTGGAGAACTTCCTGAAAGATTACGCCGGAGCGGTGGTACTGGTTTCGCACGACCGTGCATTTCTCGATAATGTGACCAACCGGACGGTGGAAATTTCGCTGGGTAATGTGTATGATTACAAAGTTAGTTACTCGAAATATGTTGAGTTGCGCAAAGAGCGCCGCGAACAGCAGATGGCGGCTTATCGCAATCAGCAAAAAATGATTCAGGATACGGAGGAGTTCATTGAACGTTTTCGCTATAAGGCGACGAAAGCAGTTCAGGTGCAATCCCGTATTAAGCAGCTGGAAAAGATCGACCGCATCGAGATCGATGAAGAGGACGTTCGTTCGCTGAATATCAAGTTTCCGCCGTCGCCGCGTTCCGGTAACGTCGTTTTCGAGGCAAAACAAATGAGCAAAAGTTACGGTGATAACCTGGTGCTGAAAGACATTGATTTGACCATCGAGCGGGGCAATCGTGTGGCTTTTGTCGGGAAAAATGGTGAAGGGAAAACCACGCTGGCGCGGATCATTATGCAAGAACTGGAGTTCAATGGTCATGCTAAGTTGGGGCATAATGTGAAAATCGGATACTTTGCCCAAAATCAGGCTTCGTTGTTGGATGAGAATGCAACGGCATTCGATATCATCGACAGGATTGCTGTAGGTGATGTCCGGACAAAAATTCGGGATATTCTTGGTGCGTTCATGTTCAGCGGCGAAGATGTCGATAAGAAAGTAAAGGTGCTCTCGGGTGGTGAACGCTCTCGCTTAGCGATGATTCGTTTGTTGTTGGAACCGGTGAACTTCCTGGTACTCGATGAGCCGACGAACCATCTGGATATGCACTCGAAAGATATTCTGAAACAAGCGCTTCAGGATTACGATGGAACCTTGTTACTCGTTTCGCATGACCGTGAATTTCTTGATGGTCTGGTGGATGTGGTTTACGAGTTTCGTGATAAGAAAGTGAAGCAGCATCTGGGCGGTATTTATGAATTCCTCCGTCGGAAGAAGATGGACTCACTGAAAGAACTGGAGCGAAAAAATAATAATCAATCAACTCAGCAGGTCGTCGAAAAAGAAGAGAAGAAAAACGATGGCCCGGAGCTTAGTTACGAAGAGCGGAAGGATGTTAACCGGACCATTTCGCGGCTGGAGAAACAATTGAGTGAAGCAGAGGAGAAGATTACCTCGCTGGAAACTGAGATTGAGGAGATGGACGGGCGGTTAGCCAATCCTGATAGTGAAGATATGGAGCAATTACTCTCAACTTATTCCCGGAAAAAGGAAGATCTGGATAAAGAGATGGAGAACTGGGAGGAAACAACTGAAGAACTGGAAGAATGGAACGCAAAAAAAACGTGGTAAGACATCATCGTGCCCCAATCGATAAAAGCACTTACGTGTTTGGCACACGCGCTGTTATCGAGGCGATTAAATCGGGCAAAGAAATAGAGAAAATCCTGGTAAGAAAGGGGCTTTCCAACGAGTTATCACGTGAGTTGTTCTCTCTTGTCCGGGAGATGGACATTCCGGTTCAGAATGTTCCGATTGAACGTATCGACCGGATTACCCGGAAGAACCATCAGGGAGTACTCGCCTTTCTTTCTCCGATTACCTACCAGAAAATTGAAAATATTATTCCCGGAATTTACGAAAAAGGCGAAGTTCCGCTGATATTGGTACTCGACAAGATCTCGGATGTTCGGAATTTTGGAGCCATTGCCCGATCGGCCGAGGTGGCCGGAGCCCATGCCATCGTTGTTCCCGAAAAAGGTGCTGCGCAGGTAAATGCAGATGCGCTGAAAACATCCGCTGGTGCTTTGAATATGATTCCGGTTTGCCGGGTGAAAAGTCTTCGCGAAGCCATTGTGTTTCTTCAGGAAAGCGGTTTACACATTCTGGCTGCGACCGAAAAGGGTGACAAAAATTATTTCGAAACTTCAATGCAGGAGCCGACGGCTATTGTTATGGGAGCGGAAGATAAAGGCATTGAACCTGAATTATTGAAGTTCGCTGATGAGTGGGTTAAAATTCCGCAATTCGGGCAGATTGCTTCGCTGAACGTTTCGGTAGCGGCATCGGTGTTAATTTTCGAAGCTGTTCGTCAGCGTATGCAGGCAAGTTCCTAATCCTTGTAAATGGGAACCTGTCGGTTGAACGTTTCTTCCAGCGAGATAAAGGTTTCTGTACTGGTAATCCCTGAAATCCGCTGGATTTTATCGTTTAGAATTTCTTTCAAATGCTCGTTGTTCCGGGCATAAACCTTCGCAAAAATCGCGTACTGACCTGTGGTATAATGACACTCAACAATTTCGCGAATCGACATTAATTCCCGGGCAACTTTATGGTATAACTCTCCTTTGTCCAGGAAAATTCCAATATACGTACAGGTGTGGTAATCTACTTTCTTCGGATCGATATTGTAACCTGACCCGGTGATGACCTGCATCTCGATCATTCGATTGACCCGTTGGTGCACAGCTGCACGGGAAATTCCACATTCAGCGGCAACATCCTTAAAAGGTATACGGGCGTTCTGGCTAATGATATCCAGTATTTTCAGATCGATTTCGTCGAGATGGTGTTTATGTGTCATGGTCGCTAATTTTTCCTTTTTCAAAAATAAGATAAATGTTTATAAATCTTCAATAAACAATTCAACTTTGTCGTCAATTCTAACAATTCTTAACTTTTTGTCAGAGAAAACAGATTTTTGATTTCGGTTGAAGTGTGGTGCTACCTTGAGGCGGCATTAACTTGATTTCTTGTGGGAGCGTAAAAGACACAAAGTAAAGAGTAACATTATTGTATGGATTTGGATTCAATATGAATTAAGCTCTTCTGAAAACCAGACCATTATTGTTTTACCAAATATTTTGCGAGGCAGGTAAAAATATCTTAATTCGTGAAAATATTATTTAGTTAAACATATCGATGTATCGAATACTAATCATCCTACTACTTGCCGGTTTTACTACTTCTTGCCATGATTCATGGCATCGTGACCTGAGCAAACAAGAGAGACAGCTCGTTCGTAAGGCCCTTCGGAAAGCGGACGATAACAAAAATGAGTTAAAAATCGCGCTGAAAGACGCGAGTCATAATGAAAAGCAGGCGATGGCTTTTCTGATTGGTTATATGCCTGAGCGTGATTTGAAATGTCTTTCCGCTGAGTTTTTGATAAAGAACGTGGACAAAGCTTTTCAAGCCCGTGATAAATTCAAATGGTGCGCTGCATTACCCGATTCCATTTTTTATAACGACGTTCTGCCCTACGCTGTTCTTTCAGAAAAGCGCCAGTGTTGGCGGGAGGATTTTTACAACTGGTTTGAACCGTTGGTAAAAAAAGCTCCGGATGTCCGGGCGGCGATTGACAGCGTTAACCGACACATCAAAGACGTGCTGAAGGTGGAGTACAATACCAAACGGAAAAAAGTTGACCAGGCACCGTATGAATCCATTCAGCAAGGAATGGCAACCTGCACCGGTCTTTCCATTTTGCTTGTGGACGCTTTTCGCGCGGTTGGAATTCCCGCCCGCATTGCCGGAACGCCCATGTGGACCAATATGCGGGGCAATCACACCTGGGTAGAAGTTTGGATTGACGGGAAATGGTACTTCACCGAGTACTATATGGACGCACTAAACAAAAGCTGGTTTCTGGCTGATGCCGGGAAAGCAGATCCCGAACAACCGGAGCATCGCATTTATGCTACATCTTATAAGCCTACCGGGATGGTGTATCCGTTGGTTTGGGATGAGCAGGCGACTTATGTACATGGCGTTGATGTGACCCAACGTTACATCGACCTGTACCGCAAAGAAATGGCCAATAAACAATTGGAAAAAGACGAGTTGTGGGTAGGGGTTGTGTTGTTGAAGGACCCGAAAGCGCCAGAAGACGACAGTAATAACCGGGTGCATGAAAAAATAACTGTTACACACGATGGGGAGCAAGTCGATTTTGAATTCTCTCCGTCGCCAACTGATGATATGAATCGACTTTTGCCCTTTTGTTTGAAGAAAGAAACAACTTACCAGTTTGAATACATGGGGAAAGACAGCACATTGAAGAAAAAGACCCTGACAACAGGGACAAGTGACCAGGAAATGCTGCGCTTATATATGTAAGAAAAAAAATATGTTGCAACGGATAAAAAAAGAGAAGTCAGTTTTGGCTTCTCTTTTTCTTTGCAGAAGAAATGTTTTTCAGAATTTCATCTTCGAATCGTAACTGTTCTTTCTGACTTTTGACCAAATCAGGTCGTCATCATCAAGAGGCGTTCTTTCCTGTCCTTTGTAGCCAATTCCTATAATGGAGAGAACTTCCATATCAGCCGGAATATCAAAATGGCGCCTCAAATACTGAGTTGCGCTAATCTCCTCGTCATGCGAGCGGTTGCGGACCTGCACCCAGCACGAACCCAGCCCAAGGGACTCAGCTTCTACTTGAATGAGTGTCGACGCGATGGAGCAGTCTTCAACCCAAACATCACTCTTTCCGGGTGCACCCAAAATGATGATCGCTAATGGAGCATTGGCCAGAAAAGATGAACCATGAGGCTTGGTATAGGCCATGGCTTTTAGTTGGTCGGCGTCGTCGACAAGCAGAAATTCCCAGGGACGATTATTTTTCGAAGACGGTGCCAGTAAACCGGCGGTGATGAGTTGTTTAACTTTTTCAACTTCAACCGGTTTGTCGAGAAATTTTCTCGTACTGCGACGGTGGTAAAGTAGGTCGAGCATAGACGTTTTATTTTCAACAAAATTATAACCTTTCTGACAATTGTGGATGCGGTCCGAACATAAAAAAAGCCTTCCGGTTACCGGAAGGCTTTACATCGTTTAATCCTGTGTGAATACTTACTGTAAAATGTGCTTGTAATTGTTGTTTACCAACTCAGGCAGGTATGCTGCAATGAGACTGAGCGCTGTTTGATCGTCTACAGGTTCTGAACTGATAATGCGTTGCTGTTTAACGGCTGCCAGGTTAATAACGTTGTCGCGAATAGCGCTGGGTACATGAGCCTCAGAATTTTTAATCAGGCGTGCTCCAAAACCTTTCTTTGAAGATACATAACGTACCTCGAGGAATTTACCACGAACGATGTATTGAGTTACACCTTTCTCAACCGATTTTACAATTTTAATACTGTTAGCTGAATTGGAATATTCCAGGTTCCATACATCGGTATGGCTGGTTCCCATATTTTCAACAGCTGTGATTTTGAAATCATTCAAATCATTGCTGTTTTCATTACCAATGGCAAATGTTGTATTGCTGAAGAGTGATATAACCAATGCCATGATTGTAATTGCGAAATATTGCTTCAAGTTTTTCATGACTTAGAATTTTTAGTGTGTGTTTAACTGGTTTTAAATTGTAATTGATGATGCAAATCAACTACTTTTTTTGAATTCCGCAATCGCTTTTTGAAAGGGAAAATACCATTGGTGAGTGTTGCAAAAATGTGTCTACTTTATCTTTTAAATTAGGCGATTCAGGTTTTCGATTTCTTGGAAGTGTTCAATGGATTTTTGATTTCGGTTATATTCGGTTTTATTCATTTAAGTAACAAAATGAAAGTTGTATGTTGTACAGCATAAAAGTAAACTTAAATTCATGTAATGGTCAAGAAATCAATATATGAACATGTATTACAACTATGCTAAAACGGAGAATTGACTTCACGAAAATTGAAATAGAAACGCTTTTGGTTATGAATTAAAAGTGAAAGTGGTGTTTTTGGTGGTTTTTTGACTAATCAGACATCGATTGAAAGAATCTTATTTCATTGGGCATAAAAAAATCCTTCATTTTAAAACGAAGGATTTCTCATTTATGATGGATTGTATTTGTTTAATTGTGTCGTGCCATTCGGGTATAAAGCTGGTCGAAGAACCAAAGGGCAATAATACTGAGTGCTCCAACACCGACAGCCGGCGATATTCGGTTCAGTTTCTCAAAGAAGTCGGCGATAAATGTCCAAATATATTCCAGGTTGACGCCGGCAACGGTTTGTGAATCGACAGTTGAATCGGCAACGCCCATGGCATTTTTCAACATGAAAAGCACAATGATCAGCAGGAAGAAGAAAATTCCAACAATCCACCAGGCTTTTCGACTAATGATCGGTTTGTAAGCCGTGGGATTTTTTGACCACTCCGTCATAATTTCCTGCATGACCTTCCGATTGAAATCTCCGGGGGCTTTCTCCTCCGGCATTTCATGGAACCACTCCTGTAATTTGTCGTTGGTGCTCATAATATCGAAATTATCTCGTCCTTCAAAATACCCTTCAATAACTCAAAAAGTTTCTTTCGTCCCCGGTGAAGTTTCACCTTCACATTCGACTCGGTCAGATTGGTGACCTCGGTTATTTCGGTAACCGAGAGCTCGTCGAAGTAAAACATCACCAGTAGACTGCGATCTTCTGGAGCCATTTTATTCAGTGCTGCCTGAAGATATTGTTGTCTTTCTTCTGAACTTAAACGACTCAGAGCCGTTTCGGTTTCTTCTACTTCCCCGTCAGTGATTCGAACGTCTTCGAGACTGACATCTCTTTTATTTTGTGATGAACGAAGTCTTGAAATGGCATTGTTATAAACAATCCGGTAAAACCACGTTTTGAATGCAGCGCCACCTTTAAACGACGGCAAAGCACGATAGGCTTTTATAAATGCGTCCTGCGCCGCTTCCTCTGCCTCTTCTCTGTTGAGTAATATCTTCAGAGAAACATGAAAAGCTAAGTCTTTGTACTTTTCAACCAGGTGAGAAAACGAACCGGGATCGCCATTTAAAATTTCCCGGATGTAATATTCGTCTTTGTTGGTTACCATTTCTGACCTATTAGACGATGCCCAATGTAGATTCGTTACACGTTACTGAATAAATTTACAATAAAGACTCCAAAAATGTAACTGACGTTGCGTAATATCTTTCTTAAGAATGGATTTCAGATGTCAAAAAAAATGAATAGAATGTGTAACCTGTTGAAAAACCCCGGCGTCAAAAGGGCAGAATGTTGAATTAAAAATCATGTGTTATGGCACCATTTGTTGTATCGATATTAGTTCCGATTGGCTTTTTTGCCATGTTATTCGGAATTCTTTACGTGTACTATTCTACACGTAATCGTGAGCGTCTGGCGATGATTGAAAAAGGAGCTGATGCTTCCTTGTTTCAAAATCCCGATCGAGTTTCCAATATATTTAAGTGGGGAATGTTTATGGTCGGTATCGCAGTTGGAATCATTTTGGCATCGGCTTTATCTTCTGCGAATGTTTTAGCTGAAGAAGTTGCTTATCCTTCTATGATCTTCCTTTTTGGAGGCTTGTCACTTATCGTTGTTCATTTGATTGAACGGAAAAGAGAAACGAAAGAGTAAGAAGAGATGATAGCTGGTTGATGGACAAAAAAGGGCTGCAGTAATTTGCAGCCCTTTTTTATTGCTATCGGAATACGATTATTTTGTGTACGTATCGATGACCCGGGTGATGGCCCTTTTACAAACAGGACAAAAACCTGGTGCTTCGTTGGATTTCATCCGGCAGTCTTCGTACGGACTGTAAACTCCTTTACTCATATAACCTCCGCCTTCGAAAGCACCTACTTTGTTTTTGTATTCCGGAGTGCGTGGTGTCGGAATTGGTGTGGAAGGAGCAACCATGTCTTTCCATTTCTTTCCAAAGTCGACCAGAGTCGTCAAATTGGGTTCCCATGGCTCCACTTTCAGATTGTAATAATCTTCGTATGCTACTGTCGAAGTGTAATATTCATCGCCAAGTCCGGCAAATCCGTGCCCGAATTCATGTACAAATACCAGTTTCGACAAGTTGTGGTCGGCTGTACAAACGTTGATGAAATTGTAAAATCCACCTCCGCCGTACTTAACCGAGTTGACCAGCACGATTACCTGGTCATAAGGAACACATGCAGCGGCATCACTGACTGATTTCATGTCGGTCGTGGTCAGATAGCGTGGCACATCGAATGTGTAGAAGGTTGTATTGAAAGCGGTGTTTTTGTATACATGCTGGCCGGGAATATCGGTCCCGGAGTCAACCGATGGCGTTTCCACCGCATAAACGTTGAATTTATTTTTGTTTTCAGAAAACGGCGATACGGTGAAAAGGTAATTGGTCATGCGGGTGGCATCGCGGACAAACTTGTCCATCTGGTCGGCTGTGTAACCTTCGGCTAAAATGGCAATGTCGACATGATTTTCCGGTTTACCGGAATTCACAATATCAACCACTTTTTCTTTCGCCGGTGCTTCATTGATGATGAAATAGTTTTTCGGGTCGATATCGGTCTGAAAAACCGAAACAAATTTGCCGTCCCAGTTTCGTTGGTCAATTTCAAGACTGACTTCATTTTTGGGAAAGGGAAAACGAAGCACCTGGTAAAACGAACGCTCTTGTTTTTTTGCTTCCGCTGTAGTTTGCCATTCCTGGAAAAGGGGCGCAAAGCCGCGGCTGAAAATCAATTTGCCGCTTTTTTTATCGAATACTCTGTAACGATAAGCTCCCAGGTTCAACGTATCAACCAAATAATCATGGGAACCACTCCAGAACTTTTCCCGTTTAGTGGTAGCAGGGAAAACATGAACGGTTTTGTCGTTTCCGGCAAGTAAATAGTCAAAGCGAAGTGCTCCATCCACAAAATATTGTCCGAATCGGGGAGAGGACATAGCAGAAAAGGGCAATAATATGAAAAGTATGTTTACAAGGATGTTTTTCATGAAGGTATCTTTAGTTATTTTTGTTTTCGTGGACGGTAAATTAATCAACCTTTTTTATTTAAAAGCATAAAAATGTCAACATATTATAATTGGATCAAGAACCTCTTTCTCGATGTTTCTCAAAATGAGCAGATGGCTGTGTTTTTTTCGGCACTTGTCGTTCTTCTCAGTATCGCAGCTCTTTCTGGTATTTTCCATTTGATTTTGCGTGCTGCATTGCGCGGTATTTTTTCCAAAATTGTGAAACGCACCCGTTTCGAGTGGGACGATATTTTGTTTAAGAACCGGGTCTTTAATGTGCTGGCACATATTGCTCCGGTTATGATTATCGGTTGGGCCTCCAACTTTGCCGGGAGTGATATTCATTGGATGGATGAAATATTAAATGGCTTGGCGAGAATTTATCTGATTGTTGTCATCATTGCCTTGCTGAATAGATTGTTAACAGCATCTCTCGATATATACCAGACGTATCCTTTCTCGAAAGAACGCCCTATCAAGGGATATGTGCAGTTGATGAAGCTGCTGCTCTACTTTGTTGGCGCTATCTTTTTGATTTCTGTTTTGATCTCGAAAAGTCCGGGAAACCTTTTTACCGGTTTGGGGGCCATGGCTGCCGTGCTAATGTTTGTATTTAAAGATCCTATTCTTGGTTTCGTTGCCAGTATTCAACTGGCTGCTAATAAAATGGTGAAGCCCGGAGATTGGGTTTCACTCCCCTCGTACAATGCCGATGGAACCGTGGAAGATATTTCCCTCACATCGGTGAAAGTTCAAAACTGGGACAAAACCATTACAACCATTCCAACCTATGCGTTGGTTTCGGGCTCGATGACCAACTGGATTGGGATGGAGGAATCAGGCGGACGCCGTATCAAGCGGTCCATTAATATTGATATGACGACGGTGCGTTTTGCTGACACTAAGTTGCTGGAACATCTTCGCCAATTCTCGCTTATCAGGGAATATGTAGAAAAGAAAGAAGAGGAGGTAAAAGAATATAACCGGGCGAAACAGCTCGATGAGCGTGATTATGTTTCCGGCAGGCGACAAACCAATCTGGGAATTTTCCGCAAGTATCTCGAGGCTTATTTGCATGCCCATCCTGGCGTACATGATGAGATGACCTTTCTGATTCGTCACTTGCAACCAACTGAAAAAGGAATTCCTGTCGAGATTTATGTGTTCAGCAAGGATCAGCGGTGGGCAAACTACGAAGAACTGCAGGCCGATATCTTCGATCATATTCTGGCTGTGCTACCTGAATTCGGGTTGCGTGTTTTTCAGAATCCTTCCGGTGAAGATTTTCGCATTTTGAAGCACATCAGTAATAATGATGCCTGAATTTCGTATGTTTGCATTCCCCAATAGTGAAGGGATACAGCGCCATCGGTGATGTTTATATTGTTTTAATACAATGTTTTGTGAGGTGGAGAGTTTCCCGTTTTTCACTATAGAATTATGGAATCATTTATGCTGATGTTTTATAACATTGAACCTTTTAAAGTATAAAAAAAATAGCCATTTTTGTGACAAATTGAAAGTATGGTAAAAAAGTATAATGCAGAAAATGAAGAGGAGTTTCAGGAGCAAATCATCCAAATCGATGATTTAGACAGGAAAATATTGAAGCTCATCACCACCAATGCCCGTATTCCTTTTTTGGAAGTGGCCCGCGAATGTGGTGTTTCCGGCGCTGCGATTCATCAACGTGTTCAGCGCCTGTTGAATTTAGGTGTGGTTACCGGTTCTGAATTTATTGTGAGTCCGCAAAAGCTTGGATACAATACCTGCGCTTATATGGGGATTTATCTCGAAAAAGCCAGCTACGACAGAAAAGTCGTGAAGCAATTGCGCGAAATATCAGAAATTGTTGAGTGCCATCATACTACTGGCCAGTACGCAATTTTTATTAAAATACAGACCAAAACGAATAAGCATCTGAAAAAGATTATCGATACCGACCTTCAGGGCATTGATGGAATTTCCCGGACGGAGACCTTTATCTCTTTAGAACAGGAATTCAAGCGGCAAATTCCAATAAAATAAAAAAACTCCCGGCTCATCAACCGGGAGTTTTTTTAGAATGGTAAATCGCCGCCATCGTCATCCGTTTCCGGCGGGATATCGTTCTCATTAAATGGTGGCGGATTAAATCCTTCCGGTTCCCCGCTCGCCTTATCGATGCGATAAGCATTCACATTATGGAACCATCTTCCGTTATATTCTCTCGACTCTACACTAAAGGACACTTCTACCTCCATATTGCTGTTGAAGCCCTCCAGCAGGTTGATTTTGTCGTTGAATAAGGTAAAGCAAATCTTTTTCGGGTACTGCTCGTCAGTTTCAATGACAAATTCCTGTTTCCGCCATTCTCCTCTGGCGCTGGTTCCGGTTACAACTGGAAGCAACTGTTCAATCCGTCCCTTTACTTTAAAACTCATAATCTGGTTTCTCTTTTAAGTAACGTTTGTCTGTCGGTTGATAAAAAGCAAGACCCGGAAGAGCATGTGCTGTTCCGAGTCCTGATTATGTTCGTTTTCCGGGGTTGGTGTCAACCCATGAAAATCGGATTATTTTTCAATTCCCAAAAGGTGAACTTCAAAAATCAGGGTCGAGTTAGGACCGATGTCTTTACCTGCACCACGCTTGCCATAAGCCAAATCAGCAGGGATGTAAAGCATCCATTCTGAACCAACGGGCATCATTTCCAGTGCTTCAGTCCATCCTTTGATTACGCGGTCAACCTGGAAAGTAACTGGTTTGCCACGTTGGATTGAGCTGTCGAATACTTTACCGTCGATGGTTTTTCCGGTATAATCAACTTTTACTTTCTGTCCGGCTTTCGGTACAGGACCGTTGCCTTGCTTGATGATTTTGTACTGGAGACCGCTATCGGTAGTTTTTACACTATCGTTTTTAGCGTTTTCTTCCAGGAATTTCTGACCAGCTTCCAGGTTTTTCTGGGCCAGTGCGTCCTGAATTTTTGAGAAGAAAGACTGAATAACTGTACGTCCTTTTTCAGAAGGAATTTTCAGGTCTTTTTCCATCAACATATCTTCAAATCCAGCCAGCATGATACTTGAATCAAGTTTTACACCGCCCGGAGTGTTTTTCAGGTTATTCTTAATGTTGTTTCCCAGATCAACACCAATGGCGTAGCTGGCAGAGTCGGCAGCTGTTTTGAGCGTAACATTACGGCTCGGCTGCTGATTGCAAGATGCCATCACCAATACTGCAGCAACAAGGATAAGTGCAATTTTGAAAATTTTCATAGTTGTGTAAATGTTAAAATTTTAGTGCAAAGACTTTATAATTAAGTTTATTCTTATTTCACAATTTCCAGTAGTTCTACTTCGAAAATCAGGGTCGCGTTAGGACCAATTACGCCACCAGCGCCGTTCTCTCCGTATGCTAGATGTGGCGGAATAAACAATTTCCATTTGGAACCTACGGGCATCAGCTGGAGGGCTTCCTGCCATCCCTGGATAACTCCGTTAACCGGGAATGTTGCCGGTTCGCCTCGCTGAACAGAACTGTCAAACACGCTGCCGTCAATCAGGGTTCCGTGGTAGTGACATTTTACGTTATCAGTAGCTGAAGGCAATTCGCCGTCGCCTTGTGTCATCACTTCAAACTGCATCCCGCTCGGGAGTTCTTCAACGTGTTGTTTCTTTTTATTTTCTTCTAAATATGCTTTTCCGGCGGTCAGGTTTGCATCTTTTTCTTTGTCCTGAACCCGGCTGATATATTCCTGGATAATCTGATTGGCTTCGTCGGCGCTTATCTGTGGCATCTTTCCTTCATACGCATCTTTGATAGCCATATCAAAGGCTTCGGTATCAATTGTTTTGATTCCTGAGCCAATGAGGTTGCTAGCGACGCTTAAGCCAATGGAATAACTAAATTTTTCTACTTGTGAGTTCAACTCCTTTTTTGACATAATAATATTGAGCTTTTTATGTCTTGCGAAGATATACTTTTTCAATGAGGAGACCTTTGGCTAGCTGTTAAAAAAACCAAAAGAAAATCATGGTTTTCTACCTCTTAGCATTTCTCTTTTTCCCGGTGGGCCGGGAATTCTTTCCACCTGAAAACCTGCCGACTGCATCGTTCTCCTGACTGCTCCTTTGGCGCTGTAGGTTACCAGAATTCCGTCTTTAGTCATGTGAGCGAAGATAGCCGCAAATATTTCGGGCGACCAAAGTTTGGGTTGTTTATCCGGGGCAAAAGCGTCGAAGTAAACCAAATCAAACTGTGGCAGTGCCTGAAAATTGAAGCTGGTTAAATCTCCTTCTATTTTTTGTAGCTGAAAAGTACCGTTTATGTCATTCAGTTTTTCCCACTGACAATTATGAAGTTGCTCGAATAACTTGTTTTCTTCCTTATCTGCGTTAGGCTCAGGATTTAGTTTTTCCCATTCTTCTTCCTGTAAAGGGAATTTCTCTATGGTATAGTATTTTATATTTCGCTGTTGACGCTTGCTTTCCACAGCCGTGAGAAAAGCATTCAGGCCGGTACCAAAACCTACTTCAAAAATGGTTAGGTTCTTTCCGGAATGCATATTCAACCCGGCATCGATAAAAACATGCATCGATTCCTGTTTGGCTCCGTGAATGGAATGGTAATGCTCGTCCATATCCGGAACGTAGAGCGTATGAGAGCCATCTTCGGTTTTCAGTATCTTCCGTTCCATTGCTTATTTCGTTTTGATGCCGAGAAATTGTTGCCTGATACGATTCGGAATCAGTCGGATAAACTGTAATGGTCGGCCCTGAGCAGCCAGATTGTCGGGGTGTTTGGTGACCACACGGTAGAACCAGATAAACAGGATGGTCCCTTTCAGGATGGAGGTGATGGAGAGGCTCCACCAGACACCGAGTAACCCCAGTGAAGTTCCCAGTGCCAATGCCAGCGCTATGGGAATTCGCATTCCGGTTAACGTTATTCCAATAATCGAAGGCGGCATGGTACGTCCGATTCCGTTGAACGCTCCGGATGTAGCAATCTCCATACACATGAATATCTGCGAGTAACCCAGAATTTCCAGGTATTTGCCGCCCATCTGGATGGCATCGTGTTCGGGAATGAATATACCAAACACCTGTTTTCCGAATCCTACGAAAAGAAGGCCGACAATCAATCCTACGACACTGCTGAAACCTACCGTGATGAGGAATCCTTTATAGATGCGTTCCCACTTGGCAGCGCCAAAGTTCTGTCCTACAAAAGCTCCCAGTGCAGTGGCAAACCCACTGGCGGTCATCCAGCTCAGGGCTTCGATTTGTGCACCAACACTTTGTACGGCAATCGGAAGTGCTCCCCAGCGCCCAACAATTCGGGCCAGAATCATGGCGAAAATGGCGAACAAAATACTTTGCATGGCTACTGGCAGACCCAGTTTAAAAATCTTCCTCATATAGGGGATGTTCAAACCGGTAATGATGCTGGCCTTTTTCAAAGGCGATTTTCCTCTTCTTATTCTGATAATAAACAACAGCAAGACCAGTCCCTGCGATGCAACGGTGGCATAAGCGGCACCATTAGAACCCATCTGAGGAATGGGACCAAGGCCGAAAATCAACAATGGATCGACCACAATATTCAACAGTAATCCAATCGAATTAATCCGGAAAGGAAGTTTTGAGTTGCCGGCTCCGGTGAATACGCCCGAGAAGGTCGGGTTGGAGTAATAGAGCAACGAACCAGCCGAAATAATCCGGAGATAAGAAACAGCATTGTGGTTAACAGTGGTGTTGGTCAGCTTGAAAAAGCCGATTAGCCCGGGAGCAAAAAGGTAAGTTAGAATTCCGTAAAGAATAGCCAGGACCAAAGCTCCGGTAAGTGATTGTTGTGCAAAGGTGATGGCTCTTTTCTTGTCGCCAGCCCCCAGCGATTGCGAAACCCCGACTTCAGCTCCGGTCCGGGTAATCAGCATGAGCGATATTCCAAGCCAGGTAAAAAAAGTAGCTGCGCCAACAGCGGCAACTGCATTACTTCCTACCCGCCCCAGCCAGATCATGTCAATCATGCTGTAAGCCATCTGAATAAAAGATGTTCCCATAATGGGAACCGATAGCTTGATTATCTGTTGTGGTATATGTCCGTATGTCAGATCAGTAGACTGCTTCAAAACTGAGAATCTTTTATGATTAATCGCGGGCGAATTTAGTCTGAAAAAATTAATTTTAGGCAATCTTGCCGGATATTGCTCCGACATAAAGCGAGAACGCTATGTTGATACGTATTTATGATGAGAATCCAAATCAGAGAGATATTCTGAAGGTGGTCGAGGTTTTGCGAAACGGTGGGGTCATCGTTTATCCAACCGATACAATTTATGGTATTGGTTGTGATATTACGCAGCCCAAAGCTGTTGAGCGGGTAGCCCGGCTGAAAAATCTGAAACCGGAAAAGGCCGATTTCTCCTTTATTTGTCATGATCTGAGCCATATATCCGATTTTAGCAAGCCCATTTCCAATCCGGTTTTTAAGTTGATGAAGAAGAATCTTCCGGGTCCGTTTACTTTTATTATTCAGGCGAATAGCCAAGTACCGAAAATGTTTAAAAACCGGAAGAAGAGTGTCGGCGTCAGGGTGCCGGATAACAATATCATTCGCGAAATCGTTCGTGAGTTGGGGAATCCGGTTATGTCGACTTCGGTTCGCGACGAGGATGAAATTCTGGAATATACGACTGACCCGGAACTGATTGAAGAGAAATTCGGCGATTTGGTCGATTTGGTGATCGACGGTGGATATGGTGACAATACTCCTTCTACGGTAGTGGATTGTACCGGTGATGTTCCGGAAATTATCCGTCAGGGAAAAGGAGAGTTGATCGAGTAATCTTTTTTTCTTAGTTCTTCCAGAAAGAGGGAGTGAACAGAATCAGGATGGTGAACAACTCCAGTCGTCCTAATAACATCAGGAAGGAGAGGAACCATTTTCCGAAAGCGGGAACGTGATAGAAATTCTCAGCTGGCCCTACGTTGCCCAATCCCGGGCCAATATTGCCGAGGCTGGTGGCGACAGCTCCAATCGCTGAGCTCAGATCGGGTTCGATAAACGTGTAAACAACGACACTTCCGAAAAAGACCAGCACGTAAATCATGAAGAAGGCCAGAACATTCAGCATAATCTGATCGGAAACGGTCCGTTGATTAAACCGAACAGGAATCACCGCATTGGGATGAATGAGCCGTCGTAGTTCGTACCAGCTGTTTTTCAAAAGCAGCACAATACGTACAATTTTGATACTACCTCCTGTTGAGCCCGCGGAACCTCCGAAGAAGAAAAGCGAAAAGAGAAAGACGGTCATAATTGCCGGCCATTTCAGGTAATCGGCTGTAGCATAACCTGTGGTTGTGATGATTGAAACTACCTGGAAAAGAGATTCCCGGAAGGAATGCTCGAACCCGGTATTGGTATTTCGCATCAAACCCAGCGTGATGATGGCCGTAAAAAAAAGGATGAAAAATCCATACCAGCGAAACTCTTCATTCGCCCAGGCTTTCTTCAATTTCCCGTTAAGGGCAAGATAGGACAATGCAAAGTTGGTTCCCGCCAGGAACATAAATATGATGATAACATACTGAATGTAAGGCGAAGTAAAATAGGCAACGCTGGCCTGTTTGGTCGAATATCCTCCTGTGGCCATCGTGGTAAATGAGTGGCAAACCGCATCGAATAGCGGCATTTTTCCGATGTACAACAGGATAGTTTCCAGAGCGGTGAAGAGTACGTAGATTCCCCACAAACGTTTAGCTGTTTGCTTAATCCGCGGATGTAATTTGTCTGGAGTCGGTCCGGGAACTTCCGCCACAAACAGCTGCATTCCTCCAATTCCTAAAGCAGGAAGAATGGCCAGAGAAAGAACGATAATTCCCATACCGCCGAGCCACTGTGTCATGCTGCGCCAGAACAATATTCCGTGTGGAAGCGCTTCGATATCCGTCAGGATGGATGAACCTGTCGTGGTAAATCCCGACATGGTTTCGAAAAAAGCGTTGGTGAACGAAGGAATAAAACCTCCGATCATAAACGGGAGGCTTCCGAACAGGGAAAATACAATCCAGGTTAACGTGACGATGATATAGCCATCGCGCTTGGCAATATGATTCGAACTTTTTCTTCCTAACAGGAAAAGAATACCGCCGGAAACGGCTGTAATTCCGATAGCATAGAGAAAAGAGGTTACATCAGGGCCACCGTAACCAATTGCCACCAGGAGTGCAACAATCATGGCTGCTGCTTCTACAACGAGAAGCAGTCCCATTATTTTTACGATTACCTTGAAGTTAAACACCGAATCTTTACTCTTTAGGCTGGTTTGGAATTACTTAAAAAATTTCGAAAGTTTCTTCAATGCTGAAGGAAGGGTGAAAACAACCACTTTGTCACCTTCCACGAATTTGGTATCGCCGTTGGCAATGTATCCCTGCTCTTGCCTGATGTATCCACCGATGGTTGCATTTTCCGGGAAACTCAGTTCGTGGATGGCTTTCCGGGTCACCAGCGAATCTTTTTTCACAATGAACTCGAGAACTTCCGCATCCGATGCCGTCAGACATTTTACATGCGACACTTCTGCATTTAATGTAAAGCGATAAATATAGGATGCCGCCAGCAGCTTTTTGTTAATCACACCGCCAATACCAATGCGCTCGGCAAAATCGATGTAATCGATGTTTTCCACTTCGGCAATCGTGCGCTTAACACCGACTTTCTTCGCGAGCTGGCAGGAAAGAATATTTGTTTCGGAATTTCCGGTTACGGCAATAAAGGCATCCATCTGGTCGATTCCTTCGGTCTTTAGCAAGTCCATATCGCGACCATCGCCATGTATAACCAGCGCTTTGTTCGCTTTTTCGGCTACTTTCAGGCTGCGGGCCTTATCCTGCTCGATGAGCTTTACATTGAAATGCTCACCCAGTCGCATAGCGGTTTTCATACCGATCCGGCTTCCGCCGAGAATCATCACATTTTTTACCTCGAATTTTTTCTTTCCGGCTTTTTCAAGAATGGATGGAACCGTGGTTGGATTGGATACAAAGAAAACGATGTCTCCAACCAGAATCTTATCTTCTCCGTGAGGGATAATGGTTTCTGATTCACGCGTGATGGCTACTGCGCGGAACTCTTCTTTATCCTGAGCTAACTCGCGAAGTGTTTTGCCTACAATCTTGTTATTGGTGCGAATTTTAACACCGAACAGAATCAATTTGCCGCCCGAAAATTCATGAATCAGGCGTGTACTGGTCTGCTTCAGATAGGTGACAATTTCTTTTGCCGCCAGATGTTCCGGGTAAATCAATTCGTCGATTCCCAGACTGGTGAAGTATTCTCTATTTTGAGGAAACAGAAATTCCTGGTTGTCAATACGGGCGACCGTTTTTCCGGCCCCAAGGTGTTTGGCCAACTGACAGGCCACAATGTTACGCTCTTCGTAGGGCGTTACCGCAATGAACAAGTCGGCATGCTGAACGCCGGTTTCCTTGAGATCGCTAACCGATATTGCTGCTCCAATCACCGTCAGTACATCGAGCATGGAGGAAATATTGTTCAGTTTTTCCTCGTTGTCGTCCAGCAGGACAATATCGTGATCTTCTTTAGATAACATTTTAGCGAGGTGTGTTCCCACCTCACCGGCACCGGCAATTACAATTTTCATAATTCTCCCAGCCAAATTTTAAATGCACCGCAAAGTAAATTATTAATGAGTTATATATCCAATTTTGATGCCACTTTTTTTGTTTTTATCTGAAATCAAGATGTTTGCGATTAACGCACCTTTATCGGGAAGCGAGTATATGTTTTTCGGAAGCATATCACTTTTTTCTTCTTTTTCCGATCTTTTATCAGAAAATAGAGGGGTGTTCGTAACAAATTGCGCAACAGGGGATTCTTTTGCCTTGAATTTGGTAATGTCCTGTCGATAGATTTTGTGCAGATAAATCAGGTCGGTTGGTGGCATAAACTCAGTTATTTCTGCTTTTTCAGGGCTCCAAATCTTCATGCCGGCAAAGTTTATCATGTTGTTTTTCTTTTTCAGAAATGGAAATTGCTGTGCACTTTTTCCTGATAAAGGAATAATGACCGACGATTTTATACCATGCAATTGCTCGAAGGGTTTCATGTAAATGGCCATTTTTTGTCGGGTTGTTGCTGTGTCTTCCGAAGAAATCCAGACGATGTTTTTGCCGTGAACAGCGGCAATCAGTGTTTTTCGGGGAACGTGGAAGAAAACGATTTCGCGTTGGTTTAAAATTCGATACTTGTTAATCGTCGTTATTCCTGCCAGGATGATGAATGAGACCAGTATCAGCTGGAGGAAAATTTTTTGTTTCCTGATAATAAACAGCGTGAGAAAGATGATGACAAGAAAAGAAGTGAGCAACATCGGGGCAGTGAATGAAATGTTGGGAATAACTGCTCCGGGAAGTGTATTGACTGTCCAGACAGAAGCGAGCAGGGCTTTAACTAATATGTGTAGTAACAGGGCAATTGCTTTGCCGATGAACGGAATGAATGAGAGAGTAAGCAAAAGAAATGCGGCGTAAATAATTAATGTGGTTAATGGAATGGCGAAAAGATTGGTCAACCAGAAATAAACCGGAAATTGATGGAAATAATAGATGGAAAGCGGTGAAACGCCAATCTGAGCTGCCAGCGAAACAGTTAACAACCCCCAGACTTTATCGAGCCACCAGTTGCTTACGTAGATGGTGTGGTAAATCAGTGGTTGAAAAAATACGATGGAGAGAACAGCTGCATACGACAATTGGAAGCCCACCTCGAAAAGTAACATGGGATTGACGAGCAATAAAAAAAATGCTGATGCGGTCAACGTGTTGTAAATATTGTTTTGCCGGTTGATGTTTTCCCCGATGGCAATGAATGAAAACATGGTGGCCGCTCGCTGAACAGAAGGAGACAAACCGGTAATGAAAGCGTAAATCCAGATAACTGCAAGCAAAACGAACAGTCGGACTAAGCGCCCCTTCCGATATGCTTTCAGGAATTTGAGCAGAAAACTGAATACGAAGTAGATAATTCCTACGTGCAGCCCCGACACAGCCAGAATATGAATTGCGCCTGAGTTGGCGAACTCTTCTTTTATTTCCGGATCGATATTTTCGCGATCGCCCAATACCAACGCCGATAAAATGCTCATTTCGTTTCCGGAAAAGCCATATCGCTCAAATATGTTCAGAAGATGTTCCCTGACGACCAACGCTCTCTGCCGGAGGTTTAATCCAACTTTCTCCTTAGTGATGAAATAGTCTTTCGCCCGGAGGTAAAGCCGGTGCGTAATATGATGTCTGAGCAGGTAAGCCCGGTAATCGAATTCGCCGGGATTGCCTGGTGGTTTGATAGCTGATGGTTGGCGATGAAAGGCGATTACCTCGCCAGGAATTAGGTTAGCCGCTGTCGAATCTTTTTCCAGGTAGGTTAATATGTTTTGCTTCTCGGGAAGGAGTTGCAAAATGGTTTTGAATGAGTTCGCTTTTTCTTCAGGGAAACCGGCAACAACGGCAAAATGGCTTGTTTTGTCTGGTATCGATTTTGGCTGATATTGCCGTTGCTGGTACCAGTACCATCCGAAAATGAACAGGAAAAAATAGAGGAGAGCGCCGAACAACGGAGCTGTCCGGTAGCCCGCTCGACGAAATGCTATCAGTAAGAAAAAAAGAATAGAAAGCCCGGCGAGACCTGTAAATAATTGGAGGCCTTCAATGGAATAGCCCGCCAGAATTCCGGCGACGAATGGAAGGAGAAAACGGAAGAAGGGAACTCGACGAAGATGGTCAGTCAGGCTGGTCATAAAAATGAGATTACCGTAATCACATGATTTAAATTACGATAATCTCACTAAAATACCTTGAATATCAGAAGCGAATTTACCTGAATCAGATTTTTGGAAGCTTTATCCGGTACGAGGGCTGCACTTTCCCTTTGGTAATCGCCGTCAGTTTACTTTTCAGCAAGCGCTTCTTCAGAGGAGTAGCGTAGTCAACAAACAGGATTCCATCGAGGTGATCGTACTCGTGTTGCAAAACTCTGGCGGCAAATCCTTCGAACACTTCGTCATGCTCCACCCAATTCTCATCGAAATATTTCATGCGGATACGGCCTTTCCGTTTCACCTCTTCCCGGATAAACGGAATGCTCAGACAACCTTCTTCCATGAGCACTTCTTCACCGTCTTTTTCGATGATATGAGGATTGATGAATGCTTTTTTGAAGTCTTTCAACTCCGGCTCCTCTTCAGCCATGGGCGTGGCATCAACCACAAAAACACGGATAGACAAACCAACCTGAGGTGCGGCAAGTCCTACTCCCTCCGCATTATACATGGTTTCGAACATGTTATCGATAAGTTCCTGCAGACCTTCGTAGTCTTTGT
The DNA here is from genome assembly GCF_056493735.1 of Prolixibacter sp. DSM 2831. Lineage (NCBI taxonomy): Bacteria > Pseudomonadati > Bacteroidota > Bacteroidia > Marinilabiliales > Prolixibacteraceae > Prolixibacter > Prolixibacter sp. DSM 2831. The sequence continues at coordinate 1,015,846 of NZ_CM151379.1, forward strand.
CAATGTCCGGAGTCACTTTTCGTAAAACCGGGTCGCCGAAAACGGTTACAGGTAAAATCATGCTGTTTATTTTTTGTATTTATTTTCTTCCAAATAAGATTGTAATATGATGGTGGCACTTACGGCATCCACCATTGCTTTGTCCTGGCGCGACTTTTTCCGCAAGCCGGCATCAATCATGCTCTGAAACGCGATTTTCGATGTAAAGCGCTCATCAATTTGCTTAACAGGCATGTCGGGATAGAGTTTGCTGAATTTTTTTAGAAACGGATTGATGTACCGTATTGATTCAGATGGTTCGTTGTTTAATTGTACCGGGTACCCGATAACGAGCAATTCAACATCTTCCTTTTTTAAATATTCACTCAGAAAATCCCAGATTTCGTGTGTTGCTACTGTCGTGAGCCTGCTGGCGATTAACTGAAGCGGATCGGTTACCGCTACTCCAACTCGCTTTCTGCCGTAATCGAGGGCCAGAATCCTTCCCATGTTGTTTTTGATTTTCAGGGGGCAAAGATACACGATTATTTGATTTTTTCTCATTTCAGTATAAAGGGATTACGAATGTTGCCGGAAACTTTTGTGAAAGGATTCAATATCCAATAAGATTAAAATGAAATGCAGATGTAAAAAATAATATTGTCGTAATTTGTTTGTATACAGTGCTTTTTGGTTTCGGGTGTAATCTTTACTCTTTTCTTTTTTTAACAATTTACCTGGTTTTGGCACGGGCTTTGATTTTGCTTGAGCAAAGAATGAGGTATACCATTACGACGACGTCGGGAAATATTGAAGTTTAACTTTAAAAACCCGAAAGCTATGAAAACGACACAATTCCATAAAATAAGCGCTACTGTATTTTTGATGGCTGTTTTATCAGTCGCTGCCGTAAATCCTGCATTTGCACAGAGGCGCACCCGGAAATATCAGCCTGAGAGGCGTGAACATTCCAAAGGGAAATACGAAAACAGAGATCATGGTTCAAGTGACAGGGAAAGAAACAACCGGAACGAGAGAAATGATGATCGGTTTAAGAAAAATAATCACAACCGGGATCGCGACCACGAACGAAACTACGCGTACCATACGCCACGTTACAATCGTGATAACGACCGGAACTGGAACAGAAATAAACACTGGAACAATAACCGACACTGGAATAAAAATAAGCGCTGGGATAATGACCGGCGTTGGCACAGGGAACATCCGGTATACGTAAATCACCGTCATTACAGAATCCCCCGTTACAACGGAAGAGTAAGGGTTTATGCCAGGGCACCCTGGGGACGTCGTCATCCGATGGTAATCAGGCATAAGTATGGAGATATCTACTGTTTCGGTGGAAACTTCTACACTTATTACCCCAAATACGGATATGTGCAAATCCAGTTACCTCGCGATATGGTATTTGCAACGATACCTAGAGGAGCAGTAAGGGTAAGAGTGAATGGTCACTTGATGTTCCGGTTGGGAGATGTGTATTTTGAACTGGGTTCACGTGGATACCGCATTGCCAATTACCATGGATATCCCGAAATGTATGGATATGTCGACCGTTATTAATCAATCAGAATAGCTTGCAAAAAGCAGCAAAAAAGAAGGGTGCCCGTTGGGACACCCTTTTCTTTTATTTTGAAAATCAATATTCGATTATGCTTTATCCTTGTTTCAGGTTGGCCTGAGCTGCTGCCAAACGTGCAATCGGAACACGGTAAGGAGAACAACTTACATAGTCGAGGCCTACACCGTTGCAGAACTCAACAGAGCTTGGTTCACCACCGTGCTCACCGCAGATACCTACTTTCAGTTTCGGGTTGGTTTCGCGACCGCGTTTGGTTGCCAAATCAACTAACTGTCCAACACCTTCTTGGTCGAGTACCTGGAACGGATCGTTTTTCAGGATACCTTTCTTGATGTAAATCGGCAGGAATTTACCGGCGTCATCACGAGAGTAACCGAAGGTCATCTGGGTGAGGTCGTTGGTTCCGAATGAGAAGAATTCGGCAACGTCAGCAATCTCATCAGCAGTGAGAGCTGCGCGCGGAACTTCAATCATGGTACCCACTTTGTAATCGATGCGAGCACCTTTTTCTTCGAATACTTTCTCTGCAACCTCGTTGATGATGTCGGCCTGCAGTTTCAGCTCCTTGATGGTACCTACCAGCGGAACCATAATTTCCGGACGAGCATCAACACCTTTTGCTTTCAGGTTCAATGCTGCTTCGATGATAGCGCGTGCCTGCATTTCGGTAATTTCCGGGTAGGTATTACCCAAACGGCAACCACGGTGTCCGAGCATCGGGTTGAACTCTTCCAGATCGGCTACTTTGGAACGGATGACATCGATGGCAACTCCCATCTCGCTCGCCAGTTCTTTCTGTGTAGCCTGCTGATGAGGTACAAATTCGTGAAGCGGCGGATCAAGCAAACGAACGGTGACGCCGTAGCCTGCCATCGCTTCAAAGATACCTTCGAAATCTTCCCGCTGATAAGGAAGCAGTTTGTCCAACGCTTTGCGGCGGCCTTCCTCATCGGAGGCCAGGATCATCTCACGCATCGCCTTGATGCGCTCTCCTTCGAAGAACATGTGTTCGGTACGGCAAAGTCCGATACCCTGCGCTCCAAAGTCGCGGGCGACCTGTGCGTCTTTCGGTGTGTCAGCGTTCGTGCGGACATGCATCCGGGTGAACTTGTCTGACAAATCCATGATGTGACCAAAATCTCCGCTCAGATCCGGGTTCTGGGTAATCACTTTACCGTCGTAAACTTCACCGGTCGTTCCGTTCAGTGAGATCCAGTCACCCTCGTTGTATGTTTTTCCGTCCGCAACAAACGAACGGGTCTTGTAGTCAATTTTGATACCACCGGTACCTGAAACACAGCATTTCCCCATGCCTCGGGCAACAACCGCTGCGTGAGACGTCATTCCTCCGCGGGCCGTAAGAATACCACGGGCAACATTCATCCCTTCCAGGTCTTCAGGAGACGTTTCGATACGTACAAGAATGGAGTTCTCGTATTTCTCGGCTTCGTCGGCGAAGAAAACAACCTGACCGGTCGCTGCACCCGGTGATGCCGGAAGTCCTTTGGCAATCACGGACGCCTGCTTAAGCGCTTTCTTGTCAAATACCGGGTGGAGGAGCTCGTCGAGTTTGTTGGGCTCCATGCGAAGAATGGCAGTCTTTTCGTCGATCTTGCCCTCTTTCAGCATGTCCATGGCAATTTTCACCATCGCAGCACCGGTGCGTTTTCCGTTACGGGTCTGAAGCAACCAGAGTTTACCTTCCTGGATGGTGAACTCCAGGTCCTGCATATCGTGGTAGTGCTCTTCCAGCTTGCGCTGCGTGTCATCCAGCTCTTTGTACGCCGCTGGCATCGCTTCCTCCAGTGAGGGGAATTTGCTGGCACGTTCTTCTTCACCGACACCTGCCAGTTTCGCCCAGCGCAGAGAACCTTCCTTGGTAATTTGCTGCGGAGTGCGGATACCGGCAACAACATCTTCACCCTGTGCATTGATCAGGTACTCTCCGTTGAACAGGTTTTCGCCGGTTGCAGCATCACGCGTGAATGCAACCCCCGTCGCCGAGTTGTCACCCATGTTTCCAAATACCATGGCCTGCACATTCACTGCGGTTCCCCACTCTTCAGGGATGTTATTGAGACGGCGATAGAGGATCGCACGGTCATTCATCCAACTGTCAAATACAGCGGTGATCGCTCCCCAGAGCTGCTCCCACGGATCCGTCGGGAATTCTTTCCCTGTTTCGTTTTTAATCGCTTCTTTATACCGAAGAACCAAAACTTTCAAATCGTCAACGGTGAACTCAGTATCCTGCTCGATACCCTTCTCCTCTTTCATCGCTTCGATGATCTCTTCGAACGGATCGATATCTTCTTTGTTCTTCGGCTTCAAATCCATGACAACGTCGCCATACATCTGAATGAATCGACGGTATGAATCCCATGCAAAACGAGTGTTTCCGGTTTTTTTCGACATCCCTTCCACAGCCATGTCGTTCAGACCGAGGTTCAGGATGGTGTCCATCATCCCCGGCATGGATGCACGCGCTCCCGAACGAACGGAAACCAGACACGGATTCTCTTTGTCCCCGAATTGGGTTCCGGTCAACTGCTCGATGTGAGCCACCGCCTCTTTCACTTCATCATTGATGAGCTTCAGGGCCGCATCACGACCCTCTTTGGTGTAAGCGGTACATACATCGGTTGTAATGGTAAAGCCCGGAGGAACAGGTACTCCAATCAGGTTCATTTCCGCCAGGTTGGCTCCTTTACCTCCTAACAGATTACGCATGTCGGCACGACCCTCCGCCTGGCCATTACCGAATTTGTATACATTCTTAGCCATAAAGTGTTGAATATTAATTCGAATTATCTATGATGAATTTGTTGCAAAACTAATCTTTATTTTCAATGGTAGATTATATCTAAACGTAAAACTATGTTCTTGGGTTGAACGAAATTCGGATCAGATTGGGGAACAGATCGTAAATAATATAATCTGTATACTGATAAGTTCATTCAAAATCTGGAAGTTAACATTCTTATTGGGGCATTAAAGGTAGCCAATAAATTTTGAACGACTTAATTCATAAACCGGCATTCTGCTGTGTTTTAAAACATGACTGTTATGGCTAATTAAAAAGAAAGTTGCCCGTCGGGGATTGACAGGCAACTGTTCATAAAAGACCAAGACAGATATGAGGAGGGATAATTACAGGTCACTTTTAATAACAGAACATAAAATTAAGAAATTTGTTTCAAACAACCGTTTTCAAATTTCTCTTTTTTTAGTTGTTCTGTTTCTTGCTATAAATATATGAAATTATGATGTTCAATGCATCTACCGGATGAAAATTTATCGCGAATTTCCAATGTAATATTCCTGCAGTTTTATTTAATTGTCAGTATTTCAGCGTTTAATACGCTTTTGAATAGTGGCAATTTGTTGGACAATCATTTAGTTCAGAATGACTAAAAACAGATTCTACCACCCTAAATTGCCGTCTTTCTCCCAAATTGCCTCAGGTGAAAGATTATTTTTTTCGATGTCTTTGAAGTGTTTGTAGGTTCCAACTTTAAGTTCAACGGTGGCATTTTCATCACAAATAATGATACCACGCGGATGAAGTTGCAAAGCGGTGATGGTCCACATATGATTGACTCCACCTTCAATTGCCTGGTGTAAAGCGCGGGCTTTGTTGTGTCCGGTGACCAGAACAAGCACTTCTTTTGCGTCCATTACGGTTCCTACACCAACAGTCAATGCTGATTTAGGTACTTTGTCAATGTCATTGTCGAAAAAGCGGGAGTTGGCGACCAGTGTATCGTAATTCAGTTCTTTGTCTCGGGTCCGTGATGCCAAACTGGATCCCGGTTCATTAAAGGCTATATGTCCGTCAGCTCCTACACCGCCCATGAATAAATCAATGCCGCCAACCGATTTGATTTTTTCTTCGTAGCGGGCGCATTCGGCTTTTATATCTTCCGCATTTCCATTGAGAATATTGACATTTTTCTCTTGAATATCGATATGCTTGAAGAAGTTGGTCCACATAAAAGAATGGTAACTTTCGGGATGTTCTTCCGGAAGCCCAACATATTCATCCATGTTAAATGTGACGACATGCTGGAAAGAAACCTTTCCTGACTGATGCAACTTAATTAGTTCGCGGTAAGTGTTCAGTGGTGTGCTGCCCGTAGGGAGTCCCAACACAAAAGGTTTTTCTTCTGTAGGATTGGCCAGGTTGATTTTGCGAACAATGTAATTGGCAGCCCAGCGTGCTACATCATCAGGTGCCGGTTGAATGATTAGTCTCATAACAGATTGTTTCTTGAATCAGCTAACAAAATTAGGTGCAATTATTGGAAAAAGTGCTAATTAAATTTGCAAAAGCGGAACAAGCAAGATTTTTATAAAGAGTTTTACCAGAAAGCATTAATTTAACCAAAAAATTAGTCTTATGAATGTACTCGCTAAGATTCTAATCAATACCATCGCGGTACTGGTGGTTGCTTATATCCTCCCGGGAATTGAAATTAACAGTTTTTTCGATGGTCTGGTTGTGGCAGTTGTTCTGGCTCTATTGAACCTGCTGGTGAAACCTGTATTGGTTATCCTAACTCTTCCCCTGACAATTGTGACGCTCGGGATATTTTTGTTGATCCTGAATGGCCTAATTGTTATGCTGGCCGGCGCTTTGGTTGACGGATTTTACGTTTCCGGATTGTTCTGGGCCATCATTTTTAGTTTGTTGGTATCATTGGTTAATACCATACTCGGAGCGAAAGATCTGCGCAAGTAACCGGATTATTCTTACTTTCGGGGCTTCAGACTAAAATCATTGTGATATAAAGGCAGGAGGTGGGAAAGACCTGCCGTGTATTGATTGGATTGAGCATATAGATGCACTACATCGGAGAAATAGCTGGCATTGCCACTGCCATGTTCTGGACAGTCACTTCTATAGCTTTCCAGGTAGCTACACGGAAAGTTGGCTCGTTAAATGTGAATATTATACGCCTTTTTATGGCGTTTATTTTTTATGTGCTGTATATGCGCATGAGCCGTGGCCTTTGGCTTCCAACAGATGCTTCGCCTGAGGCGTGGAAGTGGTTGGGCATATCCGGTCTTATCGGTTTTGTTCTGGGAGATTTCTTCCTGTTTCAATCCTATGCTTTTGTTAGTGCCCGCATTTCTATGTTGATGATGTCACTGGCACCACCTGTGGCTGCTCTGCTAGGTTACATAATTTTGGGCGAACGGTTTACCTTACTGAATACCGTTGGCTTGCTCCTGGTGCTCACCGGAATTGCCATGGTGATTCTCAATCGTGGTGATAAAAGCGAAAATAATCGTCGGTTCAAATATCCGGTAAAGGGAATATTGCTGGCTTTTGGCGGAGCAGTGGGGCAGGGCTCCGGTGCTGTCCTGTCCAAATTTGGTATGGCTAGCTACGATGCATTTTCTGCCTCACAAATCCGGGTGATTGCTGGTGTATTGGGGTTTTCACTCATTTTCACGATAACACGGAGATGGAAGGGCGTTTTTTCGACAATTAAGAATGTCAATGCCATGAAGCCCATTTTAATTGGCGCTTTTTTCGGGCCTTTCATTGGAGTCGGACTCAGTATGGTCGCTCTTCAGCATACCTCGGCCGGAATTGCTTCTACCTTGATGGCTACCGTTCCGGTTTTTATTCTTTTACCGTCAGTGCTTTTTTTCGGAGAGAAACTTACCTGGCGGGAAGTGTTAGGTGCGTTTATTACCGTTGGTGGTATCGCCGTTTTCTTCATTCGCTAGACTTTTCCAATCCTTTTTCTGATTTTTTTAATTGGCTGAACAGTTCTGTTTACAGACCTTTTGTTGTTTTTTCTTTCTCGCTTTCAATTTTTTATTATTAAAAAACTTGACAAATCTATTTTTTTGTTTTTAAATTTGACCGTACGTTCAGTCAAAAAATGACCGTACGGTCAGTCATAAAAAATGCTATGCCACGTACGCCCGAACAATATGAACAGATGCGTCAGGAGAAGAGGCGCAAAATTATGGATGTGGCCCTGGAATTGTTTGCCAGCGAAGGATACCATGCCACTTCGGTTGCCAAAATTGCTGAGAAAGCAGACATCTCGAAAGGTTTACTGTACAACTATTTCGAAAGTAAGGACGATTTGCTGAAAGAGATTGCCCAGGTTGGCTTTCAGGAAATATATGAGAATCTGGACATCAATCACGACGGAGTTCTTACCGAAGATGAGTTCGTATATTTTATCGATCGGCTTATTGAAAGCATCAATAACAACAGGGAGTTTTGGCTATTTTATATTCACATTCTGATGCAACCGCATGTGGTTGAGTTTGTCGAAAATCAGCTGAAAGAAAGCTCCCAACCTGTTGTTCAAATATTATTGAGTTACCTGGAGGAAGAAGGTTATGAGGAACCGATTGAAGAGTTGTTCTTTCTGTCATCAACCCTAAAGGGAGCTGCTCTTCAATTGTTGTTTAGTCCGATAGATTTTGATATCACTCCGGTACGAAACAGAATCATCAAGCTTTACGCGAAGAATGCTCAAGTTCATCATAAAATTTGATCGCAAACGATGATGTGTTTTTCCGGTAAGGAAGCGAATGCATCTTCAGAATAAAAAACGGAATCATGAAAACAAAAAAGGTAATCGTATTTCTTCTGACTATGGCAGTGGGAAGCTTAACTGTACAAGCGCAGGATGCTAAAGAGATAGTCCAGAAAGCCAACGATCTTCTTCGTGGTCAGTCAAATGAATCGGTGATGACCATGAAGATTATCCGGCCCAAATGGGAACGAACGCTAAAGTTCAAAGGCTGGTCGAAAGGAAATGAATACTCGCTTATTTATGTTCTCGAACCGGCGAAGGAAAAAGGTCAGGTTTTCCTGAAAAGAGATAAGGAAATTTGGAACTGGGTGCCTTCCATTGAGCGGATGATTAAGATTCCGCCGAGCATGATGATGCAATCGTGGATGGGGTCAGACCTGACGAACGACGACCTGGTGAAAGAGTCGTCGATTGTGGAAGACTATAACCAGAAGATCATCGGAGAAGAAAAAATCAACGGATATGATTGCTACAAAATTGAGTTGACGCCGAAAGAAGACGCTGCCGTTGTGTGGGGAAAAATTATTACCTGGATCAGCAAAGAGCACTATTACACACTGAAAAACGAGTACTACGATGAAGACGGTTACCTGGTGAATGTGGAGACCTTGTCGAAGATTAAAAAGATGGGTGATCGCACACTGCCTACTTACTATGAGATCGTTCCGGTTGATAAGAAAGGGCATAAAACGACCATGGAATTCAACGAGGTAAAATTCAATGTTCCCATTAAGGACAGTTTTTTCAGTATTCAGAATATGAAGCGGGTTCACTAAAAAAGCTGCCGGGAATTATTTAATCAGGTAAAATACCAACGCATGAAAACAGATATAAAACTGGCCTGGCGCAATCTGTGGCGCAATAAGCGGAGGACCATCATCACCATCGCATCGATATTTTTCGGGGTGATTCTTTCCACTTACATGACCTCGATGCAGGAAGGTTCGTATGAAAAAATGGTTGAGAATGCTGTGCGGTTTTATTCCGGTCATATCCAGATACAAAATGAAGACTTCTGGGAGAATAAAACGATCAATAATACGTTCGAAGAGACCGATTCGCTGAAAGCCAAAATTGCTTCGATTCCCGGAATACAGTTGGTGGTTCCACGCTTGGAGTCGTTTGCTTTGGCTTCCAGTAAGCAGCTGACCAAAGGAGCTATGGTGCTTGGAGTCGATCCGCAGAAAGAGGACCAACTGACTGAAATCAGCAAGAAGATGGTTCGGGGCAAATATTTGAAAAAAGGAAGTGACGGAATTCTGATGGGAGAAACGCTGGCCAAATATCTCCAGGTTGACGTCGGCGATACGCTGGTCTTACTGGGGCAAGGTTATCACGGAATTAATGCCGCCGGACTTTTTCCTATCCGGGGAATATTCAAGCACCCGTCGCCAACACTCGACCGCCAGTTGATTTACATGGATTTAGGAACAGCTCAGAACTTCTATTCTGCTGACCATTTGCTGACTTCGCTGGCTATGTTGGTGAATGAAGCCGACGAAGTCCCGCATATCGTGAAGGAGCTAAAAGCAAAGATTCACAGTCCGTACCGAATCATGAGCTGGGATGAAATGCAACCGGAATTGGTACAGCAAATCAACGGAGACCGTGATAGTGGAGCTATCATGAAAATTATCCTGTTCCTCGTTATCGGATTCGGTATTCTGGGAACCATTATCATGATGGTTGCTGAACGAAGGCGTGAATTTGGTGTCATGGTGTCGGTGGGAATGCAAAAAACACGTCTCGCCTGGATGCTGATTTACGAGACATTCATCATCGGGTTGCTGGGAATTCTAAGCGGTTCGCTCGCTGCGTTACCCATTCTGTACTACCAGTATTTCCACCCGATTAAACTAGGTGGACAAGCCGGCCAGATGATGGTCGATATGGGATTTGAGCCCTATATGTATTTCTCGCTGGCACCGAAAGTATTCACATTCCAGGTATTAATCATTTTCATCATCATTGTGGTGATCTCGATTTATCCTTTTGTTAGTGCTTTAATGCTGAAAGAAAACAAAGCCTTACGGGCCTGATTGATTAACCGAAAAAATTACTGTCATGATTATACATGTAGCATGGAAAAATATCTGGCGGAATCCAACACGGAGCCTGGTGGTCATTCTGGCAATGGTGGTTGGAATGTTTGCCGGTATCTTCATGGTCAGCTTCGCCAAGGGAATGATGAAGGAGCGACTCAATCGCGGTATTGAAACCGAGGTGAGCCATATTCAGATTCATCATCCCAAATTTCGCGAGGCTGATGAACTAAAATACCAGATCAAAGATGTCTTTCAGAAAACAAAAGACATTGAAAAAATTGAAGGTGTCAATGGTGTTAGCCCGCGAATTGTCATTCAGGCAATGGTTGCATCTGCAGAAACCGGTTCCGGCGTGAAATTGATCGGAACCGATCCCGATAGGGAAAAAACAGTTTCGAACTTGTACACTTATATCAAAAAGGGAAAATGGTTCGAAGGAATCTCTCGTAATCCTGTGGTTATCGGACAAAAACTGGCTGACAAGCTGAATGTACATGTCCGCTCCAAAATTGTTCTCACTTTCCAGGATGATGAAGGAAACATTACAAGCGGCGCTTTTCGGATTGCCGGTATTTACCAAACGGTAAATACCAGTTTCGATGAGACACACGTTTATGTTCGCTTCAACGATTTGGATCAACTGGCGGCACTGCCTCAGGGAGTCGCCCAGGAAATAGCCGTCCATCTTTCCAGTCAGAAATATCTGAATCAGGTAAAGAATAAGTTGAGCGATATGTATCCTAATCTGGAAGTGCTGACGTGGAAGAAGCTGAATCCTGAATTTGGTTACATCAACGATGTGTACGATTACTATTTGTATGTGTTTATCATCATCATTTTGCTGGCGCTTGGCTTTGGTATTGTGAATACCATTTTGATGGCGATTCTGGAAAGAGTGAAAGAGCTGGGAATGCTAATGGCAATTGGGATGAAGAAAGGCCGGGTGTTCCGAATGATCATGTGGGAATCGGTGATGATGAGTATCATTGGTGGAACGCTCGGTATCGGTATCGGCCTGTTGGTCACTATCTGGACCAATCATACCGGTATCAGTTTCGACAGTTACAAAACTGGTTTTGAAGCGCTCGGTTACGGAACAACGGTCCATCCCATTATCGACTGGGGCATTACAATTAATGTAATGGTATTGGTTTTTGTGACCGGAATTGTGGCGGCCATTTATCCGGCACTCAAAGCATTAAAACTGAATCCGGCGGAAGCCTTACGAACAGAATAATCTCCAAAAACAATATTTAATACGTCAAGCCATGTCAATTATTAAAATAAAAGATCTGCATAAAGTTTACGATGGGACTCAGGTTGAGGTGCATGCGGTAAACGGAGTTACCCTGAATATTGAAGAAGGCGAATTTTCAGCTTTGGTCGGACCTTCCGGTTCAGGCAAAACCACACTTATGAATATGTTGGGTGGACTCGATCGTCCTACTTCAGGTCAGGTTTTGATTAATGGAACCGACTTAAGTCAACTGAAAGATTCGGAATTGATCGATTTCCGGCTTCATCACATTGGCTTTGTGTTCCAGTCGTATAACCTGATTCCGGTGTTAACGGCTCTGGAAAACGTCGAGTTCATTATGCATTTGCAGGGAGTCCCCAGTGTTGAACGACATGCGCGTGCTAAGGAACTGCTGGAAGCGGTAGGGTTGGGAGACCGTTTGAATAGTCGTCCCGGACAGCTTTCCGGCGGACAGCAGCAACGTGTCGCTGTAGCCCGGGCACTTGCTTCTAAGCCCCGCTATGTGCTGGCCGATGAACCGACGGCTAATCTTGACTCTCATTCTACCGAGAATCTGCTGGATATAATGGAAGAGTTGAACCACAAAGAGAATATCACCTTTGTGTTTTCAACGCACGATGCCCGCGTAGTGAAAAAGGCGCACCGCGTAATTGTCCTCGAAGATGGTAAAGTGATTTCGGACGAAGTGAGGGAAAAAGTGGGAGCAAGCAATTCGAACGAGTAAATGGCCAACATTTTAAAAGGGTAGATGAAATGTTGTTAAGGAGATTTTTTAAATATCTGGTATTAATCGCGCTGGTTGGCATTATTGGAAAGGTGTCAGCTCAGGACAGTAAACTTGCCTTCAACGGATACATAAAGGATATGCAAACCTTTTATAATCTGAAGACACCGGTTACACTTGGCCCGAATCAGACGTTCGATAATATTACCTACAACTTGCTGCACAACCGGTTGAATTTTAAGTGGTACACCAATTCGTGGCTAACCACCACTTTTGAGTTTCGGAGCCGGCTGTTTTCCGGAAAGTTTATCAACGATTATCCGGAATATGCGAGCATGATTGAGAGGGACAACGGATGGATGGACTTATCGTGGAACTGGGCAACTGGAAAAGGCTGGTTTGTGAACACAACGATTGACCGGGTTTATTTCGATATGAATTTTAATAAGTGGAATGTTCGTGTCGGGCGACAGCGTATTAATTGGGGAATCAACCTGGTTTGGAACCCCAATGATGTGTTCAATGCTTTTGATTATTTTGATTTCGATTATGAAGAACGGCCTGGAACTGACGCGGTGAAAATTACCCGTTACACTGGTGTGATGTCATCGGCGGAGTTGGTGTACAAAGGAGGTCGCAACAGCGATCAAATGGCACTGGCGGGGCGTTACCGTTTCAATCTACATAACTACGATTTTCAGATCATCGGTGGCTGGGTTGGTACGGACTGGATTGTCGGAACCGGTTGGGCCGGCGATATTCACGGAGCTGGTTTTCGGGGTGAAATCACACATTTTGAACCGTTGCCCGACAAGAAGGATGTCTCGTTCGCATCGACAGTAGCTTCCGTATCGGCTGATTATACGTTTACCAACAGTCTCTATATTCACAGCAGTGTTCTGTATAACAGCCATGGCACGAACGGACCGGCCGGTGGAATGAATTACCTGATGAATGCCAACCTTTCGGCCAAGATGTTGTCGCTGGCTAAATGGTCACTTTTTGGACAGGTCAGTTATCCGGTAACTCCGCTCATCAATGCCGATTTTTCTTCGATTGTTAATCCGGGCGATGGCTCATTCTATCTTGGACCTGGCGTGACGCTTTCCATTACTGATAACCTGGATTTCTTTGTTATGGGACAGCTGTTTGAGGGCAATTCAGGAACAGAGTTTGGCGATTATGGAAAGGCATGGTTTGCCCGTTTGAAATGGAGTTTTTGACCTTCTAATTATAAGTCAATCATGGAAGTTGGAGGGAAAATATCTTCGTGGTATTTCCCTCTTTTATGTTATATAATCGTCGCCGGAAAAAAATAAGTTGGAGGCTTTCCTATCAAAAATATGTTAGTTAATTTTAGAGAGACCAAAATCCACGTTTCATGATGCAATTATTTACTTTCATTTCTACTTAAATAGCAAAGCATCCCCTTTGTTGTAATCCTGGAATTTCTGAACAATCTTTAAATAAAATAATCTAAAACATAATTATTATGGCCGGAACGGAACTTTTCGGTGCGGAGGAGAAAAAAGAGGTTATGGATGTGCTGGAGACAGGCATTCTCTTTCGCTATAATCACGATGACCAACGGAAAAATATCTGGAAAGCAAAAACATTTGAGCAGGAGTTCGCCAAATATCTGGGGAGCAAGCACGCCCATTTCTGTTCCAGCGGGACCGCGGCTGATGCCATCTCGCTGGCAGTAAGCGGCATTGGTGTTGGCGACGAGGTAATTGTGCCTCCTTACACGTTTGTTGCGCCTATCGAAGCGGTTTTGATGGCCGGTGGTGTTCCTGTATTCGCTGATATTGACGAGACTTTGTGTTTGAGTCCTGAGGCTATTGAGAAGGCTATTACGCCAAAGACGAAAGCTGTATTGCTCATCCAGGTTTTTGGTTCAATGGGGCGCATGGACGAAATCGTTGAGGTGTGTAAAAAACATAACCTGAAACTGATTGAAGATGCGGCTCCTGCGCTCGGCGGAAGCTATAAAGGCAAAATGCTCGGAACATTTGGTGATGTTTCTGCGTTTTCATTTGACTTTTATAAGATCATCACAGCCGGTGAAGGTGGGGCCGTGGCCATGAATAGCGACGAGTTGTTTGAGAAAGCACACATGTATGCCGATCATGGACACGATCACATCGGAAATAACCGGGGCGCAGAACAGCACCCGATACTTGGATTTAATTTCCGTGGCTCGGAGCTGCACGCAGCAGTTGCTTTGGCACAATTGCGTAAATTGCCATACATTATTGAGCAGCAGCGGAAAAATCAGGCTGCATTGAAGAAAGTACTCGGTGAATTCGACGAAATTAAATTCAGAGAGGTGCCGGATCCGGAAGGCGATTCAGCTACTTTCCTGAGCTTTTTCCTGCCGGATGCAGTAAAAGCTCGCGCTGTATTCGACGCGATTCAGGCGCAGGGAATTGGTTCTGCTTACTGGTACCAGAATAACTTCCATTATCACAGACAATGGGAGCATCTGAAAAAGCTGAAATCGATTTATCCGCTGCCGTTGACTGCTGTGGATAATGTGCCGGATTATGAGAATCTTTCATTGCCTGCAACGGATGCCATTATGGAACGTCTGGTAATGATTCAGATTATGGTGAACTGGAGTGATGAAAAAGTAAAAGAGTTGCAAGCGAAACTAAGAACTGCACTGCAAAGCGCACTAAACAAATAATGGATGCTCAGGAATTATAAAGCTGTAGGCCGTGTACTTTATGGCCGCAATGCATTTGCTCAGTTAGATGACATCTTTGAACCGCTTCGTGTTGACGCGGGTTCGTATGTTCTTTTTCTGCTCGACGAGTATTTTGAAGGAAAAGACCTGGTGAAAAGAATTCCAATGAAAAATGTGGATTTGATTCGCTTTATGGATGTGACTGATGAGCCAAAAACGAAAGTGGTAGATGCTTTGGTTGAAGAGGTGATGAATGAGAAGGGAATAGCGCCTGTTTCGGTTGTTGGAATTGGTGGCGGAAGCGTGATGGATTATGCCAAAGCTACCCGTCTCATGTTTACCAACCCCGGTTCATCTTCCCGTTACCAGGGATTGGACCTGATTAAAAACAAAGGTGTTCATTGTACGGTAGTACCGACCATCTCAGGAACCGGAGCCGAAGTTTCGATGACGACTGTTTTGACTGGTCCGGAAAAGAAGCTGGGAATAAAAGGCGATTTTACTCCGGCTGACCAGGTCGTGCTTGATCCGGATTTGATTAGTTCAGTTCCTGATCCACAGCATTTCTATACCGCGATGGATTGTTACATTCATAATGTGGAAGCATTGAATGGAAACAGAAAAACGGTGATGGGAGCTTCTCTTGGCCGTGAGTCGTTGCAACTATGTCAGGAGATTTTCCTTTCGGGAAATAGCCGCACACCGGAAAACGATGAAAAACTGATGGTCGCCTCTTATTTGGGTGGACTCTCGCTAACTTATTCCGAAGTGGGTGCTTGCCATGCTATTTCGTACGGTCTGGCTACCGTAACCGGAATTCACCACGGCATAGGAAACTGTATTGTTTTCAACCAGCTGGATGAGTTTTATCCGGAAGAAGTGAAAGAATTCCGCAAGATGATGGAGATTAACAAAGTCGATCTGCCGAAAGGTGTTTTAAAAGATTATTCTTCGGAAGATATCGAAAAGATGGTGGATGTGGCTCTGACATTGACTTTCATGTGGGCGCACGTGGCTGGTCCCGATTGGGAAAAAGTAATTACCCGCGAAAAACTCAGGGATTTATACATGAAAATGTAAATTTGGTACCATGGATAAGAAAATAGTACACGTTGGTGATATTGCCTGTGGCTCCGATAAATTGTTTCTAATTGCCGGACCATGCGTGGTGGAAGACGTCAAAACAATGATGGTCACAGCTGAATTTCTGGTTGACCTGTCACAGAAACTGAATATTCCGCTCGTATTCAAATCGTCTTTTCAGAAAGACAACCGGAGTTCGCTCGAATTTTATTCGGGCCCGGGAATGGAGCGTGGCCTCGAAATTCTTCGGAAAATAAAGGAACAGTTCCAGGTGCCTATCATTACCGATGTGCATTATCCGGAGCAGATAAAAATGGCGGCCGACGTGGTCGATATCATTCAGATTCCGGCCTATCTCTGCATGCAGAGTACAATGGTTGTTGAGGCTGCCAAGACCGGGAAGGTGATTAACATCAAGCACGGACAATTTCTGGCACCTGAGAACATGATCAAACCGGTTGAAAAGGCGGTGAGTTCAGGAAATGATCAGATTTTGCTGACGGAACGTGGGTATACTTTTGGCTACAACGATTTGGTTGTTGACCCAAGGAGTTTCTATCATCTTCGTCAAACTGGTTACCCGGTTATTTTCGACGTGACGCACTCGATTCGGAAGTATGGAATTCCAAGTGCCGATCCGGCAGGTGGTTCAAGGGAATTTATTCCTACCTTGGCACGGGCTGGTGTGGCTGCAGGTATCGATGGTCTCTTCCTCGAAACCCATCCTGATCCCTCGAGAGCGTTATGTGACGCTGCCAGTCAGATGTGTATCGATGATGTGGAATCGTTCCTGAAGCCGCTCATCGAGTTCCATGACCTGGAAGTAAAATATCGTGATTAATTAAACAAATAAACTCGCAAAGAATGGAATTTTTCCTTGACTCAGCCAACTTCGAAGAAATTGAAGAAGCGCTCAAGCTTGGATTCATCGATGGCGTTACAACCACCCCGACTTTTATGCACCTGAATGGCCTGACAGATGTTGACGGCGCCATCGTGAAATTGTCGAAAATGGTTCCGGTATTGATGATCGAAGCGCTTGGCGAAAAGGCCGAAGATATTGTTGCAGAGGCACACAGACAATTAGCCCTGGGGCTCGATAAAAAGAAAACTGTTTTTAAGATTCCGGTTTCGATGGAAGGAATCCGCGCTTGCAAAATGTTGCGCGACGAAGATATCATGGTAAACATTCACCTTGTTTATAATATTCAACAAGCGTTGCTGGCACTTACTGCCGGCGCTAATTACGTATGTGTTTTGGTTGGCCGGATGCAGGACCAGGGACATAATGCGTTGGAGCTGGTTGGGGATATCGTCGAAACCATTAATCATTATGGATATGATTCGAAGCTGATGTTTTCATCAGTGCGTCATGCTGAGCACATCCGCAATGCAATGTTGCTGGGAGCTCATAACATTACCATCCCGTGGAAGGTTATGAAGAAACTGGCTGATAACAATTTCACGAAAGTGGGAACAGACCAGTTTGTTGCCGATACCCGAATGATTACCATGCAGGTGAAAGAGGTGATTTCTGATCATAATCCGGTGATTGAGAAGTCTGCAATGGTGATGGAAGCCTTAATCAAAATGAGTGAGTCCGGTTTGGGTGCCGTTTCGGTAGTCGACAAAGACGGCAAACTGGAAGGTATTTTTACCGATGGTGATTTGCGTCGCCAGCTTCGCGATAATGGGCAGGATATCCTGCACGAGCAGATCGAAAAGCACATGACGGCAAATCCACTTTCCATCGATTCAAAGGCCATGCTGAAAGAAGCAGCTGGTCTGATCGAGGAAAGCCAGGTAGATAACCTTGTAGTTGTACAGGACGGCAAACCGGTCGGAATGCTCGATGTACAGGATTTAGTTAAGCTTGATTTACTGAAGTAATATAACTTACAAATGAGGGAAAAGCAGTTACCGGTTTTCGGAGCTGCTTTTCTTGTTTGTATCCAAATGGTTTCGATATGAATTTTCTGCAGCTGGTAACCCAACGCCAAAGCGATCGTTCTTACACCGATAAGCCCGTCGAACCGGAGAAGCTGGAACGGATTCTGGAGTGTGCCCGGTTGGCTCCATCGGCCTGCAATGCGCAACCCTGGCATTTAATTGTGGTTGATGATGAAGACAAACGGCATAAAATTGCTGAAGCCGCATCGAGTCGCGCATTGGGAATGAACCATTTTTCATGGCAGGCACCGGTTTCAATCGTTATCGTAGAAGAGAAGCCAAACTTTACTTCCAAAGCCGGTGGGTGGATAAAAAAGAAGCATTTCCCGCTGATGGATATCGGAATTGTTGCAGAACATATTTGTCTGGCCGCAGCCGCGGAAGGAATGGGAAGCTGCATGATTGGCTGGTTTAATGAAGCCAAAGTTCGTAATACACTGGGAGTTCCGGACAGTAAACGTATTCCGTTAATCATAACTTTAGGATATACAGATAAACCTCTTCGGAAAAAGCTGAGAAAAAATGCGGAGGAGATTATTACCAGAAATCACTATTAATCATTAAATTGACATAAGAGGATGATTTGTTATTAAACATATGCAGATATTCTTCTAATTATATACAGTATATTGCATAAGTCATAAACCTTTTAGGTTTCATGAGTGTTTTCTATCAAAAATGGATGAATAATGAACTTCCGTATTCAATCGACAAAGCTTAGCGACTGGTTAAGCGATTTTGCCAAGCAGACCGGTGGTGAAATAAAAGGAAACAAGGTTATTATCCCTCAATCGATGGGTGAAGGCTTCTTTGAACTGGTGGAATTTACTCCTTCGTTCTACGCGGCCATTACTGAGTTGAAACTGAAGGAACCTGTCCCTTCCATTTTATTAAAGGTCCCGTCTTTTATGGAAGGATACTTTCAGATTCATCTTTTCAATCAAAAGGATCAGTCGACACTGTTTTACAACGATCATAGACTCGGACCAAATATGGTTGCTACCAACGGGGTTTTCTTCGGATCGGCAGAGCAGAGCAGGTTGCTGGGCTTCGAGGTTGGAAAAACTACTTCAGTAGTCACCTTGCTTTTTTCTTCACCTTCGGTGCGGGAGTTCTTTCCGGACATTGATAATGAATACCTGGAAGGTGTTTTCTATTCAGGA
This sequence comes from Prolixibacter sp. DSM 2831, assembly GCF_056493735.1. Taxonomy (NCBI): domain Bacteria; kingdom Pseudomonadati; phylum Bacteroidota; class Bacteroidia; order Marinilabiliales; family Prolixibacteraceae; genus Prolixibacter; species Prolixibacter sp. DSM 2831. The sequence goes on from NZ_CM151379.1 coordinate 1,034,909, forward strand.
CGCCCGTTCCTTTTGCAACATCCGATTACACCCGATTTGCAAAAAATAGCGGCCAAACTTATTTCTCCATCGGTGAATTCTTCGGTAAGGGGAATATTCCTTCACGGAAAATCTCTCGAGTTTATCAGCTTGTTGCTGGATAGCCTGGAGGAAAAATACCAGGGGAAATTTGAATTTACAGCCAAGCCCGACGATATTACCCGCATACTTCAGGTAAGGGAACAAATCCTTTCTGATTTGAATGCACATCCCGGTATTCCGGAGTTGGCATCCATTGCTGTGATGAGTGAGAGCAAACTACACAAAACCTTTAAGCAGGTATTCGGAAAATCGGTGTATCAATACCGGTTGGAAGCGCGGATGGAAGTAGCCCGTCTGCAATTAATTTCTCGTGAATACTCGGTGAAGGAAGTTGGATATTCGTTGGGATATTCAAATATCAGCCAGTTTATTAAAGCATTTAAGAAAGCTTACGGAAAAACGCCGAAAAGCTATTTGAAAGAATATTCGCTGGAAAGCGGAGAATAAAAAACAAAAAAGAGGATGGTCAAATGGTCATCCTCTTTTTTTACAGCCCTAATCGTTTTAAATATCTCTAAGAATATTGCTGTAAAGTTACGTGTCAGTCTGGTTAAAAGGACTGAACGTCTGTTAATAAAAAGAAAATCTACCTCACAGGCGGTAGGGAAGAAATGCTCTTTCCAGTTCGTCCATCTTCATCGAAGCATCTTTCATCATCAGGTTAATGTTTTCGTGCGAATCAAAATCCTGGTGGGTTTCACTGATTGGATAATCTGGTGCGTGTGACGGAATTTGCTCTTCCTGTACCTTGATTTCATTTAAAACATCGATTAAATCATTGCGCAGACTGTGAAATGCCAATTCCAGCTCCAATAGATTTTGCTCGTGTTTCCACTCAGGTGATGCCGCCTTCAACTCCTTAATCCGGGATTGGTATAAACGGATTTTGTTCCGTAAAAATGCAATCCGGTTTTTCCACATTTTGTAGTCAAAATCGATATCCGGTATCGATATGGTTCCGGCATGTGTCATGTGAATAATTTTAAGTTAATAATTGAATTTGTAAATAGTCGTAATATGATAGACACAGGCGTTGAGAAAAGCGAAGGATTCCCACTCAATTGCCGTTGGATGGCGCGAAATTGCAATCTGAAACAGATTTCCGGTCGCTCATGTATTCCTGAATAAATCAGGTAAGCAAATCATTAAAATACAGGATAAAAGTTTGGTCGTTGGCTTGTTGTTTGCAAACAGTTGATGATACTTCCTTTTTTATTTTCTCTTCACCATGCCTTGCAACTTTCTAAATTACAGAATAATCCGAAATAAATCAAGTTGTGGCATATTGATTAACAGTTGTTTAATGTTCGAGTGGGGATTTCTTAAAATGAAGGAGCAAAAAAGAAGCCGGCATTTATGTGCCGGCTTAATACGTTTATGATGAGTAGAATATTACTTTCTGACATTGATGATGCTGCCTCTCGCTGCGTTAGGAGGCATGATTCCGAGGAAATCAGCCAATGTTGGAACCACATCCATGATATTCGTGCGTTGGTTGAGTGTCCCGTGTTTTACATGTCCGCCCCAAAATATCAGAGGAACCTGGCTATTTTCGGTGTAATCGATGCGGCGGTATTTTTCTTTGGGTTGCCAACCTTCCTCAAACCGAAGCAGTACATCTCCTGAGCGTTTGGGATTGTAGCTATTTTGGAATGGAGCGAACGCACTTCCCAGCAGGTTGACCGATTCAAGGTCGGATGCTGCGCGGCAACTGGCCACTCCCTGAAATTGGTTTAAGAAAGTAGCTGCGTCTTTTTGCATAGTCGCTAAATCAATATTTCGCTCGCTAATGAGATCACGATCGAAGTAAACTTGCTGGTTCATGTAGGTCTCCACATAGTTGCCTTGCCCGTATTTTATGTTGAGGTAGGCTTTCAGCAGTGCTACGGCTCCTTCCGGATTGAAGGTTCCGGCCTGCATATGAAATTCTTCTTTTAGGTAAGAAGAAGGATAAGATGCGCTGGATGTTCCGGTCAAAAACACAACGACATTGTCCTTACCAACTGTTCTGTCAAGGTAATTCAGTAGGTGCGCAATATTCTGATCCATTCTCAGGTACGTATCTTCCATTTCAACAGAAGCCGGACCAAATGAATTCCGTTCGTAGTCCATCGAAGAGAACGTTACGGTTAGCATATCGGGGACACTGTCCTGTCCAAGTCCTTCGTTGGCAATGAGTGAAGTGGCAAAGTCCGAGACCAATAAATTTCCAAAAGGTGTAGTTTTCAGCACACGGTAATCACCTGAACGTTTTTGAATTTTGGAAAGATCGTAGGGGAATGTATTCCATTTATCGTAATAACCGGGTTCGAGAATGTAATCGTCCTGAATACTTTCGGTGTAATTTGAAATGGGGTACAAGGTCTCCCATTTCCGACTGAGATAATCGTCAGCCAGTTTTTGACTATTGAAGTTGAAAGCCCAGTCGGGGAAATTCTCTACATAGTACGAACTGGAAATCATATTGCCACTCTCCCTGTCGAACCAGTAAGCTCCGTCGCCTGAATGACCCGCCGAAAAAATAGCAGCCGGGGCATTCAACGCCACGCTGTAGACTTTGGCTTTCCCGTTAGTCATTATTTTCAGGGCATCACCAATGGTTGGTGTCATTAGCTTCATCGCCGAACGGTCGCCTTGCGCACTGTTCGAACCAACCGTGGTGTAATAATCGTCGTGTGTACAGTTGATTACTTTCTTCTTCAATCGGTCGATCCACTGGTCGTTCACAATGCCGTTGAACGATGGAGCGGCGCCGGTAAAAAGTGTGGCCATCCCAACCGATGGACGCTGAATAAGATTATCGATGTGATTGTTCCGGCAAACAAATCCCTGGTTGACCAGTCGTCGAAAACCGTCGGTCCGGAACTTATCCCAATAACGGTCGATGTAATCGGGCCGGATGTCTTCTACTACAATTCCCACCACCAGTTTGGGACGATAGGTTTTTCCGTTTGCGTGCGATTGTGCATGCAATAGGACGGGACTTAATATTCCCAGGAGAAAAATTGCGAAACGTTTGGTGTACATTAGAATATGCTTCGAAAATAATCAATGAAATTCAGGTAAACTCACATGCATTTACCATTCCGAAAATGGATTTTTGGCAAGATAGGAATTAAAATAATGCGGATCACCGGTTACTTCTTCACCAATCCACGGAGGGAGTACAAAATCTTCATCTTCCGATTCGAGTTCTATCTCAGCCATAATCAGACCTTCGTTGGCTCCAATAAACTCGTCCACTTCCCATATTTTTCCTTCAAAAGGGATTTTACTCCTGAATTTCTCCACCGGCTGGGTAACACTCAGGTTCATCAGCTCACGGGCATCACTAACCGGAATTTCGTATTCAAATTCGGGACGAGTAAAGCTCTCCACTTTTCCTTTGATGGTCAGATAGCCACGGTTGCCGGCAATCCGAATCCGGATAGTTCTTTCCGGATCGATGGTTAAGTATCCCTGAATATAGTGGACGGGAGGTGCCATAATGCGCCAGTCTTCGTTTGTGACGAGAAATTTCCGCTCAGTTTCTTGTGCCATGTATTTATTTGATTTTGCCCAAAGGTAGAAATTATTTCAGGTGTAAACTCATTTTGAAACAGGCAGCAGAGACGAATCACGGGAACTTAATTCTTTCTTCATCTTCACGAAAGGTGGTTAACCTGTATTTAACTATAATGAGGTTAAAATGCATTGGGTGTGCCGTTTTTTTCCCTTATTTTTATAAAAACATTTTGCCATGGAACTCATTGTAACCGATCATGACGAGAAAACCTGGGGTATGATGTGCCACTTTGCCTCATTTCTGGGTTTTGTTGTACCACTGGGTAATATTCTTGGACCGCTGCTGGTTTACCTGATGAAAAAGGACATTTACCGTTTTGTGGAAGAACAGGGAAAAGAGTCGATGAATTTCCAAATATCGATGACGATTTACCTGCTGATTTGCATTCCGCTGGTATTTGCCATTATTGGCATTATTATTTTACCGGCACTGCTTATTTTTTGGATAACCGTGGTAATTGTAGCCGCAGTGAGAAATTCTGAAGGTAGGAGTTACCGGTATCCGATGACCATTCGGTTTATTCAGTAATCAATTTTTAGCGAAATATGATTAAAGAGGTGTGCGTGGAGAGTCTGGCTGAAGCCCTGAATGCGGTTCATGCCGGAGCGACTCGTATTGAGCTGTGCGAAAATCTGACAGTAGGAGGAACAACTCCGTCGTATGGAACGATAAAGAAATGCAAAGAGGTGCTGCCGGTTCCTTTTATGGTCATGATTCGTCCACGTGGAGGCGATTTTGTTTACACGGATGATGAGTTTGATTTGATGAAGGAGGATATTGAAGTTTGTAAAGAGTTGAAAGCACCGGGAGTCGTTTTTGGCTTGCTCACCACCTCCGGGCAGATTGATATTCCGCGAACGCGTGAATTGATTGAATTAGCTCGTCCGATGCAGGTAACGTTTCACAAGGCAATTGACGTGGTAGAAGATATTCCCGGGGCAACCCGGCAATTGAAAGAGTTAGGTGTGAACCGGATACTTTCTTCCGGGGGAAAGCCAACTGCACTTGAAGGAGCCGTGATGCTAAAGCAGATGCTGGAAATTGGCGGCGATAATATGCACATTATTGTGGCAGGAAAAGTAACCAACGAAAATCTAGAGCAGGTAAAAAGCCTGGTGCCATCCGGTGAATTTCACGGTAGGAAATTGGTTGGAGATATTGCCTTATAAATAAGTGGTAAACTACCGTGAATCTTAGTGGTTTCAATATTTTCTTTAATTTTGCAGTTTCTCAGTGAAACGATAAGCATAGTAAAGAAAATCATAAACAACTCATGGCACAGAAACCATCTATCCCCAAAGGAACGCGCGATTTTTCACCGGAAGAAATGGTGAAAAGAAATTACATTTTCGATACCATCAAACAGGTGTTTCGTTTGTATGGTTTTCAGTCCATCGAAACTCCGGCCATGGAGAACCTTTCTACTTTGATGGGCAAGTACGGGGAAGAAGGGGATAAACTTCTTTTTAAAATATTGAATTCCGGCGATTTTCTGTCGAAAGTTGACGATAGCGAACTGGCTGGAAAAGATTCCATAAAAGTTACCAATCAGATTTCGGAAAAGGGGTTGCGGTATGATTTGACCGTTCCGTTTGCCCGTTACGTAGTGCAGCACCGCAACGAGATTACCTTCCCGTTTAAACGTTTCCAGATTCAGCCGGTTTGGCGTGCCGATCGTCCTCAGAAAGGCCGCTATCGCGAGTTCTTTCAGTGCGACGTGGACGTGATTGGCTCCGATTCATTGCTGAATGAAGTAGAGTTGATTCAGATTGTCGATGAGGTTTTCCGCAGGTTAAACATCAATGTGGTGTTGAAGCTGAATAACCGGAAAATCCTTTCCGGAATAGCCGAAACCATTGGCGAGAAGGAACGGATTGTCGATATTACCGTAGCAATCGATAAATTGGATAAAATCGGTCTGGAGAAAGTAAATGCTGAATTGGAAGAGAAAGGTGTTTCGGGCGACGCTATTGCCAAACTGCAGCCTATTCTGAAATTAAGCGGAACCAATGAGGAAAAGCTTGACCAGATTGAGCAGGTAATAAATGGTTCAGAAACTGGACTCAAAGGAATTGAGGAGGTTCGTACGATTTTCAATTACCTGAAACAGCTTAGTCTGGGAACCGAGGTGGAGCTTGATTTAACGCTTGCCCGTGGTTTGAATTATTATACCGGAGCTATTTTCGAGGTAAAAGCCAAAGACATGGAGATTGGTTCCATCACTGGCGGCGGCCGTTATGATGACTTGACCGGTATTTTCGGTTTGCCCGATGTGTCCGGTGTGGGGATTTCATTCGGTGCCGATCGTATTTATGATGTGATGACCCAGCTCGATCTTTTCCCGAAAGACCGTGTAACCAGCACCAAACTCATGTTTGTTAATTTTGGTTCGGAAGAAGAGAAATATTGTTTGCCGATGTTGGCCAAACTGCGTGCTGCTGGTGTAAATGCGGAGATTTATCCGGAAGCTGCCAAGATGAAGAAGCAGATGAATTACGCCAACAAGAAAGGAATTGCCTTTGTAGCGATGGCTGGTGAAAATGAGATTGCAGACGGCCTTTTCACTCTGAAAAACATGGAAACAGGTAATCAGCAACAATTTGATTCTCGTCAGTTACTCGAAACCCTGACAAAATAGGTTTTTTATTTTCGTTGAGGTTCTTATTTTTCTGGCGTCATGAAAAGAAGCCGGGAAAATAAATCCTATCGAAAGGTTAAAACGGTGGGAGGCGATATTCGCTTCCCGTGAATCCGGATGAAACGTTAGCAAAATGGCGTATTCCACCTCTTGGGATGCGACGAATTTATGTTGAACAATTTATCCGGAATTTTTATGTCTGAAAATATTCATTACATCTCTCCGGCAAAACTGACGTTTGAAGATGTTGAGGAGTTGCTGGAAAATCATAAAACACTCGCCCTTTCCGAGGAATCGAAAAAGCTGATCATCGATTGCAAAGCCTGGCTGGATAAAAAGCTGGCTGGTAGTGAGGAGCCTATCTATGGAATCAATACGGGCTTTGGCGCCCTGTGCGATCGCGAAATCTCCAAAGACGATTTGAGTAAACTCCAGGAAAACCTGGTTTTATCGCACGCCTGTAATGTGGGACCGGAAATTCCACACGAAGTAGTAAAGCTAATGCTGTTCCTGAAAGCGCATGCTCTGTCTTACGGAAAATCGGGAGTGCAGTTGAAAACGGTTCAGCGCATCATTGAAATGTTTAACCACGATGTGATTCCGGTGGTTTGCGAACAAGGATCGCTGGGTGCATCGGGTGATTTGGCGCCGTTAGCCATGTTGTTCCTTCCATTGCTGGGGAAAGGCGAGGTGTATTATCGCGGCGAACGGATGGAAGCCTCCTATGTGTTGGAAACGTTGGGTTGGGAGCCGATTCGCCTCGAAGCGAAAGAAGGCCTTGCTCTTTTAAACGGAACGCAGTTTATGCTGGCGCATGGCATCTTCACCTTGCTGAAAGCTTTCCGCATTGCCAAATATTCGGATATCATCGGGGCATTGTCGCTTGATGCGTTCAATGGCCTTATCGGACCTTTTGAAGAGCGTATTCAACGAATCCGGCCACACCATGGTCAGATTGAAACAGCACGTAATTTCCGGTCCATCCTTTCGGGAAGTGAGCTAATAAACCGACCCAAAAAGCACGTTCAGGATCCTTATTCTTTCCGCTGCATTCCGCAGGTTCATGGCGCAGTGAAAGATGCCGTCGACTATGTGGCAAACGTAATCGAAGTGGAGATGAATTCGGTGACCGATAACCCAACCATTTTCCCGGATGACGATATGATTGTGTCTGGCGGTAATTTCCATGGAGAACCGTTGGCGCTTTCGCTTGACTTCTTGTCGATAGCATTGTCGGAGCTTGGTAGTATTTCAGAAAGAAGAACCTACCGCTTGATTTCCGGCGAACGTGATTTGCCTGAATTTCTGGTGGCGAATCCGGGATTGAACTCCGGTTTTATGATTCCGCAGTACGCGGCGGCTTCTATTGTAAGCCAGAGCAAACAGTTGTGCACACCAGCATCTGTTGATTCCATTCCTTCTTCCAACGAGCAGGAAGACCATGTGAGTATGGGAGGAAACGCGGCAACCAAGGTATTGAAGGTGGCAGATAATACATTGAAGATTCTTTCAATTGAGCTTTACAATGCTTCGCAGGCGCTGGAGTTTCGACGCCCAATGAAAACCTCTCCTTATCTGGAAGATTTCTTGAAACAGTACCGCACCCGCGTTGACTTTGTAGAAGAAGACACGCTGATGTATGAGGGCATCAATCAAACCATCGACTTTTTGGATAAAGGCAGATTCGCCTGATAAAATAAAAAAGCCGGAGTTTATCGCTCCGGCTTTTCTTTTAGTCCTTATCGTGTTTTCGTCGATATTCTCGCATCAGGTAACTCATAAATTTCCGCTCGGCGAAATAAAGTGTTACGACCTTCTTGGCAGGAAGTACTTTGAGTAGTTTGTCGTTATACTCCTTCATCATCTGTCCTTCACGAAGATGGATCTCGGCGTATTTTTCGGCCATTTGACGAAATTGGGCTTCGGTCATATTTACTGAATCGGTGTGGAACTTGTTTTCCAAATTCCTCTTTTCGTCCCAAATCTTTGCCCGTTCATCTTCCAGCATGTTGTAAACCGGCCAGAAATTTTGTGCCTCTTCGGGGGTCAATGACAGTTGTTCTGTGAGGAAGGCGATTTTCTGGTTTTTAATGGCATCCCATCCGGGAAAATCTTTTTTTGAGTGATGTTGAGCAAAAAGCGAAGGTCCGGTCAGGAACAATATGGCGATTAGTATCAGCTTTTTCATTATTCCGGTATTTTATTGATTGTAGTTTCGAATGATTTCCCAATCAGAGTAATTCATAACAATGTAATCTTCAATTTGCTGCGGAGTCAACGAGTCAGCAGCCATCGAATTGTCCACTTCATTCAGTGTGCTCAGGATCTGAAGATCGTCAGAGCTGGAAAACACCTGGTAATTCATCAATGTTTCAAAATAGTTGTCATCGTTTGTAACCGTCTGAACGGTATTGCCCGGATGTTTGATGAGGTAATTATTCCAGATTTGTGGAAGAAAATTTTCCAGCGGAACATACAACAGAAAGAAAACCAGCGCGAAACTGGCGGCCAGCCCTACAACCGGCTTGAAAATGTTTAACCACCGTTGCCGCGTGACCGGTTTTTCTTCAGCCTGAATACGACTGTTCAACCGTTCGGAGAAGGTATCGAAATAAGCCTCGGGCGTACCAAACGGATTTTCCCTTTTTATCTGGGACAGTGGCGACTCCTTATATTCTTTTTTCTCCTTCATCGGATTTCTCAGCTTTCAGAATTTTAGACACGATTCGTTATCAAAGGTTTAATTCAATCAAATTAATTGTGTTCAATGTATGCTTCAATTTTTTTCACCGCATGATGGTAAGAAGCTTTCAGTGCTCCCACCGATGTTTCCAGAATTTCTGCCATCTCATGGTATTTCATCTCGTCGAAATATTTCATGTTGAAAACCAACCGCTGTTTATCGGGTAGCGTCAGGATGGCTTTCTGTAATTTCATTTGCGCCTGGTCCCCCTCAAAATATTCGTCGGCCTCCAGTGTCGACAACAGGAATTCGCTTCCTTCATCCAGTAAATGATGGGATTTTCGTTTTCGCTCGTTGATAAAACTCAACGCTTCGTTGGTGGCAATGCGGTACAACCAGGTAAACAGGCTGGAATCGGCCCGAAAATTCTCAACACTCTTCCAGACTTTCAAAAACACATTCTGCAGGACGTCATCTGTATCATCGTGATTTACAACGATCTTCCGGACGTGCCAATACAAACGCTCCTGGTATGATTTTACCAGGATGTGAAAGGCCATAGCTCGTCTGGTTTCGTCCTTTAGTTCGCTTATTAAATCACTTTCGTCGATGTCCATGCAGATGCGGAATTCCCTTCTTATTCAACAAAAAATAAGACTGAGAATAAAGATAAAGGTTTAAACGGCGGCTAAACCCTGAATGAGAAACTTTGTTCTGCCAGCATTTCATAAACCTTTTTATCGAACCTGAAAAGTCTGGCTGCGCGGTGTGCTACGCCGGTTTGCATCTTCCCGGTATCGACCACGAGATGCATTTTCTGTATTTTCTTGCGGAAATTCCTGGTATCGAGTTCGATTCCCAGAACCGTTTCGTACAGTTGTTGCAGTTGTGTGAGTGTGAACATCTCGGGAAGAAGATGGAACCCAACCGGCCTGATTTGTACCTCTTCGCGCAGGCGCTTGAGCGCTTTTTCAATCATAGCATTGTGGTCGAAAATCAGTTCCGGAACCTCATCAATATCATACCATTCCAACGATTTTAATAAACTGGAACCGCGAATGCTGTAATGTTCGGGATTAATCAGGGCATAATAAACAACCGAAACAACCCGGAGAAAGGAGACACGCTCGGTTTCCCCGAAGGCGCCCAATTGCTTCAAGTAAATATCTTTTATCCCTGTCGCTGTTTCCAGAATATCCCGGGCAAAATCGTTGATGGAACGATCAACCGGAACGTGGCCGCCGGGCAAACCGATGGGCTTTTCGTAAGGAAACTTTCCGTCAGGCTCTGTTTCTGCATAGGGTGCAAAAGTATCGGGACTTTTATTTGGTGAATCAAGTTGTTCCTTGTCGTATTCCAGCAACAGCACTTTCAGTTTCTTCTCGTGGAAGCCAAAGATCACGCAGTCAATCGAGAGCGAAGGGATGATGTTCATATTCTCACTTTTCTACAAAAGTAGAAATCCTGATTAAAATCCCACGAATTTCCTTTTAAATGATGTTGTTAAATAGGTTTATGCCTGTTATTCAGGAAAACAGAACGAAAACTGGCCTGATGATTATCCCGATGAAATAGTCGCTGAACCAGTGAAGAATGATCATTTTCTTCTCGCAGAAAATAGTAACTTTGCCCACCGAAAATTTTAAACGTAAGGAGAATAAGATGGCATTGCAATGTGGAATCGTTGGCCTGCCCAACGTTGGAAAATCAACCTTGTTTAACTGTTTATCGAATGCCCGGGCGCAGTCGGCTAATTTTCCGTTCTGTACCATTGAACCCAACGTGGGCGTAATTACTGTTCCCGATAGGCGGTTGATTGAGCTGGAGAAGATTGACAAACCGAAACGGGTTGTTCCTACTACCGTTGAAATTGTTGACATAGCTGGTTTGGTGAAGGGCGCGAGCAAGGGTGAAGGATTGGGTAACCAGTTTCTGGCCAACATTCGCGAGGTGGATGCCATTATTCACGTTTTGCGCTGTTTCGAAAACGAAAATATTACCCACGTCGACGGAACAATTGACCCGGTTCGCGATAAGGAGGTAATTGACACCGAGCTTCAGCTGAAGGATTTGGAAACCGTGGAGAACCGGATTGCCCGTTTGCAGAAGCAGGCGCGCGTTGGTATGGACAAAGCAGCGATGAAGGCTTTGGCTGTAGCCGAGAAGCTGAAAGCTGCCCTGGAGTCTGGAACGTCGGTGCGCGCGGTTGACCTGACCGAGGATGAGAAAGAGTTGATACACGATTTCTTCCTTCTTACGGATAAACCGGTGTTGTATGTTTGCAATGTCGATGAAGCATCAGCAGCTTCAGGCAACGCTTTCACCGAAAAGGTAAAAGAAAATATTGCTGGTGAAAATGCTGAAATGCTGATTATCGCTGCGGCTACCGAAGCCGATATTGCAGAGCTGGAAACTTACGAAGAGAAACAACTTTTCCTGGAAGATTTGGGACTGGATGAACCGGGTGTGAACAAACTGATTCATTCGGCATACCAGTTGTTGAATCTGGAAACCTACTTCACGACCGGTGCGGACGAATCGAGAGCCTGGACCTTTAAGAAAGGAACCAAAGCTCCGGGTGCAGCCGGCATTATTCACACCGATTTCGAAAAAGGATTTATCCGTGCCGAGGTAATTAAGTACGATGATTACGTGACTCTAGGATCGGAAGCCGCTTGCCGTGACGCAGGAAAGATTTCGGTCGAAGGGAAGGAGTATGTTGTACAGGACGGAGATATCATGCATTTCCGCTTTAACGTTTAGCATTCAAGTCAATCATTATAGAAAAGAGCCGGGTACATTTGTATCCGGCTTTCTTATTTGGTTGCATTCTATATAAGCCGGACGATTCAGTTTTACTGACCTTCTTTCTTTACAACGAGAAAGATATGTTTAATAACCTACTGTTCAGGAGCATTTTTGCTTCAATTATTCCCACTAATGTATTAAATTACTGATATGTGGAATTAATCTATCAGGAGGTGCCAACATGAGTACAGTAACATTCAATTTCAGTGTAACGCTGGATGAAAATGAATTCATCAAAGTTGAAGATCATCTTTTTACTACGCGTGAATCGCTCAAACGGGAAGAGCCTAAAGTTGATCTGATTAATCCTCGTTGCCTGTCTATTTTGAAGGAATTCGAAGGCCGGCTGACGATGGCTGTCGTTCAGGAGTGGCTTTTGCTCTCCAGGGCGCTTGATCAAACTTGCAGTTATCACAGTAAATGGGATGATCACAAATTGCTCGAAGAGTTGATTTCCGGTAGAGAACATCCGGTTTCCTGGTATATTGAGAATTGCCAGGAAGTCTGACTTTACCGCAACCGAAATGAGGAAAAGATTTCTGAGGTAGGATTTAGTGTGTTAAATTAATCCCGTATCCTGGATGAAAATGAGCGGGGCACGTTGAAAGATGCGTGCCCCGCTTAGCTTTTTATGGTAGTTACACAGCAAAGCTGAATCCTTCGCCGATTAGCCGATCGTATTTTTCTTTATCGAACTGGTATAAGAAGGCGCCTTTGCGGGAACTGCTTTTATCCTTTTCCTCCAGTTTCTGAAGGAGGTCCATCGACAATATTTTCTTCCGGAAGTTTCGTTTGTCCAGCTCAACACCTAAAATCGCTTCGTATAATTTCTGCAGTTGCGGAATGGTAAACTTGTCAGGCAAAAGCTCGAAACCAATAGGCTGCGTCTTGCATCTCCTGCGTAATCGCGCCAGCGCGTGGTTGACCATTTCCCGGTGATCGAAAACCAATTCAGGAATTTCGTCTATTTTAAACCACTGCGCATTGTGTTTTTCTAACTGTTCCGAATCTTGGTGGTCGGTTTTCATCAACGCGTAGTATGCCATCGAAATGACGCGTCCTACAGAATCTCGTTTTGGTTTGCTGTAGAGACGAAGCTGTTCCAGATACAAATCGCTCAGCCCGGTCAGCTGATGCAAAACCCGGTCGGCAGCCTGTTCCATATCTTCATCTTCTTTCAGGAAACCGCCCATCAGCGACCATTGTCCTTCGCAGGGCTTAAAGCCTCGTTTGATGAGCAGTAGCTTCAATCCTTCTTCGTCGAATCCGAAAATAATAACGTCGAGGGCTAACAAGAAAGGTGTTTGTTGGGAATAATATTCCACCATCGTTAAATGAATTTCACGTGTCAGACGGACACTTTTGTTGATACCACAAGTTTATCCTTATTTTCTGAAATATGAAAAGATAAATCTCTGGTTTCTGAATGTAACATTTTGGTATCCATTCATACTAACATGAAAAACCAATTGACTTATGAAACAGAAATCGTCCTTTTCACGTCGAAGCTTCTTCAGGCTGCTGTCAGCCGGAGGTGCCGGCTCGGTTTTGATGGCCGGGATAACGAAAAGTGTCATGGCTTCCGCCGAAAACGAAAAACCAGAAACCAATATCAATAAGGCGCTGGAATATTCGCGCAATAAAAATTCCATGCCGGGAAAATATCCGGCTCGGGTTGTGAAAGTGGTTCATCCGAATAGTGTGGTCGATAATCAACCAGTTGAATCGGAAGCATATCGCATGATTGCAGACGGACTCCTCAAACTGACAGGAGAAAAGAAACTGCACAAAGCCTGGCGGAAATTTGTGAAACCGGGAGAGAAGATTGGTTTAAAAGTGAATCCCGTTGCCGGGAAATTGCTGACGACTAGTCATGCGGTTGTTCAGGCAGTGGTGAAGCAGTTGGAAGAATCAGGCATCTCGCGGTCGGACATTGTCATTTGGGACAGAAGAGAAATGCAGTTGCACGAGACGGGTTTTACGGAAGAGAATTATCCGGGGATTAATATTCGTGGGACGGAACAGCAAGATAAAGACGGGGGATTTTTCGACAAGGACGGTATCCTTTACGGAGAAAAGAATATCGACAAAGACTGGTACTACTGGGCTGATGTCAATGGCGAGTACGACGAGTACACCTTGCCTTACATGGTAAATGGAGGAAAGGAATCGTACTTCACAAAAATTATTACCCAGGAGGTGGACAAAATCATCAACATCCCGATTTTGAAAAATGCCGGAACGACAGTCACCTGTTGCATGAAAAATCTGGCCTACGGAAGTATCAGCAATACCGGAAGGTTGCACAAGCAGCTTTGGTCGGAGACTACAGCACAGGTTTGTGCATTTCCGCCTTTGCGAGATAAAGTGGTGCTGAACATTGTGGATGGTCTGAAAGGTTGTTTCGACGGTGGACCCGCTGCTAACCCGCAGTTTCTGACCAACTACAAAACGATTCTGCTTGGCAGCGACCCGGTGGCCGTTGACCGCATTGCTTACGACGTGGTTTTGAAGAAAAGAATGGAAGAAGGCGTTCAGAAAAAAGAATCTCCTAACGGAACAAAGTTCATGGAACTGGCTTCCGGTTACGGTTTGGGAGAAGCGAATCCATCGAAAATAACATTGGAAAATATCGAAATAAAAGCATAATGTTCAAGAGTATCTATTACCTGGTTTTCTTTCTGTTTGTCATGATATCGCAGGCGCTTGCAGCCGATAAGGTGGCGTTGAATGATGATGAGTTTCCCGGTTTAAAAGTAACCGAGACCAAAATATACGACGGTGGTTCCCTGTGGGGATACATGGATGGCGGCGCCGATCTCTATCTCGAATATGGCTTTCAGAAGCTCACTTCACAAACGGTGACATGTAACGATGTCACTTTTCAGGTTGACATTTTTGAGATGAATAATCCACTGTCGGCTTTTGGCATCTATTCAGTCAACCGTTTTCGCTGCAAATTGGGAAGTGACACGCTGGTTTCGAACGATTGCCTGAATGCTTATCAATATCAAATCGTTGCAGGAAGGTATTACATCAATATTATCAATCAGGTGGGAAGTTCCAAAGCCATTGAAACGTCATTGCAGATAGGGCAGGTGTTTGAGCAAAAGCTGAAAGGACAACCGGAAGTTACTTTTCCAAATGAGATAAAGAAAAATCTGTCAGCTGACAACCGGATGAAACTGAAATTGATGATGGGGCGTCTTGGCGTACAAAACGGTTATTCCTCCTGGTCTGACTTTTTATCCGATTGGGATGATTATCAACTGTGGATGTTGCCGGTTCAGGACAAAACTATGTTGGTTTTGAGGTGGAATTCCGGTGTTATGCCGCCCAAATTCAAGGCCTTGATTGAAGCTGGCAATGAATCCGGTTTGCCGGAAAGTATTGCAAATGAGAATTATAGACTGGAGGGAGACCAGCTGATTGTCTGGGAAGAATAAGATTTTCGTTATTATATAATTGGTTTTTGATTTGAAAGGCCATCCTTCTATGGGTGGCTTTTTTATTTTTCAATAGAAATGTTTGCTATTGGCAATAAAAGTGACGATTTGACAGTATTTTGTTGTGTCAGGACAATGTGGCGATCGTAGATTGACTTTGTTAATTTTCTTGAAGTGAGTTTCTTATGTGTTGTGTTCGTCTGTGAGGTAGTGGTTTGGTATGCCATTTGATATCGAGGTATCAAGATATTTAAAAATATTGTTTACTCATTAATTAGTTGAAATCATGTTACAAACCAACTTGAAGCACATTATGACCGCCGATGAGCATCAGAAGTTCATCGAAGAGAATGATAATGTAATGATTTGCTGTGGTCGTATGGGCCCCATGTGTGTTCCGGTATACGGAATTATGGAAGAGCTGGAAGATGACTATACTCATGTAACTTTTGCTGATATGGAATTTGATAATCCTGAATCAGCTGTCATTCGTAATGCTCCCGAATGCCGCGGTTTTATGGGACTTCCGTTCACTGTATATTACAAAAACGGTAAACTCGTAAAAGCTACCAGCAGCATTCAGTCCATGGATCAGGTTACTGCTATTCTTAACGAACAGTTTGGCGAGCCGAAATAAAACGACAAAGCTGGCCTGCTGTCAGAGTAGATTTGCAGCAGGTTCAGCTTTCTTCCGGTTCAACCGGGAAACACTTTAAGATTGGAATCAGATGAAAGACGATACCATTTATGATGTCATTATTCTGGGGGCAGGAGCTGCCGGTTTAGCTGCCGGAATTTATACATCGCGGGCTAAACTCAGTACACTTATTCTCAATGAGGGTACGCCAGGCGGGCAGTTGGTGCTGACGCACGAAATTGCCAATTATCCCGGAGTTGAATCCACCAGCGGATATCAACTGGGAAATATAATGAAGAAGCAGGCCAAGTCGTTTGGCTGCAAAATAAAATCGAACCTGCACATCACCGCAGTCGATCTGAAGAGCGAAACCAAAACCGTTGAAGTCAACGGAAAAGATACATACGCTGCCCATACAGTTATTCTGGCACCGGGCGGTCGTCCACGCATGCTGAATGTTCCGGGTGAGGAAGAATTCAAGGGGAGAGGTATTTCCTACTGTGCCACCTGCGATGGCGATTTCTTTCAGGACAAGGAGATTATTGTAGTTGGTGGTGGTAATTCAGCACTGGAAGAAGCTGTTTCATTGACGAAATATGCATCGAAAGTGACCATCGTTCACCAGTTCGATCACTTCCAGGGATTTGAACACGCCATCCGTGATGCCCGCGAAAATGAAAAAATTGAGTTCGAGATGGAATCCATGATTCAGGAATTCATCGGAAACGAAAACCTGGAAGCGGCCAGGGTGAAGAATATGCGGACAGGTGAGGAGAAGATTATCAACGTGGAAGGAACATTTATTTTCATTGGTTACGTTCCGAATACCGCCTTCTTCAAAGATGTGGTTGAGCTGAATGAATACGGCGAACTGTTGACAGATGACCGTATGAAAACTAATATTCCCGGGGTGTTTGGTGCCGGCGACAGCATTAAAAAGCCTTACCGCCAAGTGACAACAGCTGTCGCCGACGGAACGATAGCAGCTCTCTCAGCTGCAGAATACGTCAACGAAATAAAGCGAAAGCAGAAAGATTTATCGGAAGCATAATAAGCTCGAAAAAAAATAAACCCGTATACTTTTATTGGACAAGATTGTCCCAATAGTATACGGGTAATTTTTTATTATTTCTCCAGTTTTCCGGCTGCCGCCTGATCGACGAACCAATATAGTTCCCCTGCCGGATGAATGTGGTATGCAGGCAGCAGGCGCCCCTTGTCCGAATCGGAAAATATCTCCTGCAAACGGTCTGCCTTATTCTCTCCTGTCACCAGGAAGGCAGTTTTCTCAGCACTGTTCAGCACTTTTCCTGTTAAGGTGATTCTTTTTTGTCCCGAAGAAGGATGTGTCGCCACTTCGCAAACATCGAGCGAATGAAGCAATTCCATTTGATTCGGGAAGATGGAAGCCGTGTGTCCGTCGTCACCCAATCCCAAAATAATCAAATCGAAAGCCGGCCAGGTTTCCTTTTCAGGAACCAGCGATTCAATTTCGTCGCCGTAGCGGACTGATTCGGTTGGAGGGTCTTCTTCTCCCCGTATCCGGTGAATATTTCCTTCCGGAATATTGATTTGAGAAAGTAGCAACTCGTTGGTCATTTTGTAGTTGCTTTCGTCATCGTCAGCCGGAACCATCCGCTCATCGCCCCACCAAAAATGCACTTTGCTCCATTCGATGGTATCTTTGTAGTTGTCAGCTAAATACTTGAACAACAGTTTGGGCGTACTTCCGCCCGAAAGGGCAATGTGAAAAAACGGACTTTTACTTTCTTTAATCCACTGAGCCAGGTTTTTGGCAAAAGCTTCGGTTACGCTGGCTGCATCGTCGTATATTTTTAATTCAGGTTCCATTGATCCTGTTTGATGATTTTACAATTCGCAATAAGTTCCGTCGTCGGAAAGGTTTTTACATGGATAACGCCAGGTGTCTTCGCCTTCAATCAGGTCGTCGGCTTCCTGTGGTCCCCACGAACCGGCCGGATATCCATAAATCGGAAGGGATGGATTTTCTTCCCATGCATTGAGAATGGGCTGTACAAATCTCCATGCTGCTTCTACTGCATCGCCGCGCAGATATAGCGTTTGGTCACCCATCATGCAATCGAGTAAAAGACGCTCGTAAGCGGTTGGCAATTCTACATCCGATAAATCGCTGTAATGGAAATCCATATTCACCGGTTGTACCCGGAAGCCGGCTCCCGGTTCCTTCAATCCGAACTTGAGCAGAATGCCTTCGTCAGGCTGTATGCGAATGATCAACTGGTTGGTGACATGAGCTGTGACTCCATCTTCCTGAAAAAGGTGATGTGGGGTGGGACGGAATTTAATGACAACTTCCGTTACACGCGTTGGTAATTTTTTCCCGGTACGGAGATAAAAAGGAACGCCGGCCCAGCGCCAGTTGTCGATGTAAAATTTCATTGCCAGGAAGGTCTCTGTCCGCGATTCAGGATCGACTCCCTTCTCGTCTCGGTAGCCTTTGACTTGCTCATTCTTGATACGCGACTCCACATATTGGCCGCGAATTACATTGTTGCGGATTTCTTCTGGTTCAACAGGTCTGAGAGACTGAAAAACTTTTAGTGTCTCATTACGAATGGCATCTGCTTCGGCCACCACCGGAGGTTCCATTCCGACCATTCCGACCAATTGGAGAAGGTGATTTTGCACCATGTCGCGCATGGCTCCGGATTGGTCGTAGTAACCGCCCCTTCCTTCCACACCAAGACTTTCAGCGGAGGAAATTTCCACGCGTTCGATGAAATTCCGGTTCCAAATCGGCTCGAAAATTCCGTTGGAGAAGCGGGCCACTAACATGTTCTGGACAGTTTCTTTACCCAGATAGTGGTCGATACGGTAAATCTGCTTTTCGTCAAAATAGTTGAGGAGCTCCTTGTTCAGCTTTTGTGCTGTTTCCAGGTTATTTCCGAAAGGTTTTTCCACAATCAACCGGGTGTAACCATCTTCCTGCTGATTTAATCCGACGGATGCCAGATTGGCCGGGATTACTCCGTACAACTTAGGCGGAGTGGAGAGGTAGAAAATATAATTGCCGGGAATATCCAGCTTTTTTTTCAGCTCTTCCAACCGGTCCTTCAGTTTACCGTACTCATCGGCATCAGCGGTTCCCAGTGGTTGATAATAGAGTTTTTCGAGGAACTCATCGCATTTGCACTGGTCATCGTCCTTCGGCAGGAAATCGGTAACGCTTTCGCGGAATTCCTCATCAGTCATTTCAGTACGACTGGCGCCCAGAATGGCAAACTTTTCCGGCAATCTTTTACCGTTATGCAACTTGCATATAGCTGGAATCAGTTTTCTTTTGGTTAAATCGCCTGATGCGCCAAATATGACTAGAATATGTGATTCGGGTGTATTCATTGCTTATATCTTTTTTGCAGATGCTAAATTTACTCACCTATATAAAACAGATCCCCCTCCATTTGTTTAGTTGGGAAGGATAAGCTTCTGTTAAAAGTCGTAAATCACAGTTCTTAATCAGGACGTTGGGATAGCGCAAATCTGCTGAAAGCATTTTGCATCAGCGAATTCATTTAGGGTGTTTCATTCGTCTATTTCCGGATTATTCGTAAAGTCCCCAAACCATTAGGTTGTCTTCAACGAAGCGATAGTTCAGGTCGATGTGATCGGTGCCGAATAAGCCTTTGAACAGTCCGGTAAACGAACCGTTTGATCCGGTCATTTCGAAAGCGGGAATCTGGATTTGTGTTGAGAATTCAACGCCCTGGTGAGGAATCATCTTGAATATGGCCTCCTTCGCACACCAGTGCATAAATAACTTGATGTTTGAATAACCATCATTTGTCAGACAGTTTTGCAGCTCTTCAGCTGAAAGAAAGCGGGGAGCTACTCTGTCAATGGAGCGTGAAACATTCTCGATATCGAGGCCGGGTTGCATTTCT
The DNA here is from genome assembly GCF_056493735.1 of Prolixibacter sp. DSM 2831. Classification (NCBI taxonomy): domain Bacteria; kingdom Pseudomonadati; phylum Bacteroidota; class Bacteroidia; order Marinilabiliales; family Prolixibacteraceae; genus Prolixibacter; species Prolixibacter sp. DSM 2831. Next base: position 1,054,690 of record NZ_CM151379.1, read on the forward strand.
TCGTGCAACAGGACCGCAGCGTATTCCGACGAGTGGGAAATGCTGATGTGGTATGGTGTGTCTTCCAATACCGGTTTTCCGTCGGTCAGATGACGGATTTCAAATGGCTCGTCGAGCATTTGCTGAAGAAGAGCCCGGGTTGCCAGCCATTCACGCTGTCTGCGCAGGTTGGTAAAGGATTTGAATTCCTGTTCTTCTGCAGGAGTTAACGTGACAATTTGCCTTAATTCCTCCGGCGTTTCGGTTATTTCCCAGAGGCCAAGTAAGGCATCATCGATATTTTCGTTCGTAAAGAGAGGCATTATTTAACGTCTTTCCATTTGGTTGATTCGACCAGTTGAACAACATCCTGTTCCAGGAAGTTAATGACAGGCTGTAAGCTGTCCACATTAGGAATTTCCCGAATATATAGTGCTCCGCGAATGAAGTGACGTGTACTGTCAGTTAGGTAGAATTGCATGGGCGAAGCTACGTTTCCCTTGATGTTGTAAAGCGTTCCGTAGACTTTATTCGCCCGGTTGATGTAAATTTTTTCGTCGATAGCACTGGCTTTTTGTGCATGCTTGTAGGCCAGCATTCTCGATTCTTCGGTGTATTTTGCCAGATTTCCGTGTACGGCTTTATAACTGATATGGATGGAAGCTTTATTGGACGGAACATCGATGTTAATCCAATACGGCTTTGCCTGGTAATCAGAGTCTCTTGAAATGCTGGAATAATCCGGAATTTTAAAAGTGTAGGGCAAGTTCTCATTCATCTGATGATAAGCCTTTTTCGGAAATGCGATACGAAAATAACCTATTGGTTTTGGTGTGTATTCGTGTTTGCATGAAATCATGCTCATCGTCATAATCACCAGTATAATGATGATTGGTAAATGCATCCTGTGAATTCGTCTTCCCATATCAGATATTTTCTCCCTTCTCATTTTCACGCGTGATGAATACCCGTATGCTCTTGATGCGGCGTGCGTCTGATTCTTCAATCTGAAACAGAAAATCGTCGCACTCAATTTTTTCATTTTTAGCCGGTATTTCTCCCTGAAGTTCCAGTATCAATCCGGCAAGTGTATCTGCGTCACCTTTTTTTTCGTCGAAAATCGTTTCCGGAACATCGAATACTTTGTAGAAATCATTGAGCATCGTTTTTCCATCGAAAAGATACTCATTCTCACCAATACGCGTATAGTATTCCTCGTCTTCGTCAAACTCGTCGGCAATATCACCTACAATTTCTTCCAGTACATCTTCAAGCGTCACCAGTCCCGACGTGCCTCCATATTCGTCGACGACAATGGCCATGTGAACTTTGTTCTTCTGGAATTCTTCCAGCAGCTCATCAATTTTTTTCGACTCCGGGACATAAAATGGCGGGCGCAAAAGCGACTGCCAGCGGAACGTATTGCCCTTGTTGAGGTGAGCCAGCAAATCTTTGATGTATAAGATCCCCCGGATATTGTCAAATGTTTCGGAATAGACCGGAATCCGGCTGTAGCCCGAATCGTTTATGACTTTCAGTACCTCGGTGTAGTCGTCGCGAATGTTGAGCGTGATTAAATCGACGCGGGAGCGCATGATATCGGTTACACTCTTGTTCCCAAACTTGACGATCCCTTCCAGAATTTCCTTGTCTTCGGTAAACTCCATTTCATCTGTCAGCTCAAGAGCTTTCGAAATTTCATCGATAGAAAGGTATTTCCGGTGTTTGGTTGCCCGTTTGTTAACAAAGGCTGTGGTGGTAATCAGGATATGATTCAGTGGCCGGGTCACCTTTTCCAGTCCGTTTAGCATGGGAGCCATCCGCACTGCAAACGAACGCGGATATTGTGTTGCATATACCTTGGGAATAATCTCACCAAAGAGAAGCAATAAGAAGGTGATGACAACGGCCTGAAAAATAAATCCCAGCGTGGGAGCTGCGGAAAAATCTATCAGCAAATTGGTGATGTGTGCCGATAAAATAACGATTCCGATGTTAACAAAATTATTCCCTACCAGGATAGTGGCCAGCAATTGTTCAGGGATAGTGAGCAGGCGGAGAACAAGAGCATTCGAACGGCTCTTGTTCTCTTCAAGCTCATGTTTATCTTTGGGACCCAGAGAGAAAAAAGCCACTTCGGATCCTGAAATCAATGCAGAAATAATTAGTAATAAAAGCAACACCAGGAGCCCAATCAGTGTCTCGATCGTAAATGGATAAAAGTGAATGCCTTCCCAGTGGGCTCCCGACGGAGGAACTACGTCTGTTTCCAAACTATAAATATTTTAGTATCAAAATGGTAAATCGTCTTCTTCAGTTTCTCCCGGAGAATTGTCGAAGGAGCCGTTGTTTCCGTTTGGCTCACTCACGGTAGCCGAAGAACGATCAGGTGCTGAGTCATTCTGGAAATCATCTTTCCGGCCCAGCATTTGCAAAGTATCGGCATAAATCTCCGTCATGTACTTTTTCGTTCCGTCCTGCTCATATGAGCGCGTCCGAATCTTTCCTTCGATGTACAGCTGTTTTCCTTTCTGTACATACTTTTCGCATACCTCGGCAAGACCTCGCCATGCTACAACGTTATGCCACTCTGTGTTTGTGATTCTCTCACCATTTTTGTTGGTGTAGGTTTCAGAGGTGGCTAATGGAAAATTGGCAACGGATACGTTGTTGTCCAGGTGCCTGATTTCGGGGTCTTTCCCGACGTTTCCGACTAAGATAACTTTGTTGATAGACATATTTAAAGCAATTTTAATGAATAAAATTAAATTTACGAAAACCGATTTTCTTTTCAAAAAACCGATTCTCTGCCTCTGAAACGTATAAGCTTTACTGTGATTGAGTTACATGGATTCTATCAGCCAGGTAATTTTCAATTAGTTTCGGTACGGCAAAATTAAAAATATCTTTCAAAAAAACGGGGTTTGCCGGATAATCAACTTTGCCTTTTATTAGTTGTATTTCATAAAAGAAGGCGTGGATTTTTCGGTGACTTAGCAGATGAATAATCTCGTCGGAAATGGAGCGAACCTCAATTTGTGCGTCATTGAAAATTTTCTTCCATTCTTCCGATTGCAGAATTTGTTCCGGCAATAGTACGTCATACGACTCAATCAGCGGAAGCTGGTACATGTTCTTCCAGATATCCTGTTCGTTTCGTTTTTCCAACCAGGTCGATTTTTCATCCCTGATAAGTAAATAGTGCATGTATCGATCTCTGATTTTGGTCTTTTTTTCTTTCACCGGATGAGCTTCCACGCTATTATTAATATATGCCTGGCACATTTCGGCTAGTGGGCAGCTGGCACAATCTGGTTTTTGCGGAGTACATTGCATGGCTCCAAAATCCATGATGGCCTGGTTGAATGTGGCCGGCTCTTTTTTCGGAACCAAATCGTTTGCCAATTCGGCGAAGAGCTTTTTCCCTTTGGTAGAATTGATGGGAGTGTCGATGGCGTAAACCCGCGACAAAACGCGTAGTACATTACCATCCACTGCAGCATGTGGCAGGTTAAAAGCAATGGACGCAATGGCTCCTGCGGTGTATTCACCAACTCCTTTTAATTGTAATAGCTCTTTGTAGGTGTTTGGAAAGCGACCATTGAACTGTTTCATTACCTGCCGGGCAGCTGCAAGCATGTTGCGTGCTCGGGAGTAATAACCCAGTCCCTGCCAAAGTTTTAATACATCATGTTCGTCAGCGGAAGCTAATTTAGAAACGTCAGGATATTGTTCAATAAAGCGATGAAAATACGCCGTCCCCTGGCTGATTCTTGTCTGTTGAAGAATAATTTCAGAGACCCAAATCGTATACGGATCACGCGTTTCGCGCCACGGAAGCTCACGCCCATTGCTTTTGTACCAGTCAATCAGATATTTGGCGAATTTGCTCATATATTGTTAAATAAACTAAATTTTACTTCAATGGGACAAAAATAATTGATTTGTATTTCTTTAATCATCCGAAAAAGTCTATCTTTGTTCACCAAAATTTTAAGAAAGAAGTGTATAATTAAATTAATAGCAATGACAAAGGCAGATATCGTAAACGAGATTTCGAAGAACACTGGTATCGAAAAAGTTACTGTACAGAAAACTGTTGAAGCATTCATGGAAACCGTTTCTGGTTCGTTGGTTGATGGAAAAAATGTTTATCTGCGTGGCTTCGGTAGCTTTATCGTTAAAAAGCGCGCTGAGAAAACTGCCCGCAACATCTCAAAAAATACAACTATTATTATTCCTGAACACTTCATTCCGGCTTTCAAACCTGCTAAGTCGTTCGTGAATAAGGTAAAGAATAACGTAAAATAATTTTTAAAGCCTAAAATTATGCCTAGCGGTAAAAAAAGGAAAAGACATAAGATGGCGACCCACAAGCGGAAAAAACGCTTGCGGAAAAATCGTCATAAAAAGAAGAAGTAAATAAGCTTTCGATAATGGCTTAACTATCGGTAAACCTAAAGTGCAAAAGCGCTTTAGGTTTATTGTGTTTAAGCTAAATTTGAAATTATTATTGTTTGTAAAATGAGTTAAGGCCGTGAGTAATGAACTAATTATTGATGTATCACCCTCACACGTAGAAATTGCCTTACTCGAAAACAAAAGACTGGTTGAACTCAACAGCGAGGACAGCAACGCCAAGTTCGCGGTAGGAGACATCTACCTCGGGAAAGTCAAAAAGATTATGCCCGGCTTGAATGCTGCCTTTGTTGATGTAGGCTACGAAAAAGATGCGTTCCTTCATTATTTGGATCTGGGACCTCAATTCCAGACACTGAACAAGTTCCTGAAGCTTGCCGGTTCGAAGAAAAGCAAGTTCGTGCCCGTATCCAAAATCCATCCGGATCCGGACATTAACAAAGAGGGAAAAATTACCGAGGTGGTGAAACAAGGCCAGAGTATTCTGGTCCAGATTGCCAAAGAGCCCATCTCTACCAAAGGCCCCCGGTTAACCTCTGAAATTTCTGTCGCTGGCCGTAACATGGTGTTAATGCCATTCAGCGACAAAGTTTCTGTTTCGCAGAAAATTAGATCGACCGAAGAGAAAAATCGGCTGAAAAAATTAATTCAAAGCATTCGCCCCAAACGGTATGGGGTAATTATTCGAACAGCTGCTGAAGGAAAACGTGTTGCAGAATTGGACCAGGAACTGAAGCGATTGGTGGCGAAATTTGAAAATGCCATGGCTAAGCTGAGCCGGCATAATGCACCGTCGTTGGTTCTGGGCGAACTCGACCGTACCATTGCGATGATTCGCGATGTGTATACGCCAGACTTTGGTAGTATCATGGTTAATGACCAGGAAGCTGCCATTGAAATTAAAGATTACCTGGGGACGATTGCCCCGGAAAAGAAAAAGATTGTAAAACATTACAGCGGTCGGGCTCCCATTTTCGAACACTTTGGAATTGATAAGCAGATCAAAGCATCTTTTGGTAAAACCGTTTCGTTTAAGAGCGGTGCCTACCTGATTATTGAGCATACCGAAGCATTCCATGTTATTGATGTCAATAGCGGGAATCGCTCGAAAAGCGGAAATCAGGAGACAAATGCCCTGGAGGTTAACCTGGCAGCAGCTGATGAGATTGCACGACAACTCAGGCTGCGCGATATGGGTGGCATTATTGTGATCGATTTTATCGATATGCACAGTAATGAAAACCGTCAGAAAGTTTTCGATAAGATGAAGGAGGCGATGGGTGCTGACCGAACGAAGCACAATATCCTTCCTTTGAGCAAGTTCTGTCTGATGCAGATCACCAGACAGAGGGTGCGGCCCGAAATGAATATTGACACTGCTGAGGTGTGTCCGGTGTGTAAAGGAACCGGAAAAGTAACACCGACCGTTCTGTTTACAGACGAGATTGAGCAGCGGGTTAAGTTTATTTTCGGTGAGCTGGCAAAGAAAAGATTGACAATTCAACTGCATCCGTTTGTGGCTGCCTTTTTAACGAAGGGATTTCCTTCCCGAAGGCTCCGGTGGATGTTTGAATTCCGAAAGCGGGTAGTAATCGACGAGGTTGCCTCGCTTAATTTCCTCGAGTCAAAGTATCTCGATGAGAATCAAGAGGAAATTATCTTCTAATAAAAAAATTGAAAACGGCTCGATCATTAATCACATGATTGAGCCGTTTTTTTTTTATATTTTTGAACTTATTGAAAAATTTAAATACATAAATAAAAGAACTACAACCTGATGAAACGATATATTCTGTTTGCATTATTCCTGGTAGTAAGCTCTTTGCCCGCGTTCTCTCAAATTCTGGAACCGGTAAAATGGACTTATGAGCAAAAGCAGGTGTCCGACAGCGTGTATGATTTGACGTTCAAGGCATCGATCGACCAGGGATGGCATCTCTATTCTACCGACCTTCCTCCCGGCGGACCGGTTAAGACCTCAATTAATATCAAACCGAACGACGGCTTTGAATTAGATGGAAAACTGGAAGCCAAGAGTCCGATGATCAAAAAGTTTGATCAGACTTTTCAGATGGAGCTTGAGTACTATGCGCACGAAGCTGTGTTTGTGCAACGTGTCAAGATTTTAACCGACAAGCCTTTGGAAATAAAGGGTTCGGTTGAGTTTATGAGTTGTAACGACGAAACCTGTTTGCCACCAACCGATAAGGATTTTTCTTTTTCATTTAACGGAGGTAAGAAGGAGGCGGTAGCTGCTCCTGCGGAAGAAAAGACAACTCCTGTTGAGCCAATTGAGCCTGTGGGCACGAAGCATCACGGACTGGGATGGTTTTTCCTTTTCAGCTTTCTTGCCGGTTTGGCTGCCATTTTAACTCCCTGTGTATTCCCGATGATTCCGATGACGGTCTCGTTCTTTATGCACAGCAGCGAGTCGAAAGTGAGGGCGAAGATGCAGGCGTTGGTATACGGATTTTCCATTATCCTGATTTATACGTTGATCGGAACCATTGTAGCTGTAACGTTAGGCCCGGGTTTTGCCAACTGGCTTAGTACGCACTGGTTACCCAATATTCTCTTCTTTACTATTTTCCTGGTTTTTGCGTTTTCATTCTTTGGCGCATTCGAAATCGTGCTGCCCAGTAGTTGGGTGAACCGAAGCGACCGGAAAGCAGATAAAGGAGGATTTGGCGGCTCATTCTTCATGGCACTCACATTGGTGTTGGTTTCTTTCTCCTGTACAGGTCCTATCGTAGGCGCTATTTTGGTTGAGTCGGCCGGAGGAATGATTCTGAAACCCGTCATTGGCATGTTCGGTTTTGCGATGGCTTTTGCCCTGCCGTTTACGTTGTTTGCCTTCTTCCCGCAATGGCTGAGTAATTTGCCAAAATCGGGTGGCTGGCTGAACTCGGTGAAAGTGGTTCTAGGGTTCCTGGAACTGGCACTTGGACTGAAGTTCCTGAGTATTGCCGATCAAACTTATCACTGGGGAATCCTCGACCGGGAAGTTTACCTGGCGTTCTGGATTGTGATTTTCGCCATGTTGGGATTCTATCTTTTAGGAAAATTGAAGTTTGCGCACGACAGTGAAGTGACGCATGTAACCGTGCCCCGGTTATTGTTGTCGATTGTCACCTTTTCATTCGTGGTATACCTGGTTCCCGGTATGTTTGGGGCTCCGTTGAAAGCAATTTCAGGTTACCTGCCACCGATGGCCACGCACGATTTCGATTTGCATAAAATCATCAGGGACGAAGTAAAGCTGGTGAACAGTACTAGTGGAACGTACGGCTTCAAAGACGGAGATTCGTCAACGCTGTGCGAAAAACCAAAATATTCCGACTTCCTTGAATTGCCGCATGGCCTGCAGGGATATTTCGATTACGACCAGGGAATGGCTTGTGCGAAAAAACAGCATAAACCTGTATTTATAGATTTCACCGGACACGGATGTGTCAACTGCCGTGAGATGGAAGCAAATGTTTGGTCGGATCCACGCGTGCTGGAGCGACTCGAGAATGATTATGTCATCATAGCCCTGTATGTGGACGATAAAACCAAATTGCCTGAAAAAGACTGGGTCAAGTCGACCTACGACGGCAAGATTAAAAAGACGTTGGGAAAGAAATATGCTGATTTCCAGATTTCCCATTTTGGCGTGAATGCACAGCCTTATTATGTATTACTCGATAATAACGGAAAGATGCTGACACAGCCAACGGCCCGGGACTTGAATCCCGACCACTTTGTTGATTTCCTGGATAAGGGATTGGCCGAGTATAAGAAGCGAAACGACGAATAAGATACAGTTAAACCCTCCGAAAACCGGAGGGTTTTTCTTTTTTTAGGTCGGTTTATTTTAACTTTACTGAGTTTGTTAAAACGCATGTGTTATGGAACGTCCTAATATTATTTTCTGGAATGTTGATACGCAGGTCGATTTTATGGAGCCCGATGGAAAGCTTTATGTGCAGGGCGCAGAAGAGATTCGGCCGCTTCTTGAAAAAATTACCCGGTTTGCCGGCGAGCACAACTTACGGGTAGTGAACACTGCCGATTATCACCTGGTTAATTCGGCTGAACTTTCCAATCATCCGGATTTTGTGAACACGTTTCCTCCGCATTGCATGGCGGAAAGTAAAGGGGCCATGTACATTCCCGAAACCGACCCGGAACGGCCGATTATTATCGATTGGAACCAGGAATTAATATTGGATTCCCGTTTCGACAATCCGGAGCGTTTCAGGAATATATTGATCCGGAAAGATGCTTTCGATGTGTTTGCCGGAAATCCTTACACCGAAAAAGTACTCGACATTATTCAACCTGACCGTGTATTTGTGTATGGAGTGACTACCAATGTGTGTGTTGACCAGGCAGTGACTGGTTTGGCGGAAAGAGGCAAGGAGGTATTTGTTTTCTCTGATGCGATTAAGGAACTTCCGAATATTCCTTTACCGTTCGAGAAATGGAAGAAGCTGGGAGTGACTATGATTCCATTTAACGACGTGGAAAAATATATGGGCTAGTTGGTTATTTCGAGACTATCGAAAACAAGTCATAAAAAAAGAGGCTGTCCAAAAAGGGCGGCCTCATTTTTTAAGCAGCTAACCTGATTGTTCCGAACATTTTGCTGATTTTTGGTAGGCATTGTTGTATGTCTGCTTTTGTGCAGGATATTGCTTCAAAAACGAAAATAATTGTATAAGGAACGGAATTTTTCGGATGTTTGGACATAGTTAGGGCCACTAACTTCCTCAAGTTGTGTCCAATGGCCATTAACCCAAACTCTACTTCTACCTTGGATAATCCTTTGAGGGTAAACCGGTTAAATTTGTTGTTTGATTTCAGCTGCCCAAACACCGCTTCCGGTTCGATGGGGCGCATACTGCGGTGGTAAAGGCCTTCTTCGCTGGTTAACCTTTCTCTTGCCAACCGGCGTAATCGGGTTAGATTGTGGTTGATTTCGAGCTTTCGGTTCCCCCTGGCTTTATAGCACAGCCCCCGAAGCGGGCATCCCGTGCAATTTTGTGCCTGGTAGATACTCACCTGGTATTCATATCCCAACTGTGTTTTGCGACTGTTACTCCCCACCTTACTGATGCGTTGTCCCATGGGGCAGACATAAAAATCCTTTTGCTGATTGTAATACAGGTTTGCTGGCAAAAAAGCATTATTCCTTTGACTTCTTTTTTGTTCTTTATGAAAGTAGTTGTACTTGACAAAGGCTTTTATGCCCTGATCTTCCAGATGTTGGTAATTCTCTTCGCTGCCATAGCCTGAGTCGGCAACCACCGTGGACGATCGCCTGTTGTAAAGTGATTCAAAATGGTCAAGGTGTGGTATCAGAGTGCTGGTATCGCCGGCGCGCTGATGAAGTGAAAAATGGGTAATAAACTGGTTCTCCGTGCTGATTTGAGTATTGTAAGCAGGCTTTAACTGCCCGTTTTTCATATGATCCTCTTTCATGCGCATGAAGGTGGCATCGGTATCCGTTTTTGAGTAGCTGTTTCTTTGGCCCAGGGTTTCCAGTTGCTGTTTGTATTTTTTCAGCTTCGGTAAGGCATCCGATTCCAATTGTTTCAACTGTTTTTGCTGTTTCCTGTTTAGTTTTGAGAGTTGCTCATTTATCTGGCGAATCTTCTGTTGCAACAGTTCGGAATCAATCGTCTGTGGCAGAGAATCTTCATCAGGAGCAGCAGAGTCCACTTCAATGCTTTCCTCAATCTCTTTTAGTACTTTCTCGATTTTGGCTTCAAGCTTCTCCTTGTATTTTTCAACTGAGCCACGCCAAACAAAAGTGTAGCGATTCGAGGTTGCTTCGATTTTGGTCCCGTCGATGTATTGTACATCAAGGCTAACGTACCCCATTTCGTTCATTAACCGAACCATGGAGGCAAACAACTGATGGATTTTATTTTTTAATTTCTGACTGCGGAAGTTATTAATGGTCCTAAAATTAGGCGTTGCTTCACCCGAAAGCCACATGTAATGGATATTTTCCTGAAGTTGCCGTTCTATTTTCCGGCAGGAATAGATATTGTTCAGATAACTGTAAAATAGTATCTTAATCATTACCCGAGGATGATACGAACTTGTTCCGCCGCCTTTATACGTCGATAAAATATCGTCTATGTTTAACTGGTCAACAACCTGATTAACCAGACGAACCGGGTGATTAGCCGCTATTTTATCGCTTAGGTTACCCGGAAACAGTACTGACTGTTGGGAAGTAACACTTTTAAATCGTACGTTTGATCGTGTTGTCATTAGCACCTTTAAGATACAAACCTTAAAGGGACAACAAAAACAAAGGCTGTCCAATTTTACTTTTTGGACAGCCTCTTTTTCTTTTGCAAAATAATTTTTTCAGGAAATCGGATATTCATTCGAAATATCAGTCAAGACTTCACAACCGGTTTCGGTTACGAGTATCGTATGTTCAAATTGTGCCGACAGCTGGTCATCGATGGTACGGGCAGTCCAGCCGTCATGTTTGTCGAGTTTTACACGTGGGCGTCCCAGGTTAATCATGGGCTCAATGGTAAAGGTCATACCCGGACGCAGCTTCGGTCCACTGTTTTTTCTCGATGAGTGGTCAACCTGCGGATCTTCGTGGAACTCCACGCCAACACCGTGGCCACAGAATTCGTACACTACGCTAAAACCCTGCGATGTTGCATAGCGGGAAATCACATAACCAATATTTCCAAGATAGTTGCCCGGACGAACCTGCTGAATCCCCAAATCTAGACAGTGCTTGGTTACATCAATCAGCTTCAATGCTTTCTCCCTCACTTCGCCTACGGTATACATTCTGCTGGTGTCACCATAGTAACCGTCGAGTATCGTTGTTACATCGATATTCAAAATATCACCGTCTTTCAATACCGTATCAGGAGAAGGGATGCCGTGGCAAACTACTTCATTCAGTGAGATACAGCTTGATTTCGGGTAACCGTTATAATTTAAGGTGGCAGGAATAGCGCCGTGGTCAAGTATAAACTGATGAATCAGGTTATCGAGGTGTTCGGTTGAAACTCCTGCTTTAACATGTGGTTCAATAAATTCCAGCGTTTCCGCTGCCAGTTTCGAGCTTTTGCGTATGCCGTCAATTTGTTCCTGGGTTTTGATGCGAATGCTCATATTAATTATGTTCGATAAATTTGCGCAAAATTGGATAAATTCATAATCAATTCAAAATAACAGAAGGTACCTGCCTTTTGTTTTGAATAATATTTTTCCTGTGAAAATCAGTAAGGTTAGGATTGCAGCCAGCGGGTGATTCGTTCTATTTTCTCTGGAAGGGGAGTGTAACCATCGAGCCAGTGGATGTCGAAACCTTCGCGTTCCATCTTCCGGAACCAGGTCATTTGTCGCTTCGAAAATTGATGAATGGCCGTATTCAGGCTGCGAAACATTTCGTCGTACGAAATTTCGCCAGTGACATATTGTGTCAGGAATTTATATTCCAAACCATAGTAGGTTAGCGATTCCGGCGAAAGCCCACTGGCCAGCAGTTTCTCTACCTCCTCAATCATTCTGTTTTCCAGCCGGTCCTTTAATCGTTGCGTGATGCGGCGGCGCCTGGAGTCACGGTCGAACTTGACGCCAACAATCAGGCTGTTGATTTCGGGGAAGGACAAATCGATTTCGGGATGTTTCTGGTAATATTCCTCAATCTCGATGGCCCGGACAGCCCGTTTTTTGTTCTCGATGTCGCTGGTGTTGTGCAGTTCTTTGTATCCGGAAAGTATTTCGGTCAGCTCTTCCAAAGACATGGCCTGCAATTCTTGTCGACGAGTTTCATTTACCGGGACCTGGATAAGCTTATAGCCTTTCAGTACGGCTTCGATGTACAAACCGGTTCCACCGCACAAAACAGGAAACTTTTCGCGTTTCTGCATCTTCGCGAAGACGTCCAGAAAGTCCCGCTGGTATTCGAAAACATTGTACTGGTATCCGGCGTCTGCAATATCAATCAGGTGGTAGGGCACCAATTCTCCATCAATAATGTAATCCGAAAGGTCCTTCCCGGTACCAATATCCATTCCCCGGTATACCTGCCGGGAATCGGCAGAGATGACTTCTCCATTCAGCGATTTGGCCAGATGGGTTGCTACGGCTGTCTTTCCCGAAGCTGTTGCTCCGAGTATAGTTACCATATTGTATTTTAATACTGCCATTGTATTGTGGAGGTGCCCGATTTAATGATGAAATATTTTGAGAATGTCAAAATAAGTTATTTTTGTAGAATTAAAGGAAGGATTAATGGAATTTAAAAAACTGGCTTCCGGAATTTACGAGCGTAGTAAGGCGCTAATTCTGCAACCAAAGGACGAATGGAAAAACATCCTCGAAGAGAATGTGACCATGAACCTGGTTGTCCGGAATTTTTTGCTGCCGTTGCTCTTGTTGTCCACAGTGGCTTCGTTGCTGGGGCGTATTATACAAAAAGTAAATATCGGGCTGGACGGTAACCTGTTGATGGCGGATGGCTTGCGTGAGTTCTTTGGCTTTTTGCTTTCGGTATATGCCAGTACATATTTGGTCAACGAGTTGGTCAAAAGTTTTGGAGGTACCAAGAATTTGCGGCGTTCGGCTAACCTGGTTATATACTCGTCAGCACCATCGTTGATTATATCGATGGTAACCGGACTGATTCCTGCCTTGTATCCGCTGGGCGTACTGGGTTTGTATTCTTTTTACATTTTTTATGTCGGAATACCTGTTTTATTTGAAGATATACCGGAACAAAAACACATTGGATTTTTTATCACATCGGTATTGTTGATGATTCTTGTCTTTGCCTTCATCCGATATTTCCTGACAACCTTCCTGATGGCATTTGCCTAAACATTAGGCGGTATTTTTGCATTATACTATCAAAGGAGAACGATGGCATTACAACAAAAAATAAATATCAAGAACCGCAGGGCTAGTTTCGAGTACGAGTTTATCGACAAATTCGTAGCAGGACTGGTTTTGTTAGGTACTGAAATAAAATCGATACGGCTGGGGAAAGCAGGTCTTTCAGACGCGTATTGTTACTTTTCGAGGGGCGAGTTGTATGTGAAGAACCTTCATATTGCCGAATATGCCTGGGGAACCCACTATAATCATGAAACGAGGCGTGAGCGTAAGCTGTTGCTGAATAAGAAAGAGTTGCGTAAACTGGAGCGGAAGACCAAAGAGTCGGGTTTGACGATTATTCCCATCCGCTTGTTTATTAACGACCGCGGTCTGGCGAAGCTGGAAATTGCCCTTGCAAAAGGTAAGAAACTGCACGATAAACGCGAGACGTTGAAACGAAAAGATGCGAAACGCGAAATGGATCGCATGAAGAAGATGTAAATCGTTTTTTGAACGAAATAATATCCCTGTTGGTGTCGACCTTCAGGGATTTTTTATTTTTCTCAGTTCGGTAAAGCTATTTCCACAGCGTCTGGTGCAATCAGCGATTCACCTTTGTAGCGAAGCAATAATTGTGCTACCGCCAGCGTATCTTTCTCGCAATAGCGGGCAATTCGTTCCAAATCACCTTCTTCATAGTAGACTGCAGCTACCTGACTTCCATCAATGTCATCTTTGGGAGTCGGGATATCGAAAACGGCGCACAACAGGTTGAGTGACGTGTAATGCTTGTAGTCTCCAAACTTCCAAAGTTGCATGGTGTCTATTAACGTATCCCGGATTTCCCAGGGCTTGGCGCCGGCAATGTCGAGTATTTTCGGAAGCTTTAGTCCATGAATGAGCATGCGGCGGGCAATCCACGGAAAATCAAATTCCTGTCCGTTGTGAGCACAAAGCTTGTGCGTTGGTGTAGCTGTAAATTTCTCCAGCATTTCGGCGAAATCAATCAGTAACTGCTTTTCATCGTCACCGTAAAACGATTTTACGCGGTAGACCCGTTGTTTGCCTTTCCGGTAGATGGTTCCGGCCGAGATGCAGATGATTTTTCCGAATTCGGCATAAATACCGGCGCGTTGGAACAGATCTTCCGGCGAATCATCTTCCGAACCAATGTTGGCCGCCTTTTTGGTCCATTGTTCTTGCAGCCGTTCGGGCATTTTGTCCAGCGACTGGGTCAACGGAACGGTTTCAATGTCGAGATAAAGTACGTGTTCAGGTTTGAGGTGATCGAGCATAGGTGTTGGTTTTAGGCGTTGTCGTTCAAATGTTTTTCGATGTATTGAGTGATAATGTCGATAGCTACGGTGTTCTGCCCGCCCTGCGGTACAATGATGTCGGCGTAGCGTTTGGTGGGTTCGATAAACTGCAGGTGACTGGGGCGAACGGTTTTCTCGTAACGCTCAAGTACCTGTGCCACGTTTCTTCCCCGCTCAATGATATCGCGCTGGATGACGCGTGAAAGGCGCAAGTCGGCTTCGCAATCCACAAAAATCCGGATGTTCATTAAGTCGCGCAGCTCTTTCGGGGCCAGACAAAGAATTCCTTCTACGATGATTACCTTTTTGGGTTTGACTGGAATGGTTTCCTCGGCACGCGTACAGGTGAGGTAGGAATAGATGGGCTGTGCAACCGTGTTCCCCGTTTTGAGTTGCCGAATATGTTCGGCGAGCAGCTCAAACTCGATGGCATCGGGATGGTCGAAATTTATTTTCTGTCGCTCCTCCAGCGGAATGTCACTGTTGTCGCGGTAGTAGGCATCCTGTGCCAGAACCTCCACATCGCCTTCCGGAAGGCTTTCAATAATTTTTTTTACCACGGTGGTTTTTCCCGAGCCGGTTCCTCCGGCAATTCCAATAACAAGCATGTTCGCGTTTTAAGTGTTCCGTAATTAGTACCAATCAGTCCTTTGCCTGATCCAATCAAATATATCAATCTTCGTTAAATCTGCGGGATCATTTTCGGTGCCTTTTTAAAAAAACTGGCGGTAAAATTATAAAGTATTAATTTCGCAAAAGAAATTTGGAACAACAATAAAAATCATTCCCATTATGATTAACCATACCGTGCTGTTCAAAATGGAAGATTTTGATTCGTCATCGGCTAAAAAAGAGGCGATTGAAAAATTGACTGCAGCTCTTCTCAACTTAAAGAACGAAATTTCCGAATTGAAACACATCGAAGTAAATCAGCACTACACGTTGGATGCGCCGTCCTTCGACATTTGTCTGGTTACTCATTTCGACAGTATCGACGATTTGGATGTGTACCGCGTTCACCCGGAACATTTGAAGGTTATTGATCTGGTGAAAGAACTGACGACCGAACGGGCTGCCGTCGATTTCAATTTCTGATTTTATTCCTTTCGGGAAGGAAATCAACTTTAGACTCTTTCTATATTTAATCTAAATCGTTAACAACCAAAAGTGTAAGACGTGCAAGAATTATATCCATTTAAGTTTCAGCCAATATATAAAGACAAGATTTGGGGTGGGCAAAAGTTGAAACAACTTCTGAACAAGGAATTTTCGCCGTTACCCAATTGCGGGGAATCGTGGGAAATATCGGGCGTTCAGAACGAAATTTCGGTTGTTGCCAACGGTTTCCTGACGGGAAATAATCTGCAGGAACTCATCGAGGTGTACATGGGTGAGCTGGTTGGTGAGAAAGTGTATGAGAAGTTCGGTATGGAATTTCCGTTGCTCATCAAATTCATCGATGCCAATGATGACCTTTCTATTCAGGTGCATCCGAACGACGAAATGTCGAAAGAACGGCACAACGCTTTCGGTAAAACCGAGATGTGGTACGTCGTTCAGGCAGATGAGGGCGCAGAGTTGATTGCCGGTTTCAACCAGGAAGTCGATCAGAAAAAGTACCTCGGGCATCTGGAGAAAAATACCCTGATGGAGATTCTCAATACTGAGAAAGTGAAAGCAGGTGATGTGTTCTTCATGCCGGCCGGACGTGTACATGCCATCGGAAAAGGGATTGTAGTTGCCGAAATTCAGCAAACATCGGATGTGACTTACCGCATTTATGATTACAACCGGAAAGACGACAAGGGAAATACCCGTGAACTTCATACCGAATTCGCGCTGGATGCCATCGATTACACGTTTGAAAAAGAGTACGGCACACATTATCATTCGCACAAGAATCAGTCTTCCGAGTTGGTGAGTTGCCCGTATTTTACCACGAATTTGCTCGAGTTAACACATTCGGTGGAGCGCGATTACAACGAGCTCGATTCTTTCGTTATCTACATGTGTCTGGAAGGTAATTACGCTATCAGCTGGGGAGAAGAGAAGGCGATGGAAGTCTCGAAAGGAGAAACGATTCTGGTCCCGGCCTCGGTAGAGAATTTCATTCTGGTGCCGAAAGATGGGCAGGAAGTGAAATTACTGGAAGTTTATATTAAGTAAAATATATCGAAGGGGAATGGCTGGCAACGTTCCCCTTTTTTAATCACGAATGACTTATGCAGATTAATAGCGCCAAATTTGTTATCAGCAATACCGACCCCGCGAAATGTCCGAAAAGCGATCGGCCCGAGTATGCGTTTATTGGACGCTCGAATGTAGGGAAGTCGTCGCTGATTAACATGCTGACCAATCATAAGAAGCTGGCCAAAACATCCGGACAGCCGGGGAAGACCCAGCTGATCAATCACTTTCTGATTAACAACGAATGGTACCTGGTCGATTTACCCGGCTATGGTTACGCCAAAGTGATGCGTAATCAGCGCAATAAGTGGATGAATTTTATCCGTGAATACATGCTTTCGCGGAAAAACCTTTATTGTGTGATGGTGCTGATTGATATCCGTCTGGAGCCGCAGGAAATCGACCTGGACTTTATGAACTGGCTGGGAGTAAGCGGAATTCCATTTGCCATGGTTTTTACCAAAGCCGACAAATTGGGAAAAACGCAGGTCGATAAAAACCTGGCAGCTTATCGGCGCGAGATGCTGAAAAGCTGGGAAGAATTGCCTCCGCACTTTGTCACTTCGGCAACTTCGGAAACAGGAAGAGATGAGGTGCTGGACTTCATTCAGCAGATTAATGATGGCAGCTACGAATAAGTAAGCAACGTTTGCCGGATACATTCGGCTTGCTATATTTTTGATAAAAAGTGATTTTACCCATTTAGTAGTTGAGGCATTATTGTTACATTTGCGCACCTGAACTACATGCAACTTCAAACTTGAAAATCAGAGGAAATGGCTGGAAATGCTCCCATCAAAATCTTTTCAGGAACCCAAACCCGTTATTTAGCAGAAAAAATATCCAGTAGTGCCGATCTGCACTTGGGGCGATCGTCTTGCCCGGTTTTTTCGGACGGCGAATTTGAGCCGTGCTACGAAGAGACCATTCGCGGTTCTCACTGTTTCATTGTCCAGTCGACTTTCCCGCCGGCTGATAACATTCTGGAACTGTTGCTGATGATTGACGCTGCCAAACGGGCTTCGGCTTACAAAATTATTGCGGTGATTCCTTACTTCGGATACGCCCGTCAGGACAGGAAAGACAAACCGCGCGTTTCGATTGGTGCCAAACTAATGGCCGACATGCTTTCAGCCGCCGGAATCGACCGGTTGATTACCATGGATTTGCATGCCGATCAGATTCAGGGATTCTTCGATGTGCCGGTTGATCACCTGACTGCTTCAACCTTGTTTATTCCGCATATCCGGAAAATGAACCTGGAGAACCTGGTGGTAGCTTCGCCGGATGTGGGGGGAACCAAACGGGCTAACACGTATGCCAAATTGTTGGGAACTGACATGGTGATCTGTCATAAATCGCGCAGCCAGGCGAATGTGGTTGGTAACATGACTGTTATTGGCGACGTGAAGGGGAAAGATGTGGTGATTATCGATGACATGATAGATACTGCCGGAACCATTGCCAAGGCTGCTAATCTGATGAAAGAAAAGGGAGCTAACAGCGTACGTGCGTTCGCTACACATGCTGTTCTTTCTGGTCCGGCATACGAACGAATTGATGAATCGGATCTCGACGAGATTTATTTTACCGACTCCATCCCGTTAAGGAAAAAGTCGGAAAAGATTAAAATTATTTCGTGCTCCGGTCTGATTGCTGACGTTATTCAGAAGGTTTACAAGAACGAATCAATCAGTACTTCGTTCATTTAATGATATTTGACAGAAGTAATCCGTTGAAAGACTTTGCCGGAGAATGTGTGTGAAAATTCTCCTTGCGTGAAGATTTCACCGGATTATTTGCTATATTTGCGCCCGATTTTGCAGCATACCTTTACTGGTGTGATGCGGATGCCTTCCTGAAAAAGGAGGGAGATCTGAGTAAGCACTTAAAAAATTAAATTAATTTATTTACGATGAAAACGTTTGAAGTAAAAGGTACTGCCCGTACAGCAGTAGGAAAAAAAGAGACGAAAAAACTGCGCGCCGAAGGTAAAGTTCCTTGCGTACTTTATGGTGGTGAAGAGCCTGTGCATTTCGAGGCTGAAGCAGGTGAATTCCGTAACGTAATCTATACACCCAATGTTTATCTGATTAACATTGAAATCGGTGGAAAAAAATACCAGGCTATCATGCAGGACATTCAGTTCCACCCGGTAACTGACGAGATTTTGCACATCGACTTCCTTCGCATTACCGAAGATAAGCCGGTTAAAATCAACATTCCTGTTCAGCTCACTGGTTTTGCAAAAGGTATCCAGAAAGGTGGACGTCTGAAAACCAACCTCCGCGTATTGCGCGTAAAAGGTTTGGCAAAAGACTTGCCAGATACCATCGACATCGATGTAACAGCACTGGGATTGGGCGAAAGTATTCGCGTAGGTGATGTTCAGGCTGAAGGTCTGGAAATCCTGAACAACAAATCAGTTCCGGTAGCCAGCGTAGTAATTACCCGTGCAGCACGTGCGGCAATGACTGCAGCTGCCAAAGGCGGAAACTAATAAAGCAATTGTGTTTTGAAGTACCTGATAGTAGGTTTAGGAAATATCGGGGAAGAATATCAAAATACCCGACACAATATCGGATTTAAAATATTGGATGCTCTTGCCGGAGCGTCCAATATTTCTTTTAGCGATAAGCGTTATGGCGCTGTCGCTGAAATGAAACATGCCGGGCGTACCTTCATTCTCCTGAAACCTTCCACGTATATGAACTTAAGTGGAAGAGCTGTGCACTACTGGATGCAGAAGGAGAAAATCCCGGTCGACAAGGTTCTGATTCTGGTGGATGACCTGGCGTTGCCGCTGGGTAAAATCCGTCTGCGGGCCAAAGGGAGCGATGCCGGACACAATGGTTTGAAGAACATTAACCAGGTGTTGGGCCGGCAGGATTACGCCCGTTTGCGGTTTGGTATCGGTGACGATTTCCCGAAAGGATACCAAATTGACCATGTACTGGGCAAGTGGTCGCCGGAAGAGGAAGACGTCCTTCCTGAACGAATCGAGCTTTGTATTGATATCATCAAGGCTTTTGGAACCATTGGCGTACACCGGGCCATGAGCCAGTTCAACAACAAATGACCTTTGTTGTTGACATCTCCGTTTTTTAATTTTGCATCATGGAAGATCAGGTTCGTGTAGATAAATGGCTATGGGCTGTGCGGGTTTTTAAAACCCGGAGTATTGCTACGGATGCCTGCAAGAAAGGACGGGTAACCATTGATGGACAATCGGTGAAACCTTCGCGGACGTTAAAACCGGGCGAAGTGATCGAAGTGCGGAAAAATCCGGTGAGGTATTCGTACAAAGTGAAACAGCTTATCCAGAAGCGGGTGGGAGCCAAACTGGTTCCGGAATACATGGAAGACGTTACGCCGGCCTCGGAACTGGAAATTCTGGAAATGCAGAAGAATATGAGTTGGTTCGAGCGTGAGCGGGGAACCGGACGCCCAACCAAAAAAGAGCGCCGCGATATTGATCGGTTCAAAGGAGACTGGTAATCTCTGCATCTTTTCATCGCTTTTCAATTTCAAATCAACACTAAAATTTTTGTTCGATGTTAATTGCTCGTCAAAAACGGAAAGAGAATATTGTTGAGTACATCCTCTACATGTGGCAGTTGGAAGATTTGATTAGGGCCAACCAGTTTGATATGGATCGCATCCGCCAAAACATTGTGGACAAGTTTGACAGTAAGGACGGAGAACGGGAAGAGATAGCCCGTTGGTATGAAAACCTGGTCCTGATGATGGAGAGGGAGAATATCAAGGAGAAAGGCCATCTGCAAATCAATAAGAACCAGGTGAATGATTTGTATGAATTTCATTTGCTGGTGACAAAAAGCGGGCAGCTTCCGCAGTACGATATGCTGTACCGTCAGGCGAAACCGTTTATCGATGAGTTTTCGGCGAAAGCGGGAGGAGCAGGAGAAAATGATATCGAAACCAGCCTGAATGCGTTGTACGGTGTGTTGTTGTTAAAACTGAAGGGTGAAGAAGTATCTCCGGGTACGTTGGCTTCGGTGAAGATGTTCAGCCAATTCCTGGCGCATTTGGCGCAATATTACAAACAATACGAAAGCGGAAAACTGGAGTTGTAGCCATTACGACTTTCAGTCGAGAAAACGATGTGCAATTTCCGGTGATGGAATTTCGCAGGCGTCTTTCTTGCCAAACCAACGATACCGGTTTCGGGCTATCCAGTGATAAACTCCATCCCGAAAGGAAACCGGCAAAATATTAAAGATTACCAACCAGTTCCAGGGTGCTTTTAGGTGATGTGCAATCCGCAAAGCAGCTGTCGAAGCGGTGAAAACCTGTTTTTTTTCGATAAGAACAACGCTGTCCGCATCTTCGGGGAGAGCATATTGGTGGCGAACTTCAGAGGCAAATTTCCCTTGCAACGGAGCAAAGCGGTAACGCTGACTCTTCTCATATTTCAGAATAAACTGAACCGATGCATTGCATAGGTTACATACGCCGTCGAAAAGGATGACGGGTCCTGTTCCTTCCTTATTTCTATCTCCGGAATTCATTGACGCGATTGATAGTCTTTGACGATTCCTTCCGTCAACCAATCCGCCAGCGCCTGTCGATTATCGGGGTAGATGATTCGCTGCTGATCGCGTGTGTGATTGATGTTCCCCATTTCGATGTAAACCGCCGTGGGATTGGTTCGCGTTAGCATGTAAAGTCGCCGGCTCGAAACCGTGCCGTTGTATCCACGATTCGGTTGATTTTCCTTATAATTTACTTTCATGGAATGGCGCATTGCCTCGGCCAGTTGCTCGCCGCTCTTGCTTTTCTCGAAGTGGTAGAAGAAGAGGTCGATGTTCCGGTGCCGGTTCCGCGCATCCACATGGATGATGATGCATCGTTTGTATTTGGATGACGGGTCTCGCTTGTATAGCTCATTCACGGTGGCTGCCCGTTGACGAAGTCGTTGGTTTTGGTCGAGCGGTATCTTTTGGTGCGGGTAACAATATTCATCCGAGCGATTCTCTAAATAGTATTCGTCGCGGATTCCGTCTTTCGGGTCACGAATAATGAAATATACTTTGGCGCCGTGTTGAATCAGTGCTCTGCCCAGTCGTAGTGTCACGTCGTAGGCATATTCGTCTTCGGTTAACCGGTGCTTACCAATTTTTCCCATCGCTCCCGGGTCTGGACCTCCATGGCCACTTACGAGGTAAAATACAGCGCCTTCCAGTTTCCGGTCCTGAATTCGCACCTTCTCGTGCTCTTTTCCGAACAGTGGCTCTTCAGCATACAATGTGGCTACCGGAAGCAGATAGCTTCGTCCCTCATATAAAGTATTGTTCGGCCCCAGTTTCGACTTATTCAGCTCAATGAATTTATTCAGATATTCGCCGGCAGGCAAGCCGTTTCGCTCCAGCAAATTATAGATACCATCACCTCTTTTCGCTTTTACTTCCGGATGGTCTGAATTTTGTGCAAAGCTATTCCCAAACCAAAACAGAATAAAAATGGTGTGGATGGTAACACGGATGAGAATGGAGGGAGATTCGGGAATTTTTTTGTGCATCAGGTTGGTGCCTTTTTTAATCCTACTTCACTTTTTTGCTAAAATAACCTCAGTTTCAGACAAAATCAATACTTCTGACGAGGTATTTACCAATTAACCTTGTTCCGTCATAAATAGTTTAGGGAATGTTTTGTTATTTTCAACCTTTACAAAAATGAATAGACCTTTGTTTCCACTGATGAAAATTGAAAGAATGCGGAAGTTTTTCCTGTTGCTGGTATTGACATCGGCCCTGGCAGCGTGTCAGCAGCATACGGCAACTGTTGGCCAGGTACAGTATCAAAATATCAAACTGGATTCCACGCTGAACGTAACGGCCGACCCCAAAATTGAAGCTCAGATTAAACCTTATCGAGATAGTCTTCAGGCGCAAATGTCCCAAAAGCTTTGTGTTGCTCCGGAGGCGTTGCTTGCCGGACGACCGGAAAGTTTGCTCGGAAATTTTGTGTCCGATTTGGTATTGACTGAAGGAAAAGCAATCTGTCAAAAGAAATATCCGGATGTCCATCCTGCGGTGAGCTTCATGAATCGCGGTGGTTTTCGGGCACCCATCCCGAAAGGAGAAGTGACGGTAAAAAATATCTTTGAACTGATGCCTTTCGAAAATGAAGTGGTTTTGCTGAAGTTGAAAGGCAGTGATCTGCGTCGTTTAATGAATCACATGGCTTCGCGGGGCGGAGAAGGCGTTGCCGGAATGCGTTTCGGTATCCGGAAAGACAAAGCCATCAAATGTCGTGTAGGCGGAGAGCCGCTGGATAACGACAAAATCTACTGGATGGTGACAAGTGATTACCTGGCTGATGGCGGTGATGGTAGCAAAACGTTGTCGAAGAATTTGCAACGGATAAATACCGGTGTCAAGCTACGTGATATGATTATCGATCATATGCGGAAACTGGGAGACGAAGGAAAGAAGGCAACAGCAAAACTCGACGGGAGGATTTATCATGCAAAATAGGAGAACGTTTATCAAGAGCCTGGCGGCCGGCTCTGTCGGTGTGGGCTTGTTGGGAAAAGCTGCTGTTTCGCTGGCTGCTAAGAGTGATGACTACACCAAATTGAGCATTCTGCATACCAATGATTGGCACTCGCATATCGATCCGTTTCCGGCCGATGCGCCCCGTCATGCAAACGAAGGGGGAATGGCTCGTCGTAGTGCGTTGATCAATCAAATACGAAAAGAAGAAAAGAATATTCTGCTGCTTGATGCCGGCGATGTTTTCCAGGGAACTCCCTATTTCAACTTCTATAAAGGAAAGTTGGAGTTCGAACTGATGAGCGAAGTCGGTTATGATGCAGCCACCATTGGAAACCACGAGTTCGACAATGGTTTGGAAGGAATCGAAAAGCAATTGCCGCATGCGAAATTTCCGTTTATCTGCTCCAACTACGATTTCTCCGATACCATCCTCGCCGGGAAAACGATTCAGAACAAAGTTTTCGAACGGGGAGGAATCCGGATTGGAGTTTATGGACTGGGCGTTGAACTGGACGGTCTCGTGGCTCCCGATAACTTCGGGAAAACCCGTTATCTCGATCCGTTGAAGGTGGCTTTGGAACAGGAGAAATACCTGCGTGGAGAACGGGGCGTGGACATGGTCATCTGTCTTTCGCACCTGGGGTACAAATACCGCGACGATAAGGTAAGCGACCAGGCGATTGCCGATAATACCTACGCTACCGATCTGATTATCGGCGGACATACGCACACATTCCTTGAACATCCGGAAATGCATACCAACAAAGCCGGTAAACAGATTTTGGTGAACCAGGTAGGATGGGCAGGTTTGCTGCTTGGACGAATCGATTTTTACGTAACGCGCAAAGGAGACGCCAAATCGGAATATACAGCAATTCCAATTAAGTAGATACAACAAAGACTTTCAAAGGATATTCCCCGGCCGGAAATGGTTGGGGATTTTTGTGTTGCGAAACGGAAGAGATGATGGTGTTCGTTTTGAAAAAGACATAAAAAAACCGCATTAACCCCTAGTTGTGTAAAACCCCGATGAAACAGGATTTGAGTGCCTGGCTGATCAGACTTCCAACGGCAGTAAAACTGCCTCCACCCGAAAGTGGAGTAAGGCCTGTCTTAACAGTCATAAGCTTACTCGGTACTATTAATAACGTTGAGTTTACCAATATACAGGAATTAATGCGGAAACATTATTTCGTTTTCAATGAACGTTCTTTAGTATCACTACATCGAAAGTACACCGCATCTCCCAATTTTCCAAGCGTTCGGGGGCTTTTTTATGCTCCGGGTCCTTATTCAGAATCAAATTTCGCTGATTTTGAAATCATTGGGATAACCTGTTTTGCAATATTTAACGTTTATGTTAATATGTATGCTGTAATGTGCATAAAATCAATATGCTGTGATGTGATGTTAAGTTAAAGTGCAGGGAGCTGTCATTTTTTGCAAAAATTATTTTGAGCAAGTGAAAATCATTTCTACATTTGCAGCACCCAAAATCAACGGAGAGGTGGGTGAGTGGCTGAAACCAGCAGTTTGCTAAACTGCCGTACGGGTAACCGTACCGGGGGTTCGAATCCCCCTCTCTCCGCCACATCAGCGGATTCCTCCGGGAGTCTTTTTTTACGATTCGGGGTGTAGCGCAGTCCGGTTAGCGCACCTGCTTTGGGAGCAGGGGGTCCCAGGTTCGAATCCTGGTACCCCGACGAATCAAGATTCATTCTGAGTTAAAAGCCTGTTAATCGTATGATTAGCAGGCTTTTTTATTTTTGTCATATCAATTCAAAGCAGAACGTGGTCGTTGGATTAATCTTTGTTTCTCAGATTGAAGATTGCTATTTCAAGCAGACGGAAATGATGCCCCAATGAAATCAGAGTAAGTTGCTCCCCATACATGGATATCAACAGTGGTTTCAGCATGTCCCCAGATTTTCTTGATGGTGAAGTTTTACTTTATTGGTTTGGATGACACCTCAATTTGTTATCTGTTTCGCAGTGGGCAGGCAATCGGGATTTCTCGCTCTTTCCGCTCTCTCGTCTCCGGCGACATCCTTTTTCCGAATTCATATCGTTACCAGTGCTAGAAGAGTAAAAACATCGGTGTCAGAATTCATTGCTTTACCCATCAATCCGATAGCTCCTCCCGAAATCTATTAAATATCCCCGGGGTACTTGTAAGGTATAGGGCGAAAGTGTGTTATGTGGGTTTTTAAAGGTGGGGCATGTCCAGAAATTAAAATAATAAAGCCCAAATTAAAAATATTGCTGTCCTCCGATGATTAATATTGTTGGAATGTCAACTAATCCAAATCAATCTATGAAAAAGGTTTTCGATATTTTCATGTTCCAACTTTTAAACATTGACCTGGCAAGGTGCATTCTTCCAGACGAATTTGTCACCTTCACGATCCATTAAGACAATCTGTAACCGGATGATTTTCATAAAGAGATAGCGTGGGGGGTAAATTTCAACGCGTTCTATAGTGGTTCAATGAATAAGATTGTGGCAAAATTGTGACGTCGCGATATATTTCATCGGGAAATAAAACGTTCATAGAAGTGGTATTTCTGTAGGGTTATTTTAAATCAATATACGGTTTGTTCTATGATTTGGGTATAAGGTGGTTAGAGGTGTTTATAAAGAGAAGATGTCCGAAAACATCTCGCGAAATAGTTAAAATAGAAGGAAATCACTTTTTTTGATAAGCTTTTTTCCAGAAGTATTTAGCTGAATGAAATGATTTAGGGTTTTCCAATGAAATTAAAATTCAACATATCTGCTATTTTCCTTACGATTGTTTTGGGCTTTACTTTCCTTTCAGGGCAGGCGGCAAATCGAGTTCAATTTTATAATCTTAATGATGAATATGGGCTTTCTATCAGGGAAGCAGACCAGGTTTTAAGAGATGATAACGGTTTTATCTGGATTTCGTCGAAAATGGGAATTGTCAGATACACCCAGGACGACATCCGAACGTATCAGCTACCTTATGACACCGAGGATATCATTAACGTTCATTTGATCTATAAGAATGGTGATTTATACGTGTACACAAACAACGGGCAGATTCTGAGATACAATAGTATTCAAGATAAGTTCGAGATGATAATAAATATTTCCAAGGTTTTACGGAATCCTTTTTTGATTGTTGAACGCGCGTTTGTCGATAATGACGGCCGGGTCTGGCTGGCTTCCTCGGTCGGATTGTTTTGCTATGACCGAAAAAGCGGATTGAAATCCGTGGTGCCGAACAATAATATTCAGGATATGGAGTGGTTTGATGACACTCACTTTTTTTATGTAATAAATAACCTGATAAAACTTTTCGATACCTCCAACTTTACGAGTCAGGCATATTATGAGTTTCCTGAAAAGACTGACTATTCTGTTTCCCGGCTATATTATGACAATAAATTAAAAAGTCTTTGGATCGGCACAATATCGAACGGTCTTTTTATACTGAAGAAGGAGAACGGTATATTTAAATTCACAGAGATACAGGATATCCCCAACCAGCCGGTTTTGGCTATTGAAGCCAATTCCGACTCAACAATGATGGTTGGTATCGACGGTCAGGGAATTTGGAAGATTAACAAAGCCACTCATCATATCATTAGTGTCTATAAAGAAAATTCCGACGATCCTCGCTCGTTAAAAGGGAATGGCGTCTATGATATTTATTGCGATGCCAATAAGCGTGTCTGGGTTTGTACATACAGTGGCGGCGTATCCTATTTTGACCAGGCAAATCCATATGTGACCCAAATAAAACACATTATCAATAATCCGAATTCACTGGTAAACAATGATGTGAATAGTGTATGGGAAGATGATTATGGCAAAATATGGTTTGCAACCAATAATGGTTTGAGCAGTTGGGATGTCGCTGGCAACCGATGGAAAACATATTATCATAACAAGAAGGAGCAAGCTCAGGTCTTTTTGTCTGTTTACGGCGATAAACAGGGTAAAATATGGGCCGGAACCTATTCTTCCGGTGTATATGTTATCGATTGCAAGACAGGTAAGGAGTTGGAGCATTATTCGTCGGCTGATTTAGGTGATGACTTTAATTGCAATTTCGTTTTTGACATTTACGAGGATACCCAAAAAAAACTTTGGATTGGAGGCGTGCAATCCGACCTAATCTGTTACGAGCCAGGTAAGAATAAATTCCAATCCTATCCTATGTTCACTTATGTTATTCGCGAATATAAGCCGAACAAGTTGCTGTTGGGAACCACCTATGGATTAGTGCAGTTTAACCCGTTGACCGGTGATAATGAGAATTTAGTCGAGGGCTACGTGGTTCGTGATATCTATGTTAATAAAGAGACGGTTTGGCTATGTACGAGTGGTGATGGCCTGATACGGTACAATATGCGGTCAAAAAAAATAAAACATTTTACGATTGAATCGGGGCTGCCGTCGAATTTTGTAAATGGCATCATGAAGTCGGATGGTTATTTATGGCTAGGTACTGAAAAAGGGATGTGTCGTTTAAATCCTGAAAATAATAACATAGCAACCTTTAATTCAATACTCCCACTTTCGCATGCTTCCTTTAACACTGATTCACACAGCCGGTTAGCAAACGGGAAGATGGTGTGGGGAACGAACAGGGGGGCCGTCATATTTGATCCCAAAGCCGTTAAGATTATCAAACCACAGGGGCGCATTTTTTACCAGGATCTGACTATATCGGGACAGTCTATACGCGATTCGGCAACCTACCATCTAAAACGCCCATTGGATAGTCTGCAGGAAATCAGGTTAAAATACTACCAGAACACTGTTAGTTTGGAGCTGATTCCTATTGGGGTTAATTCGCCCGGGTCGAAGTTCTCATGGAAGGTAGAAGGATTGGATAAAGAGTGGAGTAAACCTTCCAAAAACAGGATTCTGTCTTATTCGAATATTCAGAGTGGAACTTATTCCCTTCGTATTCGGATGTATGATGGTTCGTTATCGCATATTGTTGACGAACGCCAAATTGTGTTGCATATCATACCACCGTTTTGGGATACATTCTGGTTTCGCCTCTCTTTGTTTTTGTTTATTGCAGGATTAGGTGTCTTTCTGTTTTACTATTATATCAATCAATTAAAGAAAAAGCATTCAGAAGAGAAGATTCGTTTTTTTGCAAATACAGCTCACGAATTGCGAACTTCACTGACATTGATCAAAGGGCCGGTTGAGGAGTTGCATAAGGAGACGAATTTATCGGACAAAGGAGCTAATTACCTTCACCTGGCGACCGAGCAGACCCAACGTCTGTTGAGTGTGGTCACTCAATTAATGGACTTCCAAAAGGTAGATGTCGGTAAAGAGAAAATAATGCTATCGATGGTAAACATTGTTAAAACGGTTGAAAACCGCGTAATGATGTTTAAATCATATGCTGAAAGCAAGCATCTGGAGATTGTTTTTTCATCGAATTGTTCTGAATTCGTCACGGCTGTTGACGAATCCATTATAGAAAAAGTGATTGATAATTTGATTTCCAATGCGATAAAGTATTCGTATCCAAACAAACAAGTGCGTGTTGTCCTGGAATGTTCTTCAAGTAAATGGGAACTGGAGGTCATCGATCAGGGCATCGGAATCAGTAAAAAGGCACAACGACAATTGTTTAAAGAGTATTATCGTGATGACAATGCTGTTAACTCCAAAATTGTCGGTTCGGGGATCGGCTTACTGTTGGTGAGAAACTATATTGCCTTGCACGATGGAAAGGTAAGCTTTGAGAGCCAACTGAATGCTGGTTCGACATTCCGGATTTCTGTACCCTGTAAAAAGGTCGATGAGTCAGAACCCGCACAAAGTCAGGTGTCAAAGGTAAATATATCTCCAATTCAATCGAAGAATGTAAATGCGTTGACAATCAAGGAAGATGATTCGTCGTCGCGGCCTGCCATGAAAGTTTTGGTTGTGGAGGATAACGATTATCTGCGTGAGTTTCTTAAATCAACTCTGGAATCTCAGTTTACCATTCTTCTTGCCGGAGATGGACAAAAGGCATGGGAATTTATCAAAAAGGAAAAACCTGATCTGGTGGTTTCCGATATCATGATGCCCCGGATGGATGGCTTTGAATTGTGTCGTAAAATTAAATCCACTTACGAAACTGCTCATACGCCTGTTATTCTGTTGACATCACTTGATGGAAAAGCCCAACAAATGAAGGGAATTGGACTGGGGGCTGATGATTATCTGACCAAACCCTTTGATGTTACGTTGCTTCAGCAGCGCATTAAATCCATTATAAAGAACCGGGCAGTCATTCGGGAAAAGGCATTGAAAATTATCAAACTGAATGAGGACGAAACGATTTTGGAGAACGAGTTGAATGATGGTTTCATGAAGCGCCTGGTGCAAGTCGTAAGGGAGAACATGGCCAATGCTGAGTTTTCAAAAGACGATTTTGCGTTGGCGATGAACGTGAGCCGTTCCTTGTTGTATAAAAAGGTTAAGTCGTTGACCAATCAATCACCCACTGATTTTATCAAATCCGTACGACTGGATCATGCATTGGATTTGTTAAAAACCAGGAAATATAGCATAACTGAGATTAGTGAGCTGTGTGGGTTTTCAAGCGTTAGCTATTTCAGTACCGTATTTCGAAAACACTATGGAAAATCTCCGACACAAATCGGCTGAACAAATGAAAAAGGGATTTTTTGAATCCCTTTTTTTATGCTCGTGAAAATTTTTCAATTCCTGATACCAATCGATGAACACTGTATTCATCCATCCCGCTATGATTTTACATTCTCTTAGGTTTCTGGTAAGGTGCAGATATATAGATTTTTACATAACGACTTCGTCTTTGTGTTCAAAATTGAAAATCAAATATCCAAAATCAAAAACCATCCTTTGTTGGTGAATTTATTTTTGAACGTGTTGAAATAGGGTTTTGTTTTGAATCACCATCTTTTTTTTGGCCGATTTAAAGCAAACGAATAACTAACTACAGATCTAAACCAATTCTAACGAATGAATAAGAAAACTGCTCTCTCTGTTTTTCATGTGCTATACTTGCTGGCATTTCTTTCGATATCTGGTTCTTCATGTCAGACCCAATCAAAAGATGGTGTGCCAAAATTCGCAACGGATAGTCTTGTTGCTCATTTTGATTATTTTACATACAAAGGAGACGATGATTTTTACAAAGAAAATCCGTTACCCGGAGATGATTACTATTACAATCCCATACTACCGGGCTGGTATTCAGATCCGAGCATTTGTACAAACGGCAATGATTACTTCCTGGTAACATCCAATTTCTCGTATTACCCGGGTGTCCCCATTTTTCACAGCACAGACATGCTGAACTGGAAGCAAATAGGCAGCATTTTGGACACTCCTTCCAAGCTGCCTTTGGATGGCCAACGCGTGAGTGAAGGTATTTTTGCTCCCGCCATCAGCTATAATCCAAACAACAAGACGTACTATATGATAACGACCAACATTCGTCGTGGAAACTTTTTTGTGAAAACAAAAGATCCTTTTGGCGAATGGTCTGAACCTGTTTGGTTGCCAGATATTCATGGAATTGACCCTTCTTTCTTTTTTGATGATAATGGGAAAGCGTATATCGTTAACAATGATGAGCCGGATGGTGGTTCGACTTACAGCGGTCATCGCGCCATAAGGATTCGTCAGTTTGATGTGGCGACGGATAAAACATTTGGCCCCAGCATCATGCTGGTAAATGGAGGCGTCAACCTCGCCGAGAAACCCATTTGGATTGAAGGGCCACATATGTACAAAATCAATGGTAAATATTATTTAATGTGTGCCGAAGGGGGGACATCCGTGAATCACTCCGAGGTGATTTTCAATGGTAATTCTCCGATGGGGAAATTTATCCCGTGGCCCGAAAACCCCATATTAACTCAACGCGATTTGGATCCCCGTCGACCATTGCCCATCACCTGTGCCGGCCACGCCGATTTGGTGCAAAAAGACAATGGCCAGTGGTGGTCGGTATTCCTTGCCTGTCGACCTATCAATGATAAGTTTGAAAATCTTGGACGCGAGACATTTATGATGCCTGTTCGCTGGAGTATTGATGGATTCCCTTATATAACCAAGGGAGACGAAGTTATTCCACGCATTATACGGATGGACGGTGTGAAACGGGATTCAACTACAACCTTTGGCAATTTTGAGAAGAATGATGATTTCAACTCGGAAAAGCTTGGCCAGGAGTGGATGACCTTACGCGGACCGGCTGAAGATCTCTACTCTTTAACTGCCAATCCCGGATTCCTTACATTGAAATGTGCCGACGTAACATCAAGTGAGCTTAAAACACCAGCTTTTGTTACACGCCGCTTGCAGCATCATCAGTTTGAAAGTACCACGAGCGTTTACTTCAAACCCTACTCGAAGTCTGAATCGGCTGGCCTATTGTTGTTTAAGGATGAGGGACATCAGTACTTTCTGGCCCTTGGACGACTAAAAGATAATAGCGAGACCATTAGTTTACGAAAAATTAAGCGCGGTGGAGAAGTTGAAATATTGGCGTCCCATCCGCTGAAACTGGGCGAGGGAGCAACCAAATTGAAGGTTGTTTCCGACGGGACGCACTTTAATTTCTACTATGCCCCGGCCGGTAGCTCATGGAAGCTCCTGGCCAGCAACATTGATGCATACTACCTATCCACCGCTAACGCTCATGGATTTACCGGAACAACCATCGGCCTGTATGCAACCAATAAATTCGATTAAACCGAATACTGTATGAAATGTGGGATAGTCCTGTTTTTATTGAAGTTATTAATTCAACTATAAACAAATCTTACCTATGAAAAGAATGAAAATCAATGAAAAGTTAAAACGTTATGTTCATTTCGGGGCTCTTCGAAGCAAAATTCCCTTTTGGTACATACTGTTTTCAAGTAAGACAAATTGCGCGGTATGAAGCGTCGAATGATTTTACCAACTTAACTGAGAATGTAATGAAACAAACGATTAATTTCTTATCTCTTAGAATTTTCTTATCGAGAAATATAAGGAGTAACTTGCTTAAATGTGTGCTATTTTTGTTGGTTAGTTTTACCTCCTTATCCGGATTTGCGCAAGACAGCAGAACCATCCGGGGAACAGTTGTAGATGAACAGGGAAATCCGGTGATTGGTGCAACTGTAGCTCTGAAAGGTACTACAATCGGGACCGCTACAGATATTGACGGAAATTTTACCTTAAAGATTCCGGCCAATAAGGATATGATATTCGTATCCTTTATTGGAATGAAAAAGAAGGAGATCAATGTTGCCGGTAAGAGCAATGTAAAAGTTATGCTCGAAGCTGAAACTACACAATTGAACGAAATGGTTGTTGTAGGTTATGGTCAGCAGAAGAAAGAGAGTGTCGTGGGGGCGATTGCCCAGACGACCGGTGAAGTACTGAAACGCTCCGCGGGCGTACCGGATATTGGTTCGGCTTTAACGGGAAATCTTCCCGGAGTAATTACCATCTCCAGTTCCGGAATGCCGGGTGAAGAAGATCCTAAAATCCTGATTCGCGCGGCAAGCTCGTGGAACAATAGTGCACCCCTTGTATTGGTTGATGGAGTAGAACGTCCGTTGGGCGACGTTGACATCAGCTCGGTCGAGTCGGTCTCGGTCCTCAAAGATGCTTCTGCAACGGCCGTTTTTGGTGTGAAAGGGGCAAACGGAGTCATTCTTATCACGACCAAACGTGGTAAGATGGGGTCGGCCAAAATCGATGTTTCCGTTAACTCCACCCTCAAGGCTCCTTCCAAATTACCGAATAAACTCGATTCTTATGGCGCGTTAATGGCGCGAAATATAGCGATTGAGCACGAGCTGGGTGTATATCCTGATTCGTGGGGATATGTTACGCCGCAAGATATTATCAATAAATACCGTAATCCTGCGAATCTGGCAGAAGCCGAACGGTATCCCAATGTCGACTGGCAAGAGGCCCTTTTCAAGAAATTTGCCATGTCGTACAATGCAAACGTGAATGTTTCCGGTGGTACGCGTGTGGTAAAGTACTTTGCCTCCGCTGATTTTCTGCATGAAGGCGACCTGTTCCATGTATATGATAACGGTCGTAACTACCAGTCGGGATATGGGTTTAACCGTCTGAATGTACGCAGTAACCTGGATTTCCAGTTGACCAAATCAACTATTTTCCGGGTTAACCTTGCCGGTTCGAACGGCGCCAGAAAGAGCCCATGGGGACAGACAAGTTCCTCTGATTGGGCTGTGGCTCAGCAATGGGCCGGTGCCTATAACATTGCACCGGATGTATTCCTTCCCAAATATTCGGATGGTTCCTGGGGATTCTACCCAAACATTTCAAATGTTACCAATTCTGCAGCGAATCTGGCCCTTGCCGGGGTAATGACAACCACCACGACCCGCATCAATACCGATTTCATATTGGATCAGGAACTGGATTTTGTGACCAAGGGATTGAAATTTAAAGGAATGATTTCCTGGGATAACGCTTTTGTTGAATTTAACCGGGGAATCAATGACTTGTATAACGATGCACAGCAAAAATGGATTGATCCCAAAACTGGTGTTGCAGTCTACAAAAAGGAATACGAAAACAATAACAAATTCGATTTCATGCAGGGCGTTCTCTGGAACATCTCCGGCGGAGAAGTCCGGGACAGAGACACCCAACGAAATCTGGATTATCAGTTACAGTTGAATTGGGACCGCACTTTCGGAAGACATAACCTGACCGCTATGGGCCTGTTCAGTCGTAAGCAGAGAGCGATTGGTAGTGTCATTCCCTCGTACCGGGAGGACTGGGCGTTCCGTACAACGTATGATTTTGCATCCAAATATTTCCTCGAATATAACGGAGCTTACAACGGTTCCGAGAAATTTAGCAGAAAGTACCGGTTTGCATTCTTTAACTCGGGTGCACTCGGATGGATGATTTCTGAAGAACCCTTTATGAAGTCCATCCGGTTCCTGGATATGTTAAAACTGAGGGGATCGTATGGTGAGATTGGTGACGACAGCGGTGATCGTTGGTTGTATCTGACCCAATGGGCCTACGGGGGCCATTCCTCTCTGGACCTGAATCATGGAGAAAGTCCTTATACCTGGTATCGGGAGTCTGCTGTCGGGAACCCCGATGTAAGATGGGAGACAGTGAAGAAGCTGAATGTTGGTGCCGATTATGCCTTCCTCGACGGTTTGTTTGCCGGTAGTATTGAGTTTTTCCAGGATAAACGTATGAATATCCTGATCAACGGTAACGACCGCGCCGTTCCATCCTATTTTGGTACGACTCCTCCAACAGCCAACCTGGGTAGAGTTCGGACTCAGGGATATGAAATTCAGTTGCGGATCAATAAAGTCCTGAATAACAATTTGCGTCTCTGGGCCAACCTGAGCATGACGCATGCGAAAAACAAGATTCTGGAAAGGGATGATCCGGCACTGTATGATAGTTATCGCAAGCAGGCTGGCTACGCCATCAACCAGACAAGGGCTTACGTTGACGCAGGATACATCAATACCTACGATCAGCTGTATGGTAGTCCGGCCCATGATACCAACGATTCCTATAAACTGCCCGGTGATTATTACATCATCGATTTTAACGGAGACGGAGTTATCGATAGCAAAGACCTGATTCCTTACGGGTTTTCCGACGCCCCTCAAAACACGTACAATGCTACGGTTGGTTTTGAATGGAAAGGATTCAGTGGTTTTGTTCAGGTATATGGCGTCAATAATGTTACCCGTAATGTGCCGCTGGTGAGCTTTGGCAGTAAACTGAACACGGTTTATGATATGGGTACCTGGTGGTCAAGGGCGACACCGAATGCGGATGTCACCGTACCGCGTTGGTTGTCTACACCTAGCTATAATGACGGCACACAATATTTGTTCGACGGTTCTTATGTCCGTTTGAAGAATGCAGAATTAGCTTATACCCTCAACTCGGGATGGGTAAAGAAAATTGGTTTCAGAATGTTGAAGGTATACATCAATGGAAACAATCTTTGGGTATGGTCAAGAATGCCTGATGATCGTGAATCCAATTTTGCCGGGGCCGGTTCCCAGGGTGCTTATCCTACCGTAAGACGTTACAATTTAGGTATCAGATTTACATTATAATGATGAAAGCGATGAAAAAGATATATAAGACTCTTATAGGAGGCAGTTTGCTGTCCTTGTTGATTTTAGCGCTCTTTTCCTGCGAGAATTACCTGGATAAGGCACCGGAATCAATTGTGTCAGAAGACATGGCCTTTAGTAACTTCACGAATTTCCAGGGATATATTGAGGAGATATACAACTGTATCCCGGATAAGGAGAAGAAATACTGGACAACTTCCTGGAACTGGGGGGATGATGAATTGTTTAACCTGGAAGGGAACTTTCACATGACTCACCAGGTCGATATTGGTAATTTCTGGGCATGGCAGGGGTCTGCCAGCACCTGGCTGGATGATGACAACCCCGATCCGACTTCCACGGATAAGTTCAGACACGGATTGTGGGCACATGCCTGGTATTGCATCCGGAAGGCCAATATGGGGATTGCTAACCTTGATAAACTGACTACTGCTACTCAAGAAGAAAAAGACTTGATTGCCGGTCAGTTATACTTTTTTAGGGCATGGTGGCACTTCGAAATGATGCAATACTTTGGCGGCTTGCCATATATCGACCAGGTATTGCCTTCGGGCGAGAAATTGACATTACCTCGCTTGACGTATCAGGAATGTGCTGACAAGGCAGCGGCTGATTTTGCGAAGGCAGCTGAATTATTGCCTATTGATTGGGATAAAACAAACGTTGGTAAAAGAACCCTGGGGAAAAACCAGTTGCGCATCAACAAAATCATGGCGCTGGGTTATCTGGGTAAGAACTATTTGTGGGCAGGAAGCCCTTTAATGAAAAATGGTGCTCAAACAGGAGGCGCCAATACCTACAATTACGACGAAGAGTACTGCCGAAAGGCTGCCGAAGCATTTGGGCAATTGTTGAACCTGGTCGAGAGTGGCCAGACACAGTATTCGTTAGCCGAATTTAAGTATAAGGACATTTATAATCACGTAAGAGCAGCCGGGGCAACCTCCTGTTACAGCGATATCTTCTATACCATGGGGCAGAACTGGTTGATGCCTGGTTCAACCGAAGCCATCTTCCGTGGTCCGTCAACCGATTATAACGGTAGTAACTGGAACACGACCAAAACATTTGGTCCGAAAGTGAAGGGGCTGGTAGAGCATGACAATATTATTCACCATCCAACGGCGAACTATGTGAATTTATACGGGATGGAGAATGGATTGCCACTGGATGATCCAGACTCAGGATTTGATCCGACACACCCGTTTAAAAACCGCGATCCACGCTTCTATCACGATATTGTTTTTGATGGTTTTAAGTACGTAAACGCTGCCATGCCTGCAGATATGGAATATTTGCGGTATGCAGGACTTGCCACAGGCGGTACCATGAGAAATCCTGCTGACGGTAGCCGTACAGGTTATTTTATTCAGAAGCTCGTTCCCCACCAGGCAAACAAATACGACGGTGCGTATAACTGGAGTGGAAACCTTCACACCTATTTGCCTTATATGCGCCTGGGTGATATTTACACCATGTACGCCGAAGCCTGCGCTGCATTTGGTGGAGCATCCGGTCAGGCTACTGACTTCTCAAAAACCGCTGAAGAAGCTATTAATACACTCCGCGATCGGGTTGGTGCCGGTCATGTCAATGCAAAGTATACAAGCGATCCGCATAAGTTCATGGATGAAGTACGCAGAGAACGTGCTGTGGAATTGTCGTTCGAAGGATTCAGGTTCTGCGACCTACAGCGCTGGTTATTATTGACTGAGTATCCTTACAATGTAAAAACCGCTCAGGAATTTGACCGGGTAGAAGATGTTCAGTTTTTCGAAAATAATGATCCTCGCGACGCTGAAGTTGCCAATTTTAGGGAAGTACCCATTTTAACACGTCAGTTTGGAACAAAGAACTACTGGTTCCCGCTGAAAATTTCCGATACCTCCCTGTACCCAGAGTTTCCACAGAACCCTGGTTGGTAAATCAGCTTGAGTTTAATCTTTGTGAAATTATAAATGAATAAACAATGAAACATATACAAATAAGGTTCATTTATTTTGCACTGTTTGCGATCTTACCATTTTTGACGGAGGCGCAAACCACTGCAAAGAATGAAACTGACTCACTAAATACTTCGAAAGAGACGCTTGTGCAGGTGGCTTATCGCAAGGTTGCGAAAAGTGATCTTCTGGGAGGTGTTTCCGTACTTAATTATGAAAAACTGACCCAAAAGAACTATAACACCTATAGTTTAGACAACTTGCAGGGGTATGTCAGTGGATGGAATGGAAATTCGATGTGGGGGATGGGAGATTATCTTGTTCTGGTGGATGGCGTTCCCCGCGATGCGAACAATGTCTTACCGACAGAAATTAAGCAGATCACATTCCTGAAAGGCGCTTCGGCTGTCGTACTCTACGGTAGCCGTGCTGCCAAGGGGGTGATTTATATCTCCACAAAACGAGGTAAAGAGGAACCCCTGAAGGTGAATGTAAGAGCGAATACAGGTTTTCATGTCTCAAAGAGTTATCCGAAATACCTGGGATCGGCTCAATACATGACGCTCTATAACGAAGCGCTTACCAATGACGGTTTGTCCCCTCTGTATAGTGATGAGGATATCTATCATTATGCATCAGGAAGCAACCCTTATCGTTACCCGAGTGTCGATCTTTATTCTTCCGACTATCTGAAAAAAGCCTATAATCGGTCTGATGTGACAACTGAAATCACCGGGGGAAATGAAAGAGCCCGTTTCTATACCAATATTG
Source organism: Prolixibacter sp. DSM 2831 (assembly GCF_056493735.1). Lineage (NCBI taxonomy): Bacteria > Pseudomonadati > Bacteroidota > Bacteroidia > Marinilabiliales > Prolixibacteraceae > Prolixibacter > Prolixibacter sp. DSM 2831. The sequence continues at coordinate 1,092,817 of NZ_CM151379.1, forward strand.
GGTACTATTACCAAGGTGATGTTTTCAAGTTTGGCGAGGCGAAGAATAACAATACGAATCGTCTGAATATTCGTGGAAACGTAGATCTGGAGATTAGTGATGAAATTTCGGCATATGTCGATGCCAATGCAACCTTTTATAATTCACGAAGCGCCAATGGCGACTACTGGTCGTCTGCAGCCAGCCTGCGGCCGAACCGGGTTGCTCCGTTAATTCCATTGAGCTATGTCGATCCCAATGACCTCGCGTCCCTGGCCTTGCTTCAAAGTAGTCACAACATCATCGACGGGAAGTATTTCCTGGGAGGTACCCAGGCTGATATGACCAATGTAATCGCTGATTATTATGCAGCCGGTTACAGTAAATGGACCAGCCGGCAGTTTCAATTCGACACCGGAATCAATTTCGATTTAGGAAACGTGTTGAAAGGACTGGCGTTCCATACGCAATTTGCAGTGGATTACAATACCTCGTTCACTTCATCGTACAATAATACGTATGCCGTTTACGAGCCTGATTGGTACAACTATAACGGAACAGATGTGATTGCCGGTCTGACCCAGTACAATAATGATGAAAAGTCGGGGGTTCAGAATATTAGTGGTAGTAGTGACAGACAAACCATCGATTTTTCCGGATACTTCACCTACAATACGTCAATCAACACTGCACATCATATTTCAGCGATATTAGTTGCATCAGGATTTCAACAAACGCAATCCACCGTATATCATAAGGTCAGCAATGCAAACCTGGGATTGCAGGTGAGCTACGATTACAGGAGCAAATATTTTGTCGATTTTGGAGCCGCTGAAATTCATTCCGCCAAGTTAGCACCCGGTCATCGGAATGCTTTTTCACCGTCGCTCACCCTGGGATGGAAACTAAGCAACGAAGACTTTTTGTCCGGCTCATCAGCCATTGATAACTTAGAGATCAGTGCTTCAGCAAGTATTCTGAATTCGGATTTAGACATTGCCGATTTTTATATGTACGAGGCCAACTATACACAGGCCAACGGAGCCTGGTGGGGATGGTATGACGGAGCAAGTGAACGATCAACGAATTCGAAACGGGGAGGTAATGAAAATCTGACTTTCATTAAGCGGAAAGAGTTGTCAGCGACCATCAAAGGGTCATTCTGGAAGCGACTGATTACTGCAGATGCTTCTTTCTTTGTCAATTCAACAGAAGGGCTGATTATCGAACCAACCACTATCTTCCCAAACTACTTTTCTACCTATTATCCCGAAGCTTCATTCATTCCTTACGTGAACTATAATAATGATGAGCGAATCGGCTTCGATTTCAATGTTAACTTCAACAAGCGAATTGGTCAGGTTGACTTTACGCTCGGAGTAGCCGGTACTTACTACAACACGAAAGCTACCCGGCGTGATGAGAACAATGAATTCGCCTACCAGAATCGTCAGGGACAGCCCATTGATGGTATTTGGGGATTGCGCAGTGCCGGCCTGTTCCAAAGCCAGGATGAGATCGATAATGCACCGGAACAAAAGTTTGGTGGTACAGTAAAGCCCGGCGATATTAAATACATCGATCAGAACGGGGATAACGTGATTGACGACAAAGACGTTGTTTACCTGGGACGTGGCGGATGGTACGGTGCTCCCTTTACAATGGGTGTGAACCTGACAGCCAAATGGAAGAATATAACATTGTTTGCCCTTGGAACCGGCGGTTACGGAGGTAATGCATTGAAGAACAATTCTTATTATTGGGTGTACGGCGACCGCAAATATTCAGAAGTCGTTCTTGATCGTTGGACAGAAGCGACAAAGACTACTGCCAAATACCCAAGGCTGACAACTGAAAGTGGGAGCAATAACTTCCGTACATCTGACTTCTGGTTATACAAAAACAATCGTTTTGACCTGGCCAAAGTTCAGATTACGTATGATTTGCCCAAGGAGCGGTTGCAGAATTCCCTCTTCAAGGATATCTCAATCTATCTGAGTGGTGCTAATTTATTGACAGTCTCTAAGGAGCGTAAGGTGTTGGAGATGAGTGTGACAAGTGCTCCTCGGACACGATTCTACAATATGGGCGTTAAAGCCGTATTCTAATGAATAAGTAAAAAATAGAATGAAGTTATGAAAAGTTCAATTATATTTTTGGTTCTTGTACTCTTCCTGAGCTCTTGCGATGACCTCTTCGATCCGGCAATTGAAAATATCCGGGGACTGGATGCGATGTATAAAGAGCCGACTTATGCACAAGGTGTATTGGCGAATGCATACATTCTCCTTCCGTATTCATCGACGCCTAATAGCGATGTCGCGACAGACGATGCAGTCTCAAACGATAACAGCAACAATTATCTGATGATGGCCACCGGCTCGTGGACGGCTGCCAATAATCCTATGTCGCAGTGGCAGGATCGTAGAAATGCAATTCAATATCTGAACTTGTTTCTCTCCAATGCCGATCAGGTGGAATGGAGTAAAGATGAAGTGGTCCGGACCATGTATAACGACAGGTTGAAAGGTGAAGCTTATGGGTTGCGCGCTGTACAGATGTATTATTTGTTGTTGGCCCATGGAGGTTGGACAGAAGATGGGCGGTTGCTGGGATTCCCGATTGTGACCCAGCCTGAAGACGCCACGTCTGATTTTAATCAAAACAGGAATACCTTCCAGGAGTGTGTTGACCAGATTTTCGCCGATGCAAAAAAAGCGATCGAGCTTCTTCCCTTAGACTACGGAAACGTAGCTGATGACCAGGTTCCGCAAAAATACAAAGACCTGGGAGTAACCAATGCAAGTGACTATAACCGGGTCAATGGAAATCTTATGAGAGGCCGAATTACCGGACGTATTGTCGAAGCAGTGCGCGCTCAGGTAGCGTTATTGGCTGCCAGCCCGGCATACAGTGCGGGAACAAACGTGACCTGGGAAGATGCAGCAAACTATGCCGCCACTGTTCTTGACCGGATCGGTGATGTTGGTGGAATGGATCCGAACGGCGATACCTGGTATGCCAACATCAGTGAGATTGAAGCACTGGCTTCAGGAGTCACTCCGGCTGAAATCATCTGGAGAAGCGATGTCGGTCAAAGTAATACCCTGGAAACAGATAATTTCCCTCCCTCGTTGTATGGAAGCGGTCGTATCAATCCAACACAGAACCTGGTGAATGCGTTCCCGATGGAAAATGGTTATCCTATTTCGGATCAGTCCAGTAATTACGATCCGGCTAATCCTTACGCAAACAGGGATCCTCGTTTGTCGAATTATGTTGTTTTCAATGAAAGCACACAGGGGCCAAACAATGATGTTATTGTAACCGGAACGTACGGTGACAACAACGATGCAATTAACCGGGAAAATGGCTTGTCTACCCGTACCGGTTATTACCTGCGTAAGTTACTTCGTTATGATTGTAATCCGGATCCGCAGTATAACACCGAACAGAAGCATTATACAGCGCGTATCCGCTATACGGAAATTTTCCTGGATTATGCCGAAGCCGCTAACGAAGCCTGGGGACCCACTGGGACAGGAAGCCACACTTTTTCAGCGTATGACGTTGTAAAAGCAATTCGTGCACGTGCTGGGGTCGGTACGGCTAATAACGATGCTTATCTTGAGTCGGTGAAAGGCGATCAGGACAAAATGAGAGAGTTGATTCGAAACGAGCGACGTTTGGAGCTCTGTTTCGAAAACCATCGTTTCTGGGACCTGCGCCGCTGGAAAGTGCCAAACCTGAACGAAACCGCAACAGGAATCCAAATTGACAATTCGAATGGAACGTTGATATATAAACCCATCGATGTTGAGGGGCGAGATTACAAGGATTATATGTACTACGGTCCGATCCCTTACGGCGAAATTCAGAAATGGAGTAACCTGGAACAGAATGCCGGTTGGTAACTTCTTGATTATTTAAATGAAAAATATTCGAAAATATGAAACGGTTTAATTTTATAACAATATTGTTCGCCGGATTATTTGCGTTATTCATGACCTCGTGTCATAATCAGGAAGCGATATTTCCGGATTACAACTACACCACTGTATATTTTGCATACCAGTATCCGGTACGTACGATTGTCCTGGGTGACGATATCTTCGACAATACCCTGGATAACGAGCATAAATGCGAGATTTATGCGACCATGGGAGGTGTCTACTCAAACAGTAAAGACATCAGCATCGATGTTAGTGTTGACAATAATCTGTGCACAAACTTGTTTTTCGATGGTGACTTTGCTTCTCCCATACAGGCAATGCCCTCTGATTATTATCAGTTGGGAGCAAATCAGATACAACTCAAGCAATCGCTTCAGGGAGGTGTACAAATTCAATTGAAAGACGCATTCTTTGCTGATTCCAAGTCACTGGAAAATACCTATGTTATTCCTTTACGTATGACCGGTGTTCAGAATGCCGATTCCATTCTCTCGGGTGTTCCCAAAGTGGATGGCGCTTTAAGGGGCAATCTTTCCGATTGGGATGTTCAACCGAAAGATTTCGTACTCTATTGTGTGAAATTTATCAACCCATGGGAAGCCATCTATCTGCGACGCGGAGTGGATCAGATCACGCAGGGAGGCGAAACGACAACCGTTGTTCGTCACGCCGACTATGTTGAGAATGATCAGGTTGTGACGATGAAAACAGCATCGTTGCATACTGTTAAATACCCCGTTACCGTTGTCAATGCCAGTAACACCAATGAAACGTGTACATTGCTGCTTACCTTCGATGACAACAATAACTGTACGGTTTCTACTGAGACAACCGGATTCACTGCCAGCGGAAGTGGCTCGTTTGTTAAGAACGGCGATAAGAATAGCTGGGGAGATAAGGATCGCAATGTGATTTATCTCGATTATACCATCGATATGTCAGGGAAGTCATATGCAACCAAAGATACGCTTGTTGTTCGCGACCGGGGTGTTGAAATGGAAACATTTTCCCCTTCATATAAAGCTAACTAATCGTTTAAAATTAGATGACTATGAAACATTTACATAAATTTTACATAGCTGTAACGGCATTGCTCATGTTGGCATCTTGTGCAGATAAAGGCATGCTTGACTATTCGGTTAAGAAGCCGGAAAGCATTGCGAAGTTGGAATATCTGAACGATTATGATGTGTTGAAAAGCTATGTTGACCGGACAGCGGACCCAAACTTCAAGCTGGGAGCCGGTGTGTCGATTGATGCGTTCAATAAAACGGGAGTAGAATATAGCCTGATTACCTCCAATTTCGATGAGATGACCGCTGGTTACGGCATGAAGCATGGAGCCATCGTTCAGGATGATGGAACCCTGAATCTGGCAAAAGTCGACGATTTTGTAGCTACGGCAAAAAGCGCCGGCGTTACCATTTATGGGCATACATTGTGTTGGCATGCCAATCAAAATGCGAAATACCTCAATAGTGCAATTGCTCCGATTGTTATCCCCGGCACGGGTGGACCCACCTGGGATGTAATTTCCAGTAACGACTTCGAAACCGATGATGCATCGAACTACATGGGAAATTCGAACGCCGTAATGAGTTTTACAGCGAACGGAGAAGGAGCAAATGGAACCGGCCGGGCATTGAAAATTACCAATTCAGAGGTTCGCGCCAACGATTGGGAAAGTCAGTTCTTTTTCACATTTTCTCCGCAAGTGCAGGAAGGAGAGAAGTACAGACTGACAATGGATGTTCGTTCCGATGTCCCCGCCTCCTTTGCAACTCAGGCACAAACAGCCCCGTACGAATATTTGTTTTGGGACTTTTTTGGCACAGTTAGCTCTACAACCGAATGGACTACCTATACCAAGGAGATCACGGTTACAAAAGATATGATAGGAGCCGGCGCCATTGCCTTTAACCTTGGGAATACAGCTACCAGCTATTATTTTGATAACATCAAGCTGGAGAAATACAACGAAAATGGTGGCGGTGGTCCCACCCTGGAACCCAGTGTGATTGTCGGCGGCGATTTTGAGAATGGTGCCGACGGCTGGGGCGGCTGGGGCAATGGCTCCACACGTGCGCTTTCGGCGGAAGGTGAAGGATATGGCGGTACGGGGTATGCGTATACTTTCACCAATCCTACTGTAGCTGATTTTTGGAGCGCCCAGGTCGCTTACGACCTGTCACCGGCATTGCAGAATGGCTCGACCTACCAGCTGAATTTCAAAGTCCGGTCCAGTACTGCCGGAACCATTCGCGCCGAGGTGCAATCATCATCCGATTATTCAAGCGATGGCTTTGGTACATTTGCGATTTCACCGGATTGGAAAGAGTATACACTGGAGACGACCGTATCGAAAGATGACCGTAACCGGTTCTTATTCGACTTTGGTGATTTTGCAGGAACGGTATATGTCGATGACGTAACCCTTCGCCGTGTTAATCCGGATGGTGGCGGTGAACAGATTATTGAAAAAACGCCACAGGAAAAGAGAGACACCCTTAATGCGGCACTGGAAACATGGATATCCGGCATTATGGGAGCCACAAAAGGCTACGTAAAAGCCTGGGATGTGGTCAACGAACCGATGGACGATGGCAACCCGTATCAATTGAAAACCGGTATTGGCAAGGAACTGGCAGCTGACCAATTCTACTGGCAGGATTACCTCGGTAAAGATTATGCCGTTACTGCGTTCAAGCTGGCCCGTAAATATGGAAATCCTGACGATAAGTTGTTTATCAATGACTATAATCTGGAATACAATCTTGATAAATGTAAAGGACTGATTCAATACGTCGAATACATCGAAAGCAAAGGTGTTAAAGTTGACGGCATTGGCACTCAGATGCATATAACTATTAATTCCGATACGGCTAAGATTGCCCAGATGTTTGATCTGCTCGCGAAAACAGGTAAACTGATAAAAATATCTGAGTTGGATATTGGCCTTGGAGGCGTTAAAACGGCCGATGCTACTGAAGAGGAATATCAGGCACAGGCTGATATGTATAAGTATGTTGTTCAGAAATATTTTGAAATCATTCCTGCACAACAGCGTTATGGTATCACGGTGTGGAGTCCCAAGGATAGTCCCGATGACTCTTCCTGGAGGACCGGAGAACCGATTGGTTTGTGGACGCTGTCGTACGATCGCAAACCAGCTTATGGTGCTTTTGCTGACGGACTTTCCGGAAACTAACTTTCATCATTAATATACACAGTTAAAAGAGAGAGCTGCCTTTTGGGGGTGAGCTCTCTCTTTTCTTTTTTCATTCGGGCGTACCCTTCGTTTATTCCATTGATAAGGAGCGTCAATGTAAAGACAGGGAGTCCTTCAACTTATGCAGTCAGGGTATCGTAGGTCAACATCCGGAAGCCAATGGTGAAGGTTTTATGGCTGAAATTTGAAATCAAATATTCAAAATTGAAAAAAGGATTCTTCCGATGAAGGTATTTTTGAGTACAATGAAAATCAAATTCCTTGCTGATTAGTGCATACTGCAGCTACGGCCCCAAAAACCAAACTGACTAACCTTTAACCATATAAGATTTTTGATGCTTACGAAGTCCAGGTCCCATAATTCCTTAAAAATTATCTCTTTGTCGGAGTGTTTGTTCCTGATGGCTTGCCATGCTTTGCAACAGTCGGGCCATTCTCTTCGCCAGAAGGTGAGCCCCCTGCTGGCTGGCATTTCAACCGGATAAACCGAACGAAGACTTCACTTCGTGTTGAAAAACCGGGCCTGCACTGGCTGCATCTTCGTGTCCTGGATTCAGGCATCGTAGTTCAGAAAATCATGGTTGATACGGGTGGACTAAAATCAAGCTTTCTGGGAGCACCGGAGAGTAAACTGGTAAAACAATAAAATCATTATTTATTAATTCAAACTGTATGAACTCGACCGCACAGAAAGTTTCTGTCCTTGAAAAAATTGGCTATAGTTTAGGGGATCTGGCCGCTAACCTGATCTTTCAAACGCTGATGACCTTTTTGGCATTCTTCTATACCGACGTGTATCAAATTCCGGCAGCAACGGCTTCGGCTATCATCTTTTCAGGTGGAATGTTAGGTGCTTTTTTTAACCCCATTATGGGGATAATAGCTGATCGTACCGAGACACGCTGGGGGAAATTTCGTCCATGGATTTTATGGACTGCGGTGCCTTTTGGCGTCATTGCGATGCTTGCCTTCAGTACGCCGGACTTTAGCCCGGGAGGAAAGGTGGTCTATGCCTTGGTTACTTATATTCTTCTCGTTATCATCTATTCTGCCAATAACCTGCCTTATGCATCGCTTAGTGGTGTTATTACGGGCGATATGGCCGAACGAAATAGTATTTCATCGTTCCGCTTCGTAGCGGTCATGATCGCACAGTTTATTGTTCAGGCTTTGTTGCTGCCCCTGGTACTTATCCTGGGCGACGGGAACAAAATCAAAGGGTTTGAAAATGTAATGACTTTGTTTGCGATTACCGGAGTCGTTTTCTTTATCATAACCTTTTTAACGACCAAGGAACGAATTATCCCGAAGCCCGATCAGAAGTCGAGCGTGAAAGAGGATTTGAGCGATTTATTCAAAAACCGGCCGTGGATCATTATGCTGATACTGACTATTTTCGTTTTTATCACGCTTGCGTTGAAAAGCGGTATGTATGTCTACTACTTTGAAAATTATTTGAGCGAACCCGCGCTGGCAACGTTTCTCGATAACATCGGGTTTAATCATCTTATCGACGGACTTAACAGCCTTCTGAAATCGGCTGGACTGGTCGGATTTCAGTGGCCCAAAGACCCGGCGACTTCCGGGTTTAGCCTGTTTAATGCCAGCGGAATCATTTTCATGATTGTTGGTATTTCCCTGTCGAAAAAATTGGCCGATAAATATGGAAAACGGGATGTGTTTGGTTTCGGTCTGTTCCTTTCGGCCATGTGCTTGCTCGCTTTCATATTCTATTCTCCCACATCTGTTACGCTTGTGTTTGTTAGCCAGGTCTTGCACGGATTCTTCTATGGACTAACCATTCCACTGTTGTGGGCGATGATTGCCGATGTAGCTGACTATTCAGAATGGAAAAATAACCGACGCGCCACTGCCATCATCTTCTCGGCGATGATCTTTGGACTGAAAGCCGGGCTTAGTATCGGAGGATCTCTGGTTGCTGGTATTCTCGATATTTTCGGATACCAGGTTGGAGCCGCGGAACAGTCGTCGCAGACAATTTTGGGAATCAAACTGTCGGTCAGTATTTTCCCCACGATCACCTTTTTAGTCGGTGTGGTTTGCCTGTTCTTCTACGAGATCAACAAACAGAAAGAGGTTCAAATCGAACAGGAATTGATTAATCGGAGAAAAAACTAGTAACACTAAATAACTAAAATTTAAATGATGGAAAAAAAGTATATTAAAATTGGTAGACACTGGATAGTAGTATTGGCTACACTGCTGACTTTTGTTGCTTGCCACTCAACTTCCAAAAATCAGAATAGTAATGACGCCGTTACCTTGAAAGATGCTTTCACGGGTAAGTTTTACATAGGGACCGCTTTAAATGCACGACAGATAATGGGCCTTGATTCACAGGCAATCCGTGTTGTAAAAAAGCAATTTAATTCCATTGTTGCTGAAAATTGCATGAAAAGTGCATTGATACATCCCGAGGAGAACCAATTCAATTTTACACTGGCCGACAAGTTTGTCGAGTTTGGAGAAAAGCATCACATGTTTATCGTGGGGCATACATTAATCTGGCACTCCCAGGCTCCGCGATGGTTTTTTGTGGATGATCAAGGCAATGACGTCTCAAGGGATGTATTGATTGCCCGCATGAAAAAACACATTTCAACCGTCGTCGGACGATACAAAGGCCGGGTCAAAGGCTGGGATGTCGTAAACGAGGCTGTACTTGATGATGGTTCTTTAAGAAAAAGCAAGTTTTACCAAATTATTGGTCCCGATTTTATCAAGCTTGCCTTCGAATTTGCCCATGAAGCGGATCCCAATGCCGAACTATACTATAACGATTATTCGATGGCCAATCCGCAAAAAAGAGAAGGAGTCATCCGGATGGTAAAAGAACTTCAAAGCGAGGGCGTCCGGATTGATGGCATTGGCATGCAAGGGCATATTGGATTAACACATCCTGATATTGATGAGTTTGAAAAAAGCCTCGAAGCCTTTGCCAGTCTGGGTGTGAAAATAAATATCTCCGAATTGGATCTCTCTGTTCTACCTAACCCGGACTTCCATACAGGCGCGAATGTGTCTGACAATTTCAAGTATGATAAGAAATTGAATCCTTATGCAGAAGCACTTCCCGACAGTGTAGCCCAGGCATTCAACCAGCGCTATCTCGACTTCTTCAAACTCTTTTTGAAGCATCAGGATGTAATCGAACGGGTTACGCTTTGGGGAGTAAACGACGGACAATCGTGGAAGAACAACTGGCCGGTCAGAGGTCGCACCGATTATCCGCTGTTATTCGATCGGAATAATCAGCCCAAGCCTGTAGTAAAAGAAATTATTGATGCGGCGATGAATTATCCGAAAGTCGATTAAACTTATATAGCAATGAAAAAAGCAAGATACCTGGTTGAACACATGTATACCGCGGACCCGGCTGTACACGTTTTTAATGGCAAACTGTATATCTACCCTTCGCACGATATCGATGCGGGCATTCCCGAGAATGATAATGGCGACCATTTTGATATGCGTGACTATCACGTCTTTTCAATGGATGCCATCGATGGGGAAGTGACCGATCATGGCGTCGCACTGGATGTGAAAGACATCCGGTGGGCCGGAAGACAACTGTGGGATTGTGATGCCGCTTTTAAGAATGAGAAATATTATTTGTACTTTCCGTTGAAGGACAAGACTGATATTTTCCGAATCGGCGTCGCTGTGAGTGAGAAACCTGAAGGACCTTTCGTTCCGCTTGAAAATCCAATCAGAGGGAGTTATTCAATTGACCCCTGTGTTTTTTGTGACGACAATGGTACTCATTACATGTACTTTGGCGGCTTGTGGGGCGGACAATTGCAGCGCTACCGCGATAATAAAGCCATTGAATGCGGACAGCTTCCCGATGATAAGCAGTCCGCGTTACCTTCGCGGGTGGTGAAACTTGATGACAATATGCTGGAATTTGCTGAAGAGCCGAAAGCTGTGGTTATACTTGACGAAAACGGAGAGTCTCTGAAGGCAGGTGATAACGAACGCCGGTTCTTCGAGGCATCGTGGATGCACAAATACAAAGGGAAATACTACTTCTCGTATTCAACGGGGGACACCCACAAGCTCTGTTATGCTGTGGGAGACAACCCCTACGGTCCCTTTACTTACCAGGGAGTCATTCTCACCCCCGTTGTCGGCTGGACGACCCACCATTCGATCGTGGAGTTTAAGGATAAATGGTATCTGTTTTACCATGATAGTGTGCCTTCGGGTGGAAGAACATGGTTAAGGAGCATGAAGGTAATCGAGTTGGAATATACCGATGAAGGACTGATTAAAACAGTTGATGGTACCCTGTAACAGACAACTGAAAACAATGACTCAATCACGTATTAAAAAATCCAACGTATGAAAACCTTTATGGTATTTACATTTTTAGCTTCCTTAGCCAAATCCGGGCTATGGATAAGCATCGGAATTTTGGTTAAGGATCACCTTGAAACACTGTTGTCTCTATTGATACGCAAACCGGTTCCGGACAATCTGATTGAAAACAATCATCTCGAAGCATTCAAAACGGTGACAAAATGGATCGGGATATTTATCATTTTGGTTGGTATTGGTTTGGCGTTATCTGCAGTCACGACACTAATCATGGGATTCAGGATGCCGACGCATAGTTTCAATTTTAAGTTCTAGGTTCTTAATATGTCACCAGGAAGTATAACGCCCTGAGACAATTGGCCTGCTGCCATCTGCTGCGTGGAGTATCCACGCGGTAGATGGAGTGTGGCAGCCATATCTGCTGCCGGAAAAGCCGACGGGGCACCGCTTCCTCAAACCATCCTGTCCGGCAATGATGTTCATTGCATGGATACGCGTGATGCGTTGATATTTGCTGAATGATAGGGTTTTAATGTATCCCTCGTGCCTTTAACGAAAGGCTTCAACGCCAGCCAGACCTGTTGAACACAAGCTGCTATAATATTCACTGTTTTTAATGAATGCAGAATCCTCTTATTATCTTTTATATCCTGTAAAACATTACGAACCTATGAAAGCACTTATCATTTTCCTTTTCTGTTTGGGGTGCAGCATGACGGGGTTCTCACAAACAATCGTGATTAAAGACCTGGGCTCGCTCTCTGACCAACTGACATACAAGCGTAGCCGTAACAACAACGCTGAAAATGCAAATTACAGCAACATTGAAGGATCACCTTTTCTAAACCAGGATTTTGTCCTGGGAGATATCGTAAAGAACGATAGTATTCGCTATGAGAATATCCCACTTCGGTATAACATCTATACCGATAAAATGGAATTCCTGAATAATAGGAAACAGATCATGGAAATTGATAATGCTGAGCCCATTTACACGTTTAGCGTTGGAAAACATTCTTTCATCATCCACGATTATCTCAACTATGGCGAAAAAACACGAGGTATTTTAGAACTACTGGTTAACGGGCAGATTCAACTGTACAAAAAGTACAATGTGGTCTATAAACCGGCCGAAAAAGCGATTGGGTACAAGGACCCCGAACCGCGCAGATTTATCAGGAAGGATGACGAATACCTGATAGCCGCAAAAAACCAGTTACCGGAACCGGTTGGGAATAAGAAATCACTACTGAATAAACTAAAACAGTTCAAACCGGATATTGAAAAATACGCAAAGGAGAACAGGCTTAAACCGAAAAAAGAAGCGGATCTTATCAAACTGGTCCGATACTGCAATGAATCGTTCAAAGCAAACAGGTGATTCATTCAGAATCTGATTGGCTTCTTGAATAACCTCCGGATTGTTCCTATGGTAAACTCCCGGGCAGCCTGAAAATACAGTCCATGCCCGGGAGCGAAAAGAAGAAAGGTTTATCCACTGATTTATTGCAATTCAAAAACAGTTGGCCAAAAAGGTACAGCCATTAACGAATTATCGTTTCCGGACGACAAGCACATCCCCTTTTTGAGTTGCGACGTCATATTCGTAGACTTTTTTTACCCCTGTTTCAGGCAATTCAACGCTGGTATGGATCAGTGGTGTTTTTTGTGCAGGATTTTTGAAAATCAAGTTTGAATTGTCCCCTTTGGCTTTCTTCACTCCTTTGCCTTTTAACGGAACATATGAGCGCAGGCGGCAATTACCTCCTTCGGTTGAACGGATGGTTGCACGGACCAGTTCACCGTTTTCCCATTTCAAGTCGACTGTGAAACCGCCGCGGGCCCTGAGCCCTGTCACGCTACCTTCCTGCCATGCTGTTGGAAGCGCCGGTAACAGCTGAACAGCACCATCCTGGCTTTGTAACAGCATCTCGGCAATACCTGAAGTACAGCCGAAGTTCCCGTCAATCTGGAAAGGGGGATGGGCATCGAACAGGTTGGGGTAGGTGCCTCCGCCTTCCATTCCTCTCGAATGGTTCACCGGTTTAAGCTGGTCCGTGATTAATTTATAGGCATGGTTTCCATCGAGCAGCCGCGCCCAGAGGTTTACTTTCCATCCCATCGACCATCCGGTCGATTTGTCGCCTCGAGCCAGTAGTGATGTTCTGGCAGCAGAAAACAATTTTGGGGTACGGTACGGCGAAATTTGATTCGACGGGTATAAGCCGTACAAATGCGATACATGGCGGTGATGATCATTCGGACTATCCCAGTCGTGCAACCACTCCTGTAACTGCCCCCAGCGCCCGATTTGCATAGGAGGAAGACGTTTGATCGCATCCTGAAGCCGGGCAACAAAGGCATCGTCGGTATGCAGGATTTTTGCGGCCATGATGGTTTTGGTAAACAGATCGAATGCCAGTTGATTATCCATAGTAGCGCCGGCAGTTAAAGAAGTGTTGTGTCCCGGCGGAATATGCTCCGGCGAAATGGAGGGACAAACAACCAGCCAGTGATGTTCCGGCTCTTCCACCATGAAATCGAGCAGAAACTTTGCCGCTCCTTTCACTACCGGGTAGATGGACTTCAGGTATTCTTTATCGCCACCGAAGGCGTATTTGTAGAACAGATGCTGTGAAAGCCATACGCCGCCCATGGGCCACATTCCCCAGTTGGCTCCGTCTATGGGGCCGGTAATGCGCCAGATATCGGTATTATGATGGGCTGTCCAACCACCGGCTCCGTACATATCTTCAGCGGTTTTTATTCCGGTTTGCGAAAGTTCGCGGACCATCTGAATCAAGGGCTCGTTCATCTCCGTCAGGTTTGTGACTTCCGACGGCCAGTAGTTCATTTCGGTATTGATGTTGATGGTGTATTTGCTGTCCCATGGTGGGTAAAGCTGGTTGTTCCATATTCCCTGCAGGTTCGCCGGCTGTCCTCCCGGTCGCGAAGAAGAGATGAGCAGGTAGCGGCCAAACTGGAAGTACAGAGCGACCAGTTGCGGATCATTATCGCCGGCAAATTGCGCAAGGCGAACATCGGTGGGATTTTTCACCGAATCCGTAACGCCCAGGTAGAGTTTTACCCGTTGAAAATATTTCCGGTAGTCGGCAGTGCCGGCTTTCTGAATCTGCTCGTAGCTTTTTTTCAGCGCCTGCTGAAGATAGGAACTTGCCAGTGCATCGGCATTGCCACTGATGTCTTTATAGCTTTTAAAATTGGTGGCAATGGAGATGTAGATGGTTGCCGCATTGGCATTGGAAACATTTACGACGGTATCGTTGGCGGATACTGTACCGCCCCGGGGTACCACTTTTACCCGGGCGACGAACCGGACAGCGCCTTTGACCGTTTCGTGGTCGCTGGTTGTACCCGACAGCACGAGTTGATCGTTCCCCTGCGTCGAAAGGTTGAGCATTTTCGTCGCTCCCGGACGGTCCATTGTTGCGGAAAAGCTGACGGCGCCCGGTTTATCGGCCGAAATACGGGCAACAATTACCTGGTCGGGATACGAGGAAAGTACATGCGTAGTATAATGTACGCCGTTCACGTTATACCGACTGGTCGCCACGGCTTTGTCGATGTTGAGTTCACGGTAGTAGTCCGAGTAATTTTCGTGTCCCGGAAAGGAAAGACGGAGGTTTCCTACCGTTTGGTAGGGCATGCCCTGAGACTTTTTGCTGATAAAATCCTGGTTAACCAGCGTCTCTGCTTCTTTGTATTTTCCTTCAAAAATTAATTTGCGGACTTCGGGTAACGCCTCTTTGGCCTTAGGGTTATCGTTCCGGTTGGGTTGACCGGCCCACACGGAACTCTCGTTCAGTTGAATGGTTTCGTGATTTGGGTTGCCAAAGACCATGGCTCCAAGGCGGCCATTCCCGACAGGCAAAGCTTCGACCCATTGTTTGGCAGGGTGCAAATACCAAAGCTTCAAAAGTGAGTCATTCTGAGCGTAGGCACCGGCTACACACCCCATCACGAGCCAGAATAAAAGGATTCTCTTCACTGTTATTATTTTTTAATTTCCACTTTTATCTGGGTAAACGAATGGGGAAGAAATGAGTAGGTCAACCCGGTTTTGTTTGTTTTGATTTCCTTCGTTACCGGAATATATTGTGATTGTTTATCGAACGAGAACGGTGTCTCGAGCGACTGACTGTCGATGATGCCGGCCACTGCTTTCCCTGTCATTTCGCTGGAGGTGGGCAGTATGTCGGCGGTAATTGCCTTGTCCTTGTTCCGGTTAACCACGTTGATGTAAAGGGTTTTGGTCGCCGGAGAGTAGACCGAAGTAACGTCGAGATACGGAATGCCTTTGTATTTTTCGGTATTGAAGGTATCGCAGGCCACATAGGTATCGACCGAATTGCCCAGGCAATTGTTGGAAAATGCCTTGAAAATGTAGAACAGCGGCGTTTTGTAGGTTCCTTTTTCGCGGTCGCTTCCCAGCAGTGAGGTAAACATGGTAAAGTTGGCCATCTTCACCACATCGGCGTGACGAACAAAGGAATTCAGGCATTGTGCCACGGACAGTACCGACCGGAAATTACTCCCGAACGCACCATATTCATCTACTGAAAGATAGATCGGATTGGTAAAGTCTTTCTTTGTTTTGGCAGTTTGAATCTCATCGGCGGTTATGCGAATCTTTTCGTCAAAATCCATTGCACTTTGCCCCATGTAGGTGTAATAGTCGGGCGACTTTTCCCAGTAACGGTGAATGGACAGGTAATTAATCATATCGCCAAGACCTTCCAGTACCTTCCGGTTCCAGTCGATCCATTTGCCGGTACTTTCGTAGTACGACGAGCCGGAAGCAACAAACCGGATGGAATGGTCGATGGACTTCATTGCCTTGGCGGCTTCCCTTGCTGTTTTAACGTAATCATCGGCCGTTTTGTGGCCCAGTTCCCACGGAGCGCCGTCTACTTCGTTACCAAGGTCCCAAATCTTGATGTTGTAAGGTTCTTTATGCCCGTATTTGATGCGTAAATCAGAATAGTAGGTACCCTTCGGGTAGTTACAGTATTCCAGCCAATGGCATGCGTTTTGGATGTCGCCAAGGCCGAGGTTGACACACACAACGTTGTCGCTTCCGATGGACTTATTTAACTCCACCCATTCGTCGGTTCCTACGTGGTTGTTATCGGTTCCGCCCCATGCCATATTCACGCGAACGGGGCGCTGGCTTTTCGGCCCGATACCGTCTTCCCAGTTATAGGCCATCACGTAGTTCCCGCCAGGCCAGCGCATGTTTGTTATCTTAAGTTCTTTCGCGGCGTCGATGTAATCCTTCCGAAAACCGTCTTTATCGGCAAGAGGAGAGGAGGGATCGTACAAATTCCCGTAAAGGGTATTGAAGCTTACCGTATCGGGTAATCCCATCCTTGCTCCGTTAAAGTGGATAGGCTCCATAAATACACCGTAGATGTTCGGATCAATCGTTCCGATAGTCCGGTCAACATCGATTCTAATCTTAGCTGTTTGGGCGCTCAGGAAAAGTGGAAGTGCGAGGCCCAAAAGTGTGAGTGCTTTTTTCATGACGGATGTTTTATTGATTTAGTTTTTTTCTTACCGCTTAAATTGAACCCAGTCAATTTCGACCGGTGAGCTGGATTGTTGTACAACAACCAGGTTGTGAATTCCTTTTTGATAGTTCGAAAGGGGCACATCGGTAGTGGCCCATCGGTTCCCTTTGGGGATTTTTACTTCAGACAACAGAGGGCCGTCAGGTTGGTCCAACCGGATCTGTATTTTTCCTCCCTGTTGGGACAGGGCTCTCACCTGAACGGACTTGAGTTTTTTATTCCCGAAGTCGACGGCATTGTACCGGACCCAGGCGCCCTGGGTATCGAGCAGGGTCTTCCAGCCTTTAAAGGTATCGAGCGAATCGAGGAACGCAACGGATACGCCCTTTCCGCTGATGTGACTGTACCGGTCAATCTGGATTTCCCGGGTTGCCGGGGTTGTTCCCACTCCGCGTAACGTTGGTGTTACTTTTTGTATGGTTCCGTCAGGATTGAAGAACAGGCTGTCAATACAAACTGACCTGTTCTTGTCGAAGTTGGGCGACAAGGCATCCTGATGATAGAAAAGATACCACTGATTCTTATATTGAATCATTGATTGATGGTTGGTCCAGCAATGCATTGGCGATTCATCCATGACGACACCGGTCACTTTGAACGGTCCCATAGGATTATCACCAATGGCGTATTCCAACCGTTCAATTTTATGGTCTACATGCGGATAAGTCAGGTAGTAAATTCCCTTTCGTTCGAATAAATAAGGGCCCTCTTTCAATCCTTTTTGAGGAAGGTTTTCAATCTTTTGAGGTTCTGAGGCCAGTTCCAGCATGTTGTCTTTCAGTTTGGCCACATAAATATTTCCCATGGCCCAGTAGAGATAGGCTTGCCCGTCTTTATCGATAAATACGTTCGGATCAATTCCATGGACCCCTCCGATTGGCTTTGCCTGCGGAGCATACGGGCCTTCCGGTTTGTCGGCTATAGCCACGCCTATTCCGAAGTTCTTTCTGCCGTTTGGGCCGACCGTTTTAGTGTTGGCCGGGAAATAGAAGTAATACTTCCCGTTTCGTTCGATGCAATCGGGCGCCCACATGCTGTAGGACGTTGAGTCGACCCAGGGGACATTGTATTGGCTCACGACGATACCATGATCCGTCCAATCAGTCAGGTTGGAGGATGAAAACACATGATAGTCTTCCATGCAGAACCATTTTTCTCTCAACCCTTTCCCGGGGGGCGTCGGAATATCGTGCGACGGGAACACATACACTTTTCCGTTAAACACCCGGGCCGAAGGATCCGCAGAAAACTGGTCCCGAACGATGGGATTCTGGGCAGTTGCTTGATTCTGAACGAACAGTGTCAGCAACACGATGGTTGCAATTAAAATGTTACTTCTCAGCATTTTGTGGTTTTTTTAGTTCGATTATTTGTTAACAATAAACTTGACGACCGATGAATGTTCATTCCCTGCCACTTGCAGCAGGTAAATACCGTTATCAACATTCAGGTCAATTTCAGCAGAAACGGTTGCGGGGGGATACCGCTTATTCCAAATGGTCCCACCGTTGAGATTGAACATCTTAAGTGTACGGAACGGGCTGGCAGATTCAACATGTACAATCGACCGAACCGGATTGGGGTACAGCCTGATTGCCTGGTCTGATTTTGTAAAGCGGTCAACGTTCGTGCTTGTTTCACAGTTCGTGGCGTCTTCACCCATTCCTGTCGGCTGTTGGCCGGTATCGGTGATGTAAAACTTATCGATGCCGGTGCCGTCTTCCCGATAGAAAACGCGCAACGTGTGCTCTCCTGCATTCAGGCTATAAAACACGGTATTGTCGTTCGATTGATCATGAACATCGTCCCATCTCCACGTTTTTCCCCCTTGAATGCCATTCCAGTTCACCCAGTCCCCGTCATCGATGCGGATCCAAAACGAGTCGTCGTCGGCTGAGGGAGCCAGAACCCGTCCCCAGACTTTGTAGCGGCCATCTTCGGGGACAGAAAAGGGGTACACCAAAATGTTGTTGTTGTCAGAAGCCGGTGCATTCTTGGCTTCAATGCCCGGTTTGACCATCAGGTATTTTCCATTGGAGCAGCTCGAATCTGCATGGACGTCCCAATTGGAACCTACTTCGGTACATTCAGCCTCCAGCCACACATTTCCGGTATTCAAGCTTTTTACCGATACTTTCACCGTGTCGGTAGCAATGGCACCGTCGTCATCAGTGACGGTAAGAAGCAATGTATGATCGCCGACATTCAGTGTAAGGTTTGGATTGGCTTCCCAGGCAATTTGCTTTTCGTTTTCCGACCACGAATAGTTGATGATATGGCCGTCGGAATCAGTGCTCCCGGCGCCCTGCAGGGCAAAATCAACATAGCCATTCCCCAGGCTATCCGTAACGGTGGTATCCCTACCCGCTGAAGCTACCGGAGGTATGTTTCCATATTTGCCTCCCGGTGCGGAATCTGTCGTAAAGGTGGTGACACTGTACGCTGCAACCGTAGCGGAGAACGAATTCCCGGAAACCACCAATTGGCCGTCATTCGTCACCTTTTGAGAGGCTGACGATGTAAACTGCGTCAGTGTTCCTACATTGCCGTTCATCAGATTGAAATCCAGATTGACACTGTGAGCGTTTCGGTTGATCACTACCGCCACAAACGAAGTATCTGTTTTGAAGGCCGTGACATCCACCAGGTTTGCCTGGCTGTCATCAACGTCGACTCTGAGTGCCCCCGGACGAACGAACTTGCTGAATTGGGAAATGACATAGCCTTTATCGCTGATATTCCCGTCCTCGGTGATCAATCCGAAGAAACGTCGGATGTACCAATAAACATAAGTATTGAAGTTTGCTTTCATACAATCGCTGATTTCTTTTCCAAAGGTCAGCGCGAGGTTCCAGTCATTCGTTTCATTTTGACGGTTGCCCAACAGATGCTCCGTCATCCAAACCTCTTTCCCTTTTTCGCGGGCAAGCGGATAGTCGGCCAATCCACCTCCGTAGATGTGCCCGCCTACAATATCAAGGTTTTTCACTGCATTGGTGTCGTTTAAAATGGGATCGGTGAAGGAGCGCCGGAATTGAAACGATTCCGGCGCAATTAGTTTATTGTCAATGTTCTGACCATATCCGGCAATAAAGTCAACCATTTCTGAAGCGGTCCACCGGGTCCATTCACCATAATCCGGTTCATTCTGAACCGAAATGGCGTAGAGCGGAGCCCCGTTGGTATCCATGAACGTATTGAACGCATTTAAATGGTCGGCCAATTGCCCGTATTTTGCCGGATCAACGTGGCCGGGACTCGTATTGGGATCGAGTAAATCATTGGGGGCATTCCAGGGAGTCGCAAAAACAATGGCCCCTTTTTGAATGGCAAATTTTGCCGTCGGCAGTTCGAGCGCAAACTTGTTAGGATCGGGATCAACATGAATGCGAAGAATCGTGAGTCCCATTTCACCGGGGTTATTGCCAAATGCTTTTTCCCGGTTATCAGGGTTTAGGTCGCCGATCCATACCGTATGATTCATGCCTCCAAACCCCCTGATGACCTGGTGCGTTTTTGCCAGATCAATCGTGACTGTTTGGGCAATTGTTGCATGCAGCGGTAGTAGCCAAATGAACAGTATGTTTAATATAAATTTCCGTTTTGTAGACATTGTTACAGCTCTTGTTTCCATTCAAAATCGATATTCCCTGTTGCACGAAAGAACAGGGCAAATGACGTTCTGTCGTTTGATGGCATTTTATTCCCTTACCCCTCCGTCGTATGCGATTGCTCGATTGGGAGGTAAAACGTCTAATCTGAATGCCCGTTTCTACTCGTTTCAGTCTAATTCACAATTAATACACCGCCATTGCCCGGAATGGTCAGCTCGATTTGTTGGTTCTTTTTCATCTTAACCGACGTCACTTTTCCATTCAACTGAGCATCGTCCGAGTAGAGCCTGATTTCATCGCCCGCCGGGATCATCGGTAGTTTGGCCTTTAGCTTGACCGTTTCTTTTTCGGCATTTACTCCAGCGATGTACCATTTATCTCCGTGGCGACGGGCCAGTAATACATATTTCCCGGGATAGCCGTCGATAAACCGAACCTCATCCCATTGCGTCGGTACTTCTTTCATAAAATCAATCGCCCATTTCGGGGCGTCCGTCAGATTGTTGGGGGCCAGGGCGAAGTGTTGCACACCGCTTTGAAACAATACGGCCGTTGCCAGCTCAAAAACATCCGATGTGACGCGATGGGTTCCCCTGTTGGGACTATTAGTTGAATTGTAGTATTTATTCAATGTACTTCCTCCGAAATCCATGCTGCCAATGGTGTTGCGAATAAAGGGGTGAAGGCATGCATTGAATGCCTCGTCATCGCAACTTCTTTGGGAAAAATGAAGGTTTTCGCTGGCCCGCACCGCCTCGCTCGAGGCATAGTTTGGAAACATGCGTTCCCATCCCCGGGGAATCGTGCAGCCGTGAAAGATCACCATTAACCCATAATCATTCGCATCCGTCAGGATATCTTCATACAATTTCATGGTCACCTGTTTGTCGCCGCCAAAAAAGTCGACCTTAATGCCGCGAATGCCGATGCTTTTCATCCAGGCCATTTCTTTCCGGCGGGACGTCGCGTTGTCCATGATCCCGCGGGGACTTTGTGGCGCATCGTTCCAATAACCGTTGGAGTTGTACCACAAAAACAGACTGACCTTTTTACCTGCGGCGTACCTCGCTAATTCAGCAATGGAATCGCGACCGATCTGCGTGTCCCACAGGGCATCGACAAGGACCGATTGATATCCCATGGCTGCGCTGAAATCGATGTAACGCTTCTGTTCCGGGAACACGGTACTTCCGTCCATCCCGATGATCCAGCTCCAGCTTCCTTTGCCATAGTGATACTTTTGCGATGCTTCATATTTCGGTTCGACCACATCGAACGGAATGGTGGTTTCGACAATCGGAGCCAGGGTTTCACCAACCGTGATTGTTCTCCACGGTGTTTGGCCCGGCAACGGGATCCCCGGAGCTACCGTTCCGTTCCCGTTGTTTTCACCTTTCTGGGGAAATCCAATGGTATACAATCCCTGGTCGTGTCCGATGAGCCTGCTGGCACAATAACGACTGTCTACCCCGGTTTCAGAGATCAAAACCCAACCGTTGTGATTGATTTTGAACAGGCAGGGAAATGTATACCCTTCTCCCCAACCGTTTTTCCCTGTTGGGGCATCGGCAGTGTACGTAGTTTCATAACTCGGCGAAGTACGGGCAAATCCTCCCATCGGCTTGCTTTGCGGGCAAAGGAAGGTGGTTGTACCTTTGGGGAAAACAAAACCCGTGGCTTCTTTATCAACCACACAGGCAAGTCGTTTACCCTGCGGATAGATGTTGTACCTGAAGGCAACATCGTGATTGCTCACCCGAAAAACGACATCGAACGCAGGCTTCCCATCTTTTGCAAAAGAGAACACTCCTTCGTTGGCCTGATAGTGAACCTTTCGTTGTTTGATGTTGGGCAGCTCATAATGCTCGTCAATGAGCCGTCGCCGAACGTCCGTTTCTAACTTCAACCCACTGGTGAAATCACCCACATTTGTTCTTAAGCCAAGGGGCGATTCGCCCAGGAAGTCCTTCCCGTTTAGCATCACGCTATAAACAGGGTTCCCGTTTTTTATGGAAACAGCCACCGTTAAATTCCCGTCAGGACTGCTCACTTGCTTCTCTTCGGCGTTAGTCCGACCTAATACCAGGACAATGAAGGCGAAGACTAAAATCCAGTTTTTTATCATCTAAAGCGTATTTTATCGTATTTTGATTGAATGCTTGATCTCCTTGCCATTTAAGCCATTGTTATTCCTGCCGGCTGATCATATCATTCAGTGCCGTTGAAAGCAAAATGTAGTCGGCACAAATACCTACTGTTACTTCATTTTCACCCCAGAAGAAAGGCCAGTCTTCTTTGTTTTCCGGAAAGTCAGGTTTCAGGAACAAGATCCCCGGAACGACTCCACCGGCAATGAAGCTGAAGTCAGCACGGTTATTCCCGTAGGTGATCTTTTTTGAAACTGTGCCCACAGACGAAACAAAGGAGATGTTGGAATAGGGGTGACAACCGAAAATATAGTTCAACCCTTTGTAAACATACTCGGGACTGATGATATCAGGGAAAAGTTGATGGGCATAGTAGTTTGTTGTTGCCCAGTTGATGATGCGGCCATTTCCGCCCCATCCGCCTTTGGCCAGTGGCACACCATACGGATTCTCCACGCTCAGGCTATCGCACTCCTTCTTGTACCGAATCACATAATCCCGCAGCTTCTCCTGGTACGTTTTGTCCATGTATGGATAGGCCTGCAGGGCTGCTGTCAATCCCATTGAAACTGACCGGTCGAGTACCGGCCAGATCGCATCTTTGAATTCTTTCGCATAACCCGGCTCCTTCGTTGTAATGTACAGCTGGAGCGCTGCGGATAGCTTCATGCTCCCTGCGAACCGGGCAAGCCGGGAAGTGTCCTTTTGTAAGCGGTTTTCATCCTCGTTCCACAACTGTTTGGCATAAAACAGACATTGATCAGCCAGGGTGTCGTTGTACCCTTTCAAAGCCCGGTTGGCTGCTGCCAGGGCTGCTGCCGTGTAATAATCGAGGAATGGGTTCCGGGTGGTGAATGCCCAACGGTCGTCCAGTGTCCCGCTTGATTTTCCGTCTGACTGATACGGTTTCAGCTCCGGATTGTAGGGAAGGTTATCGGTTTCGGTGGAGGCATCTCCCAAATGATGGTACTGGTGGAGGTGGGGCACAACGATTCCCCGTACCGGGTGACCAATGTTTTTCACCTGGGCCACCATATTCAGCGTTCCTTGCTCAATCTGCTGCAGGATGTCAGCCTTTCCATCAGGGCGGTGAATGTCAACGTAACGGGTTGTGCGGTCAACATAGGTTTCGTCGCGCTCCGGCTTAAACCTTTCCCAGGCATCCACCAGGCTTAACACGGCATGACAATGCGAACCGGTTTGGATGTCAAAATCGCCGGCATCGAACCAACCTCCAATGGCCATACCCGGGATACGCTCGAGCGGTTTGTATTTTGTATCGGTCGTATCGCCCATCCGGTATCCGTCAAAGTGCACATGATTCGTAGGCGCCTGCAGGCAATCATCTAAATACGGTACGCCATGCCACACCCGGTAGGCTTCGTTCACTTCCATGTGATCCATCTGTACCGGAAACCAAACATCCAGCGTCGGGTGCCAAATATCGTGATAGACATTGGAGGCGATGGAAAATGTATTTGTTTTCTGATTGCCGTACCGGATGAAATAAACCCCCGGATCCTTCACCGAACTGAAATCGAACTTCAGGTAGTTATAGCGCGTGTAGCGCCCCCAATCGGTTACGTCGGCTTTCAGTTTTTCAACGTATTGCCCGTCCGGAGTGACCTGGTAAAGGGAGGCTGTTTTCAATGGCATATCGTGTTTGTCCAGTTCAATCACGGCAACCTTCTCCTGGTTCGGTTGGTAACCGACTTGCGAGAATGCGATTACCGGCTTTCTTTTCCAGTTCGCAACGGAATGAGGTTCCATATACCATGTCAGAACTTTACCGGTTTTGTGGGCGGGAAGCTTGCTTTCAACAGTAAACCATCCGTTTTGGGCCAGGTTTCGTCCGTCAAACAACATCAGGTCAGCATCCTGTGCCTGAATTTTAACCATGCGTTCGGGATCTTCGGGGGCGAGCACGATGGTCTTTCCGGTCGCCAACGGGGCGGGAACAATAAATTCATTCCTGCCCCGATCATCAAATGTTGAATGGCCGGCAAACTGCGGGATTTTTTTACTGATGGGCTCGGTTTTCGTTGAACCCGAAGGGTACAACGGGAAATCCCCCGGTTTTCCATCCATCATATAACTCTTGCCAAAATAGGACGCCGGGAGAAACTCCATATGGAAGCCCGCATTGCCTATCAACTTCTCAGGGAGTGGTTTATCAAGGAAGACACTGATCATTACACCTTTTCCTTTGCCCGTAACTTTGACTCTCGAGTCGAAATCGAATTGGTCATAGCGCATGGTCACTTCGATGCTGTTGTCTTTAGCGTCAACCTTTCGATCGATCATTCGGGGGACTAAATCCCACTGTTCAGGTGTATTCTGTAACCGTACCGCGCCTCCTGTTGCCGTTCTTACCCCGTGATGGATCAGCTCAATCCCAGCCGTCTTTTCGTCAAAAAACATCCCGTTGTACTGGCTGCTGAACACCAGTACATTGACGCCTGTTTCTTCAAAATATCCCTGTTTATTCAGCTTTAATTCCTGGGCAAAAAGTTCATTGGACACCCACAGGAAACAGGCCAGCGAAAAGACCGCGATTGCTGCTTTTTTGAGAATGTCTCTTTTCATGCTTTGAGCGTGCGATCGCTCTGTTCGGGTTTCGTTCGTTCCGGGCATGATTTTCATCGTTTAGATTTATCAATTGGTTTATACTGGATTAATTTTTGGCGGAAATCTGTTCCCTGATGTGGAAATAATCAAAATCGACATACCCGCCGGAATTCCGGGTGGCATAGTTGAACAGGCCGAACCGGTACCCCATGAACTGCGGAATGGTGTATTGCATTTGAAGTTGTGCTCCGATTGATTTCCACGATTTGCCATCGAGGCTATAGAAAAAATGCGCTTTGTCGGTACGGTTTCTGAAATCGCACTCCGCTTTCAGGTAGACCACTTTCCGGTTCAACGGGATGGATGCCATTTCGATCGGCTCTCCTGATTCGGCACTTACCATCACTATCGATTTTCCGCCTTTCTTGCATTTCACTCCTACCAGTCCGTATTTTTTCTGCAAAAGAGCAAGCCCGGCAAAATCGCCTTCTTTCATGTTCGACACATCAATAGATGTAGCCCCGGAGCATACCGGTCCGATCGTGCGTTGAGTCAGGGTATTTCGGGCCATTAGGAAACTGGTATCAACACGGCCGGTAGTCAGGCGCAGGTAACCTTTTCGTTGGGTTACCGACCATAATTTATTGTCGGGGTTATGGTTCCATTGCCAAACCAAGGGCAACGCAGCTTCACCTTTGCTCCGGCTAAAATCATCGGAGTTAACAATTCCCGGAATTAAGCTTTTATTGGGCGGCAATCCCGGCAGGACATCGGGCACTTTACCGTCGACGCCCAACACCGGCCAGCCATTTTCCCATTTTACGGGAACCAGATACGGAATACGTCCAACGGAGCCATGATCCTGGAACAGATAGGCAAACCATCTTCCATCCGGTGTATCAATCAGGCCACCCTGAGCTACTCCTTTGTCCTGCAA
This sequence comes from Prolixibacter sp. DSM 2831, assembly GCF_056493735.1. Lineage (NCBI taxonomy): Bacteria > Pseudomonadati > Bacteroidota > Bacteroidia > Marinilabiliales > Prolixibacteraceae > Prolixibacter > Prolixibacter sp. DSM 2831. The sequence goes on from NZ_CM151379.1 coordinate 1,119,176, forward strand.
TCCCAGTTTCCCCTCATAAGGCCCCGTAATTTTCTCGGCCCGGTGAATAACGACCGTACGCATTCCACCGCGCGGCCAGGTAATATTAAACAAGTAGTATTTACCATTCACTTTGAACAGCTGGGAACCCTCGGCACCAAGCATGATGTTCGAACCGGCAGGTGCGCTTGCATTCTCGATGAGCACCCGATCCGAGCCTTCTTTCACACCTGAAAGGTCCTTTTTCAATTCAACCAGGTGAAGTTTTCCGGCACCGTAAATCATGTAAATGCGGCCATCATCATCAAAAAACAACGAGTTATCGTGGAAGCTGGGTCGGAAGGAAGATTCCTTCCACGGACCTTTTTCTATGTCCTTTGTTGAATAGATGTAGGTCTTCCCGGTGGTTTGAGAGAAGGTGGAAACGTAGTACGTTCCGTTGTGGTAACGCAGGCTGCTGGCCCAGGAACCCCTTCCGTATGAACTTTTTCCATTCACCAGGTTCAGTGCATCCACATTGGCCAGCGTATCGTAAGCATAACTCACCATTTGCCAGTTGACAAGGTCTTTCGATTTCATGATCGGCACTCCCGGACTCATGTGCATCGTCGTGCTACTCATGTAATAGGTATCACCCACCCGAATCATTGACTCGTCCGGAACATCGGCATATAGGATGGGGTTATGCGCTGATTTTTCCTGAGCCAATGTTTTTAGCGAAAAACCAGTAAGCAGGATGATTATGAAAATGAAACTTAATTTTTTCATGGTAACGTATTTTGACTTACTTAAAAACCAGTTTTGGTAATGGATTGATGACGAATTTATTTTACAGGTTTTACCCCTTTCTTTGTCTGTATCACTTTCTTTATCGTTCCGTCCGGATTGTAATACATATAGTCGACACATATCGAACGTCGGTAACTTCCTCCCGTCGGAAGTGCCCCGTTGTGATAAAAGAAGTAGGTCTTGCCGTGATAGTCGATGATGCCGGGATGGGTTGTGAAGCTGTTTTCGACATTTCCTTCGATGATTCCCCGGTAGGTCCACGGCCCTTCCGGACTTTTCGCCGTGCAGTACTCAATCATCTCCGGTTTGGTTCCGGCACCGGCATAAACCAAATAGTACAAGCCTTTTCGCTTATAAACCCAGGGGCCTTCGATGTAGTGTTTGGGCTTAAACGTATGGATGGGACCGTCAGCTTCAATCATATTATCTTTGAGTTTAATCCACTTGCAACTCCCATTTCCCCAGAATAGATAAGCCTGCCCATCGTCGTCGATAAATACCGTTGGGTCGATATCATCCCAGCCATATTTCATGTCGGTTGTCATTTCGTTCGTAATGAGCGCTTTCCCAATCGCATCCTTAAACGGGCCGGTCGGCCTGTCGGAAACAGCTACGCCAATAGCTGCCCCTCCGTTACTGTTTTTGTCCTTTTTGTGAAAAGTCGCCACATACCAATAGAATTTGCCATTGCGATAGATACATTGTGCAGCGTAGGCATCTCCTGTAGCCCAGGAAAAGTTTTTCGGCGATAAGCAGGCGCCATAATCTTTCCAGTGAACCATATCTGTAGACGAGAAAACATGCCAGTCGGGCATGTGATAATTGGTTGCCGTTACAGATGCGGTATCGTGTCCGGTATACAGGAAAACCGTATCATGGTAAACCATCGGAGCCGGATCGGCTGTAAACAATTTGGTGATGATAGGATTCTGTGCTCGCCCGCTTTCAACTGCCATCATCGCAATTAAAATCAGGATGTACGTTTTTATCTGTCTTTTCATCTCGAACAATATTTTGATTTAGTTCATCTTTATTTCAATTCTTTTTCCGGTATATTTCACCCTTTTCGGAGTTTTCTCAATACCTGTACCGATGCCTTTCGATGTACTCACCAATACGAGGTTGAAGTAGCGTTCCATCAGGCATCCCGGATAATCTCCCCGGCGCTTTCCAATGGTAAGCGTTTGCCGTTGGTCGTTCCATGTGAATGGAATCAATGTGTAGCTGCCTTTTTCGTAGTCGTAACTATCTCCTTCGTCTTCGTATAGAGTGAACCGGCCATCGGCGCCTTTGTAGATGCGTACCTCAATTGTATCAGCAGATTTTTGTCCGGTATACTGCTGGAATTTTCCCATTGGAACAATGGAACCGGCTCTGACGAACAACGGAATTTGGTCCAACGGAGCGGCTGCATGGATTGTCTTTCCGCCGGCTAATTGTCGTCCGGTCCAGAAATTGTACCAGGAAGTTCCCCGGGGCAAATAGACTGGCCAATCGTGCATACCGGATTGGGTCACGGGAGCTACGAGGAATGCCCTGCCAAACATGTATTCCACCTGCTGTTGCATAGCGGTAGTATCTCCATTGAAATCCATCACCAAAGGCCGCATCATGGTTGAACCATTATGGGTAATTTGCCATGCGTTGGAGTAGATGTAAGGCATTAGCCGATAGCGTAGTTCAAGCATTTTATGCATATCATCCTCAACTCGTTGACCGTACTTCCAGGCTTCGGTTTCTGACTGGTAGCCATGAATACGGAAAATCGGGTTAAAAGCTCCCCACTGGTACCAGCGGATGAGCAATTCATGGTATTTTTTATCGGTATATTGAGCATTACCTGTACGGAAAAATCCTCCAATATCGGTCGTCCAGTACGGCATTCCTGTCAGTGAATAGTCGAGACCCGCCACAATTTGTCTTCTAAAAGAATCCCACGTGCCGCCAATATCTCCCGACCAGTTGATGGTCCCGTAGCGTTGCTGACCGGCAAAAGCCGAACGGGTTAAAATGCAAACTCTTTTGGCGGATGTTGTATGGCGTTGTCCTTCATATACTGCCTGGCTTACGAACAGTGGATAGGTAAGCCGGTAAAAATCACCCAATCCAAACCAGGTATGCGTACCCGCCAACGCATCGTTTTCGGGCTCCGTTGCATCCATCCACCATGAATCGACTCCGTGGTCAAATAAATTTGTTTTGAGCGTATTCCAGTATGCTTCCCTGGTTTCGGGATTGAAATAGTCCAACCATTTCGTGCCAGGAATGAATAGTTTTTGGGCTACGTACTTTTCTCCCAGTTCTGAATTCTTATCGGGATTTGACCAGATAGAAATGCAGAAATGAGCATTTAGTTCGTGTAGTTCTTTGATAAACCCGGAAGGATTCGGATAATTTGTTTTGTCCAGGATGGGAACTCCCCAGCCATTTTTGCCCCAATACTGCCAATCCTGAACAATCACGTCCATGGGCAACTTTTTTTTTCGAAACTTCTGAACGGTTTCAACCAGCTGCTTACTCGACGAATAACGTTCCCGGCACTGCCAGAAGCCGTAAGCCCAGAGGGGAAGCATGGGAACATTTCCCGATAAATTGCGGTAGCGCCGGACAACTTCGTCGGCATTTTTCCCGTAGAAGACTACGTAGTCCAACGATTTTGCATTGGGCGAACGGAATGTTGTTTCATCGTTTACCGGTTTCCACGATAATGTTGGAGTATTGGACGACTTGCAGATCACTTTCACCTGATGTTTCCCGGCTTTCAGCGGAATGATTGCGCTGATTGCCGGGGGAAGCCATAGATTCGACTCATCAATGCAGATGGAATCGTCTACGGTTAAAAAATAGCGACTATCCATTTTCCCAAGGTCGAGCATTAGGGTATATTTCCCGTTTGCCGGAACAGTAAACTGTCCGGAATAGAGCGATTGCTGCCGCGAAATTTTCTGTGTTCCCGAAGTTGTTGTTACATCTACTTCCTGATTACCTCCTGTTGCTTCATTTTTCTTTGTCAATGGTACCTTATTATCGGCCGGATTGAAATACGTCAGTCCGTACTGATGCCAGAGAATTCCGTATCCTCTGCTCGAATAAAGAAAGGGAATGGATATTTGTGAATTGACCTGTATCAACTTTCGACTGACATTCCGCAAGTTGAGATGTCCATCCTGGAATTGTCCCAAACCAAACAAGTATTCGTTTTTGGGCAAATCGAAACTTTGTTCAGCAACAAAACATGGCTCACCCATTATGGTATTGGACTTTAGTTTCCGACTCCCCGGAGTTTCGCTCAGAAATACTTTTCCGTTTTTATCGGTAAACCTGATTGCTCCGCTTGCCTTGTCAAATATTACGCTTACCGCTTTGGTACTTAACCGAAGATTTGAATCACTTTCCGAAAACCTGAACTTTGGAACGGGAAGTTTATTGATAAGGATGAGTTCCCGCTTTTCTTTCATCGAGTCTTTCTCAAACCGGATTCTGATAGCATAATCTGATAACGGAATAATATCCAGCACTCCCTTATCGAGTTGTATGGAAAGGCGGTCATTCTGCAGCGTATATGTTTTATATACCTTTCCGAATGCAATCGAAGGTATCAGGCAAATCAGCAAGAGGAGTTTTCGTTTCATCGTTTATCCATAAATTTGTTCGTTGGTGACATTGTCATGTTCCCCCGAATTTTCCGACAGGAGCGTTTCTCTGTCCGGTTGGTTGATTCCGATTGGTTGCACAGATGCTGTACGTCCCCTGCCCAATATCATGGGTGGGCCCGAAACCATTGCTTTTCTTCATCCGTCAAAGATTGAAGAGGGGGATTTCGATCTTTGACGGATGATTCAATATCCCACGATTCTTATCCTTAGGAGTGGGTTTTTCATGATTGCTAAATGCCGGACCTGGCTGTATAAATTAGTGCAACCGCCATCTATTTCGCCCAGGCTTCACCTTCCGGTGTTCTTCTCCATTTGAAATAGTCATCCAAAACCTGTAAAGATTCTGCACTGGGCACAGGCCCCACATGCGGTGTCTGACTGAAATACATCACTTCCGGGTTGGCATTGCTAAAAGCAGGCCATTGGGGCAGTCCTTCACCGTTTGGATCACCGTATTTGGCAAAGTTGGTCCAATAGGTTGCCATGGCATCTGAGATTTTCACATCTGTCGCAGAGGTATGCGGGCTATTTGGATCGATATGATTGAATACATAGGCCACTTCCTGCCCATGCGGCGAACCATGCCCCGCCCATGGAGAATCTTTGGGGTAGTCGGGGTGCTGGTCGAAGTAATAATAGAAAACTTTTGATTTACCGGTTTTCGATTGAAGCCGAGCCCAACTCCAGGTCTGCCATCCAAATGCGGCATCACGCATCAGGTCGCGTGCTGTTTTCGGTACTGTATTTGTTCCGGCCGGATAGGCTTTGATTAATACATCTGCAAATTTGCCATAACGTTTTTTTACATCTGCAATGTAATCTTCCGGAGTCTTGTAATGAGAAAAACTTGCACCTTCATCGGAGTTGTAGCCGATTAGAACCGGAACATCGTTATATTTTCCTTCTTCGTACAGATTGTGCTGGTCGCCGGGAATGACATAACCATCTACAATTGGCCAGCCTCCGGCCATTGCCCATCCTGAAGGGATAAATTTTTCTGCATCCATCTTACGAAGTTCGGCAATGGACGAAGCACCAAGTTTATGCATGTAAGCTTCGCCATCTGCTTCCGCTTGTTTGAGCGTTTTCATGTTTTCGCCGGGATACGTTGTCGGTCGTGTTGGGCCAAATGATCCGCCGCTTTCCGAAATTGCTCCTTCGAACAATCCTTTGGCTAACGGTGAGGCACACAGCATGCTCACGGAAATTCCGCCTGCAGACTCACCGAAAATGGTCACCCTGTTTGGGTCGCCACCGAATGCGGCAATATTTTTCTTAATCCATTTTAATCCGGCTATCTGGTCGAGTAAACCATAATTTCCTGAAACGTGATTTGGACTTTCAGCACTCAATTCGGGATGAGCCAAAAATCCAAGTTGACCGACCCGATAGGCTATGCTTACCAGCACGACACCTTTTTTTGCCAGTTTCGCTCCGTCATATCCAGGTTCTGACGTGGAGCCAAAGCTAAAGCCTCCACCATAAATCCAAACGAGTACCGGAATCTTGTCGTTGGCTGATTTGGCCGGAGTCCATACGTTCAAATACAGACAATCTTCGCTTTTACCCGAAGGTGGATTTCCTCCCTGCATTGGGGCCGGGGCAAATTTAGTTGCCTCTCTCACACCTTTCCATTTTGCAGCGGGTTGAGGTGCTTTCCAGCGCAAGTCGCCCACAGGAGGTGCTGCAAAGGGAATCCCCTTGAAAATCGTCAGACTATCGGTGACTGTTCCCTGCAAAACTCCCTGTTCCACTCTAACTTGCCCAGGGGGAAGAGAGGTGTTGCATCCCCACGTAAGAATCATGACTGATACAAGAAAAAAAGTTATTCGTTTCATTGGTATCTTGGTCTTTATTTGAATAATAATGGTGCAAAATTATTGAGATCTCTGCGCCAGGTAAGCCATTCGTGTGAAGTACCCTGCGATTGGTAGAAATGGTATTTTATGCCTTGCTTTTCAAGCATATTTCGAAATGCGCCGACTGAGGCAGGAAAGGGTTTGGGTTCTTTGGTCCCCAAGCCCAGCCAAAACACTTTTATTTGCCTGTTAATCGCATTCCCATCGTTGAATTTTTCGTTCAGAAAAGTAGCCGGATCAATTTCATCGGAGCTTGGGTAATTGGAAGTCCCGCTAAAACCACCGTAGTAAGCAAACTTATCCAGGTTGTTCATGATAATCCGCATCGTTTGATTGGCTCCCATCGATAAACCGGCAATAGCGCGGTGCTCGCGGTCAGCAATCGTTCGGTACCGGGAATCAATCATCGGAATGATTTCGTTGATCATTACTTCTTCAAAAACGGAAGGTGGGTGAGTGCCAGCATTTGTTTCAGAGTTATCCTGAGGTTTATAAGCATAGCCATTGTCCATGACGATGATCATGGGCACCGCTTTTTTGGCTGCAATCAGGTTATCCAAAATCAGGTTTGCCCTTCCCTGCGCCGACCAGCCTGTCTCATCTTCAAAGCTTCCATGTTGAAGGTAGAGCACCGGATAACGGGTTTCTGTATCTTTCTGATAGCCTGCCGGAGTGTACACAAAGCAACGTCTCCATGTTCCGGTGATTTTCGAGAAATAAAGATTTTCGCTCACCAAACCGTGAGGAACATCTTTTAAGGCATAGAAGTCCTGATCCTCCGCTGGAATTTCGATTCCGCTTCCCCAACGGCCGGCTCCATAAAAGTATAGGGTGCCCGGATCAGGAACCGAAGCGCCGTCGACGGTAAGTTGGTAATAATGAAATCCGGGATCCTGAGGAGCCGACTCGCCGGTCCAGACACCTTTGTCGTTCTTTACCAGATCGTACTTCACACCGCCAATATCAAGCTGAACTTTGTGTGCCTCGGGTGCCGACAGTTGAACCCGTACCCGTCCCTCGGAATTAACCATCGGATATTGCTTCCCCGGTTGATTGACTGTTGACGGTTTGAAATTTTCGACAACCGTTTGATTGGTTTGTGCAAAGCAAATTACACTTAAAAAGGTAGCTGCCAGTGCAAAAAATATTGATTTTCGTTTCATCGCGACTTCAGGTTATCTCTTATTTCGTGAAAAGCAGTGGCGCCAATTCATGTAGGCTGCGCCGCCATGTCAGAAATTCGTGTGCCGTACCTTCCAACACGTAAGAAACAGCATTGAATCCAGCCTCTTTAAGTGCAGTAACCGCATTCTTTACACCGTCCGGACGCTCTTTGCTACCACAACTTATAAAGATGAGTTTAACCTTTGATTTGTCTTTGATTTCCTCCGGCTTGTATAAACCGCCACTCAGCAGGGCATAATAGGAAAACACTTCAGGCTTGTTCAGCGTGATCATGTGTGTTTCCATGCCACCCATCGAGAGTCCGGCCATTGCCCGATGAGCCTGGTCGGCTTTTGTCCTGAAATGCGTATCAACGTAAGGGATCAACTCCTCAGTCAAAACTGTCTGGAATGGTTTGATATCAAAGTTTCGGAGTCCCCCGAACTTGATTTCGTTGGTCATTCCATAAGTCGTTACAATGATGAAAGGCTTGATTTTACCTTCAGCAATCAGGTTGTCCATAATCAAATTAGCGTGCCCCTGATTGAACCATGCTGTTTCGTCCTCGCCCCAGCCGTGTTGCAGGTACAAAACCGGATACCGTTGATTCACATTTTTATCGTAACTGGGAGGAGTGTAGACAAATGCTCTCCGAACCGAATTGGTACTTTTTGAAGGAAAAAGAATTTGCTGAACATTCCCGTGAGGCACATCTTTCAGTGCGTAAAAATCCTGATCATGAGCTGGTATCTCGATGCCACTTTCCCAACGGGTTGAACCATAAAAATTACATGCTCCGGGGTCGTTGAAAACACCGCCATCAATTGTTACATGGTAATAGTGAAAACCTTCGTCCATTGGTCCGGCAGTGGTCCCCATCCAGGAACCATCTTCAGCTTTTGCAAGGGGAGTTCCGCCTTTGGTTCCGCCAAGGCCCAGACTTACTACAACACTTTGAGCTTGCGGAGCCTCAATGCGAAACCGGGCATAGCCTTGTGAATTAACCATCGGATATTTTTTCCCCGGTTGATTGAGACTTGAGGGCTTGAAATCTTCTTTGATCGCTGACTGGTCGGTTTGTGCTACGCACAGTGAGCCAGATAATGTAAGTAGGAATGCAAGAATTGTCAGATGAGTTTTCATTGTTTTGTCGTTATGGTTATGATTCGTTAAACTGATATTTCACGATTATAGGACGGTAATGTTGGTCTTTTTTAAATCGTTTGAATCCGAACTGGTTCCGTAAAATACTTCATATTCACCAGAGGTTACCTTCATTCGACGTGTATTCCAATCATAGAATTCGAACGATGAAGGTGGAAGCATAATGGTTGCCTGCTCTGTTTTGCCAGTAGTAACACGGACTCGTTTAAACCCCTTCAGTGTTTTTATGGGGCCATCAATGTCATTGACCTTATGTACATACACCTGCACGATTTCAGTACCGTCTCTTTCACCTGTGTTGGTCACCGGGATCGTCATTCGAATAGATTCGTCCCGATTAATCTTTGTCTTATCAAGTTTGGCTGTACCAATATCAAATGTTGTGTAGCTCAATCCATAACCGAATGGGAACAGGGCATCGTTCATGTAACGATACGTGCGGCCCTGCATCGAATAGTCTTCAAAATCTTTGAGCTGATCGGAACTTTTATAGAATGTGATCGGTAGTTTCCCCGATGGATTGTAATCGCCAAAAAGCACGTCTGCAACTGCTTGTCCGCCCGATTCACCGCCATACCATGCCTGCAAAATAGCATCGCAACTTTCAGTTTCAGGAGTTAAAGCGATAGCAGAACCCGAGCAATTCACAAAAATCACCTGCTTACCTGCTTCTTTCAACGCTTTTAAACAATTGCGCTGTACGGCCGGAAGATCTATATTGGTGCGGTCACCTCCTTTGAATCCGGGATACGAAACCGGCATTTCTTCGCCTTCCAACTTACCGGAAAGACCACCAACAAAGACCACCTCATCAATGCCTTTCAGTTTCTTAATCAGGTCGGTATAATCCACGTCCACTTCTTTTCCAAAATTGAATTCGATGTTTGCCTGCCAGTTATTCAGCTGTGCGTAGCGAATTTCAATAGAATATTTTTTACCAGCTTCAACCTTAAAAGGGACTCTTGATGAAAGTGTTCTCCAGTTATCATATTTTTTCAGGGATTTTCCATTAACCAATAATTCAAAATGCCCGGTTGCGCCTCCTTTAAACACGATTTCCTCGGTAGTTTTGGGTACAAATTCGGTTTGATAGATAGCCGAAAAACCTTCCAGTTTCACACCCGATGCAAATTCGTGTTGCCCGGCAGTTGTCATCTTTATCGGATTGACAATCTGCTGCGTGATGACAGCATCTCCTTTGCGGTCGGGATTATTCCAATAGGTTGCTTTAAATCCGGGTTTGCCGTCAAACGAACATTGAGCGAAATAACTTTGGGTTACTTTATCTTCGACCAGGTCACACCCCTTATCATATAGAATCTTTCCAGCCGGAAGTTTTGTTTTTATCCCGTCCAGAATTGAGATGGTGCGTACGGGTGTACCGTTGTAATTGCCCCACAACATTGGTTTGTCGTCGGCATTGGGTCCAATCACGGCTATTTTCTTTCCCGATTTTGACAGTGGTAGGACATGATTTTTATTTTGAAGCAGCGTCATGGTTTCACGTGCCATCTCAAGGGCAAGCTCCTGATGTTCTTTTTCATTCAAAACCGATGGCGGGATTTGTGCCCAGGGAACGATTGAATCGGGATCCATTTCTCCCAGGTCGAACCGTCCTTCCAGCACACGCATCAAACTTTTGTTGATGTCTTCTTCCCTGATCAAACCTCTCTCAACTGCATCTGTCAATTTCTTAAAAGGATAATTTTGCCAGACACATTCCACATCGGTCCCGGCTAATACGGCCTTTGATGCCGCGTGAACTGCGTCGGAAGAAACTTTGTGTGACGTAAAAAAATCGGTGATGGCACCACAGTCTGATACAACCAAATATTTATATCCCCAGTCATCACGAAGAATCCGTTGTAACAAGCGGGTGCTTCCACAGCACGGTTCGTCATCCAGACGCTGATAAGCGCACATTACCTGCCGCACGTCTGCTTTTTGTACCAGTGCTTTAAATGCCGGCAGATAGGTTTCGTATAGCTCCCGCGGACTAACACTATTCAGGTTGAGTTCGTGGCGGCTCCATTCCGGACCTGAATGAACAGCAAAGTGTTTGGCACAAGCCAGTAATTTACGGTATTTAGCATTCTCCGGACCCTGTAATCCTCTGACCACCTGTATGCCCATCCGCGAAGTCAGGTAGGGGTCTTCGCCATACGTTTCCTGACCACGTCCCCAACGAGGGTCACGGAAGATATTTACATTTGGCGTCCACACCGAAAGGCTGAGAAAGCGCTTATTTTCATTTCCCGCCTTGATCCATTGGTTGTATTTGGCACGGGCTTCGTCTGAAACGGCGTTGTAAATTTTATACAGCAACGCATCGTCGAAGGAAGCAGCCATACCGATTGGTTCAGGAAAAACCGTAACATTATCATTGTTGGCATATCCGTGTAACGCTTCGCTCCACCAGTTGAACCGTTTGATCCCTAATCGGGGTACCGGATCTGACTGGTCACACATCAGCGTCACCTTCTCGTCGAGGGTTAATCTTGAAATTAAATCTTCAGCTCTTTCTTTGGAAGTTAATTGAGGATTTTGAAAGGGATACTGTTGTGCCCGGACGGTCGTTGATGCCCAGAGGCAAACAACTAAAATCAAGTATTTTTTCACGATTGCTTTAATTAGGTTCATTTGGACTTAAAGTTAATAATTGAGTCTCTGTTGCGTTTTTAATTTTAGATACGCTGTTTTAAAATTGGGATATATGGTGTGCTTAAGGCTATGGCAGTATGGATATTCCTGATCACTACGAGATAAAATGTGACGAAAAGAATAACCGGAACCTGTTTCCAATGCACGTTTAACTCATCCGTTGTTCCGGGAGTGCGGCTCCTGAACAACGGATGAGCATTTATTCTGATTTTTCCTGTCGTGGGATGATTTATTTCGTTCTTCGAACGCTACCTAATCCCCCGATATCGGTAACCGTTACGTTCCCAGATCGGGCAGACTAAAGTTTTACCGATAATTTCTTTCCGGTATAGGTCACGGTTTTGCCGGCACCGTTGTTGGGCGAAACCAGAATGATTCGAAATTTTCGTTGCCCGAGCATTCCCGGGAAAGTCCCTTTCCGGCTGTTGATGGTTAAAATTTTTCGTGCATTATTCCAGTTGAAGGTAATGGTCGAATAAATTCCTTTTTCATAATCATAATTGTCGTTTTCATCTTCATATAAGGTGAATTGACCATTAGCGCCGGGATAAACACGTATTTCCAGATCGTCCCATTTTTTCTGGGTAGCATACTGTATTTTGGGCCCGAATGGGATGATGCTTCCGGCTTTGATGTACAAAGGAATCTCGTCAATCTCTGTTTTCTGATTAATTTCCTGACCGCCTTTGTGCTTCTCATTTGTCCAGAAGTCATACCATACAGTTCCGGCAGGTAAATAAACCTTTTTCGATTTTGACTGAGTAAAATCAATGGCAGTCGCTTTGGGCTTATTTTCCGTATTATTATTCTTGTTCCACCTGGAGTTTGGATCCGTTTTGACTATCGTTTCGGGTGTGTATTGGGCATGGACAATCGGGGCTACCAATATTGATTTCCCAAACATGTACTCATTATTCATATTCCTGACTTTTGGATCGTTAAAATCCATCATCAGGGCCCGCATCATAGTCGACTGGTTGTGTGTGACCTGCCACGCATCAGCGTATATATAAGGCAGAAGGGAATAACGCAGATTTATGGCTTTTGCTATTGCATCGTAAACAGGCTCTCCCTTTTTCCCAAATTGATAAATTTCCCTGGGAATATCGGTTCCGTGCGAACGCATCATTGGTGTGAATGCTCCAAACTGCAGCCATCGAACGTAGAGCTCCTGGAATAATGGATTTTTTGCTCCCTTACTGCCATTCCAGCTTCGGTTATAGGCACCGGCAAAGAAACCGCCGATATCGCAATTCCAGTAAGGAATACCACTTAAGGAGAAGTTCAGCCCGGCAGGAATTTGATTGCGCAATGATTGCCATGACGAGCTAACATCGCCTGACCAGGTATTGGCAGCATAACGCTGCTGACCGGCAAATGCCGACCGGGTAAGGATGAACACGCGTTTGGCAGAAGTGACAGCGCGCTGGTGCTTATAAACCCCGCCGACTGTCATCAATGGATAGGCATTCCGAACTTTACGGAACGGGCCCAAATAGGTTTTTTCATCCAGGTCGGAAGGTTTGAATTCCAGGTGATCCGGTTCGGTGGAATCCATCCACCATCCGTCGATTCCCAGAGAGAAAATACCTTTGTTCGAATACTTCCAGTAAATGTCGCGTGCTTTGGGATTATATGCATCATAAACTCTGACGCCTGACGGATAGTCCATATTGGGCGGCCACTTTTGAACGCCCGATTCAGGCCAGGTTTTAAAGCTTAAAAGTGCACCTATTTTGTTTAAATCCCGGTAAGGTTTGGTCATTGGGCCAAACGACGACCAAATGGAGATAATCATGTGTGCGTTCATACTGTGCACATCATCCACCATTTTTTGTGGATTGTAGTACTCCGTATTCAGGAACTCCATGGCATTCCACAGGTAATTGTTGCCCCAATACTGCCAGTCCTGTATAATTCCATCCAACGGGACGCCTAACTCACGGTATTTCCTGACTACTCCAATCAGTTCGTCCTGGCTTTTGTACCGTTCCTTACTTTGCCAATAGCCAAATGTCCACAAAGGGAACATAGGAGCTTGCCCGGTCAGGTCACGCATACGTGCGATTGCTCCGTCGGGACTATTGCCGTACATAAAATAGTAGTCAACACAATTACCTACGTCTGATTTGAAGAATGTCCTTTCCTGGTTGTCAGAAAAGGTGGTTGGAGAGTAGTTATCCCAAAACATTCCATAGCCTTTGTCCGACACGAAAAAGGGGACATAATCGTCAGTATTTCCCTGTATCATGTGTAGTTTCAGGTTTCGCTGAACCAGTCTTCCTTGCTGCTGCTGCCCCAGCCCATAAATGTCTTCGTTCTTATCCAGAACAAATGCCTGGTATACATTGTATGTTTTTTCCCCGGCATCGTTGTAGTTGGTGAATTTAACGCCCGACTTTTCTTCCTTTAGCAGCGGTTTCCCTGATGAAGTAGAAAATTCAACCTGTCCGCTGGATAAATTCAGACTGATCTGGAGCTTCTTACTTTTAAGTAAGAGGTTGCCACCTGACTGCCTGACCCGAAAATCTGTTTTTTGTGGCTTTTCAATAACCGAAAGGCTTTTTTTTGTAAAGGTTGTTCCTGCCGGCCATTTTAATATCCGTACCGTTGAAGGAGAATAAAACTGGATTTCAATCCCTACAGAGTCAACCACCGTTTGGATCCCGGTATCTGTTTTCTGATAGGATTGTCCTTTGGCAGTCATGCTCATAGCAAGAACCAGGGACATCAATATGCCAGTGCGTAATAACTTCATTTTATCAATTTTTAATTCAGTTTATTGTGCCTTGAACTTCCACCAGTCGAAGTTGAATAAATTGTCTTGAGCACCTTTGAAAACAAAGAAGAGATCATGAACCCCCTTTACTTTTTTCACCTTGCAGGATTGGAGCGACCATTCCTGCCATCCGCCGGTATCTTTGACAGGACACACACCCAATAACGTACCGGTTTCACTATCAAGATGAATTTCAATTTTACCTCCTTTGGAAGCAGACGCGACGCCGGCTTCGAATGACTTAGCGCCTTTTTGAAAATCGACACCCTGTACCTTAATGTAATCGCCACTATCGACGTCTGTTACGTAAACTCCCACCTTGCTGTTCTGCCTTGTTTTCAGACCGTGACTCCAGGCAATGGTTTCGGCTTCCACTCTTTGATACGGATCTACCGTTCCTAATCTTTTGGGACCTGTTGCTGACCAATACGGTAGTTTTTGGATGGTCCCGTCATCGTTGTAGGTCATTTGATCGACCGACACGGAACGACGCTCGAAATGTTTTTGGGTGGTCTCTTTGAGTAGATCATAATTCAGGCCGAAACAATACGAATTTCCTTTGTAGTCAATAATTCCGGGATGGTTTCCCCGGGACTTCGGTGTCACGTCCATGATCATCCCTTTATATTCCCAGGGACCTGTGGGCGAATCACTCATTGCATAGCCAATGGCTTCCGGACAACAGGTGGAGGCGTAGGCCAGGTAGTAATGTCCGCTTCGCTTCCAAACCCACGGACCTTCCTGATAATTTTGAGGCTTGGATGCTACCTTGACGATTTCGCCGGAGTAGGAAATCATATCTTTATTTAGTTTCACGTAGTAAAGATCAGGGTTTCCCCAATATAAATAAGCCTGTCCATCGTCGTCAATCAAAACGGTCGGATCAATATCATTCCAGATGTGGTCATCGTTGATCAACCTCGTTCCCAGCGGATCTTTAAAGGGGCCGTACGGACTGTCGGAAACCAAAACACCAATTCCACCGCCGTGCATCGGGCAATAGAGGTAGAACTTTCCGTTCCGCGCTACACATTGCGGAGCCCAGGCACCATTATCCTGCCTGGCCCAGCTAAAATTCTTCAATGAGGCTACAATTCCGTGGTCGGTCCAGTTTACCATATCCGTAGAGGTATAGAGCAACCAGTTGAGCATCTTGAAACCGGTCGCATCGTCTTCATCATGAGTTGTATAAAGGAATACGGTGTCGTTATAGACCATGGGAGCCGGGTCGGCGGTATATTTGGTTTGGATAATGGGGTTCTGTGCCGTAGCGGTAAAAGTGATTGTCAGCAAGGCTGACAATGTCGTAAGTATTCGGGATGAAATTTTCATTGTTGTCGATTAAGCTGTTTTTATTTTTAAAGTTATCGGGCGTTGTGTGAATGTAGTTGCCACCAGTCGAAGTTGAATAAATTGCCTTGAGCACCTTTGAATACAAAAAATAGATCATGTACTCCTTTCACATTTTTTACACCACAGGATTGAATATCCCAGTGTTGCCATCCGCCGGTGTTTTTGACAGGGCATGCACCCAATAGGGCACCGGTTACACTATCGAGGTGAATTTCAATTTTGCCTCCTGTGGAAGCAGATGCGACGCTGGCTTCGAACGACCCGGCTCCCTTGCCAAAATCGACACTGCGTACTTTAATATAGTCACCATTGTCGATATCGGTTACATAAATGCCGGTAATACTGTCTGAAGCTGTTTCTACACCTTCTTCCCATGCGATTGTTTCGGCTTGCTGGCGGATATACGGATTCAGGTTGGCAACTCCTTTCACGACTCCCGCTTTTGTCGCGGCAATTCTCGGAATGGTGCCATCCGGATTGTATTTAAATTCTTCAACACAAACAGAACGGTCGAAACCACCGCCACCGGGTAAGGCTCCATCATGATAAAAGAGGAACGATTTCCCTTTATAGTCAATAATTCCGGGATGATTGGTGAAAGCACCACCTTTGCCAATGACCGGCATAATTGTATCCTGGTATACCCATGGCCCGGTCGGGCCTGTACTGGTAGAGTAGGCCAAATGTTCAGGTACGCCACCGGCCGGATATATCAGATAATACAAGCCATTTCGTTTGTAGAACCATGGTCCTTCCTCATAGGTCGTAAATCGTTTGCCGGTGCTGTTTACTGTTCTTTTTATTTTGGAAACAAACCAATCTTTTTTGTCCGAGGGAATTGGCCTGATACCGACCTTTTGATCGTACGAACTCATATCACTGTTAAGCTTTACATACCAAAGCTTTGAATTTCCCCAGGTTAAATAGGGTTGTTTGGCGTCGTTAAAGACAACTGTCGGGTTAATGTTCCCTTTACCGCAATGTTCCGAAATCAAGGGTTTACCAAGGACATCCGTGAACGGGCCGATGGCTTTATCACCGACGGCCACGCCAATAACTTTTTTATTTGTTCGCTTATCGATTGCGCTTACATACCAATAGTACTTGTTGCCGGAAGTGTTTTTAACGGTATGCGATGCCAGCCCATTAATTGATTTAGCCCACTTAAAAGTTTTTTCAGCGTTGATAATCCTGAGTTTAAAACTCTTTGCAGTGAGCGGAACTTTCACAATTCCCACATTCTTGTCATACGAAATCATGTCTTTATTGAGCTTGACATAGTAAAGCTGCGGATTTCCCCAGTACAGATAGGCTTGTCCATCATCGTCGATATACACGGTAGGATCAATATCTCCCCAGCCGGTGGTCACAAGCAGTTTGCCAAGTGCATCAACAAAGGGGCCTGTTGGCCTGTCGGATACAGCAACGCCAATAGCCATGCCTTTACCATTGGCCTGATTCATGGGTACATACCAATAAAATTTACCATTTCGTTCGATACACTGTCCTGCCCAGGCATCCTTTTTAGCCCATTTGAACGTTTTGAGTGACAATGGTGAACCATGGTCTGTCCAGTTAACCATGTCGGTGGTGGAATAAACATGCCAGTTCTTCATGGTGAACCAGTTGGAGCCATCTTCGTCATGCCCCGTATATAAGTATACTGTATCGTTATAGACCATTGGTGCCGGATCGGCTGTATAAATGGTCTGAATGATTGGGTTTTGAGCATGTCCTGCAAAAGGCGTTATCAATAAGGACAGTAATATTATAGATATGATTTTTGAAAAATTCTTCATTCCAATGTTTTTATCACTTTAACCAGTTTTCGCACTTCGCGATGTACAACGTTTAGCTATTTTTTATTATTGACGTTATAGCCCAATATCGAAAGCATCTTCTCTCCGTAGCGTTTTCCTAAAATCCGGTACCCTTCGGCGGTAAAATGCAAGTGGTCAGATATGCCCGGACATCCATCGGACGAAATGATATATGAGTTCGGAATCGTTTCGGGGAGCTTGTCGATAATGGCGTTCATACTTGCGCAAGCGCCACCTTCTCCTTTGCTCACTAGCTCACCGGCCAAAAGGGGAACCGATTTGGCATTCAGGTTTAGATCTGTGATTAGGTTATCGTAAATCCCTTTTACTTTATTGGGCCATTCCTTGTCTCCGGTGTTTGACTCTCCCTGGTGCAGGAGTATTCCCTTAACTACCCCCGATTTCTGAGCGATTTTAGCCATTTCTACAAGACGGGCGTAAGGATTTCCGTCGTATTGGTTGATCATATTGATCATCCAGTCCGGCGCTGTTTTGATATATGCCTTGTAGTGGTTTTTTTCGAAAAGTTCGATTTTACAGCCTCCGACAGCAACATTGATTACGCCGACTTTAATATTTTTCGGAAGATGGGCAACCAAAGTCCGACCGAAATAGTCTGCAGGAGTTAAGCCCGTATTGCATCGGCACAAAGGAGGAACAGCTGTATACCAATGGCCCATTTCTCTTCCCAGCTTTGGACAATTTACGGCTTCCAAAACCTGGAACCTACTGTCTACCGTGGTGTCCTGAGGTTCAAATTTGGCATGGCCTTCCATGTTCGATTGCCCGAAACACAAAAAAATATAGAAATTAGGATCCTGTGAAAAAGCGTTCATACTGAACAGAAGTAATCCAACAACTGCGAATAGTTTTATTTTCATGATGTTTATTTAGCTTATTTTATGTTCGTTATTATTTAATCGGTTGTTATCAGGTGCATTTCAGAAAAAGCGGTAAGGAGCATCAAGTAGTTAACGTTGTATTTTAAAAGTGTTTGAACGTTAAAATTGCCGACGCAATTGAAGGGAGCGACCGCCCCTTTTGCTTCTTTTATTGGTGCTTTTAGTGAATGCGATGGCGGCTTATTAATCATCAATTAAGTTCGAATCCTTCATCCATTGAAATAGAGGGACCATCCAACCTTCCTGTCTGAAAATAAAGCCATGGCCGCCTTTTTGGTAAATATGCAATTCCGCAGGAACGTGGAGATGTCTCAATTTCTCGAAATAGATGATGCTGTTGTCCACGTCAACTAAGGTATCGTCGCCTGCATGGGTTATATATGCCGGTGGAGTATTTTCATTGACATGCAATTCGTTTGAGAATTCGTCAATCGTAGCCTGGGTGGGATTCTTACCCAGTAGCATGATCCTCGAACCGAAGTGTGTCAAACTATCCTCCATGCTTATGACCGGGTAAGCCAAAATTTGAAAATCGGGACGAAGGCTTGTATGATGATTGTTTTCAATGAGTGCCTTCTTATAATGGGTTGCTTCAGTTGAAGCCAGATGTCCGCCGGCCGAAAAGCCCATGATTCCAATCTTATTTGGAGCAATTCCCCATTTGGCTGCATTTTCCCTGACTACTTTAATGGCTTGTTGCGCATCCTGCAGAGGGCCAATTGTTTTATTCCTCATGGTCGAATCATCGGGAAGCCGGTATTTAAGCACAAAAGCAGCAACTCCGTGCGCCGCAAATTTCTTTGCCGTCGATACGCCTTCTCCCTGGTAAACCAACACACTGTATCCACCGCCCGGGCAAATCACAACGGCCGTTCCGGAAGCATTTTCTTTTTCAGGAAGATATATTTCAAGAGTGGGGTGGGTCACTCCTCTGTACATTCCTGAGGTATATACTTCTTTTATGTCGTTGACCTTTGCGTTCGGGATAGTGTCGGGATATAATTTGATGATCTTTTGTGCATTTACTAATGTGGGAAACAAAAGCAAAAGCAGCAGACAGCTGATTCCTAAATTCAGCGGATAAATTGGTTTGTTTCGTATTTTTTTCATCTTCATTGAAATAGCGAGTGAACAGTTGTTTTGGCCATTGTGTGGGGACCGGGTTCATAGGCATATGCTCGTCCTCCCGTCTTGCATCAGGTCAAATTGTCAACGTATCTCGTTCGGGTAAATTTTTTGTTTTCCCCTATATCGTTAATCATTTTCTGAAAAAACGGCGGGAGAAACCGGCTTAAAAAGCAGTTGTGAGAACATGTACAGGTTATCCTTCCATACGCTGAAATCATGATGTCCGCCCGGGACGACGTGATAAATGTGGGGAACATGATGCGCAACGAGATAGTCGTGAGTCCGTTTGCTGAACGTGATCAGGTTATCCTGGTCGCCACAGGAAATCCATAGCAATTTGAGCTGTTTTTTTGCTTTTTCCGGACTGGGCACCAGTACTTCCGGTTTTTTGGTGTTCGGGGCAGAAGAAAAACCACCTACCCATGCAAATTTATCGAGATGCCCCAGTCCAAAATTCAATGATTGTCCGCCGCCCATCGACAGTCCCGCAAGTGCACGATGTTCGCGATCGTTCATGGCCGGATAGTTCTTTTCAATGTAAGGAATCAGGTCACTGAGTAAATCCTTTTCAAACGTTGCAAAAGCTTCAACTTTGTCTTTGTCGAAGATGTTTCCAACAGGCCTGTCATCCTTCATGGCCCGACCGTTGGGCATCACCACAATCATGGGTTCCACCTTTTTCTCGGCATACAGATTGTCAAGTATATTTTGCATATGCCCGTTCTTCTGCCAAGCGTATTCATCTCCGCCTATCCCGTGTAAGAGGTAAAGAACCGGGTATTTCTTCTTTTTTGAATATCCCGGTGGAGTATAAACCAAGGCTTTGCGGTTTGTTTCCACGGTTGACGAATGGTAGACGATGGTATCGATTTTTCCGTGAGGGATGTCGGATTTCACCACGTCGAAACCTTGCGGTGCCTGTTTCACAAGATTTTGCGAAACCGCTGTCATACTGGTAAGCAGCATGGCAGAGAGAATAAAAATTAGTCTTTTCATAGGTTATCGTAAATATTGATTTAGTGTTTTGTAATTGTCTCTTCAGGTTGTTGATATTGCAGCGGCTTGGAATGTGCCCGCTATGACTGAATATTGATGTTGAAAAATTACAAATTGCTCTGTTGTTAAGGTTTCAAATCCGGATAATCTTTTTGAAAAAATAGATAAACTGTGTTCTCTCCAGTGTTTTTTTTGGGTACAAACGTATTGCCTTCAAATGCAGGTTCTGATTATTGTTAAGAGGGAAACCGTCAGAGGAAATCTTGAGGTCTTTGCGAATGTTTCGTTTTTCGTATCAGCAAACCAGAACATTAAAAATACCTCAAATCAAAAGTCAGATACTCAAAATTCAAATGCAGATTGAGGAGTGATATATACATTGCAGTATTGGTTGAAGAATCATTTTTGACCGATAAACCGTTTACTGAATCTGTTTCTATTGTCGGGCAGATTCGTTAGTTAATAATAAATCTCTTTAACTACATTCCTGATGACTAGACTGCTTTCTTACATCTATTTGGGACTGATCTCTTTGTGCTGTTTTTCGCTTTCGGGTTGTTCCTCTGGCGCAAAATCAAAAACAGCTCATTTCTCGAAAGATGGTTTTGTAGCCCATTTTGATTATTTCAATTATCGTGGGGACGATGATTTTTACAAAAAAAATCCTTTGCCGGGCGACGATTACTTCTACAATCCGATTTTGCCCGGATGGTATTCGGACCCCAGCATTTGTAAAAATGGCGATGATTATTTTCTTGTAACATCCACTTTTTCATATTTCCCCGGTGTACCGATTTTTCATAGCAAAGACTTGGTCAACTGGAAGCAAATTGGGAACGTTCTGGACAGGCCTTCTCAATTAAAGCTCAATGGACAACGAGTAAGCCAGGGAATTTTTGCTCCGGCTATAAGTTATAACCCCCATAACCAGACTTACTATATGATAACCACCAATGTTGGAGGTGGAAATTTCTTTGTGAAAACAAAAGATCCGTTTGGTGAATGGTCCGATCCAGTATGGTTACCTGACGTGCATGGAATTGATCCTTCTTTCTTTTTTGATGATGATGGTAAAGCATACATTGTCAATAATGACGAGCCGGTTGGCGGATCGAAATACGAAGGACATCGGGCCATCCGTATTCAACAATTTGATGTAGAAAAGGAGAAGACGCTCGGTCCAAGGATTATGTTGGTTAATGGTGGGGTGGACCTCGCTGAAAAGCCAATATGGATCGAAGGTCCGCACATGTATAAGATCAATGGTAAGTATTACCTGATGTGTGCGGAGGGAGGTACATCGGTCAACCATTCGGAGGTAATATTCAGAGGCGATACACCCATGGGAAAATTCACTCCCTGGGACAAAAATCCAATACTGACTCAGAAAAATCTGGACCCGAATCGGCCTGTCCCAATTACATGTGCAGGTCATGCAGATTTGGTACAGAAAGAAAACGGGGAATGGTGGGCTGTTTTTTTGGCGTGTCGTCCCATCGGGAACAAGTTTGAAAACCTGGGACGTGAGACCTTCTTGTTGCCTGTAAAATGGAGTGATGATGGTTTTCCTTACATAACAAGGGGGAATGAGGTCGTTTCAAGAATTGTTCGTATGGACGGTGTAAAAAGAGATTCACTTTGCACATTTGGGAATTTCGAAAAGAACGATGATTTTAACTCCCTAAAGCTGGATGATGAGTGGATGACACTGCGGGAGCCAATCGATTCCCTTCGCTCTTTAACTGACAATCCAGGATATTTAAGTCTTAAGTGTGCGGATGTTTCCTCTACAGAGCTGAAAGCTCCCGCTTATGTTTGTCGAAGAATACAACATCACAAATTTGTATGCACGACAAAATTGTATTTCGAGCCAGATAATGAAAAAGAAACCGCCGGCCTTTTACTCCTGAAAGATGAAAAGCATCAATATTTTCTTTCATTAGGAAAACTGGATGGAGGCAGAAAAATAAGTCTTGAGAAGATAACGGATTCAGGAGACTTCACTTTAGCAAGTAACCGGATTGCCGGAGGAGCGACCCCAATTCGATTGAAAGTCGTGTCAAAAGGAAAGACTTATGACTTTTACTATGCATTAGGCGATGACGCCTGGCAAAGCCTGTGCAAGGATATCGATGCCTACTATTTGTCGACTGCAAATTCATTTGGATTTACGGGAACAACCATTGGAATGTATGCTACAAGTAAGTAGGAATTCATGAAGAATGATTTGGTGTATAAGTAATAGGATTCAGCTAGAAAAAAATAGCTCCGTTTATTAGTATCGACATTTTTTCATAGATGTAGCAGCTGGTGGACTCTGATTTGGAACAGAATAGAGTCCATCTTTTTTATATTCAGTATATTTCAAATGATGATGTGAGTCTTGATAGTTAAGGCACTGATTGTTAGTGGTTTGAGTGACTGCCGTTTCGGATAACAATTTTCGGGAGTAAGTGTGTATTTGTTCGCCTTTTATGTATATAGTGTACCTGTTTTCCCATTTAATGGCGGAAAAAAAAAGCACACGGCTTGACATCTCGGTGGATGGCAGTTCGCTTTTGATGCTGAAAGTGAGGTTAGGGAATATTTCGAAGAGTGGGAAAACAAATGCCATAAGATCTAGTGGTCGTAAGGTGTTGTTGGTCAGTTTTGTGATGGTGTGTTTTTCTTGTGAAGGTTTGTCTGGTTACATATTGGGGACTTTGCTTATATTTTTGTCACTTCTCTTTTCTATCGATTGGTTACAGATATTCCCCTTTATGCCTTTTTCTGATGCCCGGCGAAATAAAAGAGTTAGCGTTAAACTTATTGTTTGAAATTTATATTGGTTTTATATCTGTGAAAATGTATTTTGCACAGTAACGCTTCTTTTCACGGAAGTGAAACCCATCATTCAATCACTAAAGCAAATGGATATGCATACCAAAAGAAGTTTTCTAACCATCACACTACTCTTCCTGGCTGTTGGCGTTTTTGCCCAGTTAACCGGCAAGCATCCCCGCGTGACGACTCAAAACGGGGTATTGGAAGGTGTCAACGAGTCGGGCGTCGACGTATTTAAAGGAATTCCATTTGCTGCTCCACCGGTAGGAAAATTGCGTTGGAGGGAACCGCAGCCAGCGAAAAACTGGCAGGGTGTTCGCAAAGCAGACCATTTTGGCCCTAACCCCATGCAATTGCCGGTGTTTGGTGATATGAATTTTGGTACCGATTCGATGAGCGAGGATTGCCTCTACCTGAATGTATGGACGCCTTCCAAAACCGGGAAAGAAGGCCTTCCCGTGCTGGTTTATTTTTATGGCGGCGGACTGATTGCCGGTGCGGGCAGTGAGCCCCGTTATGGTGGTGAACGGATGGCCCGAAGGGGCATGATTACCATTACTGCCAATTACCGGCTCGGCATCTTCGGATTCTTCTCTTATCCCGGCCTGACGAAGGAGTCGCCCAATCATGCATCGGGAAACTACGGTTTTCTCGATCAGGTAGCCGCGTTGAAATGGGTGAAAGAAAATATCAAGGCATTTGGCGGCGATCCCAATCGCATCACCATTGCCGGTGAATCGGCCGGCTCGATTTCGGTGAGTGCGCTGATGTGTTCCCCGTTGTCGAAAAACCTGTTTGAGCAGGCCATTGGCTCCAGTGGTTCACTCATGGGAGCCCTGTCGCCCGAACCGTTGAAGCAGGCAGAGAAAGCAGGTGAAGAATATGCTGAAAAGGAGGGATACCAGTCGCTAGCCGACCTGAGGGCTATCCCGGCTAAGAAATTGCTGCACATGAAAGCGCCCCGCTTTGCCACCGTCATCGACGGCTATTTCCTGCCTGAACAACCGGTGAAAATATTTTCGGAAGGGAAACAGGCCCATATCCCGTTGTTGGTGGGCTGGAACTCCGAGGAGATGGCGCCGGGCTTTTTGCTGCGTGGGAAAAAGCCGACACTGGAAAATCTGAAAGAAGCGCTCAAAGGACGGTTTGGCGATCAAACCGACGAAGTGCTGCAGAAGTATCATATTACCGACGACGCCTCTGTGATGGGGCAGGGAGGCATCGATTTGGCTTCCGACCTGTTCATTGCATTCAGTACCTGGAAATGGAGTGAGATGCAGGCCAAAACCGGCGGCGAACAGGTGTACCGTTACCACTTCTGTCATCCCCGGCCCGAAATGGTAGCCGCGATGGCAGGAAAAACAGCCGGACTGGCCGGTGGTGTCCAGGATAATAAAGATAAAAGCGCACCCAAACCACCGAGACCCACGGGTGCGGTCCATTCGGCCGATATCGAATACGCGATGGGGAATCTGCCCACCAACCGGGTGTACGATTGGCAGCCAGGCGACTACATTGTTTCGGATATCTTCCAGATGTATTACGCCAACTTCGTGAAAACCGGTAACCCGAACGGCCTGGGTGTCCCCGAATGGGAGGCGGTGAACAACCAGCCGGTGGCCCCGGTCATGCAAATCAATGTGGATACCTATCAGAAAAAAGATCCGGAGCTGGAAGCCCGCTACCGGTTCATGGATAAGCTGTTCTTCCCCAAAGGACAATAACCGATAGTACCATTTCAAATGAAGAAGGAGTTAGAGCAATGCTTTAGCTCCTTTTTCGCTTCACTGAATTTTGTAAGCAACCGATTTTCCCTACTTTTAATAGCAATTGATATTCTTGGTATAACTAAATGAGCAGGCTATGGAAATAAATTGGACGGAGGAATTAGAACCGCTATTTCAGCAATACGGGAAACGTCAACATCCACTGGATTATAAAAGCCGCTACCAATTGGTGGTGATGGTTGTTTTATCCGCTCAGGATTCGGATAAACACATCAACGAGGTGGCGCCCGGATTCTTTGAGGAGTACCCGGATATGGAGGCACTTTCGAGGGCTGAGCCAGCCGATTTACAACAACACATTGGCTCGGTCCGGAATTTTGGCAACAAATCGAAGTGGCTCATCAAAATGGCAGGAATGATTGGAGCAGATGAGCATATTCCCCGAACCCTGGACGAGTTGGTCAAGCTACCGGGAATCGGACGAAAATCGGCCAATGTAATTATTCGGGAATCGGGAGATTCGGCTGAAGGCATTATCGTCGATTTACATGTGGTACGCGTAGCTCCGCGATTAGGAATTGCTATGCAGGAAGAAAAGCCCAAGCCGGAAAAGATCGAGAAGCAATTGATGGCAGCCATCCCGCAGGAGCGATGGAACGAAGCAGGGATGTCGATCTCTTTCCTCGGACGTGAGATTTGCCGTCCGAGCAATCCCAGGTGCGAGCAGTGTGTTATGAATTCCGTTTGCCGGTATTACAGAGAAGCGAGACGGTAAAACTACTGATACGTAGCGTTATTGGAAGAGACTGTTGAGTTTTGCTGTGGAATTCGTGTTTTTTTTTACACTTTTTCTACAAATTTGTTTTCTCAGATTTTTACGGAAATAAAGGTGGTGGGATCTGAACTCTACCGGTGATGGCATGGTTTTGCGGTGGATTACGGATGAGATAGAAGAGAACCGGTAGGGGGACGTCACATTGCGAAAGAGCTGGTTAAAGCGGGCAGCGAATTAATTAAACCAATTTGAATAATAACTTATATTGATAACTCCTATGAAGACAAAAGCAATTGCCTTGCTCGTCCTGTTTCATTTTTTCCATGCAGGATTAATGGCTCAGGAAAAGAAACCTAATGAAGCAAACTTTGAGTGGTACGACATGTCGTTGCCGATGGAAGACCGAATCGATGCCCTGATTTCGGCGATGACCGTTGATGAGAAAATTAGTCAGTTGATGAATGCCAACGCCCCGATACCGCGACTGGGCGTTAAGGAATACGACTGGTGGAACGAATGCTTACATGGCGTGGCGCGCAACGGAAGAGCGACGGTATTCCCGCAGGCCATTGCTTTAGGGGCAACCTTCGATACCAAACTGGCTTTCCAGGTAGCAACTGCCATTTCCGACGAAGCCCGGGCAAAGTTTAACATCGCCCAGAAAATGGGGAATTATAATCGGTATGCCGGTCTGACCTTCTGGACGCCGAATGTGAATATCTTTCGTGACCCGCGTTGGGGCCGGGGGCAGGAAACGTATGGCGAAGATCCTTTTCTGACTTCCCGCATCGGAGTGGCATTCGTTGAAGGATTGCAGGGAAATAATCCCAACTACCTGAAAGCTGCCGCCTGTGCGAAGCATTTTGCCGTACACTCCGGACCGGAGGCGTTTAGACATCAGTTCAACGCGGTGGTTTCTCCCAAAGACTTATGGGAAACTTATCTGCCGGCTTTTGAAGCCCTTGTGAAAGAGGCAAAGGTTGAGGCCGTCATGGGAGCATACAACCGAACAGATGGAGAAGCCAGCTGTGCGAGTCCCTTTCTGTTACAGGATATTCTCACCAAACAGTGGGGTTTTAAAGGGCACATTGTTTCCGATTGCGGAGCGATTCAGGATATCTGGAAAGACCATCATCTTGCAAAGACGCCTGAAGAAGCTTCATCAATGGCCATTAAAGCTGGCCTGGATTTGAATTGCGGGAGAACATTTGAGAGCCTGAAAAAAGCACTGGATGAAAAGCTGGTGACAGAAAAAGATATTGACAAAGCCTTGCACGATTTGTTGAGAACCAAATTTCGCCTGGGTTTTTTTGACGACAACCGGGATAATCCATATGCGCATATTTCGCCGGATGTTATTGGCTCCAGCGAGCATCGAAAACTGGCGCTCGAGGAAGCAGAAAAATCAATCGTCCTGGTGAAGAATAAAAACCATGTTCTTCCATTAAAAAAGGATCTGAAAAGTGTTTTTGTCACCGGCCCGCAAGCGGCTAACGAGGAGGTCCTGTTGGGGAATTACTATGGCGTTAACAACAATACCGTCAACATTCTGGACGGAATTGTCAGCCAATTGAGCCTGGGAACAACCATCAATTACCGTTATGGTCAACTTCCTTACCAGAAAAATGTAAATCCGATGGATTACGTGACCGGAGGAGCTGCTGCGGCCGATGTTTGCATTGCTGTGATGGGGATTAACGGATTAGTGGAAGGCGAAGAGGGAGCTGCCATTGCTTCAGAGCATAAAGGCGACCGGAAGGACATCAGGCTTCCGCAAAGCCAGATCGACTTTCTCAAGAAAATTAAAGCGAAGGGGAAAGGTAACCCATTGGTTGTCGTGATTACAGGTGGTTCGCCAATCGCTATTCCCGAAATTTATGATATTGCCGATGCCGTTTTATATGTCTGGTACCCGGGTGAAGAAGGCGGAACCGCAGTTGGTAATATTCTTTTTGGCGATGCTGTTCCTTCCGGACGGTTACCGTTCACAGTACCTAAATCGGTTAACGATCTTCCTCCTTACGAGGATTATTCGATGAAGGGGCGTACGTACAAATACATGGAGAAGGAACCTCTTTTCCCGTTTGGCTTTGGACTCTCCTATTCCAAATTCGAATATAGTAAAATGAATATCGACGCAGGATCGGATGGCAAGATAACCGCCAAAGTAACGATTTCGAACACCGGTAAATTTGATGCCGAGGAGGTGGCTCAGATGTATACCAGTTCCCCGTTAGCCGGAAAAGGCGATCCCTTTTATTCTCTGGTCGCTTTTCAACGCGTATCTGTGCCTGCAGGCCAGTCGAAAGTTGTTCAGTTTGAATTGCCCGAAAAAGCTTTCACGGAGGTTAATGAAGCGGGAAAACGGGTGCTTCGAAAAGGCAACTACAAGCTTTGGATTGGCGGATCGCTTCCCGGGAAACGGAGTACAGCGTTAGGGGCATCGAAATGCCAGGAGATGTCTGTTGATGTTGCCCAACTTTTGAAATAAGATACGATATACCGGTTAGCGAATTTTCCCTGGCGGAGATGAGCTACCCGGAATGAATTGAAAGATTTCGATATGATAAAAAGAGCCGGAAATTTTCCCGGCTCTTTTTGTTTTGAATCATCAATATCTTGTTGCTCTTTGCCTAATCGTCGTCATCGTCTTTCACAGGAACCACGAATGCACTGTGGCGCGGGGCCGGCATGACGGCGTTTTCGCCTTTAATCGCTTTCCAGATGACTTCGTTCAAAGCGATATCCGGAGCTGCGTCTTCGTGCGAAAAGTCGAAGGTGGCCGATAGCTTGCTACTGGCGTTCACGGCTACATTGCGTTTGTTCAGGTCGATGTTGGCCGGCTTATGTTCGTAGGGCGTAAAATCGGGATGATTGGTGAAACACTTGTAGAGCGGGGTTGCGGCCGCATCGTACTGGCTCATGGGCGGCAGGCCCAGAATCAGTTCAATGGTGCGCAATACACCCGAAGTGGAATACATGTCGTGAATCACGGCGTTGCGTTTCACATACGGGCCGGCCACAAATACCGGCGAGCGGTGTGCGTCCACATGGTCGGGCCCGTTCTGCGCATCGTCTTCCAAAACAAAAACCACCGATTCTTTCCAAATTGGACTGTGGGAAAGATGTTCCAGGAAACGGCCCAGTGCCAAATCGTTATCAGCGACGGCAGCCCGTGGCGCAATACTTCCCAGATGTTGTCCGCTGGTATGGTCGTTCGACAGCCGGATGGTGTTGAAATGCGGAACGGCATGGCGGGTAACCAACGAATCAAAGTCGTGCATCCAGGCATCTACCCGAACCTGGTCTTTAATATTCAGGTCGAAGCCGGGTGACTTTGGACAAATATGGCCTTTCAGTGCTTTCAGCGATGTTTTGCCCATGTTGCAGAACTCGCCGTAACTGCGGTAACTCACTCCGGCCCGCTGGCAGTAGTTCCAGATATAACCGTCGCGTGGGTAGCTGGCTTTCATTTGCCCTTCGTAGCCGTAGGTGCCACCCCGATTGCCATAATAAGTTGGCCAGGTTTTCTCTACCACGTCAGTGGCGTAGGCGGCCGTGCTCCAGTTGTGACCGTCGGCGCTCACTTCGGCATCGGTGTAGAAGTTATCCAGCAACACAAAATCGTTGGTAATGGCGTGATGGTTAGGTGTTACCCTTTTTCCAAAAATACAAAGTGAATCAACGCCGTTACCTTTCTTCACATCGCCCATTACCTGGTCGTAGGTGCGATTTTCCTTGATGATGTAGAAGACGTATTTGATGGGAGAGACGTCACCTTTCTTGCGGGGAATGGGATTTCCCTTTTCGCCGGGCGCGTCTTTTACCTTCTTCTCGTTGAACGGCGTGTTGGCGTAAACCTGGCGGGTGTACTTCTTTAGCAGTGCTTCATCCGGATTGTCAATAAAAGAGAGAGCTCCTTTGAACAAGCCGGCAATGTACTGCACATGTTTCTTCGCCGAAATCCCCTGCTGATAACCGCTGTCATCTTTTTTCGATACGGGTTGCGGTCCGTCCGGGTTGGCCATCGAAGAGAAGCCTTTTCCGTTGGTCACCAAAATTTTGTTGCCCAGTGTTTTTACATTTGTGGGGTACCATCCTACCGGGATGAAGCCTTTACTCTTGCTATCTCCCGGTTCGGAGACATCAAACACGGCTAAACAATTGTTGTCCGCATTGGCAATGTACAAGGTCTTTTCGTCCTTCGACAAAGCCAGCCCATCGGTGGTTGAGCCGGTTAAACGGGTTGGATAAAGCGCTGCTGAAAGCGTTTCGATGACCTTGTTTTTGCCGGTGTTAATAACCGAAACCGTGTTATCATTCGCGTTAGCTACATACAGAATTGTACCTTTTTTATTCAGGACTAATTCATTGGGATGACTGCCCGTTTTGATTTCGCCGGTAATCTTCTTTTTAGCCGTGTTGTACACAACGACATGATTCTTACCCCACAACGATACATACAATTTCTTCTGGTCGGGAGACAACACACAGCTGTACGCTATTCCCGGCAACGGAACACTATCGATTATCTTTTTCGTTTTCAGGTCGATGGTGTAAATGCGGTTATCCTCTTTGGTCACCGTGTACAGCACCCGGTCGTTTTTGCTAACCGCTATCCCGGTAGGACAAATTTTGCCTTTGGGCCAGGGTTTTGCCAGTCGAATGGTATCGGGGACACTAAGTTGATTGTTGTTTAGATGAAAATCCAGGATGATGTTGTCGTATCCTCCGGATGCATACAGGTGCTTTTCATTATGACTGAAAGCCAATCCGTACCACGATTTTCCAACCACTTTTGTGTAGAGCAACTTCTCGTGCTTCGGGTCGATCAGCTGTACCGTTTGCGTGCTTTCGCCATTATTGGTTACAGCCGCGTATTTCCCTGATGGGCTGACTTGCAAGTTAAGCGGCAAATCGCCCAGAGTTAAAGCTGTTCCGGCAGGACTTAATTTCCAGCCGTTGGGCAACAAAACCTGTTGGGCGTTCCCGGTGGGGCCCGGCGTTTGCGCCGAGCTCGGTTTTCCCTGGAATAATGAAATAATAATGGAAGCCAGGATGACTCCTGCTTTGTAAAAGTGATTCATCTATTGAAATTATTTTTAACTACCTGAAAGATTAAAGACAATTCGTGCACGTACCATTAAACCTGCCTGAGAAGGGAGTTCCCGGATGGCTGCCGGATTCGTCTCATTGCTACGGGACGCGTACATGACGGGACCACCAGAGAGGGAAAAAGAAAAACGGGATGCACTGGGCACCAGGTTGAGCGATGGTCCGACCAGTATTTTGGCACCGCCTTCGGCTTCTTCCGGGTCCCAAAGACCCTCTAAATCTTCTCCTACGGCTTCGACTCCTCCGTACAAACTGCCCAGTAACTGATATTGGACGCCCAGGCTTGTCAGGATGTCAATTTTATCACGGTTGCTGGAAAATGCCTTTCCCAGTAATACATTTCCTCCAATGTTCCAGCGGGACGCCTCCCAGGAAGCAGTTATCCGGCTTAAGGCAGATGTGACACTGCTGAAATCGCGCTGCAGTCCCAGACCGATTCCAAGCCGTAATCCACTGACTTTTTTACCTCCGATAACGTCGCGGATGACTTCCACCTGTTGTGAACTGACGACGTCCTGGTTTGCCTGAAACCCCAGTGCGGCGTTCACGTTTAAGGTGAACCGATGGCCTAAATAGCCCTTCAAGGCGAACTGCTGTCCAACGCCGTCGTAACCAAATAGTTCTTCGGAGCGTTTGCCGTAGCTGCTGGAGTAATTCAGGCTCCAGGAGTGATCGTCGGGAGTAAGTGTTGAAACCGAGAAGAGAAAAGGTTCCGGGGTCCGGTTGGACGGCTCAACATACAGATTGTTGTCTTCAACGGTTTGTGCCACGGCTGAGAAACTCAGCATTCCGGATAGGGCCAGGAGCAGGAGTTTTTTGTTCATACGACTGTTCATTTTGCCTTAGACTTGGTAAGCATATTATTGAATCATGTTTTGTAAACGCTGGAAAGCAAAGAGGGTTTCCACTTTTTGCACATTATGCGGAACAAATATGCATTAATTAAAATCATTCCATATAAAGGAACATGAAACCTTTCAATTACACGTAAAATTTGAGTTAAAACCAGATGTCAAAAATGTTTTTTTAACGAAGTCAGCAGTACGAACCCAATGGTATTTTGAGCAGAGTTTATTTCTAATCTTTTGAGGCTCGAGTCATTTTACATCTCTTCCTGTTCGAATTCTTCGATCTGTTTCAAAAAGCCAAGTGCCTCATCTACTTGATTCCCGCTTCCCTGTAACAGCCAGTTCAGCCATTTTTTGTTGATGTTTTTGGGCCTGATGGCTCTGTGTATTACCAATGATAATACTTCCAGGATGACAGTAGCAATCCCGAAAGAGACGAGCATGCGGTAGTTCATCACTTCCACCATATCAAATTGAAAGAGCGCTTTCACCACAAACAAGCCAATGAACGGGCTGAACGGAAGTATCCATGCTCCGATTCGTAAATTAGTCACCACCGAGAATTTAATCTTCGAGATATCCTTCTGAAGTTTCACAATGGGAGCATTGTAATCGACCGAAAGAATCTGCTGCAGTTGCCTGACGGATGAAACGACCAACATAACTGAGAACAGGGCCACAACAGCGCCTGAGAACATGAAGTACCAGGTTCCCCAATTCGCTACCGCGAAATAGAGGGCATACGATGCGGCAAAGAGGAAAAAAATCAGCGTACTGATGGGAAGGAAAAGCAAACTTCTCAGGGATGATTTGGCTTTGTCCATTTTAACTTCCCGTAAGAGTGTTGCATTGAGTTTTCGGGTACTGTCTAGCAATGCTTCATTCTGTTTCCAGAGTTCGTGTATATTTACGTTTTCCATGATGTTATTGATTAAATTTTTTCTTGAGTTGTTTTTTGATCCGGTTGATTTTTGTGCCCACGTTACTGACCAAAATTCCCATCGCTTCCGAGATTTCGGTGTGGCTGTTGTCATCCAGATACATAATCAGAATCGCCTTGTTCAACGGGTCGAGTTCGTCAATTAGTTCCCGAAGCCGTTTGAGATTTTCATCGATTTCAGGTTCTTCGTCTTCTTCCACGCTGACCAGTTTGTCCGGTATTGGTACCACATATTTTTGCCGGCTTTTTAGTTTCCGATAGTGTGAGATAGAAACGTTGAAAGCAACTTTGTACATCCAGGTGGTTACTTTCACCCGGTGATCGAATTTCTCGTATCCTTTGATGATTTGAAAGATGATTTCCTGGAGCAGATCCTCCTGTTCGTGAGCATCGGAGCAATAGCTGTTAGCGACTTTGTAGATAAGTCTCCTGTGTTCCTCTATGAGATGAACTATCTCGGTATGATTTCCTGTATTCCTGTTTTTCATCTCATTCGGTTTTTAACGGCTCCATCCCGCGTTCTTTAATGATTCCTGCGGTTTGCCATCGGTTAAATTAGTTTTCCATCTAAACATCTTGTTTTCTTTTTAGGTTTTGTTTACCTCATTTATCGCCTGACTTTCAAAAAATCACACTGCATAGGAATTTTTTTTGCGAGGCCGGTACGATAGATTGACTACCCATTTCGTTTGGTTTCATTGAATGAGAAACAAATGGGTTATCATTTGGATGGTCATTCACCCCAAGGAATTATTCAGGAAGCTATTGCAAACCTTGAAACTTGAGGAACAGGTTTGCTTGTTAGAGGAAATGATGGCTTTTCCGTTAAATGGGAATGCACATTTTAGGAAAAAGAAAGATGATTTGCAGGGACTGTTTTTGAAGCGGGTGAAGTTTAACCTTTTCTCCAGTTGTATTCTGCCTTTCTCAGTCGGTCCATAATGGCTTTGCCTATGCCGGTTTCGGCTACCGGTTCGGCGACTATGATCTCGATTTCGCTATCGTCTTCGAAGGTATGCATCGCATCGAACATGTTCACAGCGTACTCTTTCAAATCATTGTTTTCCGATACCCGGATGATTTTCCGGTAGCCGTTTTCGTATTTTCCGGTAAACGACAGTAAACCGGCTTTGCTTTTGTCGATATCCACCGGAATATTTTTGTCGGCCACAATCATTTTTTTCACCGGGCTGTAATGCGATTTCACCATTCCCGGGGCAACGATCGACTCTGTCTTTTCGGAATCGTCGAATGACAAAACTTCTTCGATGTCCTCTTTGGTGATGATTCCGTTGCGCAAAATCCGGAACCCTTTTTCGGTGAGCTCGATGATGGTAGACTCGATACCAACCGTGGTTTTCCCGCCGTCCAGAATGTAGTCGACGTCGGGCAATTGCTTTCTCACATGGTTGGCTGTGGTAGGACTGATGCGGCCAAATTTGTTGGCGCTCGGAGCGGCAATCGGGCGACCGGATGTTCTGATGAGTTCACGGGCAATTTCGTTAGCGGGCATGCGAATACCCACGGTAGGCAGTCCTGAAGTAACGATGTCGGGAACCAGTTTGCTTTTGGGAAGCACCAGGGTTAACGAGCCGGGCCAGAATTTTTCTGCCAGCAGGTAAACACGGTCGTCCACCTCAGCGGTCAGCTTTTTCAGGTCGTCCAGATCGGCAATGTGGATGATGAGCGGGTCGAACGATGGACGTTCCTTCAAGGCGAAAATCTTGGCCACAGCCATCGGGTCAAGCGCATTGGCTCCCAAACCATAAACGGTTTCGGTGGGGAAGGCTACCAGTTTCCCTTCCTGAATCAATCGAGCCGCCAGTTCCATGTTATTTTGTCGATCCATGCTTCTTCTTACCAATTTCGAAATGTTGCCATTATTACAACACTGCCTTCGCAAAGGTTCATTAATCCGGCTGCAAAAATAGCATAAGAAAGAGTATCGGAAAAATATTCCGGCGCTTTACACTGCTGCCATGCGATAAATGGTCTTTTTCACTCCTCGTCTGTCGTCACCCGCTTCTCCACGTTGGGTAGGCGGTAGCTTCGGTAAGCGCCCAGCAGCCCCAGCAACGAGAGGAATAAAACCACGCCTTCCACCGAAAGCAACGATACCAAAGCGCTCAAGCTTCCCACCAACAGGAGAATGATACCAATCAGCGTATTGCTAATCGACACATAGTTAATGCGGTCGTTACCGGTGGCCATGTCGATGACGTAGGTTTTTCGTCCCAGCCGGACGCCCTGGTGGGCAATTCCTAAAATGAAAAAAGCAGCCGGGTAAATCCAGTGGTAACTTCTAACCGAGTCGGTGTACCGGGC
Organism: Prolixibacter sp. DSM 2831; assembly: GCF_056493735.1. Classification (NCBI taxonomy): domain Bacteria; kingdom Pseudomonadati; phylum Bacteroidota; class Bacteroidia; order Marinilabiliales; family Prolixibacteraceae; genus Prolixibacter; species Prolixibacter sp. DSM 2831. Next base: position 1,153,979 of record NZ_CM151379.1, read on the forward strand.
GATGAAGAAAGTGGCAATACCCAATCCCGATGCAATCAGTATGGCTGCCGACATCACGTTCTTGCTCGAGCGGTCGGCATATTTTCCCCAAATGGGCGAACTGACGATGGAGGCAACTCCTTTGGCCATGATGAACAGGCCCAGTAGGTAGGCTTCTTTGCCTACGTATCGCTGTGCCAGTATCACGTAAAACGGGGCCGACAGAGCCGAGCACAACAACAAAGTGCGGGCAATGATGAAATTGCGGAAATGTTTGTCGGTTTTCAGCAGGCTTAATTGGGAAATCGCGCTATTCTCTTCGTCATCTTCCGGTGCTACTTCTGACGGAAATTCTTTGATGCGCGAATAAATCACGGCAGCCACCAGCCACGTTGCGGCGGCGAAAAAGATAATATCGCTGTAAAACGAGAGGGTGGGATGGTGATGCGATTGATAAAGAATGTACAGACCGGTCGCCAAAACCAAAACACCCGATGCCGAAACGGAGTATCCCTTCAGTTTGCCCCGCCGGGTTTTGGGAATGGTCTTCCCGGTGATGGCCTTCGACGACAGAGAACTGAGGCTTCTGGACAAACTGAAAAATACCAGGGCAACAATGATGAGCCATCCCGCCGTGCGCCCCTCAAAGTTCAGTACGATGAAACCAATGGATGCAATCGCCAGGAACTGAAGCAGCGAACCCAGCACCCAAATCCATTTCCTCACCGCCCGTTTGTTAACGTATTTGGCAAACAGCACCTGCGGAACCATGGCGCCCGATTCCCGGATGGGCACAATGAAGCTAATCAGGTAAACCGGCGCGCTCACATAGCTCATCAACCACGTTAAAACCGTTTTGGGATTGCTTAGCGTATCGCCGAGTTTGGTAAAAATCTGACTGAAGATGGTCAGGAAGAAATTCCGTGGAACGTACCGGCAGGCATCCTCCGAAATTTCAGTGCAAACCCGTTCATTATCGTTTTCCTGAGTAAGATAGCGATATAGTTTTTCAATCATTTAAATTTCCCTTGTTCTATTAAGTGAATAGCTGACTTACCAATATTTTAACACGTTTCAAGGTATATGGTTTTGTGCTGGCAGTGTCAGAAGACTATTCAACTAAAAAAAGGGGAGTGTTTTGCGCGTTCTTGTCTTTATCAAAATCTTGATGATATGATTCTATCAACCTCTCCAACGAAGTAGCATCAAGTTCGATAACCAGATGTATTTTCAGTGTTGACAAATTTAGACAATTGCATTTGTAAAAATGCTGCTATTAAAGTAAACGGACATTTTCAATCGGGTTAAGAACTTCAAACTATCAAAAACTCAATCACTATTGTATGTTATTTGTCAACGCGAACAGAAATAGGATTTGATTTAATCGTATGAATTTTTTCTATTTTCTCAAATGTCGAAAAATCCAGACCGGAGGAATTTCTTGCGAAAAAAGTACCTTTCATTAGTTCTTCATTATCCTTCCCCAAATAAAGACAAGTAACTGTCGATGCGTCTTTATATTCGAGAGTTATGGGAGAAGGAGTATCCTTATACAGCGTTTCCCGGTATGGCTTTGCAGTCGTTTCCATTTTAAGTAATATGGTTAGAAACGGTCTGGACCAATGCGCACCAACGACCTTTGTTCCGGAAGGCTCATAATAGCGAGCAGGGTCTTTATGTATTGTTTCAAACCTGATTGTTCCTTTTTCTGCAATTGCATTTATTTTCTCACCATATTCATTTCGAATTGGTTTAATACGGTCCTCCAGTTTCTTTATTTCCATTCCAATCTTCAGGTAATTATTTTCATTAACGACCTTTTGGAGCGCTTCAATTTTGTCATTTATGGCTTGAATTTTATCCATGGCTTCATGGGCCAGGGAAATGATTGTTTCCCTGTCTGTGAGTCCTTCACAGCTGAAGGAACATGGTGCTTCTTTTACAAATGATTTGAAACCCCGGTTGGCAGAAGTTGAAGACCTGACGTAATCTCGTCTGGCGTCATTCAGTGTTTTGTTACAATCTATGATATTGTCATCAGCATCCAGAACAAAATAGATGTTGTTTTCATCTTTTTTGAGGGAGTTTAAACATTGGTTTAGTTTCTCTTCGCATAGTTGTTTGCTAGCCGGAGCACCAGAACAGTCACTGCAATTTTGGAGATAGAAATATTTGGTTGGTTCTGTAACCTTAATATCTTTTTTATCTGAAACATCTTCACCTTCGACAGTCGCATAGGCCGAAATATAATGTTCTGATACAGATGATTCTTTCGCATATACTTCATAATATATCCGATCTTCTTCTTCCAGATTATCCTTACTTATAAAGTCATTTTGGGCCAGGTCATGTTTTTTTATTTCCAAACCATCATTTCCGTAAACAGTTATTTCATTTTTCTGGATGTCAAAATTGGTTTCGATATGGAAGATTAAAGGTTGAATACTTTGCTCTCCAAAAATTCCAACCACGAGGTCATTCCGATGTCCTATGATCTCTAATTTTGGAGTTGGCCAGTGTCTTTCTTTGATGCGCATCGCGGCATCGTATGACATTTTTAATCCAGCTACAATGACTGCTGATGCAGCGATATATGGTAACAATGGGACTAAGACGGGAGCTGAACTGGCCAAAGTGGTTGTCGCACTGGCAAGTGTTCCTTCCAAACCTATTAGTCCAACAGTTGTATTTAATTCATTTAAAAGAAACCGATTGTCAGGGTCAAGCTTACTAATGCCAGCGGACAAACCAGTTTCACTGGCCACCGCCAATGCCGCTTTTCCTAAATTGGGAGCGGCTACTGCCGATAAAACAGCGGATAGGGCGGTCGCAGCATTTGCCACTCCACCTGATAAATTAGGCTCAGTATATTGGAATCCCGAGCCAGGATGTGGGCCGTGTTTATTATCCCTTTCAAAAGGTATTTCCTCCGATTTTTGTATCGGGGCAATATTTAAATTGACTGTTTTCTTTTCAATTAAATTACCGTCTGTATCTTTCACAAGTAATTTTGACTCTCCCGTTGCAGCTGAATGTATTTTGATGACCAGATTATCAGTTACGATCCACTTAGGAAGACCGTTTTCGTCAAATTCCATAATCAAACCGTATGAATCTTTATTTTCTTTAAATACAAGCGATTTTACTGTTTTATAATCTTCTCTCAAATCGAATCCCATAATGTTCCCGTTTTGGTGTAATGCCAGCAGGTCCATATCCGGATCTTCAGTTCTAAGTAGTGCAAAGTCATCATAAATCCCGGTTTTATTGATTGGTGGTGATTTTGTCGTCAGTTGCGACTGCGGAGTTGATTGCAAAGTATGTGATACTGCCACAGCAGTTTCCTGGTATGGTTTGTCTTTTGTAAGTTCCCGAATTCTCTTCTGCAGCGGGTCGAGAAGTTTTTTAGCCTTCTTTTTGGACATAGGCAGCAGGTTGTCCGCCCATCCCTGCTCACTTTCGTATTGCCTTCCCAAAATTCCAACGGTCAACGCTCCTTCCGAATATTCAACTTCAAACCGTAACCGGTTTTTAATCATCAGGGCCTTGTAGTAATAATAGTTTGTTTGACCTCTCCCGGTATATTTGTTTACAGACGGGCGTGGAAGTTTAACATCCTTGAATGCCTGAATGACTGCCGGCCAAACAGCTTCTTCGGAAATGTTTTCAATCGTGAATGATTTGTATTCCTGTGCATTTAATGTAGCCGCAGAAATTAGAAACGCAATGAAAAGGAGCTTTTTCATAAAGGCTTTGAAAACTAAGGAATCCTGACCTCCATTGAATTGAAGATCAGGATATTGATTAAATTAATCTTCTTCTTGATAAGTGTAGGGTAAAGGGATACTGTAAATACTCATTCTGTGCACTTTCCCTGAGTTACTCAGTACTCGAATGTCAAACTGAGGTAACGTGTTCATTTCCCAACTGAAATGTTCGCAGATTAGCGTTCGGTTTTCATTGGGTTTTATTACCGCTTCAAGACTCGCCTTGGGAATCCATTTTACATTTCCTCGGTCCCCGGTTAAGTTGTGATTAACCCTTTCTTTAAAACCGTGTAGTGGGATTCTGACCTTAGCGTCCTCGGTATTTTTGTTATGTACCAGAAATTCAAGGATTAGATGCTGATTTTCATCTTTACTTGTCTTCATTAATTTAAAGTCCAGTCCTTCGACGGTCAATACAGGATTGAACGCCAGAATTAGTTTTGACGTTCGAACGGCCTCTTTCATTAAGGCTTCATCTTTACTTATTTCAGTGATTCGATCAGCAACTGCCTGTACGTACTTTTTGTAGTTCTTTTTAGACAAGTTGCCAACTGATTCTGACCAACCTTCGGAGGATTTGTACTGACGATCAGCAATTTTAACTGTTAGAGTAGGAGCCTCATATTTAAAGTAGAGATGAGCGTGGTTTTGAACCGCAATGCTTTTCCATTCAAACCAATTGGATAATAGAACTCCTTCCTTCATGTTTAGTTGGCCAATCGGAATTTGGTTGTCATTCATGGCCATTTCGGCGATTTGCCATACAGATTCAGGTTGAAGACCGTCAATATTAATTTCAGGATCATTACCAAAAATCTGGGCATTGGCTTGGACGAACCAAAATGATATGACGATTGTAAGAAATACTTTGAGTAGTTTCATGGTTCTGATTTTTGCGTTAACTCATTACAAGTAAATGCCATTTTCCATCAATTTTCTTCAGATCATAACTTTGGTTATCTTCTTCATCATTTCCATAGATGATTTTAAAATCAACTGTGCCTGAGTTACCATCATCAGCTACTGTTTCGTTGATGATTTCAAGTTTTTTGAAGCCATCTCGCTTGGCTACATTTTCTTCACCGGCCATTAACATCGCTTTTACCTTTTGCTTTTCAGCATCCGAGAGTTTTGTTCCATCTTTAAGTGCAAAAAGCTCTGCAGCTTTGTCGTAATTTTTGTCCACTACATGCGAGTAAAACTTTTCGACTGTTTTGGCAGGTGAGTTACTGCTGCTACCTCCTCCTCCACATGATGGCAGGATGAGAGAAACGATAAAAATTGCTACGATAAAAATTCCATTCTTTTTCATGATTTTGGTTTTAATGATTAATTATTTGGGTAAAATTTGGGTTTTCAATCAGGGTTCCGGGAAATATTAATTGCTTCTTTCCTAAAATGAAATTGAATTCGGTCGTATGAATCTTTTTTAGGTTGAGATATGTTTGGTTGAATGCCTTAATGACTAATTCTGTACAATAGAGTTTGTCGTCTGTGGTAAGGTCGTAATTGTTATCGAAGAGCAATCGGTTAGTGTAAAATTGGAGTGCGTGTCGGGCAGCTGATTCGTTCACTGCTTTCGGAAATTTTGAGCGGTAAATGGCGAAAGAAGATGCTTTCTTCGGAGAGAGGAATTCGGCGAGCTTTTCTTTTTTAATAAAATCCGGTCCTTTTTTGTTTTCTCCAGGTACGGCATGAATCACATACCAATCCTTATTTTCGTTAATTAAGATGCCAACATGTGAAAATCGACTTTTCCGGTCAGTGGCAATAACAACATAGCTTTCAGGTGAGATTCCACGACGGAAGACCAAATCCCCGCTCTGTAGTTTTGACTCGAAGTTGAAATGAACGGAGGCCATAGGTTGCCTGAAAGTTCCAAAACAACTTATCAACAGCAGGATCAAGAAGAAAAAAGGTAAGAGTTTCAATATGTTTGTTTGGTTACCACGCATCAAATTTTATGCTTAGTAGGCTTCTAACAGATATGACTGTTGTTAATGTGTTGATTAAGGTTGGTTTAGTGTGGTGGATGAAGTTTATTGAAATGAATAGAATTGGTGAGACAACCTATTCAAGAAAGAAAAATAAGCGCTGGAGCATTTAGGGTCGCAATATTTCAAAGTTGCACAGCGCTTATTTTTCATACAAGTTACAATGTAAGCGGCATATAGTCAATATGTAAAAGCAAAAATAATGAACGAACGGTTGGAAAAGTTTACTTTTTGTTATTCGTTGGTTCTTATCAATTCAATCTTATGAAAAGATTAGGCTCGAAATTAAGTCGCTGTGCAATGGCAAAAAGATTGAGAAAGGAGAAATAGAATGACTAATTAACTACAATCTTTTGGTTTGCAACTCCTTGTTCTGTTACTAACCTGCAGAAATAGACTCCATTTGTAAGTATTTTTATCGCCAAAGGGATTTTGTGTGTTCCAATGTTCAGGTTCTCATCAAGCAAGGTGGAAATTTTACGTCCTTGTATATCAAAAATCGAAAGATTAATATGTCCTTGCTTTATCACAGCAAATTCCAGAATCGACTTCTCCGTTAACGGGTTGGGATAAACCTTTAAATCAATAGTATTATCTTTCAATACTGAAATTCCAGTAGGCGTTGTTAATGAGATGTTGAATTGTTTGTTTAATAAAGAAAATGTTCTATCGGTTAGCTCAAAAATGAAGGAATCTGATGACTCGCTGCCACCATTGCTGACATATTTGATTTTACTGGTTTGTATATCTTCCTCTGAAAATTTGTAAATCTTAACTCCTGGATTATCAATTTTCTCAATAATTCCATATAAAGGAGGAGTTTTAATTTTGTAGATTAATTCGTCGTCAGGAACTTCAGCATCGGTTGCATGTAAATATTCGTCAGAAATTATTCCCGAATTTCCACGCTCAACATTCAATGTGCTGTTTTTAAGAATTACGGGCTCGTTATAGTCTCTGATAGAGTGCAAATAATTGAGTCTTTCAATATATCCTTGCTCAATTTCTTCATAACTGTTATTAAATACTTCGAAATCTAATCCTGATTGAAAAAATTCCTTTATTTTCAGATAACCTTGCGTATCACGCAGGAAGCGAATAAATTCAGTTCCGAAAAAATAGCAATCAGCACCCCATTCCAATCCCGGTTCGCCAGCATGAGCATTTGTTATTAGTTCTTCAAGGGTTGGTTCCCTGTTAAACTTGTTTTTATAGAAGCTAAAAACATATTCTACCTTCCATAAATCATCGTATGATTTTAACTCCTCATTTCCTCCTGTAGCCATGCCTCCCGAGAGATTTGCCATTCCTTCTTGATAAAATCCAACAGGCATTTCGGGATAAATAATGCTATTATATACATGGCCGAATTCATGTGCCAGAAGCCAATCATAACCATCATAGGGACCACCCCAAAAATTATGTGGAGATATATCTAATCCACCAGCACCTCCATTCCAGTTGTCATAACCGGTCATATCCATACCTGTTTTTTCATCATAGTAAATAACAAGGTTAAACTTCCTGTTGACCTCTATCTGAAATGAATCGATATAAAATTGCCGGGGCCGTTCCAACCAAACAAAGAAGCTGTCAATAAACATGGTGTCGCGCGAAGAGCAATAGATATCAAAATGTTCGTTTGATGCATAATTTTTTATCCGAACAACATCGGTTGTGTCATAAAAATAGATCAAATGTTTATTCCATCTTTCAATATGCGAACTGTAAGGTGCCGTTCCATAATAATCCAATAAACCAACGATTTGTCCTTCGACATACGAAACAATAATGTCTTTTTCGTATGTGCCGCTAAAAATATTCATTATATCAAGGTCTTCATGGGTAAAATCATAAGGGTGTTCTTCCCTGGCTTTTATTATCGAATCTAACCTGGGGCGAAATCCTTGTTCATACAGCCCAAATCCTTCTGTATAATAAGCTGGCAGTTCATCATATCCATTCTGATCACGAAATAGCTGGTACTTTTTGGCATATCCGGCAAAAGTGTTGATTGCCAAGCCTTCCATGCTTTCATAATATTCTTGTTTTTCGGTAGTATTAAGGGGAGAAAGATAGATGGTCTTCGTTTCCCGGTCGAAAAAACCTGATTTGGTTTCAGGTGTTGTTTCGCTTACAAAAGGTATATTGGCTTTTTCTGTGTAGTATATTTTTGTTTTAATGTTTTTGTCGATAAAATCTTCTTTCCCTTCTATGTTCCAAATTCCGCAGTATTTCTGAAAATAATTTTCCAATTCATCATTTATTTCCAACCAATAATCTGTTTCGTCTGCAATACTTGTGTAGAATTCGAAATGTTCGGTAGTTCCAACTTTTTCATAAACAGCAGGCTCAAATTCCTTCATTGAAAAATTATCGATCAAAACATACTCTGAATTGTCTGTGGTTGATTGGTAACGGATGGCAAAAACCAAAGTGTTTCCTGGGTTTTCGATTTCTATTCGTGCACTGTTCCAGGTCCATTCATTTTTCCAAAAACTATTGTCAAGTTCAGTCCAATCAGTTGCGGAAACATCACCTGAAAAGGAAGTAGTGAAATAAAATTCCGGTTTCATTCCATCTCCATGAAACCAATATTTAAATTCGATGGCAATATTAGAAATACCTTCGGTATTAATAACTTTAGAAACCAGCCAGTCGTTATTAGCCTGTGCCGGATTCGTTGTGATATAGAACCGTGCACATTTCCCGCCATCAATTCCATCATCGCCACTCAAATGCCACTGCTCGTCTCCAGTTATGGAGTAGGTTGTCCAGTTGGCATAGTCATTACTGAAATCGTCAAAGAAGGGGATTTCTGCATCCACCGAAGTTGATTGCAATGTTGTAAATTGGACTATTTCACCTGTTGCAATCCCTTCGCTATTTGTTGCGAAAGCACGGTAATAATAAGTGGTTTCAGGAGAGAGCCCGGTGAGTTCAAAAGAAAGTTCTCCGGTTGTGCCACCCACTGTTTCAACATGGTCTGCCGCCCCTGGATTTGTATTGGTTGAACTCCAGTAAAATCCGCGTTGAGTAATGGTTGATCCGCCATCAGTGCTAACCTTACCATTTAATATCGAGCTATCTATTGTGATCATAGAAGCTTGCAAAGTAGACACTTCAGGTTTGGTTGTGGCTTCCTCGAAAAAGCTTTTTAAATAAGCAATGTACGCAGCATCCATTTCATCGTAAGAAACATCGAAAACATTCCAATCTTCATCCTTTTCAAAAAATTCTTTTATGGTGGTATAATCGGTGTAGTTTTGAATCATAAAATACCAGAATGCTTGCCCGTAAGTGTAAACTGACATATATCCGTCTGTATCAGGCATAATGTCGGCCAATTGGGGTTCCCTGCCATTTTCATCTTCAAAGCGGTTAAACCCTTGTTCAAAATACCAACCGTAGTTTTCGAGATATTCCGCATTCTCTCCTTCATAGGCCATTATTTCAGCCATTCCTTCTGAATTAAAAGGAGCAATATCGAACAAGTGGGTTACGAAATTAAAATGAAAAGCATGGAAAAATTCGTGCGGAATTAGTGATCTTAAAGCCTCATCAATACCACCACCAAATGCCGATGGTGAAAGAAAATCTAGCAAATCGCCTGACCATCCACTTCCGCCGTTGTAGTTGTCGGAGTAAACCAAGCAGTACATACCTGCTTCTTCCGAAGGATAGATGATACAACTAAACTTGTGTTTGATATCCAAATCAAAAACATTGGTATAATGTGCATATTTTTCCTCCAGTTTAGATGCTATTTGGCTCATGAAAGGTCTGTCCTGTTCTGTATAATACAAATCGAAATGTTCGGTCTGATCTCTTAACTGGATGCAATCATCGTCATTTAACTCGTAGAAATATTTAAAATGTCGTTGATATAATGTCTCATAACCATCATAGTCAATACGCTGAATGCCCACTCTTGATAATGCTTGTGATTCAATATAAAACACCAGGAGATCTTTACGATAGGTCGTATCGAAACCATCAGTACTTTTGATATCGGCCAGACTTGGATACCCCCCATAATCGCTAATTGCTTGCAATATAGCTTCTTTGTTCGGTCGGTAGCCACAATAATACTGGGCAAAAGCTTCTGAGAAATAAGATGGTAAGTAATTATCGCCTTCTACCAGTAAACGTTTTTTTAGCATGAGCTGACTCAGCACATTTTTGCATACCGTGCCCAATGAGCCATTATACACCGGATCATTTAGAGGAGGTACAGCAACATATAGCTCGTTGGGTGTTTTATAACCGCCAAATTTCCAATCGGGGAAATCAATCCCAATGGCATCGTCTATTCCTCTTTGTGTAGTTAAGTATATTTTAATGGGCACATCGCTTTCATAAATAGCCTGTCTTCCTGGTCGATCCCAGTAGGAACAGAGTTCAGCATACCAATCTTCGACCTGTGAACTTATCTCGTTCCATTGCTGAGTATCATCTGAAGTTGTTGAATAAAACTCAAAATGGTCTGTACTTCCCACCAATTGGTAGGTTGGAGGGGGGACATATATATTAACTCTGAAATTATCCAGCAAAAAAAGGATTCCTTGATTGGCAGGAGCTTGGTATTGGAAAGAAAAATAAACTGTATTTCCCGGATTGTCAATAACAATGTCATTGATGCTATGCCAAGAGTTCTCGTTTTCCCCTTGGGAATAGTCAAGCTCAGTCCAGTTTGATAGAGAAATATCTCCATTATAGTTTGTGGTGTAATAAAGTTTGGGTCTTTGACCTTCGCCGGAAAACCAGGTGTCAAAATTGATCTGAAGTTGGTTGCTTCCTTCACTGTTGATCGGGTTTGTAATCAACCAATCATTTTGATCTGTGTCACAAACTTCAAAACGCATACAATGTCCAGGATTACCATCCCAGGCTATTACGTGCCAGTATTGCCACCCTTCGAGGTTTTCTGTTGTCCATTTAGTGATATCTGTGCCATCTTCTTCTTCAAAATCATCGAAAAATAGAGTTGTTTGTGCCGTGCTAAGAATTGAAATACAGATTAACATTCCAACAAGCGGGATAAGTCGAAATTTTTTCATAGTAGGGTAGGTTTTGGTTTTTAGAAGTTACAATATAAAACTCGTAAAATCAATGCTTTGCTGCAGTGTTGTTGGTTGGGTGTGGTAGGCGGGATGATTCAATAATAGTAATAAGTTACGTTTTTGGATATAATTGTGCATCTCTTCATCTGTAGTTTTTTGAGTGCTGATTAGTGTTCTTAACGCGATGAAAACGGTTGGTTAGTAGACTGTGTTTTTGAATTATTTTACAGTAAAATACGGTTGTTAGATATGTAAGTGTAATCTTAAACTGAAAAGTGGTGGCAGTAAATCATTGCATCCAAACCAGAACTACGTATGTTTGTTGAAGTCATATCATCGGGAAGGAAGGAAAAATGGAAGACAACGAGTATTTTGCCCATCTGTACGAAATTGCCAGGAACCTGAACAAGGAGTTCTCGTTACATTCCGCTTTGCGAAAGGCATTGGAAAAGATTGTGGATTTGCTGCACCTCGAAACCGGCTGGATTTGGCTGGTTCAGGAAGGCACCCACTCAGTTTACCTGGCCGCTTCGTACAACCTGCCTCCGGCGCTCAGTCGTTATCCGGAGCGGCTTTCCGGCAATTGTTATTGTATCGATTGTTACCTGGCAGATGGCATTTCAGAGGCCCGAAATATCAGTGAAATTACCTGTACGCGACTGAAGGATATCACTGCCGGAACGCGGGGGTTGAAATTTCATGCCACCATTCCCATCACCATCGAAGGACAAAAGGTTGGCCTGATTAACCTGGTGAGTAAGCAAACCCAGGAACTGGATGAAAAGAAGCTGTCGGTTTTGAATACCATTGCGGAGCTGATTAGTATCGCGGTTCAGCGGACGCGCCGGCAGGAAGAGCAGCAGAACCGGCCGTCGGCAGTCATGGAAGTACTCAACCGGGTGATTGAACCGGGAATGGACGAGCTGGTACAATCTCTTCAGCAGACTAAAAGCGCAGATAAGAATGTGCAATCGTCATTGGAAAAAGCACAGGAATTGCACCGACAACTGCTTCTTATTCGCGAAGAGGTTGGCGAAGAAACCATTGAAAAGGTTGCTGACAATGCTTTCCATTATCCCACGTCGCCGTTAACCAACCGGGAACTGGAGGTATTGGTGCTGGTAAAAAAAGGAATGACCAACAAGCAAATTGCCGACCAGCTGTTTATTTCGGAACGCACCGTTAAATACCACATTTCATCGATTCTGTCCAAACTGTTTGCACAAACTCGTACAGAGGCAGTTGAGACAGCTATTCAGCGTGGATTGCTCTGATTTTTAGTCTCCAAAGCAATATTAGTAGTCACTGACCTGTCCGATGGTACAGGTTCACTTCTGTCCTTTAGTCTGTTTCCGGGCTATCAGGTTTGCTTCATCTTTGTGGTGTCGTTCATCATTGGTATCTGCGACACAACATCAATCAATAGAAATTCATTTTATAAAACAGACACAAAGATGAAAATAGCCATACTGTTGGGAGCTATTCGCCCCGGACGCCAGTCACACAAAGCAGCATACTATCTGGACAAATTATTGAAAGAACAGGACATGGAAACGGATGTGATCGACTTGCTGAAAACCCCGCTTCCTGTTTTTGGCAGTCTCGATGATAGTCCGGCTGCCGGGAAGGTCGTCGAAAGTATCCGTCTGCGACTGGAAGAGGCCGATGCCCTGATTTTTGTAACCCCCGAATACCAGGGAAGCTTCTCCGGTGCACTGAAGAATACGCTGGACTATTACTGGGCCGAGTTCAAAAGAAAGCCGATTGGCGTCGTGTCGACATCGACGGGTAAGATGGGCGGAATTAACGCTTCGACCCAACTGCAGCACGTTATTCTGAGCCTGGGTGCTTTTCCCCTTCCGGGTAAACTATTAATTGCCGGAATCCATGAGGCATTCGATGATAATTATGAGCCACAGAATGATTTGATTGTTGAACAGGTCAATCAATTTGTATCGGATTTCCTATGGTTTGCCGAAGCACTTCATCAAAAGAAAGTGGCAGAGGAAGTAGCTGTTTAGTACGTAAGAAACTGACAAGGAAACCCCGCGTATACACCCTTAAAGGGAATATAATCTGGATGGATACAGGGCTTCTTTCCAAAGTCAATGAAGAAATCATTTCAAGGATCTTCTACCTTCTAAAGTCCGGACCATCGTCCGGATTTTTTCGTATAAAAAGATACCCCTGATTCCAGGCAGGAACCAGGGGCAATCCAGGTACTTATTATTTCGGCTAAGAATAAACTATTCTGCTACCAGACCGCGGTTTTTCAGCATCGGTCCGATTTCCGGATCGCGGCCGCGGAAGTCTTTGTACATCTTCTCGTAATCTTCGGTGTTACCACGAGACAGAATCATATCGCGGAAACGCTGACCATTGGCGCGGGTCATTCCTCCATGCTCTTCAAACCATGCATAAGCATCGTCGTCCAGCATTTCGGTCCATAGGTACGCATAGTAACCAGCTGCATAACCATTTCCCCAGATATGGAGGAAGTAGGTAGAGCGATAACGCGGCGGAACCTGTTCCAGGTTCAGGTGTGTTTTCTGCAATGCATTAGTCTCAAACTGGTCTACATTTTTGATGGAATCGCCTGCCGGGATGGTGTGCCATTGCATATCCAGTTCGGCGGCAGCCAGCAATTCGGTCAAAGCATAACCCTGGTTGAAAGTAGCTGATTTTTTGATTTTGTCAACCAGTTCTTTCGGCATCGGTTTGCCGGTTTTGTAATTGATAGCGTAGTGCTTGAACACTTTCGGGTACATTGCCCAGTGCTCGTTAAACTGCGACGGGAATTCCACAAAGTCGCGGGCAACTGCTGTTCCCGAAAGACTCGGATATTCCTGGTCGGCAAAGAAACCGTGCAGGGCGTGACCGAACTCATGGAACATGGTGGTTACGTCGTCGAAGCTCAGCAATGCCGGTTGTCCGGGAGCCGGTTTGGTGAAGTTGCAAACGTTGTAAATCACCGGCTTGGTTCCTAATAGTTTTGACTGTCCGATGATGTTATCCATCCAGGCACCGCCCGATTTGTTGTCGCGTTTGAAGTAATCGCAGTAGAACAAACCGATGGTGGTGCTGTCTTTGTCAATTACGTCGAATACACGAACATCCTTCTGGTACACCGGAATGTCATGGCGCTCTTTGAAGGTCAGTCCGTACAGTTCGTGAGCGGCATAGAACACACCATTTTCCAGTACGTTGTTCAGCTCAAAATAAGGTTTGATCTGATTTTCATCGAGATCATATTTTGCTTTCCGCACTTTTTCTGCATAGAAATTCCAGTCCCAAGGTTGTAGTTTGAAACCGCCTTTGTCCTTGTCGATGACTTTCTGGATTTCGGCTGCTTCGCGTTTGGCTTTCGCGGTAGCTGCGGGAACCAGTTTGCCGAGGAATTTTTCTACAGCTTCCGGTGTTTTGGCCATCTGGTCCTGCAGTTTCCAGGCAGCAAAGTTTTTATAACCGAGCAATTGAGCCTGGTCAGCGCGAATTTCCGCTAAGCGGGAAATGATGGCGCGGGTATCGTTTTTATCGCCTTTTTCGGCGCGGGTCCACGAGTGTTCGAACAGTTCGTGACGAACTTTGCGGTTGGTCAACGACTGAAGATCCGGTTGTTGCGTGGTGTTCTGCAGCGGAATCAGGTATTTGCCGTCCTGCTTGTCGGCTTTGGCATCCTGTGCGGCCGTCTGAATTTCGGCATCCGACAGGCCAGCTAGTTTATCCTTGTTGTCTACTACCAGGGCTCCCGCTTTAGCAGCTGCCATCAGTCTGTTGGTAAACTGGGCGCTGAGCGTCGCTTCTTCTTCGTTCAGTTTTTTCAACTTCGCTTTATCGGCGTCCGAAAGATTCGCTCCGGCCAGTTGGAATTGCTGATAGTAATACTCTACCAGCTTTTTCGATTCCGGATCGAGATTCAACGTGTCACGCTCGTTGTAAATCGTTTTTACGCGTTCGAAGAGCTTGCTGTTGAGGTAAATGGCATCGTGGTGAGCTGCCAGCTTGGGCGCCTCTTCTTCGCCAATTTTTTGAATGGTAGGATTGGTATTGGCACCTGCCAACAGATTAAATACGCCATAAACACGGTTCAATAGCTGACCGGTTTTTTCCATGGCTACCAGGGTGTTTTCAAAAGTCGGAGCTTCCGGATTATTGGCAATTTTCTCAATGGCAGCCAGTTGTTCTTTCATGCCTTCCTCCATGGCAGGCTGAAAATCGCTGTCTTTGATTTTGGTGAAATCCGGGGCGCCGTAGGGCAAGGTGCTGGGTTTCATAAAGGGGTTGTTCTTCAAATCGGTGGTTTTAGAATTGGCTGATTTGCCGTTGTTGCCATTGCTGCAGGAGGTTATCACAACCGCCAGCGCAATCAGCAAAAAAGAAAGATGTCGTTTCATTCTGTCTGTTTTAAAATTTGAATGAATAAATGCGTCTGTATTGGCTCCCATCTAACGGGGTGTGTTAGACAGAGTCGTTCTAAATAACCAACGAAAATATAAAAATATGTTGGGAACCACTGCAATAATGCCTTTCAAAATAATGTTCTTGACAACATAGTACAACTTAACTAAGTGTTTGTTAAGTTACTTCAGTAATGAAGAACAAAGTGTATATTTAGAGATTATATTACTCAAGTGTAATTGGACAGATTTAATAATAAGTACGTAATGAAGCAAGTGCGAATTATACTTAGGAATTTAAATTACTGGTTTTTCTCTTCGTTTATTGCTGTCTTGGGATGGCTCTTTGCCTATAAATTTTATTTGGTAAACATGCCTTCGACTTGGGATGGTGCATATGCGTTTGGAGAAGTGATGTATAGTCTGGGGTCGTCTTATTCCATTGGATATCTCATTTATTTTATTTCAGTTGAAACGCCTCAATTGATGAAAAGGTATCGCCTTAATACTTTGCTGGAGGGACTTGAATTCAATATTCGCGGCATTATTGATGCGATTGTTATTCAATTTATATTTCATCCAACTGAAAAAAGTAGTTTTGTTGAATTTAGTTATGAAGAACGCAGGCAAAGAATTGAAGCAGTCATTAATGCACGACTTCAGGCAATAGCCACAAATACCCAAACTGGAGAAATTGATATTGATTCAAAAGAGGCAATTCAGCTTCTAGATCGAATTGCAGAAAGTATTAAATCATCTTATGATGCTGGATTTAATGAATTATCTGAATTTTCTTATTATCTACATTTGTTGCCGATTGAAATACTTGATTTGTTAAGGGATATAAAGACAAATAAACTTTTCGAATTATCGAATATGGTCCGGGGCTTGTTTGATGCTAATAATCAAGAGTATCATTGGGATTTCGAGACTTTTTGTGTTGATGTAAATCAGCTATTCGAAGATTTAATGAAGTTTCATAAGCAACTATTGATAGAGATCAAAAAGTTTCAAATTTGATGATTTTGCTTTATTTGAGCATGGATTATTTGATCTTCGTTTGAGGTTCGACACTATTGGTAATGTAACCACCTTTCATTGTTTTTTTAATTTTGCAGAATGAGGAAGTTACTGTTGTTACTGATTCTTTTCGCAGTTAGCTGTCAACTTAGCATGGCCAGCGAGATTGATTCGTTGTTGCATCAATTGGATTTAACCATGAAGCAGCGGAAGCAATACGAGCAGGTAAAACTGCAGAAGATAAAGAACATCAAAAGCTTACTCAATGAACCGGGATTGAGTTCGTCTCAGCGGTATTATATCAACAACCGCATTCTCGATGAGTATATCCCGTTCAACTTCGACTCGGCCCTCCACTACATCGATTTGAATTTTCAGCTGGCCCGTGACCTGGATAACAGGACGATGCTGAATGAAACCCGCATTAATCTTTCCGGAATTCTGGCTTCATCGGGTAGGTATAAAGAGGCGCTGGATATTTTGCACGAAGTAGATAGAAAGCACCTTTCGGAAAAACTATTACCGAATTACTACCACGATTTCATGCACGTGTATTCCGACCTGAACGTATATAACCAGGTGAAGGAAAATGCAGGCAAATACTACAAGCTCTATAAAGCCTACCGTGATTCGGTGGTGAAGCTGCTCGACCCAAACTCGGAAGCTTACCTGGCCATCGAGGAAAAGCAGTACCGGGATGCCGGTGAATATGACTCGTGTCGCTGGGTGAACAGCAAGCGTTTAGCGATGACGCAAATGGGAACCCGCGAGTATTCGATGATTACGTTCGATCGTTCCTTGTCCTATCAGCTACAGAATAATACGGAACAACGCGAAAAATACCTGATTTTATCTGCGATGTCCGACATCCGGGCGGCGGTAAAAGACAATGCATCGATGGCAGCGCTTTCGACAATCCTCTACCATCAAAATAAAATTGACCGGGCTTACGAGTACATCAAGTTCTCGTTCGAAGATGCGGCTTATTTCAACTCGAGGCTTCGGTACATGCAGATATCGAACATTCTACCCGTGGTGACAGCAGCTTATCAAAAGAAAAGCGACAAGCAGAAGGCACATCTGCGCAACCTGCTTATTATCATTAGCCTGCTGTTGGTGGTGTTGTTGCTCTCCATATTGTTTATTTACAGCCAGGTGAAAAAGCTTGCCCGAGCGCGTAAAGAGCTGCAGAAAGTAAACCTGAAACTCCGGGATTTGAACGGCCATCTTTCCGAAGCGAACACTCAGCTGAATGAGTTGAACAGCCAACTTTCGGAGTCGAACCATGTGAAGGAACAATACATCGGCAGCTTCTTCAGCATTTGCTCCGATTACATCGATAAGCTCGATGGCTTCCGCCGGAATGTGAACAAGCAAATTGCCGACCGGGAAGTGTCGGAACTGTTCGAGCGAACCAAATCGAAGCGGTTAATCGAAGACGAAATCCGGGAGTTTTACGACAATTTCGATCATACCTTCCTGCAGATTTATCCCACTTTCGTGGAAGAATTCAACGCCTTGTTGAAAGAGAATGAGCAAATTAACGTGAAGAAGGGCGAAATGCTAAATACCGAATTGCGCATTTTCGCTTTGATTCGGCTGGGAATTTCCGATAGTGCTGCCATTGCCAAGCTTTTACGTTATTCGGTAAACACCATCTATAATTACCGGGTGAAAGTGAAAAACCGGGCTGTCGTTCCCCGCGACGACTTTGAAGATTACGTGATGAAAATCGGAGAATTTTCACGCGAATAGCAGACCGAAATTTCCCCCTTTTTATCGTCTGAGAGGTAAACTTGTACTCATTTCGGGTTTAAACCATCCACTTTTTTTGAATCTCCGGAAAAATTCAAGTGCCATAAAATGAGATAATAATCCTTTTTGGTGTCCCACTTTTATCTACATTTTCCCTACCGTCATTCGTTAATCCCTCCCAATCTCATTCTATTTACCATTGCTATAAAACCTGAAAATCGGGCGGAGCTTTTTGATATTCCGTCAGACAACCAATTGGGCACAATTGCTAACTAAAAATTACAATCGCTATGAAGAAGACGTTAAACACATCTGTCTGTAGAATCATCCTGTTTTGTCCTTTCGTTACGGGTCTAACATAGGCCTACCAAAGAGGGATAAAAACTCCGATAAACTTTTCGAGTTGAATACAGCTATTCCGGCGTAAATCTAAGGTCGGTAACGAGAAAGAATTGCATCTGAATGTCTGGCTGCGTCTGGAAGCGGGCGGGCGAAAGTTATGTGTTATCGCATAATGCACGCGGATAGCCTGATAATGCAATGGAAGGTAAACAAATAATCCTATGAAAAAAGAAAAAACAATGACGTTCTTGAAAATTCGTCTCTGGCATAAATCTGTTTTATGCCTTCTGGCAGGATTGCTCCTGTCGGTAAGTTCGTATGCACAGCAACGAACGATTACAGGAACTGTGACGGACAAATCAGGGGAGCCCATTCCCTCGGTGACCGTTATGGTGAAAGGAACATCGACCGGTACTATCACCAATTTTGATGGAAAGTATTCCCTTTCGGGAGACATTCCTGCTGATGGAGTGCTCACTTTCAGTTTTATTGGTATGAAGACCAAAGACGTGAGCATTGGCAACCGCGCAACCATTGATGTGACCATGGAAGAGAATGTGACGGGCCTCGATGAAGTGGTGGTGGTTGGTTATGGTACTCAGCAGAAAAAAGATGTAACCGGTTCGGTTGCCATGGTCGATTCCAAACAGATGGATTCGCGTCCCAATACTCAAATGGGGGCACTCATCGAAGGTAAAGCGGCCGGTGTGCAGGTACTTTCCAGTTCTGGAAAACCCTCCCAGGGATTTAGTATTCGCATTCGCGGAACGAACTCCATTACCGCCGGAAGTGAGCCGCTTTACGTGGTCGACGGTGTACCGACAACCGATACCCGTTCCATCAATCCGGCCGACATTCAGAGTATTTCTATCCTGAAAGATGCTTCTTCGGCAGCTATTTATGGTGCTCAGGGAGCCAACGGGGTTGTGTTGATTACAACCTATAAAGGAACTTCCGAACGCCCGACCGTGAAACTGGATGTGTACAATGGTTTCTCCCAGGTATGGAGAACCCTGCCGGTATTGAACGGTGAGCAGTATCGCGACCTGATGACCGAGATGGGCAAAAACACCGACTGGTCGTTGTATACTCACAATACCGACTGGCAGAAAGAGATTTTCCAGAACGGGCGTTCACAGAATTATCAGTTATCCGTTTCCGGGAAAAGCAATAAAACGTCCTACTACATGTCAGGCGGCTGGGTTGAACAGGTTGGTGCTGTCCGCAGTGCGCAGATGAACCGCTACAACTTTAAAATCAACCTTGATCAGGAAGTGAATAAGTGGCTGACCGTGGGAACCCGCATGGCTTACTCGGTTTATTCGGATGTGGACGTGAATGACAACCAGGGTGTCGATAAAGGCGGTGTTCTGCTGGGTGCATTGACAACCCCTCCCGTTATTGGCATTTATAATCCGGATGGGACGTTTACAAGCAACCCGTTTCAGAACTGGGAAAACCCGATTGCCAGCACCGACGGTTCGAACCGAAAATACAAGAGCCAGCGGATACTGGGTAATGTGTATGCTAAAATCGATTTCCTGAAAGATTTCAGTTTCAAATCGAATCTGGGTATCGATGATCGCAATGATATTTATGATTATTTCCTCGATCCGTTCCTGACCAGCTATGGCCGTGCTTTGAACGGACAGGGAATTAACAATACCAATAAAACCAGCTACTACATTTGGGATAACACTTTGACTTTCAATAAAACGTTAGGCTCACACAAAATTGAAGCATTAGCAGGTAGTGTTATCCAGGAGTCTTACTGGGAAAACGCCCATATCGAAACCCGCAACTTTTCCGGCAACGGTGTTCAGACAACCAATGGTGGTTCTGAAATGATTGCGGCTTCTTCCGATAAGGCTAAAAAGCGGAATACTTCCTTCCTGGGACGTATCAACTACAGTTTTAAAGATAAGTACCTGCTGACGGTTAACTTCCGCGCCGATGCGTCCAGTGTTTTCGGTCCGGATAACCGTTGGGGATATTTCCCGTCATCATCCATCGGATGGCGTATTTCGCAGGAACCGTTTATGCAGGACCTGAGCTTCCTCAACGATCTGAAATTGCGCGCCGGTTGGGGTGTTGTTGGTAACGACCAGATTACAAACTATGCCTGGTTTGGACGCGTAGGAAGTGGAGCTAATTATCCGATTGGTGGTTCTACACTGCCAGGAACATATCCTTCTTCGGTAGAAAACCGGAACTTGAAATGGGAGCAGTCGGAACAGACCAACGTAGGTCTTGATTTGTCTGTTTTCCGCGGACGCATCCAGTTTTCAGCTGATGCTTATATCCGGAACACCAGCGACCTGTTGCTGAATGCACCGTTGCCACGCAGTACCGGTTTCGATTCGGCTATCCAGAATGTTGGTAAGTTGCAGAATAAAGGTCTGGAATTTAACCTGACAACCGTCAACGTGAAAAAAGCCATCAACTGGTCGACGAACTTCAACATTTCATTCAACAGGAACAAGGTGGTTGACTTGGTTGGACAAGAGATTTATGCCGGAACCATCACCAACCGCGGCGATGCCAGCCTGGTGAAAGAAGGCCTGCCGCTCGGAACACTCTTCGGATATGTGTGGGGCGGTGTTGACCCGCAGACCGGTAATGCTTATTACATCGCTAAAGATGGCTCCAGTACTTTCACGCCTTCGGCTGACGATCGTGTGGTGATTGGTGATGCCAATCCTAAATTCATTTACGGTATGACCAACAACGTCAGCTATAAATCACTGTCTTTGTCCGTATTCCTGCAAGGTTCGCAAGGAAACGATATGTTGAATGCTTCCCGTATGGAAATTGAAGGCATGACCGGACCGCAGAACCAGTCGACGGCTGTACTGCGCCGCTGGAGACAACCCGGTGACCAGACTGATATTCCGAAAGCAAGCTGGGGGAGCTATGATAACTCACGTATTTCCAGCCGTTTTATCGAAGATGGTTCTTACCTCCGTTTGAAAACAGTTACCCTGAGCTACCAACTGCCGAAAGCATGGACGGACAAAGTGAAGATGCAGAACGTGAAGGTGTATGCCACCGGGGAAAACCTCTGGACATTGACTGACTACTCCGGATTTGACCCGGAGGTGAACGCCTTCGGAACTTCCAATACGGCAAAAGGCATCGATTACGGTACTTACCCACAGACCCGGAACATCATCTTTGGTTTAAATATAACTTTCTAAAAAAGATAGAGATATGAATTTTCATTCATTCAAAAAATATATCCTCAGCGCAGCGATCCTCTTTTCGGCGGCTGCCTGTGACAACTATCTCGATTTGACTCCCATCTCGGAAGAGACGACCAGTAGTGCATATTCTACGGCCAATCAAATCGAGGCAGCACTGACCGGTTCATACGAGACTTTTCAATCATCATCGTATTACATCTGGGACCAAATTTTACTCGAAGATGTGAGGACCGATAACGACTATGCGGGTGGTGATAACCCGGAGATTTTTGCCATCGACCTGTTCAATATCACGCCGACCAACAGCCGTCTGTTGTCATGGTGGTCAGAGTTGTACAACGGGATTCTGAAAGCCAATACCGTGCTTGACCGGCTTCAGGATGTTACTGATCCGAAGTTGACGGATGAGCGCAGACAACAAATCAAAGGCGAAGCTTTATTCCTGAGAGCATTGCACTACTATAACCTGGCCAAAAACTGGGGAGGTGTGCCACTGGTACTCGAGTCGACGACAACGACCGATCCGGGTAAAGTTCAGTTGCCTCGCGCTACAGAGGCAGAAGTGTATGCTCAGATTCTGAAAGATCTGGATGAAGCAGGCAAACTTTTACCGGATACGTATGGAAGTGATGCGACAGTCAACAAAGCCCGCGCAACTGCCGGTGCCGCCTATGCGCTTGCCGCGAAAGCCTGTATGCAGGAACCCTCGCATGATTATGCAAAAGCATTGGAATACATTGCCAAAGTAGAAGCCAGCTCAGCCAATTATCGTTTGCTGGACAACTACGCCGACCTCTTCGATGGTAATCATTACAACAATGCTGAGTCAATTCTGGAAGTGCAATTTACCGGAGGAAGTGAAGGAAACTGGGCTCCTCAGTTGATGTTGCCGCCGTCACTGACGGGTGACAACTGGCGGAAGTTTGTCGTTCCATCACACAACCTGATTGACGCTTACGATGCGGAAGGTGATGTGGTGCGAAAAAATGCCAGCGTTATTTTCGAAAATGTGAACGACTGGATTGACGAATACTGGGGAAATGCCAAAGGCAGCAGTATTCCATTCGCTTACAAAATGAAAAATGCCATGGGATGGGCCAGTACCGATCGGTTGTACATTCTTCGTTATGGTGATGTTGTTCTGATGAAAGCCGAAGCACTGAATGAAACCGGTGACCTGTCAGGAGCCGCAGCTGAGGTGAATAAAATCCGAGCACGGGTAAATCTGGCACCGCTGACAGCCGAACAAACTGCCACGAAAGATGCATTGCGTACGGCTATTCTGAACGAGCGCCGTTTGGAACTTGCTCAGGAAGGACAGCGTTGGGATGACCTGAAACGCCATAACCTGGTGGTTTCGACTATGAAGAACCTGCAGGAAATTGACCTGAGGACTGGTCAGCCTACACAGTATAATGTAACGGAAGCCAAAACGCTGCTCCCGATTCCGCAGCAGGAACTTGACAGGAACCCGCAGTTGGAGCAGAATCCGTTGTAATATAGGATGATATTGAAATTTATGTTACATGAAAGGACATGGAAAGGTGGTTGCCTGTTGTACTATCCATTCTGGAGGACAACGATTTTAAGGGCATTTATGGTGACGCCCGGACCATGTCTCTTTCAAACAACAAATGAAAAAAATGAAGACAAGATATAGTTTATTGCTCACGGTCATCGCGCTGTTGTTTGCCGGTTGGTCGTGCACTGAAAAAGATAATCTTGCGCCGGAAGGAAACTGGGAGTTAAGTGATCCTGCTATTGTTTCTCCAGCGGCGAATTCATCCATTGTTTTGGATGAGAACAAACCTGATTCAACTATCGTCTTTACCTGGACCGGAGCCTCTTCCACGGCTGGTTTTGGCGTCTATTATTCTGTCGTAATCGATACTGCCGGTTCAACCAGTTTCGATACCCCGATTCTTTCGGTGAAAGCGGCTAACACGGGTACCGCACTTACTGCATCTATTTCGGCCAGTCAGCTGAATGAAGCGATGTCGCTGGCCGGTTTTCCGGCGGATGCCGAATCGAAGGTGACCTGGGCCGTCGTCGCCAGTTGCTTGAGCAAAAGCACTTACTCATCGGGCGATTTGCTGGTGACCCGTTTCCAACATGAAATTATTCCTACTTCTCTGTATGTTTCAGGAGAAGCTACTGAGACCGGCACAGATTTGTCGAAAGCAATTCCAATGCGCCGCCTGAAGGATGCCAATGGAAATGGACTGAACCGTTACGAAGCCTATACTCATTTGGATAAAGGAAAAGCCTTTAAATTCTTCAGCGCTACGAGTCTGCCGGCTCATCAATATGGTGGTTCTGACGGAAACCTGGTGAAATCAGGTACCGCGATTGTTGCTCCCGATTCAGCCGTTTACCGTATCTCGGTTGATTTGGATAACAACACCTATTCATTACTGAAGATTGATAAATGGAGCATTGTTGGTGGTATCATCGACGGCGGTTGGGGAGGTGACGAGCCTCTGCAATACCAGGGCGGCGGTGTCTGGAAAGGCAGCATCAACCTGGTTGACAAAGGTGGATTTGTATTCCGCGCCAACGGCGACTGGGGCTACCTGTTGAAACACATTGTCGGTACCGACAATTCGCTCATTATGGAGTCAGAAGGAAATGAGCTGGGTATTTCCTTCGAGGATGACCAGTCAACGTTGTCGGGGCAGTGCATCTTCACGCTCGACTTGTCCAACGATCCGTATACCTACACCATTGAGCGTGATCCGAATGCTGCTGGTCCGGTTGCGACACCAGATCACCTTTACCTGTTCGCTGATGGAACAATGATGAAGGAGTTGACCAAAGATGGTGATACCTTTACTTCGGGTACTTATCTGGCATTGCAAAGTAGCGTAACGTATACCCTGAACAGTGCATCCGATGGTTCGGGAACCAGTTACGCGTTGAGCGGAAATGTGGGAGCTTCTGATAATCCTACTGCCGACAAAGTTGCCGGAACATCTGACTTGTCGGAAGGTGCCGGTGGTATGACGGTTGAACAAGACCAGGCTTACATGCTGAACATTGATTTCTCTTCAGCGAAAGCGAGCTGGTACTATTACAATCTGAAGTTGTTCCACTGGTCGAACTGGGATACGCGCGATGAATTTGTGATGACTTACGTTCATCCTTATACCTTTACGGTAACGGCAGACTTGAAAGCAGGTTACCTGATGAAGTTCAACTCGCCATGGGATGTGCAGTTCGGTGCCGATGATCCGTCGGCTCTTAGTGGTACAATGACTAATAACGGTGGAGATAATTTTGATAACCTGACAGCTGATGGTAACTATACAGCAACGATTGTTGTGAGTGATGACTATCAAACAGGAACTTACCAGTTTGTCAAAAACTAAACTGAAATAAAGCCAGGTGGTTTCGGCCACCTGGTTACTTAACGAATTGAATGATGGTTGGAAAGAGAAAATTAACGGTTGGATTGGCTGCACTGCTGACTTTAAGTGTGATGGGATGGCGGTGTAACGACAAAAAAGAGGCAACTCCTGCACCTCCACCTCCTTCGGTGCCGGTAGATGTATCTTTCTATCTGACTAAACCTGATAAATCGGTGCTGTTTACACCACAGGAAAACAGTGTAACCGAGGCGACAAACAGTAATTTGCCGGTGATTGAGATTGATCCCTCAACAACATTTCAGACAATGGATGGCTTTGGTTTCGCACTGACCGGTGGAAGCGCGATGCATCTTTACAACATGTCGGCTGCCAAACGACATGCTTTGCTGACAGAGTTGTTTGATGACAACGACAATAATATCGGTATCAGCTACCTTCGTATCAGCATCGGAGCTTCCGATTTGGATGCTTCTGTATTTTCATACGACGATTTACCTTCCGGTGAAACGGATGTCAACATGGACCATTTTTCGTTGGCTCCCGACCGGCAATATTTGATTCCGGTTCTGAAAGAAATTCTGACAATCAATCCAAATATCAAAATACTGGGTTCGCCCTGGTCTCCACCACTCTGGATGAAGACTAACAACAATTCCGTCGGCGGAAGTCTGAAACCAGAATTTTACGATGCATACGCAAAATACTTTGTGAAGTACATCGAGGGAATGGCGAAGGAAGGAATCACCATCGATGCCATTACCATTCAGAACGAACCGTTGCATGATGGAAACAATCCGAGCATGTACATGCCGGCCTCGGAGCAGGCGGCGTTTATCAAAACCAGCCTCGGGCCTGCTTTTCAGACGGCAGGAATTCAGACGAAAATTATTGTTTACGATCATAACTGCGACCGAACCGATTACCCGGCGGAGATATACAACGATGCCGATGCTTCGAAATATGTCGATGGTGCAGCGTTCCATCTTTATGCCGGTTCTATCAACAGTCTGGCTGCTTTGCATAACAGCTATCCTGACAAGAACCTTTATTTTACCGAGCAGTGGATTGGCGCTCCGGGCGACTTCCCGAGCGATTTGAAATGGCACACCCGCGAATTGATTATCGGCGCCAGCAGGAACTGGTGCAAAACCGTTCTGGAATGGAACCTTGCAGCGAATTCAAGCCTGGAACCACACACCGATGGAGGTTGTTCGCAGTGTTTGGGAGCCCTAACTATCGATGGTGATAATGTAAAACGGAATTCGGCATACTACATCATCGCTCATGCGTCCAAATTTGTTCGTCCGGGCTCAAAACGTATCTCGAGCAATCAACCTGATAACCTGCCTAATGTGGCTTTCGTAACACCCGACGGTTCAACCGTCCTGATTGTTTTGAACGATGCTTCGGTTACCCAGGCATTTAATATGAAACTCGGAGACGAAACAGTGAGCAGTACACTTGCGGGAGGCGCTGTAGGAACGTATATTTGGTAGTCCTAATATAAATATAATCCGATGAAGTATTCCCTATTATTAGTTAGCGCCTTTCTGGCCTGGTCGTGTGCTCAGCCGGTGCAGGAAAAGAAAGAGACTGCCGCTCCCGGTTTTTCAACCAGCGGAAAGAAGATTGAGGTATTTACCACAGCGAAAGATACCAACTTACGTCTGGCTCACACCGGTGAGTTAGCGTTTCAGAAAGCCGTTCAACCCAAAGAAACGGAAATTTCCATCTTCGTTAATCCGAAGAAATCGTTCCAGTCATTCCTGGGAATTGGTGGCGCCATTACCGACGCATCAGCAGAAGTATTTGCTAAACTTCCTGCTGATAAGCAAAAGGAATTGCTGGCAGCCTATTACGGAAAAAGTGGCATCGATTATTCGTTGATGCGGACGAACATTGGTAGTTGCGACTTTAGTAGTGAAAGTTACACTTACGTTGAAGATGGGGATAAAGACCTGAAAACATTCTCGGTAGCTCACGATATGAAGTATCGTATTCCGATGATTAAAAGAGCGATTGCCGAGGCTGGCGGTCATATGGTTTTGTTTGCCAGTCCGTGGAGTCCGCCGGCTTTCATGAAAAGCAACAAGAGTTTGCTGCACGGCGGAAAATTGCTTCCGGAGTATGATCAGGCATGGGCCAATTACTATGTGAAGTTTATTCAGGCATACCAGAAACAAGGAATTCCGATTTGGGGAATCACCATTCAAAATGAGCCGATGGCTGTGCAGACGTGGGAGTCATGTGTATATACAGCTGCAGAGGAACGCGATTTTCTGAAAAACTTCCTCGGTCCAACCATGGAAAAAGCTGGATTCGGTGACAAAAAAATCATTGTCTGGGACCACAACCGTGATTTAATGGTCGACCGCGCCAACACCATTTTCGGTGATCCGGATGCGGCTAAATATGCCTGGGGAATGGGAATGCACTGGTACGAAACCTGGACCGGCGCGAAACCCAAATGGGACAATGAGCAAGTAGTGAAGGAATCTTATCCGGATAAGAACCTGCTGTTCACCGAAGGGTGTAATGAAGCGTTTACCCGTGAAGGATACCAGCGATGGTCGAATGCCGAACGCTACGGGAGCAATATGATTCACGATTTCAATAACGGAACGGTAGGCTGGACTGACTGGAATATTTTGCTTGATCAGAATGGCGGCCCGAACCATGTGGGGAATTTCTGTTTTGCACCCGTACATGCCGATACCCGAACCGGCGAACTGATTTTCACGCCGGCTTATTACTATATCGGTCATTTCTCCAAATTCATTCATCCGGGAGCGAAGCGCATCAGTACCGCTTCCAGCCGGAGTACACTGCTCAGTACTTCTTTCCTGAATAAAGACGGAAAGATGGCCACGGTGGTGATGAATGGTTCTGACAGCCCGGTTACTTACAACCTGATTGTCGGACAAGCGGAAACACAACTGGAAATACCGGCGCACGCCATTCAAACGCTGGTGTACTAAGTATACGTAGACAAACAGGATTTCATAGGTTTGCAAGTCAGCTGACGACGGATATCGAAGTATCTGTTGTCAGCTTTTTTTATTTCCACTGAAGAATAATTTGTTACCTAAAACATAGATTTTAACGGGAGAGAACTGATTTATAGAAGATTATTTTCCAATTGGTGTAGGGTAAAATTCGTCTCATGCGGTACACTGAAAAAATGTAGCATTTGCTGAGAATAACTCACTGTTAAATAGTTGTTTGCCGACGACGGAGCTGAGACTCTGCAAATGCTGCATCTTTTGAATTATTTGTAGTCGAACTTAAAATCAGTTGTGATGAAAAAAACGAGTTTCTTTATTGCATTCCTTGCAATAGCCGCACTAATTATCGTAACCTCTTGTAGTGAAAACCCCTCTGTATCTGCCGATGAAGTTCAGGCTTCTGAGGTAAAAGCACTCTCTTTAATAATTGATGATGATGGCAATTTAGCTGGTGACCTGACTGATGAGGAAGTTGCCAGTCTGCAATTCATGATAGAAGAAGAAAAAATGGCTCGGGACGTTTATCTTGAAATGAACGATCTTTATGGACTTAAAGTATTTGCCAATATTTCAAATAGTGAACAACGGCACATGGATGCAGTCCAGTACTTGATTGATGGATATGGCGTAGAAAATCCGGCCTCCGATGAGCGTGGCGTTTTTGCCAACGAAGACCTGCAAACTCTTTATAATACATTAACTGAGCAGGGAAGTGCTGGAATTGAAGAAGCACTGAAAGTCGGTGCATTAATCGAAGAGACGGATATTGTCGATTTGAATAACTGGCTGGAAAAGGTCGAAAATGCTAACGTAGAAACAGTATATGCCAATTTGCTGAAAGGGTCAGCCAATCACCTGCGCGCATTCGTCCGTAATCTGGCTTCTTTGGGAATTACTTACGAGCCACAGGTTCTGGATGTCGATACGTATAATGGTATTATTGGGCAATAATATTTTATCGCTCGTTCGAATTCCGATTGTTAATGCTTTGAGCATTTCGTTATCATACTAAGAGTTAGTAGCTTTTTTCATAGGTTTGGGAATTAATAGCTGACTATTGACGATATTTGATATCATATCAGTAGTCAGCTATTTTTTTGCTTAATCAGCTCGGAATATGAGTTTTTATGTTTTGATTTCTATATGTTTTTCAATACAATTTGAATAGTTTAGCACTTTAATTATTAAATTCAGGAGAAACCGAACCTTCTCCTGTCGTCTAACTGACCAATACTGATATTCCGATATGCGATATGGAGAGGTGGAATCGTATTTAACCTAACTCACGTCCCATGTCGAAGCGAAGAAAAAAACGGCCATCAGCGCAACAACAAAGACAGGAAAAAGCCGAACAGCGCAAAAAGTTTTACCGGAAAGTCAGGCATTTTTTCACTCTTATTGAAAAGGAACATCTATTCCGACAGATTTCCGAACGTGAATTGCAACACCTCTGGAAGTTGCGAATGCGTGCGCCAAAAATAAAACCGGAAGCCGGTTGTTCTTTATCGGCAAAACATGCTAAAATGATGACCGAAGCTTTGTATTATTACCTGGATGATTATAAGGTGGATATTCCAGATACTGATTATCAAATTAGCGCGTATGACTATCTGACTACAGGCCTGACTATTTATGCTTTCATCTTGCGAGAGCCAAATCCGAATTTCCCGAAAGGTGATGAATTTTATGAGGAAATGCGACCAATTACGGAAAATCTGTTTGGTGACGAGCTGGAGTTGATGATAAAAAAACTAAAAACAATTCTGGGAATGATCTATGACGGAATTGATATCGATCATTATCCGGTTCAGTTCGAATGGAGAGGAGGGCAAAGTGCCCATCGGGGAGTGTTTGCTGCATTTATCGTTAATAAGGTTGTAAATCCAGTCATTCATATCAAAACAGACGGTTCACGGCGACCTGCTTACCAGGTGGGTTTTGCTCTCGAACAATTTGTCCCGCTGAAACTTAAGGCTGAAGTACTACATCTCGAAACCGCGGAATATCCCGAACTATTAAATGTTTATATACAAAGTCATGCACTTCGCCGTTTGAGCGAGCGGGTGGATTTGTTAGCCCCGGGAGAGCTTCGCTGGTGTATGTATGACTCTCTCGCAGAACCAACGGTTATTCCATATCGCCATCATTCCTATTTGATTGAGTATCGTGTACTGGGATATAAAATCGGTTATCTGGTTGCCGACTTAATGAAAAGGAAGATAATTATTCGGACTTTTCTTCTGGTTACGCAGTGCGGTACACCGGAAGAACAAAAATTGTGTTCGAATACCGGTTTGTCCAAAGAAGATATTGCTTATCTGAACTTATGTAAGTTGAGTTCATTTGTCAATTCCGATATTTATGAAAATCAAACATTAAAAGTAATGTTTGAAGAGGCTGGCTGCGGTCCTGTACTCGAATTTGCCAAAGACAAAGCTAGAAAACCAGCTAAAAAGATTCCCCGGGCTGAACAGATTTTGAACTACATGAAAGCAGAACCGCCAATGTTGGAATTTGAGCTAAAAAGACATTATGCTCTCCGTAAAGAAGGAAAGTCATACGTTGCTATTTTATAGTTTTTGTGGTGTAAACTGGTTCAAATCGTATATACCGAGTTTCTTTTCGAGATCGGCTACTTTTTCCACTACACTTTCGAAGCCGTCCTGCCCGAACAATTCATGTTCTTTCTTTTCAAAATCTTCCCCCAACGAGTAAAATTCGTTTTTAGAGATAATCTTCCGTAAGGCAGGGAAAAGCACCGTGTCTTCCCGGGCTTCGTGCGGGCGGTACATCGTATTGAATGATTGCAGTAACTCAATCATCTGTTTGGTATTGTCTTCATTCGAAAGGGAATTCATGTTCGCCAGTTGGATGATTTGGGCGGTTACGTCGCGACCAGCTTTGTGCTGTTTACGCAGCGTTGCAACTAAATCAGTCAGGAAGTTGGCCTTTTCGAAACGAGGGAACAGGTAGTTTTCCTCCAGCTTTTCGTGGTAATCCTCGATAAAATCCCGAATGATTTGGGCTGAGTTGTTGAGGACCGATACATCGAACGATTCGCCAGTGGACAAGTGTATTCGGCAGGTATCGTAGATAAGTAGAATCCGGTTCAGTGCGCCGTGTTCACGCATCAGATCTTCCGGCGGAGCCACATCTTCGCCTTCTTCCTCTTCGCAACCCGGCAGGAGCCCCAAACCAGCTATTCCGGCTAGTGAGCCTAACAGCAGACCGTTTTTCATGAATTGGCGTCGTTCTTCATTCGGCTTTCCGAAAGGATGATTGGATGGTCGGTTGAATTTTTTCATGATTTCTGTTTTAATCGTTTTGATAATCGGTAATCGATCGAAATTTTGCCACTTCCGTAGAGAAGCAGATAAATAAGCAGCACCGTCATGGCAAAGTCAGTGCGGTATTCATGAGCAAAGGTCCAGAATCCCTCGTGCATCAGAATAGGCCATTTGGTAGCGACAAAGGCTGTTAGCATGATGATAAGTAGTGGAATGGAGGCGCGTCGGGTAAGGAATCCTGGAAGGATGAGCAGAGCGGAGGCAATCTCGAAGACAGCTGTGAAGTAAGCCCAGAATTCTGCATGGCTAAAACCAATTCTCACAAAACGGCCGGTTCCCAGGGCATCTGGGAAAAGAAACTTCTGGATTCCTTCTGATAGAAAAATAAGTCCGACAGTTAACCTGATGAGAAGTGCGCTGTTGTTGTGAACGGTTACGAGGAGCCGGTTAAGAAGGTTATTCTTTTCTGACATAGCAACATGGATGTTTTTCAACGACTGGTCAAATCGTTATATACGCAAGTTGCTTCAGGTGCGATTCATTGTCAGTGGTATAACAGGTTGGCAGGAGATCTGTTCAGATGTTAGTGTAGTTATATATCAAGAGGACTGCGCACAGTGAATTGATTGTTGTTGAGTACTTGCTTGTATACCATGGTATTCCGAATGTCTTTGTGTCCCAGCAATCGTTGAACCGTTTCGATGCAGTAACCGTCTTCTAAAAGGTGAGTGGCAAAGCTATGCCGGAAAGTATAGCAGGAAACATGTTTGGAAATCCCGGTATGGCGTACCGCTTCTTTTACGGCTTTTTGCAGGTAATTTTCATGAATGTGATGCTGTAACAGCTTTTCTGTTCCGTTTTCGGCGTTCGGTTTTCCGGAAGGAAAAAGGTATTGCCAGTCCCATTCCATCGCTACTTCCGGATGAGTGTTGCGGATGTTTTCCGGAAGGTTGGTGCCTGCAAAGCCGGGGATTAATTTGTTTTCTTCGAATTGGATACTGATCTTCTGAATTTGCCTGGATAATCGTGGAATGAGTAACGAGGGTAACAAGGTCTTTCGTTCTACCTTGTTGTTTTCGTCCCGGACAATGATTTCTTCTTTCTCTATATTGATATCACGAATACGCAAGCGCAGACATTCGTTCAATTTCAGTCCACTGCCGTAAATCAACGATGCCATCAACCGGAACTCTCCCTGCAGGTCGTTCAGAATCTCCTGCACCTCTTCACGAGTCAGAATCGTTGGTAGTTTTTTCTTGATTTTGAAATGTTTCGAATGGAAATCATCGAAGGGAATATTCAACACTTTGGTATACAGAAAAACAAGTGCATTGAGTGCCTGGTTGCGGGTCGAGGGGGAAACACTGCGCTTTTGGGTTAGGTAGTCCAGATATTCTGTTACTTCGGGGGCACCCATCTCTTTAGGGTGTTGCTTGTTATTGAAGATGATGAAGCGGTATATCCAGGCCAGATAACTCTTTTCGGTGCTGCTGCTGAAATGGTTTTCGCGGATGATATCCCTGACTTCATCTAAAAACTCAGTGTGCTCCATGGGATAACCATTTTGTGCATATTACTACAAATCTAAGCTATTATCCAACAAAAAGCTACCTTCTGACGATATATCTCATACTATGCTTTTTCATTAGCCTATTGATTGCCGCTGTTTAGTGTTGTATATTTAATGGGTTCGTTAACAGAGGAATACGAACTAAGATAAGGAGGCGATTTATGTCGAAGCTGGTTGAGCATTTTAAAAAAGGTACGTTCGAAGAACAATACTGGATACCGGCACATAACGA
This sequence comes from Prolixibacter sp. DSM 2831, assembly GCF_056493735.1. Classification (NCBI taxonomy): domain Bacteria; kingdom Pseudomonadati; phylum Bacteroidota; class Bacteroidia; order Marinilabiliales; family Prolixibacteraceae; genus Prolixibacter; species Prolixibacter sp. DSM 2831. Next base: position 1,186,961 of record NZ_CM151379.1, read on the forward strand.
ACGAAGAGAGTCATCTCTTTTCCGAAAGAATAAAAAATTTATACGTGATGAATGCGGCGCACCCTGTTGGGTATGTGGAAAGAAGGAAGACCGGGAAGTTCATCACGTTTTTGAATGGGCCTTCTGGAATGCGCTTTCCCCCAGAAAAGTAACCAATATTCTCAACGCTATAGAATTTTACGACGAAGATTACATCGCTTCGGCTGACGACCCCAAAAAACTACATCAGTACTTAACAGAACTCTCAAAAACCAAAAAATTTCTTGACACTCCCGACGATGCGCGTAACCTGGTGGTTTTATGCCGGGAGCACCACCGGTTGAAATATACCGGCATCCATACCATCTCGTTCCCATTATGGCTGGCTATTGCCGGAGTTCCCTCGGAAGGCGGAATTCTGACCCGCGAACAAGTCACGACCGCAGTAGCCCGCGTTTCGAAAATTGATGAAGAGCTGGCATCGTATGCCGCGAACAATTACACACCTCACCGGCTGTAAAGTCTGCAGGTTTTGTCTTAGGTGCTTTGCTTCCGGAAGGTTGATAAGGGAATGTTTAACCAAAAGAAAGGAGTATGGATCATGCGTATCATGATGATTGTCCGGGTGCCGCACTCAAAATTTAATGCTGCAGTCGGAGATGGAAGCGTTGAGTCGAAAATGAAAACCATCCTGGACGAAACAAAACCGGAAGCAGCTTATTTCACTGAATTGGAAGGTCTACGGGCTGTAGTTATTCTGGCTAACCTGGAAAAAGCTTCGATGGTTCCTGCGCTGGCAGAGCCCTGGTTTCTGGCATTTGAAGCCAAAGTGGAATTTCATGTGGTGATGAGCCCCGAAGAATTGGGACAAGCTGGTTTGGATAAGATAGGCTCTCGTTGGGCTTAGAAGCATACTCGTTCATGCCCGAATCTATATGCGATAAAAGATTTTTATTTCAACAAGTAACCAAAATAGAAGCATTATGAAAAAAAGGACACTGCTAATTAGTTTAATGGTCGTTTTTATGTTCGGCCTTACAGCAAATGATTTGTTTGCCCAGTCGAAGAATTTGGCTAAGGTATATTATGTCAAAGTAAAAGATGGTGAAAGTGGATCTTTTCAAACGGCTCTGAAGCAACATGCTCAATGGCGGATGGACAATGGTGATCCCTGGAACTGGAATATTTATCAGGTGGTAAATGGCAAGAACATGGGAGATTTCATTATCCGTTCAGGCGGTCATAGCTGGGCTGATTTCGATAGCTACGAGGATTTTAATGCTAAGGGATCCGCTGAGTTTGTAAAGAATGTAAGCCCGTACATAGCCAAAATTACGAGCGAAATATCAGCCAATGATACGTCGCTTGTGAATTGGTATCCCAATGGCGACGAGGTGAATCTTATTCAGGTATACGCCTATAAGTTGAACCCCGGGCATGGAATGGATTTCTATAATGCCATTAAAGCGTATGGTGACGCGATTAAAAAGGAGGGGAGAAAGGACTATTATGGTGTCATCTGGAATGTTAACGGAGGTTCAGCATTGGTCGTTGATCTCGTTTTTCCCTATAAAAACTGGGCAGAAATGGAAGGACCGAAAGAGAAGTGGAGAGATTTTACCAAACGCGTTTTGGGAGAAGAGAAAGCAAAAATGGTGCGTGAAAAACTCATGAATAGTTATTCAGATGTTTATGGCTATGTGGTTCAGTGGCGGAAAGATTTGTCGGTGAAGGCAAAAGGTATGTAGAAAATAGAATTTCAGAACTCAGATGTGTAATTGAATCGATGAAAACAGGGCAGTGATTTTGCATGCTGCCCTGTTTTATTTTTATACAAACATCTCTTCAAAGAAGTCAGCCATGGCTTTCCAGGCTCTTTTGCTTGATGTGGGTTGATAGAATAAACCTCTTTCGGGTGCGTTGGCTTTTGGATTGGTGAACGCGTGCCCGGTATGTCCAAAGGCGTGCATCTGCCAGTCGGCCTTCCTTTCGGTCATTTCATTGGCAAACTCAACGAACATTTCGGGTTTTTGCCATTGGATCTTCCCAGCCGTGCAGCACGAGGATCGAAGCTTTTATTGGATTTTCTTCCGGAAGACCGGGTTTATCAAACATGCCGTGGAAGCTCACAACGCCTTTTACATCGGCTCCCGACCGGGCCAGGTCGAGTACACATTTTCCGCCGAAGCAAAATCCGATAGCGCCTGTTTTTGTTACATCTACTTCCGGATGGTTCCGCAGCGTTTTCAGCGAAAGCTCCATCCGTTTCAGCAGCAAGGCGCGATCGTTGTTGAACTCGGCCATTAGCTTTGCGGCTTCTTCCGGATTGGAAGCCCGGCGCCCTTTTCCGTAAATATCGATAGCCATTCCTACGTAGCCCAGTTCAGCCAGTTCAACCGATTTTCCGGTTTCGAAATCGGATTGACCGCCAAAGGCATGAGCAATGAGGATGCCCGGTTTTTTCCCGTTAAGGGAATCGTCCCAACTAATTTTCCCTTCGAAGGTCTGGGCTGCATCGTGGTAAGTAATTGTTTCCGTTTTTATCATGGCGCTATTAATCTTATTTAATGAACTGTTACAGCTCATAACGATAGTTTCCGCCGGTAGGTTTCCGCTGAATTGTTAATTCTCATTAAATGATATCCGGAGACTTGGTGGTTTTGACCTTAGTTTTTTGTGTCGTCTTTTTTCACTTTTACATTGAAATCCGGAGCTTGATAATTGTCAGGCAGATGATTTTCCGGAATGGTGGTCCGGTTTCCATCACGCTGTGCCCGGTAGTGTGGAGACATGATTTCTATTCCCCGTTCGTTGCAGATGTCCTGGATATTCTGATGAAGGCCGGAATAAATGATAGCCTGCGAACTGGCTTCTTTGGTATAAGCATTTAATTGGTACGAAACGTAGAAATCGTCGAGGCTGGTTTGCAGTACGAATGGTTTTGGCTCTTGCAAGATCATATCTGTTTTTAAGGCGGCGTCAATCAATGCCTGGTGCATTTTCTCCCAGGAAACATCGTAGCCAATGGTTACCGTGGTGTGAATAATCAATCCCACATTTTGGGCATACGAACTGTAATTGGTTGTATTCCCGGTAAGGATAGAGGAATTCGGAATGGTAATTTCTTCGTTTTTGATGGTTTTAACACGCGTAACCAGCAGCGTTTTTTCAACGACATCGCCCGATATGTCGCCAATTTTTATCCGGTCGCCAATTTTAAACGGGCGCATGTAGGTAATCACCAAACCGGCAATCATATTGGCAATGGCCGACGATGAACCCAGTGAGAACAGAATTCCAATGAAAACTGAAACACCTTTAAAGATGGGTGAATCGGAGCCGGGCAGATAGGGAAAGATGAGTACAAACGTAAACGCATACAGCAGAAATCGGACGATGCCGTAAGTAGGCATAGCCCAATCAGCGTGAAATCCTGAAAGTTTTAGCTTTTCTGATTCGATCTCGGAAAAAATGTATTTCACAAACCGAATGAAATACTTCATGACAAAATAGATGGCCAGGATGCTGAACAGATTGGGCAGATAATCCCATATGGCGATAAATACCCGTTTAAATGGAGACCAAATCAATTGAAAAAGAGCATCGGCCCAGCCCCGGGTAAAGGGGAAAATGCTGAACATTAAGGGGAACGCGATATACAATAGCAAGGCAATAACAAACCACCGGAAAATCTTAACAACAAAGAGAATAACCTTAAACTCCTGCTCGCTTGAAAGAAACGTGTAATCTTTGTACGAAAGATCTTTCAGGTATTTGTCTTTATTCCTTTTAACAGCGAATATTAATTTCTGGTGAAAACGGCCGGTTAACCAGATTAGAAACCATAGCGAGGCCAATATCAGAATAACCAGGCCAATCCGGATGAGCAGTTTAGACAAGCTGTTCTCTTTCTTTGCGGCAGCGATGGAATTCCGGATAATGGAAGCGTAGTTACTGGCTAAAATCTCTGCGGGACGGTTGTTCCATAACGCATCAGTTTCGGAAACGCTCATAATGATGGTTTCGCCATAAACGATATCAATCGTATTTTCTGATTTTACCGTGATAATGGAATCAACTTTCAGAAAATCGTTGTTGTATAAATTTTTGATTTTCCCCGAAATATTGACGGCCCGCTCGTGTGGTGTTGAAGCTCCGATTTTAGCATAAATGTAAAACAGGGTATCATTCATGACTCCTGTTACCGGCTGCCCTTTAATGTATTGCCTGAGCGAATCAATTCTGGCCTTTTTCTGCATTTCCTGCAATTGATTCCGGTCTGATATCTCTTTCAATTGCTGAAGCAGTTCTTCCTTTTTCAGATTATCGGTGGTCTTTAGTGAATTGAGTTGATTTTGCAGTTCGGCGCTTTTCAGCGAGTCGGCCACCCGTTGTTGCTCAATCTCATTTAGCTTTTTCTGATAGCTCAACATCAACGCATGGTTGAGCGAATCCTGCTTTCGTAAGCTGTCTGTCTGCGCAAAACTGCTGAGGGAAAAGAATAACGCCAGGTTAAAAACGATGATTCTTCGAATGAGGCCCATGTTTTGGTTTTTTAAGTAACGAAACACTAAGTTATTAAACTGTTCCTTTACAAATCAATGTTTTTGACGGTTGTCATCAAAATATTAACGTCAAAACAGATGGGATGTTCCGTTTGAGAACCAATCGTGTTGTAATATGTGTTGATATCCGGAGTTTTGTTTTGGGCTTGTCTTTTTCAGGAAGGCAAAAAAAAGACCAGCGAAAGTGAATTCACTGGCCTTTGTCCCTAAAAGGGTATAGTTGATAGTTAGGCAATTGGTTCTTACCCGTTATTTTGTCAGTTGTTCCAGCATATCCTTGATGTTGCCCGGGGTCGACATGATTTTGGTAAAGGTTCCCATGGTCAGGTCAGGAAATGCAATCGCAATTCGGTACCGGCCGTGAAGCATCAGCACCTGGTTGCCGTCCACCAGCACTTCGTAAGGCAGAAAAGCGGTATGTTTTGGGTCGCTGATGTCGATGGTCGGAAGAAAGTCGCTTTCGCCGTCTTCTCCCGAAAGGGCAAATCCGTACAGGGTTAAATCCTTGCCGGGAATGGTGACCTTGTAAACTTCTTTCACATTCGGCACGCCTTTGTCGACTGATGAGTTGACTTTGTTTAAAGCAGTTTGGTAATTATCAAATTCACCCAGTTCTACCGTGTCGTCAAAGCGGGGCATCCCGATCATGTAGTGGTACTTGTGCAGGTCTTTTATCGACAATCCTTTTTCCGAGCCGAATGGTTTTCCCACGAAAGTGCCGGTTGCTTTCATGGCGCTTTCCAGGTGAGCCGTTAATGCAGCGTAATCAGACGCTACTTTGTCGTAATCATCGCGGAAGTAGGCGTTTCCCCAATATTTCGGGTTGGTATAGGTGACCAGCGTCTTGCCGTCTTCTTTCGTAATGGCTACGCGTAGTGTGGAAGCAAAGCCGGTGAGGCCGCCAACAGTTTCCACCGCTTTTTGTAACTCCGGCGAGGTAACAACCAGCAGCCAGCGGTTGGCATCGGCAGCCGGTTCGTATTGTCCCACAACCTGAATGCCGTTTTGTTCCAGGTTTGATGCCACTTTCCCTTTGAGGTCAGCTACGCTTTCAGTCGATTCCACCCCGAGGATGTAGGGTTTCAGGTTTTGAGCCACGGCCCATTGGAAAGACAAGAAGGTCAGCAGGATAATTCCCGTAATTCTCATGATAGGTTTGATTTAAAGGTTATGATTTTAGTTATCCATGTAAAAATATATTTAACCTTTTAAATAGTTATGTGATTTCATCATTACCCGCATGTGTTTGATAGCATAAGCTTATGGAAGAGTAGTAAAGTAGGAGTCCAATGCAGAATTTTTGCCTGTAGGGCATTAGGTATTGTAAGACGAAGCTGGTAAGGGGATTTGTTACTTCGGAGGAGTTACACAAAGAAAGAGTATTATTCTTTCCGGAAATTAGCAGTGTAATTTCGTTCGGTACCGTGAATTTTGTCTAACGTGAATCCGGCACTTTCACAGATTGCTTTAATTTCGGTCGTGCTCATTTTGTCGGGGTCACCGGCGAGTTCTGATATGGAGAGGATGCCGCCCTTTCTCAATATCCGGAGGAATTCTTTGAGGTAAGCCTTCTGGTTTTCGACTTCGCCAATAACGGTCACCATAAAGATTCGGTCGAAATGGTTGTCCGGGAAGGGGAACGTTTGGCCGTCGCACAGCGAATAGGACACGTTGTTGAAGCCTCTTTTGTCGACGCGCTTTTTAGCGTAATCGAGCATCTCCTGCTGAATGTCGGCGAGTACCAGTTCGCCGTCGGGAATGGCTTTCGCCACTTTCACACTAAAATAGCCCGGTCCGGGACCTACTTCCAGTACTTTGGACGATGGATTCAGTTCGAGACGTCTGATAAGTTGCCTGGGAGAAAGAAACATGTTTCGCAAGGGAATCAGCAGGGTAAACGCCATTTCGTGAGGAAACACGCCTTTGCCAGCCAGCCTTCCGGCAATGTCTTTTTTCTCTTTCTTGCTCATGACTCTAATATTCCGAAATTCCCGAACCGAAAGTTACAAAATTTTGTGTGCAACAATTAGATGTTGCACAAAGAGAGATTCCGGAAAAAAGGGGAATGAAGAGATGTTAACTACTTATCTTTTCACAAATGTGAGTAGTTCCAGGGGAAAAGTAAAACAATTCTTATTGGAGAAATCAATCGTGAGCCGACTACCGCTAATGGTATATTTGTGTTTGGTGGGTGGTACCGCAATGAAAGATTCTCCAACGTACTGAATTTCTATTGAATCTTTTTCGAGCTGGTAACGATAGGGTTCGTGGATATTTTTGTTCGATTTATAGAAAGTATCATCATCCGTGAAATCGAGAATGTCGTCTGTGCTGGTCGATACCCACACACCCAGAATTTGTTTCTCCGGGGGGAGGTCATCGTCTTTTTTGCACCCCGATTGTGCAGCGATGAATAAAAGTAATCCGAGCAGAATGGTTCTTCCAATCATGGTTTTGCATTTTAATTCGTTTAGGTACCTGTAAGATGAGATGGTGCTTTAATTCGTTGCGGGAAATGTTTCGTTTTCAGTTTTTAAGAAGATCAAATGTTCGTTCTGAGTCAAATTCCTGGATTTTTCTTTCTACATGCCTTGATGTTTTGAAAAAATATCAAGACTTTATTTTTAAACGTCTTGACATTTAAGGGGAAACATCAAGAGATTTTGGTAAAAACATCAAGAGATTTTATAATAATGTCTTGAGAAAAATAAAAAAGGTCTAGACTTTTTCTTGAAAGATAAAGACAAAATAAAAAAAGCTCAAGACCTTTTTGTTGTATGGTCCTGAGCTTTTGGATAAAACTAATATTCAACTATCTGAAATAGCTGACTTTATTCTGTTCCATCGTGTATCTTAACGTATTCGGCTCCACCCAGTTCTTTTTTGAACAGTTTACCGGGGCGGAAAATTACCTTGGAGCCATCTATTAAGCTGGCATTGAATTCTTCTTCACTTTCGGCGGGCTGGCTTTTGGCCGAAAGTCCCATGGTGCCGAAATCACCCAGATCGACTGTATAGCCGTCGGTTAGGGTTGTGGGGACAATTTGCAGGAAACCTTCGATAACCGATAATACATCCATTTCGTTGAGGGAAGAGCGGTCGGCAATTTCTTTCGCAATAAAGCGATGATTTCTGCGTCCTTTGCTGTTGATCGACGCATAATACTTGGGATCAGCGGCAACATCTCGCGGATTTTTCCGCGGTATCACCTTGTAATTGATACTCATTTGGTTAAAAATTTAAGTTAGTAAAATAGGAGTCTATCCTGGTATTTGTCTCTTCAAGTTAGCATAATAACTATTTAGAGTCAATTTAAATTCTTAACGGTATGGATATTATGATCGAGTGAATAATGAACGAAGAGGTTTTATGGTCATTAATCGTTTTTTAGCTTTTCAAGGTGTCACCCGGATATACCTGATGGGTGACTGGCTGGGATCAGCGCTGTCTGTCCCAAGTCCAAATGTATTATTGTCAATAAATTTCACTTTGTAGTCTTGCGTGGTATCCAGCCCGTATAGTGAAAACAATTGGCTGGCAATTTTCTTTTCGGTCAGAACAAACTCAAAATTGGATGAGCGACCAATGCCGGTTACCCATGTATCTCCCACGTTGACAAACAAGTCGACATATTTGTTGTCATTTAGTTCTACTACTTTGCCCACGAAATTACCATTTTTATCCTCGGTGATTTTTATTTTAATTCCGTCGAACATGGTTCTCCCCTTGAGTTGCCACGTTCCCTTAAAATTGTCGATTGGGGTTTTATGAAGAAGATTTGAATCGCAACTAAAGAACAGAAAGCTAACGAGAATAATCGTGATCGCTTTCAAAGCTATTGTTTGAGGCTTTTGCTTGAGCATGAGTAACAAAGTATCAAGAATGAAAAATCAAATTTGCTTTCCCAATTTATGAAAAATTAGGTTTGGGGTACTTGAACCGGAAAATGTTTATGGGGGCTATTGTTTTCCGGAGCGAATCCCCATTTCCTGGTACACTGGGAAGATGCCTTCCTGGATTTTGGGAAGTTGGCGGGCAAACAGAAGGGCTCCCAAAACGACAGCCACACCGCCAATCGTTAACGTCAGCGGGGCACCGACGGCTTTGGCTACAGCGCCGGCAAATAAACTACCGAAAGGCGCAGTACCCATAAAAGCCATGGCATAAAAACTCATCACGCGGCCGCGCTTGCTATCGTCGACCACGGTTTGAATCACCGTATTGCTGGAGGCCATAGTGAGCATCATCCCGAGGCCGGTGATGACCATCAGTGGCATCGACAACCAGAAAAACCGGGACTGTGAAAAGGCAATCAATCCCAGGCCAAAAACGGCAGCGGCGACCGGAATAATGCGCTCCAGCCCGGCGGCATTCTTACGCGAGGCCAGGTACATGGCCCCGGTGATGGCTCCCAGGCCGGTAGCGCCCATCAGGAAACCAAACGTATGCGAGTCGCCGTGAAGAACCTCCTTGGCAAAAACCGGCATTAGCACATTGTAGGGCATGCCCATCAGGCTGACCAGTGCCAGTAGCAGGATGATGGATTTGATGGGTGCAAAGCCAAACGTGTAGTGATATCCTTCCTTCAGTTCTTCAATGACACGTGTCGTCTTTTTCCTGATTTCACGCGGAGTGACCCTCATCTTCAGCAACGAAGCGATGACCACCAGGTAACTCAACCCGTTGATGAGGAAGCAAACACCTTCTCCGGTAACGGCAATCAGCACGCCCGCAATGGAGGGTCCCAGTAACCGGGCACCGTTCACCATGGAGGAGTTCAGGGCAATGGCGTTGCCTAAATCCTGCTTCTTCTCCACCATCTCTATAACGAAGGACTGCCGGGCCGGCACATCAAAAGCATTGATGAGGCCAAGCAAAATGCTGAGGGCAATAATATGCCAAACCTGGATGATGCCGAGAAAGAAAAGCAGCGCCAGGGTGAGTGCCTGTAACATGGCCAGTACCTGTGTCGCAATAAGAATGTGATAGCGGTTACGGCGGTCGGTAATAACGCCGGCATAGGAGGCCAGCAGGAAAGTAGGGATTTGGCCGGCAAAGCCGACAACACCTAATAGAACTACTGAGCCGGTCAGGTGATACACCAACCATGGCATGGCGATGCGCTGAATCCAGGTACCGATGAGTGAGATGCTCTGTCCCCCGAAGAAAAGCCGGTAGTTGCGGTATTGCAGCGAACGAAAGGTATTCTTTAGTCCCTTCAGGGTTTTCGACCAATGTCTGTTTCCGGGTGTATGCATAGAAAAGAAGTTCCATTCTCCCGGTTGGTTTTTCTTCGGTAAAACACAAAATGTTTAAGCCGGGGGAATGAAACCTCAAAATTAGTCATTCCCGCTTCATGTTGTCCTCTGTGGTCGTGCATTTCATATTATGCTTTTGTTAATTGGAGGTTCACGATGCCTCGTAGTCAATTGAAAGTTTTTTACATAAAGTTACATTGCGAGTAAAGGTGTCTATTGGTCTGTTTTTTAGTTGATAACATAATTAATTATTCTTGAGGACGGAAAGTGTCCATTGGAATTCCTGCTTTCGACTGTTTTTTTTGCTTGAGATGTCGTATTTTTGGTTCAGAAGTTTCTGGTAGGATGTATTGTAGGAGCAAACAAAGTTTTGCCGGAAGCTTTGGATTAAGGAAATAAACGTACCTAATTACCCAAATGTTCTGTTATCACTAGTTTGGTAAACTCTCCCGACATGGGGTAGGTACAAGGCAATTTAGGAGTAAATATTGAACATATGAGAAATTCATTTGCTTTCCGGCAGGCAATCCACCGACCATTTTTCTGGCTGTTGTTAACCTTGTTGGTTGCGTCCGCGACCAGTTGTCAGAAACAAACCACTCAACCCGTCGATGTCGGCACGCCTCAGGCCCTTTATGGACAATTATTTTACGACGTACAAAAGTCCGACATCTTCCCCGACAGCAAAACTTTCGTCGATTGTGTTCCGAAGGAATCTCCGGCGGAGATTCGAAAAGCCTATGAAACGGTTGCTGATAAGGACGATACCAAAGTGCTGAAGCAGTTCGTGGAGAAGCATTTTATTATCCCGACCTATCATCCAATCAGTAGCCCCGACACATTGCCTATCCGTGAACATATCCGGAATCTGTGGTCGGTATTGCTGCGGCAACCCGATGTGGCGCATTCCGGAACACTTATTCCGTTGCCTAACATGTATGTAGTGCCTGGCGGTCGTTTCCGCGAGGTGTACTATTGGGATAGCTATTTTACGATGTTGGGACTGGCAACCGATGGTCGGGTTGATATCATTAACTCGATGATTGATAACTTTGCTTACCTGATTGATACCATTGGATTTATCCCAAACGGTAACCGGACATATTATCTCACCCGTTCGCAGCCATCTTTCTTTGCGTTGATGGTAAGCCTGTTGGCTAGATTGAAGAAGGATGACTCAGTGTACGTGCACTATTTGCCTTACATGGTTGAAGAGTATCGGTTTTGGATGCACGGAGCCAATAATGTTAGCGATGCCCAGTCCGCTTGTGGGCATGTCGTTCGGATGGATGACGGAACTTTGTTGAACCGGTATTATGACAAAGGGGACTTCCCTCGTTCAGAAGCTTATCGCGAGGATGAGAAGACGGTAAAAAAGGCGTTGGCTCTTAATCCATCACTGGATACATTGAAAATGTACCGCGATATTCGATCGGCTGCTGAATCGGGATGGGACTTCTCGAGCCGTTGGCTGAAGGAAGCTCCTGACGGTAGTTTCCCGCTGTATACCATGCATACTACGGACATTGTTCCGGTCGATCTGAATGCGTTGATGTACAACATGGAAAAGACCATTGCTCACGCTTACAAGCTGAAGGGCGATTCGACTTCCTTTGCCCGGTATGAGCAAAAAGCACAGAATAGGCTGGAGGCATTGAACCAGTATTGCTGGAATGCTGATAAAGGATACTATTTCGACTACGATTATACCACGGGAAAACAGACAGGCATTGTTTCGCTGGCCGCTGTTTACCCGCTTTTCTTCCACATGGCTTCCGCCGAACAAGCTGCCGGAGTAAAGAAAATGGTTGAGGACGAGTTGCTGAAGGCAGGTGGTGTGGCCACGACACCCTATAATACCGGTCAGCAATGGGATTCACCCAATGGCTGGGCGCCACTGCAGTGGATGACCATTCAGGGACTTCGCAATTATGATTTTAACGCATTGGCGAACGAAATCAAACAACGCTGGATGAAGGTGAATGAGGAGGTTTATCACAAGTATCACCGCATGGAAGAGAAATACAATGTGGTCAATCCGGAAGTGCCCGGTGGTGGTGGCGAATATCCCAATCAGGACGGTTTTGGATGGACGAACGGAGTGTACCAGCGACTGGCTGCTGAGAAGTGACCTTTTTTTATATGTTGCTCGTTATCCCAAATTAGCTGTTCCGTTGAACAGAATAGATAAGGAATGATTTTTTTCGACAACATAAAGATTTTAATTAACTTACCAACTTTAACCTGCTAACCTGGACGCTTGTTTCATGATGATGAAAAACGTAACCCCGGAAGCTGACCTGATGCAAAACGACAGCGATATTGCTGATAAGGCCTTTGATGATTTTCTGGCAATTATTTCGAGAGGCGGTTCTTTCTCGATGTCTTTGTTATCTTTTCTTCAGAATTTGGCAAACGCCCGGGCTATATCGGTTTTGTCCCGTTCCGGGGGAAAAGAATTCGACATTGTTTTTTCTAATCTTTCCGTTATCGCACCAGATAACAACTTCCCCGATTGGTTCCCGGTCATACATCAATGGAGCAACCATCGAAAGCCCCGGATAATCTCTTCGAAGGAAGAGACTAATTCGGATGGAAAAACAGTTCCTGTGGATTCACTTCCGGTATTTAGTCTTCCGTTATTGGTGGGAAACAGGTTAAATGGGATGATACTGTTCTGGGGGATTCAGAATGAGGCGACTATCGATGATGACAGTTTTCAGCAATTGGCTAAGATGGCTCCGGTATTGACGCTGTTGGTTGAACAGACAGTTGAAAGGTTATCTAATGAAGCCGAAAACCATCAGGTTACTGAAGAAGGAGTTCTGCTGCCGGATAATTTTAGCTTACACTCTTCTCTTCTTGGACATGTTCCCGGTTTGATATACCGTTGCAGGAATGATGTAGACTGGACGATGGAATATGTGAGCCGTGGGTGTGTGAAACTCACCGGATATCAACCGGAAGAATTCATTAATAACCGGGTTATATCGTATGGTGAATTGGTTGTCGAAGAATATCGGGAGTCGCTGTGGAATGATTGGCAGCAGGCTATCGAAGGTAGGAGTGTTTACCAGGGCGAGTATCAGATTCGCGCAGCCGATGGAAGTATTAAGTGGGTATGGGAACAGGGAAGCGGAGTATACAATGGCGATGGCGAGTTGATTGCTCTTGAGGGCATCGTGATGGATATCACGGAACGAAAAGAGGCAGAGAATAAATTGAAAGAGAGCCGGGAGTATAATCGAAATCTTTTTAACCTTACTTCGATTGGACTGGTATTGGCATCGCTGGAAGGCAAACTGGTTGACATGAATCCTGCAATGCTCGAAATTATCGGATATAGTCGTAGAGAAGCGCTAAAGTTGTCCTATTGGGATTTGATACCTCAACCCTATCGGGAAAGAGAAAAAGAGCTGTTGAACAGTTTATCACACCAGGAACATTTTGGGCCACACGAAAGGAAGTATATTCACCGCGACGGCCGTTGCATACCGGTAAAATTAAAAGGGCAGATTCTGGTAGAGAAGGGTGTAAAGTATATATGGACAAGTGTAGAGGACATAACCGAACAAAAACATGCTGAACGAGCACTCAAGGAGAGTGAATCGCTGTTGAAAGAAGCGCAGCGTATTGGCAGGATGGGACACTATGTTTTAGATATAGGTTCCGGAACCTGGACCAGTTCAGAAACGTTGGACAGGTTGTTCGGTATCGAGTCAGCAGATGATAAAACAATAGGGACCTGGCTTGGGCTGATCCTTCCGGAATACCGGAAAAACGTGGAGAACTACTTCCAAAATGAAGTGATTGAACAAGGGAAACCGTTCGACAAGGTTTATCCTGTTCGCAGGAAAAATGATCAGGAAGTAAGGTGGTTACACGGAATCGGTGTGCTGGAACCGGGTGAGGATGGTAAGCCCGAAAAAATGTTTGGCGTTATTCAGGATATAACGGAAGATAAAAGGGCTGAGGAGGCCCTTGTGGAGAGTAAGCAGAAGTATAAATACCTGTTTCAGAACAATCCGCATCCTATGTGGATTTATGACCTCGAAACTTACCGATTCCTGGAAGTCAACAACGCAGCAGTAAAGCATTACGGATATTCCAGGACGGAGTTTTTGTCGATGACGATAAAGGACATCCGCCCGGAAGAAGAAGTTCCACAGCTGATGATTGATTTGGGAAGGCATGAGGATGACTTCGACTGGGCCGGAGAATGGCGGCACAAAAAGAAAAATGGCGAATTTATTAATGTTGCTATTAGTTCCCATCGATTGACTTTTAACGATCGCCGTGCACGGCTCGTTTTGGCAACCGACGTGACCGAACGAAATAAAGCCTTGAAAGCTCTGCACGAAAGTGAAGAGCGCTACCGAACCTTGTTCAGCAACAACCATGCGGTGATGTTTTTGATAGACAAGGAAAATGGCAACATCGTCGATGCCAATCATGCGGCAGTCGAGTTCTATGGATGGACATACGAAGAGCTCACTTCGATGAATATTGCGGATATCAATACACTTTCCCCCAACGAAATAAGAGACCGGTTGCATCAGGTCGATTATTCAACGCATAATCACTACGAGTTTAAGCATCGGAAAGCGGATCATTCCACCTGTGATGTGGAGGTATTTAGCGGCCCTATTATTCTTCGTGGTAAACCCATGGTGCACGCCATTGTGCACGATGTTACGCCCCGCAAAAAGGCTGAGGAGATGTTGATGACCTTAAGTGTTGCGGTCGAGCAGAGTCCGGCTTCCTTTGTGATTACCGGTGCCGATGGTCTGATACAGTATGTCAATCCTCGTTTTTCGGCCTTAACCGGATATTCGTTAGAAGATGTTAAGGGCCGAAGTCCGAGAATTATGAATCCGGGGCACCTTCCGGAAGAAGATTTCCATGCAATGCTCTCTTCTTTAAGACAGGGGAAGGAGTGGAAAGGTGAGTTTTTGAACCGTAAAAAGAACGGCAGCTTTTATTGGGAAAACGTAACAATATCGCCCATTACCAACGATGCCGGTGAAATTACTCAGTACATCGTTATCATGGAAGATGTGACCGATAAGAAGCGGGCTGAGAACGAGCTGAAGAAAAGTGAGGCATCGCTGAGAGAGGCACAGGAAATTGCCCGGATGGGGGACTGGGAGTACGATTTGGTTAACGAGACCTTACATGTGTCGGAAAACTGCAACAGCATATTTGGAATGGATTCGAGAGAAGACGGGGTATCCTACCGTGAATTTCTTGATCGATTATTGCCGGATGATCACTATCTGGTAAAGAAGACTTTTGAGCGATTGAAGATTGAGAAGCAGATGATTGAGGAAGAGGTGCGAATCGTTCTTCCGGGAGGCCAATACCGGTGGTTAAATAATCGTATCGTTCCGTTGTTCGAAAACGGCGTACTTACCCGCCTTAAAGGTGTTGTGACCGATATTACCGAGTACAAGCAAATGGAAAAAGCGTTGGTGAAAGCAAAGGAGCAGGCAGAGGAAGGAGATAAGCTGAAATCGGCTTTCCTGGCTAATATTAGCCACGAAATCAGAACGCCGATGAACGCTATTGTTGGTTTTACCAATTTGCTGGAGGAGCATATCGACTCGGAAGAACGTGGACAGTTTGTTCGTATTATTAATTCAAACGCTGATCATCTGCTGAATATTATAGACGATGTGATGGCTGTTTCCCGCCTGGATACGGAAGCAATTCCGTTGAAAGAAACAGATTTTTGCCCATCCGAGCTGCTGGAAGATTTGCATCTTTCGTTCCGTCGCGAAGTGAGGAGTAAGCCCATAGCTCTGCTTAAAAGACTTCCCAATACGGCCGGACAAGATCGTTTGACTGCTGACCGTGAGAAAATCCGACAGGTCATGTCAAGCTTCCTCTCCAACGCCATCAAATATACCCGGGAAGGAACGATTGAAATAGGCTACGCCATCGAGGAACGCGAGGCACGCTTTTTTGTTCGAGATACGGGAATGGGGATTCGAAAAGAAGATCAGGAAAAGATTTTCGAACGTTTTTACCGGACCGTGAGTGCCCAGAAACAAGCAATTGCGGGAACCGGTTTGGGCCTTAGCATAGCCGAAAGCCTTGTACAATTGATGGGCGGACAAATTGGTGTGGAATCGGTTCCGGAAAAAGGTTCGGTTTTTTACTTCACAATTCCTTTGGCAGGAAACAGTCGGATGTAAAAGTGCCCGGAGGGAGATTCCGGGCTGCTTTTGTACGGGAAAATGGATTACTGTTATTTGATAAATAAATAGGAGGGACTGTGTGTGTTGCTTCGTCTCAATTCAGTCGGTTAGTCAGTTGTTTCATATTCATGTGTGTTGGTGCGATAATATTCTCTGATCAGTAAATTGTTTTCGGGCTCGTTATCTTTGAGCATCCGGATATATTCTTCGAATATCTGCTTCACGATAGTCCGGGTTTGGTCGGGGTAGAAAACCGGAATGGGCTTGCCATTCGTTAACCATTCACCAATCTTCGGCAGGTTCTTTTCTTTTAGAGTTTTGATAACCGGTACACCCATCTGTTTCAGCGCAGCTGCATTGCATTGCTGTTCATACTGACCTTTCATCGGAACCACCATCAATTTCTTGCCCAGGAATAAAGCTTCTGCCGGAGTTTCAAAACCGGCTCCGCAAAGTACGCCTATCGATTCAGCCATGCTTTTCAGAAATGCCTCGTTCGAAACAGGGTGAATCGTGATGTTATCCTTCTGATAAGTCGACCGGGTATGCTTGGAAAAAATTTCCCAGCGGGTATCGCCAAATGCTGAAAGTTTTTTTATCAGCTTCTTATCGTCGAATGCCGGAAGATACACCGTATAGTGTCCATTGTTGTCGGGCTCAGTGTTCCGGACTTGCTTCCGGATAACGGGAGTGAAGATATTTTCGTCGTACGAAGCAAAGTGAAAACTCAGCTGGAAATCGGTCGGAGCATAGTTTTCCAGGAGGAAAGTAGCTACCGGATCTTTCTTCTTCGGACGGGGCACTTTTTTGCTCAGCAACGAAGCCTGGTGACTAAGGGAAATGCACGGCACTTTTTTTCGGCGACAAGCCCATGCCGAAACTGGTTCGAAATCGTTAATGACCAGGTCATAGTTTTCTACCGGAAGGGTATTAATTTCCTTCATCAGGCTGGAAATGTCGGCATCGCGATAAGTGCTCAGGATATCGATTCCTCCGTTTTTACCGAAGACAAAGCCCAGTCCTTTTTTCCGGTATTTAACCGGGTAGTCCAACTCAACTTCAGCCTGCGTTCCGCTGACCAGGATGTCGAGCTGAGCGTATTCTTCGATTACCGGAATAATGTCCCGTGCCCGGCTTAAATGGCCGTTGCCGGTTCCTTGTATGGCGTATAGAACTTTCACGCTTCCGCTTGAAATTCGTTCAACAAAATCTGGAAAAGTTCTTTCGGATCGAAGTCGACCAGTTGTTCCCGCTCATTCGGAGTAAAGCCGTCTTCTTCAACAAAGTCGTCACGGAAACTGAAAATCTTCCACTCGCCATCGTTGTACTCCAGGCTGGTGAGGTTTTCAATCCAATCGCCGGAATTCAGGTAAGTGATATTTCCTTGCGGGAATTCCAGTTCTTTGATTTCGGGGTGGTGAATGTGGCCGCAGACGATGTTTTTGTACCCTTTCCGTGCGCCTAACGATGCAGCCGTGTCTTCGAAGGAATTGATGTATTTAACAGCGCCTTTTACCGAGTTCTTCACCTTTTTTGAGAACGAAACGGGTTCAAATCCCAATTGACGGTTAATCCAGTTGACTTTCGTATTCAGCCAAATCAGGGTATCGTATCCGATTGCTCCGAGTTTGGCCAGCCATTTGGAATACTGCATCACCACATCGAAAACATCTCCGTGGAAAAACCAGCTGCGGTTTCCATCCAGGTCGAGCTCCAGTTGGTTGACAATTTTCAGCTTGCCAATTTTCAGTCCGCTGAAACGACGAAACATCTCGTCGTGGTTCCCGGTAATGTAATACACGGTGGTTCGCTTGGACGCCATTCCCAGCAGGTGCTTAATTACTTTCAAATGTGATTTTGGGAAATAGCGTTTCCTGAACTGCCATATGTCGATGATGTCACCGTTCAGAATTAAGGTTTTGGGACGAATGCTTTTAAGGTATTTCAGCAATTCGACAGCGTGGCTTCCACCGGTTCCAAGGTGAATGTCAGACAGAACCACCAGGTCAACTTTTCTTCGTTTAGTCATACGTTTTAATCAAAATTCGCATATGGCAATTAAGTCATGTTCAGCGATTTGGTTGTTAAGACGATATGACCGTATGGTGAATAAAACGAAAGGTTATTGTTAGCGGAATACTACCTGTCATATCATTGTAGTATGGAGTTAATTTCTGCATAACACTGATGCTTTTTACTTTTCTGCTGGAGTGTAATCAAGATTAGGAATGTCACAGATTCCTTGTTTTTTAATCTTTCGTCAGGTATTTTACGTTTAATAAATGGGCGACGTTGTTTTTGCTACTTACTGAATAAAATAACTATTAACGTGAAGATATTACTGACGGGTGCTACAGGGTATATTGGGAAAAGGCTTCTCCCGGTTTTGTTGGAACAGGGACATGAAGTGGTTTGCTGTGTACGCGACAAGCAAAGGTTCGCAGCGAATAACCTGCCTTCGGAGCAACTTGCTGTTTTGGAAATTGATTTTCTGAGTATTCAATCAGTAGAGCAATTCCCTACCGGGATTGATGTGGCTTATTACTTAATACATTCCATGTCCTCGTCCATCGATTCATTTGATGTGCTGGAAGCTCAA
Source organism: Prolixibacter sp. DSM 2831 (assembly GCF_056493735.1). NCBI lineage: Bacteria > Pseudomonadati > Bacteroidota > Bacteroidia > Marinilabiliales > Prolixibacteraceae > Prolixibacter > Prolixibacter sp. DSM 2831. Next base: position 1,205,562 of record NZ_CM151379.1, read on the forward strand.
ACGGCAATGAATTTTCGGAAATTCGCAGAAGAAGCCGGTGTTCGACAGGTCATTTATCTTGGCGGTATCAGTAACGATAAAAAGCTTTCGAAACATTTGCAATCGAGGCAAAAAGTCGGAGATATCCTGGCGGGAGGCGACTATCATACAACCATTTTACAAGCAGGAATTATTGTGGGGTCGGGAAGTGCCTCGTTTGAGATTATGCGCGATTTGGTTGAGAAACTTCCTTTCATGTTAACGCCGCGGTGGGTACTGACCAAATCTCAGCCTATTGCTATTCGCGACGTTATTTATTACCTGACGCATGTTTTACTGGACGAACGCTTTTTCGATCAACGTTTCGACATCGGAGGTCCGGAAATTCTTACCTACCGGGAAATGATGATTCAGTTTGCCAGGGCACGAGGACTGAAACGATACATTGTTACCGTTCCGGTTATGACGCCCCGTTTGTCATCCTATTGGCTCTATTTTGTCACGGCTACATCATACAAATTGGCCGTTAATCTGGTCGACAGCATGAAAGTGGAAGTTGTGTGTAAGGATAATCGATTGTCAGAAATGCTCGGGCATCAACCTATCGCCTTTCGAGAAGCCGTGAACCTGGCTTACGACCGGATTGAGCAGAACATGGTGATTTCGAGTTGGAAGGATGCTTTTGCCAGCGGCCGTCTGAAGGGGAACCTGTCAGGGCACATTGAGGTACCTCGTTTTGGTTGTTTTAAAGATGTAAAAAGAAAAAAAGTAGATGTATCAGAAAAAGCAGCGCTTGAAAACATTTGGTCAATAGGCGGCGAGCGGGGCTGGTATTATGGCAACTGGCTTTGGAGATTACGCGGACTGCTCGATAAGCTGGTTGGAGGTGTCGGTTTACGACGTGGGCGGAGACTTCCTAATGAGATAAAAAACGGCGATGCGCTGGATTTTTGGCGGGTTTTGTATGCCGATAAAGAGGAGGGAAGATTATTGCTCTTTGCTGAAATGAAACTGCCCGGCGAGGCTTGGCTGGAATTTAAGATGGTTCGCGGAAACGAACATACCTGGCTTTATCAGGTGGCCACTTTTCGTCCGAGAGGATTGTTTGGACGTTTATACTGGTATTTGAGTAAACCTTTTCACTTTTTTATTTTCCGGGGAATGATTCGTCGAATTGTTCGTTTTCGCCCTGAATCAGCTGAATAGAGTTGAGCTCATTCTGAGTCGTTCCAAAATTTTGGACATAAAAAAAAGGATAGACGGGCATCTATCCTTTCCAACCTAACTAAATCAATAAAACTAACTAAATCCAAACCTATGAATAAAAAATCTATTACAAAGATATGCTGAAAAACATGTTTTTGTGTTAAGCCACTTTTAAAAATATTTTAAAAAGATTTGAAGTAATCTTACAATTCAGGAATCATCACTTTGCCAACTCGTGTTTTTGCGACACAATGTGGCTTGATGTTGTTAATGAAAAAAAGGATAGATGAGATCTATCCTTTTCCAACCTAACTAAACTAACTAATCCATAAAACTAACTAATTCCAAACCTATGCTTGAAAAATCGCTGCGAATATATGCTGAAAAACATATTTCTGTGTTAAGCATCTCTTAAAAATTAGAGACAAAGCTGAAATATTTTCTCCAGGAAGGAAGGTTGCTTTGCTGGCAACGCATGGCTTCTTGGAAAAGGTGAAGAGCATTTTTTGATCTGAATTGTAATGTCGGGATCGCCGGAAAGTTTAGGCAAAAGAAAAAGGATAGACGGGCATCTATCCTTTCCAACCTAACTAAACCAATAAAACTAACTAAATCCAAACCTATGAATAAAAAATCTACTACAAAGATATGCTGAAAAGCATGTTTTTGTGTTAAGTCACTTTTAAAAGAAGATTAAATCGATAATAAGTCATACCAATTATCTCTTCCATCCAATTCAATATTTCAAGTTGTTTTTAAATCTTCCATTTTTCACAGGTGGGTGTCGGCAGAAAAATTTGGGCAAAAGAAAAAGGATAGACGGGCATCTATCCTTTCCAACCTAACTAAACCAATAAAACTAACTAAATCCAAACCTATGAATAAAAATCTATTACAAATATATGCTGAAAAACATGTTTCTGTGTTAAGCTACTTTTAAAAGAATATGAAAAAGATGATCGTTTTGGTACGCCACTTTTTTGGCTTTCTCCCTCATCCTTTTCCGACATAGGAAAAAGAGAAGGGGAGTTTTGTAATTAGTTAGTTTGTAATGTTTTTGGACATAAAAAAAGGATAGACGGGCATCTATCCTTTTCCAACCTAACTAAAACTAACTAAACCAATAAAAACTAACTAAATCCAAACCTATGAATAAAAATCACATGACAAATGTATGTTCTAAAACACCAAATTTCATTAAGGCAATGTTAAAAATAATTCGCAAACGATTGCGAGGTTGAGGTTTTGCGAAAAAAGTGATGCGCATAAAAAAGGAACGAAATATTTCGTTCCTTCTTCTTTAGGTATGAATCGACTTTATTATTCTGATTGACTGTTGTCGGAAGATGAACTGCTGTTTTCATCTCTGGCAATCGAATCGCGCATAGCGGTGTCGGCATTGATGTTCTTATATTTCATGTAGTCCATAATGCCGAGGTTTCCGTTTTTGAAGGCTTCTGAAATAGCCAGCGGTACCTGAACCTCTGCCTCGATAACCTTGGCGCGGGCCTCCTGAGCTTTGGCGCGCATCTCCTGTTCGAGTGCAACGGCCATGGCCCGGCGTTCCTCAGCTTTCGCCTGTGCAATATTTTTATCAGCTTCAGCCTGGTCCATCTGCAGAACAGCGCCGATGTTTTTACCGATGTCAATATCAGCAATATCGATTGACAGAATCTCAAAAGCAGTACCGGCGTCAAGTCCTTTTTCCAACACGACACGTGAAATGGAATCCGGATTTTCCAGCACCTCTTTGTGTGAGAAGGATGAACCGATGGACGATACAATACCTTCGCCAACACGTGCGAGAACGGTTTCTTCGCCAGCTCCACCTACCAACTGTTTGATGGCAGCACGTACGGTTACACGGGCTTTACAGATAAGCTGAATACCGTCTTTTGATACAGCTGTTACCGGCGGAGTATCGATGACTTTCGGGTTAACCGACATTTGAACAGCTTCGAATACGTCACGACCTGCCAGGTCGATAGCGGTGGCCATATTAAACGGTAGATCGATGTTGGCTTTTTCAGCAGAAACCAGTGCATGTACAACGCTGGCAACATGTCCGCCGGCGAGGTAGTGAGCTTCGAGTAAATCACGTTTGATTCCTCCCAAACCTGCTTTATGCGCTTCAATCATCGCCCGGGTAATCACACCCGGAGGAACTTTACGGAAGCGCATCAGGAATAGTTGCATCAAAGAAATTCTTACCCCTGATACGATGGCTGAAAACCAAAGTCCAATCGGTATAAAATAAAGGAAGATAATCAGCAGGACGACTATCCCGACAATTATTCCCACAGTACCTGGAATCATAACTCTTCTTTTTTTATAGGTTTAACGATTATTTGATTCTTTAAAACTTTTACAATTTCAACTTCGGTGCCGGCATCCAACATGGGACCGATTGATTTCCCCTCCATTACCTGTCCGTCAAATTCCACTTTCCCGATAGGACCGAGCCGTGTAACGGTAACTCCTTTGTCGCCTGCATGGAAACGGGTATCTTCAATCAAATTGGTTTTGCCGATAATGGTCGACTTCAAAGACATTTTGTCCCCGAGTCTTCCTTTCAGAATCCTGAACATCAATATCGGAACGACGATGATGATGAAAAGCAGTGTCCCTATTCCGGCGGCTACGCCATAGGTGTCAAACGCCAGGTAGATACTGTAACCGAATAGCACCATACCTCCAATTCCTGCGATAGTGATTCCGGGAATAACAGCAAATTCGAGAAGTAATAAAACGATTCCCAGAAAGATGAGGAGCAGTATGATCAGAATAGTCATTAGAGTATGAAAGTAGGTGAATAATTAATTGATTGCTTATTTTATTGTTGCCTTTAGGCTTCTTCCGGACAGGGCCTGACGCATAGGCCTGAGATATTCCATGGAGCCTTGCTTTATGTCGCACTTGCCTTTAAAATGAACGAGATAAGTGCATTGCGTAGCTTGTTGCGTGCTGTGGTTACAAATATCCATCAACGCATCAATCACGTAATCGAACGAATGGAAATCATCGTTATGAAGAAACAACGAATATCTTTTTTCCTTCTCGACCTCTTCTGTTGCACTATGTTGTTTTTTCTTCTGTGTTCCCATGTGAAATTGTTGTTTTACATGCTGAACCTTGCGTAGGTTACTTTCCATTAAAATTAGTAACAATTTCCAAATTTCACGGAAAGAAAGGACATTGGTTAATAAAAACATTTATTTACCCTTCTGAATTTTCAGCGCATCACTCACCTTAATCCTTTCCCCGTTCTTATACGCAACAACAAATGCATCACTGGCACCTTCCTGCCGAAGTTGTTTTTTCAGGTTGACGGCATCATGGTAATCGTTTAGTTTTCCTACGGTATATACAACGATTCCTTTATCATCGGTGTAGTGGTCAATTTTCCTGAATTTTGAAAGCTTGTCGTACAGTCGCTGAATATAAGCCGGTAATCCTTTGCTGAAGGAACCGATTTGAACCCGGTATTCAATTTGATCAGCGGGCGGTGTAACAGCTGGCTTTTTGACAACCGGTTTAGGCTTTGCTGCTGGAGCCGGCTGTTCGGCGGCTAATGCTTCCTGCCGCTCTTTTACGTGTTGTTCCTGCTTCTTCTGAAGTACGTCTGCAAATTGCTGAATTTCATTATCGGGTTGGCCATCCCAGTATTGTTGCTCGGCTTGCCGGGCCTGACGGAAGTAATCTTCTCTTTCCCTCATTAATTTGTAGGAAAGCTGCTCGGCCTCGAGAATTTTTTGTGCCAGCGCGGCATTATCTTTCGGGTCCTGACCTTCGTATTCTTTACGCAAATGGTGGGTTGCTGCTGCCAACGAGTCTTGCCGGATACTGGCAATCCAACCTTTGGCGAAAATCGATTTTCCTTTCTGGGTGCGGAAATCCTTCAGCTCATGGTATTTGATACGGCTGTTCACCTGGAAATTGAACCAGGCGTTATCCAATCCTGCAGGTGGCGAGAATGTTTTTTTCTGTAGCGCAAACGGAGGAGGTGTCATCTCTTTCGAGGAATCTTCTCCTGAGTTGATCTTCTCGGTAGCAAACAAATGCGGGTATTTTTCTTTTTGCTCTGCTGTTACTTCCGATACCGGTACGTTGTTGGAGCTGTCAATATTTTCGGGCTTTACCGATTGTGCATTGTCCGAAAAGAGTTCAGGATGGTGTTTTTTCTGCTCTGCTGTGAGTGCGATGAATGATTCGTAAGACGGCTTTTCCTGATTTGCCACCGGCTTTACCGTATCTTTTTGCGGTTTTTTCTCGGCTGTGGCAGCTTTGAACGGATTGATTTTTCGACTACACAGATCCATGTATTCTCTTAATCCCAGCCGCTTCAAATCTTTATTTCGGCCATAATCGGCAAAACGCTGATAGTATTTTGTGGCCAAATCCCAGTCGGACTCGGCATGGAAACATTTTCCCAAATAGAAATAAACATCAGACGGCACCCGCCCGAGAGAAGCCGTTAACAGTGCTTTCCATGCATCGGGGCCATAATGCTCAGTTTCTACCATGGAAACCCCATAGCAGTAATTGAGTTCTTCATCTTCAGGATACATCTTCACCAACTCTTTGTAGAGCGGAAGTGCTTCCTGATAATTCTGATCGTGGAAATAATCAGCGGCCTTAGCCTCTAAATCTCTTTCCCGTTGCGCTGATACATTCAACGGCAACATGGAGAGTAAAGTGAGTACAAAGAAAACGTTTAAAATCCGGTGCTTTGGTTTCATGTTTTTTTCTCTTTGGGAGTGAAAAGCTCTTTTCGATTGATGTCCGTGAGTTAAAAATACAAATTTTGGGTTATTTTCCGCTAACTCGGTCATCAATTTGAACACCACTTTTAATAATCTGTTTTATGTGGTGATCCTATTTTAAAGTATATTTGTATTAATCAGCCCAAATTTATGACGATGAAAGAACTAAACGAAGGAGATAAAGCTCCTGATTTTAAAGGTAAAAACCAAGAAGGTGAAACTATTTCGCTCAATGATTTCAAAGGGAAGAAGTTAATTCTGTATTTTTACCCGAAAGATAATACGCCGGGATGCACTGCTGAAGCCTGTGACCTGAATGATAACTACGATTACTGGATTTCAAAAGGATATGAAGTGGTAGGAGTCAGTCCCGACTCCGAACAATCGCACCGGAAATTTATCGATAAGTTTGGATTGAAATTCAATTTAATTTCCGATCCGGACAAAGAACTTCTGCAGGCCTATGGTGCCTGGGGCGAGAAGAAAATGTACGGCAAGACTTACATGGGAGTTTTGCGTACCACATTTGTTATTAATGAAGAAGGGATTATTGAGAAAATCTTCCGGAAAGTGAAAACCAAGGAACACACAAAACAAATAGCCGGAGAACTCAACCTCTGAAACTAAATTACGCTTAATTATATGGCTAAAGAAGAACAGCAGAATGTAAACAAAGAAAAGCTGAAAGCACTTCAGCTGACAATGGACAAAATTGAGAAGAGTTACGGGAAGGGCTCTATTATGCGCATGGGAGACCGCGCTCATGAAGATGTCCCGGCCATTCCTTCGGGCTCTGTCTCGCTTGATGTGGCATTAGGTGTTGGCGGTTATCCCAAAGGTCGCGTTATTGAAATTTACGGACCGGAATCATCCGGTAAAACCACGCTGGCAATTCATGCCATTGCTGAAACGCAAAAGCAAGGCGGCATCGCAGCTATCATCGATGCGGAACACGCGTTTGACCCGTTTTATGCCCGTAAGCTAGGTGTCGATATCGATGAGTTGTTGATTTCGCAACCCGACAACGGTGAGCAGGCACTGGAAATTGCTGATAACCTGATTCGTTCGGGAGCCGTTGATTTGGTAGTGATTGACTCGGTAGCTGCGTTAACTCCGAAAGCGGAAATTGAAGGTGAAATGGGTGATGCACGTGTTGGTTTGCAGGCTCGTCTGATGTCGCAGGCTTTGCGTAAACTGACGGGTAACATCAGCCGTACCAAAACCTGCTGTATCTTCATTAACCAGTTGCGTGAGAAAATTGGCGTGATGTTCGGTAACCCGGAAACAACCACCGGTGGTAATGCGCTGAAGTTCTATGCTTCCGTTCGTCTGGATATCCGTCGTATCGGACAGATTAAAGATGGGGAAGAGGTGCAGGGAAACCATACACGTGTGAAAGTGGTGAAAAACAAAGTGGCACCGCCTTTCCGCAAAGCGGAATTCGACATCATGTACGGTGAAGGTATTTCAAAGACAGGTGAAATTATCGACCTGGGAGTCGATATGAACATCATTAAGAAGAGCGGTTCGTGGTTCAGTTACGGCGAAACAAAACTCGGACAAGGTCGCGAAAGCGTGAAAAACCTGCTGAAGGACAATCCGGAGTTGGCCGAAGAATTAGAAACAAAAATTCTGGAAGCCATTACTTCGTCGGTCGAGCAATAAATTTTTCTTAAGAAATACATGTGATTCTGGACCGGGGAAATCCCGGTCCAGATTTTTTTTAACCTTTGTGCAAGTGAATAGCTGATAATTCATAATATTTTGCCCATGAAGATTTTGAAATTCGGAGGAACATCAGTCGGTTCGTATGAAAATGTAAGAAGGATCGGCGAGATTGTAAAAGGACAAAATACCCCTGTCATCGTGGTGGTATCGGCACTTGGCGGCATTACAGATACGTTGCTGCTGACAGCCCGAACAACAGCCGAAGGTGGAGAATTTACAACAGGTTTATCAGCGATTCGAACGCGGCACGAAGAGATGGCCGGACAACTTTTTGCAGGCGAGCAATTAAATAGGGTGCTGGCGAAACTGCATCCTTATTTTGAAGAGCTGGAAAAAATCTTCCAGGGAGTTTCACTGATTTATGAATTAACTCCGAAAACCCTCGATAAAATTGTCGGTTTTGGCGAGCGAATGTCGTCATTGCTGATTAGTGAATTTCTGGATGGAGAGTTGATCGATAGTGCTGCTGTTATTAAAACGAATGAAAACTTTGGCCGGGCTTACGTCGATTTGGACAAAACCTACCGATTAATTGCTGAAAAATGCAGTAGCCTCAAAGGTGTGGCGGTAGCACCCGGTTTTATCTCGTCCTCGTCAAATGGCGTAATGACAACCCTCGGTCGTGGTGGTTCCGACTACACGGCAGCTTTGTTTGCCGCGGCGCTTGACGCGGAAAAGCTAGAAATCTGGACCGACGTGGATGGCTTTATGACTGCCGATCCGCGCGTCATCAGTAAAGCATATCCGATTCCTTCGCTAACCTATTCGGAGGCAATGGAATTGTCGCACTTTGGAGCGAAGGTGATTTACCCGCCAACCATTTTGCCGGTGTATAAAAAAGGTATTCCGGTTCAGATAAAAAATACGATGGCGCCCGAAGCAGAAGGAACACTGATTGGATTGGAAGAAACAGATTGGAAGGATCGTCCTATTAAGGGAATTTCTTCCATGTCAGGCATTACCCTCATAACCGTTCAGGGACTGGGTATGATTGGCGTAACCGGAATATCTTCCCGCATTTTTGGTGTGCTGGCGCAGAAAGAGATCAACGTGATTCTTATTTCACAGGCTTCTTCTGAGAACTCCATCAGTTTTGCAGTAGATTCTGGCTGTGCTGAAGTGGCGAAGGAAGGCATCGAAAATGAATTTGCTGCAGAGATTGCTTCCGGACGTATCAATAAAATCACGGTAGAAGAAAATCTCTCCATCGTGGCGATTGTCGGTGAGCACATGAAGCATTCGGCTGGAATTGCTGGAAAGTTGTTTCATACTATCGGGAAAAACGGAATCAATGTGGTCGCGATTGCCCAGGGAGCTTCCGAACAGAATATTTCCTGGGTCGTGAAGCACTCCGATTTGCGGAAAACGCTGAACGTGGTGCACGAGTCGTTCTTCCTGTCACCCTACATCGAGCTGAATATTTTCCTTGTCGGAATCGGAACGGTTGGGCGAGACTTGCTGAAGCAGATTGAGCGACAGCAACCCCGTTTGATGCGGGAGCATCGATTGAAAATTAAACTGGCCGGCGTAGCGAATTCACGCAAAATGTATTTCGACCGCGACGGTATCCAGGTAAGCGAAGTAGACAACCTGTTAAAATCTTCGGAAGAGAAGTCGAATATGTCGGCTTTTTGCCAGAAGATGATTGATTTGAATATGTTCAACTCGGTGTTTGTTGACTGTACGGCGAATGCGGAAATTGCTGAACACTACTTCCATATCATCGATAACTTCATTTCCGTGGTGGCCGCTAACAAAGTCGCAGCATCATCGTCGTTTGCACGTTATAAAAAACTGAAAGATACCGCCAGCAAAAAAGGCGTGAAGTTCCTGTTCGAAACCAACGTGGGCGCTGGCCTACCATTGATTTCAACGATTAACGATCTGCAGCGTTCGGGTGACCGGATTCAACGCATCGAAGCGGTGCTCTCGGGAACACTGAACTTCATTTTCAATACGCTGAGCGAAGAAATTCCGTTGAGCCAGGCTATCCGGATGGCGAAGGAACAAGGTTTTGCCGAACCCGATCCGCGTATCGATTTGAGTGGTATCGATGTGGTGCGAAAACTGGTTATTCTGGCCCGCGAATCCGGTTACGAAATAGAGAAAGAGGATGTGAAGATGGAGTCGTTTATTCCGCAGAAATACTTCGACGGTACATTGGATGAATTCTGGAATACCATCAATGAGATGGATGAAGAATTTGAGCAACGCCGGAAAGAATTGGTCGCTAATAACCAACGTTGGCGCTTTGTTGGTAAATTCGAGAATGGTCAGGCTGAAGTTGCTTTGCGCGTGGTCAATTCAGACCATCCGTTTTTCGATCTGGAAGGAAGTAACAACATTGTGTTGTTGACCAGCGAACGGTACAACGAATTCCCGATGCAAATCAAAGGATACGGGGCTGGTGCTGCGGTTACGGCGGCCGGTGTATTTGCTGATTTGATCAAGGTGTCGAATATATAATGAATGTGGAACTGAAAATAGATTAGAAAGAGAATGAAATATATCGTAATCCTTGGAGACGGGATGGCTGATTTGCCGGATCCTTCCAAAAATAATCTCACTCCGCTGATGGCCGCAAAGACTCCGCATTTGGATAAGCTGGCGGAAATGGGGAAAAGCGGATTATTCAAAACCATCCCCGAGTCGTTGCATCCGGGAAGCGAGGTGGCAAACATGGCAGTGCTCGGCTATGATGTGGAAGCCGTTTTTGAAGGTCGTGGCGTATTGGAAGCTGCCAGCATGGGAGTCGAACTTCAGCCGGATGATTTGGCCATGCGCTGCAACCTGGTGTGCGTGGAAGGTGATATTCTGAAAAATCACTCAGCCGGACACATTGGAACCGAAGAAGGGGCTGAGTTGATTGATTACCTGAACGAAAAACTGGGAACCAATAGGGTTCGTTTTTATCCGGGCGTTTCTTACCGTCATTTGCTCGTCATTAAAGGCGGAAACAAAATGGTGAAATGTGTGCCTCCGCACGATGTGCCGGAAAAGCCTTTTGCTGGCTTACTGCCCGAAGCGTTATCGCCGGAAGGAAAAGAAACCGCAGAGCTGATTCGTCAGTTAATTCTGGATTCTCAAAAAATATTAGCCGACCATCCGGTGAACCGGAAAAGGAGGGAAGCCGGGAAAGATCCGGCAACATCGGTATGGCCCTGGTCGCCCGGTTACAAACCGAAAATGCAAACCCTGCAGGAATTGTACGGTCTTGGGCCAGGAGCTGTGATTTCGGCTGTTGATCTCATTCAGGGAATTGGCGTATATGCCGGAATGGATGTCATCAAAGTGGAAGGTGCTACCGGTTTGTATGATACAAATTACGAAGGCAAGGCACAGGCTACCATCGATGCTTTGCGTGATCACGATTTTGTCTATCTTCATATCGAAGCGAGTGATGAGGCTGGACACGAAGGTGACTATGATTTGAAAGTGAAAACCATCGAATACCTCGATAATCGCGTGGTTCGTTTCCTGTTGGAAGAGGCAGAGAAGATGGACGAGCCGGTGGCGATGGCATTGCTGCCCGATCATCCGACTCCATGGAAAATCAGGACACACACCCGCGACGCCATTCCATTCGTGATTTACCGCCCGGGGGAAACACCCGATGAGGTGACCGAGTATTCGGAGCAAGCTGCGGCCAAAGGCAGTTATGGCACGGTGAAAGGCAACCAGTTTATGAAGAAATTTCTTGGAATCGAATAGCTCATGGAATATTACAGTACAGAGAAAAAGGCACCGAAAGTAGATTTGCGTACGGCCGTAACCGAAGGTCTCGCACCCGATCGGGGATTGTACATGCCCGAGCACATTGTTCCGTTGCCGGAATGGTTTTTCAAAGAAATGGAATCGTTCACTTTCCGTGAAATTGCTTTCGAAGTGGCGAAACGTTTCTTTGGTGAAGATATTCCGGAAGCCGATTTGCAGGAGATTGTTTTCGATACGCTCTCGTTCGATGCACCGCTGGTGCATGTGCGCGATTCCATTTATTCGCTCGAACTTTTCCATGGTCCAACGTTGGCTTTTAAAGATGTTGGGGCGCGGTTTATGGCACGTTTGCTGGGCTATTTCCTGGCAAAGCAAAACGGACGAGTGAACGTGCTGGTTGCGACTTCCGGTGATACCGGCAGCGCTGTAGCCAATGGATTTTTCAACGTACCCGGAATTCATGTTTACGTGCTGTACCCGAAAGGGAAAGTGAGCGAAATTCAGGAGAAGCAGTTTACTACGCTGGGACATAACATTACCGCGCTGGAGATTGATGGTACATTCGATGATTGCCAGCGATTGGTGAAATCGGCTTTCATGGATGATGAGCTGAAGAAGCAACTGACGCTTACTTCGGCTAACTCCATCAACGTAGCCCGCTTTCTGCCGCAGGCGTTCTATTATTTTAATGCGTGGGCCCGTCTTCCCGAAAAGGATAAGAAAGTAGTCTTCTCGGTGCCCAGCGGTAACTTTGGTAACCTAACGGCCGGACTATTTGCCAAACGCATGGGACTTCCGGTCCACCGTTTTATTGCAGCCAACAACCGCAACGATGTGGTGTTCGAATACCTGAAAACCGGGGAATTCAAACCACGTCCGTCAGTGGCTACGATTGCTAACGCCATGGATGTGGGCGATCCAAGTAACTTTGCCCGCATTCTCGATTTATATAACCACGATGTGGATGCTATTCGGGCCGATATCTCAGGAACCCGGTATACCGACGAAGAAATTCGCAAAACGTTAGGGCGCATTTATCAGGAGACCGGTTATTTGCTCGACCCGCACGGAACCACCGGTTATCAGGCGCTGGAAGATAATTTGCAACCCGATGAGGCCGGCATCTTCCTGGAAACAGCTCACCCGGCTAAATTTACAGAAACAGTGGAAGGTGTCATCGGACAAGGAAATGTCCCGATGCCCGAACGCCTGGAGAACTTTCTGCGCAACGAACGTGTGATTGATTCGTTAGGCGCTTCGTTCGAAACATTCAAAGCCTTTTTGCTGGAACACGCGGAATAGAAATTTCCTATATCCGAAATATCAAAAGGTCGTTGTTTTGAGGCAATGACCTTTTTTGTTAAAAAACATCGGATAGTAAGCTTTGCAACGCAACCTTTGACACGATTTTTGTATCATGTTTATACAATTTGAGCTAAATAAAGAGAGAAAAGTATGAATATGAGAAAGGTTTTAACACTGCTGCTAGGCGCATCGTTTCTGGCTGTGTTTGTTACATCCTGTGATTTGGATGACGACGGAAAATACTCTGTAGGCGACTTCATCGTCAGCCTGGGCGTTGTTCAGAAAGAGAATCCGAGTGATAATTCATACGTGATTCAGCTGGACAACGGCGATTCCTTTGTTCCGATGGCTACATCGGTTCCCTATTTCAATGTTTACAATAATCAGCGGGTGTGGGTGAATTTCAATCCGTTGGATGACAAAAGCAATAGCGATGGTTCGCTTACCTATTACGGAAAAGTAAACGATATAAGAGAAATTCTCTACAAAAACATTTCGAATGCTTCCAAGGTTTCCGCTGATAGTATGGGCTACGATCCGGTCAATGTGAAAGACATCTGGATGTCACAGGATAGTATTCTCAATCTGGAGATTTCCTTCTACACGGCGGGTTCAACGCACTATATTAACCTGGTGAACGATGAAACTGGAAACGGGGTAGACCAGCCGTATATGCTCGATTTGAAGCATAATGCCCGTGGTGACGAGCAGGCGTACCGTACTTCAGGAATCGTCAGTTTCAAGCTGGGAACGCTAAAAGCAGCCGGCAACGATTCAATTAATTTCATTGTCCGTTATACCAACTACGACGGTCAGACCGTTCAGGAGCCCGTTATGACGTACCATTACGGCAGCTGACCGAGTTGATTAATTGTTGTTCATAAACAGAAAAAGCAAAAACCCGCTGTGTAACATAGCGGGTTTTGTTTTGCCCGTTCTTGACCAAATAATAATTCCGGTTAAATTTGTGTCAAATCAGAAAATTGTTGTACAATGAAAAAACTGGCTCTTTTCTCACTTCCGCTATTAATGGTCGGCCTGATGGCCTGTACCACCAAAACGCCGAAAGTGGAGAAAAAGAATTTTGTGCCTGAGGTTCCCAAGCTGACCTCCGACATTATGACTCCCGAAGTGCTCTGGTCTTTTGGCCGTATGAGCGAAGCGGAAGTTTCACCCGATGGAAAATCGGTTGTGTATGCTGTAACCTATTTCAATATCCCGGAAAATAAATCGTACCGCGATTTGTATTCGGTTTCCACCGATGGAGGTACACCGGTGCAGTTGACCGATACGCCGGAGAAGGAATATAATCCGCAATGGCGCCCTGACGGCAAGAAGATTGGTTACCTCTCTTCCAAATCGGGTAGCACGCAGTTGTGGGAAATGAACCCTGACGGTTCTGCCAAGCATCAGGTTTCGCACATCGATGGCGGCATCATCGGATTCAAGTATGCACCTACCCAGGACCGGATTCTTTACATCAAAGCAGTGAAGCTCGACAAGAGTGTGCACGATCTCTTCCCTGACCTTCCGAAAGCAAATGCCCGACTGGAAACGGACCTGATGTATGTACACTGGGACCAATGGCATGATTATACCTACCAGCATGTTTTCGTGACTGACTACAATGAGAATAACGTCGTAGCCGGAACCGATATCATGAAAGGTGAGCGCTTTGACACCCCGATGAAACCATTTGGTGGCATCGAGCAGATTAATTTCTCGCCCGACGGGAAGAAGATTGCTTACACCTGCAAGAAGAAAGTTGGCCGCGCTTATGCGCTTTCGACCAATTCCGATATCTATATCTATGATATTGCCAATGGCGAAACCATCAACTATACCAAAGGTATGATGGGCTACGACATCAATCCTGTTTTCTCGCCCGACGGCAAAAAGCTGGCGTGGGAAAGCATGGAGCATGATGGTTACGAATCGGATAAAAATCGCCTCTTTATTGCAGATCTGGCAACCGGCGATAAGATGGACTATTCGAAAAATTTCGATCAGAATGTCCACGGCTTGCTGTGGTCTGCCGACAGTAAGACGATTTATTTCATTTCCGATATTCACGCTACCGACGAAATGTATTCGCTGGACGTAGCAGCTGACAGCATTCACCGGATTACAGACGGAGTACACAACTATCAGAGTGTGATGCTCGCCGGCGATAAACTGGTTGGCCAGCGCGTTTCCATGTCGCATCCGGCGGACCTGTACAGTGTGAACCCGGCCGATGGAAAAGCGATGCAGATTACCGATATCAACAAAAAATACCTCGACCAGCTCACTTTCGGTAAGGTGGAAAAACGTTGGGTAAAAACGGTTGATAACAAGAAAGAACTGGTGTGGGTAATTTATCCGCCGCATTTCGATCCGAACAAGAAATATCCGGCGTTGCTCTATTGCGAAGGTGGACCGCAGAGTACGGTTAGTCAGTTCTGGTCGTACCGCTGGAACTTCCAGATGATGGCTGCCAACGATTACATCATCGTTGCTCCGAACCGTCGCGGACTGCCTGGTTTCGGTACCAAGTGGAATGAAGAAATTTCCGGCGACTACGGTGGACTGGCCATGGACGATTACATGTCGGCTATCAAAGATGTCGCTAAAGAACCTTACGTGGATAATAACCGTCTGGGTGCTGTAGGTGCAAGTTTCGGTGGTTATTCGGTTTACTACCTGGCTGGACACAATAACGGCTATTTCAAAGCCTTTATCTCGCACGACGGTATCTTCAACATGGAAGCGATGTACACCACTACCGAAGAGATGTGGTTTGTGAACTGGGATTTGGGCGGTTCCTACTGGGATTTCAAAAACCCGGTAGCGATGAAGTCATACGCCAAGTTCTCCCCGCATAAGTATGTTCAGAACTGGGATGCCCCGATTCTGGTGATTCACGGTGGGCATGATTACCGGATTCCTTATACACAAGGTGAAGCGGCATTCAATGCAGCTCGTCTGCGCGGATTGCCTGCTGAGTTCCTGTACTTCCCGAATGAAAGTCACTGGGTATTGCAGGCACAGGATGGTATTCTGTGGCAGCGGGTCTTCTTCAACTGGCTCGATAAATACCTGAAATAAGGATTTTTCCTGATAAGATATGAAAGGCTGCCTCGGTTGAGGTGGCCTTTTTTGTGTATCGAATCCAATGACACGTACTAATTTTTTTTGATTTGCACGGCTTGATGTGTTTTTGTAACTTCATACGTGTGATTTAAAATGAAAGGTGGCGTGTTATGAATGCGAAACTCACATTAACGATTGAAGAGAAAATAATTGAGAGGGCTAAAAAATATGCCAGGGAAAATGGGCGGAGTTTGTCCGGAATTATCGAGAATTATTTGAAGATTATCACAGAAGAAAAGAATCGAGAACATGGTGAGATATCTCCATTGGTCAAATCATTAAGAGGATCATTTAAAGCACCGGAAGATTTTGATGAGAAGAAGGAATTGACAGATGGTCTTTCTAAAAAATATCTGTAAACAATGAAGAATGTATTGATTGATACAGATGTTATCCTGGATTTCTTCTTTGATCGAAAGCCATTCTCAGATGATGCAACAATTATATTATCATTATGTGAGTCAAAGAATATTAGAGGATTCATTACGCCGGTTATTTGCAGCAATCTTTACTATCTTTTAAGAAGGACTGCCAGGCATGAAAAAGTAATTGAGAAATTGAGTCAATTGGTATCTATAGTTGATATTCTTCAAATGGATAAAGAAGTTGTGATAGCTTCTCTGAATTCAAAATTTAAGGACTTTGAAGATGCGCTGCAGCATTATTCTGCATTGAGGTCTGGCGAGGTCGATGTCATAATCACACGTAACGTAAAAGATTTCGTTAAGAGCAATATTGGAGTGCTTACACCAGATAGTTTTCTGAAGTCATTTAATCCCGATGAGTGACGTTTTTAGTCAGGGTAATTAGACAACCAATATAAAAGAAAGCTGCCCCGAAATTTATCGAGGCAGCTTTCTTTTATCGAATTCGTATGAATTTTCGTCTTAAACGATTCCGGAGAATCCCATGAAGGCCATCGCCAGAATACCAGCTGTAATCAGTGCGATAGGCGTTCCTTTCAAACCTTTCGGTACATTCATCAGGTCGAGATGCTCTCGCAATCCCGCGAAAATCACCAGTGCCAGTCCAAAGCCGATAGCGGTAGAGATGGCATAAACCACGCCTTCCATCAGGTTAAAGTCTTTCTGAATCGTCAGAATGGCCACACCCAGAATCGCACAGTTAGTGGTAATCAAAGGAAGGAAAACTCCCAGTGCCTGGTAAAGTGCCGGACTTACCTTTTTCAGGATGATTTCGACCAGCTGAACCAGTGCAGCAATCACCAGGATAAACGAAATGGTTTGCAGGTATTCTACGTGCAACGGATTAAGAATATTGTACTGAATCAAATAGGTCACGATAGTTGCCAGTGTCATCACGAAGGCAACGGCTCCGGCCATACCGATGGCGGTTGATGTCTTTTTCGAAACACCGAGGAAAGGACAGACTCCAAGAAACTGTGCCAGTACGATGTTGTTGACAAAAATGGCCGATATGATAATGATAATGTATTGCATAACTTATCAGGCTTTTTTGATTTTATTGATGAGGGCAATCAGGTAACCCAGCGCGATGAATGCTCCGGGAGCCAGTACGAAAAGCAGGCTACCGTAATGCTCCGGATAAATCGTCAATCCGAAAATTTTACCGCTTCCTAGGAATTCACGAACAGCGCCCAGCAAAGTCAGCGCGAAGGTAAAACCAAGTCCCATGCCCAATCCATCGACGATGGACGACCATACGGTGTTTTTGGAAGCAAACGCTTCGGCACGTCCCAGTACGATGCAGTTCACTACGATAAGCGGAATGAACAATCCCAGGCTTTCGTACAGTGAAGGCAGGTAAGCCTGCATGGTCAGTTGAACGATGGTTACGAAAGTCGCGATGATGACGATGAAGCTCGGAATACGAACTTTGTCCGGAATACCACTTTTCACTAATGATACCACGAAGTTGGCCATCACCAGCACAAAGGTGGTGGCTAATCCCATGCCCATCCCGTTGATAGCAGATGAGGTGACACCCAGCGTGGGACACATTCCCAGCAGGAGTACAAATACCGGATTCTCTTTCAGGAATCCTTTGGTGAAGTTTTTCATCTGATTCATGAGTTACCTCCTTCCGTTTGAGCTTCGTTTTTGGTTGTTGAGCCGCTCATTCCATCCGATTCATTTTTCCAGGTGTTGTACGCCCGGCGTACAGCATCCAGGAATGCGCGCGATGAAATGGTAGCCGCTGTAATCGCGTCGATATCTCCACCGTCTTTCGACACATGGAAATTTACCTTACCGGGATTTTTCCCGATGATATCTTGTTTCGGTTTATCCTTGTTCCGGAACCATTCGCCCATCTTGGAACCCAGTCCCGGTGTTTCCTGGTGTTGCAATACTTCGTAACCGGAAATAGTGCCGTCAGGCTTGAAACCGACCATGATGGTGAAGTGGCCTGAGAAACCTTTGTTGGTATACGATTTAACGGCGGTTCCAACTTCTTTTCCCTGTGCATCGTATGCCGGGAATAATTCCAGACTATCGGGCCCGTCTTTCGGAAGTACCATCAGACTTTTGCCAAGCTTGTCGAATTTCGGAAGTACCGAGGCAATGGCTTTTTCCTGTGCCTTTATGTTGGCTTTTTTGATGGCATCGCGGGTCAGTTCGTTTACCAAACCAAGCGATGCCGAGGCGATGAAGGTAACAGCGAACAGCGTTACCAGCATATTGATGAAACTCGAATCTCTTTTGGCCATCATGCAACCCTCCCGAATCTAGTAGGTTTGACATAGGCATTGATCAGCGGAGTGAATGCGTTCATGATCAAAATCGCGAACGAAATACCTTCCGGATATGCCCCGAAGTTTCGGATGAGTACGGTGATGATCCCGATACCGGCTCCGAAAATCAATTGTCCCAGATGTGTCATTGGTGAGCTGACCATGTCAGTTGCCATGAAGATGGCTCCAAGCATGGCACCACCGGTGAACAGGTGGAACATCGGGTCCATGAAACGATCCGGATTGGCTAACCATAAAATTCCTTCGAAAATAAAGATAGTTCCCAAAACGGCAACCGGTGTGTGCCAGCTGATGATTTTCTTCCAGAGCATGTAAACACCACCCAAGAGCAATGCTACAGCGGAAATTTCACCCAGCGAACCACTCATGTTTCCCCAGAAGAGGTCGAAATGGCTTGGAAGCTGAGATGTGATTTGGGGAATGGTTTCGCCATTCTTCAATCCTTCTTTTAGCAGCCCGAGCGGTGTTGCACCGGAAAAGCCGTCAGCGACAACTTTGTTGGCTGTCCATGTGGTCATTTGAACAGGGAAGGAGATAAGCAGGAAAACACGTCCCACCAATGCCGGGTTGAACGGGTTTTGTCCCAGTCCGCCAAACGACATTTTTCCAACGCCAATGGCGACCAATGCTCCCATGACAATGAGCCACACCGGCAATCCGACCGGTACGTTAAAGGCCAGCAGAATCCCGGTTACGATGGCGGAACCATCATCGACCGTGGGCTTGACCTTCATGATATACTTTTGAATTACATATTCGAAGAATACACTCGCCGCTACGGCAATGAGTGTCACCTTTACGCTGTTCCAGCCGAAAAACATTACCGACATGGCGAAGGCCGGTAACATGGCCAGTACCACTCCGTACATGATTTTCCGTATGGACTCGTCACCCTGTACGTGCGGGGAAGGTGATACGGTTAGCAGTTTATTCATCGGTATTTTAACGTTTGTTTTGTCTGATTAATATTCGATTAGTTCTGTGATTTCCGTGCCCGGATGAGTTTACCCACTGTTCCTTTTCCCAGTCGGATGTAATCCAGCAACGGGCGGTTAGACGGACAAGTGAACGAACAGGAGCCGCACTCGATGCAATCCATCACATGACGGTCTTCACTGCGTTCCCACAATTTCTTCTCAGACATGGTCATCAACAGGTAAGGCTCGAGTCCCATGGGGCAAACATTCACACACTTCCCGCACCGGATACAAGGTTCTACCTCGTTCCGCTTCGCTTCTTCGTCACGGATGAGGAGAATACCCGAGGTTCCTTTTGTTACCGGAACTTCCAGGGTAGTAACGGCGCGTCCCATCATCGGGCCACCGCTAATCACTTTGCCTGTATCTTCGGGCATACCACCGGCTGCTTCTACCAGGTCGGTAACCGGTGTTCCGATGCGCACCATCAGGTTCGACGGTTCTTTGACCGATTTTCCGGTTACGGTAACCACTCGCTCGACCAGCGGTTTATTTTTCATCACCGCTTCGTAAACGGCGAAAGCTGTACCGACGTTGTTCACCACCGCACCAACGGCAATCGGCAGTGCCCCTGACGGAACCTCCTTGCCGGTAACGGCCTTGATCAACTGTTTTTCACCACCCTGTGGATACTTCACTTTCAACGGTTGAACCGAGATTCCCGATTCGTTGGCAGTGAGCTCCTGCATGCGGGTAATCGCGTCGGGTTTATTGTTTTCGATACCAATTACCGCTTTATTCACGCCCAGCGATTTCATCAGGAGCTTGGTGCCGACAATAATTTCAGCGCCTTTTTCCAGCATCAGGCGATGGTCGGAAGTGAGGTAAGGTTCACACTCCACACCATTGATAAGCAGTACCTCGGCAGTCATTCCCGGAGGCGGGCTCAGTTTCACGTGTGTTGGGAAGGTGGCTCCACCTAAACCGACGATTCCGGCTGCCAGAACTTTCGCGTTGATTTCCTTGGCGTCCAGATGAGTTTCTTTAATCAGGTTATCGGAAGTATCGATACCTTGTTCCCATTCATCACCTGCAACATCGATGATGACTGCTTTTTTCTTGTATCCGGACGAATCCATCACGTCATCAATCTTCTTCACTTTCCCGGAAACGGATGAATGGATATTGGTGGATACAAATCCCGAACTTTGCGCGATTACCGTACCGACTTTGACTTCGTCGCCGCGTTTAACCACTACGGTGGCGGGAGCACCGATATGTTGAGCAACGGGAATACTGACGGTTTTCGGGAGGGGAAGCTTTTCGATGGCTTTGCCGGCAGACAATTTATTCTCGGCCGGGTGAACACCTCCCATTTTGAATGTCTTTAACACGTTGACCTCCAGTTTATCGTTAATTATTCGTTTAGTTTTTAGGCTTTATCTGTTGAATCGGGACCAGCTGATGTCGGCTCGGCTACCTTCTCGGGTTTGATTTTCCTTGGCGGGAAATTCTCTTCGATGATGGAGCCGGTAGGACAAACGGTCACACACTTGCGGCAAAGCTTACACTTATCCGAATCGATGAAGGCCAGGTTGTTTTCCATGGTAATGGCATCGAACGGACACTCTTTGAAACATTTGCTACAACCGATACAGGCAACGTCGCAGGCTTTTTTTGCGGCAGCGCCTTTATCCTCATTGCGGCAGGCCACGTAAATCTTGCGGTCTTTCGGCATCTTCTTGCGAAGCTCGAACAAGTCTTTCGGACAGGCATCGACGCAGGCACCACATGCGGTACATTTTTCGTCGTCTACTTCCGGCAAACCGGTTTCAGGATTCATGTGCAAGGCATCGAAATCGCAGACATCCACACAATCACCGTAACCCAGGCAGCCAAAAGCACATGCGGTTTCGCCACTGTAAAGTGAAGAAGCGGCTGAACAGGATTTGGCTCCGTCGAATTGATTGGTTTTCGGACGATGGTCGCATGTTCCGTTACAACGAAGTACAGCTACCTTGGGAGCTTTCTGTACTGCTTCCAAGCCGAGAATATTGGCAACTTCGTTCATGCATTCGTTTCCACCAACCGGGCAAAACAAGCTGCTCAACTCGTTTTCTTCCACACAGGCTTCGGCGAAAGCACGACAACCGGCATATCCACAACCACCACAATTGGCGCTTGGAAGCGCTTCCTCGATCTGGTCGATACGCGGATCTTCGTGAACCATGAATTTTTGTGATACGTAATACAGGATGATCGCAGCAATGATCCCGATGGCGCTGAGAACAACGACAGTATAAATCAGTGTAATGCTCATTTTATCTGAGGTTTAGTTCAGTTTTCGAATACTAAAATTCAGTTTTTGTTTGATTTTTTCTTGCAGAAGATATAAAATACCGTAATAAGGCACCAAAACACCCAAAGAAGCTGCTGCTGCCAGCGATTCATTGCCGGTAGTCTGAAGCAAAACGATGAGTGTGATCAAAAGTATAATAAGGGGCAGGATATATGCTACAAAAAGTGCCCGGAACCCCTGTGATTCGCTGGCAATAACTTCGACAAATTCTCCCCTTGTATAGGTGCCTTTCCAGCTCTCAATCTCCACTTCCTTTTCTTTGACATCGGACATGTTGCACGAACCATTTACCGAACATGACACACATGCTGACTGGGAAACGATTCCAACTACTATCCGATGGTCATCCACAAACTTTACAACTCCCCGATGGAAGATATTTCCCTTGTTTTCCATTTTTCCTAAACGGTAGAAAATTTTCCCGCAAATGTAACGAGCTTTTTTATCTATCAGATTATTGAGTATATATCTTTAAACACCTATTGGTAATTTAGCATTGTTTTAAATAAAATATATACAATTCGATATATAGATAATTCGAAATAAGGAGAGAATGAATTATGTTGATATTCAGGTTTTAGGAAAATTTTGAAAAAAGCAAGCTTGCTAAGTATTGCTATTCTCTGATGACGGAAGGCGGAAACGGAAGATGGTTCCTTTGTTTTCGGCGCTCTCTACTTCGATGGCGCTATTGTTTTTTTCCAGGAATTCTTTACACAGGATCAATCCAATCCCGGTTCCCGATTCATTTTCGGTTCCTTTAGTATAAAATTTATGCCCCACCTGGAATAATTTCTTCTGGTTGGATTCTGATATTCCTATCCCAAAGTCTTGAATACTAATTAATACATGGTGGTGAGTCTTTTTGGCGCTGATGATGACTTCTCCTCCGCGATGCGAAAATTTAATAGCATTGGATACCAGGTTCCGGATGACTGTAGCGATCATTTTCGGGTCGGCATAGGCATACATGTCATCTTCAAGGTTGGTTACCAGTGTTATATCTTTCTTTTCGGCCTGACCGGCTGGCAGAATCAGGACGGCTTCAACCAGTTCTTTTACGTCGAACTCCTCAGCCTGAACGGCGAGAGTTCCGCTCTGTGCATGCCACCAGTCGAGTACATCGTCAATCAAATCGACCATGCTGCGCGACGAATGACGAATGACTTTGGCGAAACTCCGGCGTTGTTCTTCCGAGAAAGCTTCATCTTTGCTTTGCAAAACTTCGGCAAAACCCATGATGGACGAAAGTGGATTCTTCAAGTCGTGTGCCAACAGGCTGATAAATTTATCTTTGGTCGCATTGGCTTTGCGCAATTCCTCTTCCGAAAGTTTCAGTTTTATCTCATAAAGTCTGCGGTGAGTCAGGGTTTTAGCAACTGATCGTGCCAGGAAAAGCAATAGAACGAACACTGCTAAAAAGAGCGCTCCCAATCGTCCGTAAATTCTTCTTTCTCCTTCTTTTATTCTTGATTCAGGCACATGCGAAATGACTTTAAAAAGATAATCCTGTGATTCTCCAAATATCGGGAGGCTGTCGAGCGGAAGGTTCAACGCCCGGTAAACTTCTTTGATTCGCGTTAGCGGATGTAAAGTCTGGAAAGTGAAAAGACCTTCGTCGTTTCGGAATTGACCGTTTTTATCGGCCCATATTTTCTTGTGAGCCTCTGGAAAATCCTCCCGGAAAGTCTTGCGCGAATTTCCGTCATTAATAAACGACCAGGTTCTGGTTGGGTCGGGGTGAAGCAGGTAATAGCCCGAACGATTAACCAAAAGAGAATTTCCCTGCCGGCTTCCGTCGCCTTCAATATATTTACGTAATGCATAGCCTGCATTCAGATTGAGAACAAGAATACCTTTCACTGTGCCGTCTTTGTCAGGAATGGGCGTCGCAATCCGGATGATGGGTTTCAGCGGAAGTTCAATTTTGCCGTTTTCCGCGTTGACATCAAGTGGAGAGAGGTAGACTTCGTAAGGCTTCAGACGAATAGTGTGGAGAAAAAACTCCTGATTGACCTTGCTTTGCAAAGCATCCTTCGGCATCAGGTATGGCTTCCCGTCTTTATCCATTTTCACCCTGAGACGTTCCATGCCATTTTTATCGATGAACCGAATCTGATCGTAAAACGATTTTTGCATCATCAGGTTACTGAACTCATGTGCAAGCGCTTTTCGGTCCTGCAGATTCGGTTGGTTGACATACTCGTTCATGTGCTCTTCGTGCGAGAGAAACATGATATCGGTTACCACGAAGGCAATGTCGTCAAGTAAACTGCGGTATTGAACGGCAATCTTATTTTTTTCCTGTAGCTGAATATTACCGATGAATTCGTCAATGCGAATGCGTAAGTAGGGTAGGAAGAATAGCGCGGCAAAACCGCCGAAAAGTAAGGCGTAGGTGAAAAAATACCGGTAAAATATACTTCGTTGGTTGTTATTTTTTAGCGTTTTATTCATCGGTTGAAAAAAGCGAATCAGGTAAACTTCAAGTTATGGAATCTTATCAACTTATCGAGCTCCAATTTAAGTGGTTTTTTCGTAATGCTATCAATTGTTTGCGCATCAGGTTATTTTCCGGTTTGGCCAACGTGGGATCATCATCCAAAATATCAGTCGCAATGTCGCGTGCATACTGCAGTATCTGACCATCTTTGGCGATATTCGCAATCTTCATATCGAACGCCATCCCCGACTGTTGCGTTCCTTCGATATCCCCCGGTCCGCGCAGCTTCATATCGACTTCGGCAATTTCGAAACCATCGTTGGTAGCCACCATCGTTTCGATACGCTTCCGGCTTTCAGCTCCCAGCTTATATTTCGACATTAGGATACAAAAAGATTGTTCCGCACCGCGTCCCACGCGACCTCGTAACTGGTGAAGCTGCGACAGTCCAAAGCGTTCTGTACTTTCAATCACCATCACGGATGCATTAGGAACGTCTACGCCTACTTCGATAACGGTAGTAGCCACCATGATGTTTGTTTCTCCATTTTTGAAACGCATCATTTCGGCATCTTTGTCTGCCGGGCGCATTTTGCCGTGTACCATGCTAACATGGTATTTGGGCTCGGGAAAAGCTGTTTTGATGTGTTTATATCCTTCTTCCAGGTTTTTGAAGTCCATCTTTTCCGACTCGGAAATGAGCGGGTATACCATGTAAATCTGGCGACCAATTTCAATTTCCTTCCGCATAAAATCATACACCTTCTTGCGGTTGTTCTCGAAGAAGTGCATGGTTTTGATGGGTTTCCTTCCGGGAGGCAATTCGTCAATGACGGAAACGTCCAAATCGCCGTAAACGGTCATGGCGAGCGTCCGCGGAATCGGTGTTGCAGTCATAACCAACACGTGAGGCGGAACATAATTCTTCCGCCACAAGCGGGCACGTTGGGCTACACCAAACCGGTGTTGTTCGTCGATAATGACCATCCCTAGGTTTTTGAACTTCACTTTTTCTTCGAGCAGTGCATGCGTGCCAATCAGAATGTGAAGTTCGCCGTTTTCGAGTTGCTCATGAATCTCTTTTCGTTCCGATTTTTTGGTGGAACCAGTGAGCAACCGAACATTTACCGACATGTTGCCCAGAAATTTCTTGATGGAGGCGTAGTGTTGGTTGGCCAGAATCTCAGTTGGAGCCATCATGCTCGACTGAAAACCATTATCGAGCGCCATCAGCATCGTCATCAATCCCACCATGGTTTTACCACTTCCCACATCTCCCTGTAACAGCCGGTTCATCTGTTTGCCGGAACCCACATCTTTCCGAATCTCCTTGATGACCCTTTTTTGCGCTCTGGTCAGTTCGAAAGGGAGGTGATTATGGAAAAATTCGTTGAAGTAATCGCCGATGGTGGTAAACGGATGACCTCTGAATTTTTGTTGCCTGTCGGCTTTCAGATGGAGTATTTTCAGCTGAATGTAAAATAGCTCTTCGAATTTTAGACGGTATTCCGCTTTGCGTAATGTATTGGGATTTTGCGGAAAATGAATATTTCCGATGGCTTCAGGCAATGACATCAGGTTGTACTTTTCCACCAGCCAGGCTGGGAGGGTTTCCCGTAATTTTCCTTTGGCCAGCGGAAAAAGATTCTGCTGAAGCTTCAAAATTACTTTCGAGTTCAGAAAACTCTTCTTCAGTTTGTCCGTCGTGTTGTAAAATGCCTGAATATAGCCTTGAGCATGCTTGCTTTGTTGGTTATCGACTTCCTCCAGTTCGGGATGAACAATGTTGTACTGGCCGTTGAATTCAGTCGGTTTGCCAAAAACGACATACTGTTTGGTCGTGCTTAGTGACGAACGAACGTATTTGATGCCTTTGAACCAGACCAGTTCCAACACTCCGGTGCCATCGGTAAAATAGGCAACGAGCCTCTGACTGCGCCCTTCCCCGACGACTTCGGTGCCGGTAATCCGGCCCTTTACCTGTATGTATGGCAGTTTGGTATCGATTTCCCGGATGTTGTAAAAACGGGTCCGGTCGACATATTTGAAAGGAAAGTAATAAAGCAAATCCCGAAAAGTAAAAATCTTCAGTTCACTGTTCAGCAAACTGGCACGCCTGGGACCTACTCCCGGCAGGAATTTGATATCTTGGTCAAGAAATTCAGGCATGAAGCAAATATAACAATAAATTATACTTGGATTCCTGCGCGGGAATGAAGGAAAAACCTGACTTTTGCGAGAAAGAAATGCACCCTTTCAATAACCGTTTATGTCCTTATTTCGCTTAAAACGACAAATTTCATATTGGCTCAATGCTCGTCACCGTCGCGGACACGGAATTCACTCTCCATATCTTTTCGGATTGCTGACAAACGTGATTGAAAACGATGGAAATTATTACGCCTATGAGACGATTGAAGGCGTATGGGCATCGTTGATGCGGTCGAATGTGAAAGTTCCCGGAAGTACGTCGACGTATGAGGATGTCCCGGAAAAGCTGAAGTTGCTGGTCAGAAGGTTTGACCTGTTGCCGAAGTACGGAAAGATGTTGTTTCGGCTGATCAACGAATTTCAGCCAAAGCATATCGTTTGCATTGGTCCGGTTACCGGAATGACGTCTTTGTATCTGGCGAAAGCAGATAGTCGGATTTCAGTGAATCATTATGATGGGAAAAAGGAATTACTGCCCGTGACAAAGTATCTGCTCGATACCGCCGGCGTTGAAAATGTGAAGATACACGACGGTTTGCCTGATTTTTATGCTTTGGATATGAAAGACGCTTTCGTTGTTTTGAGTTATCCGGAAGAATCCGTTCGGTGTCACGAAGTTATTCAGAATATTGTCAGAAATCCGGGCGAAAAGCCCAAGGCAATCGTGGTTAACGGCATTCATGAGTCTCAGGAAATGGAGGAGATTTGGAGTGAACTGACAACGAACCAATTTGTGCGTGTCTCCCTCGATTTTTTTATCTTAGGTTTGGCCATTTGCCTTCCGGATTTGCAAAAGGAAAATTTTGTGATAAGATATTAACAAGGCATTGGATGTACCGTTGCAATTCCGTTAACTTTGTATAAAGTTGAAATATTCTGTTAAATGGAAAAAGTCATTCAACTCAATAACATCGTTAAGAACTACTATGTCGGAACACAGGTGGTTCATGCTTTACGTTCAGTATCACTGTCGATTGACAAGGGCGATTATGTGACCATCATGGGAGCGTCCGGCTCGGGAAAATCCACTTTGATGAATATTATCGGCTGTCTGGATACACCCACTTCCGGTTCTTACCATTTGAGTGACATCGATGTGGGGGCGTTGGATGACGATCGGTTGGCGGAGATACGCAACGATGAGATTGGTTTTGTATTTCAAACCTTCAATTTGTTGCCCCGCTATTCTGCCCTCGAAAATGTAATGTTGCCTTTGGTTTATGCCGGTATTGGCCGGAAAAAACGAGAAAAACAGGCGATGGAGCAGTTGATTCAGGTGGGGCTGGAAGATCGCGTGGAGCACAAGCCGAATGAGTTGTCGGGTGGTCAGCGACAACGCGTAGCTGTAGCCCGCGCTTTGGTGAATCATCCATCCATTTTGCTGGCGGATGAGCCGACCGGTAACCTCGATTCGAAGATTTCGGAGGAGATAATGAAACTCTTTGCCGAAATTCATAAACTGGGGAATACCATTATTCTGGTTACCCACGAAGAGGATATTGCCCGGCACGCGCATCGCATTATCAAACTAAAGGATGGTGAGGTTGAAGCCGATTACCGTAACAGTAACCCGATTTATTAACGCTAAATCTTTTTCAAATGAGTGTATATACCCGCACCGGAGATGACGGAACTACCGGACTGATAGGTGGCTCGCGTGTTCCCAAGTCTGATTTACGGCTCGAAGCATATGGAACGGTGGATGAACTGAACTCATGGATTGGTTTGATTCGTTCGCAGGATATCATGCAATCCGATAAAGAAGAACTTATTCAGATTCAGAATAAATTATTCGTAATAGGGGCCCGGTTAGCCACCGATACCGATCGCGTCGATAACAAGGAGCATCTTCCGTGTTGCGACGATGATGTTAAACAGTTGGAAAAAGAGATGGATAAGATTCTGGCTGAGCTTCCGGCGTTGACTCATTTTATTCTTCCGGGAGGAAATAACCCGGTTTCGTACTGTCACCTGGCACGCACCGTTTGCCGCAGAGCTGAACGAAATGTTTATAAATTGTCGCAAAATGTCGACATACCGCACGAAATAATTAAATATTTGAACCGTTTGTCAGATTACCTGTTTGTCTTATCCCGGAAGGTATCGTATGATACAGGGGCGGATGAAATTGCCTGGAAAGCCTAAAAAAAGATTGAAAATTAGGCATTAAGTTTTAAAAAAAAATGCTTATAATCGCAGAAAAAGCAAAATATAATATAATTAAATAATATTATGTACTGGACATTGGAACTAGCTTCAAAATTAGAGGATGCTCCCTGGCCTGCGAGCAAGGATGAGTTGATCGACTATGCTATCCGATCAGGAGCACCTTTAGAGGTCATCGAGAATTTACAGGAAATTGAGGATGAGGGCGAAGTATATGAATCCATAGAAGATATATGGCCTGATTATCCAAGCAAGGATGATTTCTTCTTCAATGAAGATGAATATTAAATAGGTTTTTATTTAGTCACGTGTCCTTAAAAGAGATTTGGGCGCAGATTCAATCTTGTTTTGTTTCTGCGCTTTTTCTTTTGGCTCCAATGCTTTCTTCTCAGGTGTTTTCTTCACTTTGGCCTGCTCTTTTTTAGGGAAAATGTCGTACCTGTTTTTGGGTCTCTCTTCCGGTCGCCAGTTGAATCCCTGCAGCATCGTTTCACTAGTATTCACATCGTCTAACGGAAGCATTTTAGCATCGGGACGGGTGATGAAGGTGATATTGTTAATGTGCCCGTCGGTCAGATAAATATTGATATTGCTGCTTTCAACACGGTTCAGACCGATGTATTTGTCTTTATCCTTGGCGAAATAAATTGAGCGACCATTCCCGTTGACTTCCACTTTGTACAGGTTGTTATTTCGGATATAGCCTATCATATCCTTCCCGCTGATTTGGTTGAATTTGGCCGAATCTTCTTCGGAAATGATGAAGGCATTGTTCTCCATGTTCACGATATCCGGCGATTTCTCATGCGTGGTCATTTTTACCACGTCAGCTGTCATTTGGTTATTTTGAGACCACAATACCGGATCGTGATACATTTCGATGGTTGAATCCTTCATCCTGTAGGCTAGTGAATCACATTTGCCCTGCAGGTCGGCACGGTAAAAACGGACACCAAAGTAAGCCAGGAATATCTTCTTGTCGTCTTTTTTAGTTAATGATGTATCGGGAACCGAACGCAGCGTGTCGGCATGCATGAACAGCGTATCCTTTTTGGAATACTGCATGAATAACGCCGAATCGGTCACCATCGCTTTGTCGCTGATTTCGTTGTAAATGGCATGCTTGCCAGTGATGACGGTGTGGTTCTTCAGGTCGGTAAGCTTCACCTTGTGAAAAGCCCTTCCGTCGCCGGTCGTTTTGTTGTAGTATAACGTATCACCTTCCAAAATCTGGTCGTTTCGTTCGAGACGCGAATCTTTGTACAACTCCGAAATATTCGTCTGTGTATCGTACCAACCACTTCTGGAGAAGAGCTTTCCTTTTTCTTTGGTTCCTTCTATGGTTGTGGGGCCGACAATGATGACACGTTCTTTTTCGCTTTGGTACTCCAGCGTGTCAGCATTCATCACAAAATCCTTGTTGGTCACCTTCACCGAGTCTTTGAAGAAAAACAGATCGCGGTCGGCATAATAGCGACCAACCCAGCTGGTTAGAACGTTGGCTGTATCGACGATTTTTCCACCGTGATTATAATACCCGATATTCGTATTCATGTTGAAATCGAGCGAGTCGGTGGTCAGGGTGATGGTTTTGTTGACGAGTTTCACATCCCGGCGGACTTTAGCCATTTTGGTGTCGCCGTTGTAATTGATGTATTGTCCGTATAAGTTGAGTGTGTCGCCCTGGATGATGTGAACATTTCCAAAGGCATCTACCATGTTTTTGCTATTGTATGAATAGGCACTGTCACACATCATGACAATTCCCTGGTGATGCAGTCGCACATGTCCGATTAACCGCTGTGCATCGGCGACGATGTTTTCATTGTACATCAAGCTATCGGCATGATCCAGTTCTATTCGTCTCTTTTTCTTCTGCGGCTGTGACTGAGGCGTGTAGGATTGCAGTGAAAACAGGGCAATAACTGTTAACAAAAAGAGGAAGGCATTTTTATATGTTGCCGGTAGCTTCATTCGTGGTTTTTCAAATTAGTGGCAGATGTGGTTATTTCATGAGTTGTGCGATGATGTCATCCACACCAATTCCTTCGGCTTCCGCCTTGTAGTTTTTGATAATCCGGTGGCGTAGAATGGCCGTCGCGACCGCTTTTACGTCCTCGATATCGGGTGAATATTTGCCGTGCAGCGCAGCGTGGGTTTTAGCTCCCGTTACAAGATATTGTGATGCTCTAGGTCCGGCACCCCACTTCAGGTATTCGTTGGTAATTGCCGGCGCATGCTCGGTTCCCGGACGGGTTTTAGCCGCCAGCGTTACAGCATATCGTAGCACGTTGTCGTTGATGGGCACACGTTTAATCAATTCCTGAAAATGAAGAATCTCTTCAGCCGAAATAACGTTTTTTGCTTCATTCTTAAAATCGGAAGTGGTGTTCTTCACGATAGTCATTTCATCTTCGTGAGCCGGATAATCGAGCCAGATGGAGAACATAAACCGGTCGAGCTGTGCTTCGGGAAGGGGATAGGTTCCTTCCTGCTCAATCGGATTCTGTGTGGCCAGCACGAAGAAAGGTTCTTCCAACTTGTAGCTGGTTCCGGCTGATGTCACCGATTTTTCCTGCATGGCTTCCAACAGAGCTGCCTGCGTTTTCGGTGGTGTCCGGTTAATTTCGTCGGCAAGAATGATGTTCGCGAAAAGTGGGCCTTTTACGAATTTGAATGCCCGGTCTTTATCCAGGATTTCAGTACCGATAATATCGGATGGCATTAAGTCGGGTGTAAACTGGATGCGTTTGTAGTGCAATCCAAGCACCCGGGCAATGGTGTTTACCAAAAGCGTTTTCGCCAGTCCGGGAACACCAATCAGCAGACAATGCCCTTTACTGAAAATGGAAATCAGGACTTCTCTGATAATCTCGTCCTGACCATAGATAACTTTTTGTATTTCGCTAAGAAGCTCATGGTGCTTTACACGTAAAGCATCGACGGCTTCTGTATCATTCTTAAACATCATGTTCCAGGTGATTATTTAACCCAGTTCTTGAACTTGAAGTTGCAATTGACATACGAGTCGTCGATACGAACGTACGTTTTGGCTACCCGGTCGGCAATCCAGTTCTGATATACCTGTTCCTTTTTCTTTTGCAGACACATATCACTCAGCATCTGGTAATCTTCGGCCAGGTTTGCTTTGTGCGGTTTGCTTTTGTCCAGCAGCTTAACGATGGTGTAAACCTGCCGCTGACGTTTGGGATCCTGCATGAGGAAGGGATCGGAAATCTCGCCGATTTTCATTTTCGTGATCACCTTACTAACAGCCGGATCTAACTGACTTACTTCGAATTTGGATGAACCGGTATTCGGGTTAATTACGAGCCCACTATTGTTTCGGGTATCTTTATCGAACGAGTAGAGGTAAGCAGCGCGCTCCCACGAAATGCTATCACGGCGAATGTAGTCGGCGATGCTGTCGATATGCTCTTTGGCATGATCCAGTTCTTTCGGGCTCACCTTCGGTTTAATAATGATGTGGCGAACGTTCACTTTTTCACCTTTCCGATCGATGAGCTGGATGATGTGGTAACCCATTTCACTCTTCACAACTTTCGATACTTTACCCGGTTTCAGGTTGAAAGCAACGGCTGCAAACGCCGGGTCGAGCTGGCCACGTCCTAGGTAGCCCAATTCACCACCGTTACGTGCCGAAGGTCCTTCGGAATAAAGTACAGCCAGTGTGGCAAAGTTTTCTCCGTTTTCCACCCTTTTTTTCAGGTCACGAAGCTGAGTTTTTACCCGGAGGTCTTCCTTTTCACTGATTTTGGGGAGAACGGTAATTTCAGCATACTGAAGCTGTTCTTTCACCATTGGAATTTCATCCGGTTTCATGTTTTTATAGAAACGACGAACTTCGGAAGGCGTTACAGATACATTCTCAGTGATTTTCGAGTGCATCTGTTGCGTCATCAATTGTTCCCGGATGGCGTCTTCCATATCAGCCTTGATTTGAATGATGGGCTTATGGAAATACTCTTCCACGGCTTTTTCCGAACCAATATGCTCGATGAAGTACTGCATACGGCGGTCCATCTCCTGGTTGATCTGGTTATCCGTTACCGTAATGGTTGTATCGAGTTGTGCTTCTGCCAACAGCAATTTTTGTTCGAGCAGGTTCTCCAGAATCTCACACTTCATGTCTCCGGTCGAGGTGGCACCCTGCGCCTGCATCTGCAGATACTGTGTTTCGATATCCGATTTCAGAATGATGTTTCCTCCAACAACAGCAACTATCTGGTCGATAACTTTGTCCTGAGCAAAGGTTTGAGCCGAACCTGCGAATAAAAACAGAACTGGCAGTAAAATTTTCAATGTATGTTTCAGCATATCGTAATGATTATCATTTCTTGTGTTTATTTCTAATCTTTTTTATTTGCCACATAAAATTCGCGTGATTGGGAAACGTTATTTTAATAAGTGCTTCCGGGAATCATGTTCATTTCATGATGGTGAAAAGATTGTCTTCTTCCCCTTTTTCGTAAATTTTTTTCTCTAGCTCCTTTATTAGCTCCATTTTTCGGCTGTTCAAAATTAAGTTTTCTATCCGATCCTTCACAAAGTTGAACGGAGCTTTTTCCCCTTTTACGCGAAAATCTTTAATAGCAACGTAATAAGCACTGACCGAATCGGTGGTTTCAATGAAATTATTCCGTCGTAAAAAGCGGTCCGTATTCATAATTTCCATCGGTAACCGCGACTCGATGCGGCTGAATTCCATCCACTTGTCGGAGAAGTTGTCGTATTTAGTAGCATATTGAAAACTAAACACTTCCAAGGCCGAGATGTCTTCCGATTTATTGGACAACATCCACTTTTTTATTTCTCTGGAATGGTCTACTTCCTTGGGAACTTCCATGTAAATTCCCTGAATCAGATCCTGGTTGAGGTTGAATTTCTCAGGGTTATGGTCGTAAAAATCCCGAATGTCTTTTTCTGTTACCACGGTGTCGAGTCGTTGGCGAACCCATTCTTCCTGGTATTTATGGATTAACAGCGAAGCACGGTATTCCTGCAGTTCGTGTTCCACATTTTTCTGTTCCGGGGTCAGGTTTTCTTCCGCCTTTTGCAGAATCAATTCCTGATGAATCCATCGTTGAATGTAGTCGCTCGCCAGCCGGGTACTGTCTGTGCTGTTGATATCTTTCGGCAGGGCACTGGCTAAATCTTCCCGGTAAAGGTATTTATCACCAACTTTCGCAATCGCATTTTTTCCGTTTCCCTTGTTTCCTTTCTGACAGGCTGTAAAAAGAATCACTATGCCTGCCAGTGCTAAAAATATGTTCCTCATTTTTCTGCCGTGTGCTTCAAAATTCTGTTTATTGCCTGCTGTTTCACTTTCACCGGATATTTCTGCCGCAGCTGTTTTACCCATTGTTTTTCAAGGTAATCCTGGTAGTCTGCCAGGCAGGTTCCCCTCACGTCTTTTAGCGGTTCATACCCCTTTGGGTGCGCTTTGCCCTGCAATACAGCTAATCCGGCTTGTGCCTCTGTTATTGTGTCCTTATCATTGAAGATGTAAAAATCGACAGCGGGGTTGTCTCCCTCTCTAAATTTTCCCGTTCGGTGAGAAAATCCTTCAAGGTTTTTATGTTTTTGGATGATGATTGTACTGTCTTTGCCCGCTTCTACCATTTTATCAACCTCAGTCGCAATTTTATGCGAGGGACAAAGATAAACAGTCCCGCCGAAATACCTTTCCGTTCGGTAATTTTCACGATGATTTGCATAAAATTCCTTCAGTCCTGTTGTGTCCTTTGCTGCTTTCTGCCAGACTTTTTGGTCGGTAATATCGAATAGCAGAAGGCCATCGTGGTACTCTTTTACCAATAACCGGAAATCCGGGTATTTCTTTTCAAGCTGCGAATCTTCGTACTTCAGAAAACTTTGGTCTTTAAAATGGTCGTAATAACTATCGATTTGTTCTTTCGTCAGTGGCTTGTGGCTGTGCTCTTTTTGTTGGATGAAATCGATGAATTCAGCTCGGCTAAAAGGTTTTTTGTTGATGCTGAACATTGGTTTGTTTGTCGTCGATTCGGCTTTCGCCTGAAGTGAGTCTTTGGTACTTCCTTTTAGCGAAGAAAGCCATTCCTGTGTAGTCTGATTTTCGTTGAGCGTGTATTCCGATTTCAATTTACTGATGAAAGCTGCTTTGGCTTCCTGATTCCTTTCCGGAGATTTTTTCAGGTTTGCTACAATCTTCGGGCGTAATTCATCGAAGGTGGGGACCGGTTTGACCGCTAATCTTTTAACAATGTGCCAGCCATATGGCGAGCGAACGGGTTTCGAGTAGTCGCCATCTTTCTTCAGAGCAAAGGCTGTTTCCGCAATTTCGGGAATCATTCGTCCGGAACGGAACCAGGGCAGTACGCCACCATTTGCACCACTCTTTTTATCGTCGGAGTATTTTTTTGCCAGTTGAGCAAAATCGGCGCCGTTTTGCAGCATTCGGTAAACACTATCGGCTTTCGCATGGATTTGCGCCTCCGCTTCCGGGCTGGTTCCCGGACGGACAAAAAACATGATGTGAGCCGCGTGCATTTCGCCTGGTGATGGTCGTTTGTCTTCTACTTTTATAAGGTGATAACCAAAACGGGTACGAATGATAGGAGAGATTTGTCCCACCGGGGTTTCATAGGCTGCTTTTTCGAATGGATATACCATCATGAAGCCACTGAAATAACCCAACTCACCTTTGTTGTTTCTGGCCGATGGATCTTGTGAATAGTTGAGGGCTAACTTGGCAAAATCGTCTCCATTCACGGCTCGTTGACGCAAATCGTTGATCTGATTCCATGCTTTCAGTGTATCGGCGGGGGAGGCATTGCGCGGAATCCGTATCAGGATATGCGAAGCTTTTACCTCGGTCGTCATCCGGTGGTACATTGTCCGTACCAACTGTTCATCGATGGTGGAATCGGTAAGGTAAGGAGCGGCCGATTCTTCCCGGTAACGGGCCAGTTCGCTTTTGAAGGAACTGAGCGTATCCATTCCGAGCGCTTCCGCTGCCCGAACTTTTAGTTTAAAATCGATGAAAAGCTGTAAATATTCTTGTGGCGTTTTCTGGAGGGAATCCGGCAGACTCAAATTATTTTTCCGGTACATCCGGAGAAATTCATCGCTGTAAATTTTATCTCCGCCGATGGTCATGATGACCTGTTTCTCTTTGGCGTTAGCCTGAATTCCGGTTAACGTTAGCAGGAGAAGGAGCAGTACACTGCAAATGGATTTGAACATGAACTTAAGGGCTATTTAGCTAAAAATGAAAAAGTATGTCGTTTTTTGTGTTGTCGGAAAAGACATTAATTGTTATCCCGTGAATAATTAGGTGCTTCGCGGGTGATGGAAACATCATGCGGATGACTTTCGGTAACGCCTGCATTGGTGATTCGGGTGAATTTTGCTTCGTGCAACTTGTGAATGTTATGTGCTCCGCAGTATCCCATTCCGGCCCGCAGGCCACCAACCATCTGAAAAAGTACCTCGTACAATGTGCCTTTGTATGGAACCCGGGCAACAATGCCTTCCGGAACCAGTTTTTTTATGTCATCTTCAACATCCTGGAAATAGCGGTCTTTAGAGCCTTCCTGCATGGCTTCGATGGAGCCCATTCCCCGGTAGGATTTAAATTTCCGTCCCTGGTAAATGATGGTTTCGCCGGGCGACTCTTCCACACCGGCAAATAAAGAACCGGCCATCACACTGTGCGCACCGGCAGCCAGTGCTTTCACGATATCGCCGGAATAGCGTAGTCCGCCGTCGGCAATAATCGGAACGCCACTGTTTTTAATGGCTTTGGCCACACTGTAAATAGCAGAAAGCTGGGGAATACCCACGCCGGCCACGATGCGGGTGGTACAAATGGAACCTGGCCCGATACCCACTTTAACGGCATCCGCACCTGCGAAAACAAGCTCTGATGCGGCTTCGGCTGTTCCAATATTTCCAACTACGAATTCCTTTTCGGGATATTTATTTTTGGCCTTTTTCAGCATTTCCAACACGCCACGTGAATGACCATGTGCAGTGTCAATTACAATGGCATCTACCTGCGCTTCCACAAGCGCGTCGATCCGTTCGATGGTATCGCGTGCTACACCAACAGCAGCGGCTACGCGCAAGCGGCCCTTCTCATCTTTACAAGCCCGCGGCTTATCTTTCGCTTTGGTAATGTCCTTGTAGGTGACAAGTCCAATGAGTTTGTTGTGCTTATCGACAACGGGCAGTTTTTCGATTTTGTATTGTTGCAAAATATCGGCAGCCTTTTCCAGGTTAGTCGATACATCGGTGGTAATCAGATTTTCGACTGTCATCACTTCCGCTATGGGGCGCTGTAAATCGCGCTCAAACCGGAGGTCGCGGTTGGTCACAATTCCCACCAGTAAACCGGCAGCATCTACCACGGGAATTCCTCCAATCTTGAATGTTTCCATGATCGAAAGAGCATCACCCACTTTCTTCTCTTTCGAGATGGTAATCGGATCGTAAATCATCCCGTTTTCTGCCCGTTTCACAATCGTCACCTGCTTTGCCTGCGCTTCGATGCTCATATTTTTGTGAATCACTCCGATGCCTCCTTCGCGGGCAATCGCGATAGCCAGTTTCGAATCCGTCACGGTGTCCATGGCCGCCGAAACAATGGGCGTATTTAGCCGGATATTCCGGGTAAAATTGGAAGAGATATCCACGTCTCTGGGGAGCACTTCTGAGTAGGCAGGTACGAGCAGCACATCATCAAAGGTGAGGCCTTCATGAACAACTTTATCGGACAGAAACGACATGGGTAAAGCTTTTAGGTGAATGATGGGCTAAAATAAGAAAAATGTGTGAAATGTACTTCATCCGATATGTAGGTTTAGACCAGAAATCAACAGTGATATGAAAGAAAATGAATTGCTCTGTTTTTGATGAGGGTATTTCCTAAATTTGTGCAACTGATCATATGAGCGATTTTCACGAAATATTAAAGAAATACTGGGGCTACGACGATTTTCGTCCGTTGCAGGAGGAGATCATCCAATCGGTTGCCTCGGGGAAAGATAGTTTGGGCTTGATGCCTACCGGAGGAGGAAAGTCTATTACGTTCCAGGTTTTCTCGATGGCAAACGAAGGCTTGTGCCTGGTGGTAACGCCATTGATTGCGCTCATGAAGGACCAGGTGGAGAATCTGAAAAAGCGCCGTATCAAAGCATTGGCCGTTTACTCGGGAATGACGTCGATGGAGATTGATGTAACCCTGAAGAATGCGGTTTACGGCGATTATAAGTTTCTGTATGTTTCGCCCGAACGGCTAGTCAGTTCCTCGTTTCAGAATTACCTGCACCGGATGAACCTGAATCTGATTACGGTGGACGAAGCGCATTGTATCTCGCAATGGGGTTACGATTTTCGTCCTTCCTATCTGAATATTGCTTCTTTGCGTGAGCATTTTCCGGAAGTTCCGATATTGGCGCTGACGGCGACGGCTACTCCCGATGTGGTCGATGATATTCAGGATAAGCTGAAATTCAAAGAGAAGAATGTCCTGCAAAAGAGTTTCTACCGTGAAAACCTGGTGTACATGGTTCGGCAAAAGGAAGACAAACTAGGCTATTTGGTAGAAACGGTGAAAAAAGCCAAAGGCAGCGGTGTGGTTTACGTCCGTAGTCGGAAGAAAACACGGGAGATTACCGAATTGCTGAGAAGAGAGCGTGTCTCTGCCGATTTTTACCATGCCGGTCTGGCACCCGAAATTCGCGCCCGAAAGCAGGATGAGTGGATGAGCGGAAAGTCGCGGGTTATTGTTGCGACCAATGCATTCGGTATGGGAATCGATAAGCCGGATGTCCGTTTTGTGATTCACGTCGATTTGCCCGATTCGCTGGAGGCTTACTTTCAGGAAGCTGGTCGCGCGGGGCGCGACGGGAAAAAGGCCGCAGCTGTCTTGCTGTTTAATGCGACCGACAAACGGCGATTGCACAAGCAAGTGACCGACAGTTTCCCGGAAATGGACATGATTCGCCGGGTGTACAAGGCGCTGGGAAATTTTTTTAGCGTAGCTGTTGGGACGGGAAAAGGACGCGTGTTCGATTTTAACCTGGCTGACTTTTCGCATAATTTCAATCTCCAGCCACTGGCAGTTTTTCATTGCCTGAAAATTTTGCAGCGCGAAGGTTACATCGAGTTTACCGATGAACTGGAACATTCGTCGCGTATCTTTTTCCGGGTAACCCGAGATGAATTATACAAGTTTCAGGTCGCCAATGCTTCGTTCGACGCGTTTATCAAGTTGCTGCTTCGATCTTATACCGGTGTTTTTAGTGAATTCACGGTAGTAAATGAGCAAGTTCTGGCGCAACGGGCCAAAACGACGGTCGATGTGGTGAAGGAATACCTGAGCCGGCTGAATATATTGAAGGTGGTTCACTATATTCCGCGACGAAAAAGTGCGCTGATTATTTTCACGAAAGAGCGGATTGAAGAAAAACGCATCAAAATCAGTCCGGAGAATTATGCCATTCGCAAACAACGCTTCCTCGACCGGATGGATGCCGTCATTCATTATGCGGCGCAGGAAGAGCAGTGCCGGAGCGTGGTTTTGCTCAATTATTTCGGACAAACCGATGGGCAACCATGCGGCGAATGCGATGTTTGCCGGCGGGAGCATCAGGCGGGCGTAACCCGCTCAGAGTTCGAACATATTTCCCAGAAGGTAAACGAATTGCTACTTGAACAGCCGCTGGCTATTCAGGAATTGGTGCGCGAAGTGGACGGGAAGGAGAAACAGGTGTTAGGCGTAACACGCTGGATGCTCGACAATGGAAGCATAATAAATGGTTCCGATGGGCGTTTACATTGTAGAGAATCCTGATTGAAGCTTAAGGCAAACTCCTAAGGTCTCTCGCTTTTTTATATTACCTTTGTGCCTGATTTAGCATAAACATCTGTCATCAATTAATGGAAGGAGAAACTTCACATATTGTCTATTCAGTCAACGTAATCGAGTTTGTGACGGTAGCCAACGAATATTGTGCTACACTGGAAACAATGGACGATCTGAACCGGAAAGATTTCGTGCATAAAATGCAGAAGATTTTTCCGTTGTTATACCTGAAAGCTTCTCTGCTTCCGGAAGTAGAGGAAATGCTGGAGGATGAGCCTGAAAAGTTTGTTGCTGAAGAAGATTACAACTATTTGCATCGGAAATTGCAGGTGAAGCTTGCCGAACATGACGGCTACCTGGAGGTTTTCGATCCGTTGATGCAATATAGCGAAGGTCCTGTTGAAGGAAGTCTGGCGGAAAATATGGCGGACATTTACCAGGATTTGAAGGATTTCATTCTTTCTTATCGCATTGGCACCGTCGAAGTGATGAACGATGCGTTGTTGGAGTGTCGTAATAATTTTGCGGAGTACTGGGGCCAGCGACTGGTGAACGGTCTCCGGGCATTGCACAATCTCACTTTTGGCGATGTGGATCTGTCTGAAGATGCAAAGAAGAAAGAGGCTGAAAAGAAAGATGACGAGGAACAAATTGATAGTCCCGACTGGATTCTGAAACAACAATTCAAGAATTTCAGAGGGGAGTAGGAAGATTTTTAATTATGAAGGAAGAAACAACTGTTTTACATAAGTGTATCTCGAAAGATGAACTGAACGAATTGCCTTTGAGTCATTTCGAGGGAGAGATTCAGCTTGTCGAGACACTGGAACAGGTGGACGAAGCGGTTGGCTATCTGGAGCAGCAGCTCATCCTCGGTTTTGACACAGAAACGCGTCCTTCCTTCAAAAAAGGGCAAACCAATCCGGTGGCTCTTCTTCAGCTTTCTACTTCTGACAAAGCATTTTTATTCCGGATTAATAAAATCGGTTTGCCGGAAAGGCTGGCCGATATTCTGGCTAATCCGAAGATTGTAAAAAGTGGAGCGGCCATTCGTGATGATATCAAGATTTTGAAGAATGTCAACCATTTTCGCCCGGGAGGATTTGTCGAGTTGCAGGAGTACGTCAAGGATTTCGGCATCGAGAACTTCAGCCTGAAGAAGCTGGCTGGCATTGTGTTGGGATTCCGTATTTCTAAATCACAGCGTTTGACTAACTGGGAAGCTCCGGTTTTAACGGTGCCACAGCAAATTTATGCGGCAACTGATGCCTGGGTTTCGTATGAAATATATGTTCGCCTGCTCGAAATGGAAGGTCAGATGGCTATCTGATCCCGACAGGACGATACCTTATTCATTCCCGGTATCGTTAATTAACCATCAATAAAGCAAATGCAAGGTTTTTCAAAAATCATTCTGAAAAAGGGTAAGGATGAATCGTTGCTTCGGTTTCATCCGTGGATTTTTTCAGGTGCTATTCAAAAAGTAAAAGGTCCGGTGGAAGAGGGCGATGTGGTGGCTGTTTACAATCACGAGCGTCGTTTTCTTGGATTTGGACATTACCAGATTGGTTCCATTATGGTGCGCGTTTTCTCTTTCGAGGAAGAAGTTCCTGATTTGGCTTTCTGGACTGAAAAAATTGCATCGGCGTGGAAACTCCGTCAGGAGATCGGATTAACGGAACGGGACGATACGAATGTATTCAGGCTCATTCATGGCGAAGGCGACGGTATACCTGGGCTCATCGTTGATTATTATAACGGCACGGTGGTTTACCAGGCGCACTCGGTGGGGATGTGGCTCAACCGTTCGTTGATTGCTGAAGCTATTCGGAACGTTCTGGGTGAGCGGGTAACAGCTATTTATGATAAAAGTGCCAAAACATTGCCGTACAAAGCTGATGTAGAACCGGAAGATGGTTACCTGTGGGGCGAATCGATCACCCGGGAAGTGATGGAGTACGGCAATAAATTTGAAGTGGACTGGGAAACCGGGCAAAAAACCGGATTCTTTGTCGACCAAAGAGAAAACCGGAAATTGCTAGCCGATTATGCGAAAGACCGTGATGTACTGAACATGTTTTGCTATTCCGGAGGTTTCTCGTTTTATGCCATGAACGGTGGCGCGCGACTCGTCCACTCAGTAGACGCTTCGGCGAAAGCCATTGAATTGACCAACCGAAATGTGGAACTGAACTTTCCGGGCGACAAACGGCATGAGGCTTTTACGGCCGACGCATTTGATTTCATGCGCGACATCAAAGACAAGTACGACCTGATTGTACTCGATCCGCCAGCTTTTGCGAAGCATCAGCGAGTGGTGAGACAGGCTTTGCAGGGATACAAGAAACTGAATGCACGGGCTTTTTCGCAGATTCGTTCGGGTGGAATTGTCTTCACCTTCTCCTGCTCGCAGGCGGTAAGCAAGGACCAGTTCCGGCAGGCAGTTTTTTCGGGGGCGGCTATCGCGAAACGGAAGGTACGCATCCTGCATCAACTGACGCAACCGGCTGATCATCCAATCGATATTTATCATCCGGAAGGAGAATATTTGAAGGGATTAGTGCTTTATGTCGAATAGTTTATAGCTTAGCGGGAAAATGAATTGTTTCGGAATAAAATGTCCGGAACAGATATCCAACTCATTTAAAAAAAGTAAAAACAGTAAACCCAATAACATTGAAATTCACCGAATTTGATTTTGAACCGGAAGTAATGGACGGACTCGAATCCATGGGATTTGAGGACTGCACGCCTGTGCAGGAATTGGCCATGCCGGTTATTTTTCAGGAAAAGGACCTGATTGCCTGTGCCCAAACAGGAACTGGGAAAACAGCAGCTTACTTGCTGCCGGTACTCAACCGCGTTTCCCGCGAAGGCAGCAAAGGAATCGATACACTCATCATTGCCCCGACCCGGGAGCTGGTGTTGCAAATCGATCAGCAAATAGAAGGCTTTTCCTACTTCTGCCCGGTTTCTTCGATTGCCGTATACGGCGGTGGCGAAGCGAACGCTTTCGAGCGGCAGAGAGTAGCACTCCGAAAAGGCGCCGACATTATTGTAGCCACACCAGGACGTTTGCTGGCACACATGAATTTGCGTTATGGCGACTTCTCTACAGTTCGTCACCTCATTCTGGATGAAGCTGACCGGATGCTCGACATGGGGTTCTTCGACGATATCATGCGAATCGTACGCGAATTGCCGGTAGAAAGACAAACCTTGCTTTTCTCGGCTACCATGCCACCTAAAATCCGTAAACTGGCCAATAGCATTCTTCGCAACCCGGAGGAGGTCAACATAGCGATTTCCAAACCGGCGGAAAATATTCTGCAGGTGGCTTATATGGCTTACGAACCTCAGAAATTGCAGCTGGTCAGCAGCCTGTTAAAGGATAAAGAGGATTTCGAGAGCATCATCATTTTTACTTCCCGGAAGGCAAATGTAACGCAGATTGTGCGGGAGCTGAAGAAGATGAAATTTCGTACAGACGGCATTAGTTCCGATTTGGATCAGGGCGAAAGAGAAGAAGTACTGCGCAACTTCCGGAATAAGAAGACACAAATTCTGGTGGCTACCGATATTCTTTCGCGCGGAATCGATATCGAAGGCATCGACCTGGTGCTGAACTTCGATGTGCCCAACGATGCCGAGGATTATGTGCACCGTATTGGCCGGACGGCACGTGCGCAGCGCTCCGGTGTTGCCATTACTTTCATTACTGAAAAAGATCAGCACGATTTCAAGAAGATTGAAAACCTGATTGAACGGGAAGTGACCAAAGTGCCGGTTCCTCCAGAATTGGGCGAATCACCCGAATACAATCCGAGGGAGTTTAAAGGGAAAGGCCGTGGAAAGCCATACCGTAAAGGTGGAAAAGGTGGCGGACAGCGCTCCGGCGGCAAAGGGCGAAAGCCCGGAAAGCCAAGTTCTGGTAAAAAGAATTAACAGACCGTCTGTTATTCAGGAAATGTAAAACTGACAAAGCCACGGGCTGGCCAGATTTCCAAAATATTACTCAACTCCAGGGTATAAGGCTCGAATTCCGGATTATCGGAGTGGAATTCGAGCAAATGCTTTTCCTTCCCCGGGTAAAGCCTTTTGAAAACAATGCCGTCGTCGCGGGTGACCACCACATAAAGGTTTCCCGGACGAATGAGCGACCAGTCCTGCAAATATTCACAAATGATGTATGAGCCCGGTAGCACCGGAAGCATACTTTCTCCTTCAATCTGGAAAACCCGGTACGTACGCTCAGCCGACAGTTCGGGGAAAGGC
The DNA here is from genome assembly GCF_056493735.1 of Prolixibacter sp. DSM 2831. Taxonomy (NCBI): domain Bacteria; kingdom Pseudomonadati; phylum Bacteroidota; class Bacteroidia; order Marinilabiliales; family Prolixibacteraceae; genus Prolixibacter; species Prolixibacter sp. DSM 2831. The sequence goes on from NZ_CM151379.1 coordinate 1,249,364, forward strand.
ATGGCGAAATGAGAAAGTCCGGCTATAAACGTCGTGTCCGAAAGCCCGCGCACATAACCGGCGACTGCTTTAACCGGAACCAACGATACTTTCTCCTGTTGACTCTGCTCGTTCACCATAATTGGCAGTACGCGAATCTTTGAGCCGTTCAGATTTTCCGGAATGGACTCTGCCTGACTTTTCAAATCGGTGCGGAGCAATTCATCCAGTGGGTAGTTAAAAGCTTCAGCCAGTTTTTGCAGTGTAGTGAGCCTTGGTAACGAATTTCCTTTTTCGACGGAGCGAATGGTGGAAACACTTAGCTTTACCTGGCTGGCCAGCTGGCGTTGCGACATCAATTTCCGGGTACGGAGGTATTGTATATTGTTGGCTAAACAGTGCATGGTCTCAAAATTACAAGGCCGGCAAAAATAACGTATGCCACCTGAAATACCAATAAAATAGACGGTTTTAAAGAAGCAGACAGAAGAATTGGAATACAAAATTCAATTTCCCTGTTAACTTTGTATAGACGAAATCCCGTGATGGAACCGGCCAGAAAAATTATCCATATTGACATGGACGCTTTCTATGCGTCAGTGGAGCAGCGCGATAACCCAGAACTGCGTGGTAAACCTGTTGCGGTTGGTGGAAGCCGGCAGCGCGGAGTGGTCGCTGCGGCCAGTTACGAAGCGAGGAAGTACGGTGTCAGGTCGGCCATGCCCTCGGTAACGGCGGCCCGAAAATGTCCTAACCTGATTTTCGTGAAACCTCATTTTGATATCTACCGCCAGGTTTCAGAGCACATCCAATCTATTTTTCACGAATACACCGACCTTGTGGAGCCGCTTTCGCTCGATGAGGCGTTTCTGGATGTTACTTTTCACAAGAAAGGAAAACCGTCGGCGACGTTGATTGCCCGTGAAATCAAGCAGCGAATTAAAGAAGAAGTGAATCTGACAGCTTCTGCGGGCGTTTCCTGCAACAAATTCCTGGCAAAGATTGCTTCCGACTACCGGAAACCTGATGGCTTGTTCGTCATTCCGCCAGAAGAGGCTGAAGCATTTGTGGAAAAACTGGAAATCGACAAGTTTTTCGGTGTAGGCAAAGTAACAGCCGCCCGGTTTCACGAAATGGGTATTCACTTTGGCCGCGACCTGAAGAAACTTGACCGGACTGAGCTTATTCGAGCCTTTGGCAAAGCCGGAAGCTATTACTACGATATTGCCCGGGGTATTGACAATCGTCCGGTAAACCCGAACCGGGAACGAAAATCCATCGGCGGCGAGAGGACCTTTGACCGTGATTTGTATGATGCGAAAGAGTTGCAACACGAACTGGAAATCATTGCCGAAATTGTCTGGAACCGGGTGAAGAAGAAGCAGGCGATGGGAAAAACCATCACGTTAAAAGTGAAATATGCCGACTTCGAGCAGATTACCCGGAGCCATACCTTCAGTGGAAACGTTGTTGGTATGGAACAGCTCTACCGCACAGGCGTTGATTTGTTGCCGTATTACGAAGCGGCACAAAAAGGAGTTCGTCTTTTGGGCTTGACCATGTCGAATTTAACCCTTCCGGGCGAAGGAATTCCTGTTCAGCTTACGCTGGAGTTTTAATAGGCGCCGAAAATAATCGGGAAAAAGAAAACGACGAATCCTGCCCACAGCAGATAGACCGGCAAATAAGAGGTGATCGCTTTTTCCACAACCTGGACTTTTTTGCCCTGAAAAATGACCTGTCCCAATCGCCGTCCGATAAATATCAAGTGGACAAACAGCAGAATATTGATGGCGATAACCGAAAAGCGGTTGGGCGTAATCCCGTATTCGCTGATGCGGTGCACAATGGCAACTAAAGCCATCAGGTTCGCAATGCCGGCCATAACGGTCAGTCCAAACAACATGTAAAGATTGAAACGGCTGGCTTTCTGCTTGGTTTCCGATATCGAGAAAGCAATGATGGCCGCAACGGCGAGCAACATCAGGTTGAAGAGCAACAGAAATTCACGGTCGCTGAATAAATTCGGGCCGGCCCATGGAAGCGCAACCAGATAGGCGAGCAATGAGAGAAAAACCAATGGTGTGAAAATCCGGGCAATGACCGGGGCGAGTTTATTCGTGATAGTCGGGTGGTGCCGGATAACCCACAAACTAACCACGGGTGCGGAAACCAATCCGGCAGGAACGATATTGAATAGATAGAATGTTTTAATGTTGAGATGAATTACATCGAAGAGGCCCAGTGTTAACCCCGTCATGATGCCGCCGGCAATCAGGAGTAAGCCGGTCAGTATGATGATATCGCCGTTGGCACGGATGAAAACAGCGCGACGCGACAAATCCCTCCGGTTGAAATTGATATAAACCCAGCCAAAGATGCCCCAAAGAAGTACAGGGGAATGGATATAGATCAACCTACTGATGTCGTTGTTAAAATAGCCCGGCAGCAGATTGATGTAGATCGCGGGAACAATCAACAAAACGATAACCTGGCCAAAGCGACTTTTGCTCCATCTTTTCCGGTCGAAGAAAATGTAAATGGTCATAGCTGCAAAGACGATGAACGGCGCATTGGGCGGATAAAAATCCTCGGCCTTCCATCCGGCTATGTCGGGGAGACGGATGAGGAAAATGGCAAAAACACTGCAAAGAACCAGTAACCAAAGACTATTCCGGTACCGTTCCTTTTCGGCGGGTGTTTCCGTTTTCTGGTATTCAAGTCGGGCCATCCAAAAGTCAAAGCCCGGCTTATCGGTGAGGTAAGGAGATAGTTCCCGGAAGGCTGCCTCAAACCGTTTGGGATTTGACTGGTAAAGCTCTTCCAGCTTTTCAGGATTATTCAGATTATTATAAATGGAACTCTTCACAAAATAGCTTTTTACTGGTTAGTTGTAGATTCATGTTTCAGGCATGGTTGGAGTGTCCGCAGAGTAAATTTACATCATTCATCATGGCAAGTCAACCATGGTATGTAAAGAGAAGACATTTATATCCGGCATTTTGTTTTACTCGGTAATTTCAATATGGTTTCCATCCGGATCGAGAATGACGCTTTCGTAGTAACCGTCTCCGGTTACGCGGGGTTCTCCAGCAACAACATATCCTTCGTGGCGTAACTTTTCAGTGAGTTGGTCAACAGCTGCCCTGCTGCCTGCCGAAAAGGCCAGGTGTGTGATGCCGGTCAGATCGGTGCTGCCCGAGTTCTGACTCATTCCCGGCCGGTGCATCAGCTCCATTCGCGGACCTTCATCAAACGAAAGAAAATACGATCGAAACTGTTTGGCCGGGTTGTGGTATTGTTTTCCGGCTTTCGCCGAGAAATAAGTCTCATAGAACGTTTTCATCTCTTCCAGATGGAGCGTCCAGATAGCAATGTGTTCAATCTTCATCTATTCTTTTCGGTTATGAAAAAAGTGGGAAAATAAGTTTGGGAATGAAAATAATCAATCCGGTGACAAAGGCTGCAATCGCTGCCAGGGTGACGGCTGCTGCCGACATATCTTTGATATCTTTTATTCGTGCATGATACTCCGGCGATACGAAGTCGCAAAGTCGTTCCAGTACGCTGTTAAAGACTTCGGCCGCAAGCACCAGTCCGCTCACGATGATAATGCTAAGCCATTCGACAGGGGAGAGTCCTGTCCACCAGCCGGCCAGCAGCACCACAACGAAAGCGACCAGATGTATGCGGAAATGAACCTCTTTCCCGGCAAGGAGACGCAATCCTCTCCCGGCATGGCCAAAGGCCCGTTTTCTGCGGACAAAAAAGTTATCGTTTGATTCTTCCATTTTCAATTAACGGCGGGCTATATCGGTCATGTACTGGTTCACTACTTCGCGGGCTTTTTCTTCATCTTCGCTGGAAACCACCAGTCGGATCGAACTTGTTCCTCCGGGACTCGTGTACCAGGGCACTAAATTCCCCTGTATTTCATCCTGAACAAATACTTCAATCTCCGCATTTTCCAACAGGCTTTTCACCAGACCGGATTCCCAACTGGTTCCGGCAAACACTTCAACGGCTTTTATATCATTCATGGTCATGGATACTTTGATGATGACTAAAGTTAGCAGTTAATTCATAAAACTCAATTCCAGCAACAGGAAATTGAAGACAACCAACAGCCTCATAAGAAGATTTCATGTTAAAAAATCTAAAAAACAGGATAACCTGCAGAATGTATAAATCTTATCACAGATTGTGTAACAGCTAGCTTGCGGGTTGGTTTTACCTTTGAAATCAAAAGGGAAGGAGGTTCCGATGAAAACGGAAATCGATCAAAAGCTACACAACAGGAACTAGCAATGGTATACAATACACAGGTAACCGAAGTTGAATCATAAAAATCAGAAGTCATGTTTTTCAAAATATTTCTCATATCAATTGTACTGGTAGCCATCGTGATGTTAGCGTTGGGAGTGAAAATGCTTTTCGATCCGAAAGCAACATTCGAAGCCCATTCCTGCTCGATGGATCCCAACGATAGCTCGGAAGGATGCGCAGCCTGCCAGGTGAAAGAAATTACCGATTGCAACGAAAATAAATCGGCACAAACTGTTTCCGGGTGATGGCCCGATGTAAAGAATCAGATGTTGAAATAAAAAATTAGAGGAGAATTTAAGATGAAGAAAATTGCGGTACTGATTGTCGCTGTACTCCTGGCAACAGGGTTAACAGCTGAAGCACAATCAAACATGAATCAGGGAAGCATGCGTAACATGCATAACCAATCCGGCATGATGATGCAGGGAAACTACGGAATGATGTCCGGCGGAATGATGGGCCAGGGCATGATGAATGGTAACTATTCTCACATGATGATGATGGGCGGAACTTTGCCCATGTGGCGGTACGAACGCGTGGTGGCTATGCTGCCTCATATGCAGTCACAATTGGCGCTTACTTCCGACCAGACCGAGAAACTGATTGACCTGCAAACAGCTTATCAGAAAAAAGAGGTCGACATGCAGGCTTTACGACAAAAACGGCAACTGAAACTGCAGTCATTGCTGCAAAATAATGCTTCACCCGAAGTAGTGCGTAAACAGCTGCAAAGTTGCACCGATGCAGGAATTAATATCGGAATAGATGCCTATAAAACTGTGCAGCAGATGGAGTCAGTTCTGAACGATTCACAGCAGAAGGAATTTCAGGGTTGGATGATGAATTCCATGCAGAATGGCAACATGTACAACAACAGAATGAGAAGAGGAATGATGAACAATTAATGAGTTGAGGCGTATTATTAAATAGAAATGCCCTTATTCGGAATGAGTGAAGTCGTAAATCGGCTTCACCCGTTCCGAAAATTTTTGCGTTGTCATCAATCTCCTCCGGACGGTGCATTCGTTCAGTTATCGATTTTGTTAACCTAAAAAAGCAACTATGGATCATCAACACGAACATCATACCGATCATCAGCATGGTGAACATCATCATGAAGAACATCATCATCAACACCAGGAACATCACCATCAACACGAAAATTCGGAGCACAAGCATCATGACCATTCTCATCACGATCATGCGGGGCACCACGCGCACATGATTGTCGATTTCAGGCGAAGGTTCTGGATTTCGCTTATCGTGACCATCCCTATCCTGGTGCTGTCGCCCATGATTCAAAACCTGTTGGGCTATCGGCTCAACCTAGGCTTCAGCAATTACCTGCTGTTTGTCCTGTCCACCTTCATCTATTTCTACGGTGGCTGGCCGTTCCTGAAAGGACTCGTATCGGAGCTGAAAAAGAAGTTGCCGGGCATGATGACCCTCATCGCGGTAGCGGTAACCGTTGCCTGGGGATACAGTTCGGCCACTACATTTGGTGTGAAAGGGCAGACCTTTTTCTGGGAGTTGGCTACGTTAATCGATATCATGTTGCTGGGCCACTGGATCGAGATGAAATCCGTAGTGGGAGCGTCCCGCTCGTTGCAGATGCTTGTCGAGATGATGCCTTCGGAAGCTCACCGTTTGTCGAACGGTGAAACCGAAGATGTAAAGGTCGACCAACTCAATAAAGATGATGTGGTGCTGGTACGTCCGGGTGAGAAAATTCCCGTGGACGGCGAAGTGAGCAAAGGCGAGAGTCACGTGAACGAAGCGATGGTAACCGGCGAATCGAAACCGGTGAAAAAATCGACCGGCGACGAGGTGATTGGCGGTACGGTTAACGGAAATGGTTCGCTGGAGGTGACGGTGAAGCAGGTGGGCGAGGATGCCTATTTGAACAAGGTCATCAACATGGTGCGGGATGCGCAGGCCGAGAAGTCGCGCACGCAACACCTGGCCGACCGGATTGCCTTTTGGCTGACGCTGATTGCACTGACCATCGGGTTCGGAACACTGGCGACCTGGCTGGCTCTGGGAAAATCGTTTGTCTTTGCGCTGGAGCGGATGGCCACCGTGATGGTGATTACTTGTCCGCACGCATTGGGACTGGCAGTACCGCTGGTCGTCGCTATTTCAACCGCTGTGTCGGCCCGGCGCGGACTGCTCATCCGGAACCGGACGGCTTTCGAGAATGCCCGGAAGGTTTCCTTGCTGGCATTCGATAAAACGGGTACGCTCACCAAAGGGAATTTCGGGGTCACCCGGTATGGCGCTTTCGCGGAAAAATTTTCAGACGAAGAAGTGCTGAAGCTGGCCGGTGCCCTTGAATCACAATCGGAACACCCGTTGGCTGCCGGAATTATGCAGAAGGTGAAAGACGAAGGCGTCGATGTTCCCGGGGCGAAAGAGTTCGATTCCTTAACGGGAAAAGGAATTCAGGCGTCCGTCGACGGGAAGAACGTGAAGGTGGTAAGCCCGGATTACGTGAAGGAGCAAAACATTGAACTGCCGGACGAGGCGTTTAAAAATAACCAGGAAACGGTTGTGTTCGTACTGGTCGACGAAGAGCTGGCCGGTTTCATTGCCATGGCTGACGAAATACGGGAAGAATCCTACGAGGCGGTTAAGCAGCTGAAGAAAGCAGGTCTGAAACTGGTCATGATGACCGGTGATAATGAACAAGTAGCCAAAAGTGTGGCGGACGAGCTGGGCCTCGACGATTATTTCGCTGGCGTGCTGCCCGATCAGAAGCTGGAAAAAGTGAAGGAATATCAGAAAAACGGCGAGTTTGTAGCCATGACGGGTGACGGTATCAACGATGCGCCGGCCCTGGCAACTGCCGATGTAGGGATTGCCGTGGGCTCAGGGACCGACATCGCTGCCGAAACCGCCGATATTATCCTGGTCAACAGCAATCCGCTCGACATTTCGGCGTTGATTCTTTTTGGTAAAGAGACCTATAAGAAGATGATTCAGAACTTCATCTGGGCAACCGCTTACAACGTGGTGGCCATCCCGCTGGCAGCCGGCGTGCTGTATGGTGCGGGAATCCTGATTAGCCCGGCGGTGGGAGCCGTCTTCATGAGTCTGAGTACCGTCATCGTAGCCATCAATGCTCAGCTGCTGAAGCGAAAAATGGTAGCCGGTACAGGCGGGTAACCGGAAGAAATGCCCGGGCACCCGTCAGAAATGCTGAAGTAACAGGTAGAAATGCCCGGTCATCCGACAAAACGGGGCCGTACCTGGATTGAAAAGGTCGGTACCTGGGTTGAGGGGGGCAGGACTGGGGAGAAAAGGCTCCGTACCGGAATAGAAAGGGGCTGTACCTGGGGAAAAAGGCACGGGAGCTGGGGAGAAATGGTCCGGACCGGGACAGAAATGGTCTGGACCAAGCTAGAAAAGCTCGGTAAGAGGGTCGAAAGGGTTCGGACCGGAATAGAAGGGCCCGGTAGCTGGGAGAAGAAGGTCAGTTTGGCCGGGAACGTGGGCCGCAGCAAAACATACCTGCTCATAAAAAGTCGTGAAAGCAAAACTTCATTTTGTTAACTTTGTTTACGGTGGTATAATCACAATCACTGATGCAGATAAATTTGAAGAATGCTCGCTGGCGGCGCGAATTACCGCAAATGACCATCACCCTCATTCGCGAAAACCGTCGTATTATCTTTCAGGCCATTCTGGCTTTTCTGTTTATTGGTCTCGCCGTTTATTTCGTGAAGCACGAACGGTCGGAGCTGGTGCAAATCCGCGAAACGCTGGAAAACGCCTCCCGGCTGAAGGTGCTGGCAGGGGTTGTTCTGGCAGCTATTTATATCGGCGTACAGGGGCTCATGTACTTTTACAGTTTCCGCAGTGTGAACCAGCGTATCACCTTGCGCAGCGCCATGATTTTGTTCCTGAAACGCAATTTCGTGAGCGTTTTCCTGCCGGCAGGCGGAATCTCTTCGCTGGCATTCTTCACCCGCGACATTGAAGAGCAGCAGGTGACCAAATCGCAAATTCACTTTGCCTCTTCCATCTACGCGTTCGTGGGCATTCTGTCGGTGGTGATTGTGGCGGTTCCGGCCATCCTCATTTCTGCCGTTCAACACACCGTCTCATCCGACGAGGTGTACGCCCTGGGTGGTTCCATCTTATTGATTCTGTTATTTGTCTGGGCTTTCCGCTCCATTGTCCGGAGAGGGAAACTGTATCAGTGGATTGTCAAACTGAGTCCGTCATTCGAAGCCCAGATAAACGAAATATTGGCCGTGGCCGTTAACCGGAAAGGCTTTCTGGCCACCGTTATCGTCTCGGTAGTGATCGAATTTATCGGGATTGCTCATCTGCTTATCGCGATGTGGGCACTGGGATTGCCCATTTCTATCGAAGCAGCGGTGATGGGCTACATCATCTCGGTTCTGTTCCTGATCGCTTCGCCTTTCCTGCGTGGATTAGGTGCCATCGAGCTTTCGCTGAGTTTTATCCTCGTCCGCTATGGCTACTCGCTGACGGATGCTGTTGCGGCCACGTTCCTCTACCGCTTTTTCGAATTCTGGTTAATGTTACTGGCGGGCGCTTTTAGTTTTCTCTTTGTCAGGAATAACCTGATACTGCGAGTACTGCCGGTTCTTCTGACGTTTGCGGTCGGAATCGTCAACATCATCTCAGCCCTGACGCCGGCCATTCACAGCCGGGTCCAGATGTTGCATAATTTCCTGCCATTGTCGGCTATGCACATCTCCAACGACGCGGTGTTCGCGGTGGGATTGCTGTTACTCGTGGTTTCTGCTTTCCTGCTAAAGGGCTCGAAAACGGCCTGGTACATGGCTCTGGGATTGACTGTTGTATCCATCCTGGGAAACCTGTTCAAAGCCATCGACTACGAAGAGGCCACGCTTTCGCTCTTCCTGCTGATTGCCTTGGTTATTACTCGTCGACAGTATTATGTGCAGAACAGCGCCCGGCTGGGGCGAATTGGACTGGCGGCATCGCTTCTCACCATGCTGGCGGTGATGATTTACGGCGTGGTAGGCTTCTACTTCCTCGATAAAACCCGCTTCAATATCGACTTTAGTTTCTTCCAGTCGGTGAAATATACCATTCAAAACTTCTTTTTGTACCGCAGCGACATTTTGCATCCGACTAGCGCTTATTCAAGAGCTTTTCTGCGTTCGATCAATATTTCCGGCTTCCTTTCCATGGCGTTTTTGCTCTACTCACTCATCCGCCCTTACGTGATTGAGGTGGAAATTGATGAAACGGAGCTGGAGAAAGCGAAAAAACTGGTGCAGAAATACGGGCGGTCGCCGCTCGATTATTTCAAGACCTATTCCGATAAGCTGCTCTACATAGCTGAAGGTGCCGAAGGATTTGTGTCCTATCGGGTGGCCGGGAATTATGCCGTAGTGCTTGAAAATCCGGTTTGCGCCAACGATGAGGATATGGCAGTTATCATTCTCGAGTTCGAAAAATTTTGCAAAGGCAACGGGATGAAGAGCATTTATTACCGCATACCGGAAGAGAGTTTGCCGGTGTATGAATCGCTGGAGCTAAAATCCCTGAACTTCGGTCAGGAGGCCATCCTGGAAATGGAAACTTTTAACACGGACGGGAAAGAGAAGAAGTCGTTGCGAAACTCGAACAATAAGCTGCGTGATGCCGGTTACACGTTCAAAGTGCACCGTCCTCCGGTAAAGGACGGGACACTGCAGAAAATTCATGCAGTATCGAACGAATGGCTCGACGACCGCGGTTATGGCGAAATGGTTTTCTCGCAGGGCATTTTCGATTTCGACGAGTTGAAGCAGCAAACCATCCTGACCATCGAAAGTCCGGAGGAAAAGGTGATTGCCTTTGCCAACATCATGCCTGATTATGTGGAAGGCGAGGCCACCTACGATTTAATCCGGAAAACGAAAGATGCCCCCAACGGCACCATCGAGTTTTTGATGGTGGAGATGTTTTTCTTCCTGAAAAAGGAAGGATTCAAAGCGGTGAACATGGGCTTTGCCCCGATGGCGGGTATCGACGCCGGGCGCAACTTCCCCGAGAAGTCCATCCGCTTTGCGTACGAAAAGCTTCGTTCGTTTGCCCATTACAAAGGGCTGAAGAGTTTCAAAGATAAATTTTCACCCCGCTGGGTCAACAAGTACATCATCTACAACAACGATTACGACCTGTTCAGTTTGCCGGGCGTACTGCGGAAAGTCATCAAGCCTTAAGCGAGCTCGTCGATCTTCCCGGCCAGTTCGTGGTCCTTCAGCGTCACATGACCTTCGCTGTGCGTGGTCAGCGTAATTTTCACCTTTTTGTAGCTGTGAATAAAAATATCGGGGTGGTGCTGCATCGCTTCAGCAGGTTCTTTTACCCGGTTGACGAAATCGACCGCTTCCACAAAGTTGTTGAAGGTGAATTCTTTTTCCAGTTGATTGTTTTTTTCTTCCCACTTCATAAGCTTTTTATTTGTCCAACGAATCAGGCCGCCGGATTGTTTCCTGATGTTCCGGTGTACCCCGTTTTCTACTATCATATTATCCTTCACGGGACTTTGGCAGATCATGATATTCCGTCCCGAAGGGACAGTTTAATTCAGCCCAATGGCACCGCCCCCGACGTTCGTCGGGACAGGCTTGGGGTAAAAAGTACCACGAAATGGGCATCGCCCTGTAAGGGCAGGTTAACATGAAATTTATCTTTTTTGAAATGCTCTGCTCCATTGCGGTCGAAACAATATCCCCTTTTCAATCATCACTGTCACGCGACCACTCCTCTATATTGCATCACGTTTTCCCGGGGCGTTGCCACCGGGCTGAAGTAACCTGGCCTTTCAGGTCGTACAAAAAAGGATGTCATCCCTGCTGAGGGATGACATCCTTCGCGACCCGCATCTGCTCCAAAGCAAACCAATGTCAGGGTTTCCAACCACCTACAGGGGAGAATAAAAAAAAAGCCGCCGGACATTTGCCCGGCGACTAAACCAAAAATGTAACTACAAGCATGAGTAACAAAAATGCTAACCAATAAAACAATTATTCTTCTTCCACCGACGACTTCCGGGTGCTGTTGGCCCGGGCGGTGATCATGGTATTTGCTGTTAACTCGTTTACTTGCTCGATGAGGGTGGCCAGTTCGTCCGATTTGTTGAACTGTTGCTGCACTTCCATCCACGACAAGTTCATTTCGATTTGTTGTTGCAGAACCTTCCGCAACCGGTACGCCGAAGTGGTATCATCGGCGGCCTCTGCGGTCAGTTTCTGTTGGTACATTGCCTCAAATGCATCGGCTGCCGTCATCAAACGTTCCAACCAGGCCGTTGCTTCAACTGCGGTCAGCAATGCAGCATTTCCCTCCTGCTGCAGTTCGGCTATCAGGTTCCCCAGCCGCGACGATTCGTTCTGGTATCCTAAACTGTGCATCGACCAGCCCAGCCGTTTGAAAATACTCAGTAGGGTATCGGCGGCAGCAGCATACCCCTCCAAACTGGCATACGAGCAGGCCACCAGGTAATGGCGCAACGCCAGGTAGGCCCGGTCGCGCACCTCGTCGGCTGCAGCTAACTTAACGGTATATTCACTCTTCCGCTCCTTGCGGAGAACTAATTCGTACCGTTGAAAGATGCTATCCAGCGAACTAATAATGAGTGATAAATCCAGTGTTTCTGAAGTGGCATTCTTCTGCAATGTTAAAAAACGATCGGTAAATGTATAAACATCATCCTGGGTGAGTTGATAAAACGCAGGTCTTTCCATAAGTATTGATTTTATTAGTGGTTTGTTAATTAGTCTTCATTTGGTATGGCGGTAACAGCTATCAATTTCCGGTGTACCCTGCCAAACCGCGTTGAACTGCATGGCGCTACCCAGACGCCCCGTGTGATTCAAATGAATTCCATGGCTGAGGCCAGACGCTTCGTTTAATTCAGATAAACAACCTGGCTGGAGCCAGCTACATCGTGTGACGCAAATGAACCGCCTGGCCCGCGCCAGATAGTCCGAAAATCTTAAACGAAGAGGCTGGCCGGCGACAGATACTCCGATTAATTTTGATGAACAGGCTGGCTCGCGCCAGGCACACCAAAAAATTTGGACGGACGGGCTGGCTGGAGCCAGATGCTCCGTTTAGCAAAAACGAATAGCCTGGCTGAAGCCAGATTCCTCAGTTAACGTGCTAACATGTCATCGGTAGCCACAGCGAATTGTTCAGCAGTGTGTGAGTATAACAAGCTTATTTGGTCAATGAACGCCGTGACGGTTTTTCCATCTCTCGTCTCATTCCCCACTAAATTTTTGCTAATAAATCTGTCTGTCGAAAACCGTGAATTGAATATAATTTGAAAATTTTAGCCTACCCAATTTTATTGACGAAAGGCCCGGTTTTTTTGATGAACGGTCGGATCTGGTATGTGAACGTATGGATCTGGTATGCGAACGGAAATTTGGGAGCCCCAAAAACAGGACTCACTAAAGAACCTGAGAATGAGTTCTGGGGAGATTTTTTTACCTTGAGGAACCAAAGGGACCTACGAAATGGAAACAGACCGGAATATCGTGAAACAAGAACCGGGTAATACGACCGGAATTTTCACTCACGTGAGCCCAAAATCTCTTGCAAAAATAAAAAGTCCGCTGGACGTATTTTCACAAGATAAAAAGTAGATTTATAATGAATTACACGAAAGATACATATAAGGGATATATATACAATTGTTATATAGACATACGTTGTATGCAAGGATAAGTGACCGAGTTACATAGAGATAACCTGATTATAAAATTGAAAAAACAGAATGATTATATTGGCTCATTGATTGAAGGTTGGTGCAAGAAAAAATTAGTTTTTGCCCACCCGCTTCTGCCCTTCGGGACAGTTTGGTTTCTAATATTGATTAGATTGTACAGTTCGCTGCTGGACAAATTAAAAATTTAGATTATTTATGGAATATTTATATTATCGCCTTTGGCAATTATTAATAGGGAAATCTGAAGAAGATATGCCTCCTTTTGGTTCTATGATGATTTTTTGGATGCTAATTGTTTTTAACCTTAGGACAATAGAGTTGTTAATACATCATTTTTTTGATTTTGGTTATACTCCAAAAGATAAAAATGGTATTATATTGTACTCACTTATTCCAATTTCTATTGTTTTAATATTTAATATCTTTTATTTATTCAGGAGAAGGAATAAGATAAAACTGAAATACGAAAATGAGAGTAAGTTGAAAAAGGTGGTTGGAAATATTGTTTTATTCACATATGGGATCTTGTCAATTATAATATTTTTTATTGTGGGTAATGTCTATCCGATAAAATAGGATGTTTTATGATTGATTGCTCTGTTGATAAAATTGCCGTATACGGAGGAGATAAAACAGGTAACCTAGTTTGGACTTGTCTGTCAGCCACCGCTTTTTTGCCGAACCTAAAAACTATTTTTTCGGAAACAGCAGTACTTCGATTGAGTAGATTAATGATTGTAAAAAATTGATAATTAATTGATAATGAATAAAGCCCAGCATACAACACATGGTATAGTGCATGCGGGTTTCGGCGGGTTTCGAGTGTTTGTAGCTCGTAAAAAAAAGTCGGTGTATACTGATAGGAAATCGCCTCGCAATCCCGCACGACACCATACCATCAACCGTAAAGCATTTTAAAAAGCCAACAGAATGGAAAATACAAACTTCGAACGACTCAGTATTTCATTGACATTTTTAGTACTACTCATAGGTTTCATGATTTATACAATAAGACTGTTGATTGCTCCTATCGAAATGACAATTGGAGTATTTAATACGGTTACAGTTTGGATATTAATTTCAGTCATTCCAATTCTAATTCCACTTCTATTTGAAAACAAAATTATGAAAGTGTTGACTTTAATTTTTGGGGGATTAATAATGATAGTAAATATGGCACTCCCGCTGACTATAATTATTGGAAACAAAATGAGTGAACCTATTATTTGGGGAATTTTAATGATTATTATTTGTGGCTTTGCAGGTTTGACTGGAATATTCAAGACTATGAAGTGGATTAAACATTGATTCATTACATCTTAAAAAAGAACATAATTGACTTGAACTTAGAAATAAATAAAAAAACGCTTTACAACACAGTACATATTGCAAGGCGGGGTTCGGTGGTACGCCAACTGCGCCCCGACAACATGTACCAACCGTTATGCAGTCGAAACGACCCGGTATCGCTTCCCGCTTGAACAATGTTTCAGTTACATTCTTTTTTGCGAAACGCACACTGCTTTGTCCTATTCCCGGATGGCTTTGCGCCTTCCTGCTGAAAAAAAAAGCTTCCCGTTAACAGGAAGCCTTTTTAGCCTATATCCAACTATTTTGAATCGACTTATTTCTTCATCTCGTAGTCGAGAATTTTGTCCAACCGTCTTGCATGGCGTTCTTCTTCCGTGAAATCGGTCGCCAGCCAGAGTTTGATGACTTCTTTGATTTCGTCCATTGTCAGAAAACGGGCTCCCAGTGAGAGTACGTTGGCGTTGTTGTGTACGCGCGACAAGGTGATGATGTCGGTTGAACCGCCGTAATAAAGCGCTGCCCGTACGCCTTTTACTTTGTTGGCCGCCAGTGCTTCGCCCTGACCGGAACCACCCAGTACGATGCCTTTGTTTTCCAATGGTTTTTCGGCGACTTTCTCGGCTGCCGGAATAATGAAATCGGGATAATCATCCTGTGCGTCATAGGTATGTGGACCCACATCTTCAAAATCAAGGTTCATCTCTTTCAGGAACTCGCCGATCTGTTTTTTCAGCTCGAATCCTGCGTGGTCAGATGCCAGGTAAATCATTTGTGTGTGTTTTTAATTTTTAGCTGAGCAAATTTAGGAATTTTTTCAAGGTGGCGGCGATTGTTTTGTCAGCGGCCCGGCTTTATGACGATAGGTTAACAATACCTCAAATACCAACTCAGTTTTCCGCCTCTTTTAATTTCCCGACTACATATTTAACCGCCTCTTCCGGTTGGGTAGGCGTAAAGCCGAAACGTTGCTCGAATTTTGTACTGTCGAAAACATAGTCGCGATCGTTCTGGTAGTTCATCTCTTTCAGCTCCCGCATGATGGGCATGAAAAGGCCGATGATTCCCAGCATCCAACCGGGAACGACGGTAAACTTAGGCTCAGCGTTCATCGCCTTGGCAAAAAGCCCGATCCAGTCTTTTCCGGTTAACCGGGAATGGTCGGTGGGCAAATGCCAGACCTGATTCCAGACATCGGGGGCATTGCCGAGCATCGCGGTCGCTTTGGCTGCATCGGGAACGAATGTATATTGATGCACTTTGTTGGCATCGGCCAGCCACTGCGCCTTTTTGCCTTTGGCCAGGTTTTTATACACCATCTCGACCGGAACGCTGTTGGTCAATCCAAGGAAATCGGCCGAACGCGCGATGAGGGCGGTGAGTTCACCGGAGGCCATCTCATCTTGTAATTGCTGGGCAATCTGGCGGCGAATCTCCCCTTTTTTACTAGTAGGCCGGACGCGTGTCTCTTCGGTCATGAATCCAATTGCATCGCGATCGTACATGTAAACGTTGTCGAAGAAAACCAGTTTGGCGTTGTGTTTCTTGCAGGCGGCAATCACGTCGGTCATCACTTGCGGCCATACTTTACGCCACACCTTAATGTCGTACGGAAATCCAACTACCAGGTAAACAACGTCGGAGCCTTTCACTGCTTCATCGATGCTTTCGGCCTTGGTCAAATCAGCTGGAAATAGTTCATCATTGGCATTTACCTTAACAGGATTTCGGCTCACTAACCGGATTTTGTCGGTGTAAACCAAAAGTTCTTTTGCGAGGTCAATACCAATGGCACCTCCCGCTCCTAAGATGGTCTGCATGGTCATTCGTTTTTTAGGTTACAATCTGTCGTTCAGACTAAAGCTGTAAAGCTTTCCGATTAAAACCGAAAAATAAAAAATATGTTCAATGTTATCTATCCATACGGATTTTGTATGGCTTATGATTCAAGTAGCTCCTGAAATTTTGCCAAAAACTGTCCAACGTGATAGCCGTCCATCAATCCATGGTGTACGGATATTGATACCGGCATCATCAGTTTTCCTTCTTTTTCGCCGTACTGACCAAACGAAATTTTAGGGACTGAATCTTGCCGGGCATTGTGGCGGGCGTGGGTTAATGCCGTAAAATTGATCCACGGTATCGACGAATAGTGAATGACATCGGTGCGACTGGTCTGCTCATCAAAGCAAAGTCCTTCCAGTTGTTGAACCCGTTTAATTTCGGGTAAGGCTTCGGCAACAAAGGCTTTCATATCTTCCCGGTAAGGCATAAAGGTAAAACCGAATGTGTGGTCGTCGCGGGCAACGGTTGAGGAGGCATGGACTTCATCAAGAATAACCACCTCGCCATCAATAATCCGGTAGCGGAAAGGCTCTGTCAGGTTGGCGGCCTGAAGCGATTGATAGAGGTACCAGACGAAAAACGGAATGCCGTGCTCTTTCGCTTTCCGGTAGGCAACGGTGCAATCGACTTCGCTAACGATGCTGAAGAAGGGTTCATCGAACTGACTGAAAAAGGCGAAATGTTCGCGCCGGTTCCAGGTGGAGAGATCAATTTTATTCATGGCTTAAAAGTTCCGGGATTTCACTGAGTTCTTCAATTTCACGGTAGTATTTTGTATCCAGGTTGTGCCGGGTAACCTCCTCGTGTTGCCAGGTCGTGTGATAGGGCACGTGAATACCAAATCCGCCGAGCTTGACGACAGGAATGATATCGGAAGGCAGGGAATTGCCTACCATCAAAAACTCTTTCGGTTCTATATCGAGATGATGAAGCAACTTTTCGTAGTCATCTTCTTTTTTGTTGCTCATGATTTCGATGTGGTGAAAAAACGGATTTAAGCCGGATTTGAAAAGCTTTCGCTCCTGGTCGAGCAAATCGCCTTTGGTGGCCAATACGAGTTTGTATCGGTTTTGAAGCGAGGCAAGAACGGACTGAACGCCGTCGAGCAGTTCGATTGGCTTATTGAGCAGTGTTTTTCCTAAATGGATGATATCTTGCAGAACGGCTGGTTCCAATCGGTTTTCCGATATTTTCAGAGCTGTTTCCATCATCGAAAGGGTAAACCCTTTGGCTCCGTAACCATAAAGCGGGAGGTTGTCCATTTCGGTTTGGAAGAGGACTTTTCGAATCTCTTCTTCCGGAAGGTAAGCCGTTAATAAGTTGCAAAATTGTGTTTCTGTTTCCTGGTAATACGGTTCATTCACCCAAAGGGTGTCGTCGCCGTCAAAGGCAATCACTTTAATGTTTTTCATTTCTAAGTTTCATTCCTGCCGGGATTTTAATAACAGTCCCGCGGTTTTCAATTTATACCGTTTTTACTCGGTTTTTGTTTGGTAATCTTCCGGCGAAAATGGCATTTGGTAAATCCGGCTCAATCCGTTTTCGAACTGATAAAACTCGTCTTCAAGCGCTTCCAGCGTTTGTGGCCGGTCGAAATATTTCCGGACGTTGCTGCTTTCGCTGGTGAAGTAAAAAGTTTGTGTCGGGACATCAACAAACGGACAATAATCGAGCTGTTCGCTGTTAATCTCTGGCCCCATGTTTTGTGCAGGCTGCCATTTTCCGTCGCTTCCGCGGAAAGCGATGTACAGATCGCCGCCGCCGTTGCCATCTTTCCGTCCGAACGATGAAAAAATCAGGTAGGATTCGTCGGGTGCCACAAAGGCATTGAATTCATAACCATCGGTATTTACTTCTGCCGGTAGAGCAACGGGCTGAGAAAAACCATTTTTGCTGAAACGACTAACGAAAATGTCTTCTTTGTTGGTGTTTTTGTTGGGTGTGGTCGTGAAATAGACATCGCCCTTGTTGGTTACCGAAGGGTAAAATTCGTTTCCATCGGAGTTGAGCGGTGCACCCGGATTGATTGGTGCCGACCATTCAGCATCCGGACTTTTTCGTTCGACATACCATATATCCCAGTCCTTAGGCTCGTTGATGGTGTCATTCAGTGGGCGTTGAGAGGCGAAAAAGAGCTTTAATCCATCGGGTGAAATGGCTGGCTCCAAATCGTTGTACTGACCTGAGAACGGAGCAACGACGGGTTCGCTCCACTCGTCACCATTTCTTTTAATGACAACGATGGCGTAGAATTCTTTCCGGAAGGAAGAAACAGAGAAATAGATTTCGGAGCCGTCGGGAGATATGGCTACATCGCGCACATTGGGAAAACGATTCATTAATTCCGGCATAAAAGGAACGATTTCCTGCGATGAGTCCTGCGTGTGTCCCGTGATACTAATTCCAGTCAACAGGACGAGGAGAAGAAGCATTTTTTTCATCGATGCAGTTTGTTTAGTGGTTTGAATGCAATAGACCATTTTGTAATGGCCTTAGGTTAATTAACTTTATGCTTCCATAAAGATAATGCTTCCGAAAACCATTTTTCCGGGTTCGAACCGGAATTCTTTTGGGAGGAACGCCACGACTTTTTATCTTTAATCGCCTTTTGGGTGAAAAGTGCAACCAACAACCTGATTTCCTTTTGTCCGGACCTTCGTCCTGACTTCTTAGCCATTGCGGCTGAACCGTTGACTTTAGTTATACGTTCTGAGTTTAGCTTAAATTGAAACTTCATATTACGTTGCAGCGCATGCAAATTGAGCTGATTCATTTTGTGTGCACGATGCAGTGCAAAAAAAATTAAAACGTTATTATGTTCATACGAAGAATCCATAACACGGACTTGAGTGTTACTGCCGTTGGGCTGGGAACATGGGCCATGGGCAACGATTTTTTCGGCCATGTCGATGACAGTGAATCGATTTATGCGCTTCGGGCCGGAATAGATGCGGGAATTAATTTGATTGATACCGCTCCCGCGTATGGAGCCGGTCACGCAGAAGAAGTGGTTGGAAAAGCCATCAAAGGCTATCGCGACCAGGTGGTTGTCGCGACTAAATGCGGAATCGTTCGGACGAAAGATGATTTCGTCAAGAATCTGAAGCCGGAATCGGTGATGAAAGAGATCGATGATTCGCTTCGTCGCCTGAATACCGACTACATCGATTTGTACCAACTTCACTGGCCTGATCCCGATACCCCGATTGAAGATACGCTGGAGGCGATTGAGAAAATCAAAAAAGCGGGGAAATTCCGTTATTTGGGTGTTTCCAACTTTACGCCTGAGCAGATGGATGAAGTAAGAAAAATTACTCCGCTGGTTAGCCTGCAGCCTCAGTACTCTATGCTGGAGAGAAGCATCGAGAAAGATGTGGTTTCCTATTGCCAGGAAAACGGATTGGGAATTATTTCGTACGGAACATTGGCTGGTGGACTACTGACCGGAAAGTTTAAGGAGATTCCTACTTTCAAAGAAGGTGATTTCCGGGACAAATTTTATAACTACTACCACGAACCGGAATGGTCGAAAGTGCAAAAAGTCATCAAGGTATTGAAATCAGTTGCCCGGGAGCATAATAAAACCGTTGCACAGGTGGCCATCAACTGGACATTTAGTCAGTTGGGAATTACTTCGGTTTTGGTGGGAGCGAAGAGTGACAAGCAAGCTCGTGAGAATGCAGAAGCCTGCAGTTTCACTCTGACCTTAGATGATTTGCAGAAAATCAACAAAGCCATCCGGGAGAATCTTGATTAAGAACACATATAATCATACAAATGAAAAAAGCGCCCTGCTCAGAGGCGCTTTTTTTACACTTCAAATGTAAATTAACAGTCAATCAAAAAGTGAAAAAATCTAGTTGTCTAAAACTTCTTCCTTGTATTTGTTAATCCATGAAAATCAAAAATCTTCTCTTTAAGCATTTGGAGAAAAGGTATTCCCTGGCAAGAGATACGCAGGGAAACACCTTTTTATTACTAATCGCTTTACCTAAAATTTACTTGGGTTGAATCTCCTTAACAGGTGCTGCCGGAGCTAATGCTTTGTTCACCTTTTTCACCATCAGTTCCTTGTCAAGGTCGAAGGTTCCGTTCAAACGAATATCCCGCGACGAAGCACCAACTTCTACTTTATACGTTCCGGCATCGGCAATCCATTCCGACGAATCGGTGTGGAATGATGCCAGGCTTCTTGGGCTGAGCTTGAAGGTGAGTGTTTGCGATTCGCCCGGTTTCAGCGATTTCGTTTTACCGAAATCCTTCAATTCCTTAACCGGCTTGTTGATGGAACCTTTCGGAGCACTTACATAAAGCTGAACTGCTTCCTGTCCGGCTACTTTTCCGGTATTTTTCACATTCATGGTAATGGTCAGCGAACCATCGAATTTGTCAGAGCTCAGTTTCAGGTCGCTGTATTCGAACGTTGTATAAGAAAGTCCATAACCAAATTCATAAGCCGGTTTTACGTTGAATGCATCGTAGTAACGATAGCCTACATAAATACCATCGTGGTACGTTACTTCCCACGGCACGCGGCGCATGAAAGAGAAACCGGAGCCATCAGCTTTGTCGTCCATTGGCTTGTCAGTTTTCACAGCATGTCCGGGGAAATTGTCAGATGAAGGAACATCAGAATACTTCATTGGGAAAGTAACAGCGAGTTTTCCGGACGGATTGGCTTTTCCGCTCAATACGTCGGCAATGGAGTTACCCGACTCCTGACCAGGTTGCCATGCCAGCAGAATAGCATCCGGAATATCGCGCCAGCTGGCTGTTTCGATTACACCACCAATATTCAGAATGACAATGGCCTTTTTACCGGCTGCGTGATAAGCATCGGTTACATTCTGAATCATCGCCTTTTCGGTTTTCGTCAGATCGAAATCGCCGGGAGCTGCTTCGCGGTCACCACCTTCGCCTGAGTTACGTCCAATGGTAATCAAAGCCACATCGGTTTTGGCAGCCATCTCTTTTGCCAGTTCCGGCGTTACATTCATTTCAGTAACCGGCATCTTGGCACCCATCATGGCAGCCAGGATATTCTTCGGTTTGGGCTGATGAGCTCTTTCGTCCTTAATGTAAGATTCGTAAGTACCTTTCAGGGATGCATCGGTTGTGTAACCATCATTTTTCAGACCATCAGTCAGAGAAATGGTATATGCTTCGTTTACATCACCACTTCCGGTTCCACCGGTAATCATTTCGTAGGAAGTATTTCCAAATGCAGCTACATTTTTTACGTTTCCTGCGAAAGGAAGAGCTGAATTATCGTTTTTCAACAGTACCATTCCGTCGGTAGCAGCCCGGCGGGTAATGGCAGCGTGTGCTTTCAGATCAGGTTTATCGGTATGATGGAATCCTTTGTAATCGGGAGACATCATCAACACTTTCAGGATACGGGCGATGTTTCTGTCGAGTATTTTTTCGTCCAGTTTCCCTGATTTTACGGCATCGATGATTTCGTGAATCTGCCTGGTATTGCCCGGCATAATCAAATCGTTACCGGCTTCCATCTGAGCAATCACATCGCTTCCACCGGTCCAGTCTGTCATCACATAACCTTTGAATCCCCAATCGTCGCGCAGGATTTTGGTCAACAGGTCACCACTTTCGGAAGTATACGTTCCGTTCACTTTGTTGTATGATGACATCACTGTCCATGGATTGGCTTCTTCTACGGCAATCCGGAATCCTTCGAGATAGATTTCGCGAAGTGCCCGCTCGCTGACAATAGTATTTACTGAAAGACGGTTGGTTTCCTGGTTGTTGGCCACAAAGTGCTTGATGGAAGTTCCCACGCCTTCCGACTGGATACCCTTCACCATAGCAGCTGCCATTTGTCCGGTCACAAACGGATCTTCCGAGTAATATTCAAAGTTACGACCACACAGCGGGTTACGTTGAATGTTCATTCCGGGTGCCAACAGCACGTCTGAACCGTATTCTAATACCTCGTTACCCATAGCTTCACCAACTTTGGTCACCAGGTCTTTATCCCAGGTTGATGCCAGTAAGGTTGCAATTGGGAAAGCGGTACAATAATAAGTTTGATCGGTTCCCTTTCGCTTTGGCTGAATGCGCAGCCCGGCAGGACCGTCAGTCAAAACCATTGTTGAAATATTGAATTCGGGGAACATGGCCGTATGTCCGGCAGCACCGGGAACTATTTTCTGCAGTTTCTCCAGCATTTCATTGTAGGCCTTTCCCAGTGTTGTATCGGGAGCCTGGAAAAAAGGTGAGTTGGCGCCGCCTCCGGGCAGTTTGGCTTTGATAGAATCGGGAATTTCGAAATGCATTCCGGTACCGATGACCAATTCGGCTTTTTGTTGCAGTGTCATAGCCGAAATTACCTTCGAAATCGAGGCTTCACCCAACTTCGGTTCCTGGGCTGTTGCCCAGTGAGATGAGAACATTAGGAATAGTGCTCCGAGGAGCAAATGTTTGCGAAATTGTTTCATAGGTTCTTAATTAAATCCGGTTTTATTGTTTTAAACAAGCTTCTTCAGGTCGTTTTATTTTTACCAGTTCTCAGTAAAACACCAAATTTCTATTTCAGGATAAAGCTTTCCGGTTGGTTGTATATCTGTTGGTTAGCTTTGTTTAAAATACGGACTTTTTCGTGATTCAGAAAATGTCTACATTTACCAATGTGTTTTGCTGACACAATGATATTTATTTTCATTTGAAACTGAAACAAAAAATTGATTTTATTTGCAGTAAAATTTTCATGATGGAGCAAAAACAGGAAATGCACGAGTTTATCAATCGGGGAGATGAGCACTTCATGGCGCATATTTCACTCGATTGTGTCATTTTTGGATTTCATGCCAACCAGTTGAAAGTTCTCCTGTTGAAAATCCGTCATGACGATCGGTGGGCATTGCCCGGGGGTTTCGTTTTAAAAAAAGAAACCATGGAAGAAGCTGCCGACCGTGTGTTGAATGAACGAACCGGGCTGAATGATATCTTTCTGCGCCAGTTTCATGTGTTTAGCGACATTCATCGCTCCAATACCGAGAAGTTTTTAGAGCTGATGCGTAGTGAAGGAATCGTGGTTGAGGAGAATAACTGGCTGACAAAGCGATTTATTTCCGTTGGGTTTTATGCGTTGGTTGACTATGAGAAAGCTATTCCTGCAGAAGGATGGGACAGTGAAGCTTGTGAATGGTTCGACCTTGATAACGTCGGAGAATTGATACTCGACCACAATAAAATTATTGGTGCTGCCCTGGAAACTATGCGGCGGCAATTGAATTTTCTGCCTATCGGATATAATCTTCTTCCGGAAAAATTTACGATGCCGGAGCTACAAAAGTTGTATGAAACCATTCTGGGCAAAACGCTCGACCGGAGAAACTTTCAGCGAAAAATGCTGGCTTACGGCATCCTTGACAGATTGGATGAGCGGCGTAAAGGTGGTGCACATAAAGCGCCGTATTTGTACAAATTCAATCTGGAACAATATCAAAAAGCCCTGAAGGAAGGCCTTCAGGGCGGTTGGTAATTTTATTTTCTGCCAACGGAT
Source organism: Prolixibacter sp. DSM 2831 (assembly GCF_056493735.1). NCBI lineage: Bacteria > Pseudomonadati > Bacteroidota > Bacteroidia > Marinilabiliales > Prolixibacteraceae > Prolixibacter > Prolixibacter sp. DSM 2831. Next base: position 1,273,072 of record NZ_CM151379.1, read on the forward strand.
GTCAGCAAATTTACTTCTTGCGAATCAGGTAAACGATGTATCCGACAACTGCTCCAACGCCACCCGAAATAAGGATGTTCTGGCGCATTTTGGTAATTCCGGCCAGTTTGCGGCCAAACGACTCCAGCGCACCTGATGAACCGTGGAATATGGTGCTGATGTCGACATATTCCCCTGAAATCCGTCCAAAAATCAGGTAACCCAGTATCAAGCCGACGATGGCAAATAGAATAACGGATACAATTGGATTTTTCATAAGTATGACTTTTTGTGGTGTATATCTTTCCACGAAGATATAGATTTCTCCGGTCTACCGATCCATCCAACGTTTAAATTCAGGAACACGGTCGCGGCTTACCACAAACATTTCCTGCGGTTTTTCTTCTTTAACATGCAGTTGCAAACGACTTGAAGAGTAAGCAACCATCTCTTCAACAGCATCGATGTGTATGAGACAATTGCGGTTGATCCGGAAAAAATCGGCCGGGTCGAGTAGCTTTTGAACATGGTCGAGCGAAAATTCCAATGCGAATGCCTGCCCATCTGTATTTTGAAGAAAAACGTTCCCGTCGCTGCTGAAGATATACTTGATTTGATTAACAGATACCGATTTGTAACGGCTTCCGATTTTTAGCAGAAAACGGGATTTGTAGGCTGCCGAAAACTCCTGAAGCAAATGCCGGTAACCAGCTTGACCATAGTGGTATTTTTCATGGATGGCGCGGTATTTATCCAGGGCTTTTCGTAACATTTCTTCTCCAACCGGTTTCAGCAGGTAATCGATGCTGTTGAATTTAAATGCCCGGATGGCATACTCATCGTATGCGGTGGTAAAGATAACCGGGGCGGTTACTTTCACCGTGTCGAAAATTTCGAAACACAATCCGTCGTCCAGATGAATGTCCATCAGGATCAGATCAGGTTCTCCGTACTCCTGTAGCCAGTTAACCGTATCTTCTACGGTTTCGGTTATTGCCACTAAGTCGGCATCAGGAGCCGTCTGTTTTAGCAGCCGGGCCATCTTTTGTGCTGCTGGCTTTTCATCTTCGACAAGCATTACTTTCATAATAACAAAGGTATCTTAACAGTAAAGGTTTCGCGGTTATTTTCAACGATTAATTCTTTTCCTGTGGACAACCTGATTCGTTCAGCCAGGTTTTTCAGTCCCGTTCCCACCGACTGCGGAAGCGTAGCCATGGGCTGCAGGTTGTTGGAAACCACGATTGAATTGTCCTCTATTTGCAGTTTTATTTCCAACGGATTTTCCCGTGTCGCCATGTTGTGTTTCAACGCATTTTCGATAAGCAATTGCAACGAAACCGGCAGAATTTGATATCCATTTGTATCCGGAATATCAATTGTCAGGTTGATTTTATCTTCATCGCGTATTTTATGCAGGTAGAAATAATCCTGAACGAAATTTAGTTCGTCATCTAACATGACGCTGTCTTTCGCATTGTTTTCCAGTATGTATCGATAGATCTGTGCCAGTTTACCGGTAAACTGTTCGGCCAGCTCCGGATTGTTATTAACCAGTGAAGACAGTGTGTTCAGACTATTGAACAGAAAATGCGGATTGACCTGGTTTTTCAATGTCTGGTTCTGAAAAATCAGGTTTTCTTCCCTTAGCCGTTGTTCGCGCTTCATGGCATCGTTCCACTGGATGTATAGGAAAATGAGTGTACCGCCCAGCAATCCAAAGTTTGTTCCAACTAACCAACCACTCAGTTCCTGGTGGATAAGATGCGGAAACAACTCACTAAGGGGATCTCCGTGCCAGAGAAATAATCCGCCCATTACCAGTGTGAAAATGATAGCGGCAGCAACGAAACAGGTCAGATAGAACCAAACAAAACGTCTCAATATTTTTCGCATGGCACCTTTCCCCGATTCACCAGGTAACGATCGGAAAAAGTGAACTCCCAGCCAGGTATACAATTCCACTTGAAATAGAATCAAAATGAAGCCGACTATATGTCCTTCAGTGAGTAAAGGAGAGCCTTGTAAAAGAGAGGACACGATAATAAGAGAAGCGGATACGGCAATCATTTTGATGTGGTATCCTAACGTATCCGGACGGAAAAAACTTCTTTCGTACTGGTTTTTCATGACTTTGTTGGTTTCATCAGCCGGACGAAATGCAAGGTTAGAATTCATTTCACCCGGCTAAAAGTTACAAATTATTTGACTGAGAGAATTTCGGGCTGAGCCATATTCCGGATAACGGAATGACGGACGGTGACCGATGAAACCGGATTGTTGGGAGCCGGAAGTTTGGTTTGTGCTACCACTACTTCTTCCATTTCCACATGGCTAATCCAATGGGTTTTCAGGTTGACGTACAAATCGCCCCAATAATGTGAACTTCCGCGGGTTTTTACCGTAAACCCGGGAGCGGGTTCCATGTTCATAACGAAATGACTGTCACCAGAATCGAACCCGACCAAAGCTAAAGGTGTGCCATTTGTTCTTGACAAACCTTTGAAGTTGAGTGTGATTTCTCCATTCGTGAATGTTGAGCCTTTGCTCACACTACTTCCTAAGTCGACCGGCGCTTCGGAGTTGGCTGCGGCGTGGACGATTTTGTCGCCAATCTTATGGAGGTCCTGTATGCCTTTCCCAGCTTGGGTTGGACTGCCAAAAACATCGCAAAACGCATGAAAATCGATGAATGTATTGTATACAAAGTACGATTGATTAGCTGCTAAGGGTTGCCCGTTGCTGTCGGTTAGGTTTTCAAATTTGGCATGTTCGATGCCCAATACTTGGCCTTTGTCATCGTGACCTCCAGTGAAAACATAACTCCAATTCTTGAGTGCCGGGATGGTTGCGACTTTACCGCTGTCCTTTTGGACGGCAAATTGCAGACAGGTGTAGGTATCTCCATTTTTCCCGGTTAGGCCGGAAGGTTCGCATTTCAAATCGAGAATATATTTCTCTCTTCCGGTTTCCACGCCGTCGGGAGCACGATTAATTAGTACGGTTTCCATATGAAAATACTGGACCTCCGCGGAGCGGGGAGCAGCCAGGTTATATGTTCCGGCCAGATTTTCGGTTAGCGGTTGTGCTGTCACATTTAATCCTGAACCGAAGGCTATCATCAGTGTAATGATGACGATGTGATAAAAAGTGTTCGATTTTTTCATGGCTTATTTTTTAAGGTTTAGTCCAAAGTAACGGTGACAAAAGGGGGGAAGAAAGAAAAAGAGTTTGGGTAGGAGAATCGTGTCCATGAATCGTTGATTTTGTCCTTCGAACCGGAATCCGTTTTTGCTTCGTAAGTCTATTATTGTGGATAACTATCGTGCGGAAATCCCTGCTGTTTTCAGTAAATTTGGGTTCCTTAATTCAATCTAAATGGATACGAAATTCAATCATATCATTGCCGAAAGGCTGAATATCAACGAACGTCAGGTTCGGAATACCATTTCTTTGCTGGAAGAAGGAGCAACGGTTCCGTTCATTTCCCGTTACCGGAAAGAAGCAACCGGCAGCCTGGATGAGGTAGCAGTTGGCAACATTAAAGAGGAGCTGGAGAAGCTGACGGAGTTGGAAAAGCGCAAAGCGACGATTTTGAAGACCATTGAAGAACAGGAGCAATTGACTCCGGAACTTCAAAAGAAAATAGAAGATTGTCTCGACCCGAATGAGTTGGAGGACATTTACCTTCCGTACAAACCCAAACGCCGCACCCGAGCGACGATTGCACGGGAAAAAGGATTGGAGCCGCTGGCGAAAATTGTGATGAAACAGTTTGAGAATGATCCGGAAGGACGTGCCGGACGCTTCCTGTCGGATGAGGTTCCAACAGTTGAGGATGCGTTGGCCGGAGCCCGCGATATCATTGCTGAGTGGATAAATGAGAATACGGCAGCCCGAAACATCGTCCGGAATATTTTCGCCCGGGATGGCGTGATTCGTTCCCGTTTGGTGAAAGGAAAGGAAGAGGATGGAATTAAATACCGCGACTATTTTGAGTGGGAAGAGCCGTTGAAGCGTTGTCCGTCGCACCGGATGCTGGCGATGAGGCGGGGAGAGAAAGAAGGTTTCCTGAAACTGTCGATTTCTCCGGATGAAGACCGCGTGATGGAGCGCTTGGAGCGACTTTTTGTAAAAGGCCGAAATGCGAGTGCCGACCAAGTTTCCCTTGCGGTGAAGGATAGTTACAAACGTCTTTTGGCGCCCTCCATCGAAACGGAATTCTTTAACTCATCGAAAGAGGAAGCCGATACGGAAGCAATTGGAGTTTTCGCTGAAAACCTTCGTCAGTTACTGCTCTCGTCACCACTTGGACAAAAACGGGTTTTGGCAGTCGATCCCGGGTATCGCACCGGTTGTAAGGTGGTTTGCCTGGATGCTCAGGGTAACCTGTTGCATAACGAAACCATCTATCCGCATCCGCCGCAGTCGGAAGTGAAGCAATCGAAGAAGAAACTGGCCGCATTGGTGAGCACCTATAAAATCGAAGCGATTGCCATCGGAAACGGAACTGCCAGCCGCGAGACGGAACACTTTGTGAAGAACACCCATTACGATCGCGATTTGCAGGTGTTTGTGGTGAGCGAAGACGGAGCTTCCATTTATTCCGCATCGAAAGTGGCGCGCGAAGAGTTTCCGCAATATGATGTGACGGTGCGCGGTGCGGTTTCTATCGGTCGCCGCCTGATGGACCCGCTGGCTGAGCTGGTGAAGATTGAACCGAAATCCATTGGGGTGGGGCAGTACCAGCACGATGTTGACCAAAAGCAATTGCAGAAAAGTCTGGACACAGTCGTAGAATCTTGCGTGAACCTCGTGGGAGTGAATGTGAATACGGCGAGCAAACATTTGCTAACGTACGTTTCCGGTTTGGGCGCTACGCTGGCTCAGAATATCGTTGACTATCGCAAAGAAAACGGCCCTTTTGCTTCGCGTGAAGCATTGAAGATGGTTCCCCGGATGGGCCCCAAAGCATACGAACAGAGTGCCGGTTTTCTTCGCATCCCGGATGCTACCAATCCGTTGGACAATTCGGCTGTGCACCCTGAGCGTTATTCGCTGGTGCAGAAAATGGCGAAGGATTTGGGAAAGCAGGTAACCGACTTGGTGGCCAGTGAAGAGTTGCGGAAGTCGATAGATTTGAACCGTTATGTGGATGACGAGGTCGGATTGCCTACTTTGATTGATATTGTGGCCGAATTAGCGAAGCCTGGTCGTGACCCGCGTTCCGGAATCAAGGTATTTGAATTTGCTGAGGGCATTTTCTCCATCACCGATTTACAGCCGGGAATGGTCGTGCCCGGAATTGTCACCAATATCACCAAATTCGGCTGTTTTGTCGATGTGGGAGTGAAACAGGACGGCTTGGTGCACATCAGTGAGCTGGCCGACCGCTTTATTTCCGATCCGAACGAAGTGGTGAAATTGCACCAGCATGTGATGGTAAAAGTACTTGAGGTTGATATTCCGCGAAAGCGAATTTCCCTTTCGTTGAAGCAAGCTGACAGATAAAAAAAACAGGAGATTACTAGTTCAAGATAAGAGGCAGACCTTCAGATCTGCCTCATCTCACCCAAATTACGGTATTTATAATATGCAATACTGTTTAGCTTATTCTTCGCATTGCATTAATTCATGCTTATCGTCGGAACTACTACGCCGGCAACACTAGGTGTACCTTGTAGAATAAGTGCTTCATTTCGACTTCCATCCTGTTGGATATAGCTGTTGTTGTAGTTACCGGTCGACATTTCGACAGCGATATTCTGACTGCCGCTTTGTTCAATGCCCATGAATGTATGATCGCCTACATTGATTTGCCGGGCTGTGTTAAATCCACCTTCCTGAGTGACACCCAACCGAATGTTATCGCCTTCAGAGTATTGAAATGCGCTGTTGCTATTTCCATGCTGTGTGATGTTCGAACCGGCATGAATAGTCGGATCATTGGAAATCCCCTTAAGGATGCTATAGGCAAAGTTGGTTTTCCCTTGTTGTGAGATTACGGCCGTTAGTCCTTTTGTTCCATCGCTTAGTTTAGCTGAAGTAATATCAATATAGGCCTGACCGGAATTACCACACTGATCGATTTTCGCGCCATTCTTGTCACCTGTAATTTGAATTCCGGCAATACCTGTTTTACCGCGTTGTTCAATGGAAGCTTTGTTATTGTCTCCGGTGATATAAATACCCGGGGCGACTGTGTGAAAGGAGAAACCGGCCTCTGTGATGACCAACTCACTTCCGCAGACAAGTGCAATGTTACTAAAAGCAGTAGAGACATCCCACAATGGCTGCTCTTCATCGGGGGGTAGAATCGGAGAGAATCCGGAACAAACATCAAAATCACCTACTTCGTAGCCAAAGCCGGAAATACCTCCGTTTCCCTTTTGCATGATATAGGCATTGTTGTTGTCTCCGTTGACAACGATGGAAGCGAATCCGTTATGCACACTTTCCTGGTTGATGAGGGCGTTGTTGTTGCTTCCTATTTGCATAACATAGGCATCATTGTTGCCCTGTCCGCCACCACATCCTTCGCCTTCTTCACCTTCTTCGTGACCACCGGAGCCGCCACTTCCGCCGTCGTGATTGCCACCGGAGCCTTCTTCGTGCCCACCCCCTTCGTCTTCGCCTTCTTCACCGTTTTCGTGACCACCATTTTCCCGGCCTCCCGGGCCTTTTCCTTTTCCTTGATGTTGGCTGGTGCCTCCTTTTCCAGAGCTACCACCGCCTTCTTCATCTTCGTGAGCTGCAAGAGTAATGCAGATGAGAAGAGATAAAATGAGTGTAAAAAGTCGTTTCATAATGTTACGTTTTAAGATTGGTTAATTGTATTTGGGTTTGATTGGTTGCTCATTTTCCAATGAACGCACGAAATTAAGGGTGTATTTTTTCCCGTGAAGGGGGAACACTCCCCAGAATATTTTGTAAGAAAGAGATGATGATTACTGATACAGGTGATAAGGGGAGGTGCTCAGCAATACAGTTAAATTTCGGTTAGTTTACTTAATGAAAATTAAGCAATCATCTTGAAAAAGTCAATAGGTTGTTTTCGAGAAGTTTATTGAGGCAGGTTGTGGCAACGGAGGAATTTTACGTTGGATGAGAAAGTGTAGACAGGAGTGGCCATAACTTTTCCATCCTCATGCAACCGATGCATAAAGTGGAAATGATTTTGTATGAAAAAGGGGTTACAGCTCAGGTACGACTATCCACATGATAATGTAGACCAGAATACCGGGAAATGCTGCGGTGAAAATGGTTAACACCACGAACAAAATCCGGATGATACTGACATCCAGATCGAAATATTCGGCTAACCCCCCGCAAACACCGGCAATCATTCGATCGGTTCTTGAGCGTATCAGTCGTTTAGGTGATCCGGTTTGCATGATTAGAATATTTTAGTCTTCATCCTCTTCTTCGTCGTAGAGTCGCTCCTGATTTTCCAGTTCCATCTCCATGAAATCGGCTGCCTGATCGAGCAGTTCCGAGATTAGTTCGTCGCTTTCCGGTTTATCGTCGAGCCAATAAATTTCCTGGTTGGTCCAGAAACCTTCAATGTCACATTGAACGATAAAACGAGGTTGTTCGGTGTGAACAATGAAGATGTTATCAGGTAACTCTTGCGAGTTATCAGCAAAAAGAAACTTTGGTAACATAGTATCTGAATTTGATTGATTAAAATTCAAATGAACCGGACCTGCCGGAATCCTTACCAAAAGTAAGGAATTTTTGTAAAGTAATTGATGCCCGAATGTTAATCTTCCTTTTCATTCTGGTTTCCTGGAAATATTTAATTGACAAGGCAAGAAGATAGATTTTATCCGGCTGATGCTTTGTGATGTTATCAACTGGAAGAGCGGCTCGCCGAAAGGATTAATCCCCACCAAATCTTTGATTCCATTGTAATATTCCTATTTTTGGAAGCTGTCGCTTAACCTTAAAACCTGTTTCATGGAAAAACTGAACGAGATTCTTTCATTGATTGACAGTTATGTAGGCGGTTCGCAATGGTTTGTTTTTTTGCTTTTGGGAACCGGCTTGTTTTTTACCATTTACCTGAAATTTCCCCAGTTCCGTTATTTGAAACACTCACTTCGCATCGTTCGCGGTAAGTTCGATAAGGAAGGCGATGAAGGAGACACGTCCCACTTTCAGGCGTTAACGACAGCACTTTCAGGAACCGTAGGAACAGGAAACATTGCCGGTGTAGCTTTGGCTATTCACCTGGGAGGACCAGCTGCCTTATTTTGGATGCTGGTAACAGCTATGCTGGGTATGACCACCAAGTTTGTGGAGGTAACCCTTTCGCATAAGTACCGCGAAAAGGCATCGGATGGCAGTATTGCCGGCGGACCGATGTTTTACATGAAAAACCGGCTAAATATGCGTTGGCTGGCGGTCATTTTTGCTATTGCGACCATTCTTTCTTCGTTTGGAACAGGAAGTTTGCCGCAGATCAACAGTATCTCCAATTCACTGTTTGCCACGTGGGGCATCAATAAGATATTATCAGGAGCCATCCTGGCTGTTTTACTTGGACTGGTTATTATCGGTGGAATTAAGCGGATTGCCAAGGTGACGTCCAAGCTGGTACCGGCCATGGCACTCATCTATTTCATCGGAGCATTTGCCGTTATTCTGTATAACTATGAAAATATTATCCCATCTTTTATCTCCATCTTCCGTGATGTCTTCACCGGGACGGCAGCGGCCGGAGGATTCCTGGGAGCTGGTTTTTCATTTGCCTTCAACCGGGGAGTAAACCGGGGATTGTTTTCGAACGAGGCCGGTCAGGGATCGGCGCCGATCGCCCACGCCGCTGCCCGTGCACACGAGCCTGTGTCGGAAGGATTGGTTGCTTTGTTGGAGCCATTTATCGACACCATTATTATTTGTTCGCTAACCGGACTGGTGCTGTTGTCATCGGGAGTGTGGAACAAAAAGTTTGAAAACCGTTTTCAGGCTGCCGATTTGGAAATTCTGGCCCATCCGGTAGATCAAAGTAATAAAGCCGAACTGAAAGATTTGAGAAAAGACCTGAATGGCCGGGAAAATGATTCTGAATTTCCTCGTTTTTCGGGTGATTTAACGGTGAAAGACGGCGCCATTCAGAATAACCTGACCATTATTCACGCCCGTTCCATTGCCGATCATGTAAAAGTATACACCCGCGATAATGAGCTTTATACCGGGAAAATTGAAGTAGCTGACGGGAAAGTCCCGGAATTGAGTGATTATTATTTCAGGGGAAGATCGTTGTTGCACAGTGCACCGTTAACGACGGTAGCTTTCACCAAGAGCTGGTTCGGTCGTTACGGTAGTTATATTGTTTCGATAGGATTGTTGTTGTTTGCGTTTTCCACGGCCATTTCCTGGTCGTATTACGGTGGTCGGGCCATGACCTATCTATTCGGCGTACATACCGTGATTTATTACCGCATTATTTACGTTATCGGATTCTTCCTTGCTTCGTTCGTCGATACCACGATTGTTTGGACATTTTCCGGAATCACCATTGCTATGATGACCATCCCCAACCTGATTGGTATTTTATTACTCCGAAAGGAAATGAAATCGGAGGTCAAGAACTTCTGGGGCGAATATGCTATGCGTTTTCCCGGGGAAAAGGTTCCGAAAGGGTAAAAATAAAGTTAAAGAGATTTCAGGTTACAAGTTTCAGGTTGAGCTCCGCGGTTTCTGTAGTTACGATTGTTTCTGTTGTTGACACTCCGTTTTATGTGTATTCAATGAAAACAGGAATCTTCTATTGTCTCTACTCTTGCGTCTGAAGTCTTTGCTCTTATTTGATATACAAATTCGAATCGCCGTAGCTGAGAAACCGGTAGTTGTTTACCAGCGCATGCTGGTAAACGCGCTTCCAATCGTCTCCCAGAAAAGCTGAAATGAGTAGCAACAAGGTACTTTGTGGCTGGTGGAAATTGGTAATCATTCCCCTGACGATGCGAAACTCATATCCCGGCAGGATAATAATCTGTGTGGCTGTATTCAGCTTGTCCATGTTGTTGCCTGCCAGGTAATCAATCACCGCCGATAAAGCTTCTTTGGGTGAGGGAAGATGATTTTCTTCCTGGTAAGGTTCCCACTGGGCTACCAGCAGTTCCTTTTCACTCAGGTTCTGATTTTCCATCAGCTTTTTGCCAATCCAGTACAGACTTTCCAGTGTGCGGATGGAAGTCGTTCCCACGGCTACCACCGAATCCAGCTTATCACGAAGTTGCTCGATGAATGTTTTCTCCACCAGGATATGTTCGGTATGCATCTCATGGCCACCAATTGTGTCGGACTTCACCGGCTGAAAGGTACCGGCACCGACATGTAGGGTTAACTCTGCCCGTTCAATACCTTTTTCAGGTAAAGAGTCAAATACCCTTTCGGTGAAATGCAGACCGGCGGTTGGTGCGGCGACCGATCCTTTGATGCGGGAATAAACCGTCTGATAGCGTGTCAGGTCGCTTTCTTCCGATTCACGGTGCAGATACGGAGGAATGGGAATGTTTCCGGTCGCTTCCAGCAGTTCGGAGAACGTAAAGGCTGGGTTGTCCCACGAAAACTCAATTTCCTGTGCGTTGCCTGCGTCACCGATTCTTTCTGCACGGAATTTTATTGGCTGATTGTCAAGCTCCAGTGTTTGTTCCAGGATTTCGCCTTTCCACTTTTTCAGGTTACCCACGATGCATTTCCATCGGCATTTGTCGGTTTGTGTGAAAGAAAGAGCATAATCTGCAGGCGTGGTCGGTTCCAGGCAAAATATCTCGATACGGGCGCCGGTTTGTTTCCGAAAATGCAACCGAGCCCGAATAACCCTTGTGTTGTTGAATACAAGCAACGAATTTTCCGGTAAATGAGTGGAAAGATTACTAAATGTATCATCCGAGATTTGTCCCTGGTTCCAGATGAGCAATTGCGATTGGTCGCGTTCTTCCAGCGGGTATTTGGCAATGCGTTCGTCTGGTAAATCGTAGGTGAACTCCTGTACGGAAATATTTTGAAGATTTTTTGTTTGAACCATGAAAACGGGAAATCCTGATTTAGATAAATGATTGAACGATTAGAATGAGAAGTGAATCCCGGCATAAGCGCCGATACGTTTCTGAAAGCGGTCTCCATAGTCTCCGGCTACACCGAACTTCACATCGAATGGTAATTTGCTGCTGTGGTAGCGACTTTCCGCCAGAAATGAGAATTCATTCAATGGCGATGGATACGGGTCCCCATATTGGCCAAAGTTGCGCGACCACGATAGTATGGTTTTCCAGGTAAAATGATTGCATAAATTTCCTCTCAGCCCAAAATGCTGCATCCACATTCTTGTACTGCGGAATCCTGTTGAAATTCCATCGTGGTTGATGGTGGGGACAAAAAACGGCGTTCCCATCATGCGGTTCTGATACACATATCCTGATTTGTATACACCGTGATTGAAATAGTCATCTCTACCCCTACCATGCCTGCGTGTCGGCTCGGTTGGCGTGGGATCGGGAACCAAATGAAAGGAACCGCTTTGGTTGCGGGTATTCATGTATTCGACGACGGCGTTGGTGAGGAATGCTTTCCGGTTGGCATTGGCATAATGCAGCCCCCATAAACCGTCCCGCAGGTTAGCCATTTCCAGGCCGGATCGATCTTCAAACGGATGGTTGTAGTAGAATGTCAACGAGAAGTTATTGTATGCTTTCCCTACTTTCAACAGGTACATTCCAAGCGTGTTGCCTTCGGCATTAAGAATATCGGTTTGAAGCGCAGTTTTACTCCCCGCCATCCCCAATATGTAACGGAAATAATCTTTTACCCCGGGTAGTTTACCATAGTTTGGGGAAGTCCCCCCCCAGAATACGTTGTGATCCAAGCCGGCAGTGATGCTCCAGTTTTTCGGTAGCTGCGCCCTTAAATAAAGACTCTTATGATGCAGATGGCTGTCCATCACATAGCGGTCGTCGCGAAGGAAATTTTCCTGGTATTCGGCTTTAAATGAGAACCAGTTCTTCCAAAAGAGAAACGGAATGAAGCCATTGGTCGAGAGGGTAACTCCCGGTAACGGGCGTGAATTATTAGACCAGTACATGTTGCCATTGGTGGACGAGAGGCCGGCGTATTGGATGGGTTCCGGTTTCGCTCCGGCACGCAACACCAACCATTTGTATCGCAATCCGGCCCAGTATTGGTTGACCTGGAAATCGGAAGCGCCCGCATAACCATACACGAAGTTGGCTCCGTACATGTATCCCCAGGTTCTGGCTGAATCACGCTCCAGACTTCTTGTCAGTCCGGCTTGCAGCAACTGGTATGTATTGTTCTGCATGGTGAACATACCATTCTGGTTCGCAGTCATCCAAAAGGGAAGGTCATCACCCGAAGAGGCATAACTGCTGAAGGATGTATTAAAGACCGGGGCAAATCCGGATTTCTGAGCAAATAAAACCGAGCTGAAGCTCAGGAGAATGATGGTGGCGAAGTATTTCATTAAAAAAATAGTGTTAAGTGTTATGTTTTAAGTTTTAAGAGAAGGGGCAATGCGCCTCGATTATTGCTTTGAGGTTTTGTTTTGAGATGCTTCGATTTTTTTGATCAGGCCATGAAGCATAGATGAGATTTCAATTGTTTGATTGATGAACTCTTCTGCGTTATCCATCAATTTTAAATCACGGGCAATCATCAACTGCGTCCGCAATTCTCCACAAGAACCTTTCGCAATATGTAAAAACCGAATGAACTCTTGTTTCGAATTTCGTTCAGCTCCTTCTGCAATGTTGCTCGGGATAGACAAGGATGAACGTAATATCTGGTCTCTGATAAAGTATTCTTTGGTGCTGGAAAAGGCAGAATAGATTTGGATGACCAATCGATATGCTTTTTTCCATACTTCCAGATTCTCAAATGAATGGTACATTTCTCTCGTTTTTCAGAAAGTTGTCAGAAGATTCTACTGGTCTTCAGCGCAAATTAAAACTCATTCAATTGTCTTAAAACTTAATACTTAAATCTTAAAACTGTTTATCTAAAAAATCGCAGACCTGTAAGCCGGGTTCTGTACCTTGCCGAAGCAAGGCTTCTATCATTTATCTGGGACTACCGTCACCGGCAGCCTCGAGCAGCCTACCCCTTGCGACTTCCGGCGAACCGGAACCAGCGCGGGCCGCACTGTGTCTTTGCGGACTCGCAATATATTTGGCCTTACAACCCATGAGGCGTACGGCTACCTGTGTTGCCACAGATACCGGTGGGCTCTTACCCCGCCTTTTCACCCTTACTGTCTCGGACCGAGGTCCGGAGCAGCGGTTGTTTTCTGTTACACTGCTGCAGGCTTACACCCGCCTTCCCGTTAGGAAGCATGGCGCCCTGTGTTGCCCGGACTTTCCTCATTCCCCGAAAGGAACGCGATAGAACGGTCTGCGACGGGACGAAAATACTGAATAATATTGAGAACTGTATGGGTGAGGGAGAAATGGAGAGTGGGTGAGTGGGAGAAACGGAGATGGGGAGAAGATGAGAAGGGGAGAAACGGTGAGGCGGTGAATTGGTGAAAAAGAGAGTGGGAGAAACGGAGAGAAGAGGTGATTGGAGGAAGTGGCGAGAGGGAGAAAGTGGGAAGTGGAGAACCGGAGAGAGGGAGAAGGAGAAGAGGAGAGTGAGAGAAGTGGCGAGAGGGGAACCGGGAGAATTTCTCATCGGTATTAAAGCGACCATTTCTCCGGAGCATTTATCATGGTGACAATTTTTCCAATGATTTGGTCATATAACGAACTTAGCTGCTGTTCTTCATCTTGTGAGAGATAGCCAAATGAACGAGCAAACTGAAGCCAGACCTGCGTTTCTGCAGCCTCTCCTTCTGCATCCGATAGTTTTGAAACAAAAGCCTTTGGATAACGCCTTTTTCGGTAAGCCTCGGCCAAATTTGCGGCAACCGATCTTGAACTTCTCCTGATCTGGTCTGTCAACGAATAGCGTTCCTCAATCGGAAAATGAATCGTCAGTTGGTGAATCTTTTGGGCTGTTTTAAATGCTATCTGATATACTTCCAACTCATTATGCGTCCGAATCATTTTCTTCATGAGGTCGACTTTTTAAGACATAATGAAATTAAGAAAAATAGCCCATTAATCCGTTTTCAAGTCACCTGGTCTTCTTATCGCTAATCTCCCACTCTCCTTTTCACCAATTCATCGTTTCTCCCATTCTCAGTTCTGCTCTCAAGCTCATCGCTTCAGGTACACCATGGTAGCACCATAACCATATTCCTGGAAAGAGGCATCCTGAAAGGAGTATTTACGGTATTTGCGTTGCAATTCACGACGGAGCTCATTCTTTAGCACACCATTTCCCACACCATGTATGAAGACAATCTTTTTTACTCCGGATTCAATGGCTTTGGCCAGTTCTTCCCGGAAGGTGTCCATCTGAATCTTGAGCATATCGGCATTGGACAGGCCACGGGTGTCGTCCATCAACTCCTGGATGTGCAAATCGATTTCGACCAAATCCTGGTTCGGAAGTGTGACTGTCTTCATCTTCTTTTTGGACGGCTTCTCTTTTTCTCTGACAATTTTATTGAATTCTTTGTCGGATAACTTTTCCAGCTCGGCTGTCAGCGGATCGGTCACCAGGGAAAAGGTCATGGCCGGTTTCCGGAAGTAATCGTTTTTCGAAAACGAGTTTTGTTTATAGAATTTTACCGGATTGAGGGTGATTTCCTTTTGTACCGGAGCTTCCATGGATGACGAATGTTTCCGGAAGTAAAGCAACTGAAAGCAGAAAGCGGGGAGATCACCCAAATCAGCTTGTGTGAGTTGCTCCAACTGAATGCGGGTATTGGGTTCCAGTGTGCCGCTGTCACGTGTTTCGTAGTTCTTATCACGACGATAGGCAAACTGGTATAAAACGGAGTAGTTGCAATCGTTGATTAGGTAGAGGGTAATCCCTGCACCTACCGCATTGTTGGCATCTTCAGGAACCACGGCAAAAATGAAGCGTGGCTGGTCGTTGCCTTCCACCTGGTTGATTTCGGCAAAACCATAGAATTCCGGCTCGGCTTCTTCCTCTTCGTCTTCTGAAGCTGCTTTTGTTGTTGTGGGTGCATTCGCTACCGTATTCTTTTCGGAAGCTTCATCGGGCATACCATAGGTGTCGCCGCCACTCACTACAACCAGTTCTGTCACCAGGGTAGGCAATTCGAAACCGTCTTCCGTTTCCACATTCACCATGTTAGGATTGATGATGGATGTTACTTTCCCGCCGCCTACATCATTTAAAAACCGTACGCGGTCTCCTATTTTGATTTGCATGTTGCTGTCTGTTTTTATTCCTGCGAAGGTAAGAAAAAAGACGGCAGATGACAGATGACAGATATTAGATGGTTCCTGTTATTAGGAGAGTTTCTGTTGTAAGAAGAGTTTTAAGATGGTTTCATGTTTCAGGTTTGGACCTAGCCGTTTCTGTAGCTTATATCGTTCGAAGAGTTTAAAGGAGACTGACGCCAGACTTTAGACGTTAGATGAAAGACAAGTAGGCGAAAGAAGTTTTAAGTTTAAGGGGAAGTTTTCAGATTTGAGGTTTGAAGATAGGAGAGGTTTCAAGTTACTGCCTGTAGTTGTAATGTTCAAGGCTTGAATGTGAGGTTTATATATCGACAAAAGAGCCGGGCTTTTCGCACCCGGCTCTTTGTCTAATATCTTTATTCTATCTTCTAATGTCTGCTTTTTTCAATCCGGATAAGTCTGCAATGCTGTTTCGCGGATTTTTTTGCGGCGCAGCAGGTATGACGGAACACTTGACATTAAAATGGCCAGCGGTGCAATAATCATAAACGCTTTTCCTACCGGGACGTTTTGCAGTGATATGCTCAGGGCAATAAAACCCAGGTTAACCGTCAGGATAGTGAGGGTGGCCTGCAGATGACTCATTCCCAAATCGAGCAGTTTGTGGTGAATGTGGTTCCTGTCGGCCGTGAAAGGCGAAGTACCACGAAGAATGCGCAGTACGAATACCCGCAGCGTATCAATCAACGGGATAATCATGATGCCGATGGAAACGGCCGGTGCTCCTCTAAAGGCGTGGATACCACTCAGGCCGATATTGAATTCGTTGAACTGGATGACCAGTACCGACATGATGGTTCCCAAAATAAGGGAGCCGGTGTCACCCATAAATATCTTATTCTCTTTGCCAAAAACGTTGAACCAGAAGAACGAGGTCAGTGAGCCGGCCAGGGCAAATGCGGTTATCGCGTAAGCGTAATGTCCGGTAGCAAAAAACCAACCGCCAAAGGTCGCTGCAGTGAGGATGGTAATTCCCGATGCCAGTCCATCGATGCCGTCAATCAGGTTGAGAGCGTTAATCAAAACGATCATCACAAACAACGTTAATGGCACACTGACCATGAACGGGATTTCATAGATACCCATAAATCCATGTAGGCTGGTAAAGCGAATGTTACCCAGAATGATGACTATAAGGGCGGCTAAGATTTGCCCCAACAGCTTTTTCTTCGGCGCCATATCGACAATGTCGTCTTTGAGGCCAATGAACAGCATGATGGTCAATGCTGCGATGATGTACTTGATTTCGGAAAACATGAAACCATTGCTGCCGATAATCATGCTAATGATAAAACCGACATAAATGGCTACACCACCCAATGTGGGAACAATTGTAGTCGCGGCCGAACGGTGATTGGGTTCGTCATAGAGGTGCTTCAATTGGGCTACCTTGATTAAGGTCGGGATGGAAAAATAGGTTAATCCGGCGGCCATGATGAAGGTGACAAACAAATAGATGACTTCCTTCAGAGTGTTCATTTTTTGAGGTTAAAGTTTATTACAATAAGAACTGTTGGTGTCTGTCTTAATATAATCTGTGCAAAGTTAAATGAATATTTTTGTAAACAAAATAATTCTACAGCATATTTTTATGTTTCAAGGCTTGATTTTAAGGTATTTGGACCTGTATTCATTCCAAATTGGATTCTGATGTTAGATGGTCTGGTTTCAGGTTTCAGGTTTCAGGTTGGGCTTTGTGGCTCCTGTGGTTAGAGTAGCGTGTTAAGTTTTAAGTAAAAGACTCCAGACAAGAGATTTTAGACATTAGACCTTTGACTCCGACGTAACGCCGGGATTTGGCATCGCTCAATCTTTAACCCTGTCAACTTTAACCTTGGTTTGCCAGTTGGACTTTGGTGAAGGGGCTTTTTATGTCCGTTGTGTGTAAAACTTAGTGTGCTTCGTGGTAAAAGAGAGTAACCACCAGGAACACAAAGAAACGGCTATGTTCACAAAGGCATCGTTGAACAGGGATGAGCACCTGGTTCCATTCAGCACCGGCCTGGTAGGGCCACGATACAATTCAAGGTCTTTGGACCTGTATTCATTCCAAATTGGATTCTGATGTTAGATGGTCTGGTTTCAGGTTTCATGTTGGGCTTTGTGGTTCCTGTGGTTAGAGTAGCGTGTTAAGTTTTAAGTAAAAGACTCCAGACAAGAGATTTTAGACATTAGACCTTTGACTCCGACGCTACGGCCGGGATTTGGCATCGCTCAACCTTTACCCCTGTCAACTTTGACCTTGGTTTGTCAGTTTGGATTTGATGAAAGGGGCTTTTTATGTCCGTTGTGTGTAAAACTTAGTGTGCTTGGTGGTAAAAGAGAGTAACCACCAGGAACACAAAGAAAGCGCAATGTTCACAAGGGTATCGTTGAACAGTGGTGAGCACCTAAGTCCATTCAGCACCGGCCTGGTAGGGCCACGATATATCGTGGCTCTGTATTATCCCCATCCTATGGGGCGAAATGTTTCTGTTGAAAAAAGTTTTAAGTGTTAGGTGTTAAGTTTTAAGTAAAAGACTCCAGATAAGAGATTTTAGACATTAGACCATTGACTCCGACGTAACGCCGGGATTTGGCATCGCTCAATCTTTAACCCTGTCAACTTTAACCTTGGTTTGCCAGTTGGACTTTGGTGAAGGGGCTTTTTATGTCCGTTGTGTGTAAAACTTAGTGTGCTCCGTGGTAAAAGAGAGTAACCACCAGGAACACAAAGAAACCGCTATGTTCACAAAGGCATCGTTGAACAGGGATGAGCACCTGGTTCCATTCAGCACCGGCCTCGGTAGGGCCACGATATATCGTGGCTTTGTATTATACTCATCCTATGGTTCGAAATGTTTCTGTTGTTTCTTGTGTTAGGAGTTTTAGGTTAAAAAAAGTTTTAAGTGTTAGGTGTTAAGTTTTAAGAGAAGGCGTTTCGATGGAGGTATTTGGTCTTGGGTTGGCGGTCCGGGAAAGCCCGGGTTGGATGGTCGGCAACAATCCAAGGCGCACATTACGGCCTCATGAAAAGCGGATACATTGTTGCGCCACCCCACGACAGCTATCGGGGAAAGCGTTGATGGTTAACATATCAGAATTTCAGGTTTGTTTTTTGGCCCACCCAGCCTCCCCACCCGGGGAGGAGTAAGAGCACGCGATTGGTCGTGCCTATATCAGCTTTTACCGGTTAGGTTGGGCTGCGCAGTTTCTGTTGTTAAGATAAAAGACGTCAGATATGCCAAGACCACGATACGCCGTTGTCGGATGTACGCCCCTAATGACTATTTCAATTCGGTGCCAGCATCTGCGGCGCAAGTTATTCAGTTTTTCAATCGGAGTAGAAAGGTGTGCCTCTTGCAAAGGTACGCTACTTTACCCCAGGGCGGCCCCTCAATGTCCATCTCGGGTTACCCTGGGCTATGGGCTTACGGCCCTTCAGGCCTTGTAACTAACATTGGAGCTCCAATTCGCGTAATTTGTGCGCGATAGAACTGTGTGCGGGGTCTAATTAGCGTAATCCGTGTTTACCAGAAACTAATCTTGTCGAGGTGACTAAGCGCCCTCACCAAGCCGCGACGTACAGCAGCCGGTTTTTTATCCTGCCTTTCCAATCCTGGCATGTCGATTAGGCGTTCGTTGCGCCGGGGAATTAGAATTTGCTGGAACGGATCGTCTTTCCGAATCAGTTGTTTGATTTGGATGTGCCTTCCCAGCAGCATTACCGAGCCCATGGCAAATGCAAGGTTGACAGCCATCAGTCCCCAGATGCCCAGTCCCTGCAGCAAAAATACCGGAATGAGATAAAGTGCAGAAACGGCCAGCAACGTAAAGGTGGCTTGCTTATGCGACATCCCCATGGCCAACAACCGATGGTGGATGTGGTTTTTGTCGGGTGAAAACGGTGACCTTCCCTGGTACATCCGGATGGCAAATACCCGGATGGTATCGAACAGCGGGTAGATGAGAATGCCAAAGGAAACTGCCGGTGCCGATGCGATGGCGAAAGGACGGGTTTGTATAATGTTCAGCTCGTTGAACTGAATGACGAGTACCGACATGATGGTTCCCAGAATAAGGGAGCCGGTATCGCCCATGAATATTTTGTTCTTTTTCCCGTAGACATTGAAATAGAAGAACCCGCTCAGCGCACCAATGAGTGAAAAGGCCAGAATGGTGTATTCGATATGTCCTGCCAGGTAAAACCACACGCCAAACACGCCGGCTGCGACAATGCTGATACCGGAAGCGAGGCCATCGATGCCGTCGATCAGGTTAAAGGAATTGATGAAGACAATCATCACAAAACCGGAAAGCAGCATACTCACCGGGTAGCTTATTTCGTGAACTCCCATGAATCCGTGGAGGTTCGTGAAGCGAATATCTGCCAAAACAATTAGCATGAAGGCTGAGCCTAGTTGTGCTATCAGTTTTTTCCAGGGAGAAACAGTCAGAATATCGTCTTTCAGCCCCACAAAGAACATGATGGTGATCGCAGCCAGGATGTATTTCAAACCGGGCATCACGAAGCCGTTGCCGGCAATGGTCACACTCAATACAAAACCTAAAAAAATGGCAATTCCTCCGAGGGTAGGTACCACCTGTGTGGCGGCCGAACGTCCGTTCGGTTCGTCGAACAGATGTTTTTGATGGGAGACACTGATGATGGTCGGGATGCTCCTGACGGCAATCAGTAGCGAGAGTCCAAAACTCAGTATCACATAAATAATTTCTGGCATGTCTTTTATAAGTTTGAGGTTAAGAGACGCACAAATGTAGGCAATCTGCGCTATAACCCGTATTACTTCTACTTTAAATCATACTTAACTTTAACGTAGTTGTTCGGGTTTCATTGTGTGCATCTCCATAAATGATGCTCCCCGGTTGGAAAAGGTTGCCTGAAGGATGAGATTTACACGGATTTTTTCATGGATGGACGCTGTTGAGTTTCGATGTTGGTTATGGGAAGGCGTATTTGAAATTGAAAATGGATAATTGAGAATTGAAAATGATTGGTGCTTCGGGGCTGTTTGCGTTGATGGATTAACACGGATTGCATTCACGATGCCACGGTGTAGTAAAATTTCTCGAATTAAAGCGAAACGAAGTTCGACGAAGTCAATTACGATAGCACGGATTACACGAATTGAAGGGAATTGCGCGAATTGGTGCTTCTAGGTTGCTGTTGTAAGAGGATTGACACGGATTTGATTCACGGATGCCACGGATTGACGCTTCGATGTTGCTTACAAGAAGGCCTGAAGGGCGTAAGTCCAAAGCCCGGGGTAAGGAGGGACGACGCCACCACTCCACGACGTTCATCGGGACAGGCCCGGGGTCGAATGCGAAGCATTTAAAAGAGGCGCACATTCTGGCCGGGATTGAGATAATGAAGTTCCTGCGCCGCAGATGCCGACTTTGAACAGGTGAATGTGAGAATCTTATTCCACGCAGAGGGCGCAGAGATTTTCGCGGAGAGCGCAGAGGTTTTTCCACGGATGGGCGCTGTGATGGGGAGAAGGCGAGAAACGGAGAGTGGGAGAAAGGGTAATGAACAATGTGCAATGAAAAATGAAAAGTCGAACTGAGATGTGTATGATATAGGGCATAAGGGTAATGAACAATGTGCAATGAAAAATGGGGGACTTTGGGCCGGTGATTAACAGGAGCCTTGCGGCGTTGATTGTTTGCATTACCACGACGATTGAATTCTACTCACCCCAACCCCTCTCTAACATAGAGATGGGCTTTGGGCCGGTGATTGGAATGGGGGTTTGTGGCGTTTTTGATGGTTGTGGTGAAATAACCACTGTCAGGGTGCAAGACCACTGACAGGCTAGTTCCACAGCCGGCGTTTTCTCATTCGTATTAGCCGGGATAATTCACAATAGCCTCTACACAGCGATTTGCCGTGTTTCCATCCCACAGCTCCGGACGTTGGGGAATGCGGCCTGCTTTTAACGCCGTTTGGTATTCCTCGCGGATGCGATTGATGTTATTTCCCACCAGCACGCTGGCTCCGCCATGTTCTTTTAATGTAACCGGACGTTCCGTGTTCCAGCGGAGCGTAAGGCAAGGGGTTCCCAATACACAGCATTCTTCCTGCAGGCCGCCACTGTCGGTGAGCATGATGGTTGCCGACATGTTCAGTCGCAGCATCTCGTGGTAACCGATGGGGTGGAGGAGGATGAGATTTTTACAGGCGGTTGCCTTATCCCATAAATCAAACTGCTGCAACATCTTCTGTGTACGCGGATGGATAGGCCAGATGACCGGCATGTCGGCAGCAACTTCTTCAGTGAGGAAGTTTAGGATGGGAGCAAGAATCTCCTTTTTATCGACATTGGAAGGACGGTGCATGGTGAGGATGGCATATGGATTGGAACCGGATTCCAGCAGTGATGTTGCAGGGGTTTCCTCCTTGTCATTATGAGGCAGCGCATCAGTTAGCCGGTTGGATTGAATAATCCTGTTGATATCCAGTGCTGCTGACTGACTCCGGTTACGCTCGAGGGTATCAATCATGATGTTGCCGACGAACCGGATTTTTTCTTCCGGGACACCCTCTTTGCGAAGGTTTTCCATGGACAATTTATCGGGTGTCAGGAGCAGATCGCTGAGCCGGTCGGTCACGAGCCGGTTGATCTCTTCCGGCATGGTCTCATCACCGCTGCGAAGGCCTGCTTCGATGTGACACACTTTGATGCTCAGTTTTTTTGCCGTCACCGAACAGGCCAGAGTGGCATTTACATCACCGACGACCACAATCCAGTCGGGTTTTTCCTGTATAAGTACCTTTTCAAAAGTAATCATGGTATTACCCACCTGCTCGGCATGTGAGCCGGAGCCTATTTCCAGGTTAATATCCGGAGCAGGAATCCCCAGGGCCTGGAAAAATGATTCCGACATGCGGACGTCGTAGTGTTGCCCGGTGTGAACAAGAAGATGAGTTATTGTTGCAGTATCGTGCTTAAGGTTATCGTCTTGATTGTTTACTTTGCTGGTAACATTTTTGTTGTGTTCTTTGATGGCACGGATGAAAGGTGCTATTTTCATAAAGTTGGGACGTGCCCCTACGACAGATATAATTTTCATACGATGTGCTTTATTCTTTACGATCCGGGATTGACCGGTTCAGGATTTTTGCGAATTTAAAAGGTTTACACGAATATCAGTAAACTGATTGCAGGAATTATTGTGAATGACGCTAATTGGGGCGTAGAGGTTGTTGTTGCGAGCGGATTGACACGGATTTGCACTGTAGCAAAATTTCACGAATTAGAGCGGAACGAAGTTCGACGAAGTCAATTACGATAGCACGGATTAGGCGAATTAGAGCGAAACAAAGTTCGACGAAGTCAATTACGCGAATTGGTGCTTCGAGGTTGCTGTAGAAAAACAATTGACACGGATGGACACGGCCTGAAGGGCCGGATTACTTCAGCCCAATGGCAACGCCTTGGGTGATGAATGCCAGGCATTTAGAAGAGGCGCATATTTAGACCACACTTGAAATGATAACGTTCCTGCGCCGCAATGCCGACTTTTAACAGGTGAATGTGAGAATCTTATTCCACGCAGAGGACGCAGAGATTTTCGCTGAGAGCGCAGAGTTTCTTCTACGGATGGGCGCTGTGATGGGGAGAAGGCGAGAAACGGAGAGTGGGAGAAAGGGTAATGAACGATGTGTAATTAGGAATGAAAAATGAAAAGCCGAACTGAAATAGTGTATGGTATAGGGTTTATGGGGGGCCGGAATGACCACTGTCAGGGCGCACGACCAATGACAGGGTGGTTTCCGCAGTTGGCGTTGGTATTGTGTTGCTTATCGAGCGTAAACCTTTTCCAAAGTTCAAAACTTTGGAAAAGGTGATATACCGGCTGTCGATTGATACTTTTATGGGTTGGGTGGTTGAATTCTACTCACCCCAACCCCTCTCTAACATAGAGATGGGCTTTGGGTCGGTGATTGGAATGGGGGTTTGTGGCGTTTTTGATGGTTGATTAGTTCTTTTTCTGCTTCCCGATGTATCATGATATAAATTTACAATTCTGGATTTGGATTCCAAAATTGTAAAGAATTGCCTGTCGTGATGTTTAATTACGCGAAACGAAGTTCGATTAAGATATTACAGATTACACGAATTTGGGCGAATTTTGCTAATTCCTTCGAGGCTGTTTTTGTTGACTGATTAACACAGATTGAATTCACGGATTACCACGGGTGAGCTTCGATGGCGTGTGTGGAACGGCCTCAAGGGCCACAATTCCATAGCCACAAGACCACTGACAGGGGAGTTTCTGCAGTTGGTATTGTGTGTTTTTTGCCCTGTTCCAAAGCCTTGGAACCTACCCCGGGGGACTTTGGGCTGGTGATTAACAGGAGGCTTGCGGCGTTGATTGTTTGCATTACCATGATGATTGATTTCTACTCACCCCAACCCCTCTCTAACATAGAGATGGGCTTTGGCCGGTGATTGTGACGGGGATTCGTGGCGTTTTTTGATGGTTGTGGTGAAATGATCACTGTCGGAATTTCACCCCTGCATCCCCTGAAGGGGACTTTGGGCCGGTGGTTGGAATAGAGGTCCTAGCTTATTTGATGGTTGCGTTGAAATAACCACTGTCAGGGCGCACGACCAATGACATGGTGGTTTCCGCAGTTGGCGTTGGTATTGTGTTGCTTATCGAGTGTAAATCTTTTCCAAAGTTCAAAACTTTGGAAAAGGTGATGCACGGTGACAATTTTTTCGGTCGACCGTTGATTTCTACTCACCCCAACCCCTCTCTAACATAGAGATGGGCTTTGGCCGGTGATTGTGACGGGGATTCGTGGCTTTTTTTGATGGTTGTGGTGAAATGATCACTGTCGGAATTTCACCCCTGCATCCCCTGAAGGGGACTTTGGGCCGGTGGTTGGAATAGAGGTCCTAGCTTATTTGATGGTTGCGTTGAAATAACCTCTGTCAGGGTACAAGACCACTGACAGGGTTGGGGTGAAGTAGTGTTCAAAAAAAGGGACTCCGTCGTTGATTGGCGACGAAATCCCTTTGCAGGTTGAAGGCTGTTGCCTTATTTTCTTAGACTATGACTTTTATGAACGGGCGATGATGCCGAGTTTTTCGAGGTACTGTGCTTCGTCATCTTCGAAGATGAGCTTGGCCAGACGGGCAATTTCGTTGGCCGCTTCGTAGAGTTCGTCCATTTTGGTATTCCGTTCTTTGGTGGCGTATTGGGCATCCCCGCCTTCTTTTTCGCGGTTGGCGCGGAGAACATCAAGTTGGTCTACGTCTGCCTGCAGCGCCTGAACTGATTCGAGGGTATACCCAAACGGTGCTAGTTTATCGAGCACTTCCTGCATACCGACCAGGTTGCCGTAAAAATTTTTGGCTACCTGCAGGAAATCGGTGTATTTGGTGATTTTGTCTTCGTAGAGTCCCAATGTATTTGCTTCGGCAGAGGAGGCCGGATAGTAGAATTTCAGTTTTTTCCTGATCTGAGAGAAATCCTTCCGGGTCTTTTTCTGCTGGTTGTTGAATAGTTCGCTGGCCGTTCGCCATTCGGCATTTTCGTTTTCATTTTTCTTAACGAGCGCTACCGTGTCGGTGTAGATTGTTTTGTTGGTGGTGTGTTTGGCCTCATCGTATCCGAAGGGGAGGAGGCGGGCACTGATGACGTCGTCGCTGGATGCATTGTAAATTTTGATGCGACAGTCTTCCATGAAATCGTTAATTGATTGGTCTTTACCCATGGTTTAAAATTTTAGATTAATTAATTTTTGTTACAAGAAGTTACAAATTTTAGCACGAGTAAAAAAATCAAACAATACTATTGATTATTCGAAAAATAGGTATTCTACGCTTATTGGTATGATAGCTGACATATAATTGTTAATTATAATTATCTATTAATGGGTTATTTTGTTTTATTATGCTCTTATTTTACCTATTTTATGTTGTTTGAATATTTTTTTGATAAATGTAGTTGATGAAATACATGCTACTTAACATATTTTGAACCTTACTGAACCGAAAAGTATGTATGCTTAACATGTTTTAGCCACTGCTGCGCGAAAAAGTATGTATGCTTAACATGTTTTGACGACTGCTGCTTGGAAAAATGGGGACGCTTAATATTTTTTGGCAGGTGCTGTGAGATACCAGGGGGCTATTCAATGAACTGTGTCAGTCTTAAATTTTTCTTGAAATGGAACAACCACTGTCAGGGTGGTTTCCGCAGTTGGTGTTGGTATTGTGTTGCTTATCGAGCGTAAACCTTTTCCAAAGTTTTGAACTTTGGAAAAGCTGATACTACCGACGGCCACTGTCAGGGTGAAAGACCGCTGACAGGGTGGGAGAAGGCATGAAAAACGCCGGTTGAGATGGTTTCTCAGCCGGCGTTGCTATTGTGTGTTTTGTTGTGTTATACTTCTTCAAGTAACAAACAGTTTTGCTGGTGGCAGATTCGAAATTTTGAACAAGTTTAGACCTCAACTACTTTTGCGTTTCCCCAATCGATGCTCTCCGTTGCCGTTCCTACGTCTACGAAGTCAAAATCAGAAAGCCACTTATCGAGTTTATTTAATGCCCCTTTCAACCCCACATAGGATTTGAATTTTCTAGTTAATGACAAGTCCTTTAAAACTGGTTGTCCGGCATCAAAGTCGCGAGGATGGAGATAGCTCATCACATAAGATGAATTTTTTGTCCATTTTTTTAATAGTGGATAGGGGAACAATCGAAAGTAACCACCACCCGAGAAGATTAGGGGTTTGCCAGCTATTGTTGTGTAATTAATCGGAAGTTCCTTCAGTGTTGCTCCATTATATTTCAGAATGGATGGTAGTGGCTCTTTGTATGATGGGAATCCGCCGTGTGCCCTCGGTGCGGGAAACACAGAACAATCCACTTCGATACCCTGAGATGCGATGATTTCGAATGCCCATTTGTTGTCTTCTCTGATAGAAAACCCGGGAGCTCTGAAATACTTCACTTTTTTCCCGGTGATATCTTCCAATGTCTTGATAGAATGTTCCAAATCCAGAGCAAATTCATTAGGCGTTTGTTCATATATCAATTGATGCATCCGGGTATGTGAACCAATCTCATAGCCTCTGTCTGAAATTTCTTTGATTACCTCCGGATAGGTTTCCGCCATCCATCCCAAACAAAAGAAGGTTGCCTTTTGATTGTGTTTTTGTAAGAGTTGGAAAATATGATCCATATTTTGGTGAATGCGGCTTTCATATTGTTTCCATTGCTCTGTTGTTTTGGTGGATTCATTGTCCAGAATATGAAACCATTCTTCGATATCAAATGTGAGAATATTCATCTTACGTCGTAATTAAACAGGCCGAAATCCCAATTATTTATATCGAGTATTAAATCTGGATTATCAAATTTGTTTTCATCCAATATATCTACTGTGAAGTACAAATGTTTGGGTTCCCGCTTGAAAGGAACTTTGAATAGTAACAATTGAAAAAAGGAAAGTTTGCCTACGAAGAGAATCAAATCGCTGGACTCATTTTTACCGATGTATTTGATTGCTTTTCTTAGGGTATGATTGTCTTTCTTTTTAGTACGCGTATTGTAAAAATCAATTAAATAAGCCGTGTTAATTCCGTCTTCATCGACGACGCGATAAGAAAAGTAGGTATCAGAAATTCTTATTTGGCGATGAACGTCCGTATATCGCTGTTTTTCGATAACTGAATTTGTTCGGTCGATTTGAATTATATATTCTTTCTGCTTTGTATTGAATATTGCAGAAATCCCGATGAACAATTTTGAGCCTAACAGAGAAAAAAAACTAAAGAAAGCAGGAAGACTGTTGACAATTTTTCCGATTCTTACGGGAAGTGCGTAATATTTAAGGTAGCCCACGTCTTTCCACTTTACTATATTTTTCCAATAAGAGTAGGCTGTGTCATTAGGAACCGCTACAACCAGAAAAATATTGTTGGAAATGAGTTCTTTTTTGAGCTTTTTATACATCCGGTAGAGAGCAAGCGGATCAGTTCTGTATTCTTCTGCAATAAATACATCCACCGCTAGTCCAATGCGTACGGTTTTATTAGTTATTTTATAATTATAGGGAATTACAGTGCATCCTCCTACCACTCCTTCATCCGTTTTCAACAACGCATGGTAGGACAAATTGTCAACTGAATTTAGATATTTATGTTTGAAAAAATCAACCGAATACTTTTTATCAAAAACCTGATTGAAGCTTTTTGCATAGGTATTCCATTCTGACAATTGCCAATCGGTTGTTTTTTTTATCTCAATTTGCATAGTTAAATTGTTCCAGAATCAACATGAATATTTTGTCCTGTAATGGAACTGGCCTTATCAGATAGTAAAAAAGCAATTGTTTCTGCCACAGATGCGGTATCGGTTGGTTGTTTTAATGAAGTCCGGTTGTATATCCTGTTCTTTTGGTCATCTGTGAGGGACGCACTCATTTCAGTTTCCATGAATCCGGAGACAATGCAATTGGAGCGGATGCCTTTTTCACCCCATTCCCTTGCGGTGTTTTTCGAGAAAGCCTCAAGTGCTCCTTTGGTTGATGCGTACATTGCTAATCCTTTGTAACCGGTATGAACACTAATTGAAGATAAATGGATAATACTCCCTTTGATATGATGCAGCAGCATGTGTCTGATGGCATACTTCGTCATATTCATCGGTGTGAAAACATTCACTTTATACATTTTTTCCAAGGCATCCACGTTTATATTGGTCACAATATCGTCGTAAGCTAGTGCAGCGTTGTTTACAAAGCCGTGAAGCGGTGTTCCCATTCCCAGCCATTCCTTGAAAATATCTCTACGAACATTAACTGCATCGGCTAAATCATAACTAAGCCACTTGAAGTTTTCAGGATATTTTAGCATTAGCTCATCTAGTGGTTGGGTTTTGCTCCTGCTAATTCCATAAACTGTCCAACCTTGTCTTAAAAGGCATTTAACTGTCTCCAAACCCAGTCCTTTCGATACGCCTGTAACTAGTATATTCACACTATTGAGTTTTTCAATGATTAAAAATCAGAATCTTTCTTCAATTCGATTGAAGACTAATTTCTTTTCACTTTTCCGGTACGAGTGGTTGATAGTTTGTCAACAAATTTAATCATACGCGGAATCTTAAATTCCTGAAGTTTGCCTTGCAGGAAACTACGGATAGCTGTTTCTTCCAGTTGAATGTTGGTTTTTACAATTTCACAGCAAATGATACTTCCAAGAACAGAGTTTTTCTTTGCAAATACTCTGACGTCTTGTATCCCTTTCATTTCTCTTATTGTCTCTTCCACTTCCGAAGGATTAACCTTGTAACCACCCACATTTATCATCTCATTTTTTCGTGAAACGAAATGAAATTTCAGTGGGGTTTCTTGGATCACTTCTACCAAATCACCGGTGTTATACCACTCCTCTTTGGAAATTTCACTTTGTCCCATCAATGAGCTATGGATCAGTAATTCATTGTTTTCAATCCTAATTAGGCTTTCAAATTCAGGTTTTATGATGAAATAATTTCCCCGGGATGCCAACAGGGTTCCAGCTTCGGTTGAAGCATATACATTGGTGATTTTTGCATTGGGGAATGCTGTCTTTAATTGTTGAATCGTGTTTTCATCGAATTTTTCACCGCCAGATGTAAGCCTTCTAACCGAAGGGTATGTACCTTTGATGGGAAGCATTAGCCGGTAGAAAGTAGGAGTGGCAGAGATGTTTGTAATACGAGTGTCTTCGATTTCACCAAGCAGATCGTCTTTGGGCAACCCAAATAAACGAATGATAGGATTCCCATTCAGAAGTGCCTGGAAAAAAACCTGCACACCAGCCATATGGGTCGGATTGTAAGCAAATCCCCATATGTCGTTCTGCTTTGATTCAGACTTTCGGACAAAACGGGTGATGGATTGAAAACTATGCATTACTTTTTTCGGTAGCCCCGTTGTGCCTGAAGTAAAAAGCGTAATCGACCATTGGTCGTTAACATCACTCAATGCATTCAGAATATCTTTTTTACTCTGCAGGTTTGGTCTATTTGATTTAGACAATTGAACCTCGAAATTACTGAACGTTGATTGCCCTGTCAATTTCTCCAATTCCTCCTCCGAGAAATCAGCATCCAATAAAATAATGGGGCTGTTAAGGATTAAAGAGGTAATTATCTGTTTAAAAACCTCATAAAAATCTGCAGAAAAGCAATAGGGATTAAATGATTCAATCCCATTTAAATCACTAACCAGGTTATTCCAAGTAATTTTTTTATTTGCAAATTTGTCTTTAAGAAAAAGCTCCATCAATTGGCATTTATTTTTTGAAAGATTTCTCCTACCGTATTCACAATTCCATCTTCAAAAATATCCACATCGTATTCTGCTTCAATCCGAACCGTCAGTTCCGCCAGATCCAACGAATCCATTCCAATGTCATTTCTTAAATGACTGTTCTCGTTAATGGAAGCAACTTCCTGTTTCCCTCTGTTTTTTAATACTGTGTTAATAATGTTGTTTAAGGTTTCCATATTATTATTTTCTTATGTAATATTTCTTAATAGAGTTAATAATTGTGTGTGAAATGTAATAGATTGATTTAACAAATGATATTCTTTCATGTTCGCGGAGAATAGCCCAATTGTACTTTAGTAATCTGAGTTTCGACCTGGATACGCTGGAATTACGTTCTCTGTAATAAGCCAAAGGTTCATTCAAACCATGCGCAAATTGTGTAACTTTAACTATGTTTAACCATAAAGCGTAATCCTGTCTTCTTCTGATTTTAGGCATATATTTTTTACCAATTCTCTTCGTATCATACATTGCTGTCAGGCAACCGATGTAGTTCTTTTTCAGCAGATCTGAATAATTAATTTGTTCAGGAACACTTATTTTTTGCAGTAGATTGCCTTCCTCATCCATGTGATAAAGAGCTGTAAATGAAAATTCATAGTTATTCCGTTCCATGAATTTTAACTGTGTTAACAGTTTTTCGTTCTGCCAGACATCGTCACTATCACAGAAAGCGATATATCTCCCCTGAGCGTGTTTGATTGAATTATTTCTTGCTACACCTGGACCTGAGTTCTCTTTTAGTCGAAATATTTTTATTCTATCATCTCGTGCTGAATATTTTTTTAGTAATTCAAATGTTTCATCCGAAGAACAATCATCGGTGATAAGCAACTCCCAATTTTTATAGGTTTGACGAATAATAGACTCAATCGTTTCCTCTAAGTACCGGGATGAGTTATACGTTGGTGTTATGATAGACACTAATTCCATAGCTGATCTATTAAAAGTTTATTTGCAGGCTCGGTGCTAAAGTTTTCCTGTTCTATGTTGCTTTCAATCATTGAAATAAGTTCATTCAAATCAGCAACTTTATGAAAGATTTTTTTCTCAACAAAATCGTTGTAATAATCGGACAAAATATGTGGTATTAGAAAAACCTTGCAGCCAAGTTCTTTTGCTTCAATTAAAGCGGTAGAATATACCCCTGCAGCAGCTATACTATTGGCAAACAATGTCTGAATGTTTCCATCAGACACTAGTTTGATGTTGTTATTTAGTTTGCATACCTCATCCAGTTGTTGTTCTTGAATTTCTTTAAATTTTGGATGGAGTTTTACTATGAAATTATAGTTAGGGTATATTCTTGTTTCTTTTAAAAAGTTTTTGAATGCGTTTGGTATGGTATGTTGCATGACTATTACGATATTACCTGCCCGTTGTTTTTCAGAAATTGCAGAAGCGTTTTCGCTTTGAATAAATTCTTTCAACGGATTTCCCACTATCGAAATTTTTTCCGGTGCCCATCCCGCGTTCTTTACAAGACTTTCTTTATAGAATTGGTCAAAGCATAATAATTTGTCTGGAAAAGTATCAGTATCTATTTGGGGTAGTACATATCCCATATGAAAGGGATATATATGACCGTGCTGTAATTCTGCAAATGGTATTTTTTTTTCGACACAGATTTGTTGGAATACAATGTTGATTGGATCATAGGCCGATTTGACGAGGATGGATTTAGGCTTTAAGAGAGTAAATAAAAGACGGTAGACTTTTTTCCTTTTGATATTTCTTGAAATCTTTTTATGAAAAGTTTTTCTAAGAAACTTCTTTCCTTCTTCATCGAACGATATGAAATGAAATTCGTTAAGAAACGAGAAAATTACTTTATTCAAAAAAGAATCAATCTCGACTCTATGTACCTTGTTTACTTTTGTTAGATATTCCCCTAAATAGAAAATATCACCAAAGATTCTATGTGAACTAAATTCATGTTTTGGCTGATGGAGTTTTGGGGGAAATGGAAACTCCAGAAATCCCATTTCATTTTCGTTTGAGATAAAGTGAAAATATTTATCTGAATATTTGTTCTTTAAATAATTGAATATTGTATTTACATTGGACGAAATAACAATGTTTTTGTTCCTTTTTAGCAGGATAGTGATAAGAAATGTTAATGAATTAAGTAGCATCTCATAACCTGTCTTGAACGATTTCATCTGGCTGAATGAATTATCAATTGTCTGGATATTGGCTATCTTTTCTTCTTTAAAGATTAAAAGTTCAAATAAATCCAGCCGAATGAATCTGTATGCTGATAATTCATTTATTCTAAAATTGAAGCAGTTGTTTTCATTTTCCCAATTTAGAAAACGTTCTTTAAGTTTATTTATATCTGCGTGCATTCCAAAAACTTCTGTTGAATAAATGAGCAAAAACAATTGAATAAATATATTTTGTAACAAAAGGGGCTATTTGTAAGCCGGATCTACCAACATGCAAGAAAAAAGGTAGTAAGAATAATAGATATAGTTCAAAGGTTTCAAGTCTATAAAACATTTTGTCTATGTAGCGGAGCCACCAGAATAATACTAAAATCGGGAGCCAGAAAAACAAGTATCCAAAATTCATTACTGATTCATATAGTAAAGAAAATCCTGTTCCTGCATAGTCTCCACCCTTTTCAGCTCTTTGCCAATGAAGCTTATCCCTGTATTCTTTAAACACGGTTTTATATTCGAACTTAAAAACTCGACTTAACGGTGAAATAAATTGGTCGGCATATGTTTTAAAAGGATAGGACTGATCAAAATTATTTTCTTTCATTACTACGTAATTCTTTAGCCCCCAGGTATATTCAAGTGTGCCGACATTTATCACCCACGGATTGTTGTAAATAACTTCTATAGTTTTCGGAATGTTGAAATTTGTTTTCCAACTTCTACTTACTGAGGCGATCGCTAAGGCTCCATACAATAATAGCGCCAAGGGTATATAGTATAGCTTGAATTTGAAATTAATAACTCGTTGAACACCAAAAAATGTGATGATGAGTAATAATATAATTGGACCCCGAGCGTTTATGAAAAACCAAAATAAGATATAGAGCATAATAAAAGAAGCCATTATAATATTGGCCCAAGAGAATTTAAAACCTTTCTGGGTAATATCTTTTACAAAGATATAGACTCCAGGAAGTAGGAAGTAAAGAAATGCTTGTGCATCACTATAGGCGTTAGTTAGAATCTCTCCTTTATTTCCCCCTGTAAGAGCAATATTAAATGCTCCTGTTGTATAGAATTGAATTACAAAAAGTATAAATCCACTTGTAATCAGAAAAAGCTGTCCAGATTTATTTATTTGTAGCCCCGTTTTTTTTTCAATCGAGAGATTTTGTGGCTTAAATAAGATAAAAATAAGGGAGTTTATGATCGAACTTAAATAAAGATATTCAGAATAAATTGAAATTGGAGTATAGAACAATAAAATTGGTTTACCTGAAGTTAGATAGTTTAATACAGGAGCTAAGCTGTATAGATTCAACGAGAAATAGAAATATATGAAAAATGTTATAATTTCTGTGTTTTTTTTTAGATAATATAGAAAGGGAATGAAAAAAGTGCTCAAATATACAGACGTAGAAATATTGCCATTGTTCGGGAACGTTACAAAAGATATAAAACTTATTAGAAGAAGAAGAAGGCCACTTAATAGCCTAAATAACAGATTACTCGTTTTTTGACTCATCAACTAATGGTATAAATTATTTTTTTTACACATTTGGTAATGCATTTCGTCTCTTTTGGAAAAGACTTTCGCTGGATGACCACCTGCGATACAATACTTCGGAATATTGTTTACGACAACGCTACCTGCCTGGATAATTGCCCCTTCACCTATTCTTACGCCTGATAAAATGGTGACATCCATCCCAAGCCACACATTATCCTCGATAATTACATCCTTCGTTATATAAGTATTGTCATAAGGGATTGCCTCACCCTGGTAGTTATGTATTTGAGTTATTATTTTCATCCCGTTTCCTGAATGAAAGTTGGCACCAATCATTACTTTTCCAGCTCCATATATTATACAACCATTGAAATTTACATTTTTCCCACAAGAAGTATTTTGAGTTAATCGCGTGTATCCATTGGCTTTTATAGATTCATAATGCCCACACGTTCTTTTTGCAATAAGGCTGAATATCGCGCTTCTAAGTACTTTATATATTTTTAATAATTTCCTCATAAAGGTTTAAATATTTTCTTGCTGAACTTTTCCAATTTAAGTGGGTCTGAGCTAACTGTGCTAATTCCCTTCTCTCTTCCTTTTTTATAGTATCTAATTCAATATTAGATGATTGCTCGAAGTCAATTGTCTGATAATAATGATTAAAGTACTTTTCGTCTATTCCAAGCGTACCGATAATTTTAAGGTTTACCAAAAGTGGTAGTCCACAGGAAAGTGCCTCCAGGCCGACTAACGCCTGCCCCTCATTTGTACTGGGAAGCATTAGGAAATCTGCCGCTGAATAATACTTATATAATTCTTTATTGTCAACGTAAGGAACTATCATGATTCGTTCATCATTTTCAGTGATTTCCCGAATCTCTCTTTCGTAATCTCCAGTCTTACCAATAATTATATATTTGAAATTGTCGTATTTGAGTCCCAGGTAATTAATAGCTTCGACGTAATTCTTTCTTTTAGTATGAGCACCTACTGATAAGAATAATATATCATCATTAGATAAACCGAACTCATTTCGGAGTTGTCGTCTTTCTTCATTATTGAAATTGAAAATGTTGCTTACTCCATTAGAGATCTTGTATATGTATTCTTTGGGGATACTGAGTGAATTATGGGCTTCATTAAACATCGAATCTGTTAAGACACTACACCATTTCAATTTTGCTGAAACCAATTTAAAAAGTTTTGGTAAGTCAATGCCTAACTTTCTGTTTTGCTCTATACTATAGCGGTCATTGTTTTGAATTCCGTGGAAGGTTAAAATAATATTATGATTATTTTTATTATTAGCGTAATAGGTTGCCGGGAAAAATTTGATATTATGGACATGAATAAGGTCCGGCTGAAATTCTTTGATCAAACGATTCAAATTTGATTCATACAACAAATTTTTTAGAGGGCTGATTCCGTATTTTCGGTATTTCAGTATCCCGAATAGTCTGTGTAGTTTCTTTGATAAATATTTGATAAGAAAATATAGAGTTTTTTTATAGCTGTATCCATAAATATCGATATTATGAACTTTTGCATTTGTTGGGTGCTTATAATTTGAAGCCCATAGAATTATCTCATACTCATCATTGGAAAAGTACGGGAGGAGATTCATAATTACATTTGCTACCCCGGTAGTGTAGGACCCTCCATATTCTTTTGGAATTTGACCAACTAACAAGACTTTTTTTTTCGACATATTTAGCTGAATATTGTTATTAGATTAATTAGGATGAACATGATTGTTGGCAAGCCGTAGGTGATAAATAAATGCTGTAGTTTTTTGTATCTTAGTTTTTTAGAAATGTAAATGTCATTAAGAATATATTTGGCAAGAATTGACAGCGAAGCCGCCAATGCAAATTCATAGGCTGGTAGCTTATAGGTTGCTATTATTATACCAACTACGAACAGAAGTGCCACTGAAATAATATTGTTTCTTATGTACAAATGGTCTTTGACATGTAATTTCAAGAAATTGTTTTGAGACATTGTTATCTGGATGTTAAAGTACATCCCTAATGATAATAATGAAATGATTTTGATAGACTCTACATAGTTGGGATAGAATATTGGTATAAGTAAAATGACAACCAATAATAAAGGGAAAATAATTAGGCCTACATACGAATTGATGATGGAAATCTTGGCATACTTTAGGTTTGTATTGCTATTATCCTGTTTGTATAAATATGGTAAAAGAACCTGCGATATGTTTGTTGATAATAAGTTTAACAACATGAAGAACATGGCTCCGAATGAGTATATCGCAAAATCTTCTTTGAGGTAAAACGAACTGACCAATAATTTATCCAAATTTGCATTGAATTGATGCGCAAAATTGCCGACCAGGATTTTGCTTCCGCGTCTGTACGCTTGTTTTAGTAATCTAAAGTTATTAAATAAGTGCTCTGTTTGAAATTTGAGATTTTTACGAAAATGAGACCTGTATAATGTCCATAAGAGAACAATTACGGTTAGGTTGATAATTAATATTATTTTATAATTTATAGAAATGGGAAAAGATATTCCCGTTTTCAATAATACAAAGATTCCTGTTAGAGTTACTAAGAACAATGACTCTTTAATCAGTCGAAATTTTACAGGAACTTTAAAGTGTTGATATGCCTGTGAATAGCTATCGAAATAGGTGTTTGAAATGAAGAAAAATGTTGTTGCTGCCAGGAGAATGATAAAGAATTGCTGAGACTGAAAAATGAACGCAAATAAAACGATGACTAGTGATACCAAAATCTGCTGTGTCGTAAACCAGCTATAATATATATTGTCTTTATTAGTGTCTTCTTCCTTATTTTGACATTGGATCAAATATATTCCATCCTTTAATCCAAAATGTAATAGACTTGTATAACTCAGGTATAGTGTAAATGTTTTATATATGCCGTAATCTTCTAAACTCAACAGCTTTGGCAGTAATAGCATGCTAATGCTGCTGATTATTACTGCCAAAAAATTTCCAGAAACGAACGTTAAAAGATTTCTTTGTAGTTCTCCTTTTAACAGTGTTCGGAGTCTTTTAATTATCATTTCTTATTGGTTGAATATTCTCTGTTTTAGGTACATTTCATAAAGTTTGTCATGAGTTATGCCGCATGTATCGAGAATTTTTAGCACGAATTCCCTAAATGCACCTTTCCCTCCTGGGGCCTCCGTTATTATATCGACCTCTCTTTTTACAATATCCGCCGCGTTTAATGGCGCGGCGGATATTCCAACATTACGTAGTAGTTCAATATCGTTGATGTCGTCTCCGATATATGCTACACTTTCCAGAGTAATATTTAACTTATTGCATATACTTTTAGCAACCTCGAGTTTATTTCTCACCCCTTGGTATAGAAAATCAATTTTTAATTTTTCAGCTCTTCGTTTGACAATATTGGTCTCTTCTCCGGTGAGTATTCCGACAGGAATATTCATTTGGTGGCAAAAAAGTACACCACCGCTGTCATAAGTGTTGAATTTTTTCCACTCATTACCGTTTTGATCATAATACATACCACCGTCGGTCCAGACACCATCTATATCTGTGAGAACTAATTTAGGTAACTTCATTCTAGTTAACGTTGTCAGGATATATTATTTCGTTAGCCGGAAGAGCTGATATTATTCTTTTTCCAAGAATTTCTTCTCTTTCAGTCCACTTTAGACCACTACCCGGGGATAATAGGTGAATATCATTTTCCGTGATAATATGTCCGGCTTTGAGAGGTTTGATCGTTGCAATTGACCGTTCAAGTTTTTCTTTTGCCGATTTTACGTCATCACATATGAACAGTTCTTCTTCTCCAATTGACATTTCGAGGTTACGGATGTCTCTAACCATTCTTTCGATACCATCGATTGCCAGGGAACCCGCCTGGTCAGTTCCTTTCATCTTTCTGTCTAATGTGATATGTTTCTCAATCATTTCAGCTCCCATTGCAACGGCTGCAACTGGGGTAGCAATTCCGATAGTATGGTCAGAGTAACCGATCAGATACTCAGAATAATACTTTTTAAGATAATGGATGGAATTCAAATTAACATTTTTGTACTGAGTTGGATACTCGGAGACACAATGCAAAATAGATATGTTTGAATGATATTTGGTAATAATATCAAGCGCATCATCTAATTCTTTCTTACCTGCCATCCCTAATGACAGAATAATAGGAAGTTTTGTTTCAGCCATCACCTCTAGAAGAGGAAGATTTGTCACATCGCGGGATGCCACTTTTAATTTATCCGGAGTGAAGAGTTTTAACATTGACAAGGTGCTGGGCGCACATAATGTCTCAACAAAATCTAGTCCATGAGATTTTGTGTGTTTATAAAGTTCAAAGTGTTCCTCATCAGATAGTTCAAGATAGGCTCTGTGCTCGCCATATGTTCTTCCGAAAGAATGTGGTGTGTCATATGGTCTGTTCATTTGACTTTCAGAGAGCTCGTATTTTAGATCGCGTTTGGTGAATTTAACAGCGTCCATACCGACTAATTTCTCTCCAAACAGTTTATCAACGACGGGTCGTGCTACGATATCGATAAGTAGTTTCCCTAAATCAACAGAGCCATTATGATTCTGTCCGATTTCACCAATTAAATAAGTCTTTTTCATGGAGGTCTTCTTTTATTGCGTAATTAATATTGTTCATCAATGCCAGGTAATTGCTAAATGTCACATAATTACCTTCCGGGAGTTTAACTTTTTTATCACTTTCAGTGATATCGTTTAAATCCAGGTTTGTGACAATGTCCTTTAGAGTGATAGATTCTGGCTTATCTTTATTTATGCGCTCTAATAACAATACAGCTCTGTCGTAATCTTTGGGGTAATCTATGGACAGGTTGACAAATCTTGTTCTATCGTCTTCCGGAATGAAATTAATGCATCCTTTTCTAGCATTTTCATCGTTTAAAACGAACCAGG
Organism: Prolixibacter sp. DSM 2831; assembly: GCF_056493735.1. NCBI lineage: Bacteria > Pseudomonadati > Bacteroidota > Bacteroidia > Marinilabiliales > Prolixibacteraceae > Prolixibacter > Prolixibacter sp. DSM 2831. The sequence continues at coordinate 1,311,352 of NZ_CM151379.1, forward strand.
ATAGATACTCAGAATTCAAGGGATTATCCATATTTAGATATAGCTCCCACAAATATTTGGTAGAAAAAAGTTCTGCCGATACACCAAATGGGACATTATTGGCTCGGACATAGTCCAGATCATGCTCAATGAATAGTTCAACCATCCTATCTATTAAGGTCGGATCTGTAAAGGGATTATCTCCTGTTACTCTGAAAATGCCGCCAACCTTTTCTTTTCGTGCTAATGAAAGCATGCGATCGATCACTGAGATAGGATGTCCGACGAATGATTTCTCCTTTCCAAGAAGTGAAACAAGGGGATTGTCTTCCTCTAAGTTAGATGTAGCTAAATGTATTGATGCTATTTTGTTGGTTGTTAGGAGCCTATCGTATAAGTCTTCAATGATTGAATTTCTGGAAAACTTTTTAAGAACTTTTTGTTTTAATCTTTGAGATTTTAGTCTGGCAATTAATGCGACGCCAACCCGATTTTTGTCAAAAGAGCTAAATTCATGTGATAAAAAATCCATTCCTGTATCACTACGTTTTAGAACGGTCGAATTTTCTTGGACTTTCTTGTAGATTACACTTCTATAACTCGATTCTCTTTTGGTCGGGTGTTTCAGTTCTTTCCCAAGTGCTTTTGAGTACATTTTGATTGCCTGTACCATTAAGGAAAACTCTTCTTTATATAAAGAGACCTGCCAATCGAAATTTCTATTATTCCTGGATAAAGTTATGTGTTTTTCAATATAATCATAACCTAGTCCCAGGGCTAATATTGGAATTTCCTTTATGGTTGGAGAATGATCTGCTATTCCGAGTTTGAAATTGGGAAAATCTCTTTTCAAAGATTTTATTGCATTGAGATTGAGTTCTTCAAGTTCAGTCGGGTAATCGGAGTATCCGTGAAAAATTGCCTCAATGTTGTCTTCAATTAACCCCAATCCACACTCAATATCCTGAAATGTAGAACATTGAGTTTCCAATATTATTTTAACGTCTTTCTTTTGAGTAATTAACGAAAGGAATGGGATATTAGTCAGATCAGTTCCGTGAATCTTGAAAAGTCTGAAGCCATAATCATAACAGAAATTGAAAGAATTTTCTTCTAATACGCACGGTATTACCTGGATTCCAATCTCTGAACAGTGCTGGAATACTTCAGTCCATTCTTTTTCTGAAAATGAATTTTCTTTATAAATATTTACTTTTGAATAATTATCTGTACAGAATTGATTAGGGTCCATAACTTGAACCGTAAAGTAATCAGTTGCTGCTTCTTTAGCTGCATTCGCTAACTCTTTCAAGTATGCAAGATTTCCATTATGGTTGAATGCACTTTCGGCAATAATTTTCATGCTGCTAGATGGTTTAAATTTTTTGCAATTCTTTCTAAAAATGGGTAATTACCCTTTACCAATAGTCGTTAGCTTGAAGCCGATTTTCCTCAATTCTTCCCGCTCCAAGATATTTCGCCCATCGAACACAAAGGCCGGTTTGCGCATGGCGTCGTAGATTTTCTGCCAGTCGTAGGAGCGGAATTCGTCCCATTCAGTGAGCACAGCGATGGCGTGCGAATCTTTTAGTGCTTCATAAGGATCGGCATGTACATGCACTAGTTCCCTGATCAATGCCGGGGATAATTTCGCGAATTCGGACGAATTGCACGAATTGTCGACTCGTCGATGTTGCTGTAGGTATTCCAGATCGGCATAGATACGCTCTTTGGGGACCTTGGGGTCGTAGATGTGTATCTCGGCGTGGTCCTGGAGGAGTTCGTCGGCTACATAGATGGCGGCGGACTCACGGGTATCGTTGGTATCTTTCTTGAAAGCCCAGCCCAGGAAAGCGATCTTCTTCCCGGAAACGGTATTGAAGAGGGTATCGATGATCTGCTTGGCAAAGCGGTGCCTCTGGTAATCGTTGAGCTTTACTACCTGCTCCCAGTAATCGGCCACCTCGGGCAGATTGAAGTGACGGCAGAGGTACACCAGGTTGAGAATGTCCTTTTGGAAACAGCTTCCCCCGAAACCGACGGAGGATTTCAGGAACTTCGGTCCGATACGGCTGTCGGTACCAATGGCATGTGCGACCTCGTCGACATCGGCTCCGGTTTTTTCACACAAGGCCGACAGGGCATTGATGGAAGAGATGCGTTGTGCCAAGAAGGCGTTGGCCGTGAGTTTCGATAGCTCGGAGGACCAGATGCGGGTGGTGAGGATGCGTTCCCGGGGTACCCAGTTGGCATACACATCCACCAGTGCGTTCATGGCGCGTTGGCCATCTTCATCCTCCTCACCCCCGATGAGAACACGGTCGGGGTTGTGCAGGTCGGTGACGGCGGTACCCTCGGCCAGGAATTCCGGATTGGACAACACCGTGAAACGGGGTGCCGTAGAGACGCCGTATACGGCATCTCTGTCACCGTCCCCACGGGACGCATCCAGTATGGTGCGGATGGATTGAGCCGTTCGGACCGGGAGAGTGGATTTTTCCACTACGATTTTGTCCTCGGTGGCGACCTCGGCAATTTGCCGGGCACAGAGCTCCACGTATTTCAAGTCGGCGGCCATGCCTTTTCCTACCCCGTACGTTTTGGTGGGGGTATTGACCGAGATGAAGATCATCTGCGCTTCGCGAATAGCCTTTTCCACATCGGTGGAGAAAAAGAGATTGCGACCGCGGGCTTCGGCTACCACCTGGTCGAGGCCGGGTTCGTACACCGGTAATTTATCGAGGTCGGTGTCGTTCCAATCGGCAATGCGCTGCTCGTTAATATCTACTACAGTTACTTTGATGTGGGGGCACTTTTGTGCGATGACGGCCATGGTGGGCCCTCCCACGTATCCGGCACCTATGCAGGCGATGTTTTTGACGTTGTTTGGGATCATGTTACTTTGAAGTTGCGAATTATTTTGATTAAGGATATGTTTTTCAAATATGGTTTGGATTCACACGGATTTCGGAATCACGGATTTTCGCTGATTGGGTTCACGGATTACCACGGATTTTGAGGTCGCGGATTAGCACTGATGATTTCACGGATTAACGCTGTTTGTGTTTTCGAAGGCTCCGGCCAAACTTCTTTCCCCAATTCGGGGAGAGGTTGGGGTATTAGCCGGGGCGATAGCATATCGCCCCTAGCGTCTCCATACCCTCGACGGGCGGGCATACATCCGGTTTATCATGGCCGGGTTCGTTTGTATATCGTTTTTCCTACCTGCTGTATGTGCTCAATTAAGTCGTTGTTTTTGATGGTGGCGAAAATCGAAATGTCTACCATCCAGGGCAACAGCAAATCGTCAATATCCTTACTGATATTCTGCAAATCCGAGAATTCGAGTTCCTGCCCTTTTAGGGTCAGGTCGATGTCGGAGCCTTCGGCATAGTTTCCTTTGGCACGCGAGCCGTAAAGGATGACTTCACTGACTTGTTCGTAGCGGTCGAACACTTTTTTCAGCAAGGCAATTGTTGCATCGCTTAATCCGTATGGCATAACTCATCCATTTTTTTTTCGAAGCCGGTAAACAAATCATAATAGGCGTGGACGATCCGGTCCAGAATTTGTTCCGAAATTTCTTCCCGGTAGGTATGCGACGTCAGGTTTCTGTCTGCAATCATATCCATCCAGACCGTCCCATTGGTAATTAGACCCCGGTTAAAGGCCATGCGGGTGGCATCCTTTGAACCGTATATATTCGCTTCTCCCTGGTCTTTTAAAAAATCCTGCATGACCTTCCAGCAAAGTTCGTGCGTGAACTCAAACCCCTGAATCAGGCCTTGCTTCTCCAGGTCGGAGAGGCCTTTTTCGTGGTATTGGCGAACACCCTTCTTCAGGGTGGCCAATGCCTTTTTATAATTGGAAAACCGTTGTTTCCACCGGATATCGGTCATCGTACAGGTAACTGTTGGTTTTGTAGAACTATATTTTGAGGGTATTAAACTAAGAAAGTCTGTTTTTCAATTAATGTTTGGATTAACACGGATTTTGAAATCGCGGATTAACACGGATTTGTGGTCGCGGATTAGCACTGATGATTTCACGGATTAACGCTGTTTGTGTTTTCGAAGGCTCCGGCCAGACTCCTTTCCCCCATTTGGGGAGAGGCTGGGAGAGGGGCAATAGCAGCGTATCTCGTGTTTGTTTTGTTCAATTCGTTAAAATATCATACCGTTTGTCGAACGTTGTTTTGATGCCGTGCGTGCGGCGCAGGAACGTCACCATTTCAATCCACTTAATAATGTGCGCCTCTTTTCCCTGTGTGACATCTACCCGGGGCGATAGGCCTATCGCCCCCTACTTTCCCATAACCTCGAATGTCTCCGTGTATATCCGTGAATCAAATCTGTGTCAATCGTCTTCCTACTGTAACCTCGAAGCGTAATTAGCTTTAATTGGCGTAATTGGTATTATTTAAATTGACTTCATTGAACTGTGTTTCGCGTAATGTAAGACTAATCAGTATGATACAGTTACTGGTTTGTCCAATTGCGTTGTGCGATGAATTTTTGTGTGGTGCGAATGTTGCCGAAAAGGCGTTCACAGTTTTCGATCACATCGGGTACCAGTTCCGTAATGGCTTCCGGTATATATTCATGAGCAATCTGGTTGCGCAGGTCGCGAATCTCAATCAGTTCATCGGCTGAGGTGAGCAATCCGATTTTTTCCCCTTTGTTGAGCAAGTCAATGAACGGGACAAAGGGCTCGTGCAGCAGCATCCATACGGTCCGAATGATTTTTTGTGTGTACAGGTCGGATGTTCTGCCGAATTTGGAGGTCAGTGAATCGAACGATTCGAGTTCTTCAAATGTATATTCCTCCTTCCTACCTATCTCCCTGCATTTTTGAACGGATCGCTCCAGTGTATTGAGCGATTTATCCAATAATCCCAGTTCTTCATGAAGGAGCTGCACCAGGTATTTGTGATTTTGTCTGCTCATAGCGGTTCGGCTTCGGACATAATTAGTTGTTTGAAGGCTGACTGATCGGTATGGGTAAAATTAACCAAATCGATCTTTTGCCATCCAAAGCGTTTGTAAAATTCCCGTCGAAAAATCCGTAGTTGTTTCTTATCGATCCGTTCCTCCGAAAGTAGACAAATATCAATATCTCCTCCTTTGGTTCGGTCCGATAACCGCGAGCCAAACAGGTAAATCCGGACGCCGGGAAATAATTGTCTTGCCTGTTCCCTGATGAATTGTATGATTTCGGGTTTCAGTCGCATGAAACAAAGATAAAAAGATAAAGAGTTGTAAGTGTTAAGACGGTTGCTTTGTTGTTTTTCAGGTATTTACTATGGGCGTCTTTTTTTTTAATTGAAAGCTGGATTAACACGGATTTTAATCACGGATTGACGCTGATTTTCGCTGACTGTGTTTCGAAGGCTCCGGCCAAACTCCTTTCCCCAATTTGGGGAGAGGCTGGGAGAGGGGCAATCGCAGCGGCTTTCGTGTTTGTTTTGTTCAATTCGTTACAATCTTTCAAATCATACAGCTTGTCGAACTGCGTTTCACTTCATTTTCAATTTTCAATTCTCCATTTTCAATTTTTGTTGTCGTTCGTGCTGGTTGTTATTCACATATACCGGAACCGCGATGCAATCGAAAATGGTTTGTACTTCGGCTTCTTCCGGTTTGTTGAATAAGCCATTGATGATTGGTTTAACGCTGTCGTTTACCAGCTTTTTCACCGAATAGAAAACAAAGAATTCCACTTTCCACACCTGGTAGAGCATTTTCAACGTTGTCAGGTAAGCCCAGCCGGCGTTTTTGTAGGCTTTCCAGAAACGTAACTTGCTTTCCAGAATATATTGGTGTTTCTGCAGGTGCGAAACAAACAGTCCGATGGTTTTGGAAGCATTGTGTTCGTACGCCAGTGCCTGGATGATGTAGTTCTGCCGTTGAGCACGTTTCACCTTTTCGCCCAGAATGGTCTCCTCGTAATAAAGGAAAGTCTGGTCGTCGAGGTAATCAACTTCTTTGAACACCTCCGTTTTTCCCATGAAGAACGACCCGGGGATACAGTCGACCGGAAGCGCTTCTTTTGACGGATACTGCAACGGATAATAGTACCGTTTCAGGTAGGGAACCGCCAGTCCTTTGAGGATTCGGGTGGCTCCCAAAATCTCTTTGCGCTTGTCGGGTAACTTCCATGCTGAATTTCGTTTGCTCATCTGCCCACGGACATGCATCACCGGACTGATGAACGCAGGTGATTCCAGACTGTTATACCAATCCACCAATTTACTCAGCAGTTGATTATCACCAAACGACACATCGTTGTTGGAGACCAGTATATAATCAATCGCCTGCTTTTCCAGGTACCGGATGCCCCGGTTATTGGCCCGGGCATATCCTTCGTTCGTTTCATTTTGAATGACCGTAACCTGCTCGTTGGTTGCAAAGTGTTCCTGTAACTTTTGGAAGCTTTCGTTGGGCGAATCATTGTCGATGATGACAATTTCCAGAGAAATGTCTCTCTGCTGCAACAATACGTCCCGCACATACGTGATGGTATCGGAATACGTCACGTAATTCACAATGACGACGCCAATCGAAGATTTGTTTTCTGTCATTTAATGTTGTTCAAACAGTTTCAGGTTTCAAGTTACAGGTTTCGGGTTGCGCTTCGCGGTTACTGTTGTTACTATGGTTACTATTGTTACTGTTGTTAGAGGGTTTCAGGTTTCAGGTTACGCTTCGCGGTTACTGTTGTTTCTGTCGTTACTGTTGTTCTCCTCCGGTTCAATCGGTAGCGGCCACGTAGGGCCACGATATATCGTGGCCGCGCAAAAATAACACGACTGAACATTTCAAATCAATGCTGGCATGTGTGGCGCAGGAACGTTTCTATTTCAATCCTGAACCCAACGTGCGCCTCTTGGGGCAATCGCATTCTATCTTGGGGCGGCGTCATCCTGGCTACCGCCAGTCTTTCTTCCCCCAAGTTTTGGAATGACGGCCCTTCAGGCCTTCTCCCGAGCAACCTCGAAGCCCTTATTAGTGTAATTCGTGCGGGATCGACCGGTGCGTGGGAAAATTAGTGTAATCTTTTTCCCGTGTCAATCTGTGTCAATCCTTTCACCCATTCTCGTCTTCACCCATTCACCCTATCCCCTTTTCTCAACTTCTCCCTCTCTCTTTTTCTCCTTCTTTCTATTTCTCATCTGCTTCCCACAGGAGCAGGGCATTCTTTTCACTTTTCAGGTACTCCTGTTCTTCCTCCGGAATGATGCATAGGGTACGTATTTTGCGATCGGTCATCTTTTCGGCGCTGGTCGTGAGGCGGCCAAGGTAGTTACGATCGATGTTTTCGCCGACCAGGATGATGTCGATGATGCGACTCTCGCGGCCGGCAGCCATTTCGCCTGTCAGCCAGGCACGCGAGACATGTCCCAGCTTACTGATTAGATCACTGACCACGTGGTCGATCCCCACATGTTTCATGAGGATGTTGTGGATGTCGCGGAACAACGGGTGTTTTGTATTCGCGGTGAACATCTTTTTGTTGCCGTCGAAACTCGATGTGAGCAGTCCGGCCTGTTCAAAACGGTTCAGCTCCACGCGGATGGCATTGGATGACTCGTTGAATTCATCGGCCAGCCCACGCAGGTAAGACGAGGTGCTGCTGTTGAGGAAAAACTTCAGCAACAGCTTAATTCTTGTTTGGGATGTAATGAGGGATTCCAGCACGATCGATCAAGTGAATGGTTAATTGGTTTTTAATGTTGTTTGGAGGGATTCGTTGGGCAAATCGTTGATTCTTTTTTGGATTTCACGAATTAGGACGAAACGAAGTTCGACGAAGTCAATTACACGAATTTTTAAGTTACGGATTAACACGGATTGGGTTCACGGATTGACGCTGTTGGTATTGATGATTCGTTTGAACTTCAGGCTTTTTCCACCGAATGTGACCAAATAAGCCAGCGGATATTTTGTCGCTTTCAGATAGTTGATAACTTGTTTGAAGTGTGTATCAATTAAAACTGGCGTCGTTTTTAATTCAATGATTATTTGATCGTAACAAATGAAATCAGCTTTGTAATACTTGTCGAGTTTGTTGTCGTTGTACCAGATGTTCAATTTAGCCTCTTTTTGAAAAGGTACATTGTTCAGTTTTTACCTAATATAAAGATTAACTCTCGATGTTTTCTCTTTCGTCCCCGTCGGTAGAATTCCAGCGCTCTTTGAACTGCTGCAAATATTCACGTCCGAAGACCACTCCTGTGCCGATGATGCCACCAAGGAAGATCCAGATGATAAGGATCATCGGTCTGTTGGGTTTGGATTTTTCCAGGGGAACGGATACCGGCTCGATGATGGTGAAGACCGGCGTATCTTCCTTGACCTGTATTTTGGCCTGCTCCAGTTGTTTGGCCAGCTCGGTATAGACACTCGATAAGAGGTTGTAGTTGCTGTTCAAACGCTCCAACTCGGTTTGTGCCATGGCGGTGGCCACATTCTTGTTGCGGTCGCGGAAGCGGGCCAGTTCGTCCTGTGCTTTTTCAAACTGTTTTTTTGTTTCGTCGTACCGCTGCTGCACGAACTCGAGATTGGCCTTCGCTTTCTTTACCTTGAAATCGGTGATGTATTGCTGCAGCATTTTCTGCGTGTGTGCTGCCAACTGTGCAGCGGGCAATGCTTCCGGCATGTTGCAGGTGAGGGTGACATAACCGTCCTTATCATTGTAGTCGATAGAGACCAAATCGGCCAGTTTCTTTTGTACTTTCCTTTGGTCATCGGTTAACTGAATGGGACCGTTGTTGTCAGCCGAAGTTCCGCCTTCCGGTTTTCCTTTGATGGCCTTCAGGATGACTCCCGGCAAGCCAATGGTGTATTTAATGAGAGGATTGGGCTTGTCATATTCGGTGTAGTAATCGAAAAGTGATACCGGATGGTCGATTCCCTTGAAAGTGAGTTTGGTTTTCATTAGCCCCAACTGGAACGGCACACTGGAGATGATCTGCGGATAGACGGCCGGCGTGATATCGGAGGCTCCCCCGATATTGAGGTTGAATCCGGCCATTGCTGCCAGCCCTGAAAGACCTCCCAACTTTGACTGGCCATCGGCCCCCTGGGGGACCATGGTGGTGGTAGCGGTGTACTGTTTGGCACTGAAAAGCGCGACCAACAGGCCCAGCACCGCAAAGATGGCTACCGTTTTGATGATAGTTTTCCGTCCTTCCCAGAAGGTTTTCGCCAGCTGAATGAGATCGATTTCGTCGTCGGCGACTTCGGGAGTGGGGGTATGTTGTGATTGCTGAATGTCAGACATGATTTGATTGTTTTAACGATAAAGGTTTAAGGTATAGGGTTTAGGGTGTATGGTATAGGGCATAAGGATTATGGTGTACGGGAACTTTTGATTCGTTTTTGCCGGGCTTGAATCAGCTTTTCGAGTTTTTGCGATATGGCATTGCATTTCTCGTTTAATTCATCATAGCTTTCTTTCGACAAATAACCAATCTCGGATGCAATTAGCAATTGTGTTCTTAATTCAGCTGATGAGCCTTTGGCAATATTGAAATAACGAATTGAGTTTTGTGCTGAACCGCTTTCATCTCCTTCGGCTATGTTAGATGGAATACTCACTGCAGCTCTGCGAATCTGATTTCGTAAATCGAAGTCTTTGGCTAAAGCTCCTTCGTTCGTATACCGGTATATCTCTACCGCCAGGTCTTTCGCAAGCTGCCAAACTTCCAGTTTTGAATAATCACCCATTATTGCTGCCTTATACCTTACACCTTATACCTTACACCCTACACCTAATATTTTACAGTCTGTTTACCAGTGTGACGATCGTCAACGACATGGCACTAAGCGCGCTGGAGAGGCTAATCCACTGGGCGGCTGACATGCCTTCCTTGTCGGGGCGGGCCGGGACGATGATTTCGCTACCGGGTGTTATTTTCGGATAATTCCGGGTAAGGAACAAGAAGGAGTGGGTAGTGGCTGTTGTACCGTTGGGGTAGATGACATACACTTTGCCGCGCCGTGCGCGTGGGGCAAAACCTCCGGCTTTATTGATGTAGCTTCTCAGCGATTTGCCCTGTTCGAAGGTCTGTGCCACGGGGTTCATTACGCCACCGGATACCTTGATGGTCTGCATCTCTTTCGGAATGTTTATTTCATCTCCGGGCATGAGCATCAGATCGATCGCGCTGCCGGGATTGTCCATGATTTTGGCTAAATCGATTCCGACCAGCTGCTTTGGCGTGATATCCAGATGTAAGGTCGTATCTTTTGCCATTAATGCTTTGCGGGCATCGATTTCTTCCTGGGTCAGACCTGTGGTTCGGGTGAGTGTAGCTCCTTGCAGGTAAGCATCCCGGGTAAGACCACCGGCCCGGTTAATGATATCGGAAATTCGTTCATTTTTGTGTGCAATGCTGTAACTTCCGGCATACACTACTTCTCCTGTCACTGATACACTTCCCTGGTCGCGGTAGCCGGGTGCGCGGCGCACATATACCTGGTCGAATGGTTGCAGGACAAAGCCGGCATCCTTCGGGTTCAGTTTTAAATTCCGGGGCACCTTAAAGGTGAAGATGTGCGACAGCTGGTTGGTCGTTTCCGCTGCTTCGCTGTGACTTAGCCGGCGCGCTACTTCAATGAAGGCTACATCAGCATTTTCCTTGAAGCCACCCGCACGGAAAATCAGGTCTTCCAGTGTCATTTTATCATTGTAAGGGAACTTGCCGGGATTCAATACTTCTCCCACGATGTTTACCGTCTGGCCTTCCCGCATGTCGAAGATGGAGCGGATGGTGACCACATCGTTGGGCTTGAGATTCGTATCCCATGTGCCTTTTTCCACATCACCCAGGTTGAAAGCAATGTTTTCCCACTCCCAGTTAGCTTTGCGGCGGGAGAGGATGGCGCGGTTGAGGAACGCTTCTTCTTTGGGACCGTCCGCTTTTTTCAGCAGGTCGGAGAGTTTCATTCCCTCTTTCCACTGGTAGGAACCGGGACGAAAAACTGCTCCGTTGATGGTGACGCGGTTGGTGTACCGGTCGAGCAGGGTGTCGGCTTTTACCATATCGCCATTTTGCATGGTGAACTGGTCGAATTTTGCTTGGTCGACATCCAGTATGCTCTTTTCCCGCTGAGTATTCCGGGTCACCGATAGATTTTGCGTATAAGCATTTTCGGCAAAGCCACCGGCATATTTAATCAGATTAGCCAGTGTTTCTCCTTTTTTAACTTCAAAGAGGCCATTGCGTTTGAAAGCGCCTTCTACATCAATGCGGTATTTGTAAGTGGGAATAAAGAGAATGTCCTGATCGCGTAACTGCACATTCGCTTTGGAATTGCCGTTGACCAGGAAATCGTATACATCGATAGTATGTACTACTTTGCCTCCCCGAATCACCTGGATGTTCCTAAATGAACCATTCTCTGTAGGGCCACCGGAAAGGTAGAGTGCATTGAAGGCGGAAGCAGTGGCCGGCAGGGTATAGGTTCCCGGGGCGTTGACATCGCCAATCACGTTGACTTTGATGCTGCGAACCGTGCCCATGCTGACTTCGGCGTATGTATTGGGATTGGAACCCGAAAGTCCACTGTAGATGCTGATAAGTCGTTTTTGAATCTGTTTGTTGGCTTCTTCGAACGTGCTGCCTGCCACATATACCGGACCGATATCGGGGATGTTGATGGCGCCATTTTGGTCGATAGTTAGCTGGTAAGTGGCCTGAGAGGCTCCCCAAACAGTAATCACCAATTCGTCGCCAATGCCTAATACATAATCTTTGGGTGTAGGAATATTGACAGAGGGTTCGAAGGTGAGATTTTTCGAATTGAATAAGTTGAAACCAAAGACCTTTTTGTTTTCCGGCGTGGGTTTGATAGGGGCCTTCACTGATAATGTGTCGGCGGAGATGGATTGCAATCCGGTTGAAGTTGTTTCCTGTGCTGATTGTTCCAGCCCCGTGCCATTTTGCAGTTGCTGGATTCGTGCCATTAACTGGTCAACCTGGGCCTGGGAGGCGCCACGTGCTTTGGCCAAAGCGACGGCCTGTTCCTGTGTCAAACCACGGTCCTGTATTTCCTTCATGATTTTACGGACCTGGGCGTCGCTTAGCTTACTTACATCCACCTGCGACGGATTGACATTGCTGCTTTGGGTTTGTGCCATTCCCTGTGAAACCGCCAGAGTCAGCGATAGCATCACCAGGGTGAAAATGGTTTTCAACTTCAACATATTCAGATTATATAATTATTTGTAAAATACGGATTACGCTAATTATAGCGAATTACACGAATTGCTTCGAGGTTGCAGTACACACAGCCTGAGAGGCCAGCTCAATTCAGCCCAATGGCAACGCCTTGGGTAATAAATTCACGGGGCATCCACAGAGGCGCACATTCCGGACAAGATTGAAAACCTATAACTCCTGCGCCGCACACGCCGACTTTTATTTGAAATATTTATTCTTGTTGTTTCTGCGCGGCCACGATGTATCGTGGCCCTGCCAGGCTGCTACCGGATGAACCGGAGGTGAACAATAGTAACTACAGAAACTACAGTAACAACAGAAACCACGAAGCTCAACCTGAAACCTGTAACCTCGAACCGCGAAGCGTCTTTTCACAGCTTCGCCTCCTCAGTCCCATATCAAAGGGGTGAGCAGGCAAAAATATTGGCAACGGTTGAAAATCGAACTAGAATTGTTGTTCGTTCTTAACCGTCAGTTTGCCAGTGATTCATCTGTTTTAGTCTTTTAAAAATGCGTGTAACCCTGCCTTGTGCGGATTACACGGTCAAATGTAATGAATAAAAATATTACTCAAAATCTGAAACGTAAGGGAATTGTTAAAATTGTGGCGAATGGTTAAAAAATGATGGTGAACGTATCAAAATCTTTGATGAACGTGCAAAACTTTTTGATGAACGGTTAACGGGTAACTGCCAATTCGGAGATGGGAACTTCGACCATGACTGTGTAGCCAACGGGCTGTAAACGAATACCTACTTTGTTTTTTCCTTTGATTTGAACAAGCTCGCCTTTCATGCCCATTAAGGGGCCGGAAAGGATCTCGACCTGTTCGCCGGGCTTCAAATCTTCGCGGGTCAGTTCCACTTTGATCTGCTCCTGGTGAAGCATTCTTTTCAGCGATTCGATGTCTTCGTCGCGAACCGGTGCCGCTTTGCCTCCAAAGGTAATGTAGCAAACAACATGTTCTGTTTGAAGTACCCGGTCGTAATCCTTTCGGTTGATATGAACAAAGACGTAGCCGGGCATCAGCGGCATTTCTACCAGCTTCTTCCGGTCGCTCCACTGACGGAGCTTTTTCTGGATGGGCAGGTAAGCCTCGATATCTTTCTCCGCAAGTGTTTGCAGTACTTTCTTTTCTGAACGGCTTTTTACATATACCGCATACCAGCGCGTCAGAGATTCTTTTGTGGCTTCCATTCCCCGGTGTTTATTGTGCTTCAGGTTTATTCTGAATGCAAATCTATAAAAAGCGATGAAAGTGTAGGGCGTTCATTTGATTTTTTTAAGCAGGTTATGGAGGTCATATCGTTTTTGCATTGTTCTGTTTGGTTGACTGTTGAGTGTCACAATAAGGAAGGAAATTAATTTATTCCGAACAGTTACAGACTAAACGAGTGAGGAAATCTTAAGAGTTAAGTAAACTTTTGATGTTGAAGTGGTCGGGTTTTATGGCGGTTTAAACTGTGTTTTTGACAAGAAGACGGGCGTTTTTCACCTTTTTTTTATGAAAATTGACCTCCTGGCGACGCTTTTTGTGAAAAAACGTTAACGGATTTTTGTATTTAGTTTATGTTGTAATGGATTCATATTTAGTGGTTAGTGTTTTGTTGGTGTTGTTTGGATACATGTCTTGGTAAACTTTTTGATGTAAAAATTAAATTTTGTAAAAAAATGTTTAAATTGCCACTGCTAACAAACTAACGAAGCTAACTGAACCGAATATTATGAAGTACAATGAAATGCTACATCCATGTGGCTCATTGTGGCCGCATGCATTGAAACTAACTGTGACTTACCCAGATCCGTTTCGGGATCGTTTCTTCATTTTAAAATTTGAAACTAACTAGTCGTTGGATGGCTTTGTGCTGTTCAACTCAACTAACAGATACACGCAACAAGTATCCATTTTTTACTAATCTAAATCTATTATCTATGAAAAAATGTAATCTGAGTTCTGTTCCGGATGGAAATTGGACAAGGAAGCTCCTGACCATGCTCCTTCTGTTTGTTTTTATGGCAGGATCAGCCTTTGCGCAAACAAAGACCTTAAGCGGTACAGTAACCGGTGAGGATGGAGTGCCTATTCCGGGTGTAACCGTCATGGTGAAAGGTACATCTGTTGGTACAGTTACCGACCTTAATGGTGAGTATACCCTGACCGGTGTTCCTGCGGATGCTGAAACATTAGTGGTTTCCTACATTGGTATGAAAACGCAGGAAATCGAGATAGGGGATCAGACTAATATTAGTGCCACTTTGGCTCCTGATGTTGTGGGAGTAGATGAAGTGGTGGTTGTCGGTTATGGTACCCAACAGAAAAAATCATTGACTGGTTCCGTGGCTAGTGTTTCGGCGGATGAGCTTCGTGCTGTTCCTGCTGCGAACGCTGCTTCCCGTCTGCAAGGACGTGTTGCCGGTGTAACCATTACCAACGACAACTCTCCTGGTGGTGACGCTACCGTTCGTATCCGTGGTTATGGTACCATTAATAATAACAACCCGTTGTTCGTGATTGACGGAGTACCGACAACCGGTGGATTGAGCCGTATTAACCCGAACGATATTGAGTCGATGACCGTGTTGAAAGACGCTTCTTCGGCTGCTATTTACGGGGTGCGTGCTGCAAACGGCGTTGTTATTATCACTACTAAACGTGGTAAAGCCGGTAAACCGAAAGTAAGCTTCGACGCCCGTTATGGTGTTCAGCGTACGACCAATAAACTGGACCTGTTGAACACACAGGAATACGGAGATTTGGTTTGGCAGGTAGCTGCCAACGATAGTTATCTGACCGGTGCTACCGTTGTACCGAACCATCCGCAGTACGGAACCGGAGCTTCTCCACAGATTCCGGACTACATCATTCCGACTTTTGCATTTGAAGGTGATCCCATGACTGATCCTTCTACCTACAACAATGATGATACTGCAGGACCACTCAACCTGATTACCCGGGCGAATAAACAAGGTACCGACTGGTATGACGAAATTTTCAACCCGGCTCCTATTCAGGAATATAACGTGGGCATCTCCGGTGGAACCGAAAAAGGTACCTATGCAGTTAGTATGGGATACCTGAACCAGGAAGGTGTTGTGATACATACCGGTTTTGAACGTTTCTCCATGCGTTCGAATATGGACGCTCAGCTGACCGATTGGTTGAAGATGGGGCAGAGCCTTGGAGTTACCTACACCAAACGTCAGGGTTCATACGGAACCAACAACGATGAAGGTAACGCCGTGTCGCAGGCTTATCGTATGCAGCCGATCGTTCCGGTTTATGACATTATGGGCAATTTTGCCGGTACCAAAGCAAACGGAACCGGTAACGGAGCCAACCCGGTAGCGAATCTGACCCGTGACAAGGATGACTGGGGAACCGATTTACGTGTTCTGGCCAATGGCTATATGGAAATTAAGCCGATGAAGGATTTGACTTTCAAGACGCTGTTTGGAGTCGATTTGAACAATGGCCGTAGTAAGGATTATACCATTCGTAACATCGAATTCGCTGAAGCGATTGCTACCAATAGTTTGTCAGAATATCATGGTTACACATTACAGTGGAACTGGGCTAACACATTGAACTACAATAAGACCATTAATAATACGCATTACATTAATGTATTGTTGGGTTCCGAAGCTGTTTCCAATAAATATGAAACGTTCACTGCAGGTCGCAGTAAGTTTTTCTCAGACGACATTGATTACCGTTATCTGAATGCCGGTGAGATTAACCAGGTGAATACCGGTTATGCTACTGACTGGAAAACGTTCTCTTATTTTGGCCGTTTGAACTATGACTACATGCACAAATACCTGCTGGAAGCCGTTGTTCGCCGTGATGCATCTTCCCGTTTCGGTGCCGCTAACCGTTGGGGTACTTTCCCGGCCTTCTCAGTCGGATGGCGTATTTCGGAAGAAAGTTTTATGGGCGACGTTCCATGGCTGGACGACCTGAAACTACGTGCCGGTTGGGGACAAAACGGTAACGACCAGATTGGTAACTACGATACTTATGCCACTTATAGTGCTACCAGTTGGATGTCCTTCTATTCCATTTCCGGAGACAATACATCTTCAGCAGCTGGTTTTAACAATACCTCACTGGCGAACCCGGATGTGAAATGGGAAACTACGACAACTACCGACATCGGTTTGGATATGACCATTCTGGATAACCGGTTGGAGCTTAATTTTGACTGGTATAACAAGAAAACCAGTGATATGCTCTATGGGGTTCAGTTACCGGCAACCTATGGTAATGCCTCCCGTCCTGCAGTGAACATTGGCGATATGAAGAACACAGGATATGATATCATGCTGACGTACCATGGAAAAGTAGGTAAGGATTTCATCTATAACGTACGGGCGAATGCATCGCATTACAAGAATGAGGTGGTTAAGTTGAATGACAATGCCGATGAGGTACTTTGGGGAGCAACGCTTCGTCAGCGTACGTATACCCGTTCAGAAGCCGGACAGCCGATATCTTCTTTCTATGGTTATGAAGTTGTTGGATTTTTCAATAGCTGGGATGAAGCGAATTCCTGGCCAACCTTCGGCGATTACAACAAACCCGGTCGCTTCAAGTACAAAGATCTAAATGGCGACGGTGTTATTGACCCGGATAATGACCGTACTTACATTGGTAGTCCCCACCCGGATTTGACTTATGGTTTGAACATCGACATGACCTATAAGAACTTTGATATGACCATGTTCTTCCAGGGTTCGTATGGAAATGATCTGATCAACTACGTCAACCGCTGGATTGACTTTAACAACTTTGCCGGTAACCGTAGTAAAAAGCGTTTGTATGAGTCATGGACTGCTGACCGTTATGCCAATGGCGATAAAATTTCGTTGCCGATTGCTGAATCGAACGACGAAACCAGCCAGGATCCGAATAGTTTCTTTGTTGAGGATGGTTCTTATCTCCGGATGAAGGATTTCCAGTTGGGG
Organism: Prolixibacter sp. DSM 2831; assembly: GCF_056493735.1. NCBI lineage: Bacteria > Pseudomonadati > Bacteroidota > Bacteroidia > Marinilabiliales > Prolixibacteraceae > Prolixibacter > Prolixibacter sp. DSM 2831. The sequence goes on from NZ_CM151379.1 coordinate 1,328,522, forward strand.
TATACCCTGCCTGCACGTCTGTCTAACCGTTGGGGAATCGATCGCTTGCGTGTTTATTTCCAGGCTACCAATCTGTTTACGGTTACCAAATACAGTGGACTGGATCCGGAAATCCGTGACACTTCTGATCAAGCCGACCAACGTCTCGGTGTTGACGAAGGTGTTTATCCGACAGCACAAACCTTCATGTTTGGTGTGAATCTGAACTTGTAATTAAAAGGAATTTAAAAAGAAATTGATTATGAAAAAGATAATTTTCCTAACCTTATTGGCTGTTGTCGGAACGTTTTACTCTTGCTCCGACAGCTGGTTTGAATTAAAACCAAAGGGGTCAGCATCGATTTCCCAATTCTACAACGAAAAGGGAATTAACGCTCTGTTAATCGGAGCATATGCGGCACTTGATGGTGAGGGCACCGATGCCGGATGGGCTGGTACCTATGCCTGGGCCGGTTCTGTATCGAACTGGGTGTGGGGCTCAGTTGCTTCCGACGATGCTTACAAAGGCTCAGAGGCGGGTGACCAGTCTACTATCAACCCGATTGAGCGTTTTGAAGTTACTTCAACCAACGGTTATGTATCCGATAAATGGCATGCCCTGTACGATGGAATTGCTCGTTGTAACGAGGTATTGGCAGCAATAGCCGAAACCCCGGATGATGTGGTATCAGCTGACAAAAAAGCGTGGTTTGCAGGTCAGGCCCGTTTCCTGCGTGCACATTTCTATTTTGATATGACCCGTACTTACAAGCAAGTGCCTTATATCGATGAGAACACTGAAGCACCGGAATCAGTACCGAATGACCATATGTTATGGCCGGAAATTGAAGCAGACTTCCAGTTTGCCGTGCAAAATCTGAACGAATCTGAGGCTAATGTAGGTTTTGCCACTAAGTGGGCTGCCGAAACGGCGTTGGCACGTGTATATATGTTCGAGGAGAAGTATAGCGAAGCAAAACCTTTGCTGGATGATGTGATTAATAATGGTCCGTTTGTATTGATGGATGATTTCCAGCAAAACTACCTGATTGCCTATAACAATAATGCGGAATCTATTTTTGAGGTGCAGTATTCAGTGAATGATGGTGCTCCGGAATCCTTCAACGGAGGTTATGGTGACGCGTTGAACTTCCCTTATGCACCTGCTATTGGTGTATGTTGTGGATTCCACCAGCCTTCACAGAACCTGGTGAATGCATACAAGGTGGATGCCAATGGTCTTCCATTGTTCAACACCTTTAACGATTCGGACATTCCTAGTCTGGATGCTTCAGGCGAGAATGTAATAACCGACACCTATACCGATCCGGTTGACCCACGTTTGGATTTCACCGTAGGACGTCCTGGTATTCCGTATCTTGACTGGGGTATTCAGGGAAATAAAACCTGGGTACGTGACCTGGGTAACGGTGGTCCTTACCTGTACAAGAAGAATATGTTCCTGAAATCAGAAAGAGGAACGTTGTCAACTACTTCCGGTTGGGCAACCGGTGTAAATGCGAACAACTACCGTATGTATCGTCTGGCTCACGTTATTCTGTGGCGTGCTGAAGTAGCTGCTCAGGAAAACGATTTGGGTACAGCGATGGATTTAGTCAACCAGATTCGTAACCGTGCGAAGAATAGTTCTGTTGTCAAATTTGATGATGGTACACCAGCTGCCAACTATGACGTTGAGCCGTATACTTCGTTCCCGGATCAGGCCTATGCATTGCGTGCTGTTCAGTGGGAAATGCGCCTCGAGTTTGCCATGGAAGGTATGCGTTTCTTCGACCTGGTACGCTGGGGTATTGCTGCTGACGTAATGAATGCTTACCTGACAGAAGAAGCTACTAAGCGCACTCACCTTACCGGTGCCAGCTTTACGGCCGGAAAGAACGAATACTTCCCGATTCCTCAGCAACAAATCGACCTCTCGGTGGTTGATGGACAAAGTGTATTGCAACAGAATCCGGGTTACTAACAGAACGAAGAATACATGAAATAAAAAAGAGGCTGTCCAAAAAGGGCGGCCTCATTTTTTAAGCAGCTAACCTGATTGTTCCGAACATTTTGCTGATTTTTGGTAGGCATTGTTGTATGTCTGCTTTTGTGCAGGATATTGCTTCAAAAACGAAAATAATTGTATAAGGAACGGAATTTTTCGGATGTTTGGACACAGTTAGGGCCACTAACTTCCTCAAGTTGTGTCCAATGGCCATTAACCCAAACTCTACTTCCACCTTGGATAATCCTTTGAGGGTAAACCGGTTAAATTTGTTGTTTGATTTCAGCTGCCCAAACACCGCTTCCGGTTCGATGGGGCGCATGCTGCGGTGGTAAAGGCCTTCTTCACTGGTTAACCTTTCTCTTGCCAGCCGGCGTAATCGATTTAGCTTGTGGTTGATTTCGAGCTTTCGGTTCCCCATGGCTTTATAGCACAGCCCCCGAAGCGGGCATCCGGTGCAATTTTGTGACTGGTAGATACTCACCTGGTATTGATATCCCAACTGCGTTTTGCGCCTGTTGTTACTCACCCTGTTCATGCGTTGTCCCATGGGACAGACATAAAAATCCTTTTCCTTATTATAATACAGGTTTGCTGGCAAAAAAGCATTATTTCTTTGACTTCTTTTTTGTTCTTTATGAAAGTAGTTGTACTTGACAAAGGCTTTTATATCCTGATTTTCCAGATATTGGTAGTTCTCTTCGCTGCCATAGCCTGAGTCGGCAACCACCGTGGATGATCGCCTGTTGTAAAGTACTCCAAAATGGTCAAGGTGCGGTATCAGGGTGGCGGTATCGCCGGGACGTTGATGGAGTGAAAAATGGGTAATAAACTGGTTCTCCGTGCTGATTTGAGTATTGTAAGCAGGCTTTAACTGCCCGTTTTTCATATGATCCTCTTTCATGCGCATGAAGGTGGCATCGGTATCGGTTTTCGAGTAGCTGTTCCTTTGCCCCAGGGTTTCGAGTTGCTGTTTGTATTTTTTCAGTTTGGGCAGGGAATCCGATTCCAGTTGTTTCAACTGTTTTTGCTGTTTCCTGTTCAGTTTTGAGAGTTGTTCATTTAACTGGTTGATTTTCTTTTGTAACAGTTCGGAATCAATCGGCTGTGGCAGGTGGTCTTCTTCAGGGGAAGCTGAGTCCACTTCAATGCTTGCCTGAATCTCTTTTAATACCTTTTCGATTTTGGCTTCAAGCTTATCCTTGTATTTTTCAACCGAGCCACGCCAAACAAACGTATAGCGATTTGACGTTGCTTCGATTTTTGTCCCGTCAATGTATTGTACATCCAGGCTCACGTACCCCATTTCGTTCATCAACCGAACCATCGAGGCAAACAACTGATGGATTTTATTTTTTAATTTCTGACTTCGGAAATTGTTAATGGTCCTGAAATTAGGCGTTGCTTCACCCGAAAGCCACATGTAATGGATATTTTCCTGAAGTTGCCGTTCTATTTTCCGGCAGGAATAGACATTGTTCAGATAACTGTAAAACAGTATCTTAATCATTACCCGCGGATGATACGAACTTGTTCCGCCTCCTTTATAGGTCGATAAAATATCGTCTATGTTTAACTGGTCAACAACCTGGTTAACCAGACGAACCGGGTGATTAGCCGCTATTTTATCGCTTAGGTTACCCGGAAACAGTACTGACTGTTGGGAAGTAACACTTTTAAATCGTACGTTTGATCGTGTTGTCATTAGCACCTTTAAGATACAAACCTTAAAGCGACAACAAAAACAAAGGCTGTCCAATTTTACTTTTTGGACAGCCTCTTCTTATTTGCTTAGGGTTATGATTTCTTACTGTCGAATTCTGAATAGAAAGATTTTTTTATTGAAGAAGTATTGTCGCTGCTGGGATTATTCCAAATAATAAACGAACCCAATGGTGGCATTCAGAGTAGAAAGCTTGTAGTGATTACTCTCCTCGCTTATGATGGCTCTGGTAAGATTGGCGCCGGTTCCTTTATCTACTTCCTTTTCTTCGCGGGAAATTTTAGCGGACGATTGAAAGTAGCTCAGGCCAACCTGTAAATTAGTTCGGGGAGAGACGGCGAAGCGCAAAGCTGTTCCTGCTTTCCATGCAAATGCCAGGTTATTCCGGTTGGTGGCATGATTGATATAAAACCAGTTATTATTCGGATTGTCATAAGTAAGCTGCTGGTTGGGCACCAAATTGACATTTACGCCTCCCAGCGCCTGAAAATCCCAACTGAAGGTGTTGAAATTGATACTGTATCTTGGCCCGACCAAAATACTTCCCCAAAGCCATGAGTTGGAATTTAGTTTTAGGTAATCCCGCTCAGTTGCCGTGATGTCGTAGTTCTGTTTGAACATGTTTTCCAGCCTGGTGCCAACGCCATCCCGGTTGACCGGATTATTGCCGAAATTGAGCATTCCGGTAAGTGACAGATTATCCTGGAGTGCATAATTCGACTCAAGTGTCATGTTGAAACCTTTTTCGGCATGACCGGCTTTCACATTGTCAGGATTATTGTTTTTGAACGCATTCACCGGCCAGGCGCCACCCATTGACAACGCAAACGACCAGTTTTCGGATTGCGCTGAAGCATTGACGGTGAATAGCAGAAGCAATGAAAGGACAGATATGTATTTCATATAATTCATTTTTAAGTAAAATCAACCAGATTGCTTAAGCCAAAGTATATTTTTTATTCGTATTAATCAGGCGGAATCCGGAATTTCTTCCCGCCGTTGCGCTCTATCTCCTTGACGGGAAAAGACGCAATAACGTTTCGTCGTCAGTTGTTAAAACTGACAATTTCATGAAAATGATTTGACAACCAGTATCTTTTCTTATTGACTTTTCGGATATTTCTTTTGCAAAAAGAAATTATCACTGAATAATTATGAAAGCTACCCGATTCTGGTAAAGATATGCTCCCGGATTTTTTTAAATTTACGCCTGATTCCGCTCCGGCAGTAACAAATTGTTACCTTATCCGGACCCATCCTGAAATATAAAACGCTTTTTATGGCATTGAATTACATCTGGATTTTCTTTTTTCTTACCGCATTTATTTTCGGTTTGGTCAAGCTTATATTCTTCGGGGATACTTCCGTTTTTACCGACATGGTAGCATCCACCTTTGATATGGCGAAAACCGGATTCCAGATTTCTCTTGGCTTAACCGGCGTTTTAACTCTTTGGATGGGGATCATGCGGATAGGTGAAAAAGGGGGAGTTGTGAAGATTTTTTCCCGTCTTATCGGGCCTTTCTTCAATAAGCTGTTTCCCGACCTGGGGAAAGACCATCCGGCTTATGGTTCTATTATGATGAACCTGGCGGCGAATATGCTGGGACTGGATAATGCAGCTACACCAATGGGATTGCAGGCCATGAAAGAGATGCAGGCAACCAACCCATCGAAGAAGACCGCCTCGAATCCGCAGATCATGTTCCTGGTATTGAATACGTCGGGGTTGACGCTCATCCCCATTTCGGTGATGGTGTACCGGGCGCAGCTGGGAGCGGCTGACCCGGCGGATATTTTTATTCCCATATTGCTGGCCACGTTTTTTTCCACCCTGGCCGGTGTTATCAGCGTTTCCATTTACCAGCGCATCAAACTTTACGATAAAGTGATTCTGGCCTATCTCGGCGGATTGACACTTCTGATTGTCGGTATGATTGCCTGGATGTCGACACTCTCGAAAGATCAGGTGACGCTTTACTCGCAGGTGGGGAGCAATGTGATTCTGTTTTCCACCATTATCGCATTCATCACGTTGGGAGTTGTCAGAAAAATTAACGTGTACCAAACCTTCATCGAGGGGGCGAAGGACGGTTTTTCAACTGCGATTAAAATTATCCCGTACCTGGTGGCCATTCTGGTTGCTATTGGCGTTTTTCGGGCTTCCGGAGCACTCGATTTTATTACGAGTGGGATTGCCTGGATATTTCATTCGATGGGAATTAACACCGACTTTGTGGATGCTTTGCCCACCGCTTTGATGAAACCGTTGAGTGGTAGTGGTGCACGGGGCATGATGGTGGATGCGATGAAAAATTATGGTCCCGATTCATTCGTCGGACGGGTAGCGTCCACCGTGCAGGGAGCGACCGATACGACTTTCTATATTCTGGCTGTTTACTTTGGATCGGTTGGAATCAAAAATACCAAGTATGCGGTAACCTGCGGATTGATTGCCGATTTTACAGGTATCGTCGCAGCAATCCTGATTTCCTATATGTTCTTCCATTAAAAAAGCAGGAAAGGGAAGTTGCCCGCATTCCTGCTAATCTGTTCCTTTCCGGAAAATATTTTTTATAGCTGATTAACGGCTTGTCTCAGAATGGTGAGCCTTTTCAGCATGGTTTCCAGTTTGTCGAGGTGGAGCATGTTGGCTCCGTCCGATTTGGCGCTGGCCGGGTCGGGATGTGTCTCGATGAACAGGCCATCCGCGCCCACGGCAATAGCGCCCCGGGCAATCGTTTCAATCAGCTCGGGCTTCCCTCCCGTTACTCCGGATGACTGGTTGGGCTGCTGCAGTGAATGTGTAATGTCCATGACAACCGGGCATTCATTGGTTTCCTTCATTTCCGGTATACCGCGATAGTCCACTACCAAATCCTGGTAACCAAAGGTGCTTCCCCTTTCGGTGATGACCACATTTGGGTTACCGGATTCTCTAACTTTATCTACTGCAAACTTCATGGCTCCGGCCGAAAGAAACTGCCCTTTTTTGATGTTAACTACTTTGCCGGTTTCGGCAGCTGCTACCAGAATATCGGTTTGGCGGCAGAGGAATGCCGGTATCTGCAACATGTCGACATATTCGGCTGCCATAGCCGCTTCGGGTGCACTGTGAAAATCCGTAACGGTGGGTACACCGAACGTTTCGTTCACTTTACGCAGAATTTTCAGCGCTTTTTCGTCGCCGATGCCGGTGAAGGAATCAAGGCGCGACCGATTGGCTTTCCGGTAGGAGCCTTTGAAAATGTATGGGATTTTCAGGTCGTCGGTGATACGAACAATACGCTCTGCAATTTGTAGCGCCAGGGTTTCATCTTCAATGGCGCAGGGGCCGGCCAGCAGAAAGAAATTGTCGCTCTCTTTATGCCGGATATGGTCAATTCCGTTAAAAATCATGGTAATGTACTTGTTCTTTGCTATTCAAACTATCCCGATATCAAACATTTGTATGCCGAAAACGAGACTGCAATGGTAGTGAAAAACCGTTTAATTTTAGTTGAATTCGATTTGTTTTCGTGTCCGGAAGTGGTTCCTGCAAGCTGATTATTTGGTGAAACGTTGTTTCCACCATTGTTTCAGGCGTTCCAGAATTTTCTGCTCTGCCGGGTTGTTTTGCGGATGATAGAATCGCTTCGTACGAAGTTTCTCCGGAAGGAAATCCTGTTCAGCAAAATTCCCGTCATACGAGTGGGCGTATTTGTAACCTTTCTGGTAGCCCAACTCTTTCATCAGTTTGGTCGGGGCGTTGCGCAGGTGCAACGGCACCGGCTGATGACCGGAGTTGCGAACTTCTGCCAGGGCACTGTCGATGGCTTCGTATGCAGAATTACTTTTGGGCGAAGTGGCCAGGTAAATGGTACATTCCGAAAGGATGATCCTGGCTTCCGGCATGCCGACTTTGTGGACGGCATCGAATGTGCTTTGGCTCAATAACAATGCATTAGGATTGGCCAGTCCGACATCTTCGGATGCCAGAATAACGAGACGCCGGGCAATAAATTTGATGTCTTCACCGCCGTCGAGCATGCGGGCCAGGTAATAAACAGCTGCATCGGGATCGCTGCCACGAACCGACTTGATGAATGCCGAAATTACATCGTAATGCATTTCGCCTTTCTTGTCGTACATCGACAGGTTTTCCTGCAACCGGTTGGTGACTTTTTCGTTGTTTAAAACAATTTCATCACCTTCTTCGGAGTTGAGGACGACCTCGAGAATATTCAGCAATTTGCGGGCATCGCCACCGGAATACCGAAACAACGACTCGTGTTCGTCTACTGTTATTTTCTTTTTCGAAAGCTCAGTATCTTCTGTCAACGCACGGTTAAGGAGCGTCATCAGGTCTTCCGCTTCCAGCGATTTTAAAACATACACCTGACAGCGACTGAGCAGGGGAGAGATGACTTCGAACGAAGGATTCTCCGTTGTCGCTCCAATCAGCGTTACTATTCCCTGTTCAACAGCGCCCAGCAACGAGTCCTGCTGTGCTTTGCTGAACCGGTGAATCTCATCGATAAAGAGAATTGGATTGGGCGACGAAAAGAATTGCTGTTTCTGCGCTTTGTCAATCACCTCACGCACATCTTTCACACCGGAATTAATCGCGCTCAGAACATAAAATGGCCGATGCAACGTGTTGGCAATGATTTTAGCTAGCGTGGTTTTCCCCACGCCGGGTGGCCCCCACAGAATGATCGAGGATATATTTCCTGATTCAATCATTTTGCGCAGGACGGCATTTTCACCGACCAGGTGTTGTTGCCCGATATAATCATGCAATGTTTTCGGGCGCAGACGTTCAGCAAGAGGCTGGTTGCTGCTCATAATTCTCCTTTTCTTTTCCGGTATTCCCGGTAGTACTTGTTCGAACGCAGGATAAATGGTGTCAATGGAAACAGTAGTACGACCAGCAGGACGTTACTACGCCCGGTTGCCAGCAGAAAAACCTCAAGCGCTATGATGACTCCAACTGCGGCCCAGATAAGTGCACGCAGTTGATTGATTTTACGCTTTAATTCATCATCTGAAAGATTTTTCAACCGATTGTCGTCCATACATCAATTGCAATATTGTTTGATTATGCTGTAGGCTTCGTCGATTCCCAACTCACCAGCTTTACTCAAATCCAACGCGCCGCCATCGATATCGTTCAGATATATTCGGGTCAGCCCCCGGTTGAAATAGGCTTCCGCAAAGTCAGGCTCGAGCTTAATGGCTTTCGAATAGTCATCCAGGGCACTGTAGTAATCTTTTTTCTTCACTTTGGTATTGGCCATATTGAACCATGCAAAGATGAATTTTGGATTCATGTAAATTACCGTTTCATAATCCTTGATGACTTTTTCGTAGTCGAGTATTTGTTCCTGTGTCTTCGGTTTGTTGTTTTGTGAAGCGGCGTTTTTTCCACCTAGGTTGATCGTCTCGGGCTCAGGCAATGTATTCAATGATTGAATATAATCGGTCATTTGCATGCGGGCCGTAGCTCTGCCAAAGTAGGCCAGCAAGTTATGCGAATCCTGAGAAATCACCTTGTCATAATTCTGAATAGCCTCGTTGAATTTGTTATCCAAAGCGTAATAAATTGCCCGGTTCAAATAAGCCCTTTCGTCTTTTGGATTGGTTTGAAGAATGGCCGTTTCCACCGCAATCCGATCGCGGTATTGCTGCATACGCCATTCGTTGTCTTTTGCCGGCTTGTTCGTGATAACCAGGAATGGGTCGTTGTGATTCTTTTGGTTCAATGCATCGATGGTCATGCTGTAATATTGCAGCTTGTCATAGTCAACCGAATCTTTGTGGAACATGGAGATTGAAAAGTCCGGCTCCAGTTTGATAATGACATTCCGGTTTTGAACTTTGCCATCGGTTATTTCCGTTTCTTTCACGTCTCCTTCGTCATCCACCACGATGAGGCGGCGGCGACGTTTCCGGGTGTACGGGCCGGTTGCTTTCGACTTATTGTTGGTTGAGTCAGCTGCAGCTAATGCGTTGCCCGCCTGCACAGAAGATTTTGTTGACGTCGAATCGACTTTGGCGGCTGTATTTTGCTGTTGTTTGCCTCCTGCTTGTGCTGTTTGTTTTCCTTGTTGTTGATTTGCTTTCTGCGAAGATGAAGAACCAGCCGAAGCGTAGTATTGCTGTTGTTGACGACGTTGCTCTTCTTCGTACCTTCTTTCTTGCTCGGCAAAACGCGGGTCGAGCTGTTTGGCCATCGCGTAATCCTGTTTTGCTCCGGGCCTTCCCAGTGTTTCCCGGGCAATTCCCCTGTTCAGCCAGGCTACCGCGATATTCGGATTCAGTTTAATGGCCATGTCATAATCGATAATTGCGCCTTCGGGGTCACCCAGTTTGTGTTTGACGATTCCGCGGTTGACAAATGCTTGCGCCATTTTCGAATCGAGTCGGATACAGATGTCGTAGTCTTTTAACGCACCGGCATAATCTTCTTTTTCGAATTTGGCAATACCGCGCATCAGCCAGGCGCTGGCAAAGTGTGGACGCAGATGAATTGCCTTGTTACAGTCGGCGATAGCACCGTCCAAATCGCCTTTCATTTGCTTGGCCGAACTTCTGTTCAGATAGGCGTTGGCCATTGTCGGGTCGAGCTCTATTGCCTTGGTATAATCGGCGATTCCGGAATCGATGCTGTCCATCGACACTTTGGCGATTCCACGGTTGTTATAAATGGCTGCGTTGTCATTGTCGAGTTGAATTGCCTTATCGTAGTCGGCTATGGCCGCTTTCAAATCGCCTAGTTCATGATTAGCCATCCCACGCTCCATGTAGGCTTCGGGGTAAAAAGGCTTGATGGAAATTGCTTTGTCCAGGTCTTCCTTGGCTCCACGGTAATCTTCGAGGTAATATTTGGCAACAGCCCGATAAAAATAAGGCTCGGGAAGGTAAGGCTTCAGTTTAATAACGATGTTGAAATTTTCGATAGCGCCTACATAGTTGCCAAAATAAATTCGACTCTTGCCGACATAAAAATAGTGGTCGGTGTTGAGCTGGGCCATGGCCGGCAACACGCTCATTACAAGAAATAATAGTGAAATCAGTCTTTTCATCGGCAAGAATCCCGGATTATATGATGAACAAAAATAACATTTTATAGGTGTTTCGTACCTGATGGTTTTTTAATTTTACCTTACAACAAAAAACAAGCCATGATGCACCGATGTTCCTGGAGTACCAACGAAGATATTTATATCCGTTACCACGATGAAGAATGGGGCGTTCCGGTCCATGATGATCGGAAACTGTTCGAATTCCTGATTTTGGAAGGAGCCCAAGCCGGGTTGAGCTGGATAACTATTCTGAAACGGCGTGAAGCCTACCGGGATGCTTTCGACCAGTTCGATCCGGAAAAGGTTGCCCGTTATGATGCAGCAAAAATCGAAGAACTGCTGCAACGCCCCGATCTGATTCGCAACCGTCTGAAAATTAATTCTGCCGTTACCAATGCGCAGGCTTTCCTGAAAGTGCAGGAGGAATTTGGGTCGTTCGATAAATACATCTGGAGCTTTGTTGACGGGAAACCGATTCAGAACAAGTGGAAGAAACTGAATGAAATTCCTGCACAAACTCGGCTGTCGGTAAAAATCTCAAAGGATTTAAAAAAGCGCGGGTTTAAATTTGTTGGGCCTACTATCGTGTATGCACACATGCAGGCTACCGGCATGGTGAATGATCACCTGGTAGATTGCTTTAGGTACAAAGAAGTAGCAGAATAATCATTTTATAGATACCGTTTTTTCAGAAAGTTGGCGCGCGAAAAATCCAGCAGCCGGTAATGCGGGTGGTAAAGCTTTTCGTAAACCTGGCTGTGATGCCCCACGTAATTTTCACTTTGCAGCTGGTCTTCGAGCGCTTTTTCGTCTTCGGCAAAATTGTTGAGCGCAGGTGTGATTTCCCTGATAATTTCGAGAATATCATTCCACTCTGCTCTCCACTCCGTTATTTCAGGTGGATTAACGGATTGCGCACTTTCCAGAAAAAGCGGAAAAAAGACTTCGATTGGAATAATATCTTCTTTCAGCAGTTTCAGGTTAACTCTGAAAAACTGCTGGCGGTAACCCAGAGGAAGCAAATCGGGAACATCAAACTGTTTCGCTTCTCTGACCTCTCTTTCCAGGTAGTCATACGCACGGTCGACATCTTCTACCAGATGGCCGGGGCCATAACGGTCCTGGAAGAAGTTTTTATATAGATCCGTTAGCCTTGCTTCCGGATGCCAGCGAAGTTCCAGTTTTAATGCGTCAATGATTTTGTTTTTCCTGATAGTGCTATCCATTTTCTTTTTTTGCTTTTCTGTCTTCGGTGCAAAATATGCCAACCATTAAAATAAGAAAATGTTGTGTATTCCCTTAATTTACTAAGGTTTTTTATTGTTTTTTCAAGTTTTATGACGTTGCCTTCTTCCAGACACTGGTATTACTTGCTGCGCGGAAGCAACTCTTCATTTACCCACCTAAAATCGGGGGCTTCGGTTAGTAGTTGTTTGAACAGTTTGTTTGCTTCCTTTTTCCGGTTGTCTTCCAGATATGCGTTGCTCAGCCACGCCCCGACATAATAATAGAACCAGTTTTTTTTCGCATCTGGTTCGGCATTTATCAATTTCCAGGCTTTTTCATAATTCCGGATAGCTGTTTCGCGACTGCCACCCAAAATAGCCGGACGGAAGAAGTAACTGTTTCCCTCTTCAAACCATACACTAGGTTCCTTTGGATCTAACTTTTTAGCCAGCTCAATGTTTTCCTGGCTTTGTGGCCCCAACCAAGGCGCTTTCCATGGTTTTAAACCTATTTGATAACCGATGAGAGCTGCTTTTAAAGTATAGAGTTTTGCTGAATCCGGGTATTGAATAATGGCCTGATCCAGAATTGTCATTGTCTTTTCGATGCGCTGTTTGGCTTCTTTCTTCTTTTTTTCCGAAAGGAGATATCCAATATAGCCATATTGCGCCTGACAGAGCGTAAATATGAAGTTGAAATCATCCGACTTTGGTTGGCGTTCAAGTTGGGCCATGAGTGACGGCCAGTTGTCCATTTTACTTTGAAGATAGCTGGTTTTTATCTGATGCCGGATGGAATCAAGAGGTGTTTCTTTCGGTTGTTTTTCTTGCGGAAAAGCGTTGGACAGACCGGCAACCAGAAGAAAACACACTGTTAGCCAAAAGGTATTTCCCGATCTTTCCATTTTACGGTTTTTTTGTGTTTCCCCAGAAGGTTCCGGGCGATGATGTTTGTTAAGGCAGCCATTTGTGCCGGATGATAGTAGAGGTTGGTCCAAACTGACTGGCCGCTGTGTAACGAGATGATAATTCTCAAAAGAAGAATTTGCCCGATTAATATGAACATTCCTGCTACTGGAAGCATCAACAAGGCCAGCAAAATTCCCGGAACGGTGAGCAACCAGAAGAGCAACATAATGGCTGAGCTACCTCCGAAATACTGATGAATATTACGCGAGAAACCTTCCACTGCTTCCCGGTAAGAGGAGTACATTCGACAGGAAACTGCACCGAAGTTTGCCAGCACTTCTGTCGGATGGCCTGCTTTCTTCATTCTTTTCATAATTAAAATGTCCTCTACATTTTCCACTTTTACCTGTTCATGCCATCTATTTTCACGGTAGTTGTTTGCTTCAAATAGCATGAACTGGCCATTGGCAGCTGCCAGCGAAGGTTTCTTCGATAACTTGACTAATGGCAAAGGCAAGAGACTAATCAATATCCAGTTCATTAACGGAACGGTTGATTTTTCTCCCTTCGAATACATAACCTGCCGGGGAAAGATGGAGAGAAGCGAAAGTTTTGCCTGAATAGCCCTGCTGATTATGGGAGACAGAAAGTCGCGTTGAATAGTGACATCTGCGTCGAGGAAGAGCAGGTAATCTCCGGTTGCTTTTTCGGCGAGCTGGTGACACGCAAAATTCTTTCCCAACCATCCGGTGGGAAGTTCTTTGCTGGTGAACCATCGAAAATTTTTTGCTTGTTGCTTGAATTTTTCCAGAATCTCAGGTGTACTGTCTGTGGAATGATCGTTGCAGACGACGACTTCATAATCCGGGTAAGTCAACTTGCTGAGGGATTTGAGTAAAGCCGGTAAGTTATGTTCTTCGTTTCGGGCCGGAATCAGAATTGATACCGTCGGATTTTCTTCCGGTAGGGAAACCGTGAAATTTGTTGGGCGGGTGAGGAAGTTCACCAAGGCAATGATAAGCCGTAAACACAGGAATACAAACGATATGATGGCAAATGTGTACATCCTTATTGGTTGGTTTGCTGAGCAATGCAGTCACGGTAAAAGTGGTTGAAGTCGTTCTCTATGTCTGGGTAGGAATAACTTCCGGAAAGTCCTTTATCCTGAAAGTAGAGATACAGTCCAGGGCGGCGGTTGGAAAAATAATCGACCATAGCCACGTAGTAAACAATCCGGAAATTAAGATTGCTCCGGTCTGTCAGGAACCTAATCCCTTTCTCGAAAGAAAAAGAGCGGTTATATATTGACTGGATTTTTCCCTGTGGGTAGATGACCACCATATTACCGGAGTCCTGCAGCAATTCGGCGGTGTAATTCATGGTTTCCAGGATGCTGCGGTTGCCTTTGTTGATGGAGTAAGCGCCGGCTTTGTTCAGAAACATCCGCTGTGTAAGCTCTTTTTCCAGCATCATCACATGAAAGCACTTGTTCCAAAACTTTCGGTTGAGGTGATAAGCGATGAATCCGTCCCACCACGAAAAATGGTTGCCGATTAACAGAATCGGTTCATCTGAAACCGGAGGTTGGTTGACGAATGTTACTTTGCTAAAGTCCCATCGGAGGATGAGCGGAACATAAACGTTGAAGAAATTAGTTTGCCAAAAGAGATGTTTCGCTTTTATCATGGTTATTGCTCTTTTGTTTGATAGAGTCGCCACCAGGGAATACGCGGAAATAGATGATGCTCGTGATGGTAGCCGAAGAAATAGCAGGTAAGCATCGCTTTCACATGGTTGCGTTTCTGTGTTCGGGTCCGGTGAATATCCATGTCTGGCGTGTGTGGTTTCCGGTGAGGAACATAAGTTCCATAATAGAAAAGTTGTAGTGTACCCAGAAAAGCCGGGATGACCCAGAAAGCGAAAATCGCCGGTTGAGGGAAGATAATCGCCAACAGATTGAACAGTACTGCCATGATAATTAGCTGGTACCAGGTGACATAATTTTTCATGAAGCCAAACCACCAGAGCCAGAAGTTCTGATGGCGCTCATTGAAATCGGGGTCTTTTTCCGTACCCGGAAATTGATGATGAAGCATGTGCTTGCGCCGTAGTCGTGGAAACCACATGCCGGCAAACAGAAAAGCTGCGAGCCAGCCCAGGAAATTGTTGATTTTCCGGTTAACGGAAACCGTGCCGTGCATGGCGTCGTGAGCTGTGATAAACAGGCCGGTGTACAGGTAGCCCTGAACCAGCATATGAAACCACATCCATGGGTTGGCGATGGATGTCTGGACGTAGAGCAAAGAATAAATAAGATGAGTAGTCCAGAAAAGGATGATAATGATGGCCAGCAAAATTCCCATGATTACAATAAAATTCCCAGGAAAAGAAAAAATACGAGCTGTATCGCCATTAGTGGCAAGGCCATATGATTTTTTGTTTTCAAGCGAAACAGATGAAACAGATCGAGCATCACGACTGACGTGATGAACCATGCCAGGTAGTTCTGAAACGGAACTTCACCATTACTCCAGTTCCACATCCCGGTTTTAACGGCTGCCGGTTCCAGTATCAAATCGAACACGACCAAAATCACGGCTCCGACAAGCGCTTTCAGCCATAGCGGAAATGAAAACGGTTCTAATATCGTATAAACACAATAGATTTGAATAAGCCATAAAACACCAATAATAATAGGCGTTTCAAAGAGTTTCGGGCCGAGTGTCGTGCCGTATTCATATACTCCAAAAACATGTCCTGTTTTTACGCCCATAACTTCAACGAAGAAACCGATGGCAAAAACCAGGAACGATGCAATATACAATCCCGGAGTCGGATTTTCCTCGAAGAGATAAAGCAAAACAACGGTTGCAACCAGAAAAATGGGGGTGATGGCCTGGAAAAATGGCCTTGAATCAGGGAAAACCAGCCCGATAAGGCCAACGGCGTAAAACAACATCAACACTCTTCGTAGAGTAACTTGTGAAACGTTTTGTAATGATTTTCGAAGGTTTTTCATGGTCGTTATTCTTTGGGTATCATGTCGGATACAATTTTTGCCGAAGCCAGGCAAAGAGGAATTCCACCTCCCGGATGCACACTCCCTCCGGTAAAATACAGGCCTTTCAGTTGTTTACTGAAATTAGGATGCCGCATAAAAGCGGAGAAAATGTTATTGGAGCTTGAGCCGTACAGGGCCCCGGCTTCAGAGCTGGTACGGCGCTCGATATCTCTTGGAGTTAAACGTTTTTCGACTAAAATATGTTTTTCGATTTCCATGTTGAGTTGTGCTTCCAGTTTGGAGATGATATGCCGACGCGTCCGCTCAATTAAATTGTCCCAGTTTTGACCGCTGTCAGCCGGGGCATTTACCATGACAAACCAGTTCTCCTTGCCAGAGGGGGCATCTGCGGTTTCCATCTTACTGCTGATGTAGAGATAAATGGTCGGGTCGTCGCTGATAGCGGCTTGCGAAAACAACATTCTAAACTCTTCCATGTAGTTGGAACTGAAGAAAATGTTGTGCAGACCCGTTTCGTCGCTTTGCGTGTTCATTCCCCAGAAGAAAATCAACGCCGAGGAAGACAATTCCGGCCGTTCTTTTCTCTGAACTTGCTGGTTTAGAAACTGTCGCTTGAAGTGATGAATGTCGATATCGCTGATGACTATATCGGCCGGGATGTGCTGGTTGTTCGCTTCCACTCCGGTTACTTTTCCATTTGCGGTTGTAAGTGATTCGACCCGTGTGTTGAACTGAAAAGTTATTCCGTGGCGCATAGCGAGTTGATGCAATTCGCTGGCAATTTTGTACATCCCTCCCGAGGGGAAAAATGCGCCTGTATTGTGTTCCAAATGGGAGATGATCTTCAGGGTTGCGGGAGCCCGGAATGGATCGGATCCGTTGTAAGTGGCATACCGGTCGAATATCTGCTGTGCTTCCCTGGTCTGAAAAGCTCGTCTGTTAGCCTGATGCAGTGACCGAAACGGATCTAGCAAGCCGGGACGCATCAACGTGCCGAACGTTTTCCGGTTACGGAATGTTTTTAATCGATGAAGAGATGAGAAAATAAACAGGTCCGCTGTAAAGTGGTACAATCGTTTTGCCTTTTTCAGGTAGCGCAGCGTATTCTCTTTGGGTTCTCCTAATTTCGACTCAAGTTCATCGCTGAATCTTTCCGGCGATGTCCAGGCACGAATCCTTTTTCCTTCCGGATAAAAATAGCGGCACGATTCTTCCAGTCTTTGAATGGAAAGATAGTCTTCGGCTTTTTCGCCCAGCAGCTCAAATAGCTCTTCTACCAGGTGAGGTAAGGTTAACAACGACGGCCCCGTGTCGAAACGAAAATCTCCGGCCCGGATTTCGGACATCTTTCCGCCGGGTTGTGATTCCTGCTCAATAACAGTGACTTGGTGATTTTTCGCTGCCAAACGAATTGCTGATGCCAATCCTCCTATTCCTGCTCCGATGACGACTACCTTTTTCATGCGAATTATGTGGTGATTATCTTTTTATTTGTGTAAATTATACATAATTTAAGCTGTTGTCCTTGACATACTTGCAGCCTGACTAAATAGAATTTCTAACATTTTAATGAAAATAACCATTGCCCTTTGAACCAAAGGAAAACAATTTTGTTTAACTTTGAGAATAAAAAATTAAACAATATTTTGATTTCTTACTGTTTTTAAGGACTCAATTTAATGATTTATAAAGCAAGAATCTTTCTAATCTATTGACGAATGGAAAAATCAGTTATAGTTGTTGGTGCCGGTCTTGGAGGCTTGTCTACCGCACTCCGTCTGTCGTCTGACGGGTATCGGG
Organism: Prolixibacter sp. DSM 2831; assembly: GCF_056493735.1. Lineage (NCBI taxonomy): Bacteria > Pseudomonadati > Bacteroidota > Bacteroidia > Marinilabiliales > Prolixibacteraceae > Prolixibacter > Prolixibacter sp. DSM 2831. Next base: position 1,346,256 of record NZ_CM151379.1, read on the forward strand.
TGATGGTGGTAGAGAAGAATAACCAGGCCGGAGGCCGGTTAAATCTTTTACAGAAGGATGGTTTTTCCTGGGACCTGGGGCCGACCTTTTTCAGCATGAGTTACGAGTTTCGCGAACTCATGGATTATTGCGGGTTGGAGATGCCCTTCCGTTTTGTAGAGTTAGATCCATTATATGCTGTTCATTTTGCTGACGAAAATAAACCACGCTTAATTTACAAGAATCTGAGCCTGCTGGCTAATGAATTCCGGGATGTAGAACCTGATTTTGAATTGAAGATGCGCCGTTTTTTGGATGAAACGGGCCGCTTGTTTCACGATACCGAACAGGTGATCATTCGACGAAATTTTGATTCGATTTTACAGTACGCGTTGCAATTAACGCGGGTTCCGCTGAAGCATGCGCCGAAATTGTTTCGAACGATGTGGAAAGAGCTGGAACGTCATTTTACCTCGTTCGAAGTAAAAGTGATTTTTTCGTTGGTTGGCTTCTTCCTGGGAAATACGCCGTTTAATACACCGGCGGTTTTCACTCTGCTGTCATATACCGAAATGGAACACGACGGCTATTACAACGTGGAAGGTGGCATGTACAAAATTGTCACTACGCTGATGGATGAACTGAAGAAGAGAGGCGTTCAGTTCGCCTTCGATACCGAGATTGTCGACTACCAGGCGGATGGTAAAAAGATAACCGGTTTGGTAGACGGTGAAGGAAAGGTTTGGAATGCCGATGCCTATGTGATAAACGCTGACGCAGCCTGGTTCCGTGGAGCAGTTTTGAAACGACCGGCTTATTCTGAAGCCAAGCTGGATAAGATGAACTGGACCATGGCCCCGTTGACGATTTACCTCGGAATCAAAGGGAAGCTGGATGACATGTATCACCATAACTATTTTCTGAGAAAGAACTTTGAGGAATATGCAGGGGGAATTTTTGAAAACAAAGTGAGCCTCGATCAGCCGTATTATTACGTCAATATTCCTTCGATGCATAATCCGGATTATGCTCCGGAAGGGCACGAAAGTGTTTTTATCCTTTGTCCTGTTCCCGATAGGAGATATAAGCCCTCCTGGGACGATGCCGAAGAAATTGCCGATCGGATTATCGATGACTTTTCCGAACGGACCGGAACGAATTTGAGGGAGCGCATTGTCTCGCGAACGGTTTTCTCACCTGTCGAATGGGAGTCGAAGTTCCGGTTATTCCGCGGAAGCGGATTGGGATTGGGACATAACCTGATGCAGGTTGGGGGATTACGTCCCCGAAATTTCGATGAATATTTCCGCAATGTATTTTATGTTGGAGCTTCGACCACGCCCGGTACGGGTTTGCCAATGACGGTTATCAGCTCCCGGTTAGTTACTGAACGAATAAACCAGGCTTATGGACTTGTATCTGAAAACCAGCATTGACTGTAGTCGTGTTACCACCCGTAACTACAGCACATCGTTCTCGCTGGGGATTTTGATGTTGAAACCCCGTTACCGTGATGCGATTTACTCCATTTATGGTTATGTCCGTTTTGCGGATGAGATTGTCGATACCTTCTTCGAGTATCAGCAGCGGGAGCTTTTGCAGGAGTTCCGGAAGCAAACCTACGAGGCAATTGAGCGGGGCATCAGTATGAACCCGGTGCTGAACAGTTTCCAGTATGTGGTAAACAAATATCATATTGCTCATCAGCTCATCGACGCTTTCCTCGACAGCATGGAGATGGATCTGGATTTTGATGTGTACGATGAAAAGCGTCTCAAGACATACATTTATGGCTCGGCCGAAGTGGTTGGATTAATGTGTTTGCGGGTTTTCTATCCGGATGACGACAAGACTTACCAGGAATTAGTCTATCCGGCGAGAAAGTTGGGAGAGGTTTTTCAGAAAGTGAATTTCCTGCGCGACATCAAAGATGATTACCAGGGGAAAGGACGCCTTTATTTTCAAGATATCAACTTTTCATGTTTCGATGAGGAAGCCAAGCGAAAAATAGAGGAGGATATTGAAGCTGATTTTAAAGAGGCTTTTCAGGGAATCATCAGGCTACACCGCGACGTTCGTCTTGGAGTTTATCTTGCCTATTTGTATTATCGTAAATTATTCGAAAAAATTAAACATACCAAACCAAATCATATCCTGAAAGCGCGGCTACGTGTTCCGGGATTTCGAAAAATGACATTGCTTTTTACGGCGTATGCCCGTCATGCTTTTGGTTTGATTATTTAATTAAATGGCTACCGGAAAGTATACATATTTTATTCTTTTATTCCTGAGCCTTCTCGGGCCGTTATTGCTTAGTTTCGACAAGAAGGTGCATTACTATAAGCGTTGGAAATTTCTGTTTCCTGCCATCTTGCGGGCAGCGGTCTTATTCATCTTGTGGGATATCATTTTTACCCAGGCCGCTATCTGGGGGTTCAATGAAAAGTACATTGTTGGATGGCAGATTTGGCACCTTCCGGTGGAAGAGTGGCTTTTTTTCCTGATTATCCCGTTCAGCTGTCTTTTTATTTTTGATGTAATTGTTTTTTATTTCCCGGAAGCGGAATTTCGGTCAAAATATGTAAATAAAGCGGTCTTGATCGTCCTAGCTGGCCTGTTGTTGGTTTTCTCACTTTATTTTCGAAATCGGTACTACACTTTCATTGTGTCGCTTCTGACCGCTTCTTACCTCGTTATGATTCTCATTTTCAGACGTCGTATCAATTGGCTGGCCCACTTTCTGATTGCCTACCTGATTGCCTTAATTCCATTCTCGATTGTGAACGGAATCCTCACCAGCCTTCCGGTGGTTCGGTACAACCCGTCCGATAATATCGGCATTCGTTTTATGACGATTCCGCTGGAAGATTTTATCTATTTGTTTTTGCTGCTTTTAATGGTGACTGATTTTTACAAAGTGCTTTTTCGGAAGAATAGTAAGTGACAGGTAATAAGTGTATTTGAAACACGAGAATACCTTTTTCGTTAATTTCCCGTTAACCTATTGTGATCTTAGTCGTTTGTTGCCGTTAAATATTTTCATATTTTCGTTGGCTATGAGTTAATTGTAGTTAACATATAAATTAAATATCTCTAATGAATCGTTTTAAGTTTTTTATGCTCCTGGCTGGATTATTAGCATTTACATGGAATGTGTCGGCACAGGACAAGGAGAAGAGTAGCAAAGAAGAAGGCTATCATTTTACGACCGTCAAAGAGTTACCCCATACTTCGGTTAAAGACCAATATCGTTCGGGAACCTGCTGGGCATTTAGTGGACTCTCTTTTCTCGAGTCGGAAATGTTGCGTATGGGCAAGCCGAAGGTTAATCTTTCGGAAATGTTCGTGGTTTACCATTGCTATATCGACAAGGCAATTAAGACCGTACGTTTGCACGGAAATCTGAATTTCGGTCCCGGTGGTGCTTTCCACGATGTGACCTACGTGCTGAAGAATTACGGTATTGTTCCGGAAGATGTATACACCGGTCTTAACTACGGAGAGAAGAAGCACGTTCATGGCGAGATGGACGACGTTTTGAAAGGCATTGTTGACGCAGTGATTGAAAACAAAAACAAGAAGCTTTCTACTGCGTGGGAAGAATCAGTAACCGGAACGCTGGATGCGTATCTTGGTGACTTGCCGACAAAATTTGAATACAAAGGGAAAGAATATACTCCGAAGACTTTTGCCAACGAATATTGCGGTTTGAATCCTGATGATTATGTCGAGATTACATCGTTTACACATCATCCTTTCTACTCTAAGTTCAAGCTCGAAGTGCCTGATAACTGGGAGTGGGACGAAGTGTACAATGTTCCGCTGGACGAGATGATGAAAATTATCGACAATTCGTTGAATAGCGGTTATACCGTTGCCTGGGCTGCTGATGTGAGCGAAAAAGGATTTTCTACTTCGAAAAAAGGAGTGGCAGTTGTTCCGGATGCGGACGTGAAGGATATGACAAACACGGAGCTTTCAAAGTGGGAGAAACTGACTGCAAAAGAGAAAAACGAGCAACTCTACAAACTGGACAAACCCGGAAAAGAGAAGCACATTACCCAGGAAATGCGGCAGGAAGCATTCGACGATTGGCAAACAACCGACGATCACGGAATGCATATTATCGGTTTGGCTAAAGACCAGAACGGTACCATGTACTACAAAGTGAAAAATTCGTGGGGTGACTATAACGCATGGGACGGATACTTCTATGCTTCGAAACCTTACGTTCGTTACAAGACCACTTGTATCATGGTAAATAAAAATGCTATTCCGAAAGCAATTAGGGAAAAGCTGGGACTTTAAGAAGAAGTGCTGAAAAATATAAAGAGGTTGCGGGCTTGATGTCTGCAACCTTTTCTTTTTTTAGAAAAAGAAAACCCGACATGATTGCCGGGCTTTTTTGAAGAAAATCGAAAAACTAACTCACTTGTGCTGTATACTTAATCTAAAACCTCTGTATTGAAAATTATTTATTTTACTCCCCAGTATTCATTCGATGTCATCCAGTTTTCCATTGCCAGTTTCTGGTCTGATTCTTTTTCAGGTCCCATCCAGTAGCTGTTGGAGGTCATCCAGTTTTGGATGGTCAGCGGGCTGTCCGATACATTCTCGTTTTCGTTAACTCCCCAGTAGTTTTCATTGCTCATCCAATCTTCTATATTCAACTGGTTGTCTTGTTCGCTGCCGGTCCAGTAGTTGTCGTTGCTCATCCAGTTTTCTACTTCCAGTGAATTATCGACTTCAGCTGTAACGTTCATGTCCGAAAGTGCTTCCAGAGAAGTGTTGGCGATACTGGCCGCAGGTGAGAGCATGGCGATGAATGCCGAAATTCCCTGAGCATTTGCAATACTGGTTAAACCTACTGTTAAAACTATCATGATGGTAGCGATGACCCTTTTTGTTGATTTTAATGCTTGTGCTTTCATGACTTTATTTTTTTTACTTGTTTTTTGTCCGTTTGCCTCTGTTATCACAGTTTGTGTGCCAAAAAGTGTAAGTTGCTCATATATAGAAAGTAACTGGGCTTCTTGTTTGCTTCCGACTTGTATCATTTTGAACGAATTAGAACACACTGTGTACGATTCCGAACATTTGGGAGTGAATTTTTTCGGTGGATGGGACAGTTGATTTTGCTGGTAAAATGTGGGAATCAGATCTGGAGCTCTGGGACGATAGCCTTTTAAGTGTAAAAAAAGAGTGCCCGAAAAAAAACGGGCACTCTTTCAATACAATTACTCAATAACTGGTGCTGTAATCAAATTCAAAACCAATCTTTTTAAAATATCTTGAAAATCATTTTCCTTAAACTCTGCACCTGGTTTATTACATAAAGTGTGCCATAATTGATTGTTAAGAAGACTTTTTGAGAAAGAGTGACTCAGAAAGAGGTTCTTCTGGCGAAGGTAAAAACCTATGAGCAACAAAAAACCCGGAAGGTTATTCCGGGTTTGGGGTATATTGAATTACAGGAGAGGGCACATCGGATGTTTATTTGCCACTCCAGTAATGATTGTCGTGCATCCACTCTTCAACCTTTAGAGGTTCTTCCTCAATTACTGAAGGGTTAAGTAATGCTTCACATGGTACACCTGTCCAGTAGTAATCACAGTACATCCACAATTCGATGTCCAGTTCGTTGTCGGTTTCGAAGCGGTTAAAGACGACAGTCCGCCCGAAATTTTCTTCTGCTTCCGAAGTATTCGTGTTCAACTGAAGATCATTTTCGTATGCCTCGATTGCGGCTGAATAGGTTGCGTTTTCATTCAAAGCCAGTTGTTCATCTGAACTTTGTGAATAAGCCCGAAAGACGAATGTCAGGCTCAGAAGAACTGCCAAAAGGACTGTTGCCAGTTGGTAGTTCACTTGTGCGGTTAATACTTTTGCTTTCATTTTATGGCCCTCCTCATTAAGATGGTTAATCACCTACCCTAAAGCATGATGTGTGCCACAATATGTAATTACTAGTATTTCAGTGTTTTATGATTGTCTTTGATGTTTAATGAAGTCAAAAAAGTGAACGAATTGGTTCGTTCACTTGTGCGAATCCGAACAAAATTTTGATTTATGTTGAGAGACTGGCTTCGTATCAGACAGCATCTGATGGGATTATGTCAAAATGATAGGTCGGATTGGTTAGTGGCAAGCCTATGGCTGCTTAGGGGGAAAGTTAGCGTTGCCTGTCTATTAAATATAACGAATTGCAAAAAGGAGCATTTTCAAAAATAAGCTGCGTTATAGCGGGTAAAATTATGAGGTTATAGATTAGGTCGTATTGCTGTTGTTAATGGAGTGTGTGTGAAATTGAGTCTGGACGGCTCCTGTAATAAACAGCAAAGGGGAGGTAATCGGTTGATTTCCTCCCCTGATTATTTTAGTTCCAGATATTTCTATTCGTATCGAAGTGATTCGGCCGGGTCGGCGTTAATTGTTCTCCACAATTGACGATAGACAGTAAATATAGCTATCGCGAAGACAGCTGCCGAAACAAACAGGTAATTGGTAATGCTGAGATTGACCTGGTAGGCAAATCTCGATAGCCATAACCTGGATATTTGGTACGCGAGCGGCAGTGCCAGCAAACTGGCTAATACGACCAATTGCAGTGTTTCTTTCGATAGCAGGAAGACCAACTCCCGTGTACCGGCGCCCAACACTTTTCTGATGCCAATCTCTTTGGTCCGGTATACCGTTATCAATGCCATGAGCGAGTATAACCCCATGCAGGCAATGAATATGGCAAAGAATGAAAATGCTACGGCTACTTCACCCGTCGAGCGTTCTTCGGTATACTGTTTTTGCAAGTTGTCCGACATGGAAAACTCACTAAACAAGGTGGTTGGATTTTCCTCTTCCCATATTTTTTTTACTTCTGCAATATCTTTATCGGAAGGCGGAGATTTAAAACGTATGGAGGTGAACCTGCTGAAACGCGGAACTTCCGGTAGAAAAATCAGCGGTTGCACTTCTTCGTGAAATGATTCGAAATGAAAATTACGAACGACTCCTTTTACTGTATACTCAACCTGGTCGCCATTTTGAAGCAAACGGAGAAGATGCTTACCAACCGGGTCTTTAAGTCCCATGTATTGCGCCGCTTTTTCATTGAGAATTACAGCGATTGGTTTTGTTTCACTACCTGCTTGAGCCGTTGAATCGTTTAACTGGCTGAACAAATGCTTTGGTTCGGTCGATTCGCCCGGTATTGCTTTAGTCGAATCGATGAAGTGCATACCATAAGTCTTGAGAAAATGATTGTCCGCCCAGTTTACCTGCAGAAGATAGTTCTGGTTGGTCGAATCATTCATTTTATGAAAGGTATACATATCAATTAGCTGACCCGGAACAGCACTTGAATAGGACAGATCCGTAACGCGCGGAAGAGCTTTTATTCGCTCAGCGAATGCGTCACGATTGTCTCCCAAGCCGGTTGAATTGTCCAAAACGAGCAAGTTATTCTTGTCGAAGCCAATGCTTTTGGACTGAATGTAATTCAGTTGTCGGTAGATGGTCGATGTTGAATAGATGATCACAATGGAAAACAGGAACTGAAGAATCACTAATACGCCTCGCAAACCTTTGGCGCGTGGACCCAGTTTTTTCTGATTCTGCAAAATGGTGGCCGGGGTGAAGCGGGTAACATAAAAAGCAGGATACAACCCAGCAATGATTCCCGTAATTAAAGCAATTCCGAAAATTATCGGGGATAGTTTGAGCAATGACTGCGATAGTGACGGGCTCGAAAACTGATACATCTCTTCAAGCTGTGGAAAAGCCAGTTCAACAATGACCAGGGCAAGGAATAGCGAAATAAAACTGATGGTAATCGACTCAGCTAAAAACTGGCGGGCCATATCCCTCCGGTGTGAGCCTAACAATTTGCGGATTCCGATTTCACGGGTTCTTCCGGCCAATCTTGCGGTAGACAGGTTAGCGTAGTTGATGGCAGCAATGAGGATAATTAACAGCGAGATGGCTCCAAGAACGATCAGCGTTTCAATATTGGCATTCTTCGACATCTCGTAGTTGAGATGTGAGAAAAGATGAATTCTCCTAATTTGTTGTAGTTTGATAATGAAATTATTCCCCATGTCATGGAATTCCTGGGGAGTCATCTTGGTAGTTCGCTCAATTTCCGGTGTCGCGGCTTTAAGGTATGCCTGCAGCAATTTATATTCAATATCGGTAATGCCGCCAATGGCATTGGGCGGAGCCGGTTTGTCCATATCTACTCCCGGCTTAAAGCGGTAGTAGGTGTAGAGAAAGCTCGATAGCCAGGAGTTGTTGGGTAACTCCAGTGTAGGAAGCGAGGCTAATGCACTGTATTGAATTTGCGTGTTATACGGACAATCTTCAACCACACCGGTAATTGTCCATTTGGTATCGTTCTCCGAGATAATCTTCTTTCCTATGGCTCCTTCCGGGAAATAGGTTTTCGCCATCGACTCGGTAATAACGATGCTTTTTTCTTTCGACAGGCAGGTGGCAGGATTCCCTTGCAGAAGCTTAAACCCGAACATGTCGAAAAACGTGGAATCGACAAAAAGGAGTGACGGTGCATCCAAAACTTCGTCATTCTTTGTTTTCAGCAGAATTTTACGTTCGCTTTTGTATATGCGACACGCCTGTTCAATCTCGGGAACGCGTTTCTTCAAACCAAAAGCAAATCGGGGAGGGGTAACCGCAAAGTTGGTTCCGATACTTCCCATTTTCGATTCGATAGTGGCCCGATACAACCGGCTGTCATCCGGATGAAAATCATCGAAGTGGGTTTGGGTCCATACATGAAGCATTACCAGTATAGCACAGGCCATACCGATCGCCAATCCGAAAACATTAATAAAAAAGTAATCCTTGTTTCGGCGGAGGTTCCGGATCGCCAGCTTTATATAGTTTTTGGTCATCATGATATTGCGACGATTAAATTCCGGTTGGCATGGTGAAATTTTCGGTAACAACGTGTCCGTCGAACAGGTGGATGATACGTTGTGCCCGTTGTGCATGCATTTTTGAGTGGGTGACCATTACAATGGTGGTTCCTTCCTCATTTAAGCTGGTTAATAGTCGCATGATTTCTTCGCCATGCGTACTATCCAGATTTCCGGTTGGCTCATCAGCTAAAATAATGCGCGGCCGGCTCACGATCGCTCTGGCTACGGCAACCCTTTGCTGTTGACCTCCCGAGAGTTGCTGGGGAAAATAATCGGAGCGGTGCCCCAGGTTGAAACGGTCAAGTAAATTGTCTACTCTCTTCTTGCGTTCGGTCGAATGTATTTTCTGGTAAATCAGTGGTAATTCAATGTTTTCCCGGACGGTTAATTCGTCAATCAAATTAAAGCTCTGAAAAACGTACGAGAAACTTTCTTTTCGGATATCGGTTCGTTGACGTTCACTTAAGCTCGAAACGATCCGGTTGTCAAAATAATAGGTGCCGGAGCTGGGAGTTTCAATCAGGCCCATAATGTTCAGCAAGGTTGTTTTTCCGCAGCCGGAAGGTCCCATTACACTGACAAATTCTCCTTCATCTATTGTTAGGTTTATATTGGTTAATGCTCTGGTTTCCACTTCTCTTGTTGTGAAAACCTTAGAGATATCTTGTAAATTTATCATAAGTTATGTAGTTCGAATGCTTTTATCCTTTTATGACAAATGCAACCATGAATTGTGCCAACTTGCAATAGTCATATAATCAGGCAAATATAATTTTATCTTTTAATTTTTATGTCCGAATGCGTACAGTTTGTGTTCGAATTCGTACATTTATTTCAGTTCCTGAAAGTACAGAAAATTTATTTTAGTAAATTGCATTTACCGAGTATGTATTGATAGTTACTCGATTAGGAATAAGAAATAGCCGGCCTGTACGGAGTGCACGGAATTGTGGCTTAATACTTGTAAATGCCTGTAAAAAACTACCTATGGAAAAATTTGGGAAGATTCTCGTTGTAGACGACAATGAGGATATTTTGTTTTCTCTCCGCCTTCTTCTGCGACAGCATGTAGAAAAGGTAACTACTGAAAGCGATCCGGGAAATATTCCGGTTTTACTAAAAAAAGAAGAGTTCGATGTCATTCTGCTCGATATGAACTTCACCAAGGATGCTATCAGTGGGCAGGAGGGGTTTTTCTGGTTGCAGAAAATACTTGAAATCGATCCATCGGCAGTTGTTCTTTTCATCACGGCTTATGGTGATGTCGAGAAGAGTGTTCGGGCAATAAAGGAAGGTGCCACCGATTTTATTCTGAAACCCTGGCAAAATGAGAAGCTTCTGGCGACTATCAATTCAGCCCTAAACCTTTGTAAATCTAAGAGAGAGCTGGCTCAGCTGCGCATTCGGCAGCAGGCCATCAACCGGGTGATGAACAAATCTTTCGCCGATTTTGTCGGTAAATCCCCCGAGATGCAGGATGTGTACGATTCGATTAGCAAAGTGGCTGGAACGGATGCCAGCGTTTTGATTCTCGGTGAAAACGGTACGGGGAAAGAGTTGGTTGCCCGAGCTTTACATGCTAATTCCCTTCGGAAGGACGAGACGTTTATTAGTGTCGATTTGGGAGCCATTAGTGAAACACTATTCGAAAGTGAACTTTTTGGACACGTGAAAGGCTCGTTTACTGATGCTAAAGTCGATCGGCCGGGACGATTCGAAATCGCTTCTGGTGGAACCTTGTTTCTGGATGAGATTGGTAACCTGTCGCTTCCCTTGCAGGCTAAATTACTGACGGTTTTGGAACGAAGAGAAGTTTTACGTGTAGGTTCGAACAAACCCAAGCCAATTGATGTCCGGTTGATTTGTGCGACAAATATGAACCTGCCCCAGATGATCGCTGAAGGCAAATTTCGGCAAGATTTACTGTATCGGATCAACACAGTGGAAGTTGATTTGCCACCATTGCGGGAACGTGAAGGCGATATCCCCTTACTGGCCAATCACTTTTTTGCGGTGTATGCCCGAAAATATAAAAAAGCTGTTCGCGGCATAACGAAGGATGCGATGCAACGGCTCGAAGAATATAAATGGCCGGGAAACGTCAGGGAGCTTCAGCATGTGGTTGAAAGGGCAGTCATCATGAGTGAAGGCGAGTGGATTAGTGCCGACGATCTTCAGTTGCGTACGGTTTCACAATCCAGCGAGGGACTTGACCTCGAAAATTATAACCTCGATGAGGTGGAAAAAACGGTTATTCTGAAGGTGATGAAGATGCATCATGGTAATATATCCAAGGCTGCTTCGGAGCTTGGACTAACAAGAACCTCACTTTACCGCAGACTTGAAAAATATGGGCTCTAGAAATTTTCGGCTTTCTGTTGTGTTAAGGGTTTTGGCCCTGATTGCTACTATTGTGCTGATGGTGGTTCTCTTTCTGTTGACGGACTATTATCTAACGAGTCTGTTGGTGTTGGCCGTGTTGATATATGAAGTTTATTCGCTGATATCATTTGTCGAAACGACTAACACATTGCTTACCAATTTCCTCGAATCGCTCCGTTATTCCGATTTTTCCAGGACGTATGAGATTTCCGGTGCCGGTAAGTCGTTCGCCCGGTTAAGCGAATCGTTTAACCAGGTTATCAGCGATTTCCGTAAAGTGAGGGAAGAAAGGGAACAAAACTATTTCTACTTGCGGACGGTGGTTGAGCACATCGGGATCGGCTTAATTGCCTATCGACAGAATGGTGAGGTAGAGCTTATAAATAATGCCACGAAGAAACTGTTTCAGCTTTCGCAACTGAAAAATCTGAAGGAACTGGAAGCGGTTTCGCCGGAGTTGAAGAACGGTTTGATGAACATCAGCAACGGAGAGAATATTCTGGTTAAGATACGGGAGAAGGACGAAATTTTACAGCTGGCAATTTATGCTACCGAGTTCAAGGTCGCTGATAAGAATATTCGTTTGGTTTCCATCAAAGATATTCAAAGCGAGCTGGAGGAGAAGGAGATGGAGAGTTGGCAGAAACTCATCAGGGTGCTGACACACGAAATTATGAACTCCATCACTCCAATTGCTTCGTTGACGCAAACGCTTGATTACCTGATTAAAGATGTGCGAGAGCGGTATGATAATATTTTCTCCGATGAAGGCGAGGCCGAAGTTGTCGAGGAGGTTGAAATGGCTTTGAAAACGATTCACAAGCGAAGTACCGGATTGCTTCACTTTGTGGAATCGTACCGGAATTTGACCCGGATTCCCAAACCCAATTATACGATATTCCAGGTTCAGAAGTTGTTCGACACGATTTCATCCCTGATGAAAGAGGAAATTCACCGAAAAGGGATTACCTGTGATATCTCTGTTGAGCCTCCTAATCTCGAGCTTTCGGCAGACGAGCAACTTATCGAACAGGTTATCATCAACCTCATCCGGAATTCCATTCAGGCACTGGATAAAACGAATAATCCAAAGCTTTCAATGAAGTCATCGCTCGATCAGCGAGGCCGAATCTTGATACAGATTTCCGATAACGGACAGGGAATTTTGCCTGATGTGTTGGACAAAATTTTTGTACCTTTCTTCACCACGAAACCGAAGGGTAGCGGTATTGGTTTAAGTTTGTCGAGACAGATTCTGAGACTCCACGGTGGAACGTTAACTGTGCATTCGGAACCTGAGGTAGAAACTATTTTTACTCTTCGGTTTTAACCGAAAGAATTTATGATGAGACGTTGGTGGCGGAAAAAGGTGAGCAAATGGATAATCGGGAGTATATTGGCGGGGTTTGTTCTGTTGCTCACGGGTTATCTCATTGTGTCCGTTTATTCTCGTCCATATCTTTACCAGTCGCTTACCGAAATTCCCGAGAATAAATGTGGACTGGTTCTGGGGACGAGCAAGTACGTCTCCGAGGGAACTGAAAACCTATTTTACCGCTACCGGATTGAAGCAGCTGTTCGTTTGTATAAAAGCAAGAAGGTTCGCTACCTGATTGTGAGTGGCGATAACCGTTACCGGAATTATAATGAGCCGGTAACCATGCAAAAAGATTTGGTGGATGCAGGTGTGCCGGCTGATCGGATTTATTTAGATTATGCCGGTTTTCGAACGTTTGATTCAGTGATCCGCTGTCGCGAGATTTTTGGACAGCAGAAATTTACAATCATTAGCCAGCCTTTTCACAACGAACGGGCTGTGTTTATTGCACGTTTGAAGGGGATTGATGCCATTGGCTACAATGCTCGCGAAGTTTCCGGGATACCGGCCTGGAAGGTTCATCTTCGCGAAGCTGGTGCGAGAATTCGGGGATATTTCGATCTGTTGACCGGTGCCCAACCTCATTTTCTGGGAGAGAAAGTAACAATTCCTGAATGAGTCCTTTCCAGGAAGGATAACGACCTTCTGATTTCATAATTCTTGTTAAAAGAGCCTGTGAGCGGCGAAGAATCGCTATTTTTAGCCATTCAACACGTAAAACTTATCCTATGAATTTTCGGAAAGCGCAACTCTCGCTCGTTTTCATTATTGCACTACTGTTTCATTTCAAGGCCTTTGCCGGACAATCGGGAAAGCAGTTCATCGACGCGGCCAATCCGGCTATTCGGTATGTAGGGCGGATTGATTTCTCCGATAAGGAAAATCCTCGTTTCGACTGGCCCGGAGTCTATATTCAGTTTCAGTTTACCGGAAAATCATGTACAGTGAAAATGAGTGACACCCGGCACGATTATTTTGAGGTAATGGTTGATAATCTTCCCGCAAAGGTGATGAAGGTAACCGGTGATACAATTTTGGTGATTGCCGATAATCTCAAAAATAAACTACATAAGGTAGAGATAGTTAAAAGGACTGAAGGAGAGCAGGGAACCGCCACTTTTAGTGGAATTTTTCTGGATAAGGGAGCTGCTATTTCTCCCTGGCCGAATGCACCCAAACACAAAATCCAATTTATCGGTAACTCGATTACCTGTGGTTATGGGGTGGAAGGGAAATCGAAGAATGCTCACTTCAAGCCGGAGACCGAGAATAGCTACAAAAGTTATGCGCCAATTACGGCTCGTGCTTTTGATGCGGACTACCACCTGGTGTCTCATTCGGGATACGGAGTAGTAAGGAATTATGGCTATAAAGAGAAAACTTCGCCGGAGCCCATGCCGTCAAAGTATGACCAGGTGTACGATATGAAGGAGCAGCCTAAATGGAATTTTTCGAATTGGATACCTGATGCCGTGGTGATTAATTTGGGTACCAATGATTTTTCTACTCATCCTTTTCCCGATAAGGCCGTATTTCAGAGAGGTTATGAAAACCTGATTTTGCGGGTGCAAAAGAATTATCCGGGAGTGCCGGTGTTTTGCATTGTTGGCCCTATGATTGATGAGCCCTGTTATTCTTACGTGAAAGAGATGGTTGAAGCATTTCGTCAGGTTCACCAGGTGGATAACGTTTATTTTGTTGGCGTGCCTACCTACTTAATGATTCCCGGACACGATCTGGGGGCGGACTCTCATCCCAACTATTCGGGACAGAAAAAAACGGCTGCATTCTTGGTTCCTGTGATGTCTTCTGTTTTGGGTTGGAATTACAATGGAAACGAATTCTTGAATAAATAGCTGAAATAGCCGGAAAATATAGAGAAATAGCAACGAAATAGTTGTGCCGATAGCCGACGTTTTTCTTTTGTTCTTCACTTCAAATGAAGAGTGTTGATAAGATGTGTAAGAATATATATCACTGGTATTTGAATCTCTGAAAAAATATGTATTTTTGTGATATGGATTACCGTTTAGGTCTATCTGTTTTTTGGGGAATGCTACTTAAAATAGGGGTTTAATTTTTACTGAAAGCTATCACGTTCCTGAAATAACACTGGCCTTTACTTATGCATGTGTAAAATTTGTGTGGATAGTTAACGTATTTCGAAAAATTCATAATTTATGGATGAGTTTTTTTCGCCGGATGATGTACGTAATTTTATGAACAGAAGTACGACCGATCGGCAACGGTTAATACTGTTTCTCTTATATAATTACGGAATTACTGTACCTGAAATGATTCAGATAACTTCGGGGCAATTCATGGTAAAACGTGAATTTATTATCTTTAAGTTTATAAGGGAGAAGACAAAGAAGGAACATCACTATAAAATTCAATTCGAGAATTATCGTCTTTTTTATAGGGTATTAAAAGGTCTTCAGGCTCAGGAACCTTTGTTGCACAAGGATAAAAACCTGCCTGTATCAGAGGCATTGATTAAGAATGATTTATTCGATGTCGCTGTTACCATGAATCAGAAAATAACACCCGGAAGTTTATTCGACAGTCATTTGTTTTGGCTTTTTAGAAAGGGAGTAACCTTTCCGCAGGCCGTAGCCGAATATGGCATATCTATGTCGGGGAAACCCTATAAAATATGGGAGAAAGCGATGTTGGCCGGTATGCAGTGGCCGTACCTGCTGGAACCTTAACGATACGAAACAAAGAAAACAGGCTCACATATCAATTTGTGAGCCTGTTTTTTATATCGTTTTCTTCCGACTTACCAGTTATCGGTCCGGAAGGGCGAAGCCGGCAGATCTGCGCTGTTATACAGATTGACATCATCCGGATTGTCCGCCCACCCGTAACGAACAGCCACCGGGTTCTTCACTTCAGAACTAAAGACAACAACCGTGGTTGGATTGACTACAACCGCTTTTGCCCAGTGGAATTTCTTATCGGCACCGGCTACCGCAAAGCCCTTCAGATAGCCATATTTATCGCGAACCTTGAGTCCGTCGCCCACATGATTGAATGTGAGGAAAACTCTTGATTTATCGATATCCATGTGGTCATACATTGGTCCCGA
Organism: Prolixibacter sp. DSM 2831; assembly: GCF_056493735.1. Taxonomy (NCBI): domain Bacteria; kingdom Pseudomonadati; phylum Bacteroidota; class Bacteroidia; order Marinilabiliales; family Prolixibacteraceae; genus Prolixibacter; species Prolixibacter sp. DSM 2831. The sequence goes on from NZ_CM151379.1 coordinate 1,362,019, forward strand.
ATATACCAGGTCTTTGTTATAAGCGATTTTGAGTGCCGGCAACGAAAGTCGGTAACCGACGGATTGTTTGTTCTTAGGATGAATATTTCCTCCTTCACCTATATCAATAGCTACAGCCATTCCGGTATTGGGTAACGCCAGCGTTTTGGTTTGAGCTTCGCGCAAACGCGCCCAGTTGCTATCACCGGGTTGTTTAGCCGGAGCCATGTAATTAGCCAGCTGAACGAAAAGGAATGGAAAATCGCCTTCGTTCCAGTGCATGCGCCAGTCTTTGATTAGGTTCGGAAAAATACGCTGATACTGGGTCGGTCGGTCGGCGTTCGATTCTCCCTGATACCAGATAACTCCTTTTATTCCGTAGCCTATTATCGGACTGACCATTCCATTATACAACAACGTAGGATAGTCATTCGGTCCCAGAGATATCGCGTTGGTATCTATCTTACCAAACTTAAATTTCCAGTCGCCTGCCAGTGGAATGTTTTTGCCGTCAATCTGCAGGTTCAACTGGTTCGCGCTGCCATATATTCCACCGCCGCCTCCGGTATCTTCTACCCGTACCGTGATGACATTTTTACCAGTTCTTAGCAATCCTTTCGGAATATCATAATGCCTGTTTTTGTCATATGCATTCATGGTTTTGCCTACCGGGATTCCGTTTACCCAGGTTTGGTCCGAATCATCAATCTTCTGAAGGTTCAACTTCGCCGGTTTGCCGGCATCTTCGGGCGATATCTCGACGGTTTTCCGGAACCAGGCAATGCCATCGATTGATTCATAGCCACGACTTTCCCATAATCCGGGGAGTTGCATCGACTTCCACGCCGAATCGTCGAAATCTGTTGCAGCCCAAATTGCTTTTCCGTCAACCAAACCTTTATCAACGGTGGGTAAATCGCCCAGTTTCGCTTTGATTGCAGCTTCTTTGCTTTCCTTGTATTTTTTCAGATCCAGTTTTCGCAATGCAGCCAGCATTGGAGCAAAATCAGAATCATTTGCCATCGTTTCGGGACTGGTCCATGATTCAGCTACCGTTCCTCCCCATGATGAACAAATCATTCCAATAGGCACGCCCAGCTTTTTGTATAAATCGCGGGCAAAGAAATAACCAACTGCCGAAAAGTCTCCTACGGTTGCTGACGAACACTCGAGCCATTCTCCATCATCCATGTCCTTTTGTGGCGTTTGGGCAATTTTTCGGGGAACCGTGAAAAGCCTTATTTCGGGATAGTTGTCTGCATCTGCCATTTCCTTTCGATAGTTATTGACTCCACGATAGCTTTGGTCGATGCTATCGACCGGAAACTCCATGTTGGATTGTCCTGAACATACCCAGACTTCACCGACCATAATATTTTCGAAAACAATGGTGTTATTCCCTTTTATTTTCATGGAGTAAGGACCACCAGCATTCATTTCGGGTAGCTTTAGTTGCCATTTTCCGTCGTTGTCCGCCCTGGTTTTAACAGTATTCCCGTCGATGGAAACAGTCACTTTTTCGTGAGGCGAGGCCCAGCCCCAAACGGGAACTTTCATGCCTTCCTGAAGCACCATGTCACAGTTGAATATCCGCGGCATCGTTATCTGTGCCTTCCCCTGTAACGAAAAAGACAAAAAGACCAACATTACCAGTGTTATCCTGGTAAGATTGCTTGAAAAAATCTTCATAACGTGTGTTTTTGTATAGTAGTTTGAATCGTGTTCTGTTTTTACAATGTGATGGTTCCTTCGAGGAATGTTTTAGCCTGGCCGGAAATCAGAACGCGGTCTCCGGAAAGATGACACCGAAGTTTTCCGCCACGCGCACTCAGTTGGAGGGCGTCAAATTCCAACTGATTCATCCGGTGCGCCCAAAATGGAGTTAACGAGGTATGCGCAGAGCCGGTTACCGGATCCTCATTGACCCCAACGGCGGGAGCAAAAAACCGGGAAACAAAATCGCTTTCATAGCCCGGAGCTGTAACAATCACGCCTCGCGCTTCGACGTTGGCCAGACGGAAAAAGTCCGGAGCCATTTCTTCAATGTCTTCCTGGGCGGGATAATATAGCAGGTAATCAGTTTTCCCTTTCCAGATTTCTTCCGGCTTCTTGCCCAATGCTTCAATCAATCCTTTGGGAGGAAGGGCCGGTTCCAGCTTATCAGCCGGAAAATTCAGCGTTAATAAGCCTTTGTCTTTTTTCACCTGCAATTCACCGCTTTTACGGGTTTTGAAGATGAGCGGATTTTTGGTACTTCCTAAATGATGAAAAAGGACATGTGCTGTAGCCAACGTTGCGTGTCCGCAAAGGGCCACTTCCACCTTGGGTGTAAACCACCGGAGTTCGTAATCGTGGAGATTGCGCACAAAGAAGGCTGTTTCGGATAAGTTGTTCTCCATGGCAATATTCTGAAGGACTTCGTCTTCGGGCCATTCTTCCAGCGGACATACGGCAGCCGGATTTCCTTCAAATAGCTCGGAAGCAAAGGCGTCGACCTGAAAAACCTGTATTTTCATGTGTTCGTTTTTAACGATTTTGTATTTAACCTTAACAGGATTGAAGGTTAGCGATTGGTCATCAGTTTGGCGGTTTTACTTTTGGAAATGAAAGGCATTTTGTTCCTCAATCCGCCGAAAATCAAAGATAGTAACTTTTGTTTTCGTTCGGATCTTTTCAGGCTGTAGTTCTAACTCCAAACACCCGGAACCGGTGTGCGGCAGAATTGGCATTTACCCTCTGTCAGATTGTTTTGCATGACGCGAAATCCCTTTCGCTCAATGACTATCTGATGGCATTTGGGACAAAGCGTATTCGATGCACCACTTCCCGGCAGGTTGCCAATGTACACGAATTTCATTCCTTCCTGCATCGCAATATTTCGAGCTTTGGTAAGTGTTTCGGCCGGAGTCGCCGGCAGCTGCTGCAGTTTATATTGGGGGAAGAACCGACTGAAATGTATCGGGGTTTCTTCAAAGCCATTTTTCGTCAGCCAGCCGCACATCTCTTTTATCATGTCCATATCATCGGTCCAGCCGGGAATAACCAGGTTGGTAATTTCGAGCCAAACACCTTCCTCTTTTAGTATTTTCAGGGTACGAAGAACAGGTTCCAGCGAGCCGGTATTCAGCCGTACATAAATATCGTCGCTAAAGGATTTTAAATCGATATTGGCCGCATCGATTACTTTGGTGAGTTTGCGCAGTGGTTCTTCATTGACGTACCCGTTGGAAACGAGGATATTTTTGATGCCTTCCTGGTGCGCCCTTTCAGATGAATCATAAGTGTATTCATAAAACACAAGCGGTTCGGCATAGGTATAGGCGATCGATTGACAGTTATTCCCAATGGACGAAGCAACTACTTGTTCCGGAAAGAGTTCCTGATTCCGGGTTTCAGCCGGTGTCGCTTGTGAAATTTGCCAGTTCTGGCAGTTCAGGCAAACCAGGTTACACCCAGCCGTGGCAATGGAAAAGGAACGACTTCCCGGTAGGAAATGATACAGGGGTTTCTTCTCGACCGGATCGATGTGAATAGCGCACGGGTTTCCGTAAGCTGTTGTATATAATTTATTATCGCGGTTGATTCGCGTCCGGCAGTCACCGGTGTCGTTGAGGCTGATGTTGCACTCATTCGGACACAGTGTGCACTTTACTCCGCGACCGGTTACTTTGTAATAACGTGCTTCACGCTGGTATTTTTGGGGAACGGAGTCATTTGCGGCCAACGTCGGAATAAAGGCCATTCCCAACGTTCCCATCAATCCGGTTTTGATACATGTTCGTCTCGATATCAAAGGTGCTTTCATGACGAAAGTTTTTGGTGTTTGCGTTTTTTAGGTTCAGACCGAAGAAATTCTGTGTTTCGACACGAAGGTCAGGAGGAGATGCATCACTAAAAGTACGATGAGTGTCCAGTTAATTCCAAGTAGCGGCACCAAAAAGACTGATACTAACATGGCGCCACCGGCCGACCCGTATAGATCAGCTTTGTACACCATCGCCGGAGCTTCCGTTTTGGGTTGGTATTGCCTGGAAATTAGTTGAAACATTCGTCCGGTTAGCCACCCGGTGAGAGCAATCAGCAGCAGTTCCGAGGCAATGTAAATGACCGTTCTTCCGGGAGAAAGCCATCCGGCAATGGCCCACTGCAGAATCAGCAATATCATAAACCATATATGATGTTGTGGAATATGGTTATTTTCGGGTGTCTTTTCTGGCAACTTCCAGCGCGCTCCCAGCGTGAGTCCGGCCATGAAAAGGGTGAAAATAACTCCAATCAGGTAATAGGAATATCCGAATGCCGACTGAATCAGTATAAGCGGAATAATCTCCATCGTGGACGCTGTAAAGCCGGCAGCGAACATACTTCGGGAAATGCCGCGTGTGAAACTTATCAGGAAGATGAAAATGACAAAGAGTATGGTCCCGAAAAGAATGTAGGAAAGACCGTGCTTTTTCAGCCAGAAACCAGTAAAATAACTCACTGCAATGGGATGATTGGCCGAGACCATTGGTGATCCGTTTGTCATCATCTCCGCATATTCGTGGCTTCGGGTAACCAATTCTGACTCATCGACAAAATAAGCGATGTAATTGGTCATGATGCCCAAATCATTGACCCGGGTTAAAATGTTGGCGTGTAATTTACCGTTTGAAACCAGCAAAATATCCCGGTTTCCCGGAAGGATAAGCCAATGTTTGAAATAAGGTTGGATAGTTGCTACAACGGATTGATAGAGACGAACCGTGGTTGGATCTAGGTAATTGGCGGTTGACAACAAAGGGATGGCAACGACTCCGCTATCGGAGAGTTTTTTCCGGATGCTTCGGAAGAATTCTTTGCTATAGAACCGGCTGGCCGAAGGTGTTTCCGGAGGCGGAATGTTTAAGAGTACACCGTCATATTGAGCAGGATGTTGAGCAATCCAGCGCTGAAAATCGGTCCGATGGATGTGAATGAGGGAATCATTTGGAATAGCATGACTCTGCTGCTCCAGTTCCAGTAACTTGCCATTCACTTCGAAGTAATCGATCCGGTTGGGGTGGTATTTCAGGCATTCTGTCAGAACCCCTGTTAACGCTCCGGAAACTACGGCTATTTGATTGACGTGTGCAAGCTGGGATAAGGCATAATGAACCGGTTCCTCAGCTGCCGAAGGACTTCCCTGGGAGTAAAGAAGTCGGCTGTTTTCGAATACATTGGATTGACTTTCCGCTTTCGTAATTACCAGTTCCCCGGAAATGCTTTGGATGATGCTTTGAATTTGCTGTCCAGGGAAAAGGGAAGCTCGGGTTAATTTCTCGGGAGGAAAAATGAACAGGAAGACTAGAAGTATTGTAATGGCTGAGGTTGTGTAAAGAGGAATTTCTTTCATCCTTCTTCGAGAGAATAGCAATAATGCCTGACTGATAACGCCGGTAAACGCCAGTGTTTGGATGGGGGAGAAGAGAAATACCCACACAAAGCTGAATAACATACCTGAAAGCAAACTGCCTGCGGATTCCCACGAATAAATCAGACCGGTGGTTTCGCCCGGCCGATGCTGGCTCAAAACCGGAAATAGCAACCCGCCGGTGAGACAAAGTGGAGCTAGCGTAAACAAGGCAAAGAAAGCAAAGCTTAGCGGACCGGTTTCGGTTCCCGTTTCAAAAAGCCAGCCGTGTGTTGCCCGGATGATGAGAATGCTGATGGAGGGAAGTACTGTCAACAACAGGAGTATCCGGACTATTGTGGTGCTCGAAAATGCTTTATCCCGGGCTAATTGTGTGCCGAGTCCGGTAAGTATTAACCAAAGGGAGAGTAAAATGCCGACATAGAGGGCATTGCCTCCGAAGATAGCCAGGTAGTCACGGAACAGAACCAGTTGTCCCGTAAGGGTGACAAATCCCAAAATAAATGGAAAAAGCAAAGATGTCTTCCGGATGTCGACTTGTTTCTCTTTTGGTATTTCCGTTGACTTTCGTTCCGTTTCCTTTCCAAACAAGCGTTTAAAGTAGTTGAGGTGCCAGAAAATGTGCAGCAGGCCAATAATGCTCATCGCAATTCCAAAGTCAACATGAACCGGCAAGGCTTCGTCGAGAAAGGCAAACTTCAGGTTGTAGTTGGCTTTCAGTGCCAGCAGGAGGCCAAGAACGATTGTGAAGAGAAAAGTAATCAGTAGTAGCGTGTTCCAGATTTGCCGGTGAACGTTACGGGAAATCCATTTCCGACGACTCAGTATCCAGGTAATTAAATAAGCGAGCAAAGTACCTGACAAAATGGGTATGATGCTGTACGGCGTATTCATGTTTATTTTTCATGAAAAACAATGGCTTCGTAGGTGTATAGTTCAGCGTCTTTCCAGCCGTTCCACCCGATGCCGGCTTTGTCTCGGGAGCAATGGCCAAGCATTTTTTCCCGGTCCCAACCGGTTTGATTGGCTACCTGTGGCAAAAACGTACCGCCACGGTTCCCTTTTTTGATGTAGATTCCCTGTTTCCCGGGCGTAAATTCCTCCGCATTTTTGATTTTGTGCAGAGGAGTCAGAACTGAAATCTCGATTTCAATGGATTTCATTTCGGGTAACTGAACGGGCTGAAAGCGGCTGTCTTTGGTTGCAGCGGCAATCGCCATATTCCGGACGACTTCCACCAATGGAATCGACGGATTGAATTGCCCGATGCAACCACGTAATTTTCCATCTTCGATCAGTGTGACAAAGGCACCACAATGTTGCTGAAGGTCTTCAGGATAATCCGTGGTAATCTTCTGTATTGTGCCGGTTTTTAAATAGGTTTCAATGCTACTTCTGGCCAGCTTCAGTAAATAGTTTTTGTCATTTCCGGTCAGATGAAATGTGTGCTCGTTGTCTCTTGTTACCGAAATAGCGTAGTAGCCAACGACCCGGTTGGGATCGCCTGCTGAGCTAACGCTGGAATTCTGATAAATAATTTGATGGTAATGATAGTCCGGTTTTCCCGAGACCATCTCCATGAGTGTAAGCACGCCACTTTCGCCGCAAAGGCGGGTCAGCACATTTTCCGGTGGATTGGGAGCTGTTTTCTGACACACCTTTTGCAATTGTTCCGGTTTCCCGGAAAGAATAGCATCAGCTGTTTCTTTATCCACTTTTTGTGCAGTCGCATTCGTCGGATAATGTGAAAAATCGGTGCTGATGATGAAAAGATTGTCACTGGTGAAGTAGGGCAAAAGTGCTTCTGCCAATTTTTGGGTAGTGGCCGGTTTGGAATCACCCGTCAAAATAGGAACGATGCGATATCCCTTTTTCAAATGATATTGCAGAAAAGGCAACTGAACTTCAATAGAGTGTTCACTCTGGTGTGCTTTGGGAACAAAATGGATGAAGCCGTTTTCTGCTATTAGCTTCTCGGCTAATGTGCCGTTCACCGGAATTTTCCCCAATGGAGTGATATAATTTCCATGAGGATAAATGGAAACGCCACTGAAACGAACCCGATGTGAAACGCCAATGACGAACACATTCTTGTATGCTTTCTCGGTAGGAATTTGAGCATATCCGGTGGCGGCTACTTTTCCTGAAAAAATGTAACCGGCATGGGGAACAATCAGTGCGGCAATTGACGAATCTGTTTGGGTACTCGTATTTTGAAAGAGTTGACTCAGCTCTTTTTTAAGCATACCTGCATTTCCCGGATAGAAGGAACCGGCTACGGCAGGCTGCCTGTCTTGTGCTAGCAGCTGTCCCGGGAATAGCAGCAGCAAAACCACGATGACCCGAAACGGAATGTGTGTTCTCATGGCTCAGGTATTATTGGTTTACCTTTAAAATTAAGAAATAGCTTGAATCATCCATCAAGAATTGTCGGAGATTATTGGTTGTGAAATCTCTGTATGGTGTTGATTATAATAAGTATAAATAGTACCGGGATAAAATCCCATATCGGTACGGAATTGCTGGATGAGTGGCATTCTATCCTGAAAATGACTATTTTCGGGAAAAACTGACGAGCTATGAGACCGTATATTCTTGCTGAAACCAACTGGAAAACCGTTCGTGAAATTGATTATGAACTGGCTATTCTTCCCTGGGGAGCCACCGAGGCTCACAATCTCCACTTACCCTATGCCACAGATGTTTTTGAATCGGAATATTTTGCCTGGGAATCGGCAAAAATCGCATGGGAAAAAGGAGCGAAGGTGATTGTTTTACCGGCTATTGCTTATGGTGTGAATACCGGACAGCCGGATGTGAAACTTGATATGAACCTGAATCCGTCAACGCAGTTGGCGATTCTCGACGATTTGATTACTGTGCTGAATCGTCAGGGAATAAAGAAGCTGGTGATTCTGAATTCGCACGGTGGGAACGACTTTAAAATGCACATCCGGGAATTGAATCTTCGTTTTCCGGAAATGTTACTTTCGCAGTGCCATTGGTTCAAAATGCCCGGAATAGAGGACTTTTTTGAAGATGTCGGTGAACATGCCGGTGAGATGGAAACCAGCCTGATGCAATTGTTTCGACCCGATTTGGTGCGCTCGCTGGAAGATGCTGGCGAAGGTAAAGCGAAAGTTCCCCGCATTCCGGCTTTACGCGAAGGTTGGGCCTGGTCCGAACGCAAGTGGACACAGGTTACGACCGACACGGGAATTGGGAATCCGAAAGAGGCTACAAGGGAGAAAGGTGAACGCTTTTTCCGGCATGTCTCAGAAAAGGTCGGTACCTTTTTTTACGATATGGCTACAACACCTCCGGAAGATATGTATATCGATCCTGAGCAGCTCTGATATGCAGCAGCTCAGAATGTGAGTACTTTCCAGCCGTCTTTCAGGTAACTGGTCAGTGGTACGCCCATCGGACGCACGTCGATGCCCAATTGACGGAGCTGATCGGTTATGCCGTACATGCTGGCACAGGTTGCGCATGCTTCCACGGTAAGTCCGTTATTCAGCATGTCACGTATCTGGTTTTGTAAGCTTTCGTTTTCAGTCAGCAGCTTGGCCGATGGACCCCATACGATTAACCGCACTTCCTGAAACCAATGTTGAAGATGCGCGTTGTGCGTGTACATAAGGCAAACTTTTTCGGCAACATCCGGATCGCCACTGGCCCAAATAACTGCTAAGTGATCGTCATGATCTTTCATATCTCAGGTATTTTGTGATTTTACAAATTGAGTGATCTAACCAGTAATCGCTCTGCTTCCTTAAATTTACAATAAAGCTTCCACGGCTAAAAGAATTTCCTGTTTAATAATGTGAAGAGATGTTACCATTGGTTTTATACTTCTTTCTTTTGAATGATTTCAGCGGCGCTGGAAACCTGCGATTATTTCATTCGTTCGCGAAAATGATGTTTTTGCACTGTCGGACGATGGATTGAGCTTTGCAAATGGGAGAAAACGAAAACTGGAGTGCCTTAAAATAGCCCCAAACGTTACTTTATATAATTCTTTCCGGGGTATCTTGCCTAGAAGTTAATCAAGTAATGTTTATTATTAAGAATTATTCTTAAAAGCGGCGCGCGACGTAAACCATGGAGCTTGCCTGTTGTTTACTAAAGTGAAAATGTTGCGGGAAAATGGTCATGATATCCCGGAAACAATTTTCGTTAAAAAGCATTTATCAAAATTCTATCAGGTGTTGATTTGGTTGATGATTAAAGTTGCTTGATAAATGCCTTTAACACGGAGAGGATGTTCTGAAAAGGACATCCTCTCTTTTTTTGCAAAAACGGTTGTAAATATGGTTACCGGGCGGGAGTAAAGCGGATGGCAGCACCTCCGCCGGGGGCTAAGTTCAGGCGTAATGTGGTACGACGGTTAACTTCCTTTTTGGTGATCTCAATGGATACCGGGTTGTTGCTGTAGTTGGCCTGTGGCCCATCGAGGTACATCTCGGCCGTGTATTTTCTTCCCTTTGCCAGGAAACTCAGTGGGACTTCAATCTTTCGCGGGTCTTCATCCGTAATTGCTCCCAGGTACCAATCGCGACTGTTCCGGTCTTTCCGGATAACCGTTACATAATCGCCAATTTCACCATTGATGGCTTTGGAATATTCCCAATCGACGGGAACATCGTGAATGAATTGAAAAGCCGGGTGTCCCTGGTAGTTTTCCGGTAAATCGGGAACCATTTGCAGCGGACTGTAGAGTACAACATAAAGTGCCAATTGCTTGGCCAGCGTTGTATTTACCTGGTTGTTCGGCTTGTCTTTCAGCGTTAGCTCGAAAATACCAGGTGTAAAGTCCATCGGGCCAGCCAGCAAGCGGGTAAAAGGCAGAATGGTCGTGTGTTCCGGCGGGTTCCCGCCATCTTCGCTCCACGCATTATATTCCTGTCCGCGAGCTCCTTCTCCCGACATAAGGTTGGGGTAGGTTCGCCGCAAACCGGTAGGGATGATGGGCTCATGAACATCGAGCATGATGTGACGTTTGGCTGCTTCCTGAACCACATGCAAATAATGATTGACCATGAACTGCCCGTGATGCCACTCTTTTCCATTTACGCGCGAACCAACGTAACCGGTTTTCACATAATGAACACCGTATTTTTGATAGAAGTTGAAAGCAGAATCGAGTTGCTGTTCGTAATTGGCTACATCGGCACCTGTTTCGTTGTGACCGATTAGCTGCACACCTTTTTTACGAGCGTAGTCGGTTATTTTTTTGATGTCGAAATCGGGATAAGGCTTGGTGAAACTGAATTTCCAGTCTTCCCAGCCTTTGTTCCAACCTTCGACGAGCACTGCTCCAATGCCGGCCTTCGCGGCAAAGTCGATGTACTTCATCACATTTTGCGTGTTAGCTCCATGTGTGGGAGAGTACTGCCATGTTTCTTTTCCCAGGTGCAACGACCACCAGATTCCTACAAATTTTGTTGGTTTTATCCAGGAAACATCTCCCAGTTGATTTGGCTCATTCAGGTTGAGGAGCATTCGTGAATTCATCAATCCGGCAGCGGTTGACGAAACCAAAACGGTTCGCCAGGGGGTAACCCGCGGAGCCGATGTTTTTACTTTCACACCATCGGACCACGGCACCAGATCGCAACGTAATTTATTGTTTCCGGAATGGTATAGCGACATGGATGCATAATCGACCAGTGCCGCTTCATGTATGCTGATGTAGTTTCCGCTTTTGGTTTCCAGCGTAAGCGGTGTACAAACAGTATCTGTTAATTCTGAAAGAGGATGGCTGGTGTAAAGATACTCGTAACGGTTGTCGCCATATGCCGGAATCGACCAGGCAGTGTGGTCGCCGCTGAAGGCGAACCCTGTCACTTCGTTGGATATTTCGAAATCTTTCAGGTTTTCTTGCCCCGGGAACTCGTAACGGAAAGCAAAGCCTTCGTTGTACACTCTGAAAATAATGTTCATTTTCCGGTGCAAACCATGCTGCTCTTTCAGTTCAATCTTCAATTCGCGGTAGTTGTTCCTGATTTCCTTTTGCTCACCCCAGGGCTGTGTCCAGGTTTGGTCGACCTGATCGCGGTCGAACCGGGTGGCAACGAAATCATCGAGTAGATTGGGAGCGCCTTTTAATTCGAAGCCCAGTTGCGATTTATAGAATAGTGGTTTTTCGCCCAGTTTGGCCGAATAGAAGGGTTTTCCTTCGTGGTCGAGATAGAAGGTCACGTTCAGTGTTTCGTCGGGAGAGACGACTGTTCGGGAAGTGGTTGGGTTTTCCTCGCAGCGACTTAAAATGAATATGGCAGCGATGATTAGAAATACGGTACTGATGGCGGGAAATATGTTTGGGTATTTTTTCATATGTCTGTTAGATTAGGCTACGTTTATTAGTACAAATAATTTACTGAAAAAGTTTGAAACGGCCTCAGTGATTTTGATTTGATACTTTAGTTAAAGCTATCGGAAACGACACGGGGAATGGAATTTGCGCTGGTGTTATGATTCATGTTCAATGAAAAATGCTTTTCTTTACGCCGGACAGATAGCTTTAGAATTTCCGGGCGAATCCTTACATTTGAACTGCTAAAACCATTTGATACATTGAAAAAGACGACACAACAACATATCATCGGATTATTTGAGAAAACGTTTGGTGAAAAAGTGACGGATATCGAGGTATTGCCGCCTTCCGGTTCCTACCGGGAATATTGCCGGTTGGTTTCGGACAAACGTAACGTGATTGGTGCCTGGAATGAAGACGATAAAGAAAACCGGGCGTTTATCGAATTTTCGAAAGCGTTGCGGACAAGTGGTATCAATGCGCCGGAGATATACAGCGAGGAAACCGAAAAACATATTTATTTGCAGCAGGATTTGGGGAATACTACGTTGTTCCAGTTTCTGAGTGATGTTCGTGAAAAAGATGGTTTTTCGGAGGAGATCGTTGAGGTGTATCGCAAGGTGGTGGCGCAGTTGCCAAAAGTACAGATTGAGGCCGGGAAAAATATCGATTATAGCTATTGTTATCCGCGCGATGCGTTCGACCGGCAATCGATGATGTGGGACCTGAACTACTTCAAGTATTATTTCCTGAAGTTGGCCAAGATTTCGTTCGATGAGCAATCGCTGGAGGACGATTTTCAGCGTTTCACCGATTATTTGCTGGAGGTAGAAAGAGACTTTTTCCTCTATCGCGATTTCCAAAGCCGCAACGTGATGCTGGTGGACGGTGAGCCTTGGTTCATCGATTACCAGGGTGGACGAAAAGGCGCGTTGCAATACGATCTGGCTTCGTTGCTGTATGATTCGAAAGCTGATATTCCGCAACCTGTTCGCGATGAGTTATTGGAAACATATCTCGATGAATTAGAAAAATATCATCCGGTTAACCGGAAGGATTTTCGCGAATATTTCTACGGCTACGTTTTGATTCGTATGATGCAGTCGATGGGAGCTTACGGATTCCGTGGATTTTATGAAAAGAAGGAGCACTTCCTGAAAAGTATCCCTTATGCGTTGGAGAACCTGGTGATTGTGCTCGATAAATTTTCGTTCCCAATTGAGTTACCGGAACTGGAAAAGGTTCTTCGTTCGTTGCCGGAATCAGAAACGTTGAAGAAGATTGCTTCGAAGCAGGACGAAATGACGGTTCGGATCACCAGTTTTTCATATAAGAAAGGAGTCCCACAAGATCCTTCCGGGAATGGAGGCGGCTATATTTTTGACTGTCGCGCTGTGCACAATCCCGGTAGGTACGATCAATACAAAACACTGACGGGAAAAGACCCGGAAGTCATTTCTTTCTTTGAAGAAGAATCGGAAATGGAAGATTTTCTCCGGCCGGTGTTCAATCTGGTCGATCAAAGCGTGGAGAAATATATCGAACGCAAGTTCAACCATCTGATGGTGAGTTTTGGGTGTACCGGAGGACAGCATCGCTCGGTATATGCGGCGGAACGGCTTACCGAACACCTGAAAAACAAATATCCAGTTCGTGTTGTTACTTTCCACAGAGAGCAGGAAGCTCTGTGATTAGTAGCAAAAAGTAATTATGTCAAAAACTTTGTGTAAGTCGAAGAAGGAGTACAAACCTCCTGAGAATCCTAAGTACGAGTGCAAGAAATGCGGCAAAGTGACCATGAAGGAAAAGAAAGTCTGCAAGCCTCGGAAAGTAAAAAGTTAATTTATTCAACAGAATACATGATGTCGGCGGTTTACTCTGTGAACCGCCGATGTTTTTTTATTTTCGTGAAGAAACAAAAGTCAATTTTTAAATATTGCCGAAACCTATGAAAGCCATGATTTTTGCAGCGGGTCTGGGAACTCGTCTTCGTCCGCTCACCGATAACAAACCCAAAGCCCTGGTGGAAGTTGCCGGAAAAACTTTGCTTCAACGAGCCATCGAAAAGGTGAGTAGTGCCGGTTTTGAAGAGATTGTGGTGAATATTCATCATTTTGGTGATCAGATTATTGACTTCCTGAAAAAGAACGACAACTTTGGGTTGAATATCCGGATTTCTGATGAGCGCAACGAATTGCTCGATACCGGAGGTGGCATACTGGAGGCCCGGCCGTTGCTGGAAGGTTCGGAACCTTTCCTGGTGTACAATGTGGATGTATTGTGCTCTCTCGATTTGAGAAAATTACTGCAATGGCATCGGGAACATCAGGCGCTGGCTACACTTGTCGTCCGCAGGCGGGATACAGCACGTTACCTGTTATTCGATAAGGAAATGCAGCTCTCCGGTTGGACCAACATTAAAACCGGTGAAGTGAAAATGGCCCGGCAAACACCGGAAGTCGATAAGTTTGCTTTCAGTGGCATTCATGTCATCGAACCTTCGGTTTTTCCTTTAGTTACTGAGGCGGGCAAATTCCCGATTATCCCGATGTACCTGCGACTGGCAGCACAAAATTCCATTTATGGATTCGAAGATACTTCAGATTTGTGGATGGATTTGGGCAAACTGGAGCAGTTGCAGGTTGCCGAAGAAAGACTCTCAGAATAACGAACATCCCGGTAGGAAAATATATAGGAGAGGTCAATTGCTACACGTGCGGCATGGGCTGCTACAGGTCAGTGGTGCGTTGCTACACATACGGCGTGGCCTGCTACCTGTCAGTCTTGTGTTGCTACACATACGGCACGGCTTGCTACCAGTCAGTCGTGTGTTGCTTCGTGCGGGGTACTTACTGCTACACGCGGGTATCGGTGGGATGGCAGAGACTGAAAGCATTTCGTCCTAAAACGAATTTTCGGATGCAAAAAAGGTGTCCCTGTCGGTTAACTCCAGCGTTTGGAAACTGCAGAGCTACCTCGGGGACACCTTCTTTTTTTATCCTATCGGGAATGCCGGTTATTTGTCTTTTGTTCCTTTTTCAGGAAGCAAGGCAACACTTATGTAGTTGTTGAAATTCCAAACCCATTTAGCCGCCTTCTGCAATTCTTTCGGGTTCAAAGCATTTACTTCAGTGTTGAACTGGTCGAAAGTAGAGAAATCACCGTCATGGTTCAGGTAGTACGATTTCAGTGCGCTCAGCCAGTAGTCGTTCTCGCGAAGATTGGTTTCGCGTTCACGCAGCATCTTTTCCATTGCTTTGTGTACTTCTTCCTGTGACGGACCGTTTTTGAGCAGATCCTTGATTTCATCGAAAACAGCGGCTTTTAACGTGTCAACTTTCTCCGGAGCGGTACCATAATAAATCGTCATGGTATATTCCGGTTCCGGAAGTTTATTGAACGAAGGTTGTGCTCCGATGTAATATACACTGGATTTGTCCTCACGAATGCTTTCCAGCAAACGAGTGGTAAGAATTTTAGCGAGTGCGTCGAGTTCAACGATGTCTTTCGTATCGTAATTCAGCTTGCCATGGAACTGGATGTACTGAATACTTTTCGGTTCAGTTCCTTTGTACACCTTCTTCTCTACAGCACCTTTCGGCGGACGGATACCTAAATCCTTCCAGTGATCGGTTTTTCCGGTTGTTGGCAACGAAGCCAGATAAGTTTCAACCAGCGGTTTCATTTTGTCGAAGTCGATGTTACCAACAAAGATGAATTTGAAATCACCTGCATTGGAGAACCGGTCTTTATCGATGGCCTTGATGCGATCGAAATTCGCCTCTTTCAGGGTTTGTTTTGTCAAAGGACGAACCCACGGACTGTAATTGCTGGCTACCACGCGGAAGGTATCAGAGAAGGCCGCTTCCGGAGAAGCTTTCCGGTTGTCGAGCTGACTTTCCATCCGGGTCATGAAGGAATTGAAAGCTGATTCATCAATTCGTGGATGGGTGAAATAGAGATTCACCAGTTTCATCAACGTTTCAACATCCTTTTTCGAAGAAGAACCCTGGAAGCCTTGAGTGATTTGACGAATGAACGGGTCGACGCTCACAACTTTTCCAGCCAGCTTTTTGTCCAGCTCGGGAGCCGTAAAGTCAGAAAGTCCGCTCATCTGCATGATGGTAGCTGCAAAATCAGTGGAAACGTCGTCCGATGGCGAGTAAACCGAATATCCGCCCGGTCCGTAAGCTGAGAACAGAATCTCGTCATCTTTGAAATCAGTTTTCTTCAGGATGACCTTAGCACCGTTCGAAAGTGTCCATTCTTCTGCATTTACTTCCGGAATTTTCTTCTCGCTGACAATCTTACCAGGAGTTGGTTGTTCAGGCATCAGCGGTGCATCGGAAACCTGATCTTTATAAGGCTTGATTTTAGCCGTGTCTACTTCCGCCAGAAGCTTTTTGACATCGTCGTTGGTTGGAACCGGAACGCCTTTCACGTCCGGAGCAGTGATAATCACTACGCGATTGTCCGGTGTCAACCACTTTTTGGCCAGTGCATCCACATCTTCGAGTGTAATGGTTGGCATCAATTCCTTATAATATTGATACTCCTTATCAAGTCCTGGAACAGGCTCTTTCCGCATCAGGAAGTTGCGGCTGTATTCGTTGGCGATGCTGATAGATTGACGCTTGTCGCGATCGTTGTAAGCAGTTTCCATCGAGCTCATCATCGACGCTTTTGCACGCTTCAATTCACTTTCGGTAAAGCCATAATCTTTCACTCGCTGGTTCTCGATAAGCACTGCTTTCAATCCTTCCGGAATTTTTCCCGGATGGGTAACGACCATGGAAGAATAAACGTCTACCGGACCTACCAGACCACCGTAGCTCGAGCGTGCAAATACAAACGGAGGATTCTCTTTTTGCGCAATTTCCGACAAGCGGGCATTGATCATGCTATTATACAGGCTGTGCATCATCATTTCGCGGTAGCCACCAATTGTTGTATCGAGCTCCATCGGATGCTTGATGTACAAGTTAGCTGATGAATAGGTTGCTTCCGGGTCGGTGACAACTTTGATGAGGGTACCTTTTTGGAAAGGAACATCGTATGAAGGCTTTTTGCTTTCGTTTTTGTGAATCGGAATTTGAGAGAATTTCTCTTTTACTTCCTGAACCATTTTTTTCTGGTCGAAATCGCCCACAACAATGACAGCTTGCAGATCGGGACGGTACCAGTCGTTACGGAAGCGACGAACAGCTGACGGAGGACAACTGTCGACTACCGACATTTTCCCGATAGGTAAACGGTCGGCATAATGTGAATCTTTGAAGAACACCGGCAGCCACTGTTTCATCATGCGCTGCTGTGCACCTTGTCCGCCGCGCCACTCTTCGTGAATGACACCACGTTCTTTGTTGATTTCATCATCCGAATCGGTCACCTGGCAAGCCCAGTCGTAAAGAACCTGCAGGCCTTTGTTCATGTATTTAGCGCTGTCGAGTGGTACTTTCAACATGTACACGGTCTGGTCGAAGCCGGTGTAGGCATTGATTTCCGGTCCGAATTCCATACCGATGGATTCGAAGTAATTCACGAGCTCATTTTTCGGGAAATTTTTGGTCCCGTTGAAGCTCATGTGCTCGCAAAAGTGGGCGAGTCCTTGTTGGTCGTCATCTTCGAGAATGGAGCCGGCTGATACAACCAGCATCAATTCTGCACGGTTTTTCGGGGTATGGTTGGCCCGAACATAATAGGTTAGTCCGTTTTTCAATACACCTTTGTCCGTCTTCGGATCGAAAGGGATTTTGGCTTTTAAATCCGGCACCTGGGCATAAGAACCCATTGCCAAAAAGATGGTCAGAAGACCAAGGATTAACTTTTTCATAAGCAATTTGTCTTGGAATAAATAATTAATATGATTTTTGTGGGTGTTTCACAATTGGTATAGCGTTTGGCTAATTCGTTACAAATGTTGTCGAACAGCATACGAAAATCCGTCCTCGTGATGCGCCCGGCTGTTCCGGTAACGAAACTTCAATTCGTCAGGCGCATTGTCAACTACGTACGAAAGCCGGGTGTAATCGAGCAATTCCATATCGTTAAAATCGTTTCCGATACCGAGTGTGTTTTCTTTGGGAATGCCTGTTAACTGGCAGACCGCTTCCACACCGTGTGCTTTGGTAACTCCTTCCGGGAAGATTTCCATCCAGGTGAAATCGGGGTGTAGCGGCGACGTAGCTCTAATAACACTAACGTGGGGAAATTGCTTCAGTACTTTTTGTTTGATGACGTCAAAATGTTCTGCGTCGCGCGGAAGAAATATCAAAACCTGGGAAATGGGAAAAGCATCGTTTTCTTTTAATTGAACCGCGTCTCCCAACACTTTGTGGTAATTGAGGTAACGTTCAAACTCTTCACAGGGGCTGCTCCTCCACCAGGCAAAATGGTGATTGTCCGGAATTTCGCGCGAAACTTTGAAGTTGAGTTTTTCCGCCATCAAAAACTGAATAATTTCGCCTGTTTCATCGGCCGGAATACTCATGGCCATCAGCAGCTTTTGTTGTTTCCAGTTAATCAAACCAGCGCCGGAGCTGAAGATGACAAAATCGAACGGCATATCGGGAGTAAGCACCTGTTTTACCTTCATCAGATTTCTTCCGGTGGCTGCTACCCGGCATATCCCCAATTTTCCCAACTCTTCCAGTGTTGCGTAGTCTGCTTTACTGATGGAATGATCTGCCTGCAACAGCGTGCCGTCCAGGTCGGTTATCACCATTTTTATTTCTGTCATTTGAAAAAAATAATCGAAATTATATTAGATAATCAATGGGTTAAGAATTTTGGGCAGGAAAAGTTAAAATTTCCCAAAACCAATAGTCTTTCTGAATGTTTATCTGACGCCAGTCTGCGTCAAGCAGCCAGCAAACAACGTGCCGAAAAAATAATTTTGCCGGCAGAATGGTTGAAGTTACAATTCCTGAAGAAGGTTTAAAAGTGAAATTTTAACAGAGGTTTGATTATGTAACATAATTTGAAAGATTTAGCCGTTAAAAAAGGCGGAGTCTTTTAGGGTGAAATATGTTTCTGGGTTGTTAAAAAATTGTTAAATTCGGGCGCCGAAAAAAATTAAGTTACCGTGTTTTATCATTTCTTTGTCGGTGAGCGATCGGGCCGGGGTTACCGTGGCGATGGCATTTGAATGCAGAAGGCTCGGAGCATGTAGATTTTAAGGGATGTTGTTCGGTTCGTTGATGACATTACAACCTGTATTTTCTCTTCTTTTTTTTGTCAGGGGAATTGTATCTTTCGAATTCAAATTTTTGGCGTGTAGACAACCAAAATCAATGCATACAACAAATAACTAATAGATATGGACAACAGACTTCAAGAGCTGACTGATAAGATTTATCAGGAAGGAATCTCGAAAGGAAACGAGGAGGCCGAAAAAATTGTGTCCGATGCCCGTGCGGAGGCAGAGAAAATTTTGGCTGAAGCAAAGAAGAAAGCTGAGAATATCGTTTCTGATGCCGAGAAAAAATCAGCCGAATTCGATCAAAACACCAAATCCGAACTCAAGTTGGCTTCCCGCCAGGCAGTTGATGCCCTGAAGCAAGAACTCGTCGGTATCATTAATGGTACCATAACTACTTCCGAAGTAAAAGCAGCGATGGGGGATACCAAGTTTATCCAGAAAGCCATCGAAACTGCTGTGAAAAATTGGGCTGTACATAACGATGAAACCATCGACATGCAGGTTCTCATCCCCAAAGAGGACGAAAAAGCCATCAGCGATTACTTTGCTGGTACTGCGAAAGGCGTGCTCGATAAAGGTTTTTCCATCGAAACTGTAAACGACCTGAAAGCTGGTTTCCAGGTGGCTCCGGCCGACGGAAGCTACAAGGTTAGCTTTACCGATGAGGATTTCATCAACTTCTTCAAAGAGTTCTTGCGTCCGAAAATCGTTGAACTTCTTTTCGAAAAGTAATAAGAACACCGGGTTAGTACCCAGTGCTTTTGGATGAGAACCTTTTACGAATGAGACAACCAACCGGGCCAGGATTCCTTTTCCAGACTTTTGCTCAGCAAATCGAGGAATAAAAATCACTTTCACTGAATCCGGCAGGCTGTTTGTTTTGGAAAACCGTTTCGAATGAAAAAATATTACTGTCTGGTTGCCGGGCTTCCCGAAATTCGCATAGATGACAACAAGCAGAGCTTCGATTTGAAGGAGTTCAAGGAGGAGTTGCGTGCCAACTTGTCGGAAGGCGAATTTGAGTTGATCAAACTCTTCTACCGGAAATTCGACAACCTGAACCTGATAGCATACCTGAAAGATGCCGAGGCTAAACTCGACGACCGGGGAAATCTCACTCAGGATGACTTCACTGAAATCCTTCGGATGGTGAAGGAGGAAGAAAATCCGAAAGATGAGCGAATTCCGGTGTACTTTAAGGAGTTTATTCCTGCCTGGCTCGAAGAAAAACCGCTGTTCCCCGATATGGCGTGGGAAGATCAGCTGGCAACGCTCTATTACGACGATGCCCTGAAATGTCGGAATGAATTCTTCAGCAGCTGGTTTGCCTTCAATCTGAATGTGCAGAATATCCTGACCGCTATCAATTGCCGAAACTACGATTTGGATCTGGGGCCGGCAATCGTTGGAAACAGCGAAATAGCCAATTCCATTCGCGAAAGCAGCTCGAAAGATTTTGGTCTGGCAGCCATTTTTCCATATCTGGATGATGTGCTGCATATTTCTGAAGAGGCCAATCTTTATGAACGTGAACGTCGCATCGATGCACTCCGTTGGAAATGGCTCGAAGAGAATGCCTTCTTCAAGTATTTCACGGTAGAGAAAGTCTTTGCTTACCTGTTGCAACTCGAAATGATTGAGCGATGGGTGAAGCTGAGCCAGGAAACCGGCCTGAAGATTTTCCGCGATTTTGTTCAGGAACTGCAACACTCGTTCGAATTCCCCGATGAATTTAAATTAAACAAGTAAACAACGAATATGTCTACGCAAGGTAAAGTCAAAGGAATTATTGCCAACCTGGTGACAGTGGAAGCCGACGGTCCGGTAGCGCAGAACGAAATCTGCTACCTTCAGACTCGCGGCACCGACCTGATGGCTGAGGTGATTAAGGTGAATGGAGCCAACGCCTTTGTCCAGGTTTTCGAAAGCACCAGGGGACTGAAAATCGGTGACTCGGTGCGGTTCACCGGACATATGCTCGAAGTAACGCTCGGGCCAGGTATCCTCTCCAAAAACTACGATGGTCTGCAAAACGACCTCGACAAAATGGACGGTGTCTTCCTGAAGAGGGGAGATTACACCAATCCGCTGGATGATGAGAAACTCTGGGACTTCAAACCATTGGCAAAAGCAGGCGACGAAGTGGAAGCTGCCAGCTGGCTGGGTGAGGTAAACGAAAATGGTAAGCCTCACCGTATCATGGTGCCATTTGTGTTTGAAGGTAAATACACGGTGAAGTCGGTTGTTGAAGTCGGTGAGTATAAAATAAACGACACCATTGCTGTTTTGGTGGATGCCGACGGCAAAGAGCACAACGTTACCATGGTACAGAAGTGGCCGGTGAAAAAAGCCATTACTGCCTACCGGGAAAAACCCCGTCCGTTCAAACTGCTCGAAACAGGTGTTCGTACCATCGATACCATTAACCCGATTGTAGAAGGTGGTACCGGCTTTATCCCCGGACCTTTCGGTACAGGTAAAACTGTATTGCAGCACGCTATCTCGAAGCAGGCCGAGGCCGATATCGTGGTGATCGCTGCCTGCGGTGAGCGTGCCAACGAGGTGGTGGAAATCTTTACCGAGTTCCCCGAACTGGATGACCCGCACACCGGACGCAAACTGATGGAACGTACTATCATTGTGGCAAACACCTCGAACATGCCGGTTGCTGCCCGTGAGGCTTCGGTTTACACCGCCATGACCCTTTCGGAATATTACCGTTCCATGGGACTGAAGGTGTTGATGATGGCTGACTCTACTTCTCGTTGGGCACAGGCCTTGCGTGAGATGTCGAACCGTTTGGAAGAGCTGCCCGGACAGGACGCATTCCCGATGGACCTCTCGGCCGTTATCGCGAACTTCTATGCCCGCGCAGGTTTTGTTTACCTGAACAACGGTGAGTCGGGTTCTGTAACCTTCATCGGTACGGTATCACCTGCTGGTGGTAACCTGAAAGAGCCGGTAACCGAGTCGACCAAGAAAGTGGCTCGTTGTTTCTACGCACTGCAGCAGAGCCGTGCCGACGGAAAACGTTACCCGGCTATTAACCCAATCGAATCTTATTCCAAGTACATCGAATATCCTGAATTCGAGGAGTACATTGGTAAGCGTATTGGTGACGAGTGGATCGACAAGGTGAGTGAAGTGAAGACCATTCTGCTTCGTGGACAGGAAGTGAGCGAGCAGATTAACATCCTCGGTGACGATGGTGTACCGGTTGATTATCACATGCGTTTCTGGAAATCAGAAGTGATTGACTTTGTGATTTTGCAGCAGGATGCATTCGATAAAATCGATATGAATACGCCGCTCGAACGTCAGGAGTTTATGCTGAATAAGGTAATGGATATTTGTCATACCGACTTCCGTTTCGACTCATTCACTGAAGTGGGAAGCTACTTCAAAAGGGTGATTAACCACCTGCGTCAGATGAACTATTCGGAGTTTCAGTCCAACGACTTCAAGAAGTTTGAAGAAGAATTGAATCAGATCATTAACGAAAGAAAAGTAGCATAATGGCAACAAAAGCTTTTCAGAAAATATATACAAAGGTCACCCAGATTACAAAAGCGACCTGTACCCTGAAAGCCGAAGGGATTGGCTACGATGAGCTGGCCGAAATCAACGGCCGCCTGGCACAGGTGGTGAAAATTATTGGTGACGAAGTAACTTTGCAGGTATTCGGTGGAACCGAAGGTATCCCGACCAATGCAGAGGTAACTTTCCTCGGGAAAGCGCCGACGCTGAAAGTGAGTGATCAACTTTCAGGACGCTTTTTCAATGCTTTTGGTGAGCCGATTGACGGCGGACCAGGTATTGAAGGTGAGGAACGCGAGATTGGTGGACCATCGGTGAACCCGGTGCGCCGTAAACAGCCGTCGGAACTGATTGCTACCGGTATTGCCGGTATCGACCTGAACAACACGCTGGTATCGGGACAGAAGATTCCGTTCTTCGCTGATCCCGATCAGCCGTTCAACCAGGTAATGGCAATGGTAGCTCTTCGTGCAAAAGCCGACAAGATTATTCTTGGTGGTATGGGATTGACGAACGACGACTACCTCTTCTTCCGTAACGTATTTGACAACGCCGGTGCGCTCGACCGCATCGTATCGTTTGTAAATACCACGGAAAACCCGCCGGTAGAGCGTCTGTTGGTACCTGATATGGCGCTGACGGCTGCTGAATATTTCGCGGTAGAGAAAAACGAAAGTGTACTGGTACTGCTGACGGACATGACGCTTTATGCGGATGCCCTGTCGATCGTATCGAACCGTATGGACCAGATTCCGTCGAAAGACTCGATGCCCGGTTCGCTTTATTCCGACCTCGCGAAGATTTACGAGAAAGCGGTTCAGTTCCCTGATGGTGGTTCCATTACCATTATTGCGGTAACAACCCTGTCAGGTGGTGATATCACTCACGCGATTCCGGATAACACTGGTTATATTACAGAGGGACAGTTGTTCCTGCGTCGTGACTCAGATGTTGGTAAGGTAATCGTCGACCCGTTCCGTTCGCTGTCTCGTTTGAAGCAGTTGGTAATCGGGGAGAAGACCCGCGAAGATCACCCGCAGGTGATGAACGCAGCTATCCGTCTGTTTGCCGATGCGGCCAGCGCCAAAACGAAACTGGAGAACGGTTTCGACCTGACCGAATACGACCAGCGTGCTTTGGATTTCGCGAAAGAATACTCCAACGAGCTGCTGGCAATCGACGTGAACATCGGTACGGACGAAATGCTCGACGACGGCTGGAAACTCCTCAGCAAGCACTTCAAACCTGAAGAGGTTGGTATCAAGCAAGAGCTGATGAGTAAGTACTGGCCGAGTGAGTCGTAAAAAATGAATTGAAAATTGAGAATTGATAATTGAGTATGAATGAAGTTACCAACAATGTAATTCTTGACCGAACATTTCGGTTTGCACTGAAAATTGTTGGTCTGTGCAGATGGCTGCAGCAGGAAAAGAAGGAATATGTTCTTTCGAAACAGTTACTGCGTTCCGGTACCAGTATCGGAGCTAATAGCCGGGAAGCACAGGAAGCTGAAAGTAAAGCAGATTTCATTCATAAATTTTCAATTGCTAATAAAGAATCGATAGAAACGAATTATTGGCTTGAATTATTGGAGGCCAGTGAGTTGATTCTGGATTATCCGGATTACCGGGAAGTGATGGATGAGGGTAAGGAAATTAAAAATATTCTTACTTCCATTATCCGTACTTCAAAAGGTATTGGGAAGTCTTAATTTTCAATTCTCCATTCTCCATTTTCAATTGTAAAGAATATGGCAATAAATTTTCAATACAATAAAACCGCTTTACAGGGACTCGAGAAGCAACTCAAGGTTCGGGTGAAGGCATTGCCTACCATCAAGAACAAGGAGTCGGCGCTGCGGGTCGAAGTAAAGAAGGCTAAAGACGAGGTGAAGAGGCTGAACAAACTTCTCGAAGAGACCATCGAAGAATACGATTCGATGATGGCCCTTTGGGGTGAGTTCGATGTTTCGCTCGTCAGGGTAAAGGATGTAAAAATGTCGGTGAAAAAGATCGCCGGTGTGCAGACTCCTATCCTCGACGGTGTGGAATTCGAAATAGCTCAGTTCAGCGTTTTCAGTAAACCCAAATGGTTCCTCGATGGCATCAAAGTAGTGAAGGAATTGGCCGAAATCGGGATCGAGCAGGAGTTTTTTAATCAGAAAATGATACTGCTGGATCATGCCCGTAAGAAGACCACCCAAAAGGTGAACCTCTTCGAAAAGGTGCAGATTCCGGGATACGAAGATGCCATTCGAAAAATCAAACGATTCCTGGAAGACAAGGAGAACCTCTCCAAGTCGGCCCAGAAGATTGTGAAATCCCGTCAGGAAACAAGGGAGGTGGAATCATGATTATACGAATGAAAAAATACACTTTTCTGGTTTATCACCGGGAGTATGAAACGTTTCTGGATGCTGTCCGGGAGCGGGGGCTACTTCACGTGAAGGAACGGAAAGGTGGAGAGGTCGAAGACGCTGCCCTGCGTGAGAAGATGCAGCTGCTGAAGCGCATCCGGGATGCGGTCCAATTTCTGCATCATCGCGAAGCGGAACCGGTAGAAACTGCCGGCGACATTGACGCGATGAAAGTGCTTCATGATTTCGAGGCTATGCGCCGCGAACGGGAAGTTGCTGAACAGGAGTTGCAGACGCTGCAAAAGGACGTTCATCAGCTGGAGCCCTGGGGCGATTTTTCCTGGGAGTCAGTTGAGCGCCTTGCAGAAGATGGCTGGGAGATTAACTTCTTCTCTACATCATCGCGCCGCTGGGAAAAAGACTGGCCCGAGAAATACAACGCTTTTATCATTTCCGAGACGGGTACAACAACCTTTTTCGTTACGGTTACCCCGAAAGGTGAAAAGGTTGATATTGATGCCGACCCGGTTCGCTTACCGGAACATTCGATGAGTTATGTTCGCGGTGAAATAAGTAAGCTCGGGGAGAAAATCGCGGAAATTGACGCAGCGTACGATGAGTATGCAGCCAAATACATTCCTGCGCTGGAACAGTTGCAACTAAAAGTTCAGCAGGAGTTCGACTTTGATAAGGTGGTACTCAACTCTCCGCGCTCGGCTGAAGACAAGGTCGTTGTGCTGGAGGGATATATTCCGGAAAATGAATCGAAGGATTTCGACCGGTTCCTGGAAACGCAAGGAGTCTACTACGAAGCTACTTATCCCGATTTGAAAGAGAAGGTGCCGGTATTATTGAAAAATAACTGGTTCACCCGGATGTTCGAAACCATTGGCGACCTATATGCACTTCCCAATTACAAAGAGTTGGATTTGACGCCTTACTATGCACCGTTTTATTGGATCTTCTTCGGATTTTGTCTTGGAGATGCCGGTTACGGTCTTGTTCTTGCTTTAATTGGATTCATCATGGCTGGTCGTGTAAAGCCGGATATGAAAGGCCCGATGAAACTGTTGGGCACGCTGGGACTGGCGACCATTATTTTTGGTCTCATCAGTGGAACGGTTTTCGGAATGAGTTTGTACGAAATGAAGTTCTCCTTCTACGGCACGCTGGCTGATCGCATGGCTGCCAAAGGAAAAACCATCAACGACGAACTCTTTACCATGGCCCTGGCGCTGGGAGCAATCCAAATTTTGTTTGGTATGTTCATCAAAGCGGCCAATGAAAAACACCAGTTTGGCTGGAAATATGCCTACGGTACAATTGGCTGGCTGGTTTTGATTGTCGGTGGCTTGATCGTGTACCTGATGGGCCAGCTGGGAGTCAATCCATCTGTAGTCAATATTGTGATGTACGTCGTAATCGGAGTCGGTTTTCTCGGTGCATTCCTGTTCAATAACCCCGAAAGGAACGTGTTTACCAATTTCGGAGTTGGTTTGTGGGATGCCTATAACATGGTGACCGGCGTGATGGGCGACTTGTTGTCTTATATTCGTTTGTTTGCTTTGGGTGTTTCCAGTGCGATTCTCGGATATGTATTCAACAGTCTGGCAATGCAGTTGTCACCCGATATTCCGGTGTTGAAGATTTTGGTGATGATCATTATTCTTCTCATCGGACACGGTATCACCATATTCATGTCGACGTTGGGAGCATTTGTTCACCCGATGCGTTTGACTTTCGTGGAATTTTACAAGAATTCCGGTTTTGCCGGCGGTGGTTTGCGCTACACGCCTTTCAAAAAAAGAATTTCATAAATAAGTAAATAATTAAAGTTATTAACCTGTATAAATAATCAAGAAATGGAACCTATTACATTAGCTTACATTGGAATTGGACTGATGATTGGCCTGTCCGGTATCGGTAGTGCGTTTGGCGTAACCATCGGTGGTAACGCTGCCATTGGTGCAATGAAAAAGAATCCTGATGCATTCGGTAGTTATATGATTCTTTCGGCTCTTCCCGGTACCCAGGGACTCTACGGTTTTGCTGGTTACTTCGTATTTGCCAACTTCGGAACTGCTCTTAGTCCGGACATCACCATGTTGCAGGCTGCTGCTATCTTCGGTGCTGGTTTGGCATTGGGTGTAGTTGGTTTGTTCTCTGCAATTCGTCAGGGACAGGTAGGTGCCAATGGTATTGCTGCCATCGGTGCTGGTTACGACGTATTCGGTAATACACTGATTCTTGCTGTATTCCCGGAGCTTTACGCTATTGTAGCGTTTGCGTCTGCCTTCCTTATCAACGGCGCTATTCAATAAGCAAAATATTTGTTGATATATGAAAAGCCCGGGCCATTGGTCCGGGCTTTTTTTATGTTCTTTCGTTTTTAGTGATGTTGAGGTAGGCGGTAAGTAGAAGAGGTTCGATATTATTATAATTAATAACCCTTCTAAGGTGAGTTGATGTTCTTGAACATCTGCTTCAACCAAAAAAATGTTTCGTTGTTGTTACGAATTGAAATATAATTAGTTACATTTATGCGGGGAACATTCTGTTAACACTGGCTTAACAAATTAATTTATGAAATCGTTGAGGCCTGTTTAAATAATTACTTATTTAGACCAAATATAAGCCTGACTTAAAATGAAGCAACAGACGAATCCGGATGACGTTTTGTGGAATCAGATTGTCCGGGATGACAAAAAAGCTTTGGAGTCGTTGTTTAGAAAGTATTTTACTCCTTTATGCGGTTTTACCGATTCTTTTGTCGAGAATCAGATGACGGCAGAAGAGTTGGTAGCTGATATTTTTTTAAGTATTTGGACCAAACGAAAGGAACTCTTCATTCATACCTCAGTACGGGCTTACCTTTTTGCTACTGCCCGCAATATTGCTCTCAATCATCTTCGTGGAAATACCAAAGGAAAGATTGTTTACCTGCACGAAGAACCTGTCGAACCCGGTTTTGTCGATGGGGTAGATGCCGGCCTTGAATATTATGAGCTATTGGAACAGGTGGAGGGCATTATCGATAAGATGCCGAAAAAGCGCCAGCAGATTTTCCGGATGCACAAATTGGAAGGTTTGAAGTATAATGAGATTGCCGAACGCCTTTCTATTTCGGTAAATACCGTACAAAATCAGATGAGTGAGGCAAAAAGATTCATGTCTCAGTTTAATGTATTTCTTTGATTACCTGGCAGAAGAGGTTTTTTACTTTCCACTTAACAAATAATTAACATTAAA
Source organism: Prolixibacter sp. DSM 2831 (assembly GCF_056493735.1). NCBI lineage: Bacteria > Pseudomonadati > Bacteroidota > Bacteroidia > Marinilabiliales > Prolixibacteraceae > Prolixibacter > Prolixibacter sp. DSM 2831. Next base: position 1,390,052 of record NZ_CM151379.1, read on the forward strand.
GAATAGTAGGTCGACTTGTTGATTGGTGTCTCAGATATGAGAAACACAACCTAATGAGTACGACGGATTTCTATGAACTAGCTATTCGGTGCCTGACAAATGAAGGCACCGACCATGACTGGAAGGAACTGGAAAAATTCCTTCAGAAAAGTGAATACCGTCAACTTTATCAGCAACTTGCCTCCTCATTTTCTTCCGAAGAAAAAAATTCCCGACAATATAATCTGGAAAGAAGTTTGAATCGACTTCGTAGTGGCATTTCGCTCAAAGAGAAACAAATTCCCGCTAGGAAGAAGGGAAAGAGCAAAGTGCTGCTTCGCGGTTTGGTAGCAGCATCTGTTGCTGCAGTAATTGCGTTGGGAACCCTGAAATATCATTCCGGAAAAGAAGATATCCAATCTAAATCCGAGAAAGTGGCCTGGCTTAAAAAATCAGCGCCGGCCGGACAACAGGTGCGTGTGCTTCTTTCGGATGGAACCCAGGTGATTTTGAACGGAAACAGTCAACTGCGGTATGCTTCCAATTACGCTTCTCAATCGGTCCGGAAAGTGTACCTGAGTGGCGAAGCTTTCTTTACTGTCAAGCATAACGATAAAAAGGAATTTGAGGTAGTGACCGGTCATGTGGTGACACGCGATTTGGGAACCCGTTTTAATATCGAAGCTTATGCAGTAGATTCGGTTATTACCGTGGCACTGGTCGATGGAGCGATTGACGTAAGTTCGCCGGTAGCCCGACATCTGCAATTAAAACCTCACCAAAAACTTACTTACCACGCGAGTGATAACAGCCAGGAAGTTAATTCCTTCAACGTGGCGGAATTGACCGGTTGGAAAGACCAGCTTTTGGTTTTCCACAACAAGCCGCTTCCGGTGGTGCTGGAAAAACTCTCGCGGCATTACGGAAAGCCCATAGTATTCCACGACAGTGCATTGAATCAAATCGTTCTGACAACGCAATTCAAGCAAAAGTCGTTGAACCAGGTTCTGGAAGTACTCTCGTACGCGGTAGGTGTCAAATTTATCGATAAAGGGGACAGCATTTTAGCTGTGAAAAACAATAGTGATAAAAAGAGAAATGAAAACTAAAACGAAATATATGATTTAATCTACCTGTCCGGGATTATCCCGAAAATCACCAACATTTAGTACAAAAAAAAGAGTAAAAATGAAGTTTGGCGACCGTCACTTTTACTCTGGAGAGAATTAGTAATTAATTCAAAACTGTTACAAAATTATGAAAAAAAAATTGTTCCTGACAATTTTCAGGCTGGGATTGTTTGTCCTGCCCAGTCTGTTGTTCTTAAACACGCCGGCTTCGGCCAGTGATTTATCCAAGCGGATAAATATCGATGAAGGCTCATACACTCTGGGTCAGTTTATTAACATGATAACTGATCAGTCGGGGTATGACTTTACCTACCAGGCAGCAGAACTGCCTATGGAATCAAAAGCCAGCATTCCCATGCAGGATGAAACTGTTGACAAAGCAACGGAAAGACTGGCTAAAACCTTCCGACTAAAAGTAAACATCCTTAACAACAACATTATCCTGAAGCCCGGCGAAACCAAGGGGAAGCAGGATACCAAGACCATTAAAGGAAAAGTGCTCGACGACAACGGACAGCCTCTTCCCGGTGCAACGGTGGTAGTAAAAGGTACGACAACCGGTACGGTAACCGGACCTGATGGTACGTTTTCGCTGAATGCACCGGCCAATGCTGCTGCTTTGTCGGTTACATTTATTGGTATGCAGGCCCAGGATGTTACGCTTGACGGACGTGCCAGTTATACCGTTAATATGCGGCCCGAAACAGTCGGACTGGATGAAGTAGTAGCCATTGGTTACGGAACCGTGAAAAAGAAAGATTTAACAGGTGCTGTCGGTATCGTTAAATCGAGCGAGATAGAGAGCCAGCCTACCGAGAGTGTCGATAAGATGCTGCAGGGACGTATGGCCGGTGTAGATGTGGTTGCCGATAATTCACCGGGTGGTGGAGTGGCCGTTCGTGTTCGTGGTTACAGTACCATTCGGAACAATGAACCACTTTACATTATCGATGGAGTTCCGGTTTCAGAAGGAATCAATATGGTTAACCCGAACGACATCGCGTCGATTCAGGTGCTGAAGGATGCTTCTTCTGCTTCTATCTATGGTGCACGTGCTGCCAACGGCGTTGTGATTATCACCACCCGACAGGGGAAATCGAAAGATCCTTCACTGCGTGTAGATGCTTATGTGGGTTTGCAGCAAGCTGCCAATAAGCTGACGATGTTGAATGCACAACAATATGGTGACATGCTTTGGCAAGCCATTAAAAATGATGGGGCTACACCCGCTAACGAAATTTATGGTAACGGACCAACACCGGTGATTCCACAGTACCTCGACGCTGCTCAGATAGAACCGTCAGCCAATACCAACTGGGTGGATGAGATTTTTCGTACGGCTCCGGTACAATCGTATAATGTATCCTTCTCGAAAGGTGACGACAAATCGAGACAAGCCTGGTCACTCGGTTATTTCAACCAGGACGGTATTATTAAATACACTGGTTTCGAACGTATCTCCGGTCGTTTGAATTCGGAATACAATTTCTTCGACAAGAAACTGAAAGTGGGAGAAAACCTTGGTCTTTCCCATACATGGAGTAATGTTGCTGAAAATAACTCGGCATTGGGTGGAGTTGTTTACGAAGCCTATAAAATGCCGTCGATTGCACCGGTAAAAAACCTGAACGGCGAATATGCCAGTTCTCCGCTGAACGATATTCAGAACCCAATGGGTAAACTGTACCGGAATAAGGATAACAAGGGTAAAACGCTCAAACTGTTTGGTAACGGTTACATTGAATACAAAATTATTGAAGGCCTGACCGCCAAAACGAATTTTGGTATCGATTATACCAACTTCTATGAGCGAAATTACAGTCCCAAATACGTGGAAACATACACTCAACAAAACCTGAGTTCGTTGACAACCAGTAATAACTGGAAATTCGACTGGGTTTGGACGAATACGTTGAATTACGTTCATCAGTTTGGTAAACACTCGATTAATGTGTTGGCCGGTATGGAAACGCTGAAATCGCAAATGGAAGGATTTACCGGCTTCCGTGAAGGATTTGCTTACGACGATCCCAACTTCCGCTACCTGGACGCCGGGGATGGTGGTTCGCAGAAAAACACGGGTACCGGAACTGAGTGGAGTATGATTTCCTACATCAGTAAAGTAGACTATAGCTATGATAATCGTTACCTGTTGTCGGCTACGTTCCGTCGTGACGGTTCTTCGAAACTGGGTAACAACAAATGGGGAAACTTCCCGGCTATCTCTGCCGGATGGCGCCTGAGTGAAGAGAAATTCTTCAATGTGGATGCCATTACGAACCTGAAGCTGCGCTTCGGTTGGGGACAGAACGGTAACCAGGATGTACCGGCTTACAGTACCATTTCTTCTTACTACAGCAATCCGTACTATTCCAATTATGCCATGGATGGTGCGCAGGAATCGGTATATACCGGTTTCACTCCGAGTAGAAACGGTAACCCCGATTTGAAATGGGAAACAACCACTCAGACGAACTTTGGTGTCGATTTAGGACTGGTGAAAAACCGCATCGAATTTACCGGTGACTATTTCATCAAGACCACCAAAGACCTGTTGATGGAGCGGCCGCTGCCTCCGACCATTGGTGGTACTACACAAACGGTGTGGACCAATGCCAGTGAAATGCAGAACAAAGGTTTCGAGATTACTCTGAATTACCACAGTAAAAAGGTAAACGACCTGCAATGGAATCTTGGGCTAAACCTGTCGCATGTGAAGAATGAATTGACTTCCCTGCCAGAAGATATCGACTATATCGGTTTGCCAGGGTCGTATCTGCACAGTGTGAACTTCGACCAGGAGACATCGCGTTCAGCTGTTGGTGAACCCATTTCTTCTTTCTATGGCTATAAGGCGCTGGGCCTGTTTAAAACGCAGGCAGAAGTGGATGCATGGGGGAAACAACCCAATGCTCAGCCAGGTGATATCAAGTTTGCTGACCTGAATAACGACGGTGTGATTGATGCTAACGACCGTACTTTCATCGGAAGTCCGCATCCTGATATGTCGTTTGGCCTGAATTTCAGTCTGAACTACCGTAGCTGGGACTTTTCCTTGTTCGCACGAGGAAGCGTGGGTGCCCAGATTTACGACCTGACCCGTTACTACGGCGATTTCTTCGATTTGTCGGCATACAACAAGCAGTCGCGTACGCTGAATGCCTGGACAACCGACAACCCGAATGCTACTGTTCCGCGTTTGTCTCTTGACGACCCGAACAATAATATTCGTCCTTCGAGCTACTACGTTCAGGACGCCGATTATGTCCGCCTGCAGAATGTGAAGCTGGGATATACCCTTCCGGCAGGAAAACTGCACAGCAAGCGGTTCTACCTCTATGTACAGGCACAAAACCTGTTCACTATTACCAATTACAAAGGTTTGGATCCGGAAGTCGGATTGCAGAACTACAGTTCAGCTCACAAAAACCTGGATATCGGTGTCGACCGCGGTATTTATCCTGCAGCGCGTACCTATACACTGGGTGTGAATCTGGAATTTTAAAAGGTAAAACGGAGTGTATAAAATGAATAGAAAAATGAGACGTATATATTTATTTATCATCATAATCGGCTTTGCTTTTTCTTCCTGTAGCAAAAGCTTTCTCAACGATACTCCCATCGGGGAATTATCGGAATCTCAGGTTCAGACGCCTGATAACCTGGAAGGGCTCGTCGTTTCAGCCTATTCGGTTTTGAATGGTCAGTTCGACGAGGCGTCGAATGCCTTTAACTCGCCGGCTTCGAACTGGAGCTTTGGTGACGTCGTTTCGGATGACGCATACAAAGGCGGTGGTGGTACCGGTGACCAGAACCAAATTCACCTGATGGAGATTTTCCAAACCAACCCGTCGATTATCGATGTCGATAGAAAATGGCTGGCTCTCTACGAAGGGGTGAAACGCGCCAATCTTGCCATCCGCGAGCTGAACAAATCAGAAACGTTCGACCCGGAGCTGAAAAAGCAGCGTATCGCAGAAATGCGTTTCCTGCGTGGTCACTACTATTTCGAGCTGAAGAAGATTTATAACCACATTCCGTGGATTGACGAGACCGATGAAACCACCGACTCGTACTATAAATCGAATACTGAATTAACTTCTGAACAGCTTTGGCAGAAAATTCTGGACGATTTCGATGCGGCGTACAAGGTGTTGCCGGCCGATCAGTCAGCAGAGCCGGCCCGCCCGACCAAATGGGCTGCCCGTGCTTACATGGCGAAGTGTTACATCTTCATGCAGGATTGGAACGATGCCATTACCGCGGCCGACGATGTGATCAATTCAGGCAAATACCATCTGATGGACAACTTCCGCGATGTTTTCCTTCCGGATAACGACAATGGTCCCGAGGTTGTTTTTGCCGTGCAGAACTCCATCAACGATGGTTCGCCCAATAACTACAACGGTTCCATTGGCGACCGTTTGTTGACTCCCGGAGGTCCTTATCCGAACTACGGCTTTCTGCGTCCTTCGCAGAACCTGGTCAATTCATTTAAAACCGATGCATCGGGTATGCCCGTTGAGGACAACGTTAACGTAACGGATAACGATTATGTCGATCCGCGTCTCGATCATACGGTTGGTCGTCACGGAATTCCGTACCTCGATATGGGAATCTACGACTGGGAACCTCGTGACCCGGTAACTTATGGCGAATTCATCCAAAAGAAACGCCAGGTTTCGAAAAACTCTCCGGCATATCTGCAGGTTTGGCCTTATGTTACGTCGATGAACTATTACATCATTCGTTATGCCGATGTATTGTTGTGGAGAGCAGAAGCTGCCATCGAGACCGGCGACCTGGAAACCGGACGTACCTATATCAACATGGTTCGCGGACGGGCTAAGAACAGCGAAGTCGTGAAATTCGACGACGGAACACCGGCAGCCAACTACAGCATCGATACGTACAATACACCGTTCGCCGACAAGGCAGAGGCTACCACAGCTCTGCGCACCGAGCGCCGGTTGGAGTTTGCGCTCGAAGGACACCGTTTCTTCGACCTGGTTCGCTGGGGCATTGCCGACAGTGTGATGAATAACTACTTCGAGGTAGAGAAAACCCGTCGTACCCACTTGTCTAATGCCCACTTTACGGCTGGTAAGAATGAGTATGACCCTATTCCGCAGGCAATGGTCGATCTAGGCAAAGGCATGATTACGCAGAACCCGGGCTACTAAGTTCATACATTCTCTATTAGATAACACCAAAGTACCCGGCCCCCAGAATTGTATTGACGGGGGCCGGTTTTTTTCTATTCAACAGAAAATAATTTCAACTTATGAGCATTCGAAAAATAGTATTGTTGGCTGTCCTGGTATTGTTCACCTTAGCGGGAAAAGCACAAACTGCTTCCACGAAAGTGGATTACCAGCCGGGATACCGATGGACCTTATCAGGCAATTATGTGCAGGATAAAAACTTTTACCTGCTGACCCTGATGGAAAAAGTGCCGGCGGTACAAGAGGCGTTGGCAGCCGATCCAGTACTGAAATCGCTGTTGGCCGAGCGGGCAAAAAATATTAAAGAGGCTACGGGTTATGATTTATCAAATCAGTCGATGGAGTCGATGCGGGACAAAACTTCCCATTGGGCCGATCTATTCCTGCTAAGCAACGATGAAATTGGGAAAGTGGGTGATGAGCTGAAGAAAATGTACCAATCGGATGCAGTATTGCAGGCACTGGTAACTGAACAGATTCGTCCCAGCGGAGCCTACGAACATTTTGCAGGTTTGGATGATGCGGCATTACTGGCTCAGGCCTGGAAAAGTGCTGCCAAAGGAATTAACGGAATTATCCGGACCTATGCCTTGGGCGAAAAGCCGCTCTACCCGAAAATCGATTCGGTGAGCTACGATGTGAATTCGCAATATTACCGGATGCTGATTAATATGCTGGCGAGCAATGTGGGTGACGATACAAAGCACATGAGCTTGTTCTTTCAACCTTCTCTTTCCTTTTCGCTGTGGTTGTTGAAGATGAACCACCGCGACGAGGCGGCCCGGTTTGAACCGATGGTGACCGGCGAAAATGCCAAAGCCTGGGAACAGGTACAGAGGACTAACTTTGATGAGTATCCTTATACAGCCATTCTGTTGCCCGGATACGGCCCGGAAAAGAAAGGTGTCGATTTGAGCCCGGCCGGCATGCTGCGTTGCAAACTGGCTGCTGAGCGGTATTTTGAAAAGAAAGCACCGTTTATCATCGCTTCCGGTGGCTATGTGCATCCCGACCAAACGCCATTTTGCGAAGCTGTCGAGATGAAAAAAGAATTGATGGAGCAATACGGTGTCCCGGAAAGCGCTATCATCATTGAGCCACACGCGCGGCATACCACAACGAACTACCGCAATGCGGCACGGTTGATGATTCATTACGGAATACCCATCCATAAAAAGGCGCTTTGCACCACTACCAAAGGACAAAGTTACTACATCACCGATATGGGATTTGAGAAGCGTTGTGTGGAGGCGTTTGGCTACATGCCCTACGTTCCCGGCAAACGGTTAAGCCGGAACGATACCGAGTTCACACCACGTCTTGAATCGTTGACTATTGATCCAATGGATCCGCTGGATCCGTAATTCGCATAGGTTGGATTATTGTAGGCCCGGCTGCTATCAGCCGGGCTTTTTTTATTACCCCGTCAGTGGTTGCAAACCCTGACGGTGGTTATTTTTTGAATATTTTATGCTGATGTTTTGGTCAAGGAAGACTCCAGAGGAGTCTAATCTTGTTAGAACCGATTTAACCTACAAATATATTCGACCCCGGCCGGGGTCGTACCTCTCTTATTGGGAACTCCCTTGCTAACAACATGTCATCCCGCCGGGATGAAAGCTGAAAATAGAATTTGTTCAAATGTTCTTCAGGTGTCTCCTCATCGTTGGATGTCAAACCCCGATGGTGGTATAAATTGACCTAAAAAAATACTTCGTTTATCAGCCCAGTCCAATTTAAATTCATTCAAAGCCCGTTGAAATAAGGGCGAATCGTTTAGAACGATATCTTTAAACGAAAGTCGTATCTCTGAAAAGAGCTATTAATGCGCTTGTAAAATCATTAGTGGAGAAATATCATGAGTGTGATTACCAAAAGTAAAATTGCCGATGCCATAGCATTGAAAAATCATCCGGTTGCCGTGTTCCGTTCGACTGTAAAACCCGATAATGCCGCCCAGTTTAAAGAGGGACGGTGGGGATGTGTGGTTTCGTTGTTAAATGCCGCTGCGAAAGGGAGAACAGCGGTATTCGATGAGAAATCGACCCCTTGCATGGGCGGTCAGGTTGGTCTGGGCGTGGGCTGTTACAACATGGATTTTATTACACATCTTTTGTCGGATGGTTGGCCGGATGGACGGGAAGGTGAATTCTACCTGAAGAATACAGATTTAGCCGAAAAATTCGCTACTGGGCTACCCGAGATTGTAACCGAGAAGTATATGGTGTTCAAACCACTTTCGGAATTGAAAGAAGACGAAACTCCGGAAGTCGTTATTTTCCTGGCCAATGCCGATCAGCTTTCCGCGCTGATGACGCTCGCCAACTACGACAAAGAGACGCAGGACAATGTGAAAATTGACTTTGCCGCAGGATGTCAGCAAACGGTACTGTATCCGCTGTCGGAGGCCGAAAAAGGAGGGTCAATGTGCTTTGTCGGGCTAACAGATATTTCGGTACGAAAACTGGTCGACAAAGACATTCTTTCCTTCGCTTTGCCTTATCAGCGCTTTTTAGAGTTGGAAGAGCAGGTTGAAGAGAGTTTCCTGACCAAAGGAACGTGGCTCAATATTACGCCAAGAATCAATTGATTGGTCGGACAGATCTACCCCGGTTTTTTGTTGCAGTCGCCTTAGCACCTTGGCGATTCTTCGTACCTTGAAGGAGGTTATCAATTGAACGGGTTCTGTGTTTACGCTATGTGTTGTGCCCTTTTACAATAAGTCTGTGCGTATTTTTAATTTGGTCAATCTGTTGGGGTAGGACATTAGCCTGTTTCGCAAATACTTCCCATTTACTTACAGCGTCAATAACCTGTTGAATTATTGCTTTTCTCGAACTAATGTTATTCTCCTCTCCAACTTTAAGCAGGTCATTGATTTCGAAATTATCCCTTTTCCCATTTATTGACAACTGGTGACGGCTGGTCCATATCCCCGCAGGGTTATAGCTATAGGACACATCATAAGCCGGGGAAAGTGACCAATGACCGGTTTTGTGCATCAAAAAAGAGATATTTTTTGCGTGGTCGTCCTGGTTCCGGGCCACTACATTGAACACCATTCTCCGGAATTGCTCAACAAAATCTTTATGTGGTAACCGCATTTTCCTGAGAATCGTGAAAACCTGTTCATATGAATAAGTGTCTGGCCGTCTGTAATCAAAACCAGCCAGGCCACTTAAGGTTTGCATATGCACTTTTTCACCATCGGTGCGGTCAAAACGCCTGGTGATGAAATGGGCGCGGTTGCCTTCGGATAACAGCTTCGATTCAGACATGTTTATACCGGCATCTTTGGCCATTTTGTAGTAAGCATATTCGATTCGTCCGTATCCTTCCGGGTCTCCATGTATATCATTTGTTACCCCGTCAAGTTTGATAAGCCAATCGGAATGGTCCGCCCCGTGTAAAATGTCCCCCGGTTTATATACCTGGTTAATTTCATCGAAGGCCAGTATGGCTTTTGCCCTGGCTCCACCAGCAGAGGTCCCGGTCCTCCAAATTTTAGTCAATAAACTTTCCGCGCGGTCCGAATAACTTTGCTGACCGTCTGAAGTGAACAGTTTGCGGGTAATTTCAACAAGTTCAGAAGGATTAATGTTCGTTGGTTTAAAATCCTCCCCAGCCAGAACGGGTTCAAATTCGAGCGCCCCCATACCTCTTTTACCGACGTAGCCGAGTCTTTCGAGAGGTGTGAGGTTATCGATAGTCTTTCCTTGGTTTTCCAACCAGGCTCTCATGATGTAATTACCGAAGTCATCAGGCAGTGAGTCAGCAACCGTAGGAGGTAGCCCCTTAAATGTCTTATAATTGAAATCATAAGGGTTAAATTCATAAGAATAGTCTTCCCTTAAAGGCATTAAAAGAGGAGCAATCTCCAGACCGTCTTTAACAAAATCGGGGCTGTACCTAAAAACAGAAACTTTGCGACTTTCATCCCAGGTTAGCGCACCAACAAACTGATCCCATATACGAACATCAATATTCATCGTTTATTCTTTTTGGAAGCACGTTTACGTTTTTTTCTCTCGATTTCCCGTAGTTGAAGTGGGTTTATTTGGGGAGGTTGGAGGATGTGATCCAGGTATTCAAGCTTGTTTAAGGCCCTCAATATTCTTAATAAGGTAATCATCGTGAAGGCTTTCCCGTTTTCTATCCTGGAGATTTCATCAGGTCCTTTACCGATCATATCTCCAAGTTCCTGTTGTGTAATATTCTGGTTTAGGCGGAAACCTTTCAGCCTTTTTCCTATCTCAGCAATAATCTGCTTTTCGGACAATTCATACCAGGGGTGAAAATTGACACGCATAACTAAAGATTATGATTGTGTAAATATACAACTTAAAGTCGATATTGGTCATTATTTTGTATATATACACAATAAATGAGATATTGATAGGTCTCATGACGTTGTCATTTTTTTAAGGAACAAAAAGAAGCTCCGGACGGACTCAACCGGTGGAAAACCGGCCTTCACTTACACCGAAGCCCTTCTTATTTTATCACGTAAAACCAGACGGAGCAGAGAATACCAGCTGCCAGGAGGATGCCAAAATGCAGGCTCATGCGTCTTTTCACCGTTTTGCTACTCAGTGACAGTGCATACATCATTTTTAGTAGGTTGTTGCTGTTGGTGGCATTCAGGATGGCCAGCGCCACGACAAACACATCGAGGGTGCTCTTTTGCTGCAACAGGTTCATCAGGAACGGGTCGATATCGGTGACCCCCACCACAAAGGCCAGGGTCGTTACACCTGCACTTCCGTAAGCCTGCGAAACGTAATGGGTAATGAGTCCGAACAATACGAACAGGAGTCCGAAGACCAGGGCGGTCCTGAATTCGAGCGGGTTCCGGCTGGTACTCTCTACCTGTTTGCCGGTTATTTCCTGTTTTTCAGCTTTCATCAAAGCGGTGCGCGAGAGCACCATTGAAACCACGAACAACAGGAGGAACGGTATCACCAGCCGGAGGGCCACGGCGGTGTTGAACAGGAATGCCAGCAGGAGAATGCGCAGGTACATCATGCCGTTGGCCATCATAATAGCCGAGACGGCTTCGGCGCCCAGACTTTCACTCTTTTCTTTCCTGGCCAGGATCACGGTAGTAGCAGTTGAGCTGTACAGTCCACCCAGGATACCGGTAATCGTCAGACTCGATTTGGGGAATACCAGTTTCTTCAACAGGTAGCTGGCATAGGAGATGCCCGAAACCACTACGATGGCGAGCCAGATATGATATGGCGAAACGGGAATGGAATCGGAGATATTTTCATGCGGCAGCAAGGGAAGAATGATTCCCGCGAAAGCGATAAACTTAGCAAGTGTTATAAATTCGTCCTGCGATACCTTTTGCATGATGGTGACGAACTCGTCCTTCATTTCGGTAATGACCAGGATGGCTACCACAAACGACAGCGTCAGCCAGATGGGCTGCGTCATGATAAGCAACGGAATGGAGTAGGTGAGTAGTGCCAGGATGATGCTGGTGAGCCCGTATTTTTGCTGTTCTTTTATCTTCAGATAATAGTGAATGCCGAGGAGCAGACCCAGGATGATAAAGCCTGTGAGAAAGGGAACGAACGATTTCTCGTTGACGACAATGAGCAGGTAGCCGAGCAGCCCGATAAAGGTAAAAGTTCGGTCGGTACCGAAGAGTTCGGCGGCCTCTTTGGAGGAGTGATGACGGCGCTGTTCGAGGCCGATCAGTAGCGAGAAAACCAAAACCAGCAGGAAGTGGATAATTTCATCGGGAATGTTGGGTACAAAGTTCATCGGTTCTTTCCTTATCCGTTTACCATGAATAAAGATAGGATTTCGCGTTCATTTTGCATAATTATTTTTCAGGCATCCAAGTATCAGGCTTCCCGGGAACTCAGTGTTTCTTCAATGTCTTGTCCAGGAAGGTGACCATATACTTCACGGTTTGGTCGAACCAGGGATGTACCTGCCAAAAGGAATGTACACTGTTGGGAATAGTATGTACGTTGTTGTAAATATGGTACTTGTCGAGGACTGAAATGACACTGTCGCGTCCGGCATGGAAACGGGGCTGAGCACTGTTGATGAACAGCATGGGCGGTGTATCCTTCCCGGCGTAAATCATAGGAGACGCTTCCACCCATTTGGCCCGATTCTCTTTCAGCGTGGCACCCAACCAGTAAGCGCCTGCCGAGCGTTTGCCGGGAATTTGAGCCTTTGCACTTTCTGCCGGCGTGGTGAAATCGAGGATGCCATCCATGTCGATAATGGCCTGTACTTTCGACGAAACCTGGTTGTTTCCCTCATTGCCTTCAAACTTCTTCATATCGCCGGTCATACCGACCAACGCAGCCAGCTGACCGCCTGCGGAACTTCCGGAGATAGCGATTCTGTCCGGATCGATATCATACTTTTTCGCGTTCGCCCTTAGATAACGGATAGCTGCTTTGATGTCGTAAACCGCTGCCGGATATAGTGCCTCAGGAGATAACCTGTATTCGACTGCTGCAGTGACGTAGCCTTTAGCAGCGATTTGCTGAGCCATGGGTACCTGTGCTTCTTTGCTTCCGGAGCGCCAGCCACCGCCAAAAACCAGAATCACCGCAGGGTACTTTCCCTCTTTCTCCGGCCGGAATAAATCGAGGTGCAATTCACGCTTGCCGTAAGGAGTGTTGGGCAGAGTTGCGTAGACTACATTCTATTCTGTTTTAACGCCTTCGGGCAACTCCGGCTTCACGGGCGTAACGTTGGGATAGTGTTTTTTAATTTTCACCCAGGCCGAGTAAGGTGTGTAAGAAGTGTCGCGCGGAATGGGTTTCGCACCGTCGGTTTGTGCGGAAGCAGTTCCGGCCATAATGAAAAGCAGTAGCAGAAGTCGGATAGCTCGTATCATGGAATTGAGTTTGTCAGGAACAAATCTTACTAAACAAAGTCATTTTGACAAGTTCCGTTCCATTTTAATTGTTGTTTTATGGCTATAGTACTTGACCACCAGTGGTTAACTGTTCGTAATAAGTCCTTAACAATAAAAACTACAGAAACGATCGTAACAACAGTAACGGCGAAGCTCAACCTGAAACTTGTAACCTGAAATTTCTAAATCGAAGATCCGGAATCTTTCTTCTTAACCAACTTTCTCAAAAGAAAAGGGGCCATCGCTGCAGCTGCAGGATGGCCCCGGGTTAAAAGCCCAACTGTATGAATGATTTGTTTTTATCGTTCCTTTTCAGGAATTGGATTAATATCCATCGTTTTGAGAGCTCTGTGGGTTGACGGAAATCTCTTGCTCCGGAATGGGCAGCAGTACGTTTTTGTCTTTGAATCCGGCACCCGAAATGGACATGTAATCCTCCTGACCGTTGGTAAACGTTCCTTCCGGAATCATTTTACCCTGGTCAGCCAGCACGTTCTTCGCGTCGCCCCAGCGAACGAGGTCCTGGAAGCGTACGCCTTCGAACGACAATTCCAGGCGGCGTTCATTCTTGATATCAGCGAAAAGCTGGTCGCCCGATGAGGTGAGGGCAGGCAGATTTACGCGGGCCCGTACCTGGTTGATGAGCGGAAGGGCTTTGCCATCCTGACCACTGCGGTTGTATGCTTCGGCGGCCATCAGCAGGACGTCGGCATAGCGCATTAGGCGGATGTTGGTGGCGTAGTTCAGCTCTTTTACGCTGGTTGCGCTGGTATTCGACTCATCGGCCCATGAACCGTATTTGAGACGAACATAGCCTTCACATTCCCAGGGATAGGAATTGCCCTGATCGGCATTCCGCAGTTTTCCGCCGTGCGCGATTAACTGGTCTTCGCTCATCATGGCTGCGTTCCTACGTACGGTATCGTTGGCGGCAGTGTAAGCGTTCCATAGCGATTTCTGCGGATAAGCAAATCCCCATCCTGCTACCAGTCCGGTATTGCCACCGTCAAACCATCCGTCACCACGCGGACCGCAAAGCTGCCAGTGGATGTTACTTTCGGTATTACGGCCGTTGTTGCCCCACTGGAAGTTGCCCCAGTCGTAGTTTTTCTCGGCGGAGTAGGAAATTTCGAACAACGACTCTTTCCCGAATTCCTGTCCTTTACGGAGAACCTGAGAGTAGTCGGAAATCAGTCCGTATTCGCCTGAGTCGATAACTTTCTGGAACTCGGCAGCTGCATCGGCATACTTTTTCTCGTAGAGCAACGATTTACCCAACATAGCCTGCGCCATTCCCTTGGACACGCGCACTTTGTCGGCTGCCGATTGCTGGCTTTTCAGCGGAAGATCAGGGATAGCCTCGTTGAGGTCCTTCTCAATCTGCGCCCAGATGTCGGCTACTTTAGCGCGTGGCTGGTTATACTGGTCGGGTGACGATGCCGGTTCGGTTACCAGCGGTACTTGTCCCCACAGGGTAACCAGGTCGAAATACAGCATCGCACGCAACGATTTCGCTTCGGCAATAGCCTGCTTCTTCGCATCCGATTCGGGTTTGATGTTCGCAATCACCAGGTTGGCGCGGTAAATACCCCAATACGACATCTGGAACAACCAGGTGATTACCGGGTTGCTGGAACTGTAACGGAACTCATTGATTTCCTCGTAGGGAGGCTGGTCACCGCGGTGTCCTCCACCGGTATAGATTTCGTCGGACAACAGGGTTTTCAGCATCCACATGCTGTCCCAGTCGTAGGCGTACATCGATTGAAGTATATCGTAAACACCCAGCACGGCACCTTTAGCGTCGGCATCGGTTTTATAGAAGCTGTCCACAGGGATGGAGCCTTCGGGCGTGGTGTCCAGGAATGATTGAGAACAGCCCGACAGGAAGAAAATGGCGGATAGTAACGCCACCTTGAATTTATATTTTTTGATCTGCATGTTCATTGCGTTTTAGTTGATTAGAATGAAATGGAGGTTCCGAACATCACTTTACGGGCGGTAGGATACGTTCCCCGGTCGATACCAATGTTGTTGTTATTGTTGTTGTTGGTACCGGCTTCCGGGTCCATACCGATGTAATTGGTGAAAGTGAAGAAATCATCGAGTGATACATAGAACCGGGCAGATTTCATATGTAAGTTCTGCATCAGTGATTTGGGAAGATTGTATCCCAACTGAATCTGCTTGATGCGCATGAAAGCTCCGTTGAATACCAGGAGGTCACTGTTCCATGCTTTGGGATCAGTTCCTGCACGTGGCTCGGTCGCCGTGGTATTATCAGCCGTCCAGCGGTTTTTGAAGAAATATTCCGGACGATTGATGGTCGGACGGTCGTTACGAATCCAGCCCATCAATACATCGTTACCGGAAGTTCCCTGGAAGTTCACATTGAAATCGAAGTTCTTGTACGATGCGTCGAGACTTCCACCGTAATAGAGGCTCGGAATGGCACTTCCAATGTACTGTTTATCGGCTTCCGTTACATTATTGGTCGGCTGACCACTTTTGTCGAGGAAGATCGGATCGCCGGTTTTTGGGTCGATGCCTTTGGTCTTGTAACCATAGAAGAACCAGAGCGGCTCGCCTTTTTGAACCGCCGTGGCAGTCCATCCCGGTCCCACCTGGGCACCGTAGAGACGGTCGAGTGTCGGGTTGAGGTAGGTTACTTCGTTCTTCAGCGTCGACATATTCAGGTGAATACCGTAATTGAAATCATGGATCTTATTGCGGTATCCCAATTCGAACTCAAAACCCTTATTCGTTACGTCGCCGGCGTTGATGGGCGATGCTGCGTTTCCGGCTTCCAGTGCAGGCGTATTTTGCGTGATGAGATCGGTTGTTTTCTTGTTGTAGTAGTCCATGGTGAACGTCAACCGGTCGCGGAAGGCACGAAGATCAAGGCCCACATCTGTCTGAACACTGGTTTCCCAGCGGAGATTCGGGTTTTCGAGCTGTGATGGTTCGAAAACGGTGCCGAATGAACCATCGGCCATCGGGTAGGTCAGCGCATATCCATTACTGGTCGATGAGATGAGTGAAGCATAGCTGTAGTTCCCCAGGTTGGAGAGGCTACCGTTCTGACCCCAGCTGGCACGAAGTTTAGCACTGGTGACGAAGGATTTCGGGAAGAAATCTTCGTTGGAAATTACCCATCCACCCGATACGGCAGGGAAGATTCCCCAACGGCCGCTTTTGGGCAATTGTGACAGGCCGGCTCCATCGCGACGCAGACTACCTTCGAGGAGGTATTTGTCTTTGTAGTTGTATGACAAACGGCTGAAGTAACTTACTTTCCGATTGTCATAAATGCGACCGTTTACCTGGTCGTTTTTCTGTGATGAGATGAAGTCGAGCTGAGCATATGCCGGATTTTCCATAATCATCGGACCACCCTGTGCATTGGTAATGCGGTGTGTGGCTTTTTCGGATGACATACCCAACAGTAACGTCAGGTCATGATCGCCGAACTTGTGGTTATACGAAGCAAAGTTTTCGAACATCCAGTCTTTCCAAAGATCATTGTTATCAATCACCTTGGTTGCACTGTTATTCCGCTCTGCGGTATAGTAATACGTCGGATTCCAGGTATGATAATTCTGGTAAGTGAGGTTCAGGTTGAACCGTGAGGTGATGGTCAATCCCTTCAGCGGCGTCAGCACAGCGTACACATTTCCCTGCAGTTGATCCTGCTGGGTCTGGTCTTTGGTGATGGCCTGCGTAACGAATGGATTGACAATTTCTCCGAAAACGTATTTGGAAATACCATAGTAATTTCCGTCCGGCGCTTTCAAAATCGGATTTCCGTTGTTGATGAAAGTCTGAACGTGTGCGGGTACATCGCCGGTATATTCTACCGGGGTAGCCGGGTCAATCATCAGAGCGCTACCGATAACTCCACCAAACTCGCCACCCGATTCGTTAATGGCGGCACGTTGACTGTTGGAGTAAGCGAATGTATTTCCGACTTTCATCCAGGGCAGAATCTGGTGGTCGGAGTTCAGCCGAACAGTGTAGCGTTTGTATTTGTCCTTCGGACCTACCACGATACCATCCTGATTGAGGTACGACATCGACAGCATGTAGGTAGAACCATCTTTCCCTCCCGAGAAGGAGATATGATGCTTCTGCATGGGAGCGGTTTCGAAAATAGCGCCCAGCCAGTCGGTGTTGTAGGTCTGGTCGACATTCGAAATTAATCCGGCTTCGTTCATGAAGGTGCTGTACTGTGAAGTATTCATCAACTTCGGTGTATGCCCTACGCTTTGGATGCCGTATTGGAAATCATAAGTGATGGTGGGTTTCCCCGATTTTCCTTTTTTCGTGGTGATGATGACAACACCATTACCACCTTCGGCTCCGTAAATGGCAGTGGAGGCTGCGTCTTTCAATACCTCCATGGAACTGATATCATCCGGATCGAGGTTCGAAATATCGGTGGTTTTGATACCATCGACGATGTAGATCGGATTGGAGTTGTTGTTCGATGAGTATCCGCGAATCCTTACTTTGATGGGGGCTCCCGGAGCTCCGGATGCGTTAATAACCTGCACGCCAGAGGTTTTTCCCTGCAGTGCCTGCTGTGCTTGCGAAACCGAAGTGTTGCCGATGTCGCTTGAATTCACACTGGCGATGGCACCGGTGACTACGCTTTTCTTTTGTACACCGTATCCCACGGCTACTACCTCGCCAAGACCAATGCTTTCTTCTTCCATCTTTAAATTGATGGTGCTTTGTCCGGTGTAGGCAACTTCCTTGTTCTTCATTCCCACGAAGGAGTAAAGAAGGGTTACGTTTTCCGGAACATTGGTCAGGTGATAAATACCGTTAGCATCGGTAATGGTACCTTGGGTAGTACCTTTAATCACTACGGTTACACCGGGAAGAGGTGCTCCGCTTCCGTCTGTCACTTTACCCGAGACTTCGTGTCCCTGAGGTTGAGCATTCCCCGTGGCATCATCAGAGGTGCGCGACAGAACAATGTGATTTTCGTTGATGCTGTAGTTGACCGGTGTGCCTGCGAATAAGGCATCGAGTACATCCTGCAGGCTGGTTTCCTGCTCATCCAGGCTTACTCTCCGGTTGACATCGATTAACTCGCTGCTGTAAATGAAGGAGTAGCCCGTTTGCTTCTCGATCGTTCTCAGGACATTCCTGACAGTTGTGTTGTTTACGTTCAGCGATAAATTGGCGTTTTGCGCGGTTGTTTTGTTCGCAAATGAGCTGAATGTGGCCAGTAAGACCATGAGTAGTGTCACTCTCATTTTGACAAAGATTTTAGCTCCCCACATTTCCCTGAGGAAAGGAGGTGCCTGTTTAGAGACTTTTTTCATAGATTTGAAACACTTTTGATTAAACTATATTTACGGATATGGTTTTTTCGGCCGGTGAGGTTCTGCCCAATCTCACCGGCCTTTTTCATTTACCGTTGTATTGCATAGATTTTAATTTGTTTTCTGGTATACGTTTGATCGGCCCGCTGTTTCTCCGCCGTAACCTCGTAGCGAATAGGCAGGGCTTTTTTCAGCAGGTTCAATGTTTGCATCAATTGTTCTTTTTGGAAGGTGGCGGTAATCGGCATTTCTTTCAGCACATCGTTCGCCAGAATGATATTGACATTGTACCACCGGCTTAGCTTTTTCACGGCGATACCCAGTTTTTCATCCACAAAAATTAGCTTGCCATCGCGCCATGCGGCATACTGCATGGGGTTAACCTTATTGATGGTAAAGGTTTTATTTTCGAGGTTGAGACGCGCCTGTTGTCCCGGTTTGATGTCTACTTTCTTGTTGATGTGGTCCGACGTCAGCGAAATATGGCCCCGGGTTAGCGTTGCTTCAAAATATTTGTCCTGAGAATAGGCGTTCAGATTGAACTCAGTACCGGTAACGGTTGTGGTCATCAACGGATTCTCGACAATGAACGGCCGTTTAGCATTGTGTGTGACCTTGAAGTAAGCCTCACCGTCGACGAAAACTTTGCGCTCTTTCCTTGCAAATTTCACCGGATAACGAAGCCGGGTTCCGTCGTTCAGCCAGACCTGGGTTCCGTCGGCCAGTTCTACTTTGGTAATGCAGCCCGGTTTGGTGAATATTTCCCGGTAGGTGAGTTTCTCCGAGCGGGAAGACTGGTATTGACGAACGGACCACCATCCGGTGAAAACCAGTAGCGGGATGAACAGTATCGCCGCAATTTTCCGGAAGCCGTTGATAAATCGTTGAGAACGCGATCGCTTCCCGGAAATCTTTTCGGAACTTTCTTCATCGAGAAGGTCGATGCGGCGGTGAATGGAATGCAGCATTGAATCGAAATCGGGAGCAGGGCCTTTGATGGCTACGCGGTTCTCCTCCCAAATCTCGGTGAGGTAGCTGCGTACCAATAGCTCATTCTCCGGAAGAGCCATCCACGAAACAACTTCCCGGGCGGCTTGCTTGTCCAGTTTTCCACTTAAATATTGTAAGAGCAAGTCTTTATTCATCAACAGCAATTCGTTTTACACAGATAATACGTAGGGAACCATCTCAACCCCTATCGATGTGTTTTATAACACATTCTTGGGATGGGGGCTCCGTTTTCTTTTCTGAGTAAAGGCTTAGCTGTTCTGGTAGTCTGTTTGGTTTTCGGAGGTTTACCGAACAAAAAGGAAGAAAAATAACACGCCCAGGATGCCGTATTGTGACAGTTTCTCCCGGAAGGTACGCAAAGCTGCGGTCATCTGATTTTCGACAGTTTTTACCGAAATACTCAACTGCTCGGCAATCTCTTTATTCGATAATCCTTTTTCCCGGCTTAACAGGAATATTTCTTTTCTTTTTTCCGGCAGTTTTTCCAGAATGTCATGGTATATCTTGTCGATGTTGAAGAACTCGATTTCCAGCTCTGCATTGTCATCATTTATTGGAAGTTCCTGGTTGTTATCGGATTGAATGGTTGCCAACAGATTTTGTTTTCTCAACTGGGTAATGACGTCCCGGTAGGCAATGGTAAACAGGTAAGATTTGAACGAGAATTTTTCTTCGATGGTATTACGACGTTCCCAAACCTTGACGAATACATTTTGCACGATCTCTTCCGCGTCCGCTGGATTTTTCAGGATGCTTGTTACAAAGGCGTACAATCCTTCGGCATATCTTTCGTACAGCGCGTCGAATGCCTCGTGATCTCCTTTTTTCAGGCTGGATATTAGCTTCAGGTCTGTAGTTTCGTTCATCTCTTATGTTAAGATAACTGCACGTGTTAGGTTGCTGAACCTGCGATTTTAATTGGTAAAAGTGAGAAAAAAAAATTACATCTTCAATTAAAGGGGTGACACGAAAATAGCCCGCCATTTTGTTATTGTGACGAATCGAGAGGTAGTAATGTACTTATGTGTTGATTTGGGCAAAGGATTGGTCGCTTTTCCTGAACTTGCGATCCTCGCGGTATTTGCCGGGAGTAATGCCGGTTTCTTTTTGAAATGCGCGGATGAAGGAATTCAACGACCCGAATCCGGACAGATCGCCAATATGTTCCAGCGTATAGCCGTCGAACGATTCGGTTTCGAGCATTTGGCGCGCTTCGTTTACCCGGAAATGATTGACGTAAGAACAGAAATTCATGCCGTAATGCTTGTTGATAATGCCTGAAACATAAGTCCGGTTACTGTTGATCATTTTCGATACTTCCCAAATTTTCAAGTCTTTGTTGAGGTAAGCTTTTTCTGAGGTAAAATATTCCTCCAGCTTAACTACCACATCGTTGGGTTCGTTTTCCGGACGTTCTTCCTGGAGGTACATTTCGTCGAGTTTGACAATCTGACTAACGATCTGATCTTGACGGTTTCCCAGGTAGCCGATAATGAACAGGAGTATCGAGAAGATGAACGACGGAATGAGCAGTTTTATGCTGTTGTCGAGAAACGTATTGCGTCCCAGCGCATTGAAGATGAATCCTGCCAGCGAGGTCAGCAACAGGAAGATATACATCAGTTGTGCCCAATTGAGATTCAATTCTTCGGGGTTGGAATAGTATTGAGCAATATTTTCTTTGTGATGTCTGATGAGCCGTATGTTTAATACCAGGTAAGCAAATATCTGAATCCCAAAAACCAGTCGGCTCAGAAAGAAGAGCATTTGGTAGGCATCAATCCACGGATTACCGGAAAGGTAAAAAGAATGTGTCCCATGTTCTAAATGATGAATGTACGTGAGCCGGTTAATCGGGCCCATAAATATAATCAGCAAGAGACTGGTAACGGCTACAATTGCTCCGGGAAGGTAATGCAACAAGTCGGCTGGTTTCAGGCGGGTTTCGACCGTTAATAGCCTTATGTAGTGGTAATACATTGGAAAGACAGCCAGACTGGTGAGCGTATATATCCATTCGTACCAGGTGAAAATCCCAAAATTATGTGTGAAGTAAAATGCGTGTCCCAGGTAAAGAAAGAATGCCACTATCATAAATACCCCAAGCATAAACTTGGCCCGATTCATTCGAAACGTCCCGATGGTAAGTACAATGGCCCAAAACAGGGTCGCGTAGAGCGGATTGAGTACAGCTAAATATCGTATCATAAGCTGTTGGTGCAGTAATCAATTAATTCTTGAATGCGACAAAATGAGATCAACAACCTAAGGGGGAAGAAAAATGTACCAATTGAAAATTGGTTTTTACCTTCTGCAAGATACAAATAATCTTTTTGTCATACTTTCAAATGCATTAAGGTAAATGAATACAGTATTTTTTTGGGTGTTTTTTTGGAGTAGATACACCTGTTTCTCTCTCCTGTCGTTTGTGTCTGTCACAGCTGCAGGTGGCAACTTGGTTCACATTACACATTGAGTTTTGTGCTTAGGTTACATTTCAGGTGAAAGGCAAATGTTTGTGCCATCTGCACATGAAGGGTGTTCCGGTCGGGGCACCCTTCTTCATTGGGGCCATTCATCACTGCTGTTGATACGCGAATTAGGGATGAATGGAGATTTAATTTAAAACCGCAATCCGGTGTCCAATGTCTTCTCTACCGGGCTGGCCAGCATTCGTTTGGGAATCACCTTCAACGCTTCCTGCAAAAGAAACTCGATGAGGCGGTCACTCTTCGATATACGGGTGGTAACCAGACTGATTTCACGGACAGGTGGTGTTCCGGCTATTTCTTTTATCATTTGCTCTTTCTCAGGACTTACCGAAAGGGTGGCCATTTCGGGAATGAAAGTAATACCGCCGCTGTTTTCCACCACCCGGCAAAGTGATTCGATGGAGTTGGACAGATAAACGATATTCTGGTACTCACCGGGTTCTTTCGCATACACACATACCGAATCGACCTGGTTTTGAAAACAGTTTCCTTCCTGCAGATACCACATCTCTTTCAAATCAACGTTATTTAAATCAATGCTTCCAGCTGAGTACAACTCGTGCTGTTCGGACACATAGAGGTAGAATTTCTCATAGAAAAGCGGACGGAAGACCATTCCCGGCGCCGACACCGGAGTGGAGATGAAGCCTGCATCCAACTGGCCGTTTTTCAGTTGGGTGATAATCTCTTCAGTCTTTAATTCCTTTACCGTTAGCCGGATGTCGGGATATTTCTGAGTGAACTGATCGAGAAACATGGTAAACCAATAAGGGGCAAGTGTTGAGATGACTCCTACCCGGAGTTCTCCCTCCGGCTTTTTCTCCAGCTCGAATGGCAAATCCTTCAGCTTATCAGCCAATTGCAACAGTTCCCGTGTCTGTCCGGCAAAGATTTCTCCTTCTGTAGTAAGCGTTATCCGGTTGGGTGAGCGCTTGAACAACTGTATCCCCAGCTCTTCCTCCAGCTTGCTGATTTGCAGGCTGAGGGCAGGTTGCGAAATGTGCAGTCTTTTCGCTGCCAGCGAGAAAGAATCGTGTTGGCTTAACTCCAGGACGTATGATAATTGCAAAAGTGTCATTGTATAATCTTTTACTTATGGATATATAAATATTTATAAAAATAGAAAATATCACCTTTGAAATATCAAAAACGGAAACAAACAATTTAAATATCGAATCATGGAAACAAAAAGAACAAACAACAACGTAGTAGCGCAACTGAATAATGTACTGGCCGACCTGCAAATCGTTTATCAAAACATGCGGGCGATGCACTGGCTGATTAAAGGCCCCGATTTTTATCAACAACATAAGATGTTTGAAGGATTTTATACGGAGTTGGCTGATGTTGTCGATGAGGTGGCCGAAAGAATCCTAACATTGGGTGGCGTACCGTATCACCAGTTTAGCGAATACCTCGATCAGACCAGTATCGAACCGGTCGCCGAAGTACCTCGCGGCAAGGAAACATTGAAAATCACTGTGGAGAATTTTGAACACTTGCTTGGCGAATATCGCGAAGTATTGGAAGCCGCTTCGAACGCCGGTGACGAGGGAACGGTCGCGCTGTTTAGCGAATTAATTGCCTCTATCGAGAAGAAACTGTGGATGTTGAATGCCACTTTATCCTAAAACCAGAACGTATTACCCAAAAACAATGTATCAAATGGAAAATCTGAATGAAAATCAAGTGGCTTATCCAATGCCACGCATCGGAGATGCGGCGCCCGAATTTCAGGCCGTAACAACACAAGGGAATATCAACTTCCCAGCAGATTATAAAGGGAATTGGGTCATTCTTTTCAGTCACCCGGCCGATTTTACCCCGGTGTGCACCTCCGAATTCATGACCTTCGCTACGCTGGAAGAGAAATTTGCCGAAGCCAACTGTAAGCTGGTTGGGCTATCAGTCGACGGTTTATATAGCCACATTGCCTGGTTGCGGACAATCAAGGAGAAGATTGAGTACCGCGATATGAAGAATGTGGAAGTGAAATTCCCGCTTATCGAAGATATCTCGATGAATGTGGCGAAGAAATACGGTATGATTCAGCCGGGTGAGAGCTCTACGCAGGCCGTGCGAGCCGTGTTCATCATCGACCCGAAAGGCGTTATCCGGACCATCATCTATTATCCGCTGAGCCTGGGACGGAACTTCGACGAGTTGTACCGCGCTTTGGTAGCTCTGCAGGCAGCAGATGCATTTGGTGTTGCCACTCCGGCCGACTGGCGTCCGGGCGACGATGTGATTATTTCACCTGCCGGTTCGTGTGGAAAGGCTCAGGACCGCATGGAAGGAAAAGAGGAAGAGCTCGATTGTAAAGATTGGTTCTTCTGTACGAAGAAAATCAGTAAAGAGAAAGTATTGGAGAAAGTGCTGAAGAAATAAGTTCTGTTCCCATATTCTGATAGTAACAACCCCGAGGGTATCTGCATTGGCAGATGCCCTTTTTTATGGCTGCGGCGGTGAGCTTTCCAGTGTGTGGTAGGTGATGAAGCGCGTTTCGCCACTTTGTCCGTTCACATCGAAAGTTTCGGTTGAATTGCCAACGGCAGGAGTTAAATGTAAAGTGAGATGATTCTGTCCATTATGAAGTGGAACGCGGATGTAGTCAACCTCGTAAGGCAGGGTTTGCCAGTTGCGGGTGTCGGCTTTTTCAGTGACCGCGTTTGCCAGACTAACGAGCATGCCCAAAGCATCGTTCTCTTTGCTGGCAGCTGCTTCAATTCCTTTTTTGACGGCCAGTCTCAAAATGGCTTTTCCCATTTCGCGCAGCAAGCGGTCGTGCAACGTTTTGTGTGCTATCGCATCGATGTTTTCTGCTAATTCAAGTTGGTAGGTTTTCCCGGAAGCAGTTGTTAAAGTAGCGGAGTTATACACTGGTTGCCGGTCGGAGTAGCGGGGCATGGCCACCCGGATGATACGTAAATCGTCGAGACCTGATTTTTCATGAGATGAGAGATCGCCTATGTAGACCGGGAATGAGAGTCCGTACTGGTCGTTCACAAAGTTTGCCCAGCCTCCTTTGCCCTTTACCATCGTGAAATTCACCGACCATTCACTCTTCACCGGCCCCAATCCGTTAAGCCAAAAGAAAACCGCGGAAGACCCGATGGAATCGGTTGGCTGATACTGAAAGCCAAACTGATCTTCGTACTGGTGCTGTTCTTGTGTAAAACCGGTTAGCGCAGCCGTTCGGACTAAATCATGTTTCAATTGTTCGGGGGCTGTCAGTCCAAAATTTTTAGCGTAGCTGCTTTGATAAACTTCGTAAGCATTCCGGTAGGAGATGAAGGCGTTGTTATAGTCTTTCAGTGCATCGTAAATGAGGCCGGTGAGAAGATGCGCAAAGGCATCGTCCTGGTACCGGTTCTTGTGGTCGGGGTACTTGTCGTTTATCTCATGTAGCTGAATATTGATTCGGCGGCATTCCACCAGCGCATCATCGTATTGTTTCAGGTCGATGTAGTTGAGGGCCTGATAAAAATGAATAAGCACTTTTTCGAAGTCTTCCGCCCGGTAAGGGGTAGCCATTGGATTGGTGACCAGGGCCAGCGCCTCAGCGCCGTAATTGGTGCTGTAATCTTCAATCATGTGGTCGGCCTCGCCAAATAGCTTGATGCTTTCGCGGTAATCACCCAGCATGCGTGTGGTAACTCCACGGTTGAGCAGGTAGAGCAACCGGTCTTTGGGTTTTACCTTTTTCTCCGCCTGCTGAATGATTTTCTCGGCATTTTCGATGTTGCCACTTTCGAATGCCTGGTAAAATGCCTGATTTTTTTGGTAATAGGTGGCACATCCGGTGAAAAGCAACAACGGAAAAAGACACAATCCGGTAAGGAAAAATATTTTCTTCATGCCGGGAAAGGGTTTGACAAGTTTGCGGAAATGGGAAAACAGCCCCGTGTTTTCCGGTTAACGGAACAGGGCTGTTTTATTTTTTTGATACGGATTTTAGTTACGAATGGCTTTCTTAATTTTCTTTTCGCCCATCCAAACTACCTCATTGGTTTCGAGATTGGTTAGCTCTTCGTTTACCTGGTAGTAAACGACTTTTTCGCGCTTGTATGAATCGACGATAGAGCTGATATCTCCCTGCATAATGAAGTCTGCACCCAGCTCGCGTCCCCATTTGGCTGCTGTGCTCGGCGAGGCATAGGTGTTTTGGTCCTGACGTTCTGCACGGAGTTCATCGCGTTTGGCACCGGCCTGTACCAGGCGAACTTTCCCACTGTTGATAAACGACCGCTCAATGTCTTTAATGTATGTATCGGTATCGATGTGCTCATGCGATTTGTTGTAAACCAATCCTACAACCACAACAGGTTTGCGGCCGTGTGCTCGTTCAAAATCGTCGAGCCAGCGTTGATTGAGCACCTGTTCGGTGAGTGCTTGTGCCGTTAGTCGCGAGTCTGTATCGTTCCAGCGACCGCTCAAATCGATAGCCTGGTCGGTGGCTACACGGGTTACTTGTCGTGAACAGGAGCCCAGTATCAGGGCAAAAGTTATCAGGGCAAATAGTTGAATTTGTCTTTTCATGATGATTCCTTTTGGTTACAATCTATTTTCGGTTTTCTCTTTTACAAAATATGTACCGTAAGTTAAGGCGATTGTTCGAATTATGCCATCATTTCGGTTGCCCCAATTGATAAAAAATGGCAAAAATCGCTTTTAAAGATTAATAACCTTAGTCATCTGTTTAACTGAGAAAAACAAATGTTAATCGTTACTCAGTAACTGCGATAAGATAAACGAATATTTATCGGTTGTTGCGTCGATGTCGTCCAATAGTGTGCTGGAACCATAATGCCCGGCGTTTTCTTCTACCCGAAGCAGAATAGGATGTGTTTGTGCTGCCCTGCTCTGCATTGCTGCGGCAAACTTGTATGATTGAAAGGGCGGGACACGTTCGTCGTTGTCGGAGGTCATGATGAGCATGGCTGGATAATCCACGTTGGGCTGTATGTTCTGCAGTGGAGAATAACTGAGCATGTTGACGAACTCGGTGGAGTCAGCAACGGTTCCAAATTCATCGGTATTCACGTTTCCTACGGTGAACTTCTCCAGTCTCAACATATCAAATGCTCCCACTTGCGGTACTACAGCTTTGAACAAGTCTGGTTGTTGGATAGCCGCAGAGGCGACCAGCATTCCGCCATGCGAGGCTCCTGAAATGGCCAGTTTCGACGGATTGGTGTAATGCTGACGAATGAGCCATTTCGCACCATCGATGAAATCGTTGATACAGGTTTGTTTGTGAAGGTCCTTACCGGCCAGTGCCCGGTCGCTCCCCAGGTCGCCGCCTCCGCGGATAGCAGCATAGGCATAAATACCTCCTTTCTTCAGGAACAGAACAATTCCCGGGTCGAAATGTGGCATTGATAGTACGCCAAAACCTCCGTACCCTTCCAGCAGTGTGGGGTTATTGCCTTCTTTTTTCATTCCATTCATATAAACCAGGAAAATAGGAACCTTCACACTGTCGCGAGTGGTATAAAGTGCCCTTTTCGCCACAATGTCTTCGTAGTCAAAGGATACTTCTGTTTTCTCAACCGGCTTGTTGTCGTAGTTATAAAGATTCAACGAGAAAAGTACTCTTGGCAAAGTGAAACCTGACAAATAGTACAGGAGTTCGTCACCATCTGCACTTTCGCTGAACCCGAAAACGTTGGTTCCGAGCATCAACTCTTTTGAATGAAGCAACTTTCCTTCATAATTGTAAACCGATAGGATAGGTTGGAACGGTGTCTGGTGAGCTACTACTAATTTTTCATCAGTGAGGATGACGTCTGTTAAAACGGCATTCGGAAATTCAGGTACCAACGTCTTCCATTGATAAGGATTTTTGGGGTCAATTTCGACCACGATACCATTTTGTGAATTGTGCCATGTCTTGGCGATGAACTTACCATGGTATGATCCAACGATATTGATGTCGTCCGGAAATTTCATCAATAGCGGTTTCAGGATGGGATTGGGATCATTAAAATCGATGTAGAATATATTGAAGGTTCCCGTCGCGGGCACTTCTTCCTTCAGAACGAAAAAACGTTCTTTGTTGGTGGTATTAAATTCAAATTGTCGTGTCGGATCGTTTCGTTTAAAAACCAGTTGATCCTCATCCTGCGATGTTCCTACTTTATGGTAAAATACTTCCTGGTTCAATGTCTTTTCGAGTCGTTTTTTGTTTGGGTAACGACTATAATAGAAGCCGTCGCCCCGCCAGGCCAGTGGCGAGAATTTCAGGTTAACCAAATGATCTTTCAGGTGACGTCCCGATTCGAGTGAGACAATATTGGCCTCTGCCCAGTCACTTCCGTTTCGGACGTACTCATAAGCCAGTAGCTTCGAACTTTTGTTCGGACGATAGTATCGGAGCGTTATTTTGTCGTGAGAAGAAATGTAGTTCGGGTCGACCAGTAAGTTCCAGTCTGCTTTCAGGTTATCTTTGTAAACGAGTGCTGCAACACCGAACTTGTTATAGTAGCCGTATCCGAAATAGTATTTGCCCATTTTTCTGACAATCTTGTATTTGGCGTAGCTGTACTGATCTATTTTTGTTTTGGTACTGAACTGATAGCCGGTTTTCTTCAGGTATTTTTTCGAAAGGTCTTTTTCGGCTTCCAGCCACTGGTTTAGTTCAGGAGCTTGCAAATTCTCCATCCACCGATAATCATCGTGAACAACATAGTCGTGATAGAAGGTGTCTACCGTAGCACTTTTCTTTGCTGGTGGATAGGTCAGCGGTTGCGCGGTTAATGTAAAAGGTAAAAGCAGAAGGATGGTCATTAATCTTTTCATTGGTCGTCTTTCTTTGCATCGGCGTTCCGGTCCAGAACCTTTGCGAAATGGGATTTTCGGTTAGCTTTTGAAGCGGAATATCGATTGGTCAGTATAATATTCCTGTTAAAATACAGATTTTGTTAAGTAAATCAATATCCTTTTTTCCTGCGATGATATTTATCCATGTTTTTTTGAAGGGCAGCACCGCTTGAGTTTTTTATCTTTGCCCGAAAACACTCATGAGCTTCCGGAACATCCTTTTTGATTTAGATGGCACGCTGACCGACCCCAAAGAGGGAATTTTCAACTCCATTCTTTATGCTTTGTGCGAAATGAATATTGAAGCGCCTGAAGAAGAGACGCTCCTTTCTTTTATCGGTCCGCCTCTGCACGATTCGTTTAAGCATCATTTTTCCCTTACGGATGAAGAAGCTGAAGAAGCGGTTGAACTGTATCGGGTTTATTTTCCTGAAAAAGGGATGTACGAAAATGAGTTGTATGAGGGAATTCCCGAATTGCTTTCAGCTGTGAAAGCGGCAGGAAAGAAGATCTATCTCGCCACTAGCAAACCCAAAGTGTATGCTACTGAAATTCTTCGTCATTTTGGCTTACTGCCCTTTTTCGATGGAATTTCCGGCCCGGAACTGGATGGTACCCGAAATCATAAAGCGGAAGTAATTGAATTTCTTATTCAAGTATATGGCATCGTTCCGGAGGAATCTTTAATGATTGGCGACCGGTTGCACGATATGAAAGGAGCGGGCGCACACAACATAAAAGCGGTTGGCGTTACCTATGGATACGGTTCAGATGAAGAGCTTAAGGAAAACGGTGCCTGGAAACTGGTTGACTCGGTTGAGGAACTGAGGGTTTTAGTGATGGAAAATTAAGGCAAAGCCCCAGGTGAGAGGGCGAAATGATGAGTAGGTGAAAAAGAGAGAAAGGTTTGGATTAATCGTTTCTAACCCGCATTCTCAATTTTTTCCCGAAGAATCGGGACTCCATTATCAATTCTGTTTTACCACTTGATAGGAGTTTTTCCGTGTTGTTCAAGGTAGGCGTTGGTTTTGCTAAAATGCCGGCAGCCGAAAAAGCCGCGGTCGGCTGAGAAAGGAGAGGGGTGTGGTGCCTTTAGCACGAGATGTTTATTGGTATCGATGAATTCGCCTTTTCGTTGAGCGTAAGCTCCCCAAAGTAAAAACACCAGGTTTTCTTTTTCTTCGGCCAGTTTACGAACTACCGCATCGGTGAATGTTTCCCAGCCTTTGTTTTGATGCGAACCGGCTTGGCGAGCCCGGACAGTTAATGTAGCGTTGAGCAGGAAAACGCCCTGATGTGCCCATCGCTCGAGATTTCCGCTTTTGGGTGCGGGAATATTTAAATCGTTGTTCAGCTCTTTGAAGATATTTTGTAGTGAGGGGGGAAAAGCGATGCCATCCTGAACAGAGAAGCAAAGTCCGTGCGCTTGTCCTGGGCCATGATAAGGATCTTGTCCGAGTACTACCACTTTTACCTGATCGAACGGGCAGGAATCGAAAGCATTGAACATTTTCTTCCCGGGGGGATAGATGGTATGTTTGGCATATTCCTCTTTAACAAACTTCACCAACGATTCAAAATAGGGTTGATCGAATTCTCCGTTTAATACTTTCTTCCAGCTTTCTTCTATTTTGACATCCATAAAAAGAGAGATGTTAGATTTCAGGTTTTAGACCTTAGACTTAAGATTCCAGACTTACTTTATCCAGTTTTCGGGCTTTGCCTTCTCCTTCTCCTGAGCCTGGTCTTTAATTTTTATTATTCATTTCTCATTACCTATGGTTCTACCGGATAACTGAATTCCTCATTCTTCGGACGGGGAAGAATCCGTGACAGCAACAGATAGCCAACAACTCCGGCTACCAGCGAACCTCCTAAGACTCCGAGCTTAGCAGCGTTTAGCATTGAAAGGTCGAAATAGGCCAGGTTGGAAATGAAAAGCGACATGGTGAAGCCCAATCCTCCCAGGATAGCGACTCCGAACATATGCGACCATTTGATATTCTGAGGTAACTCGGCTAATCCAATTTTTACGCCGCCCCACGAAAGCAGTGTGATGCCCAGCGCTTTTCCAACAAACAGTGCCAGAGCTACACTCAGGCTTAAATAACCGTACGGTCCCATGTTGCTTCCGTCGAGCACGACACCTGCGTTACCGAGTGCAAATACTGGCATGATGAAGTAGTTGACCATTTTGTGCATCATGTGTTCGATGCGTTGAGCCGGACTCTGTACCATCTTTATTTGTCGCTTCAGGTTATCGAGTTTATGTATTTCCTGGTCGGGAAGAGTGTATGATGTGGCGCAATCGTCGCACATGTTGAATTTGTCGACATGGTCGTTGAATTCGTTTGTCATCAGGTTACGGCGGACCGGTACGGTAAAAGCGACCAACACGCCGGCAATGGTGGCATGGATACCCGATTTCAGGAAGAAATACCACACAACGGTTCCGATAACGACGTAAACCCAAGGTTTGCGCACTCTCATCCAGTTGAGGATAAGCAACAGGGAAATCAGTGCCAATGCCTGCATCAGGTATTCCAGTTGTAGGTTGGACGAGTAAAATATAGCGATGACCATGATAGCTCCAAGGTCGTCGACAATGGCTAGCGCTACCAGGAAAATTTTCAGCGAAAGCGGAACCCGCTTGCCCAACAGACTCAAAATTCCCAGTGAAAAGGCAATGTCAGTTGCCATCGGAATACCCCAGCCTTGTGCACCATCTTTTCCTATCGTGAGGGCTGAGAATAACAACGCAGGTAAAACCATTCCACCCAAAGCTCCTAACGCCGGAAGCGCCGCTTTTCGCATGCTAGACAATTCACCTGCAATTACTTCGCGCTTGATTTCCAGGCCAACGACGAAAAAGAAAATGGCCATCAAGCCATCGTTAACCCAGTGCAGCAGGTGCATCCCCACTTCAAAACTTCCCACTTTCAGGGCGATTTCGGTGTGCCACAGGTGTTCATATGTGTAGTGAAAGGCTGAGTTGGCCCAGAGTAGCGCAATGATGGTACAGACGATGAGCAAAATACCTCCCGAGGCGTCATTCTCGAGAAATTGGTGAAATCTCCGGCGCGACGCCTGGATAACTCTTTTGGGAACCATTTCCTGCATAAGGTAAAATTGTCGTCAGGTTAAGAAAATTTTGACCAAGCGGCCTGAGAAATAACCCTGCTAAGGTACGAAATTCCCCCTCCCGGGAAAATTTCAGATCAGGCTGCCTGATACAAGATAACAAAAAATTACCGGCGAAGTTTGACAAAAATGTAGTGATGACCGAGCAACTATAAATTCGCTGTCTTATGATATTTGTATGTAGAGAATTAGCAGAGGTCGACAGTGAGCTTTGGTGAGCACTTCTCAAAATCTTTTCGGTTTTATGCAAAAAATAAGAGAAGTTAAGCTGATGCAAATAATTCAAAATGTTCAGGTTCACTAGTGCTTGCTTCAGGTATTGTTGTTAATACAAGAACTTCTGTGTAAACATGCACAACTATTAAATCTTTTTAAAAAATTTTAACAATGACTTGACTTAAATGTAAAATTATCTTTAATTAGTACCTGCAAATATTGGAAACGTGATAAATGATTCTGATAAGTAAGGAGGAAAGCCGAAGATTGACAGTGAATGGTATCAAGCGCTATCGTCAGCGCATGCAGATACTAAGTTTGTTGTATGAACATCGTTCGCTGTCGGCATCTGATTTAAGTAAGGAGGTTCACATCAGCCTGCCTACGACTAAGACATTGCTCGATGAGTTAATCGCGCTGAAAGCGGTTGAGACCAGCGGTATTGGCGAGTCACGGGGAGGGCGGAAGCCGGCTCTTTACAGTTTAGTGGCTGAAGCTTTTTATATCGTAGCCGTCGATATGGGACGTTATAAAGCTAAAGCTACCGTTTTTAATTGCCACAACGAAGAAGTAACCCCCATCCGGTTTATTGAAACCAATATCGATGATCCCAGGTTGGTCGATAAACTTCATGAAACAGCAACCGAAATGGTTCGTGATGCGGGTATCTCGGAGGATAAGATTGTGGCAGTGGGCGTTGATATGCCCGGACTGATTGATTCGGTGGAAGGAATCAATTATACCATCAAGAATCCCTCTTTACGGAATGTAAAAAAGCGTTTCGGTGCCAAATTTCAAAAGATTGTTTACATCGATAACGATGCCCGCATGCAGGCCTTTGGTGAATTTGTTTTCGGGAAAGCACAAAATACCACGAACTCGGTTGTGCTGAACTGGAGCTGGGGATTGGGACTCGGCATGATTCTCAATGGTCAGCTTTACAGTGGTTCCAGGGGCTTTGCCGGCGAATTCAGTCACATCAGGCTGGAGGACGAAGGCGAACTGTGTATTTGCGGCAAACGTGGATGTATCGAAACCATGGCATCGGCTCATAAACTACTTAGCCTGGCGAAGAATGGCGTTAAAAATGGTACGATATCGCAGCTAACCCGGATCTTCAAGAATAATCCGGAGGAGATGCAAGCGGAAGATGTGGTTAGTGCCGCCCGTGGAGGAGATGAATTCGCCATATCTATTTTAAATCAAGTAGGTAGTGCTTTAGGAAAGGGGCTTTCCATTCTGATTCAATTGCTTAACCCGGAATTGATTGTCCTGAGTGGTCCTATTTCACAAGCCAACCAATACATAATGACACCTATCCAACAGTCCTTAAACCAGTATTGTCTGGAAAATATCTGCAGTAACGTACGTCTCGAAATTTCTGAGATTGATGAGCACTCGGGTTTGCTCGGAATAGCTGCCATGCTTTTCCAAAAGGTTTTTGGTGACGCAATGGATGAACTTAAATAAGAAAGCAGTATAGCAGTCCTGTCATTTGCTATTGCAAAAACTGTTATTTGTTTTAGTTATATGTTTAATAGTATGGTTTTCTAACCACAAAACACCCAAACTCTATGCGAAAGATTGTTTTGGCTTTTGGTGTGTGCCTTGCACTCATTAGTAGTGCATATGCCCAGCACACGGTTACAGGAACAGTTGTTTCCGAGTCCGACGGTCAACCCATACCCGGGTTAACGGTCGTTGAGAAAGGAGTAAACAACGGTACCATTACGGATGCCGATGGTAATTACTCCATTACTGTACAATCGGGAGATGCTACTTTGGTGTTTTCATTTGTTAGTATGGAAACCCAGGAAATTCCCGTGAATGGTCGTTCGACCATTGATGTTACAATGAAATCCAAGGATGTGGCAGTTGATGAAGTTGTTGTCACAGCGCTTGGTGTTACCCGCGAAAAGAAATCGTTGGGGTATGCTGTTAGCGAAGTCAAAGGTGACGAAGTGTCTACCGTGAAGGATGCTAACCCGATAAACTCACTGTCAGGTCGTGTAGCCGGTGTAACCATTACACAAGGCTCCTTCGGACCGGGTAGTAGTTCCCGGGTGATCATTCGTGGTAACAACTCGCTAACCGGTAATAACCAGCCGCTTTATGTGGTTGATGGTGTGCCGATGGATAACTCAGGTTTCGGTTCGGCTAACGAAGCGAACACCGGAGAATATTCCAAATCGGACTATGGTAGTGGTATCGGTGACATCAACCCTGATGACATTGCTTCGATTTCGGTGTTGAAAGGTCCTAACGCCGCCGCACTTTATGGTTCGCGTGCAGCTAATGGCGTTATCATGATTACCACCAAGAAAGGATCTTCCCGGAAAGGTATTGGCGTAAGTATTACATCAAACACCACTTTCGAGAACCCGATGTTGCTTCCTGATTATCAGAATCAGTATGGGCAGGGAACACAGGGAGCGATTCCTTCTACTGTCGATCTGTTGAAGCAGAGTGGTGGTTCATGGGGACCCAGAATGGATGGTTCCAGCCAATTGTATTATACCGGCGAGAATCGTCCGTATAGTCCGCAGCCTGACAATGTGAAGAATTTCTTCGATACCGGTTTTACGACCATCAACACCTTGGCTTTGGATGGAGGAAATGATAAAATTAATATGCGTTTCTCTTATACTAATTCGCAGATTAATTCCATCATTCCCAACTCAAAAATTGAGAGGAATAACTTCAACCTCAGAGCTTTTGCTAAACTAACTGATAAGCTGACGGTAGATGCGAAAGCCACTTATTTCAAGCAGTATGGCAAGAACCGTCCGAATCTGGGGACGGAAGGTATCATGGCTTATCTCGTTAATATTCCCAGAAATGTTGACATTAACGACCTGAAGAATTATCAGGATCCGGTAACCCTGAGTTCGATTGGCCCAACTTCGTTGAATTCGAACCCGTACTGGATGGTTTATCACGATCAGAATAAAGACTGGAAAGATCGGTTCCAGGGATTTGTCAAGATTCAGTATGCGTTCACCGATTGGCTTTCTGCCTACGTTCGCGTGGGTACCGATATGACGATGATGGATATCGAGCGGGTGAACCAGTACGGACATTGGTTCTATTCAACTGGTCAGTTCAGTTATAGTGAAAGTCAGACTCAGGAAACCAATGCTGATTTCCTTTTCACGGCTAACAAAGACTTGACTGAAAAGATCAACCTGAACGCTTCATTCGGTGGTAACGCCATGCATCATACCTATCGTGGCCATAGCGTTAGCGGTTCTCAGTTCCGTATCCCAAGTGGACCTCCATTGTTGAGCGCCAATGTTGTGAATCCTGGTTTCACTCCATTACAAGAGAAGAAAATCAATTCACTGTATGGAACTGTTAGCCTGTCGTATGATCGTTGGTTCTATCTGGACGGATCGGCCCGTAATGACTGGTCTTCTACACTTCCTGAATCGAACTGGTCATATTTCTATCCTTCGGTTAGTGCTTCGGTCCTGTTTAACGATCTGTTGAAGCTGGATAATTCAGCGATGACTTATTCCAAACTGCGCGTCAGTTGGGCACAGGTAGGTAACGATACCGATCCTTACCAGTTGTACGATACCTATTCCCTGGCAGGTGTAAACGATTCTTATTTGGGTGAAACGACTATGTCACGAAGTTCAACCAAATTTAACCCGAATCTGAAACCGGAACAGGTAACTTCCCTTGAGTTCGGAGGTGAATTTAGGTTCTTCGATAATCGCTTGCATCTCGACATGTCATACTACGATATTAAATCGAAGAATTTGATCATGCGTGTGCCGATTTCTGCTTCTACTGGTTACAGCACTTTGCTTGAGAATGTCGGAGAGATCGAAAATAAAGGTTTTGAAGCGATGCTGGGGGCAACACCGGTACGCACGCAAAATCTGACCTGGGATGTATCAGTGAATTTTGCTACCAATAAGAACAAGCTGGTTTCATTGATTGCCGGCACCGATAACTATGTGTTCTCTACTACCAATAGTGGAAACATTATTGTGCAGGGAACTGTAGGCGGTGGATTTGGTGATATTTATGGTACAACCTGGGCCAGAACAGATGACGGTCGCGTTGAAGTAAATGCTGACGGTTTACCAAAGTCGAGTAGCGACAAGGTTTACCTGGGTAACTATCAGCCCGACTGGACCGGTGGTTTGAGTAATACCTTGACGTATAAAAGCTTCCGGTTGAGTGCATTGGTTGATGCACGCTTCGGTGGTAAAGTATTCTCTGGTGCAGATGCCGGAATGGATGGCGCCGGTACCAGTAAGCGTACTTTGCAATATCGTGACGGCGGTGTAGTTGTCGACGGAGTTCTGAATACTGGTACCGTTGATAACCCGGTTTGGGAAA
Source organism: Prolixibacter sp. DSM 2831 (assembly GCF_056493735.1). Taxonomy (NCBI): domain Bacteria; kingdom Pseudomonadati; phylum Bacteroidota; class Bacteroidia; order Marinilabiliales; family Prolixibacteraceae; genus Prolixibacter; species Prolixibacter sp. DSM 2831. The sequence continues at coordinate 1,426,646 of NZ_CM151379.1, forward strand.
CCAATACCAAGCAAATTACTGCACAACAATATTGGGGTGCCGTTAGTGGTATCGCTTCAGAATATGTTTACGATCAGACCAATGTGCGTTTGCGTGAGCTTTCGCTGGTATGGAATCTGCCAAGTAGTTGGTTGAGCAGTACCGTGGTAAAAAGTGCTTCCCTTGGCGTTGTGGGTCGGAACCTCTTCTTCATTTATAAGAAAGTGGACAACTTCGATCCGGAATCAGCTTATAGTACTTCTTCTTTCTCTCAGGGGATTGTGTACTATCCCTTGCCTACGACCCGGAGTCTCGGTTTCAACCTGAATGTGAAGTTCTAATCGTTAATGACTGAATATTATGAAATTAAATAAATTCCTACTAGCAATTGTTGCTGTATTGGGGTTGACTTACTGTACATCCGATTTTGTGGATATCAACAAAAACCCCAATGCAATACTCGGAGACCAGATCTCTGCCAAGTACTTCATTACTCGTACGCAGGTTGATCTTTTTGCTCCGAATCGATATCCCTACTGGCGGGCACAGTTGATTCACGCTGACCGCTATGCCGGTATGTTCTGTTTTGGATTTTCCGGTTCCTGGTGGTCCGACGGATTAGGTTATACCTATAGTGCCGGTTACACCGATGCCGCATGGGATTATTATGAGGGGTACAATAGTACCATCAATACTTTCCTGCAGCTGACGCAGCCGGGAGGTGATTTGGAAAACCCATTGACCTATGCCACCGCTCTTATCATGAAGAGTATGTATTATCAGAAATTCACGGATACTTTTGGTGAAGTTCCGTATTCTGAAAGTGGAAACCTGGACATCCTTCAGCCGAAATTTGATACACAGGCTGAAATTTACCAGGGGATTATTAATGACCTGGATGAAGCTATGAGCCTGATTGGTGATGCCACCAAAACCGGTGATGGACAGCTGGATTTAGGCTCCAATGACCTGTTCTATAACGGTGATTTGCAGAAGTGGAAAAAACTGGCCAATACGCTGAAGTTAAAAGTGGCGTTGCGCGCCAGGGGAGCTTCCGGTGCGTCGTTTGTCGATCAGGCTATCAACGAGGCTCTTTCTGCTCCGCTATTGTCTGATGAGTCCGATAATGCGTTGTTGCCAAAAGATAACGTTATCAGTCAGTGGAACAGTTCCTGCTATGGCGACGTATGGTACAACTTCGGTACCGGTTCCGACTGGACCGTTAGTCAGCCGCTGATTGATTTGCTGCAGAAGAACGGTGATCCACGTTTGTCTAAATATGCTCAACCTGCTGCCGGTGGTGATACGCTTACCATCCCTCATCCGGATTCGGATGATGATGCTATGTATCAGAAGCGCAAGGATTTTATCCTCAGTGCGCTGGATGATGCAGGTGCTACCTATACCGAATGGACCAATGGAAATGGTGAAACCGTTATTTCCCTGGAAAAGGATAAGTATTATATTGGACAACCGGTTCGCTTGAATGGTTTTACTTATGATTATGCCCTTTACCAATTCTTCAGTACGCCGGCTCAATACATCATTCAGAAAAAGAACGATGGGAAACCCATTGCACCTGAGATTGTGCTGACGACAGCTGAATCGTATTTCATGCAGGCACAGGCTGCGCTGGATGGATATGGTTCCGGGGATGCCAACACGCTTTATCGTGAAGGTTTGACTCAGGCGATGCTGGTTTGGGGTGTCGATCAAACTGATATTGATACTTTTCTTGCCAACTCACCAATGGCTAACTTGACTGGTACCGGTGACATGGAGAAAGTTGCCGAACAGCGTTGGTTAGCTAACTATACCGAAGGTTTCGAAGCGTGGGCAGTAGTGCGAAAGCTGGGATATCCAGCATCACTTGCTGCAGGCGTAGACGATCCGGATATTTTCTCCATGGGTGACTTGAACGGAGCGTATCCGCAGCGTATGCGTTATGGTTCCAGCCCGTATAGTACCAACAACGACAACCTGCAGAAGGCAATTGGCCGTCAGGGTGCCGATGTACAAGCCACGAAGTTGTGGTGGGCAAAATAAACCTAACTTGACCTTTCACTCAGTATCTCAGATACTAGTAGTTTAGATTGCCGGGGGAGCTTCGGCTCCCTCGCTTTAACCATATTAAAAGCGGGACCGTCTGACCCCGCTTTTTTGTTGTATTGATATCTGCTTTGTTTTAGAAGTCCATTCCGCTTCGGTAAGTGGTTGATTGATCGAGCGGAACTAATTGACCGGCAAACCGGAGTCGGGCGCTGGTTGTAGCAGCGCTTACTTCGGCATCGGCAAAGTTGTTCCCTTTGCTCAGTCTTACCGTTATATCGGCTGTCAAAGCGTTGCCGATAACCGACATTTGATAAGTGATGTTTCCGTTCTTGTCTTCTGTCATTTTAATCTGAGTTGGTTTTCCTTTTAGTGTTATTCCACCCAGTCCGTTGGGGCCTGTGTAACCGTTAAATGCCAGCTGCATGTAAGCCGTGTTATTCTCCAGCGAAACGAAGTTGGTTTGATCGCTAACATTGATCAAACGACCCCATTTGGTGTAAAGACGATTGGCCTCCAGTACCCAGTCGCCGTTTTCGAGCGCCTGTTTGGCTTGTTCGAATTGAGCCATATCAGCTGCTGTCCGTTGTTTTTTCTTCATTGCTCTTTTCTCCTGACGCGTCATGGTGTCGGAGTTTTGTGCATATACCTGTGTGATGGTACCTAGTCCAAGCAGGACTCCCATCAGCATAATGAGTAATTTTGTTTTCATGACGTTAAATTTTTATGTTATATAATTCGTTTGTTCTTTTTCTTTTTTTCACTTTCATCTTAACTATTGCAAAACTCAGACCACGATTTGCTTCTTCTTTTTTTGAGTGGATTGTACCATCTGGGAAAGTATCATCTTTTTGGCCAGTGTTTTCAGGTAGTTTTAGGGATTTAAGTACTGGCAAAGCAGTGGCCGCGGTTAATAATTTTTAACCATAGCGTTTACCCGGTTAGCACTTTTTATTAATTACCGCTTGAAGGATTGTCTGATCTCGTGAGACGTTTTTGAGAGAGTGATGGCCGGGATGATTATATGATTTTATGCTGGTAGGAGGTATATTGGATCTCGCAAAATAAAAGCGGGGTTACTGGCCTCGCTTTCATTCGTGTTGTGTTTTAAATATTAGAAATCCATTCCACTTCGGTAAACGGATGAATCGCTTGCGGGTACCAGTTGTCCGGCAAATTGCAGGCGTGCGCCACTGGTTATCGCGTTCACTTCGGCACTGGCGTAATTGTCCCCATTTCCTAAACGAACAATAATGTCGGCGGTCAATGCATTGCCAATTACGGACATTTGGTAGTATACGTTGCCATTTTTATCGGTACTCATTTTGATTTGGGTAGGCTTGCCTTTTAGTGTGATTCCTCCCATTCCGTTGGGGCCATTGTGTCCGGCAAAAGCCAATTGCATATAAGCTGTACCATTTTGCAACTCGACAAAATTGGTGTTGCTGTCAACCGGTATGGTATTTCCCCATTTGGTGATGAGCCGGTTGGCTTCCAGAACCCAATTACCGTCTTTTAGGGCAGCTTTAGCGTTTTGGAACATAAATTGGTCGGCGGCCATTCTTTCTTTCTTCCGTAGTTCTCTTTTTGCTTTTCGCGACAGGTTCTTTTCAACGTTGGTATGCGTGTCCTGTGCATAGCTTCGTGTCATGACTCCAAGTCCGAGCATGATACTCATCATCATAATAATTGCTTTTGTTTTCATGACGTTAATTTTTTATGTTAGACAATACTTTGTTGTTTTTCCAATTCTTTGTTCTTAAGTGCTTTTGGTCTAATACAAAACTTAAACCACGAATCGTTCCTGCCTTTGGCTGATTCGCTGAGTTTTTTAGAGTTTTTAATGATTAGTGTGTTGTTGTATAGTATGTTATGCGCTAGTTTGGTAGCTGGGTGTGCCCCTAATCGGATTAATGAATTTTAACCGTTTCCTAATTTTTGTATCGGATTTTTTTAACGTTCTTTAGCCAACTGGAAAATTTGTCACGACTTCGTAATCTGTGAATTGACTATTCCGGTAATCGGATTAAAATGAAATATATGAAGATGGGTAATCGATTTCTGTTGATTTTGTTTTTGATGATGATGCTGGGGAATGTCAGCGCAGCTAGTAAGTTTCACACGCAGAATGATGGCGTTGCCGGAATAACTGATGGAAAAATCAGGATGCCGGAGACGGAGAACGCGAAATTTGCGTTAACCGCACAAAACGATATTTATGAATACTGGCAGCAAAAAATGGAGACCGATAGTCTTCAGCAGAACCAGGGAAAAAGCTGTCCTGTTTTTGTCCGGAAAGCCATCCTGCCAACCGGATTGATAGCGGCGGGGCTGGTTACCATGGCGGTTCCAAAGCAAACGGTACTCAGCAAGTACCGTATTCATGATACCATGCATGGTTGGAATCCCAATTTTCATACCACGGCTGACAATTATCTGCAATATGCACCGGCTGTCATAACGCTGGGGCTAAGCGCTGCTGGTTTAAAAGGCCGCAACGATCTGCTCAACCAAAGTTTGATTCTTGCCAAAGCGGAATTGTTGATGTCGGTAGTGGTTCAGGGAATCAAAAGAACCTCTAAGGTGGAACGTCCCTATGGTCCGGTATACACATCGTTTCCTTCCGGGCATACGGCACAGGCATTCCTTTCGGCCACTTTTCTTGCCAAAGAATACGGGCACATTTCTCCGTGGATTAGCGTGGGAGCATACACCACTGCTACCGGCGTTGGCGTATTGCGCATGATGAATAACAAGCACTGGATTTCCGACGTGCTGGCCGGCGCCGGAATCGGAATTCTTTCTGTCGAATTCGTTTACCTGACGCATCAGCACCGCTGGGGAAAGAAAAACAACCTGGTCTTTGCTCCGACGCTGTATCACAAAGGTGGCGGTGTTTCTCTGGCGATGACCTTCTAAGTAATTTCTCACATATGTTTTAATACACTATTTGTTTGTTGACTTGATTTTCAGAGGTCAGGGAGGGAATGGTAGGCCATTCAGCGGTTTGGGCCATGACCTGTCATACTTCGAAAACAGAGCGGGTTCACTTAATGAGAGAGAGTCTTCATCGGTGAGCTTCTGGGAATAATGCTCTGCCTACACCTACACATTCAGATTACCTAACCGGGAAGAGTAATAGCATGATTGCGAATAAATCGGTTAAATATCTGACAATGAAATTAAGAAGAGTAGTGGCTGTATCAGCCGTTATTTATGTTCTGACTATTTCAAAAGCATTTAGTCAGCTGAGTGTTAGCGTAGGATATGGTCTTCAGTGTCCCGGCAGGCAAGACCTGAAATTCAGGTACTACGAGAATGGCGTTTTGGTTAAGAACCTGAAAACATCGAAAGCCATCTCTTCCTGGTCGCCGGTCAATAATCTCGATTTGACTTACTGGCACAAAAAATCTGGCTTTGCGTTTAGTTACGTTTACTGGAAGAACGACAGCAAGGGCATTACATTCCTGACGACAGAAATTCCACCTTTCAAACACATGGAGCAGTCCAGAAACCTGTATCTGCTCGATTATTTGCATAAAACCGGTATTCCTTTTCTTCAAAAGACGAGTGAAAATACCGAAGCATTGTATGGATATTGGGGCGTAGGCGTGGGAGTTGGCGTTACCGAAACAACGCCCGGTTTGGAAAAAAGCATCAAACCGGCCATGCAGCTATTGTATGGGGTAAATTACAAAATCTACAAGCGGTTGAGTCTTTTTGCCGAAGCAAGATACCTGTTAGCTCACGATGCTGATAATGCGCCTCCTTCGACTTTTACGGGATGGAAAGTCGATTCTTCCGGACATCCCTTTCCGCTCCGACCGCATCCGCATCTCGATACGCGGTTTTACGATCTTCAGTTAGGTCTGAGGTTTCGCTTATAAAAACAATCTTTCACCATAGTCACGTTTATTTTCACAGGCTCATACAATGAAAAAGATTCAAGTCATTTTACTGTTTCTACTCATGATGGGAAACAGTGCTTTTGCTCAGTCTAAAGGTTTGGAGGAAGATTCGGTTGTTTTCAAGCCGCATGGTAAAGTCGTTACCCAGTTTTTTAGTGATTTTACTTATAAAGTAACGAATTACAAGTGGCAACCGGCATTCGAAGTTTCCCGGGCTTACCTGGGATATGAATACCATTTCAGTCAGAAATTTTATGGCCGAATCAACTTCGATGTCGCTGATCCGGGTACGGGTCAGCTGCAAATGACAGCCTTCCTCAAAAATGCATTCCTGCAATATGATAATAACAAATTGAAGGTTGCCTTTGGGGTGATACCAACAAATGTCTTTCGTTTGCAGGAAGCATTTTGGGGGCATCGATATTTGCTTCCTTCGTTTTTGGAGCAATACGCTTTTAGTCCAAGTGCCGATTTAGGGGCCTCAATGCAGTGGCAGGTCCTTCCCAAAGCAAGTTTCGATTTCTCTATTCTGAACGGGGAAGGTTATAAACGTTTGCAGTCCGACAGTACACTAATGTATACGGCAGGGGTAACCTACAATCCAATTAACTGGCTGTATGTTCGGTTTTATTTTGACTACATGAAAAAAATAGAAGCGCAAATGACCTATGCCGCATTTGTAGGCTATCGCGGGAAGAATTTTACTGCGGGATTTGAATACAATAATCAACAGGAGCATGCCAACATTCCGGACCACGACCTGTCGGGAATCTCCCTCTATGGTACCCTGAAGTTAAAGAATAACTCAAATGTGTTTTTCAGGTACGATAAGCTAATGTCGAAGCACATTGGCGGGGTTCCGGATGGCTGGCATGTGATTGAGGACGGAAGACTTTATACGGGAGGTATCGAGTTTAATCCGGTGAAAGGCGTGACCATTTCACCCAATATGACCGGTTGGTACCCGGTGCACGACACACATCACATTATTACCGGGTTTCACTTGAATGTAGCGTTTAAGTTCTGATACAATAGCTTTATTTGAAACAGAAGGAGCCGGGAATGATTCCTGTTTTCATCGTGTCAACAGCAATTCCATTAGCTGTAAGCCGGTAAGCCAACCCTTGTTGCAAGTAATCGATGGCATCGCTCACATAAATATCCGAATTCTCCGGATCGACCCCGAGGCCGTAATAAATGGTTCCGGGGTTTTTTAATACCGGCACTGCCGGAAGTTGAGATGCAGTGACGGGCATTTGCCATACATCGTTGTTGATGAAATACAGTGTGTCGCGCGTGGCGTTGATGGTCAGACCCGAAGCAATATTATTGGAGTTGAGGGTGAAGGACTTTTCAATCTGCCCGGTTTCCGGATTGACCTGTTGCAATTCGGCCTGGCTGCCTGATGTTGTTCCGCCGTAGCTGCCGTCGCACAGTACCCAGAGCAGGTTGTTCTTGTCTTTTACCAATCCTTTGGGCTGCTTACCTACCTTGATTTCCCCGGTAACGACATCCTTCCCGGTATCGATTTTCAGGATGGTATTGTCAGACGACCAGCAGGTGACATACACGGTGTTGCCGATCTGCACCATCTGCTCGGTCGATGCATGGCCGGGCGTTGGAATGTTTCCGGTGATTTGAAAGGTAACCGGGTTGAAAATGGTGATGGCCGAAGCATACAAATCGGTTACATAGGCCTTCTTCTGGCTGACAAAATGAATATACCGCGGCGAAGTGAGCCCGGTGATTTTCCCGGAATATTTTCCCGTTTCGGTATTGATGACGTAGATTTTTCCCGAATTATTAATGGCAATGTATCCAAGCGAATCGAGGATGCTCATCGATTGCGCTACGTCGCCCATTGGGAGAGCATTGGTCGTGTAAAACAGGTTATTGATGGTTTCGCCGGTGGTTTTATCGTAAAAGGAGAGAGTGGCATTGCCCGACATGAAATTCCCTTCGTTCACAATGAATACGCCTGAATTGGAAAGCAATTGGTCGGACTGTTTTTGCCGGTGGGCGTCTATCCAGGCATTATCGTTCATGCATCCCGTCAGGAATAGACTTAACAGGAAAAAGGCAGCTGATATGTGGAGAATGTTTTTCTTCATTTCTCGCTTTTTAAAAGTCAAAACGAACCAAAAGTGAATAATTCCGTCGCGGCATGGGGCGTTGCAACACCGTTCGGTATTCTTCGTTGAACAGGTTGAAGATTTTTAGTTCCACCCCTAGCCTATACGTTTTCCAGTTCCAGTCCTTACCGGCAACCAGGTCGTTCATGAAGTAGGGATAGAGGTAATCGAGCGAGGTGTTTTTCTCGTTGCTGGTGGTGGTGTACCGCTCGCTGTAATAGTTCCACTGGTAGGTGACGTGGTATCCGTGCCGGGAAAGATTAGCGGAGAGATTGGCTGAGTGTTTGGGGATAAAAGGCAGCTGCTTACCAATGGATTGGTCGGCCCAGTTCACCGGGTTATCGCGATTGATGGAGCGCGTGTAGGCATAGTTGGCGTTGAGGTGCCAGTGCCACGGCCCTTCGTCACCTTCCAACGAAAGCTGGTATTCCAGGCCGCTGGCATCTACCTTTTTCATGTTCGAAGGCTCCCAATATCCTTTGTTGGTGGGCAGCCAGATAATCCAGTTGTCGATTTTGGAGGAATAAGCCGTAAGGGTGGTGTAGAGATGCATATGCGTGTAGCTCTTTTCGTAGGTCAGTCCTAAATCGCCGGTATAGCCTTCTTCCGGCTTCAGATCGGGATTCCCTCCCGGGATGTAGTACAAATCATTCAGCGAAGGCTGGTGGTAGTTTCGCGCTACATTGCCTTTCAGGTAAAGATTTTTATTTGACAACAGTTTGTATTCCAGTCCCAACAACGGCATAATGGGAGCTGCCTGGCTATCGTAAAAATCCTGCCTTACCAGGAAGGTGGAGGTGAACCGTTTTCCGAATTTCTTACTCAGTTGCAGATGGGCAGAGCTTTCGAGTCTCGTTTTGTGATAGCCATAGTCGGAAGCGAGCGGGGCATAATTTTGAGAGCTGACCTGGTACCGATCGACATCAATTCCGGCTGTGGCCGAAAAATCCTCGCTTTCCCGGTAGGTGAACAGTGCCTTGTTGAACCAGCTTTGGGCATTCGACCACGAGTCGACGACAACTTGTCCCGATGTGCCGTTGACGTTGGCCCTGAGCCAGTAGTTCATCTTGTCGAAGTTCAACCCGCTGCTGACTTTCAGGGTGGTTTTTGAGCCATAGTGATTCCATTCGGCGACAGCCCTGTGAATCTGGTCGGTTTGCCGGTTGATACCACCATTGGCCGAGGTTTCGTTGGTCATCAGCTGCGGGATGCTTCGCGAATTGTGCTGGTACCAATAATGTCCTGAAATGATGTCTTTGTCATCCGGCCGGAAGTAGATTTCCTGCAATATGCCATAATTGCGGTAATCGGCATTTTTGTTGCGCTGTTTCGGGTAAATGTATTCTCCGGTTTCCGCGTCGATGCTGGCGATAAACTTATTCCGGTAGGTAAAATCGTTGGCCGACTGACTGAGGAAGGCTTTGGTTTTGGATTGTACTTTTCGGTTTCCGGCTTTTACCTGAAAGAATTCGTCGTACGATTGGTAGCTGCCAACACCGGAGAGGACACTTCCTGAAAACCGGTTGTTCCAGTCGACATCGCTTTGCAGCTCGATGGTGCCGCCCAGTGCTCCGCTCTTTTCGGTGAGCGAACCGGAGCCGTGTAAAATGCTGACATTGTCGATGAAATAAACCGGGATGGTGGAGAAATCGACCATTCCCAGCATCGGTGAGTTCAGGCTGATGCCGTTCCATTCCACTTGCGTATGGGAGGGGGCTGTTCCCCGGAAGGAAGCTGTTGCCAGCGCTCCGCGACCGTAGGTTTTGATGAAAATGGGCGTGTTTTCGGAGATAAGTTCCGAAAGGGTTGCATTCAGCGATTTGATCATCGCTATCGAATCAACGTCCGAACGGATTAAACCCGCTTCTTCCTTTTTCTGCAAATGTTTGCTGACCACCGTGACCTCTTTAATTTTCAGGGTGTCGGATAACGACTGCGCAACCAGCTCCTGGCAAAGCGGAAAAATGAACAGTAGTATGATGGGAAGACGCTTCATTAAGCCGTTACAAAAGCGAGTTGCCTGTATGTCGGGCTTCGGCTTATTTTGCATTGTCGAGCATATTCAGATCCGCAGCGCCACTCACTTCGGTTGATACTTCGTTCAGCCATCCCGCAATCTGAAAAACATTGCTTTGCACTTTAATGAAATCGATGCCATCCAAATTGGCCGGTGAACCATCTGCATTCACCGCATCAGAGATATCAAACCGGTTTGCTTTTAAGTCGGTATCGTAATCCTGGTTGTTGTAAGTTTCAGCATAGCCCCAGGTGAACAGGCTGTCGCGCAGAGCCCAGTTTTCGGTGCTGTCGTTGGTACTGGTGTTCACATATGCATTGGGCAGGCGTTCGCCGTCAAAGGTTACTTCGGTTTTATCGCCGTAACCCGACCACCACCAACTGTTGGTGCCGTAATTGGGAACCAGTTCGCCGCTGTTACCCTGGTTGTCTTTCCAGGTTACATTATCACTGTCGGTGGCCGGTTTGTAGTAAGTCACTTCGTAGTTATGAATTGTTTCGGTGTTGTTGTATTCGCTGCCTTTTAGCTGCAGCCATGGGCCGTCGTCGGGTTTGCCGTTTCCGTTGGTGTCCTTCATTACGTAAACTACACCCGGCTCGGAAGATGCTCCCGGTTGTGCATAAACCGCAAAATCGTACCCATCGCGGTTTTTCACCGTGTGGTCGAAACCGGCAATGATATATCCGCCCCAGCCGCCCAGGTGCACAAAGCTTTTGCCATCAGCCCAGGGAGCACCAATGAAGTTGTCACTTTCGCTGGTTGTAACAATCGATGCATGCTGGCCGGGACCATATTGATAATCGAAAACATTGGTAATGTATAGCGAATTGGTAGATGTTACGGTAACCGTAAACCGGGTAGAAGCTTGTCCATCGGAGGTGCTAACCGTCAATCCGATTTGAAAGATGCCGGGAATATTTGAACTGAAATTGTAAGTCTGGTCTTGCGAAACCTGTTTGCCATCGTTGGTCCAGGTGTACATTGCTCCATCGGCATTGCTGGCTTGTGCGGTTAGCGAAAGTTGCGCACCTGCTGCCACTTCAAAACCTTGAGCGGGAATATCCATGGTAATTTCCGGTGGAAGAGGAGATTCGGTCTTGCTGCAGGAAACCAGGAAAAAAAGCCCTGAAAGCAGCATGTAGCTTAAAAGAATTAGTTTTTTCATAAGACTTAAAATCAATTGGTTGATGTTGAATAATTGATTTTAAGCTAAGGGGAAGAAAAACAAACTTGCATCGGTTGTTTTCACGCTTTTGATCCCGAAAGCTTAAACCAACCTGGCAGGTCTTCTGACTTATTCCGATTTCCGGTTGCCTTCCCGTTCTTCAACAGTGGCTTTGTAACCGAAAACTTACTATTCTGCTGAACGCAGAATCGGAAATTACAGCAGCGGGTACTGTTCCGGATTCTCACCGGATTCCCTTTTTATCCCCAACCATGTGGGAACCAAGTCGACGCAAAATTAACAAATATTTGGATGCCGGGGCGTGAAAATGAATGGTTATTGTCTTCTAAATTTATCAACCGTATTAGTTCACTTCCTGAACAGGGAACTCGACGCTAAAGGTGGAACCTTTTCCCGGCTCGCTTTCCACATCAATTTTTCCATTGAGCAAATTGACTGCCTGACGGGCAATAGCAAGTCCAACGCCGGAGCCTTCGATGTTTTCAGTAGTCTTTGCCCGGTAGAAATACTCGAAAAGTTTTTCCTGATCTTCCTTCGAGATGCCGACACCTTCGTCACGAACCGAAATTTTCAGTTTTCCTTCGGAATATTCAGCAGCTAATTTAACAGTTGTATTCTTATTGGAATATTTGATGGCATTGGAAATGAAATTACCGGCAATCTCGCGAAGCAACTTTTTGTCGATAAGGAGTTTTTCCGGCAATGAATTATGGGTGAACTCAACCCGGTGATTTTTGCCGACTCCTGATTGATAAAACTGGATCATTTTGTCCAGAAAGTCAATAATATCGATTGGTTCCGGATGGATTTCATTCAGTGTTTCGTATTCGCGGAACTTCAGGATATCGGATAAATGGTTGCTCAGAAGATTGACAGATTCCTTTATCAGTGAAAAGTGACGCGGTGTTTTTGCTCGTAATTTTTCATTGTCCATGTACCGTTCAAGCAGTTCGGTCGAACTGAAAATAGTGGTTAACGGCGTTTTGAATTCATGAGAAATGGTCGTGACAATTTTTGAGCGGAACTCATTGATTTCCTTTTCTTTCTCTAATGCTTTTTCGAGAAGTATGTTTTTTTGTCTCAGTTCTTCTGTTCGCCGGGCTACTTTTTCTTCCAGAATCCGGTTCATGTTTTTCAGTTCATTTTCCGCTTTTTTGATAAGAGAGATATCCCGGAAGGAGAAAATGTAACCACGAAACTCATTCTTGTCATCCCGGATGGGAGCGAGGCTGTAGGAAATTGGAAGTTGGTTATTGTTCTTACAAATGAAAATGCCTTCTCCATAGATTGGATCTAGCAACTGGTCGCCTTCTTTTTCTTCAGGAAAAAGGGGAGCGCCTGTTTCGTTTATCAGGTTGAGGGCCTGTCGAAAGTTGATGTTTTGCACTTCGCTCAATTGCAAATCGGTGAGCTTTTCTGCGGCAGCATTAAAAAACACGATGTTTCCGTCCTGGTCGGTCGAAACCACGCCGTCGGCAATACTTTTCATGGTAACCGACAGAAGTTCCTCATTTGCCCGTAGCTTTTCGGTCATGGTATGCCTGAAAATAGCCATCTCGAGGACCATGATCAGGTTGTCAGCCTGGAATGGTTTGATGATATACCCGGTAGGGTTGGTTTGCAGTGCTCTTGAAAAGGTTCGTTGGTCGTCGTCACCGGTAATGTAAACCACCGGAATGTTCAGTTCCTGCTGGATTAACGTTCCGGCATCAATTCCATCCAGCTCTCCCGGCATCTGAATGTCCATGAAAATGATGTCAGGATGCAACTCTGACGCAATTTTTATGCCTTCTTTGCCGTTGTTTGCTATAGGAAGAACATTGTAATCGTTCTGACGCAGAATGTTTTGTAAAAGTCGCGCCGAAATTATGTCATCATCAACGATAAGAATTGAGTGCCGCATATCTTTTACTTCTATAATTTTCTGTAAATTTAACTAACGATTTGCAAGTTGTTGATTCCTCAAAAACCATAACCAAATCTAAAAAGAGATACTTTGATTGACCCTATGAGCAACCCCTTTAAAAACATAATCCCATTCACATTATTGTGTTTGTTTGCCTGTTTTTCTCAGCCATCCTCTGCTCAGTCAGATGATTCGGTTCTTGTTGAACCGGCAGTTGTTAATATCGACAAGGGGTTTCCCGGATATGCTCATATCGTTGCTTATGCCGATTCCATGCTGGCGATGCATTATCAGTTGCACGATGTTTATACCGAAGCATACGATACCAGCCAGGTGAATCAACTTTACTCCCTCCATTTTTTATCTGACAGTCTGAAAGAAAGTTTCGATTCCTTCTATAATTTTCGGATAAAGCGGTTGAAACAAGACTATGGTTTCCGGATTTCAGGATATTACAACTATAATTTCAAGCCGGGTTTCGCCGACGAAGAAGATGTGTATTATAAGCAACGAGCTTACGTGGGCCTCGACTGGAACTTGCTGGGAAACGGTGGCTTGTTCGCTAATCAAATGCAGGCAAAGGAACTGGAATCGGCTTTGAAGGTTGAGCAATTTGATCGTTCTCAGCAAGTAGCGCGCGATAACTTTCTGTACCGGTATAATTACCTGATTTACGTTTTTAATAGTGAAAAGCTCCGCTTGATTTCCAATCGGATTCAGCTATTGCATGGATTGGAGAAAATTTACCGGGAGCTTTTCTATATCCGGCGTGTTGGCTGGGAAGAGGTGTTGAAAGTACGAGGTTTGGAATCGCGAATGAAAGCCATTCAGCGGGGATATAACGACTATAATTATCAATTGGCTCATCAGCTGCCGGCCTACGAAGAACTTCCGGCCGAAAAGGACAGCCTTCCTTTTCTGGATGTAGACCCGGCGAGGATGATGGTGCTCTACGAAACGCATTCGGTCGACAGCTTGAAGGATGCCGTTTATCTGGCCAACATCAGGACTAAGTACAAGAGCCTGGAGGGATGGATGATTCGCCCTTTTATCCGGTATAATTTTCAGCAGGGCGTAAATGATAACTGGCGCAAATATGGTTCGGCCGGTTTGTCGGCTGCAGTTCCCCTTCGTTTTGGTCCCTCGCGCAACCGCATATCTGAAGCTGCCGAAGTGTTATACGAAGCCAAAGAGAAGAACAAGGTATCACAGCGTAAGCTCGATTTATTCAATTATTTCTACGACCATCAGTACAAAAAATATCAGTTGTTTGAGTTCTATTTCAAACGAGCCCGGATTGAGGAGCGGATTCGCAAACAGCGGGCTTTTTTGCTCTTGAAGAGTCCGGCGTTCAGCCCGGTTCAGTTGCTGACAGATATCGAACAGAAGCTGGCTGTAGAAACTGAGTTGACTGACCTGAAGAAGGAGATGTATCTCGATATTCTGAAAATTCAATCGGTTCTGAATGATGTACCTGTTACCTCGTTTACCAAGCCGATGGAAATGGATGAGTATGTGAAGCGGTTTGCCGGCAAACGTTCTGTTTACATCTGGTCGAAAACGTTCTGTCAGATGGATATGCAAACATTGATTGCCGATCTGGACATGAATGAAATTCGTGAAGTGCTCCTGTCTCCCGGGAAATCATGTCCCGATGCTAAGCTGTCTGCTTTTCTGAAACAAGCAAAAGCTGAAGGAATCGAAGTGCATGATTTAATTGGCAACAACCAACTGCTTTTTGATTCAACGGAGCAAATTAATAATCGGTTGCAGGAGGCCGTTGACAAGGGATTCGATGGAATTCATCTCGACGTAGAACCGCAGGCATTGCCACAATGGGATTCCTTGAAAGAGGAATACCTGGCCCGGTTGGTCGACTTGTATTCCAAAGCACATGCGTTTGCTGATTCCCAGCATCTGAAGCTATCTGTTTCCATTCCGGTATTTTTCCCCGAAAATTATCTGAAAGAGATATATCGCAATGCCGATCAGGTTTTTCTGATGGCGTATGGATCCAACAGGCCTTCCACTATCATCAGACGAATTTCGGAGGAAACGGCTATCGATCCACAAAAGACGGTTTTGGCTGTCCGGCCGGGCGATTTTGTTAATCGTTTGCAGATGGAAGCAGTTATTGAGAAGGTGCTCGACTCGACTCGTGTCAGAAAAGTAGCAATTCATGATTTAAAAGCGCTACATCTGATGGCAAACGTACAATCTTTAGGCGATACGAACGTTGTAAAAGAGTACTCGGCATCGAATAAGCCGGAAGAGAAATCAGTGTATCATCTTCAGGTTTTTTCTGCGGACTATAAGTTGGATCCGGAAAAAGTGAAAAAAGAGTTGGATCTGGATGAAAATCTGATCGTTGTTCATAAAAACGGGTATTACAAATATTGTATACGAACCTTCGACAGCCTGCAAAAAGGAATCGAAGTCATGAAAAAGTTTCGCAAAATACCTCGTTTTTCAGGTGTGTTCCTGTTAAAGACTGATGTGGGAAGGCAGTCTGTGAATTGATTGAAGAAAAGTGTTTACTAACTAATCTGTAGCGTCTTGAAATCGTTTCGATACAATAAGAATGAAAAAGTAATCAGGGGTTACAAAGAGGAGCCTCTGCCGAAGCGCCGGGTCAACTGGGATCGGATTATCTACCTGATCATCTTCTTCATTATTCTGGCCAGCTTGATAATTTACGTCTTTCGCCGGACTTATTTTGTCTCTTCTTACGGAGAGGTAATTACCAGCAAGTTCGAGGTGAAGTTTGCCGATGACGTGAAAGTGGTGGATTATCTGGTCGATGAAAATGAGAAAGTGAAACGAGGCGATACCCTGATGATTGTTCGTCCGGAAATTTCTCCCAAAGATACGCTTGGACTGGTGAGCCAGGAAAATGACGCTAACACGGATTGGATTGAAAAGGAAAAGATTTCGACGCAGAAGAATATAAGCCTGAAGCGTATTGAGCTGCAGCGCACCAAAGATGAAGTTAAAGAGGTTCAGCAGCAGCTCCATAATCAACGCAACGAGGTGTATCTTGGACTGAATACAGCCGGCATATTGACAGCATCGGAAAATAAGGTTCAGAGTCTGGAAGCTGACGAGAAGATGCAGCAGGAGGAGATTCGCTATCTGAGAACTTACTACGCCAAATTGCTGAGAATGGAGAGAGAAATGAGCCGGGTAACCCGACAGGTTTTTGTGATTCCCCGGAATGTGCCTTTTATTTCTCCGATTGATGGTGTTGTTAGTCAGATATTCGCGCGTAAAGATGAGGTCAATTACCGTCAGGAAGTGGCCATGGACCTCATCAACTTCAAAAAGGTTTACATCATGGCGTATCTCGATCAGGAGTATTTTCAATACTTCAAAGTGGGCGATACGGTTGGAGTAAAATTTGGAAACGGAATGAAAAGCCTTGGCGTAATTAGCAATATTTATATGAATACTGCGGAGTTACCCAGCGAATTTCATAAAACCTATCAGAAAACACCACGGACCGTTTTGGCCCGGATTGACCCTGTCAATGCTGAGAATGTGAGTGAATGGAAACCTTACTATAAGATGGGGGTGACCGTTTATCGTCCGAAAATGTTCTACCATTGGTGGTTGAACTACAGAGAGAAGCACGTCGATGATGAATCATCGAATTAACCGGAAAGTCACTAACTAACGGGCAGTAGTCTATTTAAAAAGAATGCTTATGATTCCCGGAGGGAAAAAAATACAAAATGCGGGTAACTTCGAAATCTATCTGATTACGGATTACCAGGATCAGGATATTCGGCATTTTGCTCTGGCCGATGCATTGGTGCTCGACTGGCAGCAGCCGGATCATGCTACGGCTTTACTGAAGGAAATCCGAGCATCATTTATTGAATCGATTTACCTCTTGCCGGTATTTATTTTTAATGCGGATGGCGTTGTTAGTGATACACAGAAGTCGCTTTCCGATGGAGAATTGTCTGTTGTGCAGGAAGAACCTATCGGGAAAATGATCCGGCAGGTTAAAAAGAGGAGAGAGGATTTCACTCCGCATGAAACCAATAGTTCTGAAAACCGGATATTGACGAAGCTATTCAGGTATATGTACACCCGGGACAAGATATTGAATCCTGAGGTAGATGTGCATGCTCATATGGGATATGAGTATCCGCTTATCAGACTCCATTATCCGGCGGGTGAATCGATGGAAATGCTGAAAATTCTCAGACGGGGAACCGAAAACGATTTTTTTCAGGGAGTTTTTGTCGATAAAACCCATGTTTGTCCCAACTGCCATTCGGGTCACCTGAATTTAAGGGAGGTTTGTACCAAATGTGCTTCCGCGCATATTTCATCCGAGAATCTGATTCATCACTTTGTGTGTGCCTATATGGGGCCGGAAGGTGATTTTGTCACCAAGCAGGGATTGGTTTGCCCGAAATGTAACCGGCAATTGCGGCACATTGGCGTCGACTACGATAAGCCTTCGGTTATCTATCGCTGCCACGATTGCCGTCATGAGTTTCAGGAACCGGATATTACCGCTTTGTGTTTGAATTGCAAGACAGTGACTCCGGTTGAAAATCTTCTGGAAATTACGCTTGACAAATATTCGCTGACGGATTTAGGCCGCGATGCAGCGCGCACCGGAATTAAAGTGGCCGGCGAAGAGCGCGAATTTACGATTCCCGGCTTTGTGAATTTCGGCACATTCCTGACTTTCCTCCGTTTTGAAATTGAACGTGTTAAGGTTTCCGGGAAGGAGAGCCAAATGGGAAGTGTCAGTTTGAATTTGCCAGCTCGTTTGCGTTCCAATCGTCAGCAATTCGAGCGGTTAGTGCTCGATATCAGCGACTTTATCAGGAATAATACTGATTCCAGCGATATTCTCTCGTTTGCCAATGATAATACTTTCTTTATGATTTTCCCCGAAAAGGGAGCTACGGCAGTGGAGAAAATGCTGAACGATTTCAGGTCATCTATCGAGAAGTTGCTCAGCAATACATTCGAAGATGAACCGGAATGGAATCTGGCTGCCCAATATGAAACACTCAACGCTGAAACGGAATACAACGCACTGATTAATCAGGTGAAAACCATCTAACCCGTTTTAAATGATTGATTTCTGGCAACGTTTTTTTGACTTTTGGCTGAATGTTCCCCCTGAACGGATCGTCAGGCTTTTCTGGTATTTCTTCTTGCTGGAGGTGCCCCGGTATCTGCTTTTCGACCTGGTTGTGGTGGTCCTTTTCAGCTTAAAACGGTTGTGGAATTCAGATACCTACCAGGCCGCTAATAATCAGTTGTTTGCCGAAAATCCGCTGATTTCGATTATCGTTCCGGGGAAAAATGAAGGCCGGCACATCCCGAAGTTGGTGCAGAGCCTTACAGAACAGACATACCAGAATCTTCAGCTCATTATTGTCGACGATGGGTCGGATGATAACACTCCCATCATTTGCCGTAAGTTGGAGAAAGAGGGAAAGATTGACCTTTTTCTTCGGAATGAAGAACGGGGAGGAAAAGCTAGCGCAGCGAATCTGGCTTTGCGTTTTGCCAAAGGAAAATATATTGTCCACCTTGATGCAGATACTTCCTTTGACCGCGATGCCATTGAGAAAATATTGACACCGTTTTATACCGATTCGGAAGTTGGCGCTGTTGGAGGAAATGTAAAAGTCAGAAACTCCAAAGAGGCTGTCATTGCCGGTTTTCAGGCAGTCGAATATCTACAGACCATCACCATGGGACGTATGGTCGCGTCGTATTTGGGTATTTATAAGATTGTATCCGGAGCATTCGGTGCTTTTCGCAGGGACCTTGTCGAGCGCGTTGGTGGTTGGGATATTGGTCCCGGGCTCGATGGTGATATCACGGTAAAAATCCGGAAAATGGGATATCGCATCGTTTTTGAGCCACGCGCCGTTTCGCTGACCAATGTTCCTACCTCTATAAAGAAACTGTCAAATCAGCGGTTTCGCTGGTCTCGCTCCATGGTTCGTTTTCGCCTGAGAAAACATGCCGACATTTTTGTGCCGGACCAGAACTTTCAGTTTCGTAATTTCTTCTCTAGTGTAGAAAACCTGTTCTACAATGTAGTTCTCGATGCTCTTTGGTTTTACTATGTTATCAGGCTGGCAATTAACAACCCGGACATTATCTTTCTGATGATTGTGATGAAGATGTTCCTGTACGGGATGAGTAATTTTGTTCAGGTTATCCTGGTAAGTCTGATGTCGGAGCGGGGAAGACAGGAGATCAAACTCCTGATGTACATTCCGTTCATGTCGATATACGACGGTTATTACCTTCGCCTGGTCAGAACAATCGCTTATTTCAGGGAATGGTTGGCATCATCATCCTACGATGATGCCTGGAATCCAAGAAAATCTTCAGTACAGGCAAAAGAGCACCACCTCTGATTATACCAGAGGCAGGCTAATTTTTATAATCGTTCCCTGGTTGGGAGCGGAGTTAATCTTAAAAGTACCGTCGAACAATTCGACAACCCGTTTGGCATTGTGCAAGCCTAATCCTAAACCGCTTTCACTACCTTCACGTTGTTCGTAATCGACAAATGCACCGGCTTTCAGAATTTGCTCGTCACTCATTCCAATGCCTTCATCCTCGATAGATAGACGATAAACACTGTCATCGACAGTTGCCACCAGTTTTACATCCGTTTTCCGGGTCGAAAACTTGAATGCATTCTCAACCAGCTCACTGATGGCCATTTCCATCAGGTCTCTTGGAATTCGGACCGATGCATCAATAAGCGCCAGGCGCAAATCACTTTCACGCTTTGCTTCCTTAGCAACTGAATGGGCAGCCTGTTCAACAACTTCGTAGACATTCTGAGTTGCTGATTCTTTCAGTGTATTTAACTCGTCAGCTTTGTTCGATAAGGCTTCGAGGCGATAGAATACCAACGTTTTGGAAACGGTTTTCCGGAGCTTAATTCCGGCTTTCAATATCATGTTGACGAAATCGACAATCTCTTGCTTTTCCATGTTGGGATATCCGGTAGCAATCAATTCTGAAAATCCCACAATGGCTTTCATTGGATCCTGAAGCTCGGACGCGAAAGGCAAGCCAATCCGGTTGGTCAGGTTTTTGACGGTCTCGTCGGCTTTTTTCTTCATGGCGCCAATGCGCTCCAGTCGTGTGTTGACCGCATCCAGAAGCTGCTCAATTGTAAACGGCTTTGGAATGTAATCATCGGCTCCCAGCAACATACCTTCGCGAATATTTTCTACTGCACTTTTTGCCGTCAGAAAGATAAACGGAGTGGTAGCTGTAATCTCATTCTCCCGAAGTTTTCTAATCACTTCGTATCCATCCATTCCGGGCATCATAATGTCGCAGAGAATTAAGTCGGGTTGAATCTTACGGGCCATTTCTACGCCTATCTCTCCGTTTTCTGCGGTATGTGATTCGAAATTCTCAGCTTCCAGTATCTCTGCAATATTTTCTCGTACGCTCTCGGTATCTTCGATAATCAGAATTTTTGCTTTCATCTGTGTTGTGTTTGTGTTTTATCGCCAGATGTAACTCCTGAAGTCATCCATCAAGGTGTTGCATTGGGAAGTTAAGTTTGATGTTTTTTATAACACTAAGTGATTTAGTTGATTAACGCTTTCCTAATATTAACGACAAAATAGCGAATTTATTGGGAATACCTCCATCGAAAATTCACCGTTTCTTTGCTTTCTCGAAAGGCGGTTCATCAACGCAAAACGTCTTCTTCAAAACATCGTACAGACCCGAAACTAGTCGTCACAAAATCAAAAAGATGAACTAAAGTTTGATTTTATAGGCCATCACCCGGTTGTCGGCAAATGTGGGAACCAGCAAAACATTCTTCGAAGGTATGTATTCAAGGTCGGCTGCATTGATTTTTTTATCGGTTGTGTCGAATAACACGGATTGGCCGGTAGCCGATACGACCTGCACTTTTCCTTTCCAATCGGAAACAATGTATTTGCCGTTTCCAACCGCTTTTAAACCGTCAATTCCCCCGGAAAGGGATACCAGTTTTTCAACTTTTCCACTAACCGGATCGGCGGAAAAAATACCGTCGTTGGTGCCAATTAACAAATGACCTTTTTCACATAACAATCCATTGGGACCAGCAAGTGGTGCTACTTTTCCCCAAATCCCGAAAACGCCGTTTTCCAGTTTGTAAATTCTGCCGGTTCCTGAGTCGGAAACATACACAACTCCGTTTTGACTAATGGCAACATCATTCAGGAACTGCGCTTTTGGCGCCTCGTAGAACTTGATTTTTTTCGGATTTGTCAACGATATTTCTGCAAGGCGGTCGATATCGCTTACATACAATTTGTTTTGGTAGATGGCCATTCCTTTGGGGGCATTCAACCCTGTAGCAAACTTTAAGTCGATAATCTTGCCGTCGGGAGATACTTTGGAAATAAATCCTTTTCCATTCTTTTCTGAAGGATTTCCATTCACATTTGAAACGAACAAACAATTCTGACTGGCATCGTACAGCACCGATTCCGGTACTTTCAGCACACTTTCGGTTTGCCATATGGGACTGACAATTTGTGCATTCGATGTAAAAGCTGTTAGTAGCAGGAAAAGCAAGAATCCGGGAAGTGATTTCATCGTTTTATAATTTGGTTTTTTGAATATCAATAGAGTTTGCTGTACCGACTTTGTCGTCTGGTCTTTTGCACTCGATGTGGAATGAACTAAACTGAACTTTAAAGTTACGATAGCTTTCAGTAAAAGTCAGGCTACGGCCTTCTTTTTTCTTGAAAACGTTGCAAAGAAGGTGATGATAACACCTACTACGAATAATAAAACAACTGCCGGAATGTTTAGTTTGTAATCCGGAAGAATAATTCCGGCTTTATGCAGTTTGGTCAGGTAGTAAACCGTTAGGAATACCAGCCCGTTGTGCATCGCATGTCCGGTGATAGCTGCCAGTATTGAACCAGTCCGGATACGTACCCAACCCAAAATGAGACCGAGTAAGAATGTTGCCGGGAATTGCCAGGGATTGAGATGAAACAAGGCAAAGAGTAGCGCAGTGTAAAATATAGCCAGGGCTTTTGGATAATTTCGAATGAACCCTCGCATGATTAACCCACGGAAAATCAACTCTTCCACAATCGGGGCGATGATGACCACCCGGAGAATTCCTCCCCAAACGCCTAAGTCGGAGTCGAAGAGGCGCGAAAACATTTCGATAAACCATCCCGGCGGTGGAAGTAGTGTTTCAAAAGCTGCATTGATTTTTCCCAGCGAAATCTGGAGTGCTGCCAACATCAGTAACAATCCGGGAATGACAAAAATATTGAAAAGCTTAAAGGGAAAAACACTGCCAATTTTCAGTCCGGTCTTCCGGTATCCCCAATATAAAATGAAAAGCGTTGAGCCAAAGAAAACCGGGACTTTTACCCAAGGTTCATATAGCCAGTCGGTGCCGTGATAATAGTCGTATAGAGCAAGAGGAAAATCAACCAGGGTCTGTATAAAAGTATACAGTACAACCAAGTGGACTGCCGCCCAAAAAGTAGGGTAGTATCGCGTTTGTCTTTTGCTCAAATTCGGGAGAATTATAATCGAATATAACTAAAAATGTACGATCTGATGTGTTTAACCATAAAAAAGGAGGAGCCTTTTGGCTTCCTCCTAATAAAACATTGATTTCATAGTTAAGTTTAGATGTTCTTTTTCGCCAGATAAAAGTCCACCATTTCGTAGTCCGACTTTTCGCGTTCCTCCATTGCCTCTACCGAAGTTGGAGGTGGAACGATTACTTTCTCGCCCGGCTGCCAGTTCAGCGGCAGGGCTACTTTGTGCTTGTCGGCAGTCTGAAGGGCTTTCAGTGCGCGAACGATTTCGTCCATATTTCGGCCCACATTCAGCGGGTAATACATAATCAACCTGATGATTCCATTCGGATCGATAATAAAGACGGCTCTTACTGCGGCAGTGGTTGCTTCACCCGGCATAATCATACCGTATTTCATGGCAACATGCATATCCAGGTCAGCAATGATTGGGAAATCGAAAAGTACGCCGGTGTTCTTTTTGACGTTGTTCACCCAGGCAACATGAGCGTGAATACTGTCAATACTCAACCCGATCAATTTGCAGTTCATATCCTTGAATTCTTTATGGCGGGTGGCAAAACCGCTCATTTCGGTGGTGCAAACCGGTGTAAAGTCAGCCGGGTGAGAAAACAGGATAACCCAGCTTCCTTTGTTGTATTCCGAGAATACCAAATCGCCATAAGTAGTAGTTGCTTTGAAATCAGGAGCCTTATCACCAATGCGGGGCATGGGATTTTCAATATGTTCTTCCATAATAGATTTTTTTGAAATTAGTTTAATTAATCATGAGTAACTTAAAATTACGAGGATACGCGGCAAAAGTCAAGGTGATTTACACTTCTTAACTTCCAGTTGGCTAGTTAATTGTATTTAACCGATAGTTATGAATGCTTAACAAGGAAAAGGGATGAGGACAAGATGCGACTGGGAACGAAAATTTTTGTAGTCAATAACATACGCGAAAAATGATTCAATCAGCTATTGACAAAAACGTTTTTTCGTACTTTATTTGTTTCTGAAACCTTTAGGTACAGTCGTTTGTGAACGGGTATTTCCTTTTTCGGTTTCCTGCGTAAAAAAACAGATAACTGTTTGATATTTTAATCAAAAAGTAGTTACTTTGCGAACTGTTTGAAAAATGTAACGGACGGAAGTAAAAAATACTGAAATGTCAAGAGTTTGT
Organism: Prolixibacter sp. DSM 2831; assembly: GCF_056493735.1. Taxonomy (NCBI): domain Bacteria; kingdom Pseudomonadati; phylum Bacteroidota; class Bacteroidia; order Marinilabiliales; family Prolixibacteraceae; genus Prolixibacter; species Prolixibacter sp. DSM 2831. The sequence continues at coordinate 1,450,575 of NZ_CM151379.1, forward strand.
CAGATAACCGGAAAAAAGGTGATGGTGGGTAACAATGTTTCTCACTCAAAGCGCAGAACTAAGAGAAAGTTCCAAGTGAACCTCTTCCACAAGCGGTTTTACCTTCCCGAGGATGATCGTTGGATTAACCTGAATGTTTCTGCTGCCGGGTTGCGCATCATCAATAAAAAAGGATTGAATGCAGCCCTGAAGGATGCGAAAGCAAAAGGTTATATTGATAACATCTAAAAAGGAGCTTGAGAAATGGCAAAGAAAGGTAATCGTGTACAGGTAATTCTGGAGTGCACCGAACATAAAGAAAGTGGAATGCCCGGGACTTCCCGCTATATTTCTACTAAAAACCGGAAAAACACTCCTGATCGTCTGGAGTTGAAAAAATACAACCCGATTCTTAAACGTGTAACCGTTCACCGGGAAATAAAATAATTTGAATCATGGCTAAGAAAGCAGTTGCAACACTTCAGAAAGGTGCCGGAAAAGCATATTCCAAAGTAATCAAAATGGTGAAATCGGAAAAAACCGGTGCTTACACATTCGTTGAGGAAATGGTTCCTAACGATATGGTTAATGACTACTTCAAAAAGTAAATCATATTTCCGTACTAAAGAGAAAGCTTTCGTCAATCGCTGATGAAGGCTTTCTTTTTTTATATACACCAACAAGTTGAACCGGGGCTTTTTAACGGCAATTTTGTATCTTCGCCCTGCAATAATCTGATACCATGGGGATATTTAATTTTACCAGGAATAAAAAAGAGAACCTGGATAAAGGTCTCGCCAAAACCAAAGAGAGTGTATTTTCCAAACTCTCGCGTGCCGTGGTTGGCAAATCGAAGGTCGATGACGAAGTTCTCGATAACCTCGAGGAAGTTTTGATCACTTCGGATGTAGGCGTGGATACGACCTTAAAGATCATCGAACGCATCGAGGAACGTGTGTCGCGTGACAAATATCTTGGTGTTGCCGAACTAAATATCCTCTTGAAGGAAGAGATAGCTGCACTGCTCGAAGAAAACAATTCGACAGATGTGTCGGATTTTGAATTGCCCGATCGCCCGGAACCATACGTGATTATGGTCGTAGGTGTGAATGGAGTAGGGAAGACCACAACCATTGGCAAATTAGCTCATAAGTTTAAAGCGGCCGGCAAGAAAGTTTATTTGGGAGCGGCCGATACGTTCCGTGCTGCAGCCATCGATCAGTTGCAGATTTGGGCCGACCGTGTAGATGTTCCCCTGGTGAAACAAAAAATGGGCTCCGATCCGGCTTCTGTAGCTTTCGATACGCTTCAATCGGCCAAATCCAACGGAGCCGACGTGGTTATCATCGATACTGCGGGACGTTTGCATAACAAGATCAACCTGATGAATGAGCTTTCTAAAATCAAGAAAGTGATGCAGAAGGTTTATCCCGGTGCCCCGGATGAGGTTCTGTTGATTCTGGATGGTTCAACCGGACAGAATGCCTTCGAGCAGGCCAAACAATTTACCAAAGCCACCGAAGTTACTGCCATGGCGTTGACCAAACTGGATGGTACTGCCAAAGGTGGCGTCGTCATCGGCATTTCCGATCAGTTTAAAATTCCGGTGAAATATATTGGTATTGGCGAAGGAATGGAAGATTTGCAGATATTTAACCGAACTGAATTTGTCGATTCGTTGTTTAGCTAACGGATTCGGTAAATCGATAAAACACTGGATGCCGCTTGTGCATCCTTTTTTTGTATATAGGGAAACCATTCAGTAAACAGGATATAGTGATGAAGAAAAAAGTGAATGTGGTGACCATGGGGTGCTCGAAGAATCTGGTCGATTCAGAATTGTTTCTGAACCAGCTTCAGCACAACGGGTATGATGTGGTGCATGATTCGAATGATACGGATGCCCGGATTGTGGCGGTGAATACGTGTGGGTTCATTCTGGATGCGAAAGAGGAATCGGTGGAAGCAATCATGAATTTTGTCGATGCCAAGAATAAAGGAATGGTCGACAAGCTCTTTGTTTTCGGATGTTTGTCTGCCCGCTACCGCGATGAGTTGATTAACGAAATTCCCGAAGTGGATGGGTTTTACGGAAAATTCGAAGTGAAGAAAATGATTAGCGATTTGAAGGCTAATTATTATATGAGTCTCAGTAACGAACGGTACCTGACGACTCCGTCACACTACGCGTTTCTGAAAATATCGGAAGGTTGCGACCGGACCTGTTCCTATTGTGCGATTCCGCGCATGACCGGAAAGCACATCTCCAAACCGATGGAGGATATCATCGAGGAAGCAACGCTACTGGCAAAAAAGGGTGTGAAAGAATTGCTCATCATTGCACAGGATTTGTCCTTTTACGGAATGGATCGCTATAAGAAAAGCATGCTCGACGAATTGCTCAACAAGCTGTCCGATATTCCCGGCATCGAATGGATAAAGCTGCATTACGCTTATCCGGCCGGTTTCCCTTACAAGATTCTTCCTGTGATGCGGGAGCGGAAAAACATGGCGCGTTACCTCGATATTGCGCTGCAGCACTCCAGCAACCATATGCTGAAAATCATGCGTCGGAATATTACCCGGGAAAAAACCATTGAATTGTTAAACCGTATCCGGAAAGAGGTTCCCGGTATTCATATTCGCACTACGATGTTGGTGGGGCATCCCAGTGAGACGGAAGAAGATTTTGAAGATTTGAAGGCGTTTGTTCGTGAAATGCGCTTTGAACGGTTGGGTGTTTTCCCTTATTCTTTCGAAGAAGATACGTATGCAGGAGAAAACTACAAAGACGACGTTCCACAGGAGGTAAAAGAAGCCCGTGCAGCCGAATTGATGCAAATCCAGCAAGAAATTGCTGCCGAGATTACCGCTGAAAAAGTCGGAACAGAAATGAAAGTGCTCATCGACCGTAAGGACGAAGATTTTTACGTTGGACGCACCGAATTTGACTCGCCTGAAGTAGATGGGGAAGTTTATATCGACAGCCAGGGTAAAGAGCTGGAAGTTGGGACCTTTTGCCAGGTGGAAATTACCCATACAAACGATTATGATCTCTACGGAGTTGTAAAATAAGAGACCCAATTGAAAAGGTATAAATATGCATATTTATACCTTTTTTGTCTCCCTCCTTTAGCCCTTTGGTTTATCTCTTCTGACCTAAAGCATTATAATTTAAGCTTTTTTAGTAAACATATTTGTCTGTTAGCTGTTCAGTTTAATGAGTTAATCACTAAAAATTTTAAGCTATGGATAAATTTGGATACGGACTTCTCGGAACATTTGTTATCGGAGCAGTCGTCGGAGCATCGGTAGGTTTGCTGTTTGCTCCGCAGAAAGGTGAAGACACCCGCAAATGGATTGGCGACAAACTGAACGACCTCGAAGGTGAAGTGGAAGCCATGGGTAGAAAGCTAAAAACGCAGGAATCAAAAGCTGAAGAGACATTAAACAAGAAAATTCAGGACCTGGAGAAACAGTTGGGTGACTTGCTGAAAAAGTCAAAAACAACTGAAGCCAAGTAACTTATCCTGTAGATAAATTTAAAGCTTATGAAAGATAGCCTGACAGAAGACACCGAAAAGCTGAGCCAAAACCTGAAAGAGTACGTTTCGGCCAGAATAGAATTACAAAAGCTGACATTGGTGGAAGAAAGCACGCGGGTATTGTCGCGGTTTTTCTCAACGACAATCGTTTGGCTGTTGGGTATTCTGGTACTGTTCTTTGCTTCTATCGGATTAGCTATTCTTATCGGTCAGTGGCTTCAAAATCTGGCTCTCGGATTTCTTATCCTGGCCGCAGGCCTGTTGGTTTTTGGACTACTGTTTTACTTGTTAAGCAAGAAATGGATAGAACAATCGGTTTTATCTAATATTTACAACATGGTTTTCTCTCAGAAAAAAATGCAACAGGATGAAGATGAAGAAGAATAGAACCATACGAAGTTTAAAAGATGTAGAGATGGAACGTCTCCGGATGGAGTACGAAGTATTAATGGCTGAACATCGGCTGAATATCAGTTGGTTATCTCTTCGTAGTGAAATCAATCCTGAAAACATTGTTCGAAGCCTGGCGGCCAAGGCTTTGGTTCCGCTTATTGCAGGCGTTAGGCAATGGTTGTTAAACCGGAATAAATAGCATTTGATTCGTTATCACATGAGATAAACAAGGGGGCACTTTACGATGCTCCCTTGTTTGCTATTTCCCCATTCTTATTCCGGAAAGATCGTGTGACGGTGCGGTTATACCCCGGTTGACAAATTTCACATCATTGATGGAATAAAACGCATTGGGATTGTATTGTTTGATGATTTCGGCAACGTTGCTTAAATCGTTCCGCTTTACGATGCTGTAAATAACACTGACCCACTTTCCGGTAGCTCCTTCTGCATTGTGATGGGTGATACCATATCCTGCATTTTTCAGCGCATTGATTAATTTCGTCGAGTCTTTTCGGGTGATAATCTGAAGCTGTACAATACCAACAGCCAGCCTTTCCTCAATCATCAAACCGATGAAGTTACCCGCTGCAAAACCTCCGGCGTAAAATATGTAGCAAACCCAGTTGTCGAGGTTTTGCACAATCTTACTCATCGCCAATATCCAGATAAATACCTCGAAGAAGCCCAAAAGCGGTGCGAGATTCTTTTGTCCTTTCGATACCATCACAATGCGAATGGTTCCTATGGTTACGTCCAAAATCCGGGCAAAGAATATCATTAGGGGAAGAACCAGGTAGTTGAACAGGTTCGAGTCCATGAAGGTAGCGTCCATCGGTTTGTTAGTTTTAGTTTTTCTGAAAAATATGAAAAAACCCGGGAAGTTGTCCCGGGCTGTATCTTTAAAACTCTGATTTAAAGTGGAAGCTTAACTCCGGAAAATCACGTTGAGCCATATCCAATATAAATGGCGAATCGGCCATGAAGACGTCACGTCCGTGTTTATCCTTGGCCATTTTGTTGTGTTTCCGTTTTTTGAAATCAGCCAGTTTCTCTTTGTCGTCACTTTCAATCCAGCAGGCTTTGTACATCGAAAGGTTTTCCCACCGGCACTTCGCATTGTATTCGTGTTCCAGCCGGTATTCAATTACCTCAAACTGAAGTGCACCTACCGTTCCGATGATTTTTCGACCGTTCAACTCACTGGTGAAAAGCTGTGCAACACCTTCGTCCATCAGCTGGTCAACACCTTTGTTCAGCTGTTTGGATTTCATCGGGTCGGCATTCTCGATGTATCGGAAGATTTCTGGCGAGAAGGATGGAATACCTTTGAAATGCAAATCTTCGCCTTCGGTAATGGTATCGCCAATGATGAAATTGCCCGTATCGGGAATACCTACAATATCACCGGGATAGGCTTCTTCGATAATCTCTTTCTTTGAAGCCATGAAAGCAGTCGGGCTGGAATACTTGAAATTCTTTCCTAACCGCATGTGCTTGTAGTTGGTATTTCGCCGGAAGGTACCGGAGCATATTTTCACAAAAGCGATGCGGCTACGATGGTTTGGGTCGATGTTGGCGTGAATCTTAAATACGAAACCGGTAAATTTTTCCTCTGTGGGGTCCACGTCACGCTCTTCTGCATCTTTGGGGCGTGGATGCGGAGCGATGCGTACGAATGTGTTCAGTAACTCATGTACACCGAAGTTATACAAGGCACTTCCGAAGAAAACCGGCGCCAAATCACCGGCACGGTAATCTTCTACATTAAATTCAGGGTACACGCCTTCTACCAACTCCAACTCTTCACGCAATACATCGGCATCGTTTCCAATGTAATTTTCCAAATCCGAAGAATCGAGATCTTCAAAGCTAATGCCTTCTTCAATCTCTGTAATACTGGGGTTGAAGAGTCTCAGGTTTTTATCGAAGATGTTGTATACTCCCTTGAAATCGGGACCGTTGTTGATGGGCCAGCTCAGTGGACGAACCTTAATTTTCAGTTGTTCTTCAATTTCGTCGAGCAGGTCGAAGGAGTCCTTCGTTGGGCGGTCCATTTTGTTGATGAAAACAATCACTGGTGTTTTGCGCATCCGGCACACGTTCATCAGCTTTTCGGTTTGCGGTTCCACACCTTTGGCGGCATCGATTACAATAATAACACTATCGACAGCAGTCAACGTGCGGAACGTGTCTTCCTGGAAATCCTGGTGACCAGGCGTATCCAAAATGTTGACTTTGTATCCCTCGTATTCGAAACCCATTACCGAGGTAGCCACCGAAATTCCACGCTGACGTTCAATTTCCATGAAGTCAGACGTAGCACTCTTCTTGATTTTATTGCTTTTTACCGCTCCGGCCGTATGGATGGCACCACCAAAAAGCAACAGCTTCTCAGTTAATGTGGTTTTACCAGCATCCGGGTGACTCACAATTCCAAAGGTCCTGCGGCGTTTAATTTCTTCCTTAAAACCCATAACTAACTTTTGAGTGGGCAAAGATAGCCTTTTTCGGACATCAGAGAAACCATGTGTCATGAAAACAAATGGGTTACCCGAAGCCTGTTCTGGGTTTATTTATAGGCTCCTTTATTTGGGAATCAGGCTGGTTGGTAAAAGTTGAGAGCAATGGTGCCTCCGGCAAAATTCCGGGAAGAATGATGTTTCATGGGGAGGCCATCGATAATACTGGTCAATTCGCCGTTCTTCCTGTAATATCGGAAATTACGGTAATGGTCGCCACCAACCATGAATTCAGCGAACGAAACTGCTTTGTCGGCAATCCATTTTCGGTTTTCGGTAAAGTGATAGTCAACGATGATTAAATAGCCATCGGGTTTTACCACACGAAGCATTTCCTTCAGAATCAGGCGACCTTCTTCCGGGCTTTTCTCATGCAATGCCAGTGAAATCATCACTGCCTGGTATTGCTGGTCGCGAAAGGGTAATGCGGTGGCATCGGCCTGGATGTAGTCGATTCCGGACGATTTCTTACGGGCGACTCTCAGCATGCCGTCCGAGCGGTCGACTCCTGTGCACCGGATTCCTTTTGTAGCGAGCCGGCGAAGCTGACTGCCTGTTCCGCAGCCTACATCCAGTATATTTTCGATTTTTAAATTGACAAGTAATTCTGTTAAGTCTTCTCTCAATCCGGTTAAAACCGGTTCCACTAAGGGATCATAAATTCGGGCAAACCAATACGACTCCATTCTTCACGATTTCATTTCTTCAAAAATTTCTTCCAGCACGTTTAGTGGAAATTCTTCCGGATGGGTGTAGCGAATACAACTACGTCCGATGCTGGCATTGGCAAAACGGTCACGGTATTTCTCAATTTTTCGTCCGTCGAACAAATAAAACGTCAGGTACTTTTTTTGTGAGGCCATAGCGCAAAACGGCTTGTAAGTAGGCATCCCGTACTCCATCGTTTCCTCGATGTCGGGAAAGTACTTTTGAATCATTGAACGAATTTTGGTAATAACCTGCGCTCGGTCTTCGGGAATCATCGTTAAGTACTCATCAACGTTAATGGCTTCTGTTTTCATGACGTTCGTGTTAGTGTTTGACTTGTGTGGCCGATGTACCAAATTAACAAAATATCATGATATGTGACTGTTTTAATTTATGAAACATATATGAGCGGGACATAGTTCGGATGCTGTTGGGCATCCATATCGCGGGGGAAGGGCATAAAAAAGAGGAGAGTGGCCTCTCCTCTGTATATTTTAGTTGGTTTGAATGGTTTGGGATGATCGAATCGTTTGATTAATCATCGTCCTCCTCGTCGTAGAAATCTTCTTCGTCATCATCATACCGATTATAACTTTTAATTTCTTCCCAATCTTCCAGATCCTCATTCAGTTCTTCTTCGCTTAAAAGAAATGCGTTTTTCTCTTTTCTGCGAATCTTTTTTGGGCGGAGTGAATCATCTCTGCCATCCATTACATCCCGGTTCTTTTTAAAATTCTTTTTTTTCATAACGTGATGATTAATATCCGTTTCGGTTTACGATATTGGAATAAATCTATCAAATTTTGATATTAATTTCAATTTTAAATTACATGTAAATCAAGGAAAAGTATGTTTTCTTCAACTCAATCCGGTTGGACATCGTGTGGTTGTATTCCGCTATTAGCGGAATATCGCCTTTTCATCGTTTGGCGGTTTTTGGCTGTGGATGCTTATTTCTTCTCTTAATTTTTAATTTGTTGGTTGTTAGAGTTTTGTATTCTTGTGTGCGACTAAGTTTATTTATCGGTAATTATACAAATCTTTTTAATTAGTTTGCAACCATAAAACGAAAAATTGATCGTTTATTTCAATGTAACGCTCTCTATCATAACGAAAAGAATCTTTATACATTATATGCGACGCCTGTTTTTTATGCTATTTTTTGCTTTGTGCTTTTCTGTTCCGGGGGTGGGACAATCGCAGAAAAACGCAGATCCCCGGCTTCAGCGGGAGTTTAACGAAGCAAAACAACTGTTTCAGCAAGGAAAAAGCAACGAAGCTATTAACAAGCTTCAGCATGTTCTGCGGCTGGATGCGCATTTCGCCTTGGCGCATTTCGCCCTGGCTGATATCTATCATTGGGAGAAGAAACCGGAGCAGGAGGAGATACATCTAAAAGCGGGTTTGAAAACAGACTCGGTCAGTTATCCTCAGGGCTTTTACTTTTTGGCTTCACTCCAATATAAAAAGGGCGTGTACGACTCGGCTGTCGTCAATTTAAAACGCTATTTCAGGCTTTCGCCGAATATAGAAAACAATGCGTCACAATTGCTAAAAGCTGCGGAATTTGCCAGTTACGCAGTAAAGCACCCGGTTCCGTTTCACCCGGAAAATCTCGGTCCGAGTGTCAATACAAAGGAAAATGAATACTGGCCCAGTTTGAATGCGGAAGCCAATCAGCTGGTTTTTACGCGCTTGGTAACGGTGGATTCTGCCGGAAGGCCGTTGCGTTTTCCACAGGAAGATTTCTACTCATCGCATCTCGATAGTGCCGGTTGGTCAGTTGCCAAAGCATTGGGACCGCCGGTAAACACTCCGGATAACGAGGGCGCACAGTGTATCTCAGCTAACGGAAACTTATTGTTTTTCACCGCTTGCAACCGAAAGGGCGGTTACGGCAGCTGCGATATTTATTTTACCATGAAGCGTAACGGGAAATGGATGAAGCCGCTGAACCTGATGGCACCAGTGAATACCAAAGGCTGGGAGTCGCAGCCTTCGGTCACAGCTGACGGCCGTTATCTTTATTTTGCCAGCAATCGTAGAGGCGGAAAAGGTAAAATGGATATCTGGCGAGCTGAACGTACCAGTATCACTCCCTCGGGACTGCCGGTTTACGGAAAGGTGACCAACCTGGAGGCGGTTAACACGCCCGGCAATGAATCGTCACCTTTTATTCATGCCGATGGAAAAACGCTCTACTTTGCTTCGGATTACTGGCCTGGCCTGGGCGGAAATGATCTATTCGTTTCCAGAAATGAAGGCGATGGATTCTCTGTACCGGAAAATCTGGGTTACCCGATTAATACGAATGAGGATGATGAAGGCCTGATTGTCGATGTGACAGGTGAGAATGCCTATTTTGCGTCTAACCGGGAAGGGTATGGAGGAAAGGATATTTTTCATTTTGTCCTTCCGGAAGAATTGCGGCCCGATGCGGTTAGCTATGTAGCCGGAAAAGTGTTCGACGCAGAAACATCGCAGCCACTTTCGCCGATGGTGCAAATCATCAATTTAAAGAATGATAGTGTTTTCGAAGAAACCCGGCCCGATGTGTTGAACGGGAAATTCCTCTTGTGTCTTCCGGCAGGAAAGAATTACGGATTGAATATAGAGACTCCTGGCTATCTGTTTTATTCAGAGCATTTTGATTTACGAGATTCGTACAAAAAATCGAAGCCATATCAATTGGTGATTGCTTTGCAGCCCATAAAGGCTGGGAGTGTAACTGCCCTTCGGAATGTGTTTTTCGATACTGATTCGGCAACACTAAAGCCGGAGTCTTTCCCGCAGTTGAATCAGGTTGTGGCATTTATGAAGAAAAATCCGGAATGGACAGTGGAAATTTCGGGGCATACCGACAATACCGGAACAGAAGCTCATAACCTGGAGCTGTCGAAGCAACGAGCAGAATCTGTTGTCAGCTTTTTGGAGGAAAAAGGTATTTCCGCTCAGCGATTGGTCGCCAAAGGATACGGAGCTACCAAGCCTGTCGCAGGAAACAACACAGCTGACGGACGTGCCCGTAACCGTAGAACGGAATTTCGACTTCTGAAGAAAATCGAGGATAATCGATAATAAAAAAGCCGGAATCTCCGGCTTTCGTTTATTGTAGTTGATTTAACTGTTCGAGGATGACATCGGCCAGGCGGGACTTTCGTTCGATATGATCCAGAATTTCACGAACAAACTGATTGTTTTCGAAAGTTCCTCTCACTACTTCGAAGTCCTGGGATCGGGTCTCTTCGTTCCCGTCTGAACCAAAGCCGGTTTGCGATTTCAGGGTGAATTCCTTCCTGGCATCGTCGTAAAGCATGCGGTCGAGTGAAACAACACTTTCTTTCCAGCGTTCTACCATTCCCTTGATGTCACTGATCGTCATTTCGGAAATCGATTTTCCAAGCCTTTCTTCCAGCAGGTGAGAAGCCCACGTCCATTCGTACTCGTAGTAATTGCTGTGGAGACGCGCGAACCATTCACGTGCTTCTGTAAGCTCCGTAATTTCTCCTGCCTCAATCTTGTTCATCAGTGACGAAACCTGTTTTTTGGGAGCAATCAGCCCGCCGAGATCAATCCATTCTCCCTCACCGATCGTAGTGCTGGGTGTGAGACGCTGTCGCATGTCTTCCTCCGTTTTTATTCCCGAGTCCTTTAATCGGGTGATTACCGAGTTTCCTAAGAACTTGGTGATTCCCATATTGTATAATTGCCAACCTTTCTGAAGCGAGGAGTTCTTGATAATGGTTGAGCTGTAGGAATAGGTTTGGGATGTCTTCCCTGAAATATTTTGTAAGTCTTCGAGAACCTGCTGGCCCCGCAACATCTTCTGAATGGTAAACGGGCTAAGCAGGTTGAAGTTGATAAAGTCGAGCGTGTCGGGGTCTGTTCTTCTGTCTCTTCGCGGCCATTTGATGGCGTCACGAATGGTACCCACACTCCGGAGGTTGATTCCCGGCATCAGGTAACTCTCGTCTTTGTTCTCGATGAGATAAGAGAACGGCAAATCCGACGTGTCTGAATTCTTATAGTGTCGTCCCATAACTAACGTGAAAGGACCAATCTTGGCAGGCCACAAGAGATAAGAATCACTGGCTGTTTTCGAACCGCGTTGTACAATACCGTGGTGAATCGGTCCCAGTTTGTACATGTGATTACTTTGGTTCGAACCGGAACCTGCGTTCAGGAATGAGAACATTCCGGCAATCAACAAAGTCGATTTATGATGGGTTACGGTATATGGGCCTGCAAAAATGGAACATGCTTCTCCGTGAAATCCCTGGCAGTTGGCAAAGAAAAGTGAGTTTTCTGCCGAGTATTGTTTGCTTAGCTGACAGCCTTGCCCGATGAAGCAATTCTCCACAATGGCTCCGTCGGAGATTTCAGAACCGGAACTGACGATAAAATTGCGGCCAATAACTCCGGCTCCCAAAACAACGGGTGATTCCATCTTGCTGTTTAAGGTCGCATTCTCCAGTCGATGAACGCCTTCCGCCAGTGTGTAAGGGCCAAAATATACATTGATAATGGAGTGACAATTCAGTATTCGCGTACCTTTTCCAATGAATCCTCTTTCCGCCCGGCGACTCTCGGCATATTGTTCCACCCAGGCAAATAGTTTTTCCTGTAAATCGCGTCGGTGACGATAGAGTGTCATCATGTATGCGAGGTGTGCCGAAAGATGGTCGTAAATCGGGATTGAGCGTCCGCCGGATTCATCGAGAACAGCCACCATCGTACCGTTACCAAAAGTAGAAGATTCGGTTACGACAACCTGGTCGGTATTTTTAATCACTACATCTTCTTCAATGTCGTAATTAGCGATAAGATGTTGTACGCCGCGAATGAGCACATTATCGCCGATGGTGCAATTGTGGAGTGACGCATCGTATATCCCGGTCGGTTTTTCTATTCCGTTGAAAAACTTAATTTTTTTGTCGAAGCGGCCCAGTACGTTGGTCCCATAAAAGTGCACGTTTCGGAGGTTTCGGATATCGAAATCATGTGGAACAGTAATCTGATTCCAGTCTTCCGCCGTGCAATGTCGTTGTTCCAGTTTTTCAATTTCTTCAGTTGTCAGTGTTCTGTTGGTGTGAGTCATTTTAAATTTTTTTTAATACTGAAAGGTAATCATGATGGGAACCTTCTATCATATCGACTACCTGTAATTTGTTCTTTTGCGCTGTCAATGTGAGTGTCTCCTGGTCAACAAAAAGCCAATTGAATGGAATGCCTTCTACATCCCGGTAACTTAAACGGTATTCAACCTGTCCATAGTATTTGTCTGAATTTAAATCGATCCAGGCTTCACCGTTTTCGTCGGTAAACAGATGAAGTAAATCGGCCGAATCAGCCAAAATTTGTCCGTCAGGTTTGAGTAATGTGGCCAGATGATTCAGTAAAAGATCCAGTCCATGCGGTGTGCCCGAAATTCCCAGTCCATTCATCAAGAGTAAGATGGTGTCGAATTGTTCGTCCTTTAGCTGCATGACATCGAGTAAGCGAACATCCTGAACGCCTCTTTCTTTCATCGTTTGGCAGGCAAAAGGAGAAATATCCAGGGCGGTTACTTTTAATCCCTTTTCCTGAAGCCAAAGTGCATGCGAACCGGCACCGGCACCTACGTCAAGTACGTGGCCGCTGGCTTTATCCAGTGCTAATTGTTCGATATCCGGCATCTGGTCGAAATCTCTGAAAAGATAGGCGGGGGAGAGCTCCTCGTCTTCCGCAATGTCTGTCTTTACTATAATTTTATGGTCTTTGAAAGCTGTGTAATAATCCCATATGGCAGCTCCCATCGGATCATGTTCTCTGGTTAAAACTCCCATGGTATACGATTGACCCCGCAAAGTAAGAAAATTACCTAAACTGTAACAGCGGTGCTCTCGTATTTATAGAAGACATTCTCCCGTTCCGAAAAGAAATATAATCCTTTATAATCTCCCGATGGAATGATAACATTTTGAATATTACCCAATAAACGATAAATCGCTTTCACCTGATCGAGGTTCACCTTTTCGTTGTGAAGCCAGAACTTGGCATTAAAATCAGAGAGATGAAGAGTTTGTCCACTCCGGGAGGACTGGAGGATGTATTCCTTAATATGGGCATAATTTATTTTACGGAAATGCTCCATTTTCGATCTATTTGAATTTAATTTACGAAAAGAGGCAGCGAGAAAAAAGTTTTGTTGATAAACGTTGAAAACTTTCTGACGAACGTACGGATCTGTTTATCGGATGGAAACCGGGAAAGACTATTTTAAAATATTATGTTCTATCTGAAATGGGCATTGTAATCCAAAAATGACTACCCTTACGTGGTTCACTGGTGACACCGATTTTTCCGCCGTGTTTTTTGACAAACTCCTGACAGACAAGCAATCCAAGTCCGGATCCTTCTTCGCTGTCGGTGCCCGTCTTTTTCAGGTGTCTGTCGATGCGGAACAATTTGCCCTGTTCTTCCGGCGTAAGCCCAACACCTGTATCGAATACTGAAATTTTAATAAAGTTGCTGTCGGGTACCAGCTCCGATTTTACCCGAACAGCACCTCCTCTGGGGGTGAATTTGATTCCGTTGGTGATTAGGTTTTTTATTACTGTTTCCAGCATCAATGCATCAGCATAAACCTGATGCTGTCGCCGGATGTCAAACGAAAGGAATATGTCCTTTTGGTGAGCTTGTGTGATGGTATTCTCGTACAGCTCCTCTGCAAATTCACTCAGATTGATGTATTCCGGGTTGTATTCAATTTGGTTGGTTTGTGTGCGGGCCCAGGCCAAGAGGTTTTCGAGCATCTGGAATATCTTAATACTGGTCTGGTTGATTTCGCCCGCAAAATTCACCCGCTCTACGTCTGTTAATTTGGGATAGTCTTCTTTTAGCAAGAAAGATAATCCCAGCAGTGCGTGGAAAGGATTCTTCAAATCATGAGCGATGATGGAGAAGAACGTATCTTTTTCGGAGTTCAGGGTACGCAACTCCTTATTCATTTCCCGGTAGGCGTGGTTGAGATCCTCCAGTTCAGCTTTTTGGATTTCAATCTCTTTGTTCTTCGACTCAAGTAGCCGGTTAGCCTGTCGGTTTTCCAGAAAACGATTCAATAAAATGATTAGAATGATGAGAAAGATGCCGGCCAGGCCATAGGCGATTTTGTTTTCCAGGATATTTCTTTTCAGCCTGCTCTCTTTCAGCTCATTTTCAAGTTTGAGGTTCTGGACTTCGCGGGCATTTTTTTCGGTTTCGTACTGTGTTTGTATTTTGGCCAACTGATCCGCTTTATCCTTGTTGAAGAGACTGTCTTTCAGTTGGGTATACATGACATGATATTTCAACGCTTTTTTGTACTCGTTTCTGTCGTTATGGAACTCGTACAGGTTCTTGTAGGTGTCCCTGATGAGCAACGGGAGATCGTGTTCTTTGGCAAGATTTAATGCTTCGAGGTAGTCTTTTTCAGCCTGATTATACAACTTTAGCTTGGACATAGCTGTACCCATTCCGTGCAAAACATAAGCTTCGCCCATAATATCGTCTTCCTGTTTAAACAGCTCTTTTGCCTTGCGGAGATAGGGAAGTGAACGTTGGTATTCGTTTTTCTTTTGGAAAATCATGCCCAGGTTATGCAATACCGAAGCTTCACGCGAAACCTGTCCCAGTCGGTGAAAAATGTCTTTGGCCCGGTTGAGGTATTGGAAAGCGAGATCCAGGCTGTCGCGGTCCATGTTTAATAAGCCAATACCATTCGAAATAATTGCGATGCTGGAGCTATCACCCAATTCTTCTTCTACAGACAAGGCGTCGACATAATTTTTCATTGCCTTTTTATTGTCGCCGGTTTCCTTTTGAATCATGGCAATATTGGTGAGCATATCGGCCATGTCGCTTTTTTGTTTGAGCTCTGAATAAAGATTGTAGGCGTTGATAAATTCCTGAATCGCCTTGTTGAACTCTCCTGTATAATAATAAGTCAGGCCAATGCAGTTTTTGGTTTCTGCGCAAAGCGAAGTATCATCTATTGTCTGATACATA
Organism: Prolixibacter sp. DSM 2831; assembly: GCF_056493735.1. NCBI lineage: Bacteria > Pseudomonadati > Bacteroidota > Bacteroidia > Marinilabiliales > Prolixibacteraceae > Prolixibacter > Prolixibacter sp. DSM 2831. The sequence goes on from NZ_CM151379.1 coordinate 1,465,747, forward strand.
TTGCATGCCTTCTCATAATAAGGACGGGCCGTTTTAAAATCACTTTCGTAGTAATACGATTCCCCGATAACATAATTTGCTTTGGCAATGAGTTTGGGATGATCCTTTTCTATCTGTTCCAGCTTCGTTAGAGCTTCATTACAGAGAAAACGTGCCAATTCGGATTTGGCGGGTAGAAATGAAGTAGAGTTATTAATCAGTGTTTGGGCCTGTTCTGGCTCAGACAGACCTTGTAACTTTTGTTTCAGAGAGTCGGGAACAGACAACGGCTGGCTCTGCGCTGTCAGGCCGACAAAGAGGAAAATAAAAGTAACAAAAACAGATTTGAGGCTCATTTAGCTCTGCTTGATTAGAGATACATCGTCAATACTCATCATAAAGTTAGTAAACTTTGAGGGAATATCAGATGGTGGGAAAAAGAAAAGGAGCCAGACTATAGAGCCGGCTCCTGTTATTTTATTACTGGTGATTCTCAATCCATTTCCTCGCGTTGACGAATGCCTCAATCCACGGAGTCACTTCATCGTCTTTATGAGCCGATGGGTAAGTTCCCCATTGCCATGGATAGATGGCCCGTTCGAGGTGCGGCATCATGGCCAGGTGGCGACCATTTTTCGAACAGACGGCAGCCGTGTTGAATACAGAACCGTTCGGATTACCGGGATAACCTTCATGTGTGTATTTCATTGGAATGTGGTAGTTGCTTTCCTCAAGCGGCAGACTGAACTTGCCTTCTCCGTGAGCTACCCATATTCCCAGACGTTTACCGGCCATATTTTTCAACATTACTGAATCGTTTTCCTGAATATCCACATTGATGAAACCGGATTCGAATTTATGTGATTCGTTGTGCAGCATTTTGCCTTTCTCTGCATGCTCCGGATAAATCAGGTCGAGTTCGATCATTAACTGGCAACCGTTACAAACACCGAGGCTCAGTGTATCTTCGCGACGGTAGAAATTTTCCAGCGCAGTACGTGCTTTTTCGTTGTAACGGAAAGCACCGGCCCAACCTTTGGCCGAACCCAGTACATCGGAGTTGGAGAAGCCACCGACAAAGACAATCATGTCGATGTCTTCCAGCGTTTCTCTTCCGCTGATAAGGTCAGTCATGTGGACGTCTTTCACATCAAAACCGGCGAGGTAAAGACTCCAGGCCATTTCGCGATCGCCGTTCACGCCCTTCTCTCTAATGATAGCTGCTTTCACGCCGGACGCTTGACGCCGTTTGGCATCGATGCCCAGACTGGCGAATTTTCCATCGAATGACTGGAAGTCGAACTCAAGAGCCTGTTTTTTATAATTCTGATAACGCTCCAGAGCCAGCTTGCTTCCACTCTGTTTCCGGTCGAGCAGGTAGGACGGTTTGTACCACAATTCACGCAACGAATCGATATCGAAGTTTAATTTCGTTCCCTGGTTGGCAACAGCGATTTCGCGTTTCGCAGAAGGCTGTCCAATCTTAATCAAGCCGACACCTTTTTCAGTCATCAGCGCTTCCAGCTTTTCTGCATCATTGGCCTGAAGCAATAAGCCCGGGTTTTCACTGAAAAGAAGCTTCACGGAATCGGCTTCATTCAGCGCACTCAAATCGGCTTCAATGCCTCCTTTGTTTTGAGCGAAACACATTTCCAACAGAGCGGTAATCATACCACCCGCAGATATGTCGTGACCGGCAGCTACTAGACCACTGTCGATGGCATCCTGAACCGCATTGAATGCTTTCACGAAAGCTGCGGGTTCTTTCACGGTAGGAGCTTCATCTCCCAGTTTGTTCACAATCTGAGCGAATGAGCTCCCGCCAAGTGCTTTCGGAACTCCTGATAAATCGAGATAATATAATGGTTTTGATGCGTCATTAACAAGAACCGGTTCCACTACTTTGCGGATATCGGAAACTTCGCCGGAAGCAGAAATGATGACCGTTCCGGGAGCAAGGACCACATCGTCCTTATATTTTTGTGTCATCGAAAGGGAATCTTTCCCGGTAGGAATGTTGATGCCTAACTCGCAAGCAAAATCGGAAGCGGCTTCTACTGCGTTGTATAAACGAGCATTTTCACCCGGGTTGCGAGCTGGCCACATCCAGTTAGCCGAAAGCGAAACCCCTTTGATTCGATGCGTTAATGGTGCCCAAACGATGTTAGTCAGCGACTCGGCGATGGAGAGAATGGAGCCTTTCGGGGCGTCAACCAATCCGGCTACCGGCGCATGACCAATGGAAGTGGCAATTCCGTATTTTCCCTGGTAATCGATGGCAATGACACCCAGGTTATTCAGTGGAAGCTGTAGTTCGCCGGCACATTGTTGTTTGGCGATTTTTCCGGTTACCGAACGGTCCACTTTGTTGGTCAGCCAGTCTTTACTGCCAACCGATTCCAATTGCAGTACTTGTTCAAGGTAGCCGGTAATCTTTTCGTTCTCGTAAGCAACCGGTGCAAACTTTTCATCAACGGTAGTGTCCTCCAATACCGTAACCGGAGGCTTTCCGAACATATCGGCCAAATCGAGGTCGATCGGTTTTTCGCTGGTTTTAAAATCTTCAAAGGTGAATCGGTGATCGCCGGTTGTTTCACCAACATCATACATTGGCGACCGTTCACGATCGGCAATTCGCCGGATGAGTTCCAGGTTCTCTTCCCGGACAACCAGTCCCATTCGTTCCTGCGATTCGTTTCCTACTATTTCTTTGGCGGAAAGTGTCGGGTCACCAACGGGCAACTTATCCAGATGAATTTTGCCACCGGTTTCCTCGACCAACTCGGAGAGGCAGTTGAGGTGGCCACCCGCACCATGATCGTGGATAGAGACAATCGGATTTTTGCCCGATTCCGCTAAAGCGCGAATGGTGTTGTAGGCCCGCTTTTGCATTTCGGGATTGGCGCGCTGCACAGCGTTCAGCTCGATGTGGCTTTCGAACTCACCGGTATCGACAGATGAAACAGCACCACCGCCCATTCCGATGCGGTAGTTATCGCCGCCAAGCAACACTACTTTATCGCCGGTTGAAGGTGTATCTTTCAGGCTGTCTTCACTGCGGCCGTAACCGATGCCGCCGGCCAGCATGATGACTTTGTCGTATCCGTATTTTTTGAAATTCTCAGTATGCTCGAAAGTGAGTAATGAACCGTTGATAAGCGGTTGTCCGAATTTGTTTCCGAAATCGGAAGCACCGTTGGAGGCTTTGATGAGAATCTGCTCAGGTGTTTGGTACAACCATGGACGCTCTTCCATTGCCTCTTCCCACTCGCGACCGTCTTCTGTACGTGAATAGCTGGTCATGTAAACCGCTGTTCCGGCGATAGGGTAGCTTCCTTTTCCACCCGCAATCCGGTCACGGATTTCACCACCCGTACCGGTAGCTGCTCCGTTGAATGGCTCAACCGTAGTTGGGAAGTTGTGCGTTTCCGCTTTCAGCGAAAGCACGGTGTCAATATCTTCAACAACGAAATAATCGGGTTTGTCCTGTGTGGCGGGTGCAAACTGTTCCACTTTGGGACCTTTGCTGAAGGAGCAATTGTCTTTGTAAGCGGAAACTATGGTGTTGGGATTGGTTTGAGTGGTCTTTTTGATGAGGTGGAAGAGGGTGGAGGGTTGTTCTTTGCCGTCGATTATGAAATTTCCGTTAAAAATTTTGTGACGGCAGTGCTCCGAGTTGACCTGCGAAAATCCGAATACTTCGCTGTCGGTGAGTTTGCGGTCGATTCTTTTCGATACACCTTCCAGATAATCAATTTCTTCAGAGCTTAAGGCCAAGCCTTCTTTTTGGTTGTAATCGGCAATATTATCAATGTAAATGATGGGCTCGGGTTTCCGGTCGATGGTGAACACTTGTTGATCGAGTCCTTGGTAAAATGCCTGCAACATTGGGTCGAATTGCGGGGAATCGGAGTCGACCGGGAAAAACTCCTCGATGCGGGTAATGCCGCTAATTCCCATGTTTTGTGTGATTTCGACAGCGTTGGTGCTCCAGGGAGTAATCATCTCTTTTCGCGGGCCAACAAAATTGCCATCCAGATGGTCGGCTTCGATGGGTTGCGCCTGGTCAAAGAGCCAGATTAGTTTTTCGAGGTTTTGCTGGTTAATTTCCTCGTGTGCATCAACGGCAATCAAGTTGGATTTGCCTCTAAAGAACAGGATCATTGTGTGGGTTGTTTTCGTTTACGAAATCAGATAATTCGGATGCCACAAATATAAGGAAATTCGCTTTATGGATTCGGTTGATACATGTTGCTGACCGATGTTGTTCCATGATGTTCACAATTCCTTTTGGCAACAAAAAACCGCAGAGAGAATTGGTCAATCTGCGGCTTGTATTTTATGATTTTTCGTTTTGCAATTCGAGTGGTTTCCAGGCCCAGCTTTTTATCTTATCAGGAAAAGCTTCGGGCTTGAAGATGGATCGTTTGTTGAATACCCTAAAGCATTCCTGTATTCCTTCCGTCACACTCGGGTGGGGATGAATACTGCGAAGTACTTCGTTCATGCCACTTTCAGAATTCATCAGGTACGAAACGGAGACGATGAAAGCGGATGCCTGTGGACCTGCAGCCTGCATTCCTAAAATCCGGTCACGGCCATCGTCACTGACCAGTACCTTCACAAAGCCGTTGGTGTTCCGCATGGCAATGGTCCGGTTCACCATTTCGTTGGAATAGAAGGCTGCTTTGTAAGGGATCTTCTTCTCCTGCAGAATTTTTTCGTTGACGCCCACCGAAGCAACTTCCGGTTTGAAAAACATAAGTGTAGGCATGTGCGAGTAATCGGTGGGGTATTCCAATTCGCCGAAGATGGCCTCGACAATAAAACGTCCCTGTTCTTCAGCTACACAGTAGAGTGCCTTGTGTCCTGTTACGTCTCCCGCAGCAAAGATGTTGCAGTTGTCAAAGTCGCCGGTGGCACACTCTTCATTTACTTTCAGGTAGCCGTGAGGCGTCGTTTGAATATTGACATTTTCCAGTCCCAAGCCTTTGGTGTTGGGATCGCGTCCGATGGAAACCAGAACGACATCTACTTCAATCACTGTGCTGTGGCCGTCTTCGTAATCTAGTACGACCTCCAGGTAGTCTTTCTTTTTATTTACAGTACGTAGGTTGGCGGTATGGTGAATGACGACCCCGTTTTTCTGCAGGTTTCCGGATACGAAATCACTGACGTCATTGTCGGCAAATGGAATAACCCGGTGGGCGCGGTCGAGCAAATGCACTTCGGTGTGGCCAAAATTGGAGAAGATGGTGGCAAACTCACAACCAATGATCCCGGAACCGATGATCATCATTCGCTCGGGAAATTTTTTGAGGTTGAGTATACCGTCGGAGTTGATGATGCGTTTTTGGTCGACTTTCAAATCGGGAAGTTCCCGCGGGCTCGAACCAGTGGCAATAATAATGTAGTCTGCTTCAATGGTCTCCTTTTCTTCTTTCTTTCCGCGGTCAATTTCCAGTGTATTCCGGTCTTTGAAACTGGCAAAACCGTATTTAATGGTTAAACTCCCTTTCTGTCCCGGTTTTTTCGAGTAAGTTTCGATTTGCGAAAGAATCTGATATTGCTTGGTCTTGGCGGCTTTCATGACCGACTTTTTCACTTTCGTGAAATCAACCTGAAGCCCTGAAGCCCGGTATCCCCGGTCAACTGCAGCGGCTACAGCATAATCGTGCGACAGCTCCCACATGGTTTTCGAAGTCAGTGCTCCGTTCATAACGCCTGCCCCGCCCACATGTCCGGCTTCGATCAAACAAACATCCTTTCCAAAATCCAGGGCACGGACAGCAGCGGAGAAGCCTCCCGGCCCGCTTCCAATGACCGCTAAATCGTATTTTTCCATAGTTTGTTATTGGTATCTTATGGTAAAACAGCCTACTTGATTAATGGTTTTATTCCACCAAAATAAAAAGCGTTTCAAACATTTTACCCATTTATTTTGATTTTTAATAAATAAGCGTGTTGTGAGCATAAATCTTTCCTACAGACTGTAATATGTTTTACATTTGCACTGACTTTGAAAAACAGAAAATTTTTCTACATGAAACAAGCCTAAAAGAATATCTCACAGAGGATCGTGATTATCGGTAGCGAGTTCCGTGTGGAAAATTTAAATGCAAATGATAAGCACATGAAATCGATCAAGTATGTAACCGCAGGTGACGCTGTAAAAGTAATTAAATCTGGTGATCGAGTACATTTGAGTAGTGTGGCCGTAACCCCACACAAACTCATTCGCGCTATGGTTGACCGGGGTCGTGCAGGGGAGTTGTACGATGTGAAAATTCAGCATATTCACATTGAAGGGGAAGTTGAATATGCCAATCCCGAATTTGAAGGTATTTTCGTTTCTGAACAGTTTTTTGTCGGTTCGAATCTTCGTAAGCAAACCCAGGCCGGGTATGCCGATTATATCCCCGTATTCTTAAGTGAGACACAGAAATTAATCCGCGAGGGCTACCTGAAAGTAAACGTAGCCATGGTGATGGTTTCTCCTCCCGATAAACACGGTTTTGTATCGTTGGGAACTTCAGTAGATGCTACGGCGGCTGCCATTGAGTGTGCCGATGTAGTGATTGCTGCTGTCAATCCGAATGTGCCGAGAGCCTGGGGAGATGCCATGGTCCACATCAACGAGATTGATTATTTCGTTGAGGACGACAGTCCTTTGTATGCGCACGATTGTGCACCTCTCACCGACACAGACATTCAGATTGGGAAAAATGTAGCTGCACTTGTTGAGGATGGCGCCTGCCTCCAGATGGGTATCGGCGGTATTCCGAATGCTGTTCTGGCTCAGCTTGAAAACCACAAGGATTTGGGCGTACACACCGAAATGTTTGCCGACGGAATCCTGCCGTTGGTTGAAAAAGGTGTGGTAAACGGAAAACGCAAGTCCATCGACCGGGGCAAAATGGTTGCCTCCTTCCTGATGGGGTCGCAAAAGTTGTATGACTTCATCGATGACAACCCGATGGTTGCCATGATGGATGTGGCCCATACCAACAGTGTAAATGTCATTAGAAAACTGGACAACGTTACCGCAATTAACTCAGCTTTGGCTATTGATCTAACCGGCCAGGTTTGCGCCGATTCTATCGGTATCAAACATTATTCCGGTGTAGGTGGTCAGATTGACTTCATTCGCGGAGCCGGATATTCCCGGGGTGGTAAACCTATCATTGCCATGCCTTCGGTAACAGCCAAAGGAATGTCGAAGATCTCGCCGACTTTATTGCCGGGCTCGGGCGTAGTAAGTACCCGTGCCAACATGCACTGGGTAGTAACCGAGTTTGGTGCTGTGAACCTTTACGGGAAAACACTGCAGGAACGCGCACGTTTGCTGATTTCGGTCGCTCATCCCGATCATCAGGAAGAGCTTGACAAAGCAGCATTTGATCGCTTCGGATCGCACTATAAATTTGTTTCCTCGAAATAAATAGGAACTCATAAAGGAAGTAAGGTGGGGCTAACGTTCTGCCTTCTTCCTGATCTTCGATATTTCGGTCAATTGGGAGCGGAATATCGGCTATCCGATCATAAACGTGTTGTTTGACAGTGTGGTATTAGTACTCTTGCCGTTTGGTGAGAGTTTTCGCACATGTATAATTATCATGAAAATCCGTTTCTGTTTCTGAATGATCTCATTATTCAGTAAATTATATTTCCTTTTATTTACATATAAGCTTAGACGACAGGTATCACAAGACTTCTGTCAAAAATTTATCATTATTCCTTAACCATTAGGATGTAACCTAAAACATTAATCACAATGAGCGTATCACATATTGAACACATCGGAATCGCAGTCCAGAGTTTGGAAGAAACTATTCCTTACTATGAAAAACTGCTGGGTACAAAATGTTATGCGGTGGAAGAAGTGGCCGATCAGAAAGTGAAAACGGCCTTTTTCAAAGTAGGACAAACCAAAATTGAACTGTTGGAATCAACCGACCCGGAAGGACCGATTGGTAAATTTATCGAGAAAAAAGGACCAGGCATCCATCACTTAGCCTTTGCTGTTGATAATGTAGACCAGGCACTGAATGACGCAGAAGAAAACGGCATCCGCTTGATTGACAAACAAGGACGCAAAGGAGCCGAAGGTTTGAACATTGGTTTCTTACACCCGAAATCTACTTTCGGTGTGCTGACCGAACTTTGCAGTGACTAATCATTCTTTAACTCACTATCTATAGTATAACACAATGAGCAATCAGGATAAAATCAACAAACTAATTGACCTTCGTGCTGAAGCTAAACTGGGAGGCGGTGAAAAACGCATGGAAGCCCAGCACAAAAAAGGCAAATTTACTGCACGCGAACGCATCGAGATGCTGTTGGATGACGGTAGCTTCGAGGAATTTGACATGTTCGTAACACACCGTTGTACCAACTTCGGTATGGAGAAAAAGAAATTCCTGGGCGACGGTGTGGTAACCGGTCGGGGAACCATCGACGGTCGAACCATTTTTGTGTTCTCGCAGGACTTTACCGTTTTCGGTGGTTCACTGTCCGAGACCTTTGCACAGAAAATCTGCAAAGTGATGGATATGGCTATGAAAGCGGGCGCTCCGGTTATCGGAATCAACGATTCGGGAGGTGCACGTATTCAGGAGGGAGTAACTTCACTCGCTGGTTATGCTGAGATTTTCGAACGGAACATTCTGGCTTCGGGAGTAATTCCGCAGATTTCAGCCATCTTCGGTCCTTGTGCCGGTGGTGCTGTTTATTCTCCGGCGCTTACCGACTTTATCATGATGACCGAGGACAACTCGTACATGTTTGTGACGGGCCCGAAAGTAGTGAAAACCGTTACCGGTGAAGACATTTCGGTTGACGACCTCGGTGGAGGTAAAGTACACGCGCAAAAATCTGGTGTGGCTCACTTCCTGGTTGAGAACGAAGAGGAAGGTATTTTGTTACTCCGTAAATTGCTGGAGTACCTGCCGCAGAACAACCTGGAAGAACCGCCAATCACTGAATGTTATGACCCGATTGACCGGTTGGAAGATGGCTTGAACGAGATTATTCCCGATAATCCGAACCAGCCTTACGATGTGAAGGATGTTATTCACGGTGTTGTGGATTCAGGCGAATTCCTCGAAGTTCACCGGAACTATGCGAAGAACATCGTGACCGGTTTTGCCAAGTTCGACGGACAGCCGGTTGGCATCGTAGCTAACCAGCCCAACTATCTGGCCGGTGTACTCGACGTGGATGCTTCGCGAAAGGCAGCTCGGTTTGTTCGCTTCCTCGATGCTTTTAACATTCCGATTATTACGTTAGTGGATGTGCCCGGATTCCTTCCCGGTTCAGGACAGGAATATGCCGGTATCATTACGCACGGTGCCAAATTGATGTTCGCTTACGGTGAAGCTACTGTGCCGAAAATCACAGTAACCCTGCGTAAGTCGTACGGTGGAGCGCACGATGTGATGTCGTGTAAGCAATTGCGCGGTGACCTGAATTACGCATGGCCTTCTGCCGAAATCGCGGTGATGGGGGCATCGGGTGCTGTTGAGGTATTGCATGGTCGTAAGCTGGCTGAAATTACCGATCCGGAAGAACGGGCTGCATTTGTGCAGAAGCACGAGGATGAATACAAAGCCAACTTCGCGAATCCTTACCAGGCAGCTGCTTATGGTTACATCGATGATGTGATCGAGCCTCGTAATACCCGTTTCCGTATTATTCGCGGATTACAGGCACTGGGAACGAAAAAGTTGACCAATCCGCCGAAAAAACATTCGAATATACCATTGTAAAAACTGAACGAATGAACATAGCAAGCATATTACTAACGGATGTTCAGGGACTGGGATTGACCATTGCATTGGTTGGTTTTGGAATTGTTATCACTGCTTTGTCAGTCCTGGTACTGGTATTCCTCTATGCTCCGAAACTCATGAAACTCCGGCGCCCTTGCCGAAGAAAGAAGGAGGATTGTGGAGACGGAGAGGAAGAAGAAGTTCAACTGGAAGGTAACGTTAACGCGGCCATTGCAATGGCTATTCATTTGTATCTGAATGAAGCGCACGACGAAGAAAGTAACGTGGTGACAATTAAGCGGGTAAGAAGACGTTATTCTCCTTGGAGTTCGAAAATTTACGGAGTATACGACCGTTGGGCTCGATAATCCGTGGACTTGTCAAAATCAAATCATAACTGACGCAAAATGAAAAAGTTCAAATTTACCATAAGCGGAAACCAGTACGACGTTCAGATCAATGATATCGAAGATAATATCGCCGATTTGGAGGTGAATGGTACCCAATATAAAGTGGAAATTCATCAGGAGGCGAAGAAAATCGCCAAAACCCCTAAACTAGTTCGGAAACCTGTTCAAAAAGCGCCCGGCGAAGGCGAAATTCAGAAAAGAAGTTCGAAAGCCAAAGCAATTAAAGCTCCGCTGCCGGGAACTATTCTCAGTATCGCTGTGAAGGAAGGAGACACTGTCACCAAAGGACAGACTCTCATGGTAATGGAGGCCATGAAAATGGAGAACTCGATTATGGCTGAAGCCGATGGTACAGTAGCTGCCATCAAAGTTTCTGCCGGTCAGAGTGTTCTTCAGGATGATGTTTTGGTCGAAATTGCATAACCCGGAAAAGACTTGCAGAAATGAATAAATTACTATTAACAATTATAAGCCTGTTTCTCGCGGTTTCCGGTCTTTTCGCTCAAAATCAACTGAAACCTTCTGATTTGACCGAAGGAAAGTGGGTGAACCGGTCGGGCGGCTATATTGCCAACCCGATCATCAACCCCGATACGGTGACAGCCCGGTCCGGCGTGGACAAGGTGGAACGATTTAAAACCCTTGAATTCAATGGTGATGGTTCGTTTAATATGGACTCAGCCAAAGAACGTTATACGGGAAAATGGAGAATAGCCGACGAGCATCTTATCATGGACTTCAATGCCAAGAAACTGATGCATCTTCGGAAAAACACCAACCCAAATCAGCGCTCAGGGTATTCAACTCAGAATTTTACACTACAACTTCCCCAGCGCGTTCTGTCATTTCAGAACGGTGAACTGGTTGGGCAGCCCGGCGATAACGGTCAGGTATATAAAAATGTAGATGGTGCGCTTTCCGGATTGTTTAATTTCTGGGAATTTACCGGTTTTGCCAATTTTACCTGGGGACACTTCGTCATGCTCATCGTGGGATTGCTCTTCATCTTTTTGGCGATCCGATACGACTTCGAGCCGATGCTGTTGATTCCAATCGGTACCGGTATCCTTATCGGGAATATCCCGATGTTCCAGGTTACCGATTTTAACCTGCAGCTGGGAATCTACGAACCAGGTTCAGTGTTGAACTACCTTTACCAGGGAGTGGTACAAGGATGGTACCCGCCGCTCATCTTCCTCGGAATTGGGGCCATGACCGACTTCTCGTCGTTGATTTCCAATCCGAAGTTGATGTTGTTGGGTGCTGCGGCACAGGTTGGTATCTTCCTGACATTGATTGGAGCCCTGATGCTGGGATTTGCTCCGCCGGAAGCTGGTGCTATCGGTATCATCGGTGGTGCTGACGGTCCGACGGCTATCTTTATATCATCCAAGCTGGCCAACGGTATCAATGTGATGGCGAACGGGCAGGTGGTGAAAAATCTGATTGGTCCTATCGCGATTGCAGCGTACTCATACATGGCATTGGTTCCGGTTATTCAACCGCCGGTTATCAAATTGCTGACCAGTAAAAAAGAGCGTCTCATCAAAATGAAACCCCCGCGCGCGGTAACCAAACTGGAGAAAGTGCTTTTCCCGATTGTAGGACTCCTGCTGACGGCTTATATCGCACCAACGGCACTTCCATTGCTGGGAATGCTCTTCTTCGGTAACCTGCTGAAAGAATCGGGCGTAACCAAGCGACTAGCTGTTACGGCATCCAATGCGTTGATCGATATCATTACCATGTTGCTGGGAATCACCGTTGGTGCTTCTACGCAGGCAGACGTTTTCCTGACGCCTTCCTCCATCAAAATCTTCATTCTTGGAGCGGCCTCATTTGTTGTGGCAACGGCAGGTGGAGTAATTGGAGCAAAAATTATGAACCTATTCTTCAAGAAGGGGAATAAGATTAACCCGATGGTTGGAGCGGCCGGTGTTTCGGCTGTGCCTGACTCTGCTCGTGTGGTACAACAGATGGGACTGAAGGAAGATCCATCGAACCACTTGCTGATGCACGCCATGGCACCGAACGTGGCTGGTGTAATCGGTTCAGCAGTGGCTGCCGGTGTCTTGCTCAGCTTCCTGATGTAAGAAAAAGTGAACTGATATATAAAGGGTAGCCTGTTTTCAGGCTACCTTTTTTTGTTAAATACGGATTACATGAATTTTCCAACGCACAGGCCAATCCAGCACGAATTACACTAATTGGAACTTCAAGGCTTTTGATGAATGCTGCGTCGATGGTTTGGGGTTAATGTTGAATTGCACTTCGAGGTTATTGGGTATACGGCCTTTAAGGCCAGCTCAATTCAGCCCAATGGCAACGCATTGGGTATTTATGTGCATGCATCCCTTAGCGGTCGCGAGCAAATTGAGATTGAAATAGAAATGTCCTTTCGGCCGTAACTGAGCAGTTGTTGTTGAGAACCGAACAATCGTAGTAACAGAAACAACCAGTAATCCTAGCAATAGCGTAGCGCAACATGAAACCTGGAATCTGAAACCTGAAACCTGAAACCTGAAACAGAGTTAAAACTCCAGCTTCAATTGCCGGATAGCGGGTAACCGTTTCTTTTCTTCGTCAATCAGCTCCTGAATGCGCGAACGGCACCGCCCACATCCAGTGCCGGCTCCGGTGGCTTCCGAAACGGCCGGAGCAAAATAGAGTTCTCCCTTCCGGATCGCTTTCTTCACTTCCGATTCTTCCACTTCGTTACACAAACAGAATAGCTTACGGGGCATAGGCTAACGACTTTCACTCAGGGTTACCACAATCGAACGGTCATCCCGTGGACCGTCGAATTCACAAAGAAAAATGTTTTGCCAGGTCGACAATCCCATTTTACCTTCAATAATCGGAATGGTTTCGGATGGCCCGACAATTCCTGCTTTCAGGTGCGCATCGCCATTGTTGTCCTGGGCATCGTGTTCCCAAACGCTCGGGGGAACGAGCTTCCGAAGTAAAGTGATGACATCGTTCTGAACGGAGTCATCCCAGTTTTCCTGAATCATAATACCGGCGGTGGCGCCTTGTACATATACATTGACCATTCCACTCTCGATATTTGCCTTCTTCACAATGTCGACAATTGGCGAGGTAATATCGTACAGGCCGTTGTGTTGGTCTGTTCTAACGTGGACGATCTGTTGCATTATCAGAAAAGTTGGTTTTCGATATGTATTCGTGCTTTTCGGTATATGTCGATGATGTTATCGTTTTTAGGCAGCGCGTCGTACAACCGCTTGACGTACCCCCGCTGGTTCAACAGCAGGTAGGTTTTCCGGTAGGTTAACTCGAAAACCCACGAGAGTTGCAGTAGAACGTAGTCGTTATACGTAACCATGTCCTCTTTCTTCGGCATCATGTCGTTGATGATGGCTTTGCAAATGTTGTCCGAAATAGCCGGACTTTTCGACAAATGCAAAGTGTCGGCCGGGCTGACTTTTACATCCCGGTAGGTGAGGAACTCGGCTGTCAATCGAAGGGTATCCAGTTTGTCGGCATCGCGCAGCAGCTTGAGGTAGTACACCACAAACTCGTTTTCCCTTTTGGGAAGCTCGGGCTTGTTATGAAAAACCGTAACCTTCTGTAATATCTCTTGTTTAGCGGCTTCCAGTTCTTTGAAGGGGGGAAGTAACGACAATAATTCGGCGCCGGCTTCGGCGTGATCCGTTTCGGTTAATTTGGAAAAGTAAGGCGAAGACGAAACCTCGCGGAAACGGGCAATATCGTGAAACAGCGCCAGGATTTCCGCCATGCGCATCTCGCCGTCCTCCATATCCAAAGCCTGCCCCAACAACAAGCTGTTTTCCACCACTTTTTCATTGTGCGTCTTCCATTGTTCAAAAGCCTGCTGCTCGGCAAAACCTTTGGTTTCAACAGAACTAAGAATCTGGTTGTATTCCTCGCGGAATTGTTCAAGTGTCTCTTGCGAAATCATAATTTCGTGTTAAACAATATTTACCAAAATTATGGTTTTCTGGTGTATAATGTGCCATCCCTGATTTATTTAATTATTTCTTGAAATAGTCCCGCTGATTTTCAGGTTTTTCTGCCCTGTGATTGGCTCGCAAACTGAATAATTTCAGGGATTCTAAGAAAAATCCGGAACGCAGGATTTCGGGTTTGAAGAATATTGCTATTTTTGTGTTCGCAAAATCACGGTGTTCCGCGTACTTGCAAAAGACACATTGGTCCCATAGTTCAATGGATAGAATTTCAGATTCCGGTTCTGACGATGTGGGTTCGAATCCCGCTGGGATCACACCAAAAAAGGTTTAAGCATTTAATGCTTAAACCTTTTTTTATTCTTCAATTAAATCAGAGGTAACAAAATTTAGATAAGTCAAAACCGCTGACTAAATCCCCAATACATCCGGTGGAAAACGTTACTTTTTTCGATGGTGGCCTCGTAATTCATCGATAGTTGCAGCTTTTTCATGAGGTACCACGCAAACGAGCAGCCGGCCAGGTTTTGGTTGATGCCGGAATTGGAATTGAGAAAGCTATAATCGATGATGCGGTAGGAGAGTGAGCCGTACAATTTCCCGTTTAGCAGGTATTTCGACAGGTTAGCGCCATATTGCAGGCCGTCGAGGTAGCTTGTTTTTAGCTTGGTCACGTTCAGTGTCATCGACGACTCCAGCCAGGGAATTTTGCTGTGCGTAATGTAGAAATTGTAATTGGTCGATGGCTCAGGATCGCCTTTCCGGGAACGGTAACCGGTCCGCGCGGAGACGATGAGATAATTGATAGGCCGCACCATCACGCGAAAGCGAACGCCTTGCCGCGTGGCATTATCCGTAATCAGGTCGACCAGTGTTTTATAGGTTTCGTAGTAAATCACATTCTTCCGCGCATCGTATGATGCATAAAACGACACCTTGCGCGAAGCCCGGTAGCGCGCCGAAATGTAGAAGCTGGTCAGGTCGAGCGTGTTGGTCGGAACGCTGTCTTTCACCTGGTACAAATCCATTTCAACCGAAGTGAACAAATTGAAATCTTTCAGCAGTGAATTGCTGTGCTGGAAGTAGACAAAGCGGCGGTCGGTATTGGAACCGTTCATCTGCTCGAATACGGCCAGCGAGCTCTGCACCATTCCCTCTTTTCCTTTCGCTTCATGACTGACATATGCGCCGAACTGCGGCAGGTTGGTATTGATACCATAGTCCATGTAATCGGGACGCGCACCACCGACAATGCCAAAGGTGAAATTCCTGACGCGGGTCTCGAACTGCAGCCCGTCGATGGCCCCTATATTCGAAACCTTTCGGTTCATTTTTCGGCCAAACCACAGGCTGGTATTGGAGTTGAAATTATAGCCTACGGCCATGCTGTAAATCTTCAGGCTGTTGAAAATACTTTGGTTATCGGTATTCCAGCCATCCGTTCGATGATTGTACGTAATGTAGCTGTCGAACGACAAATGCGAGTTGCCGATATTATCTTGATTCAGCGAAAGCGAATACCGCATTCGTTGCCGGTTCTTCGCATTGGTATTGGAAAAGTTGGAATAAGAAGCCAGTTTAACACGCCCGTACAACCGCGATTTTTCCTGTATCAGCTTCGGCTGTGGCTTTGCCGGTTGCGGCGTAACAGCGACAGGTTTCCGGGGAACGGGGACAGGCTTTTTCTCTTCGGTGATGGTAGCCTGGGGTTTGAGAATGGCGTGAATCTGCTCATTCATTTTTGGCGAATAATTGCCCAAAACGGTCGTTACACACGAGATGGAGGAGCGCTGCACAACCACCAGTCCCGGAATTCGTTTCCCTCTTGATTCGACATATAGCGTATCGCCCACGTTGATGCCCTCGGTAGAGGTAAAACGAACGTAAACGTGCTGCGCGCTGATGTATGAGACTTTTCCGGTCAGCTGTTTCGCTTCCTGCGCTTTCGCGAAGAATCCGGCCAGTATCAGGACCATAAAAGGGATGATTGCTTTTCTCATCATCAGTGAGTTTTTCGGTTACTTTTCTTTAATCTTCAGCTCTTCCGTTGGGGTGACATTCATAGCAATTTACACTGTTATACACATAGTTATTCACGTCGGTGTGATGATCATCCGTTGTGGTTTTTTCATGTTCGTGGCAGTCGATGCACGAGAAATCGGCATAATTGCTCGAATTCGTGTGGCAATCGCTGCAAGAGGTCCAGGCCTGGCTGTGCGTTCCGCTATAGATGGGGAAGTACTGTCCGTCGTGGTCAAATGTTGCCGGCTTCCACGCTACATCGGTATGACAGTCGTCGCAGGTTGTCGGGAAATTCGCTGCCAGGTGGTTCGGATCGGTGGTGTTGTCATAATCCGTTTTGTGACAGCCGTAGCAATCGGTGGGTGTATTGCTGTATCCGTTGGCGTGGCATTTCAGGCAGTCGTTGGCGATGTCGGCATGCGCACCGGTCAGCGGATAAAAATCGTCGTGGTTAAAAGTTGCGGGACTCCAGCCCGGATGCGTCGTGTGACAATCCTGACATTGTTGTGAGAACCCTGCCGTGACGTGATTCGGGTCGGTGGTATTATTGTAATCCTGAGCGTGACAGGAATAGCATTCAGGCGATAGACCGGTAAACACTCCATTCTGGTGACAGGCCGCACAGTCGCTAATAGCGTGCCCTTCCGTCAGCGGGAAGAAATCGTGGTTGAAGCCTTCGGAGGCCCAGTTAATAGCATTGATAAAGTGACAATCGGTACATTCGGTCGAAAATCCGCCGGCGATGTGGTCAGGATTTTTCGCTGCCATGAAATCTTCTTTGTGGCAGTCGTAACATTCCACCCCGATGGGATCGAAACGCATCAACGAGATTGATTTGTGGCAGTCGTAGCAATCGGCCATGGTATGCGCTCCGGTCAATGGGAAGCGGCTTCGCAGGTGTATTTCCATGATGTTGGTCACGGCCCACGTTGTCGTGTTGTGACACTCGTCACAGTCCTGTCCGACGGTATTTTCGTGAATATCGTTGTGGCAGGCATTGCAATTGGCCGGAGCCTGCGAAAAGACCAGCGAGACATGGCATTGTCGGCAGGCCACGCTTTTGTGGGTGCCAATCAGGGCAAAACTGGTCGTATCGTGGTCGAACTTGGGATGTTCAATCAGATTCCATCCTTCCGGTGAATGGCACACTTCACATTTCACGTTGAAGTCGTCCCCGTGAGGCGACTGTGCCCATAACTGGATGGGCAGTAGCAACAGCAGTATTAGTTGTGACAGGTAGCGCATTCGATGGATTTATAGGTGTATTTTGTATATGAACCGTCTTTCGATTTTACTTGCGGATGACAGGAGACACAACTGACTGAAGCGTGCGCACCCTCTAGTTTGAACCGCGCCTGGTTGTGGTCGAATTTCGATGCGCTCCAGTCGTCAAATCCGTGACAACGCGAACAACCTTCATCGCCGTATCGGGCGAATTGTCCGTGGTGAACATCCTGATGACATTCGGTGCAAGAAGGATTTAATTTGGCAAATCGTTGTACGGTTTTTCCGTTGTCTCCTTTGGTGTAGTGACAAGCTCCGCAGTTAGTTTGGGCGTGAACTCCTGATAAGGCAAATCCGGTTTTACTGTGATCGAAAGATACTTCCGACCACGCATTCTCATCGTGACAGGAGTTGCAGCCGTCCTTCAGCGTGTACTGGTTATCCATGAATCCACTATGCACGTTTTGATGACAATCGATGCAATTGCTGCCAATATTCCGGAAACGCCACCGATCTTCTTTCTTGTGACAGGAAAAGCAGGGAGTAGCCATGTGGGCACCGTTCAGCTTAAAGTTACTCAAATTATGCTTTTCTATGGTATAATTGGTGAACTGAAATCCTTTAACCGTGTGACAATCTTTGCAATCGGAGGCCGGATTGGTTCGTGTTAAGTCGCCTTGGTGGTAATCGGCATGGCAGTCGCTGCACCGGTTATGGGCTAATGGAGCGGCATAATTGTTTTTGTGGCATTGCTGGCAAGCGACTTTCGAATGAAGTCCCTGCAATGGGAATCCGGTTTTGTTGTGGTCGAAGTTCGCCATCCCTTTGATTTGTGCCCACGACTGTTCGCTGTGACACTGAGTGCAGGTTTGCCCGAATTTGTTGTGGTGGACATCTTCGTGACAACTGGTGCAGTTCGCATGTGCCACGTCTGCGAAATGCTGGAACGGTTGACCATCGATGGTTTCTTTTTTGTGGCAATCCATGCAGTTTACTTCCGCGTGTTTCCCTTTCAGGGGAAAATTGGTTTCGTTGTGATGAAACCCCGGTACCGTTTTGAAACTTTCAAAATTGTGACATTCCGTACAGTTATCCGAAAGGGTTTGCCGGTGGTAGTCCTGGTGGCACGACAGGCATTGTTGTGAAAGTCCGAGGTAGGTCAGCTTTTTGTCTTTCAGTTTGGGTTCGGTGATGAACTCCTTCTTGTGGCAATCCTGACAATCAATTTGCTTGTGTTTCCCTTCTAATTGGAAGCCGGTCAGGTTATGATTGAAGGTGGCTTTGTCGAGGTTGAGCATGTCGAAATCGCGGCCGTGGTGCTCGTTGTGACAACCGGAGCAATCTTTTCCCTGCACTTCCGATGAGGCGTGATATCCTTCGTGTTGTTGAATCCGTGTGGCAATTTCGGTGTGACAGTCCAGGCATTTTTCGTTCGTTACCTTGTCGCCCAGCTTATGGCATTTCACACAGTTCCGGATGCCTTCGAGGTTCGCATGTGCTTTCGACAGTTCGCCGGGCGATATCTGTCCCCAAACGGCTGGAACCAATACAATCAGGGCGATTATGCACATGAGCACCTTCTTCATATGGGCTTTGTCAGGTTGTTAGTGTTTCATCATTACGTCACCGAATTTCCGGGTGATGGTAATACCGGTTTTCTTCAAAAATTCCGTGGGGAGTTCACCTCCTGCAAAAATATAGATGAGGTCGTTCGGAATGGTTTCTTCTTCATTGGTTTCACTGTTCCTGAGGATGACCTGTTCCGGCTGAATCTCCGTTACATTGGTGAGGTATTTGACGGTCAGTTTTTGTTCGGCAACAGCCGCTTCCAGTTTGGTTGCATTTCCTGGTTTAATCCGGTTGAAGCTTCCGCTGCGGTACGATAAAGTTACGGTATTTTGTTCAGCCAGCATCATGGCTGATTCGACGGCCGAATCTCCTCCGCCCACCACCACAATACTTTTGTTTTGTATGATTTCCGGATCGAGCAGACGGTACCGTACTTTCTCCAGGTCTTCTCCCGGCACGTTCAGCTTTCGCGGAGTTCCACGTCGTCCGATGGACAGCAGTATTCGGGCAGCTGTCAGGCTTTCGTTTTGCGAAGTTGTTACCTTAAAGTGGTCGCCTTCCTTTTCGATGCTTTCGACTTTGGTGGTTTCCCGGATCGGAATATTATTTTTATTTAAAACGGAAGTCCAAAGGTTCAGCAGCTCAGCTTTCGAGGTGTTCGACAGTTTTACCTTCCCGTGAAGGGGCAAGTCCATCGGGGCCGTCATGACGACTTTGGCGCGCGGATAGGTGAAAACAGCTCCTCCGAGCGTGTCCTGGTCAAGTGTCACGAAATTCAGCTGGTGTTTTTTTGCGGTCAGCGAAGCAGATATTCCGGCCGGACCGGCACCTATAATGATGAGATCGTACGTGGCATTGTGTTTTTTCGGAAAGTGGTGAACCACGTTGTCGATGGCCTGCCGTCCCTGTTCTACCGCATTTTTAATCAAGCCCATGCCGCCTAATTCGCCGGCAATGTAAATTCCTTTCACGTTGGTTTCGAAGGTCTGGCTTACGTGAGGCAGATCGACGCCACGCTTTTCGGTTCCAATGTTCAGGGTGATGGCTTCTACGGGACAGGCATGAAAACAGGCGCCGTGACCAATGCAGTGTGAGGCGTTGATGACGGTTCCGCGGCCCGACCGGATGCCCAGGACATCGGTTTCGGGACAGGCTTTAACGCATGCACCACTTTTGATACAATTATTGACGTGGATGACGGGATGCAGCGAAACAGGCTCGTACAATCCGTTTTCCTTCGCCAGCGCAATTTTGGATTCGGCACGCTGTGTTTCCCGCCTCAGCTTCAGTAAATAAATTCCCAAAACGATGGCAATGATGAGGAAAACCCCGCCATAAATCATCAGCTTCTCTAACCATATGTCTGCCATTAAAAAATCCATCGGTATCCGAATAATATCGTGACGGTTACGTGAATAACCATAATAATCAGCATGATCAGCGCAAAAGGCTGGTGTGCAATGTGCCAGTACCGGAACAGATTCTGCATCTTTTCCAGCCGTTTGATCCGGCCAGTCAGTTTATCCTCTGTTTTCAGTAACCTGATGGCTTTGCGTATCTCTTTTCCGCGCATTCCCTTCTTTCGCGACTCTTTTTTCAGCAAGCGGATGGCAGCACGCCGGTTTTCCTTCATAGAAGCAAAAACCTGTTCTTCCACCCCGTAATCGGTCCGGAGTTTGCGTTCGATTCCTTTCTGCAAAGAATGTACTTCGTTCAGGTTCATTTCGCGACCTTCGATGGTATGTGGGATTTGAATATAGATGTAACGTCCGATGACACCACTGATGACAACGGCGACCATGCTCCAGAAACTGGCGGAAACAATGCCTCCGAACTTGAAGGAAGTGTGGAATAGAATCAGAATAGCTCCGAGAGTGCACAGAAAGATATGAAATTCAAGCCAATGTTTCAAACGTCCCCAACGCGAAAACATCCGCATCCGTTTGCGCATCATGTAGGTAGCGATGCCGGTGATGATGAGCAAGGTGCCCACAATGCCGTATCCGTGTCCCAGAATACCACTTGGTTTCAGTAGATTATAGTCGGGATGATGGAACCGGTCGACGATGGGCGTGGTGTAGTAGGAATAGCCTGCGATGGTCAGTGTGGCAGTAACGGCCACCACGATGACGACAAATGTTCCGATGTATACTTTGTGTGCTTTTGGCGACATAAATTCGTTTTTTAGTTACTCACTCAATCTGGTTAAGGGCGAATTCTTTTCCTTCACGAACGCTGCCACCATCATTCCCAGAATGACAATGACGGTGATGTAAACGGCGTTGGGAACAGGCGGCGCTTCTCCTTGTGCGTACGAATGTAGTCCGGACAAGTAGTAGTTCACTCCGACGAACGTCATCAGTACGGAGCCAAAACTCAATACGGACAGACCGTTGAATATCGCGTTGTTCTTCATTCCCGGAATTTTCCGCAAGTGTAACACCACGGCATAGACCAGGATGGTGACCAGCGACCAGGTTTCTTTCGGGTCCCAGCCCCAGTAACGACCCCACGATTCGTTAGCCCAGATTCCACCCAGAAACGAACCGGCTGTGAGCAGAATCACTCCAATGATTAAGGTAATTTCGTTTACTATCGTGATTTCACGGATGTGCAGGCTCAGTCGTTGATTATTCTTCTGATTTCGGATGACGATGAGAACCAGGTTCAGGAAACCCAGTAACGCTCCGATGGAGAGGAATCCGTAGCTGGAGGTAATTACGGCCACATGAACAATCAGCCAGTAGGATTTCAACACCGGAACCAATGGTGTGATTTCCGGGTTGAGCCAACTCATTCCCGCTACCAGCAGCATGATACCGGCCAACAGATTGGTGACGGCTAATGTGATGCCCGACTGGCGCGACAGGAATAGTCCGGCGAGGGCCGTTGCCCAGCCCACGAAAATCATGGTTTCGTAACCGTTGCTCCAGGGCGCATGCCCCGAGATGTACCAACGTAAAATCAGACCGAAGGTGTAAACGGCGAAGATGAGCATCGAAAGCACCATGCCGGCCAGGTTAATGCGCCTTGTTTTCATTTGCGGGCGGAAGAAGATAACCAATTGAACAATGAGTAGCAGCGAGCCGAGCAGGGCGTAAACGATTGCCAGTTTTCCAAAGAGGTTGGCCTGGTTGTAAAAATTCTCCATCCTGATTTTCGATTGGGAAGGAATGATGCTTCCGCCGTTGGTCAGCTGATATTGTTTCAGGGCCAGCAGCAGTTGGTCGGACTGGCTCCAATTGCCACTGGTTTGCGCCTGCTGCACCGCCTGCAGATAGTTGGTGTAAATCGTCAGCGGTTCGGTCGTACGTTCGTTGCTTCCGATTTGCTTCAGCGTCTGTTCTGTTACCCAGCTGTCGCCATGATTTCCGGGCAAGGGGAAGAGCTTTAAAAAGGATTGATTGAACAGTTGGTAACAAATGTTTACCCGCTCATCGAGGTTGATGACTTCTTTGTCGAACTGGTTCCGCTGGCCGGGCTCTTTGTGGTATGCGTTGTTGGCGAGTTCCCGCAACTTATATCGACCATTTTCGAATAGTTGCTGAAAACTAATGTATTCGCCTGAGCTTCCCAGTTGTGAAGCCAATTCTTTGTTGTAGACCTTAATCAGTTTTTCCTGCTGCCATTTTGCCGGATTGGAGAGCATGCCCAGTATCACTTCCGTGGAAGACATATCGCGGTAGCTTTCGCTTTTATGAATCTTTCGCATTAGCGCGGAAGAAATGGTCGAAAATGGTTCGACACGCCCGTTACGGTTTTGGACCAGCAAAAAGTTGAGTTCTTTGATGTGTTGTGCTTTGCTACCGGAAAGCGTTTGTGCATTGAGTGTGGTTGGTAAAGCGGAGGTCAGCAGTACAAAAACGGTGATGAGTCCCAATGAATTGCGCTTCAGCTTTCTGATTTCAGCACCTTGCAGGATAAGGGTATGCACGCGGCTGTTCCGGTTCATCAGCGTTAGGACCATCCCGATTCCCATGAGCAAATAGCCCAGGTAGGTGAAAAATGTTCCCCAATAGTCGTGACTGACGGAAAGAATGGTTCCCCGTTCATCGCGGTCGTAAGAGGCCTGGAAAAATCGGTAACCTTTGTATTTCAGGATGTGATTCATGAAAATGCGGTAGGGAAAAGAGGAACCGTCGGGATTCTGAACCGTTACCTCGCTGGCATACGACGAAGGGCTGTGCGAACCGGGATAACGTTCCAGAATGAAATTATTCAGCTTAACCGAGAATGGCAGCTCCACGGATTTGGCTCCGAAAGAAGCCGTGAGATTGAGAGCACCCAGTTGTGTTTGCACCGGAACGGCTTCGCCATCACGGTTCAACAAGTTCAAGCGCTTTACATCATTGCCCGTTGAAAGGGAAACGACAAGTCCCTGCATGCCGGAATTGTCTGTTGCTACACTGGTCATGCTCTTTTGTGCGGAGGGGAGAAACGATTTGATAACGAACACCTGTCCGCCCACACGATAGATGGTCTTTTCCTTCGCCAGATGCAGGACGCCGGGCAGCAATACGGTCGTGTCCCGGGTCATCATGCCGGTCATTAGCACCGTATCAGTGCTGGTGAATGCCGGTTGGTTGTCTTTCGCACTGAAAGTGATGGTACCCGGTTGCCCGGAATGGAAGGAGTAGGTTTGGTTATCGACAGTGGTTTCTTCTCCCTGTAACAGTTCGCTTTCGTGTCCGCCTTTGCGACTGTCCATGATGAAGAGAGAGAGTCCAGGAACGCCAACCGTAGCGGGGACCAGCTTTTCGGCTGCATTGGGGATGTACAGCTCGGTTTCCATCCGGACTTTCATGCCGCCAATTTCGAGCGATTCGCTGTATTGGTTGTTACCCCGCGGCGTCAGGCTGATGGCTTTGGATACCGACTTTTTCACACCCATGTAATCGGCTTGCAGGGTGAGGTAGGTTTCATTCAGTAGCAGCTGGTTGGAGGACACTCCTTCGCGAATGTGCATTATCCCTTCGTAACCGAAATAGCTGGTAATGGCCCCTCCGGCCAGGATGAAGAGAAAAGCGACATGGAATAGCAGGATGGTCCACTTCTTACGGTTGACCAGATTGTATTTCACTACGTTGCCGGAGATGTTGACAGCGACCAGCCACAAAACGACCTGGAACCAAATGGCGTTGTACACCAGCTTATGGGCTGTGGCGGTTCCGTAATCGCGCTCAATAAAGGTGGCCCATGCTATAGCAACAGCGAAAACCGTCATGAGGATGACGGCGGTGGTCATGGAGAAAAGGAGATTTCCTGCCTTCTTCATAAGTTTGGTTTTAGAGGGGGAACCACTCATTTCACATGCACATAGTCATTTATTAAAATGAATGGATGTTGTGAAAATAGTTGGAGTTATTCAAAATAGGAAATGTTGGGTGTGATTTATAATGCTTTCAGATAGGGGATTAAGGTTTCTGTGATGAAACAGTCTGATTGATAAGTTTCATTTTCGGACGGTAAATTCCATTTGCCATCCTTACCCTTATTTAGTAAATTTTCGGGTAGAACTTAAAAAAGGACCATTATGCCCATTATGCCATTAGACGGACAGCGATTTGACGAAGAGCCCTATGCTTTGGATCGGACACTTTGTGGTTTCAATGCATTGATTGACTATTTGAACCTGGACGTGAAGAAAGCGAACGAATCGACATCGGCTGAAGTGGCGCGGATGATTCGTGAATTAACCAACGAAGAATTGGATCCGGGTATCGGTATTGGAGAGCAAAGTAAGCAGCTTCAGAAACTAATTGACACCTGTATAAAAGGACCGGAGGAGCAACGGAGGGTTATCGAGCTGGCTGATGAGAAGTTTGAGAAGTTGAGGGTGCATGGAGAGTGGACGTGAAACTGAGAAAGGGAGAACGTGAGAGTGGGAGAAGATGAGAAGGGGAGAAAGGGAGATGGAGCGAGTGGGAGAACGGGACCCCGAAACTTCCAGGGAAGATTGCATCAAACGAACCTTTCCTCGAAGCCCAACAATAGCAACAACAGTAACAACAGTAACATAGTAACCTTCATAACAACAGTAACCGCGAAGCGCAACCTGTGACCTTGCTCCGGCTTCCGGTTTGCAGTTTCGGACGGATGGATTATTTTTGCATTCCGTTATTAAGATTGATTCTTAATTTTTCGAGACATGCAGCAAGTAGTGGAGAATTTCTGGACCCGGTTTGAGGAGCCCGTATTTTGCCTGGCTCCGATGGAGGATGTGACCGAAACTGTTTTTCGGGAAGTGGTGATGAGAATGACCGATCCGGGGAAGTTGCATGTGATTTTTACCGAATTTACTTCTGTTGAAGGCCTGAACCATCCGGTAGGACGGGAGCGGGTAGGCGAGCGACTAATTGTGAATGAATCGGAACGGGAGTTACTGCGCAAGCTCAACATCAAGCTGGTGGCCCAGATTTGGGGGAAAACGCCGGAGATTTACCGCAACATGGCGCAGTTCATTACCGAAAACTACGACTTCGATGGCCTTGACATCAACATGGGCTGCCCGGTGAAGAATATTGTGAAACAGGGCGCCTGCAGTGCTTTGATCGACCAACCCGCGCTGGCGCAGGAAATTGTGCTGGCGGCCAAAGAGGGAACGCATCTTCCGGTTAGTGTGAAAACCCGGACCGGTATTCGCCAGCACGAAACGGAGCGTTGGATTAACCAGCTAATCGATACACATCCGGCAGCGCTGACGTTGCACGGCCGTACGCAAAAACAACAATCCGATGGCGAGGCCGACTGGAACGAGATAGCCAAAGCAGTTCAGGTACGGAACGAGCGGGACGTTAACATCCCGGTGCTCGGAAACGGCGATGTGAATTCGTGGCAGGAAGGAATGGATCGGGTAGCGCAAACCGGCGTGGATGGCGTGATGATTGGCCGCGGAATCTTTCATGATCCGTGGTTCTTTCAACCAGGTAGAACGGTGCCGACACCTTCCGAACGGGTAGATATGCTCCTGTTTCATACCCGTCTTTTCGAGCAAACCTGGGGCGGGAAGAAGAATTTCAATATTCTGAAGCGTTTCTATAAAATCTATCTTAATCATTTTCCCAATGCGTCGCACATGCGGGCGGCCCTGATGGAAACCAAAGACTACGACGAGGTGTATCGTTATTTCGAAGAGCATCCGGTAGCTGAATTTCTCTAGTCCCTTTGATAGCACTGCTTTATTATGCTTTGTCTTGATTGACAGAAGACAAGGTAAACCTTTCCTGTGTTTTTGTTGTTCATACAGGTTGAAGTCTCCGGTGAGAAATAAAAGAGAGAAACCGAGGTATGACGATGAAGAGACTTACCCCGTCTGCCGAAGTTCAAATGGCTTTTAATCCCGGAATGTAGCTTAACTAGTCTTTGCAGGAAAACGGCAGATACTGCGTTATTCTCGTTTTTGAATCGGTCATTTACCATTAGTAAACTCCCTGAATTCAAAAACTTCGAAAGCCTTGTCTTTGACATTTTCTTATCAAAGACCTGAAAAATGCGGTTTTCTTGCAGGCACCAACTAACATTATTCAAAAACAACTTAAACTTGTTCATGATGGCAGCAAAATCAACCAAAAACATTTCCCGCCGCCGTTTTATCCGCACTTCAGCAACAGCCGCCTTTGGTATTTCCATGATTCCCTATATCAGTCGGGGCAGTCTGGCTGTCGAAAATCCGATGAAGCGGGTATTCGGGCGTACGGGCTTTGAAGTTACCACCCTCGGTTTGGGCGGTCAGGCATCCATTCAGTGGACTCCATCGGATGTCGATCCGGTGGCTATTATTCTGAAAGCACACAAACTGGGCGTGAATTATTACGATACATCGAATGTATATGGTCCAAGCCAGATGAATTACGGAAAAGCTTTCCGCAAGCTGGATATGGTTCCCGGTTTGCCCGGATACCGCGAACGGGCCCGCCGGAATATCTTTCTGACGTCCAAAACACACCTTCGTTATGCGAAAGGTGGCGATAATGTGGAAGGCGTCCGGAGTGGTACCAATGGCCCCGATGGTTCCAAAACACTGGATGACGTGCGTCGTTCGCTCTCGCAGATGTTTGGCGACGGAAAAGGTAACTACCCGAAAGGCGCCTATCTCGATATGGTGTTGATTCACAGTTTGTCGACCTGGCAGGAGCTGGATGCGGTGTATGAAGGTTTGGATAACCCGGACCCGAATGCAGAACGAATTGGAGCTCTGGCTGCCTTGCGTGATGTGCGGGACGGTACCAATCTAACAGGACTGAATCCAAAAGAAGAGAAGCTAATCCGCCACATCGGTTTTTCCGGCCACTACGATGCTGCTTTAATGATGGCCATGATACAGCGGGATAAATACGAACTGCTCGACGGTATGTTGGTGGCTATCAATGCCAATGATAAACTGAATTTCAACATGCAGAACAATGTGATTCCGGTGGCAGCCGCCAAAAATATGGGAATCATTGCTATGAAAGTTTTTGCGGACGGTGCTATGTATACAAAGCCTGCTACCTGGTCGAACAAACCGGAACATGTGGTTCGGACTGTAGGAAGTGCTTCGCTGCCCAGTACGCCGCTGGTTCAATATTCGCTCACAACACCCGGCATTCATACTGCCATTATCGGAATTGGTCACATCAGTGATGAGCACCGCGATTGTCAGTTGACGCAGAATCTGGCTTCAGCGCAGGTTGAACCGAACAGTTTGTCGGCATCCGACCGGGAGAAGATTGAGAAAATGGCGAATGTGGTGAAGAGTGGCAAGACCAACTATTTCCAGATGGACCACAAACCGTTGTCAGCTCCACGTGAAGTGGCTCTTCAGCAACGAAATGAAGGAAGTACCCGAAAGGCGGTTCTGACCTGGCAAACGGCCTATGCCGGTGCCTCGCCGCTCGATCGGTATGAAATATGGCGTGACGGCGAAAAAGTGGGACAAATGCCCTATCGTCCGCAAACAACAATGGAACCTTTTGTTTATGAGGACGTAGTAGAAGACAATGCAGCGCATAGTTATATCATGAAGAGCGTTGACAAGCAGGGGGAATCAGCTTCGTCCGAAGCGGTTACCATGCAAGCAGTCTGAAGGAGTTAAGTAGTCATTCTATTATATTGTGAAAAGCAATTATTTCGTACCCGGAATAATTGCTTTTTTTGCTTCATGGTAAATGAAAAAATCGTTTCGGAGACTGGAAAACGATGATTTTCTGTTATTTTCGTTTCCATCTAACCAATCAACTAACAAACCAAACACATGAGAACACGCACATTTTTTTTCCTGCTTCTTTGTTTGATATCTGCGCCGGCTTTCGCCGGAAATGGTCACTGGCAGAGTCTTTTCAATGGCAACGATTTATCGGGATGGAAACAAATTAACGGTACAGCTCCCTTTGAAGTAGTCGACGGGGAAATTATCGGAACCACGATTACTGGCTCCCCTAACTCGTTTCTGGCTACGCAAAAAAATTACGGCGATTTCATCCTCGAATACGAAATGAAAATGGATGAAGGCCTGAACTCGGGGGTCCAGATTCGCAGTTTGAGTACGCCGGATTATCAGAATGGTCGGGTACATGGCTACCAGGTAGAGTGCGATGATTCGGAACGGGCCTGGTCAGCCGGCATTTATGATGAAGCTCGTCGCGGCTGGCTCTATCCGATGGAATATAATCCGAAAGGGAAGGCGGCTTTCAAAAAGGACGGGTGGAACCATTACCGGGTCGAAGCCATTGGCAACACCATCCGGACCTGGTTGAACGGTGTGCCTTGTGCCAACCTGGTGGACGACATGACTCCCGAAGGTTTTATCGCCTTGCAGGTACATTCGATTGGAGATGATCAGACGCATGCCGGCAAGCAAATCCGGTGGCGGAATATTCGCATCATGACAGGTAACCTGGAGACGGAAAGTATGCCGATGCCGGATGTACAGCAGGTGAGCTACCTGAACAATCAACTCACTGACTGGGAAAAAGCGCATGGCTGGCAATTGCTGTGGGATGGTAAAACCACAGATGGCTGGCGAAGTGCCCGTGGTGGAGATTTTCCTGATAAGGGTTGGTCCATTTCGGATGGAGTTTTGACAGTTAATGCATCGGATGGAAAAGAATCGGCTAATGGCGGCGATATTATTACGAGCCAACGTTATCGGAACTTCGTGCTGGAAGTGGATTTCAAATTGACTGAAGGAGCCAATTCCGGCATCAAGTATTTTGTGCAGACCGGTTTGAATAAAGGGCCGGGTTCATCGATAGGATGTGAATATCAGTTGTTGGACGACCAGCGGCATCCCGATGCCAAGCTGGGCGTGGATGGTAACCGGACACTGGCTTCGCTGTACGACCTGATTCCGGCCAATGCGCAGTGTTTCGACCCGGCCCAGATGGTGAAACGTTTCAACGGAATAGGTACCTGGAACCGGGCCCGGATTGAAGTCCGCGGTGATACCGTCAGTCACTTTCTGAACGGGGTAAAAGAAGTGGAATATGTTCGGAATAACCAGATGTGGAATGCGCTGGTAGCCTACAGCAAGTACAAACCTTACCAAGGATTCGGGAACTTTCAGGATGGGCATATCCTTTTGCAGGACCATGGGAACGAGGTTTATTTCCGGAACATCAAGATCAAGCCGTTGTAATCAATCCTTGCTTTCCGGAACAAGTCTTGGGCCTGCCGGGTGAATCAATCCGGGATCGTCTGCCTGTGGATTTTTAATGGTAGCAGCGATGGGGTAGGCATTCATGTGCTCGGCCGGAAAGGGTTGTAACATGGCCATTATTTCGGTTAAAGGAGTGGATGGATCGAGCCAGGCTTTCTCTTGTTCCCGAAGGAGGATGACGGGAGCGCGTTCGCGCGGAAGTCTTCGGAGCAATTCGTTGGCGGTTGTGGTGATGATGACGAATGAATGAATCATTTCACCCGTTGTCTCATCCAGCCAGGTGTCATAGATTCCTGCGAAAGCGAAAGGACGAGCCTTCTTCCGGAGATAAATCAGAAACGGTTTGCTTAAACCGTGCCCATTGGTTCCCTGGATATAAGCGTCGGCCGGAACGAGGCAGCGTTGTTGCTGAATGAGATATCGGATGGGCTCAGGTAGCTCCAAAATTTTTACATCAATGTGGCTGACGAAT
This sequence comes from Prolixibacter sp. DSM 2831, assembly GCF_056493735.1. NCBI lineage: Bacteria > Pseudomonadati > Bacteroidota > Bacteroidia > Marinilabiliales > Prolixibacteraceae > Prolixibacter > Prolixibacter sp. DSM 2831. The sequence continues at coordinate 1,495,782 of NZ_CM151379.1, forward strand.
GCGTTTTTGTCTTGGGTGGGAAAAGGCATAGAGCCCCAAATGTATTGTTGTAGCGTTTCCGGTTGCTGAGAAGTGATGACCGGGGCGTACTTTCCGGGAGCGATGTTGTAGGATGGTGTCCATTGGATATTTCCGGGTACGAAAACCTGAAACCGTTTTCGGATTACGTTTGCTTTTTGCACGAAAATATATCGGTCGCACATAGTCTGGAATTGAGATTTTCATTTAAGTTACAAAAATTATAAACAGAAGACAGTCAGGGAATATGCTCTTTGGATCGATTGCAACTTGTTCTTTTTTATGATAATTTTATGAAGCTCATTTCCGGTGACGTAAATCCGGAAACACTGAATACTGACAACCGAACTGTAACTAAACCCGATGTAATGAAAAGGAATCTGTTTAAGTGGATCGGAGCGGCTGCTTTGGTAGCATTGTATGCCTGTGGTGGCTCCGGACAAAAAGAGAAGAAACAGGAGAGTGCCTTTACCGGTGCTGCCGGTGAAGTGAAGCTTTTAGTACTCGATCCCGGCCACTTCCATGCCGGCCTGGTGCAAAAGACCATGTACAAGCAAATCTCACCCGACGTTCATGTGTTTGCACCTGCAGGGAGCGATGTTCAGGCTTACCTGGCTCAGGTGGAAGGCTACAACAACCGTGCTGAAAATCCAACTTCGTGGAATGAAATCGTTTTCACAGGACCGGACTTTCTGCAGAAAATGCTGGCAGAAAAACCGGGAAATGTGGTCGTTCTGGCCGGGAATAACCAGGCAAAAACAGAATACATCAGCCAATCGGTTGGTGCCGGTTTAAATGTGCTGGCCGACAAACCGATGGTCATCTCGCCGCAGAAATTTCCGGAGTTGAAGGCGGCTTTTAAAAAGGCAGACGAGAATGGCGTGTTGTTATACGATATCATGACCGAGCGATACGAAGTAACTACACGCTTACAAAAAGAACTTTCGCGCCTTCCCGATATTTTCGGAGAACTGCAGCAAGGCACTCCTGACGAACCCGCCGTGGTGGAAGAGAGCGTTCATCATTTTTATAAGCTTGTTTCCGGGAAACCGGTACAACGGCCGGCCTGGTTTTTTGATGTAGAGCAACAGGGCGAAGGCCTGGTTGATGTGGGAACGCATTTGGTGGATCTGGTACAGTGGACTTGTTTCCCCAATCAGGCACTGCAACCCGAAGATGTGCAGATATTAAAGGCCAGTCACTGGTCAACACAGCTTACTGCTGATGAATTCGAAAAAGTGACCGGAATGGCTGATTTTCCTTCCTACCTTGAAAAATATATGGTGGAGAACCAGTTGGAAGTAATGGCCAACGGGGAAATGACTTATCAACTGAAAGGTGTGAATGTGCGGGTGAAAGTGGAATGGAACTATGAGGCTCCCGAAGGAGGAGGTGATACGCATTATTCGTTTATGCGGGGCAAGCTTTGCGATTTGGTTATCCGGCAGGGTGAAGAAGAAAATTATCAGCCAACCTTGTATGTTGAGGCTCACGCAGATGTCGATTTGGGAACCTTTGCCGGTAATTTGGAAAAAGCTGTGATTCAGGATATGCCGATAACCGGTTTGTCGTTGGAGAAAACCGGAGACCGTTCCTGGAAAGTGGTTATTCCGGACCAATATCGGGTTGGGCATGAAGCTCATTTTGCCCAGGTAACCGAAAAATATCTGCAGTATCTGGTGAAGGGAAAGTTACCTTCATGGGAAGTTCCGAATATGATTACAAAGTATTACACGACAACGGAAGGGCTGAAGATGGCCCGAGAAGTTGAATAGTGACTTATTGAAGAAAATAGCAGAGGGCATCCGAAACGGTGCCCTTTTTTAATTGTTATCGGATTTCACCAGGAAACGGACCAATTTGGCATAGAGTTCCGCTGGGTTGATAGGTTTCGTCATGAAGTCATTCATGCCGACACTCTGTGCTTTTCGACGGGTTTCGTCCATCGTAGCGGCTGACAAAGCAATAATCGGAATCTTCTGAATTTTTTCGTCTGATAGTTTCCGGATGTGCAGTGTTGCTTCCAGACCATCCATTTCCGGCATCTGAATGTCCATCAGAATCAAATCGTAGGTATTTCGACTGATCTTTTTCAGTGCCACCAGGCCGTTTTCCGCCCGGTCGATGGTGAGGTTCCACTTTTTGAAAAGCTGTGTGGTGAGGTAGTAGTTGATATCGTTGTCTTCCACCATCAACACTCTTTTATCGGAAAAATCAACCGGCTCTACCGTATCCGCCTGGCGTTTCTTTCGTTTATCCTGCATGACCAGTTCCGGCGGCACTTTTTCAAATCGTAGCGTGAAGTGAAAGTCTGAACCTTCGCCTTCTTTGCTTCTGACGGCTATGTTGCCCCCCATCAGATCAACCAGTCGCTTGCTGATGGTCAGACCAAGTCCTGTACCGCCGTAATTCCGCTGTGTACTCAGATCGGCCTGGGTATAGAGTTTGAATATCTCCTTTATTTTATTTTCCGGAATACCGATACCTGTGTCCTTCACCGAAAAGTTCAGATGAACGTAGTGCTCGCTCTGTTTTTCGGTTGTAATCGAAATTTGGACCGACCCTTGTTCTGTGAATTTCACCGCGTTGCTGGTCAGGTTGTTCAGTACCTGCGTCAACCGGGTTTTATCACCTTTGATCCAGCGGGGAACATCTTCACCGATTTCTGATAACAGTTCCACCTCTTTCGGCTTGGCTGATGGCCCGAAAGCGCCCGTCAAATCTTCCACCAAGCCCGGAAGATCAATAATGGTTTTCTCTAATTTGATTTTTCCGGCCTCTATCTTATTAAAATCAAGCAGATCGTTTATAAGGAACAGGAGATTTTCAGCCGAGAATTTGAGCGTATGCAGGTTCTTTAGCTGTGATTTGCTGGGCTTCTGATCGAGAAGTAAATCGGTCAATCCGATGACAGAAGTAAGCGGCGTTCGTATTTCGTGCCCCATAATGGACATGAATTCAGCTTTCTCCTGCATGGCCTGCTCTGCTTGTTGTTTGGCAATCCGAAGATGTTCGTTCAGCGTCAACTGCTGTAAAATGATACTGGCCTGATGTAACAGCGGTTCAATAAGCTCTCTTTCGAGCGGAGCTGCTCCTTCCTGTTTCAGAAAGTGAATGCCGCCATAAATAGAGCCTTGCTGAACAATTCCTGCCGAGTATACATCGGTGATTGACAGTTTTTGTTCCAGCTTTCGGGCTAATTCTTCCGGCAGATTCTTTCGGGTAATGGATGACCAGCCATTTTTATGTTTTAGTACCCTGCTATTCGAAAGGAAATTCTGAATGTCACGGGTCAGATCAAATTTCTTATGAAATAGATTTTCTCCCAGCTCTTCGTTTATCTTATCAATTAATCCGTCAGGGATGCCGGTAATGGCATGAATGTTATAACTTTTGTCTTTCTGGTCAACTTTTAAATATACAGCAATATATCCCGGGAGGTGAGGTTTCAGCATACTTTCCAGGTAATTGAATACTTCATCTGTGTTGTTCAGCCGGATGAAATGCATCGCTGTACGCGCCAGTACAGTTATCTTCTCGCGGATGGCTCCAACGCGGCGTTCGCTTTTTTTCTGATAAGAAATATCGAACAGGATACTCAGGAAATTTCCTTTTTCCCCTGAGGTTTCGGTTAGCAAATGAGAATGGGCCAGCACCGGAACGATTCCCCCGTTTTGGTGAATAAATTCCAGCTCTGCCGGTCGAATATCCTGCCCTTTAGCCATTGCTTTTAAGCGGCAGTGGAGTTTTTGCTTGCTTTTATCGGTTAGCAGATTGAATACATTCAGCTGCTGTATGGGATAATCCGGGGATAACCCAAGCTTTTTGTATCCCATCTTATTCAAATGAACAAGCTTTCCTTCAGTCGTATATTGCATGTAGATCTCCGGAAAATCTTCCAGCAAATCATGAATCGACAACTCAGAACCGGCATTGGCCGATTTTGAAGTAAATGGTTCAAGGCTCAGAAGATTGATGTCGTTATACCTGATGGCCTGAATGAGCAGCATTTTGTTGTCGACGGAACGGATGAGTTGTTTGGCTTTGCCATCATCTTCCAACTGATTGGAAAAATGTTCGTAATCGGCCGGAGTGGCAAAAAAAAGATCAACCTTTTCGGGAATTTCTCCGAAAAGCTGGCGGACCTGCGGTGTATACTCAACAATTTCTCCCTGCCGGGTTTCAATCAGCAAGCCGATCTGTGTATGCGGGGTGCCATTTACTCTTTGTCCGGGGGAGACTTTCTTCTGTTGATTTTTCATCGCTATTTAGTTCGGTATAATAATTTACAAAATGTTTCTGACCTGTAAATGCGGCAGTTACAGAATTATTCGGACAAGTGTGTTGATAACCTTTATTCCCGTAAAGTTGAAATTCGAAGACGTGGTTGGCAATCTGTTGATATTCAGAAGTAAGAAGGAGAGGGAAATATCTGGAAACGCAATGAAAACAGAATTCGACCTGTTTAAAAAAAAAAGCAGATCAAAAGAGACTTGTTATTCTCTTGATCTGCTTGGAAAGGCTTTTATTGTTCACTATCCGGGTACATGACATCCTGGATTTGACGCCATGTAACCAGCTTGATATTGTTTTCTTCGAGAAGAGCATTCATCTCGTCACTGGTCATCAGGTCATAATCGTTTTGTCTCCACTTCGCACCAAAGTCATCATGATGGATCATGACTGCCCGGCTCTCATCGTTGTCGTATGCCAGATGGACGATGATTTGATTAAGGCCCGGCTGCATATTTTCAATAAACTCCCGGTAGGGCTGTATCCAGTTCCCTTCTGCAGGCGCTTGATTCAGCATGAATAAATGATCGACCATGATATTTTCTTTGGCAATCTGTTCCAGAAATTGCGGAGCTGCTGCGAGTAACATATCTTTGGGAATCAGCACAGGAATTCGGTATTCGTGTCCCAACTTAATTAGTATCTGATAAAAAGCAGGGTTTACCATAACTGAACCCATATGATTGTCGAGATGAGTAGGATGGATTCCGAAAGCTATCGCCCGGTCGATTTGGGCACGCATTTCTTTCTCCACTTCCTCTGGTTTGGCATTTGCTCCAAATGCTTCAACCGTCGGATAAAAATAGCCTTCTTTATTTTGTAAACTCGGTACCAAATCGTTCGATGTTACAGGGCCGAATTTGAAATTTTCCCATTCGGACGTTAGCGTGAGATGGATGCCGATATCTGCTTTGGGATTTTTTTTTGCGAAAGCGGCTATTTCCTGGAACCACGAGCATGGGACCATGATGCTTCCCGAGGTAATTCCTTTCTTTTCAAACGCATTGATGACTGCGGCGTTGGTACTGTGCGACAAGCCCAGATCATCGGCATGAATGATTAGCAATTTGGCATTTTTGTCGTAGCCCAGTTTTTCGGCCAGATTTGGAGTTGATTGTGCAAAGGTTCCGGAGGCGCTCATGAAAAGCATGAGTAAACCACCCAGCAGTGTTGTTAGTTTCATGATGTTGTTCGTTAGTTTTCGGTTCTGAAATTACAAAAAGGGAAAGGAATTTTGATAGTATTTATGGAGAAACCAGCATGTTTGTTTTCCGGAGGTACGGTGATTTTAAATCAGATCACCGCTCTCGTACGGAAGATTGAAAAAGAATAAGGCGCCATCCTCGTTATTCCTTTCCAGCCAAATCTTTCCTCCAAGCATTTCAACATAGGCTTTCGATATGGCCAATCCGAGACCAGCTCCTTCGTGGTTTTTGGTGCGGGTTTGTTCAGCCTGGATGAAGCGTTCAAAAATTTCGTCCTGCATTTCTTTTGGAATACCAATGCCGGTGTCCTTCACGTAGAAAATTATCCGGTTGTCTTTAATGTTGTAACCAAAGTTAATTTCGCCCTCATGGGTAAATTTAAGGGCGTTTTTAATCAGGTTGGTTAAAATCTGGTATAACTTCAGTTTATCGGTGTTAATTTGAACGGAAGAATCATTTTTCCGGTCGCTGGTATACTTGATTTTCAAACCCTTCTTTTCTGCTTCCAGCACAAAGAAATCGAGCAGCTCTTTCATCAACTCTTCTACGTCGACCTGCTGTTTGTATAGGGTCACCTCTCCGGCTTCGATTTTGGAGATATCGATCAGGTCACTGATGATGGTCATCAGGCGGGTTCCACTTTCGTGGATAATCCGAATGTATTCGAGGCGTTCGCTGTTGGTTTCCGATTCCTGCAACAGCTCCGAAAATCCGAGAATCCCGTTCATGGGAGTCCGAATTTCATGAGACATATTCGCCAGGAAGGCGCTTTTCAACCGGTCGCTTTCTTCGGCTTTGTCCTTTGCCAGCTTGAGATCGCGGTTGTATTGTTCAATTTGTTTGTGGCTGCGGGCCAGTTCCAGTTCGGCTTGTTTGCGCTGCGTTATGTCGATAATTGTTCCGATGTAACCCACCAGTTTCTGGTGCATGTTGTATTCCGGAATGGTCATTCCCATTACCCAAACGATCGTGCCATCAGGTCTGACGAAGCGGTATTCTGCCTGTGAGGGTTGTTGGTTTTCGACACTGATATTCCAGTTGTATTTTACCGTTTGAATATCCTCTGGCATAACCGCCTTCAACCAGCCGTATCCTAATGCCGATTGCTTGTCGATACCGGAAAGCTTGCACCACTGTGGATTGACATAGATGGTTTTTCCCTCCGCATCGGTGCGAAAAATACCTACCGGCGAATGATTGACCAGCGTATGAAACAGTCGTTCGCTTTCCAGCAGTTTTACCTCCATTTCCAGATGTTCGGTAATATCGTTGGCGAGAATCAGTTCTGAAGGACGATGCGAAAACTCGATTCTTCGTGTGAAGGTTTCCATAAAAGCCACTTGGCCGCTTTTCAGCAGAAAAGGACGTATGTGCACATGGTGAAATTTCGAATACTTTTTGGAGGTTTCTTCCATAATGCCTGCCGAATTGTCTTTCGGTTCCAGGTCCGCTATCGTAAGTTGAGAAAATTCCTTTTTGGAATAGCCGAATGTTTTGATGGCAGCATCGTTGGCAGCTGTAATTTTTTGAGTCTCGAGGTCGTACAGAAATACCGGTTGCGGGTTTTCTTCAAACAGTAGCTGGTAATTATTTCCGATTTCTGCGAGTTGTTCCTCGGCTTCTTTAAGCTGGGTGACATTCGTGGCGGTTACCAAAATGGCTGATTTTTCATCCCAGGTAAAATCACTTAGCGACAATTCCAGCCAGACTTGCTTTCCTGATTTGCTGATGCTCTTGACAATCGTCCGCGTTTCGATGTCATTCTTGTTGAAGTTTTCTACAATATCCGACAAACACCGGTATTCAGATTGCTCCTTTCGGGCTACCTTAATGCACTCGGATTTCGACGTCAATTGTTTCCGGGAGAACCCCAGGATTTCTTCCAGGGCATGGTTGGCATAAACCACTCGTTCACCGGCGATGATGATAATTCCGGACGTCGTGGTTTCCAATAAGGCAACGAAGCGCTTTTCTGATTCCTGCAGTTTCCGGGTACGCTGGTTGACCCTTATTTTCAGGAATATGGAAGTGAGCAGAACAATGACGCCCAGGCCTGAAACCAATAACAGAATATTGAGATAGAAGTCGGCATTGTGTTGAACGATTTGGATATCGCTGTTACTTCGCACCCATATTTCATAGTTTTGGTCTTGAAGAGGGCTATCGTCCCGCTGGGCCACAATACCGGTAATATCGATAACGTCGCCTTTTCTGAAGTATTCGACCAGCGATTTGTTGAAGTCGCTGCTGAATGCCTTTATCTGTTGTTTTCCGTTGTCGTATTCCAGTATCAAAAAATCTCCCCGGTTGCCTCGTCCTTCGTTGACGATGCGCGCTTTCAGGTTGACCAGCCTCCCCTCCATTTGTTCGAGTGACTGAGTTACCAGTTTCATTGGCTGTACGATTCTTCGATGTAGCGAATCGAGCATGGTAACTTTGGCTGAATCTATCTCGGTTAGTCCCCAATAATGACCTATTTTTCCATACACAGCAATGCTGTCGCCTTCTTTTACCGGAAAATCAGGGAAGTTGCGGTTGTAGACAACTATTCCACCGGTGGAATCCTGGAGAGCAATGATCATTTGGCTTTTCATGAGTAACCCTGAAGGAATCGTAACGCGTCCCTTTACTTCAACCCACTGTCCGAGACGATCAGGAATGAAATTGCTGTCACGGTCGGCTCTGGCTTCACCGATGGACATAGCTTTTCGTTCAGTTTGTGAAACTGCCGGCTCAGGGTAGACGGTAAATGTCAAAAGCAGATAAACTAATATCAGTAGCCTGTTTTTCAAGTAATAATGGAATTTCGGTAGAGGGTTGCTATTGTTTTCCCGCTTCGTTAACGGGTAATGGCTTTTAAATGTTTAGTTCTTGTGATTTTTGTAATTAGGGTTGTACTTCGTTTTTCGGGTTATGTTTTATAAGTTATGTATAATAACGGAATGTCAAAGTAGTTTATTATCTGTTGCAACGACAATTTGTCTTAAAAATGAAGGGTTGCAGCACACATCGGCTACTGCAACCCTTCGTTCAATTTTGTAGACGTTTTTATTTATTTTCCGGCACGTGCTTCCAGTTGTTTTCTTTTCAAAGTGATGAGATGACCGATGGGGTGGCCATCCCGGTAGGTGACTACCCGCAAGGTTATCGGGCCATCCGGTAATTCAACAGGGCCGGTATATTTCGGACAGAAATTGTCAGGCATGGTATCGTCGATGGTGTAGTAAATTACCAGGTCCGGAATTTCGGTGCTCATTACCAGCATTAACTTGCCGTTTTCCTTTTTTGTTTTAACTACGGCGTCGTAAACCGCTTTAGAATAATTCACCTGTTCAACGTCGGCGCGTGAAAATTGGTTTTCCATCCGGCGGGCAAAGTCATCCCAGTTTTTGGCTGATTTGGGCGACCAAAAAACTTCCGATAGTGCCCAGGCACGAGGGTATGTCATGTAATCTACATACCGAAAGGTCGGGGTCTGTTCGGTCCACAAGTTTCCCTGACCACCGAGAATGTATTTTGGATCGACGCCTTTGGGAACAGGCTCGAAGCTATATGTTTTCGAAACACGCAGGTTGGCGTAAATGGGAGGATCAACGGTCGGGTCTCCCTGACAATAATCAAGATAGGCGTAAGTAGTAGGAGTCATTACCACCTCGTGTCCCATTTTTGCGGCCTCGATGCCGCCTTTCATGCCACGCCAGCTCATCACGGTTGCATCGGGTGTGATACCTCCTTCGAGGATTTCGTCCCAACCCAACAGACGTTTTCCTTTCGATTCGAGGATTTTCTCCACACGGTTCATGAAATAACCTTGCAGTTTCTCCACATCGGTAAGCTTTAGCTTTTTCATGAGTGCCTGACAGCCCGGATCTTTTTCCCAGAATCCTTTGTAACATTCGTCGCCACCGACATGAATGTATTGGTTGGGAAAGAGTGCGGCTACTTCGGTGAAAACCTTATCAAGGAATTTGTAAACATCTTCGTTTGCCGGATCCAATGTATTGTCGACAAACATTTTGAAGGTTCCGTCATCGTACCATTTGGCAAAACTTGAGCCCGGATTTACTTTAACGCTGGTGTCTTTTGTACAAGAAAGCTCCGGGTAGGAAGCGATGGCCGCCATACTGTGGCCAGGGACATCGATTTCAGGAATAATGGTTACGTAGCGGTCTTTGGCATATTGGATGATGTCACGGATGTCATCCTGGGTATAAAAACCGCCTTCGGTTGCTTTTTCTCCGGGTTTGGGAGCTTCACGATCGCCAAAGTGTCCGTAACGTTTTACCCGCCATGCACCCACTTCGGTGAGTTTGGGCAGCGATTTGATTTCGATTCGCCATCCGTTGTCATCGGTGAGGTGCCAGTGAAACGTGTTGTATTTGAACCGGGCCATCTGGTCGATGTATTCTTCGACTTCTTTCTTGGTAAAGAAATGACGGCTGACATCGAGCATTAAACCACGCCAGGCGAACCGAGGATAGTCGGTAATCGAAACAGCCGGAACATTCCAGTCGGCATTGGTTTTTGCATTGCTTTCGATTTCTTTCGGGAAGAGTTGCAGCAGGGTTTGCATTCCATAGAACAGTCCGGCCGGTTTATTGGCGGAAATGACTATATCTTTAGGAGTTACATTCAAAGTGTAACCTTCATCACCCAATGTTTTATCTGCTTTTTTGTTCAGATTTAATTGGATGGTCCCTTTATTGCCTTTTTCTTCTTTCAGGTTCAAACCGGTTGGAGTGTTTAGTTTTGATACCAACATGTTGGCTACATGTTTTGCATCATCGGCATTGTAGGAAACGGAAGAACCGGGTGTTAGGGCATAAAATCCGTCCGCAGGGACCACGTCAACCGGTTCCGGGATCAGGTTCAGGCTGTTAGTCTGTCCGTTGACCGTCGCAACAGTCCAGACAAGCACCAGGAAAAGCAAGTTTTTCATCGTTTTTATTTAATGGATTAATATTCAGTTGAAGATTAGGTTTGCGTTGCCGAAACGTGACAACGTTGCCGATAAATATAGAAAATGTTCGTAACGATCATAAAGGTTTTAGAAAGGTTCTTGTTATTCCGACAATTTTCAAAAAAAGCAATTGACGCAAATGGTTCTAATGGTTTGGCCTTAAATCTTTCCTAAATTTTGGGCCGGGTAACTTATCTTTTCGTCCAGTTTTGTATTTTAGGCGGCGCTTTGGGTGGTCTTCCATTCGGTAAGCTGTTTTTTCGGGTAACCGGAAATAGTTACAAATGAAAAATTTCGTTTTCCATGACAGATATTATTAAATCCATTATCCTCGGAATCATTGAAGGGATTACCGAATTTCTGCCAATCTCGTCTACCGGGCATCTCATTATTGCGAATCAGTTCGTAACATTTGAGGAGAGTTTCACCAACATGTTCGATGTGGTGATTCAGTTGGGAGCCATCCTTTCCGTTATCTACTATTTCAGGAAGGAGATTATTCCCAAAAGCCTGAATATAGCTGAAAACAAACGCATTTTTGATATTTGGTTCCGGGCTGTTGCCGGCGTGGTGCCAGCCCTGATTTTGGGTGCCGCATTTGGTTCCTACCTCGAAGAAAAGTTGTTCAACCCGGTAGTGGTTTCAACGATGTTGATCATCGGGGGTCTGGTCCTGATTTTCATTGACCGGAAAGACCGGCCTTCGCGTTTTCATGACGTTGCCAGCATGGATTACAAAACGGTTTTACTCATCGGTTTGATTCAGTGTATGGCCATGATTCCCGGAACATCCCGTTCGGCGGCCACCATCATTGGTGCCATGTTGCTGGGAGCCGACCGGAAAACGGCTGCAGAATTCTCCTTTTTCCTGGCCATCCCCACCATGATTGCTGCTTCCGGTTACTCGTTGCTGAAGCATCACGCTTCGTTGAATAGCCATGATTTGCTTGTGTTGGGAGTTGGTTTTGTTGTTTCTTTTATTGTGGCGTTGCTGGTCATCGCTTTCCTGATGAACTTTATTCGGAAACACACTTTCCAGAGTTTCGGTTACTACCGGATTGTGCTCGGAGTAGTCATCCTGACCTGGATTTTTCTCTGGTAAATCAATCTTCTTTTTCAACTAAAATATTCACCCCGTTTCCTTTTCATTTTTGATAGAGGATTCGGGGTATTTTATTTCGTTTTCGTTGTTTCAATTTTTATTGGAATTTGGTTCCAATTGGGCCGAAAATCCTCTGATTTTTGAAAAAATTTCAATTCCGGTAACCTGCTCGCAACGATACCGCTACAGCAATTTCCAGCCTTGCTAAACGGCGCCGTTTATGGCTAACTGCCGAATTATTAGTAAATTTGCATTGTTTTTATTCAATCGTCCGGTTGAAAATCGACCAAATTACCGGATTCAAAATAGCCTTTCATCAGTGCATGAGTATTGCATTCAGAAATAAGAAAATCTAAAATTTATGATCAAAAGGAAAAAGCCTCTGATTCTGTTTAAGTACGGCGGAAATGCTATGACCGATGATGAACTGAAGAAGCAGGTGCTGGAGCACATGTGTTCATTGACGAAAAAGGGATATCATGTGGTCATCGTTCACGGCGGAGGACCTTTTATTAAAGACATTCTGGGCAAAGTGGGCGTTGAGTCGGAGTTCATCGACGGTCACCGGAAAACCACTCCCGAAGCCCTGAAATATGTTGAAATGGCTTTAAAAGGTGAAGTAAACGGCAGCTTGGTCAGTTTGGTAAATCGTTTGGGATATAAAGCTGTTGGTCTCTCTGGTAAGGATGGAAAGATGGCCATTGCGACCAAACGGCTTCACCGGAAGATGGTTGATGGAAAATGGAAGAGTTTCGATTTGGGGCAAGTGGGGGATGTAGAACACATCAATCCGCAGTTGCCCGAACAGTTGCTGAATGAAGGGTACATTCCGGTTGTTACCTGTATTGCGTCGGATGAGGAAGGAAACGACTACAACATCAATGCCGATATGTTTGCCGGTCACCTGGCCGGTGCATTGCATGCTGAGCAGTATATTGTGTTGACAGACGTGGACGGTTTACGGATGGACAAAGACAAACCGGAGACGCTTATCGACAAACTACATGTGGCGGAAATTCCGTCATTGGTTGAGGCAGGTGTAATTCAGGGAGGGATGCTTCCGAAAATGGACGCCTGCCGCATTGCGTTGGCTGACGGAGCTGGTTCAGCCCGTATTATTAACGGAACCCAACCCGAACAGATATCAGACCTAATCGGGAAAAACCCGGTTGGCACAACTATAATCAAGTAATCATGACTTTAAAAAACAATCAGGCGTATCACGACGTCGATCAGAAGTATTATTTACAAACTTTCAGACGATATCCGATTGTTCTTGAGAAAGGAGACGGGGCAACCGTCTGGGACGTGGAAGGTAACCGCTATGTGGATGCTTTGGCTGGCATAGCGGTGAACAACGTGGGACACAATCATCCCAACGTGGTGAATGCCATTCGCGAACAGGCCGGGAAACTCATTCACATCTCCAATTTCTACCTGAGCCGGCCACAAGCGGAGCTTTCGCAGAGGCTGGTGGAAATGTCCGGCCTCGATCGCGTGTTTTTCAGTAACAGCGGTGCCGAGTCGGTAGAAGGAGCGATTAAAATTGCCCGAAAATATGCTCACAGCAAAGGACATGGCGGAACAGTCATTTCCATGAGCGGTTCATTTCATGGCCGGACACTGGCTACCATTGCTACGGGTAAAAAGGCGATGCAGGAAGGATTTGAGCCCATCCCGCAAGGCTTTACTCAGGCTACTTTCAATGATATTGAGTCGGTTAAAAAACTGGTGGATAACGAAACCGCTGCGATTATCGTCGAACCCATTCAGGGAGAAGGTGGAATCAACGTGGCCGAAAAGCAGTTTATTACGGATTTGCGCGCCTTGTGTGACGAAAAAGATCTGGTACTCATCTTCGATGAAATCCAGTGTGGAATGGGACGGACAGGCCGTTGGTTCGCAAAAGATTATTACGGCGTACAGCCCGATATTATGACGCTGGCCAAAGGACTTGGCGGCGGTGTCCCGGTAGGAGCCATCCTCTCGAATGAAAAAGTGAGTCAGGCACTGAACTATGGTGACCACGGAACCACGTTTGGTGGAAATCCGTTGGCTTGTGCTGCTGCCCTGGCAACCATTCAGACCATTGAAGAAGAGAACCTGTTGAAAGCAGCCGTGGAAAAGGGAAAATGGCTGAACGATAAACTGTCGGAATTGAATGAGGCTTCCATTAAACAAATCAAAGGAAAAGGGTTGATGGTTGGTGTTGAATTTGATTTCGAAACGAAGCCGTTGGTGGGAGAAATGCTGAAGAATGGTGTGCTGGCGAATGCCACCGCCGGAAATATTCTGCGTTTAGTACCGCCGTTAAACATTACTTATCCGGAGCTCGAAGAGGTGCTCAGGGTGTTGAAGATTTCGTTAAAAAACTTGAGAGAGCATGGGTAAGAAAAAAAGAATAGGCATCATAGGAGCCACCGGATATACCGGCTCCGAACTCGTCCGCATTCTCGTTAACCATCCGGAGGTTGAGATTGCGTTGATTACTTCCGAAAGCCGCGCCGGCGAAAAATTCTCAGATATTCATACTTCCTTTCGGGGAATTGTTGATATCGTACTGCAACCCGCTTCGCAAGTGGAAAAGACTGACCTTGATCTGGTTTTTCTGGCATTACCGCATGGTGTTTCCATGGATTTTGTAAAAAAATATCATCAGAAGCCTTTCAAAATCGTAGACCTGTCAGGTGACTTCCGGCTCGATTCCCCCGAGGTGTACCATGAATGGTATCAGAAGGAGCATGTTTATCATGAGGGCTTCGACAGTGCCGTATTCGGTTTACCGGAATTGAACCGCGAAAATATTAAGCAATCAGACCTGATCGCTAATCCGGGGTGTTTCCCCACGACGGCCATTTTGGGACTGGCTCCGCTACTGAGCGAAGGAATGATTGAAAGCCGCGGAATTATAGTGGACTCCAAGACCGGCGTTACCGGAGCGGGAGTGAAGCCGAAAGAGGTAACGCATTTCCCGAATGTAAACGATAATTTCAAGGCTTATGGCCTGAAGAAACACCGGCATACCATCGAGATTCAGGATACACTGAACAAGCTTTCTTCGGAAGAGGTTAGCCTGCAGTTCACACCGCATCTGCTACCGGTTGACCGGGGTATTCTGTCGACCATTTATGCGCGTCCTGTGAAAGATGTAACAACTGCTGAACTGAATGCTCTTTACCTGCGTTATTACGAAGGTCATCCTTTTGTGCGCATTACTCCGGAAGCTCCGACGATCAAGGATGTGCGGGCATCGAACTACTGTAATATTTTCATAACTTTCGATGAGCGAACCGGCAACATCATTGTTTTAAGTGCGATTGATAATCTGGTGAAAGGAGCTGCGGGCCAGGCAATCCAAAACATGAATCTCATGTTGGGACTGGACGAAACTACTGGACTGGAGCAAGTTCCTGTAAATCCGTAATGAATCTTTTAAATCAATTAATCTAAAATCTTTTCAGGCATCTGCTGAAAACAGGTGCCCAAAAGAAAAAACATAAGATGGAGTCAAAACAACGAAACACAATGATTAAGAATATTACGAATGTAAGGGGAATCAAGTGTTGGGGGGCGCACATCGGTGTGAAGTCGATGCGGCGCGACCTGGCCCTTATTTATTCGGAAGTGCCTGCCAGCGCAGCTGCGGTTTTTACGCAGAATCAGGTGGTTGCCGAGCCCATTAAGGTATCGCGCAAGCATGTTGCCGACGGCAAGGCGCAAGCCATTGTGGTAAATGCTGGAAATGCCAATGCCTGTACCGGTGAGCAAGGTCTTGCCGGTGCTGAAGCCATGGCTGAAACTTATGCTAATGAACTGGGAATTGACAAGGATATGGTACTTGTTGCATCCACCGGGATTATTGGCGAACCTTTCCCAACCGATGATATTGTGGAAGGGATTAAAGAAAATGTCGACAAGCTAACGAATAAGTCGAATGCCGGCTCTTTTGTAGCCAATGCTATTCTGACAACGGACACCTTTGCTAAAGAGGGTTTTATAGAGTTCGATGTGAATGGCTATGAAGTCAATCTGGGTGGTATCGCTAAAGGTTCGGGTATGATTCATCCGAACATGGGAACCATGCTGGCCTTTTTGGTAACCGATGTGGCTATTGAACCTAAGCTATTGAAGCGCCTGGTAAAAAAGGCAGTCGATCGTTCATTTAATATGATTACTGTTGACGGTGACACTTCGACCAATGACATGGTCGCCGTATTGGCCAATGGAATGGCCGGAAATGAGATGCTGACCAAAGAGAAAGATCCGGGATGCAAGGTATTTTACGAACATTTGGAAAACATGATGATTCACCTTGCCAAGCTGATTGTCTCAGATGGTGAAGGTTCATCGAAGTTTGTTCAGTACCAGGTTACGCATGCTCCCGATGAGTTGACAGCCCGGAAGCTGGTTCGGACGATTTCGGATTCATCCCTGGTGAAAGCTGCAATGTTTGGCCGTGACCCAAACTGGGGACGGATTATTTGCGCAGCCGGAAATGCAGGTGTTCCTTTCGATTATGAGAAAGTGGATCTTTACCTGGGAGACGAAGAAACGCAGATTAAGGTATTGGAGCAAGGCGCTCCACAGGATTATGATCGCCATTATATGAAGAAACTTCTGCGGGAATCACACATCTATGTGAAGCTTGACCTGAACAACGGACGTGCTAGCGCAACTGGTTGGGGAAGTGATTTGACCACAGATTACGTATTATTCAACTCAGTATATACAACCTGATTAAGAAAAGGTAATCCGTTACATAAAAGCAAAATTTTCCCTCTGGCATTTTCTGTCAGGGGGATTTTTTTTTTAGCTGGTTTGTACCTGGATGGTCAGCATCAGGATTCCTAACACGAGATAGACGATGCTCATCAGTCTCGACAAGGATTTTTCACTGATTTTACTTGCCTGACGGGCGCAGAAGATGCCAGTGAAGATAGCGGCCATCGCAATGGTCATTCCTGCCGAAATGTTAACGTTACCCATGCTGGCATGACCAATAACTCCTGAGGCAGCCGTTAGTGACATAATCAGAATGGACGTTCCCAGTGCTTTGTGAATTGGAAACCTGTTGACAAACAGAAGTATCAGTAAAATGTTTGTTCCGCCGCCTGCACCCATAAAGCCAGTCATGAAACCGCTACCGCCCGCTAAAACCACACCTGCTATGCTCCGCCAAAGCGGAATGTCGGGAATTTCGGAATCTTGTCCATCACTGTCGTCATGGTGACGATCGCGACGAATACCATTGATCCAAATAACGATAGCAAGAATAATCAACAGGGACGCAAAAGAGGAACCTAACCCATGGTCAGGTATTTTGTCGGAGAAACGCGCACCAACCAATGCCATGATAATGGAAGCCAGCGCTACAAAACCCCCCGACTTCATGTCGATATTACCATTCTTGTAAAAAGTATAAGCAATGGCCAATGGTGTCAGCACATCTACCACGAGACTGGTACCAATCGCTTCGTGGATGGTAAATTTCAAAAGAAGGTGGATGAGGGGAACCACAACCATAACGCCTGAGGCTCCGGTGAGGCCGGTAACAAGGCCGGTAAAAATGCCGATGATGATCAGAAAAACAATATCCATCAGATACTTATAGGTCAAAGAGACATTGGTGTGCTCTGTAAACATAAGCATTCTGTCAGGTAAATAAAAATCGGAATGATTGATTGTATTGTTAAAACCTTGAGCCTTACCCGATGAATGCTTAAATTTGACTAAAACGAATTATTATGAAGCTTCGGGAATTAATTATGAGGAATCGCAGCTACCGGCGATTTGTTGAGGAGTTCAGAATCGACCGGAAGGTATTGCTCGATCTGGTTGAGCTAACACGGTATGCCGCTTCCGGAAGGAATGCACAGCCATTGAAGTATAAGCTTTGCCATGAACCTGAAGTGAACGAAAAGGTTTTCGAACACCTGGCTTGGGCGAGTTACCTGACGGATTGGCCCGGTCCAAAGAAAGGAGAACGTCCTTCGGCTTATATTATCGTATTGCTCGATCGGGAAATTGCAGAGCACTGTTTTTGTGATGATGGCATTGCCATGCAGAATATCCTACTCGGCGCTGTCGATAAGGGATTGGGCGGATGCATCCTAAGGGCTGTTCACAAACCGGCTTTGCGCGAACTCTTTCGAATTCCCGAACGGTATGACATCATGGATGTTGTTGCGCTCGGAAAGCCGGCAGAGGTGATACAGATTGAAGAAGTAGGAGAAGACAACGACACACGTTACTACCGTGATGAAGACGGCGTACACCACGTTCCGAAACGTCCGCTGGCGGATCTGGTAATCGACTAGCCAGCAAAATTCTATTTCAGTTTATCCTTGAAAACTTTCCGGAATTTCTCCAGTTTGGGAGTAATAACGAGTTGGCAATAAGGTTGACTGGTGTTGTTTTCGTAATAATCCTGGTGATAATTCTCCGCCGGGTAAAATGCCTCGAATTGAGTGATTTCTGTTACAATCGGGTTGTTCCAAATGCCGGCACTGTTCAGCTTTTGTTTGTAAGCTTCAGCTAACTCTTTCTGTTTTTCGTTATGATAGAAAATGACCGATCGGTATTGCGTTCCGACATCGTGTCCCTGGCGATTCAACGTAGTTGGATCATGCGTTTGCCAGAAAACCTTGAGTAATTCCGGGTACGAAATGACCTTCGGATTGTAGATAACCTGAACACATTCTGCATGCCCGGTTTTCCCGGTACAAACTTCCCGGTAACTTGGGTTCTTAACCGTACCTCCGGAATAGCCTGAAATGGCTTTTTTTACACCTTTCAATTCGCTGAAAATTGCTTCGCTACACCAAAAACAACCTTCACCAAATGTCGCAGTATCGTATTCAGCTTTTTCATTCATATCCGATGCTTTCTTTTTGGGCTGTTTGCTATGATTTTCATTTTTCGGAAATGAAAATGAAGCAATGATTCCCGCTAAAACGATAACGGGAACAAACCGTATGTAACGTGAAGTTTTCATGTACCCGATTGTACGATGCTTCAGTTTGAAAGTTTCCGGTTACTGTTATGAAAATAGGCATCGAGAATGGCCAGGTAACGCTGTTTTTCTTCCGGAAGGAGGAACGCAGACTCAAAAGAATTTCGTGCCAAACGGTACAAATGGTCCTTGTTCAGTTCGAGTGCCTGAGTCACGGCCAGGTAGTTCTCGTTGACGTAACCGCCGAAATAAGCCGGGTCATCTGAGTTGACAGTCACTTTCAGCCCTTTGTCCAGCATGGTTTTCAGCGGATGATCGGCCATGTCTTTTACGACCTGCAACTTCAGGTTCGACAACGGACAAATGGTTAGCGGAACTTGTTCTTCAGAAAGCAGAGCAACCAAATCATTGTCCTCCAGACTACGGTTTCCGTGGTCGATGCGGGAAACGCTCAAGCCCTGAAGAGCACCCCAAACATATTCGGCAGGACCTTCTTCTCCTGCATGGGCAACCGTCAGAAATCCCATTTCCCGGGCTTTGTCAAATACCCGTTCGAATTTCTCCGGCGGGTTACCTTTTTCCGATGAATCGAGACCAACAGCGATAATTTTATCCCGGTAGGGGAGCGCTTCGTTTAGCGTTTCGAAAGCTGATTCCTCTGAAAGATGACGCAGAAAACTCATGATGAGATTGGACGAAACGCCAAGCTCTTTGCGGCCATCAGTCAGCGCATCCATAATTCCTTCAACTACCAGCTGAAAAGGAACTCCACGGGAAGTATGCGTTTGTGGATCGAAAAATATCTCGGTGTGAAGTATTTTATTGTCATATGCCTTTTGCAGGTATGCCCAGGTCAGGTCGTAAAAATCCTGGCGGGTTTGTAAAACATTGGCTCCTGCATAATAAATGTCAAGGAAATCCTGCAGTTGAGTAAACTGGTATGCATTTCGTAACTCTTCAACTGAGGCGTATGGTAGTTTCAACTGGTTACGCTCAGCGATTTTAAACATAAGTTCAGGCTCAAAACTACCCTCAATATGCAGGTGTAGCTCGGCTTTTGGGAGATTTTTAATAAACTGTTCCATCCGTAAAATTAACGATTCTTGACTAACTCGGTCTGGTTAATCATCCATCATAACGCATAACCGCGCAAGAGGTTTCAATGCAATAGGCAGAAAATTCTCAAATGGAAGCTATTTACTTCATCTTTTGCGCGTTTTCGTTGACTTTGTTGAATGCTTGCCGTAAATTTAAGAACTAACAGACTAAACCAAAATATTAATTAGCGTTCTTTCGTATAGACCAGATTAAATAAAAGGGTAACGAGATCCCGGTGACGTTCGTTTTTTATTCAACTGTATGATGCGATAAGTTTTGGGCAATTTATTACTTCCTGTAGTTAATTGAAACAGTTTACTCACTGTTTGCAGCTTAATTAAGTTATTGGCGATTACGTCCCCAGGTCTTTCGTTCCCTTTTATTTTATGTACATATAAATACTCGTTTTCAGTGAAACTGAATATTTTTTGATTGTACTCAAGGCAGACAATCTTTTTTGTTGATTCTTCATTCTATTCCGACATAAATCCTGTCAGATTTCTTTTTGAAAACGAATGGAGATGGAGTGTGTTGGACAGGTTCCGTTTCTTTTCCGGGGGGAGGAGAGTTTTTCCGGTAGTCTGTCTGTATTTTAATAGTATGTGAAAAATCTAATGATTACTTGTGATGACGCGATTGAAGTATCAATTTACGCTGGATGATATGCCCCTGGTAGCTGAGTATATTTATCAGACTTATCAGCGGGACCACGATGACTTCGAGCATTATTCGTCCGATTTCAATCAGGAGTTTGAGGAAGCACTTGAAGAAAGAATCAATGCCATTCGGGAGTTGCCGAATTTGGATTTGTTTGACGAAAAAGTGGCTGAAAAGCAGAAGAAGTTATTGATAATGACGGGACACCTTCGTCCGTTGCTTAATATTACAGAGATGTATTTGCGTTCATCAAATGATGTTAGCAAAGAGCATGATGACGAATATGGTAACATCAGTTTGTTACGTGACGGAATATCAGAGAAACGTTTTTGGGAAGTTCAATCAGGAATTTCCCGGTTGATTCGGTATATCAATCAGCATTTACCTGAATTAACAGAACGTGGATTCCCGGCCCGAATTGTTGACGACTTCCGGTTGTTGTCAGAAAATCTGCAACGGATGGAGGTCGATTTGGCTGAGACCATTCACGAAAAAGAGGTTAGTACAAACGAAAGCGTTCGTGCCGAAAATGATCTATGGGAGGCGCTGGAGGATATTTGGAATGCCTGCCCTGAGGTGTTTGCGAAAGTTCATCCCGAAAAGGCGAGAGATTATCTGCCGGAAGAGATCAAACGTCACATTCATCCCAAACCATCGCGGAAGGTTATACAATAAAGGCTATAGAAATAATAAGGAGCGAGGCTGTCCGGAAAGGCAGCCTCTTTTTTATACTTTCAGTTCTTCTCCTTCGGATTTGGCAATAATGACCGCACCGCACGAGTCACTCCAAACATTGGTTGCCGTCCGAAACATGTCCAGTATCCGGTCGACCGGAAGAACCAACGCAATTAGTTCAAAAGGCAATCCCAGGACATTCAGCAAGATAGTGATAATCACAAGGCTGCCCATTGGGATGGCAGCCGTGCCAATACTGGCCAGCAGAGCCGTGATTAGAATAACGAACTGTTCTTTTAAGCCCATAGCAGCTCCCTGTGCCTGCGCGATAAACATCACCACGGCGGCTATGTAGATCGCGGTCCCATCCATATTGACCGTAGCGCCAATCGGCAGCGTGAAATTGGTAATCTTTTCCGAAACACCTGAATTTTCATGGGTGTCGTTCATATTTAAGGGTAGCGCAGCAGCTGATGAAGCGGTGGAAAATGCCGTCAGCAGTGGTGTTGTCACATTTTTCATGTGCTTAAACGGCTTTGCCCGCCCCACAAATCTAACCAGTAGTGGCAGCGTGATAAAAGCGTGAATGAATAATGCTACGAGAACGGTTAGCATAAAGGCCCCGAGCCGGTATACCAAATCGCCAAAATCTTTTTGATCAGCAACCACTTTCACGATCAAACCAAACACTCCGTAAGGGGCCAGCTTAATGATGAACATGGTAATCTTCATGAACAGCTCGAAGCCGGAAGTAAACAGGTCGACCAACAGTTGCCGGTGCTGACTTCCCAGTTTGGCCAGGAATATCCCAATGATGATGGCAACAAAAATGATGGACAACAATTCGTTGTCGACCATTGCTTTGAAAATATTGTCAGGAACAATGTCAATGAGCGTTTCGCTGAAACTTTTGTGCTGAATCTGCAGCTTGTCAACACTCTCAATCGCTGTAATATCTACACCGATACCCGGTTTTACCAGATTGACCAGGATTAAACCGGTCGAAATAGCCAACATACTTGTTACTACATAATATGCAATGGTTTTTAAACCAAGTCGGCCAAAATTTCCATGCCCGCCAATGCTGGATATCCCCGAAATAATGGAGGTGAGAATCAGTGGGATGACAATCATTTTCAGTAACCTGAGAAAAATATCACCCATCCAGCTCACATAGGGAACTACGGGTTTGAAAAATATACCAACGATAACTGCAAGTACAAGAGCAATCAGAATTTGCCAGTGGAGGTCTATCTTTATTTTTTTCATAAACTACAGGTTATGCACAGCGATAGGCGCGGCACCGAATATAGCGAGAATTATAGAATCAGCAAAAATCAACGAATCCCGGAGATGAAAGCCATTTTAATATGCGTTCGACTCAATTGCTAAATCCACTTTTTCTTTTTGAAATACCAAAAGAGAATAACCACAATACTGATCATGATGCCCCATAGCACGAAATAGGCGTACTTCCAGTGAAGTTCCGGCATGTTTTCGAAATTCATTCCGTAAACACCTACCAGGAATGTGAGCGGAATGAAAATGGTAGCAATAATGGTGAGCACCTGCATCACTTTGTTCATCCTATAACTGATGCTTGACAGATACAAATCTTTTAGCCCGGAAACCACTTCCCGGTAGGACTCAATCGTTTCGATAATCTGAACGATGTGCTCGTAAATGTCGGTGAAATATTTGCGGGTTTTGTCTTCAATTAATTCAATATCATCGTTTTCCAGCTTTCGCATCGATTCGCGAATCGGGTAGGTTATTTTCCTGAGCTGTAGCAAGTCACCTTTGATGCGATGAATCTCCTGCAATGCATCTTCGCCCGGATGGTTGAAAATTCGATCTTCCAGTTTTTCCAACTGGTTCCCGATATTCTCAATAATGGTGAAATAGTTGTCGACGATTACATCGGTCAACGCATAAAACAGGTAATCAGCTCCGCGCGAACGGATGCTTCCTTTGGAAGACGAAAGGCGGTTGATGATCGGTTCAAAAATATTGTCGGGCTTTTCCCTAAAACTGATAACATAATTTTTGCCGAGAATGAGACTGACCTGGTCAGTTGATAGATTGTCAGTCTGTTCTTCGTACTGAAGCATTTTCAAACTCAGCATCACATAATCATCCTCGTCTTCTACTTTCGGACGCAAATCCGTATTCAGAATGTCTTCCATCAAAAGAGGATGTATCTCATAGTGACTACCCAATTTTTCCATCAGTTCCACATCGTGCAGCTGGTCGATGTTAATCCAACTAACCGGATTGGTCTCTTTCCGCATCAATGCATCTTGCAGGGTAGCTTTGGTATTCACTTCAAACTTCGAAGCGTCATAATCGATGATGGTTAGTTCGGGGGCTTCTTCGTGTTTATCTCCAATAAAAACCATACTGCCAGGTGGTAGACCTGTTTTTTGGGAGACTTTCTTTTTCCGGGTATTGCGCTTTTTGATGTGTGGATTTTTCATATGTGTTGGCTCTTAAATTCTGTCGATGTCAGAAACAGCGAATTATTTGAGTAGTTCAACTGCTTATGCCTGCAAATGAGCCCGATGCTTTTTGCTTGCATTTGCTGTTTCTGATTTAATATCCACCTAAATTAAGCAAAACATTTAGTATGACTATCATGATACTGAGGGCGGAGGACTGGCAATTTTATCTCAATGCAGCTATTTTATTTTGCTGTAATCAGTCTACATAAGCCTGAGCTCTTGTATTGTTATGCTAAATTTTTTAACTTTTGGTTCAATAGTTTCTAAACCTAACAACCCTCTTCCTTATTTGATTTGTTTAATTGAGTAGTTGAAACTTGACCAAACGAATGCTTATAATGAAAGAATTTTGCACGGAATTAAAGCAAATCAGGAAGCTGGTTTTTAGCAATGAACTATTTGTTTGCGCCACAGGAACTCCAAAATGTAAATTATTAATTTTTTATTGACTGTGCTTGTTTTCAATTGTTTGTCATGAAAAATGCAAATGTGAAAACATGTACGTGTTTTGTTTTGACTAAAACTGGACTTTAACCTTAAACAGTGATGAGGCCGGATAGATTCGGCTCTCGTAACCGGAGGCTGCTTGTGTGTTTGATTCCTTTTTCCGGACGCTAAACATAATAGCATTGGTTGAAAAGGATGAAAGCTTCTTCAAGGCAGTCGAATAATTGTTTGTGAAATTAGCCTAACAGATGTTCCTATGCTTGATAGAATTATTGAATTTTCCATCAGGAATAAGTTGGTCATCGGATTATTGACCCTTGCTCTGATTGGATTGGGGATTTACAACTTTACCAAATTACCCATAGACGCCGTTCCTGACATCACAAATAACCAGGTGCAGGTGACGACGGTTTCTCCCTCATTGGCACCTCAGGAGGTTGAGCAGTTTATCACGTTTCCCATCGAGGTGGTGATGGCCAATATTCAGGGCGTGAAAGAGATTCGTTCCATTTCGCGTTTTGGACTTTCGGTGGTTACCATCGTTTTCGAAGACCGGATTGATACGCACATTGCCCGCCAGATGGTGAGTGAGCAAATTAAAAGGGCCGAACAGGACATTCCGGCCGGCTACGGTACCCCGGAGATGATGCCCATTACCACCGGACTCGGTGAGATATTTCAGTATGTTTTGGTTCCTGAAAAAGGGTATGAGAAGGCATTCGATCCGATGAAAATCCGTACGGTTCAGGATTGGATCGTGAAACGGCAACTGGCCGGAATCCCTGGAATCGTTGAAATCAGCAGTTTTGGTGGTGAGGTGAAACAGTACGAGGTTGCCGTGAAACCCCGCGATTTGGTAGGAATGAATGTGACCATCACCGAGATTTACAACGCGCTGGTGCGGAATAACGAAAATACAGGTGGAAGTTATATCGAAAAAGGACCGCACCGGTATTACGTCCGTGCCGAAGGACTGGTTCGTGACGAGAAAGACATTGGCAATATTCTTATCAAGAATGTTAATGGTTATCCGCTGTTTATTAAGGATGTGGCTACCGTGAAACTTTCATCACCTCCGCGCTTTGGTGCAATGACCAAAGATGGTAAGGGAGAAACAGTTGGTGGTATCACTTTGATGCTCAAGGGAGCCAATACTTCCCAGGTAATCAAAGAGGTTCGGAAACGAATAAACCAGGTTCAGAAAAGCCTTCCCGAAGGATTGAAAATCGAGCCATACCTCGACCGTTCGCAATTCATTGCCAAAACGATTGATACCGTCAAGCAAAATCTGTTGGAAGGAGGTATTATTGTCATCTTCATCCTGATTTTATTACTTGGAAATTACCGTTCCGGACTTATCGTGGCGTCGGTTATCCCACTTTCCATGTTGTTTGCGTTCATTATGATGAACATTTTCGGGGTAACAGCTAACCTGATGAGCCTGGGAGCCATCGACTTTGGTCTTATTGTCGATGGTGCCGTTATCGTGGTGGAGGGAATTGTTTACTTACTACATCAGCGATTTAACGGCAAAATACTCAAGGCCGCCGAAATGGACGACACTGTTTCGACGGCCACGCACCGGGTGGGACGTTCAGCGGCTTTTGGCGTTTTCATTATTCTGATTGTTTACCTGCCGATTCTTGCTTTTACCGGCATTGAAGGAAAGAACTTTAAGCCGATGGCGCAAACGGTCAGTTTTGCGTTGCTGGGAGCATTGATATTGTCGTTGACTTATGTGCCGATGATTAGCGCTATTTTTCTTTCCCGGAAGGTTAAAGAAGAACATAGCCTGGCCGACCGGATCATTGATTTTCTGAACCGTTCACATCAGCCGGTATTGAAATGGGCGTTGAGACACAAAGTGATGGTTTTGTTGGTAACCATCGTTTTGTTTGTGGCAACCATGTTCTCATTTTCACAGTTAGGGGGTGAATTTATGCCTACACTGGAAGAGGGTGATTTGGCTTGCCAGATGACCATTGCGCCGGGGGCTTCGCTTGGACAAAGCATCAAAACTACTACGCAGGTTGAAAATATTCTTCTGAATCAATTCCCGGAGGTGAAAACGGTGGTATCGAAAATCGGAACGGCAGAAATCCCGACTGATCCGATGGCGGTGGAAGATGCCGATATCATGATCATTTTAAAGGACAAGAAGGAATGGGTGAGTGCTGACAATCGGGAGGGATTGGTGGCCAAAATGAAGAAAGCACTGGATGTAATTCCCGGTGCGTCATTCGATTTTTCTCAACCCATTCAGTTGCGATTTAATGAGTTGATGACCGGTGTAAAAGCCGATGTGGCGGTGAAAATCTACGGAGACGACATGAATCTGCTTTTCGAGAAAGCGAACGAAGCTGCGACAATCATTCAGAATGTACAAGGGGCCGGCGACGTGCGTGTCGAGCAAGTGACAGGCCTCCCGCAAATGATGGTTCGTTTTGATCGGGATAAACTGGCTCATTATAACCTCGATATTACCGATGTGAATAATGTCATACGGACTGCATTTGCAGGCGAAAAAGCCGGTTTGGTTTTTGAAGGCGAACGAAGGTTTGATCTGGTTATTCGCTTGGATGAGGCTTACCGGAATGACATCAGGGCATTGGAGCGCTTGCGGATTAATAAGCCGGGAGGCGAATTGATTCTGCTGAATCAGGTTGCAACGGTGACCATGGAAAATGGTCCGATGCAAATTAGTCGTGACAACACTCATCGGCGAATTGTCATTGGTATCAATGTCCGTAACCGAGATGTGGAATCGTTTGTGAATGAGATTAACGATAAACTGCAGGCCAGCGTAAAGTTGCCTCCGGGTTACTATTTCAGTTACGGAGGGCAGTTCGAAAACCTGCAATCGGCAAAGAAAAGCTCATCGATTGCTGTGCCGGTCGCACTGGTTCTGATTTTCATACTACTCTATTTTGCCTTTAGCTCGCTAAAACAGGCGACGATGATTTTTACGGCCATTCCGTTGGCGATTATGGGAGGCGTTTGGACGCTGTTCCTTCGTGGAATGCCGTTTAGTATTTCGGCCGGTGTTGGTTTCATTGCCCTGTTCGGAATCGTGGTGTTGAACGGTATTGTGTTGATATCCTATTACAATCAGCTGGAACAAGAGGGAGTGACGGATATATACGATCGGGTGTTGAAAGGAACGAGTATGCGTTTGCGTCCGGTATTGCTAACGGCTTCAACTGATGCGTTGGGTTTCTTGCCGATGGCGGTTTCTACAGCGGCGGGTGCCGAGGTTCAAAGGCCGCTGGCTACGGTTGTAATAGGAGGTTTGATCACTTCCACATTCCTGACATTGGTAATTCTTCCGGTCATCTATTACCTGTTTCATTCGGGTGAATGGAAGAACCTTTTTAAGCGGAAAAAGAAACCGGTGGTTACAGTTGTTCTGCTACTCTTACTTTTCCCGGTTGGAAAAAGCTGGGCGCAGGAACCGGCTAGGACTGTTACGCTAGACCAGGCAGTGGAGATGGCGCTGAATAATAACCTTTCGGTGAAAGCGCAGTCGATGATGGTGGAACGGGCGCAAGCGATGAAGAAATCATCTTTTTCGCTGGATCCGGTCAACTTGCAGTACGATAAAGGTAAGATTAACTCGACCTATAATGATTATTACTTCCAGGTGCGGCAACGTTTCGAGTTTCCGACGATGTACGGAGCTAATGCCCGACTGGCAAACGAAAATATCCGCCAAAGTGAACTGGCACTCGGAAGAGAAAAATCGATGCTGATAACGCAGGTGAAGATGCTATACTCCCGCAGCCAGATTGCGAGCGAGAAACTTCGGCTACTTCGCCGGCGTGACAGCTTGTTTGGAGCGCTTGAAAAAGCTGCCGACAGGCAATTGAAAAGTGGTGTCATTGGCCTGAGTGAGTATAACCTGTTAAAAGCCGAAGCGCTCCGATACCGGCAAGAGCTGTTGGCCGCCGAAACAAATTTCGAAACGCAGCTGGGACAGTTGCGGGTATTGTTGTATTCCGAAGAGCGGATTTTGCCTGTAACTGCTGAGTTGGAGCATTTTCAGCCTGTCCGTCTGTTACCCGATACGACTTCGACTTCATGGGATTATCGCATGATGTTGCAGAATGTGTCCTTGAAAAATGCGGAAGTCAAGGTTGCCGGAAACAACTGGGCTCCGGCTTTTACTGTTGGGTATTTCGATCAGAGTTTCGATGGAAACAAAGGCTACGACGGTTGGAGTGTCGGCCTCGAGATTCCCATCTGGTTTTGGTCGCAAACCTCGAAGACGAAAGCGCTGAAACTGGAACGTGAGTCACTGACGTATCAGGCAGCTCAGCAACAGCAACAAGACTGGGCGCTTCAGAGGCAACTGATTATGAAACTGCAGCAGTTGTCTAAAAGTGTGAATATGTATGAATCGGAGATTGTTCCCCGATCCCGGGAACTGCTGAAAGCTGCTATCAAGAGCCGTGAATTGGGGCAAACCGATTATATCGGATTTTCTAGAATGGCCGGCGAAGCTTTTTTGTCGCATTTCAATTATCTCGATATGCTTCAGCAATATAATGAGACGGTTTTACAATTGAATTTAGTAATGGGTTCCCCGGAAACAAAATAGCCATGAGAAATCAACTTTTTATCATCCTTGCCACAGTCGTGCTGATTTTTACCGCCTGTGGCCGAAATAAAAACGGTAACAACGAGGAAGCCGCAGCTTCCGGACAATTACAACTGAGTCGTGAACAGATTGACCATACCAATATTACGTTCGGCCAGCCGATGGAGAAAAATATGTCGGACGTGATTCCGGCCAGAGGAATGGTGGCTTTGCCTCCTGATGGACAGGCACGAATCAATTCCTTTTCATCGGGCATCGTGAAACGCATTCATGTAAAAATGGGACAGAAAGTTAAGCGTGGACAGGTGTTGGCGATGCTCACCGGCCCGGAGTTGATCACGATGCAGGAGAATTACCTGAAAAGTGTTTACGCTCTGGAGATGCTGGAAAAAGAATATCAGCGTCTGCAGCAACTGGAAGTCGATAATATTTCTTCGCGGAAGCAGTTGGAACAGGCGAAAGCTGCTTATCTGTCGGAAAAGGCAACCGCCCAATCGCTGTATGAGCGTTTACGTCTGCTACACATTGAACCAGAGAAATTGACGAGAGACGGCATCCAAAGTGAAATTCCTGTTATCAGTCCACTTGATGGAATGATCAACAAGATTAATTTTTCGGTCGGCCAGATTCTTTCTCCCGACCAGATGCTTTTCGAAGTGCTGGATTTAAGCAGGTTAGTGTTGAATATTTCGGTTTTGGAGAAGGATATTCCCCAAATCTCGGTGGGACAGAATGTCATGTTCATTCCCTCTAATTTGGGTGATAAGACTTATCCCGCAAAGGTGACGGCCATTGGCGGGATGGTGGAACAAACAGCCAAGGTTGTCAATGTGGTACTGAAACCCGTCGAACTGCCGGACAAACTTTTGCCGGGCATGTTTGTCGCTGCCATGATTCGGGTGGACGCTCATATGGCGAAATGTGTTCCGGAGGCTGCTTTGATTTATGACGAAAGCAACAATTCCATCCTGTTTTATACTGAAGATGATCCGGAAAAGTCTGGGAGTGTTACTTTCCGGCACATTCAGGTTGAACCGGGGTATCGTAACAATGGTTTTGTTGAGGTTGCAGGCCTTGATCAATTACCTGCTAATGCGCACGTTGTTTTCGACGGTGGGTATTATCTCTATTCAGAAGTCTTAAAAATGCAGGAATAAAAAGCTGAAAATCTTCTGTTTTTAATGTTATTGAGAATTTTTGTCAAAAAAAATAATTGTCAATAGCATTAAAAATGCCCGGGAGAGTTGATTTCTCGGGTATTATTTTGTTATTTTGGGATGATTTAGAGCGCATTGAGGCATTTAAGGCGTGAACATATTTGGCATGATAAATGTATTAATGTAGATATATAAAACAATATTGGAAGCGATTGAGACGTTTCTAAATCAGAAAGTAAGATATTAAGTTCGAAGTATTATGAAGAAAATTTTTGTGTTAGTTGCGTTGGTTGCCTTTATGGCTCAGGGAGTGATGGCAGCAGTACCCGGTAACGGGAAGGGAGACGCAGATGTTCAGCCAGTCAAGCTGACCAAAGCCATGTTCCTGGAGAAGGTGATGAATTATGAGAAAAATCCGAAAGAATGGAAATACGAAGGAAGCAAACCTTGTATCATCGATTTTTACGCCGATTGGTGTGGACCGTGTAAGCAAGCTTCTCCTATTCTGGATGAACTGGCAAAAAAATATGCCGGTAAAGTACAGTTTTACAAAGTCGATACCCAGGTAGAACAAGAGTTGGCCGCTGTTTTTGGCATCCGCGGTATTCCTGCATTTTTGTGGGTTCCGATGAATGGTAAACCGACCATGACCAGTGGAATTGCCCACAGCAAGGAGGAAACCAAAGCAATGTTCGAGAAATTGATCAACCAGATTTTATTGGGAAACAAACCAGCTGAGTAACAAAATAGCATATAGAGATAATAGAAAGAGGCTTTCCAAATGCGGAAAGCCTCTTCTTGTTTCATCTATGACCTTTTTCAGATTTCCATGACGAGAATAGTGTCGTAAGGTTTTCTTTTGTTTTGCGGAATATTGAGAGTTGTTCCGAATTTGTTCTGCTGAAAGTTTACCGGCGTGTTGTCGTCAAAGAAATAGGCTTTTTTCACCTTCTTACCAAAATCCGGGAGCAAGAGGTTGGTATCCTGCAAATCGAGAACGTGTACAAAAACCTTGTTGCCTTTCACGGTAGTTACGCCCCAGCTATGTGGCGAAACAGGGCCTCCCCGGGTTCCGTAAATCGTTTCACCATACTGGTCCATCCATTTCCCGATTTCACCAAGTGTTTTCACGAATTCCGGCTGTATTTTCCCGTTAGGCATCGGGCCGACATTTAACAGGAAGTTGGAATTGTACCCAGCAGCTTTTACCAGGTAATGAACGAGGTCTTTCGTTGATTTATAATCCTTGTCCTGTAGGTTGAATCCCCATGAATGATTCATCGTTTCGCAAGTTTCCAATGGCAATTGTCCAACTTCCGATTCTCCGCTAAAACCGGTTGTGTTGTGACCGGGCAAATCTTTTTCGAACATCTGAAAATCTTCTCCCGGTTTGGGCGCCTGGTGGTGATTGCTCCCGATGAGACATGAGGGTTGTAGTTTGTGAATGAGGCTGTAGGTTTTATCGAGCCGCCAGTCAGCATCCTTTTTATCCCACCAGCCATCGAACCAAATACCGGCAATGTCACCGTAATTGGACAGCAATTCGGTCAACTGACCATCCATGTAATCGAGGTAAGCGTACCAATCGCCTTTTTCCGGCCGACCGGAATAGTGACCGGTATTACCCCTTGGATAATAGTTGTTTTGGTACCAGTCGAGTTGGGAATAGTAGAAGAAGAGTTTTATGCCCTGTTTGTGACACTCATCCGCCAGTTGCTTCAGTACATCTTTCCCGTAAGGTGTCCGGTCAACGATGTTCCAATCGGTCAGCTTCGTGTCCCACATGCAGAATCCATCGTGGTGCTTGGACGTGATCGTGATGTACTTCATCCCGGCATCTTTGGCGGTTTTGACCCACTCGGCCGCGTCAAATGCAATGGGATTGAAAAAAGCCGGAAGCTTTTCGTACGTCTTCTTATCGATGTGCTGGTTGTTCATCACCCATTCGCCGTCGCCCAACACGGAATAAACGCCCCAGTGGATGAACATTCCGAATTTGGCATCCTGGAACCATTGACGGGCTTCCAGGTTGCCGGGCGTGGGGTGATAGTCTTTTTGTGCCATAACGAATGACGAAAACAATGAGAGCAGAACAACGCCTGCCATTTTTCTGAAATGCATGGTGTATTGGTTTAGTTATGATGAGACTAAGTTAGCGGAAACTTTCCGGAAATGCTGTGAGAATATCACAGCTCTCCGCGAAGTCCAAGCGCATCGGCTTCTTTTTGCATTCCGGCAATGGTTTCGGCTATCAGTTCTTCCAGCGGTATGCCCAGCATTTCGGTTCCTTGTGTGATGACTTCACGGTTGGCGCCGGCAGCAAACGATTTGGTTTTCCACTTTTTCTTCACCGATTTGACGGTCAAGTCGAGAATGCTGTGCGACGGGCGAACATAAACAGCGGCGGTGATCAGGCCGGTGAGTTCGTCGGTGGCGTATAACACCTTTTCCATCGGAAGTTCCGGTTTATCATCGGTGCACATTCCCCAGGCATGGCTCATGATGGCTCGAATGTAATCTTCCGGCCATTCATGTTCTTCCAGAATTTGGCGGGTCATGGTGCAATGTTGCTCCGGATATTTTTCGTAGTCCAAATCGTGGACTAAGCCAATGATGCCCCATTTTTCCTGGTCTTCACCCATCTTTTCAGCAAAATGTTTCATCACGGCTTCTACGGCCATTCCGTGCCGGACCAGGCTGTCCGAATCGTTATACTGCTTCAGCAACTCCATTGCTTCTTCGCGTGTAGGTATTTTCGACATCTGCTTTTGTTTTTGATCAGCTCTAAATTTAACAAGAGATTATCGTTCACCCAAGATTCGATACAGTTTTTACGATTAGTGATTTTTCATTAGAAAAAGGGTGGGAGAATGTCAGCTTTTTACCTGTAAAGAGGCTGTTTAGAAACAGACGAAAATCCTTTACGGGAATGGTGAATCAGCTAATTTAGCATATTATGACGCACATCGATTTACAGGCTATATTGAACGAAATTGCCCAAGAAGTAGAACCGTTTTATGGCAAGGGCAACGTAGCCGATTATATTCCGGCATTGGCTAAAGTTCCAGCCCGGCAGTTTGGCATGTCGGTTTCGTTGTTGAACGGCCAGGAATATGTAGTCGGTGATGCAGATGTGCCGTTTTCTATCCAGAGTATCTCCAAGGTTTTCACGCTGGTGATGGCTTTTCGCGAAAAAGGCGATGAGGTATGGAAACGAGTTGGACGTGAGCCTTCCGGGACACCGTTTAACTCACTTACCCAGCTGGAAACTACCGGCGGTTATCCCCGCAATCCGTTTATCAATGCCGGGGCGCACGTGGTCTCGGATATGTTGATGGATTTTCTGCCCAATCCACGCCAGTCGCTGCTCGAGTTTGTGCGCATGTTAACGCTGAATGACGCGATTGATTATGATGCTGAAGTAGCGGAGTCGGAGCGGATTCACGGTGACCGGAATCGGGCGTTGGCCTACTACATGAAAAGTTTCGGGAATATTCACCACGAAGTGGATCAGCTACTGGATGTTTATTTTCACCAGTGTGCGCTGTCGATGAGTTGCCGCGACCTTTCGCGCAGCCTGCTGTTTTTGGCCAATCATGGTATAGTTCCTCACTCGGGCGAGCAAATCCTGAATGAGAGCCGCTCTAAACGTTTGGCTTCTTTGATGCTCACCTGCGGTTTGTACGACGAGGCCGGTGAGTTCGCTTTTCGTGTTGGACTTCCTGGTAAGAGTGGCGTAGGCGGCGGAATTGTCGGCATCATTCCCGGCTTGCTGAGTGTTGCCGTTTGGAGTCCCGAACTGGATGTGTCGGGCAATTCGGTGCTGGCCATGGAGGCGCTGGAACGTTTTACAACCAAGTTGGGAATCTCAGTTTTCTGATTCCTGTTTCTCATTTTAGTTTTTATTCAAGAAGACGAGTCTGGTTGGTGGTCCGCTGTAGCTAAAATTCGTTATTTTCGTTATAAAATATCATCTCTATGGGCATCCAACGTAAAGACTTTCTGTTGCGCCAGTTCGAAGAGCTGGGCCGGGTAATTGCTGCTTTGCTGGGATTTCGCGAAAAAGGCGAATCAGAAAGAGCACTGCATTACGCGACCGATTCGTTGAAAGGCATGCTGGATAACGATCCTGATTATTATCTCTCTTTTTCAGACGATGAATTCCGAAAGAATCTTCAGGAGCTTTGGAAGCCCGGTATTGCCGGAATGGAAATCCTGTCGGAGATGTTATATCAGCTTGGCTGGATTTATGATGATTTGGGAAAACCGGAAGTTGCCTCCAATTGTTTCCGAAAAGTGAAGATTACCTGGGAGGTGCTGGAAGAAGATCAGGGAACGTTCAATATGGAGCGTAATATGAAGTTGGAAGTGTTGGACAAATATATCTCGAATCACGCTTAGAAATTCATTAGCCCTTTAGCTGACCAGGTTTTTGTTTAATAAAAAAGATTACTATGCCGTTAAATATAAGAAAGAGTTACCGCGAGCGAAAAATCAGGGAAGCCTGGCAGTTGTATCACGACGGCAAGCGTGAAGAGGCTTACAAAAAAATTCGTCTGTTGCTGAAATCGACCAACAAGGAGGTTCGGCTGGAAGCTATACAGGTTGCCGGAATGGCGATGTATAAACTGAAGCGGTTTGATCAGGCTATCAATTATTTTCAAAAAGCCTGTAAGCTGGCCAATGCCCGTCACGACTGGTTCAACCTGGCCATGGCCTATGCCAAGTCGGAGCATGTTCTGGAAGCCGAGGCGGCCTTTAATATGATTAACGGAGCATCAACGAAACATTCCTACCAGTATGCCATATCGCAGCCGCAGATGTTGTATCAGTATTTCCGCGTATTGCGTGATTCTGGTTTCATGCGCGAAGCTTTCGGTCGAATCAACGAATTGAAGGCGATGTATTGTGCATTGTATAAGTCAGAAGAGGATTACCTGGCTTCGAAGGGAATGCCCGGACTTTCGTTGATGATGCGGGAAGCTCTTCCTGTATTGCAATCACTGGCGGTTGAGAGGGACATGGTTTCCTGGCTCGAAGATTTCGGAAAGAGAATAAAAGAACCCGGTAGTCAGGTTTTAAAGGATTATGTGACGTTGTTGGACGTTTAATCTTTTCGTATTGCCCGGGATCAAAAAATAACTCAGTGAAAACTATTATCGGAATTATGGGACCCGGCGAATCGGCCGAAAAAGAAGTCTGTGCTTTCGCAGAAGCAACCGGTGCGGCTCTGGCTAAAGCTGGTTACGTCGTATTGTCAGGTGGCCGGGCGGAGGGAGTCATGCAAGCCGCAATGAAAGGCGCTGCCAAAGCTGGCGGTCTAACCGTTGGTATCCTTCCGGGAAGTGATAAAAAGGGGATGTCGGAATATGTCGAAATTCCTGTTTTTACCGGCATCGGTCACGCTAGAAATGCTGTTAACGTGCTTTCGTCGGAGGTGGTTGTTGCTATCGGGCTAGGCCCCGGAACAGCGTCGGAAGTGAGCATGGCTATCAAAATGAAAAAGCCTGTTGTTCTCGCATGCATGGATGAACAGGACGTGCAGTTTTTTAGTCGTTTAGGAGATGTGGTTGCAGCTAGCACGCCGGAAGATGTGGTAACTTTTATCAGGCATAAGTGCGACCAAAATGCTCATATTTAATATTGTTCCAAGTAAAAATTATTCTATCTTCGGAGCCGGATAAATAAATATGGGCGACCTAATCTCATGTTCCCATTTGGGTAAAAGATTAGGTGAAAAAATCCATTCCGGACCTAACCAAGTATATGGGGCTGTGCACACCTGCAGCCCCACTACTTACACATCATTCTTTTCATTTTTGATCCTGTTCCCTTTCTTCAATAAATAATAGCCGGTTGCCAGAGACAGAATAATAAAACCAATTCCCAGCATGGTCAGGCCTTCAGTATCTGAATAATCCAGCAACACGACTTTCCGGGCAACCGCAATGATAGCTACGAGCAGGATAATCTCGGCGTGGAAAATATTGTCTTTCAGGTAAACTTTCACTGTTTCAAATAATTCGAGTCCAATCAGGATGCTGAAGAATAAGCCAAAAACTGAATCGAGATGATTGATGTCGAAAGCAATAGCATTCTCATGTGGTTCGATAAAAATTACTTTGAAAATCAGGACAGCGAACTCGAATACCGAAACGATGACGACGATTCCGAGAAGAAGCAGCATCGCCCAGATGACGAATCGTTCAAATTTTTCAATCAGTTGATTCATATTCAGTTTGTTTTCAGATGGATTATTATCTTGCAGAAACGAAATGTTTTCCTACTTAGGGACACTTTCGTTAAAGATAGCGTTTAAAATCGAGTTCTTTTTCCTAACCGAACCAAACAACCGAACTATGCGTAAAAAATGGCTGCTCATCATCTCAGTTGTTCTTCTGATAATTGTGACCGGTGGAATTATGCTTTACTACAGAATGTTTCCAAAACCAGCAATCAAAGATACGGTCCGGGCTTCTCTCAGGATAATGCCGTTACCGGCGGAAGTAAAAATAAAAGGCCACTCGGTGCCGGCCGATATGGGGTTTGCGGTTGTATTCACCGATTACTCCGACCCGGTTTTGGAACGAGCGGTTTCCCGTTTCAGACAACGTCTGGCGCGGGTGACAAAGGCAAAGGTTGAGGAGAATCACGCCATTCGGCTCGAAATTAAATGTGGAGGAGAAGCGCTTTCGCCTGATCCGCTGAAGAATCGTGAGGAATATTCTCTGCGGTTCAAGTCAAACCGCATTATTCTTAAAGCAAGCGGAATTGCCGGAGTTTTGTATGGATTGGAGACTTTGTCACAACTGCCGGTAAAAGAGGGTGGACATTACATCTGGCTTGGCTGTAAGATTGATGATAAACCGCGTTATGCCTGGCGGGGACTGATGATTGATGTTTGCCGGCATTGGATTCCCAAAGAGGTCATTCTTCGCAATCTGGATGCTATGGCTGCAGTGAAATTAAATGTACTCCATTTGCACCTGAGCGAATACCAGGGATTTCGCATTGAAAGCAAGCTGTTTCCAAAGTTACATGAAATGGGCTCCGGCGGCAATTTTTATACACAGGACGATATGCGGGAAATTATTCAGTATGCAACCGATCGGGGAATTACCATTGTTCCTGAATTTGATATACCCGGACATTCTACCAGTTGGTTTGTCGGTTATCCCGAACTGGCCAGTGCTCCCGGTCCTTATGTTTGCGATACCATTTTTGGTGTGCTTCATCCGGTAATGGATCCCACAAAAGACAGTGTGTACCAGTTTCTCGATCAGTTTTTGGGAGAGATGGCCGGACTGTTCCCCGGGAAATATCTTCACATCGGCGGAGATGAGGTTGAACCAACGCAATGGAATAACAATCCCGCTATTCAATCTTTCATGAATGAGAATGATATTGTGGATGCCCACGGTTTGCAGGCTTACTTCAATCATCGGGTTAACAGGATTGTAAAGAAGCATGGTAAAGTGATGGTGGGGTGGGACGAAATCCTTCATCCCGATTTGACTTCCGATGTGATTGTACAGTCTTGGCGCAGCCAGAAGTCGCTTTTCGAAGCCGTACAGAAAGGCGGAAGGGCGATTCTGTCGGCCGGCTGGTATCTCGACCATAAACTTCCGGCCGGGAAGCATTACCAGGTCGATCCGGAGATTCTGCCCGGTGCTGTTGATATTGAGCCGGACAGTGTGCACTGGCAAACCTGGCAACTTCAATTGAAGATGAAATCCGGAGCCAGCGATTTGCCGGCTACTTTGGCGTTGTTTGGCGAACCGGAAAATATGCGTGGGTTCATGAGGTTGATGGGAGCCACCATTGGATTTCAGACGGCTGAATTTGATGGAAAAGAGTTGAAGTTTTCAATGGACACCGACTACGGGAAGGCCGATTTTATCGGAACATTGCTGAATGATTCCCTTACGGGAAGAATGTCTGTAGCCATTATGGGACTCGATGTGGCAGGTACCAAAATCGGAGGACCGGAGATTGCCGGAACAAAGCCGGTAGCATTTGAGCGCATCCGTCCGTTGAATGACGATGAGAAGCAGCGTATCATTGGAGGTGAAGCTTGCATGTGGAGTGAGTTGGTGAATGCCCGGACGATTGATTCGCGGATCTGGCCTCGTATGGCTGCTGTCGCTGAAAAGCTTTGGTCTCCGGCTGAGTTGACTTCTGATGTGAATGATATGTACAGACGGCTTCCGTTTGTTTCGGAAGAGTTAACAGAAAGAGGTTTGACTCATGATACGGATTATCCGGTTTTCATTGCAGAAATCGGTGGACCGGAATATGCCGACCCATTGAAAGTTTTAGCTGATCAATTGGAGGAGGTCAAATATTATGAGCGACTCGCGATGTACGAAAATCTCACCGTGAATACTCCTCTTAACCGCGTTGTTGATGCAGTTTGGCCTGAAAGTTTGCCTGCGCGCCATTTTAATCAAATTGCCCGGGAGTGGGTAAATGAACCTGCAAATAACCAGCATCTTCAGGAAATCAATGTACTGCTTGAGAGATGGGAGGCGAATCACGCAAAACTACAACCAGCTTTCGCGACGCATTCGCGAATCGCGGAAGTCGCACCACTATCCAAAAGTTTATCTCTTCTGGCGGAAGCCGGAACGGAAGCCGTTCATTTGAGAATGAAAAACCAAAAGCCAACTTCAGAGCAAACTGAACGGTGGAATCAAGTTATTGATAAAGCTTCAGAACATGCGGGTGGCTGTCAGTTGGCTGTAATAGAAGGATTCCGAAGTTTGTTCCAGTTTGATTAGGCAGAGATTATATTCCTTGTTGGGTGAAGAACATACCTAGTCCACAGGTGAAGAGCCATACGCCGTAAAGAGAATGTTCAATAACGCTGGCCACCAGCGATTTGGTTTCAATGTATCGTTTGGTGAAGAGAATGCCGCCGATAAACGTAAGAATAACCGCCAGCCAGTTGTGGAAGATGATGTGCCCAAAGGCAAACATGGTCGCACTGGCCAGAATAATGGTACTGTTGCTCTGAAACAGTTTCCGGTAACGGTGAACAAAGAAAGCACGGAACGCTATGTTTTGCGGAATGACAGAGAAAAGCGGGTAGGAAACAAGCAATCCCAACCAGAGCCACGGGTGGTTTCTCGGTAGGTAAAATAGATGATCCGGTTCCCAGAAATAGACGACCAACGTCATGAGTAAAGCCACCGGAACAAAGTAGAGAAAGATGCGTCCGATAGATTTTCTGGCTTTTCCCCAGTTCCATAGTCGCTTAAGACGAAAAGAGGGATCGCGGATGAGTTGAATCAGAAAAATAATTGCTCCGAGAAGAAGTATGGGGAAGAAGGAGACGTCGATGACCTTTGTAAACAACAAAATCGGAACAATTAAAAAAATTACCAGGAACTCTGTTATCCTGAGAATGCGCTTGCGGTAAAATGAAATGAATCCTCTCATAAGTGAATATTGTAACGTGGATTTTTGAAGGGGGTATTATTATATATACGTTACAATGAGAGATATAGTTCAAAATAAACTGAAATTTCCGGATTTGGACGTTTGTTTTTTACCTGTCAAAATTGTTCAAGACCAGAAAAGTCCTTTAAAGAACAGGAAAAACATCGTGCCTGAAATCAGAATTTTGATGAAAGTGGCCACCAGGAATCCGATGAACGAACCAAATCCTGCCCGAAACATTTCTTTGGAGCGCTTTCCTGCGTACATTTCGCCGATGATGGCTCCGGCAAATGGACCGAGAATGAATCCGATTGGTGGGAAAAATAGTCCAACCAACAGTCCGATGATGCTGCCCCAGACCCCGTATTTACTGCCGCCGAATCGTTTGGTTCCCCAGATAGGAATCACATAGTCGAGAATGGTAACCACCAGGGCAACAATTCCCCAGATGATGAAAAACCGGGTGGAAAAGGTTACCCTGTCGGAGAAACTGAGGACAACCAAGCCCAGATAGGAAAGAGTGGGACCGGGTAATGCAGGCAGAATGCAACCTATCAGGCCAACCAACATCAGGATGGCACTGATAGTGATAAGAACATAGTCCATTAATCGGGCGTATTAGTTCAAGGAATTGTAATAATTAACCAGCTTTATCAAATCCTCTTTATCTTTGGCCGACAGTTTGTTGGATTTGTAATACTCTGCCACTTCTTTCTTGTGTTTCGGGAAAGCTCCCAGCAAATTCTTTTTCTTGGTGACATGTTGAGCGGGAAAAGCGCCTACCTGGATATAAAAATCCTCCATCGGCCAGTCAAAACGGGCTGGTTTTGGATCAACGTAGGGTTTCTCCTTTTCTTTGTCGAAGAACTTGATGGTGTGCTGTGCCAGGAGTCTGACATTACCGTCGGCCAAAATCTCGAAGTATCCCTCTTTTGTTTTATTACCAGTGAACTGGTAACTGGTATATGTGAATGTTCGGTCACCAAATTCGGCTCTTTTTACGATACTCTTTGGAGAAAATGTCATTGGCTTTCCGTTCTTCTCAAACTGGAGTTCATCCTGGTATTGGTCATATCGTATTGGTACGTCAACGTATTTGTCTCCTTTGGTTGTGACGACGGTCCCCTTTACAAACTGGTCGTTCAGAAAGGGAGAGCCCTGAATGTCTTTCAATGAAAGATTCTGAAGACCGAAACGTTCTCCTTGTATCATTTTTGAAAAACGTACATCGTCGATAGTTTTCAATACTACGTTTTGTGATTTGCCAATCAGTGGTAATATAACAAGGAGTGCAATAATCAGTCGTTTTAATTGTTTCATGGATTTCAGGTTTGAGTTTGTTTTAATTGTCTGAAAATAGAAAAAATCGAAGGATTATGCATGGTTCTTTTGAAGTTTTCCCAAGCTCGGTTTTTCACTTTCGTTGAAGTTTTCGCCATGGAAAAATTTTTAGGTCTCAGTTGCAAATTTCATGCTAATCTATAAACTTTTTCACCCCCGTTACGTTACAGAGAATGAGTACAGTAGTTTTTTCTATGGTTTGTTTAGTTAAGTTAGGTTAGTTGGTTTAATTCTTGATTGATTTCCTTTGCGTTGGTGTTTTAAGGGTTACAACCCCGGTTCGATGGAACCGGGGTTTTTTTAAATTTGCATTCGTATGAGTTCACATCATCATAGCCATCACCACCACGAGCACGCTTCGGTTGATAATATGACCGGAAAGAAGCTTTTTTTGACGATTATCTTAAATTTTCTTATAACAGCTGCTCAGATTGTGGGAGGAATTCTTTCGAACAGTTTGGCGCTGATTTCGGACGCATTGCACAACCTGAGCGATGGTGTGGCTGTATTACTTGCCTGGATTGCTTACCGACTTGGGAAAAAACCGGGTACTCCCCGTCAGACGTTTGGCTTTCGCCGAAGCGAAATATTAGCAGCGTTCATTAATTCTGTCGCCTTGATTGCTATTTCGGTTTACCTGATAGTGGAAGCAGCTCAGCGCTTTGCTGACACGACTCCTGTAGATGGTGGCATCATGTTGTGGCTGGGAATTATTGGATTGGTAGCGAATACCATTTCGGTGCTTCTTCTGCAAAAAGACAAAGGAAGTAACATCAATGTTCGGGCTGCTTATTTGCATTTGTTAGGCGATGCGCTTACCTCGCTGGCTGTTATTATTGGTGCCATTGTGATTGAGGTTTGGCAGATTTACTGGATTGACCCGTTGGTGACAGTAATCATCAGCCTGTACATTCTGTATCATACCATTGGTCTACTGAAAGAGTCGACATCGGTGCTGATGCAGTTTACGCCATCGGAAGTTAATTTGGTGGAAGCGAAGCAGAAACTGGAAACGTTGCCGGAAATCAATAATGTGCATCACCTTCATTCGTGGGCGCTATCGGAAGGCAGCCTCTATTTTGAAGCACATGTTAATCTGCAAAATGATCTTCCGACCAGCCAAACCATTGAAGTACGGCATACAATCGAAGAACTGCTGCATCACGAATATGGCATCGAGCATGTCACATTGCAGTTTGAATACAACAGCCATCATCATCCGGGCGTATTGGCAGATGGTAATGGCTGCTGCTGATTGATTCAAACTGGTTGTCGCACTATTTTACCTCCACAACAAATTTCTTCGGTTCGGTTAAAACACCGAATGATTCCAGCTGCATTCCATATCGTGCGGTCAATTCGTGGAATTTATCCCGGTGGGCCGGATCAACCGCTACCAAAAGTCCTCCGCTGGTTTGAGGATCGCACAGCACTACTTTTTGTTCTTCCGTCAGGGGCGAAATTTTGTGTCCGTAGCTATCGAAATTCCGGAATGTTCCTCCCGGGAAGGTTTTATGTTCGATATAGAAATCGAGATTATTCAGCATTGGTACTTTAGCCAGTTCGACAGTGGCACTGAGGTTACTTCCTTCACAAATTTCTGACAGGTGTCCCAGCAATCCAAATCCGGTTACGTCGGTAATGGCCGTGACTCCCTCCAATTCCCCCAGTTCCTGACCAATCTTGTTCAGCGTAATCATCGAGTTGCGGGCGACGTCCAAATCTTCTTCTTTCAGAAGACCTTGTTTTTGTGCAGTCGTTAAAATGCCAACGCCCAATGGTTTGGTAAGGTACAGTTCACATCCGGCTTTCGCTGAACTGTTCTTTTTAACGTGGTCACGCGAAGCGATTCCGGTTACGGCCAATCCAAAGACAGGCTCCGGGCCGTCGATGCTGTGACCGCCGGCAATGGCAATACCAGCTTGTGCACAGGCTCGTTTGGCTCCTTCGAGAACTTTGCCCGCTGTTTCGGCAGGAAGCTTGTCTACCGGCCAAACCAAAATGGCAATGGCCATCAAAGGTTTGCCACCCATGGCGTAAATGTCGCTGATCGCATTCACCGATGCAATGCCGCCAAAATCGTAGGGATCGTCAACGATAGGCGTAAAGAAATCGGTGGTAGATATGAGCACTTTTTCATCATCGATGGCATACACCGCCGCATCGTCAAGTGTTCCGTTGCCAACCAACAGATTGGGATCGTCAACTTCGGTTTTCGTCTCGGCTAAAATGTTCCGAAGAACCTTTGGAGAAATCTTGCAACCACATCCCGCTCCATGCGAATATTGAGTGAGCCTAAGGGGTTCGACAGGTATTTTGTTATCTGAACCTTTTTCCATTTTCCTTCTATAATTTTAATTCATTTGCTTTATTCACCAGTTTCGCGGCATCTTCACGAATATCTTTTCCGCTCAAATCGATGCTTGCGTAGCTCTTTTTATATTTATCCCGGCTGTATCGGTAGGCTTTATCGTAGTAGTTGAGCAACATCGCAGCTACCTGTTCCAACTGATTCGTTTGGTACGACTCGAGAATGAGATTGGTTCGTTCTTCTCCCAGGCGTTTATGCAACGACATAATGGCGTCTGTCATTCTGGACCTTTCCAGTTGTCCGTAGTCTTTGACAACTCGTTTAATACGCTGTTCCGCCGGAACCTCTATTTCGATGATTCGGGCCTGATTCATTGCTTTCCAGAAGGGATCAGGCAGAAATACATGCCCGATGCTTTTGCTTTCGCCCTCGACCCAAATGCGTTTTTCCCGATCGAGTTTTCGCAAGGCTGCCAGTAAATCGTTTTGGAATTGTTGAGTAGAAGGTTGCTCTCCTTGTCCAACACCGCCAAAAACCGAACCCCGATGGTTGGCCAACCCTTCCAGATCAAGAATCTGCTCTCCCTGACGGGCCAGTTCCTGTATAACCTCCGTTTTTCCACTACCGGTAAATCCTTCCAATACAATTAAGTTTGGAATTGAAGCGAATTCTTCCAGCAGTAAATTGCGGTAGGCCTTGTAGCCTCCTTTCAGCGTGAAGCACCGGATGCCGACACGCTCAAACAGCCAGGCCATACTTTCTGAACGCATACCTCCGCGCCAGCAATGAACCAACAATTCGCCATTACCCGCCAACGATTGAGCCTCTTTCACAAACCCGGACATCTTTGGGCCAATAATATCCAGTCCACGTTCAATAGCCTCAAGTCTTCCCTGTTGCTTGTATATCGTCCCGATTTCTGCCCGCTCTTCATTTGAAAAGAGGGCGATGTTCATCGCTCCAGGAATATGACCTTCTTTGTATTCAGCCGGAGAGCGAACATCAATCACAGGTATACTTTCTGCTTTGTCAAGAAATTCGTTGGGAGACAGTATTTGCATTTGGTGAAATTTGGCACAAAATTATGCTTTTCGGAGTGGAAAACAATGATGCGATTAGGGATTACATCTCAACTTTTAAGAAATTAAGTTCTTTGCTGGTCATGGTAGGAACAAACTCGATGATTTCGTAGTCAGCGACATCATTGATATGGAATGGATCCTGCGACAGTATCTTTTCAAGTTCTTCTTTTGAGTCCATATTGGAGAGAATAACTCCACCGGTACGTGGTACCTTTCTTCCGGAAGCAATGAAATTTCCTGCCTCGTATTGTTCTTTCAGAAATTCAACATGTTCGTTGAGGTGTTTTTCCACCCCCTCAATTGCCACTTTGTATGTTAAGACTGCAACAAACATAACATTCTATTTTAATTACCGGCTCAAAGATAGGCAATGTCCGGCATTGATTTATTTCCGGGGAATGACAAGACCGGCAAGAACCACCTAATCTCACCGGTCTCCTCTCAAATTTATTATGTTGAGCGGTTTAGATTTCAATCTTCGCGCCCATTACTTTCAAAAACTCGCGGATGAATGCCGGGTGACCGGGCCATGCCGGCGATGTGACCAGATTACCATCGACGTAAGCATCGGTTACCGGGATGTCCTGGTATTCTCCCCCTGCCAGATTTACTTCGGGGCCAACGGCCGGATAGCAAGTCAGCTTTCTTCCTTTTACAACATTGGCAGCTGTTAAAATCTGAGCTCCGTGGCAGATGGCAGCTACGGGTTTGTCAGTGGTAAAGAAATGCTTCACAACTTCCAGCAGATCTTTATTCAAGCGCAGGTATTCCGGGGCTCTTCCTCCGGCAATTACCAATCCATCGTACTGTTCAGCCTTAACATCTTTGAAACTGTAATTCAGGGCGAAATTGTGTCCGGGTTTCTCTGAATAGGTTTGGTCGCCTTCGAAATCGTGGATGGCTGTTTTAACCGTTTCGCCCTTTTTC
Source organism: Prolixibacter sp. DSM 2831 (assembly GCF_056493735.1). NCBI lineage: Bacteria > Pseudomonadati > Bacteroidota > Bacteroidia > Marinilabiliales > Prolixibacteraceae > Prolixibacter > Prolixibacter sp. DSM 2831. Next base: position 1,540,545 of record NZ_CM151379.1, read on the forward strand.
TTGCCGGGGCAAACAGCGTGAACTTCATATCCTACCATGACTAGCATTTGGAAAGGGACCATGGTTTCGTAATCCTCTGCGAAATCACCGGTTAAAAAAAGAATTTTCTTCATCTCGTTGAATTTTAATTAGTACTGAATGTTAATTTTCGGTCAGCGTGGGGGTAGGCAGGTCTCCTGATGAAAAAACAACTCCTTTATAAATAAAGTTTTTCAGCTTCTTGAATTTTAAGATGGGTAGTGTAAAAAAATCGTTTAGCTGTTCATTTCTTTTCCGATAAAATCAGCTAAAGCTAGTTTATGTTTCTCTGTTTGTGACATAACAAATTGGTTGACTGGCTGAAAGAAATCGGTTGCGATGTCGATGCTGTTTCTCTTAATCGTCCTTTTCCATAAACCTTCCACTTGTCCGTTTACTACAATCACAGGCCAGAATAAGCCGTTTCGGGAAATGGCCTTTTTATAATGTTCTGAAGGGATGACGGCACTTCGGTCGCGATAGCTGATAATGAATTCATCGAATGCAGGAAGGAGAAAAACAGATTCGTTGTCGGGTTGGGAAAACGTCTGATTTTGGGAAAACCAGTAATCCTTCGAATGGATTGTTGCTGAATGTAATTGGCCTTTACTCAATTCAAGTGCGAGACTTGCCTGGTTCTTTTTCAATCCTGACCACCAAACGAAATCATCCAACGTTGCCGGGCCGTGGCTGGTAAAATATCTAATGGCAAGTTCTGATAAAGCTTCTTCGTACGAAAGTCTCTTTTTATTGGGAACCCTTTCTTCCAGCAAAGAATAGGTTTGCTTGTTACCTTTCAGGGGACCGCTGCAGATAATTGCATCCAGCTCAGCATGGATCAGGAGGTGTGCTGCACGGTTATCTTCGTTCGGAATGCCTGCATTCTCCAGCAGAGACACCAGTTCGGTGCGGGACGACGGGCCGTTTTTCTCCAGATGTTTGATGAAGATGTTCTTCGCTTTCTTCAGCACTCCATCGGTTATGCCTAAAGATTTGTGGCGTCCATTGAGTGCTGTTTTTATTTGAGGACCGGTCAACTCAAGCATCCAGTATATGTCGTCAGCTGAAACGCAATGCCAGGTTGGACGCATCAGGTGAGTGCGGATTATTTCTCCTTTGTTGAATGCTTCTCGTACCGAATCATGAGTTGAATCAAATGTTCTTAGCCCGATAGCCCATAATGCCATGGGCAGATCCTGTGCCTGGATGGCTCCAAGCCATTTCACTATCTCAGAGGGAGATGTCTCAGTTGGTGAAGTGATTTGTTGATTTTTTAGTCGGGCCGCAGCAATCTCTTGTTTTTCCATTGAACAACGTTTCCAATCGTGAAAAATATTACGAGGAAATTTACGGAAAGTTCGCTTTCGACTGAAATAAGTGGGCTTTGTAATTTGGCAAACCGGGAACAGTCAGGTTTAGCGAAAAAAAATGCCGTCACCTGGTACGAATTGTCTTTCGGGTGACGGCTTATTTTTTGAAGTTGTTTTGTTGTCTCCTGTTGTCAGAAACGAAGTTATTTGCCGGGAAACAGTCAGTGAACCAGCCATAGTGCTTTGTTCCAACTAACGCGTGCTACGGTAAATTACTGATCGAGCAATTTTACCCTGACGGCAACCGGACCTTTAGGGCCAGGTTCTACTTCGAAGGTAACTTTGCTGCCTTCATTGATCTCGTCCAGTGCATTGTTTACATGGACAAATACACTCTCCTGTGTTTCGGTATCCCTGATAAAACCATAACCTTTGGAATCGTTGTAATAGGTCACTTTTCCTTTCCTGATCGGATCGAGCTGTTCCATTTCCTCTTTCTTAGGAATGCTGATCTCAATGTCTTCGGCTTTTGTCTTGGTTTTCTTGTCCGGATCCGGAGGGGTATCCGTAATCATACCGTTTTCATCAACGTAAGCAATCATATCGTCGAGGCTGCTTTTCTTGTCATTGTCTTTTCTGGCTTGCCTACGTGCTTCTTTCTCTTTTCTCTTCTTCTCTTTTTTGTTTCGTACTTCTTTTTTGTTGAAAGTTTCTTGTGATCTACCCATAAATAAATTTAATTGATAATATACCTGACTGTTTGTATTTTCCTTTCGTAATGCCGAATAATTCGGTTAGTTGTATTCCGATTGTAAAAGCTGACTTTGTTTCACAAGTCTTTTCCGTTACACGGAATCATCAGATGTATGTTGATTACTGAAATTCGGTTCGTTAAATTGATCGGTCTCCAGCAGGCTACTGCTGGATCGTGCAAAACGGTACCGAAACGGGATCTTAAAAAGAGCAGTGAATAACTAATGCGAAAGTGGAATTAGTATATGTGCGCTTAATCTCAAATCAGAATCAGTGCAAATATAACGTTTATTTTCAGTGTTTTTGAAATAAAGCACTTTTTCCTCGATCAAAAGCTTTGAGTATACCACGCCATTCGGATGCCTTTAGGTTGTCTTGTTTTGGTTTAGGTCAACTCTTTATTTGATTATTTTTAGGTTTTCAACACTGCAAACGCCGGTTATGATTCCAGAGATTCGAAGTGATTTTCAATCTTGGCCAACAATTCAAAGCGGTTGACGGGCTTGACAATGAAATCATCGCAACCGGCTTCCAGGCACTTCTCCTTGTCCTCGGCCATGGCATAGGCTGTAACGGCAATCACCGGTATGTCGGGATTTAGTCTTTTAAGCTTTTGCGTTGCATCAAGACCGTTCATAATCGGAAGTTTGATGTCCATCAGAATCATGTCGATATCCGGATTCTGTTTGTAATATTCAATTGCTTCTTTGCCATCAGAAGCCCAGACAATTTGGATTCCGGTTTTACCAAGAACACTGTAAATGTATTGGTAATTCGACTCCACATCTTCCACAATTAATACTTTGTGCTGTTGCCAGTCGGGCACAAAGTGATACTTATTGTCGGCAGTATTATGTATCATCTTTTTTGTTGTTTCCTGATTGGAAGGTTGAAACGGAAAAGTAACGGAAAAAATTGTTTGATTGCCCGGAACAGAATCGACATTCATGGTTCCGCCCAATAGCTCAGCTAATTTCTTAGCGATGGATAGTCCCAGTCCGGTCCCTCCAAATTGCCTGCTAAGGCCGTCGTCGGCTTGCCGAAATGGTTCAAAGATTACAGGAATCATGTCGGGAGGGACACCTATCCCGGTATCTTTAATGTAAAACTCTATTTCGTCGAAATTATGATTACTTGGATGTAGTTTGTATCCACATTCGATATGACCTTCACTGGTAAATTTGACCGCGTTATCCATTAAATTAGTGAGCAACTGCTTCATTCGTCTTTTGTCGGTCATGTACGAGAAAGGGCCTTTGAGTGCCGGACGGTTATATATTTTTACGCCCGGTTGCGCCAGGTTTTCATATTCCTGGCAAAGATTTTCCAGCATTTTATTGATATCGCACGGAGCTTTCTCAATTGCGGTAGATCCGGCTTCTATTCGTGAAATTTCCAGGATGTTGTCCAGCACTCGGAGCAATAAGTTGGCATTATTGGTGATGTGACCCGCAAATTCTTCGCGTTCCTCTTCGTTCAGATCGTTGTCTATAAGTAGATTGGTGAAGCCGAGGATCACATTCATCGGCGTGCGGATTTCATGCGAGATGTTGGCCAGAAATGCTGATTTGAGCCTTCCAGATGCTTCAGCTTTCTCTTTGGCTTCATTTAATTCGGCTTGTATCAGTTTGATGTTGGTGATGTCACGACCACTGGACTGAATCTCGGTGATTTCACCATTCTCATTCCGAATCGGGACGTTGATCCACTGCACCCAGGTTTCCGGTTTCCCATTCCTTGCCGGTACATTGATTTCGAATGTGTGGACCTTTTGGGTTTCTGTAATTATTCTGATTTGTTCATGGATGTAATCCTGTGAAGCATCTGGGATAAAGTTGATCCACCGTTTTCCTATCAGGTTTTCCCGGCGCTGACCGAGGTACCGGCAATAGGCATCGTTGACAAACAGTATCGTAGTATCGGGGAGAGAGTGACAAATGTAGTCAGTCATCTCCTGTATGAGCGTTTCGTAATAAAGTTTGCTTTTGTTCAGTTCAACGGTTCTGTGTTGTATTAATTCATTCAGGTTTTCCCGGTGTTGTTTGAGTTCATTGCTCGTGTTTTTTTGTTCGGTAAAGTCCTGGACAGAAGAAAGTACCAGCATTTCTCCATCGCTCATGAAGATTGAAGCACTATACAACCCAAATCTTTTTTGCTCTCCAACTTCGATGGTAATCTCTTCATTGATAACCTTTTTCTCTCGCAGTAGTTTTTCCCGAATATTTTCGCGGGTTTCCTTCGAAATGAATCCCAGTTTAAAAAAGTCGGTACCCACTATTTCCTCTTTCTTTTTCCTAATAAGGTCGAGAAAGCGTTGGTTGACATCGACGATAGTCCCGGTGGCCATTTGTGTTATGACCATATAGGATGGACTGAGTTGAAAAACCTGCTCAAAGCGTTCCTGTATAGTTTCCAACGGAATAACTTCGTTTAATACGCCCACAATCCGGGGGCGACCCGAGTGGTGACTGAACATGGTTTTCCCCTTGCAGGAAATTGCCTGGTATTCTCCGTTCGATTTTTGAAAGCGGAACTCGGTTTCGAAAACCTGGTTCCGGGTTTCGGAAGCAACGTCCAACTGACTGACGAATGCATCGCGGTCGTTGGGATGGACATAGCGGATAAACTCTTCTTTCGGCCAATGATTCTGTGTATAACCGCACTTTATCATCCAGTGCCTGTCGATGACAAACTTTGATTTAGACGGATTGAATTCCCAATACCACTGTCCGGAAGTGTCCAGCAGCCAATCCAGTTTCTCTTTATAATGAATAAGTCGCTTCCGCTTGTTGTCTATTAACCACGCTAGTGAAAGCACGCGACTGATTTCTTCCCAAAGTGATTCTTCGAAAGTGAGCGATTTATCCGGTATAATCCCCAGGTAGGCAGCCACGTTGTTTTGTGGTACAATAGGGAAAATGTAAAGTTCGTCAATCCCCTTGTCCTTTAACCTGGAAGCAATGTTTTCCGGCAATTCCTGGCGTTGGACATGGAGTTTGTCTTTTGCCGGCTCCAGGTGATATAGCAACTCGTTCCAGATATTGATGAACGCTCTGTTTTGCTCTGTCACAATCTGAAACTGCTCTTTTTCCGACGCGCAGGTATAAACCGGGGTGTCAGTATCCTTTCGATTAAAGTATATGAAGAGATTTTTGATATTCGGTTGAGGACACGTCAGGCGGAGAAATTCATTTAATTTTCTGTCGAGGGAAGTGTCGCCGTTGACCAGTTCGATAATTTTATCCAGCAGTTCTTGCTTTTCATCCGATTGGTTTTGCCGGGTTTTATCTTCCCGCAAGGTGACCCGCAGCAAATTCATATCAGCATCGGCTGATGAGATGAGCTGGGAAACAGCAAAATATTTCTCGGTGTCCCCTTTGGAGTTGGTGATTGTTATAGTTTTCGGAATGGGAACATAAGTAGTCTCAAAAGCGCTTTTAACTTTCGATAGCAAGATTTCACGCTCTGAACGATGGATAAGTTGCAGCCAGTTGTCGGCCGTTGCCGGTAAATCAAACGAACGTAGATTCGCAATTTGAAAGGCAGACGGAGAGCAATAGACCAACTCTCCGCGACTGGTTAACAGGAACTCAGGGTCACGGGAATGATCCAGGAAATTTTTCCATTCTTCTAACATTTTGCTCACACCTACATCCATAAATTACGTACTAACTTCAAAGGGTATGTTTCATTACAACGTAACTTTTTCGATTATATGATATTTCAACTGATTAAAATTCAGTGACTATTTAACAAATTGTAACTGTCTGGTAATAATCGTGACAGTTGCCTTTCTTTGTTTATTCAATTTTCTGTCGATGTTCCAATTATTACGGTTTCATTCTTGTTTTTAATTCCCTATCTTTTTGCCTTGAAAAAATGCGTACTTTGCGCTGTTTTAGAATTGTTGAACCTGAATAAACAGATATTTTTGATGGGTAAAGTGTTGATCATTGGTGCCGGAGGTGTAGGAACAGTGGTTGCTCACAAAATGGCCGGACTTCCAAAGGTATTTTCGGAAATTATGCTGGCAAGCCGCACCAAATCTAAATGTGATGCGATTGCTGAAAAAATTGGTGGAAACCGGATCCAAACGGCTCAGGTGGATGCTGACAGTGTACCGCAACTGGTGAAACTGATTCGTTCGTTTCAGCCCGATTTGGTGGTAAACGTCGCTCTTCCTTACCAGGATTTGACGATCATGGATGCCTGTCTCGAAACGGGTGTTTCCTATCTCGATACCGCCAATTATGAGCCAAAGGATGAAGCCAAATTCGAGTATAAATGGCAGTGGGCTTATCACGATCGTTTCAAGGAAGCGGGACTGACTGCTATTTTGGGATGCGGTTTCGATCCGGGTGTGACGAGTATCTTCACTGCGCATGCGGCTAAAAACGTGTTCGATGAAATCCAGTATCTCGACATTGTCGATTGTAACGCCGGCGATCACGGGAAAGCGTTTGCTACTAATTTCAATCCCGAAATCAATATTCGTGAGGTGACCCAGAAAGGAAAATACTGGGAGAATGACGATTGGCAGTTGACCGAACCACACGAAATTCATAAGCCGTTGAATTATCCGAATATTGGCCCGAAAGAATCCTATTTGATTTACCATGAAGAGCTGGAATCGTTGGTGAAAAATTTCCCGACCATCAAACGGGCTCGCTTCTGGATGACCTTTGGACAGGAATACCTGACTCACCTGAGGGTGATTCAGAATATCGGTATGGCTGGTATTGAGCCCATCATGTACGAAGGGAAGGAGATTGTCCCGATTCAGTTCCTGAAAGCTGTATTGCCCGATCCGGGTGATTTGGGTGAAAACTACCATGGAGAAACCTCCATCGGTTGTCGCATCCGCGGATTGAAAGACGGCAAGGAGCAGACTTATTACATTTACAATAATTGTAGCCACGAAGCAGCTTACAAGGAAACTGGGATGCAGGCTGTTAGTTATACCACGGGTGTTCCGGCGATGATTGGCGCGATGATGTTTATGCAGGAAAAATGGAAAAAGCCCGGCGTCTACAACGTTGAGCAATTCGATCCGGATCCGTTCCTGGAAGAACTGAACCAACATGGGTTACCATGGAATGAGTTGTATAACGTTGATTTGGAGTTGTAAAAATTCGACGATAATACGAACAAGGAGCTGTCTCATTTTGAGGCGGCTCTTTTTTTGTGCTGGTTTTGACTCCATCATTCATTTTTCCGCAAGTCTTCTCAAGCCCATTTCCTGATTGGCACTTTTTGAACTAAATTAGTGTTTCAACCGTTTAAAATGGGTGATTACAGCAGTGTTTCACTGTCTTCACTTCAGCGATTGGTTCACTCTTTCGAAATCGATCAAAATCACTTATATGCCGGGAGTCTTCAGGATTATTTTATTGGCGTTTATTCTTCTCTTGCCGTTTGAGTCATTCGCTCAAAAGAAACCGGTGATTAAGAAGGTGGTATTCGAAGGAAATGCCACGTTGAGCGACGAAGACCTCGCCGGACAGATGAATACGGAAAGCCCTACATTTCTCGATAAGTTACAATTCTGGAAGCCGGGTCCGACTTTCTCTAAATATACGTTGGACAACGATATCGATCGGTTGAAAAGCTACTATCAGCGGAATGGTTTTTTGCATCCGGCGATTCATTATTCCCTCGATTCAAACCGCGTGGGCAGACGAATTTCTGTTTTGATTCATATCAAAGAGGGAAGACCTTACCTCGTTAACCGGATAAATATACACGATGACACGTTACGCCTGGATTCAACGATTGTAAACGAGGCAAAGAAGAAGTTCCCGGTGAAGGTGGGAAAACGCTTTGTCGATCAAGATGTTTATCAGTCAGAAGACAAACTGACCAGTGCTTATACCAATAAAGGTTTTCCACTGGTGAATGTCAAACGTGATATTCAGGTCGATACTTCGGCACATTCAGTCGATTTGCAGTTTCAGGTAAAGCCGGGCCCAAAAGCGTGGTTCGGTAAAGTAACCTTTAATGGTGATTCTTTGGTTCCGGTGAAGTTTATCCGTAACAAACTCCGGTTTTCTCCGGGAGACCGCTTTTCGCAAAAGCAGCTACAGCTAACACAACAAAAGCTTTTCAATACCGAGTTGTTTAGCTATGTGGTTGTGCGCGCACAGACCGATAGCATTCAGGGCGATAATATTCCGATTACTGTTTATCTGAAGGAAAAGCCGCGTTGGTCGTTGCAGGCTGGTGTGGGATATGGTACAGAAGACCGCGTTCGGGTATCGGCTGAAGTTACCCGTTTACATTTTCTGGGTGGTGCCCGGCGATTGATTTTCAATGGGAAGCACTCTCATTTTCTCCCGTTCAGTTTTGACACTAAGTTCATTCAGCCTGATATTTTTCGCGATAATCTCGATTTTATCCTGAACCCGTTTTATATCCGGGAGAATGAAACCGGTTTCGAAGTCGACCGACTGGGAACCGGCGTCACATTTCAGCAAACATTTTCTTCCGGTACTGCCGGCTATTTGATGTATTCGCTCGAAAAAGACCGGCTGACCAATAAAGCTGCGGCAGCAATCGATTCAACGGTCAATCCGCAGGATTCGATTCACAATAAATCAGGAATCACCGTAGGTGTTAGCCGAAATACAACCAACGACGTTTTCGATCCGACCGACGGCTGGAAGCTTGACACGTACGTGACGTACATGGGCGTTGGTTTTCAGTCGAAATATCACTACATCAAAGTAGAATCAGACGTCCGGCACTATATTCCGTTCAACGTGAATTGGGTTTTTGCGGCCCGGTTGCGGGCCGGTGTCATTCGACCGATAAAGGGAGACAGGCAAAGTCCGTTGGAAGACCGTTTTTTGCTTGGAGGTGCGAACTCACTGAGAGGTTGGGGCCGGAATCAGGTTTCACCGGTAAACGAGAACGGGGTGCCCATCGGTGGTAACAGTGTGCTGGAAGGAAGCGCTGAAGTTCGTTTCCCGGTATACGAAATTTTTGGAGGAGCCGCTTTCATGGATTTTGGAAATGTCTGGCCCAAAGCATTTAACTACAACTTGGAACGTCTTAAATATGATGTTGGGTTGGGAGTTCGGGTGAAGACGCCTATCGGCCCGATTCGGTTGGATTTAGCGACACCGGTGTTTGAGAATAAGTTTCGAACGCAGTTTTTCATTTCTATCGGACAGGCATTTTAGTATGGTAAGGAGAATCATCAAAATAGTAAGCTGGCTGGTTGGCGGAATCATCATTCTGATTCTCGCTGTGCTGTTGATGCTCCGTACCGGGATGCTGAATCAATGGCTGGCATCCGTCGTATCGTCGAAAGGGAGTGAGATGATGCATGCTGAAGTGAAACTCGATTCCATCCGGGGAAACCTGTTGGGTGATTTTTACCTGAAGAATTTCTCGCTTTCGCGGAATGATACAACATTGTTGGCTTTTCAAAAGCTGGAAGTAAAATATTCTCTGGCATCTGTCCTTAGAAAAAACGTGAACGTTGACTATGTTGGGCTGGAACAACTTCGTGTTTTTGCTGTCCAGGAAAAAGACTCGACCTGGAACCTGGAGTACATTCTTCCGGCGGATACCACAAAAGTGCAGCCGGATTCGACATCCAAAAAACGAAGTAGTTGGAAGTTCAACATATCCGACTTTCGTCTGAAAGACTTTCTGGGAACGGTCGTCCCGATTGATACCGCCGCGATTATTCCGCGCAAATTGGCACTCAGCTTAGCATTATCTTTCCGGTTCGAACCGGAAGACCTGATGCTAAATCTAAAGCAGTTTCACCTGCAAACGCAACAACCAGATGCAGTTATCGACAGCCTGACGGGAAAGCTGGAGATGATGAAACGTCGGTTGAAGTGGAGCGATCTGCGCTTTCAAACTGCGCGTTCGCAGATGACCAGTAACGGAATACTGCCGCTCGATTCACTCAATTTAGCTGATTTGCAGCTGGCTTTTCAGCCCCTCGATTTGGCCGATTTGCAACCTTTCATTAAACAACCACTTTACGGCAAACCTAATATTCAGCTTTCGCTGAAAGGAGGTATGCAGCAAAACCAGATGAAACTCGAGGTTCACGAGGCACAACAGCGCCTTGCCCTTGAGGGATGGTTCAAAGATTTGCGCACGAATCCGCAATATAATTTTCACTTAAACATCGACAGTATCAATGCAGCAACCTGGACGGGAGATAGCGCTTTAACCTCATTGATTTCCGGACGATTTGCCGTTGATGGTGATGGCTTTGACCTGAAAACCAATCGTGTCAAGCTGGATGGACAATTGAATGATGCCCGCTATTCCGGTTATACCGTGAAAAATTTCTCAGTGAACCTGGACAAACGAGCCGGGAATGTAGACGCCCGTCTGAATGCGGATGCATGGCTTGGAAAGATGGAGAGTACAGCTCACCTTGAACAGTTGTTTACCCATCCTGCTTATCAAATCAACGCCCGGTTGAGGCATGTGGATCTGGCCGATTTCCTGCCGAAAAATTCATTGAAGTCAGATGTGAATCTGGATCTTCGGTTGAAGGGCTCGGGAATGAAACTGAATGATTTGAAAGCACAGGCAGAAATACGCTCAAACAATACGATTCTGCTGGGGCAACAGGTGACGGATTTCCATACCCGGATGCGTTACGATGCAGGCGATTACCGATTGGATAGTCTGCTCTTCGAGGTTCCGGCCTTTCATCTGTTTGCGAGAGGGAAGGGGAACATTCACTCGGGCAACGATTTTTCATTAACTGTTCAGGCTCGTGATATTAATAGTCTGGCCAAACCACTCGGATTGCCGCCATCGAAAATGACGGGTAAGATTTCGGGAAGAGTAACCGGCCCGGCTGATTCGCTCCGGCTTGCCGGAAACATCGATTTGCAACATCTCCGTTATGATTCTATTACAGTGGGCTCCGTTACCGGAAAAATTCAGGCATTACTTCAGGATAGTCTTTACCGAGGGGAAGCCAATTTGCAGGCAGGTTCAATGGATATCAACGGCATCGCTATGCAGTCGTTGGGGCTGAAGACCCAATTCAAAGATGGATGCCTGGACAATCAGGTTGATTTGGTGATGAATGATTCACTGAAGGCAAATCTGGCTGCAAACGTATTTTTTAAAGATGCTCTCCGGATTGATTTGAAACGACTCCATTTGAATTTGATCCACTCGGAATGGAACGGTGGAAGCGATTCGACTTCGGTTATTCCGTCGGGTGATTCCATTGTGGTGAGGAACCTGGAATTGGCGTCGGCGAAGCAAAAAGTCGCTCTGGATGGCCGTTTCGCTTTTCATGGTAATGAAGATTTAAACCTGTCTCTCGATAATGTCGATTTGTCGCAAATTCCTCCTTTCAAAGGAGTTCCTGAAAACTTAAAAGGAATTGTTTCGTCCGGAATCCGGTTGACTGGTAGTGGCACTAAACCGGAAATACAGGGGTTTCTGGATATACAGAAGCCTGCGCTCGACACCATCAGTCTGAAACAGATTGCAGCTGACGTGAATTTCCGGGATGAGAGGATGAAATTGCAGTTAGGTGTGTTGGGTGAAAAGGATTCTCTCCTGACTGCGGAGTTGGACCTTCCATTACATCTTTCATTTGCTGACAGCATTTACCTGCTTCGGAAAACCGAACCGGTACATGGTTATTTACGGATAGATAGTTTGGAATTAGCCCGTTTTAACCGGTTTATTGCTCAACAGGGCATGAAAGTGGGCGGACTGTTTTCGGCCAATGTGCAGCTCTCGAATACCATCGACGATGTCAAAATCGGTGGGCACGTATATCTGGACAACGGGCAATTTGACGACAAAGAGTATGGATTGAGCTATCGAAATATCACACTACGAAGCGGACTTCAGGGAAACCGGTTTTCTATCGATACCCTTGGGATGAGATCCGGGAAGGGATACCTGGGAATGCACGGTTATATGAAGCTGAAATCGCAGTTGAGTGCTGAGCCGGAATTCATTCATCTGAATATCAGTGGAAGAAATTTTACTGTGGCCAATTCCGACTTGCTGGATGCGGTTATCAATACAAATATGCTTTTGGAGGGAACTCCGCGGCAGCCCAAATTCTCGGGAAATCTGACTGTTGAAGAGGCACATTTGAATGCAGATGCCCTGCGAGCCAGGATGGCGGTAAAATCGAACGATCCAAATCCGCCGTTGTTAGTGCAGGCCATAAACGATGCGTCCGCAACTGATACAACAGGTAAGAAACAGGTGACTGTAAATGATACGATTTCAGCTTTCCAGTCAGTTGATTTTTATCGTCAACTGAGTGGAACTTTTACGGTTCGCATTCCCGGAAACTTCTGGATCAAAGGCAAGGACATGAACTTTGAGCTGAAAGGAGATTTACGTGCAGTGAAGGAAGGAAAACCGGTTGATCTTTTCGGTACATTGAATGTGCAGCGTGGGTTTTATAAGATGTATGGCAAACGATTCGATTTTGAATCAGGCAGCTTAACCTTTACGGGAAGCGATGAAATTAACCCGATGGTTGATTTTACCATTGCCTATTCCTTCCGCGATGTCGAGAAGCAGCTGAGGAAAATTACCCTGCACATAACCGGAAGAGCGCTTGAACCAAACTTTGAGTTTCGTCTCGATGGTCAGCAAATTACCGAACAGGATGCCCTGTCGTATATTCTGTTTGGACGTTCTTCCAATCAACTTACTTCAGCGCAGAATTCGAGCGTGAACAGTGCATCCGGTGTAGCAAAGAATTTGGCGCTCGGACAGGTGTCGTCGGTGTTGAAAGATGCGCTGCAGTCGACACTCAACCTCGATGTGCTGGAGATTTCCGGAGGCGAGGACTGGTCGTCGAGCAGCGTTACCGTTGGAAAATACATTACCAAGAACCTGTACCTGGGATATCAGCGGACTTTTGCTCTCGATAAGAAGACCAAAATCATAGCTCCGGAGAAGATTACCCTGGAATACCAAATTCTGCGCTGGTTGTACCTGCAGGCAACCAACCAGACGACCAACTCGGGTTTCGATTTAATTATTAAAAAGTCGTGGAAATAGCGGATTAACCGGTCTGACTGATTTTTTCCAGCATGTCGCGTTTCAGCAAGGTGATGTCGCCGTTGTTGTCTTCGAGAATTCCGTTCTCCTTAAAGTCCTTGATTCCCCGTACCACACTCATTACGGACATTCCTGTAAATTCAGCGATATCTTTCCGCGTAAGCGAGAGATGAAACGAATCACTTCTGTACAGCTGATCGGCGAAAAACAGAAATGCTTCAGCCAGACGACCGTTCATCTGTTTCTGTGTCAACGATACCAATTTTTCGGTACGGTGAGCAAAATGCTGGTTGATGCCATGAATGATGGAAGCTGCAAATTGCCCGTTTTGGCGCACGAACTTCTCAAAAATATGGATGTCCATGGCACAAATCACTGAATCTTCCACTGCTGCAATCGAGAACTGCAGAATACTGTTCATGTACAATGACGAAAGCCCCATCAGTTTGCCACTCGGATAGAAGTTCAGAATGAGGTTGTTGTCTTTGTCGATTTCGCGATAGATTTTAGTGAGTCCCTTTTTTAGGAACAATATATGGGTGACAAACGAGCCCTGTTTAGCGATAACTTCCCCTTTGCGGTAGTGCAATTCAACCCTTCTTTCATCTACCGAAAGCAACTCTTCTTCCGATAATTTTTCAAAACAGGCTGATTTATTCTGGCATAAAAGGCATGATGTTTTTGTGCTATTGTCAATCATTCAGCTCCTTACAATTACTCCGTTTCATGTGATAATTCGCGCGTAAACATACATCTATTTACAGATGTACACAAGGCTATTTCAACATATGTATGTTTGGTTTTTTGACTTTCTGAATGTCATATTCGATTTCCTATAAGCATCCATATATGTAGGTATTATTACATCAAGATATTTAGGTTATTAAATAAAACAACAAACCAATGAATGTTAAGAACATAGGAATTTCTTTCGTGATTCTGTTTGGATTTTGGTTGTTGCTGAACGGCACTTTTACGACGCCCATTATCGTCACCGGTTTAATCGTTTCGTTGATTATTCCGATGTTTTTCTGCGCGCGTTGTGACGTGTTTGCCGATATGCGGCTTACCCCCAAAGCGTTTCTTTACACCTTCATTTATCTCTTCGTTTTTGCGTTTGAGTTGGTGAAAGCGAACCTGGATGTTACCCGCCGGGTGATTTCTCCAAAGCTTCCCATCAACCCCGGGATTGTGAAGGTAAAGACCAAACTGAAATCAAAAATGGCCCGGATGATTCTGGCCAATTCCATCACACTTACGCCTGGTACCTTTACTCTGGCCATCGAGAAGAAGTACCTCTACATCCACTGGATCGATGTACAAGATAAGGATGTTGAGGCAGCTACGAAAGAGATCGTTCAGAAATTCGAAAAATACCTGGAGGTGATTTATGGTTAACACAATTCTTACTATCAGCGTGGTACTGATCCTGCTTTCGGTACTGCTTTCGCTCTACCGTTTCATCAAAGGTCCCAATACCGCCGATCGCGTGATTGCCTTTGATGTAATGACCATTGCGTCCATCGGGCTGATTGCCCTGATATCCTATTTCGCCAACCGGCTTATCTACCTTGATGTGGCTGTAGTTTACGGCTTACTGAGTTTTATCGGGGTGATTGTTGTGGCAAAATTCCTTGAAAAAAGTTTGTGATATGGAAATACTGAAAATAATTGGCGCCGTGATTACCCTGATGGGCTCGATTGCTCTATTCCTTGGAGCGCTCGGTCTGGTCAGGATGCCCGATTTATACAATCGCATCCAAACGGGAACCAAAGCGTCAACCTTCGGAACTGTCCTCACCCTGCTGGGATTAATTTTCATTTTCCCCGGATGGGTCGGAAAACTGGTCATCCTGATGCTGTTTGTAGGTATCTCCAACCCGGTTTCATCGCACGTGTTGGCGCGCAATGCTTACCGCTACGGAGTCCCGCTTTCGGATAAAACAACGGTTGACCGTTTGGCAGAGGACATCGAAAACAAAGAAGTTGAACCTGTAAACAACGCCCAATGATTTATCTGATTATAGCCATTGTACTGGGAATTATTATGCTGGTTGCCGCTGTTATCGCGGTGTATAATAAGGACCTGAAAACAGCCATCATTGCGGCAGGTGTTACCAGTCTGTTTGCATCGGTGCTGTACGTGTTGCTGGCTGCTCCTGATGTGGCGTTGACGGAAGCGTCGATTGGAAGTGGTTTGACGACCCTCATTTTCTTCTATGTGTATAATAAAATAAGACGAAATAATGCTCAGGAATAGTTTAATACTGCTGGTATTGCTCGGATTTGCCGCAGCGATTTTTCCACTTCTGCACTCGTACGAAGCGAAAGATGCGTTGACCGGTGTTGCTGAGCATTATGCCAACTACGGAAAAGAAGAGGTTGGAGCAGCAAACCTGGTTTCGGCTGTGGTAGTTACCTATCGTGGTTTCGATACGCTGGGTGAGGTTACCATCCTGTTTCTGGCCTCTGCGGTTATCGGCCTTTTTCTGAAGGCTTCGGAAACCTATACCAAAGATAGACGGTCGGTTTTCTTCAAATCGACAGAAATCCTGGTGACGGCTTCACGGTTGCTGGTTCCCATGATTCTGCTTTTAGGCGTGTACATCTTCATCAACGGACACTTGACTCCGGGTGGAGGTTTCCAGGGAGGTGCGGTCATCGCGTCGGCATTTGCGCTCCTGCTTTTGTCACGTCCGCAGAAGCATTTCAACCACAAAGTTATTTCGGTGGTTGAATCGATTTCGGGAATCTCCTTTGTTTTCATCGGCCTGTTAGGTGTTCTGCTGGCCGGCGGATTCCTTGATAACCATATTCTGGCGATGGGAAAATTCGGTACGCTGTTGAGTGCCGGCGCCATCCCGATTATCTACATTCTTATCGGACTGAAAGTTGGTTCCGAACTGACCGGTATTGTCCGTAATCTGAAAGAATCTCAAAAAGAAGGATAAATGCAACTCTTTAGTATAGAATATATCAGTCTGGTAGTTGGTTTCCTGATTCTGCTGATCGGAATCTGGGGCATTCTCACCCGGAAGAATATCCTGAAGATGGTGATTGGTTTCTCACTGTTCGACACGGGCACACACATTATAATTGTGGCGCTCGGTTATGTGAAAAACAAAACCGCTCCGATTCTGAACCAGCCAGGTCTGCAAACCGATACCGCACATAAGATTGTCGACCCGGTGCCTCAGGCGCTGGTATTGACAGCGATCGTGATTGGCCTGGGTGTAACCGCTTTGATGCTGGTTTACGCCATGAAGCTTCATAACGAAAAGAAAACGTTGAACATTCAAAATTATAAAGACTTGAAATGGTAGCACCTATCTACATCATCGCTACGTTGCTGGGAGTTGCGTTTGGCCTGGGTTTATTTGGTAAGAAAATGAACTCATCGGCTGGCTTCCTCTCACTGCTGGCGCTCGGTTTTGCATCCTTCATTTCCCTCGAATGGCTGGCCGGTTTCTGGTTGTACGACAGGGCTGCCGAGTATATTTATACGGCAGGCTTTCAACCGCCATTCTCCATCAACCTGTTGATGGGAAAAGAGGAAGCACTGTTTACGTCCATGATAAACGTAGCCGGATTTTTCGGAGCGGTTTATCTCTGGGATAAGTTAAAGAAAATTGGTTCGAACGGTTACGTTACCCTGATGGGGATGATTCTCGGTCTGAACGTGATCATCATGACCCGCGACCTGTTCAACCTGTTTGTATTTCTCGAAATCAGCAGCATTGCAACGGCCGGTCTGATTATCTTCAGTCAAAACCTGAAGACCATCGCCGCCGGTTTTAAATACATGCTGGCCACCGGAATTATCTCCGGAATCCTGTTGCTGGGAATCATTTTCATGTACTATTTTACCGGTACCCTGAATATTGATGATTTCCTGTCCGTTCATTCCCTCGCGGTGAAAGGATTTGGCGTGGCTGTCTTCTTTGTGCTGATTGCCATTGTACTGGAACTGAAACCTTTCCCGGCTAACGGTTGGGGACTGGATGTATACGAAAGTGCCGATTCGGGCATTGCTGCATTGATTTCGGCCGGAACAGCCACTGCATCATTCTTCGTGATGTACAAACTGTTGCCGCTGGGAACTCCGCAGTTCCATATGGTACTGGCCGGCATTGGTCTGGCTACCTTCATCGGTTCCAACCTGATGGGCCTGAAACAAACCAATCCGAATCGTTTGTTGGGGTATTCATCCATCGGACAAGTTGGTTTGCTGGTAACCATTCTGGGACTTTCTGAATTCCTTGGTGATCGTACCACGTTCATCGCGTACAGCATTTTGATTAGTCACTTCTTAGCGAAAGCCGGATTGTTCTGGATTTCCGGAATTGTCAAGCGTTCGTCAATTAAAGAGTGGGCTGTATTACGTAACAATCGCTTGCTGATGATTCTTTTCGGCGTGTTCGTTTTCACGCTGATTGGTTTCCCTCCGTTCCCTTCTTTCTTCGGAAAATGGGACATGATGCTGCAGCTGGCTTCTTCTAACCAGTATTTCTGGATTATTGGCGTGCTGCTAGGCTCGTTGCTCGAAGGTGTTTATCTCTTCCGCTGGTTGGGATACGCGCTGAAACTGGACAATACGGAACTGCCTTCTTTCGAAGTGAAATGGAATAAGGTATTGCCGGTAGTTGTCTTCGGAGCTGCCACCTTCGTAATTGGCTATTTCGTTAGCTCGATTCATCCTTATGCAAAAGTGATTAACTACATCCCGCTGGCGGTTGCTCTGGCATTCGTGCTGATTGACTTCCTTCCGGTGTATGTAAAAAATACCCTGGCTATTCTGGCCATGGCTTACTACTATTATTACCTCTACCCAACACTTTCCAGTTTTGGAGCCGTGTTCGGAGCCATCTTTATGGTAGGAGGTATCGTTACCCTGATTGCCGGTTATGCTTACAAAGGTCAGCGTCGCGGATTTTATCCGTTTGCCCTGATGATGTTTGCCGGTTTGATTGGCCTGATTGAAGCAAAAACCACCATTGCATTCTTCTACGCATGGGAAGTGATGACCGTTGGTTCATATTTCCTCATTATCCGTGGTAAGAAATCGATGCCGCACGCATTGAGTTACATGATCTTCTCGATGGGAGGCGCTTACCTGATGCTGGCTGGTTTTGCCATCGCTTCGGTTGGTCAGTTCAACCTCGACATCAGTACGCTGTCACATGTGCTGGTTTACCCAACCTGGGTGTTTATCCTGTTGGCGGTTGGTTTCATGACGAAAACCGCGTCGCTTGGATTGCATATCTGGCTGCCGGGTGCACACGCTGAAGCAGAAACCGATGTTTCTCCGATGGTGTCAGCCATCCTGCTGAAAGCTGGTGTTTTCGGTCTCGTAACACTGTTCCTGGCCATGGGTGATCAGTTGATTGGCGGAGACGTTAGCGTGATTTACCTGCTGGGTTGGCTCGGAGCCATCACCGCTGTCATGGGTAACCTGATGGCTGCTTTCCAGGAAGATGCCAAGCGTTTGCTGGCATACTCCAGTGTGGGTGTACTCGGTTACATTCTGTTCGGCCTGTCGCTGATGTCGCACCTGGGATGGTTGTCAGCCATTTCTATTTCGGTGACTCACTTCATGTTTAAATCGTTGCTCTTCCTCGCTATTGGTGGGGTAGTATGGCGCGTGAAAACAAAAGAGATGTACCGCATGGGAGGACTCATCAAACGGATGCCGTTCTCATTCTTCTCGGTACTCATCGGTATCATCGTGCTGGCTGGTTTGCCACCGTTGTCTGGTTTCTCCGGAAAGTGGATTTTCTACAACGCTATCATGATGAAACAATGGTACCTGCAGGGAGCCCTGATTTTCTTCTCAGGAATTGTTGCTTTCCTCTACGTCTTCCGGTTAATTCACACCGTTTTTCTTGGTCAGTTGAAGGACGAGCATCGTGAAGTAAAAGAGGCTCCGTTCTGGTTGCTGGTTCCGCAATACATGATTATTGGCGTATTGTTGTACTTCTCAGCTATCCCGAACTCATTGCTCAAGCCGATTGGTAAGATCATCAAGCCATACTTCCCGGTAGGAGCGCTGGAATGGACCGGCCAGCATGCCGTAAGTCCTTATGGTTACTGGAATGGTTTGGTCATCTTCTATATCGTGATAACCATCTTCCTGGTCGCCCTGGTTTGGCTAATCATCAACAACCGAAGAGCACAGAAAGTGAAACAGTTCAACATCGTATTTGCTGCTGAGCGTCCGTTCAAACCGGAGACTTCACATTACGCCTATAATTTCTATGCGCACTACCGCAAAGCCCTTGGTATTCTGGTAGAACCGAAAATCACCGGCTGGTGGGAAGGTGTTGCCGAATGGGCGCACGCTGCAGGCGATAAATTCCGGAAAATCTACAACGGTGACGGACAGACCTATATGGTTCACATTATGGCATTCATCGTTATCATCTACCTAATATCATTTGGAGGTTTTTAAATGGGAACTATTGTAACGAAAATACTATATGCGCTGCTCACCCTGTTTATTGTGACCAACTACGGATTGATTCTTTCCGGTGTGGTTCGCAAGATTGGAGCCAGGGTAGGGCGCCGGCATGGCATACGGTTTTACCAGCCATACATCGACTTAATTAAGAACTATACATTCCGTACCCGGATTACCCATGGGATCATGTACTACATTGGCCCGGTTTTCCGGTTAACCGGAGGAATTGGCTTGTTGCTGTTCCTGCCTGTTATCTACGGCTCGCCGGTATTCGATAACTTCTCGTTTGCTGGTGACTTAACCTTTGTGCTCTACTTTCAGTTCTTTGGAGTTCTCGGAATGGCACTGGGAGCAGGCGAAAGCGGTCACCCGTATTCGGCACTGGGCGTTTCACGCGGTCTGGCACAGACCACAGCCATGGAGCTTCCGCTGACACTGGGTGTTCTGGCACTGGCCGTTCAGTATCATACCCTGAATATTCATGAAATTGTAGCTGCTCAGCAGGGAAGCATCCTTCACTGGACGCTCTTTACCAATCCGCTGGCTGCTATCGCGATGATGCTGTCGTTCCTGGCAATGATGGGACGCTCACCATTCGACGTGGTGCTGGCACCGCAGGAAATTCCGATTGGCCCGCCAACCGAGTACCATTCAGCATTGCTGGGTGTCCTGCAGCTCAACCGGGCTATTTTCCCGGCAGCCAAGCTCATCCTATTCATGAACCTGCTGTTTGGTGGCGCTACCAATTGGGGCGAACTGATTATCAAAACCTTCTTCATATACATGTGGTCGGTATTTGTTGGAATCGCTTACCCGCGTTTCCGGGTCGACCAGTCGGTGCGGTGGTACCTGGGTATCCCGCTGTTAATCGGGGTGGCCGCCATCCTGGTAGTCAAATACTTTTAAAGCTTAGTTGACATGGGTAAAGAATATATAGAAAAGAGGACCGTCATCTCACCGGAAGGTAATCCGATTGAGGTGGATCCGTTGAAGGATTACTTCTGTGATGCCGCTCCTAAATCATGCAAATCGGCCAGTGGCATCATCGAAAAGTTTGCCAACTGGGCCCGAAGCGAATCACTCTGGGTGCTTGGTTTCGGAACCGGGTGTGGTGCGATTGAAATGCGCCCGCTCATGACGCCCCGTTTCGACGCTTACCGTTTTGGTATCCAGTGGCGGCCGACACCCCGTCAGGCTTCGGTGTTCGTTATCTCCGGTTACCTTTCGGTGAAAACACTGAAACGTGTGGTTCGCAGTTACGAACAGATGCAGAACCCCAAATTTGTGGTAGCGCTCGGAAGCTGTACCATCAATGGCGGGATGTACTGGGACAGTTACAACACCATTAACCGTCTCGACCATTATATGCCGGTTGACGTGTACATTGCTGGTTGTATGCCGCGTCCGGAAGCATTGCTGGCCGGTTTCGACAAACTGAAGCATATCATCCGCGAAGGAAGAGGAGAGGGCGCCAACAAATACGCTGAGAACTTCGAATGGTACAAAGGCAACCAGAAGAAAATCATCAAGGACTGGGATATGCCCGATTATAACTGGTAAACTGGTTTGAACCTGTAAAAAAGAAGATTATGCAAACGATTATAGAAAATCTGCAAAAGCACTTTCAGGTGGTCAGCTATCACCAGCAACGGGAAAACCTCGGTTTTCTGATTGCCTC
The DNA here is from genome assembly GCF_056493735.1 of Prolixibacter sp. DSM 2831. Classification (NCBI taxonomy): domain Bacteria; kingdom Pseudomonadati; phylum Bacteroidota; class Bacteroidia; order Marinilabiliales; family Prolixibacteraceae; genus Prolixibacter; species Prolixibacter sp. DSM 2831. The sequence goes on from NZ_CM151379.1 coordinate 1,561,792, forward strand.
AAAAGAGGTGGCTGTTGGTTTGATTACACATCTGAGAGACTATGAAGGTTTCGCTCACCTGGTGCTGCTGACGGCAGTCGACTGGATTGAAGACGAGCATTTTCAGCTGACCTATCTGCTTCACCATCCTGAAAAGAAAGTGGATTTGGGTGTTCGCGTGATGATTAGCCGCGAAAACGCTGAGATGTACTCCATCCACCACTTGTGGGAGCAGGCTCGTACTTATCAGCGAGAACTGCGCGAGATGTTTGGTATCAACTTCCCCGGCAGTCCAGATGTGGACAAGCCGTTCATCCTCGAGGGATGGGAAGAAATTCCGCCGTACCGGCGCGATTTCGATACCAAAGAGTATTCGGAGAAAACGTATTTCCCCCGTCCGGGACGCGAAACACACGATCCGGCGGAATACATGAAGAAAAAGCTTTATCCCAATGAGTAAGAAGCTGCTGAAATGGAATGAGGACAGAACCCTCTTCCCCGAGAAAAATAGCGAGGGCAAGATTGACGTGGATTACGATTCGCATAAATTCATGAAAATCTGGCACGGCCCTCAGCACCCCGGTATCACCGGAAACATGTCGCTGGAGCTGACTTTGCTGGGCGATGAAGTAATGGATTGCGAAACACACGTGGGCTACCTGCACCGTGGTTTCGAAAAGCTGATGGAGCGCCGGAAATACATTCAATGTTTCCCGATTGTATGCCGTGTAGCCGTTCCGGAACCTGACTTTAACGAGTACTGTTTCGCTTCCGCGATGGAAGAGCTGGCCGGCATTGAAGTACCGGAAGCAGCCGAGTGGTTGCGTACTCTCGTACTCGAGATGTCTCGTCTGCAGAGTTTCCTCGCATGGATTGGCGGACAGGCTGGTTCCCTCGGACAAGGTATCATCGGACAGTGGACGATTTACCTGCGCGACCTGATTCTCGACCGTTTTGAGGAACTGACCGGAGGCCGTATTTATCACATGTACATGCTGCCCGGTGGTGTTCGTGGTTTGCTGCCTGATGGTTTCCGTCAGCGGATGACCGAGAACCTCGACGAAATCGAGAAGTTCATGAAGGATGTGAAGAAGGTAATGTTCGACAACGCCGTGTTCAAGAAGCGTACTGTTGGTATGGGCGTTATTGACCCCGCATGGATCAATCCCTTCGGAATCACCGGTCCCAATGCCCGTGCAGCGGGTGTGGCCAAAGATGTTCGTAAGGACAATCCGTATCTGAAATATCCGGAACTGGATTTCGAACCGGTAGTAGGAAAAGATTCCGACATCTACACCCGTGCTGATGTTCGCCGTCGTGACTTGCTGATGACCGTCGATTTGATTCGTCAGATCATGACGAAGATTCCCGATAAGGGCGATATCCGCGCGAAAACTCCGAACGTACTGCACTGGAAAGTGCCAGCTGGCGAGACTTACAGTCGTGCTGAGTGTACCCGCGGAGAGTACGGTTACTACATGGTTTCGGACGGAACGGAATACCCACGCCGAATCAATGTACGCGGACCGAGTTATACGCACGCTGTGGCCCTCCTCGAGAAGATGATTGTGAATGCCAACATCGCCGATGTGGCCGGATTAATGGTTTCATTGCATACGTATCCACCTGAAATTGAACGATAATTATGGCAAAGTTAAATGATATACTGTCCCCGTTCACAGCCTGGAAACATGTGGTCCGCGAACCCGTGACCATCAAGGATCCGCTGAACCGTGAGGCCGCCGACCGGTACCGGGGATTTCATAAGAATGATATCAGTGAATGTATTGGTTGCGGTACCTGCGAGTCCATTTGTCAGAATGCTGCCATCGACCTGGTGCCGGTGGAAGGTGTCGACACAAAGGATGGTGACAGTGGTCTGCGTCCCCGTGTAGACTACGGACGCTGCTGCTGGTGCGGTCTGTGTGTGGATGTTTGTACCACCAATTCGCTTTCGCTGAGTAATGAATATACCTGGGTTGACGAAGATCCGGATAGTTTCCGTTTCGTACCCGGAGCTGAAAACAAGTCGTGGGATAACCGCGAAAAAGGTTACAAGAAACCGGGTAACGGTTACGAACTGTACAACCCGAAACGTGAAGCGATGGAAGAGCTGGAGCCGGAAAAACGCGACCAGTCATTCATCGAAATCGTACAGGGATACTCGAAAGAGCAAGCTGAGAAGGAAGCCGACCGTTGTGTGGAATGTGGTATCTGTGTGGCTACCTGTCCTGCGCACATGGGAATTCCGGAGTACATCAAAGCCATCCGTAACGACGATTTGAACGAAGGTTTACGTGTGCTGTACGACACCAACCCGCTGCCTGAAATTTGCGGTCGTATTTGTACTCACAAGTGTGAAACCGTTTGTTCCGTTGGTCATCACGGCGATCCGTTGTCGATTCGCTGGCTGAAGCGTTACATCGCTGACCAGAACCCGGCTGAAGAGTACAAGCAAATACTCAATACTGAGAACATTCAACCTAGCGGGAAGAAAGTCGCTATCATTGGTTCCGGACCTTCCGGCTTGTCGGCTGCACACTATCTGGCCCTCATGGGTTACCAGTGTACCATCTACGAAAAATTGCCGGCTGCCGGTGGTATGATGCGTTTCGGTATTCCGGAATATCGTCTGCCGTACGAGCAGCTCGACAAGGATATCAACTACATCCTTTCATTGGGCGTTGAAATTAAATACAATGTCACGATAGGTAAGGATATCACCCTGGAAGAGTTGCACAACCAGTATGATGCGGTCTTCTCAGGAACCGGTTTGCACATGGGACGCAGTACCCGCGTACCCGGAACCGACCATCCGAAAGTTTACCAGGCAGTCGATTTGCTGCGTGATATCGTGCTGGGTAAAGAGATACCGCTGGAAGAGAATATCGTGGTGATTGGTGGTGGTAACGTGGCAATGGACATTACCCGTTCACTGGCTCGTCTGCAGAAACAGAAATACGGCAAAGTGGGTGTGTTGGCCACTTCTCTCGAATCGGAAGACATTATGCCGGCCGACCGGGAAGAGGTAATCGAAGCCCGCGAAGAGAACGCCGTTATCGATCCGGGATGGGGACCAGTTGAAATCGAAACCGAAGGTGATAAAGTGAAAGGTCTGCACGTGGTGAAATGCCTGTCGGTATTTGATGAAAACCGTCGTTTCGCTCCGAAGTTCGACGAAGAGCAGAAGAAGTTCTTCCCGGCTGACATGGTGGTTGAATCCATCGGTCAGGGAATGGATCTTTCGTACCTGCCGGAAGCGTTCAAAGAGCAGCTGGATATGGATCAACGTGGTCGTATCCTCGTAAACGACGATTTCCAAACCAGTGCGGGATGGTTGTTCGCCGGTGGTGACATCATCCAGGGACCTGATGTAATTCACGGTATTGCCAACGGTCACAAAGCGGCCATGGGCATCGATAAATATTTGTCTGAAAAATAATGTTAACCCGAGGCTGTGTTGGAATAAAAGGAGTTGAAGTTTGAGTGACTATTGGGTTTAACCTGTCGAGACCTCCCCGAAAGGGGAGGCTTTGGGGCCCTCAAAGGACACTCAATTCATCGTCCTGAAAGTTTCAGACGCAGTCTTATAAAAATTAAAGACAATGACCGATCTTTCGACAAAATACATGGGATTGGATTTGAGAAATCCCATTATCGCCGCCAGTTCAGGCCTGACCGATTCGGTTGAGAATGTCGTGAAACTGGAAATCAACGGTGCAGGTGCTGTCGTGCTCAAGTCGCTTTTCGAAGAGCAGATCATGATGGACATCGACGAGCAGCGCATGAACAACATGTATGGTTCGTACGACGATGTGGAAAACTACATCGGTTTCTACACCAAAAAACACCGCATCGACCATTACCTGGAATTGATTCGCGAAAGCAAAAAGAAAACTTCCATCCCGATTATCGCCAGTATCAACTGTGTGTCGGCATCGGAGTGGACCGAGTTTGCCAGCCGCATCCAGGAAGCGGGTGCCGATGCACTCGAGCTGAACATGTTCATCATGCCGTCGGACGGTAATTACGAAGGTGCCGATATCGAGCAGATTTACTTTGATATTGTGGCAGCCATTAAACAGCACATCACCATTCCGGTGGCCCTGAAGATTAGCAATTTCTTCTCGGGTATGGCTAATTTTGCCATCAAACTGTCGGAAACCGGAATTTCATCGCTGGTACTGTTCAACCGATTCTATCGCCCGGATGTGGACCTCGAGAAGATGAAAATCACCTCGTCGCACATTTACAGTAACCCCGACGAGAATGCCATGGTCCTTCGTTGGATTGGCATCCTGAAGGGAAAGCTGGCTTGCGACATGGCGGCTTCAACCGGTATTCATGATGGAGAAACCATCCTGAAGAACCTGTTGGTAGGGGCCAACGCGGTAGAAGTGGCTTCGGCTATCTATAAAAACGGCATGGGCATCATTCCGCAAATGCTGACCGATATGACCAACTGGATGAAAGCACACAACTACAACTCGGTAAGTGAACTCATTGGCAAACTGAGCCAGGAGAGTGTACACAAACCGATGATTTACGAACGTGCTCAGTTCATGAAATACTTTTCGGATGTAAAATAGAACCACCTGGGACTTTCTGTAAAGTCTGGTTGAAAAGATTGGAATTGAGAATTTAACAGTAACCTGGATTAGACCCCTAAAAACCAATCCTGAAGGAAGACTTAAAGTCCCCTTCAGGGGAGGTTTAGAGGGGAAAAAACGTGACTGCTACAATTTGACCGTTCTGATCAAAACACAACCCCGATTTTACGAAAGGCCTATTCAATACTACCGGGTGCCGCAACGACTTCCTGCTTTATAACGTTACTCTCTGTCGTTGCTGGTGCCCGGTTTGTTTTTATCTATTCCCTTCCTATTCTATCCTACCGGGAAAAACGTAACTTTGCTGCTGCATTTGAATAATTACGGCAGTTAAGTTATGGCTATCGATCTGAGTAAAGTTCCTTCGCCCTGTTATGTGCTCGACGAAGGTTTGTTGCGGAAAAATCTCGAACTCATCCGGGGCGTGAAAGACGCGGCGGGTGTGGATATCATTCTCGCGTTTAAAGGCTTTGCCATGTGGAGCGCTTTCCCCATTGTTCGCGAATACATCAGCGGGGCAACGGCCAGCGGAGCGTATGAGGCCCGTTTGGCAGTGGAGGAGATGAAGTCGCTGGCGCATACCTATTCGCCGGCTTATACCGAGGATGATTTCGATGAGGTACTCGAATGTTCGTCGCACATCACCTTCAATTCCCTTTCGCAACTGGAGCGGTTCCTGCCGGCCGTGAAAAACTATTCGCGCAAGATTTCTGTGGGTCTCCGGGTCAATCCCGAATTCTCTGAAGTCGATACCGATTTGTATAATCCCTGTTCGCCGGGAACGCGTCTGGGCATCTTATCCTCGCAACTGGGCGACGATTTGCCCGAAGGGGTGGAAGGCCTCCATTTTCATACGCTGTGCGAATCGAACTCTGTTGATTTGGAAAAAACACTGGCGGCGTTCGAAGAGCGTTTTGCCCGTTTCCTTCCCAACGTAAAATGGGTGAACATGGGCGGCGGCCATCTGATGACCCGCAAAGGATACGATACGGAGCATTTGATCAATCTCCTGAAAGCTTTCCGCGAAAAATGGGATGTGCAGGTGATCCTGGAACCGGGAAGCGCGTTTGCCTGGGAAACCGGCGTGCTGAAATCGACCGTGGTGGATGTAGTGGAAAACAAAGGCATCCGCACAGCGGTGCTCAACGTGTCGTTTACTGCCCACATGCCCGACTGCCTCGAAATGCCTTACAAACCCCGTATCCAGGGAGCTCATTTCGACCCGGTGGATGGCAAACCGACCTACCGCATGGGCGGAAATTCCTGCCTGGCCGGTGACTTTGTGGGCTACTGGTCATTCGACGAAGAACTTCAACCCGGCTATTCGATTGTCTTTGAAGATATGATTCACTACACGATGGTGAAAACCACCATGTTCAACGGGGTGGCCCATCCGTCCATCGGCATCTGGAACGACGAAACCGGCTTTCACTTGATGCGGGAGTTCAGTTATTCGGATTACAAGCAAAGGTTGTCGTAATATTTTCCACGGATAGGCTCGGATTTGAATCACGGATTTACACAGATGGGCCTTATTGTTGTGAGTAAGGACGAAGGGGCGAAATGCTTTTCGCCCCCGAGGCAATGCCCCGAAAGAAGAGGCGCACGTTTTGTCGTGGATTAGAATATAAATGTCCCTGCGCCGCACGTAGTCACCAATCTGTAACCGAATATTTCGTACAGAGCTGTAAAGGGCGACTACCGCGTAGCGGTTGCAGTATTGTAGCCTCAGGCCAACGAGCGCAGGTATTTCCCTGTAGGGGATATACCTATTTCCGGTCCGATTAGATAAATAATAATGTGTAACACCTACGGCGTAAAGGTTTGTGGTGCGACATTTCTGCTACAATACCTGATGCCCTACGGGCAACTCGGTTCATGATTGGCAGGCATTTCATTCTTAAACCTGAACATCCAACGCAAGCCGGTAAGATTTCCTTAAAAGGCCACCATCGCAAATCCTTAGCAGCACCTATTCTTTACTTTTTGCATCGCTGCCGTGGTCTCTCAACTGGGCATCAAACCATACATGAAGCGCATCGATGACGGCAGCATCTTTCGACGCAAATGTGAGCTTTGCTCCATCCGGTAATTGCTTGTAGTCAACCGTAAACTTACCTTTTGCACCTGAAAGTGTTTTGAGTCCCGGCATATGCATCCCGTGAAGGGTTTTGGGGTCTTTAAAATCGGCCTTCGAAAATAAGATTCCCTCTTTGTGAAGGTGTTTCCTAATCAGCGAAATCTGCAACGTATCTGTCGGGTCTTTTGCCTTGATTCGTAAAACGCCACCGTTGTTGGTTTTGATAAAGTAGTGGGTGACTTTATTCATATCAAAAGGCATTACCATATGACTCCGGGAGTGTATCATTTCCTGCCGCTTCATCAGGGTCGAATCCTTCATTTGCAGGCATGGATGGTGATGGTTATCCCGGGCCAGTACATTGCCCGAAAGAAACGGGCTTGCAAAAAACACAATGGCAATAGCCGTTTTCAGTTGACCAGGCATTGAAAATCTTTTCATATTCGTCTCCTCAAGATTGTTCTGAATGATAATACTGAGACATCTGGTTCGGGAAAAAGTTGAGTTCCCATCACAACTCTTTTGTTAAAGAAACTTAATCGTCAAAGCTTGTTTGTGGCCAATAAGGATGTCATCCCTCTGAGGGATGACATCCTTAGCAATGCGGAACGACGAAACCGGTTTCCGGTTGGTACAGGAGTTCAGCTATTCGGATTACAAGCAGCGGTTGTCGTAAATTAGGCGTGGAAAAATGCTATATTATTTTTCTTCTGCTCTCAATGTGTCAATTTCTTTATTAGCCGTATTATTAGAATCTTGATTGGAGTTAAATGTGTTTACTACACTATCCAGAGTAATCATTCTTTTCTCTAAATCGTGCACCGTTTTTTCTGATGGCTTTTTATCAATAAAAAAACTAACTATGGCGATGAGACTAACAGTAATTGTCAATATTGTCATTGGCCAATAAGCTCTTTTCTGTCTCCTTGAATTTGATAGTTCTATTTGTAGTTTTTCAATTGTAATCTTATTAATCTCATTTTGATTTTTTAGTTCATTTTCAAAATCTCCAAAGCTTGTAAATTCCCAACCTTTTTTGGTCAAGACAGTCCAACCTGTCCTATCTGAGAATTTATACTTTATTAAATCAATTGCAATTGCTTTGTCAACATACACATTGAGTATTCTAAACTCACTTCCAATCGATTTAAAAAAATCAGAGCTTTGGTCGTAACTCATTGTACCACCTTTTTTCTTATGAAATTCAATAAGTTTCTCAATTATGTATTTTTCTTCATCACTTAACATTTTACATATATTTTAGCTTTGGATAAAAGAAGACATTGTCAAATACTAAAATTGGTTTGAAGACTGTTTGCAATAAATTGACACGTTAAATTTTGGTATTAAATGCTATAAAGAACGGTCAAGATATAGATGATCTATTGAAGAAGTATAAAAGTTCTATTCTTGGCTTAATAGATTGTAAGAGTCTAATAAATCGACGTATTCCTCAAGAAGATTAACTGCTTTTACTGCTAGGTTTTTCATTGTATCCAAATTTAAATTCGGTGGATTTTTAACTATAGTATTCTCTACGTCATACGCAAAATCCATTCTTTCTCTTCTTGTAGGCCTAACGTCTATTTCTATAGGATTCATTTCATTATCTAGAGTGAAATCTTGAGATTTAAGTACGTAAGAACTAAGAATACTTGGCAAATAATCTTTGTTGTCTTGCGAACAGATGTTATCTTTTGCTAATTTCGTTTCTTTTCTAAATTCATTTAATGTCATCTTCATTTTTTTCATTGTGATATCAGATATTCATCCTCCTAGTTTTAATTTAATAATCTAGTTTTCATCACTGAAAGTAGCGTTTTTTATTATATATCAAAAGCGAGGCAAGGGGAAGTTGTCCTGTTTTGGAGTGGGGCTTTCTGTTAGCTATTTCAAATCTAGCGTTCTTAATTCTTCAAAGATATCGTCAAATTTGTCATAATACGCCGTTACGTTTGGTTCGTTTCGAGACTTCATAAACTCAATTTGTTTCCTAAGTATTTGGGCCATTTCATCAAATCTTTCGAACTGGCACAATTTGACAGCTGCCAGATATTCAAAAATCCAATCAGCCCCAACATCACTGAACTCTTGTTTTCTGTTTAAGAATGGCAAGACGTCATTGGTAAAGAAGTTCTCAATACTCTTATACTTGGAAAAGTATTTAGTGCTAATGTTTCGTACGGTTTCTGTAAAAGAAATAAAATCTTTATCAAATTCTGAACGTGAATCAAGAAAATAGAACTTGTCTATTGATTCTAAAGTTTTTCCATCGGCCATTGACGTTGAATTGTTTCTTTGGTCACTTGATGATTTAAAACTGTATTTTTCAAACCACGTCATCAATGAGTCAAAACGAACTCCATAAACCGGACGAATCTCCAAGGCTGGTTGCTCTCTTTTTAAATCATAGGATTGATGTATATAAAGTTCAATGTTATAAAAACCAAAATCTGTCTTTTGTCGAAGAGCCATTTGACTTTTTATAAACTTGAATTTCGAAAAATAGTCTTCATTTTGAAGTCTGGGGAGAATGTCTGTTGTAAATTCAACCATATTCAACTTGTTAACTTAATTTCTCTTTGAACGTTGTGTATCTAATTAGGCAGTATGTGGATTCTTCTTTGTGCCTCATTTTCTTGACGTCTTTTCCTCTCTTAGGGATATAGTTTAATAGCCAGCATTCAAAACCGGTATCCAAACTTCACCGACATTTCCGGGTCCAGGAGCGGCGGATCAAAGGTTTTATTATCAACCGGAATATGGCGGTCGCCTCCCACGCGGAGACTCAATCCGGCCCACGGACTGAGATAAAACCGCTGCGAAAGATTGAAGATATACCCCATGCTTCCGTTCAAAAGATAAGTTTGATACGATGCCGTTTCGAGCCGTTGGTTGGTTTGAATCTTTCCATCCCACAAAACAAGGCCGCCACCCAGCCAAAAACCGGTCTGTTCTTTTTTCAGAAAATAATCTTCCAGCAAGGCATACGAACGGATGGTATTGTTCGTAAATCCATCCCGCACGATAAAGTCGGGCATATGCACTTTGGCAAAAAGCGCCCGGGTGCGCAAGTGTCCTTTCCCTGCCCAGGCGGCACCAAAGTACCCGCCGGTCAAATAGGGCAGTACATCCAGTTCCACCCCGGCTTTCACCCGTTCATGTGACCGGGCCGCATGAATGGAAAAAAGGGGTATCAAAAGACACAAACATATCTTCATCGTCGTTCGGTGGGAGGCTTTCATCTTGCTTTGTTTTCTGTGTCGTGATTCGTTTCACACCCCTGAAAGTAACTTTTTCCCCCGGAAAACAAAAGAATCCGGCCAGCGGAGTCTGCCCACCACCCAGCGGACAATCAGCACCACCCAGCGAACGATCCACACCGGTAAGCGAAATCCCTGTCAGTGGTCTTGTAGCCTGACAGTGGTTGGTTCATCAAGCCTTCGCACAGTTCATTGAATAGACCCGAATAGCCCCGCAGCAGTAGCTAAAACATGTTAAGCATACATACTTTTGCCCGCAGGGGTGGCTGAAATATGTTGAGGATACATATTTTTCTCCGGAGCGATGTCGGAAATATGTTGAGCATGCATACTTTTTTAAACGGCGCACCCTAAAACATGTTCCGGGTACATACTTTTTCTTACGGCATACATACCTTTACCGGCTGTTGTGCATACCGCTGCGTCCACGGGCACATCACCAAACAGCGCAGGCAAGTGGTTGCCGGGGGAGGCTACTTGCATCTTTCGCATTTGTTATGTAGCTTTGTACCAGAATCAAACGCACTTAAATATTTTTTGGATTGGGGTGTCCCCGGTCGGCAAGAGTCCAGTAATGGGCTCTTGTTTTTTTATGGAAAGATCTTTAAGCTGTAAAGCTTGTTTCCCTTTGAATAGATTTTGGGTCTAATAATTTCGAAAGCCGGATTTGCCCTTTCTTTGTCCATACAGTAGCGGGCTATGGGATATGCTATTAAGTCGGACATCTGCAATCCATTTATATTTTGTTTCTTATCTCTGAATTCAACTTTAATTTGATATGCTTTCAATCTTTCAGGAGTAACATAGTAGGTTCCTAACTGAAGAAGTGTCTCAACGTGTTGTTTAAGCCTGGCATCTTCCTTTTTGCCGCGCTTTTCAATTATAAGGAAAAGTTTATTGACATGATTTGTATGCGAATCAAGATAAAATACCACCCGTTCAATGATAAATGAAAGAGCAATTTCGTAAACATCATTTCTGAGTTTTCCGTATTTTTTGATGTACCGTTCCTTATCGATCGCAGAGGAAATAACGGAATAGGTAGATTCTGAAATAATCTTATCAAGTTTCTTGTAGAACTTACTTTTTACATTGTTGTCAAGGAGAATTTTAAATTCTTTCTCACATTTCCGTATATCCCTCGAATGAAAAATGACCTTATGGTCTCCCCAAAATGTATGTTTTATGGTATTAAAATCATTTCGCAGGTTTTGATAATCAGCCTCTGAAAATATTACTCCGCAAAGAACAAATACAGGAAAAGACTTATCAATATTTTTAAGTCCATGGTCACCGGATTCGTCTAAAAACAAATAATAATTCATAGGAAAGACGTTAGGTAACCAAAGTTAACAAAATCCAATAGTACATAAGGAGTTACACAACATGGTTTTGAAGGTTTGGGGGGATTGGATAATTTTAATCAGAGCAGAGCAGTCTGTGCATATCGCTGCGTCCACGGGCACATCACCAGACAGCGCAGGCAAGTGGTGCAGAGTGCAATGTTTTGTTCTTCCGGTAAGTTCGAAACATCGACAAATTGGACGAAATCGACCCCGTGCTGGTTGAGTTGCTCTGTCAGTTCAGCCTGAATGGACATGTCGGTTGGTTTGGTTATTTCCTGATAAAGATACAAGAAGATAGCCGTAGTTCCCAGGTATAGTTGAAACCTCACACTCCCAAAGAATGTAACCTTCTCAAGGCAGCTCGGCATTTATTTGGAAGGCTGAGTGTTCACGAACGTCAGAAAATGAACCACAAAGTGCTCAAAGGAAGCACAAAGGTCACAATAGAACCTTCGTGTGCCTTGTGAAAAACTTAGTGCTCTTAGTGGTAAGTGAATTAATCACGAGGAACACAAAGAAAACTCAAAGTACACTATTCGCCTGCACATTTAAAAGGAACACAGCGTGATTTTGGTAGTCGATTGAAACCGGAATTCAGATGCAGAACTCCTTTATCCTATTTTTCTATATTTGCACAACAAGCCTGAATGGATGACACGAAAAATGGAGAACCCGGTCACGGGTGTGAAGGTTGAAATATTGGTCAGTACGGCGGAAAGCAACGGCGAGCTGTTTAAAATCCGCAGTACCATGAAAGCCCGGCAGATGAACCGGGCGCCTTATCATTACCACGGCCATTTTAGCGAGCATTTTCGTGTGGTGGAAGGGCAATTCAACCTGATTGTCGGTAACAACAAGGAGCAATTAATCCTGCATGCCGGCGAGTCTTACCTGGTGAAACCCGAATGTCCGCATACCTTTTGGAACGAATCTTCCGAACCGGTGACCTACACCGTGGAAGTAACACCGGCCAAACAATTCGAAAAAGCATTAAGGCTCAACCATGCACTGGCGGCTGCCGGAAAAGCATCCCCCAAAGGAACTCCTTCCAATCTTTTTCACATGGCTATACTGGCGCAGTTGGGGGATACGTGGCTATATGGAATTCCTTGCTGGTTACAGAAGGCGGCGTTTTTTGTTGTAGCCAGAATAGCCAAAGGGTTGGGGTTGGATAAGAGACTTCAAGAGCTGTTGCCAGTAGACGGAGATAAATAAAAACGGTGTTGATATGCCGGATACAGAAACGAAATAGAGAAAAGATAAACACATGAAAAGTGTGGCCATCATCGGGGCCGGAGCAGCCGGCCTGACCTGTTTGAAAAGCTTATTGGAATACGGTATTCAGCCGGTTGTTTTTGAACGAAGCGACCGATTCGGGGGACTGTGGAAGGTTCATGAAAACGGGCAGGAATGTGATACCGCGGCTTACCGATCGTTGATCACCAACACCTCGAAACAGATGATGGCCTTTTCTGATTTCCCGTTTGAAAAGGAGGTAGCTGATTTTCCTTCGCGGGAAGTGGTTTCGGATTACCTGAAGAACTACACGGAACAGTTCCACCTGGCGCAATACATTCAATTCAATACAAACGTTATCCGGGCCGATAAAGAAGCTGACGGACGATTTATCGTTGAGGTGGAATCGGAAGGAAATAAAGAAACACACACCTTCGACTGGCTGATTATTGCCAATGGCCGCCACGAGAAAGTATTTATGCCGGACATCGAAGGCTTGGATACGTTTCCCGGAAAGGTTTTACATAGCCGCGACTATTTCTCACCGGAGAGCTTTGAAGGTAAAACGGTTTTGGTGGTGGGAGCGGGGAGCAGTGCCATTGATATTGCCTCGGAAGTAGCGGAGGTAGCTTCCAGTACGTTTCTCTCCATGCGGAGCCCGTCGTGGCTGGTGCCCCGGTTCATCGATAACAAAGCCTACGATTTGCAACTGACCAAATTGTCAGCCAGTCTGCCCAAAGCAGTTCGGGAAAAAGCTTTTCGAAGTAAGCTAATAAAAGCTTACCGGCAGTATGATGTCGAAGCTATCCGGCAATATTTTGGTACACCCAATCACTCCCTCGATTTGGAGAAGCAGCGGTTTGTGCCGAATGATTTGTTGTTGAAACGGCTGGAACAAGGGAAGCTGGAGGTCAAGCCGGTCATTCAGTCCGTTTCCGGTAACGAGGTCACGTTTGAAGATGGCAGGGTCGAAACGGTGGATACGATTATTTTTGCTACCGGCTACCAGATTGACATTCCCTTTATGGAACCGGCCTTCACGGGAGTGGAGAACAACTATGTTCCCTTGTATCAGCAAATATTCTCTCCAAATACAAGCCATCTGGCGATGTGTGGCATGTGCTATATCGTCGGGCCGATTTTGCCGGCCCTCGAGATGCAGGGAAGGTACATTGCCGAGGTGATTGCCGGGCATACGCAGCTTCCGTCTCCGGAGGTAATGGATGCGGAAGTCGAGAAACACCGTCAACTTTGTGAGGAACGAAAAGTCAATCCGATGCGGGTGCAAACGCTGACCTACCTCGATGCCATTGCCCAAATCATCGACGTAGCTCCGAAGGTATGGAGCAACCTGAGTAGCCTTATCCAATTACTGACCGGACCGGTGGTAGCAGCCCGCTACCGGCTGAATGGCCGCCAAAGTAAGAAGGAGCTGGCTCAAAAGGTGCTGAAGGATTTGATGAAGAGAGTTTAAATGTATACAGACTCACCTCATGCGTACGTCACCTAACAGCGAAAAAACGTAAATTTACATCTAAAGTGTTATGCCTGGCAGAGAACCGGATGAGCCGGGTGAGGAGTCAAGGTGACAGGTCCTCTGTGTCCGGGGCTCTCAGACCTGTCAGGTTGATAAACTCATTATAGTCTGCGATGGAGGAACAGAACAGAGTCAGAACCATTCAGAACGTCACATTGGTTGGTTCGGCAGTCAATCTGCTGCTGACAGCCGGAAAGATCGTCGCCGGAGTCGTCGGTAAGAGTTCAGCGATGCTGGCCGATGGCGTCCATTCGTTGTCGGATTTGATAACTGACATGATCGTGCTGGCTTTTGTGAGGATTTCAGGGAAAAAGAGGGATAAGAATCATCGGTACGGACATGGGAAGTATGAAACCTTTGCCACAATGCTTATCAGTTTTGCGTTGCTGTTTGTGGGCATCGGGATTTTATGGACCGGAGCCAGAAAAATAGTGGCGTCGTTTCATGGCGTCGTCATCGAACAACCGGGTTATATTGCGTTATATGCAGCGCTGATTTCCATTGTTAGCAAGGAAGGCTTGTATTGGTATACAAAGATCATCGGTTCAAGGGTCAACAGTCGGGCCGTGGTTGCCAATGCCTGGCATCACCGGTCGGATGCGTTTTCTTCGGTGGGGACCGCGTTGGGCATTTCGGGGGCTATCCTGCTGGGGGAAAAGTGGCGGGTTCTCGATCCGATTGCGGGCGTTATTGTTAGTTTTTTTATTCTGAAGGTGGCCTGGGACATTGCCCATCCCAGTATCCGGGAGCTACTGGAGGAGGCTTTGCCTGACGAGACGGAGGAGGTGATTTCCGGGATTATCCGGACGACTCCCGGGGTGAAAGATTTTCACCAGGTACGGACCCGCAAGATCGGCGATATCATTGCCATCGAGGCTCACGTCAAGGTTGACAAAACGTTGACGGTGGTCGAATCGCACCATATTGCCACGGCCATCGAAAAGTCGATTCGGGCGAAATTCGGGCGCCAGACCCATATCGGGATTCATATTGAACCGTACAATGAAAGAGCTCCTGAAGACCCAAACGACACTGGGACATTGGATATATAATGAGTGGAACATTAGATGTCCTGCATTTTAGCAAGTGTGGTGTGACGATCATCTGACTGAACGATGACAATACCTGGCAAACTCACCATTTCTAAAGACGGTCAATCGGGTATCACCCTTGTCAGAGGAGGCAGCAGATGAACTGCCGGAATGTGTCCGGACAGAAACCTATCCCAGGGGAGCGTTAATTCATACAGAAGAGAAAGTTTGCAAGCACTTGTTTTTTGTGAAGTCCGGATTGTTTCCCGAAATAGTTGGTACAGCTTTCGTTCAGTTAGTTCGTTTTTCTATGTGCAAAGATATGCATCATTTGAAGTTGCTCATAACGAAAATTAAACAATAGACACTCGGACATACGAGCTGTATTACTCTCTTGTACTTTAAAGCAATCCTACAAATCATGCCCGGGATAAACCAGCCAGTGTACAGAGTGGTCTACCTCGGGCATAATTTCAAGTTTCAGATGTTTATTATTCGGGTAGAATGGTAATGATGATTCGTTGATACCTCGATAAATGAGGTGTGCCTTTGTCGGTCACTTTGAGGATAATGTGAGCCGTTTCCTTTTTCTGCACGTTGGGAGCAACCAACCATATTTTGTGCATATTCTCCGTATGGGTAATCAGTGCTTTTTTATAGGAGCCGGCCTCCGGGTAACTGAACCACTGAAAACTGAGGTTGTCTCCATCCGGGTCATATGAATTGCTGGCACTGAGTGAAATACCTTCCCCCGATTTGACGGTTATCTCATTGGGAGTACTCAGTACGGGAACGGGAGGGTGGTTAGCCTCCTGGTAGCTTTCGGTGCACCAGGCCATCCGGGCGGCAAAATCGTTCTGAAAATCATCGCGCCAGCGCCATAAACTTACTTTATTGCCGGTAAACGTAACCGTATCCAGCTTGATAGTACGTCCATATTCCTGGGGAAGCGTAGGTGTGTACGTGTCGGTTGCATTGGTCCATATGGCCCGCGGTTCCGGTTGATGAGGAACGCCGGAATTACCTCTCTTCTCTTTGGCAAAATCGGGCTTGTACCGTTCGTACCGGCCGCCCCAGCCTCCCCAGTCGGGATGTTCAGGCGCATTCAATCCATTTGGTATCAGTGACAGCCACGAAGGCGTATCGCCTTCCATCCCGTACGCGACATCAGGATATTCTGCACCAAGGGGACCGTGCCCTTGCTGAATGTTTTCGGCCAGCCATGAGTTGCTGATTTTATGGTTGTCGATACCGGTTATAAAACTGTTGATGGCAATCCAGGTGGCACTTCCGTAATCATCACCGGGGCTGACGATATAAAACAGGTTGGGAAAATTTTTCCGAATCCATATACCACTGTCGTCCTGGTCGGAGATGGTATACACCCGGAGTTTCGCGATCAACCTTCGGGCTTCGGCTTTCGATTTTGTGTGTTCTATCGTGTAGAGTGCCTGTGCCAGGGTATTGACTCCTCCCCAGACGGCTATCCACAATGGCCGATCATCTTTTTCTTCCAGCACTTTCACAATCCAGTCCGAACCTTCAGAATCTTTTCCTTCGCCAACTCCTTTCATACCGTATACCGGCAAACCCTGTTTCACTTTAGCCAAAAGGGTTTCAGCCGTTGGAAAACCGGCTTCGTGTTTTAACAGGTTAGGCTGAACCTTACCATAGGCACGAACGATTTTTTTTATGGCTTCCGGAGCCACACTCGTTTTCTTCCAGACCGATGTGGTCGCGATTAGGCCTTCGATATCGATTTCATTCGAATACAACATCAACCGGACAAACGATTCGGTATCATCGGCTTCTGCTTCAATATCCGAAAGTACAATGAGTCGGCTTTTCTTTATTGACTGCCCAAAGAGTGAGCAGGCACTGAGCATCAAAACGACGAGGAATAGGAAGTTCTTTGACATAGTTCTTTTTATACACGGTTTAAGTTGTAAATTTAGTCTCGACTTTGCATTAAAACTACCTGTTTATTGAATTAAATATGCTGGATTCCGAGTTTTTGAAGACATTTAATGAACGACGTCATGAGTTCAAGCCTTATGGGTTCACCTGTGAATTATGGACACCTGGTCTGATGAAGCGGCCAGACAGACATAATGAAATTGAGATAAATTATTTTCCGGAGGATTCAATCACCTATTTTTTTCAGGAACGAAAGGTAACGATACCCACGAAAAGGCTGACTGTATTTTGGGGACTTGTTCCGCATCAGATTGTCCATTACGAAAGTGTCACCCCCTATTTTGTTTGCACCATTCCCTTTGCCCAGTTTTTGGAGTGGAAGCTTCCATCCTTATTTGTCGATCGCATTTTAAAAGGGGAAGTGTTGATAGAGACTTCAGATGAATATTCGGTATATGATGAGTTCCTGTTCAATAATTGGATTGGAGACATCAACAAAAATAATCAAGCCGATGTGCCCCTTTTGGAGATACAAGCCCGGTTAGCCCGGATGGCCGGACGTAATTTGCGAGAGAAAAAGAAGGAGTTTTCTCTCGTACATGCCAATGAAATAAGTCCCGTCGAACAAATTGCTGTGTATATTGCTCAAAATTATAATCATCCTATCAAAGTTTCGGAAATAGGAGAAGCGGTTGGTCTTCATCCTGATTATGCGAATGCCCTCTTTAAGAAAGCTTTCGGTAGCACCCTCAGTGAATATATAACCGAGGAAAGAATTTCGCATGCTCAGCGTAAGTTGGTAACCACCGGTGCCAGCATCACCGAAATTGCTTTTGACTGTGGCTTCAATTCCATCAGCCGGTTTAATGCTGCTTTTCGAAGAATTAATCATTGCACTCCCAGGGAGTTCCGGAAAAGAAACCGCTAGCGATTGAAGATATCAAATTGAATACGTCGTTTGATGCCCAGGAGGCAGTGATTTATTTTTTCATACTTCAACGGTTCAGGGTATTTCAGCGTTCTGCTTTCAGTGGGGCGGGAGAGACTACCGTGCTCAACGGTCACGAGAGAATGGCGCCTTCCTTTAACTCACTTCATTCAAATTATCCCTGGGACTTCTTACGTGCTGCACAAATGCTTCGGCATAGTCACATCCGAACTCCATTCCGCGAAATATTTCCATTCTCGCATGATCATTCGGGTACCATTCGTCGACTTTCTGACTGACGTGGGCATAACAAGCCTCATGTTTCTGCTTGATAACGCCGGTGATATCCACATAGTCGGTCGGTGCAAAGTTCTGTGATTGAGCGCCGGTCATCACTTCACCGAAATAGAGCGAAGGTTTGGTTTTCATCCTTAGCCAGGTATCATATACCAGGTTGGAACAAATCCGGTGGTCGCGATGCGTATCGATGGGCCAGTGGGTAATGATGATATCCGGGTTTTCCTTTTGAAGGAATTCGGCGATGGGTGCGTATCTTTCTTTCGTTATTTCGGTATTTCCGTCGATTTGTCCCAGGAACTCAGGGCGACATTTCAGAATTTTGCAGGCCGTCAGTGCTTCGGCGGTGCGGATTTTGGCCGCTTCGTCATGCGATTTTCCTTCGATACCAGCTTCGCCTCGGGTTAGGTAAGCCGAAACCACTTCGTGGCCAGCATCGGCGTACAAGGCCATAACACCACCGCACATGGTTTCGGGGTCATCGGGATGCGCGCCGACGACCACCAGTTTCAAATTTTTTCCCGGTGAGGTGGACGGGATGTTTCCCATCGCATTTGCCTGGGTGATTCCCATCGTCGCACCAATAGTGATGGGTACCGTCTGGGTCAGGAATTGTCTCCGTGAATTTTTTGCCATAGCGTTTGGTGTTTAGTTAGGAACCTAAATGTAATGGAAAACTCGCAAACATCAAGTTATTTGGTTTGACGTTGGGCTTTGAAATGTTCTTATTCCTTACCCGCTTTTAAATGATAAACCCGGTATGCTCTCGATTTTAAGGCGGGTAAATCATCCGTCGGTTGATCGAGATAGAAATAAGCGGTGGAGGAAACATCGTCGGAACGGTAAAAGTTGGTCCATCCATTATAGGGGATGGCTGCCAGATTCACTACCGTATCCTTTTTGTAAATGGGATGCAGCGTACGGCCATCGTGGATGGTCACCGGTATCAGATTTGCTCCTTTTTTCTGCAGGTCGATTACCTGGGCTTTTGGAGCTCCCCCGATTTGCTGAATGGTTACCCGGCAATCGGAACCAAAATAGATGGGGTCGGGGATGTGATAGCGGTAGAAGGCCCATTGCCTGTTTTTGCTGTCGGCAATGGTGCAGCCCGAGTACCGCGTGATGAATTGGCCCTGTCCCCATGCCGTGGCGATGTAATCTTCGGTTCCGGTTCCCACCAGTGTCGGAAATTTTGTATCGCCGTCGAGGTACATTTTCACTTCCCCTTCGCCCCACCACGAATCTCCGTAGGCCGGGTTGGCATTCACCCCGATGTTGGTTCCCAGGAAGCGGCCTTTGCCCGATACATCAGGAAGGATGGTATAATCGATGCCCGGCGTGGTGGCGGTGTCCCTGTTCCAGTAGCAATGGAAATAGAGGTTGTCTTTCTTCCAGGGAGTCAACAGGTAATCGATGTCGTAGAACAGGGCCGAAACCGGTTGGTCCGATTCGTTGGTGAGCGTAATCTTTGCTCCGGTCTTGAACGGCATCTGGATGAAACTGACAAACGAACGCCCTTCCGGGTCGGCAAACAGTTCATTCTGGAAAGCAGTCATCCGGCCCAAACCTACGCCAAAGAAATCGCCGAAAGGAGCGGAGACGGCCGGTTTGCTTTCACCGTCCCAGTACATATCGATTCGAAGCGAACGCAGCATTTCCCGACTCCGGTCGTTGATGGTTAACCACATCCGGTTGATAACACCGCTGCCTTTAATGTCCATCAACACCCGGGTGGCGCCGGCGCCGATGCTGTCCTGCGGATGTCCTTTCGCCCCATAGTTCTCCATTCCGCCTTTCCCTTTCTCGCCGTGCGGGTTCTCGAAGCTAATCCAACGCGATTGGGTTTGCTCCGGAAAAGAGTACATCGATTGGCCCTGCTGCTCCGCCTTTTGCTGGCAGGAGACCAGGAAGAGAAGTGCGACAATAAGTAGGTTGGAGGTGTGTTTCATGGCGTGTTGGTTTAGTGGGTTCTTTTTTGCTATATCGGTAAATTGTTACGAGTAGTATCAGACTAAGTACCACTTTTTTGTCAAATCAATAGAGTTTTGTATGTGTTATCTTGTTTAAAATCAACTTATTTAAACGAAGTTCTATAGATTTTGAGCTGTTTGAATTCAATAATTAAAGTAGCATTTTAGTTTGGTTTCAGTCATTTCTATTACAGTACCATATACGGATCCAAGAAAGTTATTCATGTCAGAGGAAAGTTTTGACGTTTCTACTCCGGGTTGGGCAATTGCAAACTCAAAGGATACATTTGAATACTTTAAAGCCTTTTTTATTCTGTCAACGTCATCCATACTACCGTGGTAAAATCTTTTTTGTTTTAAAACACCAGTATTATTTCTTCTTTCCATATGTTTCAATAGCTCTTCTGGCTTCCATTTATATCTTAAAGAAACAATTGCTTGTCCGCAGACTTCATACAAATCAGATTTTCTTGCCCCCGATTTCTCTTTTGAATATTTGCAATGTATCAATTCAAAATGTACTAAATCATCTTTTAAAAAAATTGCTATAATATCAGCTCTTTCTCCGGAGTTGTCATCATTGAATACAACCCTAGCACCCCTGTTGACAAGAGTTTTCATCATATACTCTTGTATTGAATTATCTCTTTTTTCACCTCTTTTGTAAAGAGATTCTATCTTATAATCAACATCTTTCCAACGAAGTGGCTCAATTCTATCTTTAGGTATTTTATCAATAAGCGAATCGCCAAAGTCAGTATATATGCACCCTGATATGGTACAGCCATTCAATAAAAACATGGTAGGAGGATTTTCTTCGAAGAACTTTTTCATAGAAATGGGTTCATTTTTAAGTCCTTCGATATAGAATTTGCAATCATCTAGACCTTGAATACTATAGCCATTCTCTCCTCCAAGAGTAATTGAAAATGGGATGGTTCTGTCAAATAAATTTAAAGTAAAATCAGCTTTTTGGGCTTTATGTGAATTGTTGACCAATGCGCATTCGGAAAGTAAAAGAGAATGAGAATTTGGTGCTCCAATAGTAAGCTTATGTATTCTCTCATATAGTTCTTCAGCCCAATCAGTCGCGAGTACTACAACGTCCTCCGGGTATTCTTCTAACTGTATTTTTTGAGCCGAATCTTCTAATAATTTATTTGAGTCGATGTTTTCGTCAGTTACCAAACGCCCTATTTTCAAACACCATTCTTTCCATTCCTTTAAGTTGCCTATACGAGCTGGACTCCAAATCTTCCCTTTTACAGAAGCACCTATACTCTCCGGAAAGCCATCTCTAAATCCAATTCCAACGAAGTCAGATTTTTTGCATCTCTTACCTTCTTTCCATCTGCTCAATTCTGTTGTTACATCTGCGCCACTTAAGCGTGAATATCTGTGGAGGTGATTTGCTGGCTTGAAAATTCCTGCGTGAACAATACTAAGCCTTTTTATCGAATCAAAAGATCGAAATACGCAGTCTCCGTTAACCGGTATGGGGTCTTCTCCAGTAATTTTAGACACAAGTTCTTTTGTGTCCAGTCTTTTTTCTGAGTATCCAATGTAAAGTATTCCCGAAGATTTATCATGGTGCATCACTATAAGATTCCATGTTTGATCTTTTAAGGCGTCCGCTATTGCCCATTTTACATTCTCCCGTAATTGAGTTGTAAAGTAAAATATATCTTCTTTAGTACTTATAAATGGCTGTGAAAGTGCATATTTATTCAGATTAAATGCATCCTTAAATGAACTCCAATTAACTTTATTGGATTTATAAAGAACACAACTTAAGGCTGGGTAAACCAGTTTTGGATTCAATTCTATATCAGGCGAATCAAAACCTGAATATGGTTTGCAACCTTGAAGGAAAGATAATAGAGATTCGGCTTCTGCTTTTTTTGCATCAGCTATTTCACTAATAACTTTTTCCCAACCAGTTCCTTCTTGAAATAAATTCTCGAGTTCAATGGACATTTGTTCTTCAGCATAATTTACAATAAACGAAGCATTACCTAAACCTTTCATAGGGCGTGTAAATCGTCCGATAAATTGAAGGAGGACAGCTAAAGATTTATGGATACTATGAACCGCAGCAATCTTAAATTCAGGAAAATCAAATCCTTCCTTTAGCATGCCGACAGAAACAATAATATCGTATTCTCTTTTTTTTATTCGGTTGATGATCTGCTTTTTTCCCTTAATACTAGAATGAATTAATACTACTTTTTCGTTAGGATACCATTTTTTGTAGTTGAGAAATAACTCTTCAGCATGATTTGTTGTTTCTGTACGTACCATCATACAGTGTCTATCGAAGCCATTTTTTCTGTCCTCATTCAATCTGACCATTGCAGCATCAGCTATAGCTTTATCCTTCTTTCTGGGATGGCGCTCATCCACTGCAACTAATGAAATTTTTGAGAAACATTCATCCTTTAATGCTTGTGATAAAGGGTAGTTGTACACAATTTTCCCATCAATTGGTTTACGATCATTCCTATATGGAGTGGCTGTAAATTGAACAACTTTTGATTTATTGAAAAGAGTTTTTATTGATTCCCACTCTTTTGCCTTAATATGGTGTGCTTCGTCAAAGTATACATGAGAAAATATGCCTTCAAGATTTTGTTGTATTTCTTCTGGCGCTCGTGCAATGAAGGCAGGAGTTGTTATTACGACATCCGCTGATTTTAAAAACTCGATATTATCAATTTCATTTAAGGTTTTGGTTAAAACTAATATTGTTGGATTCGTCATTGTCGCAGGAATTACTCCTAGTTTGCGTAAAATTCCCCATGATTCAAATTTTTCGGCTATTTGATTTTTTAGCTCAATTGTTGGGACCACTACTAAGGTTCTTTTAGCTTGATCAGCAAGTGTCGCTACTAACATAGTTTCTGTTTTTCCTGTTCCTGTAGGCAGGACGATTGTTGCGACTTCTTTTGACAGGGACCAATGCGATAGAAGGGCATATACTGCGCCCTTTTGTGCAGATCTTAATTTCCACCCGGAATCTCCAATGCCATTAATGTGAATATTATTATAGTAATCTTTATAATGTCCATTAGTGTTTTGAACGCATCCTTTTTTTATTTTATATGTACTCTTGTTTTTCCCTCTCTCTCTTTTTAATTCAGCATTGAAAATTAAGTTTTTACCATGAACCTCATAAGTATTTCCACTTACATGAATAGCCTTCAGATTCCAATCTCCGTCGCTAAGAGCTAGTTGAGATAAAAGTCCCAATTTTCTTTTGTCGTATCTATAGTAAAGTGGACCGTTAGTATGTAAATCCTCTTCAATCTTTAGGTTTAGAGTTGTCTGTTCAGGTTCATTCTTCATTGTTATATTTTTTATTAAATACATTAATGAGCTAACTATTCATTCTTCCAATTGACTAAATTTCATTCATAAAAATATAAGTGTCTATGAAGCAGCTGTGACTGCAAGATGTTCGGTCTTTGGGGTTACGTCGAATTTATATGGAGTTTTATTATTACCTATTGTATGGCTTAGTTTCATCCGTCAGTTTTACGACGTTCAAATTAGCAAAAACTTATCATAAACCGATGGTGCAATAGCTACTATTTATGCACATAAAGTTAATAACTGGCAGGAGTGAGGTACAGAGCATCAGGGAGAAAGCAGGGCAGAAGATTTCTTTTTCGAACATTTTGATATGTTATTCAGCAGTTTGAGGTTATAATATGTGGAATAATTCCTAATTTATATTCCGAAAGAAACCAACAGATTATGACCACTAAATCGAAAGCCAAACTCCACTTGCGACCACATTGCGTAATTCCATGCCGGTATTTATTCGTCGTAAGTGGAGTACCTGAGCGCGGCTAGCCAACCTGCTTTTTTGCCAACCATCTTATCATTTCCGGGCTATCACCGGATTTTCCAGTCATCTTTAAAAACGTTTAATATGTCGATATTGTATAGCAAGGTTCAGCGGATTAATCCACGGGACCTGCAAGCTCCGAAAAAATGGTACATCGTCCCGCAACGGATAGGGCAGAAGAGTGAGAAGGAAATAGCGGAAGCACTCACCCGTAACACTACCTTAAGCCGTGGTGAAGCCAGCCTGGTGCTGGATGAACTGCAAGCGGTTATCATCAACTCGTTACTCGACGGCTACACCGTTCAAATGGGCGACTGGGGCTCGTTCCAGTTAACCGTCAGCAGCGAAGGCGCCGACGCAGAGGCCGATTGTACCGCCGATAAAATCAAAGCGGTGAACATCCGGTTTCGTCCCGGTAAGGGAATGAAAGAGGCTGTTGCCAAGGCTTCGTTCACTCCCCGTTAATCCGCTAATATGCTCCCGGAACCCGCCAGTTCCGGGAGTTTTTTTCTCCTTATTTTGTTCCTGTTTTTGCCTTCTCAGGTTGCCGCCCAAAACTTCTACGTATCAATTCAAAAACTTCTACTGTTCTTTTCGGAAACTTCTACTTAGAAGTGATCCACCTTTCTACTTAGAAAGATGGAAAAAGAACAGTAGAAAGATGGAAAGAGAAACGTAGAAGTTTTTTCGGGCAGTTTTTTCGTCTCCTGGAAAATGTTCTACTCACCCCATCTGAATTGCAATCGGAATATCCATTTCTACCAGTAACCAAGAGAGCGATTGCCCGTAGGGCATCCGGTATTGTAGCCGAACGTTGAATTGAATTTCGTTACTCCGTAGGAGTTATACATTAAAAATACCTCTTACCGGAATTGACGATTTGTGCATCCCCTACGGGGAAATGTCAGCATTCAACGCTGCTATTCTACCATACCCAAACCGTTACGCGGTATAATGCTTCGATTATGGATTTAGTTTCACACAACGGGCTGTTGAATGCTATTTTTAGCTCCACTCCGGGAACTGCGTTTTGTTCAGGTCGAGGGGGGCTATGGTCCGCATATCGGATTCAGTCAACTCAAAATCGAAAATGTTGAGATTCTCCATCCGATGCGCATTTTGCGACGAGCGCGGGATAGCGATAATACCTCGCTGGTAATGCCACCGCAAACTCACCTGTGCGTTGCTTTTGTTATACTTTTTGCCAATGGCTGCCAGCGTTTCGTTGGTGAAGAGTCCGTTGCGACCTTCAGCCAACGGAGCCCAGGCTTCCATTTGTATCTTGTGCGGCTTCATATAGGCGTGGGCTTTGTTTTGCTGGAAGAAGGCATGCGATTCGATTTGATTAACGGCCGGAGTAACATCAAAACCGGCCATCAAATCATCGAGCTGATGTGGCTCGAAATTACTAACCCCGATCGCCCTGATTTTGCCTTCTTTATACAGCTCTTCCATCGCTTTCCACGAACCTTTTACATCGCCCCGTGGACGGTGGATGAGATAGAGGTCGAGATAGTCTGTTCCCAACTTGTCCAGCGATGTTTGAAAGGCTTTTTTCGCCTTCTCATAACCAGAATCATCGACCCACACCTTGGAGGTAATGAACAGTTCTTCCCGTTTTATACCGCTTTGCCTGATACCGGCACCCACAAACTCTTCGTTGCGGTAGACCGTGGCTGTATCGAGCAGACGATAGCCCAGCGAAATTGCGTCGGCAACGCTATCCTTGCATACTTCACCGTTCAGTCCGTAGGTTCCGAACCCGAGAATGGGCATTTTCACGCCATTGTTCAGCGTGACATTTTCAATAGATACTTCCGGCAGACCGGTCGCACCGAATAACCGGGATGTTCCCATTCCCATGAACATGGCTGTTCCGGCAAACGCAGCACTGGTCTTCAAAAAGTCGCGACGTTTGATTCCTTTGTTGTGATTCTTCTGATTCATCTTCGTCTTGTTAGTTTGATTTTGCTTCAAAATACTAATATTTCGCCAGAAATGAGGTGGACACACTCTTCACCCTGACATTTCCCTTTCTCTTCCGGTATTTCATCTTAATACGTTCGTTGCCTGCGAATTTGATTTGGTTAATAGTATCGAGCGTAAGCGCTGTGGGATGACTATTATTTTAAATTATTCTTAATAAAGAGCATTTGTCTCAACTTTAGGTTAGTTTTGGAGCCAGAAATCTTCGACAGATATAAATTTTTAACAATGAAACGTTTTTTAAAGAGTTATTGGAGCCGGATTGTTCCTTTTATCTTCCTGGCACCTTTTCTGATGTCGTGGGGAACCTTCGGGCACGAACATATCAATCGCGCTGCAGTGTTAGCGCTTCCTGCTCCTATGCAGACTTTCTTTTTTAATCATATCGATTTTATGACAACGGAGGCGACGGTTCCGGATATTCGAAAATATACGTTGCGTTACAAAGCGGAGAGGCCCAGACATTATATCGATTTGGAAAGCTATGGTACGTTGGATAGTCTTCCGGCTACCCTGAAGGAGGCAGAAGAGAAATATTCACCGGAGTTTTTGCAGAAGAACGGGATACTGCCCTGGTACATCGAGGACATGATGAAGAAGTTGACCACCGCCTTTAAGGAAAAGAGCAAAAACGAGATCCTGTTTTTGGCGGCTGACCTGGGGCATTATATCGGCGATGCTCACATGCCGTTGCATACGTCGGTGAATCACGACGGCCAGTTGACCGGTCAGCGGGGAATTCATTCCTTCTGGGAATCGCAATTGCCCGAAATGTTCGGTGATCAATACAATTACAACTGTGGTCAGGCGAAGTATATCAAGAATATTCACCAGGAGGTGTGGAAGATTCTCCGCCATTCGCATCAATTGGCCGATACGCTGTTGCTGGCCGATCGGGAACTGAAGAAACACTTCAAAGGCGATGTGTACGAGCGGGATGCTTCAGGCAAGATCCTGAAAAATAAATATCATCAGCCCATCCATTCGGTGGCCTATGCCAAGGCTTACAACAAGGCGTTGAACGGAATGGTCGAGAAACAACTTCGGAGTTCAATCATAGAAACAGCCGATTTCTGGTACACGGCTTGGGTGAATGCGGGAAAACCGGACCTTTCGAGTCTCGATCCGTCAGAACAGACCAAAAGAAATCAACCGGAGCTGAAGAGGGAACTTCAGCTGTGCCATCAGGGCAAACTGACCGACCTGAAAGGCGATAAGGAATTTTAAGCGATAAGCTTAACTTTTAAGCAGGGAATCAATCATGTTGAACGGGGCTATCCCCCGGCGATGTGTTGGTTCCCTGTTTTCTTTCTATACCTTACGATTTTTCACCGAGGGTTTTCAGTAAGTCGTCTTTGTAGTTAGCTCCTATCGGGATGAGCTGGTCGGCTATTTTTACCTGGTTCCCATCGATGTATTGGATTTTGCTCACGGCAATGATGTACGACTTGTGAATGCGCAGGAACTCTTCCGGCGGCAATTGCTCGAGCATATTTTTCACAGTATCGTGGACCACCAGGCACTCTTCTGAAGTAAATACTTTGATATAGTCGCCAAACGACTGCAAATAGTCTATCTCGTCGAAATTGACCTTGTATACCTTCTTATCTGCCTTCAGCAAAATAAACCGGTTGCCTGCCGCGGTTTTCATGTTCGCGAAATTGATTTTCTCGACAGCCTTATTGATGGCTTTCAGGAAGCGTTCGAACGAAAACGGTTTGACGAGGTAGTCGACTGCATCCACCTCAAAACCTTCGATGGCATACTCCGGGTAAGCGGTGGTGAAAATAATGAGCGGCGGGTTGCTTAGCGTTTTAACGTACCGGACACCGGAAAGCTTGGGCATGTTGATGTCCAAAAAGATGAGTTGTACATCGTCGTTCTGCAGTTTGTCGTTCGCCTCAAACGCATCGAAGCAGATGTCGACCAGTTCGAGCATCGGGCTGTCGGCGATGTATTTCTTCAGGACATCCTGCGACAGCGGTTCGTCGTCAACAATTAAACATCTAATTTTCATTTGGCATGGTTGATGGTTAGTTCCACTTTGAAGGTTTCTTCACCGTCTGTAATTTTTAGCTGATGGGCACCGGGATAGATCATTTCAAGCCGCTTCTTCACATTGGCCAATCCAATTCCTTTGTATTCCTTTTTCTCCACGTCGTCGGTTATGCCTTTGTTGTTCTCCACGGTTAAGGTAACGTGGTCTTCCGTCATCTGCAAATCGATATGAACAAACGATTGGCTGGTGACACCTTTGATGCCGTGTTTGAAACTGTTTTCGATTAGCGGGAAAAAGAGTAACGGCGCAATCCGGATGTTTTCCGGGTCACCGGTCAATTCAAAGGTAACGGTAGCCCGATGGTCGGTTCGCAGTTTCTGTAGCTCGATGTAATCTTCCAGGTAGTTGATTTCCTTTGTAAGATCGACTCTATCTACGCTGGCTTCGTATATAATGTACCGCATGATGTCGGAGAGCTTCAGCACAATTTCCGGTGTTTTGTCGGAATGATTCAGGGCCAGCGAGTAGATACTGTTCAGGCTGTTGAAAAGAAAATGCGGGTTGATTTGTCCCTTTAGTGCTTTTAGCTCAGTTTCTACTTTTTCTTTCTGTAGTTGGTTCAGGCGGTGTTTGGCCTCCGAGAGTTCGAACCACCCCTTGGATAACTTGAGCAGGGTTGTAATCCCGACAAATACTACCACAAACTTGACAATGTCGAAGAACTCGTAATAGGAGATGAAATAATATCCCGGTAATAGGTAGCTAACCCATTTATCGAAAAAGAGCAGGTTGAATCCGGCGGTAGCCAGTATTGTCATAGTCAGCAGTATTCCGTACACGAAATACCTATTTCTGCTCAAATACCGGGGAATCAGAATCGATAAATTGACATATATGCCGGGAATGATGGTGACCAGAAACAAGATAGTGTAGATGATATCAATCTTTTCGATCTTCCCGGAAGGGCTAAACAGATTCAGCAAAACGTAATACGAAACACACCAAAACAGGATATGCTGTACAATCCTGTTCCGGTAGATGTTTTTTATTTTGACAAAGTTCATTACTGTACCCGTTTCAAATAAAAGCACATGATTTCATCCTTGTCTTTAGCACCGGGATTATCGACAAAAGCATTCGGGTCGGTTCCGTATTTTATCAGGAACTTTTGCAGCTCATCGGTCGATGCCGTTAAGATATAGGAATCATCCTGATACTTTTTGTGAATAGTTTCATGTGAGATACGGATTTTATTGTTTTTAAGCAAATCAGCCAGCCAGGCTTCGTTGAACCATTTGATGCTCAAACTGTCTTTCGATATTCCTATTTTGGCAATGCTATGGGCCTTTACCAAATGGAAAGCGGTGAGGTCAGGAACCTTGACATCGTCCGGGTAGAAATCGACGTATAGCTGGTGGTTGAGCTGAAACAGGTGGACGACAAACTTTGATGTGCCATCTTTATCGGTATACGAAACCGAATAATTGTTCTGCAGCGAATCGGCAGGATTGCCCGGGATTGGCCCTCCCGCATGATGTACTGTTTGTTTAATGGTCCATTTATTCGATTCCTGGTCGAGCCAGGTTCCTATCAGTTCCTTTTTGAAGATGACATCTTTGGCCTTATAGAAAGGATGAAGCGACTTGACGATACAGCTGCTGACGATTACTGCCAGCAGGAGAGTTAACAGGAGCGGTTTCGTTTTCATGGCGATTGAATTTAGTGGTTAAACAATCTATAACCAAAGTAAATTCAACCGGGCTTAGAAGGCAATTTTTTTCGATGAACACGCTTGTTTCTTCGATGAAAAGGAAAGTTAACGGTGAATTTTCATTCGGATACTCACTTTACCACAAAGAACACGAAGATTTTTCACAAGGGACACCAAGACCACTTTGTGAGCTCTGTGGTTATTTTTTTACCAGAAAGCACACGTTTTCAACAGAGCCAGAAAGGCGAGCTTATCAGTAGTACAGCTATCGATCTTCGGTAAGAATTACTCTTTATTTCAAATTGAACCGTTAATTACACGCCGGACTCCGTCTTTGAATAAAACAGTATTGAAATTCATCAATAATCCAAGGCGACTATGGCTCAACTTGAGGTAGGTCAATATTTGTGCTAGATGCAGGTCATTTAGTGCTTCGACAGATTTTATTTCCAAAACGAGTTTGTTCTCAACCAGTAAGTCAATTCTATAACCAGCATCCAGTTTCACCTCTTCGTATATTAACGGTAAAGCTTTTTGTTTCTCTACTCTTAGATTTAACTTATAAAGCTCAAAATAAAGACATTCTTCATAGGCACTTTCCAGTAGACCAGGTCCTAATGCTTTATGAACCTTAAGCCCTGCTTCGAAAGCAATTTTAGACAATTCATTTTCATTCATTACGTTCCGGTTAGTTGGTTTGAATATCCCTGATTTTAATCAATTTATAAAAATTAGATGTGTAACTGAACGAATTTTTTCAGTAAATGGAGTGACTCCGTTGTGACCTTCGTGTTTCCTTTGTGAGCTTTGTGGTAAATCGTCAGAGAAACACATTCTTCGTTATCGTGTTAATTGGTACTTTGACTGGTTTTAATAAAAAAGACCGACAATTTGTTGCCGGCCTCTCTATCTGTTCGAATTTATTTACGCATTGAAAAATCGCTCGACCGTGATGGGTAAGTCACGTACCCGTTTCCCGGTGGCGTTGAAAACAGCGTTGGCAATAGCGGGCGCTGCTCCAATGATGCCTACTTCGCCCAATCCTTTTGCTCCCGACGGATTGATATTCGGGTCGGGTTTGCCGATAAAGGAAACCTCGATGAGCGGCACATCGGCATTGACGGCAAAGTGATAGCCAGCCAAATCGTTGCCAATCAACCGGCCGGTTTTGAAGTCCACCAGCTGTTCTTCCATCAGGCCCATGCCAATGCCACCGGCACCGGCACCAATGACCTGGTTGGCGGCCGCTTTCGGATTGATAATCCGTCCGGCATCTACTACAATCACCATTCGGTCGACTTTGATTTTACCGGTCTTCTCGTGCACTTTTACTTTATAGAAATGTGCGGCAGAAGAGCAGAAGCCGTACTTCTTACGCTCTTCACCCGGTCCGGCAAATTCCTCTACCTTGATGTCATTAAGATTGTTTCTGCTGAAGATATCGGCATAAGGAACAAAACTGTCCCTGTAGGTAACGCCTTTATCGGACAAAGAGATGTCATCTATATTGAAGGTATTGGCGTCTTTATCGGGCCAGGCGTAACCGGCCACTTTTCTTTTTAATGCCAGGCTGGCGGCGTACACCGCACTACTGACGGAGGCCATTCCCCGGCTGCCGCCCTGACTGGGAGCTTTGGGGAAATCGGAATTTCCCAGCTCGATCTTAATCATGCTTTTGGGAATACCGGTAACTGTGTGAGCTACATTCTGCATTCCCGTGCCCGTTCCTGTCCCGATGTCGGTCATGGCTGTGCGAACGGTGATAACTCCGTCTTTTTGCATGTCGATGGAAGCCCCGGTGTACGAACGGCCCGAGCCCCACATACCGACAGCAACGCCGTAGCCGATTTTGTAATCGCCCTCTTTCAGGGAACCGGGAACGGGATTACGGTTCTTCCAGCCAATGAGTTCGGCGCCTTTTTCCAGGCACTCATTCAAATAATTGGTCGACCACGGCAGACCGGTTTCCATTTCGTAAGGAGCGATATTTTTCAAACGAACTTCCACCGGGTCCAGCTTCAGTTCGTGGCACAATTCATCGATGGCACTTTCCACACCAAAACAACCGGTTGTATCACCGGGACCGCGGTTCCAGGTCGGCATGGGTAAGTTGAGTTCAACGATGGCTTCCTCTGTTTTCACATTCTTAAAGCCGTAGATTTTGCGGGTAACGCGGGTAATTCCATCGGAGAAACCCTGTATTTTGGAAGAATTGTTCCTGGCCTGATGGATGATTCCCATAAATTGACCGTCTTTATCGGCTCCCAGTTTCACCCGTTGCCACGATTCAGGCCGGTAGCCGACCATAGTAAACATCTGCGGACGCGTGAGCATCACTTTTACCGGGCGTTTGACCTGTTGGGATGCCATTACTGCAGCGATGGTATGAGGCCATACGCGTAAGCCGCTTCCAAAGCCGCCTCCGACAAATTCGCTGATGACATGAATGTTGTCTGTCGGAATATCGAACAAGCTGCTGATGACCGACTGCACACGGTTGACCCCCTGGTTTTTATCGTACAGTACGAGTTTGTCGTTCGGTTTCCATTGGGCAATGGTGGCATGCATTTCCATCGGGTTATGAACTTCTTTCGCAATGGTATATTCCTGGTCGACCTGGTGCGGTGCATCTTCCCATGCTCCAGCACTGCCCCGGTCGTTTTCGGTCTCTTTCAGCGATACCTCTTTGGCTTTCTTTGAAAAATCCGTTTCCGGTATAGCTTCTTCATATTCCGCTTTGACCAGCGACGCCGCAAACATGGCATCCTCGATGGTTTCGGCTACCACCATGGCGATGGGCTGGTCGTTGTAGTAAACCTTGTCGGTATAGAAAATAGGTAGTCCGAACCGATTGTCCGGCATCTCTTTCATTCCGGAGAAACCGGATACATAAGGCTTGTTTTCATGTGAAAGAATATCAATCACGCCGGGAGCCTTCATCGCTTCTTCAACCTGCATTTTCAGAATTCTTCCGGAGGCGATGGTACTTCCGACCATTACTCCGTATGCTACATCGGGAATATCATATTCCGCTGAATATTTTGCTTTGCCGGTTACCTTCGCTATCCCTTCCACACGACCTTTCGGCATTTGTTTTGTGTTTTTCGAGTCAAAAAAGTAGCTCATCACCTTATGCTTTATTCGTGAGACAAGTGTGTAATGCAGTTTCTATCGCGCCTTTCAGTAACGGAACCTTAAAGGCATTCGTCGATAGGGGAGCGGTATCTTCAGCTGCAATTCGTGCTGCTTCGGCAAAGTTTTCGGCTGTTGCTTCTTTTCCCTTCAGGAAGTCTTCTGCTTTGGTCCAGCGCCAGGGCTTATGAGCGACACCACCGGATGCCAGCCGTGCTTCACTGATTTGGTTCCCGTTCATATTCAAGGCAGCTGCTACCGAAACCAGGGCGAAAGCGTACGATTCGCGATCCCGCAGTTTCAGGTATTCGAAATGCTTGCTGAAGTTGTTCTTCGGAACAAAGATGGAAGTAATCAACGCGTTTTCCGGAAGGTTGTTATCCTTTTCGGGATTGTTTCCGGGCAACCGGTGAAAATCCAGGAAGTTCATCGTCTCTTCCGAACCGTCAGCTTTCCGGATATTGACCTTGGCATCCAGAGCGGCGAGTGCCACACACATGTCCGAGGGATGGACGGCCACACAGGCATCGGAATAGCCAATGATGGCACCCATCCGGTTATTCCCTTTTAGCGCACCACATCCCGAGCCATTTTTTCGTTTGTTGCACGGAAGCGTCAAGTCATAGAAGTATGGACAACGGGTGCGTTGTAGCAAGTTTCCTCCGGCCGACGCCATGTTGCGAATCTGGGGAGACGCTCCCTTCAAAATGGCTTTGGAGAGTAAAGGCCAGTTTTCCAGAATGGCTTTGTCTACAGCTATGGCTGTATTCCGGACCATCGCCCCGATGACGACTCCGTTATCTTTTACTTCGATTTGGTCGGGCAAAGTGGTGGTTATGTCCAGCAACTTATCCGGTTCATCAATTTCTTTTTTCATTAAGTCCACCAGGTTGGTACCTCCGGCAATGTAATGGGAATGTTTGGTTACCGAGGACAGCGCTTCGCGGACCGTTTTGGGTTTCGTATATTCGAAAGGTTTCATCTGGTTATTTTTTCATGGACGTTTCATTTAGCTACTTGCTGGATGGCTTCTGTGATGCCGTTGTAAGCACCACACCGGCAGAGATTGCCGCTCATGTATTCTTTGATTTCCTCTACCGATCCGGTGTGTCCTTCGTCGACACAAGATACTGCCGACATAATTTGTCCGGAGGTGCAGTAGCCACACTGGAAGCCGTCGTGTTCAATGAAAGCTTCCTGCATCGGGTGCAGGTTGTCTCCGTCGGCCAGTCCTTCGATGGTGGTGATTACCTTCCCCTGGGCCATGGCGGCCAGGGTTAAACAGCTCAATGCTCGTTCGCCATTTATATGTACCGTGCAGGCACCGCATTGACCATGGTCGCAGCCTTTTTTACTGCCGGTCAGATTTAACTCCTCCCGCAGTACGTCCAGAAGTGTCGCCCGACTGTCAACCGTGAGCGAATATTGCTTTTTGTTGATTTCGAGCTGGATGGGAATCATCTGCTTTTTGACGAAGAACTTCTCTTTGACGTCCTGGTAAAAAGCCTTTACGCTGTTGGGAATGAATGACAATGCCGCCAGTGCAGAACTGGATTTTAAAAAGAAACGGCGGCTCATCGACATGGCATTAGAATGGGAATGTTTCATCGTTAGCAATTAATTTGG
Organism: Prolixibacter sp. DSM 2831; assembly: GCF_056493735.1. Classification (NCBI taxonomy): domain Bacteria; kingdom Pseudomonadati; phylum Bacteroidota; class Bacteroidia; order Marinilabiliales; family Prolixibacteraceae; genus Prolixibacter; species Prolixibacter sp. DSM 2831. The sequence goes on from NZ_CM151379.1 coordinate 1,596,290, forward strand.
TTAATGCCTTAGCAGGTCTCTCTTTCAAATTTATGAAATTTCAACCAGTCCCCGGCATTGACTTTTGAAATATTGGCTAATGAATGAGGTTGTAAATCTTATGTTTACGACATGGATCTGGAATGTGCCGGTTTGAAAAATCGGCACTCAACCCTTCATTTTGAGTTTCCGTTACATAACAATTAAAGGAGCGGAAATGGGTTTTAGATAAGCAGAAGTACAATGGCAATCACCACTCCTGAACCTGCGACTATCATTCCTCTCTTGAAAATTTTTGCTTTGGGTTTGAACATCCACAGAGAGGAGACGGCTAAAAAGAGTAGTAATATTCCAAAGATCGTGGCAAACAGGTGTGATGGATTTTTGCTTGCTGATTTATGGACTGAGTTCATCTTTCCGAGGAACGGGGGAAGTGCTTTGACCGTATAATTGGTTACTCCGGTGGCCTTATTATAGGTGCCGTTGGCAAAATAATGCAGGTCGCCTTCCGTTTTGATGATTTTGAAACCTCTCATATGTAGTTCGTTGCCTAATGTCGCTTCGTCGAGATTTAGGGGGAGTTTTCTCTCTACTGTTGTTTCCCTTTTCAGGAAATCGGTATCCCGGTAAACCAGAATGATTCCGCTGATGGAATAGATGAGGGTAAAGCCTAATACGAAATAGCCAACATAGCGATGCAACATTCGCATATAATAGTGGATGCTTCTTTTTTTCATTGTTTGGTTTTTAGGTGAGGTGAAACGTTAAATTGTCCGGAATTGTCGCTCATTTGCGCTATTGTCTGAACGACATATAATTGGATGAGGATTCCGGATGAAGGTTTAACTTAACTTTTCAATTTTTTATTCGATTCGCAGGGAAGGGCGGATCACAGACCGAATTTTGAGGGGAGTTTCTACGGTCTGGCTATTTGTTTTAAGGCTATTGGATTGGAAACTTTGCTTTTTCTTCTTCCAGTTTTCCGGTCAGGTATTCGGTAATGTCCATCCGGATGCGCCACTCTTTAGGATAGTTGCTATTGAAACGATTGCCCAGGTTTTTAGTCCATCCTAGCGGGATATCCCGGTACGTGAGTAGATGCCAGCCGCGCTCTTTTGCTTCCGGGCGGATATCATCGCGGTGCAGAAATTTGATGGCATCGTTCAGCGTTAATTCGATTTCGGGAAATCTGCCTCTTTTCAGGATGGGAGACAACGCGAGTTCGTGTGCCGGAACGACCTCTTTCTTTTTCTGTTCCCCGATTTTGACACCGGCGTGTACAATCCGCAGGCCTTTTTGCAGCCAGGTTAACTCGGCTGCGTATTTCGAAGGAAAAGCAAATAGCGTTTCGTTCAGTTTGAATATGTCAAGATTATCGCCGGAAAGCCAACCTTCAACCGGAACTTTCTCACCGCGTGATGCAGCAGAGAAGGCAGCACTCTTCAGTTTCTTGGGCATGCGGGACGTTTCGCCGTCCAGCTTGCGGACAACTGCCATGAAAAAGCCTTCTCCTCTGGTTTTGTGCGGATAAAACCGGTATCCTGAAAGACCGGCCGCTTCCGTTTCGGTAACGCCCCATTCTGCTTTCAACGGAAGGAAAATATTTTCGACTTCGGCAAATTCGTTCAACCATTTCAGGTTTTCCTCGTTCTCACCTGGATTGTAAGTACACGTGCTGTAAATGAGTACACCTCCGGGCTTTAGTGCCGGCCAAACATCGGCGAGGATACGTTGTTGCCGTTGCGTGCAAAGCTGTGTATTCTCGGGTGACCATTCTGCAATGGCGTTTTCGTCGCGCCGGAACAAACCTTCGCCGGAGCACGGAGCATCCACCACAAGTACATCGAACTGACCTTCGAATGCGGCAAAGTCCTTCGGATCACTGTTCGTAACGATTACATTGGGATTTCCCCACTTTTTCAGGTTTTCCGAAAGGATAACCGCCCGGCTGCGAATGACTTCGTTTGAAACAAGCAAACTGTTTTCCGGAAGGAGAGAAGCAATGTGAGTCGATTTGCCACCCGGAGCACCGCATAAATCCAACACCTTCAAAGGCTCGTTGGGCAATTGACGGAAAGCCTGTTCGAGGAACATGGAACTGGCTTCCTGAACGTAGTAGACACCGGCGTGTAAAAATGGGTCGAGCGTGTAGAAAGGACGCTCTTCGAGATAGAAACCGGTTTGGCACCAGGGGACCGGTGTTCCGTTTGCCGGATTTTGGGCTTTCGCTGAATTGACCCGGATGGAACTGACAGCTGCTTCCGAAAGCGATTGTTGAAATGCTTCGAATTCATCCCCCAACTGAGCTAGCATTCGTTGAGTAAAACTTTCGGGAAGTTGTGTCGCCATGGTCGTTCGATTTCCATTTAAAATTATGCAAAATTAGCTTTTTAAATCAGAGGGAAGTTCTAAATTGTGGCCCCGAAACGAAATATTTGATTTGTTTTCACGTTAGTTATTTGACAACATAAGCTAATTAAAAAGGCCGGATTATCCGGTTACACGCTCGAAATCAGTATAAAATATGTCAGGTTTTAGTTTGAAATACAAGCTGGGACTCATCCCGGGTACGGCAAAAATTGATGCAAAGTGGAACAAGTTGCTGGGCATGCGCGATGAGCTGCAGGAATTGGAGCAATCGGACGAACTGGCTCGTTACCGTGAGCTGGATGCTGAACTGAAATCTGCCGAGTTCTGGGCCCGGAAAAAAGAGCTGACCCAATTGAAATTTGAAGGGAGCCATGAGCAAAAAATACTGAGTGAACTGGAGCACTTAAGTCGTTCCAAGTCGATGAAACAGTATTTTAAAACATTGAGCTCGGAGAAACTGGCCCGCTTCAAAAAGGTTGAAAAAGGCGACAAACTGGCCCGGTTTAACGAACTCAAAGAAATTGTAGCCACTCCAGAGTTTACCAAACGTCGGAAAGACGTTGAGAAACTCCATTACAATAATTCTCCCGAAGCAGCTAAACGAAAAGAGTTTGAGGCGTTGAAAAATGACAAGCGACTGAAGTCATATTACAGCACGCTCGCTTCCGACAGTTATCGTTTGTACATGAAAGTGGAGGAGAGTGGAGAGAAACCTTCGGATCCTAATGAACTCAAGCGTTATGAGAAGTTCCTCGAGTCGGGTGAGTACAGTAACCTGAAAACGGTTGAGAAACAAAACCTGACTCAGCGATATGAAGAGTTGCGCGGAGAGGTGCAGTCCGACGAATTCCTGGAAAGAGAGAAGTTCCTGAAAAATAGTAAGCGCTATCAAACTACCGATGATTACCGTTTGCTGGCGGAATATGAAAAATTGAGCAAAGATCCGGAAATTAAATTTTACCATAAGTTCAGCAAATCGGCCGAGTACCTCAATTATCAGCGGGTGCACGATTCGAAGGAACTTGAGCGGCTGAACGAGTTGGAAGACCTGGTGAAAGACGAAGGTTTCCGGGAGCGGGTTGCTTTCCTGAAGGACAAGAAGCGCTACGAGAAATCGGAAGACTTCAAGCTGGAGCAGGAATTGGCTAAGCTGAAAAACAGTGGGGTGATTAAGAAATATTTTGCCTTGCACAAAGCGAGAGAGCTCAATTTCTTCGATAAGTGGCAAGTTGCTTTCGACGATGAGTTTACACGCGACGGCGTTAATTACGAACGCTGGAATTCCGGGATTTATCCTGGCAAGGAGGTTTTCGGGGACAACTATTCGCAGGCGAATGAGTTGCAATGCCTGAATGGTGAAGAGAATCTGCAGGTGCATGGTGGAATTCTATCGATTGTTACCAGGAAAGAGGAGTCGAAAGGAATGCGTTGGAACCCGCAGTATGGATTGATTCCCGCAGAATTTCAATATACTTCGTCCATGTTGAATACCGGAAACAGTTTCCGGATGAAACAAGGTATTATTGAGGCGAAGATACGCGTGAATCCATGTGCCGAGATTGTGTCGGCTTTCTCGTTGAAAGGCGACGGAGCGTTCCCGCAAATCGATATTCTGCGCAGTGGCAAAAATGAGGTAAGCATGGGAGTTATTCGCGAAATTAAAGGAGAACCGGTTTGGCAACATCAAACGATTACCGGATTGAACTTTAAGAAGTTTCACGTATATCGACTCGAGTGGGACGGACAAACACTGACGTGGAAAATCAATAATGCGGTGGTTCACCAGAGCAAGGTCGATTCTTCGTTTGATAATATGTTCCTAAACCTGCTTTCGAGCGTGCACGAGGAAGTGCACCACCAAAATCTACCCCATTACTTTGAGGTGGATTGGGTTCGATGCCTGGTGCCTCAGGCCGGGAATAATTAGGACGAAGCACAATTCAGAAAATATAGACAGGTCACTTTTACAGAAAACAAAAGGAACAATAACGTGCAGCTAAGCATTGTTTATTGTTCCTTTTTTCATGGCAACAGGTAAACCGTTGTCCGTTGTTGTTAGCCTTATATACTATTGGTCGCTCATTTTCGTGCGTAGCGATCGGAAGCCTTCCCCCAGAATTTCACTGGCATCCATAATGGTAATAAAGGCATCCGGGTCCACCAGATTGATGTGCTCTTCCAAAATGGCTACTTCACGACGACTTACTACCGTGAAGATGATTTCCTTTTCCTGGTTTGTAAACATACCGACGCCTTTCAGATAGGTGCCGCCACGTTCCAAATCGACCAGTATCTTATCCTTTATCTCGTCATGTTTCTCGGAAACGATGATAAGCGCTTTGTTGTAATTGGCCCCGGCCATGGTTTGGTCGATGGCTTTTCCGGTGATATAGATAACCAGCCAGCTGTAAAGCGGAATTTGCCAGTCTTTGAACGCAAGCAATGCCATTAATACAATCGTTGAGTCGACATAAATCATCAACTGTCCGAGTGGCATGTTGGTGTATTTGGCGATAATCATGGCGATGATATCGGAGCCACCGGAAGTTGCTTTCGATTTGAAAATTAGTCCCAATCCAAAACCAATCAGCACCCCTCCGAAGATACAGGAAAGGAGTACATCGTGAACCAACGGTGCATCTCCGTCCACACGCATGTAGGTTATGGCATCCATAAAAACGGATGACAGGACAAACCCAACAATGGTTTTTACACCAAAACGAGGGCCCAGAATTTTGATCCCGGCATAGGTTAGCGGTATGTTCAATATTAATCCGAAAAGACCAATGGGAACACCTTCGGGCCAGAAGGAAAAAAGCCCATGCGTGAGGTAGTGCACGATGATGGCAATACCGTATACGCCTCCCGGAACAATTTTATGGGGCGAGATGAAGTAGACAAATCCAACGGCCAGAATAAACGAGCCGACAATGATGTACATGTAGTCGATGAACCATCGCAGGGAAAAGACCCGCTCTTTCGGTAGGAAAGCCATAATGTCTGAGTTAAATTGTTTGGGCTAAATTAGATATTTTAACCTGTTTACAATACGATAAAACCTGATCCTTTTCTTAAACATTTCAGCGGGTTTGGACCATTGAGCACTTGCTTGTAAAAGACTTTTATTAAGGAATAAAGCCCGCTTATCAATTGTAATCAGAAATGAGCTGCAACTATACAAAAAAAGGCTTTCCGATCGGAAAGCCTTTTCAATAATAGTGGTAATCTTAGAATCTTTTCTCTTTGATCCGGGCTTTTTTACCAGTCCGGCCACGCAGGTAGAACAAGCGGGCACGACGTACACTACCTCTCCGGTTCACATCGATCTGATCGATGAAAGGAGAATTGGACGGGAAAATTCTTTCCACGCCTACGTTACCCGACATTTTCCGAACAGTAAAGGTCTTGGTTAAACCTGAACCTTTGATCTGAATTACCGTACCGCGATAATTCTGAATTCTCTCCTTGTTACCCTCACGGATTTTGTAATGTACCGTGATAGTATCACCAGGACCGAACTGCGGAAGTTCTTTCTGTTCGCCTATAAATGCGTTTTCTGCTGCTTTAATGAGATCCATCGTATTTAATTTAAGTATTTGACGAACGCAATATTAACAGGTCGTCTGCCAGAGATTACGTACGGAAATTTCGCGGCAAAAGTATGGATTTTTTTCTGAATCATAAAATATTAGCTCCAAAATCCACTTTTGCGTTCCGCTTATTTTTCTTTTAAATGGTCACCGGTTTGCTTCGCCACGTTGCGGTACCACCATTCCGGGTAACCGGGTTGAGCTGGCATCACCGGAAGTTTACCGCTTTCGTTGCGCTCGAACTTACCATCTTTCTCTTTCATGATGTTACCATCCTTGTACTTGATAATCAGGTAATGTTCCAGCTGTGTCCAGCGGTTCACCGTCAGGTTCACCTGCTTGTCGGAATATTCCGTCAGGAATTTGCGGGCCATGTTGTGCTCGCCTTTATTCCATAAGTCCATGGCAGCTTTATCAACCGCAGGGGTGAAATCGACAAATTTGGTTTCGAGTTCACTCTGTACTTTCTGAATGTCTTTGATCATATAATCGTAACGCAGGTAAGCCAGATTCGATACGGTATTGAATACCCAGAACGCTGAGGTATTTGACCAGGTCAGCATATCGCCGTTCCCTACGCGAATTGGTTCCGGAACTTTCTGAATACCGCAATATACCGGCATGTAGCAGGTAGAATAAGTATCATCAACGCCAAACCACATGATGCCACCAATTGGATCGGGGTATTTGGAGCGCATTTGAGCAATGAATGAGAAACCGGTTTGTTGAGTTGAGATAGCACGCTCGTTGACGTAAGTCGTCGAATCAACCTGCCAGGTCAACGGACGCCAGCGGTAAGGCAGTTTGAATGGACCGGCACCCGGGTCTTTGGTCATATCCAAAGCAGTTCCTTCGAAGTGGTCGCGCATCATGCCCATTACGTCTTTTACTGTTAACAATGTATCAGGTTTTACCCAAAGCGGCATGCGGTTGGTTGCATAGCCGTTGGCTCCGTGAGTAATTTTACCCATGGCATAGTCCTGATATTGATCCATGTTGCTGGCTACTTTACGGAAACCAGCCCAAACACGAGCATCGCAGAAACGGGCTCCTCCGAAATCAACCGGAGCGTAAGTGCCCGAGAAGCTAAAGTCTTTGTTTTTGCCATCGAACCATCCTTTTTCACGGGCAAACGAAATAACATCGCTTGAGTAAAGGCAGTTATCTGGATCGTTCAACGGGAAAGTGGTGATACGAGCCTGGTTGGCATGTCCTGAGATGTATCCGTCAGGAATGCGACGAGCTACCCAAACAGCACCTTTTTCAGCTTCACCTTTTCCAATCATTTCCAGAATCCATACTTCGTTCGGGTCAGCAATCGAGAAAGATTCTCCTTCGCTGGCATATCCGTACTTGGCAACCAAATCGGTCATGACATGAATAGCCTCACGAGCTGTTTTGGCACGTTGCAGAGTCAGGTAAATCAAGCTACCATAATCAACAATCGCTCCGGGTTGATGATGCAGTTCCTTGCGGCCACCAAAAGTGGTTTCACCAATCGAAAGCTGGTGTTCGTTCATATTTCCGGTTACCTGGTAAGTGTGGGCAACCTGTGGGATTTTTCCCAGGAATTTGCCGGTGTCCCATTCAGTGACGTCAACCATATCGCCGGGCTTGTGATCGGCTGCCGGCCAGAAATACATTTCTCCGTAAAGTGTATGTGAGTCAGCTGCATAGGTTATCATGGTTGAGCCATCGACCGTTGCACCTTTGGTGATCAAAAAGTTGGTACAGGCGTCGGCTACGTGAACCTGCAGCGCCAGCCAAATCAGGCTAGTCAGTAAGAGCGTTTTCTTCAGCATAATAGAAAGGAATTTTTTCGTTTTTGACAAAAATAGGAAAATAAATGAATGGGCTACTGCGGCAAACGCCCACTGTACGACCTTTTTATATGATATTTGTTAGGTTTTCTCTGTCTTATGGTAAGTAAATGGTTCCACCGGTGTTGTCGCGGGAAGCTCCGGTAACAGCAGAAAGGCAGTTGATTTCGTGCCGGTTGGCCAATACGCCCAGGAAGGCAAAGATGAGTGCTTCCTTAAAATCGATGATCTCCTTCTCGGGAATAATGACTTCTGCTTTAGAACATGCGGCAATGCGATTCATCAACAGGGGATTGCGTGCGCCACCTCCGGTAACCAGCATTTTCCCTGGATGGCGGATGGCCTGGCCAATTTGAATAGCAACATGTTCGTAGAGCGTCCTCATTTGGTCGGCTAACGAAAGTGAATATCCCTGCAGTAAAGGAATCATTTCGCTGTCGAGCCATTCTTTGCCTAACGATTTGGGTGGTTTTTCTGCGTAAAAGGGCAAATTATTCAGCTCGTTCAGCAGAGCATTATCTACTTGTCCGCTTTTCGCGATGAGGCTGTTCTTATCATATTCTTGCCCCTTTTGCTGGGCCAGATAATTGAGCACGATGTTAGCGGGACCAATGTCGAAGGCAATGCGTTGTTCTTCTTCCTCGTACGAGATGTTGGCAAAACCGCCCAGATTGAGGCAGTACTCATATTCTCCAAAAAGCAGGCGGTCACCTATCGGGACCAGCGGAGCTCCCTGGCCGCCGAGTGCCACATCCATGTTACGGAAGTCGGCAATGGTTTTGATGCCGGTTTCGGCTGCGATTATCGTTCCGTTTCCCAGTTGAAACGTGAACTGTTTTTTAGGCTGATGAAAGATGGTGTGCCCGTGCGATGCGATAAGTTGTGGCATCGTTTTTCCTTGCAGAAATCGGTTGATGACTTCTCCGGTATACCGGGCATATTCGTTATGAAGTAGCAAGATTTCTTGCGCTGTACTTTTTTCCGCTTCTCTTAGTTTTTTCTGCCATTCGGCAGAATAGGGAACGGTTTCGGCGGCTTCTATGAGAAATGACCAGCCGGAGTTCGTATGCTCAAAACGGCACAATGCCAGGTCGATTCCATCGAGCGAAGTGCCTGACATTAGACCTAATGCAATAATACTTTCTTTCATTTATAGAAGGTTGCCGTATATACCGATTGATTTCCTTTTGCGTCGGTTATCGTGAGTTTCAACTGGTGGGTTTTTCCCATTTCCAGACGGGTCGGGTCAATCGTGTAAGTTAGTAAATCATATTTGGGATCGTAGGCAAATAGTGCCCATTTTCCGTCGATTTCGCCCCGGTAGGTTGCGATTCCCGAAAGGTTATCTTTGATTCTGAACCGGATGTGCTTTGGATTCACGAGGTGCTTGTGCTCTTTAATACTAAGTGAACGAATCGTGGGAGGAACGGTGTCCACTGCCACGCTGAAATTTCCAAAATAGCGCGGATAACCTACGATCCAGCCATCGGAATATCCACCACCGGCGCTCCATTTCTGGCCATCCGGGTCGAGAATGACGAGCAGTGCTTTGCTTTCCAGCGAATCAGGAAGACTGTCCGGCTTAATAGACACGCGAATAGGCTTTTGTAGCGGCGTATATTTATCCTGAATTTCCTGCAAGGGGGCATAGCATCCCTCGGGTGTGGCTTCTTCCTTGAAATGAAATGCCAAATCATCATACAAGGCTCCAGCAGGTACTTTCAATTTCAGGTTATCTGCCTGAAAGTAATTGTCTTTGTCGTACGAAAATATCCGGGCGCCGTTATTCTGTCGCTGTGTACTATCGGGCGGTGTGCTTTGCACCTGGAATTCAAGTGTTGACTTATTGTCATAAGCGTCAGCGGTAATTACTTTCACCTGGTGGATCTTGTCATCCGTGAAATTGACAATGCCGTTGTTTTTATCGATGGTGTATATGTCGAGCTTATTTCCCGGCTGGCGGAAGAGCCGATGAACCCAACGTCCGTATCGTTCGCGCTCGGCATAGTCAGCCAGGCTGTTCACGTAACGCGTTTCAGTAAAAGAGATATCGTTTATCTTAAAACCGAAGATGGTATCCTGATCGACCACCAGTAACGCGCTGTATATACCGCATTTGCTCCAGCTTGCATTCAGGTAATCGACAGCCTGTATACCAAAGGCAGTCGGACCGCTCACTTTTAAAACCGGATTTCCTTTCAGGTGATATTCCGACGAATAGTAGACGGTTGAGTATCGCTTGTGATTGTACATGCCGGTTGAAGGAAAGGAATAAGCGTAAAGCGAAATCATTTTGGGCGGCATATTGTCTTTTATCGGAAAGTGCCACTTCAGGCCGTTTTGCGGACGCTGAGTTTGCGTGTCACGGATTTCGAAATGCAGATGCGGACCTCCTGAACTGCCGGCGTTTCCCGACCAGGCAATTACATCTCCCTGTTTCACCGGAAACGAATCACGGGGAATGGTAAGATTCACAGCAAACTGTTCCCGTTTATACTGAATTCGCCTTATATATCTTTGTAAATGTGGCATCAGGCGCTCCAGGTGGCCATATACCGAAGTGATTCCGTTTGGATGATTAATATAAACAGCACGGCCATAGCCGGTGGGAGAGATTGCTACGCGTGTAACATACCCATCGGCGACTGCATGAACCGGAAGGCCTGTATGACCGCCGGTGCGCATATCGAGCCCGGAATGAAAGTGATTGGGGCGTAGTTCTCCAAAATTACCCGAAAGGGAAATTGGTGGTTTGATGGGAGGAATTAACTTCTGTGGTTCATCGGGTGGTGGAGGGGCCTCTTGACCATAAACCTGAAATGACCATATCCATAACAGCACAAAAAGCGGTGTAAATAGCTTCATTCTCTTTCCCTTTCAGTTTATCTCACGAAAATAAAAACTTTACACCGACCATACTAGCATTATGTGTAACGAAATTTTTTCGATTTGATTAAAATATTAACTTTGTGTAGGAAATCCTGAAGTATGACAGAACGTGAAACTGTTTTATTAGGAGAGTTTAAGGAGAAAATCGATAAGCTTATTCGGCGTTGTGAAACGTTGAAAAGTGAGAACTATCGTCTCCTGGAAGAACAGGTTCAACTCCAGGATCAAATCAGGTTGTTGAGCAGTCGCAACGAAGAGTTGACTGAAAAAAACGAACAACTGAAATTTGCTAAGTCGTTACTGGCGTCTGATGGTCAATCGCACGATGCCCGTATCAAGATTAACCGAATAGTGCGGGAAATAGATAAGTGTATTGCTATGTTAAATAAGTAATACCACCTGCTGAAATGGAAGATAAGCTTTCAATCAATATTAATATAGCCGACCGTCGGTATCCGTTGCGAATTGACCGCAACGACGAGGAAAAGATACGGAAGGCGGCGAAAATTATTAACGACAAGGTACTGCAATACAAGCAGCGCTATGCCAATAAAGACAGCCAGGATTGTTTGTCGATGGCAACTTTGCAGTTTGTAATTCAGATGCTTGAAGTTGAGAAACGAAATGATATTTCGCCATTGGTTGAAGAACTGGAAGAACTAAACGATTTTTTAGCAGAATATCTGGAAAAGGAAAGTTAATTAAGTCAGTTTAATTAATGATATTTGCCCGCATTTTGTCTTCTTTCAATTAAGGAATTTGATTGAGAGAAGTTGAAATTGCGGGTTTTTTGGTAAAATTGAACTATTAATAAATTGTGACATGACAATGACAATCATAGCTGGTGTTGTTGGCTTAATATTAGGAGGAGTGATTTCCTACTATGTTTGGGACAAGGCACTTAAGAAAAAGAAAAACAAACTCATCGGCGAGGCCGAAGCCAAGGCCGAAATGCTGAAGGAGAAGAAAATGCTCCAGGCAAAAGAAAAATTTATTCAGCTCAAGTCGGAGCACGAAAAGTATATCAACGAGAAAAATCAGCGGATTACCGGTGCTGAGAACAAACTGAAACAGCGCGAAAGCAATTTCCTGCAACGCAAAGAAGAGTTGCAGCGTAAAGTGAAGGAATTTGAAACTACCCGGAAAGAGGTAGAGGTAATTCGCGAGAACCTCAGTGCTCAGATGGAAATGGTTGAGCAGAAGAGTGAAGAGCTTGACAAAATGCACAAACAGCAGGTGGAACAACTGGAATCAATTTCGGGTTTGTCTGCTGAAGAAGCAAAAGCTCAATTGACCGACTCACTGAAAAATGAGGCCAAAACCGAGGCAATGTCGTACATCCAGGAAATTATGGATGAAGCCAAGATGACTGCCAATAAGGAGGCCAAAAAGATTGTTATCAAATCTATTCAGCGAGTTGCTACTGAAACTGCGGTTGAGAATTCAGTTACCATCTTCCACATCGAGAACGACGAAATCAAAGGTCGTATTATCGGTCGTGAAGGACGTAACATCCGTGCGTTGGAAGCAGCTACCGGTGTTGAAATTATTGTCGATGATACGCCGGAAGCAATTGTTCTTTCTGCGTTCGATCCGGTACGCCGCGAAATTGCCCGCTTGGCTTTACACCAACTGGTCACCGACGGACGTATTCACCCGGCCCGCATTGAAGAGGTAGTAAACAAGGTGAAGAAGCAGATTGAAGAAGAGATTATCGAGACCGGAAAACGGACTTGTATCGACCTGGGTATTCACGGAATGCATCCTGAGTTGATTCGTTTGATCGGTAAAATGAAATATCGTTCGTCTTACGGACAGAACTTGTTGCAACACTCGCGTGAAACAGCCAACCTCTGCGCTATTATGGCCTCTGAGCTTGGGTTGAACCCGAAACAGGCCAAACGTGCCGGACTGTTGCACGATATCGGTAAAGTGCCGGATGACGAGCCGGAATTGCCACACGCTATTCTTGGTATGAAGCTGGCCGAAAAGTACAAAGAGAAGCCGCTTGTGACGAACGCTATTGGTGCGCACCACGACGAGATTGAGATGACCAGCTTGCTGGCACCAATCGTTCAGGTTTGTGACGCGATTTCTGGTGCTCGTCCGGGTGCCCGTCGTGAAGCTGTTGAATCGTACATCAAACGTCTGAAGGATCTGGAAGCCATGGCGCTTTCTTATCCGGGTGTAATGAAGACCTATGCAATCCAGGCCGGTCGTGAGCTGCGTGTGATTGTGGGAAGTGATAAGCTGACTGATAAGGAGGCTGAAGAACTTTCGTACGATATCGCCAAGAAAATCCAGGATGAAATGACGTATCCCGGACAGGTGAAAATCACGGTGATTCGTGAAACTCGTGCAGTGAATTATGCGAAATAAGTAACAATACCATATACAAAAAAGAGCTTCGAATTTTCGAAGCTCTTTTTTTATGCGGTAATAATCTCTTTTAATACATCCAGCTGTTTTATTTTCTCCTCATCGCCTGTTGCCCGGTAGGCATCCTGCAAACTATCAATGAGTCCTTTCAGACAAAAACGGTCGTCCATAATAATATCCGAACCTATTTCCAATTGCTGCCGACTCAGGTAGTAATCCATCTCCTTGTGACCAATGATGGCTCCTTTGTTTGCCGGATTGATGTAGAAAAGGATCGGAGAAGACGTGGTGCCAAAAGCTTCCTTCGACATCTCCGGGTCGTAATATCCCAGGAACAATACCCGCTTCAAATTCAGATGATAGATGGGTAATTGCAGCTTTCTGGCTACCAGGCAATAGAATAATGTCAGCGTGGACGGGTTTCCCTTACGGGAAGTAAGTAAATCGTTGATAAAGCAGTTTTGTGGCGCGCCAAAATTAGCCACATTCAAATCGAAATGATATAGTTCGAAAAGTACATGGTTCAGGATGGTGGTTTTTTCGAGCGAGGTTAACGACTCATTCATCTCCAGCCACGCATCTGTGACAATTTGCTGCACCTGGGTTTCCACGTCTTTCGAGTCCAGATCGGGATACTGGATTTGACTCACAATGATCCAACCATCCAGAAAGGATGGGAGTTCAGACTCATTCCAGCTTCTCAGACGGTCAGCTACTTTGCGGAACCGGAGGTGTGCAATCACTTTTTCGAGCCGATCCTGTTGTTGCAGGGTGTTGGCATTTTCCCACGCGATTTCCAACTCGGGAATTAACAATGGGTCAATTTCCATCAACTCCTGTAGCACTGCTTCATAAACCGTTTTTTCCGGGTCTTCCAGCAGCGAAATCATGGCCTGTAACTGCTTATCCATTGTTCGGATTTACATAACAATTCGTTCAAGCACGGTTTTCACCAGGTCTTTAATCACTGGTTTATAATTTTCATTCGCTTCACGCGTTACGCGGTTCGCAATGATGGCACAAATAGTGAGGGCGTGGTGACCCAGCAGATGGCTCAGTCCGTAAATCGCCGAGCACTCCATTTCGTAGTTGGTTATCTTCATTCCGTTAAAACGGAAAGACTCAATTTTGTCATTCAATTCCGGATCAGCTGTCGGCAGACGAAGCTCGCGGCCTTGCGGACCATAAAATCCCGGTGCCGAAATAGTTACTCCGGGTACCATGTCTTCCCCGACAATCTTCTTGAAGAGCTCTGAATCGCTTTCCACTACATACGGCGAAGTCAACAGCGGGTTCCAACTCGTGTGTTCTTTAAAGGCTTTTTCGAAATCTACATCGGCAAAGGTTTCACGTCCGGCGTAAAAGTTCATCAAACCGTCAAAACCAATGGCGCGCTGCGAAGCAACGTAGCTATTAACCGGAATATCGCCCTGAAGTGCACCGGATGTGCCAATGCGGACAATGTTCAGTGCCGTATGCTCTTCTTTGACTGTGCGGGTTTTCAAATCGATATTCATCAGCGCATCCAGCTCATTTACTACGATGTCGATATTATCGGTTCCAATTCCGGTCGATAAAGCCGTAATCCGCTTGCCGCGAAATGTCCCGGTTGCCGATACAAACTCCCGGTTCTCGGATGTCGATTCAATGTTGTCAAAAAATGAAGAAACCAGCTTTACACGTCCCGGATCTCCCACTAAAATAATGTTTTCAGCAAGATTCTCAGGTTTGAGATGCAGATGAAAAATAGTCCCGTCGGGATTGATAATAAGCTCAGATGCTTTTATTTTTTTCATAGATTTGTTCAAAATTGTTGTATATCCAAAACTATCGAAAAATAATCATAATTTCAAAGCTACGAATTACCTGCTTTTTCAGTATTTTTCGACGTACCTGACCATTTTTCGTTTCAAACAGAAATTTCAAACTAATCACTTAAAATAACCGTATGAATTTTAAACGATCCTATCTTATTCTTGCTGCTATTGTTGTTGTCGTTGTTGTTTTTTTCAGTAGTAGTATGTTTTTTACCATCGAACCTGGCGAACGCGCCGTTATCTTCCGGAAGTTTTCGACGGGATTGGATAAGGAACATGTCTATCTCCCCGGATTCCATATGATTGCTCCCTGGAACAAACTCTTCGTTTATGACGTGAAGGAAAAGAAGCGTGAAGAAACAATGGACGTGCTCGATAAAAATGGTTTGTCCATCAAAATGGACGTTTCCATTCGTTTCAATCCGGTTCATAATCGCATTGGATACCTGCACGAAACCTTCGGTAAGGACTACATTGACCAGCTGATTATTCCTGAAATTCGTTCAACTGTCAGGCGCGTAGCGGGCCGCTACACTGCCGAGGAGATTTATTCGACCAAACGGTCAGAGGTGGAGTCCGCTATTATCGATGAAGCCCGGAAAGTGATGGAGCAAAATAACATCGACTTACGTGCTCTGTTGATTCGCTCCATTAATCTGCCTAACGAGATTAAAATGGCGATTGAGAGCAAGCTGAAGCAGGAGCAGGAAGCGCTGGCTTATCAATTCCGTCTGGAGAAAGAGAAAAGCGAAGCTGAACGGAAACGGATTCAGGCTGAAGGTATCGCTGCATACAACGATATCATCAATAAATCGTTGACGGATAAAATATTGAAGCAGCGCGGTATTGAGGCGACGTTGGAATTGGCCAATTCACAAAACTCCAAGGTGATTGTGATTGGTGCCGGAGATAATGGTCTGCCGTTGATTTTGAACAATAACTAATCGGTCGATTTCTG
Source organism: Prolixibacter sp. DSM 2831 (assembly GCF_056493735.1). Classification (NCBI taxonomy): domain Bacteria; kingdom Pseudomonadati; phylum Bacteroidota; class Bacteroidia; order Marinilabiliales; family Prolixibacteraceae; genus Prolixibacter; species Prolixibacter sp. DSM 2831. The sequence continues at coordinate 1,612,092 of NZ_CM151379.1, forward strand.
TTGATGCTTAGCGGCGAAAGATTAATTTTGCAGGAAAAAGAATAACCATGTTACAACGAATACAGTCCATTTATCTGTTGGGAGCACTGTTGTTAATAGTGGCCCTGTTTTTTGTGCCGTTTGCCGAAATAGTCGGGAGCGACGGTTCTATTTACGTTTTCGACAAAGCGGGAATTTACCTGCAGGGAGCCAAAGACCCGGAGATTCTCTACAGCGGTCTTGCTATTCAGGTTTTCCTGGGAATTATTGTGCTGGTGAACCTGGTTACTATTTTCTCCTTCAAGAAACGGATTCGTCAGATTCGGCTGTCGGTTTTCAATATCCTGCTGATGATTGGCTTGTCGGGCGTTATCTACTATTTCGCATCGCACAGCGCCAAACTGCTCGACGGAAAATTTAGCTTTGAGCCCAGCCTGGTAATGCCGTTAATTGCCGTGGTGTTGACGTACCTGGCTATTCGTAGCATCGGCCGTGATGAAGCGCTGGTTCGCTCCATCGACCGCATTCGTTAAGCGAAAAAATCACCAAAAATAAAAGGCTGTTCCGATGTGGGACAGCCTTTCTTATTTTGAAAAGGTATGTTCTTAAAATTGTTCGGCTACCATTTTGCAAATGGCTCCGAGAAATTGCTCGTCTTCGTCGGTAAATGGTCCGGCCGAGTGCGAATCGATATCGATTTCGGCCACAAATTTTCTGTTTTTCATAACCGGAACCACAATTTCACTTTGTACATCGATGCTGCAGGCAATGTAATTGTTTTCGGCACTTACGTCCTGCACTACTTTGCTTTTTCCGCTTTCAGCAACCTGTCCGCATACGCCTTTTCCTACCGGGATATGGGTGTGTTCCGTTGGTTTGCCAACATACGGACCTAAGACCAGTTGGTTGTTGCTTTCATCCAACAGGTAAAAGCCGACCCAATCGTAGTGGTAGACCTCTTCTTTCAGTTTGGCGCAGATGTCGGCCAGTAGTTGCTCACGGCTCTTCGAAGCATCGAACAGCGGTTTTATGCCATTCAGGATATTTTGAAAATCAGTTTGCATGGTATCAAAAAATTAGCATTTCGTTTTCCGGTTCAACCGGAAGTCCAAAGATGACAATTCTATTTGATATCCATCTGATCCTGATGGGTGATTTTTTCACAATAATGGCATTTCAAAGCTACCGGTGATTTGGAAATTACCTCGAAATGTGTGTCGATGTTTTCGTTGTTCGTGATGCACTTCGGATTGAAGCAACGTGCGATATCCTGGATTTCGTCCGGAATTTCGACCACGTATTTTTCCACGACCTCGTAGTCTTTGATGGTATTGAGCTTGGCATGCGGAGCTACCAGCGCAATTTTGTTAATTTCTTTGTCTTTGAAGAAACGGTTTTCCACCTTGATGATGGCTTTCCCTTCCATCACATTACTGTCCAGGTTGTTTCCAAAGGTGACCATGTCTTTGCATTCGTCGAGCTTCAGAATGGAAATTACTTTGAAAAGGGCAGTGGTGGGGATATGATCGATAACGGTACCTTGCTTAATGGCACTTACGTTTAATTGCTTTTTCATTGTGTTCGGGAATTATTTCAGGTTCAACAAATGAGCGATAATAGCCATACGGGTGTAAACGCCGTTTCGGGCCTGTTCGAAATAGTAGGCTTTCGGATTGCTGTCTACATCGGTATGAATTTCATTCACACGGGGCAGCGGGTGTAAAATTCGCAGGTTGTCCTTGGTGTGTTTCAGCATCTTGTTGCGCAGGATGTAAACGTTTTTCACCTTCTCGTAATCAACCGGGTCAGGGAAGCGCTCTTTCTGGACTCTCGTCATGTAAATAATATCGGCTTCGCTAATGATGTCAGTGAACTCAGTGTGCTCGAAATAGCGCAGGCCTTTCGACTGAAGGTACATTTTGTACTCATTGGGCATGGTCAGTTCCGGTGGTGCGATGAAGTTGAAAATCGGATTGTCGAAATGCGACATCGCCATGAGCAGACTATGCACTGTTCTTCCGTACTTCAGGTCACCTACCATAAACAGGTTGATGTTGTCGAGCGTCTCCTGCGTTTTCACGATAGAATACATGTCGAGCAGGGTTTGAGTGGGATGCTGATTGGCACCGTCACCAGCGTTGATGACCGGCACGTCCGACACTTCGGAAGCGTAGCGGGCACTTCCTTCCAGCGGGTGGCGCATCACAATCAAATCGGCGTAGTTGCTCACCATTTTAATGGTGTCGTGCAATGATTCCCCCTTGGTGACACTGGAAGAGGACGAATCGGTAAAACCAATGATTTCTCCACCCAGACGGTTAATGGCCGTTTCGAAACTTAAGCGGGTGCGGGTGGATGGTTCAAAGAAAAGGGTGGCTACCACTTTTCCGTCAAGAAGTCGCTGATCGGGATTGGCTTCAAAATCAGCCGCCAATTCCATGATGCGCATGTATTCTTCTTTCGAAAAGTCGGTAATTGAAATCAGATTTTGTGCGTTCATTGGAGCTACGTTTACAAGTTAATGAATGGTGTTTTAAAATTGCGGACAAAAAAAAACCAACAGTTCCAATTGAAAATGGCTCTGTTGGTTTCTTTTGAAAGAAATATCTTTAGTCGAAATGATCGATCTGCGAAGAAATGAAGAGAACGCCCTTCCCATCGCCTGAGTTTATTTCGAAAGCGAAATGGTTCGTACAACCGAATGTTATCAATTGCTAATGGCTGTTCTTGCTTCATTAGAGACAAAGATAGGGAAACTGGTTTTGAAATATTTCAATTTCAACTCAAAACTTATTCACAAATTGTTCATCGAACGCCAATGCGCTCGACCTTAGTTTGTTCCAGCGACGATAGCTTGTCAGTGATGGTCCCGCTCAACGATTGACGCACGGCCAGCACAATGCGGCACGACAGTTCAAACTGAGTCTCCAGTTGCTCCAGATTGTCGTCTTTGATAATGGTCATTACGTCGTTCATCGCAGGATATTCAAACTTCACTTCGAGCAAATCTTCCACGACGCGTTCGATGATTTCTGCTTGTTCCAGCGCGTCTTCGGCAGCGGTTCCGTATGCTTTGATGAGCCCGCTAACGCCGAGCAGCGTTCCTCCAAAATAGCGAACCACTACAATGAGGATGTTGGTGAGCTCTTTTGATCGAATTTGCCCGAGAATGGGACGACCAGCGGTGCCCGAAGGTTCACCATCGTCGTTGGCCCGGTAACGTTCCATATCGGCTCCAAGCCGCCAGGCGTAGCAATGATGACGAGCATTGTGATGATTCTTTTTAAGCTCGGTCAGAATTTCCTTGATTTCCTCTTCCGTGAAAACGGGATAAGCATAAGCGATGAATTTACTTCCCTTATCCTTGTACAGCCCTTCTGATGGTTCGGCAATGGTTAGATATGTATCGGTTGTTTCCATGAATCAAATGTAAACGAGGATAAAGATACTGATGAATGAGAGAATAATCCCGGTCCAGTTAACAGTACTCAGCTTTTCGCGGAAGAAGAGCATGCCGAGAATGGTGGAGAAGGCAACGATGCACATGTTGTTCAGGCCGAAAACCACCGAGCTGGCCAATCCGCTGTACGAAAGCGCATGGATCATAAAATAGAGCGAACCGAAATTGGCTGCTCCCAGGAAAATTCCTCCGGCAATAACGGGAAGGCGGAAGAACTCTTTCCAGCCAGGCCGTTTAAAGAGGGTTACTACCAAGCCAATTATTCCCGCGGTAGCGAACAGGATAGTCGTAAAAACAGCCGTTGTAGTTCCTCTTACGTAAACCTGTTGAACGTATTTCACCATTGAGTCAACCGCTCCGGTACCCAGAAAGATGACGACCGGCAATAAAACGGCATTCCAATTGGTTTTTCCGTTTCGTTTATAAATGGCCAAAAGCACGGCCAGTATAGCAGTTGCAATTCCGATTATCCGGAAGATGGTTACCCGTTCGCCAAAGAACAGAATGGAGTAGAGGATGGGTACAACCATTGAAAGCTTGGCCGCCAACGCCGTAATCGTAATCCCGGCCTTTTGCGAAGAGCGGGCTATCAAAAAGAAGATGGCAATAAAAAGGATGCCAATCAAAAGAGCATAGGGAAGCCAGCCAGCTTTTACTATCGTAGTTACCGAAGGCAAATGAGGAACCAGCCGGAATCCTAATACCGACGCGGTGATGTAATTCAGCAGAATGACGAGAAAAAGGTCGGCTTTGTACTTTTCCAGGAATTTGAATATGAAAAAGATAAGCGTCGACGACAGAATACTTAACAGCAGGTAGTGCATGGATTTGCGATCTTTTACGGACACGAAAATATAAAAAAAAGCAGACCCGGAGGCCTGCTTTTTCATCACTTAATGAAGCATTACATCTTCAGCTTGCGTTCAATTTCGTCGATGTATACCCTGAAGTTTTTGTCCGTATCTTTCAGATTACTTACCGTTTTGCAGGCATGTAGCACGGTCGCGTGATCTTTTCCGCCAATTTGCGAACCGATGGACGCCAGCGACGATTTGGTCATGCTCTTCGAAAAGAACATGGCAATCTGCCGGGCCTGTACAATTTCACGTTTCCGTGTTTTGGCCTGTAAACTGTCGATTGGCATACCAAAATAGTCACACACTACCTTTGTAATAAAATCGATGGAGATTTCGCGCCGGGTATTTTTCACCAGCTTGTTCACCATCTTGATGGCCAGATCGAGCGTAATCTCTTTTTTGTTCAGGGTTGCCTGGGCGAGGAGCGAAATCAAGGCTCCCTCCAGTTCACGGACGTTGGTGTTGATATGCGAAGCAATGTACTCGAGGACTTCTTCGGGTATATCAATACCGTCTTTGTAGATTTTCTTCCGCAAGATGTTCATGCGGGTCTCAAAATCGGGGATCTGCAAATCAGCAGTCAATCCCCATTTGAATCGCGACAAAAGACGCTGTTCCAGTCCCTTCAGTTCAATCGGTGGCTTATCCGATGTCAGGATAAGCTGTTTTCCGGTTTGATGCAGATGGTTAAAGATGTGGAAAAATGTTTCCTGTGTCTTTTCCTTGCCGGCGAATTCCTGCACGTCATCAATAATCAATACGTCAATCATTTGATAGAAGTGCAGGAAATCGTTACGGTTATTGTTCCGCGTCGCTTCCGCAAACTGTGTCTGGAATTTGTTGGCATTTACGTAGAGCACTACTTTTTCGGGGTACCGCTCTTTTACTTCAATCCCGATGGCTTGCGCCAAATGGGTTTTCCCAAGTCCCGAATTACCGTAAATCATCAGGGGATTGAAAGCTGTTCCTCCCGGGTTTTGTGCTACCGCGAAACCGGCACTTCTGGCCAGCCGGTTGCATTCGCCCTCCACAAAATTATCGAAGGTATTATCCATCTTTAGTTGCGGATCGATGTGCAACTTCTGGATGCCGGGAATCACGAACGGATTCTTGATAGATTTTTCCTCTTGCGTGAGGGGAGCTGAAAGCGGCCGGTTTTTAATTTTCTTGTTGTTGTTTGTCGGCAGCTTCACGGTATAAGGCTTGCTGTTAACAGTATTGTTGTTGTCAACCACAACACTGTACTCCAACTTGGCTCCAGTCCCGAGCTCTTTTCGCAGGGTCTTACGTAAAATGTCAATGTATTGCTCTTCAAGGTACTCGTAAAAAAACGGACTCGGTACCTGAATCGTCAATACATTCTCTTCCAATTTTACCGGAACAATAGGTTCAAACCATGTCCGAAAACTAATGGCAGGAACGTTGTCCTTAATAATCCTGAGGCAATTTTCCCAGGCCTTTTCATGGTCGTTGTTCATTTAGGCAGCAGGCTTAAAAGAAGTTCAACTTTGTTATTATTTCCATTTCCCAAGACAAAGGTTATAAAAAATTAGCCTGAAAAAAATTCCATCGACTCTTGCATTTTAGTATCGGTTTAGACTTCAGTTTATTAAAAAAGTAAAAAAAATAAAATAAATTAACTATCTAGTAGTCAATTATTTGAGTTCTAGCATGAGCCACAAAATCTTGGTAAGTAGATTTTTGTGAATTCATTCGCTAAGCTGGTTTTTGGAATCTTCCCGGTAGTGATGCGGCAGGCTCGGTTACCGGGAGGCTATTTCCGATTTTATTCAGCTATCGAATTTAAAAAAAATGAAATTGGAATGAAATTTATTTGTTAACCTTTTTTAACGCTCTTTCTAATCTGATTTTTTTACCATTTTTGAATGCCACGATCGAGGCGTCGGGAAAGACATTTTGCGCCTTATTTAAAATAGTTCTAATTTGCTCAATCGATGATGTGTTCCCGACAAAATAGTTAAAGTACTTACCTGATTTGACCTCTTCGACATCCTTAAATGGTTTAAACAGAGCTGATTCCATAGGTATTGCTGAAGTGCTGCTTACCAGTAGAACCCTAAATTTCACATTCTCATTAGGTTGCGATGTATGCTTAGGAGTGAGATAAATTTCTTTGCCTAGATCGAATGCAGAGAAGTGGATAAAACGCTTCGGATTTTGACGTAAATCGATCAACAACCGGTTCAGGTTTTGAGTTATCCGGTTAAGATTGTTATACAGCATCGGATCATTTACCAGTAATCCCAAACTTCCATCCTGGTTATTCACTTTGGTCATAATCTCATCCAGGTTGGTGAGCATATCGTCGAACTTGCTCAACGAGGCTTGCAGCTGCAGTGCTGAAAGTGTATCGCTTACGTTCGACAGGTTTTTCATGATATTATTAATATTGTCAGCGTTGTTGTTCAACGTCTCACTTATCTTTCTCAAATTGGTGATGGTGGAGGCCATGTTTTCTTTCTGGGCGGCCACCAGCAAGTTCAGGTTCTTGGATGTTTGTTCGAGATTAAGAATGGTATTGTTGATGTGGGCGAAGCTTTCCCGCAGATTGTCCCGGGTTTTGTCATTAAATACATAAGTAACTACCGTGATTGCAGAGTCGAGCGAACCGAGCAGGTTTTCAGCCTTAGCTTTAATCGGGGCTAGCTCCTCACTTACCTGTTGTTTCAGGTCAGCCTCTACGGAAGTACGAAGTGTATCATATGGTTGGTAATACTGTTGACTTTTTCCCATCGTCAACTTTACCGAACGTGAGCCCAGAAGGTCTGTGCTGACAATTTCAGCTACGGTTCCTTTAGGGATTTCGAAGTTCTTGTTGATGGCCAGTTTGACCATGAGATCACCGGAGCGATCTTCCTTAAAATAGATGTCGCTGACATAACCTACTTTGAAGCCGTTCAGCCGTACATCTGATGAGGCCTCGAGGCCGCCGACGTTATGATAACGGGCGTAATATATTTTTTCTGATTTGAACAGGTCACGTCCTTTCAGGAAGTTGATTCCCCAGATAAGTATCGCGAGGCTACCCACAGTGAGTATACCGATTTTTGTGGTCTTACTAATTTTCATGCGTGGCTAAGATTGATATAGAGTCTAAACAAAAGTAAAAAGGAAAATCCTGATAAAAAAAGCACTATTTTACTTTAATGCTTCTGCAGCGACTTTTCTTCGTGCCTTTTGCATGGAAACCGGATGGCCGTTTTCGTATGCTACCACGTACGCATCCGGGTACTTTTTCTGAATCTCTTTCAGTTGATTCTGCACATCATCTTCGCTGGTCGATGCGCTGGTGAGGTACTTATATATATTGTCGGTCTTGATTCGGTACAGATATTTGACCCCTTTAAAATTCTCCGGCTCGAGTTTCAGCTCTCGTTTGGAAGCAGCAATTTGGATGGCAAATACGACTCCTTTATACAGGTCAACGGTGTCTCGTTTGGACACAGCTAACGAGTCGATGGCCGGCTTGACTTCCTCTTTTTTGTTTTCAACCACCTGTGTGTGGTACTTGCTGCGTGCCTCAATGGTTTCCTTGTATTTCCGGAATGCCCGGAATATGGCCGACGCAATAATGGCTCTTCCGTTGTCACTTTCGAGGTAGTTCAGCTCTTTCTTGTTACTCATGTAGCCGGTTTCAATCAATACGCTGGGCATTGATGTTTCGCGGAGTACAAGGAAACCCGCCTGGCGAACGCCGCGGTCACGTCGTCCTGCCCTGGTTCTGAACTGGTCTTCCACATCGGAAGCGAACATCAGGCTTTGGTCCAGAAATTCATTCTGAACCAGTTCGAACATAATATATGATTCAGAGGAGTTGGGATCGAAACCTTCGTACCGCGTGGTGTGATCCTTCTCGAGCAAAATTACGCTGTTCTCTTTCTTGGCAACTTCGAGGTTGTCTTCTGTTCGGTGCAATCCCAGCGCATAGGTTTCGGTACCATGAATAGACGGTGTACCACAGATATTCGCGTGAACGGAGATAAATAGGTCGGCCTTTATTTTGTTGGCGATTTCAGCACGTTTGTACAATGGAACAAAGAAATCGCTGTCGCGCGTATAGACGACTTTAACGTCCGGCATGTATTTCTCAATGTAATGACCTAATTTTAAAATAATGCCGAGAGCGATATCCTTCTCCATCTTTTTTCCGACCATGGCACCGGGGTCGCGACCGCCGTGGCCTGCGTCCAAAACAACTGTTTTCAGTTTATAGTTTGGATCGTTTCCTGGCTGGGAAAAAGCGGGCTCCGGGAACAGAGCGGCCATTCCCAGTATGAGAAGGACGATCTTTTTCAGGTCTTTTATTTTATTGAGGTAGAGGGAATTTATAATGTACATTTTGTCGCTTGCTTTATCATAACTACTACAAAAATAGAAAGATTAAATAATTTTTAGGGAGACCCCAATTCTAAAGGAGGTTTTTTTACTTTTGCACTACATAATTTTATCGCTGATTCGGTAGGTTAAACGTATTTGAATAGACACGATTTTGAGTAAAAATCATCGATTATATCTTTTCTTTGTCATCCTGTTGTTTAATTCGTTGATGGCTTATGCTCAGGAACCGGTTGAACGGAAAACACCTCAGTTGCGCTCGGGTAATGTGAATCCTCAGATGCAGCCCGCAACCAATATTTCCCCGGTTCCGGATTCGCTGAGTCAGAATCAACAGCAAGATCAGAAATCTTCACAGCAAGTACAATCCATTGATGCAGAAATCACCTATACGGCGTCCGATTCGCTGGATTTTTCCATCACCGGGAAAAAGGTGTTCATGTACGGTGATGCTCAGGTTAATTATAAAGATATTCAATTAAAGGCGGCTTACATCGAATTGAACCTCGATAGCAGCGAAGTTTATGCGGTTGGTATGCCCGACTCAACCGGAACCATTCAGGGAAAACCAAACTTTAAACAAGGTTCCGAAGAGTTTCAGGCAGATAAGATTCGCTACAATTTCAAAACAAAAAAGGGAATTGTATTTGGTGTGACCACCGAACAGCAGGGAGGTTATGTACACGCCGAAAGAACCAAACTGGTTAACGATTCGACTTACTGTCTGAAAAACGGTAAATACACGACCTGTGATGCGGAACATCCGCACTTTTACCTGGAAATGACCAAAGCCAAGGTAATTTCCAATAAGAAGATTATCACCGGTCCGGCTTACCTGGTGGTGGAGGATTTGCCACTGTATTTTGCCATCATTCCGTTCGGATTTTTCCCGAATTCGCCAAAATATTCTTCCGGTTTTCTGATGCCTTCTTACGGTGAAGAGAAGAACCGTGGTTTCTTCCTGCGCGATTTCGGTTACTACTGGGCGGCCAGCGATTATTTCGATGTAGCACTCCGCGGCGATATTTATTCGAAAGGCTCCCGGGGAATAAAATTTCATACCAATTACAAGCTTCGATACAAGTTCAGCGGAAGCTTCGACCTGAAATATTACAAGAACGTTTTTGGTGACAAAGGTCTTCCCGGGTACAAAACACAAAACGATTTTGCTATTACGTGGAGTCACCGGATGGATCCAAAAGCGAGCCCAAACCAGACGTTCAGTGCCAGTGTGAACTTCTCGACCAGTTCGTATGATCAAAACAATGCGTATTCTACGCAGAATTACCTGACAAACACCAAACAGTCGAGTATTTCATATACCAAGCGTTGGGAAAATTCGCCGTTTTCCATGTCGGCTAACCTGCGGCATTCGCAGAACAGCCGTGATACGACCATTAGCCTGACGCTGCCGCAGATGACGATTAATATGAATCGTATATATCCGTTCAAGTCGAAGAATCGTGCGGGGAGGGAAAAGTGGTACGAGAAGATTGGTGTTAGTTATACGGCCGATATTCAGAATCGGACCAACATGAAGGAATACGACTTGCTGAATTCGTCGTTTATTACCGACTGGGAAAACGGAATTAAGCAGAATATTCCGATTAGTACTTCCTTCAAGGCATTGAAATTCGTTACCGTCAGTCCATCGTTTAATTACACGGAGCGTTGGTACACCAAACAAATACGGAAAGATTATAATTACGATACCAATAGATTACAGGTTACCGATACCATTTACGGCTTTACCCGCGATTACGATTATTCGTTTAGCGTGGGGGCGTCTACCAAGTTGTATGGTACGTACGCTCCGAAAAATCCGAACAGCAAAATCAAGGGTATCCGGCACGTGATGACGCCCAGTATCAGCTTCAGCATGCGACCCGATTTCAGTGATCCGCGCTACGGTATGTATGGAACAGTTGCTGTTTATGACTCCCTCGGAAGACCTGAAATGATCAGGTATCCGTATCACGATGGTGCCCTTTACGGTACTGCGGGAAGCGGACGTTCTGGTTCTATCGGCTTTAGCCTGAACAATACGTTGGAAATGAAAAAGCTGAAGTCGGAGAAAGATACAACCAGCAAGGATGCTTACAAAAAAATCAAGCTTCTTGACCAGCTTTCGCTGAGTGGCTCGTATAACCTGGCAGCTGATTCATTGAATCTTTCGAACATCAGTTTGCGCGGTCGTACCAAAGTGGCGGGAACCAACATCAACTTTGGTGCTATTTTCGATCCGTATGCCATGGTCGACGGGCGACGTATCAATACCTTCGAAGTGAACCAGACAGGTAAGTTAGCGCGTTTGACATCGGCAAATCTCTCGTTTGGTCTGTCCTTTAAGTCGAAGAAAAACGATGATAAGAACGGGAAAACGCCGGGAGAAGAAGCGGTGGATGACGGGCAGGGAAAAATTCTGCCCGGAGAATACCCGGAGTATGCAGACTTCAATTTGCCTTGGGACGTTCGCCTCGATTACAGTTTCCGGTACAGTAAAAACAGGCCTGACGTGAGTGCTAATATAACTTCCACTGTTGATTTTTCGGGTAACGTGAACCTGACGAAGAAGTGGAAAATTGGCTTTTCATCGGGTTACGATATTGGCAACAACCAGGTGACGTTTACACAATTTAATGTGTTCCGCGACCTGCACTGCTGGCAGATGTCTCTCAACCTGATTCCATTCGGATACCGCCGAAGTTACAGTTTCACCATCAGGGCCAGTTCGGCGCTGCTGAAGGATTTGAAACTGAACAAACGTCAAAGTTTCTACGATAATAATTAGGATATTTTTTCAGAGAACCACGCCGGACGTTTGAAACGCAATGTCAAGCAATTGGTATAGTTCCGGAATGTTGATGCGCGTGAAATCGGGCGAGCCTAGTTCGCCCTGACGCACAACGATCATGTTTTCTTTTGGAACGATAATCAGGTATTGCCCCATTTGACCACGACTGAAAATAACCTGCCGCCCACGGTAATTGGTAATCCACCAGTACCAGCCCCAGCTGTTAATCTCTTTGCCGGCGGCATTGCGCAATCCTTCTACCGGGGTAATCATCTTTCTGAGGTAATCCCGCGACACAATTTGTCTGCCATCCCAGTAGCCTTCGTTCAGAATAAGCTGACCAATGCGCGCTAAATCTTTCGCGGTAGCAAAGAAGCAACAAAATGCTTTCACATTTCCTACATCATCGACCGACCAAAGCGCCGGTTCAGCACATCCTAATGGTATCCAAATTTTCTTTTCAAGGTATTCTGATATTTTCATACCGGAGGCCCTCTCGATCACCATGGCCAGCAATTGTGCGTTGGCGCTGGTAAAATGCCAGGTTTCGCCCGGCGGCTCCGACGATTTCATTTTCAGGATGCGTTTGTTCAGATCTTTGGCATAATAAGCCTGAAGGGAAAAGGGCCAGCGTTTGGTCATATTTTGCGCAGGTTGTAGTCCGGATGTCATCTCGAGAAGATTCCGGATGGTTATGCCCTGGTTCATCTTCTCATAGAACTCCGGATAAAAATCACTGACATGTTGGTCGACGCTTTTAATGTAGCCATCCTGAATGGCGCTTCCGACCAGTAAGGAGAGAATTCCCTGCGTCAGATTAAATGAGTTGGACCTGAATTTAGCACCGGCATCCTGCGAGTAGTATTCTTTAACAATCTGGTTTTGATGAACAACTACATAGCTGAAAGTATGGCCCGCTGTAAGGTAGAGTTTCTGTTTTTCGCTAAGCGGAATCTGGCTTTTTGGGGGAAGTACAGACCATGGCTCAACACTGCCGGTATCAATCTTCTGATTATCGAAAAGTTTGTAATCGTCGTACCCTGGTGTACGATACATAAGAATTCTTCTGCTGAAACGGGGCATGACAAATGCAATCACTAATCCGATAATTATCAGGCTCAATGAGAAGAATATACGTCCCCTTTGTCGTTTAGTTAGTGCCAAGCTTTGTTTTTTGTTTTCAAACAGCTGTATTCTGTTATTGTTGAACAATGAACGACTTACTGTGTTAATAGTACGCAAATTAACTAACGCTTAAAACCTGATATTATGAAAAAATTGGTGTTCATTACCCTTTTTGCTCTTCTTGCTATGTTTTCGGGTGAGGCAAAAGCCCACTGTGAGATTCCCTGTGGAATTTATGGAGATTCGCTTCGTATTCAATTGCTAAAAGAAGATATCCATACGGTGGAAAAAAGTATGCAAATGGTAACCCAATTATCTGGTGAAACACCTGTTAATTATAACCAGTTGGTTCGTTGGGTAACCAATAAAGACGTGCATGCAACCAAAATACAGGATACCGCGACGCAGTATTTTATGTTTCAGCGTATCAAGTTGAGCGACGATCCGGAACAACAAAAGAAGAATACAAAAATGCTGGGACTGCTGCACGAATTATGCGTGTATGCCATGAAAGCAAAACAAACTACCGATTTGAAATACATCGGGATGATGAACGATGTAGTCGATAAATTTGCCGCTTTGTACTTCGAAGGGGCAGAGCATGAACATAGTCACTGATAGAAAGTTTAGGTAAGGAAGAAAGGCGGGAATTTTCCCGCCTTTTGTTTTGTTGTCAATATTTCTTGTTTACAGGAATAACTCACACCATTCGTTAAAACGGTTAATATTTTTCTGTCCGAAGCGCCCCATCGATTTTCTGATTTCGTCGAGCGATTTTTCTTTTTTCAGGTCCTTGCTTTTGGAAAAGAACTTATCGGCAAAGCAAATAATTTGTTCTTCCACCGATTCCGGAACAAAATCGCGCTCCGGCAGAGGTAGTTTGTTTTTTATCACTTCTTCTGCCGTAATGCCTACTCCGGTGTGACGTTCACATACCAGGGCATGGTCGTTCAGGCCTTCTGTTTCCAGCATTTCGCGCCCCAAATAACCATGGCACAAATAGGGAAGTTCGCCGTGACATCCAAGGTCGGGAGCATGGGTTTTAATAATGCCGATATCGTGCAGCATGCCGGCTTCGGCAATAAAATCCGAATCAGGATTGAGTTCCGGATGACGCTGGGCAATCCATAAGGCTTTTTCGGTAACCAAATGACTGTGAGTAACCAGAATTTGGTAGGCTTGAGTGTCTTTTCTGTAGTAGTGGTCAATAATTTTCAGTGGTTCCATGCTCCTGGTGTTTCGGGTAAAATTAACGTTTTTGAAGTTGCCCAATTAAACGTCTATCATAAAATTATATAAAAGGCGATTTCCTTTTTATCCCTAAAGGGAAAAAATATTACAGAAATTCGATAAAACCTTTTCATTCTGTTAACTGGTTACGTTATTTTTAAAGTCTGTTAAATCGATAAATAATGACTGAAAATAGTTTCCCCGAAAACAAATTGTTCCTGAGAGGCTTGGAATTGCTGAAGAGAGGCAAGGTAGAAAAAGGCCTCAAGCGGATTCAAAAAGCATTCGATTCCGGTTATAAGCCAGCAATGATATTCCTTGATTTCTACGAGCAGGAGAACTCATGGGAGACGGCATACGAAGCTTTCGAGAATTTGATGGAGAATGGCTTTTCGGATGCCGCCTTAACCATTGGGAAGTGGTATTATACGGGCGAGAACCGGCAAAAAGATGCCAGTAAATCGGTTCGTTGGTTTCTCGAGTCAGCCCGTGCCGGCGGTGCCGATGGTTGTAATTACATCGGAGAAATGCGCGAAACAGGTATCGGGTTGGAAGAGAATGACGAGAAAGCGTTTGAGTGGTATGAACGGGGAGCTGAGCGGGGAGACATTATTGCGAAGTATAATTTCGGACGACTGGTCCGTATTGGTAAAGGCGGCCGCCGCGATTTGGAAGAGGCCGTTGATAACTGGTACGAATCGGCAAAAGCCGGCTATGCCCCGGCGATGTATAAAATCGGGGAGGTTTTCGAAGAAGGATTGTCGGTGCCCGTAAAATTGCCAAAGGCATTTGAATGGTATTTGAAAGCTGCTGAAAAAGATTATCCTGAAGCATGCGGTAAGGTCGGTCGTTTCTTTTACGAAGGAAGGGGAACGGAACAGGATTATGCACTGGCTTATCATTGGTTCTCGAAAATTGGTGAACTCATTCCGGCTGATATTTCCATGAAAATGGGAAAAATACTCTTCGAAGGACTTGGTGTTGAGAAAAATATCGAACAGGCGAAGAGATATCTGGAACAAGCTGCCGACGCGAATTTCATGGAGGCAATGTTTCTGCTTGGACGTTTATTGGACGAATTGGGCGAGTCCCACGATTGGTACCAGGTAGCGGCCGATAAGGGGTATGCGCCGGCACAGGAAATAATTGCTAGCCAATACCTTGAAAAAGCCGAATCCGAAGGTGTCGAATGGCTCGAAAAGGCTGCTTTGGGAGGTAATGCAGAGGCCATGCTTCGGTTATCATATCTGTATGAAAAGGGTGAGAATGTTGAAGTAAATACGAAGAAAGCTGTTGACTATGCCAAACGTGCGGCGGATAAGGGTGTCGTTGAGGCGCAATATCGTTACGCCAGTATCTGTCTGGCGGGAGAAATCACAGAAAAGGATGAGCATGCAGCGGCCGACTATTTCAGTCGTTCGGCCGAAGCCGGACATCCTCGCGCTACTTACCTGATGGGTATCTTGCACGAGAAAGGACTGAGCTATTGGTCGGATAAGGAAAAAGCGTTTCAATGGTTTATGGATGCGGCTGAGAAAGGTGTACCCGGTGCCATGTTCCGCGTAGGCGTTTACTTCGAAAATGGCATCACGGTAGAGAAAAATACCGAAAAGGCATTTAACTGGTATCAAAAAGCAGCCGACGAAGGTTATGCCCGGGCTTTGTTTAATCTGGGCGTGCTTTACGAAGCTGGCCGGGGAACGGAGGCCAGCATGGAAAAAGCTGTGGAAATGTATCGCCTCGCGGCAGAAAAAGATATTCCGGGAGCCATGAATAATTTGGGCAACGCCTATCATCAGGGCAAAGGCGTGGAGGTGAACCTGGAAGAGGCGGCCAAATGGTATCAGAAGGCGGCAGACAGTGGTTTTGCTTTGGGCGAATACAACCTTGGTGTGCTCTATTACATGGGCGAAGGTTTAGAGAAAAATTATTCAGAGGCATTTCAGTTATTTGAGAAGGCTGCAGAGAAAGGCTCAGTGGAAGCAAAATATAACCTGGCCGGAATGTACTTTTATGGCGAAGGTGTCCCGAAAGATCAGGAAACGGCTTTTGCACTCTACCGCGAAGCAGCTGAAAATGGTTTCTCCGAGGCTTGGCGAACACTAGGCGAACTTTATTTAGATGGTGAGGGGACGGAAGCCGATCCGGTCAAAGCGGCCGAATGTTTTGCCAAAGGTGGCTATGGCGGCGATAATGAGTCGCGTTTTATGCTGGGACGTCTGTATGCCGGAAATGACGAACAGGCCGATTTTCCGAAAGCCATTTCATTTCTGGAACCCGCAGCGAAAGACGGATTCCTTCCTGCTGCTAACCTGTTGGCGACCTTATTGGTCTCGCCCGAACTGGAAAAACGTAATCCGGCAGATGCCTGGAAATGGTTAAACACAGCTGCTGAAGGTGGATTGCGCGCGGCCAAATTGAATAAGGCCACTTTCCTGAAAAGAGGAGAATTAAATGGTCCCGATTTTAAAGCTTGTTTGGAGCAATTAACCGAGTTGGCAGATGGCGGCGATGAGATGGCCCGTTTTAATCAGGCTTTGCTCTATCTCGCAGGTTTGGGAGTTCGCAAAGATGTGGATAAAGCCCGTGAATTGTTGGAGGATGCTTCTGTTGGCGGCTGGTTTACCGCTGCCGAATTATTGCACATGGAGAAACTTCCGGAAGGCCCTGCTGCGCTGGAATACTGGATGCCATACCTGGTAACCGATGCCGAGGGGAATATTCTGAAAGGAAATCTAAGTTAGAGGAGGTAAGAGACGATTTCCTGGTAAGCTGACCTAACAAAACCTACATACGATGGAAAGACGTGACTTTTTGAAACGAGCCGGTCTGGCAACAGCCGGAACACTCCTTACTTCGGGCAGTGCTATGGCTTTCGATGAAGCAAGGGATATTCGCCCGGGGAAAATTCCCCGCTGGTATGGTTTTAATTTGTTGGCCAAGTTTTCGGGAAATCAGCCCAACCGGAAATATGATGAGGAAGATTTTGCCCTGATGCAGGAGCTGGGATTCAATTTTGCCCGTCTGCCCATGTCCTACTGGAACTGGTCGAAACCGGAAGTGGACAAATGGATGGACATCAACGAAAAGATATTCCTCGATATCGATCAGGCAGTGAATTTCGGTCATCAGTATAACGTTCATATTAATATGAACCTTCACCGGATTCCAGGATACTGCATCAATGGTCGGGGTCTGGAACCAATCGATTTGTTCTATGGACCAGAGAAGGAGAGAGCTCTTGAGGCTGCCATTTACCATTGGCGCTATATTGCCCGGCGTTACAAAGGAATTCCGAATCGTCGTTTGAGTTTCGACCTAATCAATGAACCTCCTGTTACACCTAATGAAAACTACGCTCGTGTGGTCAGAGCGTTGGTGGAAGCTATCCGAGAAGAAGATCCGAAACGACTGATTTTTGCTGACGGCATCAATGTGGGACGCGATCCGGTTCCGGAAATTGCTGATTTGGGCCTTGTACAGAGTTGTCGCGGTTACGACCCGATGCAGGTTTCACACTACCGGGCGAGTTGGGTCCCGGGATATACTCCCGATAGCTGGCCGGAACCTTCCTGGCCGTTTACTGATAAGAATGGTAAAACCTGGAACAAAGAGGTGCTCAGAAAGGAAAAGATCGATCCCTGGCGTCCGTTGGTGAAGAAAGGTGTGAATGTGCATGTGGGCGAATGGGGATGTTATAAATATACTCCGCATGAAATCTGCCTGAGCTGGATGGAAGACTTTCTTTCGCTGTGGCGTGAAATGGGCTGGGGATGGAGTCTCTGGAACCTAAAAGGCGATTTTGGTATCTTTAATTCAGGCCGGAAAGATGTGGAATACGAAAATTTCCGTGGTAACCAGCTCGATCGGAAAATGCTGGAATTGTTGCAGAAGTACCGTTCGTAGTTTGGCTATTTTGTTTTATCGGAGGTTTGCTTTAATGAGGCATCGATAGCCTTAAGGACCCTGTTTTGGGTGTGCCAGTTCAATAAATTCATAATCAGAAAGAAGATCTCAATAAACACGAGGACAAAACCAATTATTTCATTAAAGTAAAAACTAAAAGCAGAAACTGGCAGCAATAGGATAAACAACCATTTAATAGTTGAAACGGAAAATAAACCTGATTTGAAATGTAAAGTCATTAGTGATTTTTGCTGACCCTGCTCTTCTATTTTTAAGAATACTCTGAATTCTGCAGATCCACCGAGTCCGCCATTTTCTGAAATTAATAGTTCGTTGGTTTTCTCTGTTTCATGAATGTATAAAGAACCAGCTTCTAACGATTGTTTTTTATAGTTGGCCCAGCCTGCTTCAGGCGCTTTTTTGAAGAATGGTGAATTTAAAAGCTTCTCCAGCGCAGTTTCAGCGTTTTGGTTGATAACTTTTTCTGATTTCGAGGTTAGGTCAGGCATGGTAAATATTTTGGTTATCGAGGGTTTTAGTTTTCTTTCTTCGAACTTCGGTAAATATTTCGATACTCTTTGGGAGTCGTGTGCATTATTTTTTTAAATGAACGATTAAAGTTCGAGAGGTTGTTAAAACCGCAGGCAAAGCAAACTTCGGAAATATACATATCGCTAACCGCTAGTAGTTTGCACGCCTCGCTGACGCGGGTCTCGATTACAATCTCCGAGAATGTTTTCTTGGTTACTTTCTTGACAAACTTGCACACCGAACTCTTATTCATATTTAATTCCTGGCTCAGCTCCGTAAACGAAATGTCGTTCGATTGATAGTTCTGCAAGATGTAGGAATAAATTCGCTCAATGCGGTTTGATGCTTTCAAACTGTCTTTCACTTCGTGATGAAAATGCGTAATGACTTCCTGTGTTTCTGCATTAGCCAGCAAATCCAAGAGACGGAAGAAGTGCAGGAGCCGGTTGAATCCATTTTCGCGTTCAATCAAAAACATTAGCGGCAATGCTTTCGACGACGTTTGTGAATTGAAAAAAATGCCCTGCTGACTCTTGTCCAGCAACTCTTCAATTTTTTTCATCTCAGGAGCATTCCAGAATGCGTCGCCAAACATGTCCCTTTTAAAGTTGACTACAATCTGCTCAGTGTACTGATTGGTAATCCAGGAGTGGGGAAGGTTCTCACCAATCAGAACAAAGTCACTTTCGGTATAATCGGAAATATTGTAGCCTACAAATCGCTTCCCGGAACTTTTCAGTGTGTAAGTGATTTCAAAGTCGGGATGATAATGCCACACGCCTTCGTTGTGGATGTCGGGACGTTTCGCCCTTACAATCCTTCGGCAAAGGATGGATTGTCCCGGGTCCTCTGTCAGCATTTCGATGGTTGGTCTTCCGGTCATCTGTTTAGAATGATTCTTACTTTATGTTATTAAAATGGCAGTGTATTGACGATAAAGTTAGTCATTAAATGAAGAAAGGCAAATGAAGTATCATAAATGGAAAATAAGAGTCAGGAGTCCGGGAATTTTAGTTCCTAGTTTTACCATCAGAAAATTCAATCCAAGTCCTATTAAAAAATAGTAAACCTATGAAGACTAACATTTTTTTAGTTCATTTTCTAGCCTTAATGATGTTATCTCTGACATCAATGGCGCAGGGAACAGGTACCTTATCAGGAAAGGTGACTGAGAGTGATAACGGCAATCCACTGCCTGGGGCACAGGTATATGTCGATGGCACAACAAACGGTACCATCACCGATGGAAATGGCCATTATTCACTGAGCCTTCCGGCTGGAACGAATACGGTTAGTGTTTCGTTTGTTGGTTATACAAAGCAAACCACAAAAGTTACCATCCAGGAAGGCAAAACACTTAACAAGGATTTTGCCCTCTCTGCTGACTTGTTTAACCTGAACGATGTGGTTGTAACGGCAACGTTTAGTAAACGGACCCAATTTGATTCACCGTTGTCGATGACAACCATGGATAGCAAAAAACTGGAGAAATTGACGTCCAACAGTCAGGCTGATATTCTGCGGACGGTTCCCGGTATCACAGCCGAAGGTGGCGGTGGCGAGGTTGCTTCCAACGTGTTTGTACGTGGTTTGCCTTCCGGCGGACAGTATCAGTTTACACCGATTCAGATTGACGGAATTCCGATTTTGAGTGCTTTCGGTCTGAACTCTTCGGCACATGACGTATATTTTCGGAATGATTTAGGCTTCCGGAATATGGAATTTGTAAAAGGTGGTGTTTCGACCTTGTTCGGCGCTGGTTCGGTTGCCGGTATTATCAACTATTCCAGTATTACTGGTTCGGCTATCCCCGAAAACAAAATTCAGCTGGAATGGGCTGATGGCGGACGCGCACGGGCAGATGTTCTCTCTTCAGGACAAATTAATAAAACGACTTTCTATGCCTTTTCAGGATTCCTCCGGTATGACGAAGGGCCTTTGAAAACAGGCTTAAAAACAGTTGGTGGACAGTTCCGTGGAAATATAAAAAAGATGTTGAATGACGGTAAAGGCGCTTTTACCCTTTACGGACAGTACATCGATGACAAAGTAGTATTCTATTTGCCTTATCCGCTGAAAAACGACAACGGAAACTATTCCCGCCCGAAGGGAAATGACGGAAAAACGGTTTATACGACATTGACGGGTGAAGCGACTGATTTCTCTTTCGATACTCCTTATGGTGTGCACAAATCGCAAATTAGCAACGGAGTAATGACCAAAGGTGGTTACCTGATGGCTGATTTCAACTACAATTTCGATAATGACTGGGTGTTGAAGGTTAAAACAAAATACGCCAGCTACCAACATCAGTTCAACTTGTTTTTAGACGGTGACGGAGTGCATAACGTTCCGGAACTGCAGTCTGATTATCTTGCTGCAAGAGGTTTGCCTGCCAATGCAACGTTCACATATGTTTCTACCGGACAGCCGTTAAAATCGACCGATTTGCTTTTCCAAAACCGTATTTTGGATCGTAATCGTCCGATGCAGGAATTGGTTGGTGAGTTCAACCTCTCGAAAAATTTCGCCTGGGGAAGCGCGAATCACAATCTTACGATTGGAACATTCAATTCGTACACCTCAGCCCGCGATGATGACTACATTTACAGCTATCTGGGCGATTTCCGGAATGAACCGAAAATGGTTAACGTAACTTACCAGGAAAACGGAGCGACTCAGAATTATACCGAAGGTGGTTACATTGTCGGTTCCGGTTCGCAGACGTCCAATAAAGTAAATGCGATGCAGAAATCGGCCGGTTATCTGGCTGACGAAATTAAGTGGGAGCGATTCAATCTGGATGTGGGTATCCGTTACGAGCATGCCAAAGGATTTATTACCAGTGAAACCGGAATTGGCTCCAACACTTTCGATAAAGGAACCGTACAAACCAATGGTTTCGCGTTGGCCATGGCTGGTTTGTATAAATTATCGCACCAGGCTAATTTGTATGCGAACTTCTCGAAAGGTTATTTCTTCCCCGAAATTCGTTCGGTGAAATTTATCAGCCCCGGTGTGACACAGTCATATAAACCTGAAAAAATTTATCAGGCGGAAGCCGGTGCTAAATTCGGATTTAAGAATTTTGCAGCCAATCTTGGCACTTACTACGTAACATTAGGCGACCGTCGTTCAGTTGATTTTGTGAATGATGGTGCTGGTGGTGTCACCGAACAGGTAAGTGTGCAAAGTACACGGACCATTGGTCTGGAGGCGAATGCAAGTTATTACCTGACTAAGAAGCTGAATTTCTACGGTAACTTAACTCTTCAGAATCACGAGTATACCAAAGTAGAAGGAAATCCGGATCAGGTTGGTAACTGGTTGAGAAGACAGCCCCGTGCCATGGGAATGTTGGGTATTGCCTACAATGATGGTGTGTTTGATGCCGGTTTGTCGGATAATTTCATTGGCAAGCGTTTTGCCAACGATGCAAATACAGTTAAGCTGGATCCCTATTCCATCATGCGTTTGGATGCAGGTTACACAACGATGCTGGGCAAAACTCAGTCATTTCGACTGGGAGTATCGGTCTTTAACCTGGCTAATTCAGTGGGTATTACCGAAGGATCTCCTCGTCAGGGAAATTCGCAGATTAGCGGTGGCGACTTTTTCGTCGGCCGTCCGATTCTGCCAAGAAGAGTATATGTGAGAGCAACCTTTAGTTTCTAATCAAATTTTCACTAAGTCGGTTATTCTATTATGGAATAGCCGACTTTTTCTTCTCTATATGGAACTTGCTGAACAGTGTAAACAGGTGTTAGATAAGAACTGGAAAGGGAGATTTACCATTCCTTCGCCACGTTTGTATCCGTTTCAATGGAATTGGGATTCGGGATTTATTGCGTTGGGAAACCTGCATCACATGCCGGAGAGAGCACTTACCGAAATGGAGGCACTTTTTTCCGGTCAATGGAAGAATGGATTTTTACCGCATATTATTTTTCATGAAGCGGAAAAATATTCATCCTACTTTCCTTCTGCTGACTATTGGAACTCCGGTGTGTCGGAAGAAGCACCTGCTGATTTGAAAACATCAGGGATTACTCAGCCGCCGGTTCACGGTTTTATCCTGGAAGAACTCTTTAAGGCTGGGCTGGATGTTAGTCGGGTTAGTGAACTGTTCGACAAAATCAGTGCCTATCACCGATGGCTCTATCAGTACCGGGAGCACAAATCCACCGGATTGGTGGCCATTTGGCATAACTGGGAGTCGGGGATGGATAACTCACCGTGGTGGGATATTCCGCTGGAGCGAATTACGTTGGACAAACTTGAATACATTCAGCTCGAAAGGAAAGATGTTCACGAAGTGGAAGAGAGCGAATCGACCCGGCCTAAAGATTTGGATTACAAACGATATCTTTATCTGGTTGATACGCTCAGGGAACACAAATATTCAGGAATTCCCGCTGATTTTCCGTTCCAGATACTCGATCCGGTTTTCAACAGTATTTTGCTGGAATCAACCAGGAGTCTTATTCGCCTTGGAAAAGTATTGAATAAAGAAACAGACTGGCTTTCGCAGAAATTGAATCGGGGAATTGAAAGCTTCGATGTCTATTTTCTGGATGATGAGCAGGACCTTTATTTTCCTTGCGATCTGGTTGGAAAAGAACAACTAAAGCAACCCTGTTCAGGTTCTTATATTCCCATATTTGCCGGAATCCCTTCTTTGGCCCGTGTTCAACGGATGTTGGAATCTTACGTGAAGAGCCGAGAGATTCGTCCTTTTCCGTCATGTCATCCGGAAGGAGGAGGTTTTGAGAAAAAAAACTATTGGCGCGGACCGGTTTGGGTAAATATGAACTGGCTGATTTGGAAAGGTTTGCTAAATTACCATCTTTCCGATGAAGCTGAGCTGGTTAAAAATCAAACCATTGAAATGGTGAAGAAATACGGGATTTACGAATACTTTAATCCCTTTACCGATGACCAGTCGGAAACCGGTTATGGAGGAGCTGATTTTTCGTGGACTGCGGCACTGGTGTTGGACATGATTAATAAAACGACGTCATGAATTGGATAGACTATATCATAGTAGTTGTTTATGCCGGCGGCTTTTTGTTGCTGGGAAAACTGTTCAGCAAGAAAAGTGGACGGCAGGACTACTACCTCGGAGGAAAATCATTTGGCTGGTTTCCGTTGAGTTTGTCGGTGATGGCTACTCAGCTGTCTGCCATTAGCTTTATCTCGGCACCTGCTTTCGTTGGAATTCGTCAGGGAGGTGGATTGCAATGGCTCAGTTATGAGTTTGGGTTACCGCTGGCCATGATATTCCTTGGAGTATTTCTGGTTCCCAAGTTATATAAAGCCGGAATTGTCAGTATTTACGAATATCTCGAGAACCGGTTCAACCGCTCAACACGCGTTTTGATTAGCATTGTTTTTCAGATAAGTCGTTCTTTTGGAACAGGAGTGATGGTTTATGCCGTGGCCCTGATTCTGATGAGTGTGTTGGGGATTCCGTTTTACCAGACCATCTTGGTGATTGGTGTCATCACGCTGATTTATTCTTATCAGGGTGGAATGAGTGCAGTCGTGTATGGCGATATGATTCAGATGATTATCCTGGTCGGTGGAATTGTGGTTTCGTTATTTGTTGGGCTTGATTACCTGGGCGGTTTCCACAATTTTATGGCTCACCTGGATCCCTCACGTTTAAATGCAGTCAATTTTAAAGATTTTGGAATTGGGGAGGGAAGTGGTAGTGCTTTCGGATTTTTCCCGATGGTGATCGGTGGTTTCTTTTTGTATGCATCCTATTACGGAACAGACCAGTCGCAGGTGCAGCGTTTGTTGTCGGCGAAGAACATCAAAACAGCCCGAAATACTCTGCTGGTAAATGGTTTGCTGCGATTCCCGATTACGTTGCTGTATAGTATCATGGGATTGGTGGTTGGAACATTTGCGTTGGTGACCCCGGCTTTTTCCAGCCTGATTCCGGCTGACAAACCCGACCTGTTAATCCCGGTTTTTATTCGTGATTATTTGCCCCACGGACTGGTGGGATTATTGATTGTCGCGATTCTGTCGGCAGCCATGTCATCGCTCAGTTCAACTATTAACTCGTTGAGCGCCGTTACCACAGAAGATTTATTGGTAGCCGGAAAGAAAGTCAGCGATAAAACATACTTCAAATACTCTAAGCTTACCTCAGTCTTTTGGGGAGTTGTTACCATTGTACTTGCGTTTTTTACCGGGAATATTGCTGACACTGTTATCGAAGCGATCAATAAAGTAGGGTCGGTTTTCTATGGTCCCATTCTGGCCACATTTATGGTTGCCAGCATGGTTCGCTGGGTGCATTCGCGGGCAATGAATATTGGATTGGTCACCGGTGTTTTAGTCAATGTGTTTCTTTGGTTGGTTGTAGGTGATCATCTTTTCTGGTTCTGGTGGAACCTCATTGGCGCAGTGGTCACCTTCGCGGTAGCTTTAGCGGTTCAGAAACTGACTCAGAAGGAGAAAATAATAGCTGAAAAGCAAGCTGTTGATGAGGAACCCTATCATTTCTGGTCGAGAAATACCATTATTTTAATTGTACAGTTTATCGTGATTGTATTGATAAGCCTGTCACTAAAATATCTCTTGTAATTTATGGAATACATTAAGGAACTCCTGTCAGGTATATACAAGCCTGAAGAGGTTACTTTGCTTTTGGATGGAATTGATAAACTCTGGAATAAGTACCAGTTTCTCGCTGACGCGGAAAATAAAGTGCTTACGCAGAAGGATGTCGTTTTAATAACGTATGGCGATCAGGTTTATCAGGAAGGAGAGGATAAATTGGTGACGCTAAACCGGTTTTTGAATAAGTATTTAAGCCGGCAGGTTTCCATCGTACATATTCTTCCGTTTTATCCATATACTTCGGACGATGGCTTTTCGGTAACTGATTATTATTCGGTTAATCCTGAGCTGGGAAACTGGCAGGAAGTTGAAAAGATGTCTGACGATTTCCGGTTGCTGTTCGATGCAGTCATCAATCATAACTCGAGTCAATCTGATTGGTTTGTGAGTTTTTTGAACGGCGAAGAGCAATACGGTGATTTTTACATCGAAGTGGATAAACTGGACGGTTACGAGAATGTGACCCGTCCGCGAACATCTCCGTTGGTACATACTTTTTCAGGAAAGAACCGCGATTACCAGGTTTGGACAACGTTTAGCCGCGACCAGGTTGACCTGAATTTTGCCAATCCACAGTTATTGTTGGAGATGCTTAATCTGTTGCTGTTTTACGTGTCGAAAGGTGCTTCGATTATTCGGCTGGACGCAGTAGGATTTATCTGGAAGGAGAAGAATACAACCTGCATGCACCTTCCACAGGCACATAAATTGGTTAAGCTGATGCGAAGTGTTATTGAACATCTGAATCCTTCTGTAATGATGCTGACTGAGACCAATGTGCCACACCTGGATAATATCGCTTATTTTGGCGACGGCGACGAGGCGCATATGGTGTATAATTTTACGCTGCCTCCGTTGCTGGCTTTTAGCTTGCTAAATGAAACGACGGAGCGCTTTAGTGATTGGGTTTCGAATCTGGTCGTTCCGCATAAAAACGTCTGTTATTTCAATTTTCTCTCCAGTCACGACGGTATCGGTGTGATGCCGGTAGATGACATTCTGAATCGGGATGAACTCAATGTGCTCATCGACGCGGCGCAGGCTAACGGAGGTAAAGTTTCGTACAAATCCAAAGGGAACGGTGAGCAAGTTCCGTACGAAATCAACTGTAACTACCTTAGCTTACTTCATGGACCAACCCATGATGAGGAGTTGGGAGTGAGACGTAGTCTACTGGCTCATGCTGTATTGCTGACGATGCCCGGATTGCCGGCTATCTATTTTCATTCGATGGTGGGCTCGGTGAACGATGTAAAGGGAATGGAGGAGAGCGGACAGAACCGTCGAATCAACCGGCAGAAGTTCGAATACAAATACCTGGAGGAGCTGCTCGATAATCCGGATACGCGCCAGTCAGTTATCCTAAACGGATTGAAGAGTTTGATTGATATCCGGAAAAATGAACAGGCTTTCGACCCATATGGCGAATTTGAGGTTATCAGTTCGGTTAATGGCGTATTCTCTTTGTGCAGAAAAGGAAATTCGGATGAAGATTCCGTATATGCTCATTTTAACCTGACACAGCAAACGCAAAACATACTGCTGGCTGGAAATGCTGAATGGACGGATATCATCTCTAATCGTACCTTTAATAAGGAGTTGTCTCTTCAGGGACTCGAATTTGTTTGGCTGAAGAAAAGAGGATAAATAGCAGATATTCGAACTTTTTTATTACTTCATCTCATAAAAGTAAGCTGATGAAATTTCTGGTTGCCACCGATAAATTCAAAGGTTCCCTGACCGCCTTGGAGGCATGTAATGCTGTTAAGGAGGGAATTCTGAAGGTGATACCTTCGGCACAGGTCGATATGTTGCCTTTGGCCGACGGTGGTGATGGGACGTTGGAAACCATCGAATCGAAACTTCATTTCAAGCGGATTTATCTTGAAGTAAAGGGCCCGTTATTCGGGAAAGTGGAAGCCTGGTACGGCTTGCAGGAGGACACGGCTTATATCGAAATGGCGTCCGCTTCCGGTTTACTGTTATTGAAGGAAGAGGAACAACATGCTGCTTCCACAACTACACTGGGAACCGGTGAAATGATTGTTGATGCTTTAGAACGCGGTGCCCGGAAGATTTACCTGTTTGTTGGGGGAAGTGCTACCAACGATTGCGGCCTGGGTGTGGCGCAGGCATTGGGCTACCGTTTTTTCGATAAGTATAACAACGAATTACAGCCAGTTGGTTCTTCGCTGGAAAAGATTGTGTCCATTCGTGGAGAAGTCCATCCGGATGTCGCTAATACGGAGTTTGTATTGGTTACTGATGTGGAAAATCCTTTGTACGGAACGAATGGGGCTGCCCATGTTTTTGCAATGCAGAAAGGAGCTAATCAGGAAGAGATAGAAATGCTGGATAGAGGGCTGAGACGTCTCAGCGAACTGATAAAACAGGAGTGGAAGTTTGATGTGGCTAACATTCCCGGGGCAGGAGCCGCCGGTGGATTGGGAGCCGGTGCCATGATTTTTCTGAATGCAAAACCACAGAAGGGGATTACAACTATCATGGAAATTCTGCATTTTGACCAATTGCTGGAAGGTGCAGATATGCTTATCTCGGGCGAAGGAAAATTTGATAAACAAACACTGGAAGGCAAAGTCGTCAAAGGAACGATGGAGCGTGCACAGGAATTCCATAAACCTTTTGGCGTGGTTTGCGGTATTTCCGAACTGGCGCCCGATGAAATCAAAGATTTGCCTATCATTGCTGTTGAGGCTATCAAAAATGAGGAAACGAAATTTGAAGAGGCGATGCAAAATGCTTATGCTCTTTTGGTTTCCCGAACAGAACAACTTGTTGAGAAGATGCTAAAGTCCTGACAGTATTAGATTTCCAAAACTTTTGCTCCCCTGATTTTCCGTTGTTTGATGTCGATCAATGCTTGGTTGGCTTTTTCAAACGGATAAATCGTAACATCCGGCTTGAATGGCATCTCCGCCGCAGCTGAAATCAAAGCTTTCACATCGTGGCTGGTGACATTGGCCACACTTTTTATCTCCTTTTCCATCCACAGGTGCCGGTCGTAATCCATCCGGTACAGCTCATCTTTGTCAATACTTTCCTTCCGGATAGCGTTGATGACTAGCCGCCCGCCTGGTTTCAGGTATTCCAATGCTTGTATTACCGGCTTCCATACCGGAGTGGTGTCAATGATGCTGTCCAGCTTGTGGGGCGGTTTATCGGTTGTGTCCCCGGCCCAGGTAGCACCTAATTCCAATGCAAATTTTTGTTCGTTTGGATTTCGCGCAAAGACGTACACTTCTGATTTTGGGAAGCGAAACCGCAGCAGTTTAATGACCAAATGGGCGGAAGCTCCAAAGCCGGTAAGTCCGAACCGCTGACCGTCTATTGGGTTACAGAGTGCAGCGGAACGGTAACCAATGGCTCCGGCACAGAGCAACGGAGCGGCCTCGGCATCGCTGAACAAGTCGGGGATTTTGTAGGCAAAACCTTCTGGTACGGTCATGTATTCAGCGTATCCGCCGTTGACATCTCTTCCTGTTGCCAGGAAATCGGGGCAAAGGTTTTCCCTTCCCGAAAGGCAATATTCACATTTTCCGCAAGCCGAGAAAATCCAGGCTATACCTACGCGATCCCCTTCTTTTATGACGGAATTACTTCCCCGGTTTTCTTCTACGATTCCGACGACCTGGTGCCCCGGAACGACCGGAAACTTCGGTGGCGGTGTTCTGCCTTCAATCTCGTCCAGTTCAGTGTGACAGACGCCGCAGGCTTTTACCTTTATCAACAGTTCGCCTTCTTTTGGAACTGGTTTGGGCAGTTCAACCTGTTTGAGTGGTTCCTGTTCTTTATTCAAATCGCTGATTTTGTCAATAACCCACGCTTTCATGACGATGATTTTTAGCTGGTTCAACTATAAAGTTAGTGTCTGTTGAGCGGGATTACAAAATGGACCGTTGGTGAATTACAGATTCCCATACCGATTTCATAACTTTACCGGTAGCGGCGAAAAAAAAGATTGGTGAGATGGATTTCAATAACTTACATATCGGCACTTCGGGATGGAGTTACAAGCACTGGAATGGTGTGTTTTATCCTCCGGAAGTGAAACCGGCCCAATACCTTGAACATTATCTGACACAGTTCGACTGCGTGGAACTGAACTCCAGCTTTTACCACTTGCCTAAAAAGATAACAGCTTCCGGGTGGATGGACCGCACGCCGGAAAACTTCCGTTTTTGTCCGAAGATAAGTCGTTTTATTACGCACCAGCGACGTTTGTTATTTGCAGAGGAAGCAGTGCAGAACTTTTTCGACGTTTTTGATACCATGGCCACACGTCTGGGACCAGTGTTGATTCAACTTCCACCAGGTTTACATTATGATTTGCCCAGGCTAACTGATTTTCTGAATTACCTGAGTGAACAGTTTAGTGAGTATCAGTTTGCCATCGAGGTAAGGCATGATTCCTGGTTGCGCGACGAATTTTTCGATTTGCTTAGGCGAAATAATATGGCTTTTGTGATGGCCGATTCAGGGAAACGCTATCCGTCGGCCGAGGTGGTTACTGCCGGCTTCGTTTATCTCCGTCTTCATGGTAATGTAAAGTTGTATGCTACCGATTACCGCACGGAAGAGTTACAGGAATATGCAACGAAAATAAAGAACTGGATAAATGAGGGAAAAGAAGTTTGGGTATTCTTCAATAACGATTTTGAAGGATATGCTGTGAAAAACGCGATGGAATTAAGAGATTTGATGATGAACGACCAAAATTAGTTTGGCACGATGAACGATTTGATACCGGTTAAGGTTGAGTGTTATTCCGGCTACAAAGCAGACGAATACCCCATTTGTTTTTATTGGGGCAATATCTGTTTCGACATCAAAGAAATACTCGATCGCTGGTATCAGACCGACAGTCACGCCGAATGGCCTGCTGCCAATTACTTCAAGGTAGAGACTCTGAATGGCCAGTATTTCCTGTTAAAACACGAAATGAAACCCGATCACTGGTACCTCGTTGTCAAGGGCGAAAGCATGAACCTACAGGCTTGAGCTTTCTATTTTACCCATTGATAAACCTGCGTAGTCTTGTTTTCGAACAGATCCTTCTGGTGAACAATCTCTTTTAGCGGAAGCGATTTCAATTCATCCTGTACTTTTGTAATTGAGATGAGATAACCATTCGGGTGCTTCTGGAAGAAAGTACTGACCTCTTCCGGCGTTTTCATTTCGGGTATGTGTTTCTTCAGGGCAAAGGCAAAGGCTGGATTAAATCGTCCATAGAATGCAACTGGGCGACTGGTATCCATCACCGTAAGCGCTTTTTGTACCGGGTTTTGTTGGTTTACTAACGGGAAAGCTACCAGGAAAAAGAGCAGTCCTGCCATAATCCATCCAGCTGAGAGTGCTGTGAAAATTCTTTGTTGACTGCGGTTCCGGTAGAAATCATATAATGCCCAGGCGGCTCCTGCCGGAATCACCAAAAACAACCAGGCCAGGTTAGCTACCGGAACGAGGCTTTTATCCAGTTTCATGGCAATGAAAGCACCAATCGGGATGAGCAAACCAACTCCTAGGTTGATCCAGAGCGGGCCTTTCATTTTTAATTTACAGTTGCTGAGGTAATAACCAATGAGTACGGCTACAAACGGATAGGCCGGCATCGGGTAGTTGGGTAACTGCGTGGAAGATATCGAGAAGAAAACGATGATGACCACTGAAACAATCATCGCAAACAGAATCAAATCATTATTCTTGCGTTGACGAAATGCTTCCCGGTAGGACTGAAAAAGAAAAACAGTGTACGGGAGAAAGGCGAGTAAGACGAAAACAGCGGTCAACAGGAAGAAGCCGCCGTGTCCTTCCATTTCGCTGGAAAAGCGGTCGAGATTGTGCTTGAAAAAGAACTGACGTGTCCATTCGCCATTGGTCGCCAACCCAACTTTAACATACCACGGGATAGCTATAATTCCGGTTACGACAACTCCCAAAAGTAAACGGAATTGTTTGATGGTTTTCCAGCGGAAATCGCGTTTCAGAATTAAAAACAGCAAACCATTTAGTCCGGCAAAACCAAGTGCAACCGGTCCCTTGGCAAGGATTGCCAAGGCAAGTGATACATACATCGTGATGAGCCAGGACCATCGTCGAGACTGGTAAAACTCGAAGAAAGCCCAATGGGTTAATGTCATGAAGAATATAAGATAGGGATCGGGGACCGCTAAATGAAACTCGATAGAGAAATTCAGTGATGTGATAAGGATAAGCCAGGTAAGCAGGGCTGTTTTTTCTCCGGTATATTTTCTTGTAAACAGAAATGTGATGAGCAATGTAAGAGCGCCCATGATAGCCGAAAAGAACCGGGCGGCGAATTCATTCACTCCGAAAACCTTGAAAGAGGCCATCATAAAGTAATAGTGCAACGGCGGCTTGTCGGTGCGCAGCCGGTCGTTAAATGTAGGAACCACCAAATCGTTTCGGGTAAACATTTCCCTGGCACATTCCACATTTTTCGATTCATCGAGGATGTATATCGGATTGTAGCGGATACCAGCCGTATAAAGGAAAAAGGCTGCAAAAAATAGGAATATAGGAAGATATTTACCTGTTTTCATCTGTTTAAAATTTTTTGATTCCTGAATGTTCAAAAAATTTCTGCACATTCAGGAACTCACATCAATTTTAACCATCCTCGGGTGTGTATTAGAAGATGATAAAAATTCATGTTCGTTTCATCATTGTCTAATCTTAATTCTGGGCAAAAATACGGCTTACCGACTGTAATCATGTGTTTTAGCTGATTTTTCTTTTTTCTTTTTGTCGATTCGTTGAATTTCAGGTGGTTAAAGATGAAATTATGATTACCTTTAAAATCCGTTAAATTTATTATGTAACGTTTTTAAACCTTTTACTACCAATAGTATCAAAGAAACTAATCTTTCTAAGACGTTCCTTTCCTGTGAAAATGCAAGCTCCTGACTAACCGCTTATTCAGCGCTATACATCTGAATGTATTTCACATCGCAGGAATCGTTTTTCGAGAATTAGCTAATACGGAATCGATTGTTAACACCTCAAAAACTAAACGTGTGAACATTGAGATTAAAGATCTGAATAAGATTTATCCGAATGGAAATCATGCTCTGAAAGAGGTATCGCTGGAGATCGGAAATGGCATGTTTGGTTTACTCGGTCCTAATGGTGCCGGTAAATCGAGCCTGATGCGTATTTTGGTTACCCTGATGAAACCTTCGAAAGGGCAGGTGCTGGTAAATGGCCTCGATTTGCAGAAGCATCGTCGCGAAATCAGGAATATGTTGGGCTACCTGCCCCAGGATTTCCGCTTTTTCGCCAAACTAACCACCTGGGAATTCCTGGATTATAGTGCTCGTCTGGCGGGTATCAAACAACGGAAAGCCCGGATGAGCGCAGTAGAACAGATGCTGGAAGAGGTTGGGCTGTACGAAGCCCGCAACCGCATGGCCAACAAGCTGTCGGGTGGTATGAAACGCCGTCTCGGCATTGCGCAGGCACTGATTGGCGAACCGAAAATCATTATTGTGGATGAGCCGACTACCGGTCTCGACCCGGAAGAGCGCATCCGTTTCCGGAATTTGCTCTCGTCTATCAGCGAGCGGGAAGTTATTATCATTCTTTCCACGCACATTGTGGGCGATATCTCCAGTACTTGTACCGATATGGCGTTGCTAAACCAAGGCTCTTTGGCATATCATGGTGCTCCGGACAAGCTGATTGAAATGGCCCGTGGAAATGTCTGGCAGATTTCGGCTACCGAAACGGAATACCAGGAGATACAGGAAAAGTATCCCATTATATCTTCTATTCCGGCTGAGTCCGGCTGGGAAGTACAGGTGGTTGCCCGCGACGTGAACGGTTACGCCGGGGAACAGATTGAACCAAACCTGGAACATGCTTACGTGAATTTCATGGAGCATGAACTAAATCAACGCTGGCACGAAGAATAAGGTCTGCCGGTTATTATCTTAAAATCCTAACGCTAAAGAAACAACGATCATGGCATCACTTCACCATATTCGTACCGTAGCCACATACGAATCCAAAACCCTGTTCCGCAGTTGGTTTTTCCGGATTTTTGCCATCCTGGCGCTGGTATTTGTCTTCTTTTTCAACCTCTTTTATCAAACTAAAGTCGGATTTCCGTTCGACGATATGGTTGCCCTGCCAGCGAAGGTTCCGTTCATGAACCTGTACATTATTAATATGGCGCAGGCCATTATCGCGATTTTTCTGGCATCCGACTTCCTGAAAAGGGATAAAAAGCTTGACACCACCGAGGTTATCTACATGCGTTCTATGTCGAACGCCGATTACGTGATTGGGAAAACGCTGGGGAACCTGTATGTTTTCCTGTTGCTGAATGTAGTTGCACTGGTGATGGTAGCTGTTTTCAACCTGATTTCGCCGTACAGTGCGTTCCGGTTGATGCCCTATTTTTACTATTTCTTCCTGGTAAGTGTGCCTACACTGTTGTTCATTCTGGGGTTGGCCTTTTTACTGATGTCGGTTATCCGGAACCAGGCGTTGACCTTTATTCTGCTGTTGGGCTACATCGCGGCAACGCTTTTCTATCTGCAGGGAAAATCCCATTTCCTGTTTGATTACATGGCTTACCGGTTGCCGCTCACCTGGTCCGACTTCGTGGGCTTTGGTAACCTGAATAGCTTGCTGATGCAACGCGGAATCTATTTCTTCCTCGGTGTTGGCTTCATTTGTCTGACCATTCTGTTGCTGAAGCGGTTGAATCAATCGAAAACCGTAAACGGAGTTGTGACCGTTGTCGGAGTCGGTTCGCTGATTTTCGCGCTGGTCTTAGGATTTTTCTATGTAAACCGGGTTAGTCAGTTCGACAATCACCGGAAGGAAATGATTGCACTGAATGACCAGTACGCCAAGGCTCCGGTGATGCAAATGACTCGTTGCGATTTGGACGTGAAGCATAACGGAAATTTGATTGTCGCTACTGCCGATATGCAACTGAAAAATACGACCAGTGAACCGGTAAAAGAAATCATTCTGACGCTGAATCCCGGACTGAAGGTGACCAATGTGGAAGGTGCCGGATTCGAACGTGATCAGCAGCTGTTGAAGCTCAAGCCGCAAGATGCTGTTGCACCGGGTGATTCCTTGCATGTAAAAGTGCAATATGCCGGTACCATCGACGAATCGTTGTGTTACCTCGATTACGACCGGGAAAGACTTGATAAGATTACGCTGGAAGACAATGCAACCATCGATAAACGGCACGCATTTGTGCAGAGCAACTATGTATTATTGACTCCTGAAACGCGCTGGTACCCAACGCCCGGAATTACTTACTCCTCAAAAGGACTGGGCTGGTTGCACAAGGAATTCACCCGTTTTTCGCTTACCGTAGAACCGGCCAATGATAGTTTGAAGGTATTGTCGCAGGGCGAGAAAACAATTGCTCAGGATGGTAAAATAACCTTCCGCGATAAAGAGCCGTTGCAACAGATCTCGCTGGTGATGGGAAATTACCAAACCCGTTCCATCACCGTCGATAGTATCCAATATAGCCTGACTTACCTGAAAGGACATAACCGTTTCGACGAATTCTTCACGGAAGTAAAGGATTCACTGGCACCGGTTATCCGTGATTTGAAAAGTACATTTGAGGCTAAATTGCAGCTGCGGTATCCGTTTAACCGGCTCGAGCTGGTGGAAGTACCGGTGCAGTTTTATTCTTATTCGCATCTGTGGACGGTTGCCCGCGAGCAGGTACAGCCCGAAATGGTCTTTCTGCCGGAAGGCGGTTACATGGTTTCCGGAGCGAACTTTGCTTTGTCGAAACGCTGGGCCGAGCGCAGGAGCCGACATACCAACGAAAGTGTTACAGAACGGGAGTCGGAAGAGAACCTTTTCCGCGATTTTGTGAACCGAGCATTGTTATCAACTGATGAAGGCCGCGGATTTCGTATGCGGTTCGGAGGCCCAGGACGAAACTTTGATGACAATCCGAATCCGTATTTTCTCTTTCCCGATTATTACACTTACGTGAATGAAATCAATTCACCGAAGTATCCCATCATGAACCGCGTGCTCGAATCATATCTGGTCGAGCGCACATCGGATGATCGCCCCGGTTTCATGCGTAATTTCATGGGAATGTCGAGCGATGAGCGTGGAAACATGGAACTTCAGGATAAATCGTTTGCACAGGTATTGCAGAATCAGGACGACCCGGATATTGTGGATAACATCATTCAAACGAAAGGTGAATTCCTGTTTGCGCTGATGAAAGCGGCTGCCGGCGAAGATAAGTTCGATAACGTGCTGAATTCCTTCCTGGAGAAAAGCCGTTTCCGGGAAACCGGAATCAATGATCTGAAAACAGATTTGGCCTCTTCATTCAATCTGCAACTCGACGATTATCTTTCTTCCTGGTACAATTCGAAAGAGTTACCGGGTTACCTCGTTACTGATGTGGAAGCTGTGAAAGTGAAAGATGGCGACCGGACGCCAACGATGGTGACTTTCCACTTGTCAAATACCGGAAAAGAACCCGGTGTGGTGAAATTTACCTTCCGTTTGGGCGGTCAGGGCCGGAGGGGAAGACGTTTCGGCGGAGGCGGAGATGAAGAGACGGTAGAGCGGATTGTTGCTATCGCACCTCATCAAACCAAACGAGTTGGCATCTTGCTCAACGAAGAGCCCCGTATGATGATGACCAACACGTTCGCATCAGCCAATATTCCGTCTGTGTTGACACAGCGTTTTGAGAAAATTGAGTTGGACGAAAAACGGACTCCGTTCAATGGGGAAGAGGTGATTGATTATGAAGATGGAACTGCCCCAAATGAGACGATTGTCGATAATGAAGACCCTGAATTCAAACTGATACAACCCGAGTCGAGCAGTTTCCTGAAAAAGATTTTTGAGGCTCAGCTCGTGGATAACGAGGATCAGAAGTACAAAGGTTTGAACTTCTGGCGTCCGCCGGTGGAATGGACCTTAACGACCAATACCAATTTCTATGGGAAAACGGTTCGTTCGGCCTATTATACCAAAGGAGGTACAGGCGATCGTGAAGCTATCTGGAATGTTCCTGTTAAGGAGTCCGGTTATTACACCGTGTATGCTTACGTCCCGAAAATCAACATGCGTTGGCGGGGTGAGGACAAAGGCGAATACACTTACACCATTCATCACGATGATGGAGAAGATCATCCGGTAGTTGATATTAAAAGCACCGATGGCGGCTGGGTTGAACTGGGAGCTTACTATTTCTCACCTGATACCGCGAAAATTGAATTAACGAATAAAACCGACGCCAGTATCGTGTATGCCGAT
The DNA here is from genome assembly GCF_056493735.1 of Prolixibacter sp. DSM 2831. Classification (NCBI taxonomy): domain Bacteria; kingdom Pseudomonadati; phylum Bacteroidota; class Bacteroidia; order Marinilabiliales; family Prolixibacteraceae; genus Prolixibacter; species Prolixibacter sp. DSM 2831. The sequence continues at coordinate 1,648,282 of NZ_CM151379.1, forward strand.
GCAGTGAAACTGGTCAAAGAAAAATAACCTGAAAATCCATGAATAAACTAAAGTATCTCTATTTATTGTTGTTGCTGGGAGTGACTTTGCCGTTGCATGCACAAAAAATTCTGACCCTCGATGATGCCATGGCAATCGCAGTGAAGCACAGCCCCGATTTGATTGCTTCGAGGCTGAACCTGGAACGGACGAGCGAATCGCTGAATGCGAAACGGGCTTCCATGAAATCCCAGTTTTCGCTGAATCTGAACCCTCTTCAATACAGCCAGAGCCGGGAATTCAACGATTTGATCTCGCAATGGAACACCACGGAAAATTTCCAAACCTATGGAACGTTTACGGTTGAGCAGCCGATTTTGCTCACCGATGGAACCATTTCGCTCAACAACCGATTTGGCTGGAGGAACAGTTACAGTGAGTACTCGGGCGTCCGGGATAAATCATTCTATAATGACCTCTATCTTAGTCTTACACAACCGTTGTTCACCTACAACAGGCAGAAAATGGAACTGAAACAGCTGGAGCTGGATAACGAAAATGCCATGTTGAGCTATGCCATGCAGCGGTTAAACCTCGAAAAGAATGTGTCCCAATTCTTCTACAATGTTTATCTGGCGCAAATGAGCCTGAACATCAAAGAAGATGAATACAAAAACACGCAGAAGAGCTACGATATCATTAAAAATAAGGTGGATGCAGGACTGGCTGCCCAGGAAGAACTGTACCAGGCCGAGGTGAACCTGGAAACAGCACGCTCTGACCGGGATAATCAACGGGTGACCCTGGAGAATTACAAAGACCAGTTTAAGCAGTACATCGGTATGGATATTTATGAAGATATCACCGTGATGACCGATGTGGAAGTGAAGCCGGTAGCTGTAGATCAGCAAAAAGCGATTCAGCACGGTTTGGCTTCCCGCATGGAGATTCGTCAACGCGAGATTAATGTTCAGAATTCACAGTTCGACTTGATCCAGGTGAAGGCAGCTAATGAATTTCGCGGGGATGTCAGTATTACCTATGGTTTGTTGGGTGACAACCAGGAGTTGAAGGATGTGTACAGAAATCCAACGCGGAATCCTCGGGTAAACGTGGCGTTCAATATTCCTTTGTGGGATTGGGGAGAAAAGAAGGCTCAAATTAAGGCACAGGAAGCTGTGATTAAAACGCAGGAACTGAACCTGAGCAATGAAAAAGTTCAGATTACATTGGACATTCGTCAAGTGGTGAGAAGTCTTCAGAATATGAAAAACCAGATTGACATTGCTAAAATCAACGAGAAGAACGCACAGTTGACGTATGATATTAACCTGGAACGTTACCAGAACGGCGACCTGACCAGTATGGATTTGAACCTGTATCAAACACAGCTTTCGGAGAAGAAAATGGCTTATGCGCAATCGCTTATCGATTATCGCATTGAGCTGTTGAACCTGAAGGTACAAACGCTATACGACTTCGAGGCGAAAAAATCGGTTGTACCCGAAGAATTTCTGAAAGAATATCGCGATAGCCAAACGAAATAACCATTCCTGAAAAATCTTGTAACATGAAGATCTCGAATAAATGGCTGCTTGCTGCTCTTTTACCTGTAATGGCAGCATGTGGCAATCAGAATAACCAAACGGATAACGAACTGGCCATCCCGGTTTCAGTTCAGGATGTGAAGAAAAGCTCGATTGTTCAATACGTTAGCACAACAGGAACGACGAAAGCTGCAAGCGAAGCCACGTTGAGTACAGAGATGGCTGGTAACTATTACCTGCAGCGCAATCCGAAAACCGGGCACCCTTTCCGTTTAGGCGATAAGGTGCAGAAGGGGCAGACGATTGTTAAGCTGGAGGATGAGGAATACAAAAACGGAGTTTCGCTCGAAACCAAGAAGCTGAATTACGAGATTGCCAAGTTGGAGCATGAGAAGCAGCAGTCGCTTTACGAAAAAGGTGGCGTCACCCTTCGTGAAGTGAAAAACTCGGAAGTATCGTTGAGCCAGGCAAAGCAGGATTACGAAAACGCGCAATTGCAATTGGCGAAGATGGATATCCGGGCTCCGTTTGCCGGAATTCTGGTCAATTTGCCTGATTACACCAATGGAACACGCGTTGCTTCGGGAACAGCAGTTGCTACCCTGATGGATTACAACACGCTCAATATGGAGGTGAATCTGCCCGAGAAAAACCTCTCCGTAGTGAAGGTTGGACAGGATGTTGATATTACCAATTATACCCTTCCGGAAGATACCCTTTCGGGAAAAATCAGTGAACTATCGCCGGTTGTGAGCAGCGAAACCCGGACTTTCATTGGGAAAATCCGCATCGATAATCCCGATTTGAAATTGCGTCCCGGAATGTTTGTGAAGGCTGACATTCAGGTAGCGCGTAGAGATAGTGCCATTGTCATTCCTAAAGACATTATCGTTTCGGGTAACCGCGGAAAAACGGTTTATATCGTCGTGAAAGGTGCGGCGCAGCAGCGGGTTATCGAAACCGGACTGGAAAATGCGGACCAGGTGCAGGTTACTTCCGGCCTGAAGGCAAACGACCGGGTGGTTACCAAAGGTTTTGAGACATTGCGTAACCGGTCGAAAGTAAAGGTAGTTAAGTAGTTATTCCGGCAGCTTCCGCTGACCAGGAAAATCATATTTCTATGAGAAAACTAACGAATTTTTCGGTGAATTATCCGGTTACGGTGTTGATGGCGGTACTGGCAATCCTGTTGCTTGGTATCATCTCGTACCAACGGCTGGGAATTGACCTGTTTCCCGATTTGAACTCGCCCCGGTTGTACGTGGAGATAAAATCGGGTGAACGTCCGCCTGAAGAGATGGAAACGCTGTTTGTGAAAAACATCGAAGCGCTGGCCATCCGCCAAAGCAAAGTCACACAGGTTTCTTCGATTATCCGCACGGGTTCGGCACAGGTAACCGTCGAATATGCGTGGGGAAAAGATATGGACGAAGCTTTTCTTGATTTGCAGAAAGCTTTATCGAACTATTCGCAGAACAGCGAAATTGATGAGCTGAATATCACTCAACACGATCCGAATACAGCGCCGGTCATGATCGTTGGTCTTTCCAACGAGTCGATTTCCGATATGAATGACTTGCGGAAAGTGGCTGAAAACTATATCCGGAACGAACTGATTCGGCTGGAAGGTATTGCCGAGGTAGAGTTAGCGGGACAGGAAGAGCGGGAAGTACGCATTGACACGGATCCGTATAAACTGGAAGCTTTCAACCTGACGATGGATGACCTGAGTCAGAAGATCGAAGCATTTAACCGAAGTATTTCCGGTGGTTCCATTACCGAAACCGGTATGCAGTACATCGTAAAAGGCGTGAGCATGCTGCGCGATATCGACGACTTCAACAACCTGGTTGTCGGTTATAAAGCGCCGGTGGCTGGTAGTGAGACAATGCAGAAAGCGCCTATTTTCTTGCGGGAAATTGCTCATGTTTCTTATCAGAATAAAGAGCCTGAAAACATCGTCCGTGTCAACGGAAAGCGTTGTATTGGGCTGGCGATTTACAAGGAAACGCGGTTCAATACCGTAAAAGCGGTTCAGGATATCAACGAGGAACTGGCCAAGATTACCAAAGCGCTTCCGGGCTACCACTTCACAGTAGTAAGCAACCAGGGAACGTTTATTAAGAGTGCTATTAATGAGGTGAAGAATACGCTTCTCATCGGTATTGTTTTGGCTGTGTTTGTGCTGTTTCTGTTCCTCAGAAGATTTGGAACGACACTTATCGTCAGCCTCGCCATTCCCATATCCATCATTGCCACCTTCAACCTGATGTACTTTAATGGGTTAACCCTGAATATTATGACGCTGGGTGGACTGGCGTTGGGAGCTGGTATGCTGGTGGATAATGCCATTGTGGTGATGGAGAATATTTTCCGGAATCACGAAAACGGTTTGTCTGTGCGCGAATCGGCTATCGTTGGTACGGCGCAGGTGGGAGGAGCCATCACGGCTTCAACGTTGACGACCATCGTGGTTTTCCTGCCCATCGTTTATCTGCATGGCGCTTCAGGCGAGTTATTCCGCGACCAGGCGTGGACAGTAGCTTTTTCACTGCTATCCTCACTCGTGGTTGCCATATTCCTGATTCCGATGATGTATCACCGCATCTACCGGAAGAAAGAAGCAACATTGAAGTTTCGTTCCGTTCAGGTAAAAGGATACGGAACTTTCCTGTCGCGGATTTTGGAACGTCGGTGGTGGGTGATTGGCGGAGGAATTGCTCTGCTGGTTATTTCAGCTTTGCTTTATCCTTTTATCGGAAGTGAGTTTATGCCCAAAGCCGATAGTCGCGAATTCACCATCGAGGTAAAAATGCCCGAAGGCACACCGCTCGAACGAACATCGGATGGAGTTGCATCAATGGAAGCGCTGCTGAAAGAACTGTTGGGCGATAATGTGCAGTCTATCTATTCCCGCGTTGGCCCGGGTTCCGATTTGTCCGAAACAACGCAAAGTGTTTTTGAAGGAGAAAATACGGCTGAGGTAAAAGTGGTGCTGAAGCCGAACGCGAAATACAATTCACGCAATGTGGTGGAAGCGGTTTCGCAATGGTACAAAGACAATCCGCAGTTCGAAGTCAACTTTGTGCAGGATGAAACGGCGTTGCAGAGCATTCTGGGTACACAGGATGCGCCGGTAGTGGTGGAAGTACAGGGAGAAGATTTGAACGTAATCGATACACTCACCCGGCAGGTGATGACAAGAGTACAGGATATTCCTGGATTGTACAATATGCGCACAAACATCGAAGACGGTTATCCGGAAGTAGATGTGGAAGTCGACCGCTTGATGGCTGGAATGCATAACCTCAGTGTGGAGCAGGTGGTCAGTCAGATTACTGCTCAACTCGAAGGACAAGATGCAGGCCAGATGGAAAAGGGAGGCGAGATGCGTGACATCACCATTCATACTCCGAAAATGAGTCTGCATCAATTTCATAATATCGAGCTGAACAGTGACGGACAGGTAATCCGGCTGGATGAGATTGCCAGGCTGAAAGAATCAGTCTCGCCGAAAGAGATTTATCGTCTTAACCAAAACCGTATTGGAAAGGTGATGGCTGATTTGGATAAAAACGTGCCGCTGGATAAAGTTGTCAGCCAGATGCGCAGCAAACTGGCCGGTATGCAGTTACCCAACGATTATAAACTTAAAATTGCCGGCGAAGAGCAAAAGCGCGAGGATTCGATGCATAGCCTCGAGTTCGCACTCCTTTTGTCCGTTATTCTGGTATATATGGTGATGGCTTCTCAATTCGAGTCGTTGATTCATCCATTTGTCATTTTGCTCACCATTCCATTCTCGATTGTGGGAACTGTGCTGTTGTTCTTCATCATGGGACAACCGTTCAATATCATGGCGCTAATCGGTGTGATTATGCTGGTGGGAATTGCGGTCAACGACTCCATCATTTTTGTCGACCGAATTAATCAACTGTGGCGCAGCGGTATGAATAAACGCGAAGCTATCGCGGTAGCGGGACAGCAACGTATCCGTCCGATTATTATGACCAGTTTGACGACCATATTGGCACTGCTTCCGTTGACATTTGGCTTCGGAGAGAGCGCTTCGTTGCGGTCGTCGATGGCATTGGCGGTTATCGGAGGTTTGGTAACCAGCACCATTCTAACATTGGTGGTGATTCCATGTGTGTACGATCTGTTTACCGGAAAAACGATTCGTAGTCTGGATACAGTGACGGACGAAGAGGAGTAACGAATACCGGGATAAGGACGGTCCGAAAGGCACCGAATCAGGCCTTCGGACAAGCTAAACTTGCGAACGAATGAAATTTATTATAAACAGAAAGACCCTTATCAGCATGTTATTCATCGGGCTGAGCTTGCTGGGATATATCTCCTGGCAAAATCTTCCGATGGAGCTGTTTCCCAATGCTGAGCTGCCCGTGCTTTTCGTTCAGGTGAATACCCAAACGGAGGTGGACCCCAAATACATGGAGAACCAGGCCAATATTCCGTTGGAAGGAGCGATTGGAACCATGCAGGGAATCGAGAATTTGCAATCCACAGCACAATCGCAGCGGGGTACCATTGTCGTTGAGTTCAAGAAGAACGTCAATTTCAAATATACCTATCTGAAGCTGCAGGAGAAGATTGATGAGGCAAAGCAGTCACTTCCTGAAGAATTCCGGGTAACCGTGATGAAAGTGGACCTGGACCAGATGAACAACCAGTTCATGGAGCTTCAGGTGCGCGGATCGGGAGGTGTTGACAGAGTGCGGAATGAAACCGATCAGGAGGTTGTACCTGAGCTGGAAAACATCGACGGTGTTGCAGGTGTAACGGCCTACGGCGGCCGTGAAAAATCGGTTGAGGTGCGACTGAAGAAGGCCATGTGCGAGGCGTATGGCATTACGCCGGCGACTATTCGTAGCAAAATTGCCCAGAGTTACCGTACCCGGGCTTTCGCCGGAAATGTGTATCAATCGAACCGGCAGTACATCGTGCATGTCAATGCTGAATATACCGATATTAAATCGCTGGAAAATCTGGTCATTGCAGATGGTCCCATCCTGTTGAAGGATGTGGCGAATGTTTATTTCGGCGTAAAGGAAGAGACTTCTTATTCCCGTGTCAACGGAAAGGATGCGGTGACCGTTCGGCTGGTGAATGACGCGCAGGCGAACCTGATTGATGTCTCGCACAAAACACTGGATGTGGTTAAGAAGCTGAATGAAAAACTGGCTTCGAAAGATATTGAGATTGTCGTCCAAAACAACACGGCGCAAACCATGGAGGACAACATCAACCAGATTATTGAACTGGCGCTGGTGGGCGGACTTTTGGCTGTGCTGGTGCTCTGGATCTTCCTGAAAAACTTCCAGCTGGTTTCGGTCATTGCTCTGGCCATTCCCATTTCGGTTTATTCGGCGTTCAACTTCTTCTACGCGGCCGATATCACTATCAATAGTCTGACTTTGGTTGGAATGGCGCTGGCCATCGGGATGTTGCTAGACAATAGCGTCGTCGTGCTCGAAAATATATACCGATTACGATCCCAGGGCCTTCCTCCGGCGAAGGCAGTCATTCAGGGTACTACGGAAGTGTGGCGTTCGATTGTGGCGGCTACATTGACCACTATCACGGTATTTTTGCCCTTCCTTTTTTCTGATAACTACCTGATTAGCCTTATCGGGAAAAATGTGGGGGTTTCCATTATTTCGACTCTTACCATCAGTTTGTTTGTGGCGCTGTTGCTGGTGCCCATGATGGCCCACTATTTCCTTTCCAGGAAGAAAAGTACCTCCATCAATTTCAACCAGGTTTCGATGCGAAATCCGTTGATTCAGGGATATGTGATGGTGTTGAAGAATACGCTCCGAAGTCCGGCCAAGACGATTATCGGTGCACTGGTTTTCTTCTTCCTGACCATTTTTATCGTATTGGCGGTGAGCGTGAATAACCTCAGCGAAGTTGAGACCAACGATTTTCAGATTTATGTGACCATGCCTTCCGGTTCAACGCTCGAGTCGACCGACAAGGTTGTTTCCCAAATCGAAGCACGCCTCGAACCGATTGAGGAAAAGCAGGATGTTGTTAGTAAAATTGAAGAAGATAACGCGGTCGTTACGGTTACGCTGAAAGACGACTATAAGAAGACCAGCAAACGAAGCATTGCCGAAATCAAGAGCGATGTGGAAAATCGCGTTGAAAATATTTCCGGCGCTGAAATTAGTGTCGACGAAGAGCCGGCTTCTTCCGGAAACCGCGGCGGCGGAGGCGGCGGTTCGTTTGGAGGTGGGGGAACCAGCTTCATGCGGTTGCTGGGAGTGGGAACCAACTGGGAACGCATTCTCATCAAAGGACAGGATTTCGAGACGATGAAGAATGTGGCGTCCGATTTTCAGTATTATCTCGAAAACCTGGAGTCGATGCGTCGCGTGCAGGTGAGTTATTCCGACAACCGGCCGGAAGTTCACCTCGAGTTTCATCCACTGTTGCTGACCGCTTATGACATTCCTTTGTCCAATATCGCTTCCGAATTGAATTCTTTCAACCCGGAAATCAATACCAACGTTCCGTTCAAACAGGGAACCGATGAATACGATATCATCATTCGCGATGAAGACGCGAAGGATAAGAAAGAGCGCTCGGCTGATGACTTGCGGCATTTGCTCATTACTGATGCGAATGGTGGTACACACGAATTGCAATCGGTAGCCGATGTGGTTTTCTCTTCAGGGTACGCACAAATCGACCGGGTGAACCAGGAAAAGCAGATTGAAGTGCGCTACCGTTTCATCGATGAGGCGCAGGATTCGAAGACCTTGCTCGATGCTTACCGCATGGAAGTGGACCAGATCGTAGCCAATTACAATCTGCCTTCGGGTGTTGCTGTTCAGGTTATTCACGAAGAAGATGATCTGCAGGAGTTTTATTTCCTGATTTTGGCGGCCTTTATCCTGATCCTGATGATTCTGGCTTCGGTATTCGAATCATTGTCCACTCCGTTTGTGTTGATGTTTTCCATTCCACTGGCGGCTATCGGCTCTTTCCTGGCGCTTATTTTTACCGGGAACAGTCTGTTTAATGCGAATACCTTAACGGGATTTCTGATACTGTTGGGAGTGGTGGTGAATAACGGAATTATTCTCATTGACTATACCGGTATTCTGCGGAAGCGTGGTTACCGGAAAGAACGGGCCCTGATTACGGCCGGAATGTCGCGTATTCGCCCCATCCTGATTACGGCTATCACGACCATCGTGGCCATGATGCCGCTGGCGATGGGCGATAATGAATACGTCGGAGCAATTGGTGCACCGTTCGCGATTACTGTAATTGGAGGACTAAGTGTCAGTACGCTGTTGACGCTCATCTTTATACCGACCTTCTATTTTGGCCTGGAAAATGCGATTAACTGGGTGCGCAAGCTCGATCTCCGGATTCAAATCCTTCAGATTTTACTCTATATCGGTGGTTGTATTCTGATCTTCACGAAAGTGGATACTTTCATGTGGCAGATGGTCGATCTGGTTGGATTGACGGTATTGATTCCCGGAACGACCTGGTTCGTGAAAAATAGTCTGCGAAAAGCCACCGAAACGGTTATCGATTCGGATGTGCCGATTCAAATTAGGATACAGAACCTCGTGAAGATTTACGATCGAGGCAACCGGTTTATCCGTGAATGGAAGGGTAACCGGAACATTCGCGAACGCAAAGGCGAACTGAAAACGTACCATTCGTGGCGCGATTTCGACGACTTTGTCTGGGAATTGCCGCTATTGGGCTTCCTGACCTATTTCACGTTCTCGTATCTCGACAGCGGTTGGTGGATGTTCGTCATGGCGCACTTTGTTTTCCTGATGTCGTTATCCATTTGGCGTAGAGTACAACTGTTGCTGGCTTATTCTTCCGCGCAAAGCGGAAAAGACCGGCCTGTGAAAATGGGAATTATCATTCATCGCCTGCTGTATTGGGGACTTCCGGCAGTGGCATTGGTACTGTTTTATCTGAAATGGGAAAACATCGGTTCGGTGGTGATGATCGCCGTGCTGTGGTATTTCGTTCTGGCGGTGAAAGTAACGGCCGACAAACTGTATCGCGACAAGGTAAACATCGAACGGTTAAAAGGTCGTTTTGCCGGCCTGCGCCGATTGTTCTTCAAACTGGTGGAACAGATTCCGGTTATCGGTCGCAAACGCGATCCATTCAAAGCATTGCGTGGTGTTTCGCTGGAAATTGGCACGGGTATGATTGGTTTGCTGGGACCGAACGGTGCCGGTAAATCGACGATGATGCGCGTGATTTGCGGAATTTACGACCAAAGCTACGGTAAGGTTTGGATCAATGGCGTGGATACGCAGCACAAACGTGAAGAGCTGCAGGGACTGATTGGTTATCTTCCGCAGGAATTTGGTACGTACGAAAATATGTCGGCATGGGAATTTCTTGACTACCAAGCCATGCTGAAAGGTTTGTCTGATAAAGAGGCACGTGAAGCCCGCGTTCAATATGTACTGGAAGCTGTTCATCTATGGGACAAGAAAGACGACAAAATTGGTTCGTTTTCGGGTGGGATGAAGCAACGGATTGGAATTGCACAAATCCTGCTGCATCTGCCGCGCATTCTGGTTGTCGATGAGCCTACTGCCGGCCTCGATCCACGCGAACGTATCCGCTTCCGGAATCTGTTGGTAGAATTGAGTCGTGAGCGCGTGGTCATTTTCTCGACACACGTCATCGAAGATATTTCCAGTTCGTGTAACCAGGTAGCTGTCATCAATCGAGGTGAACTGCGTTATACGGGTCATCCCAACAACATGCTGAAATTAGCCGATGGCTTGGTTTGGCAGTTCCTGATTCCGGCAAGAGAATTTGATGCCATGGAAGGAAAAGACCGGGTAGTACACCACATGCGCGATGGTGACCAGATTAAAGTCCGGTACATTTCTGCAACCCAACCGGCTCCTGATGCTGTAATGGTGAAGCCGGTGCTGGAGGAGGCTTATTTGTGCCTGTTGAAAGGAATTCAAAAAGAAAACAGTTGATTCAGTTCAACTAAATGAACGCTTGAAGATGAATACAAGATATATCGATAGAATCGTGAAAAACCGCTGGTTGGATTTGATTGTTCGTATGGCGAGGTACAATATGAAAATCATATTTGCCGGACGGTTCCTGTGGTTTTTCCTGGCATCGCTGGTTTTTTACATTCTGCTGGCCATTAATCTGGTCTTTAACGAGCCGGGCTACACCATGTCGTCGGTTTATGGAATTTTGTATTTCCCGGCGGTGCTGCTCATCTTTTATCCTACTGCTTTTGGCATTCAGAACGACGCTGACGCACGTATCCTGGAAATCCTTTTCGGGATACCTGATTACCGTTACAAAGTGTGGCTGGTCCGTTTGGTAATGATATTCGTTCTGGTGTGGCTGTTTTTGCTGGTGTTTTGTGTGCTGGGCTACTATGCGCTGGTGCCGTTTCCTATTATTTCTATGTCGTTCCAGCTGATGTTTCCTGTGGTTTTCCTCGGTTGTATGTCGTTTATGTTGTCTACCGTAGTGAAAAACGGAAACGGAACAGCGGTCATCATGGTGATTGTTGGAATTGCGCTGTTAATCCTGAGTGATGTGCTTGCCCGTACCCAGTGGAATGTCTTTCTGAATCCTTTCTCGATTCCCGATGATATGAATGAGCTAATCTGGAGTCAGATAACCCAGAAGAACCGGATTTTCCTGGCGGTTGGCAGCGTGATATTCCTCCTGGCCGGATTGACTAATCTGCAACGCCGTGAGAAGTTTCTGAAGTAGGAATAAAATTTTGTCTGCCGGACGTAAATTTATTTTGGCAGTTGTGATTCAGCATTACCTTTGCAGAAACAGATAACCTGACAATGAAAAGTGAAACGCTGAAGAGCCATTTTAAGCTGCATTTTGTAGTCCTGATTTATGGATTCACGGCCATAATTGGTAAGTTGATTACGTTGCCGGCCACGCAATTGGTCTGGTTCCGCATGCTTATTGCGGCTGTTTCGTTCTATCTCTATTTCCGTATCCGGAAGAAGAGTTTTCGCGTTTCCCGGAAGGATTTGCTACAAATTCTGGGTGTTGGGCTCATTGTGGGGGCGCATTGGATTACCTTCTTCGGAGCGATTAAAATCTCGAATGTTTCGGTAACATTAGGTTGTCTCGCCTCAACTACATTGTTTACCAGTTTCCTGGAGCCGTTGTTTTATCGTCGTCGGTTGAACCTGCTCGATATATTTATCGGGCTGATGATCATCGCGGGACTCTACATGGTGTTCCGTTTCGAGACACAGTATACGGCTGGAATCTTAGTCGCCCTGACTTCAGCATTCCTGGCCGGGCTTTTCACTGTGCTGAATAAAAAGCTGATTGCCCATAACAGCGCGTCGGTCATTAGTTTTTACGAGATGCTGGGCGGATTTGCCGGTATCTCTGTGTTTCTGGCGGTGAGCGGACAACTAAACTTTTCCTCTCTGCAGATGACCGGCATGGACCTGTTTTATTTACTGTTGCTGGCTGTTGTTTGTACGGCTTTTGCGTTCGCGGTTCAGGTTGACGTGATGCGCGAGTTGTCCGCGTATATTGTTGCCCTGACCATTAACCTCGAACCGATTTACGGCATTCTCCTGGCCTTTTTTATCTTCGGCGAGTCGGAACAGATGACCGGCGGTTTTTATGCCGGTACAGCGGTTATCCTGCTGGCGGTGTTCGGCTATCCTGTCTACCATCATTATAAACGGAAAATAGCGCTTCAAAAAGCCTGATTCTTCTCTTCTGTTTTTTCCCGCGAAGCGCTGAAACGAATTATTTTAGGGGTACTCTTTCAATTGCTTTATCATCAGATTTATAGTAAATTGTATAAAGCAGTGTTTAGGTGGAAATTTCTTTTTGCTAACCTTTAAAGATTACGTCATGGTGCATGCAGTGAATAAGAGGAAAAGTTCTGTCGGCAGGAGAGAGGAAAAACAGGTAGTACCGAAATTGAAATGGGCAGGAAGCAAGGTGCAGGATGATATCTTTTCGGATGATGTAAGCCTGTTTAAATCGCATTTCGATGTCGATTATGAGAGCTATTTGCAACGGTTGTGGGATGCCAATAACGATATTTACCGGATTTTAGCAGATACAGACGATTTGGAACAGGCCCGCGATAGCTTTTATGCCTATTTGGACCGGACCGAGCGGAAGGTTTTCGATTTGGACAATAAGCTGCATATTCTCGAAAAATCGACTGTGCGCGAGTGCATACGGGTATTGCGCAGTATCATTGGGCCAATCAACGAGTTTCGGACCGAGTTCTCGGCGCTGGATAGTTTGTGGAAATTAGCCCGGGAGCAACGAACCGAGCTGAAAGAGAAGATATCGGTCGGGTTTATCCTGGAGTTTATCAACCTTTTTCGCGGCGTAACCGGCAAGTCACATATTTACCTTGAAGATAAAGAGGTGGAGAAAGGAATCCCCGACTTCCTCCGAATGGAAGGCCGGGAGGCGGCTCACTTGCGAACGGAGATCCTCGACGAAATGGGCTCCGGCATGCTGAAATATTTCAAGAAATATCCTTCCGGACTGCAAGAGGAAGTGATTGGCTGGCGAACCGAAAACCGCTCGCGCATCCTTCGGCACTTCAAGGGTACTGAAAAAGACTGGAGCAGCTATACGTGGCAAATACGGAACGTGATTCGATCATCGAAACCGCTGGCTGATTTGATTGAGCTCTCGGCCGAACAGCAGGAAACTATCGACCGTGCCGTGCAGAATCATATTGCTTTCGGAATCACGCCCTATTATCTTAGCCTAATGGATTCGCAAATCTCGGTCGGATACGATCATGCTATCCGGGCACAGGTGATTCCGCCCAAAGAGTACGTGGATAAAATGAGCGAATTGCGGCCGGGCCGTAAGCTCTCGTTCGATTTTATGGGTGAGCACGATTGCTCTCCGGTCGACCTGGTGACCCGGCGTTATCCGATGATTGCCATTATCAAACCGTATAATACCTGTGCGCAGATTTGCGTGTATTGCCAGCGAAACTGGGAGATTGAACGGGTACTCGAGCCACGGGCGATGGCGTCGAAGGAGAAATTACAGAATGCGTTGTCGTGGTTCGACCGTCATAAGAGCATCGGTGATGTGCTGATTACCGGGGGCGACCCGCTCGTGATGCGCGATGCGCAGCTGGAAAATATCCTGGCGACCCTTTCGGAGAAGAAGCATATTTACCGTATCCGGATTGGCTCGCGCACGCCGGTGGTTCTGCCCATGCGTTTCACCGACGAGCTGGTGGCCATGCTGGCCAAATATCATCAGCCGCCAAGATTACATCTTTCCATTGTTACGCATTTCGAACATTCGTATGAAATTACGCCCGAAGCAATGGAGGCGGTCCAAAAGCTTCGGAAAGCGGGCATCAGCGTTTATAACCAACAGGTGTTTACGGTCGAGAATTCGCGACGGTTCGAAACTGCCAAACTGCGCAAGGATTTGAAATCAATCGGTGTCGACCCGTATTACACCTTCAACATGAAAGGGAAGGAAGAGACGAAGCAATACATGGTGCCCATTGCCCGCATTCTGCAGGAGCGAAAGGAAGAGGCTCGTCTGCTGCCCGGCCTCGACCGCACCGATGAGCCGGTGTTTAATGTTCCCCGTTTGGGAAAAAACCATCTGCGTGCCGGCCAGGACAGGCGCCTGGTGATGATTCTGCCGGACGGCTCCCGGGTGTATGAGTTCCATCCGTGGGAAAAGAATGTCAAGCCCATTCCGCCCTATAACTACGTGGATGTGCCCATTTACGACTACCTGGAAGAGCTGGCTTCGCGCGGCGAGAATATCCACGATTACCGGACGATCTGGTTTTATTATTAAGAACCTCCCGCAGGTTGTGTTCGCCTTCTTCAGTACCCGGAAGAATCTCCCGCAGGTTGTGTTTGCCTTCTTCAGCGCCCGGAGGAATCTCCCGCAGGTTGTGTTCGCCTTCTTCAGTACCCGGAGGAATCTCCTGCAGTTTGTGTTCGCCCTCTTCAGTACCCGGAAAAATCTCCAGCAGGTTGTGTTCGCCTTCTTCAGTGCCCGGAAGAATCTCCTGCAGGTTGTGTTCGCCCTCTTCAGCGTCCGGAGGAACCTCCCGCAGGTTGTGTTCGCCTTCTTCAGCGTCCGGAGGAATCTCCTGCAGGTTGTGTTCGCCTTCTTCAGTAACCGGAGGAATCTCCTGCAGTGTGTGTTCGCCTTCTTCAGTAACCGGAGGAATCTCCTGCAGGTTGTGTTCGCCTTCTTCAGTACCCGGAAAAATCTCCTGCAGGTTGTGTTCGCCTTCTTCAGTAACCGGAGGAACCTCTCGCAGGTTGTGTTCGCCTTCTTCAGCGTCCGGAGGAATCTCCTGCAGGGTGTATTTGCCTTCTTCAGTACCCGGAGGAATCTCCAACAGGGCGCATTCGCCTTCTTTTGTTGCCCCGATGGTCGTCACTGTTTGGCAGGAACCATTCCGGGTTAACCGGGAAGTCGCTGCAGTGCAGTTTGGTTGGCGCTCACCGGTCTTGCCTAGTACACCTCAATCTCATCGGTGAAAATAAATACGCCCTGGTGCGGAACATGCGCATATTTTGCTTTTACCCGGATGTAGCGGCACGCCTGTTCGGGGAAATCAACCCTGATGGTTTTTACCTTTATTTCCGGCGATTTTTTCGGGTTCGCCGGTTCGGCTTGTTTCCAACTTTTCACATGCCGGTAGTTTCGCCCGTCTTCCGATAACCATACATCCACGCCTACCGGGAAGCGGATGCCGGCGCCCGAATCTTCCAGGCAATTCAGGCCCACCTCGTGAACGTTCATCACCGAGTCGAGCTGAACAATGGCGTCGAAATCTTTCCCAATGACGCCAATCCATTTGCCGTTGCCCCATTTGTTGCCGCCAAAATCCAGGTCGGTCAGTGTTTGTCCGCCGTGTGCGCTGTATTGGGCCGTTGGCTTGCTTTTCAATATCACTTTCGCTCCCCTCGCTTTGTGAACAATGGCCTTTTTGATTTCCGGCTTCACCAAAGCAACACTGTCTTTTACCGAAATCGCCTTCACGGTAGTGGAGTGGTCGAGCAAAAACGGTTGGGTATAATGTATGCCGTTGTTGAGCGTTGGCACTGAGCCATCGGTTGTATAAATAATGCCGGCCGGAAGTTCGGTGGTGATGTCCACTTTCAGTTTCTTATTTTCCGGGTTAACCGAGAAGTTAATGGCTGGCCGGTAGGCGCTCGGTGCATAGTTGATGTTGAGTTCCCTGTAGCGGCTCAGCATTCGTTCCATTTTGGACTGGAAACGGTGCCAGTTTTTGGTTCCTTTTTGTTGCCACGCAATTTCCGACAGCGCGGCCATGCGCGGAAACACCATATATTCCACATGTTTGGCATTGGGCATGTATTCGGTCCACACATTGGCCTGTACGCCCAATAAGCGCGAAGCATCAGCCGGTGTGGCATTTTTTGGTAGCGGCTCGTAATCGTATACCTTCTTTAGCGGAGAATAACCGCCAAATGCCCTGGGCTCGTTATCGCTGAGGCTTTGGTAATGGTCGAAGTAGAGCACCGAACCGGTTGTCAGCACCGTGGGGTGGCCTTTGTCGAGCACCCGTTTCACGCCATCTGCGCCGCCCCAGTACATGATGCTGGCGGTAGGGGAGAGCTTACCTTGCAGGATTTCGTGCCAACCGATGAGCTTCCGTCCCTTCGATTTCAGGTATTTGTCGAAGTGGTTGATGAAGTAACTCTGAAGACCGTTGGGCGTCAGATGCTTTTCGCGCATCAGCTTTTGGCACGAGGCGCATTTCTTCCAGTTACTCTTATTCACTTCGTCGCCGCCAATGTGGATGTATTTCGACGGGAAGAGCTGCACCACTTCGTCGATGACATCTTCCAGCAGCTGATAACTCGCCGGGTTGCTGGCGCAGTAAACACCGGTGTTCGGCAGTCGTTTCCCGTTTTTATCCTTGCCGAGCAGTTGCGGATAACACTGAAAAACCACCTCGGAATGGCCTGGCAATTCGATTTCCGGCACTACCGTAACGAAGCGCTTCTTCGCGTAAGCAACAATCTCTTTGATCTGTTTCTGGGTATAAAAGCCGCCGTACTTGGGACGGTTATCGCCCGGTTTCCATACCTCGAAATCCTGCCAGGGCATTTTCCCCGGTTTAACCACCCGCCAGGCGCCCCATTCGGTCAGCCTGGGATGTGATTTGATTTCGATTCGCCAGCCAATGCCATCGACCAGGTGCCAGTGAAAAACGTTGAGTTTGTGCATGGCCAGGTAGTCGATGTACTTTTTAATGAAATCGACGGGCATAAAGTGGCGCGACACATCGAGGTGCATGCCCCGCCACCGGAAGCGGGGTTTGTCGGTGATTTCGACAGCCGGAAGCGCCAGTGCCGGAAGCGTATCTTTTTCCACCGTTGCCGGAAGAAGCTGCCGGATGGTTTCGACCGCATAGAAAAGCCCGGCTGCCCCGGACGATTGTATTAATACCTGTTTTTGATCTATCGAAAGGGTGTAACCCTCGTTGGTGAGCGAGTCGAGCGCCGGATTGTATTGAAAACGGATGACTTTCTTCCCGGTAGGTGAACTGCTGGCAAAGCTGGCAGGAAGATTCATTTTGGTTGTACGCCGCAACTGTTCCACTGCCGGAAGCATGGTGGAATCGGAAATAATAACCGGTGTTGAGGTCTTTAGAATGAAGTCGGGCGTTTCTTTGGTGGTCAGCTGCCAGGGCTGAGGAATCACTTCGACGGGTCGGACGGCTTTTGGAACGGGCTGACAGGCCATACACAGAAGCGCGATAGAAAGGGTGAGCAAGGTGGCGAAAGACTTCATACTACAGTTGGTTTGTTGTTATTGACGGCTAAAATAACCATTCGGAGGAAAGCCGGGTAAAGTTTTAATAAGATTGGCGCAAATGAGAAAATTACTTCGGGAGTATTTCAACCTGTTTTGGATGGAGACTATCGATTGTTAACAGTTTTGACTTAATTCTGAAATAGATTCCTCATAACTTTTCAATGCTTTCGTCATAACTAAATAAGGTGCAATTAATACGTTCCAGTTTTTCCCGCCGTAATTTTGAACCGGTAAAAATAATGCTGGCATCATGTATATGATGCTGTTTTTACCGCCTGATTTAAAGATTTTTGACTAAAACTGATCGAAATGAAAGGGGTATTGTTGATTTTACTGTTCGTCTTGCCGTTGCATATGCTGTTAGGACAGGATTTTGCAGCAAATGCGAACGGAACGAAATTCAAAACCAAACATCCGGCAGAAAAGGAAGCGGTTGCGAGAGCTTATAAGTGGGAGTTTTATTCTCCGGATCTGAATAGTTATCAAAAGAGAAAGTCTCCGGTTGAAAATGGAGAGCGTTTCGACGCACCACTCGAGCCGTTGAAGGATATGTTCAACGAAAGTTATACCGATAAGGAACCGATTGCTCCGGGAAATCCGGCAACGCGCATTGTGATTCGCAAACCATCGATATACAACGCCGTCCGGAAGATTGACAAATACTATTCAAAACAGGTAGCGCGTGGTGAAATGAATTCGGTGAATGCCCGCAAAAGTCTCGAAAGAGTCCTGTCCATTGCCATTGCGGCCCTCAGCGAGAGAAGCCAAAGTTTCGAGGATGCTCTTCAGCAAAACAGGAGAAATCCGGAGGCGCTGCTAGCTCAATTTAACCAGGTAAAACTGAAGGATATGTAATATGAAATGAACAAAAGGGGTTGCTGCAACAACCCCTTTTTTATGCAAATAAGCTATTTCAAATAACCTATTTATTAACTGTTTTAAAGATATGAAAAAAAAGCTTTTTCTGTTTCTGGCCTTTCTGGGATTCCTTACGGGACAACAGGCCTTTGCGCAAACAGAAATAAAAGGGTCTGTTAAAAGTCCGGAAGGAGAATCGATTCCGGGAGTGAATGTGGTGATAAAAGGCACCACCAACGGAACAATAACCGATATCGACGGAAACTATACCATTCAGGCGCCGGGTGGAGGCGTGCTGGTATTTTCCTTTATCGGATACAAGCCTCAGGAAATTCCCATCGATGGACAGAAAACCATTAATGTTGTCCTGAATAAAAATACTGAAGCAATTGACGAAGTAGTTGTCACCGCATTGGGGATTAAAACCGAGAAGAAGCGCCTTGGGTATGCTACGCAGGAGATAACCGGTAAACAACTTACCCAGGTGGAAGATGTGAACGTGATGAATACCCTCGCGGGAAAAGTATCCGGTTTGACTGTTCACACCAAAACCGGTTTATTTCAGGCACCTGATTTTCTCCTTCGCGGGAAAAAGCCATTGATAGTACTGGACGGTATTCCTATCTCGACTGACTTTTATGACATTTCGAGTGATGATATTGCCAGCATTAACGTGCTGAAAGGCACAGCAGCTTCGGCCTTATACGGCTCACGGGGTAAAGATGGCGCTATCATGATTACCACAAAAACAGCGGCTAAAGGGAAACTGAATATTTCCGTCAGCAACAGCGAAATGTTCTCCGCCGGATTTGTCGCTTTTCCGAAAGTGCAAAGCGAATATGGTAACGGTTCCAACGGACAGTACAAATTTGTCGATGGAGCCGGCGGCGGTATTCACGATGACGACTTGATTTGGGGACCGAAGCTGGATCAGGGCACCAAAATCGTTCAGTGGAACAGCCCGATTAAAGATTTGCAAACGGGCGAGCTGATTCAATGGAAAGGGCCGGTGAAAGGAACAAAATACGATGACTCGAACCGGTACGAACGTGTCGCAACGCCCTGGGTTTCGCATCCCGATAACCTGAAGAATTTCCTGGAAACAGGAATCGTATCCAATTCCAATTTCAGCATCAGCTCTTCTAACGACAAAGGTTCTGTCCGCCTATCGGGAAGCCATATGTATCAAAAAGGTATGGTGCCGAACTCTTCGTTGAAAAGCACCGGCATCAACATGAGCTCGCACTATAAGATTTCGAATAACCTGACGTTGGATGCCAAGCTTTCGTATAACAAAGTTTACACCGATAATTATCCTCGTCACGGCTATGGCCCGCTGAACCACATGTACACGATTGTGGTGTGGATGGGTTACGATGTTGACGTTCGTGATATGCGTGATTACTGGATGAAAGGTCGCGAAAACTACAAGCAGGCCAACTGGAATTATCTGTGGTACAATAACCCGTATTTCATGGCTTATGAATGTACGCAAGGTTATGACAGGAACGTTATCAACAGTAATGTGTCGCTAAATTACCAGCTTTTGCCTAATTTATCTATACAGGCGCGTGGTGCGGTACGAAACCGTTTTCAGTACGAAAACCGGAAAACTCCGAAAAGCTACCTCTATTACGGAAACAGTGTGCTGGGAAATTTTGAGGACTGGAAAACCAAGTGGAACTATTATGACTTCGATGTTCTGGCAACTTATACGAAGAGTTTTTCCGATAAATTCAGCCTTGATGCGTTTGCCGGAGCTTCTTCTTTTAGCTACGATTACGACTACCAATATGCTTCTACGGATGGTTTGATTACGGGTGGGCTTTTCAACCTGGGTAACAGCCTGGGGCCGGTGAAAGCTGATAACCGAATTGAAAAGAAGGCAACCCGGAGTGTATACGGTAGTGTGAACATCGAGCTGTTTAAAGCATTTTACGGAACGGTATCAGGTCGTAACGACTGGTCATCGACGCTTCCGGTCGATAACAACTCGTATTTCTATCCTTCGGTGTCGGGTAGTTTTGTTTTCGACAACATTGCAAAATTACCTTCCTGGATGAGTCATGCACAGGTGCGTTCAACCTGGGCACAGGTATCGACCGATTTGAGCGTGTACAGTCTGTACAATACTTACTCCAATACTGCGATGTATGGTTCGACTCCCGGTATGTCATATCCGTCCGGTTTGGCCAACAGTGAAATTAAGCCGGCTAAGTCTACGTCATGGGAACTAGGTGGAAATATTGGACTCTTCAAAAATCGGCTGAGTATTGATGCGACCTATTACCAGGTAAAAGACGAAAACCAAATCATCGATCTACCGATTTCTATTACGTCCGGATTTGATTCCCGCAAGGTAAACGGTAACGTGTATAACACGACCGGTGTGGAGTTGATGGTGAACGTAGTTCCTGTACTGACCAGCAAAATGCGCTGGAACATGGCGATTAACTGGTCTACCAACAAGAAGGTGCTCAGCGAAATTTACGGCGGTGCTGATAAGTTTGGTTACCTGCACAAAGACGAACGTGTAGACAGCTATTATGCCACTGTTTGGGAAAAATCTCCCGACGGACAGACTATTATCGATCAGGCGAGTGGATTGCCTATCCGTGACCCGTTTGCACGGAAATTGGGCCATCTCAATGCGAATTGGCAGTTTGGTTTTAATAATACGTTTACCGTTGGACACTGGCAATTCAACGCACAGGTTGATGGTCGCGTAGGCGGAATTATGCCTTCCCTTACCGTTGCTAAACTCTGGTGGGGTGGAAAGCATCCGGAGTCGGTAGCCAACCGCGATGCAGAGTACGCAGGTAAACTCTATGTTCCGGATGGTGTTGCCGTTGTTAGCGGTGATGTTCAGTATGACACCGATGGCAACATCGTTTCGGATACCAGAGTGTTTGCCAGGAATGAGAAAGGACTGAAGTATTCTAACTGGGCGATGACGTATGGTTATCGTGCGAAGGAGTTAGGAGTAAATACCTTCGATGCTTCTTTTATCAAACTTCGTGAGGCTTCAATTAAGTACGATTGCTCTTCGCTTTTTGCCGGAACGGTTGTAAAAGAAGCGTATGTGCAGCTGATTGGCCGGAACCTCGCGATGTGGAAAAAAGCGAAGTTGATTGATCCTGACTTTGGTAATGATGATCACTTGCAGGATCCTTCGGCACGGTATGTTGGTTTTGGACTGGGTGTTAAATTCTAATCAATGCAAATCATGAAATTCTTACAAAAATCGATATTACTCTTCCTGTTGGCCGGCACGCTGTTTTCGTGTGAGAAACTGCAGGATATTAATGATAATCCTAACAATGCTCCGGTTACCCATCCCAAACTTCTGTTGAAAGATATAGCATGGAATGCGTTCGACGGGCAGGGAACCGGTTCGATGTTTGCGTCGCGGGTAATGGTTAGCTCCGATGGGGCCAGCAACGAACAATACTATACCTGGGATCGCGATAATTTTGACCGCTACAATCAGCTTCGGAATATTACAAAGATGATGGAAGAGGCAGACAAGCAGGGTACACCTGAATACACTTATCTGGCTCATTTCTTCCGTGCTTATCAGTTTTACCAGTTGACCCGCCGGTTTGGGGATATACCCTATTCCGATGCTTTAAAAGGGGAAACAGATGGGGTATATGCACCAAAATACGATGAGCAATCGAAGATTATTCCGGCTTTGCTGGATGAACTGAAAGCCGCGAATGAAGGTCTGAAAAGTGTAACCTATATTGACGGAGATATTATCTACGGAGGTGATCCTGTAAAATGGCGTAAGCTGATTAACTCTTTCCGGTTACGTATTTTGATGAACCTCTCAAATAAAGCGAATGATGCTACGTTGGATATTCCGGCGCGTTTTCGGAATATCTATCAAAACGAGCCGTTGATGGAGAGTATCGACGATGCGGGCCAACTGGTTTATCTTGACCAAAAGGGAAGCCGCTATTTTGAGTTTCTGGGAAAATTCGGCTCGGTCGGGATGGATTCCACTTTTGTCCAATTGCTGAAGGACCGCCAGGATCCCCGGTTGTTTGTCTTCTGTCAACCGAATCCGAATGCTGTATCTGCAGGTCTTCCTGTAAGCGATTTTGACGCATATGGTGGTGCCGATCCTACGTTGACATTCGGTGCGATTTCCGACGAGAGAAACAAAGGATATGTTTCCATGGTGAATCCGCGTTATTTTGACGACCCGGTGAACGAGCCTCACAAATTGATGGGGTACGAAGAGCTGCAGTTTATTCTGGCGGAAGCGACGGTTCGTGGCTGGATTGAAGGTGGTGATTTGGCGAAAGCAAAGGCCTTTTATAATGAAGGAATCAAAGCATCGTTTCTTTTCTACCGAAAGTATGCAGAAAAATATGCTGCATATTTGGGAGATGATGCTATCGCTGAATACCTGAATCAACCAATGGTTAATTTTGATAATGCTACGACTTTCGATGAGCGTATTCGGTACATTATCACGCAGAAATATATCCAGTTTTATTTCCAGACTGGATGGGAACAGTTTTATAACCATCGCCGAACAGGATATCCAAAATTTCTGACCGGCGGTGCGGTTGGAAATAATGGCCAGGTTCCTGTGCGTTGGATGTATCCCGAGGATGAATATAACACCAATGCTGCCAATGTGCAGGATGCTGTTGCGAGACAATTCAATGGCGATGATAATATTAATGGAACAATGTGGTTATTGAAATAAGGCTGCAGTGTGCATCAATTTGATCTGTTTTTTTTTGATTCATTCCAATAAATCAGGTTGTTGTACGTTTAATAGTAAGTAGCCAATCTCTCTTTTCGCAAAGTTTTTAGGTTTTTATAAGCGGAGTCCCTGTCTGGGATTCCGCTTTCATTTTGACAAGTGCCAGCTGCAATGGTTGTTATTACCGTACGGCATTGGTTCACTTTCTTTGTTGTTTTATAACAATTTTAGATATTCTATAAAAATATTTTGAAATATGAACATCTTGTCTTATCTTCAGGAAAACAAACTATTAAGGCCATGTTTAACGGAAATAACTAAGGCTTTTCTCAAATGATTTCATAAATACTGATAGTAATTGCAAAGAATTATTATCCTTTTTGATGGATCTTTTCGTTTGAATAAGAGGCTATATAATTGATGAATGACATAATAACGTTTTTAGTATCGGTCCAATGGAAGCGTAGCAGGCTCAAATGTTTCCATTTTCGTTTGACCACCCCTCCTGACTACTCTGGTTCGGAGGGGTTTTTTTATTTCAGTTGAATTTGGCAAGTAGTTGAGTTGTTGTTTTTCTTAAAAGGATTACAAACGGTGTATTAAAAAGATTATTAGAAAATAGCCAACTTTTTGATGAATGTACCGATCTGTTACGTGAATGTGCAGATCCTTTCGTTAAACGTATAATATTATGAAAAATAAGTATAGGAAATTAGACAAAAACGAACTTTCTGGTCTATCTTAAATTTGCTAAATATTCAAGAGTGTACTATTTTTAGTTATCGAAAACTAACTAACATATTATTTTTACTTGCTATTGAGTTAATCATGTCAGTCAGTGAAAGAAAAAGCAGCATTGTTGGTATCACGGTTGCATTTTGTGCCGCGAGCGGATTTGTTCTGGAGTTGTTTGCATCATCCGAAATGCGATTCGGGACGGGTATGATCATCGGGGCAATTATTGGTTTTCTTTTTGGCAATTTTATTAAAATGCTGGGAATGCCGTGGAGACAGCGCTAATTGATTTATTCGGTTCAAACCTTTTCCTTTTTTGTCGATTCATCAATCGTATTTCTCTTTCAGTGCGATAGCCGGATTACCGGTTAGGTGATTTTGTGTACCTCAGGTATCGGGTATATCGCGGTAGCAAATTTTGGCATGGTGACACTTATGTGAATTGGGTTCACCGGTACCTTCTTTTTGACAGGAGAAAAACCGGCAGCTCTTGTTGTATGCCAATGACAAGAGTTAGAATATTAACAAGTTTGGGTGTTTTTGTTAGTATTCAACCGTGCTCCCCTCTGATGACTAATCGGAGGGGTTTCTGGTTTTATGCAGGTACTACTTTCTCAATGTTCGCTATCGAAACATTCTCTGCAGTTGGCTAAACAATCTGGATGAAATAGACTTTAATAGGAGTGAATCCAGTTAATTGAAGAAAGCACGATGGTAAAACTCAGGAAGTACCGCAACGAGGATTTCGATAAGGTAGTAGGATTGCATCAAAAAGCGCTAGAAGCTATTGGAATGTACCGGGGAGAAGGCCCCTGGGACGATGATTTACCCTATTTGGATACGATATATGGTGGCGATAACGGCTATTTCCTGGTAGGCGACGATGGAGGTCGGATTGTGGCGATGGGAGCTTTTCGGAAAACAACCGGGCATTTGGCGGAGATTAAGCGAATGCGCGTCGATCCGGATTACCAGGGAACGGGACTGGCGCGGGAATTATACCTTCAATTGGAAAATGAGGCCGTATCGCGTGGCTATGAGAAATTCCATTTGGAGACTTCAGAACCGCAAATGGCAGCCCGGAAATTCTACCAAAAGGTTGGTTTTCGGGAAACCGGAACAGCCATCATTGATGGGACATTAAGTGTTCTAATGGAAAAGGATTTGCCTCAAAAATAAAACAGCCACCCGAAGCAGGAACGGGCAGCTGTTGGTGAACTAATTTTGGGGTCAGATTTTTATTACTCGTAAGCCTGTTGGTGAACAGTTTTCACTGCGCGCCCGCTTGGGTCGGCACTGTTCCGGAATGACTCATCCCATGCAAGAGCTTCAGCCGTGCTGCAGGCGATTGATGGTACCGACGGAACACAGGCAGCTGCCTGGTCCGACGGAAAATGCTCACTGAAAATGGCCCGGTAAAAATATTCTTCTTTCGACATCGGCGGGTTAACCGGGAAACGGAATTTGGCATTGGCCAACTGTTCGTCCGTTACCTCCTCTGCTGCGATGGATTTCAGGGTGTCAATCCAGCTGTAGCCTACACCGTCGGAGAACTGCTCTTTTTGGCGCCACACAACGCTATCAGGCAGGTAATCCTCAAATGCTTTGCGAACAACCCATTTTTCCATACGGCCGTCTTTTGCCATTTTTGCTTCGGGATTCAGGCGCATAGCCACATCCAAAAACTCTTTGTCGAGGAATGGAACGCGTCCTTCAACTCCCCAGGCGGCTAATGATTTGTTTGCTCTCAAACAGTCGTACAAGTGCAGTTTGCTCAGCTTTCGGATGGTTTCTTCGTGGAAAGATTTGGCATCGGGTGCTTTATGAAAGTAGAGGTAACCACCGAAAATTTCGTCAGCGCCTTCTCCTGAAAGTACCATTTTTACGCCCATCGATTTGATGACCCTCGACATGAGGTACATTGGAGTGGAGGCCCTTACAGTAGTTACGTCATAGGTTTCCAGGTGATAAATCACATCTTTCACCGCGTCTAATCCTTCCTGGATGGTGAAGTGAATTTCATGGTGAACGGTACCGATGTGATCAGCTACTTTTTGCGCAGCAGCCAAGTCAGGTGAACCTTCCAGTCCAATGGCAAACGAGTGCAGCTGTGGCCACCACGCATCTTTCTCATCCTGTGTTTCCACCCTGTGCGCTGCGTATTTCTTCGCGATAGCGGAAATAACCGACGAATCGAGACCACCGGACAACAATACGCCGTAAGGTACGTCGGACATCAACTGACGGTGAACCGCTGCTTCCAAAGCGTCGCGCAGCTCGTCAATAGAGGCTGGGTTGTCTTTCACGTTTTCATACTCCATCCAGTCGCGTTGGTACCAGCGTTTCATCTCGCCTTCTTTACTTGACCAGTAATGGCCCGGCAGAAACTCTTCAATCTTGTTGCAAACGCCTTCCAGCGATTTCAGCTCGGAAGCAACATAAAAGTTTCCATGCTGATCCCAGCCCATATATAGCGGAATAATACCAATATGGTCACGGGCAATTAGGTATTCATCTTTTTCTTTATCGTAAAGAGCAAAGGCGAAAATTCCGTTTAACTCTTCCAGAAAGTCTTTTCCTTTTTCCCGGTAAAGGGGAAGGATTACTTCACAATCTGATTTGGTGAGGAACTCGTACGAGTCTTTGTAGCGGTCGCGAATCCCCTGATGATTATAAATTTCACCATTCACAGCCAGAACCAAATTACCGTCTTTGCTGTACAACGGTTGTCCTCCGGATGAAGGATCGACAATGGATAATCTCTCGTGAGCCAAAATGGCTTTGTCCTCGCAGAAAATACCGGACCAATCCGGACCGCGATGGCGAATCTTCTTGGACATTTCCAAAACCTGGGGCCGCAGCTGCTGCGAATCTACTTTCAGGTCAAATACACCGACAATTCCACACATAATAAATCGATTGTTTGGTATTTAATAATTCGTTTATCTGATATCTACAATAACTCTTTTTGAAAGCTTTTGTTGTTGTAAATATACATATTTCTTTAAAAAACCACCAAACACATGACAAAATGTAATGTAAAAATGAAAAATTTAATATTAATGTAAGGATTTGTGAAAATGAAAAAGGGGACTTGGATAGATAAATCTTCTTTTTTTATATGAGAAAAATCAGATAAAAGGGGGGAGTAACGGAGATTAGGGCAAAATAAACCCGGCATTTTACGCAAACGCCGGGGGGCTAAATTTTTTTGAAGAATTTATTCGAATTTGTTGATGATTCCCTGATCAAGCATGGATTGTGTGATTCCTAAATCCTGTTCGAGAAATTCATCCAACTCTTCTTCACTGTTAAAGTCGGAAACCAGGCCATTATAGACCAATGTGATTCTATCGGGAGCCTGAAGGATTTTCAACCCGGGAAGTTCTTTATTGAAGTCTTTAACAGGATGTCCCGGCTTTTCGCCTTCATCTTCAGCAACCTGGTCCAGGTAGCTGACATAAAAATCGTGTCCTCCCTGGAGCAATACCTGGAGAATATCGTCATCATCGGCGCGGTCGTAAAACTCAGTGACAGTCAGACGATAAATTTCCATTATTCCTTCGCTATTGATATAAAGAACATCGCCGAAAGGCTTATCGGGTCGGGTCTCCAGTTCTTCGAAATCGAGTGCTTCTGCTTTCGCGAGAAAACGAGGCTGGGCGTTATGCAAAACGAATTCAGCCGGTTCATCTTCCGAAGCAAATGGTTGATGGCATATTAAAAATCGAGGTGTTTTCATCTGATTATATTTTTTAGACCTTTCAAGTATTCGTTGAAATATGTCAGCAGAATGTCTGTTAGAGTATCATTGTGACATGTTGCTGAATTCATGTTCTTTTGTGCTGCCAAGTTAGGGATTTTTGTCCCTTTGGCACTATTCGTTTGTTTCTTTGCGGTACTTTTGTTCCATGTTTTCCGATGTATACCTCTATAATCCGACGAATGAGCTGGCGATTGCGAATGGCGATCCCAATTATATGCCTCCTAAACGATTGGTTCAGTTTGAGAAGGATTTGAGCACTTTGCCAATGTTCTTTGCTTCCCCCAGGGATGTTGTCCTCGTCCACGAAGTTCCCTCTGACGATTTTGTAAACTTATGGAAAAGAACAGGGAAGGAGCTTCCAACCTTTCTGAAAGAAGATGCGGCACTTGCTGATCAACAATTTTGTCAGCAACCGAAAGGATTTTTGTATCCGTGGGGATGGAGTCCGGCGGTTCATCGAAGACTGGCGCCTTTGAAAGATAGTTGTTCCGATGAATTCCAAAACTCGCCGGTGGCCAACTGGAACCTGGATTCTCGTGATATATACAGCCGGAAAGCAGCAGCCGGAGTATTAACGAAAGTTTTAAACGCTGTCGGGAAGAACGACTGGTTGTTACCGGAAGAAAGATGTCCGGTTTCTTGCACCGAATTAGATGAAATCATCGCCTTACAAAGTCGGTGGGGACGGTTGGTCGTTAAATCTCCCTGGAGCGCATCAGGAAGGGGAATTCAAATGTTGAGAGAAAATGAGTTCAACCAATCGAATCAACAGGTTATTTCCGGATTTTTGAAACGGCAGGGCTTTGTGATGGTAGAACCATGGCTGAACAAAGTGGCCGATTTGTCACTGCAATTCTATTCGGAAGGGAAGGGAGAAGTTGCTTATCACGGACAGACTTCGTTTTTAACTGATACTTCCGGACGTTACCAGGGAAACTATATTCGTGATATACCTCCCGGTCTCTCAACTGGGGAGATCAGCTTTTTGTCAGAACATTTGCCGCTTGTCAGGCAGTTGTTGCAGGAAAAGCTTTCCGGGAGTGATTTCTCTAATAAATATGTTGGTTGGCTGGGCGTCGATATGCTTCTTTATCGTGATACTGAGAATGCTCTCCGGGTGCATCCTTGCCTCGAAATCAACTGCCGTTACAACATGGGAGCGCTGACGCTAAAATTGCGCGAATTGATTTCTCCCGAAAGTGCCGGGCGTTGGGAAATTAACTTTGGCAAACCGGGTAGGTTTAACCGTGATATGACGGAACAAATGTCCCGATTTCCGGCCAAAATAGTTGACGGGAAAATTGTCGAAGGGATTTTGCCTATGGCCCCGCCGACCGATAGTGCACAATTTAGCGCCTGGTTAAAGGTGACACGGAGCTAACTGACGGGCGTTTCAACAGGTGCGTATGGAATACTGAACCGGAAAGTCGTTCCGTTTCCGGGACTCGATTCCAGGTCGATATTACCACCCATTTGCTCGATAAGCGCTTTGCATATCGAAAGTCCCAATCCGGTTCCCTGAGCAAACGGATCGAGTTTAGTGAAGCGTTGAAATATTTTCTGGCGGTTCTCTTCCGAAATGCCAATGCCGGTGTCGCTTACATCGAATTCCAGCAGGCGCTCCCGTTGGTTGATGCCATATCCGACCTTGATTTCTCCTTTTTGCGTATACTTGATAGCATTCGAAATCAATTGCTTCAGGATTTGAGTCAACCGGTCGCAATCGGTCTTAACATCCGGAATGATTTGTTTTTCCGATTTTTCATCAATGATTAGTTCGACTTCAGGCAACAGTTGCTTCCTCATCGTTTCAGTTACATCCTGGCATATATCTTTAAGATTGCACTGAACAAAGTCGATCTCGTATCTTCCGCTTTCAATCTTCGAGATCTCTACGATATCATTGATTTGGCTGAGCATCTGATCGGTTTGCTGATGTATGATTCGTTGGTATTCGAAGCGTTCTTTCTGTTCAATATCGTCGTCGGACAACAGATAGGCAAATCCGATAATAGAGTTCAGTGGCGTACGTAGTTCGTGACTCAGGTTGGTGATAAAAGCTGTTTTCAATCGATCAGATTCTTCCGCTTTTTCTTTTACACGAATCAATTCGTTTTCAATAATCCGACTGCGTTCCAGTTCGTGTTCCAACCGGTTGTTTCTTTGTTTGAGCTCAAGTGTGCGCTGTTGAATTTCCTTTTCCCTGTTTTGGTGAGCCTCGTTGAGCAAGTTTTGCTGCTCCAGACTTTGCTGATGCTGAAAGAAATTCCTTCTCGAGTAATACTCGAGATAGTAGGAGCCGAACATGCCAATCAGATTCATGGCGGTGAAAAAGAAAATAGAGATGACCAATAGTTCCGAGAACGTCTGTTGTGCAATGACTTTTCCAACAACAAAAGCAAGCAGTACAATCCATCCTGCGATGGAGGCATACAAAAAGCGTAGTTTAATGAAGAAGTAACCGGCCGCAAACACCAGCATCAGGCCACCATAGTAACTAAAATTTTGCGGTTCGAGAATGAGCATATAACTAATTCCCGCACCGGCAACAATGTAGCAAAGGGTCAATAAGCTCTGCCATACTCTTTCAAAATATTGGGAATAGGAAAGAAACAGAGTACCGGCCATCAGGGGCAGTACTATACCAAACCGGATGAACAGGAACGTTGTTAAGCGATTGGGAATATACAGGTAGTCCACAATGCTGAATCCGGCATACAGAATCGTTAACAGCAGAAACGCAAATCGAAATTGTGGTAACGACTCGATGAAATACTGTTTCTTAAATTTGGATTCTGTCTCTTCCTGACCTGTAAACAGCAATGTAACCGGATGAAGCCTCATTCGTCTTTCAGTTGTCTGGGGGTAAAGCATGCTATTGAAAAAGGGTTAGAATTTATTTATGTACATCTTCAAGTTACGGCATTCTCCTGATTTAAAACAGTCTTCCCACAAAAAAATAACATTTTGATTAATAAAATCTCCGCGATTGAGGTAAATTTTTCATCAAACTGTATTTGGGCGGACGCACAAACTTTATAAAGTTTTCTACGGAAAACAAGGTATTGTGTAGTTTTGAACATAGCGTTTGCCTGACAAAGGAAAACCTCGGCAGTGGTAATACAAATGAGAGAAAAACAGTAATACATGAAATTTGCAGAAGAACTGGTACATGGTCGTTTAATTAAGCGTTACAAACGGTTTTTAGCTGATGTGGAGTTAGATGACGGGACTGAAGTAACGGCCCATTGTACCAATTCGGGGACAATGAAAAGTTGCCTGGAAGAGGGGGCAGAGGTGTACCTTACACCGGTCAACGATCCGAAAAGAAGGACAAAATTCACTTGGGAGATGATTAAAATCGACGGACGTTGGGTCGGAATCAATACCAATAATCCTAATAAAATTGCTTTCGAAGCGGTTCGGGACAACCGAATTCCGGAATTGAGCGGATACGATACCGTGAAGCGGGAAGTAAAATTCGGCGACAGTCGTTTCGATGTAATGGCGCAAAAAGAGGGAGAAACCTGTTTCATTGAGGTAAAGAATGTAACCATGAAAGTGGGACCAGATGCACTTTTCCCGGATGCTGTGACCACACGCGGGCGTAAGCATCTGAATACACTAGTGGAAGTGAAGAAACAGGGGATGCGTGCGGTGATGCTGTACATTATTCAGCGCATGGACGTAGAACACTTTGGTCCGGCTGATGAAATTGACCCGGAATATGGTAAGGCACTTAGAGAGGCCTACCGGGAAGGCGTAGAAATCATTCCGATGCAGGCCGAAGTGACGCCGGAGGGCATTGAACTGATTCGAAAACTCGATTTTGAATTGTAATATTCTTAACCAAACAATTGTTGAATCATATGAAAAGAAGCTTTCTTTATCTGTTGGCTCTATTGCTACTATCGTCGTGCGGGCCAAAACAAATACCGGCAGTGGGAGACCAGACGTATCTGGTTTTCGATAACCAGGTGATCAATTTTGTGCCGGGGAAATATCCGAAAGACAGCATTCAACCGGATGCCAATGGTATCATCCATCTGGGCGACGGACGCTTGTTGCTGAAGAAAATCCATGTGCCTAATTTTCAGAGGTCGGTGAAAGTAACGGCGACGGTTACCCTGAAATCGCATGGCGACCGGTGGGACAAGTCCGGTTCGCTGTTTGTGATACCGCAGAATTCGTCGACCAATTTTATGAATATATGGACCGGAAAGAAGAAGTTTCCCGAACCGGGAAAAGAACTGGAAGGTTTGCAGGGCATTGTTTCCGGTGACGATTACCAGCCGGTTCTTGAACTCCTTCGTTTCATGACGCCGTTTGGCGTAGGTTTTTACAGCGACTCTACGTCGGCACGAAAGCCGGTTTATATCGATAAATGGGCGAAGGAAGTTCAGTGGAAAGAAGATGTCACCGACCGTATCTCGCAGCTGGAAGGCGACGTGTGGATTGGTGTGTGGGTGGATACCTGGACGAAGGAAGGCTACCAGCTGAGTGCCACGCTCGACTTCGACGAAAGTTATATTCCCTGCGATGTGCAAAAGCCAACCCACGCTGAGCCGGTGCTGAATACCGTTTATTACATCGGTCCGCAGGGATACCCGGATATCTTCGCCCGAAAGAATATCAACGTCAATGTCGACATCCCGGAAGGAGCAAAAAATGTGCGTTTGCAATATATCGTTACGGGGCATGGTGGCGATGACGGTGGCGACGAGTTTGTTCAGAAAGAGAACATTATCTCGCTGGACGGGAAAAAAGTATACGATTTCATTCCCTGGCGTACCGACTGTGCATCGTTCCGGCGCTATAATCCCAGCTCGGGTGTTTGGCTCGAGAAACGAAAGGTACAATACCTTGATTGGAAAGCGGGCAAATACAAAGTAAAGGAGATGGAAGAGCCGATCGCCTCGTCTGATTATTCGCGCTCCAACTGGTGCCCCGGAACAGATGTGCCACCGGTTACTATTCCGCTGGATTCCATTGCAGCCGGCACGCATCAGATTACCTTCAGCATTCCCAAAGCACAACCTCGCGATGGAGACAAAATGAATTTTTGGCTGGTTTCGGCCTGGCTCGATTGGGACGAATAAGTTTCTATCAAAAAAAAAGAATTTGGCCCCGGATACGAAGTCGATATCCGGGGCTTTTTTGTGCATACATCCAATTCACCGGTTTTACTCCTTTTTAACGGTATATGCCGAAACCTAACCGGGGCCTCTACTCGTAGCAATTAGTAGAAGCTAAAAGTAATTGGTTATGAAAATTATGCGTTCCATATCTCCCTTTATTACTACGTATCACGTTGTCCGCGAGAAAAAGCCCGTTACGTTTGCTTACCGGACACCCAGGGGCGAGCTGTTTTTGCTGAGCCGCGATGCGATTCGGAGTGAAAACGATTTTGTACGGAATGTGAAATGGGAAGATTTGCTCGCTGTCGATGAAAGTCTGAGCGAATTGAAAAAGTTATCACCGAACTATGCCGCTTTCCGGAATACCCCAACTGAAATGTGGCAGGTGAGTAAAATTGACCGGCAAACGGAAACCGGAAGTTACATTGATCAGCACCTCGAATGGATTAGCAAAATGTACGTGGATGGCTATTTTACGGGCGGAACCTATCCACACTGGATTTATATTCCGCGGAGTTCGAAGAAGTATGCTTATGTCAATTTCACTATTGGCGGCCTGTTGGCTGTGCTCGGATTTTATATTTTCTTTTCCGGGGGACAGCTCATTAACGACAACGTGGTGGTAGCATGGCTGGCCGGTGTTATTTTCATCCTGATGGGCGTACGGGTGTTATCCCGTAGCCGGAAGCGGTAATTTATTCCTTTTTCTTCTTGAAAACCGCTCGTTTCAAGTCTGATTCGTGCCTGTATGATTACCTTTAGCCATCGAAAAATCATGATGAGAATTATGCGTCCTGTTTCTGTTATCCAATTGTTTCTGGCGTTAACCCTTTCCGGCGTTACTTTTGCCTGCCAATCAACCCATAAAAGCAATAAACCGGTTCCGGCGATGGAACGAACCGATTCCTGTCTGTCGAAACCGGGGCATACCTACGAGGTATTTGTTCCTGCCCGTTCGTCAGCGGATACTCGTTTACCTCTGTTGATTGCCATCGACCCGCATGGCTCGGGACAAACGGCAATGAAACATTTGAAGGAAGCGGCCACAACTTATCCGGCGGTGTTGGTGGCTTCCAATCTCATTCAGAATGATGACCCGCATTACATGAAGGAAATGAGTCAGTTGATTGCTGATGTACAAAAGCGTTTCCCGGTTGGAAAGCAAATCTACCTGGCCGGTTTTTCGGGCGGAGCTCGCATGGTGCTGGGATATGCAGCAAAACATCAGGTCGACGGGGTAATGGCCTGCGGAGCTTTTGCCAGCCCGGACCAACTGACGGCAATAAGCTGTCCTGTTATGGGACTCATTGGGATGGATGATTTCAATTTTCCGGAGATGGTTCAGTATATTCTCAAGCCGGCGTTAACACCTTCCAACGTCCACATCGAACTGACAGAAGCGTCGCATGCCTGGCCGGATAAAAGCAGGTTAAATAACGTGTTCGGATGGTTCCGGTTGTCGGCTGAATCAGGAAAAAAAGACAATAAGCAGCAGATTCGACGGTTTACTAAATTACAGCATGCACGAATCGATTCCTTGGCCGGAGCAGGAGCCCTGTTGCAGGCTGCCTGTATCTCCCGCAACATGGCATCGGTGAAAGCTTTTGACAATGCTGGTTCGTTCGATACCCTGACAAACGAACTTTCCCGCCGGTCTGCCTATCAGGAACAAATTTCGCAGTTAACAGCTAGCCTGCAGTTTGAATTCAATCGGCGACAGGTGTTCCTTCAATCTTTGTTTTCGAAAGACGAAAACTGGTGGAAGAAGGAGATTTCGGCTTTGCACGGAAAAATGGCTACAGAACCGAATACGATGCAGCGCATGGCCTACAAGCGTCTGGGGGGCTTTCTGGGCATTGTTTGTTACTCGTATGCCAAACAGTTGGCGGGGCAGAAAGATATTCCTCATCTGGCGAAAATACTGACGATTTACCGCCTGGCGGAACCGGATAATAAAGATATGCAGCACTACACCGAAGTGCTTAAAAGTTTAGAGGAGAAATGATTTCGTGTGGCGGACTTTTCGTGATTTAAGGTAGTGTTGATGATAATTTTGCACTTAACACACGAATGTTCGTTTCCTTAGCTGGTAATTAAGCAAAAGAAAAATAATGATTGATTTTTGGCTGATTAGGCATGGTGAGACGATTGAAAATGCGCAGGGCATTTGTCAGGGACAAACACCCGGAACCCTCAGTGAAGAAGGAATGATGCAAGCCCGGGCTTTGGCTGAATATTTAAAGAATGAAGAATTCGATGTGATATATTCCAGCGACCTGCGACGGACGATGAAGACGACGGAAGAAGTTACCCGGTTTCATCCCGGATACGAGATTATACCGGAGCCGCTTTTACGGGAGCGTTACCTGGCAGCATGGCAGGGAAAGCCGTTTCCGAAAAACTGGAATGAGATGGACTTGCCGGAAGGAGCCGAAACCTCGGAAGATTTGATTGTGCGTGCCAAAGCTTTTCTTTCCCTGCTAAAGGAAAAACATGAAGGGCAGAAGGTTTTTGCCATGAGTCATGGTGGTTTAATCCGTGCTTTCTGGACGGCATTGCACAATCTTGACAATGATTCGTATTCCCGCTGGGATGCGCCGGAGAACACCAGCATTAGTCGTTTCGAGTTAAACGAGGACGGTTCGGTTAATGGACTGGTTCGCAACCTTGCCGAACATTTGGAGACCGTACCGGTGAGCAGCAAAGGCAAAAACAAAAACGACTGGCAGTTGTAAAAAAAGAATCAGCCGACAGAAGTGGTATCTATCGGCTGACTTTGTTTGAATAAACGATACTCTTCTATTCGACTTTTCTATTGAAAACGTCTTTGTCAATCACGGATTCATCGCCAAGATAGTTCCAGTTAATTCCATTGACATATTCGCTGAATATTTTTTGCATTTGCGGCAATGTTACTGCATCGATGTGGTCGATAAAGTGAGTTGTCATGTCTATCGAACCTTTTATTTTGGCAACGCCCAACGAGTAGGCCGTGTTGTAGGTCGATTGTTTTCCCATGAAATAGTAAGTAGTATACTCACTTTTCGAATTTCTCAAATCGACGTCGGTAAAGCCGTCGTTTTTCAAAGTATCCATTTCGTTCACCATTACGGTTACCGCTTCGTTGGGTTTGGTTGTGGTGACATACACTGCAGAATAGGGGATAAAACCGGTCGAGGAGAACGCTTG
This sequence comes from Prolixibacter sp. DSM 2831, assembly GCF_056493735.1. NCBI lineage: Bacteria > Pseudomonadati > Bacteroidota > Bacteroidia > Marinilabiliales > Prolixibacteraceae > Prolixibacter > Prolixibacter sp. DSM 2831. Next base: position 1,684,084 of record NZ_CM151379.1, read on the forward strand.
CGGAGCATACGACAGATTGCGTTTGGTCCTTACCTCTTCGAATAATTTATTCCTCAGGATATTGAACGCTAACCGGAAAGCGTAGCTATCGGGAGAGGTAAAAGCCGGTGCGCCCAGCATTCCCTGGATATAATTGGTCGACAATTTTCGACTTTCGGTATTCAATGAGTTGGTATCGATGGTGGTTGCAATGGCTGCAGGCATTGGCTTAACCGGAGTTGATGGCAAGTTGCCGAAATCCTTCTCGACCATTTTCCTGATGTCCTGTTCCTTCAAATTCCCCACAATAACCAGTACCATTTTGTTGGCATTTAGTAGTTTGTTGTAGTAGTTTTTGACATCATCCTGTGTGAAAGCCTTCATTGTTTCAACGGTTCCGGGAACCTGGTAGGCATAACGTGTACCCTGAAATGTATTTTTCATACACATATCAGACAGTGTATTGTCCGGATTGCTTTTCCTGTTTTGGATACCTGCAATCAGCTTTTGCTTCAATAAGGCCAGTTCTTTTTGCTCGAATACGGGATGATTGACAGCTTCTGAAAACAACTTCCATCCCTCTGAAAAATAAGGTTTAACGCATTCCATGCTGATGGCTCCATAGTCATATCTCGCCGAACCGTTTACACTAACGCCATATTTGTCGGCCATATTCTTAAAGGCATCTTTTGCGTATTTCTGCGTACCACAATCGGAAGTAGCAGCCAGGGTTAGCGCCCCGATTCCTTGCTGTTTTGCATCATAGTTTGCGGTTCCCCCTTTGAAGAACATAATAGCTGCAACGGTTTGTTTCGACGACGGCATAAAAACAACCTTTAAGCCATTTACCGTCATTTCTTTTACCGAATTTCTGGCCTGTACCCCCAGTGATAAGGACACAAGCAACATAACGAATATATATTTTTGAATTTTCATAGTGTTTTAATTTTGATAATGGCAATTGTGATTATTTCTTCCAAAAAGTCGCAGGATGCAACAAGGCTTCCGACTTGGTATTAATCAACAATCCGGCAGCGTAGGGCTTGTCTTTAATGTATTTATCGACATAATTAATCAGATCCTGTTTGGTCACTTTCTTGATGTTCGGGATGTAATTATAGTAATAGTCCAAAGAAGCGGAACACCAGAAATAAGCCATCGTATGCGACAGATCGGAAGTTACATCCGATTCCTGCAGATGGTTAATTTCGAGCTGACGTTTGGCGTTTTCCAATTGTTGATCGGTGATGTAGTCGGGCGAGTCCCACATCGAAATTTGCTTTTTTACTGCTTCGGCGCAGGCCGCTACTTTCGTTGGATTAGGAACGACGATAGCACTAATCGGTCCGGTATATTTTAGTGTTTGATAACCAACATTTGCCTGCAGGGCCAATCCGCTATCGACCAGCATTTTTTGAAATTTGCTCGAGTTTTGGCTCAGGATAGTAGAGAAAACATCGGCAACATACGTGTCGTGCACATCGCGACGGGTATCGGGTCCCTGCCATTCCAACATCATGATAGGAACACGTGCGTAGGGTGATGTAACCACAAAATAGTTGGTGGAATCAAGCGGTTGGAATTCAGGAATGGGCCATTTCTTAAACGGGTCAAAACCTGAGGGTTTCCAACTGGAGAAAATATCTTTGACTTTAGCGAACACCTCTTTGTGGTTGACGTCGCCGCTAACGATTAGCATGGAATTATTGGGCCAGTAATATTTATGCTGAATGGTATGCATTTTTTCAGGTGTAGCGGTCCTGATGATGTGATGGATACCGATAGGATTCTTACGAGAGTATAAATTTCCCCACAGCACATGCTTCATTGAATCGGATAGTAAAAAGAAGGGATTCGATTCGAGTCGCTGAAACTCGCCGTCGACAACAATATTTTCTTTTTTGATTTCTTTCGGAAGAAACAGGGGATAACGGATGGCGGAATTCATGAAGTGCAAACCTTGCGTCCATTTGCTCTTGGGAAGGGTGAAAAAGTAATTTACCCGCTCGTTTCCGGTTGTGCCGTTGAAAACAATACCGAGCTCGTGAACTTTGGCCATAAAGGCTTCCTGGCTGGGATAGTCTTTATTGGCTTTAAAAAACATATGCTCGTACAAGTGGCTTAACCCGTTGAATTCGGGCGGTTCGGTGTAGGAGCCGTTTTTGGTTGTGATTTCAACGGTAGCTAATGGCACGCTGTGGTCTTCAATAACCAGCACTTCCAATCCGTTGGAAAGTTTAGTAGTGTAAAAATTAGATGGTTTTTGAGCCTTTGCAACTGATAACACCAGGAAGAAGCTCAAAATTAATAATGCTTTTTTCTTCATTTTATAGGTATTTTATGTAAAATATTCAAACCTTATGAAAGATAAGATTTACGTATAAGTGCAGGCTGGAGTGTTAGATAGCTGTGCTTTGGTCGAATTGAAAATAAAGCTACCGTTTTTTCTTCTAACAACAAAGAGCTGAATAACCTTAGTGAATTGCTGATTTAAATTCAATGTTTCAGGCTCGGAAATAAAACTAGTTTTGATAACAAAAGGGATGTACTTCTTGTTTGCGCTGATTGTCATTATATTTCAACTACGAGGAATATGTGTCCGGCAGGATAATGAATATCAATGGTGCTGAAAAACAGAAATCACACCATTACTAATTACTCATACCTCAATGCTTCTACCGGGTTACGCCTCGAAGCCTTAAGGGTTTGGTACCCGGTTGTTATCAATACGATTAGCAAGATCAGAAGTACTGAGACACCCGGAATCCAAATTTGCAGCGGAATTTTAAATGTTCCCGGGAACGAACGGTAAACCATGTAAGCGCCCGGCCAGGCAAGCAATAGAGAAATTCCCATCAGGATAAAGAATTCTTTATTCAGGATGAAGAATATTTGTATTACAGAACTTCCATTGATCTTCCGGATGCCGATTTCCTTGGTCCGCCGAAGAGTGGTGAATGAAACCAGCCCCAGTAATCCAATGGCCGCAATCACGATGTTGAAGAAGGTGAATATTAAAATGGAATTTTTAATTACCTGGTAGATTTTGAACGTAGACTCATTCGCGAAAGCTGAATTCAGATTATGAAATTCAAATGGGTCGTTGGGGAATGACTGATCGAACTCTGTATCCAGAATTTGTTTGACTTTCTTCAAATTTCCCGGAGCATAGCGAAAAGCAAAGGTCCAGTCGCCTGCCATATCTCCTGAGGCAAGCAAGAGTACGGCCGGCTCTATGCCGTTGTGCATGTCCTTGTAAATGTAATCTTTCATTACTCCAATTACCGTCCATCGCCCATCGTTGATGCGTTTCCCGATAGGATCTTTCCAGCCAAAACACTTGAGGGCACTTTCATTGATAAGGCAGTTTCGCCCTAAATCGGCCGGATGATTTCGTGAAAAGTCCCTTCCCTGCAAAATGGTGATGTTCATATTTTTTACAAAGTCGTAGGTAACCGTGTTGGGACGGAAGAATATTTTTTCATCGGGATTGGAGCCTTCCCAATTGAGCATCCCGCCATTGTAATTAACAAAAGGAAGGGTTTTCGACATAGATGCATTGATGATTTCGGGGTGTTGAAGCAGACGGCTCCGTAAGTCTTCAAAATTTCTGCCTTCCACTGATGACGTTAACCTCGCATACAACAAATTCTCTTTGTCGAATCCCAGGTTTTTATTAGTCATGTAGTTTATTTGGGCTGTAACGAATAAACTAATGCAGATCAGGAAAACAGTGATGGCAAACTGAATAGTTACCAACGTTTTCCGCATACTGAAATTCTCATTTCTTATTTTGAAAAAATCACCACGGAAAAGGGAGATGACCTTGTGTGAAGACATAAAGAAAGCCGGATAAATGCCTGATAATAATCCGATACCTACGGATGTCAGTATAATCAGACCGAGGATTTTCCAGTCGTATAAAAGACTGAACTGAAGATCTGTGTTAACAATACTGTTGTAAAAGGGAAGTGCCTGTTGCGTGATAATCAGTGCCAGTATAACAGCAATCGTGGTTAATATCAATGTTTCAAGTAAGAATTGAAAAATCAGCGACTGCCGGTTGCCTCCATTAATTTTTTTAACAGCAATTTCTTTACCCCTTGTGGATGCTTGTGCTATGGTCAGGTTCATATAGTTAAATGCCGACATCAGGAGGATGAATAATCCAATCAGACTAAACAGGGAAAGGACGATATAATAATCGTTTCGATCGTTGAAGCTCAAGTGAATCTTCGACATTGGGCAAAGTTGAATCTCCTCCAATTCGATGCCTTTAAATTCAGCAAAACTGTCTTTGATTTTGGATTCTACTTTTTTGTAGTCAACTCCTGGCTTCAGGAGCGCATAGTTCATGCAATCGCCTACCCACATGTCATTCCGGTGAATATTGGCTGTTCTTGCCAAAGAAGAAAATGAGATGATATAGGAAGGACGGACACTGGAATTTAGCGGAAGGTCGACATACACACCAGTCACTTTTACATCGAATTTCTTTTCTACTGTTACCGACTTCCCGATTGCTTTTTCACCTTTGAATAATTTGTCTGCCAGTTTCTTCGATAACACGATGGTAAACGGTTCTGTTAATGCCGATTTGGGAGAGCCTTCGATGAAATGATAGGTAAATACATTGAAGAAATTGGAGTCGGCACAGATACCTGTTTCGTCGTAAAACTGGTGTTCCCGATCGGCTGACAGGAACTTGCCGGAGTTCTCACGGATGACTGTGACTCGCTCAAATTCGGGATACTTTTCAAGCAGGGAAGCGGTAATGGGACGGGAATGAGGCGAGATGTCGTTTCCATCCATGGCGAAAGCTGTTTTAGAATAATGCCGCTGCACCCTGTAAATCCGATCGTAATTTACATTGGTTTTGTCCCAGCTGAACTCATAACGAATAAACAGAAATATGATGATAAAGGCGGTGAAGCCAAGTGCAAGACCGAGAACATTGATGAGTGTGAATGTTTTATTTCGCCAAAGATTGCGAAGCGATATTTTCCAATTGAGCCCGTTCATTTGAATGCAGATTAAGCAAGTTAAAATCAGTTTGATAATGTATCTGCAATCACAAATCAATTAGTATGCCGAGCAATGTAGTTGATTTGTTATCAGTGTTTTGTGTGTTGTTTTGATTGTGTTCGTTGTATGATAATCAGACGATTACTATCTTATTTTTTGACAGATTTTACTATTCATACCGCAACGCATCCACCGGATTCCGTGTCGCCGCTTTCCAGCTTTGCCAGCTAACGGTGAGCAGGGCAATTCCGATGGCTAGCATTCCCGCTACCGCGAAAATCCACCAACTCAGGTTGGTCTTGTAAGCAAAGTTCTCGAGCCATTTATTCATGGCAAACCAGGCAATCGGCGTGGCAATGATAAAAGCAATGGCTACCCATTTGATGAAATCTTTATTCAGCATGGTCATCACTTCCGATATTTTGGCTCCATTTACCTTGCGGATGCCGATTTCCTTCGTTCGGGCAATGGCAATAAACCAGGCCATGGCAAACAGATTGATAGCGCTGATGAGAATCGCTACCAGAACAAAAGCCTGCAGCATTCTGATGAGTTGATATTCCTTGAAAAACTGTTGATTGTAAAAATCATTCATTACCAGGTATTCGAACGGATAATTGGGAAATGTAGCCTGGAATTTCTTCCGGATAAATGGGATGAAAGAAGCAATATTGGCTTGCTTAAGTTTCACAAAATAGTTGCCCCAAATCATGTTTTTCGTCCAGTCGAAGAGAATCATTGGGCCGGGTTTCTCGCGCATGTTCTGGAAATTGAAATCCGAACAAACACCTCTTATTTTCAATTCGATATTTTGCAGGGCACTTTCGTCTGTTAGTTTTAGAACTCTGCCCACTGCTTCCTGAGGATTCTTATAGCCTAAAAAGTTGAGGCACGATTGATTGATGATGCACCCTTCGTCGACATTTTCGGCGTGTGGCTCAAAATCATTTCCGGCTAGAAGTTTGATGTCGAAAAGTTTGAGATAATTGACTCCCGCCACCAGAACAGCTGCTTTTCCTGACCGTTCTGTTCCTTTTTCTGAAAAGCTGAAGTTAAAGGCAGCTGTTTCTCCCGGCATCCGGTTACTTTGCGTAATACCGGATATGTTGGGATTCCGCAGAAGGTCTTGTTCGAAAGCATCCAGGTTGTTGATGCGTTGTGAGGTTCGACGGAAGTTTTGTGGAACCTTAACAGCGATGGTGTTTTCCAGGTTAAATTCCTTGTTTTTGTCTTTCAGGTAATTCACCTGTTTGTTGATACCGATAATGCCGATGATAATGACCATGACAATGGCAAACTGCCCCACAACAAACAGTTGCCGGAAGGAAATACCGGGCATCAGCGGTTTGTATTTGAGTTGGAATAGATCGAGGCTACGGAAACGTCCTATCAGGAAACCGGGAATAATGCCGTTAACAATCATGCTTAGTAAGAGGATGCTTCCCAGACCAAACCAGAATAACCGATTATGTAGTGAGAAATCGAGCGTGATGCCAAACTGGTTTTGTATAAACGGTAGAAGTAACATGCAGATCAGGAAAGCAACTGCTGTCGCTATCGCATGAATGACCAATGAGTCGGTCAGCGATTGCCCGATGAGTGTTTTCCGGTTGGCACCGAATACTTTCTTCAATCCGGTAGCTGAAGCATGATTGAGTGCCCGGGTAAAGGAAAAATGTACGTAATTGAGTCCGACAGCCAGTACAATCAGCAAGCTGATGATGAGCAGAATGTAGAGGTAGTCGGCACGGGCGTTGGTTTGCAGTTCCTGTTTCAGATGTGAGTGCAGATGAATGTCTTTCAATGGTTGCAGGTGGTAGACATGCAACTGGTTATTCTTTTCGAAATAATCCTTTTTATGGGTCATCGCTAGTTGATTCATCTTCTGCTCCAAAGCCTGTAAATCAGTTCCGGGATGCACTTTCAGATAAGTGTAAAAATCGGTTTCTCCCCATGGAGCTTTCATGGGAGGAGGAAGGTGCATCTGGTCGTGAAACGATAGCAGCATGTCGGGATGAAAGTGCGCCTGCCGGGGAATATCCTTGTAAACACCTACCACCTGGTATTCAAAAGCCGGATATTTGGTGATCGTTTTGCCAACCGGATTTTCATTGCCGAAATACTTTCTGGCTGTCGATTCCGACAGAAGAGAAGTATAAGGAGCGGTCAATACTTGCGAACGATCGCCCTGTAGTAACTGAAAAGAGAAAATATTCAGCAGTCCCGGCGATGCAAAATAAACCTTTGTATCCTTGAAAATATTTTCACCGATTTTGTATTGAGGATTACTGGTTTGGGCCAAAAACCCGGCTTCGGTTACTTCCGGGTACGATTTTTTCAATGAACTTCCCATATCCCGTTCGCATTCGGGGATGGAAATTTGAAGTTTACCATCGGAATACAGATCGGTTGTAATGCGGTAAATGTTCTTGGCATCGGGAAAGACCCGATCGTATTGCTGTTCGTATGACACGTATCCGGAAACCAGGATGAAGGTTACCAGTCCGACCGACATGGAAATGAGGAGCAGGAGAGTGGGCCTCAAATTATGCCTGAGTGTCCGGATGGTCATATGAAAATGATACAGGAAATTCATTGATTAATAGTTAGTTTGCTTCAGGGATTATCTTTAGATTTTTGAACCATCCTTCTGAATTGTTGCCAACCCAAAAGGCAATCCATCCCTTTTCCCGGGTACTGATTTGATTAACTACTAATGAAGGTTCAGATGAATGGTTGACATATACCTTCACTTCCGGATAAGTAACCTGAATCGTTGCATGAAACCATTCATCCGGCTCGGGTACCGGTGTGACTTTGTTTTCATATTTTCCCGGATGTTCACTACGGAGTTTGTACCAGCTATATTGTGGTGCCGAGATGTACTGCACCGAGTGCGTGTTTCTTTCCGGATTCTTGAAATTAAAAGGACGGAAGTAAACGGCATCGAAGGTACTGTCATTCACGCCATGAAAAGCCACTCCCACAAAACTGCGCCCTGGTGCGTTCCTTCCCTTGATGTCGAGTTCGATGGTGCCGTTTTGAAATTCAACACCTCTCAGAATGAGTAAACCATCGCCGGGTTTTGCATCCATGTGCACATTCCCGTTATAGGAAATGTCACGGTTGAACGCTGACCATTTCTGGTTGTCCTGGACTGTTGACAAATCAGGGATAATGACCTTTGTCTGCTGTGCTTCTGCCGAGAACAATATACTGATCAACAACGCCATCAATAATGTTAATCTGCTTGGTTTCATGGTTTCTACGTTTTGTCAGGTTAAGGAATTGATTATTCGGTTGTATACATATTACGGATTAATTGTTGGATTATTCATATCGCAAAGCCTCAATCGGATTTCGGGTCGCTGCCTTGTATGATTGCCAGCTGACCGTGAGCAGAGCAATAGCGAAGGATAATATCCCGGCAAGGGCAAATACCCACCAGCTCAATCCGGTTCGGTAAGCAAAATTCTCCAGCCACAAATTCATGACATACCAGGCAATGGGCGTAGCCACAACAAATGCAATGGCTACCCATTTGGCAAAATCCTTGTTCAGTAAAGTCATTACTTCGGAGATATTGGCACCATTTACCTTTCGGATACCAATTTCTTTGGTTTTGCTGATGATGGTAAAGAGACTGATGGCATACAAACCGACCGCCGCAATGGCTATCGAAAGGATGGACAGAATGAGTAATAGCTTTTTTGCCTGCTGATCTCTGCCATACTGACTAGCCAGGACAGCGTTGTGAAATTCATATTGAAGAGGTTGACTAATGTTGTACTTTTTCCATTGCTTCTGCAGGATAGCAATCACATCGGATATTTCATTCGTTCGGTATTTGACAAAAATATTTCCGTTATTTTCTGACCTCAGCATTATCAAGGGCTGAATCTTGTGATAGAGCGAACGATAGTTGAAGTCGCTAATAATTCCGATGATACGAAACCGGGAATTATTCATTAACAGTTCTTTCCCGATTAGAGAACCTTTTTTTCTGTATTCGTTAGCAGCGGTTTGGTTTAAGATGACGGCCTTATCGTCAGTCGGGTGATTCGTATCGAAAAAACGTCCTTGATTCATCTTCAAACCAAATGTTTTCAGGAACTCATCGTCTACCTGCATGGCGCTGGTGTGTACAAAATTATCTTCGTTTTGCGTCTCGAAGTATGCACTAGTCATGCCTGGGTCATCTTTCCCGAAATTGACATCGCTGGTGGTAACATCCTTTATGGCGGCATAGGCTTTCAGGTCGTTGATAAAGCTTTTGCGGTTGGCATCGTTCATGCCATACAGGTTGAACATGAGAACATTGTTGCCATCATATCCCCTGTTTTTATTCACCATATAGCTAATCTGCTTTTGAACGATGATGGAGCTGAGAATGATCAGCGCGGACAGAGCGAATTGCAGGAAAACAAAGCTGTTCTTGACGGTAAAGCGGTGGTGACTATTTTTTTCATCCTTTAAGAGATTGAGCACCTTCCTTTTGGATACATAGTAGATAGGCAAGATATTTGTGATCATATTAAATACCAGCAGCGCGAGGAAAGTAAGCAGGAATATCTTTATCAATAAAATCGGCGAAATATCAACACTCAGATTCAGGTAGTGGGCGAGTGGTTTTCCACCCACTTCATAGAGTACGATAGCCAGAAAAAATCCAACGGTCCAGAAGATGAGTGATTCATACAGGAATTGTGTGGCAATTTGGCCGCTGAAAGCTCCGGTCGTTTTCCGAATGCCAATCTCTTTCAGACGAGTGGATAAATTGGCAATGGTGAGATTCGTGAAATTAATAGATGAAATTAGCAAGACCAGTAGGGCCAGAATGATGGCCCCGTATACATATGTTTTACTGGCTGTAACAGCCGGATCGAATTTGTGATTGCTGAAATGGATGGCTGTTAGCGGTTCCACCAAATAAAAGAGATAAAGCGAATCATTCGCCTTCATATCATCCCATGTTTTTGCTTTGGCGCCATCGATTTCAGGCATGCTGTGCGTATAGACTGTCTTGGTCAGTTGAAAGCTTAATTTATCTAAGTCGGGGTTTGCTGTATTTGTTTTGATGTAGGTATAGTATGATTGAGAACCTAGATCCTGTTTTTCCGGTTGGGATTTTTCAATGGACTGAACAACCTGATATTGCAAGTGAAAGTTTTTGGGAAAATCCTTGAATACACCTGTAATTACACAGTCTTCGTCCATCAACTTGACCACTTTATCCAATGCGGCATCGGCATTGCCAAATAATTTAATGGCCAAACTTTCGGATATCGCAATATCATTTTTCGAGCCAAACAGATTAGAAGATGCTTTTTTAACCGGAAGATGAAAAAATGAGAAGAAATTCGGATCAGCAAAGAGCAACGGACCGCCTTTGATTATCTCGTCGTGGTAATGAATGTCGGCGTTTCTGTCAGGTCGGAGCCTCGTTGCCTCAGTAACTTCCGGAATGTCATGAACCACAGTTTCTGCCATGGCGGCACTGGTTACCGCATAATCAGCCTCATCTCCGTTGAGGTTTCCTTTCATGTAAATGCGGAAAATCTTGTCCTTGTCGGGAACAAATTTGTCGAAACTGGTTTCGTAATAGACGTAACCGGCAGCGAACAAAATCACTGCAAAGGAGATGCTGATACCGAAAAGCTTGGCAAATGTCAATGCACTGTTCTTTCGAGCATTGCGGAATACCATTTTGATGTTTGACAGATTGAGCATTTGATTTCTTATTATGATTTCTTTCAGCTATTTGTATCGTGTTGATTCGGTGTGATTTTGTCGCTGCCTTTCAGCTTTTATCTTCAATCTAATCCTGAAACTTCACATTGACGTTTCCACCGGATGCGTGCATGTAAACGGGGATTCCGCCACCGTTCATCGTTCCTTTTACCCGGTCTTTTTCTGATGTGCCGGAAAAGTTATGCAGATCGATGTGCACTCTGTCTGATTTCAAATCCAGGTCCATACCCAACTTATCGCCATTTTGAATCGTTGCGTCAACTCCACCGCCACTGGATGCCAGGTACAGTTTCTTACTTAAGTTGCTGATGTTAACATGTACAGAACCTCCGCTGGATGTAGCTCTAATAGCTCCCGTTTCACCATTGACAGTTACACCGCCTCCGCTACTACTGGCATCTACATCTCCGTGCACATTCTTCAGGCGTACCCCTCCGCCGGAACTGCGTGCATAAACACTTCCGTGACCTTCATCCAGCGTTACACCGCCCCCGCTGGAGCTTAAGCGAACATCACCGTTCTGGTTTATGGCCTGTACACCGCCACCGGAAGAACTTGCCTTTGTGGTTCCGGTAACGTTTTCCAAACGTATTCCGCCTCCGCTACTTGCCAGGTCATGAGTTCCACCTACATTTGAAATTTTTAATCCACCGCCACTGGACGCTACATTGCAGGACATTTCTTTAGGAACGGTAATCTTCAGGGAAATGCCAACGTTGTTCCAGAACTTGAAGTTTCGTTTGCGCTCAACGTTTGCCGTGATGACCGAACCATTTTTCTGTATATCCAGGTTAAAATCTTTCAAGACATCTTGGAGTGCCGGGTCTGTCGGAGATAGTATTTTTCCGTTTTTCCGGACAAAGGCCTGCACAGTCACTTTGTTTTGGTCGGTTCCTTCGACGACAATCCCTCCACCGGAAGATTGGGAATTCAATGTTCCCGGTTGATTCATATCGAAGGTTTTGGTTATTGTTGGCGTGCCCGTTTGAGCAAATCCGTTGCACGAAAGCAATGTTGCCATCATGACAACTAGTGTGTACTTTTTAAATTTGATTTGAGTTTTCATGATCATATTTTTAGGTTCTCATTAAAGTTACTCATATCTCAGCGCTTCTACAGGGTTTTTGGTCGCAGCTTTCCAGCTTAATTCTTTGGAAAAGTTAATCAAAAAAAATGCCCTTATCGATAAGGGCATGTATATCAAGTGATAGTATGTTGTGTAATACACGGATTTTATCAAAAACTTTGACAACCGTGTCAATTATCTTGTCATTATCGACCTGGGATTTAGTTCATCTTCTCTTTTACCATCGCTTCCAGTGCATCAATCCATAGCGGATGGTCGTTAAGGCTTTCCACCATCGTGAGCGTTTCGCCACCGTTTCCGGTGAAGAAGCGTTTGTAATCGATGCCAATTTCCACCCGGGTTTCCAGGCAGTCGGCCACAAACGACGGAGCCGCCACCAAAAGTTTTTTCACACCTTGCTTCGCTTGTTTTTCTAATAGTTTATCGGTGAAAGGTTTGATCCATTTATCCGATAGACGCGATTGAAAGGAGACCGTATAATCACCGGGTTTGAGTCCGAGTTCGTCAGCCAGCTTGCGGGAAGTAGCATAGCAGGCGGCCTTGTAGCAGAAGGTGCCGTGTGCCGGCATGCTTTCATGACAGGTACAGGTTGTGTTGCTGATTCCGGGGTGCGATTTGTCGAGATGACGTAAGGGCAAACCGTGATAGGAAAAGATGACGTGATCATGCTCCTCCGGCTTTTGTTCACGGATACGTTCGGCGAAAGCCTGGATGAAATCCGGCCGGTCGTAAAACTGGCTGATGACCTGCACATCGGGAATGATATTCCATTTCCGGACCGCCGCCCAGAACGCTTCGATAGCGGTTCCAGTAGAGGAGGAGGCATATTGCGGGAAAAGGGGCAGCAGGATGATGCGCTCGAATCCGCCTTCCTTAATTTGCTTCAATGCAGCTTTCAACGACGGATTGCCGTATCGCATGGCCACGAATACCTTATCGCCTTCTGGCAGACGCGCTTCCAGTTTTTCCTGAACACTGTTGGCAAAGACCACCAACGGCGACCCTTCTTCGGTCCAGAGCTGCTGGTACAGTTTCGTCGATTTAGGAGCCCGGAACGGAACGATAATCAGGTTCACCAGAATCTTTTGCAGTAGCCAGGGAATGTCAATCACCCGCTGGTCGTTGAGAAACTGAAACAGGTAACGGCGAACACTGTTAACCTTCGGCTCGTCGGGCGTTCCGACATTCATCAGGAGAACAGCTGTTTTCTTTTCGGCCATGAAAGCAATTTTAGGTGGTTAATTTTTGTTTAGGAAACAAGTTAATCTGTTAAACAGTTCACCCAGTCAATATCTTTTTTCAGTAATGAAAGGGTTTCTGCTTCGCGTGAACCGGATTCCGGTGTGTAGTTGTATTCCCAAATAGCTTCCGGAGGCATGCTCACCAGGATGCTTTCGGTATTTCCTCCTGAGGCCAGCCCGAACTTGGTTCCCCGGTCATACACCAGGTTGAACTCCACGTACCGGCCGCGCCGTAACCGTTGCCATTGTTCTTCCCGTTCAGTGAAGGGCATATCAGCGTATTGAGCCAGTTGTTCGGCATACATTTCCGGGTACGCACTGGCCAAATCGATGGTGAATTGCAGCAGTTTCTCGAAGGGTACCTCTTCTGTCGGTTTTAACCGGTCGAAGAAAATACCGCCCACGCCGCGGGTTTCATCGCGGTGAGGAATGAAAAAGTAGTCGTCAGCCCATTTTTTATAATCGGGATAGAACGAAGGCGAATATCGGTCGCAGATATCCTTCAGTTTCCGGTGAAATTGCTGTGCTCCGGCTTTGTCGATGTAATGCGGCGTGAGGTCGATGCCGCCGCCAAACCATTGCACCCCGTTATCCAGACTGAAATGGCGAACGTTCATGTGAATAATAGGAGCGTTCGGGTTCACCGGATGGAGAATGGAGGAGATGCCGGTGGCGGCATATGCCGAAGCTTTTTCGCCAAGCAGTTTTTCCATTTGAGCACTGTAGGTGCCTTCCACATGCGAGAAGTTGATGGCTCCTTTGGCAATCTTATCTCCGCCGGCAATTACCCGTGTCATGCCACCGCCAATGTTTTTCTTCCAGGCATCGCGACTGAACTTGGCCTTGCCGTCTGCCTGTTCGAGGCGGGCGCACATTTTCTCCTGCAGTTTGCCGTAAAGCTCTGCTATCCGGGCTGTCTCTTTCATCAATCTTCTTTTTCGGTTATCATTCGTGCTTGTTTGATGCGGTCGGCCATCCCAATACCGTTCCGGATGTTTCCGGCCAGAATCAATCCGGGGTATTTCCCTTCCAGGCGGTCGATCATTTCAAAACGTTCCTTCGAGCTGGCACCATACTGCGGAATGGCATGCCGGTAGCGGTAAATATGCTGAAGGTCCGGTTTCAGTTCCGTCAGTTTCATCATCGGGACCAGTTCCTTTTCCAGCACCTGCTGAATCTGTTCGTCGCTGTAGTCAATCATCTCCGGCTGACGGATACCTCCCATGAAGACCGATAAGACAGCGCCACCTTCCGGTGCACGGTCTTGAAAGAACGACGAGGTAAATAACACCCCCAGCATACTCTTGTTTTCCTTCGCGGGAATGAGGCCGCCAAAGGCATTGAGTGGCATTCCTTTCCAATCTTTGAATCCCAGAATGACCTGCGTAACAGTCGCGTATTCTAGTTCCCGGAAAGGAGCCAGCTCCTCATCTGCGAGGAACGGATAAAGACCGGCAAATGCATGTCCGCCAACGGTTGAAATAACCTTAGGTGCCCGAATGGTCTGCGTTTCTCCATCAGCGGTGGTTGTGACGGTGAACCCGTCCCGGTCAGGCTGAATCTTTGTGTTTTCTGCGCCCAGCGTGATGCTTTCCAATCCGACCGACTTTTCCAGCGCTTTAATTAATGATACAAGACCTCCCTGGGCCGAGAAAACCTCTCGCGTCGCTTTCGAATCACGAGGTTCTTTGGGCTCTTTCCGCTTTTTCATGGCGCCGACCACAAAGCTGCCGTAATTGTGCTCCAGGTTGAATAGCTTCGGCAAGGCAAATTCAGTGACGAGGTATTCCGGGTCACCGGCATATACACCCGAGATAAACGGGTTGACCGCATAATCGAGGAAGCTTTTCCCTAGCCGGCGACGAACCAGATCAGCTACCGATTCATTAGGTTTGGTGCCTTTCTTCCGAAACGGTTCCCCGAGAATCCGGAACTTATCGTACCAGGTAAAGAGGGGCGTGCCAATAGCCGAAATAGGGCCGGAGGGTAATGCATGCCAGTCTTTTCCTTTCCAGATGAGGCGCCGTTTGGCAGCCGGATCAGCCGTTTCGAGTGTCACATCTTTCTGCAGTTCTTCGAAGAGTTCGGCTACATCCGGATTGCCCAGCACTCCGGTATTTGGCCCGGTTTCGAAGGTGAAACCATCTTCATGGACGGTTTGAATCACACCTCCGGTGTGGGTATTCTTTTCGATGACACGAACATTCTTGCCCTGTTTCTTCAGATAATGTGCGGCGGTCAGACCGGTAAGGCCTGCGCCGATAATAATGACATCGGTATTTTGTGCGTTACTCATGCGTTAGACTGGTTTGGAAAATTTGGACTCGTTGTCGCCGCCCATCAACGGGTCGAATGTGGCGGCCACGTTGCGGATAAAAAGGTTTCCGTCTTCGGTGACGTGTATCTTTTCGTTATCGAATTGAATCAGACCATCGGTTTGCAGTTCGGTGAGCTTTGTTTCTTCATAGGCCACAGCCGACCGGACCGCATCTTCCGAGACGCGGCAGCGCTCAGCCATGTCATCCCATCGAACGTGCCGGTTGCACATCACTTCGGTCACCACTTCTCGGACGATGCGCTCATTGTCGTTCAGGCGGTAACCTTTGGCAATGGGCAGATGGCCGTCTTCTACCTGCTGCATGTAATCGTTAATAGACTTGCTGTTTTGTGCATACACCTGCTCCAGCTGACTGATTCCCGATACTCCGAAAGCGTACACTTGTCCGGTGGTGCGGCGGGTGCAGTAGCCCTGGAAATTCCGGTGCAACCGGCGCTCTTTATGGGCGATGGTCAGCTCGTCGTTGGCTAGCGCGAAATGGTCAAGACCGATGGCATGGTAGCCGCTGTCGATCAGCAATTCGCTGGCACGGTCGAACATGGCAATCTTATCTTCGTTGCCTGGAAGGCCAATCACTTCGAGACGTTTCTGGCTCTTCTTCACCCAGGGAACGTGCGCGTACGAGAAAGTCACCAACCGGTCGGGCTTCATCGTGATGGCCTTTTCGATGGCCGCAATAAAGCTGTCGACGGTTTGGTTGGGTAAGCCGTAAATGAAATCGAGGTTCACATCCACCGGTTCGTCGCCCTCTTTCAGCAGTTGAATCAGTTCGTCCACCGGAAGCTGGGAGGGATCCCGGTTAACGGCTTTCAAAACCTCAATATCGAAATCCTGGATACCGATGCTGAAGCGCCTGAATCCGGCTCCTTTTAACCGTTTCACCGATTCTTCGTCGAGATGGGCCGGGTTGCATTCGATGGCAATCTCCGGTTGTTCGATGAACGAAAAATTATCGAACAACAGCTGGTTCAATTCTTCCAGGTAATGAACCGGAATGGCGTTGGGCGTCCCGCCGCCGAAGTGAATCTGGGAAACTTTTCGTCCGGGGCCGATGTATTCTTTCACCATTTCCACCTCCTTCTTCACTGCCTCCATGTACCGCTTCACGGTTTCGTCGTTTTTCATGGGGAAGGAGTTGCAACCGCAGAAAAAACACATTTTCCGGCAAAACGGAATGTGGAAATAGAACGAGATATTTTGTGGTTCCCAACCATTCGACTCAGCCAGTGCTTTCCGATAATTGGTTTCGGTAAAGCTTTCGGTAAAGAAATTGGCCGGCGGATAACTGGTGTAACGGGGTACCGGACGATTGTATTTCTCTAATAATTCGTTATTCATTCTTGATGCATTTATGACTGTTTCCAGTCGGCATTCTTTGCCCAGTCGGCCAGAAAGCGGGCGTTTTCAAACGGAATACCGGGCATAAAGCCGTGTCCCAGGTTGAAAATCCAGTTTTGATTTTCCGCGCCAAAGCGGAGGTATTTTTTCAGTTCTTTTTCGATCTCTTCCTGTGGTGCAAACAACAACCGCGGGTCGATATTCCCCTGCAGCCCGATGTCGGAATGAACCAGTTTCCGGGCTGTGGTCAGTGGTGTTTGCCAGTCAACGCTGAGAAAGTCTGCCTCTTCGGGTGAAATACCGGCCAACCCGGTACCTATTCCTTTCGGGAAGAAGATGAACGGCAGACCGGCCTCGCGGACTACCTGCGCAATTTTCCGCACGGGCGGCAAAAAGAGTTCTTCATAAACATCGAACGGCAACAGGCCGGCGTGAGTATCGAACAGCTGGAAGACATCGATGCCGTGGGCGATTTGTCCCTTGATGTACTCGATGGACATATCGGTGAGGGCATCAATCAGCTGCTTCGTTGTTTCCTTATTTTCGTAGATAAACCGAATCGCATCGGGGAAATCACCTTTGCGTCCCAGTCCCTGTAGCATGAACAACAGCACGGTGAGCGGTGCCCCGCAAAATCCGATAAGCGGGATGTTCGACGGCTTGGTGCGGTTGATTTCGTCAATCACGGCGTAGATGTAATCCAACTTGGCCGGATCGGGAAAGAGGCCTGCTACCGGGTTTTCCCGGAAGGCGAGGGGCTCTTCAAACACAGGACCCGCATCGGTGAAATCGAGGCCCATGCCCATGGCATACGGAACCACCAGGATATCGGAAAACAGGATGGCTGCATCGACGCCTAAATCATCGACCGGAAGGAGGGTCACCTGGGCCGCCACCTCCGGATTTTGCATCATCTGCCAGAACGTGTATTGCTTTTTAATCTCCAGGTAGGAGGGCAACACACGGCCGGCCTGGCGCATGAACCACACCGGGGGCCGCTCTGTCGGTTCGCCTTTCAGGGTACGTAATAAAATGGATTCCGTCGGGTTTGTCTGCATCGGGGAATTAACCTTTCTGTTTGATTTTTTGCAATGCGTTGTAACTGGCCTCGATGGTGCGCTGAATATCTTCGTCGCTGTGAGCGGCCGAAACAAAGCCGGCCTCGAATTGCGACGGTGCCAGGTAGATGCCGCTTTCCAGCGAATGTTTGAAATAATCGGAGAAAACCTTGGTATCGCATTTCATCACATCGGCAAAGGAAGTCACCTTCTCTTCTTTCGTGAAGAAGAGGGTAAACATGGACCCGACGCGGTTTACCACGGCCGGGAAATCCAGTTCGCGGAGGTTGTTCTTCAGGCCTTCTTCCAGCATGCCGGCTTTCCGTTCCAGGTCGTCGTAAATCATCGAGTCGTTGTCCAACAAGCGGAGTTGCGTCAGTCCGGCTATCATGGCCAGCGGATTTCCCGAAAGGGTTCCGGCCTGGTAAACGGGGCCTTGCGGCGCCAGATGATCCATGATGACTTTTTTACCGCCGTAAGCTCCGACCGGCAATCCGCCACCGATGATTTTTCCTAAGGTCGTCAGATCGGGTTCGATGCCCAGCAGGCTTTGTGCGCCGCCTTTGGCTACCCGGAAACCGGTCATTACCTCATCGAAAATGAGCAGTGCTCCGTGTTGGGTACACAGGTCGCGGACGCCCTGCATGAATTCTTTCGTCGGAACTACGACCCCCATATTGCCGGTAACGGGCTCAATGATGAGCGCGGCAATGTTGTCGCCGTGTTTTTCAAAATGGGCGGCGACCGAATCCAAATCGTTGAATTGGGCCGTGAGCGTATCGTGCGCTGTTCCGGTGGTGACGCCCGGTGTGTTGGGCGTTCCGAAAGTCAAAGCTCCGGAGCCGGCAGCAATCAGGAAGCTGTCGTTGTGACCGTGGTAGCAACCTTCGAATTTGATGACCAAATCGCGGCCGGTGTAGCCACGGGCCAGGCGCAGGGCACTCATGGTGGCCTCGGTGCCCGAGTTCACCATCCGCACGCTCTCGATGGACGGCATCATCTTCCGTACTTGCTTTGCCATTTCGGTTTCCAGCAGGGTGGGAGCGCCAAAACTGGTGCCCTTCTGCATGGTTTCGGCCAGTGCTTTTAACACGTCGGGATGGGCGTGACCGAGAATCATGGGTCCCCACGAACCTACATAATCGATGTATTCGTTGCCGTCGATGTCACGGACTTTGGAGCCTTGGGCACTTTCGATGAAGACCGGATCACTCTCCACGCTCTTGAACGAACGCACCGGTGAGTTTACTCCGCCGGGGATGTACTCCAGCGCTTCCTGAAAGGCCTGTATGCTTTTGGTAAATTCCATGTATCTGTTATTTTTTATTTCCGCTCGTTTAATCCACAAAAATAACAAATATGCCGGCTCGGGGTTGTAATATTTTTGTTGTTTCAGTCGGGGCGAATGGAATTCGCCCGAATCCTGAGAAGGATTCTCTATTGAGAAGATTAGCGCCGTCGTGGCGAATGAAGATTCGGCGTAGCCTAAGAAAGATTATCTCCGTTGGGGCGGTTGGGGCGAATAGCCATTCGCCCAATCCGCTCTTTGGGGAAGCTGGATTATCCTCTCGGGCGAATTCGATTCGCTCAATTCCTCTTTCTCTGGGCGGGATTCTCTTTTCGGGCGAATGCGATTCGCCCGTACGGGCCGATCGATTATTTCAGCTTATCCTTTTCCCAGTTGCTGGGATTATTGATGATATAGTTGGAGATATTCCGGAAGGCCTTTTCGTTTCGGATGATTTTCTCGTAATAATTCCGATGCCAGATAGAGCCAGTTGGGGCGAATAGCCATTCGCCCGTATCCAGTCCGTCCGTAGCCCGATTGAATGGCAATTCGCCCGTCCTATTGCCCCTAGCCCGATCTAATAGCGATTCGCCCGCGCCGCCGCGTTCTTTAATTTCCCGGAGGAGCTGATGAATCCGCTTGGTGGTGGCGCCTTTATAGCCCCGGATGATGGCGCCGATGGTGTGGGATGGGGAATGGAATTTTCCGATTTCGTCCTTTCCGGGTTTTCTGGTTTGATAATCGATGCTGATGATGCCGTGCATGTGGTTGGGCATAATGATGAATGCGCCCAGCGAGGTATTATTCCTGATTTCGGGTGTTTTGGCCCATTCTTCTTTGGCTATTTCTCCCAATGGATTCAGAAAAAGCTCTCCGTTGATAATCCGGCCAAATATATTTTTCCGCTGAGCCGTGCAAAGCGTAATAAAATATAGTCCTTTCCCTGCGTAATCGTAGTTCTTTAAACGGATGCTTCTTCGGTGATGTATCTTGGGATCATACATCTCAATGGTTCGTTTTTGTTTATTTCATAGGTTAAAAAAAGATGAGCCTACGTAATATTTTTAAAGGGATTATTTAAAAGAAATTTATTCCTTTTTCAGTTCTTTCCATGAAAGTTTCAGGCGAGATCGAGAATTTACCTTCCTGATAAGCTTTCAAAACATTTTCATATAAATGTTCTTGATTTTTACGACTTATCTCGAGTAGTGTTCTTGTATCTTTAATCAATTCATATTGTGGTTTTGATTGGATCAACTCATATGAACTTTCGAATGTTTTGAAAGTGTTTTCATAATTATCATGTTCTCCGTTTTCTTTGTATCCCATTGCTGAATATGCAAAGTCAGAGGAGGATAAAATATCTGTACATAAGTCTGAACCTGAATAATAATATTCGTGAATAAACTTTAGTACTACATCGTCACTTTTTGCTTTTTCAATCAAAAGTCCTCTGGTGTGTAGTGAATTATATGCTTTTATGCCTAGGTTATTAACCATGACACTTAATAAGAAGTATGCGTTTGCAACTAATTTATATTTAATGTCATTATATTCTTTTTTATAATTGAATTTATCGAGTAAGTGGAAAATTGACTGTGCGATTGAATCTGCATAAAAGGTCTTTGCCCATTGATTGTTAACTGAAACACCAAAAGAAGCAGATTTCCTAAGATAGACAAATGATTGAAGTTTATTTCCGTAACTGTAAAATCTGGAACCTAAAAGGTATCCGACGTGCGGATGTTCTACATCTCCATATTTATTTTTTAAATTAAATAATTGGTCCAAGTTATAAACTTGAAGAATCAATTCGTCAAGTTCTAAGGCTTTATCCTCATTCGTTTGCATAATCATGTATTTAGTGGAATTTTAATGCCTCCTAATTAGTGTGAAACTAAAGTCATGACCCACTTAAAACGGCTGAATAACAACATTTATTATATTATTTAAGGAGGTAATCATTTACGTTTGTGATTTCATTGTCTCGTTTCCTGTCTCCCGTTTGGCTTTTTTCTCACACGAATCTTTAATTATCATCAGCCGCTTAAGCGACACAATTTAAAGATTGTTGCTATTCGCTTTTATTTTTGGTTGTTTAATTTCCTGATTCTCTCGGGAAACTTGTAATCTATAGCCTCAAATGGTTTTTTATTGTCCTTTTCAGCGGTTTGCCAAGTAAGAGCATTCATGTTTTTTAATTGATTTGGAGTGTCCGACCTTTTAATTAGTTGCCAAAAATCTTCATCAGATAAATCTTTGGCCATGGCATCTATTTTTTCATGCGCAAAAGAATCTTTATTATAGCTTCCTGGAGTCGGTTTAGGTAAGGCTTCAAATGCTTCGATATCAATTTTGAAATTAGGAATGTTTTCGATTGCCCATTCCAAATAACTCGGTTGATATTTATATACAAGACTTAATTCAACTCCTTCGTTTTTACCAAAATCTGGTTTATCGGTGGGTGTCAATATTTTCATTTTCAATAAGATTTAAACTATGTTTCGCGCGGTTTTAATAGTCTGTATATGAAGAACAGCATCCATGCTCCAACTACATAAACGAAAAACTCTGTGTAATCATAAAAATCTGTATTAAAATTACCCCAGGCTGTCCCCTCACTATAACTATAATGATGCAATCCATCGGAAGTATCATAAAGTTGGACATATATTTGTTTAGTAAAAGGGAAAAAATAATATGTCGGAGCACGTTTTATAGTATGTTCATAAAACTGGAAGGTTCCGGCAACATTATTTTTAATGATATCAATGTTTTTGATTAGTAAAAAAGCATGAATAAATGACCACACTATTAAAACTACAACTATGATTTTGTCAGCTTTACTCATTTCTGTCAATTCAGATTTTTGATTTCCTTGTAAGGTTTTCCACTAGTCTTTCATCGGTTTTTCGCCATTGAAAGTAACGTTTTTTATCATAAAACGAAAGAGCGACCAGGGTGAAATGTTGGTGGCTTTGGCGGCTATGGTTCCGGCGTAACTTTTCCAAAGTTTCGAACTTTGGAAAAGATTTCAGCTTCCCTGCGGTTTGGACGAGTCGTGGGCAAATGATCACGGCTTCGCTGAGAGTTGGACGGCCCGTGGGCAAACGATCATGGCTTCGCTGAGAGTTAGACGGCTCATGGGCAAACGATCACGGCCTCGCTGGGAGTTGGACGGCCCGTGGGCAAACGATCACGTCTTCGCTGGGAGTTGGACGGCCCGTGGGCAAAGGATCATGGCTTCGCTGGGAGTTTGACGGCTCATGGGCAAACGATCACGGCTTCGCTGGGAGTTGGACGGCTCGTGGGCAAATGATCATGTCTTCGCTGAGAATTGGACAGCTCATGGGCAAACGATCATGCCCTGTTCTCTGTGGTAGCGTCTAAAAGCGATGGGCCGATAGCGAAGAATACCGTGAGATTGACTACGAAAAAACAATAGAATGGATAATAGCTATGATTTTTCGGATATTTACCATAAATTAGTTTATCTGTTAAGTAATAAGTCAATTACAGGTTATTTATACCAGACGGATCGACAAACCAATAATTAATTTAACTTTTAATTCAAATTTATGATTCCAAAAATCAACTACAAAAGCAGGAATGCCGAAGTAGACGGTACTGCTAAACGCATGCTCAATGCCTGGACTAGCGCAGGTATAGCTGATGATGCCCACCTGACCACGATTTTTGACCTAGTGGATGCGGGTGAAAAGAAACTTCTTACAGCGATTAATCGCTCGAAAGCTGAGTCTCAACTGGAAGAAAAAGACGAAGTTCGCGATAATCAATTCCGCTTGCTGTATAATTTGGTCCAAGGAGCGCTCGGTCATCCCGACCCATTGGTCCGGACAGCCGCTGAAAAGCTGTTTGCGATATTCGACAGGTATAGCCTGGCAATCGTCAACGAAAATTATGTAACAGAGTCGGCGCTGATCGGTTCCTTATTGGAAGAACTGTCCGATGCCAGCCTGGAAACGTCTATTGCTGCGGTTTCGGGATGTGCCGAACTGATTGCTTCGCTGAAAGCTGCCCAGGACGATTTCGAGAATGTCCGTACGGCTTATGAATCCGAAAAGGACATGGATAGTAAAACGGATAATGCTACCACACTGAAAAAACAGCTCGTCCTGACCATCAACAAAAAGGTGGTGCCGTATCTCCGGGTTGTTTCGGGGAATGACGAAGCCAAATATGGTGGTTTAGCCGGCACATTGACGCAAATTATTGCCGATAATAATGCGGTAGTGAAAAAGCGTATTGCCGATGCCGAACCGGTTGCTGACTGATGCATTGGTAACTGGTTACTAAACACGAATAGATACGTTCGATTCGAAATATTACTCAACAGAATGAATCCGCCTGACTGTAAATGGTTGGGCGGTTTTTTTTGTGATTTGTTTTTTTATTTATCGTGGAAAATCCTCCTCCGGCCTTCGGCCACCTCCTCCAGCGGAGGATAGGTTGCGAATTGCAGCACTTTTGAACGGCTGTATTGGTATCTTTTGGCAAGAATACCGGAGCACTACTCTGAGCTAAGCCAATTAATCCTGCAGTTGGTTGGCGAACTGTCCCCCTATGTTTGTGCCATATGGCAGTAAGTGGATTAAGTTTATCTTTATTTCAGACCGTGTGGTGAAGGGAGGGCGGAGCCCGACCGGAACCACACGGTCTGGAGGCAAACGTTTTCTAACCAATATTTTTATTCGATGATTAATAACTCTTCTCTTGCCAGATGGGACAGGCTCAACAGTAAACAGCTGGACAATCAGTTTCAAAATAAGATCATCCAGGGACTAAACTGTTCACCGTTTGAAGCCCGGGCCATCCTGGATTCGGTTCATGAAGTGTATGGTGATTTTTTCAATATGTCACCATCGCTTTCCCCGGGACAGATTCAGTTCGTGGTAACAGGTGTGGAAAATGGCCCATCCCGGAGTTTAAAGAATGCCGAGATGGTCACAGTAACCCTGACACTTGATGCCGGGAGTGAGGATCTGGAGGTTAAAAAGGCGGGAGGAGTTGTTGGCTTACGGTTGCACCGCTTGCAGCGTATTTGCCAGGAAGCCCTCTTACAGGGAGGAGTTCTGACCATCGAGGATATTGCCAACCGTATTTTTAACTGCGGGGAGCGAACCCTGGTCAGGGACATCAAATCGCTGCGAGAGCAAGGCATCATCCTGCCGTTGCGGTCAACAATTAAAGATATAGGCAGAACGTTAAGTCACCGGGTAATCATTGTAAATAAGTGGCTCCAGGGAATGGAATATACCCAGATTGCCAAGAGTACTAACCACAGTCCGATGGCTGTATCCAATTATGTAAGACGTTTTAAACAAGTGGTGACACTAGCCCGGGAAAACTACGATGTTCATTCCATCGCTTTTATGGTGCATATTTCCCGGCCGCTGGCAGAAGAATACATCAACCTTTGGAACCACGCCGACATAATTCAATCCCGCAGGGAAGAACTGGCGGGAACATTAAAAAAATAAACAGGTTGTAAAACAATTAAATCCGTTTGCTATGTTACGAAAACCGGATTCATGGCACCGATACCACTCGGCCCGTCAGCGCTTTATAAAACCAATTATAGAAGATTTTTTTCACAGGGACTTCCCCAATACCTTCGGCCCTAATATCCGAAGTGTCATTGCCGACAAACTCTTAGCTGTTTTTGAGTCAAACAATCGGGATATCAAGACCATTAAACCGGGGCAAGTACTGTGGAACGCTGTCCATAAAGATACAAGAGCTGACAGCAGCAACAGAAAACTGGTTCCTGTAGTACTGACCATTGTTGATGATGGAGACATTCAACAGCTCGAAAAAAAACAGGATATCAGAGAAAACAGACAAAGAGTCATTGCCCGCATCACTCGAGAAGCTTACCTGCAGGAAGGTTTACTTTCCACCAGGGACATCAGCCTGCTATTGGCCGCTGACCCCTCACTTATATCACAGGAAAGAAAAACGTATGAACAGAAACACTCATGTAGTTTACCGCATACCGGAACTTTGCATGATATGGGCTCCTGTATTACGCACAAATACCAGATTGTATACAAATACGTGGCAGAGAAAAAAGACCCTTGTATTATTGCCAAAGAAACAAATCACTCGCTCTGCGCTGTAGACCATTATCTGAAAGATTACAACAGGGTAAAATTACTCTACATGGATGGTAAACCACCTGGATACATTAAAGCTGCGACTGCTATGCCGATAAATGTTATCAATCAATACATCGATATCATAAACCAACATGTCAAAAATAGAGACGCATCTTAATCTTATATCATGCTAAAGAACAAGCTAAAATATTTGTTTGGCCAGATGGCTTTATCTTTGGAGGGGGAATCAAAGGGGGAGGATTTTAGGTACCTGTATTTCCTTTATTTTGAGTAATCCAGTTATCAATTTCTGTCAAAACCAGGTCCATTCGGTTTAATACCATCTCATCAGTAAAACGTAAAACAGTGAACCCGGCTTGATTTAAGTCGAGATCTCTTCGCTTGTCGCGCATCAATTGTTCGTCATCCTGGTGTGTTATACCATCTACTTCGATAATGAGTTTTAATTCTTTGCACATGAAATCGGCGATGTAATTGAGGATAGGTCTTTGTCTCCGAAATTGATATCCTTTCATTTTCCCGGCTTTTAAGCCATATTTCCAGAGGGCTGCTTCGGCTTTGGTGCCTTTTTTTCGCATGTGCCGTGCAAAGTTTTTCAGTTTTCTATTGTAACCAAGATTGGGCGATAGATTAGTATTCATCAAAGGTTCTGTTAGTTTGGGATAAGTAAGTTAGTTTTTTTCGGTGGAAAACCGACCTTTGCCGATATCGGAAATTGCATAAATCCTCCTCCGGCCTTCGGCCACCTCCTCCAGCGGAGGACATGTTGCGAATCATAGCACTTTTGAACAACAGTATCGGTGTTTTTCTGCAAGAATACCGGAGCACTATTTTGAACTATTTAATCCTGCAGTGGGTTGGCGAACTGTCCCCCTTTGCCGGGGAAATAAAAGGGGGAGGATTGATTACCAGTCAGCTTTCAACCGGGCATGAAAAATTTAAACTATGAAAAATCCTCCTCTGGCCTGTCAGCCACCTCCTCCAGCGGAGGACAGGTTGCGAATTGCAGCGCTTTTAAACAACAGTATTGGTATTTTTCGGTAAGAACACCGGAGCAATATTCTGAGCTAAACCATTTAATCCTGCAGTGGGTTGGCGAACTGTCCCCCTTTGGAGGGGGAATAAAAGGGGGAGGATTTAAGCGAGAACAATTTGGCTGAAGCCTGGGGTAATTGGTCGGGAAGAGTATCTTTTCCAAAGTTCTAAACTTTGGAAAAGGTGAAAAAAACTCCCGGGCTTTTACAACCCGGGAGCCAGACTATCTAATCTTTGACTTGTCTTACAAATCTTTTACAATATCCTGCGAGTGGTAGGTGATGATGATGTCGGAACCGGCGCGTTTAATCGAAGTCAGAATTTCGCGTACGATACGTTTTTCATCAATCCAGCCATTGGCGGCTGCTGCTTTTACCATCGAGAATTCGCCACTCACGTTGTAGGCAGCGATGGGCATGTTGAAATTGGTTTTCACGCGCTGAATGACGTCGAGGTAACTCAACGCCGGTTTCACCATCACGATGTCGGCGCCTTCTTCGATATCCAGCGCTACTTCGCGCAGGGCTTCGTTGGCATTGGCCGGGTCCATCTGGTAGGTCTGGCGGTCGCCAAACTGCGGCGCACTTTCGGCGGCATCGCGGAACGGTCCGTAAAATGCCGACGCATACTTGGCCGAGTAAGCCATGATGGGCAGGTTATGGAAACCGTTTTCATCGAGCTCCTGGCGGATGGCGCCTACGCGGCCGTCCATCATATCGCTTGGTGCGACCATGTCCACGCCTTCGTTGGCCAGCGAAACACATTGTTTGGCCAGTGTAACCAGCGTAAGATCGTTGTCTACGTCGCCATCGACAACTGTTCCGCAGTGACCGTGCGTCGTGTATTCGCAGTTGCAAATATCAGCAATGATGTACAAGTCCGGAACGGCTTTTTTCAGGGCGCGGGTGGCTTGCTGTACAATACCGTTGTGCTCGCAGGCTACCAAACCGGTTTCGTCCTTGTGTTCGGGTATCCCGAAAAGGAGAACTGCCTGGATACCGATACCATACAGGCGCTTGCACTCTTCCACCAACTGATCGACGGATAGCTGGTAGTTCCCCGGCATCGATTGGATGGGGTTGCGGACATTGGTACCCGGACAAACGAAAAGCGGCATGATGAGGTCGTCGCGGGTTAAAACGGTTTCACGAACCAGGTTCCTCAGAACCGGTGTTTTGCGCAGACGGCGCAGACGAGTGGTAGGAAATGCCATAATAATTGATTTTTTATGTTATTCGTTAAATGCTATGTTGTAATGACCGGCAATGGCGGCCATTAATCCTTCTGAATTACTCATGGAAGCGACCACAACGGGTTCGATTCCGTGCTTTTTTGCCGCTTTGGCGGTGGTATACCCAATGCAGGCAAGCCGCAAAGCGGAAGATGCCACCGTATTTTTTGTCAGTTGCCTGAAGTTATCGATGCCCGACGGACTGGTGAAGATGATCAGTTCATAATCGTCTGCTTCAATACGTCGCAGAATATCGCCGTTCATTACTTCCGGCATCACGGTTTGGTACACTTCCATCCGCTCAACCTTTGCTTTGCCGGCAAGTTTCTCTTCGATGAGGTGACGGGCTAAGTTACCAACCGACAGCAACACTTTTTCGCCTTCCGAAACTTGCTCATACAACTCTTCCGAAAATTCATCGCCGGTTTGTCCGTGATTGACGAACCGGGCAGAGTGGCTGTATGGTGTCAACTTGCTCGCTGTTTTCTTTCCGACCGTGGCAATCTTCATTTTTCCCGGCAGGGAATAGTTGCCCTGAACGGTTTTTAGCTGTTCAAAAAAGCAGCGAATGCCGTTGGGACTGGTGAATACCAACCAATCGAATTCGTCCAGGTGCTCCAGCGTATTGTTCATCTTTCCGCTTAGCGGAACCGGTTGGATTTCGATCATCGGGAGTTCCAATAACGTGGCGCCTTCTGCGGCGAACCATCGCTTCAGGTCCTCCGACTTGCCTTTGGGCCGGGTGGAGATAAATACCTTATGTTGCAATTGGCTATGACTCATGTTTCCTTCTTTCTGCTATTCTACCGGACGAATATTCTGCAAAATGGTTTTTCCGCCTCTCTCCAGCAGCGTTGTAGCCAGTTGGACACCGAGTTGCTCACCGTCTCTTTCATCTCCCGTAAGGGAATCCTCCAGGTATTCCGCCCCGTCGACGGACGACACAAAACCCGTAATGGTCATTTGTCCGTTTTCGCGGCGGGTATAGCAACCAATGGGTACTTGACAACCGCCTTCGAGGGTGCGCAGAAAAGCGCGTTCGGCTGTTCCGGCCAACCATGTTTCTTCGTGGTTGATGCCGGCCATTAGTTCGTTGATATATGTATCGTCTTCCTTGGTTTCGATGGCTATGATACCCTGCGATGGTGGCGGCATCAGCTGGTCGGGCTCCAGAATTTCGGTGATGTAATCGTCGAGGCCGATGCGCTGCAAACCGGCAGCGGCCATAATCATCACGTCGCAATAACCTTCCTCCATCTTGCGAAGGCGGGTGTTAACGTTGCCGCGAATATCGTTGATTTGAAAATTGGGATTATGTCGCAGGAGCGAAGCCCGGCGACGCAGGCTCGATGTTGCCAGAATATCTTCGGTCGTGAGTTCATTCAGCTTTTTCCCTTCGCGGCTGACCAGTGCGTCGCGGTATTCGGCGCGTTCGAGCACTGCAGCCAGTTTCAATCCTTCCGGAAGGGTGGTAGGGAGGTCTTTCAAACTGTGAACAGCTAAATCAACATCGCCGGCGACCATGGCCATTTCAATTTCCTTGGTAAACAATCCCTTGTCACCAATTTTGGAAAGGGCGACGTCCAGTATTTTATCTCCTTTGGTATGAATGATTTTGATTTCGACGGGCAGGTCCGGATAAGTCGATTCGAGCGCTTCCTTTACGGCATTCGCCTGATACAACGCAAGCTGACTTCCGCGTGTTCCTATCCTGACAGTTTTATTTTTCATAAAATAAGAGCTTTCAGCAGATTGATTCCGGTCGGGCCGGAATGGGATTATTCGTTTACCTTGAATAGTTCGTTGATGATGCGCAGTGATTCGGCGTCGCGGCCGTTGTCTGTAATCTCTTTCAGATTCTTGATGAGAATGCGGGCATAACGCTGCGTGAGATGATTGGTGTATTCATCCACCTGACGTTGCACATCTTCCGAATCAATCTTCTTGTAACCACTCAGCTCTTCCTGGTTGACCCGCTGCAAATTGGCTTTGATAGCCTTGATGGCCGGACGCAGCGAACGGCTGGCGTACCAGTCACAGAACTCGGCAACCACCTCATCGATGATGGGACGGGCACTCTCAACTGCTACCAAACGCTTTTCGGTATTTTCGGCAATGTTCTGCTTCAGGTCATCGACGCCAAACAGTTGCACTCCGGGCAAAGTTCCCACGCTTTCTTCCACATTCCGGGGCACCGACAAATCGATGAAGATCTGTTGATGTCCATTTGGCTCTTTATGCACGTTAGTCACCATTTCTTTGTCGATGAGATATTCGGGCGATGAGGTAACTACCATGACGATATCGTGCGATGCCAAATGATTGGGATAGTGTTCAAAAGGAATGGTACTGCCGTTGTAGCGCTTTGCCAGGTGTTCGGCTTTTTCGAGGGTGCGGTTGCTGACCGAAAAATCGGTTACGCCTTTTTTTACAAGGCTTTGCAGTGCAATTCCGGCTGTGTCGCCGGCACCGATGAGCAGTACTTTCTTTTGCGAAAGGTCGTCGACCAGGTTGTTGCAAACTTCGACTGCTGCGGCACTCACCGAAGTTGCACCTACTTTGATGGCAGTCTCGGTACGTACGCGTTTGCCTGCTTCGAATGATTTCTGGAAAAGCCGCATCAACACGGCGTCGGTCATGTTGGCTTTGGTGCAGTGCAGGTAAGCGTCTTTCACCTGTCCAATAATCTGATCTTCACCAATCACCATGGAATCAAAACCAGCAATAACCTCGAACAGATGCCGGGCAACATCTTCGTCTTTTTTCCGGTAGAAATATTCGGCGTGTGAATTTTCCGGTTTTTTAAACTGGTTGACTTGCGCTAAGATGAGTTCAAAAGCTTTTTTTGACGGGTATTTACTCTGTGAAAAATAAATTTCCGTCCGGTTACAGGTCGACAGAACCACCATGTCGGTGATGTCAGTCGCTTGCTGCACCTCTTCGTAAAAAGGCTGAATTTCCTCTGTCAGGAATGTATATTGTCCCCTGATGTCCAGGGATGCCGTCTTATGGCTGATACCTAAAAGGCCAATCATTTGTTGCTGCTTTGTGGACAACTGCCATACAAAAATACAGATTATCAGGAATATGGCGAACTGTCCTGTCGGTCAATTATAATTCAAGCAATTACTTTCTTCACGTAGGAAGAGCTTTGGGATGATTTAGCCAAAGATTGGCGGAGGCCGGGAGAATAAGCGGAAAGTGAGATGATGCTCCGGAAACTGAGTAGGTGCGTCTACTATTTTATGCACAATTCCAGCGGTGTAGGACTTTTCGTCAGATGCTTGCATTTCTGCTTGATCGAAATGAATGCCTGCAATGTCACTGAAAAGATGAACGGTATCCCCGGAAGTTACATCGCTTTCTTCTGCAATGTTAATCGTGTTTGCCGCGATTGAATCTACTGTGTTTTCTTCCACATTCGGTTTACCCAACAACCACGATCCCAATCCTACGACGTAAAGTACGACGAGGAAAAGATAAGGCAATGTGTTCGATAAGACTCCGAAAAAAAACACCGGCAGATTATTTAATTATCAATGTATTATTGTCACCCCTGTTAACTGTTTAAATTAAAGGAGTTCTGCAAACTTACTAAATCTGGCCGAGACTCTTTCTTTAAGAATGCTTAAAATTGAATTAGCCCAAACTTATGTTTGCTGCGTAGAAAACAAGTTGATCGGGATAAAGTTTTGCCTGTGTATTTTACTTTTCTCTATTTCTATTGGGTATAAATAACAACTGCATTAACTCAGATTTCAATGGCCGTTTGGCGCGATGTTTTGATTGACTCTGAAAAGATTGTTCGGATCGTATTTGCTTTTGATTTTAACCAATCGGTCATAGTTGTGTTTGTAGCTTGTCTTTATCCTGCCTTGCCCTTCGTTCATTATAAAGTTTAGATAGGCACCACCGGAGGAGAAAGGATGAACTGCTTCCCAGTAGTCCTTGCACCAGTTGGTAATCTTTTCAGCATTTGCCGGGTCTGGATCAATACCTACGATAACGCCTGCATATTTTGCATCCCGATAAGCCCATGGAGTTTCGTCTTTACCGACCCGGCTCGCTGCTCCGCTAATTGGATACAGGTGCATCTGAGAAAGCGGCGTCGGTATGGCCTTACCGAATTCCATATGTTTAGCAATGGCTTTTGAATCCAGTTCATTGAAGAAATCAGCTTTCCAATACCATTGCAAACCGGGTGGCATTAAGCCATCAAACATCGATTGTAATGCGGGAAATGGCATGGCACCCAGGTGCTCGAATATGGGAGCATGTTCCAAGACAGGTTTAAATGCTTCTTCCGCTTTATCCAAATTGCCTGTATAGCACCATATAATTCCACAGAAATGTTTGTTATGTAAAAACTCAGGGAATGGTGCTCCCGGAATGACCAATGTTGCGATGAAACCATTTAAATCGTCAGGTGCGTTTTGAATGAATTTATCGTACCATTTCATAATCTCCTCTGTTTTTTCAATAGGCCAGAGTGTTGGTCCGCCGTAAACCGTTTTTACCGGATGTGCCTGGAATTTAAACGAAGTCACAACTCCAAAGTTTCCTCCACCTCCACGAATGGCCCAGAATAGATCAGGATGTTGGTCTTTATTTACGGTAACAAACGATCCGTCGGCCAATACCATGTCAGCTTCCAGTAAACTGTCGATTGTCAATCCGTATTTTCGGGACAAATAACCAACGCCGCCACCCAAAGTCAGGCCTCCGACTCCGGTTGTAGAAACCATTCCGCCGGGAACGGCTAATCCAAAAGCATGCGTTGCATGATCAAGTTCTCTCAAAATGTTACCTCCGCCAACTCTGACTGTTTTGTCCGCGGTATTTACGCGAACATACTTGATGCCAGATAAATCAATGACCAGGCCGTCGTCGCATGATCCCAGACCTCCGCCGTTATGTCCACCACCTCTGACTGCAATCAAAACATTGTTTTCTCTGCCAAAATTCACACAATGAATTACATCGGCAGCATCCACACAGTTGACAATCAGCCCGGGATGTTTATCGATCATTCCGTTGTAAACTTTTCGAGCCTCTTCGTAATTTTCATCTTGAGGAAGGACCAATGTTCCACTGATTTGTGAAGCTAACTCCTCAATTATAGTGGGTTCTATATCTTTAATTGTAGCTGTCATTGTTTCTGTTTTTTGCGGTTAAATGCAGAAGCTGATTATTGAGCGACAATCATGCCCTTTAGAGACCACAAAATT
Organism: Prolixibacter sp. DSM 2831; assembly: GCF_056493735.1. NCBI lineage: Bacteria > Pseudomonadati > Bacteroidota > Bacteroidia > Marinilabiliales > Prolixibacteraceae > Prolixibacter > Prolixibacter sp. DSM 2831. The sequence goes on from NZ_CM151379.1 coordinate 1,716,823, forward strand.
GCCAGTACATCCTTTTTCGAACCTTCATCAATTTGATGTTTGTCGAGGATAAGCATAATATCATCTACTACCTCCATATATTCCTCAGGTCGAATATTCATGCCCTTATGAGCAGCGGGCATTTCTTTACCGGAATATTGAGCTTGTCCACCACTTCCGGCACTAAAGAAATCGATGGTGTGTTGCCGGATAAGTGCCAAATGTTCGGGTTGCTCTTTCAAAGGCAAGAAACGTTTCCGAACAACCGGATTATTCATGTGGGTTTCAATTACATCATCTACGATGGATGCGATTCCCTCGGTCTTTCCCAACCGTTCAAAGAGTGTTGGTTGACCATTGCCTTTTGTGTTGTCACCGTTTTTCATATGCAAAGACTTTAGATTATTATTGATTAGATAGATTTACTCTTTTTATAATATTGATATGTGAGATCCTGTAACAGATAAACTGTCGTTAATGAGTTTATTATCTGTTGCATAAGCAATTTAAGACAAGAATGTCTTAAATACTGGTAATTTTGGTTTTTATGCTGGTAATTTTGGTTCAGGAAATCTTCAGGGGAGACGAAAACGGTTTATCAGTGGTTTGTATGTAATCGGAAGGCAAAATACCGAATCTCTTTTTAAAGCATTTGGAGAAATAGGAGGGACTGTTAAAGCCTGTTTCATATGCTATTTCGGAAATATTCCCGGACTTTTTATTGAATAATCTTAAAGCTTTGTTTAGACGATATGAAAGCAGGAAATTATTGGGCGAAATTCCCATCAGCTCCATCATCTTGCGGTACAGCTGAGATTTACTAAAGCCCAGATGCAGATTGAAGTCATTAACTTTTAATTGCGTATTTCCAGACTCCTTTTCAGCGAAGTCGATCAGCTCGTTAATGAAATGTTCGTCGGAAGGCGAGATGGTTTCTACTTGCTTGTTCTTAACAAAGTGGTTGGAATTTTCACGTACATATAAATCCTTTACTTCCGATGAAACTACTATGTCAGCTTTGGAAGTATCAGTCATTCGTTCAGCAGATTGGACAGTTTCCTCAAAGAGCTCTTTTTTCTCTGTAATTGGAGAGCCTGCGCAGAGTCCGATTTTCAGTTTTACATGACACGGGTTTTGTTTACAGATCAGCTTTTTGAAAATAGCCTGGTTTTCTATTGCAGACTGAACCGCATCGGTGACAGATTTAAAAGAGACCAAAAAGCCATTATGGTAATGCCTTACAATACTTCCATTGAACTCTTCAAATACTTCCGGAATTTTCTTGTTGTATTCTGCTAATGATTTATTCAGTCTGATCAATTCACTTAATTTCAGGGAAGACACCTTGAGTTTAGCAACCATAATGGTTCTGAAAGCAGGATCGTCAATGATATTTAGTTCAGTATTCCTTGTATTTTGCGGGTCTTCGATTCTTCCCAGAAATGATTCCACCAGGTCCACATCGACTTCAGTAACAATGTGAGGTACATTCCCATGGGCATTGTGATGCATGTCTTTGAGAGCCTGTTTGTTTGGAGCCTCGATCAGGCAGAAGGCAGTTTTTCTTCTTTCGTCGAACCAGTAGGTGAGCCCCCGGCAATTGTAGTTGTCCTGTATCTTTAAATCTTGCTGGTGTAATTGTGCTACGTGTTCTGCTGTGACTGTTTCTGAAACATCGTGTCGGTCCATGTAAATTGGCATACCCCTGTTTTTTTATCTTTGTACTTCTCCGATAAACTTTGTTTTCCCTACTTTTTCAACGAACTACTCGCAACTTGCTATGCGTGTCAGGCAAAAGATCTGGTTTCTTGTCTATTAAATTTAAGACTTTTTATTCGGATATCTATAAGTTTCGGAAAATGAAGGAGTAAGGGGAAATCTGTTCCGTCAGATTAAATAAAACATTTCGATATATTTGATCGCTTTTTTTGAAAAATATCCTTTAGATGATTGGAGTAATTACTATAAAACAAATTTGTAACCAATTTTGTCGGCTCCTGACTAAATAAGCAAAACCAACATTCATGCACACCAAAGAGGAACACTTTAAAGATTTGATTGCCGGGAACGAAGAGCGGTTGGTGCGAATCTGCCGGTACTACCATTCCAATGCCGAAGGGCAAAAGGATTTGTACCAGGAGATATTGGTCAACATCTGGAAAAGCCTCGACAAGTTTCGTGGCGAATCGTCGATCAATACCTGGATTTACCGCATCGCCGTTAATACGGCCATCAGCTTCAGTGGAAAATCGTACCGACAATCTAAATTGATGATCAACACCGACAGTTCGGCAATGAATATCCTGTACGATCACAGTGAACTGGAAGGTAAGCTGGAGCAGGAAGCTTTGTTCGAACAGCTGCAGGTAGAGCTCAACCAGCTTTCGATTATCGACAAAGCTTTGATTTCGCTTTTGCTGGAAGGATTGACAATGAAGGAAATTGCCAGCGTGATTGGTATTACCGAGCCGAACGTGAAAGTGAAAATCCACCGGATTAAGAATCAGCTGAAAGAGAAGCTTGTTTGTGATGCATGATGTTGGAAACGCTGTCGGAAAGGGCAGAAAAAAGAGTGTTACATGTTAAAATTGAGACCTGTCATGAATACAAAAAATAATAGCGACAAAAACAATCATTTACTGGATATCAATGGATTGATTCCCGGTTTGCAGAAAGAAGATCGGCGCAACGAACGAATCATGCGGAACTTCCAGTGGCTCATGTGGATTATGATACCGGTTTACTTTGGGTTGCTGGTGGTGAATCCTGATAAAGACCTGATTTGGAGTGATCGGGTGGGTGGTTTCATTTATGTGCTGGCTTTTTTGCTGATTGGATTGATCATGAGGCATTATTACAAGGAGTACAAAGCGGTCGATTATTCGTTGCCTACTACCGAGATGTTAAGAAAGGCCATCAAACGGTACAAGTTGTTACGTCCTCAGAAATTATACATCTTGATTCCCGTCCTTTTAATCGACGTTGGGTATGTCTTTCTTTCTTTGAATCATTTCAAAGATGTAGATTACCTGGACCGCGTGTTGATTTACCAGGCTGTTTACCTGGGAGCTATCATTATTGGAGCCGGTATTGGTGTACTTATCTGGCGAAAGCGACAGAAACCTTTGCGCGATGCAGCCGTGGAATTGCTGCGGGAAATTGAATCGGAATAAGGAAATTTAGCCACACGAAATAAGAGAGCCGGAAGCCATCAGCACATTGCATGACTTCCGGTTTATTTTTCCTGGTTCATCCGTTTTTTAATTTCTTTTCTCATCACAAAAGTGCCTGCAATGATGGCAACGGAAATACCCAGCCAGCCGTAGTGCCGTAACACGTTTGGTTTCATGAAAATGGTGTACAGATTCCAGATGGCAAAAAGAGCCATTACAATAATGAGAACAATCTGCCACCGTAATTTATTTTGGTCACTCATTGGTCAGTCTTTTTATATTCAAGTTTTAAAACCGCAAAGTTAAGTGATTTTTTAATGCTCTGCCTGTGAACCGATAGTTTCTCCTTCGTACTTTTTCAGGCTTTTTTGTGCGGCATGCCGGCCCATACTGACCAACTCTTTTGCCCGGTAAAAATCAAACGTGCTGCAAGATTCGTGTGATATTTCCATCAAGATATCCGGCGGATGATTCTCCAGGTTGGTTTGCCCGATGTGGTAGGTCATCATCGCAATGGTTTTGTTGATGAGGTCGAAATATCCCAGCTTCTCTTCTTTGTTGTCTGATGACGAAAGATGCAACTGTTGGTAAAATTCCTTTATTTTTTCCTGGTAAACCGACCGGTTGTTCTTCTCTTCTTTTTTCGAAACGGCAGGTTTGTCTACCGGAACATCGGCGTTTACATTGACGGCAATCAGGAGATCGTCTTTTTCCCGTTTAACGTGATTGAGCGGAATATTATTGATAATGCCCCCATCGACCAGCAAACCGTTTTTTGTTTTTACAGGCGTGAAAACAGTTGGAATGGCCATGGATGCTCGTATCGCTTCAAATACACTTCCTTTCCGGAAAACGACTTCTTTCTTATTCAGAATATCAGCCGCAATAGCGGCATAGTGGATGCTCAGTTCCTCAATTTTGGCATCAGGAATGAATTCCTTCATCTTGTTCAGTACCTTGTCGCCTTTGATGAGTCCCTGCGAGCTGAGGGTAAAATCGACCAGATTGAAAACCTTGAATTTGTCGAGCGTGTACAGCCATTCTTTGTACTCCTCCATTTTGCCCAGGGCATAAACGCCACCTACCAATGCCCCCATCGAAGTTCCGGCAATGGAGCTGATTTCAAATCCTTGTTTTTCGAGCTCTTCTATAACGCCAATGTGAGCGATTCCACGGGCTCCACCACCCGACAAGACCAGGGATACTTTTTGTTTCATACGTTTCCTGAAAAGGAGAGTGATTAAATACTTATGTTCAAATAAAGATAATCATTTTCAGTTTGCCTGAAAGCGCAAGCTACACCCCGCCCACTTCATTTTATTCATTCCTGTAATTCTGAAAAAAATTTTTCCAATGAAAAACTATGATCATTTAAAAACTCGTTAATTTCATCAATGAATTCGGGCTGTTTTCGTTGACGATTGACGGTTAAATGTATAACTATTGAATCCCGGTCGGGTGGGTATCCTGTTGTAATGGTCCAGCACAGTGCATTAGGACACTCTAACAGAGCAAATCGAACTCCACCCTTTATTTGGCTTATACTCAATGAGAATTCTCCCCATATTCCACCGATTTTCAATTTATCACCTTCGGGATTATCAATCGCAAATAGTTCATTGCTAATCTTTTCGAGGTTGCTTAATTGTATGTGCTTTTGAATGAGGTGTTCCGTTGTTTTTACTTTAATTATTCTGAAAAACTCCATATTTCTTTTATTGAGAAAATTGATCTAATTGAGACCAATTAATGACTTTCCTCTTTTTTAAAGTCACATTTGGTGTGGGCAATATCTCAAATGTTTTTGAGAAAACAGGGCATACCAATAAATATTCCAATCAGTAGGGTGAATCGAGGAAACATCATTTACTGATTTCCTGGTTAACCGACTGAAGCCACTCGTAGAGCTCCTGCGCTTGCTGCGACTGGTTGTCAATCCGGATATCACCGATTTGTTGAAGAAGGACGCGTTCGTACCGGTTGGTAGAGCGGTTGAGCATGTAACCCACGTAAACTGCACTACCGGCATCGTACATTTCGGTAACCGGAGTGCTAATTGGGCCATTGGCTGCTAAAGGCAATAACGAAAATTTGGCTTTTAGGATTTCCGGGTCTATTTGGTAACAAATGCTGTCCGTATTCTGCAGATTCTGCTCCATATCGGTAGCAGAAATCGTTCCGGTGGAATCAGGAAAGTTCCAGTTGTCGGGTAAGTTGTAGCAATGAAGGTCCCCTGATGAGTCAATCAGCCATCCGTGATGCTGGTAGCCCCAGGCATAATTCACATATTCGAATTGAAACAACACTTTCTGCCGGAGGGCGTATCGCGGATTATCTGATGGCACATGATCACATCCGGTAAGCAGAAGTACTATGAATATCAACAATGCTCTTCTCATGGCGGTTAGGTTTTTTCTACCCGTGAGATGCATTCGGTCTTTTGGAAGTTGCGCTTTTGTACTAATTCTTAGCCTCAAATTTTTTTATCTCTCCTGATTATACTTTTGCCATATCTCGAATTGGTATTTTAACGCTTTTACTTTTTTCGGGAATTTTGTTGCGAGGTTGGTCATTTCTCCGGGATCTGTTTCCAGATTGACCAAAAACAAGGAATCTCTCGGTGCAAATTTCTCTCCGGAAATCACTGGGTTGCCAAGCAATTTCCATTTACCATTTCTCGCCGCCCAGTGTTTTCCGTTTTGCCAGCAGAAAGCAGGATGCAACGTCGCGCGCCTTTTATCGTTCAGGATGGGGACGAGGCTTTTCCCGTCAAGGTTATGGGTATCGAGTTTGATTTTGCACAGCTCAGCCAATGTAGGCATCCAGTCTCCATTTATGGCGACCTGGTTACGCACCTCTCCAGGATGTAATCGGGCTGGCCAGCTAATCGCTGCCGGAACCCGGATTCCTCCTTCAAACAAACTAAATTTTGAACCGCGCAGAATGCCGGCACTACCTCCGCCAAAATGCGCCCGTTCTTCGGTTGAGTACCCATTGTCCGACTGAAAAACGATGATGGTATTTTCGCGTAAGCCCAGTTCTTCCAACTTATTCAGGAGCTGACCTATTTTTTCGTCCATGGTCGAAATAAAAGCTGCGTACAAATCCCTTGGGTATTTAACTCCTTTCTCCCGGTAATATTTTAGCCATTTAGGCGAGCCCTGATACGGGTAGTGTGGCGTATTCATGGCATAGTACATAAAGAACGGATGGTCTTTGTTCTCGTCCAGGAATTTTGACGCTTCCTGAACCATTAAGTCGGGGAAATAACGGCCTGGATAAAACACTTCCTTTCCGTTGCGATACAAGTCGTGCCGGTTAGGACCGTCCCAGTAGAAGAAATGGGAATAATTGTCGATACAGCCCACAAAATGACCAAATGAATAGTCGAATCCCTGGGCATTCGGTTGTTTGTCTTTGGCATGGCCTAAATGCCATTTTCCGATGTGCGCCGTTTTGTATCCTGAATCTTTGAACATTTCGGCCATGGTATACTGGCTTCCCGGCATTCCGGCTTCGAGACTTCTTGCGCTAACATTGCCGGGCACGCCAGCTCGTTGCGGTGTTTTCCCCGTAAGCAGCCCAGCTCGCGATGGTGAACAGATAGGAGCTCCGTAAAACTGAGTGAATTTGACGCCGCTTTTCACCAACTTGTCCATATTTGGAGTCACTAAATCGGTAGCACCAAAACAATTCAGGTCGATGGCACCCTGGTCGTCCGAGTAAATAATGATTACGTTGGGGTGGGGAGTTGGTGGATTTTTGGCATGGGCCGATAGACTGCTTCCGGCAAGCAGGAGTGACCCGGTTATGGTTCGTGCTAATAGATTCATTCCAAAAAGGTTTATTTAGAAGTGTAGCCTAAATTAAGGAATGATTCGAATTAACCCAAATACGTTTCCAGGATTATCTAATTCGAGCTGTTGGGCTTCATTTTTCTTTCTTTGTTTTTCAGTTCACTTCAAATCCGCAGTGAAATATCCTTTTTTCCCGTTGTACAAATTGCACCAAATGGAAAGTTTCACAGGTTTCACGTTCAATGGCATTCTTCGTCGGGGATTCAGAAAAAACTCTACCTGGCCAATGGAACACGTTTCGTCCGATTTCAGATTGTAGCCGGTTATCTTGTAGTATTCATTTACTGTCAATTGCATGTGCAGATAGTCAAACGAATCCTGATTGGCAATCACAATGTGGTGACCCTCCAGATGTGCGGAAGCGTGGAGTTGCACCATCGAGTCGTTCTCGTTGGAGTAAGAACGATAGATGAAGAAAATTAGTGTTCCGATAATGGCGAAGGATACGAGGTAAACGATTTTTGTTTTCATGGCAGAAAAGTTAGCCATTTATTCTTTCAATACAATCTTTAAAATTCCGTAAGCGCCGCGGCTACCATAAAGAGCTGTTGCAATGGCTCCTGACTGGAAGTCATAATTGCTGATTCTATCCAGACTTAGCTTTTTTAGCTCTTTTTCGGGGACTGGTTTGCCATCAATTATCACAAATGGCAATGTCAGGCATTTGTCTTTTAAGCCGTGTGAGATGTGGTGAATGTAACTTAAGTTCAAGGCTAAATCATATGCCGTTTTCACTTTTTGAGGTTGGAAGTCGGTGGCGATAAATTCAGTGGAGTCAAAAAGCAAAACCCGGTCAGTGATTCTTTTGACCTGTCCCGCGGCGATGATTGACAGAAACAGGAAAGTTGAGAGGAATAATAACTTTTTCATAGTGTTGGATTTGCTATGTAGTTTTAATTCTTGGTGGCTTTTTTCCTGCGCATACTGGTCCTGGCCATAACAATGGATACCGCTACAATCACCGGAATATCGGTTTTTAGAGAAATGTAGGAAGTGAGGTCTTTCCCTGAATCGAAGTGTCCGGTTATCATCTGTTTCATCGGGTCCCATAAATCGAAGAGCAGTAAGCAAAGGGACATGATGAGGGCGGTGAGCAGGAACTGTTTTGCGAATTGCAGGATTTCTTTTTTCATAAGTCTTGCATGAGATAGTTATAGTTTGTCGGTTGAAGATGTTTAACTATACGCTTAATCTGTTATGTTTCTGTGATGAACCAAGCAATTTGATGGGTGCTTCAAAATTTAGCTGTTTAGGACTAAAGTAGAAAAAATCTAGAAATACTCAAGCCAACCTATTTCAAGATGACTCATTTTGCTCTTCAAGATTTCCATTCGCATACCGGATATGTACGTTCATCAAAAAATTCAGTGTGTTCGTCAAAAAGATTGGGTTAATTATCTTTTTTCAATTTATATTCATTATACGGTTTTGGAAGATGGATTTTGCGAGGTATATAGAAGATCAGTTTATGCGATATCTCTTTTAAGATTCATTGAAAGTAATATGGTTGAATGGACATTAGAAATGTGACAAGGTATAGCGACTATTTTTATTTGGTTTAATACAACGTTTAAAAGTCGCCGAAAGCCGCCGGACAGTTATCCGGCGGCTTGTTTTATAGATGTGGTGTGCCTTCTATTTTGCAGAATATCAATGGTGTTCTTTCAGGTAACTTCCCGCTTCAATTGTAGGGTAAAGCTCTTCGTACGTTTTTACTTTTCCCTGGATTTGCTTGTATATTAATCCCCGGTGTAGTTGTTCGAGGCTGCTACAGCCAGCAGCAGCAAATAGTTCCAGAAAATCATTGAGGGTTTCAGACTGATAGTTTCTCACTCGTTTCCATTTGTCTTCCACGACCAATCCTTTCATTAATCCAGGCTTATTGGTCGTAATGCCGGTGGGGCATTCATTGGTATCACATTTCAGAGCCTGGATACATCCCAGCGCCAGCATCATACCCCGTGCTGAGTTGCAAACATCGGCGCCCAGACTGAGTGCTTTGAATATGTCGAAAGCCGTGAATATTTTGGTGGCCGTAAAAATCCTGATTTCATCTTTAAGGTTAAATCCCCGCAGTGTATCCACGACGAAAACCAGCGCCAATTCCCAGGGCATGCCGACGTAATTGGAGAAATCGATGGGGGCAGCTCCGGTACCCCCTTCCGCGCCGTCAACGGTTATGAAGTCGGGCTTGATGCCTGTTTCAACCATCTCTTGGCATATCTCAACAAACTCGTCTTTGCTGCCAATGCTCAGCTTGAACCCGACCGGCTTGCCTTTTGAGAGTTCTCTCAACTGCTGAACAAATTCCAGCAGACCGCGGGCATTACTGAAAGCGCTGTGTCCTGGAGGCGAAAGAACCGTGGTGTGAGGTTCCACTCCTCTGATTTGCGCAATCTCTTCATTGTTTTTCTTCGCCGGCAATACACCACCATGGCCTGGTTTGGCTCCCTGAGAGAGCTTAATCTCAATCATTTTTACTTCGTCAAGAGCCGCTTGTTTTTCGAACTTTTCAGGAGAAAAGTGTCCGTCGTCGGTTCGGCAGCCAAAGTAACCCGTACCTACTTCGTACACCAGGTCTCCGCCCTGCCGGTGATAGCGCGAAATCGCACCTTCACCGGTGTCGTGGAAAAAGTTTCCGGCAGCCGCCGCTTTGTTCAGCGCCATTACCGCATTTTTGCTGAGCGCTCCAAAGCTCATGGCCGAGATGTTAAACAGACTGGCAGAATAAGGATGCTGACAAGCACTTCCGCCAACGATAACCCGGGGCGGCTCTTCCAGCTTCTGAGCGGGATAAATGCTGTGCTGAAGCCATTTGAAATTGTCCTCTTCCACATCCAGCTCGGTACCAAAGGGGTGTGTTTCGTTTTGCCGTTTAGCCCGTTCATAAATATAGGCCCGGTGGTTGCGGTCGATGGGTTTCCCATCGGTATCCGACTCAATGAAGTATTGATGGATTTCGGGAGCAATCATCTCGAACAAATAGCGGACATGACCAATTACCGGAAAGTTCCGGAGAATGGTATGTCTCTTTTGTGCCAAATCGTAGATACCAACCCCGAATAGGAAGATAACAATTCCTATCAGGGTATAAATTGGATATTTTATCAGGCAAAGCCCAATGAGTACAACGATGGTTGTAACAAGCGTAAATATGACGGATTTTCTCATATCTGATTATTAGTCGAAGTAACCTTCTATTTCTTTCTTCAGGTTTTCCCATTGTTCCCGGTTTCCGCCCAGCGATTGGATGATCTCTTTCACTTTAGATAGTCCAAAATCTTTCACTTCACTGAAGCCAATCTTCGGAGGAAGTGACAATTCACCACTGTTGACGATCGCTTCGATGATGAAGGGTTTATCAGATGATTTGGCCTTCGCCACCGCTTTTTCAACATCGCGGGCATGCTCCACTTTCATGCCGTCGCCTCCGCACAGCATGGCATATCCAACAAAATCGAAGTTATCGACATGCAAGGCATCCAGGTTGGGGGCCAAACCGGCTTCCTCCATCTCAATCTTAACGAAACTCAATTCGTCATTTTTAAACACAATGACCTTGATGGGTAGGTTATATTTTACGGCTGTAGAGAATTCGTGAAGGGTCATATTGAAGGCTCCATCGCCAATCATGGCCCAAACCTCCCTTCCGGGAAACTGAAACTGAGCTCCGATGGCGGCCGGAAGCCCAACAGCCATGGAGCCATGGTTAAACGAACCGATGATTCTTCTCCCGGAATGAAAATTCATGAAATTCGATGACCAGATAACCGAAGTTCCGGTATCGAGAGCAAAAATAGCGTCGTCAGCCGCTTGCTCACTGATACTCCCGGCAAAGATCTCCGGATGAATGGGCTCGAGTTCTCTCTCATCATCGGCTTTCTGCTCCATGGATTGTTTCCATTCGCGGAATTCATTTTTTAGGTCATCCAGAAAACGATGGTCTTCTTTCTGCGGGCACTTCGCCAACAAGTGAGTCAGGGTTTCCTTAATATCCCCATGCAGCCCCAACGTTACGGGTGTTCGGTTCCCGATGTTTTCCGGGCGAATATCTACCTGAATCACATTGGTTTCCTTTGGCAGGAAATCAGCGTAAGGAAAATCGGTACCGAGCATGATGAGCAAATCGGGTTCCATAACGGCTTTGTATCCCGAAGGATTGCCAATTAATCCGGTTAACCCAACCACATTTTTCATGGAGTGGTCAAAAATATCCGCTGCTCTCAGAGTATGAGCGATTGGCGCTTTTATCCGGTCGGAGAGCGTTTGTACGATATTTTTGGCTCCCCGGCAGCCCGCTCCGGCAAGAATGCCGATTTTTTCTGCTCCGGCAATCTGCTTCACTGCTTCCTCCAGTTGCCAGACAGGCGGGAGTGTAACCGATTCGGAACGAAAAGTATTGCGGATGTAGGCATCATTTTTGGCTTCCATCATGGCCACATCTGCCGGAAGTTCGATCCGGCAAACGCATTTTTCATTCACCGCCGTTCGTATCGCTTTTAGGATAATTTTAGGCGCTTGTTCAGGTGAGCGGATGATCGCCTGGTAACCGCACACGTCGGCAAAGATCTTTTCCAGGTTCACTTCCTGGTGGAAGTTCGTGCCCTGTACGGCGACCGGAACCTGACCGGTAATGGCCAAAACAGGAGAGCGCTCTTTTTTGGCATTGTAAAGTCCGTTAATCAGATGAAGTGCCCCCGGACCCACCGTGCTGGCACAAACGCCCAGGTTATTTCCCAGTTCACCTTGCGCAAAAGCGGCATAGGCACCATTCTCCTCGTGCTTCACCCTTATCCATTTTATCGTGTCTTGCTTGGCTATCGCAGAAATGAGTGGATTCAGCGCATCTCCGGCTACCCCAAAAATGTTCTGAACTCCTTCCTGCTTTAAGATGTGAAGAAGCTGTTCGGATACATTCATAAAATTATCTTTTTATATTGTATATGGAAGGCGTACCAATTAAGATAACAAGTAATTATGACTTTTGTTTTCCGATAGCCTGTGATGAAATGTATTTGGTCCTGCTTTAACTTTCTTTAATAAGGTTAGCCTTCTGTTAGCTGATGTGTTATGTCCGGTTATTATGGGAGTTTCGCCTCATCGCGAGTTACAGGAATGGGACGTTTATATTATCTTCAGATAGTTTCCGGGAGAGGTGGTTGGCCGTTGCCGGCCATCCGATGTATTGGGTCGATGTAGGTTTGTGTAGAGGGGGCTTTATCAGAGTCATGATTTAACGGGTATCGAAGGCGATCCGGATGGGATATTTTAGCTTTCGATGCCCGTTTTATCTTCTGTTTAAAAAAATGGCTACTTCTTCAAAATGATGGGGGTCAGTTGCTGTTTTAGTTTTTCATATTCTGACTTATCCAATACCCCCAGATCCAGTAGATCCTTCGATTCTTTCAGTTTCGCAATGGCTTCTTCCCTGGTCAAAGGTGCATGCAAGCTTTTGATCTCGCCTGACAGTACCGATTTTTCGTAATCTACGACCGACATATATTTGTAAATACCAAAAGCACGTCCATGGGGTTCTCCCAGAAGTACCGTTAGTTCCAGCGGTTTCTTCCGGCTTCCTTTATGTAAAACTTTCATCTCCGAAATAACCACTTGCTCTCCCTGCATATTGGCACCTGCATTTTCCGGTGCTTCACCCGACATGGCACTCATGATACTGGCCACACCGGCAGGTCTTCCCATGATAATCGTTGTGAAGCTGCTTTTTGTTCTGGAACGGGCCACTGCTCCACCAACCGTATTACCTGCCCCGACAGCTGCCGTGGAAGTGACCGTGCCGGAAGGAGTTCCCAGGCGTAGCGTATCCCCGATTTCCAATACGGCACCGTTTGCAGCTGTGTATTTTAGAATTCTTGTGTTGTTTCTGATTTTTTGAAAGACCGAGGCGTTTTGGCAATCATCAAAGGTTAATTCGTTGAGTTGCTGTTGGGCAAAAGATTGTGTGGTGATAAAAATGAATAGAATCAAAATTACGTTTCTCATGATTAGTTAAATTGTGGTTTTTGTTAAATTATAATTATTGTAGCTGTAAAATGATTCAAATTTGGGGCCACAATTTAACAAAAAGTATTTTAAATTACGTCTAAATTTCCTGGTTTGTTGAGGGAATCCGACACTGATACATCCTATTCCCGTTGAAATGCACTTTTCCGCAGGAGGGAAACACGCTATCTTTGTCTTACACCGACAGGTGAGACAGAGCTTTCTGCTTCATATGCTTTTTACAACCTCTGCATTGATTCGTTACCGTATCCTACTTAACCATCCGATTCGATACCGAAGATTATTTGCTAGGTGTTGTTGTCGAGCCTGTTATCGATTGATGGTCTTTTAGTTTTGCAGCAGTTTTTTTAGCTTCAGTTGAGCAATGATATAATCGTATGCAGATTGTAGATAGGCTAATTTCGATTTTTCATATTCCATCCTCACCGATTCCAAATCATTGGGTAAACTTCTTCCGGAAGCGAACAATGCTTCGGCGGCTTTCAGGTTCTTCCGGGCCAGTTGGATATCGTTTGACTTGAGTGTCAGGTCACTTTGATGATTGTCGATCTCCAGCAATGTCTTCTGCATGTCAGCCGTTCTGCGGTGGTTGTAATCCTGCAGATTGTATTGACTTTCCTGATAGGCCAGTTGCTGAGCCATCTTTTCACGGTGAAGTGAAAGTTCGCTGGTAATGGGCAATTTGAGTGAGAGTGACACATAGCTGTTTCCCATCCAGTTGTTACTGTTGAAAGGGGCGAAATTATTCCGGTAGTAATCCGTGCCGTATGCTGCGTTTAAACTGATGGTGGGCAACATCTGACGTGAAATGTTGCCAATGATCAGACTGTCCAGCATATTCTGTGATTTCAGTTTCCGGTATCCCAACGACGCAGGATGCATTTCCGGAGCCGGAGTATTGAATTGCGTGAGCAAGGATGACAGGCTGTCTTTCGGAGCAGGCAATCGGGTACTGTCTCCAACACCCATTTGAAAAGCCAGTTCAATGGCCGCCTGCCTGGCAATGGCACGGGCCTTGTTGTAGCGGCTCCTCGACTGGTTGAGGTGAAGGTGTGAATGGTTAAGTGCATTCACATTTAAGCGGCCATCGGAGAAGCGCTTTTGAGCGACTTTCAGTTCTGTATGGTTCAGGAGCGTATCTTCCACAGCATACCGGAGTTGTTCATTGGCTAATACCGCTTCGGCGTAAGCCCGGGAAACAGCCAGACGAACCGATTCCTTCTTCCCTGAATAGTCGAGATGAGCCATGCGCTGCCGACTTTCCTGTTCCATAATTTTTCGTCGGTTTGCCGGGTTGAACAGGTCATACTTCAGGGTAACGCCCAGATTGGATTGCCAGTCCGTTCCGAATTTCAGGTAGGTGAGCTGATCCGAACCCGCCTGTCCCTGAAAAAGAGCTGCCGGTACGGGTGTTGATGGGATCACCAGGTTGCGCCTGACCGAAGCACTTGCCTGAATGTCAGGCAACCGGTTCGTCTTTTGTGATTTTAGATGCCATTGCGCCTCTTCCATGGCCATTTTACTACTCTGCACTGCCGCACGGTTTTTCAGGGCCTGTGCAATAGCCTGTTGGAGTGATACGGTTTGTTGAGCCATGATGGTTCCGGCAGGAAATAGTAAAAGCAGTATCGTGAGTTTGAGATGATAGTTCATGACAGTTATGATTTAAATCCTGAATACAGATGCCGGTTCAATCTTCCGTATGGTTTTCACCGAAAAGAAATAGGTACTTCCCAGTGATATACCCATGGTGATGAGTAGCAGACTGATCGTAATAACCGGGTTCAGACTGATGAGTAGTCCCGAATTGGCCACACTGAGCCGGAATGCTTCCAGTAATCCATAGGCTATGAAGAAACCGACCAGGGAAAAAAGAAGTGATTGAGTAATGACCAGCCGGGTAATGTATTTGTTGGTGGCTCCTATCGCTTTCAGGGTGCCGTAATCTTTTATCCGGTCCATTGCCGAGCTATACAGGGTCAGTCCAATGATGAAGAATCCACTGAGGATGGCAAATATAACCAGGGAGCCAATACTGGAGCCTATATTGGAACTGATCACCAGAAAGCGTACGGTCGTTCGCTTCAGATCCTGTGTGGTCCACGCCCGTATATTTGGAATCGCCCGGTTGATGTTTTTGACCACCTCTTCAGACGTATAGCCTTTGGCTACTTTTACGGCAATGGCATTGATGGAGTAGGGCGATGCATTGCAATAGCTGCGTGCCCGGTCGAGTGTGGTGTAGAAATAGGTTCCCCCAAACCCCCGGGCATTGCGGGTTTGTAGTTTGATGATCGCTGTCTTTCCGTTGATCTCCAGTCGTGTCCCAATGTCAGTGGAACTGTTCAGGGTGTTCGCGTCGAACAGATCGGCACTAATGGCATAATTATCCATCAGGTTGCGCAGATGTCCTTTGTAGATCTTGCCTCTATTGGGACCTGCCACGAAGAGCGGCGGCTCACTCCCTACGATATTTACCGGTGAGGTTTTTCCGTTGGTAAAATGAGCAATGCCCGCACCCATGAAGATCGGATAGGTATCGGCCACTCCTTCGACGCTTCTCAGCTCGTAGACCTTCCGGCTGTCGAGCCGGGAGAGATTGTTGGCATTGGTGGTCATGTTATCCACCACCCACACTGTTGCCTGTGAGGTACGCGAATTATTAATCACGCCTCCCATCAAATCCATGAGAAAGGTGAGGATGCCAATTTGTTGTCCAATCAGAAAAGTACTGACCACAATGCCAACAACCACCCCGATACTTTTGGCTTTATCGTAGCGTATGAATTTTATCGCTGTTTTTATCATTGCTTTCCTGATTTTTGAAGCAAAATGGTGCATTCCACCCGGCTGTTGAAAAGCAAACCCGACGGGTTGTTAAGTAAGACGCGTACTTCTCGTACCCGTCTGTCCTGTTGCTCTGCGGCAGTGTTGGTAAAGAGCGATTTTTGTTTCAGATAAGGGGATGCCGAAATGACCTTTCCGCGGGCAATGACTTTGTTAAATCCTACATGGCGTATCTCGGCCAATTGACCGGGTTTTACATCATTGGCAAACATTTCATCAATTTCGCAACGCGCAATAACCGGACCGGACGGTGCAAAATCCACCACATTTTGATCGGACTGTACCGTGCTGAAGAGGGTTGTTTTAATCTGCAATATCGTGCCATTTTCCGGAGCCTTTATAATGGTTTTATCCAGGTTGTCGCGGGCCTGCTCTAACCCGATGCGTAATTCAGCTAATTGGGAGTTTGCGAGGTTCAGGTTCGCTTCATCTCGTTGTTTTTCCGCCCTCAGGCTTTTTACCTGCGTCTGCAGCTCCTGGATGTTTTGTTCTGTCTCTGCGCCCGATTCTTTCAAACCGGTACTCGTTTTTAGCTGCTCCTCCTGGTTTTGAAGCTTCCCGGTGGTTTGTTGCAACGCCGATTGAGCCGCTTGTATCCGGAACTGTTGACTTTTGATCTCTTGCTGTGTCTTTTTCAATGTGAGCTGCTCGTCGGTGTCATCCAGTTTTAATATCGGATCTCCGGCTTTCACCTGATCACCTTCCCGGTGATAGATGGCCTTCACCTTTCCGCTTTGGCGAACGGATAAGTGACTAATCAGTGATTCCGGCTCAATCAGACCAATTCCTGCAACCTGCTTTACCTGTCCGGTCGAAAGGAGATTATCCTGCTGCGAGGTATTACTTTTGGGAGAGGCTTGCGCCTTATGGTCTGACTGGTTATGACAGGATGTGCTGACTAGAAGGGTACACAGCACAGCTATTGGCATGAATCTCGACATACTTTTGTGAATTAGTGGAATACTTCGGTTTCATTGGGCTCGTCAGTCAGTTCACCGTTTTCGATGTAAACGATCTCATCGGCATAACTTTTTAACCGATGGTCGTGCGTAACGATGATCACGGCTCGCCCTTCGTCTGACAGTGATTTCAGGCGCTGCATGACAGATTTAATGCTGGCCTGATCGAGCGATGCAGTAGGCTCATCACAAAGAATAATAGGTGGATCATTTACCAGTGCACGGGCAATGGCTACCCGTTGTTGCTGTCCGCCACTCAACTCTTCGGGAAGATTATTTTTCCGATCACTCATATTCACCCGTTCAAGGGTTTCTTCGGCCAGCTGCTTACTTTTGCGTTTATCCAGACCACTTAATATAAGGGGTTGCATCACATTTTCCAATGCATTTAGGGGGGCAATCAGATTGAAATACTGAAAAACAAAACCGATGTTTTTCAGACGTATCCCGGCCAGTTTCTTTTGATTCAGTTTGTTGATATGCTGTCCGTTGATCCAAATCTCCCCGGAGGAGGGATAGATGACGCTCCCCAGGATGGAAAGCAGGGTGGTCTTTCCGGAACCGGAAGGCCCGAGAATCAAGGTGAGCGCATGGGACTGAAAATTGTACGATGCATCCTTTAAGGCGTAAATTGTCGTATCTCCGGCCTTGTATTTCTTACTCACGTTTTCGAGGCGGGCTATGACCGATGCCCCCGAAGAAGGTTCTCCGACAGGATTTTCCATTTTTTCGTATCGCTCTGATTGTTTCATTTCGTTATTTCCAGGAATGAAAATAAATTCAAATTTGGAATTTATATACCATAAAGCTTCAAAGTTGAAAAATGTTTTGTTATTTTACTTTTTTAACGATTCTTTTACCGTTGGAATAGCACCTGGTAGTTTGCATACTCCGGCTAAAGAATCGTTATTCAACAGGATGTTGGATGGTAAATTAAGGTGATGTCAGATAAACTGGATTTGGTCAACCAATTGTTGCAGCATATCGACTCCTATGTTGATACCCATGGGAATGCAGATGTGAAATTATTTTCCATCTATTTAAAGGATAAGCTTTTTGAAGTGAAAAAAGGGAACCGTGGTGAAACGTTTGATCCGGCTAACTACATGAATTACCGTGAAATCCCGGAAGTGGAGTTCTCGACTCTCTTAACGGGATTGTACCGTTACTCCAACCGGTATCTGAAGCAGGTTTTTAAAGACACAGAGCTTCGGTCAATCGATGAATTTGGTTTCCTGGCTTCCTTGCTGCGTGCCGGCGATTTATCGAAGAGTGATTTAATCAATGAGCACCTACTTGAGATAACCACCGGAACCGAGTTGATCAAACGGCTCATTCATCGTGGTTTGATGAGTGAATTTACCGATCCGAAGGACAAACGAACACGCCGGGTATCCATTACATCCAAAGGGCGTGAGCAATTGTTTCGGGTTTTTGAGGGGATGTTCGGGGTATCTAAGTTAATCCGGGGAAACCTGGATGACGATGAACTGAGTCATTGTCTTTCAGTGTTGGTGAAACTGAGCCATTTTCACGCTGATATTTTTGAAAATGACCGGAACAGTCCGCTTGAGGATATCTACCGCAAGTATCTGAATAAATGAGGTACAAATTTCTCTCCGAATTTATTTCCTGAAAAAACGCTCCACTGTTTCGTTAAACAGTTGTGGGTGCTGAATGCAAACACCATGGTTTGAATCGGGGAAAATGCAGAGTTCGGCTTCAGGAATGGCTTTGAATATGCGAATGGTGTGGCAAGGTTTGATGATGTCGTGATCGCCGGCCATTACCAGCGTCGGGCATTTAATGGAGTGTAGCTGTTTATCGGAAATGTGAGGTTGGTACAGCATCATTTTATTGAGAGCGATGGCTGTCGGCGTTGCGTTCGTATCGTTTTCGACAAAGTTTTTCATGTCGAGAATGTCTCTGTAGGGAACAGCTGTTGAGTCCGGAACGGTATTGGCACCGGAAACAGCCAGTTTTTTCACCTTGTCGGGATGTTCGATAGCGAGCAACAGGCCATCGATACCACCGTCGCTCCAACCGAGCACAAAGGCCGAATCGACCTGCAACTGTTCCATCAGGGCATTGAAGTCGGAAACCATTAGCCGGTAGGAGATCGCATCGGGAGAACCGCCCGATTTTCCCTGCAAACGACTGTCGATAGCAATGACGCGGTAATGTTTCTCGAAGAAAGGAATCTGGTTCCGGAAAGCGTTAATGGAACCTCCGTTGCCGTGAAACATCACCAAAGGCTCACCACTTCCGTAAGTTTCGTAATAGAGTTTTATGCCGTTCACAGTAGCGTAATGACCGGCTTTGGGATTGTTGCCGTAATCTATGTTTTCCGGCTGTGCTTTTACTCCGGCGATGAAGAAAAAGAAGACCAAAATCAAGCTCGTTGTTTTGTTCATCATCTTATCTATTTGTGTTTATATTTCCAGGACGCAAGCCAGGCACAGCGAATAAAATTAAACTAATTTCAGGTATTTGATGAGCCTGGAGATAGGATTAAGCCTTAAAAGACATGGTAAAAGTAGTTCCTTTGTTAGTCTCGCTTTCGACCTCGATCTTTCCACCCATACTGGTTATGTGGTTGTGTACCAGGTATAGTCCGATGCCTTTGCTGTCTTTGTGATAGTGGAATTTCTGATGCAAACCGAAAATTTTGTCATTTACTTTTTCCATGTCGAATCCCATGCCATTATCACTGAAAACCAGCAGATCTCTTCCATTAGCTTTTTCTGAATGTATCTGAATGATCGGATGCTCATCGAACCTGGCGTATTTAATCGAATTCGTTATCAAATTCAGGAAAACACTTTCCATGTATGCCCGGTTAAACCGGATGGTATTCAAAGCTGAAAAGTCGGCATGAATAAATGTCCCGGATGTCTCGACTAATGAATGTATCGATTTACGCACCTTGTTCAGTGTTTCGCTCAAATTTACTTCTTCTAGACGGGAATGAGCCTGATGTTTTTCGCTTAAAGCATCGACATAATTATCCAACGATTCTTTCAGGTATTCGCCCGATAATTTTAAGATCTTAACTAATTCAATAGCCTCTTCGTCGGTAAACTTCGAAATATCGAGCATATCGAGTACCGCCAGTACATTGTTAACCGGCGCTCGTAGATCATGTGAGGTAGTGTAAGTTAACTGTTTTAAATCATTGTTTGAGCTGGATAGTTGGGAGAGCAAAGCGCTTCGATCGGCTTCCAGTCTTTTCTTATGAGTGATGTTTTTAGCAATAGCGAAGATTAGTTTTTCATTTTCAATTGGATAGGAAGTCCATGATAACCATACAACCTCACCACTTTTGGTTTTATACCGGTTTTCAAAATGAAGAAGTGGTTTTGCCCTGGTAAGCTCCTCCCGTGCCTTATCGGTAGCACGCTTATCCGCACAATATACAAAGTCATTAATTGGGCGGGCATACAACTCTTCCATGCTATATCCCAGTAACTTCGAAACCGCTGGATTTATTTTCCTGAAATATCCGTCGTATCCTGCAATGCACAACAAGTCGGGTGACAAATCGAAATAAAGTTCATAATTAAAATTTGCACTATTCATCTTTGTTGAATGAGTCATAAATCGATCTGCTGTTATTCTACTTCATCCACGGTATATCGCCGTTTTAGGCTTTTCTCCCCGTGTTTATTTTGAACGGAGAAAATGAACAAAAGTTGTTGTAGGGAATGAATTATCAATCAAAGGAGGATAAACTCTTTATTTAATCCCAAACAAAACGCCACGAACCATCGGACTGGCGTTTCCAAACTGTGTGAAAAATTCCCTCGGATGTTTTCGTGTTTCCCAGCGAGTCGGTCACAGTGTATTGATAAGTGCCATAGGTGTATCCCAAATCGCCTGATGAGGAAACATCCACAAAATCAGGTTTCCAAGTGAGACTAACTTGTTCTTTAGGTGCTGTTTGTCGGGAATAAAAGTCCTGTATTGCCTGTTTCCCTTTGATTAATTGCTTATTGCGCAATATGACTGCATTATCGTCCGCATAGGTGAGAAATGCTTTGGGAATACCTTCTTTCCGAGCCATCTCGGCAAATGCCTGCTCGGTTTGTCGAATTTCTTCTTTCCATTGTTCCATTCGCTTTTCTTTTCCTGTTTTACAGGAAGAAAGAAAGAGCAATGAAGTCAGGAAGACAACGATAAGTTTCTCCATAAAGCCTAGAGTAAATTTAGCTATTGAAGTGTCAGGTGTTTATTTCAAAATATAGGACGCCAACACATGATGTACGTCGTATATATCCACCGATTTGTTGAACTGTTTCTTAACACTGGGCGTTTGTTCCCCGGCAACCCAAATTTTCAATTCTGCATCCGGATCGAACGCACCTGGAGCTTCGACGCTGAACTGCGAAATATTTTTGTAAGCGATGGATTTATATTCGACCTTGTTTCCGGTTAAGCCCTGTTTGTCAATCAGTATTAATCGTTTGGTGGTAAAGATGAATACGTCGTGGTACAGTTTGAATCCGAGTTCAATACCTTCGCCTTCAATCAAAAGCTTTTCGTATTTCTTCAAGAGCTCTTCCGGTTCCACGGTTCCGGCTTTGCCCAAAAGCGATGAAAATAGTCCCATACTGTTTTTGTTTATTGGTTTGGCTTTATCTTTATAAGGTACTTAAATATCCGAATATTATCAACCAAACCTTTGCCGTGGGACTTTAACGGAGGTTATTTTAATTTCAGGCGAAAGCCGAATACGGGAAGCTCTTCCTGCATAAAATCCAAATCTTCTGAACGTTCGAAGCCAAGGTTTTCATACATTTTCCAGGCTACTTGCATCGCTTTGGTCGAGTGTATGATTACTTGTTCCTGCTTTAATTCTTTGGCTTTTTGGATGCATTCTTTGGTCAGGAGTTTGCCGATGCCTTGTTTCCGGAAAGAAGACGCAACAGCTAGTAACCTGAAGCCGGACGCATTTTTCTCGTGAGTGGCGGTGCCGCCGGAACCATAATATTGCATATCGCTGAAATACACTACGCCACCGGCTATTTTCCCTTCCGGCGAAACGGCTACCCAAAGTTCGGTGTTGGGCTTCTTCGTCCATTCCCCAATATTGGCCAGCAATTTGTAATACTCGGGTTGTTCCGGTTGCTTCGGAAATCCTTCCAGTTGGGAATAAACTTCGACCATGAGTTGGCCCAGCTTTTCAAACTCATCTGGTTTGGCATTGCGGATGGTGTAGGGTTGCTGATGCATTGTTGATATTTAACTGTAACCAAATTAATATTTCACCTATTCAAAAATTGCTACAACCCGCGCAGGTGCAGCAGATGCTCCGACAATCTTCAATGGAAAAACAGCGACTTTGAAGCCGGAATAGGGGAGTCCTCCCAGGTTGACCAGCTGTTCCATATGATAATATTCCTTGTCTTTTCCGACGAGGTGGGCCTCCCAAAATAACTCCGAATTACCCGATTCTTTCGCTTTTTCAATCATATGGTGAAGAGGCAGATCCCAGCCCCACGAATCGATTCCCATCACTTTGATGCCTTTATCAATAAGCCATTCGGTGGCTTCGGCACTCATGCCGGTTCCGATTTTATGAAAATCCTTGGTCCCGTTGAATTTGTCTCTTCCGGTTTTGACCAGGACAATCATTCCTTTTTTGAGTTCCAGGTTATTTTGAGTCAGGAAATCAGTAATATCTTCTATCGTGATGGGGTCGAAATCGGCCTTGTGTTCCATGTCGATAACCAATCCGTCGCCATAACACAGTTCCAGCGGCATTTCATCGATTGTTTTGGCTTTTTCTCCGTTCGTCGTTGGCGCGTAGTGCCAGGGGGCATCAATATGCGTGGTAGCATGAACGCCCATTTTCGTTATGGTGTCATCTGCCCATCCGGTAAAGCCTTTGGGGAATAGTTTAAAAGGCAGTCCCAGTAATCGGATCAGCCATTTGGCTTTTCCGTGTGGTTTATGTTTAACTTTTACTTTCATAAACCACGGGTCATTCGGGTTGTACTGAATGGGTTTGGAAAGATCGATTATCTGCATATCGTGTCTGCTTTTGGTTATTTCCGGTCTTTGATGTTCGAAAATAAACATTCTCAGTTTACAAAAATCTCCTGTCAAAACATTTTTACCTGAATTCCCGTTTAACATTCCGGACAGATAATTAATTAAAACATGCGTAAACTTGCTCTTAACCCTTATCGTCGGAAGATTACATCCGGCTTTCTTTTGTTTACTGTACTTTTGGTTCTGAATGCGTGCTCTTCTGACAATTCAAATGCGCCTTCAACCTCCGTCAATCCGTTTGCTCCAACTAACGGTTCATTCAATCACAACCTCGGGCCGGGGGCTTCGGCACATGAATTTCTGGCATCCGATACTTACACCCAACTGGTTGTTGAAATACAGTACATGGATGGTTACAAACCGACCGCTGATGCAATTTCGAAACTGAAAACATTTCTGGAAAACCGCTTGAATAAACCTTCCGGAATTTCGTTCATTTATACGCAAATAGCGCCCGGAGGAAAGACTACGTACACGCTGGATGACATAGCGAAGATGGAAGAGAACAATCGCACGAACTTTACAGAAGGTCAGAAGCTGGCTGGATATTTTTTGTTTCTCGATGGCGGTTATACCGAAGACACGGATAAATCGAAGGTACTGGGTGTTACCTATCGCAATACATCAGTTGCCATATTTGAAAAGACGATTCAATCATTAACTGCTCAGCCAACAGACCCTCAGCGATATGTTCTGGAAGCAACTGTTTATGAGCATGAGTTCGGGCATGTGCTGGGATTGGTTAACAATGGTTCGCCGATGCAAACCGATCATGAGGACACATCTCATCTGCACCATTGTGATAATTCGAATTGTCTGATGAACTGGCAGGTTGAAAGCGGTGGTGTTGTGGGGAATTTGTTCGGAACGAATCCAATTCCGACGCTCGATCAAAACTGTTTGGATGATTTGAAAGCAAATGGCGGTAAATAGCCGAATCGAAATATTTGAGTGAAAATTATGTCCGGTTAAGCCGGACATTTTTTTATTGAGATCCCCGGCTCTTTTCGTACATTTAGGTTACTGTTATTTGACTACCTAACCACTAAGCTATGAACCGAAAACTGATATCTGTTATTCTAATCATTTTTACACTGATGGGAAATCAAAGTTCTGCACAGGAGCAAAATAAACCTCACGTTAAATTGGGCATTGCCGGACTTACTCACGGTCACGTGGGGTGGATTCTGGATGCCATGAAAAAAGGTGATGTAAAAGTGGTCGGGATTGCCGAAAGCAACCGGGAAGTGGCCGAACGATATGCGAAACAGTACGGATTCCCGATGAGCATGGTTTATCCAACATTGGAGGAAATGGTTACTCAAACCAAGCCGGATGGCGTAACTGCTTTTGGACCAATATTCGATCATTTGCATGTAGTGGAGGTATGTGCACCACTGCACATTGATGTGATGGTAGAGAAACCGTTGGCTGTTAATGGAGAACATGCACAAAAGATGGCTCGCCTGGCGCGTGAAAACGGAATCAAATTGGTGACTGATTATGAAACAACCTGGTATCCAACCAATCATTTGGCTTATCGAATGGCGGTGGATGAAAAGAGACTGGGTGGGATTCGCAAAGTAATTGTTTGTGATGGTCATCAGGGACCGAAGGAGATCAATGTGCAGCCGGAATTTTTGGCCTGGTTGACTGACCCGAAACAGAATGGCGGCGGGGCTGTGGTCGATTTTGGATGTTATGGCGCGAACCTTATCACCTGGTTAATGCAAAACCAAAAGCCACTGACAGTTTCGGCAACGCTGCAAACCATGAAACCGGATGTTTATCCCAAAGTGGACGACGAAGCGACCATCATCCTAACGTATCCGGGGACGCAGGGAATCATCCAAGCCTCGTGGAACTGGCCTTTCAGCCGGAAAGATATGCAGATTTACGGCCGCACTGGAGAGCTGTTTGCAGCCAACCGGCATGAATTTAACTACCGCTTAGCAGGAGAAAATACCGAAACAAAGAAAGAGCTTTCTGAGCGACCGGCCCCTTATAATGACCCGTTTGCCTGGTTTGAGGCAGTAATAAGAGGCGATATTATTGTCAAACCAACCGATTTATCATCATTGGAAAATAACCTGATTGTTGTCGAAATATTGGATGCTGCCCGTGAAAGTGCCCGCTCCGGAAAAGTTGTTCATCTGTGAAAAAAATCCGCTGAATATGTCCCGGCTTAGTCTCCTTCGGGCATATCACCAAGCGTTTTTCTTAGGTTGATGAGCGTTGTATTTTCAAACGGATGATAGGTCTGTTCAAACGGTTCTTCGCAGACTGCTTTATAAATGGATTGAGTGCGGTCGTCATTTGTGTCGAAATGTGTGATTCCGCAAATCAACTGAAGCATCTCTTCCCGGGTCGCACCCGTTTCCGATGCCAGAATGATTTCGCGCAGCAGGCTTCCGGCAGATGAAACATTCAATGATTCTCCTCCAATCGCCAACATCCTGTTAATAACTAAATTAACTTGTTCCTCCTGTAGGTGAAGTTGCTGTTTTTTCATAGGCTACCTAAAATTATTGCTTCTACTCTTCTTTTTTGCACATGCGCCTCAAATATACAGCCCTTTCGGGTTATGGCAAATATGTTGTATTACATGTTGAGATTCCGTTATTTATATTGCTTAATAAAGTTGAAAACCATTGGGTTCGTAATACCCCTGTCCTGTATGACATTCCTGTTAAGTTGAAAGCAATTACTTTTTAAATGTTATTTGGATTCACCGTCGATTCCATATTTTGTCTCCGTGAATTTTATCCATTTGTACGCTTAAACTAACTAATTATGAGGAGAACGTATTTCCTGTTTATTTTCTTGTGTTTCAGTGTTATTTATTTGCCTTCGGCGAAAGCGCAACAGCATGATATTAGCCTGGATTCGCACTGGGTTGCCAAACGAAAAGCCGACGTCCAGGTGGATGGTACTGTGATTACTTCGTCTGGTTACCAGCACACCGGCTGGATGGATGCTGTCGTTCCCGGTACCGTGTTAACCACGCTGTTGCACAATCATTTGGTGCCCGATCCATTTGTGGGTTTGAACAACAAAGAAATACCGGACATTCACGATGTCGGAAGAGACTATTATACCTATTGGTTTTACACCGAATTGCCTGAGTTGAAGGTGAAACAGGGCGAACAGGTCTGGTTGAAATTCCGGGGAATCAATTATGCGGCAAATATTTTCCTTAACGGGAAAAGGGTGAATACGGATACCCACGAAGGAATGTTCCTGCGCGAGAAATACAACATCACCGGTCTTTATCATCCGGGTGAAGTCAATCGACTTGCTATACTGGTGGAGCCTCCTTCGCCGGAAGGCAATGCATCGCGTGGACAGGGCGGAGACGGAACTATTGCCCGGAATGTGACAATGCAATGCACAGCTGGTTGGGATTGGATTTGCCCAATGCATGATCGCAATACCGGAATATGGGACAAAGTTAGCCTGGAAGTTACCGGCGCGGTTGATGTATTGAATCCACATGTAATAACTCGTGTTCCCGGAAAAAGAACACCGGGTTTGAAACAAGAGCCTGCGTTTGTCAAGGTTTCTTCGGAGTTGAAAAATGCTACGGACCGCAAGCAAACCGGTGTGTTGCAGGTTATCCTTAACGGGAAAAGTTATTCCCGTAAGGTGACGCTTCAACCTTCCCAGAAAACGGAAGTTGGTCTGGATGAAATAAAGGTGACTGACCCGAAACTGTGGTGGCCTAATGGAATGGGAAAACATCCTTTGTATACGCTGAAGGTTTCTTTTGTGGAAGACGGAAAAGTTTCTGGCGAACAGTTGGTAACTTTCGGTATTCGGGAAACTGGCAGTTATTTCGACGAGAAGATTGGAGCGAGAGTATTTCTGGTGAACGGTCAAAAAGTATTCATCAAAGGGGGAAACTGGATTGCCTCGGATGCGATGCTGCGTTTGTCGAAGGAGCGGTACGACGCGGAAGTTCGAATGCATGCAGAGATGAATATGAACATGATTCGGGTTTGGGGAGGTTCCATTACCGAACGGCCTGAATTTTACGATGCTTGTGACAAATACGGTTTGCTGGTGTGGCAGGAATTTTGGGTTACCGGCGATTGCAACGGGCGCTGGCCTGATCCGTTGAAGAAGGAATCACAGACTCGCCGGCATGCCTATCCCGACGACCATTCTCTTTTTCTGAAATCAGCCGAAGACCAGATAAAAATGCTAAGGAACCACCCGAGTCTTTATCTATGGTGCGGTGGAAATGAATATACCCCGGCTGAAGATATTAATGCGGCGTTGAGGGATGATGTCATTCCACAAACGGATGGTACGCGGCTTTACCTGGAGGAATCGACCGGGACACAGTTGATGCAAAATACGATTGGCGGAAATGGCGACGGTCCCTACGGAATTCTGGAGCCTGACTGGATTTTTAAAACCAAATCTTATCCGTTCAATCCGGAAATTGGTTCCATTGGCATGGCCAATATTGAATCGCTGAAAAAATTTATTCCTGCCAGGGATTTGGTTCCACCGAAAGGTAACTGGGTTCCCGAGTCGTGGCGATATCACAAATACATTCCGTTACATGATTTTCCTGCCCGATATGGTAAAGTGAAAGACATCAACGATTTCTGCCGGAAGGCACAAATTGTGAGTTATGAACAGTATCGCGCGCTGCAGGAGGGCTTCAACTTCCGGATGTGGAGTGATTATACCGGTATGTTGGTTTGGAAGAATCAAAATCCGTGGACGGCTTTGCGTGGTTTCTTCTACGATTACTACCTAGATTATACCGGTGGATATTTTGGTTACAAAGAAGCGGCGCAGCCGGTGCATATTCAGTTGAATCTGAATGATTCTGTGGCGTGCGTTGTGAATCAGACACCTTTTAAGCAATCAGGTTTGACCGCTATAACAACACTTTATACTATTCATGGTAAGAAACTGGATGAGCAATCAGAGAAGAAAGATGCTGTTGCTAATTCTGTTACGATGTTGGGAAAAGTGAAACTGCCAGCCGATGATACAGACGAAGTTTACTTTCTGAAGCTGACTTTGAAAGACAAAGATGAAAAGGACGTTGATGAGAATCTTTACTGGCTATCGAAAAATTCAAAATCGTATGAGCAGCTGAATCAGTTGAAGCCGACTTCTGTAAAAGTGAAAATGGAAAAAACGGCTGATGGAAAATACAGCATGCGCATTCTGAATCCCGGCAACGAGACCGCTTTCTTTATCCGTTTAAAAGTAGTGAATGAGAAAACGGATGAGTTGGTTTTGCCGGTCTTTTTCAACCGAAATTATTTCACCCTGTTACCGGGCGAGGAGAAGGAGGTTGATTTAGATTTGAGTCAGCACTTTGGACAGATTGACATGAAGCAATTGAAATTGGTGGCGGAAGGATGGAATGTATCAGAACAGAAAATGGTTTTGCCCTGAGAATGACACAAAAAAGATCCGGAACGCAGCCTGGGAAGCTGCATTCCGGATGACAGACAACGAAATTGGTCTTAGGATGTATTTGGGAAAGATTGAGTTTTAAGTGTTAGGTATTTCAGGTGATTGATATTTTCTTTTTGGACTTTCTTTTGCTTTTGACTAAACGCGGACCAACAGGCTGTTCCCTGTCGAATTTGGTAAATCGGGAGTTTTGTGAAATAAATTCTGGAACCAATGACTTCATGCGGCTGACCAGTTTTTCTTCATCTTCGAGTTGAACAGCAGCAAGCAGCTCTCGGATGCTTGCATTTACCTCTTCGTACGGATACTTCCGTACCTGTGCAATCATAATTTTCGGGTGATGAGTAGGTAATGTATTTTCCTTATTGGCCAGGAGTTCTTCGTAGAGTTTCTCTCCGGGGCGTAATCCCGTGAATTTGATGGCAATGTCCTGTTCAGGAACAAACCCGGAAAGTGAGATCATCTTTTTGGCGAGGTCATAAATCTTTACCGGTTTACCCATGTCAAAAACATAGATTTCACCGCCGTTGCCCATAAAGCCGGCTTCCAGGACCAATTGACAGGCTTCCGGTATGGTCATGAAGAAACGGGTGATATCGGGATGAGTGACAGTAACGGGACCTCCTTCTTCAATTTGCTTCTGGAAAAGGGGAACAACTGAGCCGTTAGAACCAAGTACATTGCCGAAGCGTGTGGTGATAAATTGGGTGGTAATACCTTCTTTTTGCGATAATGCCTGAATGTATATTTCGCAAATTCGTTTGGATGCTCCCATCACGTTGGTGGGATTGACTGCTTTGTCGGTCGACAGCATCACGAATTTCTTTACTTTGAATTGCACTGACAGATCGGCAAGTAACAAAGCTCCACCAATGTTTACGCGAATGGCCTCGTATGGGTGTGCTTCCATCAATGGAACATGCTTGTAGGCCGCGGCATTGAAGACAATGTCGGGTTGATATCTGGCGAAAACCTGGTACAAACGGAACGGGTCGCGTACATCTCCAATAATGAGTTCGAAGGAAGTCTTCGGAAATTTTACTTTCAATTCGTTTTGCAAATCATACAGTGGTGTCTCAGCCTGGTCATACAGAATGGCATGACGGATATCGAAAGCCATGAGCTGACGCACAATTTCGGAGCCAATTGAACCGGCTGCACCGGTTATCAGAATGATCGAATCCTTGAGGCCTTCCTTGATTTTGTCGATTTCCAGATGAATAGCCTCCCGGCTAAGTAAGTCGGCGATCATGACATTCCGGATCTGTTTGGAATTCAACTGGCCGTTCATCCAATCGTTTACAGCGGGAATTTGTTTCAGTTGGATGTTATTATCCAGGCACATTTCCAGTAGCTCTTTCTTCCGCGTTGGCGAAATATTTGGCTGATTAATGGAAATAATAATTTCCTGAACCAACTCGGCCTTGACGACTCTGCGGAAGGCTTGCCGGGCTGAATAAATAGGGATACCGTTAAGCGTTTTCCCGTTAAGGGTCCGTTTGTCATCGATAAATCCAACAACTTTATAACCGGAAATATGGTCTTGTTCCAATACGTTGAGCGTAATGAGTCCGAGTTCTCCCGCACCGAATAGCATTACTCGTTTGAGCGGGCTGCTCGGGAGAAAACAGTATTGGTAAGTTCCCTTAACAGCCATCCGACTTCCCACCAATAAAACAGTGGTGGTGAAATAGTGAATCAGTATAACTGAATAGGGAATCACGAGGAATTTCATATCCGGAAAAGTTCGCGCGGCAGTGGACAGGAACAACAGGGTAGTGACTCCCGTTGACATGGCCAAAACCAGCTTAACAGCATCCTGAATAGTTGTATGTCGGATGATTCCACTGAATGAACCAAAGAACAGAAAGGCTCCGATGTAAACCGGAAGAGCAACCAGGAAATGACTCGTTGCCCGTTGTATATCAACAACGGCGGGATCCAGATTGAACCGGAGGAGATAAGCGAGAACGAAACTGATAGCAGTGACGAACAGGTCCATGACTAACACCAGACCACGCGGGACAATGTGTCGGACCAGGAATTTTTGGAGTAGGCGAAGCATAGTAATTTAGGTAACTTAAATTAGATAATGAGGGTGTTTTTTGCATTATCCTGAGGAGGGGAGTATTAGTTGTTAATTCGTTAGAACTTTCGATCAGTTGAAGAGTCGGTGTCTAATTTCATACTATAGTTGGTCGGATTGTTCAATTTTATCTTATTGATTCTGAATTTTGGGATGGGATAGCGGTATGGTGTGTCTCTTTCCTGTCAAATAAACGATTGATCACACCAGCTATACGTAACCGGTCTCCGTCGGTTAAATTGGAACCACTGGGTAGACATTGCCCTTTGCGGAATAATCTTTCTGATGTTCCATCACCATAAAACGGATATCTCCGGAAAACAGGCTGCAGGTGCATCGGCTTCCAGAGCGGTCGGGATTCGATATTTTCGGCTGCGAATGCTTTTCGCAGCATTTCACAGGTAATGCCCCCGGTCTGACGATCGTCGATGGTAATGGCTGTCAGCCAATAGTTGGAGAAGAATCGATTATCCGGCTCTTCCTGGAAGGATATTCCCGGTATACCGGAAAATAGTTCCCGATAGAATAGTTGGTTTTTTCGTCGCTGAACAACACGTTGGTCGATGACTTCCATTTGTCCGAGTCCGATGCCTGCTGTTACATTGCTCATCCGGTAATTATAACCTATAACGCTGTGCTGATAGTGCGGAGCTGGATCGCGGGACTGCGTGGAGAGGAATCGGGCTTTGGCTGTCGATTTTTTGTCGTTTGACAAAAGCGCTCCACCACCGGAAGTGGTGATAATTTTATTCCCGTTGAATGAGAGAACTCCCATTGCACCTATTGAACCAAGCGCTTGTCCGTTGTAGCGACTGCCCAATGCTTCGGCTGCATCTTCTATTACCGGAATCTGGTAGTAATTCGCAATCTCCATGATTTCTTCCATTTTGCTCGGCATACCGTAAACATGCACGGGAATAATGGCCTTGGGTTTCTTTCCTCTTTTCACGCGGGCTTTAATGGCTGTTTCCAGCCAATCCGGACTCATATTCCATGTTTGAGGTTCACTTTCTACTAGAATCGGATGTGCGCACTGGTAAATTATCGGATTAATGGTAGCGGAAAAAGTGAGAGAGGAGGCAATCACTTCATCGCCGGATTTTACTCCGATTATGATCAACGCCAGGTGCAATGCTGCAGTACCTGAACTTAGCACTGCAGCATCCTGTACCTGGTTGTAGCGGGCCAACACTTGCTCGAATTCATCGACATTGGGGCCCAAAGGAGCCACCCAATTGGTCCGAATTGCTTCGACGATATATTGCAATTCATGGCCGCTCAGATGGGGAGATGACAACCATATTTTGTTCTCCATTGTGCTTATCTGTTGAGGTTTGTGTTCGTTTCGATTTGCTCTGCTTGTTGATTAGCGTCTATGTTATGCGGCTTTTCGTTTACTGGTGCATCGATTTTGTCCAGCCACGCTTCCTTCCAGAAGAAAAAGCAGTTTCGGTCGCATACTGCTTTGTAGCCGGGCATTTTCCCGGAACAATGCAAACCTTCCAGTAAAACAGTGGTTCGCATCTTCCTCATTTTGTAGTTGGCTTCGTCGAGGAAGTATTCAACGCGTTTGACTACCTTGGTTTCGGTGCCGCAGTACTGCCACATCTCGGGCATGACGACGCATCCTTCCAGTTTGTTGTTCTCGTCAACGGTTTTCAGTATTTCTTCTCTCGATTTGATTCTTACCCAATCACCCTGTTTCAACGGGCCCGTCGGTTTTTTGACTACTTGCGGTTTAGGCTCAGCAATGAACCTGGGTGTTGCAGATGCTCCGGAATAATGGGTTCGGAATCCCAGAAAATATTTGACCTTGCGGAAATACAAGTAAAATTTGATTTTCCGTAGAAAAGCAACTATAGCTAAGTTGATTCGTAACCCGATGGGGTCTTTGGCAAACATCTCCTCAGCATGTGCAAACTGACAATTCTTATCTCTCTCTGGTTCCATACGACTATCGGTTTTTATAATGCAGATGAATAAGTAGGTGAGTGGAAGCGAATATTTCGGTATTCGGGGAAATATTCTGTATGGAGAATATCCAGTTTGTTTTGTTGGATATGAATTTTTTTCAGGTGCGATAATTCTTTGTAAACATCGGGTATGTGGATCTTTTTTCCCGTGTGAAACGAAATCGTCTCTTTGGCAAATTTGGTCTTCATTCTCAGCAAGCTGTCGTCCGGAGAAGATGACCGGCCACCTCCTAATATGAAGTAACGGTAACCTTGCTTACCGGCCCAAATGGCGGCTTCATGAAAGAGAGCCATCATGGGCGAGAGATGAAGATAGGCTGTATTTGTGCCGGCCAAATGAGCATTGGCAAATGCACCACCGGTAATAACGAGAATCGATGCAATAATCTCATGGTTAAGGCAGGCGTGGAAAAAGGTGATGTTACCGTCCAGCAGTTTCACCATGTTTTGAAAGTAATCCTTTGAGAAATAATAGTAAAGATTCGCTTCATTTCGAGACATGGTATCGGTGTATAGTGGCAAGAAAAGCTCGATTGCTTTAGGAGAGCTGTCTATCTCGATGGTGACTCCTTCCTTGGCACTTTTGCGGATTCGGTTGCGGCATTTTCTATCGAAGTCGCTCCATATTTCTTCAGCTGTTTTGGCCGTGTCGATGGCAACGACCTGATTGTATAAGCTGACATCTATTTCTGTGTCGCAACCTTCGTGTGTTTTCAACCAGGGATGGAAACGCACAAACTCGGAAACAATGTGTTGCTCCTGACAATACTGATGAAAGGCCTTGAGGAAATCTTCCATCGGAATGGTACAAGAATCGCTTTTTAGATAGCCTCCATAGCCATACGGCGATACAATGTCGTAATAAGTTTCTCTGAGTTGGGAGAATAGACTTATGTTGTTGATTTTTCTTTTTAGGAAGGGAAATAGGATGTAATCACGGTCATCTTTTTGATAAACAAAGCAGGTTGCTTCTCCTTCGTCATTTGTTTCACTCAGCAAGGAATATTGTGGGTAGAAACAAATGTCGCAGTCGGTTATATTCGCACATAACCTTTGCCATTCCCGAAAATCAGATTCGGTTCCGGCCTTTAGTGTTTTAGTTATCATGTGGTGGTTCCTTTAAAATATTCCATTCTTTCGCGGTGAGGAGCATAAATTCCTTCCCTTTTGAATACTTTGGTAATGGTGAGGTAAAGTATTTTTATATCAAGATTGAGCGACAGATGCTCAACGTAGTATACATCGTATTCGAATTTTTCCTCCCAGCTTAGATCATTTCTTCCGTTTACCTGTGCCCAGCCTGTAATCCCTGGTTTTACATCATGACGTTTTGCCTGGCGTTCGTTGTAAAGGGGAAGGTATTGTTTCAGCAGTGGGCGGGGACCAATTAAACTCAGTTCACCCTTCAATACATTCAGTAACTGGGGAATTTCGTCGAGCGAAGAGTTTCGAAGAAAATTGCCCGTACGGGTTACCCGCAGGTGATCGGCCAGCAGTTCACCCTCTTTGTTCCGTTTGTTGTTCATGGTTCTGAACTTGTACAACCGGAATAGCTTTCCTTTTTTACCGGGCCGTTCCTGATTGAAAAACGGGTTGCCTCTGGTCGAGATAGTCAACCAGACGAGTATAATGAGGAAGAGCGGGCTTAACAGGATAATACCAATCAATGCCAGCACAAAATCAAGCAAAGGTTTGAACAGATACCGGTACATGTACTCCTAGATTCATGTATTCAAGCAATACTTTATTTACTTCGGTTACCTCGAAAATGTCCACGGCCATTTGTCTGCTTTTGTCCGCCATAACTTTCACTTCTTCGGGGTGTTCCACCATGTAAATCATAGCGTCGGCCAGACTTTTCACGTCGCGCGGTTGCACAAGGAGTCCATTCTGTCCGTGTTTCACCGTGTTCCGGCAGCCAATGGCATCGGTGGTGATGATGGGGCGCCCTGTGGCCATCGCTTCCATAATCGAGCGGGGAATCCCTTCACGGTAGTAAGAGGGAAGCACGAAAACAGTCGAATCTTTCAGGTATGGCCTAACATCACTGGTTGTCCCACGGTAGTGAAAAAGGCCTTCCTGTTCCCAGTTCTGAACCTCTTCAGGGGTGATGGCGTCTTCACAGCTTAAGTCGTAACCACCAAGTATTTCGAATTCCACGGTCGGATGCTTTTCTTTTACTATTCTTGCTGCATCAGCGTAAATGGCAATTCCTTTCGAGCGTAAAAGTCGTGAAACAAGGAGAAAACGGAAGGCCCGGTAAGGTAGCGGTTCCCGGGTAAAGTACCGTGTGTTAACGCCCGAACCCATGGTTACCTGTGCTATGGCTGGTGAATTGATGTATTCCTTTTTCAGGAAGAAAGCCACATCTTCGTAATTCTGAAAGAACAATCCATTGATATTTTTTAGGCTTGCACGGTAGAGAATGTCGATAATACGCAATACCAGTTTTCTGGAATTGACTTCATTTTCGCTGGCTATGTATCCCAGACCTGATATGATAGAATAGCGTTTCAGATGTTTAAAAAAACGGCCTGCCAGATTCCCGTAAATAACAGGTTTAATGGTATATGTTAGCAGGTAGTCGGGTTTTTCTTTTATGAGAATACGCAACAGGGAGAAAAAGAAAAGTATGTCTCTGAACGGATTCCTTCCATTTTTGCTGAGTGTGAGTGGATAGTATTTGATACCCAGTCGGTTCAACTCCCGGCGGACAATCGGAAGTTCAGGTGGGGCAGCAGCAGCGATGTCGAAGCCGCGGTTACGAAACTCCAGGATTAGCTCCTTACGAAAGTTAATCAGCGAGAAATCGTTGCTCGCGATAATCACAATCTTCATTTCAGTTGGTTTTAAAAGGGGATGTTTAAACTTTTCTGAGGAAATTATGTTTGGTTCTTGAAATAAATGATATTGAGGAGAATAAACGATAGTAGACTAAACGCGAATAGTTTTAGGGGGCCGTATTTGTATTCTCCGTGCTTAGATAGAAAAGGACTAAGGAGAAAAGGAATAAATCCCCATGATAGTACACCAAAGCGGTCAGAATAAGGAATATGAAACATGAGGAAAAAGACCGAACTGGTTAAAATATATGAAAATAAGAAACGTTTATAGTTAGGATAGAATATCTTGATGTGGCGTTGGTTGTAGAAATATAATCCGACCAAAGTAAATATCGAATTGAATATTACAAAGTCTGCTCGGAAGCCGGTTCTGTATATCCCAATGCTAGTGCTCAGCATGTAGCTTTGTAATCGGTAATTGACAAGCTTATTTAAGAGTGGAACTGAATTCAATAGTTTGATTAAATCCGTATCTAAATAAGAGAGTATAATTGCAAGTAAGTAGACAATAAGCGGTATCTGGACTTTCTTGATGTACTTAGATACCAGAAAAAATGTTATTGGGATGAGAATTGAGGCGTGAAACAAAAAAGCGACGGACATAAATATTATCGGTAGGTGTGGTTTGTAATTGTTAGTTATTAGTACAATGGCGAGTAGAAAGAATGAAATTGCAACCCCCTGCTTCAAAATATTTGCCCCCATGCTTTTGAAAAAGAAGAAACTAACAAAGCAAAAAAATAACAAGAATGTATGGTCCATTTTTAAACTTATGAATGCAAATGCAATCGGTATCATGTAAAGTATTGCCATGGTATATAAAATTGCTTGCTTATTTGATGTTATTGTATTTAGAAATACAGAAATGCTATAAATTCCGAAATCTCTTATTTGATAGAGCTTTAGTGCAGATAGGCTTGAGAATTTATTCATTGTATATATGTATCTGTATGTATCACTACCAATATTCCAATCTCTACTTCCAAATATTAAGATATAAAGCACAGAGGTAGATATGATGAGAAATATATTTGTCTGTCTCCGGTAGTTGTAGTCGCTATAAAATAGCAGTATTGAGAACAAGACAATGGTCGCGACGGTAAAGTAAAAAGAGTTGTATAAGATGGTAAAGTCGTTGAGCATGAGTTAGTTTGTTGGATTAAGTAATTTTCTAACCGTTAAGCGAATATTTCTTGGTAGGAAGAGGTCGTAAAATAACTTAAAAGTGTTATACATCAGTATAATAATTCGGCGCTCTGACAAGGTGTATTTGCTTTTCAATTTGAAGGAACGCCAATAGTATTTCTTCCCTGATGTATTTTCAAATGATTGGTCCTTGTGTATTCTGTGAAAGTCCAGTTTTGTATTTGTTTTGGCAATAATTCTGTTCTGTGAAGCAAGTCGCAGCCACAGCTCATAATCAAATTGAGAATGTCGGGATTCATCATAACAGCAAAGCTGTTTCCTTATAAGAACTGATGAGTGAGATAGTCTGTTGTGTTTTAGTAGATTGTGTAGTTTTATGATTGCTAATGTGTTTAGAGTGCTAGCTTCGTGTATAATGATTTCTGACTTTGAACTGAAAAGTTGTGTATCAGTGAATAGTGCATCTACGTTGTTGTTT
This sequence comes from Prolixibacter sp. DSM 2831, assembly GCF_056493735.1. Lineage (NCBI taxonomy): Bacteria > Pseudomonadati > Bacteroidota > Bacteroidia > Marinilabiliales > Prolixibacteraceae > Prolixibacter > Prolixibacter sp. DSM 2831. The sequence goes on from NZ_CM151379.1 coordinate 1,753,684, forward strand.
TGTACAATCGCACTTTGTATGGTAAGTTTTTCGGGATGCCATAAATCGTCAGAATCGATAATGGCAATCCAATTAGCTCTAGCTTTGGACACGGCATAATTCAATGCTCTGCCTCGCCCAATATTGCCTGGTTGAAAAATTTTAAGCGGATAGTCGGTATTCCGGATTTGAAAGTCATACAGTTTATTTACCGTGTCATCTGTAGAGCCGTCATCTACAATTAGATGTTCAAAATTATTGTGTGATTGACTCTTAACGCTTTCCAACATTTCAATTATGTATTTGGAGCTGTTTTTGACGGTTGTTATGACGGATATGAAATTCTCCATTTTGACTTTTGGTAAATTATTTATTCCGGGATTTTTCGTGTTTTCTTTGCAATGAGGAAAAATGAAAGAAGGAATATTAAATATAAAAAGCTTATTCCGAAGCTGTACAGCTTTATGAAATCGATAAAATTGATTTTAAAAATGTATCCCAGATAGAAGATAACCAGGTTTGTAATTAATAGAAAAGAGTTGTTTACCAGATTCAATTTTTGTTTCTCTGCCACATTGAGAGTATAAGATAGGCTTGAAGCGATGAATCTGACACCAGATAAAATAGTTAAGTATTTGGCAATGGTTCCTGCTGTACTCCATTCATTCCCAAATATTAGAGGAAATAGATATTCACTTGAGAAAAATAATGGGACGAAAACAAAAATTGCCAAAATCGTCAATTTTTTGAGAGTGCTTTTGAATACTGAATAGCAATTTCCTTTCGTTCGAATCTCCTCGCAGGCTTCCTGATAATAAACTTGGGCAACGTTACGACTTATGAGAATACTGGGGGCACTGAGGATTCTATATGCGAGTGCAAAAAAACCTACAAAGCTTATCGAATATATCGAAGTCATTAAGAGGCTTGCGATATTCAAACTAGCTGAGTTCGCTATTCCTGCAGGAAATGCGTAGTATGGAAATTCACGATATTTCAAAGAGACATTTTTAAAATCGTGCAGTTTATGTTGGAACATTTGTCTGAAACTGAAAGACGAATTTATCTTCAATATTCTATTGCCGGAAAGGTATGCAGCGAGTTGACCGATGATGAGTCCACTCAGGGAAAATGCTTTTAAGAAACTTAAGAAAATTTGAATTGGAATCATGGTGCCGTTTTTAGCTATGTTTGAGACAGCCATGGGTTTGTAGTTTTTTAAACGATTGTTTAAATTAACCAGAATGGAGTTGAAGCCGACGAAGTATATTGCTAGTGGTAAAAGAAAGAATAAATAAATATTCGAGTGTTGAATATGTAACAACGGTATAATGAAATTGTGGCCGATGATGATTATGATGAGGAGGATTGTGGACAAAGTTATATTTATGTAGTTCGCCAAGTAAGATAATTTATATACATCTTCAGCTTTCCTTGGAAGCATGATTGCTAAGTCATATTTTAGACAAATGTTGCTGCCAATTATCGCTATTAAGGACAGGAATACAGCATACAAGCCAAAAGCATCCGGAGTATATATTCGTGTCAAAATAGGTGAAAATGCCACCAAGAGAACCTGCGAAATGACCGTACCACCAGATAATATCAGAACGTTTTTATTGAAGTCTGTTTTTAAAATCTTTGATATAATTCTTTCCATGATATTTATTTGGCTGATGCTCAGTAGTTATTAGACTTCTGTTTTTCGTGAGCGTCTTCGAGGTTTCAGCTCTTTGCTAATTTTTTTCTTGTAGTTATTCTCATATCCATAACCATATGAATGATTATTGTAACGGTCAAATTGATTGTTAATGGATATGTCATTAAGTAATAATCCTAAGCGATTTGTATTTTGGCTAGATATTTCTTGCAAAGCACTTTTGGCCGCCGGTTTCAATGTAATTCCTTGACGGGTAACAAAAAGAAGTGTATCCCATAGGTTACTGAATTGAAAAACATCAGCAACAAGAAGTGGACTTGAATCAATGATTATTGTTTCGTATTCTTGCTTAAGAAGAGCTGTTAGCTCAACAAGTTGGATGTCAGCCAACATCTCTCCCGGATTTGGGGGAATGCTTCCGGCTGGAATGATGTGTAAATAAGGATGTGGAGTGTTGAAGGTTATATCGTTGATAGACATTTCATTGAGGATGTAGTTGCTCGCTCCTCTATTGCTTTCGTAACCCATTTTCTTCCCTATCCGTGAATTCCTGAGATCGAGATCTAAAAAAACAGTTTTCTTTCCCAATAATGCGAAAGACGCTGCAAGATTGAGAGCTGTAAAGGTTTTTCCTTCTCCTGCGGTGGTTGATGTCACTGCAATTACGTTGTGTTCATTTCCATTTTGTATAAATTTAAGTTTTGTTCGAAGAGCTCGATACGATTCACCCAATGGAGAGTTAGGATGTTCTAGCAGGGGAATTTGACTAGGTAAAACTTGTTCATCATGGGGGATTTGCCCTAAGACTGGCGAATCTGTCAAAAGTTTTAGGTCATCCAACGTTCGCACTTTGTTGTCAAGTGCGTTTCTAGTAATAATGAGCGTTGAAGGAAAAAAAATGCCAAGAAGTAAAGCAGCAATGCCTGTTTTGATATTATTGGGTTTGACCGGTTTATCTCCTATAATTCTAGCTGGATCGATGACTTCATTATCAGGCGTGTTCGAGGCTTTGGCAATTTGTGCTTCAGATAACTTTTGAAGAAGAAAGTTGTAGTTGTTGTTGTTTAATTGATAACTTCTCTCGATGTTAACGTAGTCTCTTTCAACAGCAGGTAAACTTCTTGTCTGTTTTCTTAAAAAGTCAGTTCGCTTGGAAATGTCCTGAAGCGTCAGTTCAGATTGATGCATGATGCTTCTGCTGTTTTCCAATAATGTACGTTTGGTTGTTTCCATTTGGATCCTAAGTTGTCTCATCCTGGGATACTCCGGATCATGAACTGTCGCTGACAGGGTTGATAATTCGATATTCAGTTGGTTCAGATCTCGAAGTAGATTCACTAAAAGAGGGGCATCAATGCCCACTGTGGAAGGGGCGACGAGTGATTCCAAATCTCCATTTTGGAGTAAGTAATTCTCGAGGTATTTGTAGTATTGATGTTGAGTTTCTAATAGGTTTTTTTGGTCTTCCAGCTTTACGAGTTGGTCCAATAGTTGCTGAGATTGGTAGCCCACATCAAGTAATTGATTGTTACTTTGAAACCGCTCTCTTATTTTTTGTGAGGCTTTCAGAGAATCGCGAACCTCTGATAGTTGAGATGTTATGAAGAAAATAGTTTTAGTAGCGATAGTATTTTTCTTTTTTAAATTATGTTCCTGGTAGACCCGCATAAGCATGTCCAGAAAGGCAATCCCTTTTTCGGTGTTCTCACATGTTGTTTTAAGTTTTAGTATACTGCTCTTTAGTGATACCTGATAAACGGTTAGTTTTTCTAAATATTTATTCGTTAACTCATTTAATGAGTTAAAGTTGATGCGATATCTCCCTTGTAAAGGAAGAGATGAAATTGGGATAATTCTGAATGAGTAATCAGCAGATTTTATTTGCTCATTAATATCGAATGTTCGACTATTATTTACAGCATGTGGTTCGGATAATTCAGTCTTTCTTAGATAATCGTAACGGATGGCCTTTCTGCTCTTTGTTTTTATTCTGACCTTATTGTCAGATAGGAACTTAAGGTCAAAGTTGGTATCAATCAGTTGTGAATGTCTATCATCAAACTCAATCTCAAAAGGTAGATCATGATATAATTCAGTTGTCCTGAAAAAACCTCTCTCAGAATAGGTGACTTCAAAGTCGAAATGCTCAAGAGTATTGTAAATAAGACTCCATGACTTTAATATTTGGATTTGGTTCTCAATATTTTGGTTTCCATTGAAGAGACTAAATCCCTGGAAAACGTTAGGCTGTTTATCTGCTGCTGTGATTAATGGGTTTTGGTTCTGCTGCTCTTCGATCAGTATTGAGGCGGAAACTTCGTAAACAGGATGGGTATACTTGTAGTACAACCAAATTCCAATAGAAGTGAAGATTATTGCTATTACAAACCATTTCCAATGAGAGATTAGCAGAGCAAAATATTTTCGATAATTTATTGTTTTCTGGGGTAGTGTGAATTGCTCAAGATTTTGGTAATTGTTTATTTTCATTGTATTTAGGTTTGTATGTTAAAATTGAGTTAGCTATTAAAAATGGAGAAAAGAAGATGATTAAAAGAGAGGAAATTGTCTTAAATATTGACACTGACTCATACGTTATGCATGTGCTCTTTTCTGGAAAGTGTTGGGCAAATTATTAAGGGAAGTACAAATTTCCTTCTGGGCCTTATGTATGGAGTAAGCGATTAAGGCTTAAAGGAAGTATATAGTAGAACGGCGGTAGATATTGCCGTAAAGAGAGTCGCGAAAGGAAGTGTTTTAGCTCCGTAAATGCGGTTTTTGGGCTGTACGTAAATAATATCGTTGGGGAGTATGTAGAAGTATTTTGAATGCGTGATATTGCTGCTAGTCAGGTTTAATGCCACGACCCTTCTTTCGTCGCCTTCTCCTCTGATAACCCTGACATCTTTTCTGTTTCCAAAATCGCTCAGGTCTCCGGCGGTTCCCAGAGCCTCAAATATCGTCATCGAATTTTTGTTAACCCGGTATTGCCCGGGGCGGTTAATCTCTCCCAGGACAGTTATCGTTCGGTTTACCAACTTGACGAACACGGAAGCATTTTCCATAATGCCGTCAATCTGTTCTTGTAATTCATCTCTTACCTGGTTGGTGGTTTTGCCTCCTACATGCTGTTTCCCGAGATATGGAAGCACAATATTCCCATGGTCATCCACAATATATGTGATGAGTTCCAGAGACGATTCAGAAGTGTAGTTGCGATCGGGTTGAGAAAGATTCAAAAAGGAAGCAGCATCAGGATTATCACTGATAATACTGATGTAGAGGTTGTCGTTGGGATGGATGGTGTAAACATCCGGTGAAACGGTTTGTAGTGTGGAATCTGCTTTCTTTAAATCGTACAGGTAGGTAATGTTCTTAAGTGGAGTGCTACATGATGAAAACAGGGCTGTGAGCAGGAGGAGTAACCCTGCCCAGGTGAGAGAACGAAGTTTCATGAGGATTACAGGTTATTAGTGAGATTAAAATCTGGACAGTAACAATGCATAGGATTTAATATGCGGTGCCAACTGTCAATTCCGTCAATCCTTTATACAAAACAGAGCATTTGTTTTGGCTACATGGCTATGCATAAGAATTCATGCTCAAAATCATGCTCATTAAATATATACGAATAATTTATAATTTTGATTATGATTTATAGCTTCGCCTCTTCAGTCCCATGAGGATTGATCGGATGAAAAAGGATTTTGAGAATCAACAAGCTTAGCAATAAGCCAAATGAAAGTTAAGAATTAAATGAGGCAGAAGTAAATACCTGTTTTATCGAAAATCTAATTTTATAGATAAATGTAGTGTGTGAGTTATCTAATATATGGTTCTGTTGATCTAATGATGCTTTTGTTTTCTGCAATACTTTATATTAGTTAAGTTAATCAGATAAATGAGTCCCTTAAATTCGAGCCTCACAGCGCTTTGATTAATCATATAATTATTATGTGATTAATATGAATTATGTGAAGCTGATTCCAAAAAACGTCATTTTTGTGTGCGTTGTGCAGAATTTTTTAATGTTCTGGTAAGCATTTTAGGGGTATTGTTTATCATTGTTGGTTTTTATGATAATGTATTGTTCCTCAGGTGCTTGTTTGGATATTTATTATTGCTTCTTATTGTTGTTTTTGGAGTTATAAACGACCATTTGTAGGTGATTTTAAAGGAAAGTGTTTGGGTTTGAATAATTTTATGCTTTAACGCGAAACCGTTCTTAACTTTGTCTTATTGTCTTAAATCTAATCGTTGGTTGAATGAAACGTTCGGGACAAGCTGATCTGCCGCTTCATTATGGACGCGTACCTGCATGGTTATATGAGCGCATGCGGACGATGGGACTTGCTATTACGGAAGCGATCGTTGAGGAGTACGGCCCTGATGAATTTCTGCGACGTATCAGTGATCCGTTTTGGTTTCAGTCGTTTGGTGCTGTTTTGGGAATGGACTGGCATTCTTCAGGAATAACTACCTCGGTGATGGGCGCATTGAAACACGCTCTGAATCCGGTTTCACAAGAGTTGGGAATTTACGTCTGCGGAGGTCGGGGAAAGCATTCGCGGAAAACGCCCGAGGAATTATTACAAATAGGTGATCGGACCGGTTTAAACGGAGACGAATTGGTGCGCACCAGTAAGCTGACCGCAAAAGTGGACAATACAGCACTGCAGGATGGTTTTCAATTATACCTGCATTCTTTCATCCTGACTCAGAACGGAAATTGGGCTGTAGTGCAACAGGGAATGAACGAGGGGAATAACATGGCGCGTCGCTATCACTGGCTTTCGGAAAAAGTCAGTTCGTTTGTGGATGAGCCGCATGCATCGGTTATTGGACACAATCAGGGATTGATACTGAATCTGACAGCGCATGAAGCTGCTTCTTCCCGCGAAGGCATTCTGAATGTGGGAAACGAAAATCCCGGTAGGATGTTACCCGAAATCCGAAAGGTTTTGATGCCCCGCCACCATGATGTCAAATTGAGGGATGTTGATTTGCGACGCTTAGGAACGATTTTGGCCATGGCCTATGAGAATCAGTTCAAAAAGTTCGATGATTTTCTGTTGCTGCAGGGGCTCGGTCCTAAGACACTTCGATCGCTTACGTTGGTTAGTGAAGTGATTCACGGAACTCCCTCACGCTTTCGTGATCCGGCTCGTTTCTCATTTGCACACGGCGGAAAGGATGGCCACCCATTCCCGGTGCAAACTACTGTTTATGATGAATCGATCCATTTTCTGCAGGATGCTGTTCATAGAGCAAAAATCGGGGAGACCGAAAAGAAGGCTTCCATCAAAAAACTTTCTGACTTACTATTCAAACTTGAAAAGGATTTTGTTCCCGATACCGAAAAGTTTGAAAAGTATATTGAGCGGGAACGAAAAGAGTCGAAAGCTTTTGGCGGACAAACAGTGTTTGATGACAATAAGAAATCGAGGAAGAACCTGGATGACGGGCAATTGAAGCTGTTTTGACATTCGAGGAGAACCGACCCGTTTGTACATACATTTGAAAAATAACCGCGTATTTGTGTGGCTCACATGAAAAGGTTTCTTTAAAATTATGAAAGATAATTCAGCCAAAGCCTTAATTTTGATCCTCAGAACTGGCACATCCAACTACCTACCAAACAACTTAGTGGAATATTACCGGTGTTTATCACTGAAAAAGAGAATACTGGTATTAAGGAGATATTGAATTTTGAAACATGTCAATGCGATGTGTATCAGAAATCAATATGTCTAGTTTGCCAAATGTCAATAAACTAAAACACATGAAGACAATCCGGAAAACGATTTTTGCTGTTATGTTTGCAGTCGTTATGAGCATGCCATCATTTGCAGCAGGAAGATTAAGTGTACAGATTGGGAATTTTACTTCCTGGAAAGAAACTCCACACGGCGTTTTAATTTCGGCGGGCAACGCCAAACTCTCGTTAACGGTTTATGGCCCCGAGGTTGTTCGGGTTCGTGCCACACAGAACGAGTTTAGCACCACGCCCTCGTATGCCGTGATTACAGAGCCTTCGGGGAAATTTACTTCCGTGAAGGACGAAAAAGACAAACTGGTGTTATCGACCGGTGAGCTAAAGGTAGAGGTAAATAAGAATCCGGTACTGGTCCGTTTTTACAATAAAGACGGTAAGTTGCTGAATGAAGACGATCCGGGGCTGGGAATCAGTTGGCTCGGAACGGGGACTACTTGTTACAAAAAGCTGCAGCCCGGTGAACGGTTCATCGGACTTGGTGAGAAAACAGGAAACCTCGATCGTCGTGGTTCGGCGTACGTTGATTGGAATACCGACAATCCGGCTTATGCCACGAACGGAGATCCGCTTTATACATCGTTGCCATTTTATATTGGTTTGCACAACCAACTGACCTATGGAATATTCTTTGACAACACGTACAAAGCGACGTTTAATTTTGGTGCATCGAATAACCGGTTCTCCAGTTTTGGAGCGGTTGATGGCGAAATGAATTATTACTTCTTTGGGGGGCATTCGGTCGCTGATTTGTTGAAGGAATACACCGACCTGACCGGGCGAATCAAGATGCCACCTATTTGGGGACTGGGTTTCCAGCAAAGCCGTTGGAGCTATTTCCCCGACACGGAAGTATTGAACCTGGCCCGCACGTTCCGCGAGAAGAAAATCCCGGCTGATGTGATTTACCTCGACATTCATTACATGGATGCCTATAAGGTGTTTACGTGGAACAAAGAGCGTTTCCCGAATCCGTCAGCCATGATTGATTCGTTGAAAGACATGGGATTCCATATCGTGACCATTGTCGATCCGGGTGTGAAGAAGGAAAAAGGCTATTGGGCTTACGACAGCGGTTTGAAGAACGACTGTTTTGTGAAGTATCCCGACGGAACCAATTGGTCAGCCGATGTTTGGCCGGGTACCTGCAATTTCCCCGATTTTACCAATCCGAAAGTTCGGACCTGGTGGGGAAATCTTTACAAAGGACTGGTTTCAGACGGCGTAACCGGATTCTGGAACGATATGAACGAGCCGGCCTCGTGGGGAAATATGGTGCCCAACCTGGTGGAATTCGATATGGAAGGCCACAAGGGAACGATGGAGGAAGCACACAATGTTTATGGTATGCAAATGGCCCGCAGTACCTATCAGGGTGCTACCAAACTGATGGATGGTAAACGTCCGTTGGTGCTCACCCGTGCAGCTTACGCAGGAATACAGCGTTACTCGGCTATCTGGACCGGAGACAATGTGGCCTCCGACGAGCATATGCTGTTGGCATCGCGGCTGATTAACTCTATGGGCTTGGCCGGAGTACCATACATCGGAGCTGATGTCGGTGGTTTTATGGGAGGAACGACGAGTCGCAAGTTGTTTGCCCGTTGGATTTCCATCGCTGCTTATACTCCGTTCTTCCGCAGTCACTCGAAATATAACTCACGAGCGCACGAACCGTGGACTTTCGGGGAAGATGTGGAAGCCATTTCACGGAAGTACATCGATGAAAGGTATCAATTGCTGCCTTACATTTACTCGGCATTCTATCAAGCGCACGAAACGGGTATGCCGATCGCACGGTCGCTGGCCATCAACTATACGTTCGATAAGAATATTTACAACCCGGATTTCCAGGATGAATACCTTTTCGGTCCCTCCATTCTCGTAGCCCCGGTTTCCAGCAAACAGAACTTCGGACGGGTTTATCTGCCGAAAGGCGTTTGGTACCGTAAGAGCACAGGCAAAAAATACGATGGGGGTCAGTCGGTCATTGTGGATGCGCCACTGTCAGACTTGCCTGTATTTGTAAAAGCTGGTGCCATTATTCCGATGCAATCGACCGTTCAAAATACGGCGCAAAAAGGCGATGGTATCCTGCGGTTGCATATTTACAGTGGTTCCGAACCAAATAGATATTTGTATTACGAAGATGACGGAACGACTTACAAGTACGAGGATGGTCATTTCCTGAAAAGAGAATTCGCTTTCGATCCGACGGCTAAGAAGATTACTATTGGCAAAGCTGAAGGAAATTACGCCTCGAAGTTCGACAAAATCGAAATTGTATTGCACGGTTTCGATGGAATGAACTCAGTAAAAGTGGGAAGAAAAACCATGACCCTGCAAAAAGGTGAAGGCAACACACAAACGCTGACACTGGATGCCAATAATGGCGAAACAGTTCTTTCCTGGTAAGAAAAGAACATAAAATATAGTGAAAGCCTGTCGGAGGGAAGTGTTCCTGCCGGCAGGCTTTTTTGCTAAGATATAAGATCTTGTGAATTCGAAGTTTTGACTAAGCTAAATTAGTCGACGGCATGCTTGCCAAAGAAGGAATTAAGTATTTCGTTAAGAATTACCGGATTTTCTATAGCCGGTACATGCCCGGTGTTTGGAATAATGTGCAACTCCTTTTTATCTGCTGGTAAATCTGTTAGTGCGTCGTAAATCAATTGTGCGTGTTTTATCCCTACCACATAATCTTTTTCCCCCTGAATAACTGAAACCGGTATTTTTACTTTCCTCAGATCGGGTTCAATATTCATATTGTTATAATCCGGATTGTTACGAAAAGCTCTGTTGACCCGTTCTGCTTTAGGACCTATTGCCAAATATTCATTGGGAGTATATTTCATTAAAGCCAACAAAGCAGAATCGGCTAAAACTGATTTAATTGAGATAATTTTCGAAGTATCTGCAAAATAGGCATTGAATCCGAGTTTTGGAGGATATTCATGTTTAATGCGATTGACATCCAGGTAAAATTTCTCGAAGTTACTTGACTTAATTCGTTGCAAATCTTCTTGCATCGTAAGTAATGTTTTCCTTTCCTTCAGAGATGGATTTTGACCAAGTTTCTTTTCAATCAATCGTAGTTCGTGTTCAATAAGTGAACTGTTCTGATATTGGCTATTGGCTTTACCGTCAACGCAAGCATATGCACCGATCTTTTCCTGATGATTGAGGACATATAGAAAGCCGTACATGCAGCCCCAGGAAGTTCCAATTAGATTTGCTTTTGTTTTTTGGTAACGGCTAATTAATGTGTCGACAACAATGTTGAGATCCTCGAGGTATTGAGAAACATTGAGCAAAGTTGAATCAGAACTGACAGGTGATTTTCCGCAGCCGCGTTGGTCGAGCCATGCCATAAGATAATGGCTTTCGAGGCCCGGTCCCATTAGTTTTATATCAATTCCGGAATATCCTCCGGGGCCTCCGTGCAAATTGATGATTAATGGTTTTTCCGGATTTCCACGCATTCGGACATATAGCTCGGATTTTGGAACAGGAATTCGAATTTCTTCATCGATAAATGAGGGCGATTTTTTTGTTTGACCGAAAGTAAGACCGGTAATGGATAGGAAAATGCAGATAAATAGCAGCTTGTACATAATCAGTTAGTTAGGTTTGATTTTCGAAAATACCGAATCTGGAGTAGATATTCAAATGAAGTTGGTGATCTGCTGAGCTTATTCTGAAGGGATAACTGGTTGAGGCGGGCCTTGTTGGGGTGATGTATCCTTGATGAGATTAGGCGGTTTGTCGGCAGATTTTAAGGGTTCTTCATCAATTCTTGCGAGCCAAAATTGACGAAGTCCTGTTCGGGGAAAGCGACATTGAATGAGGTGCTTAGTTGACGGTCTCCCTCTTTTGGGATAATCCATCTTGCTTTTCCGTCGGGGACAAAGTCTTCGGTTCTTTCCGTATCGAAAACCAGCGTATGAGCTGTTGAAATGGTGTCGTTCAGGTAATACTGATTGACGTAGCCGTCGTTGCTAAACTGCCTGTAAATAATCAGTTTTCGGTCCTTGTCGTAACTAAAAAAGCCTTTCTCCTGATGAAACTGGCCTTTGTTATTTTTTCCTTTCGGGGCAAACCTCGATTCAGCATCCATTTCGATGAATTTTCCCTGCATGATGTAGTAAAAGGAAACTTCCACTTTCGATTTTGTGTCGCCGTATCCACTTCCTGTCCCCATCCAGTCTCCGATTAAAAAATTGAGCTGTTCGAGCGGATTTCCCTGGGCGAACGAGACGCCGGAGAACGAAAGCAAACAAATTAGCAGGGCAATATTTCGTTTGTTCAAAATACTCATCTGGAACTTTTCTCTTATATATTTGATTCATCGGTGAACCTGAACTTTTCCGGGAAGAAACATTCAGTGCACTTATTCCCCTTTATTCCCTTCCCATATAAAAGTAAGGGATTCCAATCATTATTTAAAAGCACATCTTATGTTTTCAAACGAAATGCCAACAGAATAAGTAGTGAAGAATGTGTTTTCCGGTTGTCAAACCATCTCAAATGTGGTGATGATTTGTTTGATTTAATGTGGATAAACTAGTTGAAATGTAGTGTTTTGTCGGTAAATTTAGTTGGTGATGTTGCATCGAATTCGGAGAATGAATAGTCTTTAGATTGGTACCATAAAAACGAACAAGCCATGAAAAAGAATTTTCCAAACCAGGATAACCTAATTCTTCAAAGGGTTTTAACTGTTTCTTTTAGTCTGGCTTTTATAATTTTTCTGTCTTTTAATCTTCATGGGCAGGAAACCAGTGATTTCCATAAAATCAGCGGTTATTGGGAAGGCGAATTTATGCCAGGCAATCATCTCACGATGGTTTTGCATTTTGAGGAATCAGAAGAAGGAGCAACAGTTGGTCGGATTTTCCTTTACCAGGAAAACAACCAAATTCAGGATGATGCACTGAGTGATATTCGACTGGATGGTAAGCAACTGACATTTTTAATTGAGGCTAAGAATACTCCTTTTGCAGGAAAGGTTTCATCCGATAGACAGCAAATTACCGGGGAGCTCCATTTTCCGGATAATTCATCTCATCCGGTTCAGGTTCGAAAAGTAGAAAAGCCATCAAAAGGTTCTGTTGCGGAAGAAGAACCAACCAGATCGCCAAACCAGCGATATTCTGTCGCACAATTGCAATCTGATTTCAGTTTTCTGCGAAAACAGCTGGAACAAACGCATCCACAACTATACCTCTACACCTCAAAGGAAGAATTTGACCGGCTTTTTGTGCAAGCTTATGCGAGCATTCGAAATGAAATGACAGAAGATGAATTCTTCCGTTTGATTGCTCCGGTGGTTGAGGAAGTTCATTGTGTGCATACCGGGATTCGCCTGTCAGAAGCGTATGAAAGGATGATGGCTGATTCTTCGGGATTTCTTCCTTTGGATATCCGGTTTGTTGAAGGGAAAGTTTACGTTATTAAAAGTTATGAGAAAACTCCATCCGTTGAAAAGAGAATGCAGGTGCTGTCAGTCAACGGGAGAAAAGTGAAGGATATTTATGCGCGGTTGATGGATTGTATTCCCTCGGATGGACAGAATCAAACAGCAAAAAACTTTGAGATTAACACTGATTTCTCGCGTGTGTATGCCCGTTATAATGGGAAAAGCAAATCATATGAGTTGGAGTGTAGTAGCCCTTCCGGAAAGAGAGTTACTACAAGCGTCAAAGCTTTAACGGGAAAAGAACTGGAAGAGGCCATGCAGACAGCATATCCAAAAAGATTTCCTGCCGGATTACCAGTTAACCTGAAGACAGACGAGAAGAAAAGTACAGCTATCCTGACGGTTTCCGGTTTTTGGGCTCCCAACCCTGATGATTACATTGCCTTTCTGGAAAACGCATTCGCAGAGATAAAATCGAAAAATATCCAACATTTGATTATTGACGTCAGAGGAAACAAAGGTGGACATCCCTTCTTTGGCGCTGAGTTATTATCATATCTGGCCAAATCGGACTTCATCTATTTTGAGCAGCCGGAGGAAAGGCCTGAAATCGCTCCGTTGTATCACCCCTGGCCGGCAAAAGAAAATGCTTTTAAAGGGGATATTTATGTACTGATGGATGGTGGTTGTTTGTCGACAACCGGGCATTTTCTTTCATTGGTGCGCTATCACAAATTGGGAACATTAATCGGTGAAGAGTCCGGAGGTTCGTTTTACTGCAACGACGGCAGCATTCCGTTGACGTTGCCGGAAACAGGGACTCGTTTTAATTTGCCACGGGTTACTTTCCAAACCGCCGTTTCTGGTTTTAAAAAGGGAGATCCGCTTCTTCCGGACCATGCAGTTAGAACGACTCTTGATGATTTGCTGAATGAGAGAGACGCTGTGATGGAGTACACGAAGAAACTGATTGAGGACTAATCGACAGGTAGCACTATTCTTTTTTCAGAAGGTCCGATTTCGAATAGGAGCCAAGTACTTTCACTTTGTTCATCGTTTTAATCTCATCCAATGCGGCGGTCACTTTCTCTTCCCGGATGTGTCCTTCAAAATCGATGAAGAAATGATACTTACCGAACGCTTGTCCGGTTGGACGCGAAACGATAGAGGTGAGGTTGATGTTCCGTTTGGCAAAGGAGGAAAGGATGCCTTCAAGTAATCCTGCCCGGTCGTTGTCATCAATCACGATCAGCGAAGTTTTGTGATTTCCTTCGGAAAAATATGCATCCGATGCAACATTGTTCGTGAAGGCGAGAAAGCGGGTGGAATTGTTGGGATAATCGTTTACGTTCTCAATTACTTGGGGGAATTCAGTTTCGGAATAGGAATCAAAGGGAACGATAGCTCCGTCTGCATCGTTGCTCTCTTTTACTCTTTCGAGTGATTCCATGTTGCTTTGTGTCGTAATGATTTCGACGTTTTCCAGCGAATCGATGAAATCTGCACATTGTCCTTTGGCAACAAACTGAACGTACAAACGCTTCAGGTTTTTCATATTTGTTGCTTTTCCAACAAACGAAAAGCGTATGGAGAGCATTACTTCCGCAGCTATTTTTAATTCGGACGCTACCAGGTAGTCGAGCACGATGGATACAAAACCTTCCGTCAGGTTTTCAATGGGCAACACTCCGTAATCGGACGTTTTGCCAATGGCATTCAGTACTTTTTTGATGGAAGGATAGTACTCGATTTCATATTCTTCATTCAATTGAGTGCTAAATATTTTCGTGGCTTTGTCCGAATAGGTTCCTTTCGGGCCTAAAGTCGCAATCTTCTTCATTCTCTTTTCAATGCTACTTAAAACAAGATAACGGTGCTCGTCTGTTTTAGTTCAGATGGTGAAAGTAGTAATTGCAGAAAAACTCTGATTGAATTAATTATTTTAAATTTATGGAGTACCTAATCTTTAAAAGACATCGACCATGAATAAGAATATGTTGCAGATTTCTTTCCTTTTTTTAATAATCCTGTTGTTCTCTTCATGCAATAATAAGAAAGAAACTCCTGGCGGAAACAACCATGAGATCGAAGCTAAGTTAAATGATAGTTTGAGCATTAAAATTTATTTAGACGATCAGAATAAGAATTTTTCGGGTGTAATAATAAAAAATACGACTAGTAAGATAAATCATATTTATTGGTTTCGTGATGACGGAATAACACCTGTGATCATTGGTAGAGATAGCAATGGAGTAAGAGTAGGTCATTATTATACTTACTTTGGGAATGGGAGGTTGAATAATAGTATTTATTATGTTAATGGCAAGGCTGAAGGGGAATGGGATATTTATTCTGAAGACGGAAAAATCATTTATAAAGCTTATTATGAGAATGGAAAAGCGAAAAAGGTCGAAATAAACGATACTTTAGTTGTAGATTTCCAGCTACCGTCAGAGATGATAACTAGGTCGAAATAGACGATACTTTAGTTGTAACAAGTTCTTCAATTTCACCAATTAAAGAAGAGCAATAAAAGAATTCTGGTAACTTTAAAAGCCACTGACATTAACGGTATTCATATGGTAATTATAATCTCTTTAATTCTTGTCATTTTCCTGGTTGTCATCGCCACAACCAAATTCAATATTCATCCCTTTCTTTCTTTGCTGTTTGCAGCCGTGGTTATGGGATTTGTATCCGGGATGGATGGCGGTGTTATCGTCAAAAAATTGACGGAAGGGTTTGGTAAAACGCTTTCCAGTATTGGTATCATCATTGCGTTTGGGACCATTATCGGAGTCTATCTGGAAAAGAGTGGCGGGGCCATGAAAATTGCCCGTACCATTTTGAAAATGATCGGTGAAAAACGTTCGGCGCTGGCTATGAACCTGACCGGATTTATTGTTTCCATCCCGGTGTTTTGCGACTCCGGTTTTGTGATCTTGTCGCGTTTAAATAAAGCATTGAGTAAAAAATCGGGTATATCTCTTGTGGTTTTTGCCATATCGCTGGCAGCAGGGTTATATGCAACCCATGTATTTGTCCCACCCACACCGGGTCCACTCGCTGCTGCGGCGGCATTGAAAGCTGATTTGGGATTGGTCATTTTATTAGGCCTCATTGTGGCGTTACCCGTTTCGCTGGCTGGGTACTTTTGGGCGAAGTTTATCAGTAAGAAAGTGAGTATTGTCGTAAAAGAAGAGACTCAAATGGAAGATGAACCGGAAAAGCTACCCGGTAATCTTGTCTCCTTTGCACCGATTATTTTCCCTATCATTTTAATTGCTCTTAAATCCATCGCAGAGTACCCGACGCATCCGTTCGGGAGCGATTGGATATATCAGGTTATTGGTTTTATGGGAAATCCGGTTATCGCACTTTTCATGGGAGTCATTCTGGCGTTTGCGCTGAAACATAGCGCTAAGGAATCTCATTTTGACTGGACCGTAAAGGGTTTGAAAGAAGCGGGTGTCATTATTTTGATTACGGGTGCCGGAGGAGCATTTGGAGAGATTCTGCGGGCAGGCGGAATCGGCGATATCATCGGGGCGGGCTTATCTGATTTTCAGGTAGGTATTTTATTGCCTTTTATTCTCGCTGCCATTTTGAAATCGGCACAAGGCTCGTCAACGGTGGCTATCATCACCACGGCGGCTATCGTTGCACCTCTGCTTGGTTCTCTGGGATTGTCATCCGAAACCAGCAAAGCGCTGACAGTTCTGGCTATCGGTGCCGGAGCGATGACGGTCTCCCATTTGAATGACAGCTATTTCTGGGTGGTTTCACAATTTTCGGATATGGATACATCTACAGCGTTGAAGAGTCAAACGATGGCTACGTTGCTGCAAGGGTTAACGGGTATCGCCATTATTTACACACTTAACTTGGTTTTAGGGTAAGAACAAAACTTAAACGACTAAAAGAATGTACATTACTAAGAATTTGGTGCGGCTAAGTGTCTATTTGTGTGTTATGTTTGTGATTTATAGTTGTCGTACTGAGATGCCTAAGGATTTTGCTATTTATGCAGAGTATGGTTTGGCGAGAACTAAAAAAGTAAATAGCTACAATGACACATTTACATTCAGAACAGGAGGTATCTCTGACTCGGTAGTTGTCAAATTCAGATTTTCGAATGAGGAACTGGAACAATTATGGAGACTAATTAACAGAAATAACATATCTGAATACGACTCATATTATATTCCTAAAGATGAATTCCAAGTTTCTCCTAATGAAAGCTATTTTCTTCGATTTAGGACAAATGGAATTGAACATCAAATAACATGGGACACATCTACGAGTGCTAGAGATAGAAAATCTAAGAGGTTGCGTTTGGTTTTTAAAAAAATCAAGAAGATAGTGGCGAAAGACTCGAGTATAGCAAAATTAAAGTATGGTTTTGAGCCACTCTAGTATTTACTAATAGGTGTGAATAATTAGCTGTTTTTTTTACCAAATGCTTAAATCGGAGCTTTGGGTTTTCAATTTTTTCCATGTTGTAGCGTGTTATTAGCCTTCCAGTTTCTTTGCTATCTGTGCTTTTCTATCCAATTCATGAGATATCGTCATGGCATCTTCAATGATTGTTTTCGGATAGTCATTGAGTTGTAAAATTTTGATGGCATTCCGGTTTTTCAGTTTCCCATTCTTTAGTTTATAATCAAAATCAATGGATTGTTGGTTGATGATTTCGCTGAAGTGGAATAGCTCATATTCCTCTTTCAGTAAATCGGCCAGTTCGATGTCATGGGTCGAGACAAAAATAATATGGTTGTTTTGATTTAGAGAGGAAAGAATAGCCTTGCCCGCAGAAATCCGCTCAACAGTATTGGTTCCCTTGAAAATCTCATCCAGCAAATAAATATTGGGAGCTTCGTTATGGGATTTATCTATCATCTCTTTAATCGTCAGCACTTCCTGAAAGTAATAACTCCGATCGTTCATCAGGTCATCGCTAATTCGAATGGCAGTAAAAATGCGCATTTTAGGTAATGAGAAGTGACGGGCAAAGCAGGTATTTATCGTTTGAGCGGTAATTGCATTAATTCCTATGGTACGAATAAAGGATGTTTTACCAGACATGTTAGAGCCCGTCAGGAGAATTGTGAAATGAGTCGGACAAGAAAAATCCCCGGGGCAGAACGGTTCCACTTAAAACTTTCGTTAAAAGCTGAGTCCGAAGGTGGAAAAAAATGTCAGTAAGAAATCCGATTCTATACCTTTGCATCTTAATTTCTTTCTTATGCCGAACTACGCAAAAATTCCTTTTCGGGTCGATCGTTGGCCTTTTTTCTATGGTTGGTTTGTTGTTACCATGGGAACGTTGGGTGTTTTGTTCAGTGTCCCGGGACAAACGATGGGCGTTTCAGTT
This sequence comes from Prolixibacter sp. DSM 2831, assembly GCF_056493735.1. NCBI lineage: Bacteria > Pseudomonadati > Bacteroidota > Bacteroidia > Marinilabiliales > Prolixibacteraceae > Prolixibacter > Prolixibacter sp. DSM 2831. The sequence continues at coordinate 1,771,889 of NZ_CM151379.1, forward strand.
TTCACCGACCATCTGATTGGTGAGTTGAACGTATCCCGCGATCAAATCAGCCTGGCGTATATGTTTGGCACCATTGGCAGTTCTCTGTTTCTCACCCTGGCGGGAAAATGGTACGATCGGTATGGTGTACGTCTGGTCATGGGAGGAGCAACGCTTACCCTTGCATTGGCGTTGGTGTTGGCATCGTTCTCTCCGGCAATCGTTTCGCTTGGAAAGGGACTCTCGTTTTTACCGTTGTCCTATTTTGCCGTATTTATCATGAGCCTGCTCTTTTTCCTGATTCGTTTCTCGGGGCAGGGAGTGATGACGATGTCGTCGCGCAACATGATTATGAAATGGTTCGACCGAAAACGGGGCTTGGCAAATGCATTGAGTAGCGCGTTTGTGAGCTTCGGTTTTTCCATGTCACCGCTGATTCTGGCATGGGGAATCGGTCGTTTCGAGTGGTATGGTACCTGGCGTTGGCTGGCAGTTCTGCTGGTGCTTTTTGCTGTTTTAGTGTTGGTTTTCTACCGTGATAATCCGGAAATCTGCGGGTTGGTTCCTGATGGAAAAAATCCACGACCGTTGACTGAAAAGGAGCAATTGCAGCAAAACCGGAAGCAATTCACGTTAAAGGAAGCGAGAAAAACCACCGCTTTCTGGGGCGTTGCTATTGCTACAACGTTTAATGGTTTTTTCGTTACAGGTTTGACTTTCCACATCTTGTCCATCTTTCACACAGCAGGAATGGACGACACGAAAGCGCTGGGAATTTTTCTTCCGGCTACACTTATTTCGATTATCGTTTCTATCGGCGGTAACTACATCAGCGATTTTATTCGCTTGAAATACCTGCTCTTGATTATGGCACTGGGAGGAATTCTCTCTTCCATCGGATTGATTTTGCTTGGAAATGGCTGGAGTTACTATGTTCTAATCGTTGGGAACGGAACGTTGAGTGGCATGTACAGCGTGCTTTCTGCAGTAGCATTTCCCCGCTATTTCGGTCGTAAGCACCTCGGTGCCATTTCCGGTTTCAACATGTCGATGATTGTTTTTGGTAGCGCCATTGCTCCGCTTATCTTCAGTTTGAGTAAAACGCAAACCGGAAGTTATCATCATGCCGGAATGTTTTCTTTATCCGTTGCCGTATTAATATTCCTGCTGGCAACGCGTGTCCGCAATCCCCAAACAAATTAACATTGCTTACTGCTTTTTGTGGGGGCTGAGTCAATTTGTTACTCATGTCCGGATTTGTGGGCTGATTTTCAATATCTGTTGAAAAAAACTGTCCTTTTGTTCCATTTTTATGTAAATTTTATTGAACAAAAAACATTTATATTTATTTAAGACATGAAACTCTTATATTGCGGCAAATTTTGAAACAGATCAGATCCGAAATAGATGAGCAGTCACCCGACTTTAAAGAAAAAGTTGGGGAGTATGAGAATGTGCTGATTTCCTACCGGGAAGCGCTTCGTCAGACCGTTGAACGTGAGCACGAACCCGCGGTGAAAAAGCATCTGGACAGAGGCAAATTGCCGGCGCGCAAACGCATCAGTTTGCTAATCGATCCGCAGACTCCGTTTTTGGAGCTTTCTACTTTGGCGGCGTACGATCAGTATGACAACCAGTTTCCGTCTGCAGGTATTATTACCGGCATTGGTCGGATTCATGGTCGAGAAGTGGTGATTATTGCCAATGACGCTACTGTGAAGGGCGGCACTTATGTGCATGAAACCCTGAAAAAACATATACGGGCGCAGGAAATTGCCATGCAAAATAATTTGCCGTGTGTGTACCTGGTGGATTCGGGGGGGATTTTTCTGCCCGAGCAGGCAAGATTATTTCCTGACAGGTTTGATTTCGGTCGCATTTTCAACAATCAGGCCCGGATGTCGGCCGAAGGAATTCCACAAATTTCGGTAGTGATGGGCTCGTGCACGGCTGGTGGCGCTTATGTCCCGGCCATGAGTGATGAAACCATCATGGTGAAGAATCAGGGAACCATTTTTATTGGAGGACCTCCTTTGGTGAAAGCGGCTACCGGCGAAGATGTGGATGCGGAAGAACTAGGTGGCGCACTGGTGCACACCGGAATTTCGGGTGTGGCCGATCACCTGGCGGAGAATGATGTAGATGCATTGAAAAAGTGCCGCAGCATCATCGAAACATTGCCATTGCCCGACAAGCAGGCATTGGATGTAACACCTCCGGAAGCTCCCTTGTACAATGCTTCTGACCTGTATGGTCTGGCACCGGTTGATTTGAAAAAGCCAATCAGGATGCGTGAAATCATCGCCCGTCTGGTAGACGGCAGTAAGTTTCAGGAGTTCAAAGAGCGCTACGGAACGACCATTATTACCGTTTTTTCCAAAATAATGGGATTCCCGGTAGGGATTATTGCCAATAACGGCTTCCTGACATCGGAGGCGTCTCTAAAAGCGGCTCATTTTATCGAATTATGCAACTTCCGGAAGGTTCCGTTGTTGTTTTTGCAGAACATTACCGGCTTTATTGTCGGGAAAAAATACGAACAGGAGGGCATTGCCCGCAATGGTGCGAAACTGATTCATGCGGTGGCTACGGCTAATGTCCCTCGTTTTACGGTGATTATTGGTGGTTCATATGGTGCCGGCAATTATGCAATGGCGGGCCGGGCGTATGACCCGAATTTTCTGTTTATGTGGCCCAATGCCCGTATTGGGGTGATGGGAGGTGAACAGGCATCACAGGTGTTGCAGTCCATCGGCAAGAAAGGTGGAAAGAGCGGCGCACCTGATTTGGTCAGCCAGTTCGAAGAAGAGAGTCGTGCTTTGTACAGCACGTCCCGTTTGTGGGATGATGGCATTATCGAGCCAACCGAAACCCGCCAAGTGTTGGGACTGGCTATTTCTGTTTCACTAAACCGGAAGTTTGGTGAACCTAAAACCGGTATTTACCGTATGTAGGCTTAGTGCTGAATGGATTGATAAAAAGAGATGAACAGAGAAATCTGTATTTGCATAACCTGATTGATTTGCGTAAGCATTGATCTATGGAAAATTACCAAACCCTGGTGGTGAAACCGGAAGGAAAAACGTTGAACCTCTGGTTAAACCGAAGTGAAGTACATAATGCGCTCAACCGTGAGATGATTGTTGAGTTGCACCATTTTTTTCAATGGGCGGAGGAACAGCCTTCCTACCGTTTTGTGGTAATTCGCGGTGAAGGAAAATCGTTCTGTGCCGGTGCCGATCTGAACTGGATGAAAGAGTCTGCAACACTGAGTGAAGCAGAAAATCTGGAAGATAGTCGCTTGCTCACTAATATGTTGATGGCTATCTATCGAAGTTCGAAAGTAGTCGTTGGAGCAGCATACGGTAATATATTCGGTGGTGGAACCGGATTGTTGGCCGCCTGTGATATAGCTTATACAGTGTCCAATGCCCGCTTTTCGTTGAGTGAAACCCGACTTGGACTGGTAGCCGCCAGTATTACGCCTTTGCTGATGAAACGTATGAAAGCTTCGCGGCTGAAGGAATTGATTTTCTCAGGAAGACATTTCAATGGGGACGAGGCATATGAAAATGGTTTAGCCGATCGGGTTTTCGAGTCGGTAGAAGATATGGATAGGTTCATCCTTCAGTTGCTTGAGCAGATGTTGAAAGGTGGACCTCGCGCTGTGGTCCGTTCCAAACAGTTGATCAATGAACTATCGGACGGAACCTCGATGGATGAATATATGAAGCAAATGCCAGAACTATTGGCGGAGGTTAGAGTGACTCCCGAAGCTCAGGAAGGCATTACTGCATTTTTAGAAAAACGAACTCCCGACTGGCCTTGATGATGGAGAGACTGGAAAAAATATTAATCGCCAATCGCGGTGAAATTGCGCTTCGGATTATCCGGGCAGCGCGTTCCATGCACATTTCCACCGTCGCTGTTTACTCCGAGGAGGAAGTGGGGGCGCTGCATGTTCGCCAGGCCGATGAGTCGGTGTCGCTCGGAGAAGGTTCGCTGAACGATACCTACCTGAATATCGAAAAGATGATTCAGGCGGCGGTTCAATCCGGGGCACAGGCTATTCACCCGGGATATGGTTTCCTTTCGGAAGATTACCGTTTTGCGGAAGCTTGTGGTGAAGCAGGAATTATTTTTATCGGTCCCGATGCCGAAGTGTTGAGGCTGATGGGAAATAAAATGGAAGCCAAGCAGTTTGCTCAAAAACTGGATATTCCGGTTTTACTCGGTCAAACCCTCGAAGCTGGACAGTTAAATGGCGAAGCCAAATCGCTGGAGTATCCGATGTTGATTAAAGCTTCCCATGGAGGTGGCGGAAAAGGAATGCAGATCGTTGGTTCGGCTGATGAGCTGCATGAAAAACTTACGCAGGCATCGCGTGCTGCTGCCAATTATTTTGGAAACGGCGAAGTGTACGTTGAGCCTTACGTCGAAAAGGCCCGTCACATCGAAGTGCAGATTCTGGGCGATCGTCATGGTAACTTGGTACATCTCTTTGAGCGGGATTGTACGCTGCAGCGGAACCACCAAAAGATTGTGGAAGAAGCACCTGCTGCCAATCTTCCGGGAGCTGTGCAGGAGCAACTCCTGAATGCGGCTTTAACGCTGGGGAAGGAAACCAACTATTCGGGTGCCGGAACCGTTGAGTTTTTGGTAGAACCCGACGGCCGTTTCTGGTTCATGGAAATGAATCCGCGTATCCAGGTCGAACATCCGGTTACCGAAGAGGTAACGGGGATTGATATTGTCCGGGAACAATTACGGATTGCTTCCGGCAAGCCTTTATCGTTCAGCCAAAGTGATGTTTCGCTGAAAGGACATGCCATCGAAGTTCGCGTCTATCGCGAAGACCCGGAAAAAGCGTTTGCGCCGTCTTCTGCACCGGTTAATTTTTACCGGTTGCCCGGAAATGGTGTCCGGCTGGAGACCGATTTGGATGGGGACAATGAAGCCGGCAGCCAGTTCGATCCGTTGATTGCCAAGATTATTACTTATGGTGAAAACCGAAACGACGCATTGGCGAAGATGGAGTTGGCACTGAATGAATTGTCGGTTCATGGCCCGAAGACCAATCTTTTGTATCTGAAACATTTGTTGAAAGAAACTTCGGTTGTCAACAACGATATACATACCGCCTTTATTAGCGAACAGCTGCAGGAACATCTGGATGGCTTACAGCAAAATCGTGATAATGTATCACGGGATGTTTTGTTGGCAGCCTATCTGTATCTTGGTTTTCTGCGAAAGCAAAACAATGCGGTTGATACCTGGGAACAGGTTGGATTTCATCGCGTAAAAAATCAGGTCGAAATAGCTATTGACGACCAACTTTTTTCGGTTACTTTTCATTCCCGGAAGAGAAACAGTTTTCAGTTGCAGAACGGAGGCGAAACGTTTTCCGTTTCAGTAAAGGAAACGGATACGCAGCGCTTAACTGTTTCGCTGGATGGGAAGAATCACGAAATTTTCTGGTCTAATCATCCGGTAGCCGGAAAATGGATTGATTCAGATGGATTTCATTTTCATCTGACCAGTCCGGATTTGTTGGAGGATTATCATGGTGAAGCAGCCGGAGAAGAGCCGGAAACGGCAGAAAACGAAGCGGTAGTTCGATCGCCGCTACACGGAAAGATTATCGATATTCAAGTCAAACATAATCAAATCATCAAAAAAGGGGAGATATTGCTGGTGATCGAATCGATGAAATCGGAGAACCACGTTACATCGCCCCGAGCAGCAAAAATTAAATCCATTGCTGTAGAGGTTGGTAGCCAGGTAACTGACGAAATGCCTTTAATTATTCTGGAGGATATTTAACTATGGACGAATTATTGCCCAAGCACTACGCAGACTATCGTAAGCGAATCAGAGACTTTGCAGAGAAGGAGGTTCATCCTGTTGCAATTGAGCATGACGAAAACGAGCATTTTCCTGTTGATTTAGCCCGCAAAATGGGTGAAGCCGGACTCTTCGGAATTGCCATTCCCAAAGAGTATGGTGGCCAGGGACTCGACACGTTGTCGTACATTATTGCAGTGGAAGAATTGGCTCGAGTGGACAGCTCGCCGGCAGCGACCATTGCTGCCCATAATTCGCTGGGAATTGCACCTATCTATTCGTACGGAACAGAGGAACAAAAGCAAAAATATATCCCGGGTTTGTGTACCGGTGAGAAACTTTGGGCATTTGGATTAACCGAGTTAACAGCGGGCTCCGATGCCAAAGGGGTGGCATCGCGTGCCGAACTGGTCGACGGCGAGTGGGTTGTCAACGGCTCCAAGATGTTTATCACGAACAGCGCATCGGAAATTGCTTCCGGTATTACCTTACAAGCCATTACCGGTGAAAAGGATGGAAAAAAAGAGCTGACAGCTATTTTAGTTCCCCGCGAAACGCCCGGATACGAAACCTGGCCGGTGAAAGGAAAGCTGATGTGGCGTTCGGTGGACAACGGCAAAATGAAGTTTACCGATTGTCGTGTACCGGAAGAAAATATGTTGGGTAAGCGTGGCGAAGGAATCAAGATTATGCTTGCCACACTCGATGGAGGACGCTTGTCGATTGCTGCCATGGGACTTGGTCTGGCGCAGGGCGCTTTTGAAATGGCCGTGAAGCATGCCAAAAAGCGCGAGCAGTTTGGTAAGCCGATTGCCGAATTCCAGGCGGTTTCGTTTAAACTGGCTGAAATGGCCATGCGCATTGAGTTGGCCAGAAATACGTTGTACCGTGCCTGCCAGCTGAAAGATGCCGGAAAACCTTTCGGGAAAGAAGCGGCGATGTCGAAACTGTATTGCTCGGAAGTAGCCAAATTTGTAGCCGATGAATCCGTTCAGGTTCATGGAGCTTACGGTCTGCTTCGCGAAAATCACATCGAGCGTTTCTATCGTGACCAGCGTTTGCTTCAGATTGGAGAAGGAACTTCCGAAATTCTGAGGATGGTCATTGGTCGTTATGTCTTAAAATCGTAAACTGTTTTCCAAAGAAATCAGATAAGCACCATGGGCGCCGATCGCAAACTGGATCACATTAAACTCGCTTTTCAGTCGCAGATGAACGGAATAGCTGCTGATGAGCGGTTCTTCTACGAACCGATGTTGTCAGGACATCCGGCAGACGAACCGGAAGAAATTCCGTTTGCCGGAAAAAAGCTGAAAGCTCCGGTTTGGGTTTCGAGCATGACAGGCGGTACCAAGCTTGCCAATACCATCAACCATAACCTGGCTCGTGCTTGTGGCGAATTTGGCCTGGGAATGGGGTTAGGCTCTTGTCGCAAGTTGCTCGATGACGATACCTATTTCTCCGATTTTGATGTACGTGCCGATATCGGTGAAGGGCAACCGCTCTACACCAACCTGGGGATTGCTCAGGTGGAAGAGTTGCTGGATAAAAAGCAGACAGACAAGATCGACCGGCTCATCGATCGCCTTCGTGCTGATGGATTGATTGTCCATATCAATCCGATGCAGGAATGGCTGCAGCCGGAAGGAAACCTCATTCAACATCCCCCGATTGAAACGGTTGAACGCTTGCTGGAACAGGTGAAGTTCCCGGTTATCGTGAAAGAAGTGGGGCAGGGATTTGGCCCGGAAAGTTTACTCCGGCTTTTAAAACTTCCGCTGGCAGCGGTTGATTTTGGAGCTTTTGGCGGAACCAACTTTGCCCGCATCGAACTGGAGCGCAACAGCGACCTGAACAAAGAGCTGTACGAACCTTTTGTGCGTGTCGGTGTGTCCGCGGATCAGATGCTCGATGCGGTGAATCAAATAGTGGATAGAGGTGAAGAAATCAAGTGCCGACAATTGATTATTTCTGGCGGCGTACAGAACTTCCTCGATGGTTATTACCTAACGGGAAAATCGAAATTGCCCGCCATCTATGCGCAGGCTTCTGCTTTTCTGAAATACAGCCAGGGGGAATATGAGGTGCTGAGAAATTATGTGGAAGCCCAGTTGAAAGGTTTGCGTATTGCCAAAGCATTTCTTCGGATTAACGAAAATCATTCTGAATGACGAAAAACGAACGGATTATCAGTGGTTTTTCCAAACTGAACCGGTCGCAACGAATCGATTTAATATGGGACCGGCTGGAACTTGATGAGGCTTCCCGGTCGGTGCTTGATAATTTCTTGCATCAAAATCCCTCTACTCAATCACTTTTCGAAGAGTTTAGCGAAAACTTCCTGACGAACTTCTTTATGCCCATGGGCGTCGTTCCCAACGTAGTGGTGAACGGTCAACCTTACATCGTTCCGATGGTGATAGAAGAGAGTTCGGTAATTGCAGCTGCGTCCAGAGCGTCCAAATTCTGGGCTTCGCGAGGTGGTTTTCAGGCCCGCGTAACCGGAATGGTCAAAAAAGGGCAGGTGCATTTTTCCTGGTCCGGAGAATCGAAAGATTTGAAGGCTGCTTTTCCGTTTCTGAAAAAGAAAATGCTGGCTGCCACGCATGATTTAACGGCTCGCATGCGAAAGCGGGGCGGTGGAATCATCGCAGTAGAATTGGTCGACAAAACCAACGAGCTGGCCAATTACTATCAGGTAGATGTTGCCTTTGAAACGGCGGATGCGATGGGCGCAAATTTCATCAATTCGTGTCTGGAAACCATGGCCGGGGTTTTGGTAGATGAGTTGAATAACTCAGAAACAAAAGGCGAGGCGAGTGTCATCATGTCGATTTTATCGAATTATACACCGGATAGCCTGGTGGAGTGTTGGGTCGAATGTGATGTTGACGAACTGGCCCCGTTTAGCGGAAAGTTGCAACCGGAAGAGTTTGCCCGGAAATTTGAAATGGCCAGTCGCATTGCACAATTGGATGTATCGCGGGCGGTAACGCACAATAAAGGCATTTACAACGGCGTAGACGCTGTTGTGTTAGCTACCGGAAACGACTGGCGGGCGGTTGAGGCTTGTGGTCATGCGTTTGCGGCTTCTAATGGAAATTACCGCAGCCTGACGTTTGCCGAAATCGACGGTAACCGTTTTCGTTACACGCTTCGCTTGCCGTTGGCTTTGGGAACAGTAGGAGGTTTGACAAAGGTGCATCCAATATCAAAGTTGGCTTTGGATCTGTTAGGCAATCCCGATGCAAAAACATTGATGATGATTGCAGCGGCAGCTGGTTTGGCCAACAATTTTGCGGCGGTTGCATCGCTGACAACTGTAGGTATTCAACAGGGGCACATGAAAATGCACCTGACCAACATTCTGAATCAGTTAGGTGCAACGACAGAGGAAAAAAGTAGATGCACGCAATATTTCAGTGATAAAAACATCGCTTACGCAGAAGTAGAAAAATACCTGAACCACATCAGGAATACCAATGGCTGAAACAACCAACACAAGAGTTTTTTATTCCCGCGGCAAATTGTTGCTGACGGGTGAATATGCTGTGCTTCGTGGTGCGCAGGCGTTGGCTCTTCCGTCCAAATTGGGGCAATACCTTGAGGTTGCTGGAGGAAACGAGCCCGGCGTTTTGTCATGGGAAAGTATTTCGCCTTCCGGGAAGTGGTTCGAAGCGCGTTTTAGTTTACCCGAATTGGATGTTATTTCAGCTACAGATAGCCAGAAAGCCGGTGTTTTGCAGGAACTTTTCCTGACTGCCCGAACGCTGCATGCTGGTTTCCTGGAAAAGGAAGAAGCTTTGCAGGCCAGGTCGACCTTTGAATTTCTTCCCGAATGGGGATTGGGTTCCAGTAGTTCATTGGTTTCGAATATTGCCGATTGGGCCAAATGTGACCCGTTTCGGCTGAATGGGCAGGTCTTTCAAAGTTCCGGTTATGATGTAGCGTGTGCCCGTTCGAAAGGCCCGATTTTGTACCGGAGGGTGAATGATTTGCCAGAAGTAATTTCCGCGAAATTCAGGCCTTCGTTTAGAGCTAATTTGTGGTTGGTGTACCTGAATGAAAAGAAAAATTCGAAGCACGCAGTAAACGCATTTGCCGGGTTGAGTGTTGACGAAATGATACTGGATCGGATTTCGTCGATTGCAGGCGAAGCTGTGGCGGCTGATGATTTGGATAGCTTTTGCACCTTAATGGATGAGCATGAAAAGCTGATCGCCGGAATGACAAGGCAGATTCCTGTGAAGGAAAGACTCTTTTCCGACTTTGAGGGGTGTATCAAGTCGTTGGGAGCATGGGGAGGCGATTTCATTCTGGCAGCGACTAAGTGGTCGGAAGAGGAAGTGAGAAAATGGTTTGGAGAGCGGGGATATGAAACCGTTCTTCCGTTTAACGAAATGATTTCATATGGCTGATAAGAAGAGTGACTGGAAAGAGACTACGTGGGTTAGTCCTTCAAATATTGCCTTGATTAAATATTGGGGAAAACATGGTGAACAGTTACCAAACAATCCGTCGTTGAGTTTGACGTTGAAGAATTCGGTCACCAAAACAAAACTTCGTTACAGGAGGCTTGATGAACCGGTGTCGGATTCCGAGGATTTGAAAGTTGCTTATTGGTTCGATGGAAAGCGGAATGAGAGTTTCGAGGGAAAAGTAGCTAACTATTTGGTCCGATTACTTCCGGAAATGCCCTACTTGTCGAATTTCGAGTTGGAGTTCCGAAGTGCGAATACCTTCCCGCACTCAACCGGAATTGCATCTTCGGCATCCTCTATGAGCGCGATTGCTCTTTGTCTGGTCGATATAGAACAGCAGTTGGGATTGCGAAAACCTCCCACACAGGATTTGTCCCGTCGTGCATCGCATTTGGCACGATTAGGGTCGGGGAGTGCCTGCCGCTCGGTGTATGGCGGCTGGGTAACCTGGGGAGAAGACGGTTTGCTGCCCGATTCTTCCGATCGGTACGCATCACCCTTGGATCAGGCCATACCTGAGCAGTGGCAAAATTTGCGGGATGCTATTTTGATTGTTCATTCCGGCCGTAAAAAAGTTTCGAGTACTGCGGGTCATGGATTGATGAATAATCATCCGTTTGCGGAAGGGCGTTACCGGCAGGCCAGAAAACACCTGAACTGTATGATGCTGGCACTTCAGAATGGAGATGAGAAAACCTTTATTGAAGTGGTAGAGAGTGAGGCGCTTTCGTTGCATGGTTTACTGATGACCTCCTCGAAGGACGGTTTGTTGTTGCAACCCGAATCGCTTCAGATTATCAATACGGTTCGCGCTTTTCGCGAAAAAACAGGCCTGATGGTTTGTTTTACACTGGATGCGGGCCCCAATGTGCATTTGCTTTATCGCGACGAAGACAAAGAGATGGTGCATCAATTTATTCAGGAGGAGTTGCTTCCGTTCTGTGAAAACAAGCAATGGATTGATGACGAAATTGGCGAAGGCCCGTATAAAGAGGAAATTGAATGAAACGTTTCCCGGCAAAAATATTATTATTCGGCGAGTACAGCATTATCACAGGCTCGAAGGGATTGGCGCTTCCGTTTAATCTATACGGTGGTCAGTTCGCTTTTCCTGTCGGGAAAATGAGTCCGGCGGAGAAGGAGGCGGCTCATATTTCCAACCAACATTTGAAGGAATTGCTTGGTTTCCTGGAGAAAAATGGAGCCGCATCGGTCTTTTTAAATTTGACTTCCTTCCGGGATGATTTGGCTACCGGACTCTATTTTCAATCCAATATTCCTAATCAGTATGGAGTGGGCAGTTCCGGTGCTCTAACGGCGGGCTTGTATCATCGATATGGTCAGGATACGGAAGAAAAGACATTGCCAGAGATACGAAAGCAAATGGCGGTCATTGAGTCGTTTTATCACGGAACCAGCTCGGGACTGGATCCGTTGGTGTCGTACGTACAAAAGCCTGTTTGGATCGAAAGCCGTGATAAAATCAGCGTAGAAGCCGGTTGGCCGGAAAAATTTTTCGATGAATATGCTGTATTCCTAATTGACAGCGGACAGCAGGGCGGAACCGGCGATTTGGTTAACTGGTTTATGGAACAGGATCAGCGGCCCGGTTTTCGGGAAGTTTTCGAGGAAGAATTGGCAAACAGTATCGATGTGTTGGTTGATGATCTGTTGCATAATCAAATCGATGAGGTTCACCCTGTTTTGCAGCGCATTTCCCGTTTTCAGCTCAACCATTTTCATCCGATGATTCCCATGGGGTTTCGAAAACATTTCCGATATGGCCTGGAAACCGATGATTTTACATTAAAGCTTTGTGGTTCAGGTGGAGGCGGTTATCTGCTTGGCTTTACCAAAAATCGCGCTGCAACCGAGAAATATTTCCGGGAAAGGGAGATCAATTGTCTTTTTGTCGAAGTGATTCCCGACGAGGTGGATGAAAACGGGCTTTAAGACAAAATAAAAATGTACCACCAGTGCATTTTCTGACACTAATGGTACATCTCCATTTTTAATGTTTTCGTTTTTTATTGGATAGTCACTTCCAGCGGATGTTGGATTCGTTCCGCCTGTTTTTCCAGCATGGCATCCCAGTTGTCAACCGATTTTACCTGTCCGCTTTTTACCCAGGCAAATCCGGCATAGTAGGTAAGTACCGAATCTTTAGGCTGTGTAACGACCATAATCTGGCTTTGGTCCGGAGTAGGTGAGACGTGTGTGAAAGCGCTGTCCACGCGGGCCGGATTAACAACAACGCCTTCGCCGACAAAGGAGTCGGCTCCTTTTTCCCACTGGCGAACCCAGCCTTCTTTCGGCTCCAGTTTGACATCTCCTTTCCGCTCATGCATCGAGATACCAATGGTGATATTGGGAACCGTTTTTTCGGGCTTCAGCGATACGACAAATTTGGAGAAGTTCGAGCCCAAATCAAGCGAAATGCGTTTGGTTTCGTGAATTTTGTATTCACTCCACGGCGCATAGGTCAGTTCAAACACTGTCCGTATAGGCCCCCTGGCGATAGTTTTATAGCTGACAAAATTCTTCGAAACGTGCAGGCTATCATCTTGCCAAACCCCAATTCCTCCGACGCCGCGACTCGAGCCGACATGATAGGCATCGCAACCCTGTCCCCGATCGACGTTATAGTAATCGACACTGTCTACGGCACCTGCGTACCATTCATCAATGATCGGGTATTTAACTCGCTTGAACCACAAGTCGATACCACTGGTTAGTGTGCCGCCGGGCTTGTGTTCTTCGGTAAGTTGCTGTGCTTTTGGCCCAAATGTTCGGAAAGCTACTTTATCGTTCTCCCAGGCGTAGTCATCAATTCGTTCGGGAACGAATCTGGAGAAGGTCGTGTATTTGCTATGCGGTTGTTCATCTGCACCGTTTTCTTTGCCTATAATTTCGTAGGTTTTTTCCTCGTTGGCTTTAACGCTTACTTGGAAAAGCATTTCGTCAGGTTGACCATCCTGGTTCTCGTCAATCAGCTGCCGAACCAGGTAATTTCCTCTTGACGGATCGAGTACTAAAAGGTCTTTCGGTGAATATTTAGCCGTCAAATCTTTCAACTTTGCCATGGGAATGGATACCGTTTCCGAAATGCGGTTGAAATCCAGCGTATTCTTCACGTGAACTTCTTTCTTAACGACCGTGTTTCCATTGCAACCTGCCAACAGGAACATAGAGAGTAGCGGCCAGTAAATCAGTTTTTTTTGTCGATTGGTCTTCATTTTATTGGTATTGCTGTTGAAAGTAGTGTTAGTCTGGCTTATAAAGTTATAATTTTCATCAAGTCGTCATAAAGCAAAGTGTATTAATTACACCTAATTCTCATTTTTCGTTTCACAAAAAAGGGAACAACCGAGGTTATTCCCTTGACTAATTATTAATATCTGAAGAATTGAACAATCAATTATTTAGTGACTTTCCAGTCGTCAGTCCTGAAAGGAACCAATGGAAGGCCGTTGGTATCGAACAGGTTCGGCATACCGCCGTTGGTGAAACAATAGCGAACTGCCACAGGGTGTTTTACTTTCTTCGAAAATACTTCAATCGTTCCGTCTTTCTTCAGTTTTGCCTGGGCAGGATAGAAAAGCTTATCAGAGCCGGCGATTTGAAAGCTCTCGATGGTTTTACCTTTCACAGTTAGTTTTCCAATTGATTTAACCGTAATGAAAGCCTTGTTTCCTTTGATGTTCATTGAAGCAAACTGTGGCTGATAAGGTTGCAGTTGGTCGAATCCATATACTTCTTTCAGCGCCAGATTAGCCAACCGGTCGCCAACCGGTTCTTTGGATTTGGGATGAATGTTCGTGACATCATCGACCAAATCGCCAACCGTTACCATACCGGTTTTGGGCAAGCTCAGTGCGGAGGCTTGCTGTTCGCGGACGATAGCTCCACTCAAGCCGCCATAACCGCTCCAGGGTGCAATTTGCACGAAATAGAACGGGAAATCGTTGTGGAATTCTTTCCGCCAGCTGGTAATCATCGCTTTGAACAGGTCGCCGTAGTACTGCGGCCTGTCGGTATTTTGCTCACCTTGGTACCAGATGGTTCCGGCAATTTTGTAGTTGAGTATCGGGTGAATCATGGCATTGTAAATAACGGTCGGCGCTACTGGCGACCAGCTGACTGCCGGAAGGTCTTCCGCCTCCTGCCAGAGTTGGCTGTTACCTTTATACGCCTCTTCCGGGGTCCAGGCCTGCACACAGGAACCGCCCCAGTACGAACCAATCAGCCCGACCGGTTTGTGCAATTGGGCATTCAGCTTTCGACCGAAGAAATACCCAACCAGGCTGAAGTTGGGCATCGATGAGGCGTTGCATACTTTCCATTCGCCATCTGTATTTCCTTGCGGGTAATCGGCATAGGAGTGAGAAGGCTGGAAAAAGCGAATTTCCCGGTTGGCGGTCTTCTCTACATTCACGGAGTCAATGGAGCCCCAATTGTAGTTGAATTCCATGTTCGACTGGCCGGAACAGAGCCAAACTTCGCCGGTCAAAATATCGTGTATGGTGATTTGCTCTTTGCCACTACTGAAGAAAATCGTGTATGGACCGCCGGCTTTCGGGGTTTTTACGGTAGTTTCCCAGGTCCAGTCTTTCTTTGGCATGACTGTAATGGTATCGGTCGAATTCCAGCTGCAAACAATCTTCACAGGAACAGTACTGTGTCCCCATCCCCACAGTTTTACATTCGAAGAAGCCTGCAGTACGGCATGGTCACTTAAAATGTTTGGAAGCTTCAACGTCGGTTGAGCAAAAGTAAATGCAGGAATAATGATGAGAAGGAGAAAAAGAATACGTTTCATTGGCTGCTGTTTTATCATTTCGTATAATTCAGGTTTGCGATTGATGAATTTACAAATAAAAAAGTCGTCGGTACAAATGAGTTTTACACAGGCGGGCAGAATTTGTCCCTGATGTATGTTTTCCTCCTTCCCGGGAAAGTGTAACCTTTCCGTTTGAAGATCCGGAATCAGGCAACCCAATCAGTGGGAGCAGGTTCATGTGGACTCGGTATCTTTAGGTTATATCGGGGAAGAGAATCTCATAAATACAAAAAAGAGCATGGATATAAGAATTAGGCAGCTTTTAAGCTATGCAGGCAAGGCTTGATTAAAAAAGAGGTTGCCCCCGAAGAGACAACCTCAATTTACGCTCCTAAATGTTTTACTAACCTATTTCTATTAACTAATTACTCCAGCCGGTGTACAGCCCTTCACCATTTCTGTAGCCTTCAACCTGCTGTAATTTGCCTTCCGAAATATCTACCTGCGATTGTGGTATCGGGAAAAAGCCCTTCGTTTCGTCGTAGCGCTGGCTATAGCCTTTGGGGCTAAGCGGTTTTTGGGTAGCCGGTTCTCCAAAGTTATAGATTGGAACGCCAACCTGGCTCTCGAGTGCAGCTTTTGCATAAGCGGGCCCCCATCTTCTCATATCATTCCATCTCAGTCCTTCAAACGCAAACTCGTGACGGCGTTCTTTCTGAATGTTCTGAAGTGAGTAAGAAACAGGAGGCAGATCTGCACGTGCCCTGACTTCATTCATGTACTGAGCATCTTCCGTAAGCTCCGACATCATCAGAAGAACGTCGGCATAACGGATATAGATCAAGTCATCGGTATGAGAGAGCTGGTTATTGTCGTTATTGCCATACATTACAACACTGTAGTCGTTTTTGATACTTCCGTCAGAAGCTTTGGCAGTAACGCCGTTGTACTTTTTCCCCCAGTAGTTACTTTCCATTACAAAATCCCATTGACCTCTTTTGTAACCTAACGGAACAACTTCTTTTTCGATATCCATAACAGAGGCCCACAATCTGGGGTCATTGGGTTCATCAGCTTCCCACTCGTCAACCAGTGATTTCGGTACAGAATTTCCCTGTCCCCAGCCACCGGCGAAGGGGAACGTATTTTGCAGAGGTTGCAGTCCTCTTAAAGCAAAATATAACTCGTACTGGTTAGAGTATCCTCTTTTGACACCCCAATCGGAAAAGTTGGAAAATTTCACAGCAAACATGGTTTCCGGATTTCTTGCACCATTGTCACTGGCATAGGTCAGACTTTTCCCTGTGGAATCCATGTAGTCCTGAATATACTTATAATCTCCGATGGTGGCAGAGTTAGTATAAGGCCATAATTCATGGAAGTCAGCTACCAGATGGTGCCCACTGTTGTTAATACAATCACCCAGCCAGTCAATTACATTTTGTTTGGTAACACTTCCTCCGTCAGCGAGAGGTAATGCATCTTTCTGATAAAAACCGGTATAGAACAAGTAAATTCGGGCCATTAATGCCTCAGCAGCCCATCGCGTAACCCTGCCGTCTTCTATCTGGTCATAAGGAACCTTAGGCATTATTTCAATGGCGGTTTTCAGGTCCGAAGCCATTTGTCCGTAAAGTTCTTCACTTGTGGCAGCAGGCAGGTTTTCAGGCTCTGTACTTGTTGTAAGAGGTACGTCGCCAAAAATGGTGGCCAGTTGATAGTAAAACCAGGCTCTCAAAAACAAAGCTTCACCTTTATACTGATTGTTCAGACTTTCGCTGATGACATCGGTACCAAGGTTGCCAAGATTCTCGATTGCATAATTGGCGCGGTAAATTCCGGTATAGCCCTCTGTCCATGCATGGTTCAGCATTTCAGGGTCAGAATACTGGAAATTTTCATAGGCCTGAGCTTTAACATCGTTCATACCTCCGCCGCCTAATGCGTCATCGCTGGCTACTTCGCAAACGAAGAAATAGCTTTGGTCTACAAATCTTTGAGCATTATTCATGGTGGTATAAATACCAGCCATCATTTGTTTGGCATCATCTGCCGTTTGTGGAAAATTTGCTGAGGTTTTTAAGGTAAGAGGCTTTTGGTCCAGGAAGTTATTACACCCCGTGAACATCACCACAGCAACGATAAAATATATTATTTTTTTCATAATAATCTCAGATTAAGGTTTTTTAAAATGACAAATTAACACCGGCCAGGAAAGTTCGCGGAGTAGGATAGAAACCGAGGTCAATTCCTGAAACCCAGCCTTGGTCGTCGCCATAACCTACTTCCGGATCCATGCCCGAATAATTGGTTATTGTGAATAAATTGCGGGCACCCACATAGAATCGAGCCTGACCAAAAGGCATAGCGGGCATTATCCGTTTAAAATCGTAGCCAAGGGTGACATTTTGTATTTTTACATAGTCCCCATTTTCAACATAAATAGAAGAAATATTAATCCTGTTGGTACTGTTACCTGCGGTCAGACGTGGGAATGAATTGGAAGTGCCTTCACCTGTCCAGCGTTTACTCAGAATGTCAGTAGTATAGTTCTGGAACTCATTATCGGCAAATGAACGATATGATTTCATGATTTGCTGCCCAAAAGCGCCTTTACCGCTGAGGGAGAAATCAAAGCCTTTGTACGATAAATTGAATCCGAATCCGATACTTACATCCGGGTGAGGATTACCAATCATGGTCTTATCGTCGGGAGTAACTTTGTTGTCACCGTTTGTATCGGCAAATATTACATCGCCCGGTTGCGGGTTATCCTGTAGGAAACCATGTGTCCAATTGTCGATTTCCTGCTGATTCTGGAAGATTCCATGTATTTTATATCCATAGAAATATCCGATCGGGTAACCCACTTCAGCGCGGTACATTGGGTCAGTACCCTGAGAGATAATACCGGCAGGACCACGGATAATTCCTTCAGCATTGGCAAGCCGGGTAACCTTATTGTCATTTTTTGAGGCATTAAAGTAAGCCCCGTAATGGAAATCGCCTAAATTATCATTCCAGCGAAGAGACAACTCATATCCCTTGTTCTCTACGTCACCACCGTTAATATATGGTGCACCGGCGCCGTATATTTCAGGGATGGGAGCTTGTACCAGCCAGTCGACGGTTTTCTTGTTGTAGTAGTCGAATGCAACCTGGAGGCGGGAATCGAGGAAATAAGCGTCAAGACCGATATCCAACTGCTCTGAAGTTTCCCAGGTAATATCTTTGTTGGGCAGAATGGATGGATATCCTCCTAATTGTTGTTTATTTCTATCGTTTCCGAAAGAGTAGTTATTCTCGGAATCAAAAGCGATGATACTCAGATACTGGTAGGGATCGATATTCGAATTACCGTTTTGTCCCCAACTGGCTCTCAGTTTCAGGAAATTGACAATGTTGTTGTCTTCTAGGAATCCCTCGTCAGTAAGTACCCAGCCGGCAGAAACAGACGGGAAATATCCCCAACGATTACCTTCCGGGAAGTTGGATGAGCCATCAGCCCTCATTACTAAGGTTAACAAATAGGTTTCGTTGTAATCGTATTGAATCCTTCCAAAGAACGAAGCCAGTGAACCTCTGTCATCCGGGCTGCCGGATAAGCTTGTAACACCTGATGTTAATCCATCGGTGTTGTCAATATAGGCATAATCAAATCCTACATAAGTGGGGTTTGCATTCGTTGTTTGCATGTTCGAGCCAAGTCCCCATTTTTCGAGAGATTGCCCAACGAGTACATCAAATGAATTACGATTTAATTTAAACTTATAATTTAACGTATTTTCAAAAGTCCAGCTGCTACCATTTCCTGACGACTGGGTTATACGCCCCGGACTCATTGAAACATCACCGGCAAGGTCATAGGCAGGCTGATAGCTGCGATAACTGTTCGCATTCATTCGGTATCCAAAGCTACTTTTGAATAACAGATCCTTTATTGGTTGAATTTCAATATAGGCGTTACTGTTTATATTGTAGTTTTTGGTTTCGTTCATTCCCCTGTTCAGTACCATTTGGGCCACGGGGTTGTATATCCTTGAAGACAGATCTGCCAGACCAGAAGCCTTCAAATCCGGATTGGCATAGTACTCTCCCTGGTCGTTGTAAACCGGTACAAGTGGGTTGCCATCCAGCATGTTACGAATGTCGTTGTAATACATACCTCCAACGGCAATACCTGACCGTTTGCGAAAACTGTAATTCAGCGTTTGTCCAAATTTGATAATGTCAAGTCCGTTGTTTTTGTATATCACATGGTCACTATTGAGCCGGACTGTATATTTATCATTTTGCGGTTGAACAGGTTTACCCATTACCCCTTCCTGAGAAGCATAAGAAAAACCGAGAGAAAAAACTGACTGGTCAGTACCACCTGCAATGTTAAATGCATGGTTTTGGATAGGGGCATTTTTGTTGTATATCTCATCCAGCCAATTTGTTCCATTCCACTGTCCACTCTGAATTTTCTGATATAAATCCGGGATTACACTTGCAAAGTCAATTGCAGTTTTACCTGAAGTTGTTCTTTCTTCATTATAAATGGTCATAAATTGCTTGGCATTGAGAGGTTGGACCAGGTTTGGTACATCCTGAACACCGTAATAACCATCGTAGGTAACTTTTATTTTGCCTTTTTTCCCTTGCTTGGTAGTAACCAGAATAACACCATTGGCTGCACGGGCGCCATAAATAGCAGCAGAAGCAGCATCTTTTAGGACGTCAATGGATTCAATGTCTGATGGATTTAGGTTGTTGATATCGCCTCCGGCAACACCGTCAATAACATACAGTGGGGAAGAGTTTCCGATAGTCCCCAATCCCCGAATATTTACTTTAAAACCTTCTCCTGGCATCCCTGAACTTTGTGTGATATTAACACCCGGAGATTGACTTTGAATGGCTACGAGTGGTTCGCTGGTGTTCTGCTGCTTAAGTTCGTCAGAGGTTAGATTCAGGTTGGCTCCTGTGGTTAGTTTTTTCTTCTGAACACCATATCCTACAGCTATCACTTCGTCGAGGCCGATAGCCGAGCTTTGCATTTCCACATTGAGGGTTGTTTTTCCGGCAACGGATAATTCCTGTTTCTTCATTCCCACGAATGAGAAATCGAGATAGCCGTCAACCGGTACATTGTCGACGGAGTAATTACCATTTGCATCGGTAATAGCACCCTGGGTAGTTCCTTTAATAATAACTGTTACCCCCGGAAGAGGATCTCCGTTGGAATCCGTCACTTTTCCGGTAACCGTCTTCCCTTCCTGCTGAGGTGCTGTTTCGCCCATCGCTTTCTTCGATGAAAGCACAATCTGGCGATCCAAAACGGTATAGGTTACATCGGTGCCGGCAAAAATAGCGTTAAGGATTTGGTTGATCTTTTCATTATCGGCGTCGACGTTTACCCTACGTTTTACGTCAATTAGTTTGTTGTTGTATGCAAAATAGAACTCCGATTTTTTTTCTATCTGCTTGAGTACTTCGCGAATGGTTGCATTTTCCTGGTTTAAGGATATTCGGGTACTTTGCGAATAGGAGTTGTTAGCGTAAATACTGAATATCGTCCCAAATATCAGCATGAGCGTAAGTTTCATAATACGTTTCGTTTGTTCGGGAAGAGGTATATGCAGTCTCCTCCTGAAATTCAAGATTTTTTTCATAGATTTAAACGATTTAATAGTTAATACTTACTACCTGTTAGCCGCAGATAGTTATCGAAAGGAGGGTGTCCCATCACTCTCCTTTTTTTACATAGATATCAGTTTTTTTTTTGTAAATGAGAGCATCTGTCGGCATTAAGATGGTGCATCTCAATAGTATGTACCGCAGACTTAATTCATTTGACAAGTTTTCCGGATTTAGGTTGACGTCTTTTTCATGAGGAATCAGATTTTTTAATGGTTACAGATTTATTTATAGTTTAGTTTATTGCGTTGTTTGCTTTACTTAGGATGATGGTTCGTTTTCCATACGCCCCATTGCTGTCTTTTTTCGCCTCAATTATTTTGTAACGAATCGGTGAGGAGATGCTTAATATTTTTAGTGCCCGTTCAAGTGTTTCATTTACAAATGTGGCGGTGAAGCGGTATTGGAGCAAGTCTTTACTTTCGATTTTTACTTTTACGTTGAACAGTTTCTCAAACTTGTCGGCCACAATTTCAATTGGGTCGTTGTCGAACACCGTTCGCCCTTCCCGCCAGGCTGTATATTTGTCCAAATCTGATTTGGCTTCAATCTTCAGCTGGTTGTCTCTTTTATCGAGGAAAGCCACTTCATAAGGTCTGAGGCTTTCGTATTTGGTGAATTCTTTTCCTTTGTTTGCTTCGCTTCCCAATTCGACCGAACCTTCTACCAGGGCAACTGTTGCATAGGCTTCGTCGTCATAGGCCCGGGCGTTAAAAACCGTTCCGGTTACTTTCACATCCATATCGGCCATGTCGACAATAAATGGTGAGGTTTTGTCCTTAGCTACTTTGAAATAGCCTTCACCATGCAGTTCAACGAGGCGTGTGTGGTGTTTGCGAAACGAAAGCGGATAGGTGAGTGTACTACCTGAATTGAGCCAGACATGGGTTCCATCGGGAAGTTGCAGTTGGCTGGTAGCTCCCAATGGTACGCTGACGGTTGTTTGGGCGAGGTATTTTTTCGTATTGGTGGTACGTATAATGAATGTGCCTGCTACAATCAGTAAAGGAATAATGAGTACGGCAGCTACTTTTGAAAAGCCCAGGTAGATTTTTTTTAGTTTGGATGGTTGTTCTTCCATCAGGTTGATCCGGTGGTGAACCCGATGCAGGATTTCATCTGATTTCTTTGGGTCAACGTCTTCGCAGTCTTCACACTCTGTCCAACGAGAGTAGAACACTTCCCTGACTTCAGGCTTGACAAAAGGCTCTTTCAATATCTCTACTGCCTCTTTCAATTCCTGTTCGGAGCAGTCGCCTTCAATGTATTTTTCGAGCAGTTTTTTCATCTTTAATTACAAGTACAACGCAAACGTTATATTTTTCCCCTGCTCCTTGTTCCGTTTTTTTTTAGTAGGATGTGGATTTTTGGGAAAATAGTTTGTCGGCTTTAGGTGTAATAGGTATATAATGAGTTGTTTATCTGTTTTTGTCTATTCAATAAAAAGAGCATAAAAAAGTGCCGCCCAAATACCAAATTGTGAAATGTGCTTTTTCAAAAAGGCCAGCGATTTAGTAATGTGATCTTCGACGGTTTTCTCCGAAATCCCTTTGAGTTTAGCAATCTCCTTGTTCGTAAGCCCTTTCTCGCGACTTAGCACGAAAATCTCTTTTCGTTTGGGGGGCAATTTGGGAATAACGGACTCGTATTGCGCTTTTAGAAACGAATAATCAACCTGATCGGATGTGGCATCTGTGTTGATTTGCATGTGATGGCCCAGAAATTCGATATATTTCTGTTCGCTTGCTCTCTTTCGGAAAACCGAGAGAATGGTGTTTTTAGCCATCGTAAACATGAGAGCATCGATGTTGGTGTCTTTTCTGAATGACGAACGCTTCTCCCAAAGCTTTACAAAAACTTCCTGAACAATGTCGTATGAATCTTCTTCGTTTTTCAGAAAACTCAAAGCAAAGTGGAAAATGCGAGCATGGTACATTTCATATAAACGATCAATCGCCTTTTTGTCGCCCTTAATAAGTCGATCGCAATATGTCTTAGAGTTGTCCTGCATCAGAAAAGAATAAGTAGAAACAATGATAGAAAGGTTTTGTGATATATCAAAATACGTAAAAAACACGTAAAGTACGATAAGGTATGTAGAAATATTTTTGGGGATTGTATGAATTGATATATCAATCGCCGGTTGATAAGGAGTGTGGTAACCATTGTGTTTGCTTGAAACCTATGCAACAAATTGGTGTTGAAATTTAAAAAAGTGTACTTGCAGGTAGTAATAAAAACAAAAGAGATGATGAATTCTATTAACGGATGCTCTACAGACTCTTTCTCTTTTTCATTTCTTGATGAAACTGATAGCCAATGTTTCCTCATCGGTAGAGGCGGAAGCGATGTTTTCATCGATTGTTCTCTTATCTTTGGTTGAAATCTG
This sequence comes from Prolixibacter sp. DSM 2831, assembly GCF_056493735.1. Lineage (NCBI taxonomy): Bacteria > Pseudomonadati > Bacteroidota > Bacteroidia > Marinilabiliales > Prolixibacteraceae > Prolixibacter > Prolixibacter sp. DSM 2831. The sequence continues at coordinate 1,795,044 of NZ_CM151379.1, forward strand.
ATGCGACTTTTGAATTTTTTACCGATAAAACACTGAACCAACATTAATGGCATGAAAAAATTACTCGTCTTAAGTACAGTAGTGTTGTTTGTTACAGCATTGCTATTTAATTCCTGTGCGGAGAAGAAAGAAACGGCTCCGGCAAACAAAACACTTCCCTGGCTTCACACCGATGGACACAACTTTGTGGACGATGCCGGTAACAAAGTATTCTTTCGCGGTGTCGGCCTTGGAAACTGGATGCTTCCGGAAGGCTATATGTGGAAATTTGGCAAGAATGGTGACAGGCCCCGGAAAATTGAGCAACTGGTTAGCGACATGGTTGGACCGGAACAAGCCGCCAAATTCTGGAAAAGTTTCCATCGCAATTACATCGCGGAAGCGGATATCAAACGAATTGCAGCGTTAGGATTTAATTCGGTTCGGCCGGCACTTAATTCCCGACTTTTTCTCACCGAAGGCGATAACCCTCAGTTCGTCGATGAAGGTTTTCAATTGCTGGACTCGCTGGTAAGCTGGTGCGGAAAATACGGACTGTATGTCATTATCGATATGCATGGTGCACCGGGTGGACAAACCGGGGCAAACATCGATGACAGTGCCAATAATGAGCCGGAGCTTTTCATGGATAAAAAGAATCAGGACCGGTTGGTTAAACTGTGGGGGAAAATTGCGGAACGATACAAGAACAATCCAACTGTTGCCGCTTACGATTTGTTGAATGAGCCGTTGCCCGAAAATACCGGTGCAGCCGATAAGTATAAAGACCAGTTGGTGCCTTTGTACAGGCGGGTGACGAAAGCTATCCGGGAAGTCGATCCGAAACATATGATTGTCGTGGAAGGATATAACTGGGCCAATAACTGGTCGGAGTTCACCGAAAAGTTTGATAGCAACATGTTTTTCCAGTTTCACTATTACTGTTGGAATCGTCCTGATCATCTGAACAGCATTCAAAAGTTCCTGGATAAACGAAAAGAGCTGAACGCTCCGGTTTGGGTGGGCGAAACCGGCGAACAGGGAAAAGCGATTTACTGGGCTACCACACAGTATTTTGAAGCGAACAACATTGGCTGGTCCTTCTGGCCCTGGAAAAAGATGGATACTGAAAATACGCCTTATTCCATCAATAAGCCCGAAAACTGGGATTTGATTTCTGATTTTTCAAAAGGAGAAGAGAAACCATCGAAAGAAGTTGCACAAAAAGCGCTTGACGAACTGCTACAAAATATCAAACTGGCGAACTGCGTCTATTTCCCCGATGTGGTGAATTCACTTTTCCGTAGAATTCCTGTTAAGATAGAGGCGGAAAATTACGGCCCGGATGGATATAATGTTTCCTATTTTGTGAAGGACACCACCCAAAAATCGAAATATTACCGCACCAATGAACCGGTTCCGGTTGAGGTGATGAATTTTGACAAGAAGCAACGCGTTTCGCAACAGTATATTCGCCTGACGGAAGGAGAGTGGACCGCTTATACCGTAAAAAGTGGCGCAGAGGGTAATCATTTGGTCAGTGTCCGTGTGGAAGCGGCTCAATTGCCAGCATCATTTACCATTACAGTGAACGGCGTGAAGAAGGACGTCGATGTGAAGCAAGCTGACTGGAATGAGATTGATTTGGGAGGATTATTCTTCCAAAAAGGAGAAAACCAGATACGGTTAAAAGTAGACAAGGGAACGCTGAGGTTCGATTGGATGGACGTTAAATAGATACGTGCTGTATCCGGGAAAAGATGATTAAATGAAAAAGAGGGCGTGGATTTATTATCCTGAGCCCTCTTTTTTTGAACATCAAGTATGAACTACCGTCTATTTAAAGAAAAGATCAAAATTCAGTTTGATATCGTCCTTTGCGGGCATTCCCAAAAGGCTCGGTGGGTCGATTTTGTAATCAGTCATCTTTACGTCAAACTTTCCGGTTACTTCTATCTCGCCATTGCTGTTAGTTTTCTCGACAATAGGAACGGTAATGGAATGAGAGATACCGTGAAATGTTAATTTTCCGGTAACGGTCTCCTCTCCTTGCTGATCTTTTTGAAAGGAAGTACTGGCGAAAGTAACATCCGGAAATTTAATAGCATCAGTTGCCTCCATCATATGAGAATCGCGGTTGGCATTGTGACTGTCGAAAGTCGAAACCTTGATGGCAATGGCCGTTTGCTTAATTTCCTTGGTTTTGTTGTCTACAACAATGACCCCCTTTACGCTTTTGCTGGTCCCTTCCCAGTCGTGCAACGGGTGCGACATGGCATACCGTACATACGATTTTTGGGTGTCCGACATCATCTTTGAGGTTGACTGTGCAAAACCTACGGTTGCTGTAATGGCAACCACCATCATTGATAAAATAATTTTCTTCATGGATTAAAATTTAATGACAATCATAGCAGCAGCTAAGGAACCAAAAGCGGTTAGGGCAGCAGCCCGATGGTAAGGTTTTAAGTTGGGATGGCTTTCAAGTTGTGTGGCGAGAATGTTCGTAGCAACCATGCTGGTAAAGTGCACGATGGCCAAAATTTTGTGAACTTTGATACTACTGTATCCTTTTCGTTCGTCCAGCATTTTAGGAGGTGCAAAAAGTGCCAGTGCAGCCGTCGAGAAATAGGCAATATCGACTCCTGCGGCTAATCCTTCATGCAATCCCTTTATCTTGTAATCGCCGTTGTACAATTTATACCCGACGACTCCCTGGGCTGCCATTCCCGCCAGTGAAATAAAACCCAGTGCCTGATGCCATTTTAACATGGTTCGTCGGATCTTCAGTTCTTTCTCCCGCTCTTCCGGAGAGAGCTTGAAGGCTTTGAAATTCCTCATCAGACCTTTTTGCCCCCAGAGAAATTTCTGAGTAAACGGATACTTTTTCGGCAGAAGCTGGACGTGCTCCTGCTGAGGTGTCATGATCGAATTGAGCAGATCGTTTTGAACCTTGGTCGTGTCGCTCTGCACATTTGTGGTATCGGTCTGTGCCGACAAGTGCCCTGCGGACAGCAAAAGTGTGACGATAAAAAGAATTGTTCTGATTCTCATACTTCCCTTATTATTAATTGAGATTAGTCTAAATTAAAACATATTTCATTTTGCCTGTCCGGGGAAGCGGAATCTTAAGTGAATTTTAAGAATTATGTGATGGGTCTATGTGCTGATAATTAGTGCAAAAGAAAAGGCAGAAAACCCGTCGTTGACGAATCTTCTGCCTTGATTATATTACCAGATACATTCGGTTTTTAAACCTCTTCGATGTTGTATCCGGCTTTTTGTACCAACTCTTTTACTACTTCCGGATTGTTCTCTTTCAGTTCCACTGTCAGAATTTTTTCCGGGTTATTAATATCCACTTCCCATTTCTCGATAGCATCTGAGCCATTCAGGGAAGGAGTTACGGCTGCGATACAACCGTTGCAGTTGATATTCGTTTTGTATTTTACCGTGAAATTCATGATTACTTGAGTTTTATGTTATTGATTAAATAATTAAAGTGATTTCCATTTTAACCGAAGACTGTTCGACACAACCGAAACCGAACTGAACGCCATGGCCGCTGCGGCAATCATCGGGTTCAGCAGGAATCCGTTGAAAGCATACAATACGCCGGCAGCAATCGGGATACCAATGACATTGTAAATGAATGCCCAGAACAGGTTCTGCTTAACGGTAGCCACGGTTTGTTTCGACAGTTTCAATGCTTTGGGAATGCTGTTTAAATCGGAGGTGGTCAAGGTCATCTTGGCCACGTCGATGGCAATGTCCGAGCCTTTTCCCATGGCAATGCTAATATCAGCCTGAGCCAAAGCCTGCGAGTCGTTGATTCCGTCGCCTACCATAGCGACTGTCTTGCCTTGCTGCTGCAGTTCTTTCACGAAATCGGCTTTGTCGCCCGGAAGAATACCTGCTTTGAAATGCTTCAGACCAACTTGCTTTGATACGGATTCAGCCGTTTGCTCATTGTCTCCCGTCAGCATGTAAACTTCAATGCCTTCGTTTTGCAAATGCGCGATGGCTGATTTCGACGTTTCTTTAATCTGGTCGGCGATAGCAATAACAGCCAGTACTTTCTCTGTATTAGCGAAGAAAATGACTGTTTGTGCATCATGTTGCATTTTTTCGGCTTTCGCCTGAATATCTTCCGGAATGTTTATCTTATTTTCTTCCAGCAACCGGTGGTTTCCAACGAAGTAGTTTTCTTCCGCGAAAGCGGCCTTTACACCTTGCCCTGTGACACTTTCGAACCGATCCGGCTGCGTTCCTTTGATTTCTTTACTCTTGAAATATTCTTCAACGGAACTGGCCAGTGGGTGCTCCGATTGTTTCTCCATTCCAAACAGCAGCGGAGTCAGTTGCTCTTGATTTGCATCCTCACTCCAGATGATATCGGCAACCACCGGTTTTCCTTCCGTGATGGTTCCTGTTTTATCGAGAATTACAGCGTCTACTTTGTGTGCTGTTTCGAGGCTTTCTGCATCTTTTATGAGGATGTTATTTTCGGCGCCTTTGCCAATTCCAACCATAATAGCGGTTGGTGTAGCCAGTCCCAACGCACACGGACAAGCAATAACCAGGACCGTGATGGCTGCCAGCAATGCGTGAGTAAATGCCTGGTCGCCGCCGAAAATCATCCAAACGATGAACGTGAGGAGCGATATTCCCATAACGACCGGAACGAAAATGCCGGCAATTTTGTCGACCAGTTTTTGAACAGGCGCTTTACTCCCTTGTGCTTCCTGCACCATTTTAATAATGTGCGCCAGCAGCGTTTCTCCGCCTACTTTCTCGGCACGGAACCGAAAACTTCCTTTTTGGTTAATGGTTCCCGCAAATACCTCTTTGTTTTCTGTTTTTTCTACCGGAATCGGTTCTCCGCTGATCATACTTTCGTCGACAAAGGAATTGCCAAAGGTTACTTTTCCGTCCACCGGAATTTTCTCGCCGGGTTTTACCAGCAAAATATCACCAATGGCTACGTCTTTAATCGGAACGGTGGTTTCTGTTCCGTCCTCAGCAATTCTGACAACCGTTTTGGGCTGCAGTCCCATTAACTTTTTAATGGCTGATGAAGTATTCGACTTGGCTCGATCCTCCAGGAGTTTTCCCAGCAAAATAAAGGCGATGATGGCTGCGGCGGCTTCGTAGTAAACATGTGCCTCGAAACCTTTGCTGGTCCAGAATTCGGGATATAACGTATTGAACAGACTGAACAGGAATGCGATGCCCGTACTTACAGCCACCAGCGTGTCCATATTGGCCACCCGGTGTTTCATCTGTTTCCAGGCGTTTACGTAAAATCGTTTTCCGAAGATAAATACAACCGGAAGAGTCAGTGCCAGTTCGATCCACTTTGCATAGGGCAAATCGGGTAGAAACATAGCGATAGCTACAATCGGGATGGAAAACAGAACCGCTCCCAATGTATGTTTTTTCAGCTGGTCGTATTCTTTTCGTTGTATTTCTTCTACCGTTTCACCGGCAGTTTCCTTGTCCTCCACGATGAGGTCGTAACCTACTGCCTGAATGGCTGCCTTCATCGCGGAAGGTTGTATCACCTGTTCGTCCCATTTTACCAAGACGCTGGCATTCGCAAAATTCACTTTGGCATCTATCACACCATCTGTTGCATTCAGGATGGTTTCGACGCTCAGTGAACAGGACGCACAACTCATCCCTGTAACAGGAAAGGTTTGCGTTATGTAATTTGAAGCTGACATAGCATAAAGTTTTATTATGCTACAAAGCTAGTGCACGTAGGCCTTTTGGATGTTACAGGATTTTTGAAAAGAGTTATACAATTTACAGTTTGTCGAGCGGGGTACGCTGCCTTGCGTCTTTCAGTTTTTTGAAATGGCTTGGTGTTAAACCGGTGATTTTTTTGAATTGTCCGCTCAGATGTGCCACGCTGCTGTATCCCATCTGGAAGGCTATCTCGCTTAGTGTGAGTTCGTCATATACCAGCAGCTCTTTCACCTTTTCTATTTTTTGCTCAATGTAGTAATGCTCGATGGTCGTTCCCTCGATGGAAGAAAAGAGGTTGCTGAGGTAGTGGTAATCGTAATTGAGATGATTGCGGATATAATCGGACAGCCTGATTTGGATAGGTTCGTCGTTCCGGTGAACCAACTCGATAATGAGCGTTTTTATTTTTTCTACTAATGTGCTGTTCTTATCGTCGAGCAGTTCGAAACCGAGGGGTTCGATGTTGGTTTTTATCTGCTTCATTTGGTCGGCGGTGAGCTCTGTTTCACCAAAATCCACTTCGCCTAATTCTACTGAAATGGGCTCCAGTTTCAGATCGTTGAGCTGGTTTTTAATGGCCAGCTTACAACGATCGCAAACCATATTTTTGATGTATATCTTCACTTTTATCGTTTTTCCAAGAGCTTCTATTTCGGCTTTCGCCGGAAATCATTACTCCAGGTAAGTGTAACCATACAGTCCGGAGCGATAGTTGGACAGAAATTCTTTTCCTTCTTCCGCTGATATCTTTCCGGTTTTCACCGATGAAGTTACCCAGGTTTCAACCGTCCGAACGAGCTTCTTCGGGTTGTACTGCACGTAGTCGAGAACTTCGGCTACCGTTTCCCCATCGATGATCTGGTCGATACTGTATTCCTTGTCATCAACCGACACGTGAACCGCGTTAGTATCGCCGAACAGGTTGTGCAGATCACCCAGAATTTCCTGATAAGCACCTACGAGAAAAACCCCGATGTAGTACGACTCTTTCGCTTTGAGAGAATGAACGGGTAGATAATAAGAAAAGTTTCGGGTCGAAATGAAATTGTTAATCTTTCCGTCCGAATCACAAGTGATATCCTGTAGTGTTGCCGAGCGATCCGGCTTTTCGTCAAGGCGCTGGATCGGAATGATTGGGAAAATCTGGTCGATAGCCCAGGAATCAGGTAACGACTGGAACAGCGAGAAATTACAGAAATATTTGTCGGATAATAATTTTGGTAAGTTCAACAATTCTTCCGGAACATGCTTCAGTTTGCTGGCCATTTGGTGCACCTCGCGGGCAACGGACCAGAACAGACGCTCAATCTGCGCACGGGTTTTCAAATCGACTAATCCTAGACTAAAACGGTCGAGCGCTTCTTCCCGTATTTGCTGTGCATCGTGCCAGGTTTCCAGCATTCGTGGCTGGTTTAGCATATCCCATGATTCGTATAGCTCTTTCACCAGATCATGTGCATCTTCGGGCAAATCCTCCTCTTCATCCCAACTTGGTAATGTTGCCGATTCGAGCACTTCGAAGATAAGTACCGAATGGTGGGCCGCTAGTGAACGTCCCGATTCGGTGATAATATTGGGATGTGGAATATCGTGTTCGTTGGCTGCGTCCACCATCGATGAAGTGGCATCATTCACATACTCCTGTATGCTGTAGTTGACACTGCTTTCACTGTTCGCCGAGCGGGTTCCGTCGTAATCGACGCCCAGCCCGCCGCCAATGTCGACGAATTCAACCGGAAAGCCGTTGAGGTGGAGATGCACATAGAACTGCGCTGCTTCCCGTAAGGCAATTTTTATGCGGCGAATTTTATTTACCTGGCTGCCAATATGGAAGTGAACGAGCTTCAGGCAATCCTGCATTTTGTGCTTTTCCAGGAAATCCATGGCTACCAGTAATTCGCTGGATGTTAGTCCGAATTTACTGACGTCGCCGCCCGAATCTTCCCACTTGCCGCTACCTGAGCTGGCCAGTTTGATGCGGATACCGATATTCGGTCGAATCTTCAGACGGTTGGCAATGCGCGCAATCAGTTTCAGCTCGTTTAGTTTTTCTACCACGAGGAAAATGCGGCGGCCCATTTTTTGGGCCAGCAAAGCCAGCTCAATATAATCTTCGTCTTTGTAGCCGTTGCAAATAATGAGTGAGTCGTTATCGGTGTTCACACCAATGACAGCATGCAATTCCGGTTTGGAACCGGCTTCCAGGCCGATGTTGAATTTTTTGCCGTGACTGACAATTTCCTGAACAACGGGGCGCATCTGGTTGACCTTGATGGGATAAACCGTAAAATTCTGCGCTTTGTATTCATACTCTTCGGCTGCGATTTTAAAGCAGCTTTCCATCTTCTCGATCCGGCTGTCGAGGATATCAGGGAACCGAACCAGCATCGGAGCCGAAACATCACGCAATTGAAGTTCATCGACCAACTCCTTTAAGTCTACCTGAACACCGTCTTTTTTGGGTGTTACCACAACATGTCCCTTCTCGTTAATCGAAAAATAATTTATTCCCCAGCCTGTGATGTTGTATAGTTCGGCAGAATCTTCAACGCGCCATTTTCTCATTTTTTCGACTTCTTACTTTTGTTCGTTATTCAGTTTATAATTGCCTGTTTTGCCTTTTTAAAGGCGAGTTATTTTTTACGTTTTCGGGCTAAAATTAGGAAAAAATTGTTGGTTTGTTTTCAGGTATAACAAATGCAAAGCCCATATTTTTCAATAAATATGTTAAAACTTACGGTTTTGTGTTGTATTTGTCTGAAGATTAACGGATATGGTATCCCTGGGCATTGCGTTCCGCCATCATGAATAACTTGTATTGTTCTTCATTTAATGGATAGTCCCAACAACCCATCCGGTGGTACAAATCGCCGCCGAATCCCGTCTTAAATCGATATAGACCATGCATGGGATGTGATGGCTCCGGAGTAGGAGCTACACCAAACATGTCATATTCTGTGCAGCCTTTCTGCCGTGCAATTTTAATGGCCTCCCATTGTAATGCATAAGTAGCCATCATGTTCCGGTTGTGAGAAGATGAAGCGCCGTACAGATAGGTGGCTCTTTTTCCGGTGATGACCAGAAACATACCTGCCAACGGAACACCGTCTGATTCGGCCAGGAGCATATGCACATCGGCGGGCGAGTTGGTATCGGATGCCTGTGTTTCGAGCACGGTACGGAAATAGCTGATATCATCGAGAACAATGCCGTTGCGGATAGCAGTTTGCCGGTACAAATCGTACCAGACCGGGAGATTATCGAAGCTGACCTCTTTTACTTCCACACCTTTGCGTTTCGACAGGCGAATGTTGTAGCGGGTTTTGGGCTTCATTCGCTGAAGCAGAGTATCCTGATTGTGGTTCAGGTCCAGAAAAATGGTGTGAGAGGGGAGTAAATCCGACGGAGCTTTGCGCAGGTTCCAGTTGTGGGTGTTGAAGTTAACGCGCATTTCCTGGTAGTGTGGTTCCGGCGGTCCCAGCCAGTCATCCCGGTCGTTGAACCGGTTTTCATCGTCGGCCCATGGCGATTCCCAAATCAAATCGTAGCGGACAAGAATGGTGTTTGACGGCAAAAAAGGGCGGATGCTTTCGGATAATTCTTCGAGGTACAATCCGCGAATATCTTCATCCGGATTGAGAAGTGGACCATAAGGAATGTAAGCAACCTGATGGTCTGCGCCTACTTGTTGCATAACCACCAGCAAGTCGTCGGTTACGTGCTTTAGCTGGTTTGAACGAGAATGCTCAACGCTTAGTTCTGACTGTGGGATTTTGATATCGAAGGCTCGTGTTTCGTAGCCCAGGTTTTCTTTCACTTTGGCCCAGAAAGCTGTTTGCTGCGGTACAGCTGCAGGTTTGATTTGCTCCGTGTATTTTGGTTCAATGTCAATATACATTCCGCTTTTTGCCGCAAAGAAAAGGCAATTTTAAGACAATGAAAAATTATCGGTAATTACCTGTTTGTTAAACGTTTTTAAACGGAATGTTGCCTAGATTAAGCAGGCTTATAAGCTAATGTTTTGTCGTTTAATTAGTCTTTCAACGCAAATTCGACAGCTGCTTTTGTATGAATTTTTAGCGTGTCGAAAAGCTCCAGACTGGTATCTTCCTGGTGGATAAGCAACGGAATTTCGGTACAACCGAGAATCATTCCTTCGGCACCTTTTTCAGCCAGGGTGTTCATGATTTCAAGAAAACGATTTTTCGAAGTATCGCTAAATATTTCTTTTTCCAGTTCGTGCCAGATAACATGGTCGATGAATTCGCGTTCTTCCTTTTCCGGAACCAGTACTTCAATTCCGTGTTCAGCCAGGCGCTTCTTGTAGAAGTCTTTCTCCATTGTTCGCATGGTGCCCAACAATCCAACTTTCCGAAAGCCTTTTGCTTTGATGGCTTCGCCCGTGGCATCGGCAATGTGGAGCAGAGGAACCGGAAGTTCAGCTGTCAGTTTTTCTGCGTGCATGTGCAGCGTGTTAGCTCCCAGCATTACAAAGTCAGCTCCTGCTTCAACCAGTTTCAATAAGTTGTCCTTGATGTAATTATAAACTTCCTGCGGTCCTTTTTCCTTTAGCTCATTTAATTCGGCAAAATTAACTGAGTGCATAAAAATGCGTGCAGAGTTCAGTCCGCCGAGCTGTTCGCTCATTCCCTGATTCAGGTACCGGTAATATTCCAATGTGGAAACCCATCCGGTTCCGCCAAAAAGTCCAATCGTTTTCACTCTCGTCTGTTTTAGATTTAGGCGTGTTAAGTTAGTGAAGAATGATAACTCTTAATGGCATAATTGGAATTTTTGAGAAAACGGATTTGGGAAAGAAGACTTATTTTTAGTTCAGAAAATAGTTTTTACAACCGTCGATAATGTAATTATTCTTTGATGGATTATACTGATGAAATGAACAGAAAACCTTAGTTTCAAAGGAATTTACAGACCGGAAGTTTAACCTGAAACCCATGTTTCTGAGTGGTAATCAAGGTTTGATTCCCAGAACGAAATTCCGTATTTTAACACAAAATGAAATAGAATGAAGCTAATAGCCATACTACTACTGATATTTATTTTTCCATTGATGGCCTGTGCCCAGGAAGATTTTGAGGCCAAGCGAATGGAAATGGTGAAGAAGCAAATCATTGCACGTGGTATCAATGACGGGCCGACTATCCGGGCGATGCGCAAAGTCCCTCGACAGGATTTTGTTCCTGATGCTTACCGCGATCAGGCGTATAGAGATTCTCCGCTTTCCATCGGTTACGGACAAACTATCTCGCAGCCTTACATTGTGGCTTTGATGACCGAAAAAACAAAACCTTCGAAAGGGAAGAGAGCTCTGGAAATTGGAACTGGATCCGGTTATCAGGCGGCGGTGCTTGCCGAAATTGTTGATTCAGTTTATACGATCGAACTAATTCCCGGCTTAGCCCGGCACGCAGCCAAAGTGCTGGCCGAGCATCACTACGATAATGTTGTCCCGAAACAAGGTGACGGTTATCGTGGTTGGCCGGAGCATGCGCCTTTCGATATAATTTTGGTTACTGCAGCCGGCGATCATGTTCCCCGTCCGCTGATTGACCAGTTAGCAGAAAACGGGCGCTTGATTATGCCGGTTGGCCAGCCCGGAAGTTTTCAGCAACTGGTGTTGCTAATTAAGCGAAACGGTCGAATCAAAAGAAAAAATCTCGCGACGGTTCAGTTTGTTCCGCTGCAGAGGGAATAGAAACATTATTATAAAAGCATAAGAAAGCCGGAGCTGTTTAAACTCCGGCTTTTGTTTTATGAGGTGTTCAGAATTATCTTTTCACATCAACCAACGCGCCATCGATGATTTGGTCGACAACTTCCTCGTCGAGCAGCGTGGTTATATCGCCGAGATTAGAGGCATCGCCTTCTGCAATTTTCCGTAAAATTCGCCGCATAATCTTACCGGAACGGGTTTTGGGTAAGCCCGGAACCAACTGAATAATGTCGGGTTTGGCAATCGGACCAATGATTTTGGTAACCCCTTTCATAATTGAATTGCGGATACCATCTTCACCTCCGGTCGACAGTTCACCGCAAACAACAAAGGCATAAATTCCCTGTCCTTTAATAGCGTGAGGATAACCAACTACGGCTGATTCGTTTACCAGCGGGTGCTCGTTGATGGCATTTTCAATTTCAGCGGTTCCAAGGCGGTGACCGGATACGTTGATCACATCATCGACACGACCGAGAATACGGTAATAACCATCTTCATCGCGTTTGACACCATCACCGGTGAAATACATATTTTCGAACCGGGAGAAATAGGTTTCTTTCATTCGCTTATGGTCACCCCAGATGGTACGAAGCATTCCCGGCCACGGGTATTTGATACAAAGGTTTCCTTCTACACTGTTGCCGACCAGCTCATTTCCCTGGTTGTCGACAACAACGGGCTGTACTCCTGGCATTGGCATCGTGGCAAACGAAGGTTTCGTTGGCGTTACGCCTGCAATCGGGCTAATCATGATGCCACCGGTTTCGGTTTGCCACCAGGTATCAACAATGGGGCAGCGGTTTTTCCCAATGTGGTCATGGTACCAGTGCCAGGCCTCTTCGTTAATGGGTTCACCTACCGTTCCCAAAACCTTCAATGACTCGAGTCGTTTACCCTCGATGAACTCTGGTCCTTTAGCAAGCAATGCACGAATAGCAGTAGGCGCAGTGTAAAACTGGTTCACCTTGTATTTGGCTACAATGTCCCAGAAACGGCCGGCATCGGGCCAGGAAGGAACTCCTTCGAACATGAGTGTTTGTGCACCATTCAGCAGCGGTCCGTAAACGATGTACGAGTGCCCGGTAATCCAGCCAATATCGGCTGTACAGAAATAAACATCGCCCGGATCGTACTGGAAAACATTTTTAAAAGTATAGGCCGAATAAACCATATATCCACCGGTCGTGTGGACAATTCCTTTGGGTTTTCCGGTTGAACCGGACGTATATAAGATGAAAAGTTCATCTTCTGCATCCATTTCTTCCGGCTCACAGTGTGCCGGTTCGCCATGAATAACATCATGCCACCAGATATCGCGCCCCTCCTTCATGTTAACTGATGAACCGGTTCGTTTGAAGACAACAGTATTTTTTATCGTAGGACAGTGCTTTAGCGCGTCATCTGCGATGTCTTTCAACGGGGTAACTTTGGAACCGCGGTATCCACCATCAGCGGTTAACAATACCGTAGCTCCGGCATCATTAATCCGATCAGCAAGTGATTGTGCCGAAAATCCCGCGAAAACAACAGAGTGAATGGCGCCAATGCGGGCACAAGCCAGCATTCCAACGGCTAATTCAGGTACCATGGGCATGTAAAGCGCTACCCGGTCACCCTTGCGCACGCCAAGTCGCTTTAGGGCATTGGCAAACATGTTGACTTCGGCCAGTAATTCTTTGTAGGTCAGTACGCGATTTTCTTCTTTCGGGTCATTGGGTTCCCAGATGATAGCAGGCAAATTGGCGTGGGTATACAGGTTCTTCTCGAAGATATTTTCTGTGATGTTGAGCTTTCCGTTGATGAACCATTTGATTTCGGGTTTTTTGAAATCCCAGTCAACAGTTTTGTCCCAACGTTTTCTCCAGAAAAACGATTCAGCAACCTGATTCCAGAATGCTTCGGGGTTGGCTATTCCTTTTTGACATTCGTGAATGTAACCTCCTAAGGAATGAATTTTTGGTACCATGCGATCTTATTTTAATAGTGTTTGGATTTCGGAAAAAGCCTTAATTTATATTGAATAAAAATAACAATCAAGTATTGAAGTCACATAGTGCCATTCTACATGAGCTTAAAATTATGAAAAATGAACTAAAAACAGGAAAAATTAAGGTGTAAATGGGTGAAATGGTTGAATTATGGCTGTTGATTGTAAATGTTGCCATTGAAACAGAGAAGGTAATTTTTATCTTATTTTAATCTAAATAAAAATAAAATGCGTTTCTCAGGTCAAAATAGCGTTTGTTGTCCTTCCAAATCTTGATCAGTTTGTGCTGCTTCCCGTCCAATCATGGCTTGTTTGCGAACCGGGTTCCAGCGGTAGCCTCCTGTTTCGCCCATGCTTTTAATGACCCGGTGACAAGGAATAAGGTATCCTACAGGGTTTCTCCCAATGGCTGTTCCGACAGCTCTTTGAGCCGACGGAGTATCGAGGTGGTCGGCAATAACTCCATAGCTGGTCAGTGTTCCTTCAGGTATTTGCAGCAAAGCCTGCCACACTTTTAGTTGAAATGGTGTTCCTTTTAGTCGCAAAGCAATGGGGCCGTTCGGCTTTTCCTGAAATAGAAAAGCGCTTACCTGCCTGTGAATTGGCTGTTCTTCTTCAATAAGTCGGGCCGACGGCCATTCTTTTTCAAGTAATGTTGCCGGGTTTTCATCGTCAATGAAAAACAGGTTGCAAACGCCGCGGTCGGTTGAAGCCACGACAAATTTTCCGTAAGGAGAGGATTGAACACTAAAGTAAATGGTGAGGTTTTCGCCTCCATTTTTATATTCTCCCGGCGTCATGCCTTCGAGTTTTATAAAAAGGTCGTGCAAGCGACCTGTTCCTGAAAGGCCTGTTTGGTGCGCCGTATCAAACAATGAACGGTTTTCTTTCAGGCAGCGTTTAGCGTAGTTGAGTGTGAGATACTGCAGAAATTTTTTAGGACTGATTCCGGCCCATTCAGTGAATAACCGTTGAAAATGATAAGGACTTATGTTGGCACTGGCAGCAATGTCGTCGAGTGACGGCTGTCGGTTGGCGTGATCGCGAATGTAGCCAAGTGCCCGGGCAATGATTTCATACGTATCCATGAGGGTAAAGTAAAAGCGAATGTCTTTTAGAAACAACCCGAAAATTGCTTTTCTGTTAACCCGCTTTTCTGACGACAACTCCGTTCAACTTTAACTTTGTGTCATATTATGGTGGCTGGCGGCAATCAGTCGCATTTCCCGGAAGGAAATTTCATGGTGGTTTTCTATCTTTGCGGTTCGAAAAACGGAATTGACAAATTACCCGGATATGGATATTGAAATCATCATCAGAGATAAAGTCGTTGAGGCGATTGAGAAACTTTACAGTCAGAAAGTAGATCCCGACCAGATACAAATTCAGAATACCCGTAAGGATTTTGAAGGCGATAAAACCGTTGTGGTTTTCCCTTTTCTTCGGTTTTCAAAGAAATCTCCTGAACAGACAGGCGAGGAGTTGGGAAATTTGTTGGCTGCGGAAGTGAGTGAAATTGCCGGTTTCAATGTTGTGAAAGGCTTTCTGAACCTGGTTATTGACGGTAGCTACTGGATTAATCAGCTCAATGAGGCGGCTGGAGATGAGCTGTACGGATTTTCTCCGGTTACCGACGAGTCGGAGTTGGTGATGATTGAGTATTCCTCGCCAAATACCAATAAACCATTGCATCTGGGACACATCCGTAACAATCTCCTTGGTTTCTCGATTAGCGAAATTATGAAGGCCAATGGAAACAAGGTAGTGAAAACCAACATTGTTAACGACCGTGGTATTCATATCTGCAAATCGATGTATGCCTGGAAGACGCTGGGAAATGGTGAAACACCGGCTTCATCGGGAAAAAAAGGTGATCACCTGGTAGGAGAATACTATGTGAAATTCGACCAGTTATATAAAAAGGAAATTGCGGAGCTGGTTGCGGGTGGCATGTCGGAGGACGAGGCGAAGGACAAAGCGCCATCTATTCAGGCTGCTCGTGATATGCTTCGCAAGTGGGAAGCGAACGACCCGGAAATCCGTCAGCTGTGGGAAAATATGAACGGCTGGGTTTACCAGGGATTCGACGAGACTTACAAACTGTTGGGTGTTGATTTTGACAAAATATATTACGAATCGGATACTTACCTGATTGGTCGTGATGAAGTAGTACGCGGCTTGGACGAAGGATATTTTTATCGTCGCGAAGATGGTTCGGTATGGGCAGATTTATCGGCCGAAGGCTTGGACGAAAAAATTCTGTTGCGCTCCGACGGTACATCGGTTTACATGACCCAGGATATCGGTACCGCCAAAATGCGTTACCAGGATTACGATATCAATCACATGATTTATGTGGTTGGGAACGAGCAGAATTATCACTTCCAGGTATTGGCGATTTTGTTAGATAAGCTGGGATATGAGTGGGGTAAAGACCTGTATCACTTCTCCTACGGAATGGTCGAGCTTCCTCACGGGAAAATGAAATCGCGCGAAGGAACTGTAGTAGATGCCGACGACCTGGTAGAAGAGATGATAGACGTTGCACGTAAAGTATCGGAAGAGCTGGGCAAGCTGGACGGCTATTCGGAAGAAGAGAAAAAGAACATTTACCGGATTGTAGCGCTCGGCGCGTTAAAGTACTTCATCCTGAAGGTTGATCCGCGTAAAAATATGCTCTTCAATCCTGAGGAATCCATCGATTTTAACGGCAATACCGGTCCTTTCATTCAATATACATATGCACGAATTCAGAGTGTATTGCGCAAAGCCGTCGATTCAGGAATCGATATTCCGATGGTAGCACCGTCCATAAATTGCAATGCCAAGGAAATTGAGCTGGTAAAAGCAGTTAACCGTTTCCAGTTTGTTGTTAAGGAAGCCGGCGATAACCATAGTCCTGCGATTGTCGCCAACTACGTTTATGATTTGGTGAAGGAGTTCAACCAGTTTTATCACGATTACAGTATCATGAATGAACCCGACGAGACGGTGCGTTCCTTCCGGTTGGTGCTGGCCCGAACCGTCGGTCAGACCATTAAGAATGGTTTCTCACTCTTGGGAATCGAAGTTCCTGAACGGATGTAAAGAACTTTGTAACATAGACTCAACCCCGATTATCTTCTGATTTTCGGGGTTTATTTTTGTCTGCCTGTTGAGCCTAATTGGTCAGAACGATTGCCGCATCGAAAAATTTTTACCTTTAGCGAAGAAAAAATTTGACATATGAATCCATTTGAATTCCTGGGTTGGTTCGGAAACATCATTCTGAGTATCGGCGTTATTCCCCAAGTCATTCAAACATGGCGCACACACGATGTCTCCAGTTTTAACTGGCCATTTCTACTGATGTGGGCTTTTGGTGTGTTATTCACGTTTGTATATATCGCGCAAGGCGATATGGTTCGTGGTTCGTTTCAATGGCCACTTTGGCTCAATTATATAGTTAACATATTAGCAACCTTCTATTTAGTTTATGCTAAATATAAATATGGAAAAACGGTGACAACTAAATAAGCATTTTGCTGCGTAGGCGGTAAAATATTTGTAGCAATCTTTACGTTACATATAGTAAGATTTGGTGAATGTTCATTTCATCAATGGACAAGAGGGGACGCTGAACTAACTACAAACTTTTTTTACGCAATTAGCATGTTGCTGTTATGGAGAGGATTGCCGTTTTTCATATAGATACTACCATTGTTTCGAAGATACTGGATGCTGTTTCGGAATGTTCCGGGTTCAGTGCCGTGTTTTTGAATGATAAAGCCTCTTTTGCTCAGGATATTCATCGTATCAACCCGAATCTTTTCATCACAGGTATCGATGATTTTAAGGATATGGCGGAAGAGTCAGCTATGCGTGATATCCTGTATTCCGGAAAGTTCAAGGTTGTCCTAATCGACAATTCCGGAAACAACGATCTTTCTGAACTTCCTGAATTTGTATCCGTCATCTCTGATGAGTTCAATCCAAACAGCATGCGGATTTTGCTCAAAGAAATGGTGAGCGAATGCAAGCGGGAAATCCAAACCAGCGAGCATCTCGATTGGGTTATCCAACATATTCCAACAGCCATTTTCTGGAAAGATGCCCGTTTGAAGTACATGGGGTGCAACAAAACTTTCGCTAGTGATAGAGGATTGAATAACCTAGATCAGGTGATTGGTCTGACCGATTTTGATTTGTTCTCATCCGATGAAGCTGCCAGCAATATTGCCAGAGATCGGGAAGTGCTTGCTACCGGTCAATCCATGATAAACTATGTGGAAGCCATCCCGAACCGGGATGGGAAAACGGAATGGTTGCGGAAAAGCAAGATTCCCATGCGCAATGAAAAAGGCGACATCATCGGCATTTTGGGAATGTATGAGAAAATCACCGATCAGAAACTGGCAGAGGCGGAATTGAAAAAGGAGGAGGAGTTCCTCCAGACGCTGATGGATAATATTCCTGACACGATATACTTTAAAAATACAAAGTCGGAATTCACCCGTATTAATCAAGCACAGGCCAACCTGCTCGGAATAGTGACTCCTGAAGAAGCCATTGGTAAAACAGATGTCGACTATTTTGATAAACGGCATGCCCGACAGGCCTTAACCGATGAGCAGGAGTTGTTCTCTAAAGGCATTCCGCTTGTCAATCAGGTGGAAAAGATTGTAACGGCAAAAGGCTTGAAGTATGTTACGGCCACTAAAATACCAATTCGCAATCAGGCGGATAGAATTATTGGCCTCGTTGGAATATCCCGGGACGTAACCAGGGAGCAGGAATATGAGGAGAAATTGCGTCAGCAACAGGAACTGGTTGACACATTCCTGAAAAACAGTCCCGATATTATTTATTACAAGGATAGAAAAGCCAGGTATACCCGTATAAACGAGGCGCATGCCAGGCTTATGAGATTGAAAAAGCCGGAAGATGCCATAGGAAAGACTGATTTCGAGTTTCATGATCGCGAATTTGCAGAGCAATCTTATCAGGATGATATGAATTTGATGAGAACCGGAGAGGCAATTGTGGACAAACTTCAGGAATTTGTGGATGCATACGGTGAACTTCGGTACGTGACAACAACCAAAATTCCGATTAGAGAGAAGAATGGACGAGTTATTGGTTTGGTTGGCGTTTCGCGGGATTATTCCGAAAGGAAACAAATGGAAGATCGGTTAGAGCATGAGCGTCAGTTGTTAAGAATTCTGATGGATAGTGTGCCCGACGGTATCTATTTTAAAGATGCAGAATCGCGGTTTACCCGGATCAACAAGGCAATGGGCCAATTGCTTGGAGTTGAAAACGCAGAAGAGGCGATTGGAAAGACAAAATCTGACTTTTTCCGGGATGAAGAGATTTGGCAGATTAATCTCGATGAGAAGGAGCTGCTAAAGAGTGGAAAGCCGATCATTAATAAACCGGAAAAGCTGACGCTAACTGATGGAACCGTTCGTTGGATGTCGGCTACGAAAATGCCTGTTCGTGATGTTGAGGGCAACATCATCGGTTTGGTCGGTATTTCAAGAGATAACACAATTGAAGTTGAGGCTAAAAAGCATCTGGAAATAGCCAAAAATAAAGCGGAGGAGGCGAACCGGGCCAAGAGCCTGTTTTTGGCCAATATGTCGCATGAGATTCGCACGCCGATGAACGGAGTAATCGGAATGGCGGATATTCTGAGAAAGACAAAACTCAATGAAGAGCAAACAGAATATCTCGACGTAATTACCAAATCGGGAAATAACCTGTTGGCTATTATTAACGACATTCTCGATTTCTCGAAAATTGAGTCCGGGCGGATGGAGTTGGAATCGACACCCATCAATATTCGCAAGATAGTAGAGGATGTGGCTGACGTGTTGATTATAAAGTCGAATAACAAAGGGCTCGACCTTGTAACCTATATCGACGCGGCAATTCCTGACACGGTGCTTGGCGATCCGGTGCGGTTACGGCAGGTGCTTATTAACCTGGCCAATAATGCTATTAAATTTACCAAGAGCGGCGAGGTGTTTATTTCAGCGGAATTGCAGAAGGTTAATTCTGAGGCTGAAGTATTATTTAAGGTAAAAGATACCGGAATTGGAATTCCGAAAGAGGCACAGGAAAAGTTGTTTGACTCGTTTACGCAAGTCGATTCTTCAACCACCCGAAGGTATGGAGGTACCGGCCTGGGACTGGCTATTTCCAAACGACTGAGCGAACAGATGGGTGGAGAAATCGGTTTGGAAAGCGAAGTCAATCAGGGTTCCGTCTTTTGGTTTACCGCGAAGTTTGAAAAAGCAGCGGCGGGAGCAGTCAGTGACCAGCCAAAAGAAGTGATTGAGTTGGAAAATGTAAAGGTGTTGATTGTCGACGATAATCGGACCAACCGGTTAATCTTCTCAAAATATTTAGAGACCTGGGATTGTTCTTCGGATGAAGCTTCGAGTGGTATGGACGCTTTGAAGAAATTGAAGAAGGCAGCCTCAAAAGGACAGCCTTACGATATAGCTTTGGTTGATTTCCAGATGAGCGAGATGGATGGACTAGACTTCGCCAGCCGTGTGAAAAAGGACCCGGATATTGCTTCAACTAAACTAATATTACTGTCATCTGTTTCCGATATTTTGCCGAGGGGACAAGTTCAAAGTGCTGGTTTTGAGTATTATTTGAATAAGCCGATAAAACTCGATCAGTTACTTAATATCATGGCTAAAGTAACTGGTAAGCAGTTACCTGAGTCATATACTGACGCCACTCGTACGAAGAATCAAGGAATTAACGGAAAGAAAAGAAATCTGAAAGTTCTGGTTGCCGAGGATAATGTGATTAATCAGAAGGTCGCCATGTTGACACTAAAGTGTGTGTCTGACTCCATTGATCTGGCCAAAGACGGAGAAGAAGCATGGCGAATGTACCGCGATAACGAGTATGACTTGATAATGATGGACATCCAGATGCCGCAACTGAACGGTTATGAGGTAACGAAGATGATACGGAAAGAGGAGGAGCAGAATGGAAAACCGGTAAAGATTGTTGCCATGACCGCAAACGCACTTCAGGAAGATATTGACTTGTGTTTGAGTATCGGGATGGACGGTTATTTGAGCAAGCCGTTTAAGGCGGAAGATGTAATTGAAACGGTGGACAAACTCTTTTAAGGTTAATAAATAGTTTATGAAGGAAAATCCCCGCACTAAAATTGAGGCGGGGATTTTTTCATTAGTGTAATCCGATACGGTACGAGAATTTGACTAAGAAAATATTGTACGGTTGGTTGCCGTTAAACAAGTTATCGAAACTCCTGTCCAAATTAAAATCACCAAAACTGTCTGAATAATCTCTTGATTGAGACCATACCAGGTAAACGGTGGAACCCGGAGTGTATTCCCATCGCACTACGAGATTGGAAAGAAATTCGTTGAAGTTAAAGTTGGGTTGCTCGAAAGAATAGTCGGTGGTTCCATCCTGATTTTCGTCGATGTAGTACATCTCCTCAGAGTCGTTGTAAGTCAACTGATTTGGAGAATAGAGCTGGAACCTGTCGGAGAATCGATCGGCTTTGGGATCAGCAATCATTTTAAACGCGTTATATTTTCCAGAAGCGAAGAATGGTTGTCCCCAATACTGAATGGTCAGGTCGGGCGTCAGGTTGATATTAACCCGCATCGAAAAACTCAATACTTTTTGGTCGAGATGTGCCATGAGGTAGCGATTATCTCCGTTTATGGAATATTCATCCACATACTGCAGCTCTCTTTTCTGTTTGTAAAGCGATGGCTCCAGACTGAAATTGAGTGTGTTGTTTGGTCTGTATTCAATTTCAGGGGAATACGAGCATGAGGTGCGACTGTTGTATTTGTTCCAGTTGTTGCTTCCGAAGTAGGATAGTTTCAGTTTCTTGCGTTCGTCGGTCTCAATTCCGTACCAGATATTCATTCCTCCGGGAACAATCATGCCCGGACCTCCCCGCAGAATGTAATTGTCTACTTCATCGCTATCGAAATTGATTCCTGAATGAAATGACCAATAGTTTTTAAACTCAATATAGCCATTAACATTTCCGCCCGAATTGAGGTATTGTCCGCTGAAATCCCATACATTCCATTGGTTCAGGTTCAAATTGGCTTTCCGCATAATTCCTTTGGGCTCGTTAAACCGATAACCCATCCAGAAAACCTGGAAAATCTGGTCAGTGGAGCGAAGGTAGCCTACATCGTTCAGTTCAAGTCCCGGTGATTTGGCCATAGCTGCTAACAGAAACTTCAGGTTACCACCGATTTTTCCAAATTGAACATTCCCTCCAAATCCAGAAAGACTGGTTCTGGTACTATCTAAATGAATATGTGTGGCGTCCGGTCGCTGGTAATAATGTCTCGAAGAGGTTTGGGTTTCCAATAGAGCCTCTTTCGTTCCCTCTACTTTGCTGAAAGCTCCGTGAACTGAGAGTAGATAATTTTTGTCGTTAAAATATTGTGTGAAGTCGAGTCCTCCGGTCGTTGCTGAACGATGGAGGTAGTCTTTCAAAACATTATCGAGTTGGCGGGAAGTATTGGTGACCATACCACCGATCAGGGTATTTCCTTTGTTTAGGTCTTTCTGCAAACGACCGACGAAATAATTGGTCAATGGTTCTACGGTCTGCGTTCTTTGTTCGCCTTCGTATGCAATTTTTGCTTTTTCTTCGGCAGCAACACTTTCAATAACTCCAACCGACCAACCTGATTCTGTCTTTCCGGTTAATTTGGCAGCTCCAATAATTGAGGTGTTTTTTGGGCTGTCGATGTATTCGTTGTCTCGCAGGTCCGGTTCATATTGAGGCCTGCGTCCTATTCGGCGCGAGTAAAACAGGTTCTCGGTAGAAAGGTCGCCGTCACCAAATCCTAACGGGAAACTGGTGATGCTTTTTCCTTCGATGAAAAAGGGGCGCTTTTCGCGGAAGAAAGTTTCGAACGCCGTTAAATTGACCTCTGATGGATCAGCTTCTACCTGTCCAAAATCAGGATTGATGGTGAAGTCGAGTGTCAGGTTATTGGTTACGCCAATCTTTCCGTCAAGGCCGGCATTCAACCGGTTTTTGTGGCCGGTCGAAAATGGATTACCCTCTTCTTTCGGGTACGATTCTACTCCGGCCACCACGTAGGGAGTCAGGTCGAGCTGTTTCTTCGGTTTAATATCGTTCAAGCCGCCCAGTTCTCCATAGAGATGAACAAAGCCGGGAGCATTACGCGCGATAGGTTGCCAGAAATCGGTTTCGGCATAACGATAGATGTAGCGAACAACTTCCAGTCCCCAAACAGTGGAGGAGTTCTTATTAAATCGTAACTGCGTAAAGGGGATCTTCATTTCAGCACTCCATCCCCATGAAGTCATGCTTGTCTTTACATACCAAATCGGGTCCCAGGTGTCATCTTCATTGTCGCCGTCATTGGTCATGATCGCATCGTCTTTGACTCCTGAAGCAGTTACAATGAAATTGAAGGCTGTGCGGCGGTCGTGGTAACTGTCAAACGAGATTCCAACGTAATCGCCATCCAGATTGTCCCGCCGACTCATTCTTCTGACGATGCTGTCGGGGGCAGTGTCGAAAGCTTTTATCCCGACGTAAATAAAATTATCGTCGTACATAATTTTGAAAGTCGTATTCTGGCGGGGAGCTTTCCCTTCGTATGGTTCTCTTTGCGTAAAGCTGTCTTCCCACTGTCCCGATTGCCAGGCTGCTTCTGACAGATTTCCATCGATGGTGAGCGGCGACTGAAGTCTGGTGGCGTTGTAGCGTTTCTTCTGAACGTCCTGTCCGAATACGTTACTCGCTATAATGAGAAAAAATATGAATAGAAAAAACGGTTTTTTCATGGTTTGAAATTCGCAGATTAGCTTTCATCTTAAAAGGACGCCGAAAAAGATGTTTCGTTACACGTTTGTCTGAATTATTGTTTGCTTATTTCTAAAGTGTGTTGGTTAGTATCTTGATGAGTAGTGTATTACATGAGTTTGGCGGCGGGGCTATTGATGACAAATTGGTATGGATGAGTTACCAATTGCCAGCCATATGAAAGGGCATAGCTGAGCAATTTTATATTTTCCTAATTCTGCCAATTCATTATCTTTGTACGCACTCAAAAAAACGGGAATACAAATGTTTGAAAATCTTACCGACAGGTTAGAGAAATCGTTTAAACTGCTCAAAGGTTCGGGGCAGATTACCGAGATAAATGTTGCCGAAACATTAAAGGATGTTCGTCGTGCACTGCTTGACGCCGACGTAAACTTCAAAATAGCCAAAGATTTTACCAATCGTGTGAAGGATAAAGCCATCGGGCAGAAAGTGCTCGAGTCGGTGAAGCCGGGACAGATGATGGTAAAAATCGTTCACGACGAGTTGGCGGAACTGATGGGAGGCGAGACGGTTGATATTTCGTTAACGAAATCGCCGTCAGTGATTCTGATGTCAGGTTTGCAGGGATCAGGTAAAACTACCTTTTCCGGAAAGCTGGCCAATCGTTTAAAATCGAAGCAGAAGAAGAATCCGTTGTTGGTTGCCTGCGACATTTATCGTCCGGCTGCAATCGAGCAGTTGAAGTTAGTTGGCGAATCAATTGAGGTTCCGGTTTATACGGAAGAAGGTGTTAAAGACCCGGTAAAAATTGCCAAAAACGCGATTAAGAAAGCAAAAGCAGAAGGCAATGATGTGGTCATTATCGATACCGCCGGTCGTTTGGCCATCGATGAGCAGATGATGCAGGAAATCGAAGCCATTAAAAAGGCTATCGATCCTGATGAAACGCTTTTTGTGGTTGACTCGATGACCGGTCAGGACGCTGTGAATACAGCCAAAGAGTTTAACGAACGACTCGATTTCGATGGAGTTATCCTGACCAAACTCGATGGTGATACCCGTGGTGGTGCTGCGCTTTCGATTCGTACGGTAGTTAAGAAGCCCATCAAATTTGTGGGTACCGGCGAAAAAATGGATGCCATCGATGTATTTCACCCCAGTCGTATGTCTGACCGGATTCTCGGGATGGGTGATATCGTTTCGTTGGTGGAGCGTGCCCAGGAGCAATTCGATGAAGAGGAAGCCCGCAAATTGCAGAAGAAACTGGCGAAGAACCAGTTCAACTTCAACGATTTCCTGACGCAGATTCAGCAAATCAAAAAGATGGGTAACCTGAAGGATTTGGCTGCGATGATTCCGGGAATGCGCAAAGCTTTGAATAATATTGACTTGGAAGACGATGCCTTCAAGCACATCGAAGCCATTATCTATTCCATGACACCTGATGAGCGTGACAATCCGGCTTTGATTGATGGTTCCCGTCGTAAGCGTATCGCTACCGGTTCAGGAACGAACATTCAGGAAGTAAACCGTTTGATCAAGCAATTCGGGGAAACCCGGAAAATGATGAAGATGGTTTCGCAGGGCGGAAATGTGCGTAATATGGCTGCTAAAGCGCAACGCGGAAAAAGAAGATAAGCTAAATCATCAAAATAAATATCTTCAATGATTTTACTGGACGGAAAGAAGACATCGGCCGAATTAAAAGCCGAAATTGCTGACGAAGTAAAGCTGCTGAAAAGCAACGGTAAAAAAGCACCCCACCTGGCGGCTGTACTTGTGGGCCACGACGGTGGAAGCGAATCGTACGTAGCTTTCAAAATGAAGGATTGCGCCGAGGTCGGTTTCAAATCGAGCCTGGTTCGTTTTGAAGACGACGTGACCGAAGAAGAGTTGCTGGCTAAAGTGGACGAGTTGAATAATGATGACGATGTGGACGGATTCATCGTTCAGTTGCCCTTGCCCAAACACATTTCCGAACAGAAAATTATCGAAGCGATTGACCCGAAGAAAGATGTTGACGGCTTTCATCCGATTAACGTAGGGCGAATGGTTATCGGTCTGCCTTGCTTTGTTTCGGCTACGCCGGACGGTATCGTGGATTTGTTGAAGCGCTATAATATTGAAACGTCAGGTAAGAATTGTGTTGTGGTTGGACGAAGCAACATTGTCGGCCGCCCGTTGAGTGTACTGATGTCTCAGAAAGCGATAAATGCTACGGTAACCGTTGCTCACAGTCGCACCAAGAACCTGAAAGAGTTGTGTGCCAGTGCCGATATTCTGATTGCAGCGCTCGGTTCGCCTGAGTTCATTAAAGGTGACATGGTGAAAGAAGGAGCGGTTGTTATCGACGTAGGAACCACACGTGTAAAATCGGATAAGACCAAATCGGGCTTTAAGCTGAAAGGCGATGTGGCCTTCGATGAAGTAGCTGAAAAATGTTCTTACATTACGCCTGTTCCCGGAGGTGTTGGCCCGATGACCCGAGTATCATTATTGAAAAATACCTTGTTGGCTGCGAAAGGTGAGATTTATTCGTAGCGTACTTTGAAATAAAAATATTGACTTTAAGAGCTGTCTGTCTGGCAGCTCTTTTTTTAGCTCTTCACGGTAGTTTAATCCGTTATAGATGAACCGGAACTGAGTTGAAAACGTTTTCTAAACTGAAAATATTCACTGCTTAATATAAACCGTAGTATGAAAATGACACCAATGAAAATTAGCCGAATTCAGGTTAGGTTATCCTGGATTTTCTCCCTTTTTTTGTTTGCTGCCTGTGCAACCGTTCCGTTAACCGGAAGACAACAGCTGAACCTGGTTCCCGAGTCTGAGATGTTGTCGATGAGTCTGACACAGTATGATGACTTCCTGAAAAGTAATCAATTATCGGACAATCAGCAGGAAACTGCAATGGTGCAACGGGTCGGAAAGCGGATCGCTGCGGCGGTCGACCAATATTTGAAAGACAATGGCCTGGGAGATCGAGTGAAAGACTTTAACTGGGAGTTTAATCTGGTGAAAGATTCGGTAGCCAACGCGTGGTGTATGCCCGGCGGTAAAGTGGTGGTTTATACAGGAATATTACCAATTACCAAAAATGAAAATGGTTTGGCTGTTGTGATGGGACACGAAATTGCCCATGCGGTTGCGCGCCATGGTAACGAACGGATGAGCCAGGAGATGTTGGTTCAACTGGGCGGAATGGGATTGGCAGCAGCCATCGATCAGAAGCCGGAAGAGACCAAGAAAATATATATGACTGCTTATGGCATCGGTGCGCAGGTGGGAGCTATCCTTCCGTATTCGAGGAGTCACGAGCTGGAAGCGGATAAAATGGGGTTGATGTTTATGGCCATGGCCGGCTACGATCCGAGAGGAGCCGTTGATTTTTGGACGCGGATGGAGGCGAACGGAGGAAGTAGTATGCCCGAATTCCTTAGTACACATCCGGTTGATTCGCATCGGATTGCTCAAATAAAACAGGATTTACCTGAGGCTTTAAAATATTACCAGCAGGCGAAGGATAATTAGCCTTTACTATCCATATTCGTTATAAATATTGCATTTTCTGTTTTACAACCTATTATTTGGTGTACATAATATGTTCTCTTTTAAGCTTTTTTAATTCTTTTTTATAATTTTGAAAAGATTCGAACAATACACAGAAAATTAAAATTTTCGAATATGGAAGGTATTGATAAAAAGGATGGAACTGATAATCACGGCAAAGGTGATAAGAAGTTCCGTGAAGAGGTTTATTCGAAAGCTGTAAGAGCTGGAAAAAGAACGTACTTTTTTGATGTAAAAATGACTCGTAAGGACGAGTACTATTTAACCATCACGGAAAGTAAGAAAAAGTTTGATCAAGATGGAAAGTACCATTTCGAAAAACACAAAATCTTCCTGTACAAAGAGGATTTCGACAAATTTTCGGATGGACTTACAGAGATTATCGATTACATTCAGGAACGTCAGCCTTATGAACCTCGTGAAACCGAGGAAAAGGATGTGCTAAAAGAGTACTCTGACGTTGAGTTCGAAGATTTAGCATCAAGCTAACAAAAGCGGTTACGAGAATAGAAGAACAGCCGCTGAAACGCTTCAGCGGCTGTTCTCGTTCTGGTAATATTTTCATAAGGTACTGAACCGGTAGCCTAACTAATCCTAAACCATTTTTCTTTCCTGCCGGATAGCCTCGTAGGCTTCGTTAACCTTTTGAAATTTTTCTTTAGCGGCTTTCTGAACATCTTCTCCGAGGTAGCTAACTTTATCGGGGTGATACTTTACAGCCATTTTGCGGTAGGCTTTCTTGATTTCTTCCTCGGTGGCTGTTGAAGATATCTCCAGAACCTGGTATGCCCAATCGGTACTGGGAATGAACATCGATTCGATGGAATTGTAATCGGCATCGGACACTCCCAGGAAGTAGGCAATGTTTTTCACCAGGACTTTTTCCCGCGGATCAATCTCGCGGTCTGCAGCTGCAATGCCAAACAAAAAGTGTATCAGCTGTAACCGCGAAGAGTAGTCCATGTACCGTTTGATCTGGTGGCATACTTCCGCAACCGGTATGTTTTGTTCCAGTAATCCTTTGAGCGATTTCACTGCTTCGGTAGCGGTTTCAACGCCAAAGTTTTGCTTGAAGAAGCTTTTTACGTAATCCAACTCTGAACGAAGCACTTTGCCGTCGGCTTTCAGAACGGCTGCGACCAGCACCAGCAGGCTAACCATGTAGTCTCCCTGCGTGGTTGGTTTGCGTTGTTGTGTCTGGTCGTACGGATGCTGGTATTGATTGATATTTACATCAGCGCTGTCGATTACCGAGCCGATAATAAAACCGATTAATCCTCCGATAGGGCCAAGGACCGTCCATCCCAGGCCGCCGCCAATCCATTTAGCGAATTTTCCCATTGTTCTTAAAACGTTTATCCAATTCAACAACCTGTGGTATCACCAGGTTCGAGTTGTTGTTCTCAATAATGTAGTCGGCCAGTTTTCTCTTTTCTTCTTCCGGCCACTGATTCTGAATTCTGTTTTTTACTTGCTCGTAAGTTAGTTTGTCACGACTAACTACCCGCGCGATGCGTGTTTTTTCGGGAGCTGTAACGAGGATAATTTCCTCCATGTCTTTGTAAAAGCCACTTTCAAATAAAATGGCGGCTTCGTAAATAATGTAAGGGGCACGACCATTAACCGTCAGCCAATGCTCATAATGTGCGTGTACGACCGGGTGGACAAGCTCGTTCACTTCCTTTAATAACGACTTATCGGAAAAGATAAACCCGGCTAACTTTTTCCGGTCCAGTTTTCCGTTTTCGAAATAGATAGAAGGACCAAACAGGTTGATGAGGCCTTTTTTAATATCCTGGTTTTCGTCCTGTAGTTTTTTGGCTTCTGCATCGGCTTCATAAACAGGCGCACCCAACAAACGAAAAATCCCGCAAATAGTGGACTTCCCGCTGCCTATCCCGCCGGTTACTCCAATTTGCTTCATTAGTTGTTGTTTTTCTTTTCCAGGATAAATTCAACGTCCTTAGGATAGTAATCGTACGAAATAATATTCTGGGGATGTTTTTCCATCGTTACCGGGAGTTTTTGACGCGAAGTGCTGATGCTGTCATAATCGATGGAAGGCTGGAAACTATCAGCACTGATTTGGTCGTATTGGCTCAATCCCACCTTGTACGATACCTTGATGGAAGAAGGAAAAGCCTTCAGATCGACGCTGTCGGGAACATGCTTGATGACGAGCGGAATTTCGCGGGTTCCTTCGGTAATTTGTTCTACCGGAATATTCAGTACCACGCGGCGGGGCGTGAACTGTAATTCGTTATTTGCGGCGATTGAAACATTTCGCTGAATGCTGTGTGAAAGATTTTTGTATTCTTGTTTCCGGGTCGATACAAATTTTAATGTATCCAAAACATCCTCGGGGCCTCTAACTACTACCGAGTCGGGTGTGGTGTAGGGAGATTGTTTCAGCATGTACTGGTTCAGCAGGGTGACATTAACTTCCGGTTTGACCAGAAACTTTCGTTCAACAATCGGGTCAAAATTAAAATAGAGGCTGTCCGGGTAAATGTTCAGTACCTGGATTTCGTTACTAATCTGATTAACAATCATGCTCCGGTTGGCTTCGGTGGAAGCTGAAAAACCAAAGTGATTATTTTCTGAAACTTTGTGCTTGGTCTTCAGTTCACTCACATTGATTAAAATGGGAGAGAAAGATAACCTGAGTTTGTGACGCAACAAGGTGAAGCCGTAAGCATTTACAGTACATTCCAATCGTTGCGGAAGTGGTTGAGATAACTTTTGATCGGTAGGAAGATCGATATATTTTACCGGAAAGGAGATACGGGCCGTGTAATTCTTGCTGAGGTTATTCAGGGTCCAGAAGAAGGACGAAATCAGAAAGCAGATGAGAAATATAAACAATTTGCCGTCGCGGCGAAGCGGATGTTCGTCACGGAAAAATCTTTTGATTTTATATATCCTTGTTCGTATTTCTCTAATCACGGCCAACTAAAATTTAAAAAAGGCTGGAAGAACCAGCCTTTTATCATTTTTGCTGCGGTGCGTCGCTGATGTCTTTTAGTACAACACTCTTGTCTACTTTTACCTTCACGTTAGGGGCAATTTCGAGGAAGATAATGCTGTCTTTAATTTCAACAATCCGTCCATACAATCCGCCGGTAGTTACTACCTTATCGCCTTTTTGTAGCGAAGAACGGAAATTTCGTAGTTCTTTCTGACGTTTCATCTGGGGTCTGATCATGAAGAAATAGAAAACGACCATAATCAATACCAGGGGAAGAAAGGTCATCAATGGGTTGGTTTGCTGTTGTGCAATAACAAAGAGTAAGTTGTTCATCATTTCGTATTTATCAGTTTTTCAAATTGTTCGTTCAATACATGCGCCGTAACGGCAATTTTCTTTTTCAACCCGCTGCGGGTCTCAATCTCGATGGTTTTGAATTGGTTTCCCCATTCTCCATCGGAGTTAAAGATAACTTCAATTGTGGATTTTTCTCCCGGTTGAACCGGTTTTTTCGGATATAAAATTTCCAAACATCCGCATTCGTTATCTATTTTCGAGATGGTAAGCGGCTTACCACCTGCATTTTCAAAACGGAAGGAAAAAGAGACGACCTCTCCTGCCTTCAGGGTACCAAAATTATGGATTTCGTCGTGAAACTCAAATTTGGCCGGTCCCTTTTGATGTACCGCTATTGTATCTTTCGGTGTACTATCCCTCTGACCTGGTTGGTTGTGACATCCCGCCAGGAACAGCAATGCAGAAATGTAAATGAAGATAGTAAAACGGCTCATCTATTTTTATTTTCCATCCAATAGTCCGCGACCGGCTTTCACAATACGGCCGTCTTCCTGGAAATCTTTGCTTATCCGGTCGAGTACACCATTAATAAAGGTTGAGCTACGTTTCGTACTGTAATATTTCGACAGTTCGATGTATTCGTTTAGCGTCACCTTAATCGGAATGGACGGGAAGTCGGTCAGCTCGGTGATGGCTAGTTCCAGGATAAGAATATCCATCAGTGCCACACGTTCCACATCCCAGTTTTTGGTGTAGGACTCGATGATTTTGTGATTCTCTTCGTGCTTCAGAATCGTTTTCCGGAACAGCTTAACGGTGTAATCCTTGTCTTCGTCATCTTTATAAAGAGAAAGCAGACGAAGCGTAGGGGAAGGATCCTGCTTTACCTTTTTCATGGTTTTGATGACCATGCTGATAACAAAATCCAAATCGTCGTTCCAGTATATGCTCTGTTCTTCCAGCTCGCTTTCGAAAAGATCGTTGTTGAGAACCAACTCCGCAAAGAAGCGTTCACAAAGCTTTTGGTCGGCCTGGATACTGCTCGTTTCGGCTGTGAGGTACTGCTTGTAAAACTCCGATTCTGCCAGTTCGAGGTAGAGTTTACGAACAAGCTCGGGATTGTTCTTCCAGCTAATCTTGTTGTCCTCGATGTATTTATTCAACGCTTCATTCTCTTTCAGCCGGTTGATAATCCGGTTGTCGATAAAGCGGGTGTTGGGGTGAAGATCATCCCACGACGGAATGTTTTTACGTTTTCCGGCGGTCTGTCGTTCTTCGGCAAAATCGCGAACTTCGATGAGCAGAGCAAACAGTAAGTGGTAAAGGTCGTATGTTTTACGGATGCTGAAGTTTAGTTCTGATTCTGATTGGTTAATGGTTTTTCCCGGTGTGGTAAAGTGGGCATACAGAATCTGCAATACTTTGGTGCGGATGATCCTACGGCTAATCATAATCGGGTAAGAACTTTCTTTTTATTAGATTTCCTATTGCTAATTGTTACGAGGGCAAAAATACAACATTTATTGGATGTACAGACCAATTCGGTTGACGTTCGTTGTTTTATTTACTATTTATTGATATTGAGCCGTATATCAATGGGCTCAGGATGGATGTTCTTGCTCATCGAAACCTTGTGCTGAATCGGGCGAAATGGTGTTTTCTTCAACCTTTTCTTCTGCCGAAACGAATTCATCATCATCCTCTTCCCAGTGATGTTCTTCTTCCGGCGGGCCTTTCTTCCGGTAAACGACTGCCAAAACCAATCCGGATATGCCTCCCCAGAGATGTCCTTCCCATGAGATTTCCGGTTTCATGGGAAAGATTCCCCAAAACAGTCCTCCATAAAGGAAGACCACAATAATGGAAATGGTGAGCAGGCGAACATTGTTGCGAACGACACCACTCATAAAAAGGAAGGCCGCGAGTCCGTATATGACACCGCTGGCGCCAATATGCCAGGCTTCCCGTGCTCCCAGCCAAACGAACGTTCCCGACAAAATCCAAATAAGGAAAAAGATGCGGTAAGCCAGGTCCCGGTAGAAGAATAAAAGCGCGACGGTGAGGATAAATAGCGGGACGGTATTGGCCATCAGGTGGCTGAAGCTACCGTGAACCAAAGGCGCGGTAACGATTCCGAGCAGTCCTTTCACATGAAGAGGATAGATTCCTCCCTGGACCAAATCAAGATGAAATTCTGATTCGAATAACCTGATTAGCCAAAGCAAGATAACCAGAAAAGAAGGGAAGAACAGGCTGTGCCTGAAAATCCGCTTGTCCAGTTGTCGTTGCTCTTCGGTGTAATTATTGCCCGGAATGTACCGGAATATGCTCATTTTTTCATTTTTTGCCGTAGCAGATTTCCAAACGTGCGGATGTCTTCTTCGGTGGTGTCGAACGAGGTCATCCAACGCACCTCGTTACGTTGTTCATCCCATGTATAAAAGAAAAACTCTTCTTGTAATTCAGATATCAGTTCACCGGGAATGATGGCAAATACGCCGTTGGCATCTACTGGTTGGGTGATTTCAACACCTTCGATGGAGCGAATCTCTTCTTCGAGCAATTTCGCCATGCGATTGGAGTGTGTAGCGTTTTCCTTCCACAAGCCATTTCCCAGATAAGGAATAAACTGGGCGCTGATGAAGCGCATTTTGGAGCTCAACTGTGCGGCCTGTTTGCGGAAGTATTTCGTTAAAGTAGCCAGCTCAGGGCGGAAGAAAACAACAGCTTCGCCCATCATCATTCCATTTTTGGTACCGCCGAATGAGAGAATGTCGACTCCGGCATCGCGGGTGAATTCGCGGAAGTTCATCTCGAGTGCGACAGCGGCATTGGCTAAGCGGGCGCCATCCATGTGCAGGTACATGCCGTGTTCGTGCGCCAAATCGGCCAGTGCCTGAATCTCCTCCTTTTTATACACGGTTCCCAATTCGGTCGCCTGTGTGATGCTGATAACTCCGGGCTGTGCATGATGCTCGAAACCAAAGCCATGCAGTTCCGGTTTGATGTCGTCCGGGCGCAGCTTACCGTCGGATGTTTTGATGGGAATCAATTTGCAGCCGGTAAATTTTTCCGGGGCACCACATTCGTCCACCTGGATGTGCGCTGTTTCAGCGCAGATGATGGAATTGAATGAGCGGGAAGCTGATTTTAAACTGAGAATATTGGCACCAGTGCCGTTGAATACGAAAAATACTTCGGTATCGTCGCCAAACTCTTTCTTAAAAAGTTGAGTGGCTTGCTCGGTCCATTTGTCGCCACCATAGCCGACAGCATGGCCCTGGTTGGCTTCTGCCATTGCTTTCAGAATATCGGGATGAATCCCGGAATTATTGTCGCTGGCAAAGCCCCTTTCATGTGTCATGTATCAATCTTATTTTTAAATTAAACTTTCAGGCGTTACTCCTGTGATCGGTTGGTTTTTGTACCGGTTTGAAGTTACGATATTAACTATTCTGCGCAAAAATATGTTTCTTTTTAGATTAAATTGTCGTATTTTCAAATGCACGGAAGTATTGATTTTAGTGGTTATCCAAACCGGATGGCCATTTTTTCACTGCTAATATGGGTGATAACTTGGTAAAGGTTTTGAGATGAGAAAAAAAGAGAAAGCTGTCGTTAGTATTTTCTGGTTTAGGCGCGACTTGCGGCTGGAAGACAACATCGGTCTCATGCATGCCCTGAAAACCAGGGAAAATGTGTTGCCAGTGTTTATTTTCGATCCGGAAATATTTCAGCGGGATCAAAAGAACCGAAATGTCCAGGTAGGTTTTGTTTATGATGCATTGCTGAGTATTAAGGAAAAACTGGAAACCCTTGGTTCCGATCTTTATGTCGCTGCAGGAAAACCTTTTGACGTTTTCAAAACGTTGATGGAAACGTATCACATATTTAGTGTTTATGCCAACCGGGAATATGAACCCTACACGCTTCAGCGGGATGAAGAAATAGCTTCTTTTTTGAACCAGCATGAGGTGGAGTTTCATACCTACAAGGATCATGTTTTATTTGAGACAAACGAAATAGTAAAAGATAACGGCGAGCCTTACACGGTTTTTACAGCTTACAAGCAACGTTTTCTGCGAAAGCTGAATCAATCGATGGTTGTGCCGGCACCCATTTCTAAGTATGCCCATAACTTTTTCAGGACGGTGCCAATCCCCATGCCATCGCTTGGGGAGATGAAGTATTCGCGGGTTGAAGTACCGATTCCTCCCCGTAAATTACCTGCTGAATTGCTAAAGAGTTATGAATCGGAGCGGGATTTTCCGGCCCGGAACGGAACTTCGCATTTGAGTGTCCATTTGCGGTTTGGAACGGTTAGTATCCGGAAGGTGACAGCATTGGCTATGCAACATTCCGATACATTTTTGAGCGAATTGATTTGGCGGAATTTTTACAGCGTTATTTTGTGGTTCTTCCCGGAAGTGGTACACCGGTCTTTTAAACCGGTCTACGATGATATCGTTTGGGAGAACAAGAAAGAGCAGTTCGAAGCCTGGTGTGAAGGACGAACCGGATATCCATTGGTTGATGCCGGGATGCGGGAACTGAACGCTACTGGTTACATGCACAACCGCGTGCGGATGGTCGTTGCCAGTTTCCTGTGTAAGCATTTGTTAATCGATTGGCGTTGGGGCGAAGCTTATTTTGCCAGAAAGTTGCTGGATTATGATCTGGCTTCGAATAATGGTAGCTGGCAGTGGGCGGCCGGTTCAGGAAATGATGCAGCGCCTTATTTTCGAGTGTTTAATCCCGAGTTGCAGGCAAAGAAGTTTGATCCGAAAGGTGAGTACATTGTAAAATGGGTCCCGGAATATGGAACCATGTCCTATCCGAAACCCATTGTCGTCCATGCTGAAGCCCGCGAGCGGGCGCTTACACGTTATGCCGAAGCGGTAAAAGCGAAAGCTTAGTTTTTGCCTTCAATCCAGCTAACAATCTTCTTTGAGTCGGGCTTGTCCTGCGGCCAGGCAACCCCAACAAGATGGCCTGTTTTATCAATCATGAATTTCTGAAAGTTCCACTTGATCGGCGCATCCATTACGCCGTTCTTTGATTTTTCTGTGAGCCATTGATAAAGCGGGGCCATGTCATCACCCTTCACCGAAATTTTTGACATCATCGGGAATGTGACGTCGTAATTTTCGGTACAGAATGTCTTAATCTGTGCATTGGTCCCCGGTTCCTGGTGCATGAAATTATTGGCCGGAAAGCCAACGATGACAAACTTGTCGGGCCCGTATTTCCTGTAAATGGCTTCGAGTTGTTTGTACTGTGGCGTGAATCCGCATTTGGAAGCGGTATTTACAATCAGCACTTTTTTGCCTTTCAGCGACGCCATGTCAAATGGGTGTCCATCAATATCTGTTACCTTGAAATCGTAAATGGTCTTTTCCTGCGCGAACGTAGTGAATGTCATTGTCAGGATGGAGATGAGCAAAAAGAATTTTTTCATAATCTGTCAGTTTTTATTTCGGATTTAATAACAATAAACTCAGGTAAAAAGTTGCTTCTGGTAATTTTCATCTGGCAGTAAACCAGAAGCTTGTTTTAGTCGTTGATAACTTATGCGAAAACGGGACACAAATGGTTTCCCATTTTATACTATATTTGGATTTCAAATCTGGCACCCGAGGAATTTTTATGGAGAATTATATTGTTTCAGCAAGAAAATACAGACCTTTTACGTTCAGCTCAGTAATTGGGCAGCCCTCTATTACAGCCACGCTCAAGAATGCGATCCGGAACAGTCATCTGGCGCACGCCTACCTGTTTTGCGGACCCCGTGGAGTAGGGAAGACGACCTCGGCCCGTATTTTTGCCAAAACCATCAATTGCCAGAATCTCACTGCTGAAACGGAGCCATGCAATACCTGTGAATCATGTATGGCCTTCAATGAAAATCGCTCCTACAACATTCACGAGCTGGATGCGGCTTCCAATAACTCGGTGGACGATATCCGTACACTGGTTGACCAGGTTCGGATTCCCCCGCAGATTGGAAAATACAGTGTGTACATTATCGATGAGGTGCACATGTTGTCGCAGGCCGCCTTCAATGCATTCCTGAAAACCCTGGAAGAGCCGCCGGCACACGCTATTTTTGTGCTGGCAACTACCGAGAAACATAAAATATTGCCAACCATCCTTTCCCGTTGTCAAATCTTCGATTTCAACCGGATTGGCATTACGGATATCGAAAAGCATTTGGCTTCGGTAGCCGAAAAAGAGCAAATCACTTTCGAGCCGGAAGCACTGAACATTATTGCCCAAAAAGCAGATGGCGCGATGCGTGACGCTCTTTCCATCTTCGACCAGGTGGTAAGTTTTTCGGGAAGTAATATCACTTACCAGGATACTATTGCCAACCTGAACGTGTTGGATTACGACTACTACTTCCGATTGATTGACGGATTTCAGAAGGGAGATGTGTCGGGTGTGCTAATGATTTTCAACGAAATCCTGGACAAAGGATTTAACGGACATCATTTTGTGGCCGGACTATGCCAGCATTTCCGCGATTTGCTGGTTTGCAAGGATCAGGTGACAGTGGAATTGCTAGAAGTAGGTGGCGATATCAAAGAGAAATACAGCCAACAGGCGAAAGCGTGTGATTTACCATTCCTGGTGGAAGGATTGAGGTTGGCCAGCGAGTGTGACATGCAATACAAGTCTTCCTCAAACAAGCGTTTTCTGGTGGAACTGGCGCTCATCCGTATTGCACAGCTGGAAGAGGCATTAAAAAAAAAAAGAGCTGACGAACGCGTAGCTTCAACCATACTTTTACCCATATTTTCGGCACCGGCAGCAAAAAAAGCTGCGAAGCCGCAACAGAGTACAGCAACACAAAACGGAGCGGTCGGTAATAATCCAGCAGGAGCAAGCAGACCGGCGAGCGCACCGACGGTTACTCCCCCCGGGAAGGTAAAGACCCGGCGGGTAGTACGGAGGGACAGTATTTCGACGCCTTCGATTGCCAATGCGTTGAAGGGAAATACTTCTTCCGGTGAGTACAAAAAAGAAGTGGTGCAGAAGACAACGCAGGCGGCTGAGCCGGAAGTGCATCCGTTTTCCGGGGAACAGTTGGTGACTGCGTGGAAAGAGTTTGTGGTGCGGGTAGAGGCACCTCAGTTGAATGCAGCGTTATCGACGCGCGAACCCTCGTTGGGCGACGATTGGACAGTGAATTACATGCTCGACAACGAGACGCAGCGCGAAAGGCTGGTTTTGGAAGTGAAGCCCAAATTGCTGGGATTCCTGAGAAGAACATTGCGGAACGAACGGATTGAAGTGGAGTTTCAGATTGCGGAAGGTGATGATGCGTTACCGCGTAAGCC
The DNA here is from genome assembly GCF_056493735.1 of Prolixibacter sp. DSM 2831. Classification (NCBI taxonomy): domain Bacteria; kingdom Pseudomonadati; phylum Bacteroidota; class Bacteroidia; order Marinilabiliales; family Prolixibacteraceae; genus Prolixibacter; species Prolixibacter sp. DSM 2831. Next base: position 1,832,490 of record NZ_CM151379.1, read on the forward strand.
TTATTCCGACACGGAAAAATGGCAGGCCATGGTGGATGAAAATCCTTCGCTGGCACTGTTTAAGAAGATGTTCGGACTCGATTTTGACAGTTAAGAGAAGCTTGAAAGATATATGTACCGTAACCTGAGATGTGAGTGACATTCAAACCAAAGAAGTCAATTCTTGTTAAGTAAAACATCTAATTTACTCTATTAAAAATTATTCAGGCATGGACAAAATTAATGTTTCCAATCCCGTAGTAGAACTTGACGGCGATGAAATGACCAGGATTATCTGGCAGATGATTAAAGATCAGCTTATTCTGCCGTACCTGAACCTTGACATCAAGTATTTTGACCTGGGCATTGAGCACCGTGATGCTACCAACGACCAGGTGACTGTTGATGCAGCCAACGCCATCAAGCAGTACAAAGTAGGGATTAAATGTGCAACCATTACCCCGGACGAAAAGCGGGTGGAAGAGTTTGGCCTTAAGCGGATGTACAAATCACCGAACGGTACCATTCGTAACATCATTGGTGGAACGATTTTCCGCGAGCCTATTTTCGTGAAGAATGTACCGCGTCTGGTTCCGCAATGGACCGGCCCGATTGTTATCGGACGTCACGCATTTGGTGATCAGTATCGTGCAACCGACATGGTAGTCGATCGTCCCGGTAAACTGACGATGACTTTCACTCCGGAAGATGGCTCAGAACCTGTAACCCACGAAGTGTATGACTTCGAAGGAGCTGGTGTGGCAATGTCGATGTACAACACCGAAGAATCTATCCGCGGGTTTGCACACAGCTGTTTTAAAATGGCCCTGCAGAAAAAATGGCCGCTTTATTTGTCAACCAAGAATACCATCCTCAAGAAATACGACGGTTTCTTTAAAGATATCTTCCAGGATATTTATGAAAAAGATTACCAGAAACAGTTCGAAGAAGCTGGCATCACTTACGAGCACCGTCTGATTGATGACATGGTGGCATCGGCACTGAAATGGAACGGTAACTTCATCTGGGCTTGTAAAAACTACGATGGCGACGTGCAGTCGGATACCGTAGCTCAGGGATTCGGTTCACTCGGTCTGATGACTTCCGTACTGATGACTCCCGATGGAGATATTCTGGAAGCAGAAGCAGCGCACGGAACGGTTACCCGTCACTATCGTGAGCACCAGAAAGGCAACCCGACTTCAACCAACCCGATTGCTTCCATCTTCGCGTGGACACGTGGTCTGGCATTCCGTGGACGTCTTGACAACAATGAAGAGTTGATCAAATTCAGTCATACGCTGGAAGAAGTTTGCGTTGATACCGTTGAATCAGGCAAAATGACAAAAGACCTGGCACTGGCTATTCACGGCAAGGACCTGAAACCGGAACACTATCTGACAACAGAGCAATTCCTGAGCACGCTGGCAGATGGTCTGAAAGCGCGGATGAGTTAATAAATGTGGTTCCAACGTGGCTGGGCGCCCGCCTGATTATTTGTATATTTGGGTTCGGATATATAAACCTTAAATCAATTAATCATGTTGAAAGAAGCAGTTAATAAAGCAATCAACGAGCAAATTAACGCTGAATTTCATTCGGCTTACCTCTATTTGTCCATGTCGGCTTATTTCGAAGCTGTCGGTTTGTCAGGTTTTGCCAATTGGATGAAGGTTCAATACAAGGAGGAGTTGGCGCACGCACAGAAATTTTTCGATTACGTGAACGACCGGGGAGCACGGGTGATTCTGGACCCGATTGCTGAAGTTCCGGCTGAGTTCGATAATGTAATCGATGTGTATGAAAAGACGCTGGCTCACGAGCAGAGCGTTACGGAACGCATTAATAAACTGATGGATATAGCTATCGCTGAATCCGATCATGCAACCAAAAGCTTCCTTCAATGGTTCCTCGACGAACAGGTTGAAGAGGAGAATACAGTTGATCAGATTTTGAATAATCTGAAGATGATCAATGGCGAAGGACAAGGCCTGCTGATGATGGATCGGGAAATGGGCAACCGTTCATTTACGGATCCGACAGCCGGGGCATAGTTCTTGATAAACAATTCCCGCCAGGCAAATCTGCCATCTTGCGGGAAATTGATCAGATCGCGATTTTACATCCGAAAATATTGATTTCGTAAAGAGGAGAGTGCCCTTGGCGGTATTCTCCTTTTTTTGTTCTGTGATGGCAAAAAATTGGGGAATTTCACTCGCTGAAAAAAGCAAGGATTGTTTTCAATACTTGCAACTTTTAGTTTAATTTGTGAGTGATTCGCGATAGAAGTAAACATAAAAAATAACAGAACAAGATATAATGGCATTTGTAACAAAATTTCTAACACAAGTCTTTGGTAATAAATCCGAAAGGGATATCAAAGGGATTTTGCCGGTATTGGAACGCGTGAAAAGTGAATTTGAGCGCGTAACCGGATTTACCAACGACGAGCTTAGAGCTGAGACAGAAAAACTAAAAGCCAGGATTAAAGAGTATATCAAGGCTGAAGAAGACGAAATAGCTTCATTGAAGGAACAGGCTGAAAGTGGTTCTGTGCCTTTGGAAGAGAGTGAAAAACTCTACGATCGCGTCGACAAACTGGAAGAGGTGATCGATACGAAGATTGAAGAGGTATTGAATGAAGTATTGCCCACCGCTTTTGCCATCGTAAAAGATACCGCCCGTCGTTTTGCTGAAAACGAACAGCTGGAAGTGACGGCCAACGATTTCGACCGTGATTTGGCTGCCGCGAAAGATTATGTGGACATGAAAGGTGATAAAGCCGTTTATGCCAATCACTGGGAAGCGGGCGGTTCGGACCAGAAGTGGAATATGATTCACTACGATGTTCAGCTCATTGGTGGTATAGTGCTTCACGAAGGTAAAATCGCTGAGATGGCGACCGGTGAAGGTAAAACGCTGGTGGCAACCCTGCCGGTGTTCCTGAATGCGTTGGCTGAAAGAGGTGTTCACCTGGTAACAGTGAACGATTACCTGGCCCGTCGTGACTCGGAGTGGATGGGACCGATTTTCGAATTCCACGGTTTGTCTGTTGATTGTATCGACAAGCATCAGCCCAATTCGGCCGAACGACGTGCTGCCTACAATGCGCACATCACGTACGGAACCAATAACGAGTTTGGTTTCGATTACCTGCGTGACAACATGGCCATCAACCCATCCGATTTGGTGCAGCGGAAACACCACTACGCCATCGTCGATGAGGTCGACTCGGTTTTGATTGACGACGCCCGTACGCCGTTGATTATTTCGGGTCCGATTCCGAAGGGGGACGACCAGCTGTTCGAAGAGTTGAAATCACCGATCGAGCGTTTGGTAAAACTGCAGCGTGACCTAGTAGCGCAAATTCTGGCGGAAGCCAAGAGAAAGATAAAATCGGAAGATTCGAAAGAGCGTGATGAAGGTGCATTGTTATTGTACCGTGCATTTAAAGGTCTTCCCAAGAATAAAGCGATCATTCGTTACCTGAGTGAAGAGGGTATCAAAGCTAAGATGCAGAAGTCGGAGAACTACTACATGCAGGACAATAGCAAGAACATGCATGTTGTTACCGACCCGCTTTACTTCGTTATCGACGAGAAACTGAACTCAATTGAGTTGACCGATAAGGGTATCGATGTGCTGTCGCAAGACAACGAAGATCCCAACTTCTTTATTTTGCCCGATATTGGTGCAGAGATTGCTGAGATCGAAAACGACCAGTCGTTGGAAGACCAGGCCAAGCTGGAAAAGAAAGATGAGCTGATTCAGAGTTACGCGGTGAAGTCGGAGCGTGTGCACACCATTAACCAGTTGTTGCGTGCCTACACCATGTTCGAAAAGGATGTGGAGTACGTGGTGATGGACAACAAGGTGAAAATCGTGGATGAGCAAACCGGTCGTATCATGGAAGGTCGCCGTTACTCCGACGGATTGCACCAGGCCATCGAGGCGAAAGAGCGGGTGACCGTGGAAGCGGCTACGCAGACGTTCGCGACGATTACGCTTCAGAACTATTTCCGGATGTACCACAAGCTGGCCGGTATGACTGGTACTGCTGAGACGGAAGCAGGCGAATTGTGGGACATCTACAAACTGGAAGTTGTGGTCATCCCGACCAACAAACCCATTATCCGTAAGGACCAGGAAGACTTGGTTTACAAAACCAAGAAAGAGAAATACAACGCCATTATTGAAGAGATTACCAACCTCCATAAGCAGGGACGGCCGGTGCTGGTAGGTACCACTTCCGTGGAAATATCGGAATTGCTGAGCCGGATGCTGAAAATGCGGGGTATCGATCACCAGGTGTTGAACGCGAAGTTGCACCAGCGTGAGGCTGACATTGTGGCGGAAGCCGGTAAACCGGGAACGGTAACCATTGCAACCAACATGGCCGGTCGTGGTACCGACATCAAATTGACGCCGGAAACAAAAGAAGCTGGTGGTTTGGCTATCATCGGTACTGAGCGTCACGAATCACGTCGTGTCGACCGTCAGTTGCGCGGACGTTCCGGTCGTCAGGGTGACCCCGGTTCATCACAGTTCTTCGTATCGCTGGAAGATGACCTGATGCGTCTCTTCTCTTCCGACCGGATTGCCGGTATCATGGACCGTTTGGGACTGGAAGAAGGCGAAGTGATTCAGCACTCCATGATTTCCAAATCCATTGAGCGGGCACAGAAGAAAGTCGAGGAGAACAACTTCGGTATTCGTAAGCGTTTGCTGGAATATGATGATGTGATGAACTCGCAGCGTGAGGTGATTTACAAGAAACGTAAACACGCACTCTTCGGCGAACGCCTGGAAGTGGATGTGCTGAATATGATGTATGACTCAGTGGAAGCACTGGTAGCCGATTTCCATCCGATGGGACAGGATGGCTACGAAGAATTCCGTCTCGAGACCATGCGTCTGCTCTCCATCGACACTTCAGTGACGAAGGAAGAATTCATCAGCCAGAATCCGGAAGAAATTACTGATCGGATTTACAAAGCAATGATCGACAATTATTCCCGTAAGGTGCAGATCATTTCGAAACAGGCATGGCCGGTCATTAAAGATGTATACGAACACAAATCGCACATATACAATAACATCGTTGTTCCTATCAGCGATGGGCAGAAGGTTTACCAGATTGTTACCAACCTCGAGAAATCGTATAAAACAGAGGCACAGGACCTGGTGAAATCATACACCAAGCAGGTAAACCTTGCTTCGATTGACGATGAGTGGAAAGAGCATCTGCGCGAACTGGACGACTTGCGTACTTCAGTGCAGAATGCCAGTTACGAACAGAAAGACCCGCTGTTGATTTACAAGTTGGAATCGTTCAACCTCTTCAAATCGATGATGGACAAGCTGAACCGAAATGTTGTTTCTACCCTGATGAAAGGACATATTCCGATTAGCGACCCGAATCAGGTACAGGAAGCGCAGGCGGTACAACACACCGATCGGTCACAGTACCAGGAAGAGAAGAGCGAAGCCGGCGGCCTGAATTCAGGTGGCGGACAAGGTGGCGAGCAGCAACCACAGAAGAAAATGGAACCGGTTCGCCACGGACCGAAAATCGGACGAAATGACCCGTGTCCGTGCGGAAGTGGAAAGAAATATAAACAATGTCACGGGCGTGGTGTTGTGTAAACGAAAATAAATTAGTTCTTCATATGGCAGCAGGGGCAACTTGCTGCTTTTACTTTTAATGTGCACATACTATGAATGAGTTCCTGTTCATCCATTGGAATGTAAATCCGGAGATTTTCCATCTCGGCCCGTTGTCAGTTCGTTGGTACGGACTTCTGTTTGCCACCGGGTTTTTGTTGGGATATTACATCATGGAGAAGATGTTCAAGTTTGAAAATGCCAACGAAAAGTGGCTCGACAGTCTGTTTATGTACGTGATTATCGCCACGGTTGTCGGCGCGCGTTTAGGACATGTTTTCTTTTATGGATGGGACTATTATTCACAGCACCCGTGGGAAATTCTGAAGGTTTGGCACGGTGGTCTGGCCAGTCACGGCGGGGCCATCGGTATTCTGATTGCCATCTGGCTTTATTCACGGTTTGTTACTAAACGCTCGATGCTCTGGACGTTGGATCGTCTGGTCGTACCGGTAGCGCTGGTCGCAGTGCTTATTCGTACCGGTAACCTGATGAACTCAGAGATTTATGGTGTACAGACTTCATTGCCCTGGGGATTCATCTTTGAGCGGAACGGCGAAACCGTTGCCAAACACCCGACACAGATTTACGAAGCACTCTGTTACCTGGGAACTTTTATCTTGCTGTGGCGAATGTATTTTAAAACGGATGACAAGCGGAATCGTCCCGGCTTCTTGTTGGGCGTATTCTTTATTTGTGTGTTCACCGCCCGTTTCTTCATCGAATTCATCAAACAGGACCAGGAGCCGTTCGAAGCACATATGTTGCTGAATATGGGACAGCTGCTCAGTATCCCGTTTGTATTGGCTGGAATAATATTGGTGGTTCGCGCACTAAAACGACCGCCGAAGATATACAAGAATTAAAATATGGAGCCGGTAACTCGTTGAGTGCCGGCTTTTTTGTTTCCGGTAACGAAAAACGAAGGAAACCTTTACCGTTACATAATATCCCGCTTGTTGTGAATGAGTGGGATATTCTTATTTTTGCGCGTTCTAAATAAGAAAGGAACCTGACCTGATCACCATCTAACGAATTAAATCCGTGCACTTACGTAGAAATCGGTTCCGGGCTGAATGGCTCCGGAAAGGAAATGTATGATTAAAAGTTTGACATGGAGAAGTATCTTAATCTGTTTGGATTAACGCAAAAAGTAAATTATAAAAACGAAGTCCTGTCCGGACTGACGGTGGCATTGGCTTTAATACCGGAAGCACTGGCATTTGCCATTATCGCGGGATTGTCTCCGCTCACCGGACTCTATTCGGCTTTCATCATGGGCATTGTTACATCGATTCTGGGCGGACGGCCCGGGATGATTTCCGGTGCCACTGGAGCTGTTGCTGTAGTGATTGTAGCGTTGGCCAAAACACACGGACCGGAGTACGTATTGGCTACGGTTATCTTGGCCGGAATTATTCAGATATTGGCCGGCGTATTGAAGCTGGGAAAACTGATGCGCCTGGTTCCGCATCCGGTGATTTTCGGCTTCGTCAACGGACTGGCGATTATCATCTTCATGTCGCAACTGCACCAGTTTAAAGACAGCACGGGACACTGGCTAACTGGAACACCGCTTTACACCATGCTGGGACTGGTTTTCGTTACCATGCTGGTCATTTGGCTTTTGCCGAAGCTCACCAAAGCCATTCCGGCGCCATTGACGGCTATCCTGGTCGTTTTCGGAATTGTAGCCGCGTTGGGCATCGATACTCGTACCGTGGGTGATATTGCTTCCATTCAGGGAGGTTTTCCGCCGTTCCATCTGCCGGAGGTTCCGCTCAATCTCGAAACGCTCTCCATCATCTTCCCCTATGCGGCCATTGTCGCCGGTGTGGGCTTGATTGAAAGTTTGTTGACACTGAATATTATCGACGAGATTACCGAGACGCGTGGTTCCGGTAACAAGGAAGCGATTGCGCAGGGAACGGCCAATTTCCTGACCGGTCTCTTCTCCGGAATGGGCGGATGTGCCATGATCGGCCAGAGTTTGATTAACATCTCTTCCGGAGCCCGTGCTCGTTTGTCGGGTATCGTGGCAGCGGTGATGTTGCTCGTGTTTATCATGTTTGGTGCCGGATTGATTGAAAAACTACCCATGGCAGCGCTTACCGGACTGATGATTATGGTCGCCATCGGTACGTTCGAGTGGGCCAGCCTGAAAACCTTTAATAAAATGCCAAAATCAGATATCTTGGTCATGGTGATGGTAACGCTGGTGACGGTTGTCTTCCATAACCTGGCCGTAGCGGTTCTGATTGGTGTCATCATCGCGGCACTGGTGTTTGCGTGGGACAATGCCAAGCGCATCCGGGCACGGAAATACACCGATGACAATGGCGTAAAGCATTACGAGATTTACGGACCGCTGTTCTTTGGTTCGGTCACTGCTTTCAACGAAAAGTTTGATGTATTGAACGACCCGGATGAGGTGATTATCGATTTTGCTGAAAGCCGGGTAGTCGACATGTCGGCTATTGAGGCGCTGAACAAGATGACGGAACGCTACCTGAAAGTAGGGAAGAAGATTCACCTGAAACACCTGAGCCCCGATTGCAAAATCCTGCTGAAAAACGCCGAGCAGATTATCGACGTCAACGTGCTGGAAGATCCGCACTACAAGGTGGCGGTGAATAAATTATAATTGCCCATGGCTTTAGCCTAATATTTTCGATATTTCTTCCGGGAATGTCGAAGAAGGTTGAATCAGCATCCTAATTCAACTCCTCCGGAGTTGTTGCTTTGTTCGTTGCTAAACCACCGGTTTCACCGGCGGAGAAGAATATTCTATCCCTCCGGGATAATCTCAGGTTGTTTTTGTGCAAATGACTCCGGAGGAGTCATATATTATTAGAACGAGGCAAAGGGAATCTATTCGACCCCGGCCGGGGTCGTACATTCGATTGAGGATTCGTTTTCTAACAACATGTCATCCCGCTGGGATGAACGCAAAGAGCGCCTGAATTGCCCATGGCTTTAGCCATGGGTGACAAGGGATAAGGTTATATAGGCTTTAGCCTAATGCTGTCTCCTTATTTATTTCCGGCAACGCCGGATATACATTCATCACCCCCAATGAAATTGGGGGATTGGGAATACGCGTTAACCCATCAACCCCGAAGCGGGTTGAATAAATCGTATTTAATCTTTGTTCACGGTTTCCGGCTTCATTCTGGCAAAAAATAACACAGATATGAATATGATGGCTCCCAACACCGGCATCACGGTTTCCGCCGTCAAAATACCGGTTGAGCTCCATCTGTTGTGCGCCCATTCATCCACAAATATCATCGAGTAGATGGGAATGTTTGAAAGAGCTGCAAAGAAGTTGTATTTGGTGGCTGCACCCACTTTTCCGATAGCTTCCAGGACAAACGCACTAAATCCGGCAAAGGCTAAACCTACCGTGATGGCGTAGATGGTCGTCCAAATCATGAACATCAGTTGTGTGCGGGGACTCAGCGCCATCAGGAGTGCAGCGCCTCCTTCCAGCAGGCCGAATAAAATATAGGCTTTCTTCCGGTCCATTTTATCGGCAATCCATCCGCCCAGCAAACTGCCGATGGCGGAAGCGACACCGCCTACAATTCCTACGGCAAGAGCTACGGCATCCGGCGAGGCATGCCAATCGCCGGAAATTGACGACCATAAATTCGAAGCCGCACCGGAACCAACGGGAAGGAAACAGAGGATAAGTGCTAAAAAGCCGGCCCTCGACTTTACCAACACCCAAATTTCTTTGCCAAGTGTCCCGATCGTCTTTAGGTACGTTTCTTCCCGCTTAAACGGAGCCGGGTCTTTCAGAAATAGTAAACCCAGCCCGCAAAGCAGACTGACTAGTGCGATAATGGCCCCTGAAATCCAGTGAGCCGGCATTCTTTCCGCCAGCCAGATTCCGGCACCGCCGCCGATACCAAATCCGCCCAGGTTTCCGGCTTGCAACCAACCTCCGGCGCGCCCTTTGTGCTCATCGGGTACCTCCTGCGCAATTAAACTCTCGGTCGTCATGGCAATGTTGGTATTGGCTACGGCGGTTAAAAAGACGACGACCATTAACAAGGGCAGAAAGTGCGAATTATGAGGGATGACGCTCGTTGCCAAAATGCCTACTACAGTACCCACATTGGCGATACGATACCAGGTTTTCACCGTAAGAGTCGTATCGACCAGCGGCGCCCACAGAAATTTGAGAATGTTGGGCAGGTAAGGGAGGGAAACAATCGAGGCAACACCGGCCAACGAAACGCCGGCCTTGGTTAATAGAAATCCCATGGTCACACTGATGAAGCCATTGAAAATCCCAAATGGCATGTACAGGAACATAAAAGTGATGGGGTGTACCGGTTGAGTTTGGTCCACTCTGAAGGTTTTTAACAGGCTCATATGCTATTCTTCTTGTATTGAATTGTTCACAATCTGTAAAGCAACACGCTAACGTTAAATTTTAAAACAGACTTACCATGAGCCTGATGATTTGATTACGATAAAAGTTGATAAACGGTTTCTTAGGGTGGTAAGAGTGGAAGTTTTGTATGCAAACAAATGACGGGGGTGTTTGTTTGATGGGGCTAACCTGAAATTGGGAACCTTTCGACACAATCCTCCTCCGGCCTGTCGGCCACCTCCTCCAGAGGAGGACAGCTCGCGAATGGTCGTACCATATTATTATTTAGAAATGTGAAATTCGGTCGGAAGTTGGCGAACTATCCCCCTTTGGAGGGGGAATTAAAGGGGGAGGACTTCAGATTTCCTGTTCTTCCGGTAACTCGGGACCTCAGATATTTGCAGGTCTTTAGCCCTTCTCTGGCATAGAGAAGGGTTGGGATGAGTCGACAAATCGGTCTAAATAGGTTGACTCCGGCGGGGCTGCACATCAATTCCCAATCTCCATCAATTTATCGTCTTTCTTCAATTGCCCGATTAACCTCGAATCATTCCGTAAATCTTCCCCGGTAAAAAGCCCGGGAGAGGACGGGTAACCCAACTTGAGATAAATCAAATCCGGTTCCACCAGCAGAAATGTGACAACATCGTGTTGACTCGACGAATAATAGCCGGGAACGTACTTCGCCGAATAAATGAGTTGTTGGTCGACAGCAACACCAAACGCGAAATGCGGGTCGGGATAGCTGGGCGAGATTTCTTTGTTCATCCGGTTCCAGGCCGATGGCGTGACCTGGAAAATGTAACGCGTCGAATCGTAGCCCACAATTTCGTCGTAACTCACGATGACATCCGAAATCTTTTCATTCTTGGTAAAATGAATCCCGGCGTTGGCTTCTGACTTGTCGTCTTTCTGGCAACTCATCATGCCAACGAGCAATGCGGTCAGGAAGAAGAAAGCTTGTGTTCTCATGATTCGTTAGTTTATGTTAGATGTGTTTGAGCATATTTGTGGTTGCTTCTGAGGAAATATATAATGGTATTGTGTTAAGCGCTTATTCTATTCGTTTTCTTAGCAATCCAATCATTTGCCCAATGCCAATTCCAACGTAGGTCCTGTCTTTATTGATTTGCAGCATAGGTGAAATTGTCAATCCATAAATGTTGGTGAATGGAAATTCTATTTGGGGATTGATGATTAGGCTTACCTTGTTTTGCTGATGATAATCCCAGGTATAATTCTCCGCCACCAAAGATATTCCTTCTACCTTTTGCCAATTTTCAGGCTCTTTTATGATGGTATAACCAACTCCAATGGATAAATTGGCTCTTATGGTACCCGGTTCATTTAGTTTGCATATCCGACCCATAGCGATTTGGTAATTTTCTATTTGGTCATGAGGATTCTCCAGGCCGAAAATGATTGCTTTTGCCAAACCCGATGAATAATCCGCCGGTTGCGATTTGGGTTTTCGCAAATAATCGCTGTATCCAACCCGGCAAGAATATTTTTCCCGATGCACATAATTCAAACTCACATCGCCTCCTATGTAATTTCCGAAACTCAACCCGCTTGTTGAATAAATTGCATTGTTATTGGCAAATTGCGCATTCGCAGAATGAATACTGCCAATGAGTAAGCATATGATTAGGGTTTGTTTCATCATTCGTTAGTTTAGTCATACGCAAGATGTGTTCCGGAAAGGGGTGGTTGCTTTTCAACTCGGTAACCCGACGATACTTGTTACCAGGAATAAATAAATGAGGATTTGTTTCGATTTCATTATTTGTTGGTTTTTGGATTGTTGACTAATTCCTAAAACTTACAAAGTTGTAATCTTCTACTTTCAAAAGAGTATCTGGGTATCCTATATCCTTTCTTATTTCTATAACTAAATCTGCAAAAGTTTGCCTCCCTTTTTCTTGACCTTCACTTGTGTTTTTGTCATATCGAGATATTGTATCTAAAAAATGAGATGTTTTTAAAACAACAGAATCAGGAGCCCAAAGCCATATTGTAGAATAAGCATTTAAAAACTTATCTTTTTTTTCGTCTGATATTGTTCTGCCTGACAGAAAAACATTGAGAGAATCTATCATATCTTCATAAACCTGTCGTTTATGTCTTAGTTCTTCAATTCGCCGTGAATACCTTAGATCAAGGAAGTGTTTGATGAAATAGCCGATAAACCCTCCCAAAACACTTCCACCAAAGAAAGTTAGTATGCTAATTACGGTCTCCATAGTACTGTTTTTTCTTGTTTGTATAATGGTTTTGCCTAAATTTTTGTAGTGAATTCTCGAAAACGTTTTGGCCGTAATAGAAGTGACTATTAAGCGAGAATTTGATACAGTATAAATTGCTAACACTCATAATGATTAATCCTATTGTTGGGTGTTCGTTTGAAAGTTTTAATAATTAATTTTAAGTCCTTTGTCATTAAACTTGTCCAGTAAAAAATGTTGAATTTCGTGGACATATTCGAGACCTTGGTCATTTATTAATTCTTGATAATTTTTGCTTTCTAATCTGTGTTTTTCAAAAGATTTGTAATAGTAAGTGTAATCCTTGTCATGGACTGGAATTGGGGCATTGTGTCCAATTATGCTTGCAGCAATTATAGGGTCGTAATAGATTTTTAAATCATCTTTTCCATTTATTGGTATTGGTTTGACTTCCGAGAAAGGAATCTTGGAGTCGGAATATTTCACTTTTATAAAATCAGGCGCAATATCTGTTATTTCAAAAACATTTACGTTTTTACTTAATGAATTATCAGTTTGATATTTTTCCTTGTTATTCAGAGAAACGAAATCTCCTATTCGAAAACTTTCCATATTTAAATTAAATTTTGATGGTTTACAAATACTTAAGTTATTAATAGATATTAGTATTCTGTTTTGAGTTAAAATGACATTTGAGATATATACACCCCAACCTTTAGGTGCTGTATTTAAATCTTTTTATTCGCGTTTGATTTATCGAAGGGGAGGATGGGGGAGATTGGCTATCGTCGCCCATCTTAGTCAGAGGATTTGAAGCAGTTTTCATTTGTTGGTCTGTTAAGTTGTTCCAATGTAATTAATTTCTTTCGAAATCGTATTTTGGGCTGCTCCAAAACAGCTGGAGATGAGGCTCCCCAATTTCCGTTCGCATACCAGATCCGACCGTTCACGGAACAGATCGGGCCGTTCATCAAAAAGATCGGGCTATTCGTCAAAAAAATTGGGATAGGTTAATTTTCTAATTTATATTGAATACACGGTTTTTAGCAGACAGATAAAATCAGCAGGAATTTAGTGGAGAATGAAGTGCAGAATGGACGAACCGTTACAACGTTCATTGACCGGCCAACCCCGGAACGGATAAGCTGCATGCCGGCACTTTGCCCGGCTACACTGCGGTTTCGCGGCGACCGAATGAAATCAAATGTCAGCTTCCGCATCGAAAAAAAGGGCTGTTGAAAATTTCAACGACATGAAATGGCGCGAAATGGACTCGTTGAAAATTTCAGCGAGGTGAAATGGCCACAAAAGAGCGAATTGAAAATTTCAACGGCGTGAAATCGTCAGAAATTACCCAATTGAAAATTTCAGCGACATGAATCGGACAGAAATGAGCCAATTGAAAATTTCAACAGCATGAAATGGCGACCCGCGGACCTCCTGAAAATTTCAACAGGAAGAAATGAAGACTAAACAAACTATATCACTTTTCTAAAACGCAAAAATTATGGATGAAAAACAGTTTTCGACATTGTACGTTGCCCGTTTGAAGATTAACGACCTGTATTCGCTCAACAACTCGACCATTGAGTATGCTAAGCCCGTAGTAGCGGGTTTTGGTGTCGTGGCAGCGGCTGCTTTTACCAACCTCGAAACCCAAAACGCGGCGATGGGCGCACAGATGAATAAATCGGGGCAGAACGATGAGAGCAAGCAACTGGCTAACCTGGATGCCGACCGCGACGACCGGTTTGCCGAAATCAAGCGGAACATTTCTACCGACCTGAAGGGCCGCGATGAAGCGAAGAAGACGGCGGCTCAGAACCTGAAGAGCTTTTTTAAACCTTACTGGAATGTCGATACAAAGCCGATGAACACCGAAACGGGTGTATTCAAGGAGATGCTGGAGAAATACAACGCCAACGAAAGCCTCAAAGCCGATGCAGCAACCATTGGGGTAGCCAATATGCTCACCGGGCTGGAAACAGCCAATAACGAGTTCGATACGCTATACAAGGCCCGCGACAGTGAGGATGCCCAGGACGGGCCGTCGGCTACCAGCCTGAAAGCTGCTGCCGTTAAGAGCTACGAACAATTTTGTACGGCCATCGAGCAGGCGGTGAACTTCGCCCCTTCGGATGTGCTGACGACGTTGTTTGGACAAATGGACGAGCTCCGGAAAACCTATGCCGCCCTGAACGGCCGTAAGAGCCAGGAGGAAGAGGCTCCTGAAGAAGCGACCGAAACGGAATAAACGAATAAGGCAATCCAATTGGGAATATGGAAAATGGGCCGCAGGCGAACCTGTCGGGGATAATAAACCTGGCAGGTTTTTTTTGTGATTGCGACTCCGGAGGAGTCGCATATTGTTAGCACCATGTTGGTCCAATGAGATAATCGACCCCGGCCGGGGTCGCACGTATACATCGTATGCTTTTATTCTAACAACATGTCATCCCTCCGGGATGAGGCTTGTATGAATTAATTATTCTCTTCCGGCTTCAGACAAAAAATGATATCTTTAATTCACAACCAATCTAACGCACCATGCCTGATACCTTTTCGCAAATTCATATTCAAATCATTTTTGCCGTTAAAAATCGTAATTCCCTGATTCAGCCTTCATGGGAAAACGAGCTATACAAATACATTACCGGAATTGTCCAAAATAAAGGGCAAAAGATGCTGGCGATAAATGGGACTAATAACCATATCCATTTTCTGATTGGCATGAAGCCATCGTGTTGTTTGTCTGAATTGGTCCGGGAAATCAAGAAATCTTCCAATCATTTTATATCAGAAAAGAAATTCTCAAATGCTCGTTTTGAATGGCAGGAGGGATTTGCTGCATTCTCATATAGCTTCTCAGCGTTGGACAATGTTATCAGGTATATTTCGAATCAGAAGGAACATCATCGCCGCAAAACATTCCGAGAAGAATACGAAGCATTTTTGCGTCGATTTAGAATTGAATATAAGGATGAATATTTGTTTAATTGGTTATGATATGCGACTCCGGAGGAGTCATATATTGTTAGAATCATATCGATGCTATGAAGGTATTCGACCCCATCCGGGGTCGCACATTCTAATTTGGTATTCCCTTTCTAACAACATGTCATCCCTCCGGGATGAAAGCTTCTGGTACGGGGACCGTAGAAAATCATTTATATCAGATCCTTTATCGTCCCCGCGACTGATGCGATTGAATGACTTTCCATTCGCCATGGATTTTTTCATACACAAACGACCAGTAGAAGTCTCCCGTGAATTCGCGGCCATCGTACAGGTTAACCTGTGAGGTTCCGGAGGCGGTCAACAGCGCCACTTGCTCGTTAAGCACGGTTATCTTCTTATCCTTCAGCACCAGTTTTTGTTTACTGACACCCTGTGCGCCCTGCTTCACTGCTGCAATCAGGGTCGCATAATCGGTATAGTAATTTCCGTTTACCAGGAAGCCTGCTTTGTGGTAATCATCCACTCCCTGGTTCAACGCATCATAGTCAAGTTTTTCCGCCAAAGCAACCATCTTCTGAAAAGTTGCATCAATCTCATGTTCGATGGAGGTAATTAAATCGGGCGACAAGGGCTGGCTATGGGTTTGGACGTTAAAACCCAGGATGGCCAGGATGAAAATGACCGCTGTTTTTTTCATGGTAGTTGAGTTTGGTTAGGTTAAAGGTAATAAAAACCAATGGTCAAATGCATGTTGCCGGACGGCAGAGTTCTATTAGCTGCCATTCAGACTTCCGTTGGATAATGATATTTTTTATCTGAAAATGCTTAAGTTTATACGTCTCGAATATAGCCTGACAGCTTGACAAACACTACAGTCGATTAACAAGACACATAAAACTACAAATGCTATGAAGAAAATACTATTGATTTTGGCCGTGGCGATGATGGCCGGGTGCACCTCTAATCGTTACTTGCTCACCGATAACAACCAAAACAATAAATACCTGGTGAATCATATCAATAAATTGAAGAAAGAAGGGAAGATAACGGGACAGCCATTGCTTATGGTAGATGATTCAGTGATAACCCCGGAAAGCTTAAAGACCAAGCGACTTTCGTTCAGCAGTACCGACATTGCGCAGATTGATTTTTTGCCAAAGAATAGTGAAAAGGCGATAAATGTTTTTGGAGAAAAAGGCAAGAATGGCGTTGTTACTATATTGACTAAGAAACACCAGGCATATCTTCAGTCAAAAGTGATTCAACCACAACCGAAAGGCAAGGTACTGTACCTGGTCGATGGTCTGAAAATGACACTGGACAATGTGAAGAAGATTGATAAAAACAGCATTGAATCAATCGACGTGCTAAACGATAAAAATAGCATCAGGAAATACGCGTCCGGTGATTACAGCCAGGCGGTATTGATTAAGCTGAAAAAAGGCAGCACTAACTAGAAATGGATATCGCAAGAAAAGAGCATTAGCATCAAAGTGAAGAAAATGCTGATGTTGAATAATATTACGAAGCCCTTCCGTATTTCCGGAGGGGCTTCGTATTTGAAAGCTGTCGCTAATCTTTCAGTAACTTATCGAGTAACCGTTCAAAACCTTCTCCATTGCTCATTTTCATGTCTTCTTTGCCAGAGGTGTATGGGATGGGTCCTTCAATGTTCCGGATAATTCCGTTTTTATCGATGAAGATGTTCTTGGGAAAAGTCTGGATACCCAGATTATCAATGTATGCCTCTGCATCTACAATTTTTGTGAAGTGAAATGGATGGGTGCTGAAGAAATCTTCGGCTGTTTGCTTATTTTCAAACGTGATAGATATGAAGTTCACTTTGCCGGCATATTTCGCTTTTAATTGATTCAAAACGGGCATCTCATCAATGCACGGCTGACATTTGGCAAACCAGAAGTTGACTAACGTCGGTTTATTCTTCAGGGTGCTAAAATCAAAATCTTTTCCTTCGATGCTACGGAGTGCTGCGGTTGGAAGCGGGTGATCCAGGTAGCTGTATATTTTCTCTTTCTCCGTAGTCTGACCAATTTTTACTTTAAACCGGAAGGTTTGTATAATGGAATCATGTGACACAATGCTATCCATCAGCACCTCCTCAACGTGCACGTTGGAGAGCTTTTGAACCTTCGTATAAAGTGCATTTTTCAAAGTGTCGTGCTGAGCCTGGGACAGTATATTGCCTGTTTCAGCATTCCGGTAGTACCTCGTTTTAGGCGTTTCATTTTTACAACTGATGATCAGCACCAGCATAATAAAGGCTAGAAATAATTTTTGCATGTCGGTTAGTTTAAAAAAGAATAAGGTCGAATTTATAAATATTTATTGGATGGCTAGCTACTTTTACTATTAATGATTTTCAACGTTATTCACTGTTTACTACGAACCGGCTCCCGCAGCGGCAGGCGACGCGACTACCGCCCCGATAACAGCTGCCTGCACCTGCCGGATGGTTTGCTGGACCGTGCCGGCAATCGGACTTTCTTTGATTAGTTCTTTTAATGCTTTTCGGAGCTTTTTCAGTTCTGTGCGGTCCGTTGTCAGGGTACGGTGGAGTTTACACGCTTCGATGAGGCCTAGCACGGCCATATCCTCGTTACTGGTAGCCGTGTCACGGTGCCGGGAGAGAATCTGCTTTTTGAGTTCTTTGAGCAGTTGGTCGCGGGTCCGGCTATCGGTCAGGTAACTCTTCCGGTACGGAATAATTCCCAGGAATTTCCGGCGTTCAATGCGCATCAATCGTTTTTCTTTTAGATTTTCCAGAACCTCCCACCGGTACCGGTTCGCTTTTCGCGAAAGCCGTTTGAGCCACAATCTGATGGTCCGGTTTTTCCCGGAGCCTTTAACGAGGAAGTAAATTTCGCGGCTTGTGGGATTTTCCGGTGTAGCCGATTTATCCATAAAGACCCGGTTGTTCTCTATGTGAAGTTGGCTGTTTATTGACATTTCCAGCAGGAAAGCGCCAACCAGTGCAAAGTTCAGTTGCGGCTCCGACGTCAGGAAGCGTCCCTTCCGGGGATGATGTGCGATAAGCAGAAATTTTTCAGCAATCGATAGTTCCATGATTTTCCGTTAGGTGAAGTGAAGTTGATGTTGAATTTACAAAATATCTCAAACACACATCAATAATAAACAATGAAAAAATGGGTGATGAGAAATGAAGAGGTCAAAAGTAAAAAAGCAAAAGTAAGACGTCGGAGGTTGAGCAATGCGGAATCCCGACCGTAGCATCGGTGTCGAATGTTCAAGGTCTATATCCACATCTGGCATCTTCGTTCTTAAAACTTAACACTTAAATCTTAAAACTTTTTTTCAGCCTGAAATCTGCAACTCTTCTAGCGATAGAAACAACAGTAACAAGAGTAACAAGAGTAACAACAGAAACCATTCTAACCGCGAAGCACAACTTGAAACATGGAACCTGTAACCTATCAAAGCCTGTCCAGCCAATTCTCCAACAGGTCGACCGCTTTCATCATCTTGCTGCAGTAAATACGGAGGAAAGCTTCGTCCAGTTCTTTGTCGTGGTATTCTATCATGGCATTGTTGAGCACCAGTTCGCCGTCAAAATCAACGTAAGCCATGCGGCAGGTGAGTTCTTCTGTCTGTCGCCCGAAGTCGATTCCCGGCAGGATAGCGATGCCGGTTTCCTGTAACAGGGCTTCGCATAGTTCGAACGAGGTGAGGATTCCCTTTGCCGCCAGTTTTTCACGATAGTAATTAAAATTAGGAAACAGGTAAAAAGCCCCTTTCGGCGATGGCATGGTAATGTGTTTGGCTTTCAGTCGGTCGGCGATGTGGTTGCCCAGGGTTTTCAGAATCCGGCGTGAGTGATGGAGGTATTCATCAATTTCCGGATGGTCCTGGAAAGCGGTAATCGCGGCGTATTGAATCGGTGCACTGGTGGACGTGAAGGTTTCGCTGGCGACAATAGCCATGGCATCCTGCAACCATCGGAGGTTCTCGGGAAAGGTAAAAGTTCCCAGTCGCCACCCGCCGGCTCCGGCCCATTTACTCAGCCCGCTGCTGACAATGGTTCCTTCCGGATAGAATTGGGCAATGGAAACATGATTGCCGGAGTGGTCGAGCAAGCCGTAAATTTCGTCCGAAACGAGGATGATGTTGTATTTGCGGGCTACTTCGGCCAGTTTTTTTAAACGCGTAACCGGATAGGTTGAACCGGTCGGATTGGAAGGATAATTCAGGATAACGACGCGCGGACGGTCGGGATCGTTCCTACAAATCAGATCGAGCTTTTCGGGACTTAATCGCCATTCGGACTCTTCGTTGGTCGGAACCCAGCTTACGTGACGTCCGACAATCCGTGCTTGCGGCGAATAGGAAACC
Organism: Prolixibacter sp. DSM 2831; assembly: GCF_056493735.1. Classification (NCBI taxonomy): domain Bacteria; kingdom Pseudomonadati; phylum Bacteroidota; class Bacteroidia; order Marinilabiliales; family Prolixibacteraceae; genus Prolixibacter; species Prolixibacter sp. DSM 2831. Next base: position 1,852,068 of record NZ_CM151379.1, read on the forward strand.
CAGCTGGGAGTTGGGATAATTAGTTCGCCGTAGTAAACTAATTGCAGGATGAAAATCAATTCTTTTGAGCCCGGCCCGACGATTATATCTTCCGGCGAGCATTGGATGCGCTGGTGTTTGAAATTGAATTCAGCAACGGCCTCGCGCAGTTTCATCAGTCCTCTTACGGGCAGGTAATCCTTCTGATGGGCATTTCGCCGCAAGGCTTCCTGAACTCTTTCGGGAACAGGGAAGGGCGATTGGCCCAATCCCAGCTTGTAAACGGTGGAACCCTGTTTGATGAGTTCGTTACTGCGCTCGTTGATGAGCAGCGTAGCAGACTGATTTAATCCCCGAACATTCAGATTCAGGTTGACGAAATGATTGCTTTTACGGACGCCGGACATAACTGTTGGATTTTAATTCTCTTAGGTTGTGAAACCAAACAGTTAAGTTACAATGCTTCCGGCGAAATTGCACGCGAAGAAGCAATGAATTCGAAAAGCGGGAAAAACAAACGGCTATACTCGTCAGTGCATGATAAACTGCACCAAATCTTTCATCAATTCTGCTTTCAGCGGGAAATCCGGGCTTCGGTAGGTAGCCAGGTTGTGCTGCTGGTCGTTGTCCGATTCTTTCAGCACATGGTTCATGTTGTCGATGATATCCAGTTGGGCATCCGGTTTGGCCTCCTTCAATAACCGGGCATCGCTCACCGGAACCTGCAGGTCGGTTGTTCCCTGGATAATCAGCACTGGAATTTTTAGTTTCGCGATCTCTTTGGCCGGATTGTATTTCATGTGGGAAATCATGTACGGTTGAACTGACGGCCTGTAAAGTGCATTCAGCGCCGGGGGAACATTGGCAACGGTTTTGCCTGCTTTCAGACTGTCGAGGATATTATCCGATTCGCGGAGCAACTGAGGAGGTAACTTGTTGGACAGTTGTTCGCGCAGAATTTCGTCCATTGGGCGGCCCGGTCCCGAAACAGAGATGTACCCGGCGACTTTGTTTTTTTCGGCGGCCAGCATGCCAATCAACGAACCCTCGCTGTGTCCCAGCAAATAAATCTTCGAGAAACGTTTGTCTGCTTTTAGTTTCGTTATCCAATCGACAACATCCTGTACATAGGTGTCGAACCGAATGGAATTCTCATCAGGCATGGCGGCTTTGCTTTCGTCAATTCCCCGTTTGTCGTAACGCAGCGAAGCAATCTTATTTTTTGCCAGTCCTTCAGCCAACATTTTGTAGACATCCGTATGAAGGCCAATTGGCGAGTTGCCATTTCGATCGGTAGGGCCGGAGCCGGGAATGATAATAACGACCGGCATAGGTTTCTCCTGTTGGGGTACGGTCAGCGTTCCGACAATATTCCCGGTAGATGTTTTTAATACCATTTCCAATTCGGAGGCATCAGCTTTGCTTTTCGCAAAAGAACCTGTATATAATAAGGTTAGAATAAGCAGAGGTAGTAGTGTTTTCATGGCGTTCGATTATTTTAGATAGCTTGCTGCCACCATAATCAGGATGACGGCGATAATGATGATATAGGCGTAGGGACTGGCAAAATTGAACGTGTATCCTCGTGCGGGATTGTACTTGGGAACAACAAGTCGCGGGTCTTTTCGATTGACATAAAAGGGACCTCTCCAGTTGGTCGGGTCTTTGCTCATGGTGTTGAGGTATTCTTCTTCTCGTTTTTTCTTTTTCATGATAATGTATGTTTTAAGGGCTATCGGTTTGTATCGTGTGTTACCCGGTGACCAGGCTGAGATAATATCTCGAAAGAAATAAGGTTGCCACCATTGAAATGATGAAAGCAGTTATAAAAAGTGTGATGGCTTTTCCTCCTTTCACATTGGCTGAAACCCTGAAGGCATTGTACATGAGGATAATTGTCCAAATGGAAAGAAAAAGAGATAGTATCATTAGGAATACAACCAAAACGACATCGGTGGAGGTTAAATCTACGGGCTCTCCCTGGTGAAAACGGGTGTATAAGATGTAGCGGCCAAATTTGTGCATGACACTAAAAAAGCCGGTGACAGCAGCAAGAAAGTATGGAATGCGCGCTAATGCTTGGGTTCCAAAGATATCGATTATCCGCACGGAGGATGACGAGAAAATAAGCGCCAGCCCATACAACACAATCGAAATGACCAGCCAGTTGGTGAAAACCTGCACAACGAAATACCAAAGGGGAAATGCAGGGGAGAGTTTAATGGAAATAAGGTCCGGAAAATGCGTATGGCTGAAATATCCTGTGATGGCCGTCAGCAAAAGAACAACTATTCCTGCCAGTAACGACTTGCCACCGGCGATGTATCGAAACGGATTAAAGAATTTGTTCATGATTGTGGCGTGTTTTGAAGTTTCTCAATCTTACCAATCAGGTCATCCAGCATATTGCGGACCGTGGGGTAACTCAGACCCAATTTTCCCGCCATGATTTTCAGGCTTCCGCTGGCTTTCACAAAGTCGAGAATAAAATCCTGTTCTTTCCGGCTTAGTTTCAGCAACAGGGGGAGCTCGAACATCCCGCTGATGGTGGTCGAACAGGATTCGCAGTGCATGCTGTTTACCTTTAACTCCGATTCACAACTCGGACAAACAATGGGTAGCTTTTTCTCCATTTGTAATAAAGTATTTAAACAAATATATGAAAATAATTAATTGAATAATTAATAATATTAATTTCATTTTTAATTTTATTTAAATGTAAGCAAGGGAGTCTGTGCATTAGTTCTTGCGGGAACAACGTCTGAAATGCTACGAAAATAAAAAAACAAGGTCCCGAAAATGATTCGAAACCTTGTTTTCAAGTGGAAAGAAGTTAGTTGTTATTCAGCGGGTAGAGTGGGATCGAATTCCCAAACGTCGTTCTTTGTCTGACTTCCATTGGTTCCTCCAACGATATATGCCTTTCCATCGATAACAAAAACGGAGGCACTACGACGGCCATCTTCCGGATCAATAGGACGTTTGGTTGCGGTTCCACTAATGGGGTTGTACTCCCATATCAATGTAGAATTAGTAGATCCCATTCCAAAATAGAGATTTCCGTTGAGTGAGAATCCAATATTGTCCCAGCTTTGCAGGACCGGAGCATTTAACTTGCCCCACTCCGATTCTGTGTATACAAACAGGCTATCGGTGTCATATATGTAACCGGAATTCCCGTCATTTATTCCTATTGCTGAGTTGGTAGCTCGGGGAAATTTTCCAATTTCGGTCCAGTTGTTATTGACCGGGTCGTAGCGCCACATATCATCTGCTACCTGCCATGCACCATCGGGTTTGTCATTTCCCCAATAGCCCGTTCCTACATATCCCATGTCATTGTACGAAAAGGCGGCAGCTGAATGACGTCCTATTCCGGCAAAATCAGCGATGCGAGTCCAGCTGTCAGTCGTGGCATCGTATCGGTAGAAATCTTTGAAATGATTTGTATCTTCAATTTGACTCGAAAAATACATATGATCAGAACCAGTTCCTACATATCCTTGATTATTTATGACAAAGGAAACGGCTCCGGCCCTTGGATTTCCCGGGACATCTGTTTTCCGTGTCCATGAATCGGTCGTTGGGTCGTATTCCCAAAAGTCACTATAATAAGTGTAGTCGTTTAAGACATTGGAAATGCCGGTACCATAATAGCCTTTCCCATTGCTGGTAAATGCAATTCCTTTATATCTCGCTGCTCCGGGAAAGTCTTTTTTTCGCGTCCAGGTACTGTGCCACGCAATGGGCAGACTATCTGTGGCCGTAATGTTTTGGTCGGCTATCGACAACGATACGGACAAATTGGCAAAGCGCGAAATCTGGTAAAAAGGAATGGCTTCATCTGGTAAAATTACTTTAAGTGTGGTATCTGTTGCATCTGTTATGCTGGCTTGATAACCGTCGATGAAAACCGTATTGTATTGCGTTGCCGGATTGAAATTTTTACCTGTTATGGTAATTTCCTGGTTCGGTTTGGTGGCGGAAGCAGGATTGTAACTCTCAACAACCGGTGCATCCAAACGGAACTGCGTACCATAAACCAGCTGGTGGCCTGTTGATTCCAGTTTAATGGAAGAAAGCGTTTGGTTTAATGCGCCAGGAACGATCACTTTGATTTCTTTGTTACTAAACGAAGTGATGATAGCGGAAACGTCTCCAAAGAATACTTTGTTGTAGCGGATGTCGTTGGTGAAATTGTTTCCGCTGATGGTAATGGTATCTCCAAAGCTGCCATTGAGAGGTTCAATCTTCGTGATTTCTGGAACGAGATAGTTGAACATATTAGGCGCTATTGAAGTATTTCCGAATATGGAAACACTCACGTTGACTTTGTCTTCAATCAGTTTTTCCGGTACCCGAATGGTAAGCAATGTATCGCTGGCTGAAGTTACGAGTGCCTGTATTGTTCCAAGCTTTACTGTATTTTCGTAGCCCACATAGCTGAAGTTTTTACCTCTGATGGTAATTGTATCTCCCCAACTACCGGTTTCCGGTGAAAAGGAAGTTACTACCGGCCCTTTACTTCCCAGACTTTTGAATTGAATAGACTTTCCGAAAACTGCATATTCTCCGGTTTTGGCAAACGCATAAACTGCATAGGTTTCTCCTTCTTTCAGCGTCGATGATATGGTTGCCGAAAATTTTCCGGATTCGATGTTGTCCGATAAAATGACTTTGTCCATGATGGTTGTGTCCAAATGTTCTATAGCCGACCAGACGAAACCGTATCGTTCGATGGGAGATTGTCCACGCATTTTGATTTCTGCATTGAAAGTGGCGCCTTCGGAGGAAACATTGGTAATGTCTAATGTATTGACCTCCGGAAACGGTTGAGAACCTGAATTATCTTTTTCGCAGCTGGCCAACTGAAGAACGATAAGTGCCAGCCACAGGTTTTTCGCAAGTTGTTTCATTTCGAATAAATAATTACGGTGAAGGTTATTTTGTCGCTGTTCATATCAATGCCAGCTGTCTGGCTTAGTTTCAGCATATGGAAATACCGGACATTTATACTGCCATCGAAATGGCTAAAAGCTTTCAGGAATCCGATACCACCCCAAAAACCACCTTGCTTCTTGTTGACATCGAATGCTTTGCTCTCGGTCGTGGTTACGGTATTGTACAGCCACGCTTTTTCGGTTCGCAGGTTGGTTGCTGCTTTGATATGATAGTCAAAATTGAAGCCACCCTGAATATATCCGGAGTATTCCCGTTTTGGGAGTGAGTACTTTAATGAGATAGGAACGGAGATGGTCGTCAGGTCGATTTGGGTGTCATGATAATCAGTAGAAGCTGTCGTGTTTAAAACCACAAAACCGGTATAACTGGATTTAGTGAAATATACTTCTGGTTGCAGCGATAGCTTTTCCATTATCCGTGGCGATGAAAAATCCAATACGACGCCTACCGTTGGATCAATGGACGTGTACCTATCTTTCATATAGGAATACATATCCATATGATACGTGGTTTTAAGGGTGGTGTAAGTTGCTCCAACCGCGGCACCGATAACGAGTTTTGTCCACGGTTTGTCCTCTTTGTAAACGGTGAGGTTAGTTCCCTGGCATTTATTATACTTGACAACCAGTTGCGTTAAGTCACGTTCGGTGACATGCATGTTGGTCAGTAAGTTCGTGGCATTTTTCAAACAATCCGATGTCAGATAGATCATAATCCCCTTCCAGGCATCAGATTCTCTTTGGTACGTTTTGTTATCCTTTATTATTGTTTCAACCTTACGTTCGAGTACTTGTAGCTTTTCGCCTTTTTTCTGAACATAGAATTTTGGTCCTTGTCTGTAGAGACTTATTTTTCCTTCAATTAAAATCTCTACGAATGAGCCGTCTATTATAACGGAGGAGTATGCTTCGTCATTTGAAAAGCCGTATCCTTTTATTTGTTGTGGTGAGTACTCTGTTATTTGGTCTTCTTTTTTAAAACGGCATTGCTGGTATCGCCTACTATCCTGCCGGTAGTCAACTTTTCCCCAAACAGTATCGTTTTGTTGATTGATAATGTAGCCACTGCGGAAATCACTTTGGGCCATTCCCCGAGTCATTGTTAATCCAAATACAAAAAGACTGAGGATAAATATCTTTTTCATATTTATAAAAGGTTTAGATAAGGTAATTGATTGGTTGTTAGTTGTTGTTTTATAGGGTAAAAAGCAACTGGATCAAATTTTAACTAATAATAGTTGTCTGGTTTAGTTGTGTCTAAAGTAATTTATTTTTTGTTTTTTATACAACTTAAATACCTGTTTTACGATATAAGTTGAACTCGGGCTGGCATAATTAGTGTTTGGCGGAGACGATTCTGTCGAGAATAGTAAACATCAGTTCATTATTCTGTGGAATGAGCTGGCGGTTAGTCAGAATTTCTTCTGCACTTTGGATATACTTTCCGTCAATCAATTCCTCTTTTCCGTGTCTTACCATTTCGTTTAGGCTTTCCGGAGTTACTTCGAAGTGAAACTGCAGTCCCAGAACGTTATTGCGGATGAATCCCTGGTTTTCGCACCCTTCGGAATGAAAAAGATGGGATGCACCGATAGGTAGCTCGAAAGTATCGCCGTGCCAGTGAAAAACAGGAAACGTTTCATCAAAACCGTTCAGTAACTTGGATTGACGGCCATCATCGGTTAAAGAGATATCGAACCAACCAATTTCTTTTTCCCGGTTAGGATAGACTTTGGCACCCATTGCGTCGGCAATGAGTTGAGAACCGAGACAGATGCCCAGAACTGTTTTATTCGCATTGATGGCCTGTCGGATGAACTGTCTTTCTTCAGTTAACCAAGGATATTTTTCATCGTCGTAAATCCCCATCGGGCCACCCATGATGATGAGCATATCGAAATCGGAAGCGAAGGGAAGCTCATCGTTTTCGAAGAAACGGGTGACTGTTAATGTATGGTGGTTTTGGATTATCCATTGTTCGATGCAACCCAGGCCTTCGAACGGAACATGTTGCAGGTAGTGAATGCGAACTGGTTTCATGGTATGCTGAAATTAAAGTCATCAATTGGGTTAAATAACGATTTTAAAGATAGCAGATAATGAATACAACGCTTGGAGCTGATTATGAGTATTGACAAAAAAGATTGGGAAGAGTGCTTCTGCCTGTCGGACAACATTGCGTTTGGTCGTTCTTTGGATTAATTTTAAATAACAGTTGTGTAACGTCATTAAAGCAACTGATTTCTTCTTCTGATTTATTGAACAAAGAAGGAGCAAATCTCACCACCTATAGTTGGGTACTAACCGGATTACTGAAAGACAAGACATTGTCAACTGGTATTTAAAAATGGTGAAATGAAAACTAAGGAACTGACAACTGCGGATGTGGCAGTTATTAAGCATGATGTGACCCGTTTGATGGAGAATTTCCATGCAGAGTTGATGGCCAGGAACATAAAGGCCATGATGAAATTGATGGCAGAAGATGGACTTTACTGTGGTACGGACCCTGGCGAGTTTATGGGCAAGAAGGAATTTGGCGATATGGTGAATCAGACCGTTGAAGAAATGAATATTCTTGAATACCCGATTCAGAGGCGGGAAGTAAGAATAGGACACGATGGTCAGTCTGCTCTGGTACTAGAGCAGTTTGTTATTAAACAATTCAGTGCACACATGCAGTTGAGGCTGATTTCACAGTGCACCCACTCTCATCATGGCTGGTTAATTGATTTTATGAGCTGGAACTTCATTCCGGCCAACGAAGATGTGGAAAAAATAAATAAAGCTCTGGAGCAATAGGTTGGCATTGAAGGCACTCATTCTCTGGAATTTTTTTGCTGATGTTCACTGGCAAGTTGAGATGAATCAATGAATAACGTGGGTTAAATGTCATATTTCTGGGCTGATTAGCGTATCTTCGCACATTAAATCATTTGTTGTGATCAGCTTCCGTCAACGGAACTTGCCTTCCGAAAGAGCCGAGTTCTATTACATTCCATCGGAAAAACCTTCATGATTTATCCCTTCAGGAATTTATTTATTTAAACAAGAACATATAATGAGTAAAGATTTTGACATCAATAAGTGGAATAGTATTCAGATGGATCTGAAAAGGAAATATCCTCAATTGACCAATGCAGACTTAATGTGGAGGCATGAGACCAAAGAGGACTTTTTCAAGATTCTGGCGGTGAAGTTGAAACTTACCCGCAAAGAGCTGGAGAAAATGATTGCCTCGCTTTGAAGTTTTTTTGATTGATAATGGGTGTAAATTAATTTGTGACCCAGTTGGTTGTATGATGCTGAGAAAATAAGTTTCGAGATTGATATCCAAATTGGGCGTGGGCTCAACTATTAGCCGTAACTTACACCGAATTAATTTAATTATCATGAACAAAGGAACAGTAAAATTTTTTAATGAAGCCAAAGGTTTTGGGTTCATTAAGGACGAAAATTCGTCAAAAGAATATTTCGTGCATTCAACCGGATTGATTGACCAGATTCACGAGGATGATGAAGTGACGTTTGAATTGCAGGAGGGCAAAAAAGGTTTAAATGCAGTCAATGTGAAACTAGCATAGTCTGTAATATACAGACATTGAAAAAATTTAAAGTCCCGCTTTTGGCGGGACTTTTTTATGCTTTGTTGTCAGAATTTTTGCCTATTCCGGATCGGAAAGGGAAGGAGGTAAATGCTCTTTTCCAAAGTCTGAAGGTTTCGGGCCCATCACAAACCGGATTCTTCCCCCGTTCGCAATTTCGCTGTGGCGGAACCAAGCGCGGTTCAACGGTTTGCCGTTCAGTGTAGCCGATTGGATATATCTATTCTTCTCCGAAAGATTGGACGCAATGACTTCCAGTTGTTTGCCATCGCCTAAATCAAGTACAGCGCGATGAAAATGAGGGGCTGTGATGAGATAGACATCCTGACCAGCATTGGGGTAAAAACCAACGGTATTGAACACTAACCAGGCTGACATAGAGCCGGAATCGTCGTTGCCGGGAATCCCGTCGCGAGCAGATGTATAATGCTTCTGGATGATATCGCGAATGCGGTCGCTGCTTTTGTATTGGTAACCGGCATAGGTATACAGACAAGGCGTAAAGAAACTTGGCTCATTGTCGACCCTGTAGTTTGGGCCGGTAAAGAAGGTATCCAGCCTTTTGACGAACGTCTTCGGGCCACCGCAGCTGTCAATCAGTGCCTGTGCGTCTTGCGGGACGTAAAAAGAATATTCCCATGCATCGGCTTCATAGAAGAAGTTTCCCCAGCTGCCGGCTTTCGTTGTAGAAAAATCGTCGCCCCATGAACCGTCCCTGCGTTTGGGCCAGATGAAACCGCTTACGCCGCTATCGTTCACCTGTTTTCGCCACAAGTTGGCCCAGTTAGATGCTCTTTTCCGGTATTTCTCATAGTCGGCTTTTTTGCCAAGTCCTTTAGCAACTTGGGCAATGGCCCAATCGTTAGCAGAATATTCTACAGTACGCGTTCCGGCCCGATCATAGAGTTTGGGCGTATGCAGTGTCGGAGATTTCCCTTTCGGTTCGTATTCGGCGGGTACATACCCCAACTTGATGTATTCGTTAATGCCACCGCGACCATCGGTTTGCTGGTTGCCGCCCGGTGGTATTTCAGCATCTTTCACCATCGCTTCATATCCGGTTTTATAGTCGATGCCTTTTAGGCCTTTCAGGAACGCGTCGGCAACGACCATGTCACAGTTGCTGCCTCCTTGGGTGCGTCCGGTTTGGTTGCCGCTTCGCGAATCGGGCATGTAGCCTTCGTAGCGGTAAATGTCAATCAGCGAGCGAACGATATCTCTCTCCCGGTTGGGTTGGATGAGTGTCAGCAATGGATTCGTTGCTCTGAAGGTATCCCAGATAGCGTAGAAGTCGTCGTAATACGGTTCATCGGAGTGCCATTTCGGATTCTCTCCGGTCCGGTCAACCGGCATCAACATCGCATGATACATCGCGGTATAGAATACTTTCTTCATGTCATCCGAAGCGCCTTCCACATGAATCGTATTCAAAACCTTATTCCAGGTTTGAACAGCATCCTGATGTACTTTTTCAAAATCCCATCCCGGAACTTCTTGTCGCAGATTGGCCAGTGCTTTTCCGCAACTGATGAAAGAGATGCCTACTTTCACCTGAATGGCTTTTTTACTTCCATTCCCAAAAAAGAACCAGGCCCCCGTTTTTTTTCCGCTATCGTATTCCGACGCTTTTTCGGGTGACGCTACCTCCCCTTTCCATGTCCCGTATGATTTGGCTGGTGTATCGAAAACGGCGGAAAAGAAAACGGTGTATTCACCTCCTTTGTTCCATCCACCTCTTACGCGCGCGTAACCTTGAATCAGTGTGTCGGAAACAATGTTGATTTCTGAGCCAATTAGCTGTTGCGCTTCACCACAACAATGATGCTCACCAAGCATGCTACCGGCATCGATGAGAATGCCCCGCTCTTTATTATCACCGAAAGTGTACCGGTGAAAACCGACGCGCCGGCTGACGGTCATTTCGGCCTTGATGTTATAGTTGGTCAAATCGACGGCAAAATAACCCGGGCTAGCCTTTTCATTGGCTGGTTGTGATTGAATTTCTCCTGGTTGAAAAGGTCCGGTGAACGGCATTACCAGAATGTTTCCGTATTTCGGACCTCCGCCGGTTCCACTTACGTGAACATGGCTGAAACCATGAATCACGCCTCCGGGAACATAACCGGAATTGGAACTTTTGTCGCCGCAATCGGGGCCCAGCTTGACCATTCCGAAAGGCAGCGAAGCGCCCGGGAATACATTACCCGCACCTTCCGTTCCAATAAACGGATCGACAAATGACGTGAGTTGTTCTGTTGGAGGTTGTCCTTTTAAGGTCAATACGATGCCTGCAATCAGCATCGGGAGAAGCAAGATTTTTTTCATTACCTGTGGCTTTCTTGTTTATGATGTTTATTAGTTTTTGTAAAACATGGATTTAAGCTTGACAGGTTTTGGTTTGGATTGGCGTAAAGGTAACGAATGGAATGAAAAGATTGTTTAGATGAATTGGTCCCATAGGCCGCACAGATTCGTTTCGGATATTGGTTGTCTTCCGGATGAATTTTCAATTTTCCATTCTCAACTCTCCATTACAAATTAGAATCCTTTTTTCGGAGTTCGGTCAATCTTTTCCGTTTCCCGTTGAATGGTGTGGACCTTTTTCCCGGAACTAAACTGATAGCGGATGGTAAACCAAACCGGAACCGACGGAAGAATAACACTTCCTACAGAACGTTGATAGAAATTTGGTCCCTGGGTTTTCTCTCCGTGATAGGCGAAGGAGCGTTTGAAGGGCAAACCACTAACGATACCTAACTTAATCTTCTTTTTGATGGTTTTCTCAACCGAAATAAAGTAGAGAGCATCGGACATGTTACGAATTGTCTGGATATCGGTGGTGGGATGGTAATACTGCATCCGGAAAGCTGCAGTCCAGTCGTGTTTGAAGGATGCGATGGCTGATAACCCCACCTCATAGCTAAGTTCCTGTTTGGCTACAGTTTGGTATTGCCTGGCAATTACATTGGGGTGCGTCCAATTACTGAATACCTTCAGGTAAGGATTGAATGCGAAGGTCTTGCCCAGCTTTAGTGCGCTGCTGATTTGTAGCCCGAGTTGTTCGACTTCTCCCGCGTTGTAAATGTTTGTTTCAAACAGATTCGAATCATTCACGAAAGTAAGTGAATTGATGACACGAGTTGATTGGGTGTAAAACAGGCGGGTCGAAAGGAAATTATTTCCCAACCTCATCGAATAATCGAGGAAGAGATCCTGACTGAATTGCGGTTTCAACCCGGGATTTCCACTCTGTAAACTAAACGGATCGTTTTGTGACACATATGGATTCAGCTGATAGATATTGGGGCGATAAATGGAGCGCCGGTAAGAGATTTTGAGACTCTTTGTTTTTGTGAGTTGATAGTTCAATGAAGCTGAAGGCAACCACGCCCAGGAGTGACGCGTGAAGTGGTCGATGAAATCATTGGTCGAGTGTTCGGCACGCAACCCGGCGTTAAGTTGGACGTTATTTTTCGCGAAAGAAAGCGAGCCGTATCCTGCCAGAATGTTTTCGCGGTAGCGGAAAGATTCGGATTGACGGTCTGCCATTGATTTTAATATGCCTTTTACTCCGTACTGCAGCTTGAAATATTCGGTAAGCGGAGTGGTGAAATCTATTTTTATGCTGGCGTTCTGCTGCCGGGGCCTGACGATATTGGTTTGCTTTGAGGCACCACCTTCGGAAGATGAATCATAAGCGTAGGTCGTGGCGTTGTGTGCCGTGAGGTAGTAATAGCTGGCATCAACAGTCAGTTCCTGGTTGGGCTGATGGAACAGGTGTTTGTAATAAAGGGAGCCAAACAGCTTATGATTCCGGTCGTTGTCGGTTTTCTTCGCTTGCCAGTAACGATCCTGTGTTTGGTTTATCTGCGACTGTAAGGTCATTGTGCCGTTGTGCTCACTGGAATACGGGTTGTAAAAGGTGTAGAGGTTGAACTGGTTTTGTTTGTTCATGAAATAGTCGACTCCGAAATTAAACCGGTGCGACCAGTTGTTTTGCATTACGTCCTGCTGCGAGGTAATGGTAGTAGTTTGCTGAGGCTTACTAATTTCACGGTAATTGTTCTCAATAATCGGGAAATCACTGATTTGTCCACTGTATGAAGTCTGAAAACTGAACTTCTTCCCTCCATAATTCAATCCATATCCCGGGAAGATATAGACGACATTTTGGGAAGTCGGTATTTCGCCGTGCACGTAACCATTAATGCCGGTTTCCCTGTGTTTCAAAATGATGTTGATGACGCCGGAGACGCTGGCATCATACTTCGAGCCGGGCATGGTGGTTACTTCAACTTTATCGATCTGACTGGCGTCGAGTTGCCGGATGAAACCGGTGTCTCGTTCTTTCCCGTCTACCAGCAATAGGATATTTTGATTTCCTTCGAGAGAGAGATGTTGACTGAAATCGAGTTGGACACCGGGAACGTACTTCAACACATCGAGACCGGTATTCGATGCATCTTCTATTTTCTGATTGATGAAATAGGTTGTTTTATCAGGTTCGGCTTTGGCTTTGATACGTTCACCGATGGCCACTGCTTCTCCTAATTTGACCGACGCTGCCTGCAATAGAATGGTACCGGTGTGATAATTTTCCTGACTGGTTAGATCAATCTTACGGGTTGCGGTTTGATACCCCATAAAGCTGACGCGAAGATCGTATTCACCAGACGCTATTTTTGTGATTGTAAAATGTCCGTCGGTTCCACTGACTGTTCCGGTTATTAATGAAGAATCGTTCGCGTTGTAAAGCGAAATGGTGGCATACGGGATGGATTGCTCGCTTTTACCATCTTTCACCTGACCGGTGATGGAATGTGCGAAAAGGCTTTGAAAGCTCACCAATCCGGTGAGTAAAAAGAAGAGGAATTTTGAGGTTTTTGAAGAGATGAAAAATCGTGTCATTGTTTCCTGAAATTTTAAGTTTTGCGTGATGTCTTTCATGCAAATTGAGGAAACTCCTTTTCACCTTCCAAAGAGTTGGGGTACACAGCAAGAATTTGTGACAAGTGGTCGGAAAGGCCGGTTAAATCAGTTGAAATGTGTGATGAGTGACAAAATTTTGTGACCAATGGAAACAGTTGAATTAGCTTTTGAACGGGTAAAGTTCATCGAATTTGGCCACATTCTGACGCGATACCGGGATTTCAGTGGAAAGGCCTTCGACAGTTAAGCGGTAGCCCGAAGCGTTTCCATCCTTCCCGGTAACTTTTTCCAGGTTGACAATGAACGAGCGGTGTGTCCGAAAGAAATGAGATTGACCGGTGAGCTGTTGTTCGACCTGGCTGATAGAGTTGCGAATGGTATTCTTCTTTATCTCATTTTCTTGCTGTAGGTAAAACACTACGTAATTACCATCCGATTCGGCATACAAGAATTGGCCGGGATAAAATTCAAGCGTTTCTTTTTTCAGTTTTGATTCGATTTGAATCATCTCTTCCTCCACTTTCATTTGGCGGGCATCTGGGATAGAGGTAGAAATCCTTCTGTCACCATTGTGATGGCGGTTGTGCGAAATGTTAATAATGAAAGAAAACAGAAAGGGAAGACTGCCAATGAGATAGACGTTTTTGACTGAGCTTAGAAAATTACTGAATGTCCACTGCGGAATGTGAGGATCAATAAAAAACTGAATAACGAAAATCCCAATGCTGACGCCCAGTAAGATGAATACGACCGCGGTAAACTCCTTGATGAGTGTCCATTCCTGTTCATTACTAAAATAGGGAAACAATCGAATCAGTCTGACAAACGAGAAATCGGCAAAACCAGCTGTAGCACAGTAGAGTCCCATTAATTGAGGATATGTATAGAGTTGTGTGCCGTGGAATTCAAGTGGATCATACATCAGGGTAAAAAGGAAGGAGAAGCTCGCAAGGATAATGGCTCCACTGAGTGGATATTTTATGAGGTAATTCTTCGGAAATTTTCCAGTGAGCCAATGATAAAAGCGCCTTTCCATTCAAACAGGGATTCGTCGGATTTCTTCTGCTCCCAAAGATATTGAATTTTGTTTTAGACCAAAGATGGCTCACTCATTCGGGCTTTTCCAGACTTCATCAAACCGGGCCGTGTTTTGTCTGGATACAGGGATTTCATCTTTTACGCCATGAAACTTTAGTCGGTAACCCGAAGCATTTCCCTGCTTCTGGAATACTTTATCCAGATGAACAATGAACGAGCGATGTGTACGGAAGAAACGAGGTTGATTGGCCAACTGTTCTTCTATCTGGCCAATAGAATTACGGATGATCTTTTTCCGAATTTCCTTTTCATCCTGAAGATAGAAAACTACATAATTACCATCTGCTTCGGCATACAAAAACTGACTGGGATAAAAAGCCAGTTTTTCCTTTTTCAGTTTCGAATCGATTTTAATTTGCTCCTCAAATGTCTGAGGTTCGGAGGCTTCGGCTGGGGAGCCGTAAAGCGAAGTTTCCTTTCCGGGAAGCTGGTTCAGGTGAATGATCGTGAAAAAGGAGAAGGGTAGAATGCCCACCAGGAACGCATTTTTACAGGAATCCCACAGGGTGGCAAAATTCCATCGGGGAGCGGCCGGTTCGATGATGAAAGCAAAGAGGTAAATGCCTATTCCCATTCCAAGCAAAACAAGAAAGACGGAAAGGAGCTCCTTGGAAAGCGTCCACTCTTCGATACCCGAAAAATATCGGAAAAGTTTTAAGGCCCGGATGATGATGGTGGCCGATAGGGCGGCTACCACACTGTATATGGCCATGGTCTCCCCATAGGTCAAATTTCCTGTGCCGTGGGAGCGAAGTGGCTGATAAATGAGTGCAAAAAGGAACGTAAATAAAACGAGTATCAAAAATCCTCTGAGAGGATATTTCAGAATATAATTTTGCGGAAATCTTCGGTTTAGCCAGATGTAAATACGACGCTCCATGGTCTGTTTTTTCAGTAATACCAAAGGTATTCATTTTTATGTTTTGCTAAAACGAATGTTTTTGGTGTCCTGTTTCTATTGTCATACCCTGAAACACCGAATTAGCTGTAAATAAGTGATAAATTGAACCCGTCATGATGATATTGCTTACATTAATTCAGCTTTTTGCAGACTCTATTTTCAATTTGTATTGAACTGTTCATTATTTCGGATGTTTAGTTCGGTAGAAAATTGCGATGACTATGAAAACTGTATTCACCGAAGTGAGGAACGCGCTGGGAAGGCCGTATGAAGATTTGGATTTTTTGTTGACTTGCTTTCGCGAAGTGCTCGAAGAAAGCGGCAAACAGGACATAGTTCCTTACATTCCCTGGATTAGTTCCGATGAACAACCTCCCGAAGAAGTACTTCTGAGTAACGATTATATTCACATGCTTTCAATGAGCTTTCAACTGGTTAACCTGGTTGAAGTGAATGGAGCTGTTCAAAGCCGGCGAGCCAGGGAAGATCGGGATATGAGTTCGGTTAACGGATTATGGTCGGCGAATTTCAAATTGCTGAAGGAAAAAGGAGTCACGGAAGACCAAATTCTGGAAGTATTGCCCAATGTGCTGGTCGAGCCTGTATTGACAGCACATCCTACTGAGGCAAAACGGACCGTAGTGTTACAGGAATACCGCCGGTTGTACCTGTTGTTGGTTCGTCGTGAAAACAAGATGTACACCCACATCGAACGGGAGGATATCCGCGATGAGATCAAACAAATTCTGCACCGGTTGTGGAACATCGATGAGATTTACATCGAAAAGCCTCGTTTGGAATCGGAGCTCGATAATATTCTGCACTACTTCACCAATGTCTTCCCCGATGTCGTGGTCTTCCTCGACAAGCGGTTGCGGCAGGCCTGGCGAGAATCCGGATTTGATGTAGCTAAGCTGAATGATACTGATTTGTTTCCGGGATTATCGTTTGGAAACTGGGTCGGTGGTGACCGTGACGGCCATCCGCTGGTAACGCCGGAAATTACCCGCATGACGCTGAATAAACTACGCATTCATGCTTTTGTGATTGTCAAGAAAGAGCTGCTCACTCTGGCTCAGAAACTGAGTATTTACATTAGTTTGCATGGAGCCGGCGAAGATTTTGCTACGCGGTTAGGACAACTGGTTTCTGATTTGGGGGCGTCAGGAGAAAAAGTGCTGAAAGAAAATCAAAACGAAATATTCAAAGCCTACGTCATGTTGTTGCTGCACAAGTTGCCCATCGATGTGACGCAGGAATACAACATGGCACTTGAAGATGCTGAAAACCGGTATCGCTCCTCCGAACAACTGGTAGCGGATTTAGACATTCTCTCACAGGAACTGGAAAGTTTCGGTATTCCGGAGATTGCACACGTCGATGTGGGACGCTGCAAGCGACTGCTCAATGTATTCGGTTTTCACCTGGCGCAGCTCGACATTCGTCAGAATAGTCAGTTCCACGAGAAAGCGCTGGAACAGTTAGTTGCTGCGTCTTTAGGGGTAGATGCCGGCGCTGATTCGCTTGCCGAACAAAAAGACAAGCGTCAGTTTTTGGATGCCGAATTGAAGATGAACCGGCCTTTCTTGCTGGAACATTCAGGAACCGGCAACGAAGCCCGCAATGTTGTCGAGACGCTACAGGTCGTGAAGAATCACATTAGTCGTTATAGTTCACGCTCCATTGGTAAGCTCATCATCAGTATGACCCGAAACGCCGAAGATTTGCTCACGGTTTATCTCTTCATGCGCGAGGCAGGACTCACGATTGAATACAACAATGCGTTGGCAGCCAAATTGCCGGTGGTACCGCTTTTCGAGACCATCGGTGACCTGAAGGCGAGCCCGCAGATTCTGGATGACTATCTGAGCCATCCTGTGGTGAAGAACAGTTTGGAATTGCAACGCGAACGTACCAAAGCCAATGCCCTCTACCAGGATGTAATGGTCGGGTACAGCGACAGCAACAAGGATGGTGGTATTTTGGCGAGCTCGTGGTTTTTGAACGAAGCCCAGCGCCACCTCACCGAAGTGGGGAAGAAGCACGGGGTTATCGTTCGTTTTTTCCACGGTAAAGGAGGAAGTATCAGTCGTGGCTCGGGACCGCTGCACTGGTTCATCAAAACGCTGCCTTACGGTTCCATCAATGGACAATTCCGGGTAACCGAGCAGGGGGAAACCATCGAGCGGAAATATGCCAACCTGGTTAACGCGGCTTATAATCTGGAGTTGATGTTGGCGAGTGTCACGGCACAAACAGCGTTGCACAAGTTTCTTCCTTCCGGGAATGGAGATGTGGCAGGTTTGTTCCGCAAGCTGGGAGAGCGGGGACAATATTACTACCATGAATTGATTTCGGATCCTGATTTCATCCAATTCTTCTCGCAGGCTACTCCCATTGATGTGATTGAATCGAGCAAGATTGGTTCCCGTCCGGCCCGTCGTACGGGTAAGCGTTCCATCGAGGATTTGCGGGCCATCCCGTGGGTATTCAGCTGGGCGCAGTCGCGATTCAATATCACCAGCTGGTATGGCGTGGGCTCTACGTTGAAAGAGATGCAGACCAACGACAAGGAGGAATATGCGAAACTTTGTCAATTAGTAAAATACGATCCGTTTGTGCGGTATGTGATGACCAACCTCGACTCGAGCCTGGCGTCTACCGATGAGCGCATCATGGCAAAATATGCTGCCTTGGTGGAGGATGTCGATGTTCGGGAACGGATGATGACTAAAATGGTAACCGAGTTCGAGTTGACCCAAAATATGCTTTCCGATCTGTTGAAGATACCCATTCATGAACGTCGGAAGAATCATTATTATTCCACCATGCTTCGCGCGGAAGCGCTGGCACATCTTCACGATGCACAGATTGAACTGCTCAGTAAATGGCGGACTGCTAAAAAGGACAATCTTCCGGATGAAGACCAGTACCTGTTTGCGCTCTTGCAGTGCGTGAACGCCATTGCTAATGCGCTGGGAACGACTGGATAATGACTCTGAAATAGTGACGTTTTTAAGAAATAAAAAGGCAGCCCAATCAGGCTGCCTTCGTTGTTAGAATGCAATTTATTCTTTTGCTCATTCTTTGATGGCCTGACAAAAGGTAACATTCTCACCGCTCCATGGATCGTTTCTGGGCAGCACATCTTCATGGAAACTAATGGAACTAAAACCATGTTTGCTCAGCATTCCGCTCAAATCACCATGTGAGAACAGGTGTGTCCAGAAACGGTAAACATCGCTTTTATCCTGCTCGTCGACGACGATATGCTGATAGAGAATCACCTTTTCTTCCGGATAGAGAAATGATTCAGAAAGTACCAGGTAGGGATCCGGTTTCCAGAATCCTCCGGCAGATGCTTCCCACGTTCTAGGCGTGGTTTTCTTTTCTGGTTCGTTGTCGTTGAGCACATCGAAGATGAATTTACCACCAGGCTTCAATACCCGATGAACCAGTTTGAGGAGTTTTTCCCTGTCATCCGGTATCAACACACCAAAGTCGGTGTAAATCAGGATAACCAAATCAAATTGATTGGCCTCCAGTTCCAGCGCGGTGTAATCAGCCTGCAGGTAGCTAATATCGAGCTGTTTGCGTTGCGCTTCTTCGCGGGCGTACGCTATGGAATTCTCCGAAAAGTCAACACCGGTGACCTCGTGGCCTTTGTTGGCCAATTGCTCTGCATACAAGCCGGGACCACATCCCAAATCCAGGATGTTCAGTGACTTCTTTTCGGATTGTTTGAGCATCCAGTCAACAGTTTGCAGAATTGTCGACTTTTTTCGGCTTCCCAGGTCAATTTCCTCGTTGAGGTGAATTTGTAACACTTGCTTTGAAATGTACGGATCCGTCCACATCACGGCGGAACCTTTCTCATATAACGATGGCATCTGAGCTTTCGCCAGTATATCTGTGATTGTCATAACTTTTTATTTAATGTGTGATGGTTTATGTGCGAATAGCCACACACAACCTGAATCATAAATTGTAAAATAATGGAGTCTGAAGAGCATGCAAGATAAAGACAGCAACTAAAAGCTGCTATTCGGCTCTTCCTGGTTCTCCCGGAAGGGAGTTGGGTGATATCGTTATTTTGTTTTCAAAGCGTTTCAAAGATAGAGCTTTCTGTTCATTTTCACCAGAAATCGGTGGTTTTTGATTTTCGGTCAACGATGTTTAGTCGGTAGTTCCGGCCAATTTAAGCGCATATTCCATTACTGCATCCCGCCCGTCGATAATGTCCTGCTGAGTTAATTCTACAGGATAATCAGGGATAATTCCCCGCTTCGGGTCCATATTTTTAACCGCGGCGGTATATCGTCTCACACGCGCCGTCCCGACCATGATCCGGGTATGCTTCAATGGAGGGTAAGTCGCATTGCCGGTACAGGTGTAAGTGGCCCCCATCTCGGTACCGATAAACTTGCCCACCTGATGATATTTCAGTAGTCCGCAAAAATGGCCGGTGGTGGAAAAGCCGTTTCCGTCGATAAGGGTAAATAACTTGCCTTGATAGGGAAAGGCTGGTTGAGGGACTGGATTCGCCAGCGTATCATATTTACCGTAGTGGTCCTCGAAATAAGGTACTGGCTCAGGTTCCAGATAAGCCCAGAGGTACGAGGAACAAAAGGGATCGCCGCCGCCGTTTCTCCGTAGGTCAAGTATCAGGTTCCCGATTGCATTTTTCTCGATTACCTGAAAAACACTATCGACAAAACTCCGGAACATACCTACCCGGCTGTAATAGCCAAAAGTATTGATGGTTAAAACGCCCGCGTTGGTTCCTTCGATTTCTTTAAATGATAGTTCCGTATGTTTCGTTTTGCTTTTATCGATGGCCTCTTTGGAAACTGGCTGAAGGAACGCCACTTGCTTTTGTCGCTTTCCCGGAACTAAATATTCTATCTGAAAAGTATCCTGAAAGCCATAGGCATGGGCATATTTAATGGCGAAATTCTGGGTGGCTTTGGTGAGCCGGTATGAGTGGTTGAAACCATCAGCTGAAGTGAGAGCAGCCAACTGGCTGATAATATTGGATATCGGCAATTGGTTGACTGTGAGTAGTTCGCTGCCGACCGGAATTTCTTCCTTGTTATCGTAGCTGCCGGTTACGTAGGTTTTCCCTTCCGCTGCTTGCAACTTCAGAGGAAACAATCTTTCGGGCGCCACATTCCAGTAGGCGTTTGGAATCCAAAGACTGGAATGACCACAGCCCACCTGCGAAATTACTTCGGTCATCAACATCAGGAATGTCCGGAAGTCAAGTGCTGTATCAATCCGGGAGTAGCTTAGGTCAAAGAGTGAATCAAGTACTTCTTTGGTTGTATAGTCATACAGTGCCGGGTGGGTAGTCTCAAGTATTTGGCGGAATTGCCGGAAGTCTTCCTGCAACTTCTGCTTGCTAAAGACGGCTGGGTAGCTGAAATATTCATCGTAACGAAAGTGAGCAATCGGTAGGACTATTTTTTCTTTTTCAAGAATGAACTGCCTGTTCCCACGATCGGGATTAGTTGGATCCGGGTTTCG
This sequence comes from Prolixibacter sp. DSM 2831, assembly GCF_056493735.1. Classification (NCBI taxonomy): domain Bacteria; kingdom Pseudomonadati; phylum Bacteroidota; class Bacteroidia; order Marinilabiliales; family Prolixibacteraceae; genus Prolixibacter; species Prolixibacter sp. DSM 2831. The sequence goes on from NZ_CM151379.1 coordinate 1,873,067, forward strand.
TTCCCAGAAGAAATGGCCTTGTTTTTTCTCAATCACAAATTTGTAGGAAATGGTGTCTCCTGCTTCCTCCATTATATCAAAAGTACCCTGATAAATGCGCTGCTCTGGTAACCTCTTTAGCTCATAGGCAGTTCCTTTCCACTTGTTAAATGAACCTCTGACAAATACCTTGTTGCCATCGGCAGGAGAAAATAACCCTGCACTTATCAGGTCCTCAAGATCGATCCGGAAGGTTACCAGTACTTGTCCGTAGGCGGGGGCGAGGAGGAAGAAAAGGGTTGAAAGCAGCAGGATGTTTTTCATGGCTTTCCGGTATTTCGTTAATCGTTTGGTTTGATGTAACTCTAATTTAATGAATTTGTGTCTTTTGTTGAGGTTCTTTGGTCTGTTTTGAAAAACAAAAAAACGGATGAAAAGCAGTAGCCTTCCATCCGTAGCATGAATAATCGCCAAGTATTAACCTGTGCGGTTGATTTTATGTTGCGAGATAATCTGTTTAGTTCAGCTCAATGAAAAACTTGTCTTTTGGCGTACGTACCTTTTTCATATTCACCAGCCAGTCGTTGTTTCCGTCGCGGTAGCCCAGCGGCAGAATTGTTACACTGCGCAATCCTTTTTCCTTCAGGTTGAGCAACTCATCCATGGCAGCAGCGTCGAAACCTTCCATCGGGGTGGCATCTACTTTTTGTTCAGCGGCAGCAGCAATGGCCAATCCAAAGGCGATATATGCCTGCTTGGCAGCGTGGTGGAAGTGCCACTCTTCCGGCATTTGTGAGTACATGCCCCACAGTCTTTCCCGGTAGGCATCCATCGCTGTTTCGGGCAAACCACGTTCTTTAATCGTACGGCTGAATACCTCTTTGATTTTCTCTTCGGTATAATTTTCCCATGCGGCAAAAACCAAAACATGCGATGCATCGGTGAGTTGACTTTGGTCCCAGGCAATCGGTTTCATCTTCTCTTTCAGTTCTTTATTGCTAATCACCAAAACCGAGTAGGGTTGCAGCCCTGAGGAAGACGGCGCCAACTGGGCGGCTTCCAGGATATATTGTAGTTTTTCTTCAGGAACGGCTTTGCCATTCATTTTCTTGGTGGCATAACGCCATTTCAGGTTATCATTTAAATTCATGGTAATTTTTTTTAGACCAATTAAAAACAATGGCAAAAATACACTATGTTTGCTATTGAAAAGTAACTACTATACTAAAGTATACCGGTATACCGAAGTATAGTATCAATAAATTCAATGGTTATGGCGTGTGATGCAACGGTACTGGCCGAAGTGAAGATGTGTTCCAGTAACTACGTGATGGCGGTGAATGACACGATGAACGTCATCAGTGGCAAATGGAAACTGCCGATTATTGGCTCATTGCTTTATGGAAAAAAACGATTCAAAGAGTTGGAGCGTGATATCGCGAAAATAACGCCTCGCATGCTTTCGAAAGAGTTAAAGGATCTGGAGATGAACAGCATCGTGAAACGCACAGTCCACAACACGATCCCGGTAACGGTGGAATATGAATTGACTGATTCAGGCCGCCGCTTTAAAAATGTGCTGGACGTGATGGTAGAGTGGGGACTGGAACACCGCCAGGATGTGATGAGTGAAATTACTGGCGGGAAATGAGTTTCAAACTGAACTAACACTTGATAGCGTACTCAAGAAACTCCTGTCCATCCGAAGCAAATCCGTTTTTAACCCTCTTCATTCCACATTTCTCGGAAACGAGAACCGAAGCGTGATTCGCTGCATACATCCGGGCGATGAGTTGTTCTGTTTTTAGGGTACTGAAAGCATAATCGATTAAGGCCTGACAAATCTCCGTCCCGTAACCTTGTTGCCAAAAAGCGGAGTCGATGATGTAACCGAGCTCCAGCACCGATAAATCGTCGAAGGAATTGAAAAGGCCAGCTTCACCAATGATTTGGTTGGTATCTTTCAATTCTACCGCGAATATCCCGTAACCATCTTTTATGTGCTGGTTGAATTTCCGGTATTTTGCGACAAGTTCTTTTTTTGCCCAGCGATAGTTTCCATCGGACACATACTGCATGTTTTTCTTTCGGTTGTAGATACGAAGAAGCTCATCGAAGTCACTTTCTTCCACATTGCGAATGTTTAATCGGGCCGTTTTAAATCGAAGCATCAGTCAACTTTTAGTAGGATATAAAAGTATAAAGGATAAGTGAATATCGCTCGTTTCTTTTGTATTGCATTGGCATCGTGGACGATAAATTGTATATTTACTATTAATCCCACATTTTTCCCATTCTCTCAACCTTTTACCAGAGGACTGCCTGAGTTTTTTCAGGCTGTTTATATCCACCCTATTTTTAACCAGATAAGAGGAGGAAGGAAAAATGTATGCAACCTATAAACAAGTGAAGTTAATTGAATGCAATCAGTTGGTTGGGACCGGATGGCTGCCGCCATTGCCCGATCTGCGGGACTATACCGAAAAGAAACCGGAAATTGCCACGATAGCTAAAAAGCTGAAACTGCCGAAAGGAAAGGAGTTGAAAGCGCTTCCGGCTAAAATGGACCTGCGGGAATGGTGCTCTCCGGTAGAAAACCAGAAAAATCTGGGTGCCTGTACGGCGCATGCGGCAGCTGGAATTATTGAATATTTCGAGAAAAAAGCGAACAACAAATATATTGACGCATCGCGCTTGTTTATTTATAAAACCACGCGAAACCTGATGCAAGTTACGGGCGATACCGGAGCCTGGTTGCGAAACACAATGGGGGCACTGGTTCTTTGCGGTGTCCCGGACGAGAAATTCTGGCCTTACACGGATGCTAAACCGGAGTTCGACAAAGAGCCGGGTAGTTTTGTGTACGCCATTGCCGATGATTACAAAGCGATGAAATATTTCTGCCATGATCCGCAGGGGGCCAATGTTCCGGGTGATGATGTCTTGCTTGGTGTGAAGAAATTCCTGGCAGCAGGAATTCCTTCGATGTTTGGCTTCTGGGGATTTGCCTCGTTTGATTCGTGTGATGTCGTTGGTGGAATTCCATACCCGTGTCCGGGAGAACAGGCACAATGGGGACATGCCATTGTAGCGGTTGGTTACGACGACAGCAAGAAACTGAAGAATACGAAATGCAATAAAACCACGACGGGTGCGCTACTCATCCGGAACTCGTGGGGAGCAAACTGGGGTGAGCAGGGCTACGGCTGGATGCCCTATGATTATGTGACGAATAAACTGGCCACCGATTTCTGGTCGTTACTGAATATGGCCTGGGTCGAAACCGGTCAGTTTGGGATTTGAATGGATTAACTGAGCATGTCCTTACTCCGGAACCATTGGACCGCTTCTTCAATTGCCTGCTTAACCGGATGAAAGGTCATGCCCAGTTGTTTGCTCGCTTTCTCGTTGCTGTAGTAGTTGTGTACGCACAAGCTCCGCATGTTGACCGACGAGAAACTGACCGGGTAGTTGATAAAACGAAGCAGATCGCCAAGATATCCAACGGCAATTAAAATGAATTTGGGAATCGGTATCAGCACGGGTCTGCGTTCGGTAACTTCTGCCAGTCGGCGGAAGAATTCCCGGTAGGAGAGGTTTTCATTGGCCATGAGATACGCTTCGCCTGCGATTCCATTTTCCAGGGCCAGCACCGTTCCTTTGGCGACGTCGGCTACATGTACAAAGTTCTTTCCTCCCGGCGGATAAAAAATAACCGGTTTGTGGTAGCCCATGAAGATGATTTGTCCGGAGCTGGGTTTTCCGTCGTAGGCTCCCAGCATAAACGTGGGATTGACGACCACGACTTCCATTTGCTCCCGGTGGGCCAAGACCCGATTTTGTGCTTGCTGTTTGCTTCGGGCATAGAAAGAGGAGGTGAATGGCGCTTTCATGGCGGTCGTTTCGTTTCCGGGATTTTCCTTGCTTCCGTAACCAAATGCATTGGCTGAACTGACGTAAACGAACCGTTTGATTTTGGCATCGATTGCCAGCTTGATGAGCTCTTCGGAAGCCTGGACATTCACCTTTTCATAAGCATCATAACGGAGGAGGTTTTGAGCCGTTAGCGCTGCCACATGAATGACGGATTCGCATCCTGCTAAAGCATTTTTTACGGAAGGAAAGTCGGTGATATCGCTCTCGATGAGCTCGAGATTCGGGTGTGCGGGGTATTGAAACTTCCGGCGGTCACGCAACAAGCCTTTTACGTGATACCCGTTATCAAGTAATTCGATGATAATATGGGTGGCCAACAGACCATTGGCACCGGTGACTAATATGGTTGGCATACACCTTCTTATTCAATTTGAAATTTAGATTCGCGCCGGAAAGCCCGGTTCAGCATAGGAAACTTGATCCACGTCGGGACAAATCGCATGAAAAGCCAGCTCAGACGATTGCTCCAGCCCAACAGAATAAACGATTTCTTCTTCAGCAACTGATGAATGCTTCTTCTGGCAACTTCTTCCGGCGAAAGCAAACCGATCTTTCCCAACATTCCCTGCTGTTTGATGCGCTGCGTGACGTCGTCGTTGGTTTTCATCGGGCCGGGGTGAACCACGCTGACAAATACATGACTGTGTTTTAGTTCCTGGTGCAAACTGCGGGAAAAGTGCTGAATGAAACGTTTGGATGCTGAATAAACCGCTTTGTAAGCCATCGGACAAAACGAAGCCATACTGGAGACATTGAGGATGTAAGCTTGCTTTTGCTGCATCATATTGGGCAACAACTGGTGGGTAATCATCGCGGTAGCCCGAATGTTTAACTGAATGATGCGGTCGACAAAATCGACGTTGGTTTCATGGAAACTTTCCGTTCCGCCCAAGCCCGCATTGTTAATGAGAATGCTGATGTTGAAATTTTCATTGAGCCAGTGCGTAAGCGCCAAAAGATTCTCCTTCTTCGTCAGGTCTGTTTCATAGTAATAAGCTTTCACCCCAAGAGCTCTGCACTGTTTGGCAATGCTTTGGATATCTTCGTTGGGCAATGCTACCAGAATGGTATTGAATTGTCTTCTGGCCAGCTCTAAAGCCATGTGTTTCCCCAATCCTTGACTGGCACCGGTCAAAAGGGCAAATGATTCACCCGTTTCTGTTGTCATATGTGGAAGTTAAATTTGTTCATTATCAGATGGTCGATACAAAACAGTAAATGGAGCGGCATGCCCTTTCCATTTATACATGTTTCACATAAACTTTGAAGTTACCAATTATTGATGCGGGGAACAAATTGAGCTGACATCTTCGTTGTTTCTCCGGGAGGGATAAAAATAATGTTCTTTGCTTAGGGCAGGTTGAATCTTAAATCAATGTTTAATTAATCTTATCTTACTCATTTAAGTGTTAAATTCGGCGGTTGGATGACTTTGAATAGGAAGGAAATATTCTATTTTTGCGCCGTTAAAATGAAAAGCAGGCTCATTCGACATAGTATTGTTTTCATCATGTTTACCTGTGTCTTGCAGGTGACAGTTAAAATGTATGTTCAATTTTCAGGACAATCTGACGGAAAAAAAGAGTCTGCGAAATCTGCTATGGTTTGGGCGCTGTTGGGTGATACCGCAGACAATCCAACTCAAGTGACTCCGGAAGTGGAGCAGCAGGCCCTTACTTTTGCACTTCCCGTCGGGGCAGAGCGAAGGTTGGCGTCCGATAGCGCATTTTGTTTCGCCTCTTCTCACGCCCTGAAAGATCATCATATCCCTTTGCATTTATCCGATTCGTCGCCTCCTGCTTGTTAAAAACAGGTGAGGTAAGCTTTTTTGACTCAATTTTGTTTTAACCTGAGTAGAAGTCGCTCTTAATAGTGTGTGCAACTACCGCAAGCATTTGAATGAAGGATATAAATTTTAAACTGGTTACCAATACACTGGGCATTGCTTTGATTTTTGAAAGCTTGTTCATGCTCGTCGATATTCCCATCTCGCTTTTGTATGGAGGTACCGATGTGTATGCTATTGCCTGGTCATTTGTGATTACGATGGCAGCCGGCGGTACAATGGTGCTGTCGACCTATCGTAACCTGGTGAAAGAGCCCGGTTTGCGGGACAGCTTCCTGGTGGTGGTGCTGGTTTGGATTTTCATTGCATTGTTTGGGACATTGCCCTACCTGTTGAGTCAATCCATTCCGCGTTTTGTGGATGCTTTCTTCGAAACGGTTTCAGGATTTACCACGACCGGGTCCTCTATTCTGGTCGACATCGAAGGATTGTCGAAAGGCATTCTGTTCTGGCGTGCCGAAACGCACTGGATTGGTGGTATGGGAATTATTGTGCTGGTAATTGCCATCATGCCGTATTTCAGGGTGGGAGGACAGCATTTGATGATTGCCGAAGGTTCCTTTTTCGGTGTCGACAAAATCAAGCCCCGCTTCATCGATGTGGCCAAGCGTTTGTGGTTTATCTACCTCGTGCTGACGGTGGCCGAAACCATTTTACTAATGGCCGGCGGCATGGATTGGTTCGATTCGGTGTGCCACTCTTTTGCGACGGTGGCTACCGGTGGTTTTTCTACGAAGAACACCAGTGCCATGCAGTTTTCGCCGTACATTCAGTATGTGCTGATTGTTTTTATGGCCCTTTCGGGAATGAATTTCTCACTGCACTATTTCTTCTTCCATAAAAAGTGGAAAGCCGTGTTTAAAAACGAAGAGTTCCGCTTGTACTGGGGAATTCTCATCCTGGTTTCTCTTTTTCTGGCGAATGAAGTACGTCATTTTTACCATGGCGACCTGGAAGAAGCTTTCCGGCAATCGCTCTTCCAGGTGGTTTCCATCATTACCGCAACCGGATTTTCGTCGGCTGATTACAGTCAGTGGCCGCCAATGGCCATTCTGGTGATCTTCTTTATCATGTTTATCGGGGCCAGTGTGGGGTCGACCGGTGGAGGAATTAAGGTTGCGCGACATTTGATCATGTTCAAAAATGCCCGGCGGATTTTTCATAAGATGATTAGTCGTCATTCGGTCGTGCAGGTTCGGTACAACAAACAGGTGGTTAGCGAGCGCGTGATCCTGAGTATCTATTCCTTTGTCTTTATTTATTTCCTGACTTTCCTGATTGGTTCCATCATCATGATGAGCACCGGTCTCGATTATAAATCGGCGTTCAGTAGTGTGATTACCACGCTGGGCGGAATTGGTCCGGGACTAGGCAAAGTGGGACCTGCCAACAACTTTTCCGGAATAACCGATTTTGGGAAATACTACCTATCGTTTAATATGATTCTGGGCCGTCTGGAGATCCTTTCGGTACTGGCCATTTTTACACCGTCTTTTTACAAAACCTGATTCTTCCCGTTAGGAGATTATTCCATATCCTGAATCTCGTTCGATTCCAGAATGTGTAATCCCGGACTGGCTGTTAGTGCCATGTGATACATGCTTCCGGCTACTTTTCCGGCCGATACGGCACGGTATTTCTTCGGAATGAGAGGACGAAGGATTTTCATCATTACAGCACTGAACTCTTCGCCAAATCGTTTCTCTTTGCGGTCGCCCAACAAAAGCGATGGACGCACGATAATCGTGGTTTCCATTCCGATTTTCCGAATGGCCTTCTCCATTTTCCCTTTAATGCGATTGTAGAAAAACATCGATTTGGGATCGGCTCCCATCGAACTGACGACCAGGAAGCGATGGGCACCCAGTTCTTTGGCGCGTTTGGCCAGCGTGACGACGTATTCGAGGTCCACTCTCCGAAAAGCGTCTTTGCTGCCGGCTTTTTTCATGGTCGTGCCCAATGCACAATACACGTCGTCGATGCGCTCTTCCAGCGAAAAATCCACCAGCTGGTCAAAATCAATCAGGTGTTCGATGATTTTATCGCCCGGATTTTCCATTTGGCGACGAACCAATAAATGGATGCGGCTATATTCCGGCGAACCGGAAAGATAATAAACAAGTTCTTTACCTACCAGGCCGGATGCTCCGGCAATAACTGCTGTTCTCATGATGGTTTGAACGTTAACTTTTTGTGATAAAGAATTCGATAACGGAAAATATTTTTGGTGCTTCCCATTAACAGGGAACGTCTCCGGAGGTTCATTGCCAACTCCCCGATGACTTATTGAAATAGGCGAAGTGCGGATATTATCCTATTTTTACGGCCACTTTGCTGTACATAAACTTAAGCTTATGTTGCTCCTGAAACAAATTCTGTTGGTTATCTTTTATTTATTTTCTCCGTTGCTGGTTCTGCACCTGAATCACCGATACAAGTTTGTCAATAAGCTTGGTGCGGTGGTCGTAGCTTACCTCGTCGGATTGTTACTGGGTAACCTGCCGATTTTGCCGGAAGGAAGCCATGCGATTCAGGATACCATCACAGCTATCGTTATTCCGCTGGCCATTCCGCTGATGCTTTTCTCCTCTAATCTACGCGATGCAATGCATTTGGCCCGGCGTACCATGCTTGCCATGATAATCGGCATTTTCAGCGTGACGGTGGTTGTGGTCATAGGTTACCTGACGTTACGGGGACAAGAGGACGATTTGTGGAAGATTGCCGGCATGTTGATTGGCGTTTATACCGGGGGCACGCCGAACCTCGCTTCCCTGAAGTTTATGTTGGGAGTAGACGATACGCATTATCTTATCACGCACACCAGCGACTTAATTATTTCGGGAGCCTATTTCTTTTTCCTGATTTCGGTTGGGCAGCGGGTTTTCAACTGGGTGTTGCCGGTTACCCCGAAAGGAACGCATCAGGCGGATGATTTCACTGATTTGGATGGAAGTGATCCGTATTGGGGCATGCTGAAACGAGACAAATACATTCCGTTGCTGAAGGCGTTTGCTTTGGCTGTCGCTATTTTCGCGGTAGCAGGGGGTGCATCTTTCCTGTTTCCCGAGAGTTACCAGGTGCCGGTGGTGATGTTGCTGATCACGACGCTGGGACTGGCCGCTTCGTTTGTGCCGGCGTTTAACCACATCGAAAAGTCGTTTGAACTAGGCATGTACCTGGTGCTCGTGTTCAGTGTGGTGGTCGCTTCCATGGTAAATATTCCGGACCTGATTAACGGCGCGCCAACCCTTTTCTATTACGTCTCGATGGTGATTTTCGGTTCGCTTGTGTTGCAGGTCATCTTGTCTCGCATTTTCAAAATTGACACCGATACGGTTATCATTACCAGCACGGCATTGATTTGCAGTCCGCCCTTTGTGCCGGTCGTCGCCGGAGCGCTTCACAACCGCCGCATTGTGGTTCCCGGCCTGACCGTTGGTATTATCGGCTATGCCATTGGCAACTACCTCGGCTTTGTAATTGCCGAGCTGCTGAAGAACTGGTAAGCTATTTTTCAGTTTACCTTATTTGTTGGTCTTCAGCGGATGTTCCCGCTTAATGGCACAACGGGTCAGGTAAATGGTTCCATTGATAATTAGTACCACAGAAATTCCCTCTAAAAATCCCAGCAGAAAATCATTCAGGTTGTCACTAAATATTCTGCTAAAAATCAGAAGCAGGTTGCCAATACCAAATGATAGGAAGCTCAGGAAACGTAACGGTTTTTTCATCAATTTTCTTTTAAAATTATGTTTTCTGATCGATTAGACTTACAATTGGCGAATCGTTACATTTTTCTGAAAAAAAAGAGGAAATAAATTACATTTTGTTGATAATCAGTAGCTGAAAAATCTCTACCTTTACCCCGTCTAAAACCATTGGATGTTTAAATTGAATTCGGATTTGGTGAAGTAAATAACCTTAGGCGTTCTGCCGGGGTTATCCCTTAAGCAACTCAGGCACATTCCTGCCGGAGTTATTTTCATGTCTGTATAATAAATCACTTTCTGATGCCCTGCAGATGAGCACTGTGCCATTGTGCGGAGGTTTCAGGTATCTTAAATTTAAACGTCATGAGTAACGAAAATAAATCCATTCACGAATTCGATGTGAATTTAATCTGCGAGTATTTTGCCACCGTTGAACGACAAGGTCCCGGCAGTCCTGAAATAACAATGAAGGCATTGAGCTTTGTCGACAATCTGACGGACAAGTCCCGCATTGTGGACCTTGGTTGTGGAACAGGCGGCCAAACGATGGTGTTGGCACAGCATGCTCCCGGACAAATTACCGGTATCGACCTGTTTCCAGGGTTTGTGGACTTGTTCAATGCCAATGCACGTAAGCTGAATCTTCAGAATCGGGTGAAAGGTATCGTTGGTTCCATGGATGATCTTCCTTTTCAGGAAGAAGAACTGGATCTGATTTGGTCGGAAGGCGCGATCTACAACATAGGCTTTGAGCGTGGACTGAACGAATGGCGGCAATTTCTGAAACGAGGAGGTTACCTCGCCGTTTCCGAGGCGTCGTGGTTTACCGACGAACGTCCGGCTGAGATTGATGAATTTTGGCAGGATGCTTACCCGGAGATTGACACGATTCCCCGCAAGGTAGCCCAAATGCAACAAGCCGGGTACGTTCCGGTAGCAACCTTCATCCTTCCGGAAAGCTGTTGGACCGAAGATTTTTATTCACCGCAGGAGGCAGCACATGAAGCTTTTCTGAAGAAAAATGCCGGAAATAAAATGGCTGAAGAGTTCATTGCGAACCAACGGCATGAGGTTCAGCTGTACCACAAATACAAGGATTATTACGGTTACGTTTTCTATATCGGAAGAAAGCTTTAATTTATTGATTGAGAGGGATTATTTCTGCTTCGTCAGGATAATTCCTCTTATTAAATAATCTCTTGGTATACAAATTCCCTGTGTAAAGATGGCTGCACTGCAATATTGGACAGGGAAAACCGTTTAATTCAACACGTTTAATTTTTAACTTTAGCGCAAATTTTGAGCATCGTATGAACAGGAAACTGTCGTATTTCACTATATACATTCTGGTATTTGCATTCAGTTCGCAACTTTACGGGCAAACCATCTCGTCCGGTGAATTGAAAAAACTTGATTCGCTGCCCAAGCTGGATCAGGTGAAAATGCTTTCGGCATGGTGTTGGAAAAACCGGGAAAAGAACACTGATGAGGCTATTCAGTATGGACTGAAAGCGATAAAGATTGCCAAAGCGGAAGGCTACGATAAAGAGCTGGCCACGCTCTACAATTACGTCGGTGTCCTGTATCAGCATTACAAGTACGAGATTCAGAAAGGGATATCGTATTACGACCTGGGATTGCCTCTTAGTTTGCAGGTAAAGGATTCGGTGGAAATTGCTTATGTGTACAATAACCTGGGGGACGCTTTCTATAAGATTGGGAATATTCCGCTGGCGTTCGAGTATGCTAAAAAATCGATGGCTATATTCGAGCGTTTGCATAATGCACCCGGTATTGCGTACAGTTACATCAACATGGGGGAGTTGAGCCGTATTAACGAGAAATACAATACGGCGCTTGATTACTTCCGGAAGGCAATCGCCCTTCGCCAAACCTTTAACGATTCCACCGGGATTGCTTCAGCCAACCTGGAGATTGCGCGGACATTGTTCCTGAAAGGGCAGACCGATTCGGCCATGTATTATTTCCGCCGGTCGCTGGAAAAGCACGAGCAAATTAAGAACAAGAACTACATGGCTTATTCCATGCAGGGAATGGGCGATGTTTTTCTGCGCAAAGCTCAGTACGATTCGGCCTATGTTTACTTCAAGGGCGCATTGAGGTTATGCCGGGAAAGGAAAAATCCAACGGGTGAGATTGATAGCCAATTGGGAATGGCGAAGGTGTTGGCGAAAACCGGAAAAGAGAAAGAAGGGGAACAAATCCTGGATGAGGCCCTGGTCAATGCCCGGAAATCGAAACTTACCCCGAATATCCTGAAGGTTTACAAAGCCAAGGGCGAATTCTATCATCAGTTAAAAGAGTTCCGCAAGTCATCCGGGAACTATCAAAACTATGTTGCCACGTACGATTCGTTGTTTTCGGCTTTGCAATATCAAACTTTGTCCGAAATTAAGGACCGCTTTCAGATGACAGAGCAGCTAAATCGTGTTCATCAGGACTTAAAGGCAAAACAGAAGGACCAGATTTATGCCATAATAATCATCGTATTGCTGTTGGTACTTTCGCTTGTTCTGGTTCTGCGGCACCGGACTGTTTCCCGGTTAAGCGCCGAACTGTTGCAGTCGAATCGATCGAAAGATAAAATCCTCTCCATCGTTTCGCACGATTTGGTCAGTTCGTTCAATGCGCTGTTGGGAACAAGTGAACTGTTGATGGAGGACCTGGACGAAGGTGATATGGCTGGGGCCAAAAGTAACGGCCGTTTGATTCAGCAAACCTCGGAAGAGACCTATCGTTTCATCTCCAATTTGCTGACCTGGGCCCGCTCGCAGCAGCATACCATTCGATTGTACAAGGAAGAGTTCGATTTGAGCGGATTGCTGACCGATGTGAAATCGATGTTCGACAACCAGGCCCGGATGAAGGAAATTCAATTCCGCGTTAACGCCGGTGCAGAGGTGATGGTGAATGCCGATAAGAATCTGCTCCAGATCGTGCTGGTCAATTTGCTGAACAATGCATTGAAGTTTACCAACCCCAACGGAACCATCGATCTGTCAATCGAAATGAAGGAGAATCAGGTGAAAGTTTCGGTGAAAGACAACGGCGTTGGCATTTCTCCGGAACGAATGGCCGAGCTCTTCAAAAGCCGGACCATCGATAGCCTTCCTGGTACTGGTAACGAAAAAGGAACCGGCCTGGGACTGTTCCTGTGCAAAGAGTTCGTGGAAATGCATGGTGGCAAAATTCATGTGCACAGCGTGGAAGGAGAGGGCTCGGAGTTCTGGTTTACGCTGCCACTTGCCTGATAATATTGGGAACCATTTTTTTAGGGAAACACTTTTTTTGTTTAGAGTAAGGTTCACTATTCCATTCTGAAGCCTAAAATTTTATGTATTTCGGTTAACAAACCTGTAAGTTGGGGAGTATGTGCTGTGCTTAAAAACATTTTTGCTTAAAATCGGCATCTTATTTAGAAACAATCTACGAGCTTTTTTATATTTGTACCCTGATTTTTTGAGTTGACAATTGTTATAACAAATACCGGAATCGGATGATTCTATAATTGTAAAATAACCAGATTAAAGAACCATAAAATGTCGCATACAGATCTTATTGACTTAACCATTATCTCCGTCATGACGCTCGGATTTTTTGCGTTTTTGCTGAGTGAAAAAGTGCATATTTCCTCTATTCCGATACTGATTGTTCTGGGCTTCTTATTTGGACCTGTTTTCGGATTGATTCCGAACGATCAGGGACACACCATTTTTAACTATGCCCGTGTGCTGGGACTGGTCCTCATCCTATATACAGAGGGGCATAATCTGAAATGGTCCATGATTAAAAAGCACATTGCAACCATCGGGATAATGGCTACCGTCGGGATGATTTTAACAGCCGCTGTCAGTGGCTTCCTGTTCTCTTATCTGTTCGACCTTCCTTTTGGAGCCGGAATGCTTTTCGGAACCGTTGTGGCGGCCACCGACCCGGCTACGTTGATTCCCCTGTTCAAGCAGAACAAGGTGGATGAGAACATCAAAACCGTCATTGTCACCGAATCTATTTTCAACGATCCGCTGGCGATTGTGTTGAGTACCCTGGCCATTGCCATGGTGGCTCCGCATGCCGACCAGGCGCATCTCATCGAAAATATCGCTCAATACACATCCATTTACCCGGCCGGAGTGATTTACTTCCTCTATGTGATTGTTTCATCCCTGGCGCTGGGACTGGGAATGGGAGTGCTCGGTTACTGGACCATCCGTTGGCTGAAACCGGGACTGTTTCCTCAGATTTTTGGTATTTCCATCGCATTCGGAGGTTTCCTGGTCGGTGAAGCTGCTCAGTCATCGGGATACCTGGTGGCGACCATCATCGGGATTGTCTTCGGAAACCACGCCATCCTGTTTAAGAAATGGAACGAACACGAAGGGTTCAATAAATTCGTTGATGAGGAGATGCACTTTAACGAAATCATCTCTGATTTGGCCAGTGTGTTCATCTTTATTTTGTTCGGTGCCACTGTTAATATTTCTGTTCTCAACGAAACCTTGTTAAAAGGTGCTATCATTGCTTTAGGGGTTGTTTTTATTGCCCGTCCCATTGCTGCGTTAGCCATCGTGCCGTTGAAAAAATGGAACTGGAAAGAATACTTGTTTATTTCACTGGAAGGGCCAAGAGGAGTGGTTCCGGCAGCTTTGGCGGCTATTCCTCTCAATATCGGATTTATGAGTCATGACCAAACCCTGATTTATTGGGGTGAGATTATTCTCTCGGCCACGATTATGACCGTGTTGATTTCCGTATTACTCGAAACACTCTGGGTAAAACCTCTTTCGAAGAAATTGCTGACGCCCAAAAAATAATAGGCAACGTCAGTTGCGGGAAAAGCACCAAAAGGGTTTTCAAAGAGCCTCTTTGGTGCTTTTTTAATTACTCAGTAAAAGTTCTTACTTCAATATCCTCTTCAGCACCCAAAAGTATTTAAACGGTACATATTTGAAGGGCAAATCAATCCACGTGGGGGAAGTGACGATGGAGCGCTGGTTGCTGAACGCCAGAAAGCTCTCCCGGCCGTGGTAGTTGCCGGTACCGCTGTTGCCAACGCCGCCAAAGGGCATATGATGATTGGCAATGTGCAGTAGGGTGTCGTTGATGCAGCCTCCGCCGGAAGTAGTTTTGGCTAAGACTTCTTTTGCCTGTTTATTCTTGCCGAAATAGTAGAAGGCGAGGGGCTTTTCGTTTTTGTTCACGTATCCAATGGCTTCGTCGATGTGTTCGAAGGTCATCACCGGAAGGATGGGGCCGAAGATTTCATCCTGCATGACCATGAAATCAGGTGACACATTGTCGATGATGGTGGGAGCGATGTACTTTTCGCCGGCATCCACTTCGCCGCCGGAATGGATGGTTCCCTGGTTTAACAATCCGGTCAGTCGTTCCATGGCCCGTTCACTGACGATGCGGGGATAGAACCGGCTTTGTTGGATGTCGGGGCCGTACATCGACCGGATGTTTTCAGCGATTTTATCCAGCAGCTGGTCTTTCACCGATTGGTGGGCCAGCAGGTAATCGGGAGCGATACAGGTTTGCCCGGCATTGATCAACTTTCCCCAGGCGATACGTTTGGCAGCGATATCGAGGTTGGCATCTGCATCGACGATGCAGGGACTTTTGCCACCCAGTTCCAGCACCACCGGTGTCAAATGTTTGGCCGCTGCTTCCATCACTACTTTCCCGACTTTCGGACTGCCGGTGAAAAAGATGATGTCGAAACGCTGGGCAAACAGGCGGGTGTTGGTTTCTCTTCCTCCCTGAACAACACTCACATATTCCGGGGCAAAGTGTTCGTGAATCATCTCTTCCATTACCCGGGCAATGGTTGGCGCATCGGGTGAAGGCTTCAAGATGCTGCAGCAGCCGGCTGAAATGGCGCCCACCAGCGAATTGATCAACAACTGAAACGGGTAGTTCCACGGGGCCACGATTAAGGCGACTCCCAGCGGCTCGTAGATGATTTTACTCGATGACGGTAACAGCTGAATGGGCGTGGAAACACGTTTCGGTTTGGCCCACTTCTTCAGGTGCTTGATGTGGTTATCGATTTCGCCGGTCACAATGCTGATTTCGGTCAGAAAGGCTTCCTCGGGCGACTTGTGCAAATCGACCCACAATGCCTGTTCTATTTTCTCACGGTATTGGTCGATGGCTTGCCTGAGCTTGCGCAACTGCGTTAACCGGAAGCCGACATCCCGGGTTTGATGGGTGGAGAAATAAGCCCGCTGGCTCTCCAGTTTCTCAACAATGATCTGTTCAGCTGTATCGTTCATCGTGGTGTGTTCCAAACGTTATGATTTGCGTCCCTTAAAATGTTCCATTGTTTTATAAATTCCAAATATATTGCTGGCCAGCCAGTCAAAGCCGTTGGTCGAAAACAGCCCCTGACTGATGCGGGTGAGCGGGTAAATGTACCGCGGGAAGGTAACCATCTTTTTTCCTTTTCTCATGGCTTTGATAATCCGGCGGGCCGTTGGTTCGGGCTTCAGAATCGGGATGCGTGATTGTACTCCGTCGAACATGCCGGTGTTGATGTAGTAGGGCATAATGGTAGTCACACCGACATCTTTCTTGAGCTGTTTCATTTCCAGGCGCAGGCTGTCCGACCAGCCGGTAACGGCCCATTTACTGGCGGCATACACGGCCATTTTCGGGTTGGAGACAATCCCGGCCGATGAGGCAATGTTGCAGATGTGCCCCGAGTTTTGCTCCATCATGTCGCCCAGGAATTCACGGGTAACCAGCATCGGCGCATGAGTGTTGACCTCCATGGTTTTCAGAATGTCGTTCGTGGTATGTTCATGAAAATACTTCCCAACCACGATACCGGCATTGTTGATGAGCACATCTACCACACCGTGTTCTGTCTTCACTTTCTGAGCAGTCTCCTTTACCTGCTCCACATTGGCTACATCCACTCGGTAGCCGGCAATGGAACCGCGGGCCGACAACTCCCCAATGGTTTCATCAATTCCTTGCTGGTTGAGGTCCCAGATGATGACCTTGGCTTTTTGTTCCAACAGGATGCCGGCCATCAGTTTCCCGATGCCGGAAGCCCCGCCGGTGATTAGGGCTGTTTTTCCTTCGAAGTTTTTCATATGTGTAAAGATTCAGTTGTCGAACGTAAATGGCAGCTTGCCATATTACAATATGTTGTGAGGCGTATTTTAATTGTAATTTACCTTTTTACTATCAATTTTATTAGTGTGCTTTTTTGATTTATCTTCGATATTATACTTCAATAATCCAGTGTTTATAGTGTCCTTGGTAGATATACTTGGCAATATGTCGTCTGCTGTTTTAGGCTTGCCGTCTGGTCCAATTCCAAGTAGGTAATATTTATTTGAATCAGTCTTTTCATAATAGAAGTGTGCAAATATCACGTTTTTATTTTTACTTTCAACCACATATGACAAGTCATAAAAGTCCATGTAACCATTTTGAATATCAGTTAATTTGTCAGGTAAAAATCCATGTTTCTTTTTAAACTCGATAATCTTTTTGTTGTAATAATTAAGTTTATTAATAGTTATCTCTTTCCAATTAGGACTATATCCAGTATTATAGAATTGCTTTTCTTGTTTGTCAAATGATGGTTTTAAAAAAACCAAGAATACGATGTTGACAAGTATGGCAATATTAAAAAAGACCCAGGTTGCGCGAATATGTTTTTTAAAGAATAAAAAATTTAAAATAAAAAAGCCAATTGATAAGTACGATAAATTTGGGAAAAATGAAATTAGAGAGAATATTGCTAATAACATTTCAATAACCATTCCCTTCAGTTTCTTAAATAAAATCATCAACCTGTTCTTATTTTTAACCTAATGACTTATTTGAATTGAGTCGATGTGACGCACAACGGACAAGTATATGCAAATATGGGCGATTACGGGCTTCAAACTTATCAATTCGAGACAATTTAAAGCGGGCTACTGCCCTTTAATTTACTACAATCTCACCCATTTTGAATATACAGTGTTACCAGTTGGCATTGATTAATTTCCTTTTATTTCTCCAGTCATAATTCCATACATTGACTGAATTTTCTTTTCAAGCTCATCAAAAGTTACAATAGTCACATCTTTACTACTATTTCTAACTAATTCGAATGATTTGCTTTGTTCTTTATTTAAATCTGCATATTTTCCAACAAGCAGCAAACAATGAGGATTGAATGCCTCAAAGTCATCCTTGCTTTTATATCTAAGTCCATGAAACTCTTTCAAAAGGTTATCACGTTGATTTAAAACTTGACTTAATCCTCCGTTTACATCTTTTGACATAGCAAATACATCGGTTCCTCTATATGCAGAAGTCTCCATCAGTGGTGTCAAATGAGTTTTTATCTCAATCAAAGCAACATTATCAAATTCATTCTTGTATAAAAAGTCAGCTAGTTTTCCATTCTTATTTGTTACTTCTTTACCACCAACGTAAGCCTCATCTTCAAATAAAGTCACTGGCGAATAAAACAATTGAGCCAACAGCCAAGAATTCTGTTTAAAGAACTTTTGCCACTGTTTTTCAAGCCTATCAATAGCATCTTTTGTTGTTACATTTTTTCCCATTAACTCAGAAAACTTTTCAATTATATTTTCTAAGTAAATCTTATCAACTGTTTCTCGTGTAGTAACAATCGTTTTTGAGGAAATTTTTACAGGAACATGCTTTATGATTTTCTCTATTGTTTTAAAATCATTTTCTGTCAAATTATCAAACGAATCATATGGAAGATATCTATTATAAATATCGTCGCCAACATATCCAGGTTCTTTGTAATCAAAAAGGTCAGTGAAGTAACCGAAAAACTCAGCTCCAATATTTTCTTCTACTTCTTTTTTGTGAAAGTCTTTTGTCCCATAGAGTGTACTTATGATATTATTAAAGGCTACCAACGTAAAATATATTGTATCGTCTTTAACATCACTTTCTTTTAAATTACTTGAGATTACAAGATGTTTGACTTTCGGAAATTTTTTTTGAATATATGTTGGAATTTCTCTAGCCTTTGATGTAAAACCTAAACCGTATTTTATGTTTTGATATAGTCCCTTCTCAATTTTTGTTTTCTTCTCAATTTTTATGGAAACAATATTTTCATATCGAGCCGAAATTGTCCCTTTATCCTCATCGTATCTAAAAGGATACACAATCCAACTTCCATCGGCGAGAACTTCTTTCACCGTCATAAAGTCATCATTTTCAGGATAGACTCTAATAGCTGTCTTATTTTTAAATTTTATCTCCTTAGTTTCCATGATGCTCTATTTTGCTTGCTGGTAACGTGCCGGCCATGCGCATTGTGCTTGTGTTGCGCCCGCGGCAAGCATATTGCGTATTAGCCATTGTTGTGTGTTGGGGTTTCTCAATTTATCAATATTTTTTCACGATAATACTTTCTAAAACAGTAGCTTGTCCATTCTCGAACATTACCAGTATACACACCAACACAATTACCATTAATATTCAATGTGTGAAATCCATAATCTTTTACTCCTGATGCAGTTGATTTGTCAATTGTAGGTTTAATATTGGTATTTAAATTAGAACTGGAATTTTCTCCCATATGCAAATACTTAGACCTATTATTATAAAGCTTCTTAATTACTTTACTTAAATCTTCAGTAAGATTCTCTCTTACGAAATCAGCTACTCTTTGACCTATTTTATATTGAATTTGATGACATGATTCACAAGTTTCTTGTTTAGAACCATAATAAGACAGTACTTCAAGTGATGATAGATAAAATGTCGTTGCATTATTAATTATTGCCTGCTGATTAAATATGCCTATGGGTGCAATAGATAAAGTTTGAGTTTCAAACATAAGAGCAGTAGGTCTAATAATTGGTGTTTCGACAGCTAACCCTTTTTGAAAATGAATACAAGCTTGAAAAAAGTTTCGAACAATTTTTGGGTTCAAATATTCTCTCTCAACAAATACATAATTATTTAGAAAGCTAATACCTTTTGCAGAAATAAGAAGCTTAGATTCATGTATTGGATAATCATCTATAAAATTGATTCCTTTTTCATTTGTATGAGTCAATAAAACTTCTTCTTGAAACGTTACAATCTTCTCCTTTTGTTTTTCTATATTAACATCGGTATTGATTGTTACATTGTCATAATCAAAATGAATATTGGTTTCTATTGCAAGAAAGGCAGTCAAGGTTCTAAGCCGTTTTTCAGTTAATTGAGTAGCCTCAAATTCATCAATTGAGCTTAACTGGAATTTGATTTTAGTCTTTTTCTTTTCAATATAAAATTCAAAATTTTTTCCTGAATAATTCTCAAAATATAAATTTTCAAACATACTGTTTAATTCAGCAGTAACATTGTATATTTTTGTATTACCGACATTATTAATTGCTTTCTTTATGAGACCTTTTATTATTGGCTTATAATCTTCTTTAGCATTAAGGGAATAAAAATGAATAGAGTCAACATCCCCTTTTCTTTTATAAGTAATGCCTACATAAAAATGACCTATAGAAGTATCAACAATACCAAATATTGTTAATAAATTTTTCTTCAATTTGTGTCTTTTAGGAAAATATGCCCAAGGACATCTACCATTTTCATTTCCTAATTCATTATCAAGTTGATGCCATAAACTTAACAAAAATTGATTTGAATCTATTTCACCTTTTGTATGTACACTAAAAGATTCAAATAGAGAAAAATCAATTTCAGTAGTTGTATTTAATACTTCATAATGAGGTACAATAATTTTCATTTCAATTTACAAATATTTAATTTCTTGGAGCTCGTTATTCCCTTACACACAACGTGCCCGGCTATGAGCAGTGCGGGTTTTGAAAACTTTCACTGCGTAACTACCGGCATGCTTTATTATTGATTTCATTTTGTATTTAACTGTTTCAGCCCGCATTGCTTATGAGCTTGTGTGTGTGCCCAGCATGAGCATGTGCACACTTACTTGTAAGTTCCGGATAAAATTGAAAAATACAAATTTTCCGGATTAAACAATAAGTGTAGCGTGAGATTATTCCAGAGGGTGTAAGTCCCGTACGGGCGGGGGTAACGCCCCGAACCGTTAGCAAGTGGCAAGCTGGTTTACCGTGAGGTATGCAGTGAAGGAAGCCAACCGGCAAAACCCGGTACTGACGAACAGGAACCTGATATGAGGCTATGAGGACGGATGAGCAGGCACATCACTGTGACGTCCAAAAGCTCCTGCAAAGGAGGAGTTCCAAAGTAGTAGATCAGGCAGCGATTGGGTGAAGGAAGATGCTCTTACCTGGGGAGATCTCACCGTCCACGGGTTGGGCAGGGTGAGAAGTCAGCAGAAGCCATAGTAGCTGCAGGAAACGAGCCACGAACAGAGACCGTGGAGGCCTCACAAAGTAGCGAAGGGCTGAACATTAAGATGTTCCCAATTCGTTTAGGAACGGCCGTATAAGCTGTAGCCTCTACTTAGCCGGAACAGGGTAACCGAAAAATGAACAGGATGATTGAAGAGGTTTTAAACCGTCGGAACATGATGCGCGCCTACCGACAGGTGGTATCCAATAAAGGAGCCGCCGGAGTCGATGGTATGGATGTGAAGGAGCTCTACGGACATCTTGAAAAAAACAGGGTCCGTCTGGAAGCGAATATCCGGCAGGGGGAATATCTTCCGCAAGCCATCCTGGGAGCAAAAATCCCGAAGAGTAATGGGAAGAAACGGGTGTTAGGCATACCTACGGTAACTGACCGCCTGCTGCAACAGGCTGTAGGACAAGTGTTGGCTGTTAAGTTTGAAACGGAGTTCGCCGATCAGAGCTATGGCTTCCGGCCTAACCGGAATGCACAACAAGCGGTACTGAAAGCACAGGAGCATATCAACTCCGGTTTTCAATACATTGTTGATATTGATCTGAGAAGCTTCTTCGACGAAGTCGATCATTGCATCTTGTTGCAGTTACTCTATCGCAAGGTGAGATGTCCGCTTACGCTAAGGCTCATCCGCAAATGGCTCCGGGCACCGATATTAGTTGACGGAAAACTAAAGAAACGGCGCAAAGGTGTACCCCAGGGAAGCCCGCTCAGTCCGTTATTGTCCAACATCATGCTGCATGAACTGGACAAGGAACTGAAAAGGCAGAACCTGCGTTTCGTTCGCTACGCCGATGACTTTAGCATCTACCTGAAGACGAAGACGACTGCCCGAAAAGTTGGCAACGATACCTTCCGTTTTTTACGGGACAGGCTCAGGCTCCCGATTAACCGGGAAAAGAGCGGCATCCGACGGCCGGTACAGTTCAATGTTCTGGGCTATGGTTTTGTGCCGACTTACCGAAAAGGCGAGAAAGGCCAATACCAACTGGTTGCATCGTATAAAAGCTGGAAGTGTCTGAAGCTAAAACTGAAAACAATCACCCGGAAAACCACCCCGATGAGCTTCGACGAGCGGATACAAAAGCTTGGCGAAGTAATGCGGGGCTGGTTGGGTTACTTTCGGTTGGCCAGTTTGCAGGTTAAACTGCAAGAGCTCGATGGGTGGATCAGAAACCGGCTTCGGTATTGTATCTGGCACCACTGGAAAAAGCCGGAACGGAAAAGGAAAAACCTGATTCGATTGGGTGTTCCACCGGAGCAGGCATACCAGTGGAGTCGTTCGAGGATGGGAGGTTGGGCAATTGCCCAGAGCCCGATTCTGGGAACTACAATAACGGTTGACCGGTTGCGAAAGCGAGGCTATGACTCCATGCTATCCTATTACGCAAAGGTTGCCCCGCATCTTAATGAACCGCTGTATACGAGGCCCGTACGTACAGTGGTGTGAGAGGTTCTCCGATAGGCATTTAGCCTATCGGCAGCCTACTCGATTAGCGGTTGTATTTTTTTATAATTGACTCATTATTAACAAGTAAATTGGTGAAAAAATTAATGAAGCGATTAAATAGTTTAAAATCACCTTTCCTAATGTTTGTTTTTGCACTCGTTTTAGATTATAGAATAATAGGATTACTGATAAAATTCCAAATATTGCAATAGTCAATTTTATGAGCAACATCAAGAAAAATAATCCTATCATGTTATTTTGGATTAATTCAGAACTGAAAAAATTTGCAATTGTAATGTGTAAAAAAATTAACGGTACCGTTACTAAATGAGGTTTAAATGAAATCATGAATGCCTTCAATATCTCTTTGAAATTCGATTCTGAATTAAAAAGTTTGCTTGTTAATTTGATTAAATAGCCAATAGATATTTTTGAAATGTTACCCCAAAAAAGCCCAATAATTATAATGGAAATTAATTTTATAATCAGATATATAAAC
The DNA here is from genome assembly GCF_056493735.1 of Prolixibacter sp. DSM 2831. Classification (NCBI taxonomy): domain Bacteria; kingdom Pseudomonadati; phylum Bacteroidota; class Bacteroidia; order Marinilabiliales; family Prolixibacteraceae; genus Prolixibacter; species Prolixibacter sp. DSM 2831. The sequence continues at coordinate 1,895,857 of NZ_CM151379.1, forward strand.
TCATGGGCTTGTTGATTCCCTTGAGGTATTGTTAAGAATTCGTTCTGTTTCAGATAAAAAATTTCAAAAATCCCATTTAAAGTTGAGTAGAAAATGAACTGTTTCCATTTGAAAGCTTTCTCAAAATTTCTATCAGTAAAGTTTTTTATTAGTGTTTTCATGTGTTTTTTATATAACCGCCAACTAGTGTGTATCAATATTGTTGTTATTTCTATTATGTCAGTTGATGAGTTGTTGTTATACACCCATATTGGGATGTATCGTGTACCTGTTATGTTGAGTAATTGATTTTCGTATCCATTTTGTTGGTTCTTAAGTCTCACCCAAGTTAACAAAAAAATTATTCGCCATTACATGTTCTTGGTGCAACCGGGCAAGTGGTTGGGACAACTTCCGAAGCCTTCAGGAGCAGTTGGGAACTCGTCAGGACAACTGGAGAAGTCTTCAGGATAACATACGAAGGTTTAAGGACAACTAAAGAAGTGTTTGGGAGAGGAGCCGAAACCGTCAGGACAGCTTCGGAAGTTGTCAGGAAAGGTCGAGAAGTCGTCAGGAGAGGTGCCGAAGTGTTCAGGACAACATCGGAAGGCTGCTCAAGCTGTCCTTAAGGCTTCCTGAGCAGTCCTGAAGACTTCTCAGGTACTCCTGAGCGTTTCCGAAGTAGCGTTGAGCACTTCCGGAGCAGCCTTGAGGATTTCAGGAGTAGTCCTGACGGCTTCCAGAGCAGCCTTGAGCATTTCTGAAGTAGCGTTGAGCGTTTCCAGAGCAATCTTGAGGACTTCCGGAGTAGTGTTGAGCATTTCCTGACCTGTGTTGAGCGTTTCCGGGTTTGTGTTGACGACTTATCCGGTAGGCTTGAGCATTTCTGAAGTAGCGTTGATGACTTCTCCGGTAGGCTTGAGCGCTTCTGAAGTAGCGTTTTAACCCGACAAAATTACTCCCTCAGTTTATCCATATCCGAAAGGATTTCGTCCAGTTTTTTCAATACCCGGCCATACACAATCTGCAGGTCCCATTTGTAAAGCCGTCCGCCAACAGCGTAGAGTATCCCCATGATGATGAACACGCCCAATAACCAAAATACCGGGATGCCGTTCACGAAATAAATGGAAGGAAGATGTCTCGTTACCAACGGAAGGTAGTCGGAGAACCAAAAGCCCAAAACCATCGACAGGAAGAAGAACGGATAATAAAACCGGGCCATCCTGGCGTTGACGTCAATCTGCTCTTTCAACCAATGGTCAAACGATTTAACGTACTCGTAGCTGCTCACATTTGGCTCAATTTCCATAAGCCTTTTCTGTAAGGTACGGTTGACCAACACAATGGCGCCGGCAATCAAAAACACCATGATGCCCATGACGGGTATCCCGACAACAAAAGAAGCGCCCAAAATGACAACGCCCCCAATCACAATGGCCCGTAAGTTGGTTTGAAACATACGTTTGAACTTCTCGACGATGTGTATCGATTTCTGCGTGTACAGGTTATTTAATTTGGGGGCCACCAACGCATTGGCTTCTAAAAAGCCTTCTTTCCAAATGGTTTCAATTGACTTTTCCATCTAACAGTTTCTTTAATCGTTCTTTAATCCGGTTAATGCGTACGCCAATGTTGTTGGCATTCGTACCCGTGATATCTGCGATCTCCTGGTACGATTTTTCCTCCAGGTAGAGTAAAATAACACCCCGGTCCACTTCCGACAACCGCCTGATGGCATCGTACAGCACATTCAGATTTTCGTCGGCAAAAGCATGGCTGTCTTCTGTTTCTTCTTCGGGCAGATAGTCGGAGGCAAAATGCTGCGTGTTGTTTTTCTTCTTCTTCAGCAAAGTCAAACAAACATTCAGCGATATCCGGTAGACCCATGTGCTCCATTCCGACTCCCGGCGGAACTTTTCCCGCGTCCTCCAGATTTGCAGGCATACCTCCTGGTAATAATCTTCAAAATCTTCCTGCGTGTTGGTATACGCCCGGCAAATCTTGATGATCAAAGCCGAATAGGGAAGAATGTAGGCTGTATAAAAATCGCTGCTCAAATTTTCTCTTTTCTTTGTTTAGTGGCTTACATCGCGGATTATTACACCCGGTTGCATGTTTTTTCGGAATTGAATAGGGAAGGTACGAAAAAGCCGGAAGTTCGGCCGTAGAGACTTTGCATGACGTCTCTGCCCTGCACAAAAAATGCTGCTGCTACTACAATGAGGGATCATGACAGAAACATCATGCATCGCTTTTTTGGGGATGGTAAAATTGTAGCAGTTGTATTGGTCAGACTATGTTATAGGTTACCCTCCGAATCGTTATCAACCCTGTGAGCAATGGCGTAGGATAACATTTGTGATTAAAGCATGAATATATACAGGAAAGCGCCTGATAAATATCCAATAAGGGCAATCCAACTTATTTTTTTGAGATACCAGAAGAAGTCAATTTTCTCTATTCCCATGGCAGCAACACCAGCTGCTGAGCCAATAACAAGAATACTACCTCCGGTACCGGCACAGTAGGCAATCAGTTTCCAAAAATAATGGTCGGTTGGAAATGAATGTAAATCGTACATCCCCATCGATGCTGCTACCAGGGGGACGTTGTCTATCAGAGATGAAAGCATGCCAATGGAAATGGCGATGGTTTTAAGATTTCCAATTGATTTACTAAGTGCTGCAGCTAAATTGGAGAGCAAACCAGTCGATTCAAGTGCTGCAACAGCCAGCAGAATTCCCAAAAAGAATAAAACACTCGGGATGTCTATTTTGCGTAATGCATTTGTTACGGTTATTTTATGTTCATACGATCTGTCTTTGTTTAAGAGTTCTGTTACAATCCATAACACAGAAAGCCCTGTCAGCATTCCCATGAATGGTGGTAAATTGGTGATGAATTTAAAAACGGGGACAAAAATTAGAGCTGCAATTCCGGTAAAAAAGACGATTCGTTTCTCAAAGTTCAGAATACTTGATTGTTGATTTGTATTATCCATTCTTTTAAACTGCCCCTTAACCATAAGCGAGATTAAGAATAACGGGACGAGCATACTGACCAGGCTGGGGACAAATAATTCGCGCATGATATTAACGGTTGTAATCTGACCACCAATCCAAAGCATGGTTGTCGTTACATCACCGATAGGAGTCCAGGCTCCTCCGGAATTTGCCGCGACGATAATCATGACAACAAACAACAATCTGTCCTTCTGGTCGCTTAGTAGTCTTCGGATAAGGGTAACCATGACAATCGTAGTGGTCAGGTTATCAAGAACGGAAGAAAGAAAAAAGGTAAGAACGCTTAAGGTCAGAAGAAGTTGCCTCTCGTTACTTGTTTTAATTTGCTTTGTGATGACATCAAACCCGTTATAAGAGTCAATTAATTCAACGATGGTCATGGCACCAATCAGGTAAAAAATAATTTGTGATATATTCCCAATGTGTTCAACCAACTGTTGAACAATACTTTCTGAATTAGAATTAAATAGAATATACGCTGTCCAAACGAAGCCTCCTGTTAACAGGGCGATAGCTGCTTTGTTGATTTTCACCTTGTTTTCAAGGGCAATTAATGCATAACCAAAGCAAAAAGCGATTAGAATGATGGTGTCCATTGCTATTTGTTTTCTATCCGGTTAGAGTATTAAAATGCATTTATCGTTATTTAGACTTTCTGACCTTCTCACCTTTCCGGACTTTGCTCATAGGTTGGTGTTTTTATTTTCCGTTCAGTTCCATGAGCCGGCGTTCTTCCAATTCCAATAGGTTGACGAAAGAGCATCTGTTCGGTTGATTCGTCAAAAAATAATGTCGATGACTCGGCCGAATTATTTACTTGCGGCTGTTCTCTTACGTGGGTAATCGGATGATGAAGGACTGTTTTTTCTGCTTTCATTTTGTAGGCTGTTAGCAACCATTAAGTTAGCGAAAAAATTGTCAGGGATGGCGTTTCATTTGGGGCGGTTTTGCAGTTTTTAAGATGAGTATCAGATTTAGATGAATACTGCCCGGACGGCCCCGATTGCTGCGTTGGCGACAGTGGTATGTGGTAAAGATGCAATGCTTTGCGTCTTCGGCATGTTTTTGCAATGCATCGTATAAGAACCGGTTAATCTTTTTCTCCAGCCGGTTTCAGTTCATGAATAACCCGGTTCAGCAGGCTGTCGATATGCGGTTGCGGATTCTTATGCAAATACGGGTTGGTGCGATTGTCTGAGCTTAAAATGTATCGGATGGATTGACCGCCTATTTCGATTCGGCCTTCATGTTGGCTAAAGGCATTCCACTGGGCCGGTTCGTTGATGCGCAGGTTGTTGATGGAAGCCAATGAGCTGTCGAGGTGAACAATGTGGGTGTCGTGCACATTCAGCTCTTTGCTGAAAATTCCGCTGCGTTGGAAATCCGAAAGGGACTTTTCTTTCGAATCGAACAGGACCACAATGAAATCTTTGTCCGTGTGAAAGTTGATATCGACGGTTCTGTCCTGGAATGAGTAGAAGAAGAAAATGATGACTGCGAGTATGACTTCGCCAAATACAAGGCTCTTGTAGGGAAGAATCCTGGTTAATAGTCGGTCGGCCACATATAATGTCACAACCAAAAACGTTATGGCAGTGGTGACGGCAACCACGATGGCTTCGGATGGTTTGTCGATAAAATAGAGAACCCACGCCCAGGCTGTAATCACTAAGGCAGCAATGGTTATTAGCGTCATCGGGGTGACAGGCCAAACTAACCTTTTCAGGAAATTCCTGAACTTTCCCCGGGCGCCGTTTCTTTTATTGGGTTTGCCCATTGTTGTTCGTTTTTTTCGCTCCGGCTTACACTGGTTCCGTCGTTAATCCGAGGCTCAGACGTAACCGTTCCAGTTCCTTTTCCGGGTCCTCGTTTTTACCGATGCTTTTCAGTGGTAGGAGGGAATGCCCTTTGGCGTCGTACAGCTCGACAAAAGTCTGTTTTACTTCGGTATCCAGCGAGCGGTTTCCCCGGCTGTATGAGGTAAACACTTCCCGTGATGTCACAAGGTGGAGTTGCATGTCCCAGTAAATGTCGTGCCATTTTCCCAGGCGTATCAGTCCAAACAGGTTGTTGCTGAATTTTACTCTCCGATTGTAATAATCGATGGTGGTGCTGGTGTTGGTGAAGCCCAGGAAGGCGCCGATAAATACCAGTGCCAGTCCGGTGAGGGAGTAATAACTGGCCACAATTCCGGCCAGAAACACGATGATGCCGGAAGTGGAGGCTACCGGACCAAACGCTTTCTTGAATCGATACGTTTTTTTCATAAGAACAGGTTGGTGAGTAGAGTCAGTCTTTATTTGTCTGCGAGGAAAGATACAAAAAAACCCAATGTCCTGTTGTAGAGACGCAATGCTTTGCGTCTTTATGGTTGCATAAAATGTTGCTGGTATTCAGTAAACGATTCGCTACTTGCGATTATTTGTAATTTTCCCTGATTCGCTGAAACTCCTCCATGATTTGCCGGGTGATGGCTCCGGGCTGCCCGTTGCCGATGGTTTGTTCGTCAATCTGCACAATGGGCATGATTCGTTTGGTGGTGCTGGCCAGAAACACTTCGTCTGCCGTCATCAGATCTTCTATACTGATTTCAGCTTCCTGGTAACTGAGTTTGCGTTCCCGGAGAATGTCCAAAACAATGCTTCGGGTGACTCCTTTTAAAATGTTCTCTTTAGGTGTGATAACCTTTCCGTTTTTTACCGTAAAGATATTTCCACGCGAGGTTTCCTGAACCGTTGTACCATTGTGATACAGAATGTCAGCTGTTCTGGAGTCGGTCGATTCATCAGCCCAGAATTGTCCGGCCAGGTAGTTGGTTGATTTGGCTTCCGGCAGAAAACGGATGAACTCTTTCATTGTCAGGTGTGCTCCCTGCTCATAGAACGCTGGAGGGTACTGTGGCATTTCTGTTGGGAAGATGTATAAGGCAGCCTGATAAAAGTCTCCGGTACGTGGTGTGTGGGGCAGCGCAAACATTTTGATGTAACCATGTTCCATGCGGTTGTGCCGGATAATCTCCTCTATCGTCTTCGGCAGCCGGGGCAGGAAATTGATTGTCAGCTTCAACAACCGGAGAGAACGTTCGAAGCGCTCGACGTGCCGCTCTCCGTAAAACGGTTTTCCGTTAATGACTTCAAAAAAATCAAAAGCCCCATATCCCCGGTTAATGGAGATGCTGGTAACCGGAACCGAGATGACCCGTAGTTCCCTGAACAATCCGTTGTCGAAACCAATCATGGTATGTCGTAGTAGAAATGCGTTTGTCTAAAACAGGTAGTTCAAACCGATGTAAATACCCGAATCACCATCCTGTTTGTCGAGGGCAATACCATAGTCCAGCGCTGCAATGAAGTTTTGGTTCATGGCCAAACGTAGTCCGCCACCGACGCTGTAATGCATCTTCTCGGCACCAAAATTGAAATACTGGTTCATCGGCTCGTTCATGTTGGAAATCTTGTTCTGGATATCCATCTTCTTCACCACGCGGCCAAAGTCGAGGAATCCGTTCAGTCCCCAGTAGAAATGTTGTTTAAACTTCTCCATGCGGGCAAATTTCCAGCGCAGTTCGGTGTTCCCCATCACAAAGCCGTCACCCACAATGCGGTTGCGCATGATACCTCTCAGTGTTTTGGCGCCTCCTAATCCCGATGAAGAGGAACCGCGCAGTGCTGAGGCAATGATTTGTGGCTGGTAGTAAAAGGGCGCATGTCCGCCAATAGTTTGCTGCCACTGGATGCGGTAAGCAAACGACAGGTCGTTCTTCACGATAGTGAAGTATTGACGTTGGGTAATCGACAGCTTGGTAAAACTGCTTTCGGCACCCATAAACTTTTGTGCGGTGGCCAGTTCGGCTTCCGCCCAGATACCGTGCATGGGGTTCGGTTTATTGTCGCGGGTATCGTACACCACGCCGGCTTTCACAATCGGGACAAATCCTCCATTGGCTTCTTTTGCCGAAATGATGCCCCATTGCTGGTATTTTTCGTACAGTCCGGGCTGCTCGCTCACCGGCGGTAGTTTGTCGGCTTCCTTTTTCCCTTTGTTTAGTTTATCGACATCCACCGAGCTGATGTTGAAGTTCAGCAGGTTGAAGCCGACCAGCCAGCGGAAATTCGAATCGCCCCAGTCGCCCTGGATATCGGTTTTGAACCGGAAGAGTTTCTGATGGAATTTGTAAAACATCCGGGTACGGTAATCCGGCGAAGTGTCATCAATCCAGTTTTTATTGTACACCGCCTCGTAGCCGTTGAAGCCGTAAAAATCGTACGCCTGGTCGGGAAGGTAACTCAGGTCGGTGGTCAGCTCGATACCCGGAATTAACGCTTCGGAATCGTAGTAGAAACGATAGGTTCCGCTGCCTTTGGTGTAATGCGATACCTCGAAATAGAGCGAGTGGTTGTAGTCGGGGTAATTACTGCCGTCGCCGTAATTGAAGAAGTTGACGACCGCTCCGTACTGGAAGCCCAGGTCGCTGTCGAACGAAATGGCCGGCAGTGCGCCCATATTCCATCCGGTTTTTATCTCTTTTTTCTGGTTGTCTTGTTGATTGTTTTGCTGTGCGCTGCTCCAAAACGGAATAGCAGTCAGCAGGATAAGCAGGAATAGATTCTTTTTCATCTTGGTTTGCTCAAATAATCATTTGATGACGCCAAGATGGTGTTTTCCTTTTTATTTACAAAATGGAAAGTATCTCCGACCTTTACAAAGCAGACAGCGGGCGAAGACCTTAGGAGTGTTGTTGATTATTTTGTTTAACAGAAACGAACTTTTTATTTTGTTAATCCTTTACAGGATGAAAGAAAAACAAGAGTATGAAACGAGTCCCGAAACGTCGGGACGAGTTTCATCAGGCAATTGAAAGTAAATGATAAACTGATGAAATACATTGGAGCACACGTGAGTGCAGCAGGAGGCGTGGAGAATACACCGGCGAATGCGCACGCCATCGGAGCGAAAGCCTTTGCTTTGTTTACCAAAAATCAACGGCAGTGGGTGGCCAAACCGTTAACGCAGGAAAACATCGACGGTTTCAAAGCCAACTGTAAGAAGTATGGCTACGATCCGAAGCACATCCTGCCGCACGATAGTTACCTGATTAACCTGGGACACCCCGAAAAGGAAGGTTTGAAAAAGTCGCAGGATGCCTTCCTGGACGAGATGCAACGTTGTGAGCAGTTGGGCTTGTCGTTGTTGAATTTTCATCCGGGAAGCCACCTGAAAAAGATTTCGGAGAAAGAATGTTTGTCGAAGATTGCGGGTTCGGTTAACCTGGCGTTGGAAAAAACGAAAGGTGTGACGGCGGTAATCGAGAATACTGCGGGACAGGGAACCAACCTCGGATTTTCGTTCGAGCAACTGGCGGAAATCATCGACCAGGTAGAAGACAAAAGCCGTGTGGGCGTCTGCATCGATACCTGCCACGCCTTTACTGCCGGCTACGATTTGATTACCGATGAAGGATACGAAGAGACTTTCCGAAAGCTGGACGAGGCTGTCGGATTGAAATATCTGAAAGGCATTCACCTGAATGATTCGAAGAAAGAGCTGGGGAGCCGTGTTGACCGGCATGATGCTATCGGCAAAGGTTTTATCGGGAAAGAGGCTTTTCGCCGAATGATGCAAGACGACCGTTTCGACGATATTCCCATCATTCTGGAAACGCCTAACACGGAAGCCTGGGCTGAAGATATCGCGATGTTATACGAGTTTGTTAACGAGTAAACCTTTTCCGGTTACGGAAAAAGGAAGTGGCAGGGTAGTGCTCGCCCCGCCGAATTTATTAATTTTGTGTAGCCCGGTTCAGACCTGCTGTGAATCTGTAAAATGATGTTTTCTGATGTCATTTTTTCCCGGAGATTGATGGCCGGCATGTAAAGGGGTATTTGTCTCACAAACAAATCCTGCAGCTTATGATTACATTCCTGTACAAGGAAAATGGAAGAGTTCATATGGAGAAAGTCCGGGATTCGATTTCGGATTTTGGCGACAAAGAGATCATCGGAATTGACCTGGAAAGCCCGACTCCTGAGGAACGAAAACAAGTCGAAAACCAGTATAATATCAAGCTGCTGAGTTGGCAAAAAGCCGAAGAGATTGAAAGTAGTTCCCGCTACTTCGAAACGGATGATACCATTATTGCCAACTCCAATTACATGAAAATGGAAAACGGGCGATACGATTACATGCCGGTTTCTTTCATCATCAAGCACCAGATCCTCTTTTCCTATCATTACGACAAGGTCGACTCGTTCAAGAATGTGTACAGTCGTCTTCAGGCACAATCGGTCACCGATATGGACGGATACGACTTGTTTCTGCTCGTGTTGGATGTACGCATCGACTATGATGCCGACCTGCTGGAGGCCGTAGGAAGGAGCATTAATCAAATCAGTAAAAAGATTCGTATCGACCGGGATTTGGACGAAGAGAGCATCCTCCAGATTACCCAGTTGCAGGAAGCGACCATGTTGCTGCGTGAGAATATCATGGACAAGCAGCGGGTGATGTCGGCTATCCTGAAGAGCGAGCGTTTTGTGAACAAGAAGGAGGGACGTTTGCGTATTATGCTGAAGGATACGGGGTCGCTGTTGGAACACACGGCATTCAGCTTCGAACGTCTCGAGTTTTTGCAGGACACTTTGATGGGATTGATTGACATCGAGCAGAACAAAATCATCAAGATGTTCTCGGTGGTGGCTGTTGTATTTATGCCGCCAACTTTAATTGCCAGTATGTATGGTATGAACTTCCGGATTATGCCGGAACTGAGCTGGAGTTTTGGTTATCCATTTGCCATTGTGTTGATGCTGGCATCCTCTGTTTTAACCCTTTGGTATTTCCATCGTAAGGGCTGGCTGTAGTCTTACTCAAAAAAAAAATACCCCTGCCGTTTGTTGCGAACAAACAACAGGGGAATGAATGGGTATGGTTACGATTATTATCTGTTATACTCTTCCCGTTGCATAATAGTTTCCTTTAACAGGCCCTGAAATTTTTCGGGCTCTTTAACTGCGTAGTCGAAAGCCTCTTTGGTCAGGTTGTCATAGCCTTCGCGGCCGGCAATAACGATGGACGTATTCGTAATGTGATAATAACGGGCCAGTTTCCGGTTGGGCCTGCGGTTAATATTCACATCGATGAAATGTACGTTTACTGAATCGGCAAAGTATTTCATCACCGTTTCTTTCGTCGCGTTACCTACGGTCTGACAAGTTGTGCAGGGCTTGTCGCCGTGAAAGTAGTATACATTCACCGTGTGGGCCGGAATCGAAATAACGGTGTCGGTCTCCATGGCAGCTTTTCGCTGTGCTTCCTTTTTATGACCAGGCTTGCAGGCAGCAAAAACGACCAGGGTCATGATGGATATGAGAAGATAGTTTTTCATGTTATGTCAGGTTAAGTGTTTATACAATGCAATTCTGTTGCAGCTCGGTATTGTTTTACATGCTATTGTGAATCCCGCTATGAGGCCTGTTTGAAGAGAGGCCTTTTCTCTTCAAGTTACACAGAATTATATAAACTTAGAAGTGTGTAATGTCACATAATGTTCATTGTTTTATACGTTTTATAGCATGTTTTGTTTGCATAAAGAAAGATTTCAATCTGAAGTTGAAGGGGATATCTGCTTAACTTGAGGCACTTAAGGTGTGAAGGGGTATTTTATAACATAATCAATCTAAATGATGTTTTTTCCGTTGTATCAGGAGCTCAGTGTGGGACGCAGGTATGGTGATGCTGCCTGATTCTGCTAATTTTTATACTTTTATTGTTCCCCTTGCGGGGATGAAAACGTGTGTATTCGAATTTGAAACTGAAAAAATCTTTACTTGTGAAAAAATTACTTCTTTCTCTGTTTCTCGCGTGGTTTGCTGCCGGCGTATATGCTCAGCAAGAGAAGAAACCATTGACCACTGATAACTTTAATACCTGGAAGCACATTCGTGAGCCGCAAATATCGGAGAATGGGCAGTACCTGGTTTACGAACTGAACCCGGGCCACGGGGATGGCAATCTTGTTGTGAAGGATATGACAAGCGGCCGCATTGATACCATTGCCCGGGGATACGATGCTAAGCTGGCCGGAAACAGTTCCATTGTAACGTTCAAAATTAAACCTCAGCTGGCGCTCCGTCGCGAGGCGGAAGTGGAGAAGTTCAAGAAGGATAAGCAGCCGCAGGATTCCATCGGGATTTATTCGTTTAAAACCCATCAGGTGGTAAAGTATCCCAAGGCTGAATCGTTTAAAATTCCCGAAGAAGGCACCGGTTGGGTGGCATTTCTGTCGGATGGAAAGATTGAGAGTCCCGCTGATTCAACGAAAGCTGATCAACCCGACGGGGACAAAAAGAAGAAGAAGGACAAAAAGGAATCGGGCAATCTGGTGGTTGTCAAGCCGGGTCTGACTGATACGTTGGTCTTTCGCGATGTAAAAGAGTATGCCTGGTCGAAAAACGGAAATACGCTGATGTTTACGACGGGCAAAAAAGACTCGACAGCGAACATGGCGTCCGTTAATTATTTCGATACAAAAAGCGGAGAACGGCGCATTGCCTTTTCAGGGGAAGGCTTCCCGGGCAAGATTGCGGTCAGTGAAGCCGGCGACCGTGGAGCTTTCCTGTTCTCGAAAGATACGGTTGAAAATAAAACTTATAGTTTGTACCTGTCGGAAGTTGATGCGGAGCAATCGGTAATAGCCGATACGTTGACGGCTACCTTGCCGAAAGGCTGGGCTCCTTCGGAAAATGGGAAGCTCGATTTCTCGAAAGACGGAAAGCGTTTGTATTTCGGTTCGGCACCCAAACCGAAACCGGAGCCAAAGGACACGTTGATGAAAAGCGAAAAGGCCCGTCTGGATATCTGGTCATGGACTGATAAGCAATTGCAGCCCCGTCAGAAGATTAAGCTGAAGAGCGAAAAAAAACGGACCTATCTGGCCGTGTATGATGTCGAGAAAAAGACAATTACTCAGTTGGCTGACGAAAAGCTGAAAACGGTTCGGACAAAAAGAACCGGAGAAGGAGCGTATGCGGTCGGTATCGACCCGGTACCTTACGAAAGAGCGATGTCGTGGACTGGCCTGGAGCGCGCAGATTTTTACCTGGTCAATATCGCGAACGGAGAGAGGAAGTTAATGGTAAAAGGCGTTAGGCGGGGACGCCTGGGACCGGCTCAGCATTACTTTGTTTACTACAATTACCAGGATAGTACCTATTATTCAGTGAATACGAAAACGTTGGAAACACTGGCACTGACAAAGTCGATAAAGGCGCCGATGTACGATGAACTGAACGACATGCCAACACCGGCTTATCCTTATGGGATTGCCGGATGGGCCAAAGATGATAAATATGTTTTTGTGTACGATCGGTACGATATCTGGCGATTGGATCCATCGGGGAAAGAACAGCCGGTTAATCTCACCGATGGATACGGACGGAAGCATCAAATGAAATTCCGGTATGTGAAACTGAATCCGGAGGAAGAATATATTTCGACGAAGACTCCGGCATTGCTTTCGGTTTTCCAGGAAGAAACAAAGCAGGCTGGTTACGCTTCCTTACGGATGAATAAGGCGGCTGTGCCTGATATGCTGGTTTTGGATGATTATATGTTCCGGAAAACCGCTAAAGCAAAAAATGCCCCGCAAATCATATTCACGCGGGAATCGTTCACCGATTACCCGGATGTTTGGAAAACAGATGACCGGTTTGCCAATTACCAGAAAGAAACGGATGCGGAGCCACAGCAGAAGAATTATCTGTGGGGCTCCGCGGAACTGGTGAGTTGGACCAATCTGAATGGAGTGAAGTTGCAGGGAATATTGTATAAGCCCGAAAATTTCGATCCGTCGAAAAAGTATCCGATGATGATTTATTTCTATGAACGGAGTTCCGACTCGTTCCATCGTTACTGGACTCCCGGGCCGAGCCGTTCCATCATTAATAAGCCGTTTTACACCAGCAACGATTACCTTGTTTTTGTTCCCGATATCGTTTACACCGTCGGTTATCCGGGACAAAGCGCTTACAACTGCATTATGAGTGGGGTAGAAGCATTGATGGATAGATACTCGTTTGTGGATGAGAAGCATATGGCTTTGCAGGGACAAAGCTGGGGCGGTTATCAGACAGCCTACCTGGTGACGCAGACCAACCTGTTTGCTGCTGCCATGGCGGGTGCTCCGGTGGCCAACATGACCAGTGCCTACGGTGGTATTCGCTGGGGAAGCGGTTTAAGCCGAATGTTCCAGTACGAGCATACGCAGAGTCGCTTGGGAGGAACCTTGTGGGATAAACCTTGGCGCTACATCGAGAATTCGCCGTTGTTCTATGCCGACAGGGTTCAAACGCCGCTGTTAATGATGCACAATGATCACGATACAGCAGTTCCGTGGTACCAGGGAATCGAATATTTTGTGGCATTGCGTAGATTGAATAAGCCGGTTTGGATGCTGAGCTACAATGACGAGCCGCATAACCTGAAAGCCGGCAGCTGGGGCGACAGAATGGATTTGTCTATCCGGATGAAACAATTCTTCGACCATTACCTGAAAGGAGCCGCAGAACCGAAATGGATGAAAACAGGTCGTCCGGCCATTGACAAGGACACGGACGGTGCGTTGGAAATAAAATAGTTGTTTGAAGATATCAAGGAAATGGCCGCATAGATAAAAATTATGTGACCATTTTTTTCATCATTTCCTTATGTTTAATTTTATGTTAGTTATGTTTTGAAAATTCTTTGTTTAAACGAATTGTTTCACTAATTTCATAAATCCAAAAATGCGCCTGTCAAAAGCATTTCAGACACAGAAACGATTTTTCCCGCGAGAATTGAATTAGCGGAAGCGGAGAGAATCTGTACCACTGAGGATTTATATTGTGTGTATTGTAACTAACTGATTTAAATATTCTAAATGTTGTTCTATTCCTTAAGGAGAGCACTGCCTCTCTTACTGCTTTGTCTGCCGTTTACTTTAAGGGCCCAGAAGGCTTCGGTTGACACTCTGAAAAAGCAGTACGAGCATTACAACCAGATGTATGGCTTAAATGATCTGCTGGTCAACGGAGTGCTGTATGTCAATCTGCATTACAATGCTACGGGATACCCGTTCATGGGCGAAAATACCTTCCGCCGTGGTTCTGTTATGGTAAAAAACGAGAATTTCTCTCCGGTGGAATTGAAGTACGATATTGTTGATCAGCAACTCGTTTTGAGGGTAACTAATTCATTTGGCGGTGTGAGTCAGATTGTTTTACGGCGTGAGTTTATTCATAGTTTTACTCTTGAAGGTGGTTATTCTTTTGAGTGGATTGACAACGATCGGTTGCCTGCATCATTTTATCAGGTGGTCGGGAATAAAGGATTTCGCTGGTTAATCAAGTATACTAAATACCTGAAGATACCCCAGGGAACACAGACCAATCACTATGCCTATACAAAAGCTTATCGCAAATATTATTTTGAACGCGATGGAAAGGTGTTTGATATTCGGAACCGGAGAGCGATTTGGAAATATTTTCCTGCTAAGAAAAAAGAGCTGAAAAAGTATTTCCGTGCACACAGGAAATCATTCTCAGCTATTTCTAACGAAGACTTTAATAACCTGCTTAATATCCTGAAAGACGCATGAGAATTACCAGCATTATCTGGGGAATCGTAATGATGTGTATGCTGGTGCCTGAACTCAGGGCGCAAAACCAGGATAACGACATCGTATTTTCCGGAGATTACAACGGCTTAACGTTTGAACAATTTGTTTCCAAAGTGGAATCACAACAAGAGGTTCACTTCTATTACCGCAAAGATTGGGTGCAGAAAATCCAACTGGATCATGCTTCGGGGGCGGATTTGTCGATGAGGGAAGTTTTGCACCGTGCTTTTCTGGGAACGGATCTTCGTTTTTATATCGATGCCTACCGTGACATCTATGTGATGAAAGGTAGAGATATGGTTACCGCTTTACCTGAAAAGTTAGTAGAAGCTTCTGGCGGTAAAAGCCGGAAAGGAGGCATTACGGATGTTGAAAAGCGCTACCTGGAAGGCCGCAAGGAGAAAAAGAATAAGACAATTGTTTTCGGCCGGGAACACATTAAAAAGCCAAACGAGCGGGTGTATCTTACCGGACGTGTAACCAACGCTGAAAGTGGAGAACCATTGGTTGGGGCAACTTTTTACGTGGAACAATTGAAAGACGGCGTCGTCAGTGATGCACAGGGGTATTATCGTCTGGTGGTGCCACCCGGGAAATATACACTTCAGCTGGGTAGCATGGGAATGCAGAAGCAGGTTTATAACCTGCAGATTTGGCAAAATGCACATTATAATTTCCAGTTCGAGAAGGACATTATTCCTTTAAAAGAGGTGGTAATTGAAGCCAATAAATTTCACAACGTACGCGGGACCCAAATGGGATTTCAACGTTTGGATGTGAAAGCAATCAAGGAAATTCCGGTGGTGATGGGCGAAAGCGATTTGCTGGAGGTTGCTCGTATGTTGCCGGGGGTTCAATCGGTTGGTGAAGGTAGTTCCGGATTGAATGTGCGCGGAAGTCCTGCAGATCAAAACCTGTTCTACATTAACCGGGTTCCGGTGTTCAATACATCGCACCTGTTCGGTTTTTTCTCTGCGTTTAACCCGGATATTGTGCGCGATTTCTCTTTCTACAAAAGTAATATCCCTGCCCGTTTCGGCGGTCGCCTGGCTTCCATATTCGATATCTCGACCCGCGAAGGAAACAGTAAGAAATTTACGGCACGTGGCGGAATTAGCCCAATTACCGGAAGGCTTTCGGTAGAAGGACCGCTGGTTAAAAACAAAGGTTCATTTGTTATCGGTGGTCGTTCGACTTATTCGGACTGGATTCTGAGGAGGTTGAAAGATCCGGATTTGAAGAACAGCAATGCCGGTTTTTACGATATTGCTACCAACTTCAGCCTTGAGGCAAATCGGAATAATCATATCCAACTCTTCGGTTATTATAGTCACGATAGGTTTACGCTTTCTACCAACAGTCACTTCAAGTACAGTAACAAGGGAGGCTCACTACTTTGGAGACACCTTTTCAACGAACGTTTTACGGGCACATTCAGTGGTGCTTTCGGAGAATATTCCTACGCGAATACCGAGGAGCAAGACCCGTTGAATGCTTATACGAAGAACTATTCGATAGGGCACTATGAGCTGAAGAGCGATTTTGATTACAATGTGGCTCCGAACCATTTGCTTCGTTTTGGTCTTTCTGCTATTTATTACGATCTCGACAGGGGGGCATTGAATCCTTATGGAAATGAATCGCTGCGTTATTATACCAACCTTGGAAGGGAATACGGAACAGAGGATGCTCTTTACCTAAGTGACGAATGGAAAATTGGAGCAAACCTGACTGTGGATGCCGGAATCCGTTACAGCTATTACGCTTATCTGGGACCCAATAAAGTTCGTGACTATTATCCCGATGCTCCTTTGGATGAGAACACGGTTGTCGACACAGTAAGTTACAAATCAGGTGATATTATTCAATCGTATCACGGCCCGGAATGGCGACTGGCGTTGAATTATTTGGTGGGACAAAACAGCTCAGTGAAGCTGTCCTATAACCGGATGCGTCAGTATCTTTTCATGCTGAGTAATACGGTTGCATTATCTCCGAACGATCAGTGGAAACTGACTGATTCGCACATTAGTCCTCAGATTGGAGATCAGTTTAGTGCCGGTTTTTACCGGAACTTTCCCGACAAGCATCTGGAAACTTCTATCGAGGCCTATTACAAGAAGGCGAATCATTTGGTGGAATATAAAAACGGTGCCGATTTAATTGGAAACCGCTGGGTTGAAACCGACGTGGTTCAGGGAAAACAGGATGCTTACGGATTGGAGTTGATGCTGCGTAAAACAGCCGGAAAACTGAATGGCTGGATCAGCTATACCTATTCACATGCCCGTGTAAAAGTAGATAGCAAGTTTCCTGAAGATCAGATTAATTCAGGAAAAGAATATCCGGCTAATTACGACATTCCTCACTCGGTGAATGTGGTTACCAATTACCGTTTGAGTCGTCGCGTAAGTTTCTCTGGAAACATGGTGTATTACACCGGTCGGCCGATAACTTACCCAAGTGCTATTTATTACATCGACGGAAAAAAAGTGTTGAACTACTCTCTCAGGAACGAATATAGGTTGCCGGATTATTTCCGTGTTGACCTTTCGGTGAATATTGAAGGAAATCTGGTTGCTAAAAAGTTGGCTCACAGTTCCTGGATGGTCGGTGTATATAATCTTACGGGAAGAAAAAATGCCTATTCAGTGTACTTTAAGAATGTGGATGGCAATATCCAGGGGTACAAACAATCTATTTTCGGTGTGCCGATTCTGACACTTACCTGGAACTTTAAATTGGGTAACTATGCGAGTGAATAAGGTATACGTATTGTTACTGGCAGTATTGGCCGGAGGGGCTTTGTTTCAGCGGTGTGTGGAGCCGTTTACCCCTGAAATAAAAAAATACTCCGATTTGTTAGTCGTCGATGGTACATTGACTGATGAGTTGGGAACACAGGTGATTACGGTTTCCCGTACTTCCAGCTATGATGTGGGTAATTTTATTCCAGAAAATGGATGTACTGTCACGGTTCTTGATGATCAGGGGAATATTTATCCCTATGTGGGAAAAAGTAGCGGTAAGTATGAAGCTGAATTTTACCAGGGGGATTTACAATATGGAAGAGCTTACATGTTACGGGTAATTTCCAACGATGGTAGAGTCTTTGAATCGGACTATCAAACGTTGAAGCCTGCTCCGCAGATCGACAGTGTAACAGCAGTATCGGAGAATAAGGTTACAGTTGAAAACCCGGTGGGCCTGCATGGCTACCAGTTTTTTGTGAATACCAGTGACCCTAGTGGTAGTACACGTTATTATCGCTGGAGCATGGAGGAAACCTGGGAATATCACGCGCCGTTTCAGGTAGCTTATATGTGGGATGGTGCTTTACATGATTTCACTTTCCCGGATGATCGGAGCAGGTGTTGGAAAACAATGGATGTTCCCGGGATATATACCGCAACAACCCGGGATATTTCAGAGGATGTTCTGAAAAATGTAAAACTGAACTATGTTTCGACAGAAACCAACCGACTAAAAGTTAGGTATAGCTTGTTGGTTAAAGAATATAGTTTGTCAGCTGAAGCCTATGAATTTTGGAGTGGCTTGGAAAAACAAACGCAGGAAACCGGTGGTTTGTATGAGTCGCAACCCTATATGATTCAGGGAAATATTACCTGCATTTCCAATCCCGGTGAGATCGCGCTTGGATTTTTCTCTGCTTCGGGCGTAACCGAAAAGCGGGTTTTTGTATCTCCTCCGAGACATTATGTATATGATTTGCCTTGTCTGGGGGATACTATTACTCGTCGCAATCCGATTGAGGATTATCCTGCATCATCGTATCCAGTATACTTGTTCAAAATACCCCTGCCTTTTGGCAGACACCTGATGGCTGCAGCGGAAAGACGTTGTTTCGATTGTCTGGAAAGAGGAGGTACCAATATCAGACCTGATTTTTGGGTGTATTAGAAGAAATTGAACGATGAATAACAATTAGTGAATAGATAAAGCCGTGAAGCAGCCCCAAAGGAAATATGTCGTAGGAGTAATTGCCATTTTCATGGGGATAGGAGGCTTGCCTTGTTGTGTTGAACCATTTACTCCGCAGGTTAAGAAGTATTCCGATTTATTGGTGGTTGACGGCACCCTTACAGATGAGCCGGGAAGTCAGGTTGTTACTGTATCCCGAACCTCCGACTATAGCGAAGCTGAATTTTTACCAGAGAATGGATGTGTGGTTACCGTTTTGGATGACCAGGGAAACATTTATCCTTTTAACGGAAAGGGAGATGGTAAATATGTGGCCGAATTTTACCAGAGTGACCTGCAGTATGGAAGAGCCTATATGTTGCGTGTAATAGCTGGCAGCGGAGATGTTTATGAGTCGGACTATCAGGTGCTGAAGCCTGCGCCCCCAATTGACAGTGTGACCGCCCGGTATGAGACCAAAGTTACCGCAGAAAATACGAGAGGGCTGAAGGGGTACCAATTCTTTGTAAATACCAGCGATCCGACCAATAATACGCGCTATTATCGCTGGAGTGCGGAAGAAACCTGGGAATATCATGCGCCCTACGAGGTTATGTTTATGTGGGATGGTACGCTGCATTTCTTTTCTTTTCCTGATGACAGGAGCACCTGTTGGAAGACTTCAGATATCCCTGCCATTTATACCGCGACGACACGAGATATGTCTGAGGATAGGTTGAGAAATGTAAAACTCAGTTTTGTTTCCACCGGGAGTGAGCGATTGAAGTGGAGATACAGTTTATTGGTCACCCAGTATGCGTTATCTGCCGAATCATATGAGTTTTGGAATGGACTGGAAAAGCAAACTCAGAAAACCGGAGGTTTGTATGAAGCGCAACCTTATATGATCGAGGGAAATATTTCCTGTGTTTCCACGCCTGATGAAGTGGTCCTGGGATTTTTCTGCGTAAGTGGAGTGAGTAAAAAAAGAATTTTTGTTGGCCCAGCTCCCGATCCAGTTTATGAAATGGTTTGCAATCTGGATAAAATCGGCCCGAGAAATCCAATAGAGGATTATCCAGAGTCTGCTTACCCGGTGTATCTCACCGGAACGTTATTGCCTGGAGGAGGATATGCGATGGCGGCTTCCGAAAGGCGCTGTTTCGATTGTCTTGAAAGAGGAGGAGCGAATGTTAAACCTGATTTCTGGGAGGATTAGATTAAACACAAGAATGAATAATAATTAGATATAGTAAGTGAAGCAATCCCAAAGAAAATATGTCGTAGGAGCGATTGCCATTTTCATGGTAATAGGAGGATTGCATCGTTGTGTCGAACCGTTTAATCCTTCTGTGGAGAAGTACAGCGATATAATCGTCATTGATGGAACGCTGACAAATGAACCCGGAGTTCAAAAAGTGACGGTTTCCCGAACGTCGAGCCTTAATGATTCGTCGGCCTTTATACCTGAAATTGGTTGTGCGGTAACCATTTTGGATGATGCAGGAAATGTTTATGAGTTGAGTGATGCCGGTAAAGGAAGATATACAACCGACTTTAACAGTGAACAACTTCAAACCGGCACTTCCTATATGCTGAGAGTCATCGATAATAGCGGAGACGTATTCGAATCAGATTATCAAAAGTTGTTGCCTCCACCCAAAATTGACAGTGTGACCTATCGTTATGGACCCAAGTATACGCCTGAATTTCCTGAAGGACTACTCGGCTGTCAGTTTTATGTGAATGCGAGTGCCCCTGGTGGTGAAATGAAGTTCTATCGGTGGAGTATGCAGGAGACCTGGGAGTATCACTCAATTTATCAAGTCGGAGCGATGTGGGATGGTGCCTTGCATGATAATTATTATTTCAAGGAAAACAGGACGATTTGTTGGATGACCAAGGAAGTTCCCGGCATTTATACTGCAACGACCCGCGACATGGCGGGAAATGTTTTGAAAAATATCAAACTGAATTATGTTTCTGTCGGAAGCGATCGGTTAAAATTCAGGTATAGTCTTTTAGTCCGGGAATATTCACTTTCGCCCGAAGCCTATGAGTTTTGGAGTGGGTTGGAAAAACAAACGCAACAAACAGGAGGATTGTACGAAACGCAGCCTTATATGCTAACCGGAAACATTTCCTGCGTTTCAAATCCCGGAAAAATTGCGTTAGGTTTTTTTTCAGCGAGTGGTGTTAGTAAAAAACGAATTTTTGTTAAACGTTCACCTTATCCTGTCAGAGATATTGTTTGTTCTTCCGATACAATAAGAGGAACCGGAGATTTGATGCTGTATCCGCCATCAGCTTATCCGGTTTACATGTACTATTTCATCTTGCCTTCGGGCGCATTAATGAGAGTGGCTTCGAATCAGCGTTGCTTCGATTGTTTAATACGCGGAGGTACGAATGTGAAACCTGATTTCTGGGAGGATTAAAATGATAAACAATACAGATATACGATTGTGAGTGTGACATTGTTTGTGAATAGTTGTGATTGCACGTTTCAAATGAAGAGATAATGATTGTGAAGAAAAGATATTTGATGTTGATGGTTATTACGATTGTTGGTTTTGGAATTCAACGTTGTGTGGAGCCATTTAATCCACCGGTAACCAATTACACTGTTTTATTGGTTATCAGTGGGACGTTGACGGATGAGCCGGGAACACAAACAATTACTGTTTCCAGGACGACTCCCTACACCGACTCTACCTACGTTCCCGAGAATGGATGCTCAGTGACTGTTGTCGATGATAAGGGTAACATAATTAGTTACACAGGAAAAGGAGAAGGCAAATATGTCGCCAATATAACCAGTGGTGATTTGGAATATGGAACCAGTTATATGTTGCGGGTGATCGATAACAACGGCGATGTATATGAGTCAGATTACCAGACGCTGCAACCGGCTCCTCCTATTGATAGTTTGACAGCCAGTTATCAGCCGAAGAGTACGGCGGAAAATCCGGACGGCTTAAAAGGGTATCAATTTTATGTGAATACCAGCGATCCCAGTGGCAAAACTCAGTACTATCGATGGAGTATGCAGGAAACCTGGGAATATCACTCTCCCTACACCGTCGCAGCCATGTGGGATGGTACATTACATTTGAATTATCATTTTGAGAACAACCGGACCATTTGTTGGATGACAAAGGAAGTACCGGGAATATACACTGCTACGACACGCGATTTGGCTGAAGATGTATTGAAAAATTATAAGTTGAACTATGTCTCGACGCAATCGGATCGGTTGATGTGGAGATATAGTCTGCTGGTCAGAGAATACTCTCTATCCGCAGAGGCTTATGAGTTTTGGAATGGTTTGGAAAAACAAACGCAGCAAACAGGTGGTCTCTTTGAAAGTCAACCATATATGATTCGGGGAAATCTAACCTGCGTGTCGAAGCCGGGTAAGGTGGTACTAGGATATTTTTCAGCCAGTGGAGTCAGCAAGAAACGAATTTTCGTAGGGCCAGCACCTGATCCGGTAAGAGAAATATTTTGTAGTTCCGATACCATTAAATCAATCAGGGATGACTTAATGCCCTATCCACCTTCTTCTTATCCGGTATATATGTACAATTTTATTCTTCCTTCGGGAGCAATCGTTAAAGTGGCCTCGAATCAGCAATGTTTTGATTGTTTAAAACGCGGGGGCACCAATGTCAGACCTTCTTATTGGCAATAAAATACAGGGAATATGAATACAAAAACAAAGACTTTTATAAAACAGTTGGTAATATCCGTTGCACTTTTGGTTATTGCTCTTCCCGGGTATCTTCGCGCAGCTGACGAACCTGTCCTGAATGAAAAGGTTGCTTTCGTCACGGATCGCGATTTCTACGTGGCCGGTGAGGACCTGTATTTCAAAGCGTGCAATTTGTCGAATCCGGAGATGGCGGCATTGGAATGGAGTAAGGTTTTGTACGTTGAATTAATAGATGGTAACGCCAATCCCGTTGTTCGTGAGAAATTCACGTTAGGAGAGAATGGAGCAGATGGTCGGATAACCATTCCCGAGGTAATTCCTTCAGGGTACTATTACGTAATGGCTTATACTCGCTGGATGCGTAATTTTCCTGCTTCCGGATTTGCCTGGAAGATGGTGAAAATTCTGAATCCCTATTCAGAAGAAGTGGTTTCGGGAAACGATTCCCTGAAGATCGATGCCAGTGGAAATTGGGAGGTGGAAAGAGATTCGACCGCCCATCAAACATTTAAAAGGAGGCAAAATGTTTCGCTTGATTTGTCGCTTCCTGATGTTAATGATCCAACTTGTACAACAACCGTTTCAGTCGTGCGTAAGGGCAGTCATGTGGCTTACCATCAGCAGATGGACGTTCGCGATCCGGATTATGATAAAGTAACCGGGGATACGATTGTTTTCATTCCGGAAACACGAGGTGTGAGTGTTAACGGCAGGGTTGTAAATCGAAATACCGGAAAACCTGTGGCGTATGCCCGGATTAACCTCTCAGTTTTGGGTGGCGAAGGCAATTTTCATGGAACCTATAGCCGTTCAGATGGAACCTTCCACTTCGCTATTTTGGATGAGTATGGTAACCGGGAATTATTTATGTCGGTCGAAAAAGATAGTGTTCCCTGCAAATTATTGGTTGATAATGATTTTATTCAGAGGGGGTTGGCAGTTCCTAACATAAAATTTCGGTTGACGCCGGCTGAGAGAAAGATGGCGGAGCGGATGATGATCAGTCAGCAGTTGGCCAGTAATTTTAGGTTAAGAACAAAGCCTGATTCAATGAAAACCGACCGGAATCAAGAATATTTCTTTGGAAAGCCGGTTTTCCATACTGATCTGGATAAATACATCAGGCTGCCAACGCTTGAAGAGGTTTTTTACGAGTTGGTTCCCAGCGTTGTAGTGGTTCGTCATCACGGGGTGCCCCGGTTCTTTGTTGCGGGCGACCATTCCGATTTGCGCCTCTATCCGCCATTGGTACTGCTCGATAGAGTGCCGTTGTCGGATATGAATAATATTCTCTCCATTCCTCCCGAGCGAATCAAATCCATTGATGTGGTTAATGCTACCTACCAGCGTGGCGATTTGATTTACGGCGGAATTATCAGCATGAAATCGCGACAAGATGATTTGGCGGGGATTGATTTGCCCGAAAGTTCTTTCTTCCTTGAGTTTCAAACGCTCGATAAAGCTGATAGTTCACATGTGCTAACGGATGTGAAAGGGGCCGGTTCGCCGAATATCCCGATGATGGGAAATACGTTGTACTGGAATTCGGATGCAGTGCCTGATAAAAATAACAAGGTTCACGTTTCGTTCGATACAGGGGATGAAACCGGCGATTTTGAAGTATGGCTGACTTCCGTGACGACGGAAGGGAAAGTGTCTGAGCGATGTGTGCCGATTACGATTACCCGATAGAGAAAGCATATAGCAAATAAAAAAAAGCGGAGCCATTTTGTGGTTCCGCTTTTTGCATCATATAGTGGTTGCAATATTTACAAGTCCAGCAGTAATTCTTCGGGCGAGCTTCCGCCGAAGAGCAATTTCTCCGGATTCTCGATGAATTCCTTCAGATGGACAAGAAAGCCCACAGAGTCTTTCCCATCGATAACACGGTGGTCATACGAAAGGGCGGTGTACATCATTGGGCGGATTTCCACTTTGCCATTCACAGCGACAGGCCGCTCTTTGATGGCATGCATTCCCAGAATTCCGCTTTGCGGCGGATTGATAATGGGAGTTGACATCAGTGAGCCAAATACACCTCCATTGGTAATGGTAAACGTTCCACCGGTCATTTCTTCGATGGTCAATTTCCGGTTACGAGCCTTGGCAGCCAACTCTTTAATCTCCAGTTCAATTTCCGGAATCGACTTGGTTTCCACATTGCGGACAATTGGAACCATGAGTCCCTTCGGAGTCATCACAGCAATACCGACATCGTGGTAACGCGGCGTGACAATTTCGTCGCCTTCGATCATGGAATTGACGCCTGGATGCTGCTTCAGTGCTTCGCTGACCGCTTTGGTGAAGAAGGACATGAATCCCAGCTTGAAACCGTGCTTCTCAACAAATCTTTCCTGGTAAGTCTTACGCAATTGCATCACGTTGGTCATGTCCAACTCGTTGAACGTGGTCAACATGGCTGTTTCGTTTTTCACGGAAACGAGACGCTGACTGAGCTTTTTACGCAGTGAACTCATTGTTTGCCGGTCCTCGTCACGACTTACTTCTTGCTTCTGCAAAGCCGGATGGTTTTTCAGTGCATCGGCGGCGGTTTCCACGTCTTTACGGGAAAGACGACGCAAACCTTCGAGAACTTCTTCGACAGATAAGCTTTCGGCCTCCATCACAGCTTTGGCTGCCGGAGTTGTTTTTACATGAGATACATCCTCCCCTGAAGACTTTGGCGTTTCAGGCTTTTTCTCAGCTTTGGGTGGTTCCGGTTTCTTCGTTTTTACTTCGGGTTTCTTCTCCTCCACAGGAGCTTCTTTCTTCTCTTCAGCCTTAGGTTCTTCTTTTGGCTTAGCCGGAGCTTCTCCCGCTTTGTCCGTATCGATGGTACAAGCAACGGCGCCGACTTCGATGGAATCGCCCTCTTCTGCTTTAATATTCACTGCTCCCGCTTCGCTTGCAATGAGAGACAGGGTGGCTTTATCTGATTCAATCTCTGCTATTTCCTGGTCCTTCTCAACTATATCACCGTCAGAAACAAGCCAACTTCCTATTTCCACTTCGGTGATGGATTCACCCGGACTCGGTACTTTTATTTCGATGATCATCTTTTTGGTACTTTTTTGATGAATTGTGATTGTTTTGGGGTTTTATTTAAAAACGGCTTCCAGGATTCGTTCGAGGCGTCGTTTATGTTGTTCCATCAATCCGCCGGCCGGACTGGCACTCTCGGGTCGGGAAATCACGTCAAGATTCAGGCCCGGATATTTGCGGGCAATGTATGGCCAGGCTCCCATGTTTTCAGGTTCATCCTGAACCCAAAGTTTGCCTTTGGCATTTTTATTTTCATAGATGATACTCCTGACGGCTTCGGCCGGAAACGGGTACAGTTGTTCGATGCGGATAATCGCCACATCATTTTTCTTCAGTTCTTCCCGTCGTTCCAGCAACTCGTAATAAATCTTTCCGGAAGTAAATACCAGCTTGGAAGCTTTTCCGGGCTTAACCGTATCATCCGGGATAAGCGGCTGGAATCTTCCGTTTGCCAAATCTTCGAAAGAAGATATGACTTTGGGATGACGTAACAGGCTTTTCGGCGTGAAAATTACCATTGGTATACGGAAATCCCACTTGACATGGCGTCGTAACATATGGAATAAACTGGCAGGAGTGGTTGGGACCATCACCTGCATGTTATTACCGGCAGCCTGCGCTAGCATACGCTCAATACGACCGCTGGAGTGTTCCGGGCCCTGACCTTCGTAACCGTGTGGTAACATGAGTACCAAACCATTCATCATTCCCCATTTTTCACCGGCAGAGCTGATGTATTGGTCGATGATTACTTGTGCTACGTTGCTGAAATCACCAAATTGCGCTTCCCAAATGGTTAATCCTTTTGGACAGGCGAGAGCATAGCCATATTCGAATCCCATGGCTGCATATTCGTTTAGCGGGGAATTATAAATATGGAATGGAGCCTGATTTTCACCAATGTGTTTAAGTGGGAAGTATTTTTCGTCTGTCGCTTCCATCACCAAAGCTGCGTGCCGGTGTGCAAATGTACCGCGTTCGCTGTCTTGTCCGCCCATGCGAACTGGATGTCCTTCCAGCAACAACGATGCGTAGGCGAGCAATTCACCCATGGCCCAGTCGAGCCGGTTCTCGGATGCTGCTTTCTTCCGGTCATTGAGTAGCTTGATAATTTTCCTGAAAAAGCTCTTGTCGTCTGGAAGGGTATTCATCTTTTCGGCAACCGCCTTCAGTTGGTCAATATCGTAACCGGTGTCGGTATCGTGATCCGATTCGGACGGTTCCGGTAAACGGTAATTCTTGTATTCATCGAGCAGGAATCGCTCGATACGAAGTTTTTGTATGTGCTGACTCTCTTCGTACTTTACCTCCAGCGCCTGGTTGAAATCATCAATTTCCTTCTTGATCTCTTCTTTGGTCATGATACCTTTCTGTACCAGTTTTTCAGCGTAGAGATCACGTGGATTGGGATGACTGGCAATGGCTTTGTACAGTGTAGGCTGTGTAAAACGTGGTTCGTCACCTTCGTTGTGTCCGTATTTCCGGTAGGAAAGTATATCGATGAAAATATCGGATTCGAATTGTTGCCGGAACTCCATGGCCAGTTTAATGGTAAAGATGAGGGCTTCCACATCGTCGCCATTGACGTGGAATACCGGAGAACGGGTAACCTTGGCTACGTCGGTGCTGTATGTGCTTGAACGGGCATCGAGGTAGTTGGTAGTAAAACCAACCTGGTTGTTGAGTACCATATGAATCGTACCTCCGGTTTTGTAGCCTTTGAGCTGTGACATCTGCACCGTTTCGTAAACAACTCCCTGACCGGCAATAGCAGCATCACCATGAATGACGATAGGGGCCAGTTTCTTGAAGTCTTTACCATATTCATGGTCCAGTTTGGCACGTGCTACTCCCTCGACCAGCGGCGCTACCGCTTCCAGGTGCGACGGATTGGGAAGAAGATTCAGTTTTACTTTATGCCCCTGGTCAGTGGTAACCTCGTTTTCGTAACCCAGGTGATATTTTACATCGCCAAGGGCAATTCCTTCTTCGAATTCGGTCCCGTAGAATTCCTTGAAGATATTCTTGTAAGGTTTTTCAACGATATTGGCCAGCACGTTTAACCGGCCGCGGTGCGACATTCCAATCACAAACTCCTCGATTCCCAGCTCTGCGCCGCGCTCGATGATGGCGTCCATGGCCGGAATCAGAGTTTCGGTTCCCTCAAGAGAGAAGCGCTTCTGACCGACAAACTTTTTGTGAATGAAGTTCTCGAAACCAACTGCCAATTTTAGGTGGTAGAAAATGTGTTTCCGGTTCTCGTCGGTAAACTCCTGCTGATTTTTGGTCCCTTCCATGCGTTCGCGAAGCCACTTAACCACTTCTGGTTTTCGCATAAAAAGGTACTCCACGCCGATTGATTCACAGTACGTTGTTTCGAGATGTGCTACAATATCACGCAATGATGCCGGCCCAATACCGATCTCATTTCCCGCCTGGAAAACAATGTCCAGATCAGCTTCACTTAACCCAAAATTTTCAATATCTAATGTTGGTGAGTAAGTCCGGCGTGTCCGTACGGGGTTGGTTCGTGTAAACAGGTGTCCTCGTTGTCGGTAATTGTGAATAAGGTTCAGAATCTTAAACTCTTTGTCCAGGTGTTTGCAATCCTCAGGTGTTTCGGCTTCTGCCCAAGATTGCCGGGCGAACTCGAAACCTTTGAAAAATGCTTTCCAGCTTGCATCCACATTCCCCGGATCTTCAAGGTACGCTTTGTATAGGTCCTCTATCGCTCCAATCTCTTGGTTGCCAACCTGTGAGAATTTGTCCATGTTAGTGTTATTCATAAGTTGATGATAAAAATAATACAAAGATGTACCGACATATGTTCAGTAAAATTTTAAACTTTCGTTGATGATTTTTCAAAGATATGTGAGGATTGATAAAAAAGTATCAACTTTACACTTTCACATCTTTTTTCCCAGTGAAAACCAATAAAGATTTAAATAGTTCTGAATTAATTGATAAAAATTTTATGCAGGGATTTTTAGCGCGTTTGGCTGCCCATTTATATGAGGTTTACGGAGACAAAATTTCGGAGCAAACAATCATTTTTCCGAACCGAAGAGCCGGAATTTTTTTCAATAGTTACCTGAATCGGTTGGTCTCCGAGCCGATTTTTAGTCCGGAGATTATTACCATCAGCGATTTTTTCGCCAGTCAGACCGATTGGCACGTGGCCGATCCGCTTACACTCGTGTTTCATCTGTATGAAATTTACCGCGAAGTTACAGGTTCCAGTGAATCATTCGATGACTTTTATTTCTGGGGCGATATGCTCGTGAACGATTTCGACGATATCGACAAGTACAATGTCGATGCGGCCGGTCTTTTTCAGAACATTTCCGATTTGAAGGAGATTGACCTGCTTTTTCAGGACTTTGATGACGAGAGCCGGGAACACATCACAGGATTTTGGCAGAGCTTGAGCAACCGCGACAAGACGCCGAATCAAGAGGAGTTTTTGCAAATCTGGCAATCGCTTTTCCCGATTTATGAGAAATTCAGAGAGCGGCTTTTGAACGAGGGAATTGCTTACGAAGGCATGGTTTACCGTGAAACGGCCAGGCAGATTCAGGAGAAAGAGTTGCAGATTAAGCAAGATGGAGACATTATTCTAGCCGGTTTCAACGCGCTGAACCGATGCGAGGAGATCTTGTTTTCCTTCTTCCGGGAAACCGGGAAAGCAAAATTTTTTTGGGACTACGACCGCTATTATCTTGATGATCCGCAGCAGGAGGCAGGTTTGTTTATGCGGAAAAACCTGAAGAAGTTCCCGCAGGCGGCCTCGTTAGGCGGCGAGTCTGATTTCATGCAACATCCGCCAAAAATAGAAATCATCAATGTTCCTTCTCAGGTGGGGCAGGCACAGGTAGCATCGAACCAGTTAATGAAAATGCCGACACCTGACCGGCAGTTCGATGATGCAGCAGTTGTGTTGTGTGACGAAGGTTTGCTTCTGCCGGTTCTGGGAGCACTGCCGGAACAAATAGGTAAAGTGAACGTGACGATGGGGTTTCCTGTGAATGCCAGTCCGGCCTATAGTTTGGTAAATCAGTTGATCGAACTGCAGCGAAATATCCGGCGTCACGAAGAGTCGGTTTTCTATTATAAAAATGTATTGGCGCTTTTGGGCCACCAGTTGGTTTCGGGGATTGAGCCGGAATTAAGCCGAAAGTTGACAGAGGAGATTATTTCGCAAAACATGGTTTACCTTACGGCGAAGAGGTTACAGCAATCCCCGTTCTTGCGATTGATATTTCAAATTCCGCGAACGATTGATGACTATTCAGATTATTTTCTGGAAATTCTTCGTTCTGTCTTTACGAAGATGCCGTCCGATGAAAGTGAAAACCGGCATCAGTTACATAAAGAATATTTGTTCCAGCTCTATTTGGCTGTCAACCGCCTGAAGGATGTGCTGGAAACCAGTGGTAAGAAAATTCTCGGGGATGAGAACTTTTTAACAAGAGAAACCTATTTCCGTTTTCTGGGACAATACCTGGGAGGCATTACGGTGCCTTTCGAGGGGGAACCGCTTCAGGGACTTCAGGTTATGGGAATCCTGGAAACGCGAACGCTGGACTTTCGCAACCTGGTCATTCTGTCGATGAATGACGGCGTTATGCCCAAAACTTCAGCGAAAGCTTCTTTTATTCCCTACAATTTGAGGCGTGGTTTTGGTTTGCCTTCCGTTGAAGAAATGAATGCCATGTATGCTTATTACTTTTATCGATTGCTTCAGCGGGCCGAGAGTGTAACGTTTGTTTATCATTCAGGTACCGAAGGACTTTTTGTAGGCGAAAAAAGTCGTTACTTGTACCAGTTGCAAATGGAAACGCCGCTAAACATTAAAGAAACAAGCGTTTCGATGGAGGTGTCCTCGCTTTCGCCTGTGCCGATTAGTGTTCAGAAAACAGAAGACGTGATGGCTCCGTTAATACCTTATCTTAAAGGTGAACGGGCGCTTTCGCCCAGTGCTATCGATAAGTATCTGACGTGTTCATTGCAGTTCTATTTTCGCTACAGTGCAGGTTTGGAAGAACCGGATGAAGTAACCGAAGAGGTTGATGCCCGGATTTTCGGAAATCTGTTTCATGATACGATGGAGGCCTTGTATACTCTATTTCTCGGAAAGGAATTGAGTGCCGATGATATTCAGGGCTTGATAGACGATGAACTGAGAATTCAGGATTTACTGCTTCAGTCGTTTCGGAAAAACTATTTCAAAGGAGGGGACAATACCGAGGCCGTTGTTCTTCGCGGACGCAACTGGCTGGTAGGAGAAATTGTAAAGAAATATGTGAGGCAGGTGCTTGCGTTGGATAAAGAGAGAGCACCATTTACCATTGAAGGTCTGGAGAACAAGGTCAAAGCTGATTTCCCTTTAACTGATGGAGAGAGAACGGTTCTCGTCGGTGGAAAAGTCGACCGGATGGATAAACGGGATGGTGTTCTGGAAATACTGGATTACAAAACAGGAAAGGCCGAACTCAGTTTCACGATGCTGGATGATTTATTCGATAGGGAGAAGTCGAACCGGAACAAAGCTGCCCTGCAGACTTTGATTTATGCGTCTGTTGTTCATGCCAATCGTAAATCGGAGGGGATTATTCAAGCCGGTATTTATGCTTTGCGCAGAATATTCGAAAAAGATTTCCAGCCAACGGTGACGAGCAAAGAGTTGGGGAATTTGCCGGTTAACTATGTCGAGCACCAGGATGTATTTAAAGAAAAGTTAGTTGCTCTTCTGGAAGAAATCTTCGATACAAATGTCCCGTTTGTCCAGACAGAGAAGGAAGAAACCTGCCGTTATTGTCCGTATAAAAATATTTGCCGGCGTGGATAAAAAATCCCGGTTCAATTTTTCTAAACCGGGATGCTGTAGAGAATATCTTTATTCGTCGTCGTGTTTCCCGAGTAGATCGGGCCGGAGCTTTTTCGTTCTCTCGTAAGCCTGCTCCATTTTCCAATCTTCAATCAACTGGTCGTTTCCTGACAAGAGCACATCCGGAACTTTCCAACCTTTGTAATCGGCTGGTCGGGTATAAACCGGCGGGCTGAGTAATCCGTCCTGGAAAGAATCCGTTAAGGCAGAAGTTTCGTCGGAAAGTACGCCGGGAATCAGTCGAACAACGGCATCGGCAATAATCGCGGCGGCCAGTTCGCCTCCCGTAAGGACAAAATCACCAACCGATATTTCACGGGTAATCAAGTTGTCTCGCACTCGTTGATCGACACCTTTGTAGTGCCCGCAAAGAATGATGATATTCTTTTTCAGCGAAAGCTGGTTGGCATCGTTTTGCTCAAAGCGTTTGCCATCCGGCGAAGTGAAGATGACCTCATCGTACTCGCGCTGGCTCTTTAATTCGTTAATCGCCTTTTCGATGGGCTCTACCATCATGACCATGCCGGCTTCTTTGCTAAAGGCGTAATCGTCAACCCGTCGGTGTTTATCGGTCGACCAATCTCTCAGGTTGTGAATATGAATTTCAGCTAAGCCTTTGTCCTGAGCCCGCTTGAGAATAGAGTGGCCGAACGGGCTTTCCAGCAATTCGGGCAAAACGGTGATGATATCTATGCGCATTGTCTCAAAAATTTCTACAAATGTAGAATTTCCCCTTTGAGTATCTCAATACTCCTTTTCAATTACCCTTTTTGTCTGCTTGATTTTGTGTGGTTATGCCATAATGGCGCAATGAATTCGACAGAGATGTCAATGTGGCATTGTTTGTTTTGAAATTGATAAGATTTATGGAATGGTATATCGTTTGAATAAAGTAGGTCAGAAATTGAAAAAACATTCAAGAAATTAACGTAATAAGGAGGAAAATATCATGTTAAACTTAATGACTTACCCGAACGCACATCCGAAAATGAAATCAAACAATGATTTGTTGGACAGATTGTTTAACGATTCAGTTTGGAACGACAGCTTTGCTTCAAGTCGTCCGAAAGCAAATGTGAAAGAAGAAAAAGATCAGTTTGTCATCGAATTGGTGGCTCCTGGTTTTACCAAAGAACAAATCAATATAAATCTTGAGAAAGAAATTCTCACCATTAAAGGCGAATCTGCAAAAAAAGAACAGGAAGCGGCACGTTATACCACCCGCGAGTTTGTAGCCGGAGACTTCGTCCGTCGTTTCTCGATGCCTGATTCGGTTGATACTGAAAACATCACTGCAGGCTTTAGCAACGGTATTCTCGAAATCAGGTTGCCGAAACGCGAAGAGAATATTGATAAGGGACCTCGGACAATTAAGATTGGTTAACAGTAATATAGCAAGTTAGGTTTTGAATTATGGGGGCTGCGAAATAATCACGCAGCCCCCTTCTTTTTGCTAAATTCAAAATATATGTTTATTTTCTTTGAGGATTAACCCTCAATTCTATATTTTCGTAAGAATAACAAAGGCTTAAGTGCTTTTGTGTTTTGGGTCAAATTCGATTATTGATGGAGTCCAACGAACTAAAAAACTCGGCTATGCCAGAGCACAACGACGAATCTCGTAATTTGAACGAGAGGGTAGAAAATGAAGAAGTCTCGAAAGAGGGACAAACGCCGGTTGACAATGAGCAACACGCAAATGAACAGCAACCCGAAAAGAAGAAGCAGGTAGACGATCCGGAAGAACAACTTGCACAGGAGGAAGCTGTGTCTTCATCGGAGACTGCAGATGAAAAATCTGCTGATAAGGAGTCTGTTGCAGATGCTTCGAAAGTAGAAGCTTCCAATGAGGAAGAAGCTCCCGAAAAGTCGGCGGATAGTTCAGAGGATGAATCCATTATTGATTCGGAGAAGGAGCCGAAAGAAGTTGACGAAAATAAAGAGGAGAGCGAGGCGATCAAAAAAGGTGAAGAGCCTGTTGTAGAAACCTCGGAAGAAAATACTTCAAAAGAAGAAGAGAGTACTGAAAAACCGGAAGGTAGTTCAGAGGATGAGTCCATGGATCTGGAGAAAGACCCTGACGACGTTGATGAAGACGAAGAGGAGACTGAAAGTGACGAAGAGGCTGTCGATAAGGCCTCGGTCGATTATTCGGGATATAACAAGGTTCAGTTGATCAATACTTTCCGAAAAATTCTTCCCAATGGCATCAGCGAAGATATTCGCCCACAGATAGAAGCCATCAAAGCCAATTTTTACAAGCTACATAATACAGAGCTGGAAGAGCAGAAGAAAGCTTTTATTGATGAAGGAGGAAATGAGGCGGATTTTCATCCCGAGCCCGACCCGTATGAGAATGACCTGAAAGATCTTCTGAAAGAATTTAAAAATCTTAGGACCGAATATCATCGCAGACAAGAGGTTCAGAAAGAGGAAAATTATCAGAAGAAGCTGGAGGTTATAGAAGAGCTGAAAGCGTTGATTAATAAGGAAGAGTCGATAAATGCGACTTTTCAGGAATTTAATGCACTGCAGGCCCGCTGGCGTGATCTGGGACAGGTTCCACAGGGAAGAGTGAAAGACCTGTGGGAGAATTACCACCATCATGTAGAGAATTTTTACGACTACATTAAGATAAACCGCGAACTCCGTGATCTTGACCTGAAAAAGAACATGGATAAGAAGATTGGGTTGTGTGAAAAGGCTGAAGTGTTGGCTGAGGACGAATCCAATGCGGTGAAAACGTTCCGTCAGCTTCAGAAGCTGCACGAGATGTGGCGTGAGATTGGACCTGTGCCAAGGGAAAATAAGCAAGAGTTGTGGGAGCGTTTCAAAGCAGCAACGACTATTATCAATAAACGATACCAGCAATATTTTGAAGAGGAGCGAAGTAAGCAAAAAGAGAATCTTGAGAAAAAGGTTGAGCTCTGCGAAAGAGCAGAGGAGTTTGCAATTTTCGATTCAACCAATCCACGTGAGTGGAATGAGATGACTGAGAAAATTATCGCTCTGCAGAAAGAATGGAAAACCATTGGATTTGCGCCAAGAAAAGATAACACCCTCGTTTGGGAACGTTTCCGTGCTGCCAACGATACTTTTTTCAGAAAAAAACGTGAATTCTGGGCCAAGAGCAAGGAAAAGCTTCACGAGAACCTGGCGAAGAAAATAGAGATATGTGAGCAGGCTGAGGAAATAAAGGACAGTACCGATTGGAAAGGTACAACCGATAAGCTGATTGCTTTGCAGAAAAAGTGGAAGGCAATCGGGCCGGTACCAAGAAAACAGAGTGACATTGTTTGGAAACGGTTTCGTGCTGCCTGTGATGAATTTTTCAACAAAAAAGGTTCGCATTTCTCCGGTATGACGGATGAACAGGAAGAGCACCTCAAAGCCAAAAAAGCGTTGATTGAGGAGGTCGGCAATTTCAAACCTTCCGGAGATGTTGAGGCAGATGTTGCTACGTTGGCTGAATTCCAGGAACGCTGGAAGGAAACCGGCCGCGTACCTTTCCGGAGAAAAGACGATGTGGAATCGAAATTCCGGGATGGCATCAACGAGCAATTCGATAAAATTGAAATGGACGAACAGGAACGTAACCTGTACAAGTTCCGGAACAAGATGGTACACTGGATGACCATTCCGCGCGGATGGAGTCGCATCAATAACGAACGCGACCGTAACGTTTCGCGCATCAAGCAGTTGGAAAGTGATCTGGGAACACTGCAGAATAACATTGGTTTCTTTGGCGATTCGGAAGGCGCTCAGTCGTTAGCTGACAATGTTCAGTCGAAGATTGATCGGATAACCTCTCAAATCAACTACCTGAAATCAAAAATTGAAATCATTGATGGACTGGAAGAAGAGTCCCGGTAGATTTACATAAAGTATAAGAGAGCCCGTTACTGAATGGCAACGGGCTTTTTCATGCTCAGATTTACCCTAAATTTAAT
This sequence comes from Prolixibacter sp. DSM 2831, assembly GCF_056493735.1. Lineage (NCBI taxonomy): Bacteria > Pseudomonadati > Bacteroidota > Bacteroidia > Marinilabiliales > Prolixibacteraceae > Prolixibacter > Prolixibacter sp. DSM 2831. Next base: position 1,931,030 of record NZ_CM151379.1, read on the forward strand.
TTTAGACTTCACCTCTTCAGATTTTATTCGTTACTTTGCATACTTTCAAAAAGCTCAAAAAATCATAGGAACGTGGCAGCAACGAAGTATATTTTTGTGACCGGCGGTGTAACCTCTTCGCTGGGGAAAGGGATCATAGCTTCTTCTTTGGCTAAGTTATTGCAATCCAGAGGATACAAGGTGACCATTCAAAAGCTTGATCCATACATTAACGTCGATCCCGGAACATTGAATCCGTACGAGCATGGAGAGTGTTTTGTAACAGAAGACGGTGCAGAAACCGACTTGGATCTGGGACATTATGAACGTTTTCTGAATACACCCACTTCGCAAGCCAATAACGTTACTACCGGCCGTATTTACCAATCGGTTATCAACAAAGAGCGCCGGGGCGATTATTTGGGTAAGACTGTTCAGATTATTCCTCATATTACAGACGAAATTAAGCGCTACATCAAATATCTCGGCTCGAAGCGGAAATTTGATGTTGTAATTTCAGAGATTGGTGGAACGGTTGGTGACATCGAATCATTGCCCTATATCGAAGCAGTTCGGCAGTTGAAGTGGGAGTTGGGTGAGAATGCGCTTTTTGTTCATCTTACGTTGGTTCCCTATTTGTCTGCTTCCGGAGAGCTAAAAACAAAGCCTACACAACATTCCGTGAAGACATTGCTTGAAAATGGAGTACAGCCCGATGTGTTGGTATTGCGTACCGAGCATCAGTTAACTCCGGATATCAAGCGTAAAGTGGCACTGTTCTGTAACGTCGAAAAAGAGGCTGTTATTGAATCGATTGATGTACCCACTATTTATGAGGTGCCGATAAAGATGAAGGAAGAGCAGCTCGATGAAATCGTGTTGAAAAAACTCGGACTGCCTCTTGGCGTCTCTCCTCAGCTGGAAGCCTGGAATGATTTTCTGTATCGGTGCAAGAATCCGAAGCAAAAAATAAAGATTGGCCTCGTCGGAAAATACGTGGAGTTGCATGACGCGTATAAATCCATTTCCGAAGCATTAATACACGCAGGCGCGGCCAATGAAGCTGAAGTTGATATAGCCTGGATTCACTCTGAGCGTGTTACGCAGGAGAACCTGGAGCGTAAACTAAAAGGATGCGACGGAATTTTGGTGGCACCGGGATTCGGACATCGTGGTATTGAAGGAAAAATACTGGCCACACAGTATGCACGGGAAAACAAAATTCCATTCTTCGGTATTTGTTTAGGAATGCAAATCGCGGTCATTGAGTTTGCACAGAATGTACTCAATATGTGTGGTGCCGATTCAAGTGAAATGAACCCTTCCACAAAGTATCCGGTTATAGACTTGATGGAAGAGCAGAAAGGCATTATCGAGAAAGGCGGAACCATGCGACTCGGTGCTTACTCCTGTCAACTGAAAAAAGATTCGAAAGCTTTTGCTGCGTATAATAAAGGAAAAGTTCATGAACGTCATCGTCACCGCTATGAGTTCAATGATAAATATTTGAAAGATTTTGAAAGTGCCGGTATGAAGGCTGTTGGAACCAATCCGGAAACCCGTTTGGTTGAGGTTATGGAAATCCCGGAACATCCATGGTTTGTTGGTGTACAGTTCCATCCTGAATACAGCAGTACGGTTCTGAAACCGCACCCGTTGTTTGTAGCGTTTGTTTCAGCTGTATTGAAAAGTAAGAAGTAAATAATTAAATAGTTGTAAAAGACTCCTATGGATAGAAATACCATTAGCGGACTTGTTCTCATTTTTGTCATACTGATTACATTCAGTTATTTTAATAAACCTTCGAAGGAAGAAGTCGAGGCTGCCAAGCGCAAGCGCGACTCAATTGAGCAGGTTCAGGCCGAACAACAACGTATTGCTGAGAAAAAAGCTCAGGAAGCTACGACTACTCAACAGCCACAGGAAAAAGCTGATTCGACAACAGCAGCAAAGACTGCACCGGCAAGTGAAAACCGGAAAGACGAGTATGGCGCCTTTGGCGATGCAGCTGTCGGAACTGAGAAGTTCGTTACGCTGGAAAATAACCTGATGAAAGTAAAGGTCTCCACGAAAGGGGGACGGATTTATTCGGTAGAATTAAAAAATTATAAAAGATACGACGGCAAACCATTGGTATTGTTTAGTGGTGATGCCAACCGTTTCGGTTTGAATTTCTTCTCACAAAACAGAAGCATTGAAACGGACAAACTGTATTTTACTCCTTCAGTAAGCTCTGATAGCCTTGTTGCAACCGGACCGAAAGTTCCGAAAGGAAAAGAAGGGCGTATCAATTTTAACGAAGACCATCCGGGAGGTTCGAAAACATTGACGATGCGAGTAAATGCCGGAAATGGCAAATTCATCGAATATGTTTATACCATCAAGTACAACTCGTACATGATGGATTTCAATATTCGCTCGCAGGGACTTAGTCAATTGATTGGCGGTAATGCTTATATGAGCTTTAACTGGGCCATCGATGTTCCTCGTCAGGAGAAGAAATCGAAATACGGCGAGGATCGTTACACGACTATCTATTACAAGTATCATCAGGATGAGGTGAACAGCCTGAGCTCTTCAAAATCCGATAGCAAGGATTTGACAACCAGCGTGAAGTGGATCGGATTTAAGCAGCTGTTTTTCTCTTCCATTCTGATTGCCGATAACAGCTTCACCAGTGCAAAAATTAAAAGCAACAAAACTGAAGATAATCCGAACTACCTGGCAGATTTCTCGGCCGATGTAACCATTCCGGTTGACAATGCCAAGACGCAGAACGTTCCGATGAAGATGTTCTTTGGTCCGAACCAGTATAATGTCCTTAAACAATACAAGCTTCAGCTTGATCAGGAGATGAATCTGGGATGGACAATTATTGGTTGGGTAAACAAGTTTATTGTGATTCCGGCGTTTGATTTCCTTCGCAGGTACATCAACAATTTTGGAATTATCATTCTGTTGCTGACTATTTACATCAAGCTCATTATTTCACCGTTTACTTACAAGTCGTATTTGTCGCAGGCGAAAATGCGTGCGTTGAAACCGGAAATTGACGAGATCAAGGCCAAGTATGGCAAAGATAAGGCGATGGAATCTCAGCAGGCTACGATGGCACTTTACAAGAAAGCCGGGGTGAATCCCATGGGAGGTTGTTTGCCCATGCTATTTCAGTTCCCGATTCTGATTGCGATGTTCCGGTTCTTCCCGGTATCCATCGAGTTGCGTCAACAGAGTTTCTTGTGGGCACACGACTTGTCGTCGTATGACTCGATTCTGCATTTGCCGTTTACCATTCCGTTTTATGGTGATCACGTTAGTTTGTTCTGTTTGTTGATGACCGTTACCAATGTCTTCTACATTAAGATGAATAACGAAATGAATGCGGCCGGAACACAACAGATGCCGGGAATGAAGACGATGATGTATTTGATGCCGGTGATGTTCCTGTTCATCTTCAATAACTATGCAGCAGGTTTGAGTTTGTATTACTTCCTGTCGCTGTTGCTGACCTTCCTGCAGATGTTCATCTTCAAGAAAGCTATCGATGAAGATAAGATTCGCAAGCAGATTACAGCTAAGCAGAAGAAGCCAGCGAAGAAGTCGAAATTCCAGAAACGTTTGGAAGATATGGCTCGCCAGCGTGGCATGGAAGCCCCAAAGAAATAATCGAAAAAGATATTCTCAATAAAATAAAAAGAGCAGTCCCATAATCGGGCTGCTCTTTTTTTATGCTTAAGCAGAATTTATGTCACAAAAAAAGCTGCTCAATCTGAACAGCTTGAATGCAATATCTTGTGTAGTTCTGTTATTCGCCATTTTCGAAATCACGCTGCAGGGCAACCATTTTGATGGCGGTAATGGCTGCTTCGTCGCCTTTGTTGCCATGTTTGCCGCCGGCACGGTCGAGTGCCTGTTGCTGATTATCGGTCGTTAAAACGCCGAAAATTATAGGCAAATTGAATTTCATGTTCAAATGAGTTGCTCCTTGCGAAACACCTTCACAAATAAAATCGAAGTGCCGGGTTTCTCCCTGTATCACACAACCGAGTAACAGAACAGCATCTACGTCGGTATTTTCAGCAAAAAGCTGACCGCCCAGGGTTAGTTCAAAACTTCCGGGTACGTGTTTTACCCGAATGTTATCGTCTTTTGCTCCATGCTTTTTCAATGTTTCAACAGCACCACGAGCCAATGCCCCAGTTACTTCATAGTTCCATTCCGATACCACAATACCGAATTTCATGTTTTCGGCCGATGGAACTTTTTCCATGTCGTATGCAGATAAATCTTTTGTAGCCATTTTTTCAGGATTTTTGCAAAGATAAAAAATCCCCTCCGTTCCGAAACGAAGGGGATTGCTTTATCGAAAACTAATTCGTTTTATTTTTTTGCCAGGATTTCAACGCGGGCAATGTATTTGTCAATTTGACGTCCCTCGTTGCTTTCCGGGTACTTTTCTTTTACTGTTTTGTAAACTTTCAATGCATCATCATATTTACCCATCGTTTCGTACAGGTTGCCTGCCTTCATCAGGTAAATAGGCGTGGTGAATTGATTGTCGTTCATATTGGCAGCGTCCATGTAGCGGCTAACTGCTTTGTCGTTATTACCCAGTTCGGCATATGCATCACCGGTAGCTCCTTTGGCAATCGGGCCAATCAGCGGATCGTCGGTGCTGAAATCATCAAGATATTCAATGGCCTGCTCGTATTTACCAAGATGTAGGTAAGAGATTCCGGTATAATAACGTGCCAGATGACCTGAAGAGGTACTTCCATATTCATCTAAAATGTCGAGAAATCCGGGATAGTTACCATCGCCGTTAAGAGCCAGGTTGAACGAATCTTTCTGGAAATATTGTTCGGCAACAAACATCTGAGACTGTGCCTTTTTCTCACGCGGAATTTTATAATACCGGTGGAAAGCCAGAAAGAGAATGGCTACAACTACGCCCGCACCAAAAATGTAAGTGATGATTTTCTGATTCTTTTCAAAAAATTGTTCAGTTGAGGTCAACGCGTGTTCAACTTCCTGCAGGTTTTCGCCGGTGTGTTTGTTTTTTCCTTTACTCATCTTATTTATTATGTCTTTATTATCAGGTCGTGTAAACGTGAAGGCAAAAATAAATTTTTTTCAGGAACCATTGGTATTTTTGATCATAAAAATATAATGTCGGTGCCAAAAGAAATTTATTGGGACATTTCTGATTAAGTAATTGAAAAACAGATTGAATATTAAATCGGAATCGGCAAACAACTGTTCCGGACGATTATTTATTAGTTTTGTAGCCGGATTATTTCCCTCAATCACACTCATTCATGTACATAAAGGAATTATCTGTCATCAATTTTAAGAACCTCGAGCAGGTCGAGTTAGAGTTTTCGCACAAACTGAATTGTTTCATCGGGAATAACGGTGTTGGGAAAACCAACCTGTTGGACGGGATCTATTATCTTTCTTTCTGCAAAAGCTATTTCAACTCGGTTGATTCGCAGAATATCCGTCACGAGGAAGAGTTTTTTGTGTTGCAGGGACAGTATAGCCGGCTGGATGAGGATGAAAACATTTATTGTGGATTTCAGAAGGGGCAGAAGAAGAAATTCCGCCGTAATAAGAAAGAGTATAAGCGACTGTCAGAGCACATTGGCTTGTTGCCGTTGGTAATGATTTCTCCATCGGACACGAGTTTGATTATGGGCGGAAGCGACGAACGTCGTAAGTTCATGGACAGTGTGATTTCGCAAAACGATCGCCAATATCTCGATCAGTTGATTAGGTACAACCGGGCATTGTTGCAGCGTAATAACTTGCTAAAATACTTTGCTGCCAATCGCGTATTCGAGCCTGATAACCTCGAAGTGTGGGATGCACAACTGGTGATGTTAGGGGAGAAAATTAACAAGCGCAGACAAGAATTTCTGGGAGAGTTGCAACCTATTTTCCAGAAATATTATGACTTCATATCGGACGGGCATGAGCAGGTGACTTTAGAATATCAATCGCAGTTGAATGACGGCGATTTTGAAGGGCAACTGAAGGAAGCGCTTCAGCGCGATAGAGTGTTGCAATTCACTTCCGTGGGAATTCATAAAGACGATTTGGAGCTAAAGTTGGGCGATTTTCCTATGAAGAAAATGGGATCACAAGGCCAGAAAAAAACGTATCTGGTCGCTTTGAAGCTCGCACAATTCGACTTTATTCGTTCAGTGAATCAAGCGATGCCGATTCTTCTTCTCGATGATATTTTTGACAAACTCGATGGCGAACGAGTGGAGAAGATCGTCAAACTGGTTTCGGGAAACACATTTGGACAGATTTTCATTACCGATACCAACCGCGAACATCTCGACCAGATTATTCCCCGGGTAGGGGCTGATTACCGCATATTCCGGGTAACCGATGGTGCCGTTACCGAGAATGGAAATAATGGCGGTGAACCAAAAGTTGTTGAAAACAATTAGCGACCGACGGCGCTATTGTGGTTTTCCCTTTATACTTTTGAAATAAAGAATACCTTCAAAAAAAAAGCAATAGAGATGCGCAGAAGTGAGACACAGTCGTTAGGTAGTGTGATTAAGGAATACCTGAAGGAATCGCGGATGGACGGAAAACTTGCCGAAGTGGAAGCGATCAATTCATGGGAGGCCATTATCGGGAAAACGATTGCGCGTGCTACCACCAACATTTATATCAAAAATGGCGTGTTGTATGTGCATCTCCGTTCCTCTATCGTGCGTAACGAGTTGTTTATGATGCGGCACCAGATTGTGGATGCGATGAACAACCACGTAGGTCGTAAGGTTATCCGCGAAATTATTCTTCGCTAAATACTTACCATTTTATATTTTCTATAGGAATTGTGGGCGATTCTTCCAACGAAATCATTGCGTTGATAATGCGTGTTTCGTCGAATTCTGATAACATTTCCGGCTGAATAGGAATCGCTTCAATTTTACTTTCTTTTAGGTAACAGGCCCTACGAGTGCCTGGAAGCAGCGGCGTATCAGGAGTGAACCATTTGTCTCCTTTCCGGAAAACGATATTGGCATATGATGTGTCGGTAATGAAGCCATTTTTGACCAACAGCACGCCGTCGGCATCACCGCGCTGAGAAAACAAATCCTGCAGGTTTTCTCGATTGGCATATTTGTATCGGTAGTCAACATCATCGGCATTCACCAAGCGAAGAGAATGAACCGCTCGCATTGAATAAGGCTCGCACTCTACTTTATCGATAGTTTCCCGGTAGGTAACGCGGCATTTGAACAGGCCATTTTTTGCTTCCGCAGGAATATTCAGATTGTTGGTTAAATCGATTTCCGCGTCCAGGTTGAATACCTCCTTGCGAGTTCGGTTCAACCGGGTGTTGTGCCACGAAAGTCTTTCGGGCTCGCCGTTTCGGATACATATGGTTTCAATGAATCGGCACATATACTTTGTCAATCATTTCCTGGTATTCTTTCTCAGGCTCACTGAATACAGTGATGCCTCCGCCACTGCGGAATATCGTTTGACTGTTTTTTTGTTCAATATAACGAATCATGACGGCAGAGTCGATATTTTGACCATCGAAAAAACCGAATACACCGGTGTAATATCCACGCTCATCGATTTCCGATTCCTTAATGATTTCGATTGTTTTTTGTTTCGGTGCCCCGGAAATAGAACCGGCTGGTAGCAATGTGGCTATAATGGTTCCAATGTTGGAATGATAATATGAAGGGAGTTTACCTGAAATTTCCGAACTAACCTGGAGCAGCGTTTTTTCGTGGGTCTTTACCTCTTCAATGTACCGAAAACGGGAAACGTGGACATCTTTTGCCACCATTGATAAATCGTTCCGTATCAAATCGACGATGGTGTTGTGCTCGGCAGTTTCTTTCCGATCATTTAATATTCTGTTAGCAGCATCTGGAATAGCTGCATCGATGGTTCCTTTCATTGGGTAAGAGGAAATCTTTCCGTCGGTGACTTTGACAAAAATCTCTGGTGAAAACACCACACATTTTCCGGGAAGTAGCAATTTGTAAGGCGCTTTACTCTGGTGAAAGATTTCTTCAAATGTTAAGTTGGTTTCCACTGTTGTGGGAAAGGTCAGGTTGGTGAGAAACGAATTACCATGCCGGATATGACGCATTACATTATCAAAGCCTTTTCGATAATTCGAAAACGGAATTGGCTGTTTTTCGAACTGTACTGCTTTTTTCACGGGAAAAACTGGCTGAAAATTGCGTTGTCCATTAATTTCGAACAAAATACCCTGCCTTTCAGCTTCAGTAAGTGTGAGTATCAGTGGAGCTTCGAGGTCGAAGTCGAGGACAAACAAAAACGGCTTATGTTGTACAGCCAGCCGGTTCATTTTTTCTGTGAAGTGTTCACTCATGCCAAAGAATGGTGTAGTTTTGCGCATCAAAACTAATACTTTTCCCGATGCGGGTGCTGATTTTAGACAACTACGATTCGTTTACCTACAATCTGGTGCAGCTGGTTGAGCAGTGGCAAGGGGCCGATGTGGTTATCCGAAAAAATGATGAAATTTCCCTTAGCGAGGTCGCTGACTTCGATGGTATTATCTTTTCGCCCGGTCCTGGATTGCCTGGGGATGCGCCGTTGATGGGCAAAATTATTTGTGAGCTGGGACCGCAAATTCCGATATTAGGTGTGTGTTTGGGCCATCAGGCTATTGCCGAAGCCCTTGGCGGAAAGCTAAAACACCTTGATGCTATTTATCATGGAACGGTTATCCGAACAGAAACTTTGGTTCCGGATGTCCTTTTCGAAAATATACCAGTAGTCTTTGAAGCAGGTCTTTATCATTCTTGGGCGGTAGATGATGCCAGTTTTCCGGAAGAGCTGGAAATAACAGCCCGGGGCGAAACCGGAAATATTATGGCTTTGCGGCACCGAAGCTGGCCTATCAGGGGAATACAATTCCATCCTGAATCAATTATGACGCCGAATGGCCAGCAGATGATTGAGAATTGGTTAAACGAGTTGGTGTGAAGTGCTAAAAGTAGCCGACCATTACCCCCATTAAAATAGCGATTCCAAAACTCAATAAGGTTCCGACTAATACATACTCTGTCTTTTGAGCATCGCTAAAACGCAGAATAGATTTAGCGGCAATGATGAAACCAACCACCGAATATTGCTGCAATAAGACTAGTGTGAGTACAAGAAGACGTTCGGTGATACCGATTAGTTTGCCAGCATTGGGTAAGCCGCCTCCGTTTTCTTCTTCTGTTTCAACAGGTGCTTTCACCGAGAAATACCGAAAAATGTATCGGATGATGATGTTGGATGGTTTAACACAGAGAGTGTAAGCAAATATAATGGCAGCTATCCGAGGAGTGATGAAAACTGGTAGTTGATTCATACCCGAATCAACATATAACCAAACGATTGCTGTAATGATTATAATGTGAGCAAACTGGTCGATAAAGAACCAATCTTTGTTCCATTTCACTCTGATTAGACTCTTAATAACATCTGTCAGAAAGTGCAAAATAGTCAGGCCGAGTGCAACTGACCAAAACGCTAATTGCAGTGAAAAGAGCCATGATGAGGCAAAGACAATGATAATGTGGAAAATATGAATTTTGCTGATTATTTTCTTTTCCTTTTGCAAGCTCCAGTGTTCGCTCTGAAGAAGGAAATCGGCTACCAGGTGTGCCGTTAGCTGAAGGAATAGGAGGGTAATCATCATGTCAGTGTATGTTTTCTTCGAAGTACGAAACAGCTCTGTATATAGCATTCCAGCCGGCGGCCGTCGAATGCTGATTGATAGTTGATTGATTTTTTTTGAGAATTTTGGCGATCTCGACTTCTGATTTATTCAATAATTTATGAAATACTACTTCACACTGTTTGGCCGAACAACGCGCGAGAATTACGTCCAGCATTTCGAGTATTGTTTCGTATAAATCTTCAAGTGCCTGGTCGGACGAGAGGAAGTATAGTGTTTTTTTGATAATGACTTTTTGCTTGTCGTAGGTGTCTTTGCGGTTTAGCGCTCTTCCCGAAAGGTAAATGGCTTCTCCATCCATTACGCCTTTTACGGGCTGGTAATTCTCTAACGGAGCTACTGCAATGGCTATTCGTACGCCGTGTTCTTTAAAGTATTTAAGCCGTTTGTTTTCGTATTTGGGTTTTGGAAGTTCAAGTGAGCGGACAAAGGTTTTGATAAGAAGGGCTACACGCAATGCAACATCCGGTTCTTCCAGAGCGCATTCGATGTAATCTCCTTTCAGGATACGACCATAAAAGCCTTCTTTTTCAAAATGTTTCGTAAGTTTCTTTACCAAGCCTCTTAGCTTAGTTGTTAGAATATCCCGGCTTTCTGCCGATAGAGCTGTTGAGGAAACGATATCGCACGAAATGGTTGCCCTGTTTTTCATTGCAGAAATGAATTCATCTGTTTAGGAAAATAATTTATTAGTAAAAATACTAATAAATAATAAATATCGGTAAATATGCTAATGTGTTTTTATCGGTAAAAATACTTATAAATGGTGTTTATCGGTAAATTTACTAATAATTAGTAGGGGTTTCATTGCAATAGATTTTTTAGTGCATCAGCATTTTTTACCTCTACCTCGCCACGCCGCCACTCCAGTATTCCTTCTCGTTGCAATTCGCTTATTGTTCGTGCCAACGAGGGGCGGGCTACTCCAAACATCTCGGCGAGGCTTTGCTGATTTTGTTTTAATAAAATATTTCGAAATCCTGGTTTATAATGTTGTAACAGGAAGAAGGCGATTTTCTCACGAATGGTCTTAAAATTAAGGAAACTGATTTTCCTCGAAAGAAACTGTGCTTTATCGCTGATAATATTCAGGAAGTTATTCAATACTCGATTGTCGAGACTTAACAGTCGCGTGAAATTAGGTTTCAGTATGATGAGCATTTTGCCATCAGCCATGGCTGACAGGTTAACCGGGAAGCGGCTGTTTTTCCCGAAAAGGAAACCGGCTGCAACCATTTGTGGAGGGAGTAGTTCTTCTATTTTCAAACTGTTTCCACTAAAGTCAACCATTTCACCCTGAAGTTTTCCTTCCAAAAGAATCATTGCTGCTCTTACTTCTTCTCCGGCTACGGCCAGTAAATCATCTTTGTGGAAGTGTCGTATCTGATGTGGAACCTCGCCCAGCAGATTTTCTACTTCTGTTGGTTGAAGTCCTTTAAATATGGGCGATAGCGTTAGAATAGTATTCATCTCAGAGAATTTTTATACAAATATACCATTTTGTAACAGCTGTTACACTTTTCCGGTAGGTGGCACTCTACATTTGTAGTGTAAAATTTAAACAACAGCAATAAAGAAAACGAAATTATGAAACGTGACATCATCCATATAGACGAAGAGAAATGCACTGGTTGTGGTCTTTGTGTTCCTAATTGCCACGAAGGTGCATTGCAGATTATTGACGGGAAGGCAGTTCTAATCAGCGATTTGATGTGCGATGGTTTGGGAGCTTGTATCGGACACTGTCCGGAAGGAGCTATTACGATTGAAAAACGCGAAGCGCAACCGTATGATGAGGTGAAGGTGATAGAGATTATGGTGAGCAAAGGTTTCAATACGGTGGTGGCTCATCTGAAGCATTTGCGTGAACATAACGAGACAGGATTTCTGAAGCAGGGAATGGGGTATTTGGTGGAAAACGAGGAGAATTTACCTTTTTCTGTTCAGGCGGTGAAGGATGCTGTTCACGCTGAGCCGAAGCCGGTAAACGGAAACAGTTGTGGAGGAGGATGTCCGAGCTCTCAGACCGTTGTTTTTAATCCGGAAGAGTTGAAATTGGCACCTAAAGGCGAGAATGGTTCATTGGCTTCTCAACTTCGTCAATGGCCAGTGCAGATGCATCTTATCAACCCGGTAGCTCCTTATTTCCGCGGTGCCGATTTGCTGGTGGCAGCCGATTGTACAGCTTTTACATTGGGGGATTTCCATCAAAATTATTTGAAAGATAAATCGCTGGTTATTGCTTGTCCTAAACTTGATTCCGGCAAAGAAATTTATCTCGAAAAGTTAATTACACTCATCAACGAAGCAAAGGTGAACACGATAACGGTTCTAATGATGGAGGTTCCTTGCTGCGGTGGCTTACAGCAGCTGGTTCAAATGGCTACGCTTCGAGCCAGCCGGAAGGTTCCGGTAAAAGCCATTACGGTAAGTATTCGGGGCGAAGTTCTCGAAGAAGAGTGGGTATAGAAAAGTGCAAAAGTGATTTTAAATCAACAGTTAATCATAAAACTTAATCTTTAAAACGAATTATCATGAGTATGTTTTGTTTTCAATGTCAGGAAGCCGCTAGAGGCGAAGGTTGTACCATCAAGGGAGTTTGCGGAAAAACCGATGATGTAGCCAACTTGCAGGACTTACTGGTCTTTGTTACCAAAGGATTATCGATATACGCTCAGGAAGCACGCCAGATGGGAATTGAATGGGAACCGGTGAATCGATTTGTATTTGATGCCCTATTCATGACGATTACCAACGCTAATTTCGACAAGAAGAAGATTGAAGAGAAAATTCGGGAAGGGTTGAAATTGCGTGCCGAATTGAAAAACCGCTTTGAAGCGGAAGGTGGAAAGCTTTCTTCAAATCATGAATCATTAACATGGGAAGCTGACACACTGGAGGCTTTCGAGGAAAAAGCTGTTTCAATTGGTGTTCTATCGACTGCCAACCCTGATGTTCGTTCGTTGCGTGAGTTGATTGTTTATGGTGTGAAAGGAATGGCTGCTTATGCTGAGCACGCTTTTAATCTTGGCTACGAAAAGAAAGAGTTGTATGCTTTCATGCAAAAGGCTTTGGCAGCAACTACCGACGATACTCTTTCGGCTGACGATTTGGTTGCCCTGACGCTGGAGACCGGAAAGTATGGCGTGGACGTGATGGCATTGCTCGATCAAGCGAATACTGAAAGCTATGGTAACCCCGAAATTACAGAGGTAAATCTTGGCGTAAAAAAGAATCCCGGCATTTTGGTCAGCGGTCATGATTTGAAAGATTTTGAAGAATTGTTGAAGCAAACTGAAGGAACCGGCGTGGATATTTATACGCACAGCGAAATGTTGCCTGCTAACTATTATCCGGCTTTCAAGAAGTATGAACACTTTGTCGGTAACTACGGTAACGCATGGTGGAAGCAAAAAGAGGAATTTGAAGCGTTCAACGGACCGGTGTTGCTGACAACTAACTGTTTGGTTCCTCCTGCTGATTCGTACAAAGACCGGGTTTATACTACCGGAGCTGCTGGTTTCGACGGAGTAAAACATATTGCACCCCGGAAAGATGGTGAACCGAAAGATTTTTCTGAAATTATCGAACATGCGAAAAAATGTGCTGCACCGACAGAGTTGGAAACCGGAACGATTGTAGGCGGATTTGCGCATAACCAGGTGATGCAACTGGCTGATAAAGTAGTTGATGCAGTTAAGACCGGTGCTATTAAGAAATTCTTTGTAATGGCTGGTTGCGACGGTCGCATGAAAAGCCGCGATTACTATACCGAATTTGCTGATAAACTTCCGGAAGGAACCGTCATTCTGACTGCTGGTTGTGCCAAATATCGTTATAACAAGCTGCCTCTGGGTGATATCGGTGGTATTCCTCGTGTATTGGATGCAGGACAGTGTAACGACTCTTATTCATTGGCAGTAATCGCGTTGAAACTGAAAGAAGTTTTTGAACTGAATGACATCAATGAGTTGCCGATTGCATACAACATTGCGTGGTACGAACAGAAGGCTGTGATTGTGTTGCTGGCGCTGCTCTATCTCGGTGTAAAAAATATTCATCTCGGACCGACACTTCCGGCATTCCTCTCACCAAACGTGGCAAATGTATTGGTAGAAAACTTTGGAATTGCAGGAATTAAAACAGTCGACGAAGATATTGAGGTTTTCATGGGTTAAGTTTAGGTTGATTGGCTAATAAAAGCCGGTCGGAGTATTTTTTCTCCGGCCGGCCAATAAAAAGCAAGGCCCTATAAAGAATTATTCAATTTTTGATTGGTTTAGCATAACAAAGCAGGTTGGACTGCAGTTTTTGGATTGAAAAGTGAAGATGATGACTCAATCGGTTTCCCGGAATGGATAGTGAGTTGGATAGAGGAGAAATCGGGGCCGGTCGGGCTCATCAAAAAAAGAGCAAGCAAGTTATGGAGAAAGGAAAACAGTTTAGCGTTGCTTCCGGCATTGAGTATGCTGAAGGAGCGGTGGTCAGTAAAACCATCATCAAAGAACCGACCGGTACCATTACGCTATTTGCTTTTGACAAGGGGCAGGGCCTGAGTCCTCATACTGCACCTTTCGATGCACTGGTACAGGTTGTGGAAGGGAAAGCTACAATTACTGTTGGTGATAAGCGTGCGGAGCTAGGAACGGGGGAAGCCATCATTCTTCCTTCCAATATTACTCATGCCGTTGAAGCGACTGAATCATTTAAAATGCTGTTGACCATGATCAAAGCCAATTTATAAGCACACGAAGTAGTTAATAGGTTAATTCGTTTTTTATTCCCGCCGGACATGGTTCAGTGGGAATTTACTTTTCAGCTAATAGTGTTGTCAATGATCGGAAAATGCGTTAAAGAAAAGCAGGTTGTGACCCTCATGGTTGAGTTGTATTGCCGACAAAATCATTGAGTGGGAGGAATTTGTTCTGATTGTCAAGAGCTGCTTGATTATGCAGCGAAACGATTGGACAATTGTGTGTTTGGTGACGAAAAGCCCGCTTGCAAACAATGTCCGGTTCATTGCTACAAACCTGCAATGCGCGAAAGAATTCGTGAAGTAATGCGTTGGTCGGGACCCAGGATGATGTTTTATCGTCCCGGAGTGGCGATACGTCACCTTTTATCGAAACCGTTTAAGAGCATTGGACAAAGGAAGTAGTTGGCTGCTAACGTGCTGTTTATTGAGAAGGCAGTGAATGGGCGCATATTACCCCGTAACTGAAACGTATTCAGTAGATGTAAGCACAAAAAAAGCCGGAAAATTCCGGCCTATGATAAGAAGATCTCTTTGAAAATCATTTCAATCTCAGCGTCGACTGACGGTGGAATCTTATAATGATCCGTGTAGTCGAAAGTTATTCCCTCATCCAGTTCATGGACAATCAGAATTTCGGTTAATGCCTTCGGGCTCTTTCCCCAGAAATCTCTGATTTCCGTCAATCTTTCATCTTTACTGATGATCTCTTTCACAATCCTGTTCTTAAATCTTCTCTTTTGTTCCTGAAAAGATTTAACTGTCTGTAATTCTGTAGTTCTATTCATTCTAGTTGGGTTTGAATTTGTTGTTTGGTGGTTTACTTTATTTGTAATATCATCATGTTATTTTGTATTCTGTAATGCCAATTTACATGTTACACCGAACAGAAAAAAGCAAACAGGTTATACAGCATACGGCTCCAGTTATCAATATATGTTGATGTAACGGGTGTTGTTTCCGATTTAGTGCCTTCAAATGACAGTTTTTCAAAACGATATGTGTTTAACTGGTTATAAGTGAATAGTATAGATGTTTTTTAACATTTCTGTTTTACGGCAGTATAAAAGTCTGATTTTAATCATGCATTAGGCTGTGTATTATTCTCTTACTGTTATTTTGACTATATCCTTCCTGTATTTTCTTCTACAAACCCTTTGTAACTCCACAAGCTGTGTACTCAAACTGTGGAATTGATTCTACATGTTGATTTGATTCTGTTTTATCATAATTGTTTATTTGGAAAAAATATTTGTCGTAAACGGCAAGTATAATGTGTTTTACAGGAAATGTGGTTCCTGTCTCCCCGGTTTTGGCACAACCTTTTCTATAAGTAGTACCGAAGACAAGCAGATACTTTGAATTAATAAATGAATTAACATGAAAAATTACTCTTCCATAGAGTTTCTTTTGCTCCCGGTTTCCTCAGCAGGTATTACCGGACAAATAGAAAATGAGCATTCGATGAATGACTCTTCTGTGGAACAAGTGGTTTTTGAGGTTATCCAGTTGAGTGATTTGCCAATGGCTGTGAAGGAATCGGTTGCTGAAGAGTTGACAGGATGTCGCTTATCAAATCAAGTAATTGCAGGGACGATAAGTGGTATGTTGGTTTACCGATTGACTTTCAGGTCGACGTCAGGCATAAGCAATGTAGTGTACAAAGCCGATGGCGAAAGGTATGTTGCTCAATTGCAGAATTAGATTAAAAATGAGGAATATGCGATTGTTGTCCGCCATAGGATTGATTGCTGTTTTTTCACTGATGCCTGGTAAGCCGGTTTTTGCGCAGGATGATTCTGCGGGAAGGCAAATGGCGATGGAGTTCAAAATTGATTTTGACCGTATTGAATTATCAGATGTTCCGGCGTTTGTCAGTCTGGCTGTTAAGAGTGAATATCGCCAGGTGTCGATATCACAGGCATACAAAAGTCGTCTTCCCTGCGGAATGGTTCTTTACAAGCTGTTCCTGAATGTAGAAGGAAGCGTTAGGATTGCTTATTATGAAGCGGATGGAAGTAAATATATTCCAGGTAGGGACGATTGATTTTTGATGAGGCTAATAGAAAATAATTTTTGAGGAGGAGATTGATTTTAAAAAGGGGATATGAAGAAGTTATTTTTTACGGTAGCCATACTTTTTTCGATGGCCACCATATATGCAGTAAATGCCAGCCCGGTTTTTTCGGGTCGTTTGGAGATAATGAATGTCTGGGCAAAGCCCGACTTCAGACAAGTTAGCGTCAACGAACTGCCTCAGGCAATTAGAGAATCGGTAAGTGACCAGTTTAAAGATGCAACGATTACCGGGGCTTATGTGGCTAATTTGAGTGATGGAACAAAATTGTACAAAGTGATTTTGAACGTGGAAGGCCGGGAAGAATCGATCATGTTTAAAGCAGATGGCTCACGTTATCAAATCAATTAAATAAAAAGACTCAAATCACCAGCAAATTTCTAAATATTAACAATTGTATTAAAACGAGTTAGTTATGAAGAAAGTATTAATCCCATTGGTTTTAGTTTTTGCTCTTGGCACAGGCTATGTCGCTAATGCTGCCAATTCAGTTTCTAAAACAACGAATTCATCTGTTGTGATGGAATCGGAACTGAAATTCATTTCGGTTGATGTGGCTGATTTGCCGGAAGCGGTAACCAAATCTGTTGCCAACGACTACAAAGATGCCATAATCAGCCAGGCTTCAGTTGCGACCACAGAAGATGGATCAAAAGTATATAAAGTAGTTCTCCAGTTAAATGGACAGAACATGACTGCCACCTACAATGAAGATGGTAGTAAATACGAGCCGGAATCATAATCCGGTAAGCTTTGGAGCAGTAAATTCCAGTAATAAATAAAAAACCAATTGTGAAGACACTACGGACATTTACTGTTCACGAACAAACTTTAAATCGTAGATTTCTAAATACCGTTCATACTTGTATTGTTTAGTCAAAGCTGTTCCCGGGTGGTTTTCCTGGCACGGTTGGCCGCTATGGGGCAGCTTCAATTGACGACACATTCAGAATTTAGGTTTAGGTTTATTATCGCAAGATGTGTCGGAAATAACAGGAATATAAAAACTTCCGGTGTAATGGTGGGATATTACCCGGTTGTTCATCCTGGTACAAACGGCACAAAATTTTTATTGACTGCTCATGAAAGACCGGGAAAAGATGAAGGCAGCCATAAAAAAGGGGGATGGCTGCCGATTCTGCTCCCATTGTTTAAACAGAGTAACGTCAAGCGTTCTTATAAATTAGGTTTTGAGAGAATTCACTAAGGTAGGTCAGAAATCCTACCGATTTAAAGTTTTTCACATAAAAGCGGGTTGTTTGAACAATCCGCTTTTTTATTTTTTAATTGTATAATATCATTTACCTTTTGCGCGTTGAATAAAAGGGTTTCGACCTAAAAATTTTATCTTTATTCGCGAACCGATTTTTTTACCGATAATCTTTGCCTGATATTAATGGACATGCCCCGATTACTGATTGTTGATGACGATACCTCCTTCTGCATGTTATTGCAGGGGTTTTTAAAACGAAAAGGCTTTGATGCCGATACGGCACATGATTATGAGAAAGCCAGTCAATCATTGGCAAAGAATTCCTATGACTTAATTTTAACCGATTACCGCTTGCCTGATGGAACCGGTATTGATGTGTTAAAAGAGAGTAAGAAAATTACGCCTGCGACAGTTGTCATCCTTATTACCGCCTATTCTGATATTAGGGTAGCTGTTGAAGCTGTTAAGTTGGGGGCATTTGAATATGTGACCAAGCCTGTTAATTCCGATGAACTTTTTCACGTTATTAAAGAGGGACTGAAAAAGCGTGAAACACAGGAAAAGAAGACAAAAGAACCAGTGCAAAATGGTCGAAAATTTCTGGTAGGGAGCAGTGAGGAATCCAAAAGAACAGAAGAGCATATCCGCGTAGTTGCGCCGACTGACATTTCGGTTTTGATTATAGGTGACAGCGGTACAGGAAAAGAATATGTTGCCCGCCGGATTCACGAGTTGAGTAAACGGAAAAAGGCACCGTTTGTAGCGGTCGATTGTGGCGCGTTGCACCCCGATATTGCTGCCAGTGAGTTGTTTGGTCATGTAAAAGGTTCGTTTACAGGAGCAGTGAACGATAAGACGGGTCACTTCGAAGCAGTGGGGGAGGGAACTATTTTTCTCGATGAGATTGGCAATCTATCTTACGATGTACAGATGAAACTTTTGCGGGCTATTCAGGAGCGAATGGGGCGCAAAGTGGGCGGAAATAGTGAATTCCCGATTAAAGCGAGGATAATTGCAGCAACGAATGAGAATCTGAAACAAGCCGTCGACGAAGGTCGCTTTCGCGAAGATTTATACCATCGTTTGAATGAGTTTACGTTGACTTTAGCTCCCTTGCATGAGAGAGACGGTGACCTGATGATGTTTGCAGAGTTTTTCCTCGAAGATGCCGTGGCTGAATTCGGGAAGTCAATAATTGGATTTGACGATGAAGTTAAACGCATTTTTACTCAATACGATTGGCCGGGCAACTTGCGAGAAATGAGGAATGTTATTCGGCGAGCTGTTCTGCTTTGCAAACATGAGAAAATCAACCGCGAAGTACTTCCTGAAGAAATCTACCGCAACAACTCTGTGAAAAGCCAGCCGGAAAATGCTCAACCGGTCAACGACCTGAAAGAGATTAAGAATATTTCCGAGAAAGAGGCGATTTTGCAGGCGTTAGAGAAAACACGTTACAACAAAACCAAGACGGCCAAATTGCTGGGTATCGACAGAAAAACGCTGTACAATAAACTTCATTTGTACGACATCGAGCTCTAAGACAATACTTCTTCGTTGATAAGTGCCCTGACATCATTCCATAACTGACTCAGTGCAATAATGGATGCGCGTATGGTATCCCGCTTGGAGGGATCATCTTCTACTGTTTCCAAATGCTTCAGAATAACGACTCCATCCGAAATGGCAAATTGCCGGAAGCCGGTCAACATCTTATGAGCGGTTTTTCTTATTCCCGGCACATCATTTTCTTTCTCCATTTTTTTCAGCGATGCAATACTTTCGTCTGCGTTGAGGATGAATGTTTCTGTTACAGTGCGTAGCAGGCCATCGTCATCGCCTGAAAAGGTTTTGATCTCATCGAGGCTGAAACTTGCCTGTGTCCTCTCTTTTCGCTCGAGGTCTTCGATATCTTTTCCGTTGAGAATGGCATGGAACTTTTGGGCCAAAGAAATACGGGTAAATGGTTTCGGCATGGCCCACACATTTTCGATCTGAGAAATCTCTTCCATGCGGCTTTCACTCAGATTGGCAGTGAGAATCAATACCGGTGTGTACGAACTGAATTCTTTGCGGATGGTTCTGGCTAACGAAATCCCGTCGGTATCCGGCATTTGTACGTCGGAAACAATCAAATCGAAAGTTTCTTTTTTAAGATAATTCAGGGCTTCAACAGGTGTGTAGGCCGAAGTTTTTTCACCGTTCATATCACGAATGAGCGCTTCCAGCAACTGGTGTACCAATGGGTCATCATCAATACAAAGTACCTTTTTTCCAGCAAGGAAATCGGGCGTTATGACTTCATCCTTCAGTTGATTGCCGGTAGCTTCTTTCAGCGGAATGGTAAAGTGGAAGGTACTTCCTTTGCCTTCTTCGCCTTCCAGCCAAATAGCGCCTCCCATTAATTTAATTAGTCTGCGGCTAATCGAGAGTCCTAAACCTGTTCCGCCGGTCTGTTTCGTTTTCGAGTTATCGACTTGGGAGAATTCTTCAAAAATTTCCTCTTTTTGGTCTTCCGGAATACCAATACCTGTATCGGTAACGGCAAAGGCCAGTTTATGATCCTCCCGTTTGACGGTGAATTTAACGTATCCTTCCTGTGTAAACTTAATCGCGTTTCCAACCAGGTTGATGAGCACTTGTTTCAATCGCATCCGGTCGGTGCTGAAATCGGGCAGTCCTTCTTCGACTTCGAAACTGAAACCAATTTTTTTGTTCTGGGCAGCCAGCTTCATCTCTTCGAAGACTTCTTTCATCAACTCGTTCGCTTCAATCTCATCTTCGCTCAGGTTGACCATGTTTGCTTCTATTCTCGAAAAGTCGAGAATCTCATTCACCATCCGGTGAAGGTGACGGGCTGAGCTAAGTAGCGTTTTAGCCATGTTTGCCTGGGGTTTGTCGGCCAATCCTTCAGAAAGCAATTCCGCGAAGCCAATGACAGAGGTAAGCGGTGTCCGAATCTCGTGGCTCATATTGGCAAGGAATTGCTCTTTTACTTTCAGCAATTCATCTACCTTGTCCTTCGACGAGCGTAACTGATCGTTCAATCGGCGGCTGCGCAAAATGTCACGGTTAACCCAAAGAATGAATAAGGCAAAGATGATTAACGCTGAAATTCCCAGATAAATCAGTTGGTTGAAGGTTTTTCCCCGCATTTGCTCCATCTCCTGACTCTTTACGGCGGACATGTGGAAAGCTTCGTCTTCGAGCGATTGTACAACTTCCCGAATTTTGTTCATAATCTGGTTGTCGAGCTTAACCAACTGTTGCTCTTGAGTACTCAGCGCTCTGTTAAATCTGGCTTGCTGCGCCTGGAATTGTGATAGTTCCCGCTTGATTTGAATTAACGTGGAATCTTTCCGGACGTGACTCGTTTTTGATGAATCGACCCGTTGTTCGATGACCGGAACTTTGTATTTTGTTGGTTCCGGTTTTTTTCCTGTAAGGAAATCAGAAAGTTTTTGAAGCGTATTGCGTTTTATCGGAGCTCCTTTTTTCTCCATGGAGTCGACAAACGTGGAGGTGTATTTGGTGGTGGTGATTTCGTATTCCAGCGTGTCGGGAATAACACTGATTAGCTCTCCGTATTGTTTCCGGTATTTATTGATGATGTTGATTTGAATCAGACTTTCCATCAATTGTTCTTTCTCTGCGAACAATCCCTGGATGGTATCAATCTGACTTAGCGCCAGCGAATCGTTAAAATACTGGTGCAAATCGTTTACCAATATTTCGATAGAGTCGCGCTTATTATGATAGAGTTCCTTGAATTTCGGATCTTCGGTGATACCGTAAATCCGGCCATATCCTTCCGCTTCAATCATTTGCGAAAGCACCCTGTTGAGAAGTACCATTTTCTGGGGGAAGCTGTCGTTATATGACTGGTTTTTGATTACCCGAACAACGCTTACATAGCTGATACCGAAAAACAAAAGAGCAATCACAAACACAATCAGGAATCCTGCCGTCAGTTTGGCCTTTATCCACTTTTCCGGGGCATTCTTCTTCATCACAAATCGTTGTATTACAATATGCAATATGCCAAATATCTTCAGTAACTGAAAGAAAGTAGATTAAAAAATAAGCATCGTGATGCTTTTAGTCATTACAACCATCGACTTTTAACGGAATGGTTGTTATTAACTTATTGCATTGTTAACGAAAAGAGAGCGTTTGGACAGGCGCAAATTCGTACTTTGCAGCTGTTAAAACTGTAAAAGCCGGAAGCAATGAAAAAGCTGGTCACCTATTTTCTACAGGGCCTTTTGATGGTCGCACCGCTGGCCTTGACCATTTACTTTGTTTTTGAGATTTTCGATATCACCGACGGCCTGTTGAGCACTTATCTCGATGACTGGATTGGTTTCCGTGTGCCCGGACTAGGAATCCTCATCATATTTGTTTTGCTGGTTATTCTCGGTTTCGTTGGTGAAAGCATTGTTGCAACACCTTTCCGTAATTTTTTCAATGGAATTTTAGAGAGAACACCTTTTCTGAACCTGATTTACTCGTCGCTGAAAGATCTGTTTTCGGCATTTGTTGGCAAAGAAAAGAAGTTCAATTCGCCGGTGATGGTTTTAATGAGCGAGTCTGAAGATATCTGGAAAGTTGGGTTTATTACACAGGAATCATTGGAAGAAATTGGCCTGGAGGAAAAAGTCGCTGTGTATTTTCCGCTAGCCTATAGCTTTGCCGGCGAGTTATTTTTCGTTCCGGTAAAACGGGTGAAAAGATTGGAAATTCCTCCGGCCGAAGCCATGAAGTTCATTGTCTCAGGCGGTGTTACACGAATTGATTCCAATGCCCGGAATAATCATGAATAAAGGAGTTTCGCTTTAATCTTCTTGCATTTCGTCAACAATCCAGCCACCTCCTAAAACTTTATCATTCAGGTAAAACGTAGCTGTTTGTCCGGCTGCTTCCCTGACAATGGATTCGGAAAGTCTTACTTCAAGGTAGTTCTGGTTCAGAATATGAAGAGTTGCGGGAGTGGCTTGTTTTCGGTATCGAATCCTGGTTATTAATTCATTATTGAGCGCTACTTCTGAATCTACCAGATGGTAGTCCTTCAGCAAAATCCGATTGGTCATTAAATCCTTTCGGCTTCCGATGACAACCTCATTTGTTTCCGGCCGAATCGCAGTCACATACAACGGCTTGTTCAGATGAATGCCCAAACCCCGCCGTTGCCCGATGGTGTAATAAACGTATCCTTTGTGACGACCGATTATTTCTCCTGCCGTTGAAACAAAATTTCCGGGCCCGGGAAGAAGTTGTTTGTTCGTTAATCTTTGTGTTAGAAAAGGCCGGTAGTCGCCCGGAACAAAACAGATACCCATGCTGTCCTTTTTTCCAGCCACCTTTTTAAAACCTCTGCCGGCTGCTATATCGCGTACTTCTGTTTTATTCAATTCTCCTAACGGGAAAACAATGCGCTGAAGGTATTTTTGAGGCAAATCCCAAAGAAAGAAGGATTGTTCCTTATCAGGATCTTTCCCGCGAGAAATAAAGAATTTATTTCCGGTCTGAATGATGCAGGCATAGTGACCGGTTGCTAAATGGTTGATGCCAAGTTCATCTGCTTTTTGCGCAAGGTATTCCCATTTAATGTGATTATTGCAAAATACACAAGGGTGCGGTGTTCTTCCCGCCAGGTATTCATTTTCGAAATAATGAATAACGGTTTGCTCAAACGCTTCCCGGATGTCCATCACATAGTGGGAAATCTGAAGGTTTTCGGCTAATGCTTTTGCTTCCGCGATGAATTCAGGTTCCTGCTCATCATTGTCAAACATACGGAAGGTTACTCCCGTCACTTCATATCCTTGCTCTTTCAATAGCATGGCTGCTACCGAACTGTCCGTTCCGCCGCTCATCCCCAGAAGTACGCTCTTGCTATTCATCTTTGCAAAAGTAGGAATTGACGGGAGAAATCAGGAAGAAGTGGTTGCCGGTTTTCTTTTCGGCATATTTACTTTCGGTGCCCGCTTAAATTCCTTTGTCCGGTCGAAAAGGTAGCGGTAGGTCACGTGTGTTTTGTATATTTTGCCACCGATGAATTCAGCGACCTTCATCATCACCGGGTTGAAATCGCCAATCCAGTTTAATTCCAGTGTTTTGTATGGAAATGATGGTTTCATGGCTTCCTTCTCGAAGGCAATCACCATCGCACCTTCTACACCTTTCCCCTGAAATTCGGGAACGACACCAAAGATGCGTCCAATGACGCGGTCAATTGATTTGGCCATTCTCAGATGGTAGAAGAATCTCAGCTTATTCCACCAATTCCATTTGCCTTTGAAGCGGCGAATAATCTGCCCAATATCCGGCATCATGATGAAAAAACCGATGGGCTGCTCGTTGTGATAGGCGAAATACACCAATCGTTCGTCCATTATCGGTGCCATGGATTTCAACAACTCCATGGCTTCCTTGTCCGTCAGTCCTTTGATTCCGTTGAATTCTGCCCAGGCTTTATTATAAATTTCCCTGAAATCGTAGGCAAATTGCTTGTTGCCTTTTTCTATCATTTTTACCTGATATTCAGGTTGACTGAGTAGGTAATCGGCGCGCCTTCGGATGGCCGGGTGCAACCCTCCCGGCTCAAATTTCCTCCAATAGGTATGTTGCTGGAAATAGTCCTGAAAGCCGTACGCTTCAAATAATTCACGGTAGTAGGGGAGATTATAAGGCATGTTATACACAGGCTCATGAAATCCATCAACCAGACAACCCCAGAAGGAATCGCGCATGCCCAAACTAACCGGGCCGTCCATTGCTTCCATTCCCCGTTCTTTTAGCCACTCTTTTCCGGCGTTGAACAAAATAAAAGCAGCGTCTTTATTATCGATGCACTCGAAAAAACCTACGCCTCCGGTCGGTTGCTCATTCTGGTCGGACGATTCTTTTTCATAAAAGGCAGCAATGCGACCAACCGTTTCTCCGGTGTCATCCTTCAAAATCCAGCATTGACTTTCGCCGTGAGCTAACAACCTGTTCCGGTTCGGGTCCAATATTTCCCTGATGTCGTTATCAAGCGGGTGCGACCAGTTTTTGTCTTGAGCATAAAGCTTCACCGGAAGTGTCAGAAATTCTTTACGGGTTGGTGCGTCGGTAACTTCAGTTAAATGGAAGGTTTGTGCCTTTTTCATGTAATCTTTGGTTTGCCTGGCAATTTGAAATTCAAAATTAAAAAAAAATCGATAGTAAGAATATTGGGATGCATTTGTTGTGTGATGACTCATTAAGCGGTCACGGATTTATCATTATCTTTGGTTTGAAACATAAAATTTTGACATATGAAGTTGAAACGGATTGTTCCTGTTGTGATTGTTCTTGCCTTGGTAGCATTGGTTGCCTGGCAGTATCCACGATTTTATATCGCGACGGGATACGGAGCTAAATGTTTGGCCTCCGGAGTTTTTGTCGCTCACAGAAATGCAGATCAGGTGATTGCACAGGATTTGGACTATTCGATAGTGAAATACACACATAGCAAGATTGATTACAAGAAGAAGACCGTAACGACTTCCTTCCTGGGAATGGCCCATCAAACTGCCGTTTATCGTGAGGGGCTGGGGTGTACGCTGGTTGGCGATATGCCGGAAAGTAAAGTGAGAGCAGAATCGCATCAGCAATTAGCTCCGCAACCAGCCGATCCGTTTGAAGTAGCCTGGCCGAACGGAGACCAGCTGAAGGATACCATATTTCCGGAGATTAATTACACCAAACTGAAGAAAGCAATGGATGATGCTTTCGATCACGGTGATGAAGATTTGAAACGGACCGCCGCTGTGGTTGTGGTTTATAAGAATCAATTGGTTGGGGAGGAATACTGGACCAAAGAAGGCATTACCCCGGAAACCCGGATGTGGGGCTGGTCGATGGACAAAAGTATTATTAATACGATGTTGGGAGTGTTAAGTCGCGAAGATAAACTGGATGTGAATGAACCGGCACCCATCCCTGAGTGGCAAAATGACGAGCGGAAAAATATCACCGTCAGCAACCTGATGCACATGAGCAGCGGCTTGAAGTGGGACGAAGACTACGGGAATGTATCGGACGTAACCGTGATGCTTTACCGAAAAGGAGATGTATACAAAGCCGCAGTAAAAGCACCTTACGGTGTGAAACCGGGAACGCAGTGGTATTATTCTTCCGGTACGACTAATATCCTTTCGGGAATGATTCGTCACATTATTGGCAACGACGACAAATATTTGGATTTTCCCCGCAAGGAAATATTTAACAAAATTGGGATGCGCAGTATGCTCATGGAAACCGATGCGACCGGGAACTTTGTTGGTTCATCGTACGGTTACGCTACGGCTCGCGACTGGGCCCGTTTTGGTCTGTTGTACCTGAATAACGGCGTTTGGCAGGGCGATACCATTGTTTCGCCGGAGTGGGTAAAATACACCCGGACACCGGCTCCTGCTTCCACAGGGAACTACGGCGCTCAGTTCTGGCTTAATCGTGATAAGTCAATCCCGGATGCCCCGGAAGACATGTTTTACTGCGATGGTCACCGGGGACAACGTATTTTCATCATGCCATCGAAAAAGCTAGTGGTGGTTCGGCTGGGATTCTCATTGGAGCATTTCAGTGATGATACGTTCCTGAAAGAGGTATTATCCGCTTTTCAGAGCGATAAGCAATAACCGAAAAATTCTACATTTGCGCCATGATGAAAGCAAGTGCAAATACCTTCTTACCGGCCGAGTGGTATCCACAGAGTGGTGTGATGCTAACGTGGCCTCACGCCGGAACAGATTGGTCGGAAATGCTGGACGAAGTAGAGGAGAGCTTTATAACTATAGCAGAAGAAATTGCAGCACGTGAAAAACTGTTGATTGTTTGTCCGGATGCCAGTGAATTAAAAGAAAAGCTGGCAGCCATTAATCTTGCCAACGTGCATTTCTATGAAGTGCCGTCGAATGATACGTGGGCACGAGATCATGGTCCCATTACGGTTTTTCGTGATGGTGCCCCAATATTATATGATTTCCGTTTTAACGGCTGGGGCCAGAAATTTCCGTCGAATCATGATAATCAAATTACCCGTCGTTTGTTTAGCAAAGAAGCTTTTTCGGCAAATGCCGGATACGCAAACTTTCTGGAATTTGTGCTGGAAGGTGGTGCCATCGAATCGGATGGAGAAGGAACCGTATTGACAACGGCTGAATGTTTGTTGTCGCCCAACCGGAACGAACACATGAACAAAAAGGAAATTGAGCACTTGCTGAAAGAGATTTTCGGTTTGAAACGGGTTTTGTGGCTGAACAATGGTTATCTGGCCGGCGACGACACCGACAGTCATGTGGACACGCTGGCCCGTTTTTGTGATGCAGAAACCATTGCTTATGTAAAATGTACCGATCCGGAAGATGAGCATTTTGGTGCTTTGCAGCGAATGGAGGATGAATTGAAATCATTCACGAAGTTAGATGGAAAACCATATCGTTTGCTGGCACTGCCAATGGCTGATGCTGTTTACGATGACGAAGGCAGGTTACCCGCGACGTACGCCAATTTTCTGATCATGAACAATGCGGTTCTCCTTCCGTTTTACGGATCAAAGAAGGATGAGGAAGCCCAAAAAATACTGCAGGACGCTTTCCCCGACAGGGAGATTATCGGCATCAATTGTTTACCGCTAATCAAACAACATGGTTCGCTGCACTGTGTCACCATGCAGTTCCCGGAAGGTGTGCTTTAAGAATTAGAAAATACTGAGAGTTATGAGCAAGACGATAAAAGCCGGACTGATTCAGCAGAAGAATTCTGAAAACATTCAAAGCAACATCGATAAATTGACGGAAAATATTGCCATTTGCGCGAAAGAAGGCGCTGAATTGGTCGTATTACAGGAGTTACACAACAGTCTTTATTTCTGTCAAACGGAAGAAACCTGTCAGTTTGATTTGGCGGAGCCGATTCCGGGTCCGTCGACGGAACATTACAGTAAATTGGCGAAAAAGCATGGCATTGTGCTCGTCACTTCGCTGTTTGAAAAGCGGGCGCCCGGTTTGTATCATAACACGGCGGTAGTTTTCGAGAAAGATGGTTCCGTTGCCGGGAAATACCGGAAAATGCATATTCCCGATGACCCGGCTTACTACGAAAAGTTTTATTTCACGCCGGGCGATATGGGTTTTGAGCCGATTGATACATCGGTTGGACGTTTAGGTGTGTTGGTTTGCTGGGACCAATGGTATCCTGAAGCGGCCCGTTTGATGGCTTTGGCTGGTGCCGAAGTGCTGATTTATCCTACGGCCATTGGATGGGAATCATCCGATCCGAAAGATGAACAACAACGTCAACTTGATGCGTGGATGATTTCACAGCGCGGGCATGCCGTGGCAAACGGACTTCCGGTAATTTCGGTGAACAGGGTAGGGCATGAGCCTGATCATTCCGGTCAAACCAAGGGAATTCAGTTCTGGGGAAACAGCTTTGTGGCCGGTCCACAGGGCGAACTGTTGACAACCGCTCCAAACGACTCGGAAGCCAATTTGTTGGTGGATATTGACCTGGAACGTTCAGAAAATGTGCGTCGTTGGTGGCCGTTCCTGCGCGATCGCCGCATTGACGCTTATGACGATTTGCTGAAACGTTTTCGTGATTGAAAAAAATAGCTTCCGCGCTTTCGCAGGAAATAGCTGTTTAGCTACTCAAAAAAAGGATTACGGAGTCCATTGATTTTCCTCCGCGATCCTTTTTTATTTTGATCGGGATGCAGAAATATTTTCATCCCGATCAAAATATTTCTGCATCCCGGTCGATTAATTGTTTACCGGCTGGCTCATTTGTTTCTCTGCTTTGTTAAGCTGCAGCTGAAGCGGGGCGATTTCCTCTCCCCAATAGATAGTGGTATGGGGGAACGGGATTTCGATGTTGACCTTATCGAAAGCTATTTTCAGCCTGCGACGGTATTCGCGGCCAACGGCCCACTGCTGAATCGGTTGTGTTTTCAGCCGGGCTTTAATTACCAGCGCGCTGTCGCCAAATTGGTCGAGCCCGACAACCTCAATCGGTTCCAGAATTTTATCCTTGAATTCATTGTCCTGTTGCATATCGGCACCTACTTCCTTCATAATATCCATCACCTGGTCGATATCTTCTTTATAAGCAACGCCGATGTCGAAAACCATGGCCGACCACTCTTTGGTCATGTTCGAAAGCGAGTTGATTTTTCCGTTTTGGAAGATGTGCACCACACCCGAAAAGTCGCGCAGGGTAATGGTACGCAGCTCTATCTTTTCGACGACACCGCCGGTTCCGTTGATAATGGCTACGTCGCCGATGCGAATTTGATCTTCGAGCAAGATGAAAAAACCGGAAATGAAGTCGCGAACCAATTCCTGGGCACCAAAACCCACAGCCAGTCCGACAATTCCGGCACTAGCCAGAATGGGACCGATATCGACTCCGAATTTGCCCAGTAAGATCATCAGGAAGATGATCCAGATAATAATCTTCCCGGCGCCGCGAACAATCCCCATCAGGGTGTTGGTCCTTTTTTCGGCTTCTAAATTACTTTGGTTATCACCTTTCATGGCTCTTCTTAGGATAAGCCCGTGTAGCTTGTTAACCAAAAAATGCAGCAATCGCATGCTTATCAAAAAGAGTAGGATAATGATGATAATGGACGGAACATTATTAATCGCCCAGTCGACAAGAGTGGTGGCGGCTTTGGTCCAAAAGTCACTGCTGAATATTTCCTGCATAAGCTAATGTTTTTAATGTTTAGGAATGAAAATGGTTGGTCTGGAAGTATTTCATCCTATTAAAGAACAGGATGAAGAGATTTAGTGTTCAATTTGAAGCATAAAAATCCATTGAGTTGGGAGTTATCGGCTAAGAGTAGCAAGATGATGTTCATGTGTTTCACCCGAGCTAACTTTGGGGATTCATCGCTGATTTTTTAATTTTATGCAAAACAAAATTAGCTATGAAGAAAACCTGGAAATGGGGAATTCTTGCTCCCGGACGGATTGCCCGAAAATTTGCTACGGAATTACAAACCCTCGATAATGCTGAAATAGTTGCGGTCGGTTCACGTAATCAGGCCAGATCGGACGAATTTGCCGCCGACTTTCATGTGAATAAAGCATACGGAAGCTACGAAGAGCTGGCTGCCGATCCGGATGTAGAGGTAGTGTACGTGGCTTCTCCGCACTCGCATCACGCCGAACATGCTATTATGTGCATGAATCAGGGAAAGCATGTGCTGTGCGAGAAAGCACTATCGCTGAACCTGAAGGAGGTGATTGAAATGTTTGAGGTGGCCCGGAAGAACAATGTATTACTGATGGAAGCCTTTGTTACTCCGTTTCAACCTTCATACCGCAAAGCGAAAGAGATTATCGAATCGGGCGAGATGGGGAAAATTCAGTACTTACATGGCTGGTTCGGATTTAATACTGCCCCTTACGATCCGCAGGGACGACTTTTTAATCCCGAACTTGGAGGCGGTTCACTGCTGGACATAGGTTTGTATGCCGTGTTCGATGCGCTTTGGTTTTTAGGTTCTCCGAAAGATATATCTGCGTCAGCTGCACTAACTGACCGTGGCATCGATACCAGCCTTACTATGCGGTTCGACTATCCGGATGGTGTGTTTGCATCGCTTTATTCTTCGTTTTATACAGCGTCCGGACCGGGTTGCGATATCTTTTGTGAAAAAGGCATACTACGTATTACCCGGAGAGGAATTTTACATCAACAATTGGAGACCCGTTCGCGGGGAACCGAGCCAGTTCATTATAGCTGGGAAGGTGATGAATGCGGTATGAAGCTGGAAGCAGTGGAAGTGATGAAATGCTTGAATGAAGGCAAAAAAGAGAGTGAAGTGATGCCCTACAGCCGAAGTTTTGAGTTAATGAAAACACTGGATAGTATTCGGGAACACGCCGGAATTCATTATCAGGGTAGAGGCTAGCTAAAGAATAAAAGCAAAATAAAACAGGGCACCTTCATCAGCGGAGGTGCCCTGTTTTTGTTAGGAAAAGCAGGCTATTTAATGGCTTTCAGTGCTTCGTCCACGGCATTCAAAACAGGTTGAGCTGAAATTTTTTGTCCAACAGCCTCTTCCATCCACTGCTGTGGTGTCAGACGGCCTTGTTCATAAATGCGATCGATCTCGTCTGAGAAGTTCTTTCCTTTCAGGTATTCTTCCAGCTGGAATTCGATGAGTTGACCATACGAATAAGCAGGCAGATACAACGGATAGGAAATCATATGAGAATAGATGGCCAGAATCGGTTCGTCTTTCGTCCCAAAAACCGGCGAGAAGTAGGTATTCCAAACGTCTTTCGAGATATTGATGACAGCCGTTTTCAATTCAGCTGAATCAGCGTTTGGATGCGCGTACAGCCACTTCCAAACTTTCATATCAACCATTCCCACACCCATAATTTCCATCAGCGACCAGCCATTATCGAGCGCATTCAGGTATTTGGCCTGAGGATTATCGTCGGTAATACCTAACAGTTTTAAGTCACGACTTTGGAAAATAAATGCTAACGCTTCGGTAAAGGCGGTGTTCGGAACGCCGTGCATCATGTAGTAGTCCATGTTATAGAGCGAGATAGTCTGCTCCACATTATGGCCAAACTCGTGAACGGCAATGTTGTATCCTTTGTAATTCATTCCGGTAGAAGGAATGCGTGTGCGCAAATGCGATTTTTCACCAATCATCTGTGCGCCCCAGGCATGTCCGGAACCTCGGGCCGGATCGACAGCGATCTTGGAAGCGATAAAGTTTGCTCGTTCATCCGACCAGCCCAATTGTTTCAGTAGATTCGGCATATCTTCCTTGAATGCTTTTGGGTCGGGGTAATACGCTTCGGTTTTTTCGTTGAGTGTCTGCTCAGGGATGGAACTACGTGCTTTGAAACCATCGTACCAAATGTCGTATGGACGAAGCGGACGTCCCAGTCGTTCAGCAATTAACTCGCCGATTTGTTTCAGTTCCGGAGAACGAAGATAGGTATCGAACAACGCTTCCACTTCCGGTTGCGGAATTTCCATTTCGCCCGAAAATTTCCGTTTGAAGTACGTGTCCATATCCGGATAATACGCATCGATGGCGCGCAATGCATGGAAGTTGTTCAGGATTTGCTGATAACGGGTATTAGGCTCCGGTTTAAAAGCAATTTCCTTACCGTTGCTGTAAAGCTTATTGGCAAAAGGTTTCCATTCGTAAGCCGGATTGTTGATTACCTTCTCGGGAATATCCTGATCGATGATTCGTTTCATCACCTCGTAAATCATATCCTGCTTTTTCGGACCTTGCTCTTTATCGGCATAATCAGCCTTAATTTCATCGCGAAGATTCCAGTGCGACAGCAGTACCATATCGTCCGGGAACAGTTGCTGGCCGTCGTCGGTACGCAAATGTCCCATTTCGATGTTGTATTCCGAAATGTACAGGTCGGCTTTTGTGTTCGCTTCGGCGTAAGCTTGTTCCAGTTCAGCCGGAACACGTGCAGAGAAAACATCGCCTAACCTGGCGTAAGCCCATTCTTCACGGCTCCACATTGGTGCAAATTTTTCCTTATCGGCTAACGGATAGTAGGGAAAGTTGAGCGCAACGGCAAAAGCAATTTTGTTCCGATAGAGGTCCGACAGCATATGCGAGCCGACCGAGTAGCCGGCAAACATTTTGTCGATGGGGAGCATTGGGCCGGTAGCTAATTGAACGTTTTTCTGTAAGGCAAGTGTTATTTCATCGAAATGGCCATACATTGCCTCGAAATACTGGCTGACACGTTTGAAAAAAGCTTCACGCTGAGCCGCATCGTTGATGTAATTATCTAGGCAAAATGAGGTAAACTCTTTTGCTGAACCGTCATCTTTTCGCCAAAGCGATGCGGCATGCTTTACACCGCGTTCCATTCGTTCAGCGGTGCTGTCACCATATTTTTTGGTTAGTTTCTGAAGGACGTCATTTACGGTTGTTGCCGGAATTGGACTACCGGCCTGTGCCTGACTCATAGCAGGAGCAAACAGTAGAATGATCATAGTCAAGAGGAAAAGCGATTGTTTTTTCACGGGTTCACTTTTTTGTCGGTTAATGAATCGTGTTCATGCCGGAAACCCCTGTGAGGCAACCAGCGATGTTAAAAATAGTGAAATGAACCGGAAAGCTTTCAACATAAAGGATGCCCGAAAACAGGTGTTCAGATAACTTGTTTTCAATCAGATTTTTTGAATGGGAAAAAATGAAAATACCCATTTGACAAATAAAAAACGCACCGAAGAAAATCGATGCGTTTTGGAGCTCAACTAATAATGTGTTTTATTTTTCTGCTGTTTCTTTGGCTTTATAGATTGCATCCAGCAGACCATCCTTCATTTTATCGTTGGCAAGCTGCCAGAACATGATACCTCCTAGATGTTGATCAATGGCGTATTTTGTTTTTAAGGCTACCGATTTCGGATCGTCGTAAGTAGCGAACAAGCTGTCTTTTTCATTATACATGTACGGAGCCTGTGCTACGCTATCCCAATGCGCCTTAAAGCCTTGTTGTGGCGATAAAATAGAATCAAACTTGTCGTATCCAACACCTTGTTTGAAAACGCCGGCCTGGTACAAGCCGTTATCGACATTCTTCACGCCTTTCCAAACGCGGGCATAGAAAGCTGCACCGATCACAATCTTATTGGAAGGAACTCCGGCTTTCTCCAGGTATTTCACCGCGTTATCGGTCGATTCAGTTTGCGATGCATTGGAATAGAGCGGCGTATGATGGCCCGTCACTTTACTGTAGCCGTTAACCAAATCGTACGACATCAGGTTTACGTAGTTGACTTCCGGCATCACTGCTTTCCAGTCGATGGAGTTTTCGAGGAACTGCTGGAAACCGCCCGCAGCAAAACTAATGATGGCTTTTTTACCAAGCGTTTCTCGCAGGGTTGTTACCAGGGCCGTAAAGTTGTCCTTGTCTTCCGGAAGGAATTGATGGCCCGGGAATCCTTCGATGGAGGGATATTCCCAATCCAGGTCGAGTCCGTCGGCACCGGAATTATCGAGGATTCTCTTCACCGAAAGGGCAAATGTTTTGCGTCCTTCGGGAGTCGAAAAAACTTCGGAGCAGGTTTTGCATCCTCCCCAGCCGCCAAGTGAAACCATGACTTTTAAATCCGGATATTTTTCTTTTAGTGCCACCAGGTGAGCGACTCCCAGACTGTCTTCCGGTGAGTCGTAAGCCAGTTCGTCTCCTTTCAGATGCAGGAAACTATAAATGACGTGCGTAACCTCGCCAAGGTTATACTGGTCAATT
Organism: Prolixibacter sp. DSM 2831; assembly: GCF_056493735.1. Classification (NCBI taxonomy): domain Bacteria; kingdom Pseudomonadati; phylum Bacteroidota; class Bacteroidia; order Marinilabiliales; family Prolixibacteraceae; genus Prolixibacter; species Prolixibacter sp. DSM 2831. The sequence continues at coordinate 1,965,089 of NZ_CM151379.1, forward strand.
TTATTGGCATCGCCGGCATAGTAGGCCATTACTGCAATCTGCCCGGAGTTGTCGCTGGAGGCGTCCGGCTTGTTTTTACAGGAAGAGAGGCCAAGTAGCAAGAAGGCAATCAGATACAAAGTAGAAAGGTGCTTCAGTTTCATATGCATATAGGTTAAATTCGTACATCCAGGTCTAAATCTAAGCAATTTCGGATCTTTGGAGATAACTTTTAAAAAGTTATGTAAGATCGGTTCTTTCATTATCCTGATGAAGGTAAAAATCCAGAACATCCATGGCAAAACGGGCAGATACAGTTCCAGGGCCACCGCTCATCTCGATTCCTACTTCAATGGCTTCGATAATTTCCTCCTGCGACGCACCGGAATCGATGGCTTGCTTGATGTGCCACTCCATGCACGATTCACAATTAATAACCACAGAAATTCCGGTTGCAATCAGTTCTTTATGCTTTTTTGCAAGTGCGCCATCCCGGTAGGTGAGCTGCTCCATCTCAACAAAAGCCTGGTAGACTTTCGATTTTTTCTGGTAAAATTCGTGTGCTTTTTTTCGTTGGGTGACGATGTTTTGAATGGCTTCAGAGTTCCTTTTCATGAGTCTGTTTTTCAGGTTACTGTATTAAAATTACGAAAGAGAACTGAAAACAGGCAATGAAAAACAGATGAAGTTAATCCCAGTTGCGGGTGGCCATGATGCTGTCGACGATTCCTTCGTGGTAAACACCAATTCGCAAAAGCGAATCGAGAATCATCGTACGATGGGCTTCATGAATGGCTTTTTCCCGTCGGATGTCATCAGGTGTTTTTTTCTTTTGAAAAATGGTTGCGACATCAGCCAGGCTAAAATTGATACCGACTCCACCACCCAGCGCCGGATTGGTGGACATGTTAACAGGGCCACCAACGTTGCGGGGATGAATGTTTTGCACCATCTTTTTGATTTGCTTATTCATCTGGTCGATGTTTTTAGCAAAGTATTTCATGTTGTTTGGATTCTGCTGGATAATCAGGGGACTCATTTCGTGAGCTGCAAAATGCATGTAATAAACCTTGGGTGAAGCAATGAGATCGTATTTTTTTATTTTGATGATTTTTCTTTCGTAAGAAATATGTGAAATCATCAGCGAATCGCCGGGTTGGCAGGTTAGCGAAAAATGGCCGTCTTGGTTTGTTACCATACCCATCATGGTCCGGTAGTTGATGACGTATGCTCCTTCTACGGGAATGGAGTCCTTGTCGAAGATAAAACCGGAGAATTGGAAGGTCGAATCGGGCCTGTTTTGGGCAAACAATTCTGTACTGGTAATAAGTAAAATAGCAACGAGTAGCAATGCTCTCATAAATAGTAAAAGTTCGGTTTTTACTGAAAGAATTCTACTGCGAAGATGTTGTAATGCATTGAATTCGTTGCTTTAATATTCATGAAGAAAACCTAAAAAATGTTATGGTTGGGAATAAATTCAGATAGTGAGGAATTCTTCGTGATTTGAAGTCCGGAGCTACGGATGTAAATGACGTTTCGTAACGTTGAATCGTCATAACGCAATTATAAATAAAATGCGTGCGCGATAATCTTATTTCGGATATATTATATGTTCTTCGACAATCTTGTGTATGCTGTTTAACATGGGCTTATCCCTGATAACTATCAGGATTTTCAGGAATTTAATTGGGTAACTTTTCAGTCGATTTTAGCACCCATTAGACGGAAAGTAGCAGTAGGAGGGTACTGAATAATTATTTAGTCAATCATTAACCCAAATGCCCATGACTGCAACAGCCGGAAACCGTGGAGACAGCGTACGCTCGGACTGTTTTATTCAGATTACCAAGACTGAGCATCAGGCAACTGAAATCCGGTTACAAAGCAAAGTTGAAAGCCTGTATGGTGATTCCATCCGGGAGCTTTGTCACGAAGTGTTGATTCACTACAATTTACGGAATGTGTTGGTGGAAATTGAAGACAAGGGAGCTTTGCCGTTTGTCACTGCAGCACGCCTGGAATCAGCCATTCGCCAACTCACAGGAACGGAAGAGTCTTTTTCATTACCTATTGAAACAAGACGTCTTCACCGGACCCGCCGCGATCGAACCCGGAGAACCCGTTTGTACCTACCGGGAAATAATCCGAAGCTGATGCTCAATGCGGGTATCTACGGAAGTGACGGTATCATTCTCGATTTGGAAGATTCGGTAGCTCCGGACAAAAAGGTCGAGGCCAGATTGTTGGTTCGTAATGCTTTACGAGTTGTTGATTTTGGTGATACCGAACGAATGGTCCGTATTAATCAACTGCCGGCAGGACTGGAAGACCTGGATTGTATCATTCCTGAGCAGGTGAACCTGATTTTGATTCCCAAGTGCGAAAATGCCCAGCAGATTGTGAAAGTTGAAGAGCGCATCGAAAAAATATTGGGGCAGGAAAACACCGATATCTACCTGATGCCAATTATTGAGAGTGCATTGGGGGTGGTGAACGCATACGAGATTGCATCGGCTTCGCCAAATGTCGCTGCGTTGGCTATTGGTCTGGAAGATTATACGGCCGATTTGGGAGCTCAACGAACGACAGAAGGAAGGGAATCCTTCTATGCCCGTAGTGCTGTGGTGAATGCCGCCCGTGCTGCTGGTGTTCAGCCCATCGATTCGGTTTTCTCTGAAATTGATGACATGGATGCATTGCGTAACAATGTACTCGAATCGAAAGCGCTCGGTTTTGCCGGAATGGGATGTATTCACCCGCGTCAGGTTCCGGTCATCAACGAAGGTTTTAGCCCGGATGAACAGGAAATTGAGAAGGCGAAACGCATTGTAGTGGCTTTTGAACAGGCTCGGGAAAAGGGCTTGGGTGTTGTTGCTCTTGGTTCGAAAATGATTGATGCCCCGGTGGTGAAACGTGCCGTTCACACCATCGAACTGGCCATTCAATCGGGTAAACTGTCAACCAATTGGAGAGAAAATCATGAATGAAGATCTGATATATAACGCAGTCGGACGGCTCGTTCCGTCGGAAATCAACGGCGAACTGGTCGTGCCGTTTATGGGTGTAGGAAAATATCGCCCGGAAGGAAAAAAACATGCACCGGTAATTCCCACCAATGCCGATTACCCAGCTGACGGAAATAAGCAGGTTGCTTCGTTGAAAGAAGCACTGATGAAAGCCGGACTTAAGGATGGCATGACGATTTCGACTCATCACCACTTTCGTGATGGTGACCTGGTTGCCAACATGGTTTTTGATGTAGTGAAAGAGCTAGGCGTGAAAGATATTCGTTGGTATCCGTCAGCATCTTTTCCGTGCCATGCTCATTTGATTCCATACCTGGAAGATGGCACTATCAGCCACATCGAAGGAAGCATGAACGGACCGCTTGGACGGTTTTGTTCGGAAGGTAAGATGAAAAAAACGGCTGTTCTGCGCTCGCATGGCGGACGCTACCAGGCGGTGCAGGACGGTGAAGTGAAGATCGATATTGCTGTGATAGGTGCAGCTTGCGCCGATCCGTTTGGCAATGCTAACGGTCTGAATGGACCTTCGGCTAGTGGATTATTGGGATTCGCTTTAGCTGATTCGCAGTACGCCGACAAAGTTATTGTGGTAACCGATAACATGGTGCCATTTCCCTGTGTGCCGTGGCAAATTCAGGGAAACTATGTGGATTATACTGTTGAAGTGGAGAAAATCGGTATTCCGGAGAAGATTGTTTCCGGAACAACGCAGATTACCAAAAGCCCTGATCGTCTTTTGATTGCGGAGATGACAGCCAGATTTTGTGAAGCCACCGGCATCATTCGCGATGGATTTTCGTTTCAGGCAGGAGCCGGAGGAACCGCGCTTTCCATCGGGATCTACTTTGGCGAAATCATGCGTCGGAAAGGTATTAAGGCCCGGTTTGCCCGTGGCGGGAGTAACAAGTACCTGGTTGAAATGCTGGAAGAGGGTTTGGTGGAGTACATCCTCGACGGACAGACCTTTGATTTGGAAGGTGTTCGCTCCATGCGCGATAATCCGAATCATACCTGGACCAGTCCGTTCACCAGTTACAACTACCACAGTAAAGGAAATTTTGCTGGTTTGGTGGACGTGGTGATTCTCGGTGCTACCGAAGTGGATGTGAATTTCAATGCCAATGTGGTGACACACTCCGATGGCAAGTTACTGCACGGTCTTGGTGGCTGGCAGAATTGCCTTTTCTCCAAGACGGTTATTCTTCCTTTGCCACTTTTCCGTGATCGCATCCCGGTGATTGTGGATGAAGTAACCACACTTTGTGGACCGGGCGAACTCATTGATGTAATCGTAACCGAACGGGGCATCGCCATCAATCCGTTGCGGAAAGATTTAATCGAAAAAGCAAAAGATTCAGGTCTTCCTATTCGGACCATCGAAGAGTTGAAAGAGGAAGCGGAACGCATTTGCGGAAAACCGAAAAAGCCTGTTTTTACCGACAAGATTATCGCAGCCATCAAATGGGTGGACGGAACGGTGATTGACGTGGTGCGGCAGGTAGAAGAAAAGAAAACAGAAAATTGAACCAATATTAGTGACCAAGCCGATTTAAAAACAAACGAGCGCAACGCCTCTGAGTGCCAAAAATCAGTGGTGTGCCAAAAAATCAATTGACTATGGCAAAAAGAACCATCGTAGCGATGCCGGGCGACGGCATTGGAAAGACAGTCCTTCCCGAAGCCATCAGGGTACTGGAAGCAGCCGGATTTGAAGCCGATTACGTAGAAGGTGACATTGGCTGGGAGTTTTGGTGCAAAGAGGGAAATCCGCTGCCCGAGCGCACCATTAAACTTCTGGAAGAGCATAAAATTGGATTGTTTGGAGCGATTACTTCGAAACCGAAGGAAGAGGCGTTCAACGAACTTTCGCCCGAGTTGAAGGAGAAAGGCCTGGTATACTCAAGCCCAATCGTCGGCCTTCGTCAGCATTTCAATCTCGATATCTGCATGCGTCCGTGCCATACTTATAAGGGAAATCCGCTGAACTTCATTCGTCGCGGAAAAGAAAACAGCGTCGAAGAACCGGAAGTGGATGTGGTTATTTTCCGTCAGAATACAGAAGGCCTCTACGGCGGTGTGGAATGGAGTAATCCGGATGACAAAGTTTACGATGCATTGATGACGCATCCCAAGTTTGTGAAAAACTTCGGTTCGGTTCCCCGGAATGAGTTATCGGTTTCGACCCGAATCTTTACGAAAAAAGCTACTGAACGCATTCTTCGCGCTGCCTTTGCTCATGCAGCAAAATACGGCTATAAGTCGGTAACGCTCTGTGAGAAGCCTAATGTGATTCGCGAAACTTCGGGAATGATGTACAAGATGGCGAAAGAGATTCAACAGGAATATTCCGGCATCGCTCTTTGGAATACCAACATCGATGCACAGATGATGTGGTTGACCAAAAATCCGGAAGACTACGGAGTAATCGTAGCCGGAAACATGTTCGGTGATATTGTTTCCGATGGTTTTGCCGGATTGATTGGCGGTTTGGGATTTGCCTGTAGCGCCAACATGGGTGACGAAGTGGCCGTTTTTGAGCCGACGCATGGTTCTGCACCCAAATATGCCGATTACGATGTTTCGATTGTTAATCCAATTGCCATGATTGAATCAGCCTGCATGATGTTGGATCATCTCGGTGAAAACGACAAAGCCATCAAAATCCGTGAGGCCATTGCTGAAGTGGTGGCTGAGGGTAAAGTCCGCACGTACGATATGATGAAGATGGCGGGACGGCCCGATGTGATTGAAAAAGGTGCGGCTTCGACACAGCAGATGGCCGATGCTATCATTGAAAAACTGAAGTAATGAGCAACCTGGAACAAGTATATGATCTTTGGCCGGAGCTGCTCTGGATTAAAGATGATGAGCTTCGCGATAAGACTGCAGAAACATGGCGTCGGGCATTGGAAAGAAGCGTGCTGACGCCGGAAGATCTGCACCGAATTCCGTTCACGCTTCTTTGCGGACCGGATTTGAAAGTCAGCTTCATGGACCACAAGCGGGCGGTTGTACACATTGCCCGTGAAAGTGGTATGAAGATGAACGAATTCTTCAAGAATGAGCTACCGGTCAACATGGATGTCCTGATCGCCGGTGCTATTCTTGCCGATGTAGGCAAACTACTGGAGTATGAGCTGGACGAAAACGGGAATTCTTTTCAGGGAAAATATGGCAAACTGTTGAGACATCCGTTTTCGGGTGTTTCGTTGGCCGAATCCTGTGGTGTTCCACCGGAAGTCTGCCATATTATTGCTGCTCATGCGGGTGAAGGTGATATGGTGAAACGCACTACAGAGGCGTACATTGTGCACCATGCTGATTTTATGACATTTCTGCCTTTTAAGGCAATGAGCAATGAAAAATGAACAGTGAAAAATCAAAATGAATAATGGACAATGAAGGAAAATCAGGTTGTCGAGAAATCGTTTGCCTTTGCACTGAAAATTGTGGAATTGTCTCGGTATTTGATGAAGGAAAAGAACGAGTACATTCTTTCCAAACAGATTTTGAGGTCGGGAACTTCTATTGGTGCTAATATTGAGGAGGCGCAAGGCGGATTTTCGAAGAAAGATTTTTCTGCTAAGATGGGAATCGCTTACAAAGAAGCTCGTGAAACAAAATATTGGTTGCGACTTCTGCATCAATCGGGATACATTGATGAAGCAAAGCTGAATTCTTTGTTGCCCGGTTGCGAGGAACTTCTTAAGATGCTGTATTACATCGTAAAAAATTCCAAAGCAAAGTGAAAGCTCAATCCAATTGTTCATTTCTCATTTTTAATTTCTAATTGAAATGATGACTATCATTGAGAAAATAATCGCTACCCATTCGGGAAAGGATTCAGTGAAACCGGGTGAGATCGTCGATATCAGTATTGATGTTCGTCTGGCCCGGGATTTTGGAGGTGCAAATGTGGTGAAGAATCTGGTGGATAACCAGCTGGTCATTGAGAACAGCGACAAAACTTTCTTCACTTTCGACTGCAATCCAACGGGATCTGATCAGAAATATGCTGCCAACCAGCAAAAGTGCCGGCTTTTTGCCCGCGATTTCAATATCCGGGTGTATGATATCAATTCCGGTATTGGAACCCATCTGGCCATTGATAAAGGTTTAGCCGTTCCTGGCTCAACGGTGGTTTCCACTGATTCGCATGCCAATATTCTGGGGGCAATTGGCGCTTTTGGACAGGGAATGGGTGATCGGGATATCGCTGCTGCATGGGCACGTGGGGCTGTCTGGTTTAAAGTGCCGGAGTCGATAAAGATTACTCTCAACGGAAAACGTCCGGAAGGTGTTTATGCTAAAGATATTGTCCTGAATTTGCTGAAGCATTTCGGTGCCAGTAGTTTGCTGGGCAAATCAGTTGAGCTTTACGGCGAAGAAGTTGATAAGCTTACGCTGGACGAACGCATCACCATCTCATCCATGGGAACGGAAATGGGAGCTATTGCGGTCTTCTTTCCGCCATCGGATGAGGTAATTCAATATGCAAAAGAACGCTCCGGTGAAGATTTCGAGCCGGTATTTGCTGATGGCGACGCAAATTATGCGGAAACCTTCGAACTGGATATGGCAACCTTCATTCCGGCTATTTCCCTTCCGGGAAAACCACATGATGTGGTTCCGGTGGAGCAGGTGAAGGGAACCAAAATCGATTCATCCTTTATTGGTAGTTGTACAAACGGGCGTATGGAAGACATGCGTGCTGCTGCCCGGATTCTGAAAGGCCGGAAAGTAGCGCCCGGTGTGGTGTTGAAAATCGTTCCATCGACCGATGAGGTTTGGAATGCCTGCATGGACGAAGGTCTGATTCGCATCTTCAAAGATGCCGGTGCGATGCTAAGTAATGCCGGATGTGCCGGATGTGCTGCCGGTCAGGTGGGGCAAAACGGCCCTGGCGAGAAAACCGTTAGTACCGGAAACCGGAACTTTGCCGGTAAACAGGGAAAAGGTGATGTATACCTGGCTTCGCCGGCAACGGCAGCGGCTTCTGCGGTAGCAGGTCATATTACCACTGAAGATGATTTGCCGGAACGACCTTCATTATTCGAGGAAGGACATGGCAAGCAGGAAGCAGTGCTGGTAACTCATCATGATAATGAAAAAGAAAAGCCGTCAGTAATTGACGGACGGGTTTGGTTGGTCATGGAAGACAACATTGATACGGACATGATTTTCCATAACCAGCATTTGGCGATTACCGAACTGTCGGAAATGGGGAAATATACTTTTGGCAATCTAAAAGGCTGGGAAGATTTTGCTACCAAAGCAAAACCGGGTGATATCGTCATCACCGGCAAAAACTTTGGTGCCGGTAGTTCCCGTCAACAAGCAGTTGACTGCTTCAAATCATTGGGTGTACAGGCTGTTCTGGCTGAGTCGTTCGGAGCTATTTATGAGCGAAATGCCATCAACGCCGGCTTCCCGATTATGACCTATGAGTCAATTGAAGAACTGGATCTGCAGAATGGTAATGTCATTACTGTAGAATTCGAAACCGGAAAGATAACCAACCGGGAAAATGGTAAGAGCATCACGGTTCAGCCGTTCTCTGATGTTCAAATGGAAATCTACCGAAAGGGAGATTTGCTTCATGTATAACGTTAAAAATTTGGCGTATGTCAGGAAAAACGTTTGCTGAAAAGATTTTGGGTGCACCGGTTGGAAGCATTGTGTTTGCCAAACCAGATATCATCCTGTCGCACGATAATTCGTCGAGTATCGAAAAGATATTCCGCAAGATGGGCGGTGACCGTGTCGCCGATCCCAATAAATTACTGCTGGTGCTCGATCACAATGCACCACCTACCAATGCCAAACTGGCGAACGATTATCAGCAAATCCGCGATTTCGCAAAAGATCAACACGTATCGCGATTTCACGATGCCGGACAAGGCATTTGCCACCAATTGATGGCCGGTCATGCACGGCCGGGAATGTTGGTCGTTGGTAGCGATAGTCATACCTGCACTGCTGGAGCTTTCAACGCTTTTGCAGCCGGTATTGACCGTACGGAAACAGCCGGACTGTGGAAACAGGGAGAAACCTGGTTTCGTGTTCCTGAAACCGTCAAGATTACCCTAACGGGAAAATTACCAGAGCATGTGTATGCGAAGGATTTGGCTTTGTACATCATTGGCATGATTGGCTCTTCAGGGGCTGATTACATGTCCATCGAATATCATGGCGAAGGTGTGAAAACACTAACGGTTTCCGACCGGATGACCATTGCGAATCTGGCCTCGGAAATGGGAGCCAAGAACGCTGTTTTTCCGGCTGACGAAATGCTCGAAGAATATTTTGGAGCGAAGTTCCAGGCCATTTGGGCGGATGATGACGCGGAGTATGCGAAAGAATACACCATCAATCTGTCGGAATTGTATCCGGTAACCGCCTGTCCGCACCATGTTGACAACGTGAAGAGCGTGGATGAAGTAGCCGGAACGCCGGTTGCGCAGGCTCTAATCGGAACGTGTACCAACGGTCGCATTGAAGATTTGCGGGCAGCGGCAGCTATCCTGAAAGGGCATAAAATACCGGAAGGATTCCAGTTGCTGATAACTCCGGCTTCGCGTGAAATATACCTACAGGCCATGAAGGAAGGTTTGGTAGAAATCTTCCTGGAAGCAGGTGGAAATGTTCTTTCACCTTCGTGTGGTCCATGTTTGGGAACAGGGCAGGGAATTCCGGCTGATGGAATCAATGTGATTTCGACGGCTAATCGCAACTTCCTGGGACGGATGGGCAATAAAAATGCTTCCATCTATCTGGCATCGCCGGCAACAGTGGCCGCTTCCGCTTTGCGTGGTGAAATTACTTCGCCCGAAAAGGCAACCTCGGCGCACAAGTTTCCGTATCACAAGCAGCAGACGGCAACCGTGGTGATTGAGCCCGGAGATGACCGTCGGCAGAGTGGTGTGTGGAACTACGCGGATGTGGATAACCTGAATACCGACCAGATGTTTGCCGGCAGTTTGACGTACGAAGTTAACAGTTCGGAACCGGAGAAGATTGTCCCACATTTATTTAAAGGCTTTGATGATCGCTTTGCTGAAAATGTGAAGTTGGGCGATATCATTGTGTGTGGTGAAAATTTCGGGTGTGGAAGCTCGCGCGAACATCCATCAGTAGGCTTGGTAAAAGCAGGCGTACGAGCGATTATTGTGAAATCGGTCAGCCGTATTTTCTTCCGTTCGGCCATTAACCAGGGGCTTCCTATCATTGTGCTTCCCGAAGCGGTTAATGCTTATCAGAAAGGCGAAAGTGTGGAAGTTGACATGGCTTCCGGTGTGATTTATATCGGAACGAAGATTTTCCATTTCAATCCGCTTCCCGATAAACTGATGCAGGTTTTGGATAAAGGCGGTCTGGTGAACTGGATTCGAGAAAGTGAAACAACTAATTAATTATCAGAAAAAATATAACAACATAAATTTAGATACTATGCAAGAAATGAAGGATGTTCTGAAGACATTAGGCATCAAAGATGTGAATCCGGGGTTGTGCACCGGTACCAAATGGATTGATACGACCGGTGATAAAATTACTTCGTACTCACCCGCTGACGGGACGGCGATAGCTGACATTCAGCAGGCAACTTTGGAAGATTACCGGAAGGTGATTGATACCGCTAAGGATGCATTCAAGGTATGGAAGAAGGTGCCCGCCCCGAAACGTGGAGAGATAGTTCGCCAGATTGGTTTGGAACTGCGCAAATACAAAGAGCCGCTGGGGCGTTTGGTTTCCTACGAAATGGGAAAGATTTACCAGGAAGGTCTGGGCGAAGTACAGGAAATGATAGACATCTGTGACTTTGCTGTTGGCCAGTCGCGTCAGTTGTATGGTTATACCATGCACTCTGAGCGTCCTGAACACCGCATGTACGATCAGTACCATTCGTTGGGTATTGTTGGTGTGGTTTCGGCCTTTAACTTCCCGGTAGCGGTTTGGTCGTGGAATGCCATGATTGCACTGGCGGCCGGCGACGTGATTGTCTGGAAACCGTCGTCGAAAGTGCTGCTTTGTGCGATAGCCGTTCATAACATCGTAGCTGATGTGCTGAAGCGCAACGATATCCCGGAAGGTGTATTGAACCTGGTGGCTACCAGCTCGAAATACCTGGGTGACGACATGTTCAGCGATAAGAATATCCCGCTGATTTCGTTTACTGGTTCTACCCGCGTAGGTAAGAAAGTCGGCCGTTTGGTTGGTGAACGTTTGGGCAAATCCATTCTGGAACTAGGTGGTAACAATGCCGTCATTGTAACACCGACTTCCAACCAGGACATGGCGCTTCGGGCTATCGTGTTTGGTGCTGTTGGAACAACAGGACAGCGTTGTACTTCTACCCGTCGCGTTATTCTTCACGAAAGTATTTACGAAGAGTTTAAGCAAAAACTCATCAATGTCTACAAGGGATTGAAGATTGGTAATCCGCTGGACGAAAAGAGTCATGTGGGACCGCTGATTGATAAAGGGGCTTCGGATACTTATTTCAAAGCCATTGAGAAGGTGAAAGCCGAAGGTGGCAAAATTCTCTTTGGAGGTGAAGTTTATAAGGACGCCAGTTGCGAGTCAGGATGCTACGTGGTGCCTTGCGTTGCCGAAGTGGAAAACCATTATGAAATCGTTCAGGAAGAAACGTTCGCTCCGCTGCTTTACGTGATTAAATACAGTACGCTGGATGAGGCTATCGAACTGCACAACGCTGTTCCGCAAGGTCTTTCATCAGCCATGTTTTCAACCAACCTGCTGGAAACTGAAAGGTTCCTGTCGCACGAAGGTTCCGATTGCGGAATTGCCAATATTAATATTGGTACTTCCGGCGCTGAAATTGGTGGTGCTTTTGGTGGGGAAAAGGATACCGGTGGCGGCCGGGAGTCCGGGTCTGATGCCTGGAAAGCTTATATGCGCAGACAAACCAATACCATCAACTATGGTTCGGAATTGCCGTTGGCTCAGGGAATCGAGTTCAACGTATAGCATTTTGACAGGTTCATACATTTGACAAGCTCGTTGGTGTCGCAACCGGATGGCAGGCAGAAAGTACGATGAATGGTTCAGTTGACTTTCTGTACTGCCTCCGGTTTTGCAAACGTGTGTAGTTGTATCGAAAGTTGCTTTCAATATGATAAGCAGCGCATATTTTCTTATCTTGATGGGGATTTCCCATAAATCTATTGTTAGAGCCTGTTTATTTCATCCAATTCCGGTTCAAACTTTTTATTAACTGAATAAAATTTCTGCGAATGAAGTTAGGTATCCTGAAAGAAGGTAAAGTACCGCCTGATCGGCGTGTGCCTTTTTCGCCCGAACAGTGTCTCGAAATCGCCCAACGTTTTCCGCAAGTGGAACTGACAGTTCAATCCAGTCCGATCCGTTGTTTTCCAGATAAAGACTATTTGGACGCTGGCATTTCCATGAACAACGATTTGAGTGATTGCGATATTTTAATGGGAGTGAAAGAGGTACCGATCCCCGATTTGATGGAAGATAAAACGTATCTGTTCTTTTCTCACACCATCAAAAAGCAACCGTACAACAAAAAACTTCTTCAGGAAATCCTGCGAAAGCGAATTCGTTTGATCGATTATGAAGTTTTGACTGAGCTGAATGGAATGCGTGTCATTGGTTTTGGGCGGTTTGCCGGACTGGTTGGCAGTTACAAAGGTTTGCGTGCGCTAACCATCCGTCATGAGTTGCCTGAACCGAAGCCGGCTTATGAGTGCCATGATTTGGCTGAGATGAAATCTGAAGCCCGAAGATTGGAACTTCCACCGTTGAAAATTGCTGTCACTGGCGGTGGACGAGTTACCCACGGTGTTATGGAGATGCTGGACGAAATGAAGATTCGGAAAGTGAGTATTGAAGAATATCTCGCTACAGACCACTTCGATGACCCGGTGTATGTGCAGCTCGAGCCGGATGCTTACAACAAACGCAAAGATGGCAGCGCTTTCGATTTCGGACATTTTGTGAAAAACCCAACAGCGTACGAAGGTAATTTCCTTCGGTTTGCGAAAACCACCGATTTACTCATTTCGGCTGCCTACTGGGATCCCAATGCTCCAGTATTGTTTACACCGGAAGATATGCGCAGTCCGGAATTCCGCATCAAAGTGATATCCGACATTACCTGCGACATCAAAGGTTCTATACCTTCTACGTTAAGGGCTACTACGATCAATGAGCCGTTTTACGGATACAATCCGATTACGGAACAGGAAGAAGTAGCTTTTACCGATCCGAAGAACATTACCGTCATGTCGGTGGATAATCTGCCAACTGAATTACCGCGTGATGCTTCGGTTGATTTTGGCGAAAACCTTATTAATAGGGTATTACCGTCTTTGCTGGGCGATGATTCTGAAGGAATTGTTCAACGGGCTACTATTACCGAAAACGGTAAGCTAACGGAGCGGTATAAATACCTGGAAGATTGGGTAAACTCATGAATTGAAGAAGTGTGTGATAGTGTGAAGACGAGTTTGTGAGATGGGGGAGATTAGGAGAAGATGAGAAAGGGTGAAAGGGAGAGTGGGAGAATTCCATTCCACGTAAAGGCTGTGGTCTGAAATCTTTATTCTAATGTCTGGAGTCTAAAATCTTGATTCTAATATCTATTGTCTTTTAGTATGAAGAAAATATTCATCATCGGTGCCGGGCGTTCCTCTGCTACGCTAATCCGGTATCTGGAAGAGCAAGCATCTACCTTTGGCTGGGAAATCACGGTAGGTGATCAGGATATTAACCTGGTGAAGGAAAAAATAACGCCGCCCACCCGAGCTCTCGTCTTCGACGTGTTCGATGAACAGCAGCGAAACCTGGAAATTGAACAGGCCGATATTGTGGTATCGATGTTGCCGGCCCGGTTGCACCAGGTGGTGGCGCTGGCTTGTCTCAAATTTGGTAAGTCGTTGCTAACCGCTTCGTATGTATCCGACGAATTAAACGGCCTGGATGCAGAAGTAAAGGCGAAAGGCTTACTCTTTCTGAACGAAATGGGCGTTGATCCGGGCATCGATCACATGTCGGCCATGAGGCTGATAGATCGTGTAAAGCAAGAAGGTCACGCTATTACCGATTTCGAGTCATTTACCGGAGGACTGGTAGCACCTGAATCGGACAACAATCCGTGGAATTACAAATTCACCTGGAATCCCCGCAATGTAGTGGTTGCCGGGCAGGGCGGACCCGCCAAATTTCTGCAGGAAGGAAAATACAAGTACATCCCGTACAATCGTCTTTTCCGGCGCACCGAAGTAATCGATATCGAGGGATTTGGCAAGTTTGAAGGCTACGCCAACCGCGATTCATTGAAGTACATCGACAAGTATAACCTGCAGGGAGTTCCAACTGTGTATCGGGGAACCTTGCGCCGTCCCGGGTACTGTAGGGCGTGGGATATCTTTGTACAGCTGGGCGCGACAGACGATACCTACTTCATGGAGAATACCGAGAATATGACCTACAAGGAGTTCATCAACTCGTTTCTCTATTACGCCGAAGCATCGGTGCGGTTGAAGCTGTATCACTACATGCACATCGATCAGGATTCGGACATAATCGACAAACTGGAATTCCTGGAGTTATTCAGCGACAAAAAGATTGGCCTGAAAAGGGCTACTCCCGCGCAAATTTTGGAGCATATCCTTTCGGAGAAATGGAAGATGGAGCCCGAGGATAAAGACATGGTGGTGATGTGGCACAAGCTACTTTACAATCGAAACGGTGATGCACGTCCGGTGAAAATGACTTCCTCAATGGTTGTTTTGGGAGAGGATAGTGTGCATACAGCGATGTCAAAGACAGTGGGACTGCCACTGGCGATTGCTACCAAAATGGTGATGACCGGGCAAATTGCTCTGACCGGCGTGCACATTCCGAACCGTAAAGAAATTTACGAGCCGGTGCTGAATGAGCTGGAGAATTACGGCATCACTTTCGTGGAAAAAGAAGAATAACGAGGCTTCAGCATAAAGAAAGCTCAGATTCTGATTGCTTACGTTGAATGAAACGAGCAGTCAAAGTCTGAGCTTTTATTTTTTGTACTATTCGTCAACCGACCAGCTCCAAACAATGCGCGCATCACCGGTGGAGAAATTGTTCATGCGGTCGAGTTCCGTTTGTGTTTCAAATTCCTCGTCAAACTCTTCGTCCATCGACACAAAACCGAAGTCGCGGTCTTTAATGCTTCGCAGAATGCCGCCGATTAATGGCAACGCCTCTTTTGAAATCACCAGCCAGGGGAGTGCTCCGGCGCCCAGCATATCGCCAACAATATCGAAAGCGTGTTTGCCTAACCTGCCTTTTACTTGTTGAAGCATTTCACCGGCACTGCGCGTGTGCTTCCGGCAATGGCGTAAGTACACCCGCACCTTGATGCGCCGATCTTTAGGCATATCCCGTTCGAGTACAAACAAACCGTCAGCGCCATCGTCGCTCGCCTCCGGAACAAAATTCAATACGTTTTTTTGTCGGGGAGTAAGCCGGATATATGGTTCAGGCGTGGTTGTGAGCACCATCTTGTCGTTGTCTTCGGGGTGTTCCGCTACGATAACGAAATAGAGTTGCCATCGTTCTTTGGGTCGGAGAATGGTGAGTTTTTCGAATTCTAATTTGATTTTAGCCATGGTCAGATAATATTTATTGGTCAAATTCTTTCGGTTATATTCTTGTTGGGCGCAGGAATTATAACCTCCTGAATATAATAAAATATTATCATAATCAATAAAATTCTTCGATAATCTCTTACTGTGGAATTATAAATCCTTCAGCATCCATATGGTGCAGGCGTAATGCCCGGTATCGCCAACGGGTTGTTCTAATCGGCGAAAGCCTGCTTTTTGGTACATGCCGACCGCCTTCTCCAGTTCGGGGAGCGATTCGAGATAGAGTTGCTGATACCCTTGTTCGCGGGCCGAATCGATGCACTGTGCCATTAATTGTTTGCCAATTCCGGTTCCGCGTACCGAAGCTGCTACATAGAACTTCACCAACTCGGCACATCCTTCCGGCAGACCGTTGGAAGGATAGATGCCGCATCCGCCCACAATTTCGCCACTGGCTTCGGCAATCCAGTATTCCGCTTTGGGTACCTGAAACAACTCGTACAGGTGGTCGGTGGTGGGATCGGTATAAACGGTTCCCGGGCGGTCGATTTTGAATTCCCGGAACACTTTCCGAATCATCTCCGCCAGCGGCGCGTTGTCTTCAGGTAATATTAATCGGTAGGTAACCTCCATCAGCTGTTCTTTTCTGTTTCCGGAATCCGGTGTTGAATTCAGGCGGACGGTAAAATTAGGAAATGTGACGAGGAATAAAAAAGCCGGCCCGTTGTGGAGTTGCCGGGCCGGCCTGATGTAGGTGTGCTAAAGGTGAAATGAGAAAGCTAACTACGTACAAGCACACCCAATGCTTCCAGTAACTGAGGCTTATCCTCCATGGCGATTTTGGCTACGGCATAGAAGTCGTGCATCCAATCGTCGATTTTGACGAAGGCGGCGTCTTTAGCCTTAGTCGCCTCCTGTGATTCTCCTATTTCCCTGAAATATAGTGTGCGGGCGCTCTCCATCGCTTCGATGCCGGATAGGGCAGCCGTGATATCTTCAGCTGTGATTTTGAGCGGTGTGAGCTTAGCAAGCAATGCGGCATCGGCTTGCACGCCGTTGTAGAATGTTTTCATGGTTTCTACCCATTTGACGTATGCCCTGGGCAGTGTGCCTGTGAGGCCGAGTTGTTTGAGCGCTACTTCATCCTTGCGAAAGATGACTTTTGCCTTTTTGCGGTGGAGGCCGTACGTGTTTGCCATTTGTTCGGCTTTTGCATCGAAGTCGGCACGGGCTGCAACGGTTTCGTTGTCTTCCTGCTGGTTGAAATCGTATGCGTTGCGGGTTTCGCTGAGTAGCTGACGGCCTTCGGCGATTACTTCCGGACCATAGCCGAACTCAGTCATGGTTGCAGCAATTTCGGGTTGACTTTCAACGTTGGTCAGTGCTACGTTGTAGTGATCAAGAATCTGGGCGTCGGATTTGTAAGTTGACATGTTGAATGGAATTTTAGGTTAGACATATAAAAGTTAATTGAATTCATTTGGTTACTTCGGTTGTTTTGTTGGTTGTCCGGTGACTTTTACCACTTACTCTACCATTTCTACCCGTTACTCTGTCATTTTCACCCGTTACTTTGGTATTTCTACCTGTTCCTCTGCCTTTTCTACCCGTTACGCTGGCATTTCTACCTGTTACCCGGGTGTTTTTACCCATTGATCAAGCATTTCTACCCAATGCTTATACAATTCTACCTGTGGATGTGGTATTTCTTCCGGTTGAACCGGCCTGTCTGCTTCGTGTTTTTGGATTTCCTCTCTCTCTGTCTGATACCAACGATAGCTAAGATAGGGAAAATGGAATAAAAATCATAATCGGGACTGAGTTGTGTTTAGATAATTTTTCACTCTTTGGCTTTGTATGTGATTTTAGTCAATTCTATATATTACTGATTCAAATTGCTTAAAGAATCGAAGAGTTTTTTTTGTTTGATTCGTACATTATCAAGTCAATGGCGCGTAATGGTGAAACACTATAACCTAATTCTTCCTCTACTTTTTCTTGAATTATAACAAAATCTGGATGTTTGATTAGTTTTTTGATTGCTTTAAGATATTCCGAATATAAATCAGGTTTGTTTATTCCAGAAGGTGTTTTCTTACCTGTCAGGTATCTATATATTCGACTATCCCATATTGCGTAAACCTGTGGACTTATGAAATGTAATAGTTTTGAAAGGCCGACCATTGAATTATTGATACTTTTTTTCAATATTGATAATTGTTCAGGATTAAGAATCTTACCGGATTTTGCGTCATTAAGTAAATCAAGAATTAAATCGATTGAATCTGTATTTAGATGAATAATTGTTGGCATCCAACCATAAACAAAGTGGCTCGCAATAATTAAATGATGTTTGTCTATTATTTCAATCTCTTTGAAATATTTAATAAACACTGGGTAGGATTCTGCATAAGAATCAGTGTCAGGTATTGAAAAATTTTCCGCGTCTGATTTTAGTGTTTCTATATTCAGATTGTTGAATATTACCGTGGCTATGAGTATTTGCTTTTCCATTCCTTCTCAATTGCAGCACTAATTTCTATTACAGTTGGTTTTATATCATCTATGATTGATTTAATTCGTCCTTCAATATCAATGGGGTCTTCTGTAATAACCTCTGAAGCAATGAAGTTGAATTTCTTCTTAAAAAAAACTAGCCATTTTTTACCCGTTGGTTTTCTGAAAAGCTTAAGGTTTTCTACAGCTTTTAGCAAAGTATTTTTATATTGATCATCAGATGGGGCAATAATAGCATTGAAGATACAGTATTTGTCAGTCCAGAAATACTCTATCTCAAAGAGGAATATTTCTTTTTCTGGCCACCCTTGCCCCTTTTTTTCTAATATTCTATCCAATTCCTTTGTTGTAAATCGAATGTAACCTTTGTTTTTTGAGCCTATAATAAAATTTGAATCCATTAATTCTTTTTCAAAATATGGATAAAGTATGCTCGAAGGGTCAGGTCTATTTAAAAAAATAAAGTCTAGTGCTTCTTTGTGTGCATTATATACTTTAAGAGCAAGTTCATTTAGTTTGTCATTCATAAGAAGTTCTTTTTTTACAATAGCTAAATAGTCTTCAATGTAATACCTGATTTTTTCACTGATGCTGTTTTTATATAGTGATAATATTTTTTGCAATATTTCTGAGATTTGGGTATATGAATAATTGATATAGAATTGCTTGGAAGAATTATCCAAAGGGTCATTTCCAAAAGGAGTCAAGTAAACGTAATGCCTGTTTTTATCAATGAAATTTTCCTCGGCAATTTTTTTGTAACGTTTAAGCTGATTTGAATGGTCAACTGAATCTACTTTATTTTCAATAAGAACTATATCGTTTTCAAAAATCACTAATATGTCTATATTCCTCCATTCTCTTCGTATTTCACATTTATTTAAATCTAAATAGTCAGAATCAAAGATGTTTCGATTTTGAGCTTTAGAATCAGAAAATATGTCTCTTAAGAACTTTTTTAAGATAATATCACCCAACCCGTGGTTATTATTGGGATTAAATAGATACGCCAGAAAATTTGAATGCCGTATTTCTTTCCTTTCAATAGATAGTGCATTAAAAATATTTGGTTCTTTCAGTGATAATTCGATTTGTTCGAAATCAAAATCGTTGATTAACGTGGCTAATTTTTGCTCCATTTTTCTTGTATTAGATAACAGTTTTTTTACAACTTGTGTACGCTTCCCTGAAGAATGGACGTTCGTTTTTGAAATATGAGTTAGTTATAATTACAAAAAAAAGATTTTCTAAGATAGTCAATTTTATGTTTGCTCGGGAAAGATATCCTGAACTCACATAAAATTGGTAGTGAACTGGGGACTGGAGTGGTTTCGTAGCTCCACCCGGCCTCCCCAAACGGGGAGGCGACGGTCGCGGATAGTAGCGCTTTTAATGCACTTGTTTGACAGATTTGGCTTTCCAGGGGTGTTTCGCGGCCACGACGTATCGTGGCCCTACGGGGTGTGTAATAGAAATGGATGGTTGGTGTTTCAGCGGTTAATTGCTAAATCCTCCTCCGGCCTGTCGGCCACCTCCTCCAGCGGAGGACATTTGCGAGCTGCGGTGCTTTTATCAGCTGGAAGGGTAGATTTTAGCATGAGTTTTATGTCTCAAATTGGTACCGGCGAAGCTTAATCTTGCAGTTGGTTGGCGGACTATCCCCCTTTGGAGGGGGAATTAAAGGGGGAGGATTTTAGGTATTCGGGTTTTCTTCATTTTGCGTTATCCAGTTATCAATTCAAAATCCTCCTTCTGCGGAGGACATTTGCGAGCTGCGGTGCTTTTAATTGACTGGGGCATTGGTTGAGCAAATCCTGACAGGTTTCGAAAACCTGTCAGGATAGGGAGTAAGAGTGCTACTTATTTGTCGATTGATTTCGAATCATGTTGGTGATGCGGGTTGTTCTGGTGGAGTCTTTTACCATGCTGGTGGTTTGTCCGCTGCAGTTGGTGAAATAAACGTAGTGGCCTTCATCATAAAAGCGATAGACTTTGCAGCCGTCGTGCTCGAAAAGATACTGTACCCGGTAGGTTTTGTTGTTCTCCGAACGGGTATTCGAAAGAGGAATACCGGTAGCGCAGGAAAGTAGATTAATAGCGATAAAAGCTAACGCTGATGCTTTGATTATTTTTTTCATGTGTATAGGTTTATGTTGGTTTGGTGATGGAAATTAGGGGTTTTATGTTATTTGGGGAAAGGTTTGGGAATGATCTTTAAGGAAATCCGCCTCCGGAGGAGGACATTTGTTGTTGGCGTGGTTTAATAGCCCCACCCGGCCTCCCCAAACGGGGAGGAGAACGGTCGCGCATGGCGGTGCTTATAATCGGCAGGGGCGTTTATTGGGCAAATCCTGACAGGTTTCGAAAACCCGTCAGGATAGGGAGTAAGAGTGTTACTTATTGGTTGATTTGAGAAAAAGTTTGAGAATGATTCTTTGAGGAAATTCTCTGTTGATCTTTCGGCCATTGCCATTTCTGCAGTTATAAATTTTATAGGGCCGCTGCATGGCCACGATGTATCGTGGCCCTACGTGGCAATAGTGGAGATGGACGGTGAAGTTGGGATTCGGGGAGAGTAATTTGGGCTAATAATTGAACTGTAAGGGTACGGCGCAACAACAGTAACTACAGGAACGAGAGGAACAACAGAAACGAATTCTTTATTTCCGATTTTTCATTGTTAATTTTCGACTAGCTTTATACTCCGAAACGCTTTGCTTATGGAAAACACGCATACACCGGTGATTGAGGTGAAGGAAGTGCACAAGTCCTTCAAGACGGTTCATGCGGTGCAGGGACTGAACCTGACCATCGGGAAGGGGGAATTTGTGGCGCTGCTGGGACCGAACGGTGCCGGGAAAACCACGCTGGTGGAGATGATTGAGGGTATCCGTCATCCCGACAAGGGCGAAATCCGCATCATGGGGAAGACGTGGAAGCACCACGAGGACGAGCTACGGCACCTGATTGGTTTGTCGTTGCAGGAGACCCGTTTTACGGATAAGCTGCGGGTGTATGAAACACTTCGGTTGTTTGCCAGCTTTTTCGGATTGGGAAAGGAGCGGGTAGAGGAGATTATCGAGCTGGTGGCCCTGGAAGAGAAGCGCAAAGCATTTGTGGGAAACCTATCCGGCGGTCAAAGGCAACGGCTGGCTTTGGGTATTTCGCTGTTGAATAAGCCGAAGGTGTTGTTGCTGGACGAGCCGACCACCGGCCTCGACCCGAATGCCCGGCGGGAAATCTGGGCTATTCTGCGCAAGCTGAAAGAACAGGCGGAAACGTCGATGATTCTGACCACGCATTACATGGAAGAGGCGGAGCAGTTGTGTGACTATATTATCATTGTCGACCACGGGAAAGTGTTGCGGGAAGGTACGCTGGAGCAGCTGCTGAAGGGCGAAGAAGGAGAGAAGGTGATTGAGTTTTCACTGAAAGATGGCCCGGAGTCCTTGCCTCCAACGAATGGCAAAATTGGTGAGATGCAATGGAACGGAATGCAGCGGAGTGGAAAGGTAACGGTGCAGGATATGCATACGCAGCTGCCGGAGTTTATGGAGTATTTGCAACAGAACCGGCTTCATTTGCAGGATATGGAGTGCCGCCGTACCACGCTCGACGATTTATTTACTACGTTAACCGGAAGACATTTACATGAATAACCGACTATCGAACCACCAGCTTTGGCAACTAACGCTTTCGTATTCGCGGGAGTTACTTCGTGAACCGGGCGTACTATTCTGGGGCATTGTGTTTCCTATCCTGATGTCGTTGGGACTGGGCATTGCCTTTACGCAGAAAACGGATGTTGTGCGCAAAGTCGCGGTCATTGATGCATCAGGCGATGGTACGTCTATTCAGCATTTCCTGCTCACCGAGGCACAGCCTAATCCGGAAGTGGCAGCTGATTCGTTTCGGTACAGCTTCACCATTCCTGATAAGCAGATGGGAAATACCACTTTCCTTTTCCGGGAAACCGATTGGAAAGAGGCGATGGTTTTGCTGAAACGCGGCCAGATAAATGTGATTTTGACGGAGCAAAACGGAAAGCCGGAATATCATTTCGATCCGCGTAATCCGGATGCTCAGCTGACTTATATCAAGCTGTCGGGCGTTCTGAACGGTAAAGCGGTGAATACGCCACAGGACAATGGCGAAATTAAACCGCTGACGCTGGCCGGAACCCGTTACATCGATTTCCTGGTTCCGGGACTGATTGCCATGAATGCGATGATGTCGTGTATGTGGGGCATCAGTTACGGCATTATCGACCGGCGCTCGAAGAAATTGCTGCGACGCATGGTGGCTACCCCGATGAAGAAGACCAACTTCCTGATTGCCTTTATTACGGTGCGCTTTGTGATGAATTTCATCGAATCGGCGCTGCTGGTGCTAGTGACCTGGCTGGTTTTCGGAATTACCATTCAGGGAAGTATTCCCGGATTATTGGCCATTTTTATGGCAGGTAACCTGGCTTTCGCCGGAATAGCCATTTTCGTTTCGTCGCATACGGCCAATACTGAGGTGGGAAACGGCTTGATTAACCTGGTGGTGATGCCGATGATGGTTCTTTCGGGTATTTTCTTTAGTTACCACAATTTCCCGGACTGGAGTATTCCGGTGATTCAGAAACTGCCGCTAACAATGTTGGCGGATGGTATCCGGGGAATCTTTAACGAAGGGTTGGGCCTGGCAGATATTGCTTTGCCGTTTGTGATTCTATCGGCCATTGGGGTTTTCTTCTTTTCGCTGGGGCTGCGGTTTTTCAAGTGGCATTGATTTGTTGGTTTCAGGTTAGAGAGTTTCAGGTTTCATGTTGCGCTGGCGCTGTAGGGCCACGATATATCGTGGCTGCGTAGTACCCAGATTTCATGTTGCGCTGTGCGGTTAAACCATTTCAGGTTACAGGTTTCAGGTTGTGCTTTGAGGTTACGATAGTTCCTGTTGTTACTATTGTTGGGGACAGTTTTTGAGTTACACTCCCTATCAGAACATCGTAAAAAAAGGCTGCCCGGGATAGCAGACAGCCTTTTGAATCCAACCTATGAGTGTCCTCCCGCGACGATGCGGAGGATTTTAATGTTCAGGACTACCCAGCGGTAAAGTTGCCAGGGAATGAATGCTCTCCAGAAACGGGTTGCCCGTGTGGGAACCGGTGGATACGATTCCTCGGAGTACGCAATGGTTTGGTTGCTTTGTTCTTCCATATCTTTTGATTTTTATTGTTCTTATTCAGGTAACAGCCACCAGAAAGGATAGCCTTTGGCTTTGTGCAGAAACATGTAATGCATGAACCATTTGAGCCAATGTCCGGCTAATCCGGCTTCTCCGATGGTATAGGAAATATCGCGGCCATACTCCGGGTATTTTTTCCAGTCCTGGACAATGGGAAAGACCGTCATGGTGGCAGCGGCTCCGTTCATCATTCCGTAACCGGCAGAGACAATACAGGCAGCACCCATTTTGGACATCGAAGCCTTGTGTTTTAGTTGCGGTTTGCCGGTTTTGATCCAGTCAGCCACGTTTTGAGCCACCACTTTTCCGGTTACACCCGAAGGCATACCAGTACGCGGTGGCGCCGGGAATATTTTCGTGCCTGACGGACTGGTCATCGGTTTGGAAATAGCATGTGGCGGTGCAAAAGCGATTCCTGCGGCGAAGATATTCTCGTAACTGGGATTCTGGTAGGTTGATGGCCAGTCATCGGCCGACCATTGTTCGAACGGTTTGGGTGTATAGTCCGCATCCACCTTCATGAAGCCGTTCGGTGCAAACAGCGTGTCGGTCATATCGCTGCCGTCTTTGGCGAAGGCTTTTATTCCCGGTCCCGTGAAGGAAGGAATCAGCATGGCAAAATCGAAGGTTTCTTCACCCATTGTTCCGTCGAGGGATTCGTAGTGTACTTTCCCCTCTTCGATTTTCTTCACTCCGGCACGTTTAATCCAGCTAATGTTGCGTTCGCGGAAGAACGATTCAGCCAGCGTACGTGTTTGCGTGATATAACCTCCACGCTTGATATAGGCACCGCCCATACCGAAATCGCCCAACTCAAATTCATTGGTAATCCATTTGATTTCGGCCATGTGCGACAGCTTCCGTTTCTTGATTTCGAAAGCTACATTGAGAATGTATTCGAAGGCTGCTCCCTGGCAGGTGGACATCGGGTGCCCGACGCCAATGAGAATCTTTTGCTTTTCGCCGTTTTCCATTTTCTGGATGCAGCCCTGCAGTTTCTCCCAAGCCTGGGCAGCATGGCCATAGGTACAAACCGATTCAGTGAATTTATCAGGTCCCAGACCTTCGGTACCGGCAAAGTTCAGTTTCGGCCCAGTGGCATTTATCAGAAAATCGTAGTCGACCTTTTCTGTTTCGCCAACGCGGTCCTGACCGGTGTATTCAACGGTCACAAATCCTTTGCCGATTTCACTGTCTCCTTCCGGGTGAATGGAAAGAGCTTTGGCTTGTTTGAAAATGATACCAGCCTTTTTGTAGCGTTTATCCAGCCGGAAACGAATCTGGTCGACCGTCATCCGGCCAACACCTACCCAAATATTGGAGGGAATCCAATGGTAGAAAGTGTTTGGTGCAACCACTACCACTTCATGTTTTTTCCCCAATTTCTTTTTCAGGATGGTTGACGCCGTATGGCCAGAGATACCGGCACCCAGCACGACAATTTTTGCCATAATCAATTGGTTTTATTGGTTAGTTGTTTTCTCCGAAGAAGTGTATTGGCGTGTCCTCTCCTCTGTCGTGTCTGCGAAAGCCAAAACCTTACTAAATCTACAATAAAAATCTGTGATTTGCCTGCTTAACAGTTGGTTATTTTGACGTGAAGCCGGATGATGCCATCAATAAGTCTGCATCAGACTGACTATTGATAAATTCAAATTACATGCGATGGATAATAGCCGGAATACATCTTTTTCAATGGGCAAGTCTGGAAAACATTCGAAAATTGGATTACAGATTAAGGTTATTTTTCCATCTTTAGAAAGTTTCAACAACTGACTATGACGACGACATTGACACAACCGACGACCAAACTTGAAGAATACTTCGATTCATTTCGCAAGAATATACTGGGGATCGACCAGACTTTTGAATCTCCTTACGGTGAACAGCCTTTGGTGTATGCCGACTGGATTGCCAGTGGCCGGCTTTACCGCCCCATCGAGGAAAAGCTGTTGGAGCAGTTTGGTCCGATGGTGGGTAACACGCATTCCGAAGCATCGGAAACGGGTTGCACGATGACGCAGGCCTATCATTTGGCCCATGCGATTATCAAGAAACATGTGCATGCTAATTCCGATGATGTAATTCTTACGACCGGATTCGGGATGACATCGGGACTCGCTAAACTGCAGCGTATTTTGGGTTTGAAGATTCCGGAAAAGCTGATGAGGTTTTGCGATATTCCCCGGGAAGAGCGGCCTGTAGTTTTCCTGACCCATATGGAGCATCATTCCAACCAAACTCCCTGGCTGGAATCGCTGGCCGATGTGGTGGTGCTGGAGCCGGATGAGAATCTGATGGTCAATCCACAGTACCTTCGTACCGAACTACAGAAATATGCGAACCGAAAAGTGAAGATTGGTTCTTTCTCGGCTTGTTCCAATGTAAGCGGCGTGATTACCCCTTTTTACGAACTGGCGCAAATCATGCATGAGCACGATGGTTACTGCTTCGTCGATTTTGCTGCGTCGGCACCGTATGTTGATATTGACATGCATCCTAAGAATGAGATGCAACGGTTGGATGCCATTTTCTTTTCTCCGCACAAATTCCTGGGAGGGCCCGGAAGTTCGGGTGTCCTCATCTTTAATAAGAAGCTCTACAAAAACCGCATTCCTGATCATCCCGGAGGTGGCACGGTGAAATGGACGAATCCCTGGGGAGAGCACACATACGTGGACGATATCGAAATTCGCGAAGATGGTGGTACGCCTGGTTTTATGCAGGCTATTCGTGCCGCCATGTGTGTCCGGTTGAAAGAACAAATGGGTGTCGATAAAATCAAGGCGAGAGAGACCGAACTGCTGAAGCGGGCTTTCAAAGGCTTTAGCAAGATCGACGGGGTATTCATTTTAGCACAGGAAGCCCGGGAACGTTTGGGGGTAATCTCTTTCTACGTGGAGGGAATTCATCATAACATGGTGGTTCGTTTACTGAATGACCGGTTTGGTATACAAGTACGCGGAGGTTGCTCCTGTGCCGGAACCTACGGACACTATTTACTGCACGTGGATCGCGAAATGTCGCACCGGATTACTGAGAAAATTAATAGCGGCGATTTATCAGAGAAACCCGGATGGGTGCGACTATCACTGCATCCTACCATGACCAATGCTGAGCTGGACTACATTATGGACTCGCTTGAAAAAGTAGTTGCTAATGCGCATTTCTGGAAAGAAGATTATGTGTACAACCGGCACACCGGCGAATTTGATCACAAAGACGGGAATGAAAAATGTGATATGATTTCGCGGTGGTTTGATTTGTAAACCTGACTCAGTTTATTGTACCTTCCTAAACTCAATATGTTTTCGTTGTCTGATATTTGATTTCAAATGTTATTTGAATTTTAGCAATAATTGTTAAGTTTACTCGCCATGATATAACGTCATCGGATAACTGGACTTACTAACCGGGAAATGGCGGGGGAACTAAAAAACATTAGCAACGAAGAGTTTCGGTCAATTTTTGACCAGTACTATCCTATGCTTTTTCACCTGGGGAAAGAATATCTTCAGGATGAAGATGAAGCCAAGGAGGTTGCCCAAAGTGCGTTTGTGAAACTCTGGGAGATTCGTGAATCCCTTTCGAACGAATCGAATATTCGCAATTTCCTCTATACCATTGCCAAGAATAACTGCCTGAACTGTTTAAAGCGTAGAGAAGTGCTGGCTATGCATCATGACCGGATGAAATATTTGGAGATGCATTTCAATTATGAGGCACTCAACCGGATGGATCATCAGTACCTGGAGTTTTCTGAATTAAAGGAAAAGATTGAAGAAGCAATTTCCGGTCTTTCGGAAAATTGTCGCCGGGTATTTTACATGAGCCGGTTTGAGGATAAATCCAATAAGGAAATCGCTGAAGAACTAGATGTTACGGTGAAAACCGTCGAAGCGCATATGACAAAAGCGTTGAAGTATCTTCGAAAAGAATTGAAAGATTACCTTCCTGTTTTATTGGTGATTACCAATTTCCTGAATTAATTCTGAGAAAAAAATTGAAATTGCAGTTAGGGTTGTCCTTTGCTCGATTGTTTAATAGTTAAAGAATGTGAAAATATTTGCTTTCGCATAAGGATTCATCAGAAGCAGTGCGAGAATAGAGGCTCAGAAAAGTTGTTGTATTGAAAGAAAATAGAAGTAATTGATGTCAGACGAATTATTATCAAAAATACTGTCGGGAACGGCAAGCAAGGAGGAGAAAAGAGCCTATTACGAAGAGGTGGCCACTGATGAATCCTTTCAGGAGGAATTTTATCAGACCAAAAGTTTGTGGGTGAGAGCAACTGCTGGCAGAAAAGAGACAAAGCTGAATCTGGACGAGGAATACCGAAATCTGAAGGAGAAAGTTAGCGGAATGAAAAATGTCGGAATCCGGAGTCTGACTCGTATCTGGATTGGCCGGGCAGCGATGGTTGCGATGCTGCTCTCTGTTGGATGGTTGGCTCACCAGTTGTGGTCGCCTGGAAAGCAGCCGGTGGATTTTACCCAGCAGTTTGCTTCGTCGATTGGCAGCATTTCGCAGATGACTTTGCCGGATGGAACACAAATCTGGCTGAATTCGGGCAGTAAAGTTGTTTATCACGAGACTTCGAAAGAGAGAAATGTTCAACTTGTGGGGGAGGCCTGTTTTGACGTAGCGCATGACGAAGAGCATCCGTTTTCGGTTCAGACAGAAAACATGGTAGTCCGTGACTTAGGTACGCGTTTTAACGTTCGGGCCTATCCTGATGATGAGGTTACCGAAACAACGCTTATCGAAGGAAGTGCGGAAATTCTTTCAGGCAATAATTTGAAGCGAATCTGTGAATTGAAGCCGGGAGAACTGGCTGTGTATGACAAGGCAAATAAGCGGATGTCAATACAGGAGATCGATCCGGCGACCATTGTTGCCTGGATGGACGGTAAGTTTGTCTTCCGGAATGAAAAACTGGTAGATATCTGCGACGAGCTCGAAAAATGGTACGGTGTCCGTTTCCGCTTTGGTGACGATGTAATTAAAGATTACCGGTATACGGCGAACATTAAAAGGACGACTTCTATTTCGTATGTTTTGAAAATGCTGAACATCACAACGCATCTGCATTACAGTATTCAGGAAAATAAAATGGAACCTGACATTATTACGATATCAACAGAAAAGTAACTAAACAAGAATATTAAACGATTGCCTATGCACTAACTATCAACTAAATCAACAAAAAACCGGGAGGGTGGCGCCCTTCCCGGTTCATGTGAATTTAATATCCCGAGCAGTCTCTATATCAGAGAATCGCAAATAAGACTGCTCTATTGTAAACCAAACAGTTCAAATCTATGAAGAATTTTCGAAGATTCCCGGGCAATTTATGCCCCGGGCTAAAAAAATTGTACCTAACCATGAAACTAACTGGATTCCTGTTGCTTCTTTCCGCCATGACCCTGTCGGCGAAGACCTACTCACAGGCGGTACGCTTAAATCTCCAGGTTGAAAATGCCAACATCGTTCAGGTTTTCGATCAAATAGAGAAGATTTCTGAATTTGGCTTTTTCTTTAAGTCCGATCAGATGGACCTCACGAAGCGGTATAGTCTTTCGATAGAAAATGCCAGCATTGACCAGATTCTTTCCCAGGTACTGGATTTGTCGAAATACAAATATCAAATCGTTGACCGCAATATTGTGATTTCCAAAAGAGCTTTAGAAACAGCGCAAAGCGGACAACAAGATAAACACAATGTAAATGGTACGGTAACGGATGAAGATGGAGTCCCGCTTCCGGGGGTAACCATTGTCATTAAAGGAACGACTTCCGGTACGATTACCGATACGAACGGACACTATACGATATCCAATGTTGGTGACTCTGATGTGCTGGTATTCTCTTTTATCGGAATGGTGCCACAGGACGTGCCTGTTCAATCGCGGGAAACCGTTGACGTTACCATGATGCGCGAGACTTATGGAATTCAGGAAGTGGTAGCCATTGGATATGGTACCATGCGTAAGCAAGATGTAACCGGTTCCATTTCCCAGGCAAAAGGCGAGGAGTTGGTGCAAGACCAAAGTTTTAGTGCGCTGGATAATTTGAGAGGTAAAGTTTCCGGTGTTAATATTTTCTCGAACTCAGGTCAGCCCGGAGCTTATCAGAGCCGTGTTGTTATCAGGGGTTTGTCTACCATCGATGCTTCGTCGGCTCCTTTGTATGTGGTTGATGGCGTTGTGATGGAGGATTTTGGATTGATCAACCCGAATGATATCGAGAGTATTGAAGTGTTGAAAGATGCTTCCTCGGCTGCTATTTACGGAGCCCGTGGTGCCAACGGTGTTATTCTCGTGACAACGAAACGCGGTAAAGAGCATGGCAAGGGAACTACTGTAAGCTATCAGGGCTCTGCCAGTGTGAGTACCATGGCCCGTTATATGGATGTATTGAATGCTCAGGAGTGGACCGATGCTTTTATGATTGGTCTTGAGAACGAGAACAAATACATGGATTACAACTGGTCACTGGACAGGATAGATTGGTTTACCGACCCGAACTACTTCGATGCTCAGGGAAATCCGTTGTACGATACGAATTGGCAGAAGGAAGCTACCCGAACTGCTTTTTCTCAAAATCATCAGCTGAATATTCAGCAAGCCGGTGAAAATTCTTCAGCCGGAGCTTTCCTGAACTACACCGATCAGCAAGGTATCGTTAATAATACTTTCAGCAAACGTATCAACGCGAAACTGGCATTTGACGGCGATCCGACGAAATGGTTATCTACTTCTCTTAATCTTTCAGTCAACCATACGTGGGGGCGTTATACTCCGGAAACGGGTGGTGGACAGGAAGCTCGTCGTACCATGATTGAAATGTTGCCTTGGTTACCTCTGCGGGATGCGAATGGTAATTATACTACTTCGGCCAGCTCATCGATGTCCGATACCTTTGGATTCGAAGGAATGTCGAATCCAGTGATGATATTGGATTTACAGAAGCGGATGAGATACAATACGCAGATTTTCGGGAATACAGCTTTAACTTTCCATTTGCTGGACGGTCTTGATCTGAAAACTCAGTTTGGTATCGACAGCCACAACATAACCAGCAAAGGATATTCTTCTGTATCGCTGAACAACATATCTATGCCGAATGGTTGGGCTTATATTGACCATGGAAATATATTTTACTGGCAGGAAGAAACGTATTTGACCTACCAGAAAGTATTGGGCGTACACCGTCTGAATGCGATGGCCGGCCTTTCCTGGCAAGAGCGTACTTATAACTATAATAATTCGTACACCGAAGGATTTAGTGATGACTTCTTTGAGTGGTACAATATGGGGGCCGGTACGACGCCTTCAGCTCCTACATCCGGCTATGATAAGTGGGCAATGAACTCCTACTTTCTGCGCTTTGCCTATACCTATAACGATAAGTATTCGGCAACAGTGACCGGTCGGTATGACGGCTCTTCCAAATTTGGAAAGAACAACAAATATGCATTCTTCCCATCGGCCGGGTTGGCGTGGATTGTATCGCAGGAAGACTTTCTGAAGGACAATGCAACCATCAGTACCCTGAAGCTCCATACCAGCTATGGATTGACGGGTAACTCTGAAATTTCTCCGTATCGATCACTGGCATCGGTCAGTTCGGGAACAAATTTGCTGGATGGTTCAAGAGCTCCTTATTCCTATATCAGTTCGATGGCGAATCCGGATTTGAAATGGGAAAAAACAGCACAATGGGACATGGGCTTCAATTTAGGTTTGTTCCGGAATAAGCTGAATTTCGATATTTCTTACTATCACAAGAAGACTACCGATTTGTTGCTGAATACTCCGTTGCCAACGTCTTCGGGTTTTGGTTCGATATACAAAAATATCGGGTCGGTGCAAAACCAGGGACTTGATATCATGGTCGATGCAACGCCAGTTCGTACCAACGATTTCCAATGGAATGCTACGCTGAATCTGAACTACAATAAAAACAAGATTCTTCACCTGGGAGAAAATGATGAAGATATCGAGATGAACTATTGGGTCGGTGGTTCCGAAAGTATTTTGCGTGTTGGTGAGAACCTGAGTAGCTTCTACGGGTATCGTCGCTTAGGCGTTTACACCATTGAAGACTACGAAGCAGGCAACTGCGAAAAGAGCCAGATTGGTCGCGCTAAGCGGACGAATGAGAAGGAAATTATCGGTAAAGGAATGCCAGATTGGGCCGGTAGTTTTATTAATACTTTCCGGTACAAGAATATTGATTTGACTGTTGACCTGCAATTCGTATGGGGAGTAGAGACATTGCAGCAATTCTACCACTCAACCTACGACCGTTTTGGTATCACCAACGGCTTGTCGAATATCTTGTACGATGCGTATGACGGGACCAATCCCAATACCATGGAACAAGCGATTTACCTGACGAACTCCGGTCACGCCGGACAGAATACAACGGTAGATTCCGGTTGGATTGCCGATGGTTCCTATTTGAGAGGAAACCTGATTCAGCTGGGTTATACCTTCTCTGACAAGCAATGCCAGGCCATTGGTATTTCGAAACTACGTTTATATGCGAATGTGAATAACGCATTCCTGATCTGCTCCAGTAAGTACAATGGGTACGATCCGGAGTCAACTTCCCAGGGCAGTGCCAAGTTCGGTCAGAATATGACCTTCTTCGCCTATCCAAGGGCCAGAACATGGACACTGGGACTAAACGTAACATTCTAATTTAAATCCAAAATGAAGACTACTATGAAAAAGATATTAATATGTTTATCAGTGAGCCTTCTGTTTATGACCTCGTGTAATGACTTTCTGGATGAAAGTCCCAAATCTGCACTGACGGAGGTTGACTATTATAAAACAGAAGCTCAGGCAACGGCAAACGTAAATTACTTATACCGAAACGGGGCACCAAGGCGTATATCTTATGCTTCCAGTGCCTACATCGGCCCCAAGGCTTCCATCACCGGAATGTTGACCGGTTATTTCAGTAACAGTTACGAAGGACAGGAAGTGGTCTGTCGGTATTCCCGCTTGTTGACCCGTCAGCAACATACGAATGAGATATCCGATACCTCGGATGATATTTGGGACAACTGTTATAATGCCATCAACGTGGCTAATAATGCCATTGCGAGCATTCCCAATATTACCATGGATTCGGGAACCGCAGCGCAGTTGACAGCAGAAGCCATGTTTTTCCGGGCATTTAATTATTTCTACCTGGTGAAAACATTTGGCGACGTTCCGCTGCTGTTAGAACCTGCTAACCTGGAGAATCTTTATCCCGAAAGGACAGCATCTGCGCAGGTGTATACCCAGATCGAAGCTGATTTGAAAGCTGCTATCGATGCTCTGCCGGCAAAAACATTTGCTGCTAATGGCCACCGGATTACCAAGTATGTCGCTGCTATGGTTCTTACCGATGTGTATTTCCATCAGGGAGATTATGGCAACGCGAAGACTTATGCGAAAATGGTTATCGATTCACCTCATTCCTTGGTAGCCAATGCAGATATGTCAGGCAGCAGCGCGTACAACCAATTGCGCTCAACCGACGATTTGGATGAAGTCATTTATGCCCAGGAGTATGATGAAAGTATCAGCAATAGCAGCTGGTGGCCAACTTATGCATTTTCATCTTCGGCGACAGCGGTATTCGGAACCTATTCAATTTTTGAACGGGTATACGGTCCGATTGATCAGTTCCTGAATGTTTATCCGGCTGATGATCTGCGTATTCAACCCAACCAGTTCTTCCATTGGAATTATACCAACCCGAATAACGGTAAAACCTGGACAGCTCCCGACGGACAGGCAGGCTGCTGGTATTATTACGATGAAAACGCCGTGCTGAATACCGGAAAAGGTACAAAAGACTGGAACTTCTATCGGTTGGCCGAAGCTTATCTGGACTATGCAGAATCAATCGCTCAGACTGACGGTGTAACGGATGAAGCCGCTACCTATCTTGCCAGAATACAAGTGCGGGCTAACATGAACGGTGAAACAGAAGACCAGATCAAAGCTGGCTTAATGGCGTTGTCGAAGCAGGAGTTCATCGAAACTTGCTGGACTGAAAGAATCCGCGAATTCCCGTTGGAATTCAAAATATGGGATGACTGCGTCCGTACGATGAAATTCCCGGTTATCTCAGCAACCAATCCCGGCGAAGTAACTTATGTTGACCTGATTGGCGCACAGAACGCAGCAGGAGCCACGTTTAAAGAAACCGACCTGGTATTCCCGATTTCATTGAACGAGTTGCAGCGTAACCCGAATTTGACCCAGAATGCAGGTTATGCAAGTAAATAATTGAATACAGTAAGTAGGAAGAGGATCATACCCCGTTTTAGGGGATGGTCCTCTTATACTGAAGTTGTGTGTGTCATTATTTCTTTTCTACCCATTCTTTGATATCCTTGCCAGGAACAGTAACGAATAAAAGCTGTATCTCATCTGAAGTATTTACGTATCAGGAGACAGGCGACTTGAAACATAAAGTTTCAGTGGATCGTCGGAAATAATCTGCATACCTAAAACCTCTCTATGATTAATAAACAGTTCATAAAAGACTCTCCTATGTACATGAGAAAAATTCATTTATTTCTATCGATTGGAATTCTGCTTTTTATCGGGCAGGGATTGAGCTTTGCTTCCGTTCCACCAACATCAACAAAAAAATATACGCAGTATGTCAATCCATTTATTGGAACTGGCTCTGTTGATAGCTTAAGCCTATCGGGAAGTAATTTTCCGGGCGCTTGCGCTCCTTTCGGATTGGTACAGCTTAGCCCTGATACACGAGAATATCCTGACGACCCTTGCAGTGGCTACGATTATAACGACAAAACCATTGTAGGTTTTAGCCATACGCATTTGAGTGGAACTGGTTGTCCTGACCTTTATGATTTTTTGTTCATGCCTTACCAGGGTGATATTCAATGGCAATGTGGGAGCGATGACGGAAAAACAAAAGGATTTCGTTCTGCATTTCGGCATGAGACAGAAAAAGCGTATCCCGGTTACTATAGCGTCGTTCTCGATGACTATCATATTAAGGCAGAGCTGACCGCAACAGAGCATTGCGGAATGCACCGCTACACTTTCTCGAATACCGATCCGGTTCACCTGATGATTGACCTCGATCATTCGCTGGTCAGGAACAGTCCGTATCGCTATTGCAAAATCATCGAAGCCCAGGCCCGTGTGGTCGATTCGAAAACCATCGAAGGATACCGTATTATTTCAGGCTGGGCACCGCTTCGGAAAGTGTATTTCCGGGCCGAATTTTCCCGTCCGTTCGAATCGCACGCTTTTAAAGCCGGAAGAAATATTTTCGAGAATATTCCGGTAGCCAATAATTCCAACCTGAAGTTGGTGCTGAATTTTGATAAGGATAATTCGCAACCGCTATTGGTTAAAGTGGGACTTTCATCAGTATCGGCCGAAGGTGCCCGCGAAAATCTGAAGGCAGAGATAAAAGATTTCAATTTTGATGGTATTGTCGAGCAAACCAACGAAAACTGGAACAAGGAACTTTCCTGTGTTGACGTAGAAGGAACGCCCAAACAGAAGCGGATTTTCTACACCGGCTTATATCATTTGTTTATTCAGCCCAATAACATTGCCGACGTTTCGGGTGATTACCTGGCAACCGACAACAGTATCCGGCATGCGCCTGATGGAAAGCACTACAGTACGTTCTCATTGTGGGACACCTATCGGGCCGCTCATCCTTTTTACTCGCTGGTACAACAGAAGAGAACCGCAGCTTTTATTAATTCTATGCTGCGCCAGTACAAAACGTATGGCTATTTGCCTATCTGGCAATTGTGGGGACAAGA
Organism: Prolixibacter sp. DSM 2831; assembly: GCF_056493735.1. Taxonomy (NCBI): domain Bacteria; kingdom Pseudomonadati; phylum Bacteroidota; class Bacteroidia; order Marinilabiliales; family Prolixibacteraceae; genus Prolixibacter; species Prolixibacter sp. DSM 2831. The sequence continues at coordinate 2,000,293 of NZ_CM151379.1, forward strand.
GAATTACTGCATGATTGGTAACCACGCTATTCCGGTTATCGTCGATGCCTTCTTCAAGGGAATTCCGGGAGTTGATTACCAGAAAGCTTATGAAGCTGTGAAGGCATCGTCGACGACTTCGCACCGGAATTCACCATTCAACATTCTGGATAAGTATAGCTATTTCCCGGAAGACTTGCAGACCCAGTCTGTTTCACTAACGCTCGAAATCGCTTACGATGACTGGTGCGTAGCGCAGATGGCAAAGAAACTCGGTCATGAAGACGACTATCAGTTTTTCCTGAATCGCTCCAATGATTATAAAAACCTGTTCGATAAATCGATCGGATTTTTCCGGGCGAAAGACAGCAAGGGAAATTGGATTGAACCGTTTAATCCATTGAAATATGGTGGTAATGGCGGTTTTCCATTCACCGAAGGAAATGCCTGGCAGTATTTGTGGTATGTTCCCCAGGATGTTTATTCGTTTATCGATATGATGGGAGGCGATAAGAAATTTGTTGACAAGCTCGATACCTTCTTTACCCTCAATGCCAAGCCTGGAGATGTTAACGGTAATGCGTCGGGCTTTATCGGGCAGTATGCCCACGGAAATGAGCCGAGTCACCACATTGTCTACTTATACGACTTTGCCGGCGAACCCTGGAAAGCCCAGTTTTACAGTGCCAAAATTCAGAATGAATTGTATACTGATCAACAGTCGGGCTATTCCGGCAATGAAGATTGTGGTCAGATGTCGGCCTGGTACCTGTTCAGTTCGATGGGCTTTTATCCGGTCAATCCGGCCAACAGTGTTTTCTGTTTCGGTTCGCCACAACTGGCAAAAGCCTCCATCAACCTGGCTAGCGGGAAGCAATTTACGGTAACGACAAAAAATGCCGGAGGACAGAACATTTATATCCAGTCTGTCCGGTTGAACGGAAAACCGTATACGCATTCCTATATTACGTATCAGGATATCATCTCCGGTGGTCAACTCGAATTTGTGATGGGGAAACGGCCGAATAAAAAATTTGGAACGGCCCCGAAAGACCGCCCTGTTTCTGTTTTAAGCTACTAAAATGAGTGTGATGAAAATATTGAAAGGCTGGCTAATTGGAATTTTCGTTTTAATGGTTGGATGTGTTGCTCAGGTTCAGGAACAGGGATCTGCAGTCAAATCACCGGTTGATTATGTCAATCCGTATATGGGAAACATCAGTCATATGCTGGTACCCACATATCCTACCATACACCTGCCCAATAGCTTGTTGCGTGTTTATCCTGAGAGGGCCGATTATACGAGTGTCCGGCTCCACGGTTTGCCGCTCGAAGTAACGAGTCATCGTGGTGCTTCGGCGTTTAATCTGAGCCCTTTTCAGGGAAACCCGAAAGATGTCCAACCGGTTGTTTCCTTTTCATACGATCAGGAGAAGATTACACCTTATTCCTATTCGGTTTATCTCGATGAAGCACAAATCGATGTTGATTTTGCCGTGGCGCATCAATCGGCCATGTATGCTTTGAAGTTTGAACAGGAGGAAGCGCCTGGAATAATTTTGAATTCGCTCAATGGCGGAATGAAATGGGACGGGAAAGCGATTTCCGGGTGGCAGCTGATTGGAAACGATACGCGCGTCTTTTTGTATCTCATTCCGGATGAAAGGCCGGAAAAGGTTTCGGTGCTGAAGGACGGCAAAATGCTTACTGCTTCCGATGCATCGGGGAAAAATGCTTGTCTGATACTGAACTTCCCGAAAGGAAAACAAGAATTGCAGTTGCACTATGGGATTTCGTTTATCAGTGCTGAACAGGCTGAGAAAAACATGAACCGTGAAGTGGCCGGGAAAACTATCGCTGAACTTCAGTCACAAGGGCGGAAAGTCTGGAACGATGAGTTGGGAAAGATAGAAATTCAGGGTGGAACGGAAGATGAACGCACCGTTTTCTATACATCGCTGTATCGTTGCTACGAACGTCCCGTTTGTATTTCGGAAGACGGACGTTATTACAGTGCGTTCGATCACCAGGTGCATTCGGATGGTGGACAGCCGTTTTACACCGATGACTGGATTTGGGATTCGTACCGGGCGTTGCATCCGCTTCGGATTTTGGTCAATCCCGAAAGGGAAAACGATATTCTGAATTCATTTGTCTTGATGGCGGAGCAAATGCCGCATATGTGGATGCCGACTTTCCCGGAAATTACAGGCGACAGCCGCCGAATGAATTCCAATCATGGCGTAGCTTCTGTCCTCGACGCTTACCGGAAAGGCCTGCATGGTTTTGATTTGGAAAAGGCTTACGAAGCCTGTAAGAAAGGAATTACGGAGAAAACGTTGGCGCCGTGGTCGGGAAAACCGGCCGGAGCATTATCGGCTTTTTATCAGAAACATGGTTACATCCCCGCGCTGAAGCCGGGCGAAAAGGAGACGATTCCGGAAGTAAATTCGTTCGAGCGTCGGCAAGCTGTAGCAGTTACGTTAGGCACGTCGTATGACGAGTGGTGTTTGTCGCAACTGGCCGATACGCTGGGAAAGGAAGCTGATGCTGCCCGTTTTCTGAAAGCTTCGTTCAATTACCGGAATCTGTACAATCCTGAAACGCAGTTTTTCCATCCGAAAGATGCTGAAGGTAATTTTATCGAGCCGTTTGATTACCGCTTTTCAGGTGGTGTAGGTGTTCGCGATTATTATGACGAAAACAACGGCTGGACTTACAGGTGGGATGTTCAGCACAATATTCCGGACCTGATTAACCTGATGGGTGGGAAAAAAGCGTTTGCTCAAAACCTCGATGCCTTGTTTACTACGCCCATGGGGCGGGGGAAGCGCGAATTTTATACCCAGTTACCGGATCAAACCGGAAACGTGGGGCAGTTTACCATGGCCAACGAGCCATCGCTCCATATTCCTTACCTGTATAATTATGCAGCGGAGCCGTGGAAAACACAAAAGCTGGTTCGCGCTCTTTTACACGAATGGTTTCGAAATGACTTGATGGGCGTTCCCGGCGACGAAGATGGCGGTGGTCTATCCTCGTTTGTGGTGTTTTCATCAATGGGATTTTATCCGGTTACGCCGGGAAAACCTGTCTACAGCATCGGAAGTCCACTGTTTACCGATGTGAAAATTCATCTGGCGAACGGAAAAACATTTGAGCTGGAAGCGAAAAATGCTTCCGATGAAAACAAATATATCCAGTCGGCAACGCTCAATGGAAAACCATTGGACGAACCCGTTCTAAATCATTCGGATTTAATGAACGGCGCCAAACTGGTATTAGTCATGGGCAACCGGGCTAACCGTAATTGGGGTGCTCACCAAAAGCCATAATTATTTTTCAAGCGAAAGCTTGTCCTAATCACCAAAGCTTGATAAAGGACTGTCTTGACAGGGACAGTCCTTTTCTTTTGGATGTCGAGGGAGTAGCCAGTAACCTGCATTTCCTGTTTTTTCAACAGTAAGTAATTTCATCCTTATTCAGACTGAATAGAAGCCGGACAAATTCGCTACCTTTAGACGAATTTTAAATGCTGAATCCATGAAGAAAAATATCTTTCTCCTGTTAATGGCCGGTGTGGCTGTTTTCGCTGGACCCATGAAGGGCGTGGCTCAGGAAAACTCAAAATCAGGTATGATGTTTTATATCGGAACTTACACTGACGGGAGCGATAGTAAAGGAATTTATCGCTGTGAGCTTGACCCGAAAACGGGACAACTGGAGAACTACGCATTGGCCGGAGTTTCAGTTAATCCATCTTTTGTTACGTTAACACCTGATGGTAATTACCTGCTGGCTGTTCAGGAAAAAAATACGGCAGTCGGGAATACCCAGGGTTATATCGAATCTTTTGCGGTAGATCAAACTACCGGTAATCTGGAAGCTATCAATAAAGAACCCAGCGGCGGTGCGGATCCCTGTTTTGTGAGTGTAAATCCGGAAGGTTTTGCATTAACGGCTAACTATTCCAGCGGAAGCGTGGGGCTTTTTCAATTGGATGGAGACGGAACGATAAGCAAGGCGCTGGATGTTAGTCAGCACGAGGGGCATGGTCCCAATGTAAACCGTCAGAAAGGACCGCATGCGCACAGTTCGTATTTCGGGCCCGATGGAAAACGAATCTTCGCTGCCGATTTGGGAACTGACGACGTGTATGTTTACAGCCTCGATGCCGATAAAGGGAAACTGGTGCCATATAAAATGCCAAAAATTCCGATGGCTCCGGGGGCGGGGCCACGTCACATTGCTTTTGGTCCCAACGGACAGAATATGTACGTGATTAGCGAAATGGGATGTACGGTTACCCGCGTGGCAATGAAACCGGATGGCACCTTTGCTGTAAAAGAATCGGTTTCCACGTTGCCCAAAGACTACGATGGTGAAAACACCTGCGCCGAAGTGGAAGTTTCGCCGGATGGCAAATACCTTTATGCTTCCAATCGCGGATTGGACAACATCGTTATTTTTTCGATTAATCCGGAAAACGGGAAGTTGACGGAAAAAGGAACCGAATCGGTGAGAGGAAAGACACCACGGAATTTTACATTGTCTCCCGATGGTAAATTCCTGTTAGTTGCCAATCAGAACAGCGACAACATTGTGGCATTCCACCGTAATCCGGAAACGGGTATGCTTACCTATACCAGCGAAATTAATGCGCCAAAACCGGTTTGCCTTCTATTCCGGTAAACCGAAGTTAAATAAGATCACAAAAGGCTGAACAATTGAATGTTCAGCCTTTTTGTTTTCTAACCTGTCGTTTGTTATTAATCAATAAATTTGAATGCGTTCAATGGAAAGCCCATAATGCCCGCATTCGGCGCCAATATAAGGAAAATTGTACTGAATACAAGCGAAACCTCAGTGACGCGGACGGAAATGACCCCTTTGTTCATAACCTCCGGAACGGCGGGGACGGGCTTTTTTCTCGGTAGCCAGGTTGACAATCACTTTTCGCCCGTTAATCTCAGAGCCATTCAATGATTGGACGGCCTGTTCACCTTCCTCGTCATTAGGCATTTCAATAAAACCAAAGCCTTTGCTACGACCGGAAAACTTGTCCATAATGATCTTCACGGAATCAACCGCACCATAAGCTTCAAAAACACTTCGTAATTCATCTTCGGTTACATCGTACTGAAGACTGCCAACATAAATATTCATTTCATGGTAGTTTTAGTTAGACGTCGTATAAGTTACGGAGTTTTATGCTTTATACACCATAATTACCAAAAGTTTATGTGTAGAAAACAGGCAGACAAAATCAGATGCGATAAAAGTCATGCTCGTTGCCGGATGAATCAACTAGTTTTAAAACGAACTGATTGATGGCGTTTTTGTGGGCATTCCGGGTTGCAGGTGGTTTTGAGATCCTGAATTGCCGGGAGAACGAACTCAATGGAGGCTACATCTGTTGTAGATTATAAAAGCCGAAAGGCACAAATGAGAGATTGTCGTATTAAAAAAAATAGATACCAAATGAATTTACTGGAACAATTAAAAAAAGTAACAACCGTTGTAGCCGATACCGGAGACTTTGAATCGATGAAAGAGTTTAAGCCGCAGGATACGACGACCAATCCGTCGTTGATACTGGCAGCTACCGAAGATTCGAAGTACGATTCACTCATACAGGATGCCGTAAAATATGCAAAAGAGCATGGCGGCAGCAAGGAAGAACAGTTGACCACCTGCATGGATAAGCTGTCGGTAAATTTTGGCCGGGAAATCCTGAAGATTGTCCCCGGTCGTGTTTCCACGGAAGTGGATGCCCGCTTATCCTTTGACACCGCAGCAACGATTGAGAAAGCCCGCACCCTGATTCGTTTGTACGACGAGGTGGGTATTAGCAAAGAAAAGGTACTGATTAAAATTGCATCGACGTGGGAAGGAATTGAAGCGGCCCGCATATTGGAGCAGGAAGGAATTCATTGTAACCTGACCCTGCTGTTCAGTATGCCGCAGGCCATTGCCTGTGCCGATGCCGGTGTAACACTGGTTTCTCCTTTTGTGGGAAGGATTTACGACTGGTACAAAAAGGACCGGGGTGTGGATGATATTCCGGTAGAGGAAGATCCCGGTGTAGAGAGTGTGACCGATATTTTTACGTATTTCAAGAAATTTGGGTATCCGACCGAAATCATGGGAGCCAGTTTTCGCAAAGCGGAACAGATTATCGAGTTGGCGGGTTGTGATTTGCTGACTATTTCGCCTAAGTTGCTGAAGGAACTGGGAAGCAAAGAAGGAACCCTCGAACGGAAACTTCGTCCGGAAGATGCGAAAGATGCCGATATTGAAAAGATAACGCTGGACGAGAAATCTTTCCGCTGGATGCTGAACGAAGATGCCATGGGAACAGAAAAACTGGCTGAAGGTATTCGGAAGTTCAGTGCCGATATCGTTAAACTGGAGAAGAAAGTATCTGCCTTACTGTAATATGCTTCAACAGATCATATAAATGAACCGGGTGGAAATAACCATCCGGTTTTTTTGTTTTATTGGGCTTTGGTGGTGAGTTTCTTCGTGTCCATTGTGTAAAACTTAGCGTCCTTCGTGGTAAAAAATTCCTCGCAAATGGCGCAAAGGTTATCGCAAAGCCCACAAGAGGATTTCCACTGATGGCCACGGATTATCATAGAAAAGCCGGAATGAGCTTGGCTGCATTCCGGCTAACTGATCGCTTTTTTCGCTGTTTGCGTTTTCTGAATTACTTGTCGTTATCGAAGAATTCCTTGACGCTTTGGTTCAGATTATTCATATCCTGGTTAAACTGTGTCTTGAACTCTTCCCATTGTTCTTTGGTTTTATCGTTCAATTGATCTAAATCCGACTGCAGTTTATCGCGTTGTGTTTCCAGATTCTTCAAAGCTTCCTCTTTATCTTCGGATAGTTTATCTGATTGGTTGTCCATCTTGGCTTTAAGTTGGTCGATCTTCTGATTGGTCTGATCGAGCAATTTCTGGGCTTGGCTTTTCAAGTCAGCTTTCTTCTGTTCCAGGGTTTGATTCATCGATTGTGTAACATCTTTCATCTCCTGTTTCACATCGTTGTTATCGTCTTTTTTCGGCTTTTGCTTGCAGGCCGATACCGAGCCAATCATCAGGATCAGCAATGCATAAATGGTAATACGTTTCATGTTTTATCCTCCTGTTTAACGTTTTGTTTCTGAATGAGCATTCTTCGTTACCACGATTGTTAATCACCAGTCTTTTTCCCGTAAGGGAATTCCCGGCAACGGTTTAAATGCAATTATTGAGGGGGAATAAAAACCGGAATTTGGTCTTTCTGTTCTGCAGGATAGCATCGGTGGGATTCCTGCTTTCCGGCGTGTAAATATATAAATTTGTTCGGAATGCTCCGGCGGGGAACCGGAGAAAATTCCTTACAAATCTTCAATCTCTTTTCTGATTTCGGCTGCTATTTCTTCTTTTGTTTTGTTTAATTTCTTCTGCAGGCGCCCCAGTAACTCATCTTCTTTGCCTTCCACAAAGCTTAAATCATCATCGGTTAAATCGCCATACTTCTGTTTCAGTTTTCCTTTTAATTCGTTCCAGTTTCCTGTAATCTTTAAATCCATAATTTTATCCTTTCTGTTATTTGTTTCGATCTTCTATTAATCCTGACAAATAACACGGCGAATTGTTTAGTGTTTTTGCGCTTTTCTGTGGACAGATAATCAAAAACATAGCTCAATGAAAAGCTATCCTGACATCCTAGCCTGCCTTTTCAGCGATGAGCGAAAAAAGCGGAAACTTTTGTGAATGACCGTCCCGTTTTCTCTCCAGCTCGTAGAAGATTTCGTAATGTACCGGGTTCATTACATGTTCCTCCAGCAGCCCCGACAGTTTATCCTTGTCAAAGCCCTTGTGTCCGGTAAATCCACTACCGTGAAAACTGCCGTCTTCTTTTACCAAATCACCAATACACAACTTTCCGCCGGGTTTCAGCAATCGATGGAACACCTGCAAAATATCCGGCAGCGAATCGATGTGGTGCATGGTCATCAAGGTATAAATGGCGTCGAACGGGCCAATATCCGGTAATGTTTCCAGTAAATCGACGTTCAGTGGAAAGAAGTGGGAGAGATGTTCTTTCGCTATCTTCTCTTTCAGTACGTCAATCATGCCTTCTGAACTATCGACCAATACGATGGTGTCGAATGCTTCCTTTAACTGGTAGCTAAGTAAACCGGTTCCGGCTCCGAATTCCAGGGCACTCATTTCCGGTTTGGGGTGTACCTGTTCAATGATTGTTTTTGCGAAAGCGGTAGCTCTTTCTGTTTTTATCGGGTCGTCGTCCCACGTGCGGGCGCGTTCATCAAATGACATGATTCTATTCTTTTTAAATGTTTTTGACAACTGGTTTATTCAACGATTGCCACTCCGGTTTGTTCAGTAAATACAAGTTCATGTCGTACGAAATTCGCCGGAAGACAAAAGTCCGGTGCAAAATATACAGAAAATGGAAAAGTTCAGAACAGAAACCGATTCAATGGGCGAAATTCAGGTTCCCGCCGAACATTATTGGGGAGCCCAAACCCAACGTTCATTTCAAAATTTTCAAATCGGAACCCAGCGTTTCCAATGGCCTTCGCCGATTATCCGTGCACTGGGGATTGTAAAGAAGGCTGCAGCGCAGGCAAATGAGGAACTCGGTGAGTTACCGTCAGATATTGCCGGCAATATTATGGCTGCCGCCGAAGAAGTGATCACCGGCCGGATGGATAGTGAGTTTCCATTGGTGGTCTTTCAAACCGGTTCGGGAACGCAATCGAATATGAATGCTAACGAGGTAATTTCCAATCGTGCTATCGAAATGATGGGCGGCGAAATGGGAAGCAAGAAACCGGTTCATCCCAACGACCATGTCAACCGCAGCCAGTCGTCGAACGACACATTTCCAACGGCCATGCACATTGCGTTGGTTGAAGAGTTGCACAAGCGCCTTTTTACTTCGGTTGAGTTGCTGCGAAAAACACTGGCTGATAAATCGGACCTGTATCAATCGATTGTGAAAACCGGACGCACGCACTTGCAGGATGCCACGCCGTTAACGGTAGGACAGGAGATGAGCGGTTGGGTGGCCCAGCTCGATTTCGCTATGGAAGGCATTCGCGCCTCGCTTCCCGGATTATACGATCTGGCTATCGGAGGAACAGCGGTGGGAACCGGGTTGAATACCCATCCGCAGTTTGCCATGCGGGCCGTGCATTTTATCTCCGAAATTACCGGGCATCCTTTCCGTAATGCGCCCAACAAGTTCTTCGCCCTCTCAGCACACGACGCGCTGGTTCAGACATCGGCAGCCCTGCGCACACTGGCCGGGGCATTGATGAAAATTGCCAACGATGTGCGCTGGCTGTCATCCGGCCCGCGTTGTGGTATTGGCGAATATAATATTCCGGCTAACGAGCCCGGTTCATCTATCATGCCTGGGAAGGTGAACCCTACCCAAAGCGAAGCATTGACCATGGTTTGTGCCCAGGTATTTGGTAACGATGCCACGGTCGCTTTCGCGGGAAGCCAGGGAAATTTCCAGCTGAATGTGTACAAGCCGGTGATGGCGCACAACGTATTGGAAAATATCACACTGCTCGCAGATGCCTGTCGCTCATTCAATGAACATTGCGCGGTGGGAATCGAGCCGAACTTGCCAAGGATTAACGAGAATATCCAAAAGAACCTGATGCTGGTTACGGCACTAAACCGCCACATTGGATACGATAAGGCGGCCCGGATTGCTAAGAAAGCCCACGCGGAAGGGAAGACCTTACGGGAAGCCGCACTGGAATTGAAATACGTATCGGAAGAGGAATTCGACCAGTGGGTCATTCCACTGGAGATGACGCACCCGCATTAATAAGAAAAAAAAAGCCTCGTCAGGAAATTCTCCCGGCGAGGCTATTTTATAATATCAGTGTAGGGTCAGGACATGTCCTGACCTTTCAAAATCATTAGTACAAACGGATAACTTCTCCCGTAACGTATCCTTCTACACTACGAAGATAACCGCTGACGGTCCGTTTCATGGTGACCGGCAGATGACCGGGGAAGAGGTGTCCCTGTCGTTCGGCGGCATCTTCCACCAGGCCCGGAGCGACGACATTGATGCGCAGGCCGCGTTTCAGTTCCCGTGCAGTGGCTATTACAAAGCTGTGAATACCTCCGTTCACCATCGAAGCTCCTACCGAGCCTTTCACCGGGTCTTCGCCCAGAATCCCGGTCGTTAGGGTAAACGAGCCATTATCTTTCAGGTAGCGTTGTCCGATGCGCACCAGGTTCACTTGTCCCATCAGTTTATTGCGGATGCTGATGTAAAAGTCTTCTTCCGTCAGGTCCTCGAAATTGCCCCATTTGGTGGCGCCGGCAATGGAAATAACGGCATCCAGGTTGGGAACATCCTGAAACATCTTCTCGATAGAGCCCTCGGAGGCTAAATCCACGTTGACATCTCCGCTTTTTCGCCCGGCTACAACTACTTCGTGCCGTTTCTTCAATTCTGCTGTTACTTTATTGCCAATGGTACCGTTACCACCGATAATCAATATTTTCATTGTGTTATTTCCTTTTTGAGCCGGGTAATATGTTCCGGCATGTGTTTGCAAAAGGTAAACGGTTGATTCGTTATTTGGTTTGATGGGGCATGGAAAAGAAAAGGAATTGCTCCTCAGATATTACATTCTCTCAGAATAAAATATTCCTGAAATGTTAATGACTCGTGGAGAGTCATATGTTGTTAGGCAACAAAAGGGCGGTGTTTATTCGACCCCGGCCGGGGTCGTACGGAAAAGAGACAGGGCTTTTATTCTAACAATATACCATCCCGGCGGGATGGTATTACGGGGCGAGCAAATTCATCTGTTGTAGTAGGGGCATGACTCTGCAATGGTATACTAATATGCTGCATACAGATGAGCTCAAATCTTTCTACTGTTCTCTTTCCATCTTTCTACTTAGAAAGGTGGATCACTTCTAAGTAGAAGTTTTTAAAAAGAACAGTAGAAGTTTCTGAACTTACACGTAGAAGTTTTCAATAGCATAAAAATAACCGTATTTATCGGGAATTTTCGTTTGCAATATCAAGCATTGAAATGCTCCAATTTCTTGTTCTCCCGCCGGGGCTGTTCATAAATAGGTGAGAGGCTAAAACACTTGGAAGCTAAAATTTTGCTATTTTCAGAAGTAGAAAACCTGACTTATGAAACAATAGACTTCACTGGTTTTAGTAAAATGATAAAACAAAGGAGAAATATAATATTCGTTTTTTTATTGTTGTCTATCAACCTATCAGCGCAAGTTCGGTATGATACCATTCCCCGAGATGATGAGGCTGTAATTGGTGGGTGGTCTGAAAAATTGCCTGTTTTTAAAGATTTTTTGGGCCAGATGTCAACTTATTTTTCAAAAGTCGATTGGGAAGATCTTGATTGTTACGGCAAGAAGGTTTATGTGTCGACGACTTTTGGGAAAGACGGAAAGCTGAAAGACACAAGAGTCCTGAGAGCAGTGAATCCGGCTTGTGATTCAATGGCATTTTATTTTGTAAAAGGACTAAAAGAATGGCTGCCGGGGTCACACCGAGGAAGGTATGTTGATATTTCTTTCGTTTTTCCTATTAGGTTCGATAGCACGTTTAACGACAGAAAGTCGGGTTCCTCATTCTTTCTTGATGCAACGGAAGAAGAATATGCAAAGAGGAAAGCTTATTTTGACTTTGTTTATTCGAACGAATATGGACAAGAGATTATCGGTGACTTTGAGCTTTTCAGGAATTACTTGGCCGAAGTTTTGAGCGATAGTCAGCACGTTTACATTTTTACTGATTACAAACTCCCAAGAAAAGAAGGAATCGAGTTACGGTTTAAATCTCCTGAAAATAAGGATTTACACCTATTGGTAATAGACCTGGAAAAAGAAAAGAGGCTTTACGATTATCGTTTGCGGAAAGGAAAAGTGCGTATACCCAAGGAGAAGCAAATATTTCTTCTGTTCTATCAAGAGAGAACTCCTCCATTGCTTCAAACCGGGATAATGTATGCAAAAGATGATACAACCATCAATTTGAAATTAGAGCACTATACAAAAGGACTATTATTGGATGAAATAAAGGAAATTCAGCAATGATATATAGCCGCATCTCATTACCAAAGATTACTATTGATTTTACGAATTCATGATAATGTATTCCTGAATAATTCTCTATCTTGTCAATACTTATAGTTGTCAGATTAATAAATATAAGCTTGTACCAACACTAAAACCAAATAACCATGAGCAAGAAAAGTCGAAGCAATAATTCAGCCGGGGGAGCCGTGTATGGACTGGGCTTTATTGGAGCAGCCATCTACTTCATTTCCGTTGCCACCAGTTTCTGGATGGGCGTTCTGGGATTCTTAAAAGCCATTGTTTGGCCGGCTTTTCTTGTTTATGAGGCGTTTAAATTTTTTGCCAAGTAAAGTTGTCTGTCGTTGGGAATCGATAGTTAAAAACTCATTTCTTTCTCAATTGCCGTTTGTAAATGCGAATTGCATTTATCATATTTGATAGTAACAATTCTGACCCATTGCCAACTAACACACTTTTCAACGATATTCGTCTGGGCGATAAAAAAGCTTTCGATAAGCTGTTCCTGGTTTATTACGGGGAACTATGTCGTTTTGCCTATACGTTTGCTAAAGATTTCGATCACTCGGAAGAGATTGTTCAACGCATGTTTGTCAGAATCTGGGAGAATCGCAGAAAGCTGATTGAACCGGAGAGTGAGAAATCCTATCTCTACAAAGCAGTTTATAACGAATATTTGAAGCACCGGAGAAGCGAGGACGTTCGAAAACAATACCACCTCAGTTATATTTTAAATAAAAATGATGATGAGGAGGAAACAGAGTCATACCAACAGGTACTTCCATTACTGAATAAAGCGATAGATATGCTGCCGGAGAAATGCCGGCAAATTTTTGTATTGAACAAACTGGAAGGCCTTACCCAGAAAGAGATTGCTGAGTATTTGAATATCTCAGTAAAAACCGTCGAGAACCAGGTCGCCATAGCCGTTTCCAAATTACGGGAAGAGTTGAAACCCTACCTTCATTTATTGCCGGCTACATTGCTTTTTATCGTTTTTCATTAAAATTTTCACCTGTTCTTTAGGGGATTCATTTTCGGGAAGGTTCATTCTTAAAAAAAGCAATGGAACCCATTCCGATGCATCTTATTATTCAGTCATTCGAAAGCGAGCTGTCAAAAAAGGAACGGCAAGAGCTTGATACGTGGTTGGCGGCATCAGACGAAAACCGACAGCAATACGAAGAGTTGCGGAAAACATATACTGCCAGCGGAAAACTGAACATCGACTTCGAACCGGATGCCCGGAAGGCATTAGCGAAAGTACACCGGCGAATCCATTCGAAGAAAGTCATTCGTTTCACCTGGCGGGTAGCTGCTGCAGCAATTTTCCTGGCGCTGGTTACGCAGGTTGTTTTACAAACACAATCAACTGCCACCTGGAACGAGGTTATCGCGCAGCAACGGCAAACCGTTAACCTGCCCGACAGCTCCAAAGTCATCCTGGCGAAAAATGCAAAGTTGAGCTATCCATCTGCCTTTGCGAAAAATGAGCGCGATGTTCGGTTGAGGGGAACAGCCTATTTTGAAGTGACTCACCATCCCGAACGCCCCTTTCGAATAAAAACTGCCGATGCCCGGATAAAAGTATTAGGTACCAAATTCCTGGTGAAATCCGGTGTGAAAAATACAGAGAGCGTTTCGGTAGACGAAGGACGGGTTGCATTCCGGACTGGTTCGTTGTTCGCACGGCAAAAAGTGATTTTGACCAAAAATGAAATTGGGATTTGGAATGCCCAAACTCATCAGTTAACTGAACAAGACAATCCAAATCCAAACAGCAATGCATGGATTTCGGGGCGACTTTCGTTTACGAGCGCACCGTTGTCGGAAGTTTTAAAAACACTGGAAGACCACTTTAAAATATCTGTAGAGCTGGCAGACAAGAATTTCGCCGACCTGAAATATTCCGGGCAATTTAACGATCAGGAAGGCGCTCAGAAGATCATACAAACCATCTGCCTTACCCTTAATCTTTCATACCAACAACAAACTAACCACTTTATCCTTACACCATGAAAAAATTATTGTATCTACTCATCGTGATTACGCTGATGTCGGGAACAGCAGTGGGACAAACCCATTCCCCGACGACCTATCTGGACATTCTGAAAGGGCTTTCCGAAAAGCTAAAACTCGAACTCAGCTACAGTCTCGATTTAGTGGAGCTGAACGAAAACACTACTATTCAATTTAGTGCCAATGCTGATAGCTGTATCGCTGAATTGGAAAAAGCAGCCGATCTGAGAATAACACAAACGGATACGCATTTAATTGTTGCATCGAAGGCACCCGCTTACATTCGTTTGCAGGGAAAAGTAGTCGATGCTAAAACAGGTGAGTTGTTGCCTTATGCCAATATTTTAATTGGAAAAGCCGGGGCTGGTACGATTACCAATACCGAAGGCGCATTCGATTTTAAAATACAAGGACGCTTTGCCGGAAGTCAAATTCGGTTCTCGTTCCTGGGCTATACAAGTCAGCAGCTTTCCATTCCTTATGCCAGTGATAGCAGCCTGGTCATTAAAATGATGCCTAAGCCTTATCTGTTAAGTGATGTGTATGTGTTACCTAATGGAGCAGCGGCAGTTGACATTGTCAAACAGGCAGTAAAGAATATCAAACGAAGCTACCCACGCACGACCACCCAGATGGAAGCCTTTTACCGCAATACCAATTACCGCGATACTATAGCTTCTCAGATTGTTGAAGCGGCTTTGCTGATCCAGGATCGGGGAATTAATACCCAGCCGTCAACCACACGAATCCAGGTTGAGGAGATACGAAAAAGCAACAGCTATCTCGTTCCCAAAAGTACAAAGGAGAAATTATTTGAGGCTGGAATGGAAAAATGGTTCGGTGGACACCGGAATATGTTCTATCGAGCCTATGCAAATAATGTAAGAAATTACCGTATGAGTTGGTGGTATAAACCCTTGACAGATTATAAAACCTTTAAATACGAATTTGCCGGTTTTGAGTGGCTCGATTCGGTGAAAGTTTATAAAATAAAATTCATTTACGACAAGCTTCAACCTGACGGAAAGAGGGCTTCAGAAAATAAAAATTCGGAAGATGGAGGGTACATCTACGTCAGTTCGAAAGACTGGGGAATCTTGAAAATTGATAGGTGGTGGAAGGTGTTGAATAATAGTCACCTTAAAAATATGGTTACCAAAGACGACTATATCTGGAGAACAGAAACAGGCTACCAAAAAGTAAATGGAAAGTATTATTTGAAATACAAAACTGGCTTTGCTATGCCTAATGGGACCTTTTTCGTTTATGAAAATCCGGATGCACCAAGCAAAGAAAAAGTAGTAAAAGAAAGGCAATGGGCCGAATATGTCCTTCTGGTCACCAAGGTAATCACGGACAAAAAAGAAATGGATAAAATCAGGTACAGCGAAAAGCTGGCCCGCGATGAACACACTTATGAAGTGAAATATCCTTATCATCCCGAATTCTGGAAAACTTACAACATTTTAAAAGAAAATCCGGTACAGGCGAAATTCATCCAGGAGATGGAATGGGAAAAATCGCTGGATATTCAGTTTAAAGAAAACTCATCCAACTATGCTAATAACTAATAATATCACAAAGAAATTCGGGAGCTTTGTAGCGGTCGACCAACTTAGCTTCGAAATCGCCAAGCCCGGACTTTACCTGTTTGTAGGAGACAACGGTTCCGGAAAAACCACTCTGTTTAACCTGATAGCCGGACTTATCAATCCCCAAAAGGGAGAAATTAGTCTGGACAACCAGACGGATGCCGATGCACGCCGAAAGCAGATGGGGATTTCCACCGAACCGTTCACTACAGAACCATCGATAACGGTGGATGAAATTGCGGAAATCGTCCAAAAGGTAAAGCATGTTTCTCCGGAAGAAATGAAAGAGCTGTTGAAGCAGTGGGAGATATGGACGGCCCGTGAGAAACCGTTTAAAGCCCTTTCAACGGGAATGAAAAAGAGGTTGAGTATTGCTTTGTCGATGGCCGGCAATCCGGATTTTTACCTTTGGGATGAACCGTACAATGGACTTGATCCGCTTGGCATCAGGTTACTGAACCAGATTATTGAGAAACTTGCCGAACAAGAGAAGACCATTCTTCTTTCAACACACCTGCTGAATGAAATAACGGTGCCTGTCAACACCGGATTTGTCATGAAAGAGGGACGTTTAGCCGGCATTGTTCATCGTGATTCTTCTGCCAACTTCAACGAATCGATTATGGATCTTTTAAAAAATTAGCAATGATTAGCATCGAGATAAAACTATTCAAAAATAAAAAGCAGATTCTTCCGGCAGCTGTTTTAATGCTGGCACTGCTTTTCCTGGCTTTTTTTGATTATTGGTTTGGAGCCGGCGACAAGCAACTAAATGGTGCTGCGTTGGCTGAATTCGTTTCCATACGGGCCAGTCAGTCAACATTGCCAGCCTTATTCTTTCTGTTTTGGGTGCTGCAACGTACCGTTCACCTGGTTAATACGGGGTATTACAAAATGCTGCTGGTAAATGGTTGGCCACGCCACCAACTGTTTTTGTACAGCATGCTGCAAGTTGGTTTATATGCCCTCTCGTTTATGTTGCTGAATTTTATTTGCTACGCATTTCTCAGCTTCTTCTATAGCACCAACCCACTGCAATTACTTTTGAATACCGATTATAACGCGTTAATATCACAGTTCTTATATCTGACGGCGACTGGTTTTATTGCACTAACCATTGCTTTTTGGCGTCCTTCGCCGGTCATGGCTTTACCCGTTCTGGTATATTGGCTGCTCGAAGGTTGGGCGGTCAATCTTATCCACCGTAAGCTGGAGTCCGATGCCGGCAACTTATTACCGCTTCAGGCAATTAAACAAACGATCTCAGAGAACCTGCTGGGTACGCCACAAATAGTTATGATAGCTGCCTATTCACTGCTGTTTCTGCTGATTCTCCATTTTTCCATCCAAAAAAGAATGTTCGTATGAAGATGAAATATCCCATTATCGTTGCTCTTGTTTTTGTTACCGGGCTGGTATTGAATAACAAGGTGACCGAATGGAAAACCTATCGTTTCTATAGTCAACTGAAAAATATAGATGATCCCATTCGGGAGGAACTTAAAAAAGATGAATTTCTCAGCGACGAAGCCGACGACTCCACCTTGGTGATTAATCTGTGGGCGACCTGGTGTGGCCCCTGCCAGAAGGAAATTCCTTTATTAAACGGATTGGTGGATAAATACGAAGATGGACATACGCTTTTTCTTTCCGTAACCGATGAAAGTGAAAAAAAAGTCTCGGAATGGGTGGAACTGCAAAAAAACGAGCCGGAGTATTTCCCGATGTATGAAAACAAACGTCTGATGAACTACCTTTTTCAATTGAACCCGAAACCTGGTTTAAAGAAAGGACGATTCCCGGAGTTGTTGCCTACCAACATTATTATTCACAACGGAAAATTGAGGCTTTTTGAACAAGGCTTTTCCAAAGAAAATGTAGCAAAGATGGATTCCGTTTTAGCAAAAATAGAAGCAGAAAAGGACAGAAGTTTATAATTGACGTAAAACCTGAATAACTTTTCCAAAGCTCCAAACTTTGGAAAAGTTGCTCGTTCATCGTCCCAACGCCTCTTTTATTGCATCCACCGTTTTCTTTGCATTCCCGACAAACAGTTGACCGTCGATTTCGAAGACGGGGCGTTTCAGGAAGGTGTAATCCATCAGCAGTAGTTTTTTGTAGTCAGCATCGCTGGTCACCGGATGTTGGGCCAGGGCATCTTTCAACTTGCGGGCCCGTTTGTTGATCAATTCCTCGTAGCTTCCGGTTTGCTGGTAGAAACGTTCCACCTGTTCTTCGGTTACGGGATTGAATTTGATGTCCTGCTGTTCAAAGCTGTCGTCAACCCCCGCTTCTTTCATGATTCGCTTGCTGGTATCGCAGGTTGAGAGGTAATATACTTTTCGTTGCATAATTATTTAGGTTTTGGGCGGGAAGATAGGGAAAAGTGGAAAGAAAACAGAATTAACAGAAATCCGGTAAGAATAATGAAAGGCGCAGCGGGGTTTTTTATGGCCTGCTGCGCACTTTTTTTACACTGTGTTGTTTACAGTTCGATACTCATATATCCTTCTTTCTGCAATTGAAAGTCATAAAGGAGACCATTTTTAGTCACGTGAATTTGTTTGGGCAGGTTTTTGGGATTGACTTGAAATTTCTTCAGAGACAATCCGCAAGCATACAATTCAACGTGATTTTTTTCTGCCATTTCCAGGTATGGAGCCATCTTGTCCATTTGAGTGATATTGGTAATTGTTTTACCACAAATTATCACCTTAAACTTACCGAATTGACTTCCATCTTCAGTTGCCAAATCTTTAGCTGCCAATATAATTGGCTTCAATTGTTTTATGCTTCTGGTGAGAACGATGTAGTTTTTAACGTTTGAATTTGCCGGTACCCGGGCCTGACTTTTACCTGCAGTCAGGAACGTGAAAATGGCGGCTAGTATGACAATGTATTTTTTCATGCTTTTTTGCTTTTTAAGATGTTAAAGTTGTTATTCAAAGCGAAGAACATCAATCCTCCAAATATGGCGATATTCTTAAACAGCGGTCCAATGGTTGACATTTGTCCGACTTGGATGGTAATTGTAATCGGGATGAGTATCAAAGCCAAAACAATGGCTGCGTATTTGGTATTAAATCCAATCAATAACGCAACGCCAGCAATAAACATAGCAATTCCTGAGGCAATTACTGAAATTTCAGGTTTACCTAACAAATAGCCCAACTCACTGAACCTGGCATGACTGATTCTGTCAACTACTTTTTCAACCTTGAATGTGTGCATGATACTAGCGACAATAAAGATCATGCTTAACAATATTCGGAGTACCGTAACGGCTTTCTTATTTATTTCGATTGTTTTTGTTTCCATTTTGCTTTCTATTTTTTATTGAAACACATTTCGTCTCATTGAAGGTACCAGTTGGTTTTAGCTGATACCGCTCAACTGAAAATGTATATGATTGCCTCTTTATGTGTTTTGGCAAGTTATTTCAACTTCGCACATATCACTATTCTCCCAATATCGGAGTTGGAGGCGATTCTATGCTCATCTGTATGAGACGTACGAAAAGCCCTGTCTCAATGATATGGCACATTAATTTTTTCTTACGATTAAAAAAGGTGTTTGTATAATAGATGTAACTGGTTTTGGTAAAATCAGATCATGTACTTCAATCTCTTATACAAAATGTAGAGAGGAATATTTTGATGAAGTGTATTTTGCTCAGCTAGCGACTGGAAAAAAGCGGAATGACCAATATGGGCATTTGAGAATTGATCTGTGAGCGGTGCAAACGATTTGAACGAAAGTTGATGTCCTGCATTCTCTGCATTTACGGTTTCCGCCTGATTAAATATTGTGCAACAATCAGCTGATTGTTCTAACGTCTTTTGGGGCGGATTAAGTGTTTTGGTTGGTTTTACACCTAATTCGTGTTGTAAGAAATTTCGAACGGAACAAGGAGCAATGATCAGCAACAGTCCCAATAACTGGGCTGCCCACAGATTTCTGTTTCCTTTTTTATGTTTGAAAATCCCTTCCATCACAAAACCTACTGCCGACAAAACTTACGTTCCGATCGATTGTCGTCAAAGTTAATGGAATTTTCTTATGAAGGAAATTACATACTATTTGCCAAAATAGGTTGCGGGTGAATATTCGGAAAATACACTGGTTGTCATTTATTTCAAGTGCTTTTTGTATTCCACTAGTGTCAGCACATCGTTGAGTTGTTCTTTCCCGGTGACGTTGATGACCAGAGGAATCAGCTTCCCTGTTAGTTCCCTTTGGTCGAACTCGCTTTTAATCGCATCGTCGATGTCCAGTTCCATCACACCCGGTTTTGTTTTTTCGGTAAAGTAGAAAGCTGTTTTGAAATAGTGATCCCAGACCGAAAGCCAGAAAACGGTTTTCTTCTTGAACTGTACCTTACACAGCCATGCCTTGCCGTCTTTGTAGTAGTTCCATCCGGCTACCAAATCATAAGGCGTTTTTCTGACCGTTTTCATCAACTCATCGAAGGCATCAAAGCTTGTTCCAAGTACTTCTTTCAACACCTCATCTGACGGTGGAGTGTTCGGGTCTTTCAGTTGGATGGTTTCCATAATTTGAAGCTATTGATTGGTTTAGTGGTTTTTTATTTACGATGAAACTACATATTATCAGTCGAATTACGTTAGGTTCTAACAAAATAGACAGCTTTTTAATGGAAAGAGGTCAGTTGCATTTTCGGATTGTGTTGCTGACCTCTATGGTTTTTTCTCTCTGTTAGTTTACTTTCACCGGGTGTGATTTCAGATTATCAGGAACATCATGGATATTCATAATCTTCATCTCTGGTTGAACTGAAGCGGTTGTTCCATCAGCAGGGCTTAGCGTTTTATTCTGATTTCTCAAAAAGAAAAGCCACTCAAAGGGTTACTTCATGAACCTTTTGAATGGCTTCAATCTATGTTTTTCTTCTTTAGTAGTCCAGCGTTACAATTCTTCCTTTCGTGAAATTGAAGAATTTGTCTTTTTGGGCAACCTGTACACCTTCCATTAAATCGTCAGGCGTATAACCGGCAATTTTCAGACAGGTAGGGCAGGCCATCACCGGGACACCTTTTTCAACCAACTGTTTTACGTAGGTTTGAAAGGATTCGAAATCTGCATAGGTTAAATCTTTCGCATCTTTCACCAGTAATTCAACTGCGTGAATATCCATATAAACGACTACGTCTTTGTCCATCGCCATCATGGCAGCCATTTTCAGCGGCATCAATACCCGGTGCGGGTCATCGTAGCCCTGGGTGATATGAATGAATACGCCATCGCGCGGTGCTTCAGCCTGTGTGGTCATCAGCTTTTGTGCGTCAGTCTCGTTTGCCTGCTTCGGTTTTTGATTACAGGAAGCAAGTAGTAATCCGATCAATAAAAGGAATCCAAACTTTTTCATAGTTTACGTTTTTGGGTTGATAAAACGGTTGCCTTCCGGTGTTATTAGCTGTTTGAACAATTAAAAAAATGGTTGGCTACGGTATTCGGTTTAGCAATTTAAAATACGGAAAAGCAACGAAAAGAGGACGATGGAGGAGTAAGTTATAGAGCAGAGTTCTCAATACTTCAGGCATCGTTTTTTCTTGTCGAACTCAGTTATTTATTATTTCTTCTTCACCGGAATCCAGATTCCTTCTTCTGAGTCGGGCGAAGCGTTTTTATATTTCTCTCCCAATATTTCGAAATGCGGCCGGTCATCCAGCTGGTAATCCTATTGCGGAAGCCATTCGCCCAGGATGTGTTGAAAGAAGGGAGCTGCATCGCTTGCCTTGCCGCGGTAAATGAATACCAGGTACAATCCTTCCGGGAGGACAAAGGTATCCATTCCTTCAGGAACCGAACTAAAATCGGTTACTTCGATAGCAGCCCATTTTTCGAACTCCGTCTTTGGATAGTAATTCGTGAAAAATCCTGATGGATAAATCTGCATCGAAATAAGGTCCTGGTTGACGTCATTTGTAATTTCTCTCAGCCGAGGCATGAATCTCTTCCAAAGCTCTCCGGTTTGATTTTCTGCAAACGACATGGTCATGCGCTTACCTACCAGTTTTTTGACCAGTATTTCTTCAATTCGATATTCTTTCATACTGCGGAGTACCAGAACTGATTTTTTATTTTGAAATTTTAATGCCTTTGGTAATAAATGAGAGTCCCTGTTGGCCGGTAGTCGAAATCATTACTGCTTCGAAAAGGGGCTCAACATCGTTGTTTTCAATAGCCCAATCAAAGATGAAGTTGGCGCCGGTTCCGCCTTCTTTATCACCTTCATCAATGACAATATCGATGGTTTCCAGCGGGGCCAGATAAATGGGCTTATCGAAATAACTCCGGATCTGATGCCCGGCAGAGTTAAAATACCGGGCATTTACTATGTATATAGTATCCTGCGGATTCATGTTCCGGATACTGACCGTTACGGTTAGCGGGTAGGTTTTGTTTTCATTTGATTGATAGACCTCGGAGTAGACCGGTAAATAGGTCGTTCCATGATGCAATGAGCCTTCTGTGGGAAGATTAATGGTTCTTGCCTCCCAGTTAACAGGGTTGGTGGAGCTTATTTTCTTATTCTGTCCACAGGAAAATAGTGCAACCAACGATATAGCGATGATTAGGTATTTCATACGTTCACGTATATGATTCGGCGTTTGGTATAAGATTTTATCTCATATGGAAAAATACGGATTTCTATACGCAAACCAATGTGCCACTCAATTAAAAGTGCATTTTCCTGTCGTATTGCCTGTCAATTGTTTTTATGTCCTGAAAAAGCTCTGGCGATTACTTCAAAAGTCCTTACATCAACGGGTCCACAATCATGGCGATGATGAGTACCAGCACAAAGTAGTTGATGCTCATGAAGTACCGGAACGGGTTGAAGTCGAAGTAGGCTTTGCGCAGCAGTCTTGAGAACAAGGCGATTAACCATACTGCTGCGGCGAATACCATGATTTTAAAGAACGTGGTAATAACCAGTCCCGAAAGGACAATCAATGCACCGATAATGGCCGTAGAGACGGTCCAGATGAAGATGGCCCGTTTGATTTGCACCGGTGTCATAACGGAAGTGATAGACGGAAAGCCGGCTACCTCGTATTCTTTACCATATTTCAGCATGAGCAGCCAAAAGTGAGGTACCTGTGAGATGAAAAAGAAAACAGTGAGGACCACCAACCGGATATCCAGCAATGCTCCGCCGCCGGCCACCCAACCTACTGCAGGTGGAATGGCACCAATCACGCTGCCGGGAATCACCGCGAAAGCGGTCACACGTTTCAACGGGGTGTAAATGCCGTTGTACCAGATGAAGGCCATGAAACCGAGAATAGCTGCTTCCAGGTTACTGCCTAAATAAATAATCCATGTTCCGGCCAGTATTTCGATGGCTGAAATCAGCAAAACATTCCGTTCGGAGATTCGTCCTGATGGCAACGGGCGGTCTTTTGTGCGTTCCATCAACGCATCTTTGTCGCGATCCTGGTAATGGTTTAGCGCCGCCGAGCCGCACGCCAGAATAAAGATTCCCACCATGGGTAGGATGACATTCGAATCGATGTGCTTGTTCGCCAGAACGTAACCAGCCAGCGTCGTCAGTGTGACCACAAAAGTGATCCGTGTCTTGTTCAGTTCAGTCAGTATGCTAATGAAGTTTTTCAGCTTTTTCATGTGAATACAAATGTCTCAATAAAACCAATTGCTACTCAAAAAGTTCTTCAAGGTAAATTGCTCTTAAAAATTTTTATTCGGCAAATCTGCCAAATCTTTTGCTTTTATCTTGCATTATTTAGTCAAAATAAAAATAAATTTGCGACTGTTTTGTAAAATATGGAAGGTTATTTAACTTTTCATATTTAAAATTGTTAAATGACTGTAATCATGTCGTGCACGGGCGGATAAAAGTGGCGGTAAGTAGTTTAACGAGAGCATGATAAAATCATTTAATAAAAGTTCATATATTTTAACAATTGATTGATAGGTGTTTGAGTGGATGGTCGGGAACAACCATATTGAAATAGGGTGAGTTACGTTTCCGGCTGAAGAAAAACGTCAGTTTTTATTGGTTTGGGTGCTAAGTGGCTTGATTCTTTTTGTTTTTGCCCTCCCAAAATTGAAGAAAATGTCTGTTGATACATGGTAGTCCTATGAAATTGATTAAATCTCTTATAAATGTTGCGAGGAACTCAATGATGAAAAAAAATCGTTACAAATCTTTAATGGGAGTGGTATTGTTACTGGCCACGGTTCTCCTGAGCAGTTGTAGCAATATGGTGGTGCTCGACCCAAAGGGACCAATCGGTAACGAGGAAGCTTTCCTGATCAAGATCGCATTCATCCTGATGTTGATCGTGGTTCTTCCCGTTTTTGTTATGGTCATTTGGTTTTCGGTGCGGTACCGTGCTTCCAACAAAAAGGCAACCTACAAGCCTAACTGGGCTCACTCACACAAAATTGAGCTGGTGGTATGGTTGGTGCCGATTGCCATTGTGGCGGCCCTGTCGTATCTGACCTGGGTTAAAACACATGAACTGGACCCGTACAAACCGATTGCATCGGATGTGAAGCCGGTTCGTGTTGAGGTCATTTCCACCGACTGGAACTGGCTGTTTATTTACCCCGATTACAACATCGCCGTGGTCAACCATCTCGTCTTCCCGGCCAATACTCCGGTGAATTTCCGTCTGACATCAGCTTCGGTAATGACTTCGTTCTTTATTCCGCAGTTGGGAAGTCAGATTTACGTGATGGCCGGTATGCGGACCAAGTTGCACCTGCAGGCCGATCACGAAGGAACTTACCTGGGGCAAAACATCGAGTACAGTGGTACCGGATATGCTACCATGCACTTCGATGCAGTGGCCACTTCGAAGGAAGAATTCGAAGATTGGGTGGAAAAAGCCAAACAATCGCCTGACGTATTGAATATGGCTACTTACGAAAAGTTCGCCCAACCCAATACCGACTATCCGGTAACGACTTATTCATCGGTTGCACCGAAGTTGTTCGACCATGTGATGATGCAGTTCATGGGATGGATGGGTGGTACCGACCACGCAATGAAAATGACGGACGATATGGATGATACACACCATATGCACGGAATGCAGGATTCTACTAAAATGCAGGAAGAGCACGGTCCAATGATTATGCAGTCCGATTCGGGACACGTACATACTAAAACAATGGAGGACAAATAATATGTTTGGAAAGTTGACCTTATCGGATATACCGTACAACGATCCGATCATCATGGGGGCCGTGGTTAGTTCCACATTTTTAGCCCTAATAATTATCGGCTTAATAACCTACTTTAAAAAGTGGCCGTATTTGTGGCACGAATGGTTGACCAGTGTCGATCACAAGCGTATTGGTGTGATGTACATCATCCTGGCGCTGGTGATGATGTTGCGTGGTTTTGCTGATGCCATTATGATGCGTGGACAACAGGCTATGGCGGCCGGACCTGATCCGGGCTATCTGACACCTCATCACTACGACCAGATTTTCGGTTCGCATGGTACCATCATGATCATCTTCGTGGCGATGCCTTTTGTGATTGGTTTGATGAACCTGGTAATTCCTCATCAGATTGGTGCACGCGATGTAGCTTTTCCGGTGTTGAACTCAGTTAGTTTCTGGCTGACGGTTGCCGGTGCCGGTTTGATTATGATTTCGCTCGGTGTGGGTGAGTTTACCAATACCGGCTGGTTCGGAATTGCACCGCTTTTCGAAAAAACATATAATCCCGGAGTGGGGGTCGACTACTGGATGTGGGCCTTCCAGATAGCGGGGGTCGGGTCGCTACTGAGTGGGGTGAACTTCCTGGTGACCATCGTGAAGATGCGTGCACCGGGTATGACTTGGATGAAAATGCCGTTGTTCACCTGGACAACCCTGACCACAAACGTATTGATGATTCTGTCGTTCCCGGTGATTACCGGTGCACTGTTCCTGCTGACGCTCGACCGTTACCTGGGCATGCACTTCTTCACCAATGGAATGGGTGGTAACATGATGATGTGGAACAACCTGTTCTGGATGTGGGGTCACCCGGAAGTATATATTGTGGTACTGCCGTCCTTCGGTATATTCTCCGAAGTGGTAGCAACGTTCTCACGTAAAAAACTCTTTGGCTACGTATCGCTGGTTTGGGCGACTGCAGCCATTATGATTCTTTCTTTCACCGTATGGTTACACCACTTCTTCACGATGGGTAACGATACGAATGTGAATATTTTCTTTGGAATAGCGACAATGGCAATTGCGATACCCACCGGGGTGAAAGTGTACGACTGGCTCTTTACCATGTACCGGGGGCGCATTACGTTTGCCACACCGATGTACTGGGTTCTGGGCTTCCTCACGCTCTTTGTGATTGGGGGAATGACCGGAGTGCTGATGGCGATTCCGCCTGCTGACTTCGTTGTACACAACAGTTTGTTTCTGATTGCTCACTTCCATAATATGCTGATTCCAGGCGCACTGTTTGGCTACTTCGCCGGATTTGCCTACTGGTTCCCGAAAGTGTTCGGTTTCCGTCTCGATGAGAAATGGGGCAAGCGCGCCTTCTGGGGATGGGCTGTCGGTTTCTTCGTAGCATTCATGCCGCTGTATGTACTCGGATTCATGGGTATGCCGCGTCGTATGGCTCATTACGATAACATGGCATGGCAACCCTGGTTGATTGTGGCTGCTGTCGGTGCCCTGATTGTTGGTGCCGGTATTCTGTCGCAGTTGATTCAGATTTATATCAGTATTCGCGACCGCAAGAAAAATCTCGACTTGACTGGTGACTCTTGGGAAAATGGTCGTACACTGGAGTGGATGAGTTCTTCGCCGCCTCCGGTATACAACTTTGCCGTGATTCCGAAAGTGGACGAGCTAGACGAATGGTGGGCCATGAAAGAGAATGGCACCGCGTATCAGCGTCCGGCTGAATACCACGATATTCACATGCCGAAGAATGTCGCCCGCGGACCGATTATCGGTGGTCTGGTACTGGCCTTTGGATTTGCCATGGTTTGGTACATCTGGTGGTTGGCCATTGCTGCCATGATTGGCATCATTGCTACCGTGATTATCGGCTCATCACACGACGATGAGGAATATGTTATTCCGGCTGCCGAAGTGAAACGGATCGAAGACGAACGTTTCGAGCAACTGGCTGCTGCCATGGAAGAAAAGAAGAATAACTAAAAAATCAGACAGTAATGAATACTAACGTTTCACAAAACGCAGTACATACAGCAGACGCGGAACATCCCAATCATGCTGAAATCCGGACCTTCGGGTTCTGGATTTACCTCATGAGTGACCTGGTTCTGTTTTCTGTGCTCTTTGCTACCTATGCGGTAATCGGTTTTAACAGTGCCGGCGGCCCCACGGGAAAAGATTTGTTCGACATACCTTACCTGTTTGTCGAAACCATGTTCCTGTTGCTGAGTAGTGTGGCTTTCGGCTTTACGATGATTGCCATGCACAACAACAAAAAACAACGGGTTATCATTGGCTTAATCGTCACCGCCTTGCTGGGACTTGGCTTCATCGGGATGGAGATCCACGAATTCGTTTCGATGATTGGTGAAGGAGCCGGCCCTGATCGCAGTGGTTTCCTTTCCGCCTTCTTTACGTTGGTTGGAACCCACGGTGCTCACGTAACCTTCGGACTCATCTGGATTGCTACCATGATTGGGCAGATTGCCAAATCGGGCATTACCGAAGGTATCAGCTCCCGTATGATGCGCCTCAGCCTTTTCTGGCACTTCCTCGACATTGTCTGGATTGGCGTATTCAGCTTTGTTTACCTGTTGCACGTTGTGTAACGTCTTTGACGAATTTGATTGTAAAAAATTAAAAAAGACATATTATGAGTCAAGCACATAACGAAGAGATGGGAGCCAAGATTACCACGAAAGCCTATGTCGTAGGTTTTATCCTGGCCTTGCTGCTTACCATCGTATCATTCGGAATGGCTATGAGCGGAGCGTTCAGCCGCACGGCGACCATTGTGGGATTGTTTATTGCAGCCTTTGCCCAGATGGTGGTACACCTGCACTACTTCCTGCACCTTGACCGTTCGTCGGCGCAGCGCTGGAACGTGATTGCCCTGCTGTTTACCGCCCTGTTGTTGTTTATCTTCGTAGGCGGAACGCTTTGGGTAATGTATACGCTCAACGCACGAATGATGTAAAAATATAAAGACCAACGGGAACGGTACAACTCGTTTGTATCCTCCCGCTGCTTTCCATTGATTATTGTTCGAAATCAAATGTAAGGACTGCTTTCTCGAAGGCGGTCCTTTTGTTTTAACTCAGCCATTTCTTGAAATCGGTGGCCCGTTCGATGCTGACAATGGTGTCCAACTCATCGTCGGCTTTCGGGGTGAGCTCCAGTTTGACCCTGCCGCGGGAATACGCCACCATGTTCGATATAGCATTCACGTTCACCAGGTATTTCCGGTTTATCCGGAAGAACATAGCGGGATCGAGTAGCGTCTCCAGTTTATCGAGCGCATATTCCACCGGGTAAGTGTTTCCCTGAAAGGTGCGCAAATAGGTGCCTTTGTCGAGCACATAGAAATAGGCAATTTCCGGGACTTCCACTTTCTTAATCTTTTCCCCGATTTGAATCAGAAACCGCTTTTTGTATTCGGGCTGCCTCCCCTGAATTTGTGCCAACAGCGTTTCAAAGTCGATGCTGAAGGCTGACTTCAGGTTACGGAACTTTTGCAGGCTTTCTGCCAAATCGCTTTGACGGATGGGTTTCAGCAGATAGGAAATGCTGTTCAGCTGAAAGGCTTTCACCGCGTACTGGTCGTAGGCCGTAGTGAAGATGATGGGCGTGTTAACTGCTACCTGATCGAAGATGCTGAAACTGATGCCGTCGGATAGCTGAATGTCCAGAAAAATCAGATCGGCGGTGTTTTGGTACAACCATTTCACCGATTCGCGGATCGAGCCCAATTTGGCGAGTATGTGGATCGAGGGATCAACATCCCGTAGCATTTTTTCCAGCTTGTCGGCAGCCAGCTTCTCGTCTTCAATGATGAGTACGTTCATTTGGTTCGGTTTCTATCAGTGGTAGTTTCGCTGTGTAATAGTTATCCTCTATCCTGAAAACCGGTAGGGCCTGATGAATCAGTTCATACCGTTTCGTCAGGTTCGTTTGTCCCACACCGGTAGTGGTTCCCATCGATATTTTAGGTTGAATCGTATTGCGCACCACCAGGCAGTTCTCTTCGCTGTAAACTTCAATCCGAAGTGGCCTGGCGTCGTTGATGATGTTGTGTTTGATGGCATTTTCCAGCACTACCTGCAACGACAGCGGTGGAAGCACCCGTTTGAGTAGGTGGGACGGAATATTCACCGAGTAGGTTAAATCTTTACCGTAACGGATTTGCTGTAGAAACAAGTACGAACGCATAAAGTCGAGCTCTTTCTCCAGTGTCGATACCGGTTGCTCGATGGATTCCAACACATACCGGTAGATGTGCGAAAACTCGTCGATAAACTCCTGCGCTTTTTCCGTATCCTTATCAATTAGTCCCGAAAGTACGTTGAGACTGTTGAACATGAAGTGCGGATTGATTTGGCTCTTCAGCACCTCAAACTTGATCTGCGAAAGCTCTTTCAGCAGGTTCCGGGCCTTTTGTTCTGCCTTCCGGCTTTCGCTGAAGAAGATGGTCCCTTCCAGTATGGCCACCATCAGAATATTGACGACGGCGAAAATCAGGGCATTGCTGATCAGTACACCGGTAAAATCTTCCCGGTAGGCACTAATCCAGTGGGCCAGCGACGTGATGGCGGTTGAAACGACCACAGCAATCACAACGGTCAAACTAAACTGGATGGCAATCCGCTTTAATAGACGCTTGCTCCAGGGGGCTATTCCGTTCAGGTAGCGAATGACCAGCAAGTCGGGATAGGCGATCAGAAAACCGGCCGTCATGCTTAGTACCATGCCCCGCAGAAATCGCAGCAGAAATTGTTCGGGGCCGTCGAGTACATGGTAGCCGCTCAGGTGATTGTAGGTAATAACGAGGACCTGTATCACGGCAGACAACCCCAGCAGTAATTTCAGCAGGCGGCCAAAGGGGAACAAGTTATGTATCGGTTGGTTAGGCATTTCCCGGATGTATGGTTGTTCGACGATAAAAGTACATGTTTTACGAAGAAAACTAAAGAGTTCCCGTAAGCTGAAAATGATGGATGAGCGAACGGATTTCATCAAGTGAGCCGGACATTGGCCCGGTCCACCGATGAAGTCCGAATTCTCTCACGCTATCAGAAGCTCTTGCGTATTCCCACCCTCACCTGCAGGTAACGATAGTCCAGTTGCCGGGTTGTGCCGTCGAAGCTGGTTTCCGGCGTCAGGGAGTTGAATTTCACCCCGGGGGTTAGGCTCCAGCTCTTTCCCAGTGGCAGGTCAATTCCACCGGCCAGTTGCCAGCCCCAGCCATGACCAGTGTCGTTAATGATGTCGCCATCGGCATTCTCGGTTTCGATGTGGTTGTACAAAGCGCCTGCCCGCAGGTACCACGAAACCGGTGAACTGCCCAACGCGCGTTTGTACTGCAAACCCATTACATAGCCGGTTTCCTCGAAACAGACATCCGAGCCTGCAAATGAGTTGTCGGCGCCGAAACGGTTCCAGCCCCAGCCGGCATATACCCCGGTGTGCTGTGCAAAGCGATAGTGGAAGATACCTTCGAAGCCAAGGCCCGGATTTAATTTGGCTCCGCCTAATTTTTGAGTAGCCATCGACAGACCGCTGCTCAGTTCAAATCCCCAGCGGCTATCGGCTGTTTGAGCCTGCGCAGGGAGAATAAGGGACAGGAAGATGATTCCTATGAAGATTGCTTTTGTTTTCATGATTCGCTGATTTGATGTTGATTAATCAGGAGCAAATCTAACGGCTCCGCATCAGCGCTGAAACATTAACCGGATGAACCTGCATATGAGTAGGATGAACGCGTCAGGGGAGGGGATGAGCGTGCAGGGTATTTAGTGGAATTGGTGTTAGATTGTTCAGGTTTGCGATGATAGGAAATCTCATTGCTTCCGGTTCTTCATATCCTTCTTCTTAAAATCCTTCACGATTTTCCCAAACTGTTTGTCCTTTTTTCGGCGTTCGGCTACCGTCGATTCGAAATGGTTTTTCTCCCGTTCCATCTTCATGTAATTCTCGTAAGCACTTTGGTCGATTTCCCCTTTCTCAACAGCCGTCAGAACGGCACAACCTGCTTCGGTAGTGTGGGTGCAATCCTTGAAGCGGCAATGTCGTGCCAGGTTCATGATGTCATCGAAGGTGGTTTCCAGTCCGCCGGTGGTATCGGCAATGCCCACTTCGCGCATGCCGGGATTGTCGATGAGGATGCCGCCGTTCTCGAGAATGGTTAACTCGCGGTGACTGGTCACATGCCTGCCTTTGTGTGTGCTTTCGCTGATGGCATCCGTCCTCATCCGGGTTTGCCCTGACAGGTTATTCAATAACGTCGATTTGCCCACGCCCGACGATCCCAGTAGACAATAGGTCTTTCCTTTCCCGATGACGTTATTCAGTGCTTTGTATCCGGCATGGGTCTCGTTGCTGATGGCCAGCACCGGCACTTCTTTGATGCGATGCGCAATACTCTCCCTTATTTCGGTTATTCGTTGCTCATCGATGAGGTCGGTTTTGGTGAGCACGATAATGGGAGCAACATTGGACGAGTAACAGATGGTCAGGTAGCGCTCCAGGCGGTTGAGATTGAAATCGCGGTCGACGGCCTGTACCAGGAAGGCATAGTCGATGTTGGCGGCGATCATCTGCACTTCGCCGGAGTGGGAGACCGCCTGCCGCTTTAACATGGAGTAGCGGGGCAATACCTGGTGAATAATGGCGAAACCGGCATCGAAAACGGTCAGGGCGACCCAATCGCCCACAGCGGGGAAATCTTCGCGACTTTGGGCTGTAAAACGCATATTGCCGGTTATTTCGGCCTCATATTCCCCGTCGGCGGTACGGACGACGTACCGTTCTTTGTGTTCGGCTACAATCCGGCCAATCCCGAATTGGTCGAGTTGCAGCTCTTTTCTGGTTTCTTCCAACTGGTTAGTATAGCCCAGGTCTTTCAGGTTCATTGTCGTTTGGTGTTTTTTACGAGATGAAAAGATACGGATTTTTCAGGTTTTGTTGGTTGGGGGGAATTATGCTTCGAGGCTTTTGAAAATTTTGAATGATGTCCCGAACCCTCGGGATTGAATTAAAGAGGGATTACGCTAATTAGGAAGAATTACACTAATTGCGCTTCCAGGTTGCTTTGGTAGAAGGCCTTCAGCCTGACAACTACAGCAACCTCGAAGCGCAACCTGAAACATGAAACTTGTAACTCTCTAACAACAGTAACAACAGAAACCACAGTAACTATAGTAACCTCTAAGCGCAACCTGAAACCTTTGAACAAATCCTATACACTCAACAAATCAATCGGTACATCCTTCAGCCGGGCAATGTCCATCACTTTGTTGCGGACATCGAAGCGGGAAGCACAATTGACGTTGCAAACGTCGCACAGGTGGCAGGGATTGTTCGACAGGTCGACCTCGGCCAGCGTGTGCCAGGCCTGCTCCAGGTTTTTGTAGCCATAGGCATACATGTAACTGCGCATGATGGTCGGGATGTCGAGGTGGTGCGGACACTGCGGAACGCATTGCTGACATTGCTGGCAATACAAACCCTGCGCGTCATAGCCGGAAGTCATGCCTAAATCCTTCATCTCCTGCTCTGTCATTTTCAGGTTTTGAATCATCTCCAGGTTTTTCTGCACCAGTTCCACCGAGGTCATTCCCGATACGATGGACGAGATATTTTCGTTCTGAAGCACCCATTTCAGTGCCGCATTGGTGTTGATGCCCGGACCGGTTTTGCTGCGGGCGGCGCCGGCTGTGGTTTTCATCGCCACGATACCCATTCCGGCTTTCGCTGCGCGGTTAATGGCGGTGTTCAGTTCTTCTAAATTCTGGGTTTTGTAGTTGTAGCCTATCATCGCCACGTCGTACACGCCCGATTCGGCTGCGGCGTTGAGCGCCTCGACGGTGCCACCATGCGAGGCAATGCCCACATACTTCACCTTGCCCTGTTTCTTCAGTTGCTCGAATGTTTTCAGTACGTCCTCGTTCAGGATGGTCTCTTTCTTCGAGGCAAACGGTAACAGCACGAAGTCGATGGTTTCGAGACCGAAGCGTTTGAGGCTGGCCTCGGCACTTTTCATGTACTTATCGGCGGTGAAGTCGCTGTTCAGGGTGCCGGCGCCCTTGTTCATCTCATTGGGGATGGCAGCGGTGCCTACCAGGAAACTGTCGCGGGGCAGGCCTTTCAACCCTTCGCCCACGAGGATTTCGTTGTTCCCGCGGCCGTAGTAGTTAGCCGAGAAAAATAGCTTGATGCCAGATTCGTACGCAGCCTTTACCAGTCCTGCGGAGGTGACGCCACTGGTCCCCATACTGATGAGAGGTGTATGAACGCCGGTTTTGCCCAACGGGCGGGTAGGTAAGGCAGCAGGTGTGTTGTCAAGGGTTTTTCCGGAGGCATCGAGGCTGGTGCCCGAGGCCAGCAAGGCGGTTCCGGAGAGGCCCATAATACTTTTCTTCAGGAAATCACGACGGTTGTTCGTTTTCATAGTCCGGTTTTTTGGTGTTTTGCCGATTCAATTGATTATTTGGTTTGTCTGAAACAGTTGGGCTCCCTTACCGGAAGCTGGTAGTTTGGTTTGGACTCGTCCGTTTATGGTGGGGTGGGTGAGCCGTACTTTCGCGGTTGACTAACGTTAGCTGGTGGAAACCGTCTTTCCCGAAGTGGTGTTCCAACGTTCAGGAAAAGACGAATTTAAAGATAAGAATAATTGGGGGTTATCGAAACGAACAACCGGTTGGTTCCATCGAAAAATAGAAACCAACCGGTTGCTCCTTAAAGAGATGGTAATAAAATCGGTTAAACCGATGCGGTTATCACTCAATAATAATTTGGTTATTGAACATGGTTTTAAAAACGGAAGACGATTGGCTGAATATATCTTCACACGTGTCGAGCATGATGATGTAGAATATTTTCCCCTTAAATCGGTCCTTATGTTCAGGAGCTTTAAAGTATGAGAATCCATTCTCTTTCATCGGTAAATTAGCTGGAGTTTCAAAAAGCAATCCTGGGTATTGCGGCTCATCCCGTTCAATTCCGATGGTGTAAAAATGACCTCCTCCGATATTGGGATAGATGGTTGAATCTCTTGATTCAAATGCAATCATCTTATCGTATTTGGTAGAGAACTTAATTTCCTTGTTGTCCCGATATTGAGAAGTAACATTTTTGACGAAATCAGCCAATTTCTCATTCCTTCCTGGTGTTTTCATGATGATGCCAATCGTATAGGTGATATCTGTTCCTTTGCTGTTGGCAATGGCAGGCGGAGTAATGATAAAAGCGCTTTGATGATTGTTGTAATCATAAATCGAAAGATGCCACATCGAATCGACTGATACCTCGATACCCAGTGGAAGAGAGGTAAAAGAAATCAAATCGTCTTTAGTGTATGTCCAAAGCTTTTTCGATTTGTATAAGCTGTCTTTGTCAACAGGAACTATTTGTTTGCGAACTGCTGAACCCAACTGTTGCTCAAACGTTCCTTTCTCGCCGGTTATGCTCCGCACTTTGTCCATGGCATAAATGCTATGTTCCGGCATATTAGCGACTGAGCTTTCCCATGCATAATCGTTCCAGAAATCGGCCGGTTGGTCCGCAGGTAACAATGTCTGGGCTTTGGTGAAATTGACAAAAGCTAATTTGGGAACATTGGCAAGGGCGTAATGATAGCCCAGAAACCAATAAGCCCGGTAATCATCCGGATTGGCGTTAATAGCCTGCTCATAATTACTGACGGCAAGTTCATAGGATGGCTGGTCGTCCATGTTGTAGAGGTAGTGCGCAATGTCGCCCAGTAGCAGATAGAGTTCTTCGTTTTTCGATGGAAGTGCCGAAAATTCATCATAAATGCCATGAAGCTTTTCTACCAGTTTGTCTTTGGGAGTATCGTAATTCCACTGATTGGTCCATGCTTCATAATAGGGGGTGTTATCTTTCACGAAGGTAAAGGCTTCCACCAGTTTGCTGTCTCTGGTTATTTTGGAAATGTCGATGTAATGCACATCTGCAAAGGCAAAATTGACTGCCAATAGCAGAAACAGAAAGGCGATTGTTTTTTTCATCGGTTAAATGGAATGTTGGTTGTTGTTTCGAAAATAGCATTTCATTTCCATCTATCTTAAGGAAAATGTCATTTATTATGTTCCTTAATGTTTTGCATTGTTTTTCCTTTTCAATATCTACTCATCCCAACCCTTCTCTAACATAGAGAAGGGCTAAATCCGCTGCAGGATTGCATGGTTCAATTTCGAAATAAGGATTTCTACCGGAAAACAGCACCGCCTGATTGATTATCCCGGACGACGACACGTGGCCAGAAACGGAATCCACAATTGAAACGTACGACCCCGCCGGGGTCGAGTCTGTTCTTTGAATATCTTCTCTTCTAACAATATAAGACTCCTCCGGAGTCTTCGGAAACCTCTCTGGCAGAAAACTTCCGGTTGAAATCTGGAAACGACTTTTATTCCGAACACAGCATCCCGGATGACATATTGGTAGCCCCGTCCCGATGCTTCGGGATTAACCCGGGGATGTGGAATTTGTGAGGGGAAAGCGCTCGCGCGGCAGATTTGATTGAAATGGTGTGGTTGTTTCGAGCGCAATGGTGATGGAGCAGCATCGAAAATGTTTTAGTTGGCGCTGACGTTGAGAATTATGCCGACGTGTAGGGTCAGGACATGTCCTGACCGTATTTGTATCCAATTGCGTGTCTGTATCTGTGGCGCAGGAATGTTGGTGTTTCAATGATGGTTGGAATGTGCGCCTGTTGAAAATGGGATACGCTCTATTCTTGGGGCGGCGTAGTCACGACTATCGTCGTTGACTCCTTCCCCCAAGCTATGGAATCACAGGCCTTCAGCCTGATAACAACAGTAACCGCTCAGCGCAACCTGAAACCTTCAGAGCAATGAGTAATTAACAATGAGAAATGAGTAATAAAAATACAATAAGGCTGAATCTGAAACTCTTAAATCAATGAACAATTAGTAATCGTTAGTTTGCATTAGAATAAAAATCGAAGGTAAACGGGAAAACATAAATACTTTTATGCAAAAGCTCCATCTGCTGCCTTAACTTTTAATTTAGTAACAGATAAAATCTAATTTTCATATTAAGTACAGCAGATTATTGAGTTAAAGCCAGAGAGTATTTAGGGCAGAACCCATTATCACGATTTCAGCCACTCAATGCGGAGCATAAAAAAAGATTTATGCAAGTATACGGAATTGATCTATCAATGAAAAAGTTCGATGTTCATTACATTGATGAGAATGGAGAAGGAAAAAACAAACAGGTAAAAAACCGATTAGGGGACATAACGGAGTTTTTATCCTCGGTTGCAGATGATGGTGTCTTGTGTGCAGAAAACACAGGGACCTATGGGGATTTACTGGTGGCTATCTGTAACCTGGTTGGCGTAAAAATTGCTTTGGTTCCAGGCTATACCATTAAGCACAGCCTTGGTTTAGTTAAAGGAAAATCAGACCCAATTGATGCTGCAAGGATCAGGGAATATGGCGAAAGGTTCATCGATAAGCTTTCTTTTAAAGTATACGATTCAGAAGAGATTAGCGAATTGAAATCGTTGTATGCGTTACGCTCCCAGCTGGTCAATGCAAGAAAAATTTTGCGTACTGGAGTACACAGTCGTTCGGTTAGTCCAATGCAAAGTATCTCGGTCAAACATCATACAGAAAAAGCGCTGTCAAACCTTGGCCATCAAATCAAAGAGGTCGAGAATGAAATAGAGGCTATCATCGTGGCCAATGAAGACCTTAACGAAAGTTACCGGCTGGCAACCAGTGTAAAAGGTGTCGGGCCCGTTATCGCAACCGATCTGATTATTAAAACAGGCAACTTTAATATTATTGACACAGCCCGAAAAGCATCATCATTCGCAGGCGTATGTCCTTTTCCTAATGAATCGGGCAAAATGGTTGGAAAACGCAGAACAAGCCCTTTTGCCGACAGAAAATTAAAAACATTGCTGTACATGGGAGCCAAATCTGCCGTCAAGCATAACAAAGAATATCAGCTTTACTATCAAAAGAAAAAGATGGAAGGAAAACCTCATTATCTAATCATGAACAATATTGCAAATAAATTACTCAGAACGGTTTATAGCGTTGTAAAAAACAAGACACCATATAGTCTCGACTACGTTTGTCTTGACCCTAGAGAAAGAAAAAATAATACCATCTACTCCCAAAAAGTGGCTTGAAATTTTGTTTTTTAACAGAGTATATGAGAAATGAATAATCCAGAGTACGATTAGGCTAAACTTCAAAACGCAACTTGAAACCTGAAACCTGAAACTTTTTAACAGCAGGAACAACAACAAAAGAAACCTTTTTACAAACCATTCAGCACATCGGTGCCGCGGATGCCGGGTTTGTCTTTCAGGTAGGTGTAGATTTCCTGGTTGCTCAGGTGGTAGGTTTCTTTCAGGCCGGCGATGATGGTGCGCAGGTAGTTGGTGCCGGGCGGGTTGATGGCTTCCGGCTGGTGGGTGGCGTGGGTGAAGGTGAAGATGGGATGGCCGTTTTTGTCGCCCAGGTAGAGCAGGTTGCCGTACCACCAGTTGGGGTCGATGATGAGGGAGCCTTGTTCGATGGCTTTCCCGAGGTCGATGTGCAGGTTTCCGTAGAAGTCGTTTTCCTGCCGGATGATGTCGATGAATTGCCCGGCGGTGATTAAATACATGCGTCCCAGGGTGTGGGCCTGTTCATTGGGTTCGGTGCCGGTGAAAGCCACGCCGCCGTGTTGCCAGCTGCCCGATTGGCGTGCAAAGTACAGCTCCCGGTGGATGGTGATGTTCTCCTTTTCCGTGGGGAGGGTGGTATCGAAACAGCCGGGCTGTGTTTTGGCAGAACCTTCCGGCTGCCCGCCACGGATGTAGCAGTGAAACCGGCTCTCCAGCATGTTGGAACCGTAACTGGCATAGTAGATGTGAGAGGTTTGCATGGTGTATTTGTTGTTGCGAAATGTACTTTTCTAAAGCATTGTCAAACTTATGAATATTTGTAGTGGTTTAGTCCTTTGACTCTGAATGAGTCAATTATCTCCAAAGTTTAAGTTCGGTTTCCACATTGTTTAAACTGTCGGTTATATCATTTCTGAATTGGAAAGCATCTTCTAAGAATTTCTGATAGCTATGGTCTCCGAGGATTCGCGGCCCTTTAATATTCTTATTGAAATTAATGTAGCCATAAAAAATCTGCTCTTCGTCAAGGTAACCATCTTTATCGATGTATTCTTCTTCAATACGAATCTCTAATAATCCCAATTCAAACCATAACCACCATTTTTTCCAGTACATACCGCCCTTTCCACCATCGCTCTTACTTTGAATAACCGGGTCGTAAATATCAATGCAAACACTCCATTCTTTAAATGTTTCGGGTTTATCGAAATTTTCGATGCAGTATTTGAAATCGGAGGCCAGTTTTCTTTGTTCCGGAGGAGTTTCCGGTTGTCCGGCAACAAAGTCCACAAAGCTTTTTAGTACCTGAAGTTTGTTTAAAGTTTCTTTGCCGATAATGTAATAGTCGTCACTCATTTTTTTCGGTTTGCTATAAACTCGTAGTATGTTGTATAAATCTTTCCCTATGGTTCAAACTTTGGAAAAGATAAGCGTTAGTTTCGTCTCTACTTCCAAATCATGTTAGGTTGACAGGTCGGAAAAATCGTCATAAAAGGCCAGAGGATATTTTCCGGACGGTAAACGTTTTTTTTGCTTCATGAAATCCGGGATATGGAGCGTACTATTTTTGAACTCTTTTTCGAGTCCGGATTGTATCGTTTGCCAGTTATTATGACTGTGTACCCAATGTTGGGCCTGACCTTGATCATCGAGATACACAACTTCCGAGCCTCCCATTTTTTCAAAGAAAGCCTTCACCTTCTTTCTAAATGAGTTTGCATATTCCAGGAAACCACCATCGTCACTTTCGGTAAATGCGTTGCAAAAGCTCCACCACCGGTTAGGATAGTAGTTATAAAAATCGTGAAAGGTATCGTTGTAGATGGTTCCATAATCAACATCGTTGGTGTTATCTCTAAGCTCAAAACAAACTCCATTGATAGCTTCATCAATTTCATTTTTCACATATCCATGCTGCTTAAGCCAGGACAAATCGTAAACCTGGTTTCCATACTTTTCAATTAGCAGGTGAAGCAGGTAGAACTCGTCAGTAAGCCAAAGTGTTCTATCGGCGTCGGGATGCTCTATCTTCCCCAATGCTACATATTGAAACGGGGGAGTTCTATCATTTCCTTCCAGACCGAAGTCGAATATGTCATAATAGCCAAAGGTAATTCCGACATGGAAGCGGGATGATAAATCGCGGGCTAACGACTCGATGCTACTGATATCGAGCTGGTGACGACCTATTATGTGAACATCATGTCCCATGCTTAATTGATTGAGTTTTCTACGATGGCGATTTCCTCCTCCCTTAAACCATATAACTCATAAACCATCTGGTCGATTTCTTTATCGGTTTTATCAATTTCTGATTTGATGGTTTGAGCTTTTTCTTTTTGCTCATTGAAATACTGCAACCACTCAGCTTCTTCTGATAGGCTGAGCTTTACTTTTGATTTTTGAAGTTCTTTGAGAAATTCTTTGTTTTTCAGTTCATC
This sequence comes from Prolixibacter sp. DSM 2831, assembly GCF_056493735.1. Taxonomy (NCBI): domain Bacteria; kingdom Pseudomonadati; phylum Bacteroidota; class Bacteroidia; order Marinilabiliales; family Prolixibacteraceae; genus Prolixibacter; species Prolixibacter sp. DSM 2831. The sequence goes on from NZ_CM151379.1 coordinate 2,039,813, forward strand.
CCAATTTTGAAGTTTTTTACTGAATTTCTCGATTTGATATTTAGATTGTAAATAATTTAAAAAATTGAAACTCAGGTTTTGATATTCAACCGACTTCTGAATTATGATTTCAACCTTATTTTCAATTTCAAGTGCTATTTGATTTTCAGCGTTTAATTTTGGAATTTTTAAGGTTTTCCAATCTTCAGGATAAATGTGGATATTACTCCTTCTGTTCGTGTTCAATTCGTAACGAATAGTCGATGAATTAAGAATTGCCAATAAAAAATTGTAAGAATAAAAAGCGGATATTTTTTCAAACTCTAACCGTTCCTCTTCACTATCATACGCTTTATTCAAACTGTTATTATTAACATTTTTCAAATCAATCCACCGCTTAAACCCGATTGCACTTTCGTTGAAATACCCATTATTGTCGTCCAAAAATGTTCGTGGAGAATTCCCGGGGCTTCTCATTGTAACCAACTTTTGCGAGCCCTCAAACATTTCTGTAAAGCCTTTTCTTCTCCATTTTGATGGAGAACGGTCTGTCCCGTATTCAATCCATCTTTCTTTCTGTAAAATCCATTTCCCAATGTCTTTCCCTTCAAAATAAAGTTTTGGGTGTGTGTCGTCTTTAATATCAGACAGAAGGTCGCCAACTAAAAATTCTCCTTTAGATTTCTTTTCATCACTGTTACCAACAATTCCAACGGATGAGTAACATATCTGTGATAAATAATTAAAATCAGAAAAATTATGCAAAATACTTTGTTGATAGTCGATTCTCATGCTTTCCGGATACGATTCAAAAACTTCATCGCTAAAAGTTGTGTCGCTGAACTGGATCCTTTTCGTGTAATTTGGCGAAACAGCTTTTTGTAAGTTTACGATAACGCTTTTTACACCCACATTCTGGAAAACTTCAATATCCGGGAAATAGTCGATTTGGTATAAATATCGATTTGACTTAGACCATTCTAAACTTTTTTTAGCATATTCTGCGTGACAAAAAGCATCGGGAATGATTAAAGAAACTTTTCCGTTTGTTTTAATTAATTGGACAGATTTCTCAATAAATGGAATGTATAAGTCCCATTTTCCAGCTAAAGTTTCAAATTGATTTGATTTAACAAGATGCTCCCTAAAATCTAATGAATTACCTGGACTGTCAGCCCTTACATACGGCGGATTCCCAATTGCTACGTCGAAACCACCGGTGTATTCGGGGCGGAAGGCGTGTTCGCCGGTGCAGGTCATACGCTTAATAAGGGGCTGCACTTTTCTTTGGAATTCCTGCTCTATTTTTGAAGAACAAGGGGTTGCAACCCCTTGTTTATCCAGGTGCTGCTCTTGTTGATTTCCTTGTTGCGCCCGGGCTGACCGGTGTTTCTCCCGATTTGCTTCTATATACTCAATGGTATTGGTCAGTTGTTTTTTCGATTCAATCGGCCTCCTGTCAAACTTTTGCGCCCACAAATTGAATGTCTCATCCTTTGCAAGTCCCAGATGTTCTTTGAATTTCTGAGCTGATTTTCCTTTTAACTTCCTTACCATGTTTGTTAGTTCGTCTTCATCACAAACCAATAACATATGTATGTGATCTTCGACAATATTATAGGCCAGGCAATTGTATTGTTCTTCAATAACAATGTCCGAAATAATCTCAGTAACTTTTATCGCATCTTTATCATCCAGATAAATTGAGCGATCAATATGCATTTCACCATTTGCCCGTCGTTCCCTGACTTTATATTTTATCATTCGCTTAGAGGTTCGGGTGTCATGGGTAACCCACGTAACATGCCAGGCCTTTTTCTTCTTTTTCTGAAAAATATTCGGAAACTCTTTGTGCCAGTTAAAGGCTTTTTCTCCGGCAATATTGGGATCGTCAATCAGTGAGTTGCCACATTTAATGTTGTTGCTGAGCGTGTTTAGTTTGCGACCTTTTTGAGCGGTTCGCAACCAAAGGGAGAGTTTGGCAATTTCAACCGATTCTTCGTTCAGGTCGACGCCGTAGATGTTTTTCTCCAAAATGTCGGTGGTAATATCAGGGAAAACCAGGGCTCCGCCAAGCAGTTGCCCACGCAACTCGTCAACTTTTCGATGTTCGTTTATCAGGAATTCGAGCGCCTGGTTTAAAAATGCGCCGGAACCGCAGGCCGGGTCGAGAATAGTTAATGCCAGGAGCCAGTTACGATAGTCTTCTAGTTTCTTATCGAGGGCACGAACAATATCTTTTTTCCGGTTTCTCCTTCCTTTGGCATATTCTTCATCAACGATGCCAAGTTCTTTCCGCTTTTCCTCGCAAAGTTTTCCAATCGTATTTTCAACAATGTATTTGGTAATGTATTTTGGGGTATAAAAAATGCCGTCCTTTTTACGTTTGGTTTTTTGACTGTCGACTTTTTCGCCTTTTATTTCTGCCTGTACATTTTCAATTTCGCCCAGCGAATGTTCAAAAATATGTCCGAGTATATTGACATCTACATCGGTCTCAAAATCGTAACTACTTAATCGCAGGGTGTGTTCGTAAAGAACATCATCGTCGATGGTAATGTTATCGAGTATTTCGTCAGGCTTGAAAAGTCCGCCATTGTATGCATAAATGTCGTATTTCTTGCCTTTGTAACCCGTGTTCATATACCCGAAATATTTTTTGAAACGGGAGTATAACGGAAAATATTCGTCGAGGTCTTCTTTTAAAGTTCTCCACTGTTTTACAATTTCGCTGATTGAATTTGGCGGTAGCAGAAGTCTATCCTCCGCAAAAAAGATAAATAGAAAACGGTCGAGCAGTTTTTGTGTTTTTTTGAATAATGTGAGTTTATCAGCAAGGGGTTGCAACCCCTTGTTAATTCTAGAGTCAATGTTATTTTTTACCAAATTGTTGTAAATCGCTTCTCTAAATTTCGAATAATCGGCATACAGTTTCTTGGTAATATTTTCTTCCTGTAAAACCGATGCTTCCTTGATTTTTAAAGATAAATCGTTTAGCAGGTTTTCTTTTGCTAAACATAGCCATAGCAACGAGAACTGTTCCTTCGTCAGGTTAAACAAATCAAAATCGATGTGATCGACGGCATTTTGAATGTAGAAGCGAAGTTTCTCAAAATTGGAAGTAATAACATATTTACACTTCGGATGATGATTTTTGTATCCGAATGCCTGCGTTTCAACTTTATCTAAATCGGTGGTGTCAGTTCCTTTCAGTTCAATCACTGCTGTCACATCTTCACCCTGTAAAATGGCACCGTCTGCTTTTTTGCTGTTTGTGGTATTTTTTAGTTCGGTAGTCAGGTTGAAATTGGGTTCCGGGTTTAACGTGTATCCCAAAATCTTCACAAACAGTTCCCGCAAAAATCCTTCCTGAAATTGTTCTTCTTTCGCGTTTCTGATATTTTCCTGCCGTTCGGGATTGTCGAAATAGTTTTGAAATTCAGCGTATTTTTTATCGATTAATGCCGGGTTGAGGTCGTTTAAATATTTCTTTTCAACTGATTTTTGAAACACACTCATATTTCGGTTTTGTCTGAGGTTATTTAACTTTCTAAGGTCACTTTTATATTGTTGGACAAGATTTTGTACCGAAATCTGTCCGACAGGTAGAAGATACTCACTTCCGTCCTTGAAAGTACTCATTTTTTCATCATCAACATAATAATTGCGCTTTGAAGGTTTGTTTAAACGCTCGTTGGCAACAAACAGGGGCGTTCGAGTAGTCGAAAACCCTCGCCGGGGAAAAAAGGAAGGTTTTCGAGTTGTCGAACGGCGTCCCCGGACAAAAAGTGGAGCTTTTCGAATTGTCGAATGACTCGCCCGGGCAAAAAGTGAACGTTTTCGAGTATTCGAATTGCTTCCCTGAGCAAAAAGAGAGCTTTTCGAGTTGTCGAACGGCTTCCCTGAAGAAAAGCCTGGCTTTTCGAGTACTCGAACGCCTATACGATAAAGGCAGAGATAAATGAATGGAGTGGTTCTTGGCTTATTTATGTCATAGAACATCAATGGATTGAGAAAAAATTATCATAAATTAGTAAACAGTTAAACAACCAGACAGTCGAAACCCTAACTAAATTTTTTGGAAATGGTTCAGTTAACCTTTTCTTACGTCGAATTAAAAATTTTCTACCATGCTTAAGAGAATAAGTTCTAATAGCCGCTCTACGGAGGTAGGTTCGGCTATGACTCGTATGACCAAGGCGTATAACAACGCTAACCTAACTACCGACAGCTACCTGGACGGGCTGATGACCGGGCTGTCGGCTGAAAATAATCTGCTAACCAAGGCGGTGGACCGCTCGAAGGCGGAATCGCAGCTGGAAGAGAAGGATGAAGTGCGTGATGATAAAATCCGCTCGCTCTTTCAGTTCGTGAAGGGACAGACCGTTCATCCCGACCCGGCTATCCGCGCGGCTGCGGAAACCCTGATGGTTGTGTTCGATAAATACGGCCTGTCGATTGTAGATGATAGCTATGCGACCGAGACCACGCTGGTGAAGTCGCTGCTCGACGAATTGGGCGAGGATTCGCTGCAGGCATCCATCACGACGGTGGCCGGTACGGCCGAACTGATTGCCCAGCTGCAGGCCGCACAGGATGATTTTGAGGATTTCAGGGTGGAGTACCAGACCGCGAAAGGGAAGGAGGAGAAACTGGAGAGTGCGACTACCATTAAGAAACGGATGGTGGGTACCATTAACAATCAACTGGTGGTGCATCTGCGGGCGATGAGCAATGTGGATGAAGCGCTGTACGGCGATTTCGTGGGGGCGGTATCGACCATTATCGCCGAGAATAACGAAGAGGTGAAGAAACGCCGCAAAAAACCGGAACCGGCTGCATAATACCGGCCTTTGGGCCAGCTACCTTTGGGTTACGACATTGTTGGTTTGTCTTTATAAGGGGCTAGTGTATAGCCGTCCGCCTCACCGGAATGGTGGGGCGGATTTTTTATCCATCCACTCTATTACGGTATACATAACTTTTATGCAGTATGGATTGCGACGTGTGTCCTCCTCAGGAGGAGGTGGCCGACAGGTCGGAGGAGGATTTCTTCTACGAATCCCGATAGCTATCGTGGCCCTACAGCATTGGCGCAACCTGAAGCTTTTTAATTCCACGCAAAGGCCGCAAAGATTCTCGCAGAGAACGCAAATTGGGCACTTTTATCGAAGCCGGACAATAGTAACAACAGGAACAACAGAAACCGCTCACCCCAACCTGAAACTTGTAACGGCGAAGCCTAACCTGAAACGGGTCTCTGTGTGCGGCGCAAGAGCATATTTGTTTCAATCGGGGTTGGAATGTGCGCCTCCGGCTATCGCGTAGATGCCAACCCGGGGTGGCGTCATCCCGACATAGGTCGCGGATTCCTTACCCCTGGCTATGGGATTTCAGGCCTTCAGCCTGACGGACGTAATAGCTGCAAAGTGCAAACCTGAATATTGAATACCGCGCGGCCACGATATATCGTGGCCCTACAGCATTGGCAGAACCTGAAACCTTGAAATCAATGAGAAATGAATAATGAACAATCGAAAGACCATTCTATTTCGTCTAGGGTCTAACGTCTGGAGTCTACTGTCTTTTTCCAACCACAGAAACCGCTCAGCCTAACCTGAAACCAAAAGCAATCCCCATCCGGGCGGAACCAGACGGGGATGATGTATATAGAATTGTTTTGGTTTTCTGATACTGCAGAAGCGACGGGTTATTTCCGGTCGGCTCCCTGTCGGTCGAGCATCCAGCCGGGATATTCGGGTGCCAGCTGGCTCACTTCGTCGAGTTGGGCGAGCTCGTCTTCGGATAGCTCTACGTTCACCGAAGCGAGGTTGTCGGCCAGCTGCTGCGGCTTGTTGGCTCCCACAATCACGGTAGTGACAGCCGGTTGGTGTAACAGCCACGCAAGGGCAATCTGTGCTACCGTTACATCTTTGGCTGTGGCGATTTCGCGCATCACATCGATGATGTCGAAGGCTTTGTCCTTGTTCACCGGCGGGAAATCGAAGTTGGCACGGCGTCCTTCGCCCGATTCCACATCGCGGCCGTATTTACCGCTCAGCAATCCTCCGGCCAGCGGACTCCAGACCATCAATCCCAGTTTCTGGTCGAGGAGGAGTGGCACCAGCTCGCGCTCGAGGTCGCGTCCGGCAATGGTGTAGTAGGCCTGCAGCGAAACGAACTTGCTGAGGTGCTCGCGGGCCGAGATACCCAGCGCTTTCATGATTTGCCAGGCGGCGAGGTTGCTGCACCCGATGTGGCGCACCTTGCCGGCTTTCACCAGCGAATCAAGTGCATCGAGGGTTTCCTCCAGCGGTGTCAGCGCATCGAAGCCGTGAATCTGGTACAGGTCGATGTAATCCATGTTGAGCCGTTGGAGGCTCTCGTCGGCCTGCTGCAGGATGTGTTTCCGGGATAAACCGGAATCGTTGGGACCTTCGCCCATCTTGCCGCGTACCTTGGTGGCCACGACCAGGTCGCTGCGGTTCAGGCCCAAATCGCGGATAGCCTGTCCTGTCATCTGCTCGCTGAGGCCTTCGCTGTAGACGTTGGCCGTGTCGATGAAGTTAATGCCGCCATCAACGGCCTGCTTCACCAGTGAGTTGACCTGTTCCTGCGGCAGGGTCCCGATGGCTGTCCACATGCCGCGTCCGCCAAAGGTCATGGTGCCGAGGCACAGTTCCGAAACCTTCAATCCGGTATTTCCTAATAAGTTGTACTTCATGATACGTCTTTTTTGTTAGTTATCTTTTCAGCGTGGAATGCTGTTTTGGTGCTGTTCATTGGTGTAAACTGCTGGAAGGGCCGAAAGGTTGAATGAGGGAGGGATTGTTTTGATTCTTTAACGTTTTTCTTGTCCTTTTGGTGAAACTAAAGAGGGAAGGTGAAATTCTGTTTCGAATACAATGACCATTGATATGGATAATGGATGTTTTTGTTGGCGCCGACGTTGAGGATTATGCCGGCGTGTAGGGGCAGGACATGTCCTGACCGTATTGGTACCCAAATCAGGGTTTGTGTTTGCGGCGCAGGAGCGTTGGTGTTTCAATGATGGTTGGAATGTGCGCCTGTTGAAACTAGGATACGCTCTATTCTTGGGGCGGCGTCGTCACGACTACCGTCGTTGACTCCTTCCCCCAAGCTATGGAATCACAGGCCTTCAGCCTGGTGAACAACAGCAACCTCGGAGTTCAACCTGAAACCAAAAACAATTAATAAAAAATGAGTAGTGAAAAATCGAAAGACCATTCTATGTCGTCTAGGTGTCTCATGTCTGGAGTCTGATGTCTTTTTCCAACCACAGTAACCGCGAAGCCTAACCTGAAACCAAAAACAATCCCCATCCGGGCGGAACCAGACGGGGATGATGTATATAGAATTGTTTTGGTTTTCTGATACTGCAGAAGCGACGGGTTATTTCCGGTCGGCTCCCTGTCGGTCGAGCATCCAGCCGGGATATTCGGGTGCCAGCTGGCTCACTTCGTCGAGTTGGGCGAGCTCGTCTTCGGATAGCTCTACGTTCACCGAAGCGAGGTTGTCGGCCAGCTGCTGCGGCTTGTTGGCTCCCACAATCACGGTAGTGACAGCCGGTTGGTGTAACAGCCACGCAAGGGCAATCTGTGCTACCGTTACATCTTTGGCTGTGGCGATTTCGCGCATCACATCGATGATGTCGAAGGCTTTGTCCTTGTTCACCGGCGGGAAATCGAAGTTGGCACGGCGTCCTTCGCCCGATTCCACATCGCGGCCGTATTTACCGCTCAGCAATCCTCCGGCCAGCGGACTCCAGACCATCAATCCCAGTTTCTGGTCGAGGAGGAGTGGCACCAGCTCGCGCTCGAGGTCGCGTCCGGCAATGGTGTAGTAGGCCTGCAGCGAAACGAACTTGCTGAGGTGCTCGCGGGCCGAGATACCCAGCGCTTTCATGATTTGCCAGGCGGCGAGGTTGCTGCACCCGATGTGGCGCACCTTGCCGGCTTTCACCAGCGAATCAAGTGCATCGAGGGTTTCCTCAAGCGGTGTCAGCGCATCGAAGCCGTGAATCTGGTACAGGTCGATGTAATCCATGTTGAGCCGTTGGAGGCTCTCGTCGGCCTGCTGCAGGATGTGTTTCCGGGATAAACCGGAATCGTTGGGACCTTCGCCCATCTTGCCGCGTACCTTGGTGGCCACGACCAGGTCGCTGCGGTTCAGGCCCAAATCGCGGATAGCCTGTCCTGTCATCTGCTCGCTGAGGCCTTCGCTGTAGACGTTGGCCGTGTCGATGAAGTTAATGCCGCCATCAACGGCCTGCTTCACCAGTGAGTTGACCTGTTCCTGCGGCAGGGTCCCGATGGCTGTCCACATGCCGCGTCCGCCAAAGGTCATGGTGCCGAGGCACAGTTCCGAAACCTTCAATCCGGTATTTCCTAATAAGTTGTACTTCATGATACGTCTTTTTTGTTAGTTATCTTTTCAGCGTGGAATGCTGTTTTGGTGCTGTTCATTGGTGTAAACTGCTGGAAGGGCCGAAAGGTTGAATGAGGGAGGGATTGTTTTGATTCTTTAACGTTTTTCTTGTCCTTTCCTGGGGTTCAATCAAAGAGGTATCGTCGTGGTCACGGTTGGTTGATACGTCGATTGGAAATGGATTACACGAATTAAGGCGAATTACACGAAACGTAGTTCGACGAAGTCAATTGCGCTTCGAGGCCTCCTCTAAATCAACCAGGAAGCTTAACCTGAAACCTTAATACTGCGCGGCCACGATATATCGTGGCCCTACAGCAGCGGTGCAATCTGAAGCTTTTTAATTTTACGCAAAGGCCATAAAGATTCTCGTTGAGAACGCAAAGAGGGCACATTTCATCGAAGCCGAACAACTGGAACGACAGAAACAACAGAAACTATAGTAACGGCGAAGCTCAACCTGAAACTCTTCTAACCTGGAACCCTCTTCTAGCTTGCCATCTTCCCTTCCTTCAGCATTTGCACGGCATCGGCGAGGGAGCCGGCGCGGGTGACTTCCCCGGAGTTGACGAAGTAAATCTCATCGGCATTGGCAATGGTGTTCAGGCGGTGCGCGATGATTACCTTCGTGGTATGTGACGGAAGCTTTTGCAGGATTTCATCGAGGAGCTGTTCGGTTACCGTATCGATGTTGGCTGTGGCCTCGTCGAGGATGAGCAGGTCGGGTTGCCGCAGGACGGCCCGCATGAAGGCAATGAGCTGCTTTTGTCCGAGGCTGATGCCGTCGCCGGAAACGTCGACTTTGGTGTCGAGGCCCTGGTCGAAGCGCTCCAGCAGCGATTCCAGTCCTGCGTCGTGGATGAGCCTGGTTAGTTCGCTGTCCTTGTATTCCCGGTAGGCTTCGTTGCCATACAGGATGTTATCGCGGATGGTACCGCTGAACAGGAACGGTTCCTGCAGGATAAACCCGATTTTCCGGGTCCGTTCTTCGGGCGTGTAGGCACCGATGTTTTTTCCGTCAAGACAAACCGTTCCACTGGTCGGATCGTAGAGGCGCGAAATGAGCGAAGCGGCGGTGGTTTTTCCGCCACCGGTCGGTCCCACAAATGCGTACGTTTTCCCCTTCTCCAAATCGAAATTGATGTGGTGCAGCACTTCGGTTCCGTTCGGGTAAGTAAACGACACATCCCGGAAGGAGAGGAGCGCATTGGATTCAACGTTGGTGGCGGCTTCGAGCAGTGGCATGTTGTTCTCCATGTTCAGGATTTTCCGGATACGGTCCCATGCCGCCAGTGCCACCTGGAAGCTGGCCCACAAGGAAGCGAGTTGCCGCAGCGGGTTGTAAAAGTTGGTGATGTATGCCAGGAAACTGATGAGCAAACCGATGGTGAAGTGATTGGTTGCGATCAGGTAGATGCCGAAGGTGAGTACCACCAGTTGCCCGATGTTGGAGAAGAAGGTGTAAACCGGCATGAACAGATTGTTGGCGATGCCTGCCTTCACAGACGTGTTGTAATTGTCCAGGTTAGCCTCGTCGAAGCGTTTTCGGAAATAGTCGCGGCGGTTGAAGGCCACAATCACCTTGAAATTGTTGAGACTTTCCTGCACTTCGGAGCTGAGGTTCCCCACACTTTTCAGGTTGACGGCATTGCGTTTCTTCACCCACGGCGACGCAAAACGGGTGATGAGCCAGATGATAACTGCCGGTGCGAGGGCTGCTGCTCCCAGCTCGAGGTTGATGGAGAGCAGGAAAATACCAGCGCCAATCATGATGAGGATGGAGCGGACAAACTGCATCAGCGACTGCGAGAAGAACTGGTTCACCTTGTCGGTGTCGTTGTTCAGACGCGATATGAGATCACCGGCTTTGTTCTGGTTGAAGAAATCGTAGGGTAGCTCCTGTATCTTGTTGAAGAGGGCATTGCGCAGTGTGAAGAGCATGCGTTGCCCTACGGTGCCCATCAGCTTGGTTTGCAGGTAGCCGGCAAACAGCGAGATGATGTACATGACCAGTAAAATGCCGCTGAAAACCAGTACGCCGTGAAACTGTTTCGTCTGCACGTACGTGTCGATGGTGTGCCCGATGAGCAGCGGTCCCAGCAAAGTGAGTGCCGCAGCTACCTGCATGGCGATAAACGCGGTGATGAGCGTGCGTTTCTCTTCGACCATGTGAGCCACCAACGACTTCAGCGAGGCAAACGTTGATTTCTTTTTTCCGGTTTCGTCGGAGGATGTATAGAGGTTGTAATCCATGTATTACTTTTCTGTTTCGTTTTCTTTTACTCACCCCATCCTGACGGTGTCAGGATTTCCCCTCTCTACCAGTAAAGAGGGGCGGGGCGGCAGTCCGTTGTCACTGTACCGCCATTCATGAGCGCTTTATGATGATGTTGTTGTTTCATAGTGGCTGGTGCTTTTTTGCGACTGGTAAATCTGCATGTACTCCGGCGAGGTCTCCAGTAGCGTTTCGTGTTTCCCGGCTGCGACTACTTCGCCTTCCATCAGGAGAATGATTTGCTCGTAGTGTTTGACCGGTGCGATTTTCTGGGTCACCGAAATCAGCGTTAAATCGGGGTAATTCTTCAGTACGTTTCCAATGATTTTCTGTTCGGTTTGCTGGTCGACCCTGGCGGTGAAGTCGTCGAGTAACAGAATTTTCGGATTGAGTGCCAGTGCCCGGGCCAGCATGATGCGTTGCTTTTGTCCGCCGGAAAGACTGGTTCCCCTTTCCGAAACCAACGTATCCAGCTTTTTGGGTAACGTTTGGACAAACTCTTTTAACTCGGCGGTTTCGATGGCCTTCTCCAGCGATTCATCGGTTACCGTATCGCTGAAGGCAATGTTTTCGCGTAAGCTGAGATTGAACATCACACTGTCCTGGAAGACAAAACCAATTTGATTATGAAATGTCTCTTTCCGGTAATTGTCCAGCGGAATATTGTCGAATAAGACCGTCCCTTCGTTGGGATGAATTAATCCCGTCAGGAGATAGAGCAGTTGCGTTTTTCCGGCGGCTGTCGGTCCAATAATGGCGGTCTGCGAACCGGCTTTGATGTTCAGCGAAACGTTTTTCAGGGCCGGCTTTCCTTCGTAGGATACGGTTACATTCTGTAGTTCGATATTGCCTTTTACCGGCTTTTCGATGGTTCCCTTGTCGACCGTTTCCGGGGCTTTCATCACTTTGTCAATTCGTTCGTAGGACGCAGTAGCCCTTGCAATCACATTGCTCATAAACCCAATCACGATGATGGGGAAGATGAGAATGGCCACATAGCTGTTGAAGGCGGCAAAATTTCCCAGCGTCATACTTCCGTTGATGACGTAGTGACCACCGAGTGCAAGAATGGTCAGGGTCGCTAAATTCGCCACGAAAGTGATAACCGGAATGAGGGTCGCAAACAGCGTAAGGATGGAGATGCCCAAATCCTTCGCTTCGGTATTCGCTGAAAGGAATTTCCGGTATTCGGCCTGCTGTGCATTCACCACGCGAATGATAGCGGCTCCCAGAATGCTTTCGTTGATGACCTTGTTGAGCCAGTCGACTACTTCGCGGCTGCGCCGGAACAATACCCGTACCCGCTTCAGCACCATGTAAAAGGCAAAGCCGATGATGGGAATCATGGTAATCACCGGGAGGGCGAGCTTCCAGTCTATGGTGAGAAGGAGCACACAGGTTCCGATAATGACAAAAACCGAGGAAACGATGGAAGCCACAGCCTGAGCCACGAATGTTTTCACCGAATCCATGTCGGACGTCAGGTTGGTGAGCAGCTTCGACGGATTGCTTTCGCGGATAAAAGTAAAGCTCTGGCGCGATATCTTGTCGGAGAGTTTTTTTCGCAGGTCGCGCGCTACCTTTTCCGAAGCGTACGTCTGGACAACTGCCTGCAGGTAGGTGAAGAAGAAGATGGCCAGCGTGGCTGCCAGAAACTCGATGGCTATGGTTCGGAAGACGTAGTGCCCGCTGTTGAAGGTATCGATGCCGTGCGAAATGATTTTCGGGATGATCAGGTTGGCTCCGTTTCCCAGCAGGGCAAACAGTACCAGAAAAATGACCATCGTCCGGTACGGTTTCAGCAAAGCAAACAGGTTGACTTTCTTTTTGGGAGCCGTCTTATCTTGTTTTGTTCTTTTACGCATATCAGGAATCTCTTCGGTTGGCAAAGGAAACCTAAAAATCTGGGTTTCACGTTTCCTTATCGATAAATTAAGCCCTGAACAGGGGTGACAACCGAAATGTAATCTATAAGAATACGGCTGACAGGAAATTTTGTTTTACACCGGCAGAAAAAAGAATGACCAGTTGACTTCCAGGCTTTCCTGAGTCAGGATAAAGGTCAGGAAGGCGAAACTAAAGATGGTGGTATGTTTCGTTGTTTCGCCTTCGTTGACCGGTGTGTTGAATTGTTTTCTAAAAATCATTCGTTCCATTTCCGGATGTTTTGCAGTGACTATTCCGTTTTATCTTTCTCTGATGATTTTTCTTTTTCAGGACAGGGTCCCCAGTGATGATAACGGCTGTGTATCCGGCGGAAGTAACGTTCCCGTTCTTCAGGTGTCATTTCTGCAACCTTTTCCCGTAGTTTGCTACGCCAGCTATGACTGGGCCAGCCTCCGTGTGGGCGGAATCCGCCAAAGAACAGACGGGCCAGAATCAGTAACCCGGCAGCCTGCCAGAAAGTGATTTCCGGTAAGTTGAAAATGTCGGGCATTAAAGCGTTCCACAGTAACATGGCAACGGCGCTCACTACGGCCAGCATCACAATAAAGAGTGGTGCAAACATGAACTTCTTTCTTCGGTATGACATCGTAGGCATCATGATCGTATGTTTTTAATCGTTTATTAATTCGTCGTATAAAATTTGTAATCGTTCTCTCAAATAGACTACAGCATAGCGTTTGCGCGATATCCAGGTGTTGACCGGTTCACCGGTTTCTTTGGAAATTTCTTTGAAAGACTTTCCTTCGAATTCGGTCCACCGGAAAACATCCCGCTGTTCGGGCGGAAGATCTTCCAGTGCATCTTCCAGTTCCTCCCAAACCAGCGTACGGATGTACTCGTTCTCGGGCGAATCCCGGTCGTCGGCCAGTATGGCTCCGAATTCTTCCACTACCTGTTCTTCCTCGTCGTCGGAATAGAACTCAGCGAACAGGTCCGGTTGCTTTTTCCGGTAACGGTCGGTAATCCGGTTCCGGGTAACGGTAAACAACCATGCTGTCAGTTGTTCGATCGGTTTCATCAACCGGTCGGCTTCAGCTAACTGGTAAAAAACTTCCTGAAGGATATCCTCAGCGTCTTCTGCATTTTCCACCCGCTTCCGGATGAATCCGGTCAGCCGGCTGCTGTATGATTTGACGATTTCAGATATATTCAGTTTTTGAGCCACGCGCGTTGCTTTGTTTTTTACTGTTGCTTTCTATTGGGATAGACGGATGAGGAGAATGGATATTTTAACGGAGACGTTTTTTTTTTCAGGTTACATGTTTCATATTTCAGTTTAGCTTTGAGGTTGCTATTGTTCCTGTTGTTGGAAAAAGACATCAGACTCCAGACATTAGACCCCGACGCACGGTCGGGATTTCGCTTTGCTCAACCTTAGATGATATAGAGTGGTCTTTCGATTGTTCATTACGAATTGTTTTCAGTGTGCGCCGGTGCCGTAGGGCCACGATATATCGTGGCTGCACAGACGAGACCTGACCATAGATTTTTGACTTGAAAATTACTACTGTTCGGCTTCGATGGTCGTTTTCTCTTCGTGAACTTTGTGGTTAGAGAAAAAAGGTTCCACGTCAAGGGCGCCAAGGTTTTTCGCAAAGCTCGCAGAGAACCCACGATGGCTATCGGGGCGGCGCTAATCCAGCCTTTGCCGTAACCTCGAAGCGCGATTCTCTCCCGATATTTCGGGACTCAATTTTTCACCCTCAATTGGTTTTTCTTCCTGTTATGGTTTGATGTCGAAAAGGTTAACGCCGGCCATGGTGAGCAAATGAGCCACCAGGTTGAGAATAGCTACCACCGCCAGGGTAGTCATCCAGAAGTGAGCGTTCGATTTCCAGCGTTTGTGGTATAGCCATCCGCTTATGGTGGCAGTGATGACGGCTGTCAACCAGACGATGCCAATTTCCGGTTGGTTCTTTCCGACGATAAAGTCGGGAATAGGTCGATCAGGATGACTCACTTCCATGTACAGGATATTGAAAATCCAGCTAAACACAACGAGGATAATCCCGAGCAGTACGCCGTCAGAGAACGGAGTGAGTGTATGCAACCGTTTAAAATAAAGGTTACGCGCCAGGATTAATATCAGCACGATGTTGAGAAGGTTGATGAGTGAGTAGTAGGTGACCAGGTCGCCGTTGGCCATGTACGACAGGCCATGGATTTCGATGGTAGGGAACACTTTCCAGAGTTCACAGGCTGTAACTCCGGCAATCAGGTTGACAATAATGGCTACGCCTGTCATGAACAGGAGTTTCTTTCCGATAGGAGAATTGGAAAAATGCTTGCTCATCTGCTGGTCATTGTTTGATTTGCAGCTCCTTGTTTTGCCCTCATTCCATCTTGTTTCAGCGTTTACCCACTTACCGTAGCTAAAGTTACTTTTTTACCCGAACAGGAACAAATATTTCCATTTGTTGATGAACGGTTTAAAAGTGGAATTTTAAACGCTTTCAAAAGCGTTCTCAAAGTCGTATATTTAATTGAATGAGCCATTTATTACCCTGCTATGCTTGACTACCTGAACAAACCGTATCCGTTTAACGACGATTTTAAGCATAACCTGCGCATCATCCTCGGCATTAGTCTGGTCGTATTTCTTTTCCTGTTATTGTACAAACCGCTCGATTTGTCGGCTCTCGATCTGTACGACAAAGTATATCTGTTGTTGGGATTTGCTTTGGTGACACTCTTCTCCTTGGGCGTTAACCTGCTGGTGTTGCCAGCCCTTTTCCCGGGTATTTTCCTTTCGGGAAAATGGAAAATCAAACACGAGATACTCTGGAACCTTTGGATGTTGCTGACCATCACGGTAGGTTACTTTTTTTATGCCCGCCTGACCGGATTGTATGAACTGAACTTTTCCACGCTCATCCGGATTTTGTTGTTCAGCATCATTCCTGTGTCGTTGCTGATTGTCATTAATCAAAACAGGCGTCTAAAAATGACCATTCATTCGGTTGACGCTTTCTCTGATGGCATGAAGAATGCAGAGGATGTGATGATTAATTTTCCATCGAAATACAAAAGGGGGAATGCACAGGTGAACGCCCGGGATTTGGTGATGATCCATTCGGCTCAAAACTACATTGAGATATACTGGAAAGAAGGAGACGAGTTACAGAAGGTGATGGTGCGAAACACGTTGGGAAATGCGATGAAACAGGTGAAGCGCTTTCCGCATATCATTCGTTGCCATAGGACCTGCATTGTGAATATGAAGTATGTAACCCGCATGCGAAGCAGTCAGCACGGGTATCATATCCATCTGGACGGTGTGGTTGACGAATTGCATGTTTCCCGATCGTTTGCTCCGCTTTTCCGCGAAATTTACGGAAAACTCCACGAACCGGAACTTTTCCAGGCCGGTTCATCCCTAAAGCGGTAGACCGGACACTTGTCCCTGCCATTCGTCCCTGCCCACTTGAAGCCTTTACCGTTTATCCCTAACTTCACGAAGGTTGGTTTTCGATCCCCTTTTATTTCCCGACAGATAATTCCATTATCCAATGAAAGTACTATTAGTCAATCCGCAATGTGCCGACACATTCTGGAGCTTTAAGTATGCGCTCCGGTTTATTTCCCGAAAGGTGGCCAATCCGCCTTTGGGTTTACTGACGGTTTCAGCCTTGCTACCCGGGGCCTGGGAGAAGCGTGTGGTGGATATGAACGGTACTTCCTTGCGGGAAGACGATGTTGGTTGGGCCGATTTGGTATTTATCGGAGCTATGGATATTCAACGTCATTCGGTAAAACATGTCATCCGGATGTGTCAGAAACTGAATAAGAAGCTGGTCGCCGGCGGACCGCTCTTTACCAGTGAGCCGGAAGAGTGGCCCATGGTTGATTACCTGGTGCTGAACGAAGCTGAAATTACTTTACCATGGTTCCTGAACGATTGGCAACAGGGAACTCCAAAGCATTTGTATCAGACTGATGAATTCCCTTCACTTGCACTTTCGCCGGTTCCCGATTATTACCTTTTGAACCTGAAGAAATATGCCACGCTGAGTCTGCAGTATTCGCGTGGCTGTCCGTTTGATTGTGAGTTCTGCGACATCACCGCTCTATTTGGACGAAAAGTACGCACCAAATCGGCGGAGCAGGTTCTGACTGAACTAGAAAGCCTTTATTCGCTTGGCTACCGTGGTAACATTTTTTTCGTGGATGATAACTTTATCGGGAATAAAGCTAAACTGAAAAGAGAACTTCTTCCAAAGCTGATTGCATGGACGAAAGAACGGAATTATCCTTTCCGGTTCAATACCGAAGCAAGTATAAATCTGGCAGATGATGAAGAGTTGATGAGCTTAATGGTTCAGGCCGGATTTGAAAGTGTGTTCGTGGGAATTGAAACACCTGAGCAGGAGAGTCTGGCCGGATGCAACAAGATACAGAATACCGCGCGGAACATGGTGGAAGATATCCGGAAAATGCAGCGTTTCGGACTGCAGGTTTCCGGTGGGTTTATTGTCGGTTTCGATCAGGATTCTCCTTCTGTTTTTCAGCGGCAAATCGAATTCATTCAGCAAAGTGGCATTGTGACGGCCATGGTCGGCTTGTTGAACGCGCAAAAGAAAACCAAACTATATCAGCGGCTCAAAGATGAGGAGCGCTTGCTGGATGTGAGTTCAGGAAACAATACGGACTTCAGCATGAATTTTATCCCCCGGATGAACCTCGATTTTCTGTTGGATGGCTACCGTCAGGTGCTGAAGGAAATCTACAGCTACGAACCCTATTATCAGCGGGTCCGTCACTTTTTGAGGAATTATAAGACAGGGCTGCACACCCGCCGGAAGATGACTTTTGCCAATGTAAAGGCGTTAATTCGTTCCATGTTTGTTTTGGGGGTGTTGAAACAAGGTCAGTTCTACTATTGGAGACTGTTTGTCTGGACCATTTTTCATTGCCCTGAAAACTTCCCGGAAGCAATTACCCTTGCTATCTATGGATATCATTTCCGCAAGATTTATTCTATCGCCTGACTACATCAATCCTTGCTCATTTCCCGTATAAAGCCGCGGGAACGTTAAATACATCTTAAAAATCAGATAGTCTTCGGGAATTTTCGCACTCGCTTTGTTGGTATAAAGTGAAGACACAAAACAAAAAATAATTTGACAAAATATGAGTGCAAATATTCCAAGCTACGACGGTAAGCGGTTGGTTATTCTGGGCGGTGGTTTTGCAGGGCTTACACTTGCCCGGAAACTGGCTAAAAGTAATTTACAGATCGTATTGGTCAACAAGCACAATTATCATCAGTTTCAACCTTTGTTCTATCAGGTGGCGACAGCGGGTCTGGAACCCAGTGCCATTGCTTTCCCGTTGAGGAAGGTTTTTCAGGATAATCAGAACGTTCATTTTCGCAAAGCGGAAATAGAGAGCGTTGACTTTGATGAGAAGGTGGTGCATACCAGCGTTGGAACCATTCATTACGATTACCTCGTGAATGCAATGGGAGCCGGAAGTAATTTCTTTGGTAATAAAGAGATTCAAAAGCGTGCCTGGGGCCTCAAGAGCATACCGGAATCACTGGCATTGCGTAACCACATCCTGATGAACTTTGAGCGGGCTTCGAGCATCGATGACGAAAAGAAGCGGCAGGAGTTGCTAACTATTGTTATTGTAGGTGGCGGTCCGACCGGAGTGGAAGTGGCCGGAGCTTTGGCCGAAATGCGTAAATGGATTATTCCGCGCGATTACCATGAAATTGATCACCGAAAAGTAAAGATTGCGGTTGTCGAGGCGTCCGGTAAATTGCTCGGACACATGACCGAGAAATCGCACAAAGCTGCTGAGGATTTTCTGAAGTCGCTGGAAGTGGAAGTTTACAACGGTATTGCTGTGAAATCGTATGATGGCGAAGAAGTGACCTTGTCGAACGGTGAGAAGTTGCCCTGCAGCACGTTGGTTTGGGCAGCCGGTGTAAAAGGCATGCCGGTGGAAGGTATCCCGGAGGAACTGATTGACAAACGCGATCGCGTGATGGTTGATGAGTTTAGCCGGATTAAGGGATTTGAGCATGAATTTGCCATTGGTGACCTGGCAACGATGGAAACGAAGGATTATCCGCACGGTCATCCGCAGGTGGCACAGGTGGCCATTCAGCAGGCACGGTTGCTGGCCAAAAACCTTTTACGATTGGAAAAAGGGGAAAAGCTCAAACCCTTCCGCTATAACGATAAAGGAACCATGGCTACCATTGGCCGCAACAAAGCCGTCGTCGACCTGCCCCAGTTTAGTTTCAAAGGATTCTGGGCATGGCTGGTTTGGATGATTGTCCACCTGATGTCGATTGTGGGAGTGAAAAACAGGCTCATTATTTTTATCAACTGGGTGTGGAACTACATCTTCTACGACCAGTCGCTGCGGTTGATTATTTCGCCGGCCAAACGGCCCAAGCACAAAGATGTGCCGGCCGGGCGCCAATTGGAGACATCTTCTTCGAAATAAAATAAATTCCCGGGAAACCGGGATTTTTTTTGCCTTGAATTTTAGGATGCACCACCCAGGTGAAAAGCAATCCGGACTCCTTCTGTCACCATGTTGGCCCCGATAATTCCAAGGATTAGTCCCATTATTTTGCTCATCACCACAATGATTTTGTGTCCGACCAGACGAAGAATATAATCACTGTAGACGAAGGCAAGGTAGGTGAGGAGAATCATCACACCGAAAATAACCGATGTAATCACCATGTGCCAGATGTTGCTTTGCGTGACGTAGTTCATGGCGGTTACGATGGTTCCGGGTCCGGCCAAAATCGGGATAGCCAGTGGCGAGATGGCCATCCCTTCGTCGATGGTAATCTTGTCGGAGTGGTGAATGGTGGACTTTTTGGATTGTAGCATTTCAAATCCTACATAAAACACCAGGATGCCTCCGGCAATCTTGAAACCGGGAATCGTTAGGCCGAAAGCCATGAAGATGTATTTCCCGATGATGATAAAAGCGAGCACAATGATGAGTGCTGTGAATGTGGCTGATTTGGCGATCCGTTTCCGGGTCGGGAAATCGGCCTCGTCCGTCAGGCTGAGGAAAATCGGGATGTTGGTGATGGGATTCATGATGGCAAAAAATCCCATAAATACGGTGAGCGAGAAGCTAAGAAGATGATTCATATTGTTATTTTTAACCGAATAGTTATAGCCATTGAACAATTTATTCTGCATCTGGTTGGTTTAACCAGCCGTTTTTGATGGTTGAAACATATATTGAAGTATTCAGAAATAATTGCTAAACGAATGAATAAACTGCTGATAATCTTTTTAGTAATGATTGTGGGGAGCCTGGTTGCCTGGCAGGGAGCCATTAATGCCCAGTTGGGAAAAATGTTGTCGCATCCGTTGCAGGCTGCATTTATATCCTTTTTCGGAGGAACACTAGCATTGGCTGCGGCTCTGATGTTAATGCAGGTTGGTTTTCCGTCTTTCCAGGTCATCAAAGGTGTCCCGCCATACCTGATGATTGGCGGCTTGCTGGGAGCTATATTCGTTACCAGTGTCATCCTGTTCGTCCCGAAAATCGGTGTGGCCAACGTGTTGATAGCCGCAGTGGCCGGGCAGCTTATTCTGTCGCTCATTATCGATAACTATGGCTTGATGGGCGTTCCCAAACAGCATATTTCAGTAAGTAGGATTGCCGGAACGTTGCTGGTAATCGCCGGACTGTATCTGGTGAATCAGAAGTAACCTTGTGTCTTTGGTACATTCGATTCTCTTGTTACGGATAAGTATTTTTCAATGTTCTGAATAGCTTGGTTTCAGCGGGTTTTAAAAGTCCGGAATTTTATGCTTATAGAATTTTTTTTTATGCCGTGAAAAAAAAATTCTATAAGCATAGGATCCTAATCCTTTGCGCATCGGATTTAATTATTTACTGTTTACCCGATTTTTTGAACCGAAGCCAGGTTGTGTTTCGGGATTATTCCGCCGGAATTATTTTCCGTTCGATATTCATCGGAAGCCGCGAAAGTACTTCGTAGTTCAGGGCATTGCTGATATCACTGAAAGCCGAAACGTTGATTTCGGCATCGCCCTGCCGGCCAATGATGACTACCTGATCGCCCAGTTTCACTTCGGGAATGGCGGAAATATCCACCACAACCATATTCATATTTACGATTCCGATTACATTGCAACTACGGCCACGGATGAGTACACGACCTTTGTTACTTAACGAGCGGCTGTAACCTGTTGCGTATCCTACCGGGATAAGTGCCATAAGTGTGTCCTGTTGTGCCAGGAAATGGTTGCCGTATCCAACGAATTCTCCCGTCTTAATGAGTTTGATGGACATTACTTTGCTTTCCCATCCCAAAATCCGGTGCAAAGGGTCGGTCCGGTTTTTTTTGTGATTGATGTAATGGATAAAGGTTTCGGCACTCGACCAGAAGCCGTACTGCATAATACCGATACGAACCATATCGAGGCGGGCGTTTGGGTAAACGAAGGCAGCAGCGGAATTGGCGACATGACGATATCTGGGAGTAATTTCGTTCTTTTCCAGGATGGCACTCATCTGCCGGTAACGTTTCAACTGCTTTTGTATGCGAACGTGGTTGGAAACGCTTTCCGCACCAGCGAGATGGGTACAAAAACCTCGCACCTGGAAATGCTCAGGCTGCATTTTTATCACGTCGATGGCCTCTATCAGCTCGTTCATGTTTAGTCCGGTCCGGTTCATGCCGGTTTCTACTTCCAGGTGAATCTTGGCAGGTTTATTCAATTCGCGGGCTTCTTCCAGGGCATGTTCCAGTCGTTCGAGATTGAAGACAAAGAATTCGTATCCCTTGTCGATGGCTTCCCGCATGTGGTCCCGGCCCATGTACCCCATAATCATCACCGTGCTTTTCTTCGTCAGGCTGCGGCAAACCCGCTGAGCTTCGTCGAAATTAAAGACCGAGAAATGGTTGATACCGGCCTTTTCGAGCATGGGAACCATCTGCTCGATGCCGTGACCATAAGCATTGGCTTTAACAACCGAAGATATTTTGACGTTTTTACCCAGTTTTTTCTTCAAAAACTGAACATTGTTAATGAGGGCGCTTTCTTTTAGCGTAATGACAGAGGTTTCCTGCATGAATTATTTGTTTTCAATTAACAGCTTCTCGTAAAGAGTTTGGAAGATGGCCATACCGTTGCCAAGTATGTCATCCGGAAAATTAAAATCTGGATTGTGTAATTGCGGCTGGTCGGGACCGGAACCCAATCCGAAGAAGCCGCCATTATATTTTTGCGTGTAGTACGAAAAATCTTCCGACCATTTAAACGGTTGCTCCCGGTACGCATAATCGAATCCGTTTTTGCGGACAGCTTCTTCCAGTAGTTCGACACACTGGTCGTTGTTGACCAACGCCGGAAAATCTTCTACATAGGAAATGGCAAATTTCAATTGTTCGTTTTCGGCTGCTTTCTCAACAACCTGTTCGGCCAGACCGGTCATTTTTTGCATATCATCGTTTTCGTACGCACGAAGGGTAACCATTACTTCGGCGTCACCCGGCGTGGTGCCAAAGGTGACTTCGCCCATGCGAATGTGCACGATGGTGAGGAGGGCGAGGTCGGCAAATGCCGATTTATCTTCAACAATTTCCGACAGTCCCCGGATAATTTGTTCGATGGCTCTGACCGGACTGATGCCATTCTCCGGCTCGGCCGCGTGCGAAGTTTTTCCGGTTAACCGGATGATCATGCCTTTGGATGCAGCCGAAAAAGTTCCCCGTCGAAGTATGATTTTTCCTTTTGGGATGCCCGGTATGTTGTGCAGGGCAAAAATGTAATCCGGTTCTATTTCGGCGAAAGCCGGTGATTCGACAACATCACGAGCGCCTTGTTCGACTTCCTCGGCGGGTTGAAATAGCAAGACGGCTCTTCCTTTCTCCGGGCGATTTTCGGCGATGAAAGGCGCGAGACCCGCTACCATCGACATGTGTCCATCATGTCCGCACGAATGTGCCACTCCTGAGTTTTCGGAGGCATAATGGACGTTGGTGTGTTCCAGAATGGGCAGAGCATCCAGCTCGGCACGGAACATCACGGTAGGCCCGGGATTTTTCCCTTCAAAAATGAAGGCTTTTCCGGTATGACTGATGTCGATGGTTTTATCAGGTTGATATTGTTGAACAAAGTCGCTGATTCGGGCTGACGTTTGCTTTTCCCGGTTCGATACTTCGGGGTGTTGGTGTAACGTATGTCTTAGTTCGATAATTTTCTGAATGGTTGACATAAGCCCAGATTTTTAATTAGAAAACGAAAATTAAATAATTTAAGTGTTAAATAAGCCTAACTTTTGTAAAGGATTTGTTTTGTTTTCTTTCCTGGAGAGAAAAAACGAAACTCCGGCTAACTGGCAGGCAGTTGATTCCGGAGTTCTTGTCATTTTGCAAAAGTTCCTAAAGCATCTTGTGTTCGCCTATTTTTTCAGCAATCCTTCATTTATGATTTGTTCGGCGTGCTCTTCGATGGTTTGCTTCAGCGGAATGTACTGAATGCCCAAATGGTTAATACTTGGAGAGTTGTCAAATTTTACCGCATATCCGAGATTCCTTTTCAGGTATTTCCATTTGAATCCCATCATTGGGCCAACCAGGTAAAGCAACGCACGGGAAACAAGTTTTGACGGAATGGGGTAGTTCCCGTTATATTTTTCACGAAGAATCTGCGCTACTTCCAAGGCTGTTTTCGACTCGGAAACGGCAATGTAACGACCTTTGGCTGTAGGAGTCATCCCCGCTGCTATGTGAACTTTGGCCACATCGCGAACATCAACAAAGCCGAATGTGAGGTCGGGAACGCCGGTTTTGTATTTTCCGTTCAGGAACGAAAGCATGAAATCGATGCTGGTGGAATCGGTTCGTGGTGTGAGTGACGGTCCGAGCACGAATCCGGGATGCACAGTCACCAGTTCCCATTGGTCTTGCTCGCCTTCCATTTTCCACGCTTCTTTTTCGGCTACGGTTTTTGAGTAGGAGTAAGGCTGGTGAGTCAGCGAGCTGGTCTCGTTCCAGTCACGATCGGTAAACACTCCGTTGGGTGTGTTGGTCGATTCAATCGCATCGCCATACATGCTAGCCACGCTGGCCGTAAGCACAATGCGCTTCAGTGAAGGCGTAATGTTTGCCGACAGCAATACATTCCGCGTACCGCGAACGGCCGGATCGACCAAATCTTTTTGGGCGCTTTTAAAGCCGGCGATCTTGAAAGGAGAAGCGGTGTGAAACAGCAACTCACAACCTTTCATGGCTTCCAGGAAGGAGCCCTCTTTCAGTAGGTCGGCTTCGTAAACTTCCAGTTTCCCTTTCGATTTTTCAGCCATATCCAGCAGGTGCTGGTATTTGGCCGTATTTGATTTATTGCGAACAGTCGTTCTTACCTTGAAGCCTTCGTCGAGCAACTGCTTTACTATCCAGGAAGCCACATAACCTGAACCACCTGTGACCAAAACGGGTTTGGACGCATCGATTTGCACACTTGTTTTCATATCGTAGATTTTTGTATTCGTTTAACGAGGATGGTCGTCAAACCTATCCTGAACTATGTACTGATAACAACTGAGGAGAGAGCGATGTTCGGACACATCCGGTCGGCGCTAATTTTCAGGAGGCTTTTGGTGCTTTCGTTCCAGTTCGCCAAACCGGTCGTAAATGTGTCCGATGATTTCGTTGGCGCTGGTCTCGATAGGCTTGTTGGTGACGTTGATGACGGTAAAGCCGCCACGGTCGAAAATCGTTTTGGCGTACTGTAATTCGTCGGAAACATTACGTTTGTCGGTATAGCTTGGATTGTCGCCATAGCCCAGCTGCGAAAGGCGTTTATGTCGTTGGGCGACCAGGTAGGTGAGGTTAATGGAAAGACCGAAAACACGGCGCGGATCGACCTGAAACAGCTCTTCCGGTGGTTCAATACCTTTCACCAATGGAATATTGGCTACTTTCCATCCAAACATTGACATATAGACCGAAAGGGGCGTTTTTCCACTTCGGGAAACTCCGGTCAACACAATCTCCGCATCTTTCAATCGTCTCGGGTTAAGCCCGTCGTCCTGGTTCATGGCGTATTCAATGGCTTCGATGCGGTCGTAATATTGTGCGTTGATGCGGCGGTACAAACCAGGCACATTTACGCTTTTCAGGCCAATTTTATCTTCCAGGTAGTTAGCCAGCGGTCCCATGAAGTCTATCTGTTTAACGTCTTCTTCACGGCAGGCTTTTAAGAGTTCGTGTCGTAACGCGGAATTGACCATGGTATGGGTGATCAGTGCATTGACCTTTTTCGCCCGCAAGACTACTTCTTTGATCTTCTCATTGCTTTGGACGTTGGGTATGATGATAACCTGAATTTTGTTATCGGGATACTGTATGAGGAGCGACTGAACCATGGTGTGACCCGCAACTCCCCGACCTCCCGAAACCACGAAAAGTTTATGTGCCGGTTCTTTTCTGCTATTTTCCATAAGGCCGTGTGGTTAATTAGGCGGTGGATTCATTCTATAAACGCTTGCTTTTGCGAACGCGCCGAAAATGTTTCCCTACTTAAAATACGAATAATTCCATGATTTACAGTAGAAGGTGGTCACCGTAAATCATGGAATTAAAATCAGCGTTGAAAAAAGAAATGAAACCCGCCTGCGCGGAATAACCTATTGTTTCATCTCAGTATTATTTTCGCTTGAACCTTTCAGATAGGTATCGAGGAAGGTCAGGATTTTTCCGTAACCGTTAATTTCGTTTTCCTTTTTCCGGAAACCGTGTCCTTCGTCGGGAAAGACGACATATTCTACGGGTACGTTGTTCTGCTTCATTGCATTCACAATTTCGTCCGATTCTACCTGCAGCACACGAGGATCGTTTTTCCCCTGCAGTACCATCACCGGATTTTTAATCTGGTCGGCGTGGAACAGCGGCGAAATGTTGTAAAGACGGACCGAATCGGCTGTGAAGGGATCGCCCATTTCGGCATACAAAGCTTTCCGGAAAGACTCCCAGTAAGGCGGAATCGATTTCAGCGTGCGCAACCAGTTGGTAACGCCAAATAAGTCGACACCTACTTTGAATTCATCGGGATGGAAAGTCATCGCTGCCATGGTCATGTAGCCACCGTAAGAACCACCGATGATACCAATTTTGTCCGGATCGATGTAATCGAGTGTCTGCAGGTAATTTTTTCCGTAGATGCAATCCATTAAATCCTTATCGCCATGATTCTGGTCATCCATTTTGTAAAAGGTTTTGCCATAGCCGCTGCTGCCCCGGTTATTCACCGCAAGGATAGCGTAGTTGTGGTTGACCAGATACTGAATCAAGGCAAAATAGCCGGTTCTGGATTGTCCCCCGGGACCTCCGTGAACCCACACCAGGGCTGGCACTTTGTTATCGGCGGAAGCATTAATCGGCTTATAGAAGATAGCCGGTATTTGCAGGCTGTCGAATGAATTGAATCGAACCACTTTAGCAGCTACCAAATCGTCAGGATTGATATCCGGGTTCAGCGAGTTGGTCAGTTTTTTCAGTTCTTCCGTGCCGAAGTTATAAACGTAAATGTTGGTCGGTGCTTTCGAAGTTCCCACCGAAAGGCTCATTTTATCTTCGTTATCGGAGATGGCAACGCTCAGGATGTTTCCGTCAGGTATATCGGGGAAGGCTACTTCCTGCCCGGTGGCATTGTCCAAAACGATGATCTTATTCCGGGCGTCTTCGTTTATGCCAATTACCCGGTATTTCTCATTCTCTGAATTGTAACTGAATGCTACATCCCAGTTGGTCTGATAAATCGGCTCACGACTGCCGTCAGCGATGTTGTATTTCACCAGGTACATGAATTCCGAATCGGCATCGGTCCGGTAGAAGAAGGAGTTACCGTCTTTGCTAAATCCGGAAGCTGCATAAATGCCCGGAAAATCAGGTTGTGAAATCTCGGTACGTTGTCCGGTTTTTAAATCGACCAGGAAGAGTTTGGTTTCGCTGGTGGTGATGTTTTGTGCCAGTGCCAGGTATTTCTCATCCCACGAAATGCCACTGATTTCAAGACCGTCGTTGTTTTGATAAATCATTTCCGGCTTCCATTCGCCAATTTTCATTTTATACAGATCGAAGAAACGCGGGTCGCGCTTATTCGACAGGTAGTACATTTCTGTTTTGTCTTTATTCCATCCGGCAAAGCTGGCTTTCTCTTTCTCTCCCGGCGTTAGATCGACAACCGAGCTATCGGACGAAAGCAGATAGAGATGACTGATTTCGTTTCCGCCTTTATCGGCTGAATAGATAATCTGGTCGGTTCCGGGAACGTAATCAACCGGGAAAATAGACTCGACTTTGGAATCGGTAATTTGCTTTTTCGTTCCGTCATCGAGGTTGATTTCGTAGAGGTTGTAGATTCCCGATTCGTTACTGCATATCAGTAATTTCGATTCGTCGGAATTGAACTGACCGCCAAAAATGTTTTTGTTCTTGTAAAACTGGTCAATAGAGTACTGTTTCACCGTGCGTTGAGGTTCTGCCGGTTTTTGTTTACAGGCAAACATAGTTACCGTCAGGAGCAGGATGAAAGCATGAAAGGCTGTCTTTTTCATAAGTTACATTTTTAAATTAGAAGTGCATATATGGTCTCATTATGAGGCATCCGGAGTTTTATGTGGGATAGCTTTTTTCCGGGCAGCAGCGATAGTGCTGCAACAGTTAGAGAGTTTTCGTGAGGTTAAATTAGTCTGAACGAAAAACCATAGTCATTTCTGTCTTGTGTTCAGTGCCTTATAAATTTACACTCTTTTCACGAAAATCAAAACAGGGAAGAAATAATGAACAAATTCCGGAAAGGAGGCTGTTAGCTAATCGGGATAACTAACATACAATAGTCCGTCGTTTTGGAAAACAGGGTGCTTTTGGAGGCCTTTGTATTCCATGGCTAATCGTTGGGCTACGCGTTGACTTGCCTTGTTTTTTGGGTGCATATAAGCTCTTATTTCGGCTGCGTTTTTATTCTGAAAAAGGTATTGAAGCAGTCTTCGGGTTGCTTCGGTCGCGTAGCCGTGACCGGTCATTCCGGGAAACAAAGAGTAATAACATTCATACACACCTTGAGTTTCCAATGGCGATGCTCCAACAGATCCAATCATCTCGTTTTTGTCTTTTAAAGCAACGGTTAGGGCTAATACCGGTTCGTTGGATAAGTAACTGTTCAGGATGTAATCGAACAATCGGCGGGCACCCTTACGGGTTTTTTGCTCGTCTGTGAACATGAGATACCGGGTACATGCCCGGTTGGTCATGAAATTGATAAAAGGCTCTTTGTCTTTTGGTTGCATTTCCCGCAAAAACAGTCGCTCGGTATGTAATACCGGAACCGTCATGCTTGTGAAAGCTTGTTTAACATTGTTATTTGTATAGGGTACACAAGTATTTTATTTATTTCCTCCATAGCCGAATTGAACTCCGCTGAACTAATATATTTTTCCCAGGTTTTTTGATCTTGCCAGGTTTCCATTAAATAAAACTTTTCAGGTGTGTATGTATTTTGAAAGATCTCGAAACGTGGACATTTATACTCATCCCGGGCAATTTCACAAAGTACTTCTAGCAAACTGCGCAATCGCTCAACCAGGCTACTATTCGTTTCAAAAATGACCAGAATGGATACCGTTTCTTCTTTCATGAGATGCAGTTAGGCTTAGGTTATTTACAAGATAAGAATAGTTGGAAGATTTATCGGCATTGTGAAGCGTTAATCGGGCCTGAGAAAAGGGAAAGGTGGGAGGAAAAAAGAAACTGCAGATTCCGGAATGAACCTGCAGTTTTTTCAATAAAGTATATGTAGCCACATTTAAACATGTGGGAGAAAATTCCCTTTTTCATCGATGAAAAGGGTTTTGTGTTGATCTCCTTTTGACAGTTTGACCACATAATGTTTCACGTGCTCTTCTCCAACGGTTATCAGTTCCTTATCCTTGGAGATGTTCCAGTCTTTGTACTGGCTTTTCGCAATCGCGTCGTCAATTTTTATCGGTAGTTCAATGTTTTTCAGAACTTCCCGCATTCTTACCAGATTTCCATCTTTTCCGTAAACTGCATCGATGCGGCCACCATGGTTGGTTTTAATGTAGACCTCGTATTGATCCGGTTTCTTGTCTTTCTTGACTAGCTTCGGATTGATGACATTCCAGCCATATTTTTTAAATACATAAGGGAATGTATGCCACTGAACGGGCTGCCCATCTGCTACATCTTTTCTTACAGCTGTTTTCACAACCTGGGGTACCTGGCTTTGGTCAATGAC
Organism: Prolixibacter sp. DSM 2831; assembly: GCF_056493735.1. Classification (NCBI taxonomy): domain Bacteria; kingdom Pseudomonadati; phylum Bacteroidota; class Bacteroidia; order Marinilabiliales; family Prolixibacteraceae; genus Prolixibacter; species Prolixibacter sp. DSM 2831. Next base: position 2,068,736 of record NZ_CM151379.1, read on the forward strand.
CAGTTTCTCCATCGGTACCTGTACTTTCATGTCTTGCTGTGCAATGGCCTGCAGGGTAAAGGCCAACACAATCATACTTGCTAACATTAACTTTTTCATGACCCTGAAATTTTGAGTTTAACATCTTTATCCTTTAAATCACTGATTGTAGTGGGCCTGTCTTTTTGAGACAGGTAGCCGGAGGTTTATCTCTTCGTCATCCGGAAGAGAAAAATGCTTCCGGAAACTTTGTTTCGTTCGTCTTTTTGTCGATTCCAGACATTGTTATCTTCTTTTTGGCTTATCAAACAATGTTTCCTGAAATGGGTTGGCTTAGTGGTCTCATTTTTAGGATATTTTAGCTGATGGAGATGCGGTTTAACACTTGTTCAGGGAAAAATGATAAAAAGCAACATTTTGCAACACTTGACTGTGGGAATAGCGTTACAATCGATTGATTCGCAGATGTTAGCGAAAATGGGAGCTACAGTGTTAACCTAACGGAAAGTCGCGGAGAGAAGGGAACCGATTCGGTATTAATCTGAAGTGTGTTGGTGTCGTCGATTGGAACGGTTTCGAAAGAGGAATATTTGATGTTGTAATTGTCGAACAGGTTGAGGATAGAAAAGGCCACTTCACCGGTGATTTTTGCTGTTGAAAAGCGGTAGGTTGCTGCAACGTCTGTTCGCTGGTAGTCGGGTTCGGTATACGAATTGGGATCGGTCGGGTTGGTGTAAAGAGGGAATCCGCTACCATAAACATAGTTGGCTGACAAGTAAAACGGTTTGAGATTGATGATGCCGGCCAGTTTCAACTCATGTCGCTGATCTTGCGGTGCTCGTTGGTAATCCGCTGTCAGGAATTTTTCTTCGGCTTTGCCTATTGAATAGGAAAGCCAAACGGAGTGCCCATGGAAATCCTTTTTCAGGAACAAATCGAGACCATAACTTCGTCCTTTTCCATGCACGTGGGTTTGAACCCCGGTTTCGGTATCGGTCCTGAATTGTGTTAAACCGTCGATGTCTTTGTAATATCCTTCCAGGCTGGCCAGAAAATTCTTACCGTGAAACGACCAGCCACTCACGTAATGCGTCGCTTTCAGGACCGGGACATCTGTGCCGTCGGAGCCGAACCACAGATATTGGTAATTACCGACCGCGTCAATTACGGTGCTTTTGCTGATGAACTGGTTATAAACTCCCCATGCCGCGTTGAATTTCACGGATTGACTAACGGGAATACTGGCTGAAACCCGCGGCTGTATAAACAACTTTTGCTGGTCGAATGGCAAATCGAACCGGAAGCCCGCCTTTAGCTGAACATTTCCCGGAAGGGCAATATGATCCTGCGCATAAAAGTTGAGGCGCTGCAGGTTCGTTTCCTGCGAAGAAAGATTGATTTCGGTTGTGTCGTTGACCAATTTCACCTGGTCGGCGATTAAACCGAATCCTGTTTCCAACGTGTTTATTTTATCGATGGCAAAACGGTTGGTGTTTTTTAAAGAAAACTGCGAAACCTGATTGTCGGTATTGGAATTGGTCCAGCTGGCCAGTCCTCTCCCCGGACCAAACCGGTTTTGGTAGTCACTGCGAATTTTATTGTCCAGGTTGGAATATTCGATGGTCAGACTTGAGGCATTTCCTTTGTTCCAGTTTTTTCCGTAGTAAACGGAGCCGCCTAGTTGTCTATTGTCTTCCTGTGTCGATTTGGAGATATCGAATTGTGTGTTCGTCCGATTGAGTGTGTATTTGAACTGGTCTTCACCTCCGAGCAAACTGACGTAGAAAAGGTCTCCATTGTCGCCACGCGTTGAAAAACGAATGTTGGCGTCGTGGAAAGTGTAGTCCGGACGTACATTGACGCTAAGAGAATTTTGTCCCTGACCGCCACCAGGTCCCGGTCCCTGGCCGCCTGTTGTGGTAGTGGTGGTTCCGGTATATTCTACATCATCAGGATTGTAGAGATTGTAATAGGTCTGCCGGAAGGCCAATAAAATGGATGATTTTTTTGAAAGAGGAACTTCCAGCATTCCGTTGGCTGTAACATTATTCAGTGCCAGATTGAGGCCGGGTTTGTATGTTGAACCGTTTTTACCGGCAATGTTGACAATGCCACCGACCCGTTCACCATAGCGCGCATCGTAGCCTCCTTTCATCACCTGAATATCTTTTACTACCAGCGGATTCACAGCACTGATGTTGTCGTTGAAGTTTTTCAATCCCCACAAAGTAAATCCATCGAAAAGTACTTGGCTGTGGCCTTCGTAACTTCCCCAAATAATCAGCCCGTTGGATTGTTCGCCGGCAGCCAGAACACCTGGTTGAAGACGAAGAAGATTGAATACCGAGTTGTCGTCGTTTCCCGGAAGGAATTGCACAATCTGGTGATTCAGACGCATGACACCAGGCGCATTACCAATTTGCGTAGCTTTCTCGATGACTTTGTTTTCTACAACAATCTCTTTAAGGCCGATGCTGGAAGGCGTGAGAACAAACTGGTAGTTGTTTCCGGGGGCACAAATGGTGTCGAGGATGTAGTGGCCCAGATGAGAAATCCGCAAGTGAAAGATACTGTCAGTAGAAGAGAGGAAATGGAAACTACCTTTCAAATCGGTCGCCAGGCCATGGTCGTTTATCAGGACGTTAGAGTAGGCGAGTGGCTCGTGCGTGATGGCTTCCAGCACTTGTCCCGAAAGGGAGAATGTCTTTGGCGCTTCCGGCTTTTTTTCTTCCGGAAGGATAATAAAAACAGTCCCCCTCTTTCGCCAGGTTAGAGGAAGACCTTTTAGCAGTGCTGAAATGGTTTCTTCGGGTGTATTGAACGAACCGGAAACGGATACGTGATATTGAGACAAGGCGTTGTCGTTGAATGAAAGGTGGAGGTTGTATTTGTCGCGTAATCCGATGAGAACCTGGTTCAACGCCGTATTTTGTGCACTGATTTCATATTTCTGAGCGGAGGCAGAGGTTCCAAAAGCAAGAAGAATGAAAATGACGACAACAATTTTTTGCTTCACGGTTTAGTGGCTTTGTTCGATCTGGTATACGTTTTTTGACTGTTTTACAAAGGTAAGCCCAAATGGCTCACAAACATACTGCAGTACTTCAATAACCGGCATATTTCGTGTGAAATTTCCGCTGTAGGTGTAATCCAGGTTGCTTTTCACCTTGATTTGAACATTGTACTGCCGTTCAATTTCCTGGAATACCAGCTTAATGGGAGTTCCGGTAAAGATGAACATATCGTGCATCCAGGCATTCGATTGTTTCACATCGTAGTGCTGCACAACTTTCAGGTTTCCGCTCTTTTCCAGGTATGCATGCTGGTCCGGATGAAGGATAATATTCTCGTGGGTAACAATGGACTCAACGCGAACCTTCCCGGTGAAACAGGTCACTTTATAATCATCGCCGCGGGCATAAATGTTGAAACTGGTTCCCAAAACAGTCACTTCACCGTATTTCGAAACAACATCGAAGCGACTCCCTTTTTGTACTTCAAAGAAACCTTCACCATTGAGTTTGACGGTGCGGGCGATTTTCCACCAGTAGGGATGGTAGGTGATGGATGAACCGGCATTCAGGTTGACCGTCGAACTGTCGGGAAGAAGTGCCAGTACGTGTTGGCCTGCCGGTGCATTGACCGTTTGGCTATAGAACCGGAGAAATGCTGTGGTGGCCAGTAAGACGATGATTACAGCGGCAGCAGCCAGCCTATAAGGATTCATCCTTCTGACTTTCTTTTCCGGTTCTTTTCCGGCATTCATTTCCTTCGAAAGCGCTTCCCACACATCCTCTTTCGAGCGCGAATACGGATACTCGATTTTTGGATACTGGTCCGGCGAATTCTCGTGGAACTGGTTGTCGTTATATGGTAAATTCTTCTTCATTTAATTCTCCATCGTCTTTTTCAGGAATGCCAGGGCATTCTTCATTCTTTTCTCAACTGCTTTGACACTTAAGCCGAGGCTAGCGGCTATTTCGTGGTATTTTAATTCATCCATCCGGCTCATCAGAAAAACGGTTCGTTGTTTTTCCGGCATTCGCCGAAGTGCGGTTTCATAACGTTTCTCCAGTTCTTTGTACTGGAGTTGAGCTTCCGGGCTTTCTTCCCGGTTACGGGAATTATGATGTTGTTTGATGTAAAAATTGACTGCCAGTTTGTGTCGGCGGTACGAGCTGACAAACAGGTCGCTGGCCATTTTATACAACAGACCTTTGATATTGTCTGGCTTTACCAGGTATTTCTTCTCCCATAACCGCATGAACGTATCCTGTGCAATATCGGTGGCTAATTCCGGGTCGCCCGAACGATAGTACACATAATTGCGAATAGCATCAAAATGAGCGTCGAATAATTCTTTAAATTCTTCTTGCGTCAAAGGAACCTTATTTAGTATAAGCGAATTTACAAAACGCTTTTCAATTGTTGCTCTTTAAAGCCCCCGGCGTTTCCGCCGGGAGCATGAAAAATGAACTCTGCTGTCCGCCTGAACTCCAAGATGGCGGTTTTTTTTGTACGATGAACTTTTTTAGCTAAGCTTTTGTGACAGACAGAATTCCCTGATGGTCATTTCAGTTGTTCCATCGGCGGTTGTTACGGTTACTACGTTGTCACAGGTGCCATCTCCATAATCAACTACTGCGAAAACCTCACCGTTTTGCGAGTAGGTAATTTCCCCTTCGGTGATGAAACGACAATCTCCTGTTTTAACCAGCGGGCTAGTGATAACGTAGCTGTACTCATTTCCATCCGAATCAATCACCTGAACCGAACCGGTTATTTCGATTACGTCGTCCGTCGGATCGAGTTCGGTATCCAAACCGGCTACCCAGGTGCGGGTTTTGTCGGAGATACGCTGAATGGTGGTTCCGTCAGGCATAGTGAAAGTCAGGTCGCTGGTGCAACTGAAGACTTGCTCAGTCGTTCCGTCGCCGGTATAAACGCGGGTAATGGTACCGTCGATGCCGATGGAATCGACGCTGAAATCTTCAAACGTAACCGTTCGGGTAGCACCATCGGTAAACATTGGGGCCGAAATGGTAATGGTGATAGTTCCGCTTAGTACGCGACCGTTTGCCAGGACTGTGCTATCGCCGTAATCGACAATGATTGTTTTTGGGAAAGCCGAATCTCCCATGGCGATATTTACTCCCGGGCAAATACCGTTGCGATACCGTTTGTGGAAATTATAATAGTATCCAAAGCCATAGCCCTCTGTCAGATCTGCACTTTTGAGCGTGCTGGAGTAGTCGTTTATTGCAGACTCAGCCGTTGAAATAAAATCAACTTCATAATTTACTTCTTCCGAAACGGCTTCTATGGTACTTTCATCGCTGATGATGGCGGAAACTGATTTGGTGAATTGTGCATCAGTGATTTCCGGTGTGGATTCGAGGTCAGCCGATTTTTCACTGCAACCAAATAATGCGGTGCCGGCTATTACGACCATTGCTAATACAAGTTTTCTCATGTCATTGATGTTTTGGTTAATTATTGATTTTTAACCCTACACCGAATGAGGCATGAGTTACCCTACCTTCTTTCGAAAAAAATATTCAGGAATAAAGAAAAGAGACTTAGTTTGGATAAATGAAATCGGTTCAGGCATTTACCCTGGCTGATTCGGGATGAAAGATAAGTCTGGCGAAAGCACCGTGCGATTCGTTATTTCCAATTTGCAATTGCCCGTTGTGTGATTCCATGATTAACTCAGTCAAATGCAGCCCCAGTCCAAAATTGGCATCGTGACGTTGGTATGCTGAAAACGGTTTGAATGGATGTTCAATGATTTTTTCCGGAAAGCCGGCTCCTTCATCGTTAATGGTAACTTGCAGCACCTGATTTTTATTACAGATATCTACAGAAATGGTACCGTTGACCGGCGAATGCGAAATGGCATTTTCCAACAGGTTAATCAGCGCTTTGGTGATGTATTTTCTGTCGATGGTCAAAATTGTTTCTAAACTTGGTTTCTGGTGCAGAATTACTTTTAGGTTATGACTTCTGATTTTATCAGACAATTCGGCCAAAGCCAGTTCAACAATTTCATTTAAATCTGTTTCTTCCCGATTCAACGCCAGTTTGCCCCGGGACCTAAGATTTGAGACATCCAAAGCCATGAAAGAGAAGCGTTCCAGCCGCTGAACTGATAAATCCAATATATCTATCAGTTCCTTTGACTCACCGACCATTTGGATACCTTTCAATAATGAAAGTGACCCCAAAACTCCATTGAGTGGCGTCCGGATTTCGTGACTAAGTAACTGAATAAATTCCGACTTAGCTTTATCCAACAGGTGCAGCTCCTCGTTTGCTTTCAATAGTTGCTGATTGAGGCTTTCCAGCTCTTCCGTCCGGTTTCTCACTTCATCTTCCAGCCAGTGATTTACCTCTTTTAGCTTTTTGCGGCTTAGACTCAGTTCCACCTGTGTATCAACGCGGGCAAGCAGTTCATCGAAGGCAAATGGCTTGCTTATATAATCGACACCGCCACTTTGAAAACCTTTTTTTATACTCTCCATGTCGGTTTTTGCCGTTAGAAATATCACCGGCGTCTCAGCGTTGTTATTTGATTCCCTAATCTGCTGACAAACGGAAAAGCCATCCATGTCCGGCATCATCACGTCCAGCAATATCAGGTCGAAGACTTCCAGCGAGCACCATTCCAGCGCTTCTTCTCCATTCATGGCGTATTCGGGTTGATAGCCCTGTTCCGTCAACAGCTTGGCTAAAATCTGGATGTTACGTGGATTGTCGTCGACGATTAATATTCTTGCGTGATGGTTATTCATAATTTTTCAGTTTTTAGCCTGGCAATAACTTCCGGAAAGGCGTGGAAGAGCGTTTCTTCTTTCTCTATGTTGAATGTGTGAAACGCATGGTCCAATTCTTGCAAATAGCTCTTTATTTCCGGATGGTGAATTATTTCTGTGTTTGCAGAGATTTCTTCGATGAACTCTTTCATCATCTTTCGCGGCCTGATTCTCTGCATGCTATTCCATTTTTGCAGTAGTTCGTGTTCATTTTCCCCTGAAATGGCTGAAATGGATTCATTGCCATGTTGTAAACGGTGGTTGTTTTTTTCGTTAACCGGTGGTAGGCAATTGGCAACTGTTTGGAGAAATTTCTTTCGTTCTATCGGTTTCCTAAGCAGCGCTTTGAACAGATTGGGGTATTGCTCTTTTTCTTCGGCTGTCAGCTCGGAAGCGGTGTAGGCGATAAGCGGAATATCCTGCCATTGTGGATTGTTTTTGATGCTTCGGGCTGTCTCGAAACCACTCATTCCGGGCATTCTCAAATCAACGATAATAAGCTGCGGTTTCAGCCTTCTCAATATTTCCAGCGCGTGGGCTCCATTCTCTGCTTCTGATATTTTTACCCGGCTTCCGCCGAAGAAGCCCCGGGTAACTTTTCGGTTAGCCCGATTGTCATCAATGATCAACACGCAGGAGCCGGCAGGGAGTTGATTGTCGATATGTGATTTTTGCTGATATTCTGTATCATCGGCGTCCTTCACAACAGGAATGTCAGGCAGAGTGACATAGAAAGCGCTTCCCTGATTTAGTTTGCTTTCAAGCCTGATTTCGCCGCCCATTAGTTTAACCAGCCGGTGTGTGATGGCGAGTCCCAGGCCTGTTCCTCCGTATATTTTACTGTCCTGGTTGTCGATCTGCTCAAAAGCTTCGAATATTTTTTCCTGTTCCTTATCGGCAATTCCGATCCCTGTATCTTCCACACGAAGAAGAATGGATGAAGAAGTCTCACTTTGATTCGTAGTTGAAACTTCAATCCGGATGTGTCCCTCGTCCGTAAATTTTAAAGCGTTGCTGATTAGGTTGAGCATGATTTGACGAAGCCGGAGTTCGTCCAATAGAAGTATCCGGGGCGTGCTTTCTGAAATCTCACTCAACATCCTGACTCCCTTTTGGGAAGCTTTTAACCGGAACGTATCGACGATTTCCTTCGTGAGAAGACGAATATCAACCGGATTCTCTTTCAGGTTCATTTTTCCGGCGTCAATCTTTGAGAAATCGAGAACATCATTAATCAGGTTCATGAGCACTTTCCCGCTCGATTGCATCGAGGAAAGGTAATCCCGGTGTGCCGGATCCGTAACGCTTTGATTCAGAATTTCGGCGTATCCGAGAATGGCGTTCATCGGGGTTCGTATCTCGTGCGACATGTTGGCCAGAAAGGCACTTTTGATGCGGGTTGCTTCTTCTGCTTTTTCTTTGGCCTGAATTAGTTCTTTTTGAATTTGCTTTCGCTCGGTGAAATTAAGCAAGATACAATGTGAGCGCAGGTAATTTCCCTCCTTGTCATATTGAACACGTCCGGTGACCAAAGCGGTTATCATTTGCCCGTCTTTTCGTTCCAACGTTAGCTCCAAATCATTGATGTAGCCTTCGTTGGAAAATTTTTGAAAAACAACGGGGAACAATTCTTTTGTTTCGTTACTGAATATTTTTCCAAACGGTTGTCCGATAATATTTTTCCGCGAGTAACCGGTGAGTTTGCTCCATTCGTGGTTGATATCCAGAAAGCAGCCGTTTTTGTCAAGCGACTGATAGGCAATGGGCGTGTATTCAAACAAGGTTCTGAAGCGATTTTCGCTTTCCATTAATGATTTCTCGGCCATGTACCTTTCAGTGATGTCGTCAATGCTCAGCAGGTACTTTCTCTCTCCCGAAGTTTGTATGGTTGCCGATGAAATCAACACATGCCGGGTGATGTTTGCATTACCGTGTTTGATCTGCATGGTTCCTTCGACCTTGTGTTCGCCTGTTCCGCTTTGAATGGTGCGATTGAGTGTTTGCCGAATTGCGCAATGCCGGCAGTTGGGCGTCGTCCCGCAGGTATTGGGGTACGCGTTAACGCAATGAAGGATGTCACCGATTAGTTTGCCCACCAGATCGGAGTCAGAACCAAAGTGGCTGAGTTCAGCTCCGGGCTTGTTCACTTTTTCAATCCGGGCCTTCTCGTCCACCAGCATCATAATGATGGGCGCCTGGTCGAAAATCGTGTCGAGAATGTTGCTTTTTTCCTGTAGCTCTAGCCTGGTTTGTTGTTCCGGTGTTATATCGCGGTAGCTGAAAACCCGGCCAATGGTGTGCTCGTTTTCGATAACGGGAAGAGAGGTGCGTTCAATTGTTCTTCCGTCTTTTAAATAGAGCGTGTCAGTTTTTTTGTTCTTGCTAAACCTTTCCGGCTTTTCTGAATATCCTTTTATTGCCAAAGAAGAGTTGACAACCTGACTCTTAGCAAAATCGGCTAATTGAGCCGCCGAAGCATTTTGTTTGATGAGGGGAGCAAGATCCCACATCTTGACTAGCTGACTGTTGTAATGGATAATTTCTCCATCTGTATTCAGCAGCAAAACGCCTTCGTTGTTGGCCTCCAGTGAGGTTTGCAATATTTTTTCCAGTCCCCGGGTTGAGTCGCCGGGAGATGAAAAAGGATGAACCGACTCTTCGGAAATAGTCTTTAAGTCAGATTCAATCATCTCTTTTAGAGCTGTCAGCGGACGAATGTAGTGGGACTCGATCGCTCTTTCAACGTTCAGGTAACCGAAAGTTGAGTCGTCAGGCCATTGAATTTTGCAATAATCAGGAGTGCCTTCAGGGAATTTAATGTGGCGAGACGTAGAAGTTACCGTTAAATGGACAGACGTGTTGATATACAGGGATGTCAGCCGGAAAAGCTTTTGCCATCCTTGTTGAACAATTGGAGAGAGGTGCGGTTTGTCAGAGCTCATGTTCTGTTGTCGCAAACAATTCTAATGGTTCATACTATTGTCGTCCAGGTTTTGGAAAATGATTTTTGGGTGGTCTTTGCGGTCGGTTTATGATAAAAAAACGCCTTTTTTTTCAGAATATTTCCATTCTTATAGAAATGTAATACAGACTAAATAAGCATAGTATAGTAAAATTTATTCATGTGTTTATAAATGAATATTTTACTTTGACGGGACTTGTTTTAACCTATGAGGGGATGAGCGAAATTTATTTTGAGACTGATTTTGTGAAGTGATTTTTCAACAACAGCATGCACATTCGCGCAGGCTGTTTTATCTTAGCATTTATTTTCAGAAAAGGTGAGATGATTGAAATTTGTGCTATTGCATCGGGAAGTAACGGAAACTGCTATTATGTAGGAGACGAGAAGGAGGCTGTGCTTATTGATTTGGGGATTTCGACCAAACAGGCGGTGCAGCGAATGGCCGAGAAAGGATTGGATTTGCAGAAGATTAAGGCAGTTTTCGTTTCGCACGAACATGCCGACCATGTGCATGGCGTCAGAGTGTTTTCCAAGCGTTACAGTATCCCGGTTTATTTTACGGCACAGACTTACCTGAAACTTTCCCGACGAGTGCAACCCAACAGTCCACGGTTTTTCAAACCCGGAGAATCGGTTTCCATCGGTTCCATCACAGTTCATTCTTTTCTGAAGAATCATGATGCAGTAGAACCCTGTAGTTTTCGGATTGAATTGAATAATAAACACATTGGAGTGTTTACCGACATCGGTGAGCCCTGTGAAAATTTGCAGCAGCATTTTACTCAATGCCAGGCGGTTTTCCTGGAAACCAACTACGACGAGCCGATGCTGATGAACGGCCCGTATCCGTATTACTTAAAGCAACGGGTGGGTTCGAAGAATGGTCACTTATCGAACGTACAGGCACTTAATTTGGTGCAGGAGCAAGCAGGAGAGGAGCTGGGACTGATTTTTCTTTCTCATATCTCGGCTGAGAACAATACGCCTGAGTTGGCGATGGAGTCATTTGGTTTGTTATCAGATAAATATGATGTTCGGCTGACCTCACGTTATGCTCCAACCGATGTGGTAAGAATCGATTAGTTGAGATTCATTCTTCTCTGCATTATGTATATATTTGTTACGCTTTACAATGAACTATACGAATCTTCCGGCATAGCCGAAAGCATTCAGGATAAATAACAATATTTGGGATAAAATCATGGCTGAATTTAAGTACCAAAAACCTTTTCCTGTAAAGGAAGATAAGACGCAATACCGTCTTCTGACAAAAGATTACGTTTCGACCGTGGAGTTCGACGGCCGGAAAATTCTGAAAGTTGACCCGAAAGGATTAGAATTGCTCGCACAGGAAGCAATTGCTGATGTTTCGTTTTACCTCCGTCCGGCGCACCTCGAGAAGGTGGCCAAAATTCTGGACGATCCGCAAGCCACGGATAACGATCGTTTTGTTGCCTATACGCTACTGAAAAACTCAGAAGTTTCAGCCAGCGGCGATTTGCCAACTTGCCAGGATACCGGAACAGCCATTGTGATGGCCAAAAAAGGCGAGGATGTTTACACAGGTGTCGATGATGCTGAATTCCTGTCCAAAGGAATTTTCAATACCTATGGCGACCGGAACCTTCGCTACTCACAGGTGGTTCCTTACACCATGTTCGAAGAGAAAAACACCGGAACCAACCTGCCGGCACAGATTGATGTTTACTCGAAGCCCGGCAATTCATACGAATTCCTTTTCCTGACAAAAGGTGGTGGCTCAGCCAACAAAACGTATTTGTACCAGCAGACCAAGTCGTTGCTGAACGAAGAATCGTTGACCAAATTCGTCAAAGAGAAAATCAGAGAATTGGGAACTGCGGCTTGCCCTCCGTATCACCTGGCGATTGTGATTGGTGGCACTTCGGCTGAAGGCAATCTGAAAACCGTGAAGTTAGCTTCAGCTGGTGATTTGAATAACTTACCTACCGAAGGAAATGATGGTGGACAGGCATTCCGTGATTTGGAATGGGAAGCGAAAGTGCAGAAAATGGCGGAAGAGTTTGGCATTGGCGCTCAGTTCGGCGGTAAATATTTCACCCACGACGTTCGGGTAATTCGCTTGCCACGTCATGCTGCTTCGTGTCCGGTAGGTGTGGGCGTTAGCTGTAGTGCCGACCGCAACATCAAAGCTAAAATTACAGAGGAAGGTATTTTTGTAGAGCAACTGGAAAAGAATCCGGCTCGTTTCCTTCCGGCGAAAGCCCCGGAACTAGCGCCTCCGGTTGAAATAGACTTGGATCAGCCAATGGCCGATGTGCTGAAGGAACTGACAAAATATCCGGTGAAAACCCGTTTGAATTTGAAAGGAACACTGATTGTTGCCCGCGATATCGCTCATGCGAAAATCAAAGAGATGGTCGACAAAGGTGAGCCGATGCCGGAATATTTCAAGAATCATCCGATTTATTACGCCGGACCGGCAAAAACTCCGGAAGGAATGCCGTCTGGTAGTTTTGGTCCGACCACAGCGAACCGTATGGACCCGTATGTGGACTTGTTCCAAAGCATGGGAGGATCGATGGTTATGCTGGCTAAAGGAAACCGTTCGAAAGTTGTAACCGATGCCTGTAAAAAGCATGGCGGTTTCTACCTGGGATCGATTGGTGGACCAGCCGCTATTCTGGCGAAGGATAACATTAAATCGGTTGAAGTGGTTGACTTCCCGGAACTGGGAATGGAAGCGGTTCGTAAGATTCGAGTTGAAAACTTCCCGGCGTTCATCATCGTCGATGATAAAGGAAACGATTTCTTTGAAATGTTGTAAATCGGTTTTACACGATATCACAGAAAGCTGCATCAAAAAGTGCAGCTTTTTTTATGTGTTTCTTAAGAAAAATAGTGTTGTCGGGTTGGTAACATATTGTTACTTTGCGGTCAACTCACATTTGTTGCTTTTTGGCTGAACGCACGTAAACATTCGGGCAACATTACGGTTATTCTCTAAGTTGTTTGCTGACCATTCCTAACTGGCGGAGTTTTGAAAATATTTTAAAAACGATTTTTCATTATGGAGCAAAATAAACGCAGTAACCGAAACATACTGCTAGTGCTTTTTGTGGGTGTTCTGATGGGAGCCCTTGACATTTCGATTGTAGGGCCGGCCATACCGTCCATCTCAAAGGACATTGCTGTCAGTCAGCGATTACTGGGATGGATTTTTTCCATCTATGTGTTGTTCAATCTCGTTGGAATCTCGCTGTTTGCCAAGCTTTCCGACCGATTTGGACGCAGAAGCATCTACATGCTTTCCGTCTTTTTGTTTGCCGTCGGCTCACTTATTGTTGCACTTTCGCATACTTTCGATATGTTGATGGTGGGACGCGCCGTGCAGGGATTTGGTTCCAGCGGTATTTTCCCCGTAGCATCGGCCGTAGTGGGAGATGTATTCCCTCCTGAAAAAAGGGGACGGATTCTCGGCCTTATCGGTGCTGTTTTCGGACTGGCGTTCATTATCGGGCCGGTCATTGCCGGAACAATGTTGTCGTTCTTTTCCTGGAACTACCTTTTCCTAATCAACCTTCCAATTGCCGCACTTATTATGTGGGGGAGTTTCCGCATTTTGCCCAATAAAAGAATTGAAAGCTCGACGGTGCTCGACTGGAAAGGAATAGTTTTGCTGGGGCTTTTACTCGGCGCCTTTGCGTTGGGAATTAACCGTACTAGCACATCGGGATTCTTCAGTAGTTTGGCTTCGATGCGGGTTCTGCCCTTTTTAGTGGCGTCAGTGGCTTTGTTTTTTGTGTTCGTCCGTGTTGAGAAAGATGCACAAAATCCGGTAGTTCGGGTGAATATGTTTCAAAGCCGTCAAATTCGCCTGGTAGCACTTATCGCTTTTGGTACAGGCATTTTACAAGCATCGTTTGTGTTTGTTCCCGATTTCGTGGTCGATGTATTCGGAGTCACTTCGGCGAAAGCCAGCTTTATGCTATTACCGGCTGTTCTGGCCATTGCAGTTGGCTCGCCTTTGTTTGGCCGCATGCTCGATGCCGTTGGTTCACGTGTGGTTATACTGATTGGTTTGGTCATTGCTATTGTGGGTTATTACCTGATGCACGAAGTGGAAGGCAGTCGTAGCTTCTTCTATTTGGCAGGTGCCTTAATTGGACTAGGACTTTCCGTTCCATCAGGTAGTTCGTTGCGTTACATCATGCTGAATGAAGTTTCGGCAGCGGAACGGGCAACAACGCAGGGATTGGTAACCATCTTCATCAGTATTGGACAGATGTTGGGCGGTGCTATCATTGGGGCAATAACTGCATCAGAAGAAGGTATCAAAGGTTATCAGAATTTGTTTTTCTACCTGGCGGTGATGATTCTGGTGATGACCTTATTTTCCGTTCGTTTAAAAAGCCGCAAAGTGGAACTGGCAACCAGCGTTCGGGAATAAGAAGAAGATTATTCAGCCGAAAGGCTGGTGAAAAATAAATAGCCCAACTTCCGATGAGGAAGTTGGGCTAAACTTTTATGATATGTTGGAAATCTAGGTGGTTTTCCTTTTTATTCTGAAACAGTTTCCTGTTCTATCTGCTCACTCTCCAGTTTCTTTTTCAAGCCGAGACTGACGCGATTTCGTTTCCGGTTTCCGAATTGATACTCTTTTTTCCGTGCACCGGTATTTTTATCCGGATCATGTTTCTCATCACGACATTCGTCTGAACAGCAACCATCGTATTGAGCAGCACATTCAGGGCACTGAATGAAGAGCAGGTGGCAGGCGTTATTGGCACAATTCGTATGCGTGTCGCACGGTTTTCCACACTGGTGGCAATGCGAAATGATTTGACCATCGACACTTTCGCCCAGACGTTCGTCGAACACAAAGTTCTTTCCGACAAAACGTGACGGAAGGTTCTCCGTTTTGATCTGCCGTGCATATTCCAAAATTCCGCCGTGCAACTGATTCACGTCGTTGAAACCAAAATGACGAAGATAAGCGCTTGCTTTTTCGCAGCGGATACCTCCGGTACAGTACAGCAGGATTTTCTCGTCTTTCTTATCCTGCAACTGTTCAACTACCATTTCAATTTCCTCACGGAAAGTGTCGGCTTCCGGGCAAATAGCGCCTTCGAAATGACCAATCTCGCTTTCGTAGAAGTTGCGCATATCCACGATGATGGTATCGTCTTTACCAGCTAATTCGTGGAATTCCAGCGCACTCAAATGGTTACCTACATTGGTTACATCAAATGTGCGTTCGTCGAGGCCGTCGGCTACAATCTTCGGGCGCACCTTGATGGTGAGTTTGTAGAAGGATTTGCCGTCGTCTTCAATGGCATATTTGATCGGGATGTCTTTCAACAAATCGAATTTGGTCAGCGTTTTCAGGAAGGCTTCCATGTTGTGTTCAGGTACGCTCATTTGTGCGTTGATGCCTTCGCGCGCGACGTAAATACGACCGAAACATTCCAGGGGGAACCATTCACGATACAGTTGATCACGGATTTCACCCGGGTTGTCGATGTAATGATAACGGTAAAACGAAATGGTTTTCCGGTTAAACGTTTCCGCCATCAATTGCTTCTTCAGCTCTTCTTTGTTAATTCGATTGTAGAGAAACATCTTATTAAAATGTGGTCTAAATTAATATAGTGCAAAGGTAGTTTTTCCGCGAATTTTCACAAATAACTTTTTAGTCGTCAACGAGCTAATTGGACGCATAAAAAACCGTACCCTGAAGGATACGGTTCCGCTTACGTTGGTGGAGGACAATCTCCTCCGGAAAGTTACTCATACATGCGATCGCCAATGGATGCCTGTAGGTCGTATATGCTTAGTGCATAGTCAATTTCTGATTTTAGCAGCAATAACCGGCTGTTCGATACCGCAGTGGTGGCGTCGAGCAAATCGAGGTTGGTTATGGAGCCAGCCTTGAAACTGGTTTCAGCCAGTGAAAATGCGTCTCTTGCCTGCTTCAGCTGAAGTTTGAATTGCTGCACCTTATGAGCCGCAGTTTCGACGTTGGCGGAACTTTTAATTACATCGCTTGCCACTTCACGTTGCATTCGCTCCGTTTCGTAAACCGAACTTTGTATGCCCGATTTGGCAAGTAGTTGTTGGTTTTTATTCCGGTTGGCGTCAAAAATCGGGATATGCAAATCCAGGCCTACCGCATAATTGGGTTTGAGCTGATAAAGGCTTGGAATATAACCGTCTTTCGCGCCGGCTGAAACAAAAGCCCGCAGGTTCGGTGTATTCTTCGACTTGATCAGATTCAGGTTCAACTCGGCCAGGCGCGTTTTCTCGCGGGCAATTTTCATCTCGTCACGGTTACGGACCGCCATATTAATCATGGTGTCTGCCACCAGGTGCTGAGGATGATCGACTGTGAGTTTTTCTTTGACAAAGTGACGTTTGGTTTCCGGTTCACCCAACAGTGTGTTTAAGACCGCTTGTTGGATACGGATAGAGGCCAGAATATCAAGCTTTTGGCTTTTTACTCCTGATATTTTCACTTTCGTGGAAAGTGCTTCATATTGCGTTGCCGAACCAGTTTCCATCTTTTTGTTGATGAAATCGAGGTGACGTTGCAAATTGGCCAACTGCTCGTTTTTGATGTCGATGGCTTCCTGCAGGAAAAGCAAACTATAGTAAGTATGCACTGCCCGGATGGACAGTTGCTGCTTCACTTGCTCCAACGTTTGTTTACCCAGCTGCTTGCTCTCTTGCTGAAATGCTATATTCGCCGCTGTTTTACCAAAATCGGAGATGGACTGGCTGACATCGATGGTTGCCGAATAGTTATCGCTCGGATTCATCTGAATTTCACCCATTCCCGGAATGCTGAATTTGGTTACCGGCCCGATATGCGAGTAACTGGCATTGGCACTTACGTTGGGGTAATGTCCCGACCGAGCCAATTCAATCTGTGTATCGGCTCTTTTGATGGCTTCTTCTGCTTCTTTTACCGAAGGGTAACTGCTGACCACCCTGCTGATAATGCTGTCCAGCGAGAGTGAGTCGGCTGGTGAAGTTTCCATCGCAACCGTTTCAGTCTGTGCACTCAGTTGCTGCGAAAATGCCATCACTATGCCGATGAGCAATGGTAATATATGGTTTTTCTTAATCATGATTCACTCGATTTTTTGCTTCCAATTTTTTCCTTGTATGTAACCAGAAAACCGGTATTCCTCCTATCAAAGTAATGATAGCGGCTATTAAAAAGTCATCATCAATTCCCTGGACAAATGCT
This sequence comes from Prolixibacter sp. DSM 2831, assembly GCF_056493735.1. Classification (NCBI taxonomy): domain Bacteria; kingdom Pseudomonadati; phylum Bacteroidota; class Bacteroidia; order Marinilabiliales; family Prolixibacteraceae; genus Prolixibacter; species Prolixibacter sp. DSM 2831. Next base: position 2,085,726 of record NZ_CM151379.1, read on the forward strand.
TCACTGCTCACATGACCTATCAGTACTGATTTTGCCTGCATAGCTGCGGTTCCTAAGGAACTTCCGGTGGTATGCTGAATATAGTTGGTCAGACCGTGAGTTACCTGCTTAAAAGTTTCCGAGTTTGCATTCAATGCTCCACCATAGATCGTAGTGTGAAATTTTATCCTGGAAGATAGAAGAGTTGCCAGAATTGCTACACCGAAACTACCTCCCAACTGTCGAATTACGTTGAACAGACCGGATGCTTGCGCCATTTGGTGCCTCGGAATCTCGAGCAGCGAAATAGCACTCAGCGGGGTAAAGATGATACCCATCGCCAGCCCACGGATATACAGTGAAGTCATAATGTAGTTGTGCTCTGTCAGCCTCGAAAACAAACTGTTTAGATAGAAGCTAAGAGCCAGCAGGATAATTCCCAGGACAACGGGAATTTTTGCGTTGTATTTGTCTGCGAAACTACCGGCAATTGGCGATGCTGCTCCCTGGATAAATCCGATAGGCAAGAAAACGGCTCCCGCCTGAATCGCTGTATACCCAAGGGAGTTTTGCAAAAACAGGGGCAACAGGAATGTACTACCGAACATCCCGATACCAAAAATGAACATGATCAGGTTGCTGATAGCAAAGTTGTAGTTCTTCAGTAGTTTCAGGTCCACCAACGGCTTATCCACTGTTAACTCAGTAATGATAAAGACGGTTAAAGCAATGGCTGAAATAGCAAAACAAATCAGAATAAACGGAGCATGCCAGCCTTCACTATTAGTCGCTGCATTTCCTTCTGACAGAGCGTAGAGCAGTACCGGAAGAAAAATACTGACGGACAGGAATCCTATTAAGTCGAACTTTCCCACCCGGTGATTGACGTATTCCTGTTGGATAATCATGGTGACAACCATACCGATAATTCCGACTGGCACGTTGACGTCGAACATGAGTTTCCAGCTGAAATTGTCAACCAGGTATCCTCCAATCAACGGACCGAAAGAAACGGATGCTGCGGCTGAAATCGCCCAGAATCCGAGGGCTGTTCCCCGTTGTTCCGGCGGAAATTCGCGGGTAATAATCGCCATCCCGATAGGCATTAGCGAACCTGCTCCCAATCCCTGAATAACCCGGGAAAAAATGAGCATGTCCTCGTTGCCCGACATTCCGCACATCATAGAACCGAAGGTGAACAGGAACAGGCCGAAGAAATACATGCGCTTGTGCCCAAAACGATCGGCAAACCATCCGGAGGTCGGAAGCATGACGGCCATGGCGAGCATGTAAGCTGTCAGTACCCATTCTATTTTATCGATGCTCACTCCGAACGAAGCCATGATTTTCGGTAACCCCACATTGACGATGGTGGCATCCAATACCGCCATAAAGGTTCCAATCATGACATTTCCCAAAACCCACCAACGATAAAATTCGCTCTTGGGATGATACGATGAGTCTCTGGTCCGGAGAATCCGCCTGATTCGGTGAGCAAGCGTTATTTTCCGTGGGTGGCTCATTGTCGAATAATTTTAATGACTGATGACATACCGGCCATCAGATTGAATTGACTGATTTTTTCGTTGTTGTCAGCTTTGTCAATTGATATTTTTACCGGAACACGCTGGGTTACTTTCGTGAAGTTTCCGGAAGCGTTGTTCGGCGGAATCAGCGCAAACTGCGAAGCGGTGTTCGAACCGATATAGAAAATCTTACCAAAGAAGGTGACTCCCGGATAGGCGTCGATGGTGAATTTGGCCGGTTGACCATCTTTTATTTCACCTACGCTGGTCTCTTCCAGGTAAACGGTAATCCAGTAGTCGTGGTTGTTCGAGATGGTAACAACCGATTGACCGGGTTGCGCCATATCTCCTTGCAATAACCAACGTTTGGCAATCACTCCACTGATAGGAGCGTAAAGTTTTGTATTATCCAATGAAGCCTCAATCACGCCCACTTGCGATTTGGCTGTATTGATGGCAGCTTTTGCACTTTTAATTTGCGATTGCGCTACCTGTAGTTGTTTTTGAGCTGCCTGGTAAGTTGCCGAAGCAGCTTCGTATGCTTTTTGCAGGTGTTCGAACTGTTCCTGCGGAATAACTCCACCTTTGAACTGTGTTTTCCCCCGTTCAAAGTCGTCTTTGCTTCGTTGCAGGTTCACTTTCAGTACTTTCAGATTTTCTTTGTTGTAGCTGTACTGTGCCTGCGCCTGAATCAATGCCGTTTGTGCCTGTTCAACAGCTGCTTCCGTCTGGTTTTTACGGGCAACCAAATCGGTGCTGTCCAGCTCAGCAAGCAGTGTTCCTTTTTCCACTGTGTCGCCTTCTTTTACGTACATTTTCTCAACGCGGCCCATCATTTTGGCGCTCACGGCCACTTTATCGGCATCAACATACGCATCATCTGTTTTAATGTAATGCGTATATTCTTTGTAATAGTGCCAACCAATACCCAGGACGGCAACAATAACAATGGCCAGGGGAAGGTATACCCTGACTTTCTTTTTCCTGTTTTTGTTCTCGCTTGTCATCTATTTTATTATTGTTTTTTTATTTCTGAATTCCACGTATAAAAACTTCGGTAAAACGGTTGGTCTTTTCCACCAAAACAGCATATTCCTCATCGTCGAGGAAGAAGTATTCCTTGTTTTTGATGAAAGTGGTTCGAAGCCCCCGAAGGATATCGATAAAAAGCTCTGCCAACTCATCCGGATGGTCCTCCTTGAAACTGCCATTTTCCATGCCCTGTTTCAGTACATCGCTCATGATCTGAATTTCCTTGGTTTTGGAACGAATCCAGGAATCATTCATGAGTGACTTGAATTCCCTGATGTTGCTCATCTTGAATCGGCTGAGATTTAAAAAGGTGCGGAACAGTTCCATGCGGGTTTTCACAAAGTTTCGGATCATCTGATCCGGAAACTCTGACTGTTCCATATTTCGCCGGAGATTTTTGATGAATTCATCGTGCTCCTTGTCAACAACATGAATATAGAGGTGTTCCTTGTCAGGGAAATAATAGTATAGCGAAGCTTTGGAAATCCCGAGGTCAGAAGCAATTTCACGCATTGACGTTTTTTCCAGTCCGTAAACTCCGAAACGTCGTTGTGCCGCCTCAGTTATTCTGTTGAGTTTCTCTGTATTTCCTCCAGTGTGCTTTACCTGAACCATTCTATTGTTCTCTTTGACCTTATTGTTAGAAGGGTCAAAAATAATACAAGTAAGTCGCAGTAATGTTTCTTAAATCTTAAATATTTAGCGGAGTATGTAAGAATTCACATAAACACTTTTTAACAACATTATGACAATAAGCAGGTAAGACAACCAAGCTTGGCGTTGAAATATTGGTTGTTATTTTGTTGGCCAGTGTTTGTGCTTACCTCCATTGAGTTGTTCTTTTTCGGTAGGCGGATGGGGAAGGGGAATATTTTATTCGGAAAGGTTTTTTAACAAAAGGCGGTGGTTTTTCAAAGCGGATGCAGAACGCTGAACAAGGTCATGAATCCCGAAAATAGTGTAATGAGGATACAGATTTTCTGAAACAGACTGACGGAAACAATCCGGCTGAGCTTTTGACCGATGAGAATTCCGAAAATCATGATGGGAAGCTGAAAGGCTGTTATTTTTAATGTCTCAACGGTAAGCATATGACTGAAGGCATATCCGATGATGGCCAGTGTAGCTGTTGCTATGTTGAAGTAGGCAAATTTCCCCCGAAAATCGTCGTTGGAAACATTCAGCGAAGTAAGGAAAAGGGCTAGGGGAGGACCACTGATGGACGTAAAACCTCCCAGAAAGCCGCTGGTCAAACCAGCCGTTACAGAACCGCGCAAAGGGTCTTTGATTTTAAAACGAAAACCCTTTAAAAAAGCAACGGAGACAATGATAAGCATTGCTCCCACAAATATTTTGAACGGACGGTCTTCGATGAAATTCAGCAATATCACACCGGGAACAGTTCCAATAACTCCCCAAATTGGGATCTTCAGGGTGTACCGGTTTAGTTTCAGGTTCGGTATTTTCAAGATAATCTGCGTGGAAGTAAGCAGGTTAAAGAGGGTTAGTACCGGAATGACCACTTTGGCCGGATAAAAAATGAGCAAGAAAGGCATAGCAAGCAGGGCAAAGCCAAAGCCTGTCAAACCTTTTAGTACTGATGCAAATAATATGACTATTGCGATGAATACCCATTCCATATTTTTTGGTTAATTGAGAATCAGGATGGAGGAGACGGAAACAATGGCCCAGAGGACCAGCCCCATCAGGACGGGCCGCCATCCTGCGGATTTTATGTCTTTTTTTGAAATTCCTGCTCCGATGAAGAACAGCGCCACCAACAAGCCCTTTTTTCCCAACCAGCTCAGATGTTTAAAAGTATGGCTCCATTGAGGGATATAATGAGCAACAATCATGGCTACTACAAATAACGGAATGAACCACGGAATGTTGATGCGATTGTCACTTTTATTTATCAGTGCGGTTATTATGGTAACCGGAATAATCCACAAAGCGCGGGTCAATTTCACGGTAGTGGCAATTTCGAGTGCATGAGGGCCGTAAACACTGCCGGCACCTACAACCGAGCTGGTATCGTGAATGGCAATAGCTGCCCAATATCCGAAGGTTTCCTGTGAAAGATGCATGAGATGGCCCAGAACGGGGAACAGGAAGAGTGCAACGGAATTCAGGATGAAAACGGTCGCCAGTGCAAAGGATATTTGGCGGTTTTCGGCTTTTAAAACAGGAGCAGTAGCTGCAATGGCACTTCCGCCACAAATGGCTGTTCCTACCGAAATCAGGTAGGAGGTTTTCTTATCGACACGGAAAATCCATCCCAGGAATAACCCAACCAATATGGTTGATACGACTGAAAAGAGTGTGATTTTGAAGCCGGAGATGCCGGCCGTTAATACCGTTCCCAGATTCATGCCAAATCCCATGAGGACGATGGAGGCCTGCAATAGAAAAGAAATTGTTCTGCCGGTTTCGGGTTTGGCGTCTTCGTGTCCAAAGAAGGACAACATGAGTCCGGCTGCTAAGGCAATGGGGGCCGAAACAAAGGGAAACAAAATAAGAGCCGGAACGGCCCGGTATAAAAATGTAGAGGTTGATTTGAGGCTCAGTGCTTTCTTCATGAATGTAGATTTTCAGCAAATCTACCGGAAGGTCATAATGAAAGCAAATACTTAATTCTTATATTCTATAACGCCATGTTATAGTTTCTGACAAAATCAACAAAATACTTGATGTTTCCGGTTAACGGCCCTTTGGGATACGCAAAGCGGAACTTTCGTTTGATATTCAATCCTTTCACAGGAATAATCTTCAGGGTATTGAGCTGAATTTCCTTTTGAATGGCATTCACGGAAACGAGGCCGATTCCGTTGAAACGGGGAAGAAAGTTTTTGATAGCTTCGGTACTTCCCAAGTGAAGAATTACGTTCAGACGGTCGAGGGGATAACCGGCATTCTTTAGGTACTGTTCAATAACTTCCAGCGTTCCGGAGCCTCTTTCTCTAACAACCAGCGGAATGTGCTGAAGTTCGGCAAGTGAGCCGTTGGCATTGCGGCCAAATTTGCAGGTATGTCCGGCGATGACCACAATTTCATCATCGGCAAAATCGACATACTGTAAATCGGTTTTGCTGGAATAGTTTTCGACCATCGCCAGATCGATACGGTTTGCCTGCAGCTTCTGTTCCATTTCAAAAGAGTTGCCGTTAATTAGGCTGACTTCAATATCGGGGTAGCGGGTATGAAACGCCGCAATAACTTCGGGAATTACGTATTGCGAAATAGTGGAACTGGCTCCAAGTCGCAATGAACCGGAGAAGGTTTGTTTCAGGGTACCGAGTTCGTATTTCAGCTCATCATATAAGACGTGTGTTTTCTGGGCAAAGCGGTACACGATTTCGCCTGCCGCTGTTAACGTAATGCGGTTTCCCTTCCGGTTGAAGAGCGCGAGGCCCAATGTATTTTCCAGCTCGCGGATGTGACGGGTAACGGCAGGCTGGCTGATGTACAGCTCCTGTGCGGCCTTGGTAAAACTCAAATTATTGGCAACAGCCAGAAAAACCTGGTAACGGTAGTCCATGCGATTGTTTTATGACGTCCACATCAAAAATAGACGAAATTCGGGGGAATGAACTTTTTTCATGAAAAAATCCTGAACAGGATTGCTTGGCAACTACCTATCCAGGATTTTTTAAAATGATAATAGAGTTCGTCTTTACTCAGTATAATTTATTCATATACCCAAAAAACATCAGTCTTTCGGCCATTAACGTCTGCGTCGGGTAAAGACTTAGTTGGCTTGCTTCTTGAACCAGCCGTCAACCAGCTCTTTATGTTCGTCGTACCATTTTTTTGCAGCCTGATCTTCTTTGCCGGGAGCTGCTTCTACAGCCAACATTAATGATCCCAACAGATCGTCGTTCATTTTGAAGTTACTAAAGAACGTGGCTGCTTCCGGATTCTTGGCCGCCCAGCCTTTTGTGGCATAGGTGGAGATGTTTTCCGCCTCACCCATCACTTTCTTCGGATCCTTCAAAATCTTCAGTTTATACTTGGCAAACATGGTGTGAGGCTTCCAGCCGGTTACCACAATCCACTCTTTTTGGTCGTATGCTTTCTTCAAGGAGGCAAGCATTCCGGCTTCACTCGAAGTAACCAGTTCGTAATTCAGATTGTAATCTTTAATTACTTTCTGAGTAATTTTCATGATACCAGCACCCGGGTTAATACCGATGATTTTGCCATCGAATTTGTCTTTGTATTCGTTCAGCTGATTGATGGAATCGATGGTAACATATTGTGGAACAACCAATCCCAGACGGCCATCTTTGTAAATGGTTCCCAGTTTTTCAATTTTATCGCCAAATTTATCGAGGTAAGGCTTGTGCGTAATCGGGCTCCAAACTTCCATGAAAACGTTGGCATCGCCTTTGGCAACAGCTGCAAATACAGGCGCTACGTCGGCATTAATCAAATCAACTTTGTAACCATGTGCTTCCAGAGCTACTTTGGCCAGGTGTGTATCAGCGATACATTCCGCCCAGTTTACCATAGCAATGGTCACTTTTTTCTTAGCGCCTTTTTCCGAATTATTCTTCTTTGAACCTCCGCAGGATGTCAGCATCAGTGCGGCGGCTGAAATGATTGTAAGTTTTCGTAATAAATTCATATTCATTTATTATTTAGATTTTCCAAGATGTTGTGTTATCCGGTCGAGGATGATGGCCAGCAGTACTACCGCCAAACCACCTTCGAATCCCATTCCGATACGTAACTGACTGATTCCCTGAAGGACAATCTCACCCAGTCCCTTAGCGCCAATCATACTGGCAATTACGACCATCGAAAGGGCCATCATAATGGTTTGGTTAACACCTGCCAGAATGGAAGGCATCGCCAATGGCACCTGAACTTTTACCAGCAACTGCCGCGAAGTAGCACCAAATGCTTTTGTTGCCTCGACAATGTCTTCGGGTACCTGTTGGATGCCTAAAGAGGTGAGTCGGACAACCGGCGGCATGGCAAAAATGATCGTAGCAAAAGCACCAGGAACCGTTCCTAAACCGAAAAACAGTACGGCCGGTATCAGGTAAACAAAAGCCGGCATCGTCTGCATAAAGTCCAGTATAGGGCGGATGATCCGATTGGCTGTCTGACTTCTCGCAGACCAGATTCCAAGGGGAATTCCCAGTGCAAGCGCCAGGACAGTTGATGAGAGCACCAGTGCAAAAGTTTGCATGGTTTGGTCCCAATAACCCATTGCGTAGATGAACAGCAGGCCAAGGAGAGTCAGGAATCCGTTGCCGATTCCGGCACGCCAGAAGGCTAAGCCAGCCATCAACGCAATAGTGACATAAAACGGCATCCATACCCAGAAGGCTTCAACTCCGCCAATGAAGTTGGTCATTCCATAGTTGACGCCGTCGAAAAAACCGGAGAAATTGGCTGTCAGCCAATTAATAAAATGTTCTATATAGGTTCCAACGTCGATCATAAGTCAATGGCATTTTGAATGATTCCTTGTATTTCGTCTTTATCCTTACCCGTCATTTCTACAATGATGGAGGTTTGCGATACCAGTCCTAACAGGAAGTTCTCCTCGTTCACTACTGGAATGGGAAGATCCGTTTCCGTTAATATCGGCAACATGTCTTCCACAGTTGTGTCGGGATAAACCGAGTGGACTTCGGTGTTGACAATCTCTTCGATGTTCTTGGCTCCTTTCTTCTTCGCTTCGATAACATCTTCCAATTGAACAAAGCCGATAAAAGTCCGGTTGGTGCGGATAACCGGAATAGTCTTCAGACCAGCGTCCCGCATTTTGCGAATGACAACTTCTGGTCCGTCTTTCTTCAGACGGGCAACCGTGGGTTTTTCGAACATGACGGAAGAAGCCGTAACAATTTTACCACGCTCAACTTTTTCAACGAACGATTTAACGTAATCATCGGCCGGTGCCGTCAGGATATCCTCTGATGTACCTACCTGAACGATCTCGCCGTCTTTCATGATGGCAATACGGTCACCGAGTTTGATCGCTTCATCCAGATCGTGCGTAATGAACACGATGGTTTTCTGCATTTTCTCCTGCAAGATCAGAAGTTCATCCTGCATTTGGTTGCGAATCAGGGGATCAAGCGCCGAAAATGCCTCATCCATCAGCAGTACTTCGGGTTCGTTGGCCAGTCCCCTTGCCAGACCCACACGTTGCTGCATTCCACCGGAGAGCTCTGAAACTTTCATGTCTTCATAGCCTTCCAGTCCAACCAATGCGATTGTTTCGCGGGCTTTCTGTTCGCGTTCTTCTTTTGGAATCCCTTGAATTTCAAGGCCAAATGCAACGTTGCTCAGAACAGTCCGGTGCGGAAGCAAGCCAAAATGCTGAAATACCATAGCAAATTCTTTCCTTCTGATATTCAGCAACTCCTTGTCGGTCGACCGGGTAATATCCTGGTTGTTGACAAGTACTTTACCTGCTGTAGGTTCGATCAGCCGGTTGATGCACCTGAGGAGCGTGGATTTTCCACTTCCCGAAAGGCCCATGATTACAAAAATTTCACCCTCTTCGATGTTCAGACTGGCGTTGGTAACCGCCACAGTACATCCGGTAGACGATAAAACCTCGGCTTTGCTTTTCCCTTCACGAGATTGTTTCAAAGCCTTTTCCCTGTGTTTTCCAAAAATCAGGTAAAGGTCTTCAATGAGAATTTTCGTCATACGCTTTTAATTAAAAGTAGTAACCAATGTTGATGTTGAACCATGAGTGCCACTCGTTGTCAGAACCCCGACCGAGTCCGTGTCCCCATGGGCCAAACCAGTCCTGGTTTTTACCTGATGCATAATCAACGTAGGTGTACAATCCTGCTTTTGTTGAAATCAGAGATCCAACTACGTTCATCTGGGTATCAAGGAAACCATCAACATTTTTATTCATGTAGTTATAATCTTCATAAAACTGAATGCTGGTAAACGGTCCCCAGTTCATTGGAATCGTATACGCAACACCGGCCGTGTAAACCTGGCCTTCTTTGGCAACCTGGTAAGTGTAGTTGTATGCGGCCATGGTTACCGTGTTCGTGTTCGCATCTGAATTATACGCGTAAGTGAGTGCTTCCAGTTTCACATTTAACTGCTGTTTTGGAAGGAAATTTCCGTCGAAGTGAGCAGCAAACGCGTAATGGTCTCCGTTGCCTTTGGTTACGTGGTTGAACAACCGACCGTATTCGGCCGAAACACCTACTTCGCTGTGACCGAATTTACGTGCAATCCGGCCGTTCCATTGACCACGTTCTTCATCATCTCCTGCTACATCGTAAGAGTAACGGGCAGGATCAACTCCGTAACCACTTGAACCATCGGAAAAGGTATTCCAGGTTTTTCCACCTTCGGCATTCTTATAGAAGGCCATCATAAAGTCCCAGTCGTCGGTTGAGTGAACCAGTTTGATACCGGTATCATAGTCATCTTCCAGACCAATATAGTAAGGCAGGTTGAAGAACCATGAGTGACTGGCGTAAGGTAAATCGCCAAAAGGAACCTGGTTGACACCGACCTGAAGTTGAGTGTTCTTAGAGAAATCGTATCCAACAAAACCTTGTTTCAACATTCCACCGCCGAAGTCTGACGGATAGAAGCGGTACTCTGCATTCAGGAATAATTTGCCATAACGTGCTTTGGCATTGATTCTGAACATGTCGAGCACCCAGTCACCACCTACGTCGGTGTTGGCTTTGTCCCAGGATTTGTAGCGGTAGTTGAAACGGAGTGCTCCGCCAATCTGTACGCTTTTTTCTTTTTTTTCGGTTTGTGAGAATAGGGGGGTAATTAAAAACAATAGTAATCCGGTAATTAAAATTTTCCTTTTACTAATAACCATAATTTAATTGTTTGATTTAAAATGATGTCTTCAAATTCTAAGGCATCAACTTCAGCCAAGAACTACTGAAGTGTTAGATATGTTCTGTGCGACAAAAGTATTTCTTTTAGGGGGGATTAACAAATATTAGACTGAATTAACGATTGTTTAGGATTCTGTTTTTGGTTTTAATGCTTTGAAAATCAGCGCAGATGTATGATTTTTGCTTGAGCGGGCCAAAATGTCTGGCATTCAGGCCGCAAATTAGGTTCTGCAGAACATATATAAAATTTCTGTTAAGTATTTGTCTCAATTTTGACAATTGAGTAGGTTGTAAATTGTAAACAGTTAGTTCGAGGAGAAATTGTCGTCAGAAATCGCGTACATTTTCCTCGCCTCCGGTAAGGACAGGGGAGGCGTCGATGTCTTCGATTTCAAGCATATCGATGAGGGTGTCGAGAGCACTGTTGATTTTATTGATTTCTTCGTCGGAAAGACTGCGCAGCTTTACATCCAGTCTTTTCTGCATCAGGTCGGGTGTGTGTGTCAATATCCGTTCACCGCTGGAAGTAAGTGCTATATTAGTGACTCGCTTATCGCCCGATTTTGGAAGTCGGGCAACATATCCTTTTTTCTCCAACCGGTTGATGATTCCCGTCATCGTGGATGAGTTCAAACGCATGTGATCGCGAATCATGCGTTGTGTTGCCTGGTAGTTCGGAGCTTCCTTCAGGTATTCGAGGCATAGCAGTTGGGGGATACTCACGCCATATTCCTTCTGCACTTTCTTCGACTCCAGGTTAATGGAGCGAACAATCCTTCTTATTTTAATAATGACGGGTGTGAAATCCATAATTCGAAATGAGTCATTTTCACCTCAAAATTGCAAACTTTTCGCGAAACCCGTACATCTTCTGTCAGGCTTTTCACTCTTTTGATTGCCTCGGGACAAAAAAATACTCCCGCCGGTTTGCGACGGGAGTACAGGAATCGAATAACAGGAATTAAGTAGTTAATTGTTTGTTAAGCTTACTGTTTGATATTAATTCCTTCTCAGTTTTCGCTGTATTTTTCTGATGGCCTGATCGATGGATTTTTCCGGCTCGATGACGTTGTACTTACCCCAGAATTCAGGGTCGGAGAAACCTGATACAGCGTCGCTCATGATGACATTCATCTTCATTCGATCGGATGAGCGGAACGGTTTATCCTCAGTTTTCTGCCAATCGGTAACGGCCATCTCGATAGTCGATACATAGTGGGAGTTGAAAAGCTTCTTGTCCCAGTTGATTTTAAACGTTACCTGACCACGGGAATATCCGAAGTACCATTTGCCGTTCTTTTCACGGTAGTTGACCATATAAGCTGCTTCAGTCGGGTATACTTTTGCCCCGATTGGTTTTCTCTTGATGAGAATGTCTGCAGCTTTCAGTTCGTCGGATGTATCCATGTTGAACGTGGCGCTGGTGATGGCAAGCGATTCGGTATCGATGAAGAGTTTGCCATAGAAGAGTGCATCGATGGCACCGGGCCTGGGTTTGAATTCGAGAACGTAAACCAGCTTTTTGTCGATACGCGTTACACTGGCCAGGTTGAACTCGTAGTTTCCAATCATGTCATCCGTAAAGATGATGTAAGGATTTTTCATTATGTCCATCAGCAAGTTGGTGTACGGACCACCCTGGAGTTTGAATACCAATGTATCCAGTTTCGAGTAATCGGTGCTTTTCCGGCCTTTGAATAACCTGACTTTGTCGGCCCGGGCTGAAGTATAAGGCTGTTTGTAGACATCAACTACGGCCTCGGCAAGCGAGACATAACTCCAACCTTTTTTAATGGTCTCACGATAGAAAGCCGTCATTTCCAAGGGTTCTTCAACATAGTTATCCTTTTTCTTGTACATGACAGTCCGAATGAGCAGGTCGGGATCTGTCGGGAAGACCTTGATTTCGCTGAGCGAAACGGCTAAAACATCGAGTTCAATTTTATTCCGTTCGGGCTTCAGACTGGAAACAGGAACCTGTTTGTTTTTATAACCAATGTAAGAAATGGTAATGTTTTTATTTAATTGGTCTTCAGGTACCTTAAGGATGAATTCACCATCGGAGTTACTTACGGTTGCGATGTTGGTTCCATCGATAGCAAGTGTGGCAAATACCAGCGGATCTCCTGATTCACTATCCCGAACCTCACCTTTGAAGGTCTTGTAGTTTTGATTGTCTTCCGGTTGGCTGCGGGGATACGAGTCGGCTGCTGCGGCTGCTCCCGAAATTAAAACAAAGAGAAGTAAGGTAACCCATACTTTCATGTTTTCGAAACTGATGATTGACTGTTTTGTTTTCATGGCTTAAGTTATTTAGCGTTTCTTGCTTTGTGCTTTCTACTCTAAAGACAAGCCGACTTTAAAATGCCCCTAATCATTTTGAGATTTTTTCTACAACCGATACATTTTGAGTGCTCCGCTGCCTAATTGCAATAGTATAAGTAACTTTATTTAGGGTGATATACAGAAGGGCTGAGAGTTTAGTAGGGTGTTGCAATCGGAGGAGAATAAAAAAGGGAGAATAACTGAATATTCTCCCTTGAGCATCAATATTTGATGATAGTTATTTACAACTTACAAAGTCACTGTACCGGTTTGACGGATATCGCGGGAGGAACTTCCTACGAGGATATCGAATTTGCCAGGCTCCAGTACCCATTGGTGTTTCTGGTCATTGTAGTATTCGAAGGCGCTTGACGGAAGTGTCAGTTCCACTTCTTTTGATTCGCCGGGTTTCAGGAATACTTTACTAAAAGCTTTTAATTCCTTTTCAGGACGCTTCAACTCCGACTTTTCCTGGTGAACGTAAACTTCCACTACTTCGCCACCTACCATATCGCCGGTGTTGGTCAGCTTAACTTTAACAGTTGCTTGCTTGTCGCCAGGCGTAACCTGCAAACTGTCGTATTTGAAAGTAGTATAAGAAAGTCCGTGTCCAAAGCAGAATTCGGGGGCTACATTGTACGAATCGTAGTAGCGATAGCCAACATAAATACCTTCTTTGTATACTTCTTTTCCGTTTTTACCGGGGTAATCGCCCATCTTTTCAGCCGGAACGTCGGCCAGCTTTTTCGGGAAAGTCACCGGCAGTTTTCCGGAAGGATTCACCTTACCGAAAATGATTTCGGCGAGGGCTTTTCCGCCTTCCATTCCGGGGTACCAGGCCTCGAGAATGCCTTTGGCGTTGCCTACCCAGCTGGTCATATCCATCGGGCCACCGCCCATCATCACGATGATGGTATTGGGATTGGCTTTCAATACAGCCTGAATCAATTCGTTCTGACCGAACGGAAGCTGCATATTAGGTTTGTCGATGCCTTCAGAGTCGAAAGCGTTGTCAGACCACTGACCGCCGTAGCCGTGAATCCAGCCGCCAACCAAAATCGTTGCATCAGCTGATTTGGCTGCTTTTACCGCCTGGGCAATCAATTTCGGATCGGCTTTTTCGCCGCGGGCTACTTTATACCCCTCGGCGTAGTTGACTTTCACTTTGTCGCCTAAATACTGCTGAATTCCCTGCAGCGGTGTAATTTCAAACGGTGGACGTACCTGGGAGCTTCCTCCACCCATGGCATTTTTGCGATCGGCATTGGCACCAATAACGGCCACACTCTTCAGACCATCTTCCTTCAGCGGAAGCACATGGTCCTGGTTTTTCAGCAGCACAATGCCTTCCTCAGCTACTTTCAAAGCAACAGCCTGATGTTCGGGAGTATTGATTTCGCCTTTCTTGCGGCCGCCACCCATTACGTGGGTTTCGTACATCACACGCAAAATGCGGTGTACTTTGTCGTTCACGACGGATTCGGGAACTTTTCCACTTTTCACCAGTCCGATAACGGTATCACCCATGAAGAATTTGCCGTAGTCGGGTGTTTTCTGCGTCAGGTCGGTTCCCATTTCCAGATCGGTTCCGTTCATCAATGCATCCATGGTATTGTGGACAGCGCCCCAGTCACTCATGACAACTCCTTTGAAACCGAATTCACCTTTCAGAATATCTTTTACCAGGTATTTATTTTCGGTACAAAACTGTCCGCGGAATTTATTGTAAGCCCCCATCAGGGTGTACACGTTACCTTCTTCAACCGCTGCTTTGAAAGCCGGAAGATAGATTTCGCGAAGGGCACGTTCACTCATCTCCACGTCGATGGTGTTACGCTCGGTTTCCTGGTTGTTGGCCAGATAGTGTTTTACACAGGCAGCCACATCCTGGCTTTGCACGCCTTTGATGTAACCCACAGCCATTTGACCTGCCAGATAAGGATCTTCACTTAGGTATTCGAAGTTGCGGCCGTTTAACGGCGTACGGATGATGCAGACTCCGGGGCCCAGAATGTTGTCTTTTCCGCGGGCGTTCGCCTCACTACCAAGTACGGTTCCGAATTTGTAACCCAGCTCTTTGTTCCAGGTCGAAGCCAGGGTTATGCCGGTTGGCAAATAGGTTGATGAATCTTTACCGTTGTTCAGTAATGTCCATCCGCGGCCATGTTCGGGGCGTACTCCGTGCGGGCCGTCTGACATCACCCATTCGGGAATACCCAGGTGAGGAACCCCGGCAGAAGTAAATGACGAGTTCGCATGGATCATTCCTACTTTCTCCTTCAAAGTCATTTGACTAATCAGGGAGTCAATTTTTTTCTCGTAAGCGGGTGCATTGTTTTTCTTGGGTTGTGAGCAGGACAGCACACCCAAAATCAACACACTCAGCACAGGAAGTGCAATCGATTTTCGTTTCATGTATAAATCTGTTGTTTTAGTGGTCACATTTAAAATCTATTGTGGGTAAGGCAATTGTGCACATGACGGGGACTGAAAGAATTCTTTCATCTTGGCTCGGTTTATTGTCAATATTACAAAATAACCTAATGCATTCGAAATTGCTTTGGTGTTAATAAATGTGAAATTTAACTTACTGGTCACATTATTTGCGACTTACATAATGTGTTTTAATATAGCTTTTCCCGATGTTTTGATTTTGAAAACGGTAGCAATGGAATTTGGCATTTGAGCCGGCATGACAATGTGGAGGCCGTCTTTTTTCCATTTCCAGTTAATGGAATCATTTTTCCCCGGAATGGAAATGCTTTCAATTTTCAGGTCTCCTCCCATTTTGCTTTTCGCGAAAGCGGTCAGAACCATCTCTTTATTGGCTCCGGGCCAGCCCAGTACGGTCGCGTAAATGGTATTCGGGAGAGTGGTGTAGCGAACATCTTTTGGTGTATACTCCACTTTTGATTGGAATGCTCCGCCTTTTTTCAATCGTGTTGGGCCTTCACCGAAAACAATCCACGGGCGGGTATTATAAACAGCTTCTCCATATTGATGCAACCAATTACCGATATCGAGCAATACTTTTTGTTGATTTTCAGGAATCACTCCATCTGCCCTGGGAGAAATGTTCAGCATCATGACGCCGTTTTTGCTAACGATGTCTAGCAGCTCGTGGATGATTTCAGCGGCTGGTTTTATAGCCAGTCCCTTCACGTAACTCCAGCTGCCGATGCCAACGGTTTCATCGCACATCCAGGTGTAGGGCAGTAGCTTGTTGGGACGGCCCCGTTCGAAATCCCGGGCACTAACCTGGTCGGGCAAATCTTCGTCTTTATGTGTGATAACTACCTGCTGGTGATTTTTTGCAGCACTTTTCAGGTAATAGTTAATGAAATCCTGACGATAACTCTGCGGAATTTTAGTTAGCAAACCGTCGAAATAAATGAGGTTGGGATGATAGTGACTGATGACCTCTTCCAGTTTTCCCAGCCAGTTTTTGTAGAACTGTTTGGCAGGAATATTTCCGTACAGCATACGCAACTTCGGGTCAGTTGACGAGGTGAACATGTTTTTGTTGTAAGGGTAATAGCTGGTATCGGATTGTGCTTTGGGACTATTCGCATAAATCTGCAGATTCCGGGCCATGTGAAAGGTGGTGACGAATTTCAATCCCCGGCCATGAATGGCTTTGCTCAGTTTGGCCATCACATCCTCGTGCGGGCCCATATCCTTCACGTTCCACGGATTGATTTTACTGGCCCACATCGAAAAACCATCGTGGTGTTCAGCTACCTGACCGGCAAATTTAGCTCCGGCTTTGAAAAATAGGTTGGCCCACTGATCGGCATTGAAATGCTGCGCTTTGAACATGGGAACAAAGTCTTGATAGCCAAATTTATTCAACGGACCATAAGTAGCCACCTGGTGCTTGTAAGCGTTGGTCCCTTTAATGTGCATGTTGCGCGCGTACCAATCGTTGGCGTATGCCGGAACGGAAAGCACTCCCCAGTGGAAATAGATACCGAATTTGGCGTCCTTGAACCATTCTGGCGCTTTTTGATAGTGAGCCGGAATATGCCATTCTTCCTTTTGCTGTTTCTTCTCGTTTGCTGCCCGGCTTGTCGACGAAAGTGTCCCGAGCACAAGTATCAATGAAATAAGTTTTAGTGTCTGAATTCCTTTTGGCTTTCTGAATTGAGTCATGTTGCGTTCTTTAATCCCAGGTCATCGTCCTCCGACGCCTTTCTCCTCTGTTATGCTTAATTTGTAACTTGTATTTCTTTCGTTAACCGGATGTCGTCCGAGGAATTCCCGATTTGCAATTGAATTTGGTCCGGTTCAACCGTGAAGGCTTTCTTTACTTCATTCCAGTATGCCAAATCTTTTGCGTGTAGCTTTAAGCTGACTTTTTTCGTTTCTCCGGGCTTGATGGTTATTCTTTTAAAGCCTTTTAATTCCTTTTTGGGGCGTTTTACTTCTGAATGCAGGTGACGGACGTACAGTTGAGCCACTTCATCACCTGCACGTTTCCCGGTATTGGTAATGTCGAAGGAAATGGTGAGCGGTTTTCCATTTTGTATATTATCGGAACTAACTTTCAGGTTGCTGTATTGAAAGGTGGTGTAGCTCAGGCCGAATCCAAAAGGATACAGCGGCTTTCCTTTGAAGTACATGTAGGTTCTGCCTTTCCGGATATCGTAATCGAGGCGGGGTGGAAGTTGTGTGATAGCCAGCGGCCAGGTTTGCACCAGTCGTCCGCCAGGATTGAAATCGCCGAACAATACAGAAGCCAGCGCGCTTCCTTCTTCCTGACTGCAATGTGTCATGTGCAGAATGGCCGGTACGTTATGCTCCGTCCAGTTAATAGCATATGGGAAACTGCTGATAAGTACCACGATGGTTTTCGGGTTCACCCGATAGATTTGTTTAATTAATTCTTCTTCCTCGAGATTAATGGATTTGCGGTCGACCGCTTCTTTTCCATAGCTTGGCTTGGTTACTTTCGCCCAGCCAGCATCGCCGGTAGGATGGTTGCCAACGACCACGATGGCATAGTCGGATGTTTTGGCCAAATCGACGGCTTTGTTTTTTGAATTGTCTTCGGCATAGCTAACGCGAATGCTGTCGCCAACCCGACTGCGAATACCATCCAACGGCGTAATAGTGTAAGGAGGCGTTCCTCCGTACCAATCGCCGAGTACTTCGTTGGCAAATCGGCCAATCACGGCAATCGACTTGGTTTTTCCGGTTTGAAGTGGCAACGTCTGGTTATCGTTTTTCAGTAAAACGATGGACTTTTGTGTTGCCAGTTTAACCAGGTCTTTATTCTGTTGACTTTTCCGGGGAGCCGGTTCTCCGTTCAGACCGATTTGGGAATACGGATTATCGTTCGGTGGATCGAGCAATCCTAGTTTGATCATTACCCGGAAATCACCCCGGATAACACTGTCGATATCAGCTTCGGTCAGAAGTTTGTCTTTTAATGCCGCGCGAATGGCATCAGCATAATCGTCTAAAAACTGGTTGATGCCCGCTTTTACGGCTTCGGCAGCTCCTTCTTCCAAATCGGGATAGTACTTGTGATCGCTGATCAGCAATTTCAGCGCACCGCCGTCGGTGCAGATGATGCCTTTTTGTCCCCATTCTTTCACTGTTACGTTTTTCAGTACCGGGTTGACCATCATGGGGATTTCGTTCCACGAGTTATACGCTGCCATGTAAGCCTGGCTTCCTCCGTCTTCGATTCCCATTCGAAAGGGAACGGAATAGTATTCGCGGAAAAGTCGTTCGTTGAAGTTGGAAGATGACCAGGTTCGTTCATCTTCGTTACTATTGGCCAGAAAGTGTTTCATCAGCGAGGCCGTCAGCCAGTATTTTGGATTGTTGCCCTGAAGGCCTTTTACGAAAGCAGTGACCATGGTTCCGTTGAAGAAGGGATCTTCTCCGTAGCATTCTTCGGTTCGTCCCCAGCGTGGATCACGGCCTAAATCGGCATTGGGAGCACGAACTACCAGGCCTTTGCTTTTGTATTTTGGGTTTTGAAAAAGATATCGGGTTTCGTAGCCTTCAACGGCGGCTACTTTTTTTAGTAATGCCGGGTCCCAGGTTTCGGCCAGACCGTAAGCTTGAGGGAAAGTCGTAGTGGGAGTAGGGGTGGCATATTTTCCCCAATTTGCCGGTCCGCCCATGGAGACTCCATGCAGGCCTTCTACGTGAGTGGCTCCTTTAATTCCCAGTCGGGGAACACTGGGATCGGTACTCAGACAGCTGATTTTTTCATCCAGTGTCATGAGCGATAAAATGTTGTCAATTCGTTTTTCTACCGGAAGGTTGGGATTCTGGAAAGGGTATTGGTATTGCGCATGTGCTTTTTGGGTTCCTGTCATTAGAGTCCCAATGAGCAGAAGCATTTGGATGAGATGTGATTTCATAGTAAGCCAGTTCTTATCGGGATAGAAAGAAAAGTAATGGTAAAGGGATATTGTACTAAAAAGAACCACCAACCGTGAAAGGATCACAGTTGGTGGATTTGGTTTTTATTTATTGATGTTTCTTAATGAAAGAATGGTAAGATTCAACTTTGAACGTTGTTTTTCCTTCCAGCGGGTTACTGTCGAGCTTATAGTTCTTGCCATCCGATGAAAGCACTACTTTGTGCAGCTGGTTATCCGAAGGAAGACATACCAAACCGTCAGCTTTGGTGTTGTTGGTGTCGAATACTTCCAGCTCCAGTTTGGACCAGTCCATGTCTTTGGTTGACTGGGCCAACTTGATGTGCGGAATGATGGCGCCATTGCGGACCAGCATCACGACCGGAATTTGTCCGGCCTCGATATGGTGCCATCCACCTTCGTAAGCTTTGCCTGTCTGGTAATCGATCCATTCGCCTTTCGGCAGATAAACATCGCGACCGCTTTCGTCCTCGAACAACGGAGCGACGAGAATATCAGAACCGAACAGGTACTCATTATCGACTAACCAGGAACCAGCGTCTTGCGGATACTCTACGAAAAGTGCCCGAACCATGGGTAGTCCTTTTTCGGTACATTCTTTCGCTTGCGCGTAGATGTACGGCATCAGGCGGTAGCGCATGTTATCCGCTCTGCGGAAAGCATCTTCGAAATCTTTGCCGTAGGCCCATGGCTCTTTCGGTGGTGCTCCGTGACAACGACTGTGCGAGCTCAACAAACCAAACGGCAACCAGCGGCGATACAAGTCTTCAGGTGTTTTCTGAACAAATCCGCCAATGTCATGACTCCAGAAAGCAAATCCGGACAACCCGAAAGACAAGCCTGCACGAAGTTCAGAGGCCATAGCGGTGTTACTGTTGGCTGCGTCGCCGCCCCAATGTAACGGGTAGCGCTGACTTCCGGCCCAGGTACTGCGCGCCCAGATGATGTCGTTACCGGTGATTTTCTTGGTAATATCGTGTGCCGCTTTGTTGTAACGCAGCGGATACAGGTTGTGCTCGTAGAATCCGGTGCGTCCGTTGTGGTAAATGCCGTTCAGTGGCGCTGCTTCACCAAAATCAACTTTAATGGCACTTACCCCCATTTTCAAGAGGCCGGCCAGTTTGTCCTGGTACCATTTTACCGTTTCCGGATTGGTGAAATCGAGCATGGCATCTTCTGTTGGAGGATTGCCTTTTGCGTTTTTCACGTAAAGTCCTTTCTTGATGATGTCCGGGAAGAGCGTATTCTTCGGAACAAAGTAAGGCAACTGCCACAGGCAGATATGGAATCCGTTATCCTTCAGATCCTGAATCATTTTTTCCGGAGAAGGGAAGCGCGACTTCGAGAATTTATAGTCACAACGCCAGTCGGTTTCGAACCACCCGGTGTCGAAGTGAATCACATCGGCTGGGATTTTATCCTTGCGGAGATGTTCGGTTACTTCATAGCCTTGTTTCTCTGAGTCATAAGTGATACGGCTCATCCACAGACCAAATGACCATAGCGGAGGCATTGGTGATTTTCCGGTCAGGTCGGTGTACTGATCGAGAATGTCTTTCGGTTCGCCAAGAAAGACGAATAAATCCAGTTGGTCATCGCCAATCATCAGCGTATTTACGCCACGGAAAGAGGCACCGAAATCGCAGGTAATGGGCGTCGAGGTGTGCATGAACATACCGTAACCCCGGCTACTCATGAAGAACGGAATCGGTTTGTATTCCGCTTCGTTCTGGGTACCGTTGGCATCGTCGGTGTACAGCACAACCCTTTGGCCGCGTTTGTTGAAATTGGTAAACGATTCGCCGCAGCCGAAGATTTTTTCATTCGGCGAAAGCGTAAACGATGCAGCCACACTGCGCGAGTAGTCGGATGAACGACGAACAAACGAGAACGGAACAATGGGCGTGTAGGTATCTTTGTTATCTGCAGGACTATCGGTTTGTGTCAGCAACTTTCCCTTGGCATTGTAGATTTTGATGTGCCAGGGATGGGTTTCAACAACTACTGAACCGTAAGCACTCGTGTACTTGTAGCCGTTGTCGACTTTGGTGTATTTCCAGGTGCCCGATTTGGCTTCAGGAGCTACACCGTTGACCAGCATCAGCGATTTACCTTCCGGTTTGGCCACAAAGCCGGTGTTCATCCGGATACGAATGGTTCGTGCCGATACAAAATCTATACGGAAGGGGAGATGCGGGTTGGCTTCGTATTCCCTGCCCGGAAACTCATTGCCCGGAGCGGGTTGCAGAAATGCCAGCATGTTGTCGAAAGCCTGGCGCGTTTTGTACACATTGCGCTGCCATTCGACGGTACCTTTTCCGGTAGCCGGATCGAACTTGGTTAGGCTGTCGGCTACAAAATAAGTATTTTTAAAATTGTAGAAATCGGGACTAATGTCCACCGGTGAGTTGAGTAATCCGTTCTGCGATTCCAGCGATTGCGCGGCTACAGGCTGACTGAACGTAGCCAAAACCGCAGCAGCCAGTACCGTAAAGGTCTTGCGAATCAACAACTGTGGGTTTTTCCTTTTCATCTGTTTATTCTTTGTTTCATTGAATGATTTATACTTTGCTCTTTGTTTTTTGCTTATCCGTTTTTATTGAGCTGTTAGCGTCACCTCCGCATCTGGTAGTCCTTCAGCTGAAGCTGTGAGCTCGATGTTTCCCGGTTTTCCGTCAGACTGAAGAACGATCAGACATTTTCCGTTAAAAGCGTGCCGGTAATTGGCTTTGAATGGTTCGTGACTGGTCTCACTCCCGTTATCTACACCGGCAATAGTGGCTTCGCCGTTTACTTTAAAACGAACCAGGTTGTCGGCATGTGGAACCAGCGTTCCGTTTTGGTCTAAAACGTTTACGGTCACAAATGCCAGATCTTTACCATCGGCATGGATTTGCGGACGGTCCACCGTAAGCTGTAGCTTGGCTGGTTTGCCTGCCGTTTGAATTTCTTTGGTGAGGATGACTTTCCCATCTTTTTTGCCTACCGCTTTCAAAGTGCCAGGCTCGTAGGTCAGGCGCCACATCAAATGAAGTTTGTCACCTGTCTTTTTTCGAATGCCCATCGATTTCCCATTCAGGAAAAGCTCCACTTCATCGCAGTTGGTGTAAGCCCAAACATCGATGGTTTGCCCTTTTTTCCAGTTCCAGTGCGGGAAAAGGTGCAGTACCGGTTTGTTGGTCCATTCGCTCTGATAGAGGTAGTATGCATCTTTCGGGAAACCTGCTAAATCGACAATGCCAAAGTATGAGCTTCGTGCCGGCCATGTGTAGGGAGTCGGTTCACCCAGATAATCGAAGCCGGTCCAGATAAATTGTCCCGAAAGGAAGCCGTATTTTTCGATAAGTTTGAGCGTTTCTTCGTGTGTCGAACCCCACGGTGCATGGCAGTTGTCGTACGACGAACAGGTATAGTCCGGGTTTCCCTTCTCGGGAAGATCCCAGCGTTTGGGCCAGAGCCTGATGCTATCAGACGGCATGTCATAACTTCCACGGGTTTGCAGCGAAGACACCGTTTCGGTAGCAATGAATTTTTGCCCGGGAAAAGAGTCCGGGAAGCTGGCATACAACTGATGATGGTAGTTGTAACCAATCAGGTCGAGCGCGCCCGACTTGATGATGCTGTTGCTCGGCTGCGGATCGTTGCAGGCAGAAGTAATCGGACGAGTTGTATCGTATTGATGAACAATACCGGCCAGCTCGCGTGCGATACTGGTTCCGGTGGAGTCCCATTGTTCTAGGATCTCGTTACCTATACTCCAAATCATCACACTGGGGTGATTGCGGTCGCGAAGAATCTGGTCGGTCAAATCCTGCTTGTGCCATTTATCCCAGTTGTGTGAATAGTCGTATTTAGTTTTCTGTTTTTTCCACATATCAAAGGCTTCGTCCATGACGATGAAACCCATTTTGTCGCACAGGTTCAGCAATTCCGGAGCCGGAGGATTGTGGGAAGTCCGGATAGCGTTGACACCGGCACCTTTTAAAATTTCCAGCTGTCGCTGAATAGCGCGCGTGTTGATGGCTGCTCCAAGGCATCCTAAATCGTGGTGCATGCAAACGCCGTTGATTTTCATCGGAACGCCATTCAGAGAGAAGCCTTTTTTTGCATCGAAGTGGAAATACCGGATGCCAAATGGCAATACATTATCGTCGATGGTTTGGTTGCCGCTGATTACCTGTGTTACACATTTGTACTGCGTTGGTGAATCAATCGACCACAATTCAGGCTGTTGAATATGAAATTGTTGTTCAACGGAAGCAGTGTCTCCCGCAGCAACCTCTTTTTCATTGTCGGTTTCTCCGACTTTCGTTCCGGTTTGATTGTAAAGGGTCGTGCGGAGCGTAATTTTTTTCGATTCCTTCGAATCGTTTGTAACCTTCGTGGTAACATGCACCAATGCATTTTCGTTACTCACTTCAGGTGTGGTGATGTGTGTTCCCCAATGGGAGATATGAATTGGGGAAGTTAGTTCGAGGCGAACATTCCGATAAATGCCGGAGCCGCTGTACCAACGGGAGTTGGGTTGGTCTGAGTTGTCTACTTTTACGACGATGAGGTTGGTGCTGTCACCGAAATGTACGTAGGGAGTCAAATCGTATTGGAAGGAGATGTAGCCGTTCGGGCGCTTTCCAAGATAATGGCCGTTAATCCATACTTCTGAGTTGTGATAAACGCCGTCGAAGTCGATGTAGACACTCTTATCAGCATTCTTTTTTACGAGAGAAAATGTTTTGCGGTACCAACCTATTCCGCCCGGCAGGGCACCGCCACCTACACCGGCCGGATTGTCTTTGCTGAACTTACCTTCAATACTCCAGTCATGAGGTAAGTTCAGGTTTCTCCAGTTTGTGTCGTTAAATGCAGTTTCACTGGCATTGGCTGTATCGCCCAGGTGGAATTTCCAATTGTTGTCGAAATCACTGATAATTCGAACCCGGTTGCTTTGCGGCTGATACTGCTTGCATCCGTTTATTACAAGAAGCAAAGCGAGCAGCAGAAAAAGAGTGTTGACTGTTTTCATTGTATATACTGAAAAGTTTTATTGTAAAAAGTACCATTACTTATCCAATAAACCTAAGCGATTACCGTCAAAATATTTTGGAACAGCATTTCTGTTTTTATTATCAGATAATTAAAGAAGTGGAAAAATCCGGGAGAGCAAAGTGCCCTTCCCGGATCAAACTGCTACTTGTGATGAGACTAATGTGAATCGTAATAAGCTTTGCTAACGAAGTTTAATGTTTGAATGCAGGCTCCCTGTCCGGAAATAACCGGATCGCGAAGAACACCAATCATCATTTTGTCTGCTGTCAACGCCATAATCTTGAACTTCCCTGTCCATGATTTGGTCAGGGTTGTATGGTAATTGATGGGATGAATCAGTGTTACATCGTTCAATGTAATGGTGTGATTCTTCGTATCCAGCATATAGGTTCCAGACTGTTGTCCACCCATCGTAATTCCATCCGGTGTAGACGTGTGGTCAACCTGTACGTAAGGGCCGTCTTTCAAGTTAAAAGTCATTGAACCGAAATCGGTAGCAGCGCAAAGCCACTGGTTGCCGGACCAATCAGGTGACCAGTTCCACGAATCACCACCAACAGCAACTCCGTCGGTTACTGAAAGCCAACTATCGTTAGTTCCGTAAAAGTAGATGGGACCCGCCCATATCTTACTGACGCCGTTGGCATCCAGGTCTAAGTACCAGGTTTTTTCTTTACCATAACCTCCGGAAATGTTGGTCCACATATCTCCGCTTACAGCATTCTGATCAAGTGTATTTATTGACACCTGTACCGAATCAGCCTGTACATATCCACCGGCGCTTTCTACTCCGTATTTAAACGTGTAATCGCCGGGGAATGCGACATTAATCGTATCGACGACCTTGATAGAACGTCCAAATGGAGTAGTCCACAGCGGGGTTACATTAGGTGTCAAACTTGTGAGAACGATATCATTTGGATTGGCGCTCGATGGTTCTATCGTGAAATTTAAATCGCTTTTGGAGAGTAATGCTCCAAGCTCATAGTTATCGGGTGTACAAGCCGAGAAAAGCAAGGTGAGTCCCAATAACGTATATAAAATTTTGAATCTATTTTTCATTGCTTTCTGTTTTATTGATCCGTTAATCTTACCAACCTGCATTTTGTTTCAGCGTTCCTGAAGACAAGGTAATCTGGTCGTTCGGTATTTGCTGAAAGCCGTTGGTTGCTTTGATATTCGCTTCCAGCTGAGAAGCACTTGGAGGCGTTCCACCATTATCCAGATAGGAAACAGAAGTGTTATCAGCAATGGTTTTGGCTGCTTTATCAACTCCCTGACGGAGCAAATCCCAGTAACGGATACCCTCTCCAACAAACTCGAGTCGGCGCTGGGCCATGATCACATCTTCGTTAACCGAAGTGGCCGGCGATGCGGAAGGATTAGCTCTTTCCAAAACCTGGTTGTAATACGAAACAGCATTGGGACTTCCCAATTCAGCTGCCATCAGCAATACATCGGAATAGCGGATAGCAAAATAGTCCTGGTACTGACCAATTTGGAAGTCTGTAACAACAGATGTTCCTGTTGAATCACAGATCGGACTATACTTTTTCATAAAATAGCCAGTGTATTCCCGGTTCTTGTCTGCTTTGGAATAATCCGGAAATTCTTCTGAAATATTGATGATGGAGGCGAACCGGCGACTATCGTCAGCGCTGAATGTATTGTACAGTTTCGGGTCTACTGTGCAGGCACCCCAGCCGTACTGATAAGGGAAATGTGACTCTTCCCTGATTCCTTCCATCACCATCCATGTATTGCCCGTAATGTTACCGTTGTAATCACCGGTTGACGAGTACTTGATAGAGAAAACCACCTCGGGGTTATCTTCCCCTGCATAGGTAACACCTTTCGCTAACGATGCCGCCGGCCACAGGGTTGTGTAGTCGCTGACCAGGCTGTGGCCGCTGTTGGAAATTACGTCTTCAACTGCAGTCAAAGCTGTTTGAGCTGTTTCACCACCAATCGAGCTTTTGCCGTAGTATCCGCTGTAGAACAGGTAAACCCTTGCTAACAATGACTCGGCAGCCCATTTGGTAACCCGACCACTCGGAACGCTGGTGTAGTCGTTCGAAGGAAGATGATCAACAGCATAACGCAAGTCGTTCATAATTAATGTATACGTTGAGTCGGCACTGGCTTGCGGCACATTGTCCAGGGTAGGGGTGGTGACCAACGGAACTTTCTCCCAAAGACGTACCATATCGAAATAGCAAAATGCACGAATGAACTTGGCTTCCGATTCGTATTGTGTTTTTACTGAAGTGCTGTCGCCCCATGAGACCTGGTCCAATTTACCCAGCAAAACATTACAACGGTATATCGCCTGGTAGTAATTTTTCCAGGTAGTACCAAAGATTGATACATCGGAAGGAGAGATCGATTTATTGAATTCATCAAGCATCTGGTATCCGTAACCATCCGATGCTCCTGTTCCTCCTAAGCTATTGTCAGAAAATACCTCAGAAGCTACCGGGAAAGCAGTCGCTCCGTTCCAAATCAAATCCAGACCGTTATAGCATCCCACCAGTGCCGTGTAGGCATCTTCAGGTGTCTGGTAATATGATTCATTGGTTTTCTTCGGATCCGTCAGGTCCGTCGTGAGAAAGTCACTGCACGAACTGAAGGCGGTCATTGCAATTAGTGCAATAAACAAAATCCTATATCTTTTCATATTCATGTTTTCTTTAAGGTTTAGAATTTAAGATTAACACCGACCATAAGTGTTCTGGGACGCGGATAGAAGCCCAGGTCAACTCCCTGTCCGAAAGAGTAGACATTGTTGGCGTCTTTAGCCGAGTAACCTACTTCCGGATCCATGCCATTGTATTTGGTAAAGGTGAAGAGGTTCTGAGCAGCTACATAGAGGTGGAATTCACTGAGATTTTGCCATTTTACCAGCTTGGCAAAATCATAGCCCAGTGAAATATTTGAGATACGCCAGTAGCTTCCGTCATGAATATACAAGTCGGAGAACTTAGCCCAGTTGGCATTGTCCTGTGTTACACGGGGCATGGTGTTCGATGTACCTTCACCATGCCAGCGGCTCAGAATCTCACTGGTCCAGTTTCCATATGCACTGGCAACGTTCCGGTACGACTGAACGATTTTATTTCCGGCTACGCCATTGGTTGTTACCGAGAAATCAACATTCTTATAGTTGCAGGAGAAACTCAGACCAAAAACTTCATGTGGATTCGGGTCACCAATGTTGGTTTTGTCGTCAGCAGTAATTTTGCCGTCACCATTCATATCCACATATTTTACGTCACCGGGTTGAGCATCGGGTTGAAGCACTTGTCCGTTGCTGGTATAGCTCTGCACATCAGCCTCATTTTGGAAGATACCATCTGTTTTGTAGCCCCAGAAATATCCAATCGGGTTTCCGGCGGAAGCACGGAAAAACTCGGGTGCATTGTTAAACAAGATATTGGTGCCGCCATGAATAATTCCATCTTCGGTTGGAATGTTGTTGACAATGTTTTTGTTGTACGAAAATGAGCCGCTAACATTATAATGGAAATCTTTACCAATGTCGTTGTTGAAGGACAACTGAACCTCGACTCCTTTGTTGGTGACGTCACCGCCATTGATGTACGGGTTGGTCTTTACTCCGGCAGTTGCCAGCAACGGAGCGGCAATCAGCCAGTTTTTTGTCTTCTTATTGTAGAAGTCTACATTCAGACCTAACCGATTATCCAGAAATTGTGCATCAAAACCCAGATCGGTCTGATACGACGTTTCCCATTTGGTATCGGTAACACCAATGGTTGACGGGTATGCTCCCTGGGTCAGGGTACTGTTGTCGCTTCCAAAGTTGTACTGCGCATTGGACAGCTGAATGAGTGACAGATAGTTGAAGGCCGTAATAGCATCATTACCATTGGTACCCCAGCTTCCTCGTATTTTCAGGAAGTTAATAGCATTTTTAAGTGGTTCCATGAAGGACGCATTGGATGCTACCCAACCCAATGAAACCGACGGGAAGTAACCCCACTGATGTCCCTTGGCAAACATCGTGGAACCATCGGCTCGGAACACCAGCGAAGCCAGGTAGGTCTCCTTGTAGTTGTAGTTCAAACGACCAAAGAACGATTGCTGTGCATAAACGGCATTCTGATTACCGGTCAACGAAATGGTGTGCGTAACGGTCTGGGCATCGCCGGGATCACTACTTGGACTCATGGTGATGGTGGTTACCTCAGAATTACTCAGATAAGCGCGGTCGAAGTTGCCGAACAGTGTTGTTCCTTTGTTCGAACCGTTCATCCAGGTTCCGGTGTACTTGCGAACAGAGGTACCTCCTAAAATGTCAAACTTGTGATCGTTGAGATTGAAGGTGTAGTTTACCGTATTATCCCAGTTCCAGGTGTAGCCTTGTGAACTACTTTGGGTAATGGTTTCGTAGTCGTTATACGAATAAAGTGAAAGATGACCGTAAGCCGGCAAATAGCTGTGGTAGGCCTCAGAGTAATAGTTTAAACCGAAAGTGGTTTTGATTTTCAGATTTTTCACCGGTTCGAGTTCAGCGTACACATCACCAACCAATGTTTGTCTTTTGGTGTTATTGTGGTTAGTGAGTACCATTTGCGCATACGGGTTGGTCTCTCCGTCGTACCATACACCGCCGTTATAAATAGTCTCATCCTGACTGTTCAGGAAGTTGCCGTTTGAATCGTACATGGCCAGCAACGGTGAAGTCGAAAATGCGCCACGAAGGCTGTTATCATATTGGTTGCCATCTTTAATGCCTTTTTGATCCTTAAAGGAGAAGGTCAGGTGTTCGCCAACTTTCAGTTTATTTCCGTACAGTTTCCGTTCGCTGTTGCTGCGGAAGTTGTAACGTTCGTAATTCGAGTACTTCGAACCACCGACGATACCACCCTGGCTGGTATACGAAAGTCCCAGCGAATATGTCGAAATGTCACTTCCACCACTGGCAGACAGGTTGTAGTTCTGTGTAGGAACATTCGAAGAAAACATTTCATCCATCCAGTTGGTGCCTGTGCCCAGTGCATTAATCTGTGATTGGGTGAAAAACGGAGCTTTACCCGAGTTGATGGCTGCTTCGTTCTGCATGGTGGCATATTCCCGGGCATTCAGTAAATCTACCTTACGTGGTACATTTTGTAATCCGTAATAGGCGTCGAATGAAATTTGTCCGCCTTTTTTCCCGTTAGCACTTCCGCTTTTGGTCGTAATCAAGACAACGCCGTTAGCTCCGTTCACACCATAAATGGCACATGAGGCGGCATCTTTCAATACATCAATCGAAGCAATGTCGGAGTTATTCAGGTAGGTGATATCGTTGGTAATTACCCCATCGACAACATACAACGGGCTGGAGTTACCAATGGTACCCACACCACGAATATTTACTTTGAAACCTCCTCCGGGTTGTCCCGATTCTGAGGTAATGTTTACACCAGCAGCTTTTCCCTGCATGGCCTGCAAAGCGTTTGTTGTATTCTCTTTCTGAAGGCTCGAACCGTCAACCGAAGCGGTAGCACCCGTTACGAGTTTCTTTTTCTGAACACCATAACCAATTACAACCACTTCGTCCAGTCCTTTGATATCCTGTTTCATGGTGATGGTCACCGTTGTTTTTCCGTTTAACGGGATGGATTGTTTGGTGTACCCGATAAACGATGCTTCCAGGACGTCATTCGGTTTTGCCTGCAACGTAAAATGGCCATCGATGTCGGATACGGTACCTGTTGACGTGCCTTTCACCACAATGGTAGCGCCCGGAATGGGTGAACCATCGTCGGCAGCAACTACGGTTCCGTTGATGGTAGCCAGCTGATTCTGGGCAAAACCAGGAACAGCAAGAAATACCAACATCAGGATTGCCATGATTCGTGCTATTTGAATCATTTGTTTCCGAAATAAGAAGAATCGCGTCAGCGACTTTCTTACGAGTTGTTCATTCTTCATAGGTTTATTTGTTTTATTGAAAAAAGGGTGTAAAACAAGTTCTCACCGAAAACTCAACTGTTCCCGGTTTCTATATAATCGTTTGTGAATGTTTGTTGCAGAAATTTTTGTATCCGGTCGTAGATGTAGGTGATTCGCTGGATAACAGCAGACGAATGCTGAATGCCGGATGAAAAATAGAGAGGGTTGCAGTGCACAAAGTATGGTGCTGTTTCCCGGAAGGAATTTCCGGATACGACAAGGCACGCTTGTGCATACCTATTCGCGGCGTCGTGCAGCCCATGCAGGTTCGGATTAAGACTTTTCATATGACCCAGTTAGTTGATTGCCGCATTTATGTCCCGTTGCGACAAAATTGTTACTGACGAATGTATCGATTCGCGTAGCCGGCCATAGGATTGGTTTGTTTCTGTGTGGGGTGATAAATGTTAACAGGGGGAGATATTTGTAAATAAAAGGGGGAGAAATGTTAATGGTATGACCAATTAGGGCATTTCATAACAGTCATCAGAACAGATGAGTTTTGAGAGACTATTATCGTGAAAAGAGATCGATTTTGTAAATAAGAAACCGGAGAAAAGGTTATTCCTTTTCTTTCTTTCCGTATTGCGACGGGGTGATGCTGAATTCGTTTTTGAACTGGCGGGCGAAATATTTCGGGTCGTTGTAGCCTACCCGGTATGCCACTTCGCTAACGGTGAGTTGGCCTTGTTTGAGGAATTGGGCCGCGCGTTTCAACCGGATGGTACGAATGAATTCCACGGGGGTTTGTCCGGTGAGCGAAGATATTTTCTTGTAGAGGTTCACGCGGCTCATGCCCAGCTCCGAGCTCATTTCCTGTACCGAGAACTGGCTGTTGGCAATATTTTTCTCGACTAAATCAATGGCTTTATGGATGAAGATTTCGTCCAGCGAGGTGATTTCGATTTCGCTGGGGCTGACATCGATCTTCTTACGGAAGGCTTTCTGCAGTTTCCGGCGTTGCGCCAGCAGGTTCTTGATGCGCGATTCGAGCAACTTGAAGTTGAACGGCTTGGTGATGTAATCGTCAGCACCCACATCGAAGCCTTCCATTTTCTGGTTGTCGGCCACTTTCGCGGTTAGTAGAATGACGGGGATATGCGACGTTTCGGCCGTAGTCTTGATTTTCCGGCACAGGTCGATGCCATCCATCACCGGCATCATCACATCGCTGATAATCAAATCGGGCAGCGATTTTGAAGCGATTTCCCAGCCGGTATGTCCGTCGCCGGCTTCCAGTACTTCAAAGGTGAGTTTGAAATTATCTTTCAGGTAAAACCGGAAATCTTCATTGTCTTCCACCAATAACAATACCGGTTTGGCATTTTTCGACGGCTTGCCGGTTGTTTCGATTTCTTCTACAGTTTCCGGTTCCATAACGACCGAAGGCTGAGCTACTGGTTGGCGTTTCCAATTCTCTTTTTCCACGTCTATGGAGGTTTCTTTGCCAAATACCAATGGCAACGTCACCCGGAAACAGCTGCCTTTGCCCGGCTCGCTCTCCACGGTAATGGTGCCATTTTGCAACTTCACATATTCATTTACAAGCGCCAGCCCGATACCGCTTCCCTGGTTGTAATCGGAGCCGTTGGTCTCATCCTGGAAGAAGCGCTCGAAAATGCGTTGTTGTTTTTCTTCCGGAATACCAATACCGGTATCGCTGATGCTGATTTCGATGGAAGGCTGTTCTTCTTCGTTTAAACGAACAGCTACATACACGTTGCCGTTTTCGGAGGTGTATTTGAAAGCATTGGAAAGCAGGTTAAGGAGAATCTTTTCCAGCTTGTCGTGGTCGAAATACACGGTGATATTTTCCACATCGGTCTGGAAATAAAGGTGAATATTCTTTTTCTCCGAGAGGTCAGAAAACGATTCGGTGGTTTCGCGAATGAAGCTGACAATTTCGCCTTCGCTCGGGCGAAGCTTAATCTCCTGGAATTCTAGCTTCCGGAAATCGAGTAATTGGTTTACCAGGCTGAGCAAACGCCGGCTGTTGCGGTAAATAAGCTGCAGGTGTTTCTTTTCGTCGTTGTCTTTCGTTTTTTGCAACAACTGCTCAATGGGTGTAATAATAAGCGTGAGCGGCGTGCGAAACTCGTGACTGATGTTTGTAAAGAAACGGAGTTTCAGCATGTCGAGGTCGTGCAGGCGGCGTGCCTTGATTTTTTCCCGCTCGATCTCGAATTTTTCGTGCTCCCGCCTAATGATCCGCTGACGCCATAACCAAATGATGAGCAGGATAATGAGCACATAGGCGACATAAGCGTAAATCGTTTGCCAGAAAGGAGGGAGGATGTTAATCTTCAGGGTAGCACCTTCCTGGTTCCAGTAGCCGTTGTTGTTCGATGCCCTGACGCGCAGAGTGTACTCTCCCGGGTCGAGGTTGGTGAAGGTGGCCCGGCGGTTCTTCCAGTCGGTGTAAATCCAGCTGTTATTAAAGCCTTCCAGTTTGTATGCAAATTGATTTTTTTCCGGATGGAAATAACTTAGCGTGGAGAAGGCTACCGAGAAGAAGTTTTCGGCGTGCTTCAGCGTGATTTCTTTGGTGTCGGTAACGGATTGCGGCAATAACACACGGCGGTTAAATTTTTCACCTACCCGGATGGTTTGGTTGAAAACCTGCAGGTTGGTGAATACCACTTTCGGTGTGTTTTTGTTTTCAATAAGGTTTTCGGGATTAAAAAAGTTGATGCCGTTCGGACCACCGAAGAAGAGCTGCCCATTGCGGGTGACATAAGCCGCCCGTTCGTTGAATTCCTTGGCCTGCAACCCGTCTTCGTCGTCATACTGTTTGATGCGCACGGCAAAATCGGATACCTGGTCGCCTTTAACGAAAATCTGAACCAGTCCCTTGATGGTTCCCAGCCAGATATTGTGTTGTTGGTCCTCTACTATCGAGACGATGTTGTTCGTCGGTAAGCCGTTATTTTTCAAAATACGCCTGAACTGACCGGTATGCTCGTCGTACACATTCAGACCTTCGGGTGTGCCTACCCAAATCCATCCGCGTGAATCGGCTAACAGGCAATTCACCGTATTGCTGCTCAATGTCGTGGTGTCTTTGTCGGTATGAAGCAGGTTACTGAATTTTTGGGTTCTTGTGTTTAGGATGCTCAGGCCATCGGGCGTGCCAATCCACAGGCGGTTTTGTTTGTCTTCGACCAAGGAAATGATAACATTGGAAACGATGGAATTCGCACTGCCGGTACGGAAATGCTGAAAACTTTCCGTATCACGGTTAAACCGGTCGAGTCCGCCGCCCAGTGTTCCAATCCAGAGATTGTTAAATGAATCTTCGTATATCGACCAGATATTGTTATCGGATATACTGGTTGAATCTTTGGGATTGTGGGTGTAGTGAGTGAATTTTTTCCCGTCGAAACGGTTAAGGCCACCGAAGTAAGTACCAATCCAAAGTTTGTTTTCGTGATCGATAAACAGAGAAACAATTACATCGTTGGAGAGGCTGTTGGGGTCATCGTCATGATGAACGTAATGGGTAAATTTTCCGGTTTTCCGGTTATAGTAGTTTAGTCCGCCGCCATTGGTCCCAATCCACAAATTCCCTTTTTTGTCTTCGGCAAAGCAGTTGATATCACCAAAGTTCAGCCCTTCTTCATTTTGAGGCGTATACCGGATGGTGTTGAACAGGATCAGGTTTTTGTGATAATAGCTAATTCCCTCTTTATAGGTTCCTATCCAGATAATCCCTTCGCTGTCGCGGAACATGGCCGTGACACTGTTGTGAGCAATGCTGTGGACGTTGTAGGTTTCGTGTGTCAGGTAGCGTATGGTGAAATCTTTTTTGTCGAGTAGGTTGATGCCTCCGTGGTCGGTGGCTATCCAGATGTTGCCATCCGAGTCTTGTGTGATACCGGTAATGATGTTGGTGTTGGTATGAGTAGGCCTGGAAGCCTGGTCGATATGGACAAGTTTTCCGGTGGCAGGCTCATAATAGAAAAGGCCGATGGCATGGTCCTGCGTCGAAATCCAGATATCGTCATCTTTGTCAATAAATATGCGACAATCCAATTGTTCCCCGGGATACCGGTCATGCAAGAAGCTGGCCTGAATCTTCGCTTTCATACTTCCTTTGGGCTTCATTTCCAGGTAACCATCCTGATGGATGAGCCACAGGTCGCCTTTTGAATCTTCGGCCATGGCAATCACATCGGAGGTTGCCTTTACACCATTGTTATTGGTGAGATGTTCTAACGGAACAATATCCTGATGGAGGGTGTCGAAGCGAAATACCCCGTAACCGCTGGTCATCAGCCAACTTTGGTTTTCACTGTCAGTAAAAAGGTTGATGAAATGATTGATGAATTCAGGGTGTTTTTGCAGAACAGGAGAATTGGAAAACGAGAAAGTCTCGGTTTTTGGGTCGTAAACGTTAAAGCCGTTTTGAGTTCTGACCCAAAGTTTCCCATTGCAGTCCTCGCTAATTGCCGCGATGATGTTGTTGTCAATCGATGTACTGTCGGACGGATTATGTGTGAAAATTTTAAAGGAGTAACCATCATAGCGGTTCAACCCAGATGTAGTTCCGAACCACATAAAGCCTTGCTTGTCACGCAAAATGCATGTAACATGATTATTCGATAACCCGTTTGTATTATTTATCTGGGCAAAGTTGTATTGTTTCTGTTGAGAAAATGCGGAAACACTAGAAAATACAGTTATAAGCAGTATTAGGATAAAGTTGGTGAATCTGATTTTCACAGGCCGGCTTTTACTTGATTCAGTTCCGCAATTTAATAAAAGGTTGGTATTTCCTGAAACATTCGTAATAAACGCGGATGATATTCTTAGAAATGGGGCCGACAGTAGTTTTGTTACCACAATGTTGTACCGGAATGAAGCTTGTCTTTCTGTTGCAAAACAGACCGAAAACTCCATCCCGGGATTTATGGCAATTTAATCTGACGTTCCGTCAAAAATACTCCGGCAATCCTTCCTCAATTTGTTCGTGTTGCCAGACGATAAAGAGTTGTTCATCCTCAAAGCACTCCTTCGGTTGTTTTCCATTGATGAGTTGCAGCAGGATATTGGATTGATTCGGATGCAGTGATAAATCATTCACAACAAAACCCGATTCGATGTATATGTTGCGGGCAGAGGTTAACGAGATGCGGCTCACATCCGGAATATCGCCGGTTTGCTCACTCAGCCGCATGTTGGTGTACGAAATCAGTATCTCTTTCGTAACCGGAAGAAAGTGTTCCAGCATTTTGGCTTTGAGCAGCACTTTGCCCGCTTGTTCGCTAACTTGAATTTTGCTTTGCTCGCTTTCCGGAAGTTGAGCAAACAGTTGTCGGAATTGCTGCCAGTCGGAAACAACGATGGCCAAATTCCGGATGTATCCTTTCTCAGTTATCTCCTCGAACGGTTTGACAATAAACGGAGCCAGTTTATTGCGGAATCCCGATTTTTGATAACGACTTTTGTAGGCATACGAACAGTAATTCACCGGCAGGTTGATTTGTTCCTGTTTCGTATACTCCAGAATTTTTAAAGCCGTAATCTCCGAATCGGGTAGAGTTACTCTCGGGCCATGGGCAAATTGAAAGTTTCGGTCAACTAGTTTTGGCAGATTGTACGGAGTCAATCTCATCTGGTGCAGGTTCAGATGTGACAAACCGGCTTCGGCTAACTCTTTAACTGCTTTTTTCAACTGCTCGAGTTCATCAGGAACGGCCGGAACTTCTACGGTTACTACCGGGATGATGCCAATGGCTTGTTTCACCTTTTTCAGGTTATAATTGGTCGCCCCGATGTCGAACCGGATTTCATTCAGCCCCAGCTCAGCCAATTCGTTGAGCTTTTTGGGTGTAGAAAGAATGCCATTGGTATACATCCAGATGTAGAGCTCGTTCCCAAACGCATCCCTCAACGCTTTCAGGAATGTTTTTGCCCGATCGAATGTCAGGAAAGGCTCGCCACCACTAAAACTAACGCCTTTGAAGCCCATTTTTTTTATGTAGGCGACATACTCTTCCGGTGTGTGAAAATCGATGGTTTGTGTTTCCGGCACGCCAATGGTTTCCTGTGGAGCCGGACAGTAAAAACAATGCGCATTGCACTGGTTGTTGATGAAAAGACAGCTCCATTCACCCGCACCGCAAAGCCGGCAACCCGGCGACAGGTTGCTGGTGTCGACTTTTGTTCCCTTAAATCCGGTTTGAATGTTATCTTTTAGTCGCTCGAGGATTTGTTCCCGCTCGGCTTCCCGTTCAATTGCTTCGTAATACCCCAGCCATTTCAGCTGGTCGTAAAAAACACCATATTCCAGACGATTTCGTTCGACGAGGTCGTTCCGGTACTTGATTAAGGCGTTCATCTTTTATTCCCTCATGGAACCTAACGATATCAATGTTTAGCTCTATTCGGTTATACGAAAAAAGCGAGCAAATATATCGAATTTTCCAATCAGAATTTCTGCCGGAACCATTATTCAGCGCGCGGATGATTAAATAGATTCATTCTTGGTTTTTTGAATTAGGAACACCATTTTTTCATCGCATAGGATTTGAGATCCTTCACCCGGAGGGAGTTCATGAAAAAATCCTTTTTTATTCTCCTTTGCATTCCCTATCTTTTTATTTGGATAGAATTATGCTTAGAACATTTTCGTCTGACAATCATCATAACCAGCTTTAATCTCATGCTAATTATAGATAAGTGGTGTGCTTTTTTCAATCCGGAACAGTTCCAGGGATGGGGGCGCAAAAGGCGTTATTTCGAGGGCTGGTACTATAAGATGGTTAGCGCAGATGAAACCAAAGCTATTGCTGTTATTCCGGGTATTGCGATGGATGAAGCCGGAAAAAAGCAAGCCTTTATCCAGGTACTTGACGGACGAAAACATACTTCTCAATACTTTCGTTTCGATGCGGAACAGTTCCGGCCGCAGGCACGAAAATTCCAATTCTCGATTGCCGGCAATCATTTTTCACTCGATAAGATACATCTGGAATTGCCCGCCCTTTCAGGCGAATTGCATTTCTCGGGTATGGTGCCCTGGCCTAAGCCCTGGTATTCTCCGGGAATTATGGGTCCTTATGCCTTCGCGCCTTTTATGGAATGTTACCATGGAATCGTGAGTATGGATCACAGCATCAAAGGGAGGCTGCAGTGGGATGGTGGATCTGTTGACTTTTCGGGTGGACGAGGCTATACCGAAAAGGATTGGGGACGGTCGTTTCCCAGTGCGTATGTCTGGATGCAAACCAACCATTTTTCCCGTCCGGGAATTTCTCTGAAGCTTTCTGTCGCGAAGATTCCCTGGATACGAAAAGCTTTTGTAGGATTCATAGCCGGTTTGTGGTTGGACGGGAGATTAATTCGTTTTACGACATACAACAAGTCGGCTTTGCGTAAGTCTTCGGTTTCAGCAGAAATGGTTGAATTGATCATTGAAAATCGGAGCTACCGGCTTGGGATTCACGCCTGTCGGGAAAAAGCTACAGAGCTGGCTTCACCTATTCATGGATTTATGGAAGGAAGGATTGAAGAAAGCATGACTGCGAACATTGATGTGGAGCTGTTCGATAGAAAAAGAAGGGTGATAGTATTTAAGGATACCGGGCGAAATGCCGGCCTGGAGGTAGCCGGAAATATTCAGGAAATTATCCTCTGAAACCTTTACGGATAAAGTGGCATATTTTTGTTTACTTCACTTCCACAGAATAACGAAATGTAATCGATTGTATGAATCTTCCCGATATACGTAATGATAATGTTGCCCGGTTTCTCGATAGCGCTGCTGTTGTTCAGGAAACTGCCGAGCAGATCATGAAGGACTTTGCCATGTTTGGTATTACCATCACTTTCTCAGGAAATACGGACCAAGCTTACCGCGAATTGCACGACCAGTTAGTGGATCAAATTCGTCATCTGCTTGCCAATGATTATCAGCGGCTTTTGTCGGTGCTTTACCAGGTGGATATTACGCAAAGGGAAATTACACAGGCCGGTTTGGATTTGCCCGATTATAATGAGATGGAGGTATTGGCGCATCAGATTATTGTGCGTGATCTGAAAAAAGTGCTGACCCGACGTTATTTCAAATCGCAGGGGTGATGTAGTTTCAGGTGAACCGTATAAAAACACAAATGGGAACCATTCTTTGACGAATAGCCCCCATTTCGCTGTTGAAGTTTGCACTTCACAGTGTCAGGTTACGGTTATTGTGGCCGGCTACATGATCGTCCGAAGACTTTCTTGCAACCTCAGGCTCTTGGATAATGTTTGTTACAACATCATCTTCAAGCTGTCCCTTCGGTATCCCGGGAGGACACCTTCCCGGACGAAGCTTCTTTCAGGCTATCTCTGTCGCTCTGTTCCGAAGAACTGATTGACAGTCGATGAAGTGAAACAGGAAATAAATCCTTTGTTCCGGCTTCTTTCTGCAAACATTAACCGGAGTTGCTGTTGCAGAGCCATCAGATTCAGTTTTGAAATGAACGTTTCCGTTTATCCGCGACCGACTGGTAGTTCGATTGGATGTTACTCCTTTCGCTTTCCAGGCTTCAGCTCCTTCAACAAGCAGGTTTTGCAACCTGGATGATCGGAATCGAGCCCCAATTAAGTGACTTTTTTCTTCTCCTTGTTTCCGGCGCGACCTTTTATCGCTCACCTGATATATGCAAATTACAATGTTTTATTTATCAGGCAAGTGTTTTTGGCAAAACAAAATCAACGAAAAACAAACAAGAGATATTAACAATTGTTGATAACGCTTGAGCGCCTTGTATTTATTGATTTTCTGGAGTTGTTAAAACCGGAAGTTTAGCAAAAAAAGAGTAGGCTAGCGATAGAAATTATTCGGTAATAATGGTCACTCGCCCTTCTTTTTTGGGGTGCAATACTTTATTTTTCAGCGCGTAGTGCTCGAGTGCTTTGTAGTCCAACATCGCTTTTGGATTGTTTTCACCAATAATGATCCGGAATCGATTCGGTGTCCGATTCAGAATGTAGTTATTCATTGTGACGAAAATTGAGTCACTGGAAGGAAGGGGAGTTCCGTTTCGATAAACTGAAAGGGAATCATTTTCCAGTCGGTAGGTGTACTTTATGCCGGAAACTTGAAAGAGTTGTCCTGTTTTACTGTTCACGTTGGCTTTGATTAGTTTCTCCAATTGGTTTCCGGTTATTTTTACCAGGCATAGCTTATTCCCGAAAGGCAATAACGAGCGGGCTGACTTCAGTGTGAAAGTTCCTGTGGGAACGTTAGCCCGAATGCCTCCGCCATTGATGAGCGCAACGTCGGAATGATATGCCGCTCGAAAAGCATCAGCAACCAGGTTGCCCGCAGCGCTTTCACCCGTAATTCCTTCCCGGAAGAATAGAGGAACTTCCAGCCGGGCCAGTGGTTCCGAAAGCTTTTGATTCATGTCATTCCGGTAAAATACTTCGAGCTTGCGAAGTTGCGGACTGGGTAAAACCGTTGAGTCCAACGGAATGATTTCGACAGATGGTCTTCCGGTTTTCCGGAGGATAACATGGGCAACCGAACTCATGTTTCCGGCCGGAGCGATAATCGGGCGCTTTCCCAGGTAAAATACATTGCTGTTGTATTCATGCTCTTCTTCTGTGAAAACGAAATTAATTTGAGGAAATGCGTTGAGTAATTTCCTGTTGGTTTCGAGGTCGGTTTGTGTAACGGCAATAATCCAGTCGGGGTGTTGTGACTTTATCTCTGGTAAAACTTCGGATGTGGCTTTCTTCAAATTTTCCTGGACAACGCCTCCGTCATTTAATGTCGTGTTCATCGCGTCTGTTAAGCCGATAAAAGCAATCCGGATGCCCTGGAAATTGTGAATGACGTATTGTGGAACATTGGCGAACGGTTTCCCGGAAGGAGACTGAAGGTTGCTGGAAAACCATTGGAATTTGGACTTTCTGACGAGCGAATCGGCGTGAGCTGAACCAAAATCAAATTCGTGCTGGCCAAAATTGCAAAGGTCGAGGGGAATTTGGTTGAAAGCCCGAATCATCGGCCAGCCTTTATACATTCCTCCGAACAAAACACCGCCCGCCAAATCTCCACCGTGAATCAAGAAGGTATTCTGATTTTCCTGCCGGATGCTGTCTGTTATTGTTTTCAGACGGGCGACGCCGCCTCGTCCGCCGGGAACATCTTCTACAGGAAAGATGCGATGGGCATCGGTGAAGTAAAGTAAATCGACTTGTTGGGCTTTTGCTTTTGATGTTATTCCTAACATTATCAGCAGAAGAATAGAGATAAGTTGCCGCATCAGCTATCCGGATTAAGATTTTGGCGTGAAAATAGAAAAAATGGTTGATGTGTTGGAGAGAAAAGAGATGGTAAAAACAAAGGGGGGAGGAAGGATGAGGCTATAAAACACAAATGGGAACCATTCGGAAGAATAGTTCCCATTTCGCTGTTGAAGTTTGCACTTCACAGTGTCAGGTTACGGTTATTGTGGCCGGCTACATGATTGTCCGAAGACTTTCGTGCAACCTGTGGCTTTTAGACAGTGCCTGTTACAGCATCATCTTCAAGCTGTCCATTCGGTATTCACGAAGAATACCTTCCCGGACGAAGCATCTTTCAAGCTATCTCTGTTTTCGTGTTCCGAAGAACGGTCCAACAGGCGATGAAGACGTCTTGGGAAATGATTCCTTTTTTTCATCTTCTTTCTACAACGTTAACCGGAGTTGCTGCTGTAGAGCCTTGAGATTCAGTTTTGGAATGAACGTTGCCGTTTATCCTTGACCGACTGGTAGTTCGATTGGATTTTACTCCTTTCGCTTTCCAGGCTTCAGCTCCTTCAACAAGCAGGTTTTGCAACCTGGATGATCGGAATCGAGCCTCAATTAAGTGACTTTTTTCTTCTCCTTGTTTCCGGCGCGACCTTTTATCGCTCACCTGATGAATGCAAATTACGACGAATGAGTTATTTGTCAAATGTTTTTGGCAAAACAAAATCAACTAGAAACGAACAGGAGATATGAACAATTGTTAGTAAGTGCTTCAGTTCCTTTGTTTAAGCCATCTTTGAGATGCTATTAGCCTGATATATTCGTTAGTTTAGTCGAAACGGGGTCGTTGACGGCGTGATTTTTTCTCCGAATGTTGCTTTTTGTTTTCCAATCTTCTACGGCGTGAAGCCAATGTTGGACGGGTAGCTTTCCTTCTTTTTTGTGGAGTAAGTGCATGATTGAGCAGGCGATAGAACCGGTCAATCACTTTTTCTTTGTTTTTCAGTTGCGAGCGATCATTCTGTTCGGTCAGTATCAGTTCACCTTCCTTGTTCATCCGGTTCGCCAGCTTGCGTATCAATATGGCTTTTTCGTCAGCAGACAATAACCCGGACGATTCGATGTGGAATCGAAGTTCCACTTTTGTGTTCACCTTATTCACATTTTGCCCACCTGCTCCGCTACTGCGCGAAGCACTAAATTTCAGTTCCGGCATGAAATTACGATGGATTAACATGGTATCGGTGTTTTGTTAGGCAAAGATAATGGATTGAGTCATGATTCCTGACAAGAAAGCGGTGTTTTCCTCCGATAATTGCTTTTTAGTTTAACAATAATTCAACTCTATTAATGTTTTTTAAACTGGTTAAAGCAAACTACTCTTCGGACTCAATTGTTTTTCTGTTGATTTAAAATGATTGCCTTATGAACGGAAACAATGCAGTGGAACCGGAACTTAATGACCTGACCATTGATGAACTAAAAGAAAAACTTCAAACTTCCGAAAAAGGCTTGTCCTCAGAAGAAGCGTCGAAACGACAGAGCCAATACGGGCCTAACAGTCTGAATGAACACAAACAGCATCCCATTGTCAAATTCCTGAAAAGTTTTTGGGGACCTATTCCCTGGATGATAGAAATTGCAGCGATTTTATCGGCTGTTATTCATCACTGGGAAGACTTCTGGATTATTTCTGCCTTGCTTGTACTGAATGCGATTGTTGGTTTTTGGCAGGAGCACAAAGCTGACAATGCCATTGAGCTGCTAAAAAAGAAGCTGGCACTAAAGTCTCGCGTTATTCGTGACGGAAAATGGGCTGAACTTCCGGCTGGTCAGTTGGTGCCGGGTGATGTGATTCGTCTGCGGCTGGGCGATGTGGTTCCGGCCGACGTGAAATTAACGAAAGGAGATTACCTGCAACTGGATGAATCTTCGTTAACTGGAGAATCGTTGCCGGTTGAGAAGAAGGCTTCTGAAATGGCCTATTCCGGCTCGGTTGTCAAGCAAGGCGAAATGAACGGAATTGTGACTGCCACCGGAATGAATACGTTCTTCGGAAAAACAGCTAAACTGGTTCAGGAAGCGAAAACGACCAGTCACTTCCAGCGGGCGGTGATAAAAATCGGGAACTACCTGATTGTTTTTGCCTTCGTGCTGGTTTCGCTCATTTTTATCGTCTCCCTCTTCCGGGGTGAGAGTATGCTTCACTTTATTCAGTTCGCGTTGGTTCTGATGGTGGCTGCTATTCCTGCTGCTATGCCGGCAGTTCTCTCGGTTACGATGGCTGTCGGGGCATCGGCACTTGCGCGGAAAGAGGCCATTGTCAGCAAGCTGGCTTCCATTGAAGAGATGGCCGGAATGGACATTCTTTGTTCGGATAAAACGGGAACCATCACCAAAAATGAGTTAACCCTGGCTGACGTGGTGCCTTTCGACCAATTCGAAGTTAACGACGTGTTGACGCTGGCGACGCTGGCTTCTAATGAGGAAGACCACGATCCCATCGATACGGCAATTATTGAACGGACGAAAGCCGAAGAAGTGAACCAAAAGCGTCTGGGTGACATCGAAATTGTCGATTTTAAACCCTTCGATCCGGTTATCAAACACACCGAAGCAAAAGTAAAAGAAGGTACTTCGGAATATCAGGTAGCCAAAGGAGCACCGCAGGCCATTCTTTCCCTGATCGATAATCCTGGTAAGGTGAAAGAACAAGTCGATAATCAGGTGGAAGCTTTCGCTGAAAAAGGATATCGTGCGCTCGGTGTAGCCCGCACC
Source organism: Prolixibacter sp. DSM 2831 (assembly GCF_056493735.1). NCBI lineage: Bacteria > Pseudomonadati > Bacteroidota > Bacteroidia > Marinilabiliales > Prolixibacteraceae > Prolixibacter > Prolixibacter sp. DSM 2831. The sequence goes on from NZ_CM151379.1 coordinate 2,128,857, forward strand.
GATGAAAAGGGGAACTGGCGATATGCCGGTATGATACCACTATATGATCCACCGCGCGAAGACTCAGCTGAAACCATCAAAACCGCTCAGGAAATGGGCGTTGAAGTGAAAATGGTAACAGGCGATCATACGGCTATCGCGAAAGAAACTGCCGATCTGGTGGGGTTGAAAAGGAACATCAAAAACACAGATGCCATCATGCAGCCTTCCGAACGAATGGCATTGAAAGAGATTGAAGAAGCCAATGGTTTTGCGCAGGTTTTCCCGGAACATAAGTACCACATTGTCGAGATACTGCAGCACAATGATCATATTGTCGGGATGACAGGTGATGGAGTGAATGATGCTCCGGCGCTGAAAAAAGCTGATGTCGGAATAGCGGTTTCGGGCGCGACGGATGCGGCAAAATCGGCTGCATCGATTGTTCTGACGAAGCCCGGATTATCGGTTATTATCGATGCGATAAAAGAGAGCCGGAAGATTTTCCAGCGTATGAATAACTATTCCATTTATCGGATTGCGGAAACCATTCGTGTGCTGTTGTTCATCACATTGTCGATTATCGCGTTTAACTTCTATCCGGTTACCGCCCTGATGATTGTTCTGTTGGCTTTGCTGAATGATGCGCCGATTATGACGATTGCGGTTGATAATGTGAGGTATTCCCGCACACCCGACAAGTGGAATATGCGTACTACATTGGGGATCGCAACTTTCCTGGGTGTGGTTGGTGTCTTCTTTACCTTCGCCCTCTTTTTTGTCGGTAAAGAGATGCTCCATTTGAGCGATGCAGTACTTCAACCGTTTATCTATCTGAAACTATCGGTTGCCGGACAATTGACCGTATTCATGGCACGCACCAAGGGACACTTCTGGTCGGTGAAACCTTCTAAAGCACTGATGATCGCTTTTATCAGTACGCAGATCGTTGCTACATTGATCACGGTCAACGGTTTTCTGATGCCAGCCATGGGTTGGAAACTGGCGGCTTTGATTTGGGGATGGGCTCTTTTTGAACTGGTTGTAACCGATGCATTGAAAGTATGGATGCTGAAAGTGCTGGATCACAGTAATGTTCGTTTCCGTAATTACAAACACTGGGGGCGTCATTCGGTACGTGGATGATGCTCTTTCGAACTTGTTTTGAAAGAAGGTGGTCTGACTGGAATGATTTCAATTACTTCGTCACAAGCGGCACAGAGGTAACGTTCACAGCCGGTGCAGGCAAAACAGTTGCTGCAGTATTTGCGTAAGTCGGCTTTGGCAAACTCTTTTCCGCAGTGCGGACAGGTGACGGTATGCTGTTTGGGTTCAGGCACGTTGGCTTACCTTGGATTCATAAAAATAAAAAAAAGCTCCCGGATTGGAACAATGCGTTCTTCCGGAAGCTTATATTTTTTCTGGTAGTCTTACTTTACAATCGGATTTCCCGGACAGGTTTCCGTGTGCGACTTTCTTGTTCTGCCGTTTCCTGCGTATAACCGATGGCAGCCACAGCCACCGGATGGTAACCCTCGGGCAATTCAATGTTTCTTTCGATTTTTTCCGGAAAAAATCCTCCCATCTGGTGTACCTGGACACCGGCTTCGACTCCGGCCATTAAAAAGAATCCCATAGCCATACCGGTATCGTGCCAGGCGTGTCGATTAGGTTTCCCGTTGCGCGCATAGTTGTTATTGGCCAGTGTAACGACGAGGACGGGAGCATTGCCGGCCCAGTTTTGGTTGCCCTCCATTAGTGCATTATAAATTTTTTGGAAGTTTTCTTCCTCGTTGTGGGCAACCAGAAATTTCCAGGGCTGCTCGTTATACGAACTGGGAGCCCATCGGGCAACATCCAGCATGTCATTTATCAATTCGTCACTAACAGGTTGATTGTTGAAAGTGGTCGGACTAAAACGTTCGGCGACCATTTTTTTCATCGTTTTTATATCTTGTGTATACATAGCTAATGATTTAAAAATCCTCATTAGCAAAACTAATCATCATATAACCGAAATGCTTGCACAATTTGGGGAATCTGTTGTACAATTTAAAGGAAAGAATAGGCCTCGTTGTTTTTATCTCCTGAGAAATGTAGAGAACATATTCTCTTTGTTTTGGATACTTACTTCCCAAAAAAATCCCGGGTCACTGGTTAGTGAGTCCGGGAAATTTGTAAAGCATGTTTATCAGCATCCATTATTGGAGTCTGAATACTCTCCAATCATACTGTCTCTAATTCCATTTGTGGAACATGGCTGCTCCGAATATTGCCATAAAGAGTAACCAGATAACAATGCCGATAGCTGCCCAAAGCAATGCTGCTTTTGCCCAGTTTGCCTTACTGGGATTGGTGTTGCTGCCAAATGCCCACACAAATAGCAATATAATTCCAACCAGAGGAATTGCTGTCAGGAAGAGGGTGAGAAACCAGTCAGAAATCGTGACAGGCGGTTGTGGGACTTGTTGTGGTGTTTGTTGAGGTTGCTGCGGCTGTTGCTGCGTTTCTTGATTTTCCATGAGAATTTGTTGTTTAGGTTGTCCTACTCGTAAGGCTTTTCGGTTCCGCCCCGTTTTTTCAGTGGTTGCAGTCTCCACATAATATATCTTAAAAGATTTTATGAGTCGTTGAGTTATCGTTAATCCAATGGAATAATGTGGAGGTGAAATGTAACGTTGCCTATGAATTTATTGATAGAAGAGAGTACAGAGGGATAGTGATAATAGGTTTTTGTGTCGGACGAAATGAGGTAAGGAACAAGTCCGGAAGATGAAGATTTCATTTTCAGGTAGCTCATTTAGTTACATTTAAATATCTCGCTAACTAAATTAATTGATAACATACAGAATACCAAATTGCCACAGCTTAAATATCTGTTTCCTATCTGTTACAAAAGAGCATAAAGGTGTTTTATGGTAAAGAAAATATGAAGTCTTTGTTGTTGAGCTATGTTTCAGAAACTTATTGTGGTGTTCTAAATAAAGATGGTTAAGTATTGATTTTTAGTTTGTTTTATTTTGATTTATGTTTTCTAACGATTTTTTTATCAGATAAGAAAAGGTGGTTTCAATTAATGATCTAATTTTGGGAGCATAAACAAACGAGAATAATGAGAAATTTCACTTCAAATATGAATATGTGTATGTGCAGCATGATGATGTGTATGTGCAGAGCTATTCGTATGCGGAAGTGGACCTCAGGATAAAATATAAAGCCTTTACAAGGTTGAGGAAAAGATAAAGCCCTTCTGCATCGCAGAGGGGCTTTTTTTATGTCTATATCCGGATTTTCATCAGATACCAAAAACCAAATCATAATCAATCAAAAGATGAGTTTAAACCATTTACAACAACTGGAGGCCGAAGGAATCTACGTGATTCGGGAAGTGGCCTGGCGTTTTAAAAGGCCGGTATTGCTCTTCTCAGGAGGTAAGGATTCCATCGTGATGTTTCACCTGGCCCGGAAGGCTTTCTGGCCCGAACCGATTCCGTTTCCGCTGCTGCATATCGACACGGGACATAACTTTCCGGAAACGCTGGCTTATCGTGATCGGCTGGTGAAGGAAAGCAACAGCCAATTAATCGTGCGAAGTGTGGAAGATTCTATCGCACAGGGAAAAGCGGTTGAAGAGACCGGCATTCATGCCAGTCGAAACAAGTTGCAGACCGTCACCTTACTGGATGCCCTGGAAGAATTACAGGTGGATGCTGCCCTGGGAGGCGGTCGGCGAGATGAAGAGAAAGCCCGGGCCAAGGAGCGTTTCTTTTCGCACCGTGACGATTTCGGGCAGTGGGATCCCAAGAATCAGCGGCCCGAATTGTGGAGCCTCTATAATTCGCATCATGCGGAAGACGAGCACTTCCGCGTATTTCCCATCAGCAACTGGACAGAGATGGATGTGTGGCAGTATATTTTGCGGGAAGAGATTCCCATTCCATCGCTTTACTTCTCGCACGAGCGACCGGTCATCGAGCGTGATGGAATTTTGCTGGCCGATTCTCCTTATCTCGTGAAGACGGAAGATGAAAGACCGGTTTTAAAAGAGGTTCGTTGCCGCACGATTGGCGATATGACCTGTACCGGGGTAACGGTGTCACCCGCTTCTTCGCTTGACGAAATCATCGCCGAAGTAGCAGCCACCCGTGTCACCGAGAGAGGCGGTCGGGCCGATGACAAACGGTCCGAATCGGCCATGGAGGATCGCAAAATAGCCGGGTATTTCTAATTCAACACATCACACATGACAACATCAGCTATTACACATAACAGTTATCTCGATATGGATCTGCTGCGCTTTACCACTGCGGGCAGCGTGGACGATGGCAAAAGTACCCTGATAGGACGCTTGCTGTACGATTCCAAATCCATCTTCGATGATCAGGTGGCCGACCTTGAAAAAGTGAGCAGTCGCACCGGGGAAGGATTGAACCTGGCCTTGCTAACCGACGGCCTTCGCGCCGAGCGGGAGCAGGGCATTACCATCGACGTGGCCTATCGCTATTTTGCTACACCCAAACGCAAATTCATCATTGCTGACACTCCCGGGCATTTGCAGTATACCCGCAACATGGTAACGGGCGCTTCCACGGCCGACCTTGCTATCATTCTCATCGATGCCCAACAGGGCGTGGTGGAGCAAACCCGCCGTCACACCTTTATTGCCAACTTGCTGGGCATTGAACACATCGTAGTCTGCATCAACAAGATTGATTTGGTGGATTATGACGAAGCCGTCTTTAATCGCATTGTTGCTGACTTCGATATGGTGAAGAAAGAGTTGAATACAGATGTGACTTTCATTCCTGTAAGCGCTTTAAAAGGCGATAACGTGGTCTCGCGGTCCGAAAAACTGCCGTGGTACAAAGGTCCGTCGCTGCTTCAGTTGCTGGAAGGGATTCAGGTTCGTGTGCCCGACGCCGGTGAACTGTTCACTTTCCCGATTCAGGGCCGTGTAGGGCAAAATGGAAACAGTCGCTATACCGGGCGTATCAGCAGCGGAGTATTACGCCCGGGAACAACGGTGCGAGTGCATCCATCCGGTGAAGAAACTACGGTGGAAGCTATTGAGCTATACCAGGAAGTGAAGCAGGAGGCGTTGCCTGGCGAATCGGTTTCGCTGCGGTTAGCCGGAACACAGTTGTTCAATCGGGGTCATCTTCTGGCGGATGCCGAAGCAAAAATTCGTTACACCCGACACGTGTCGGTGGATGCTTGCTGGTTTAGTGAAACGCCTTTGCAGAAGAACCGCGCTTACCTTCTCGCTCACTTAACCGGCGAGACAAGCGCGGTAGTTGCCCAGGTGGAAGATAAGATAGACTTCGGTAACCTGGAACGACTCAAAGGTGAGCAGACCATCGGGGTAAATGATATTGCCACGCTTTCACTGCAACTGGAGGAAGAAATTCCTGCTATTGCCTACCGGGAAAACCGGACATTGGGCAGCATCATTCTGATTGATCCGGATACGCACCAAACAGTGGCTGCCGGAATGATTATCAACCGGAAATAATAGACGACGATGAGAGAGAAAGCCTACCGTAGTCTGTTGAAAAGTGTCTCATGGCGGGCCCTGGGAACGATTGATACCATTTTGATTTCCTGGTTGATTACCCACAAAATCATGTTTGCGCTTTCCATTGGTGGGGTGGAGGTCTTCACCAAAATGTTCCTCTACTTCTTGCACGAGCGGGCGTGGAACCGCGTCGGGATTGGGAAGCACGACGAAAAACCGGAGTACGAAATTTAAAAACGAACAGCGATGAGTCGAAATGAGAAAACCTATCTGCCCATTACCCTCGATATTACCGGGCGAAAAATCCTGGTGATTGGCGGTGGCCCCGATGCTGCGAAGAAACTGAAGATTTTGCTTCGGTTTACCCGCGATGTGGAAGTGTTGGCCGAAACCGTTTGTGACGAAATCCGGGAAACCGGAGTCGTTTGCCACGAAAAGCCTTACACTCCTGCTATACTCGACGATTATGTTCTGGTGTATGTCTGCCTGAATGACCCGGATATGGAACAGAAAATTCGTCGGGATGGCGATGAGCGACGCGTACTGGTCAATGTGCACGACAAACCTGATTTGTGCCGCTTCGTTTCGCCAGCTATTTACCGGAAGGATAACATTAGCGTGTCGGTGGGCTCGGATTCAAAAAATGTATACGAGGCCATCGCTATTCGTGATTTAATCAGAGAATTCCTTGAGAAAAATTACTTCAGAAATTAACGTATGAGCAACCTATTAGGACTTTTGAATGACAAACAGCAGCAACTGGTTGGCGATTTGACCAGTGGTTTGCAACGCGATCAGCTGTTATGGCTGAGCGGTTACCTGGCTGGCCTGGGGGAAGCTTCCGGCGAAAAGCCCGCCGCAGCTGTAACCGGAACGCAGCAGGTTCCGCTGACGATATTATTTGGAACGCATACCGGTCACAGCGAAGTATTGGCCAATCAGTTGGCCGAAAGGGCTCGCGAGCTCGGCATTGATGCGGAGGCGACCGTGATGGAAGATTATGACGTGCAGGAGTTACCCGATGCCGTAAACCTGCTCGTGATTGTGAGTACGGATGGCGAAGGAGAACCTCCGCTGAATGCGCTCGACTTCCTGGAATACCTGCAGGGTGAACGCTGCCGCGAATTGACCGGGCTGAATTATGCCGTGCTCGGATTGGGTGACCGCAGTTACAAGCAGTATTGCCAAACGGGCATCGATTTCGATGTGGCGTTGGAAGGCAAAGGCGCCAACCGATTGTTAGAGTTGGTGAAATGTGATGTGGATTATCACGAAGATGCCCGCAAATGGAGTGATGGCGTGCTCGAAATCCTGCAACAACAAAAGGGTATAGTATCCGATGCGTCCGTAACCGTTTCGGATCATGTGACTCCTTCAGTTGTTTATGATCGACAGCACCCTTTTCAGGCGAAAGTGCTTGAAAAGGTTAAGCTGAGCGGAAGAGGTTCCGGCAAAGAGGTGTATCACCTGGAATTGTTGCTTCGTGATTCGGGACTGACTTACGAGCCCGGCGATACGGTGGGGATTTTCTGCGACAATCCGCCCGAACTGGTGGAGAAGGTGTTGGAGATTACCGACTTCGACCGCAATGAGCAGGTGACGATTAAGAACGGGACGCATTCGCTGGAAACCGCTTTACGCCATCACCTGGAATTATCGGTGTTGAACCGCTCAGTATTGGAAAGCTACCGCGAATTGACCGGCAATGAGATTCTGGGTGATTTGCTGAATGACGAGCAGGCGCTGGATACCTATCTCTATGGACATGATGTGGTCGATTTGCTGACTGATTTTTCTGCGGAATTGGAAATTGCAGGACTGGTGTCCGTACTGACATCGCTACAACCCCGGATGTATTCCATCTCATCGAGTCAGGCAGCTCATCCGGAGGAACTGCACCTCACCGTTGCGGCCGTGCGCTACGACAATCATGACCGTCGCCGCCACGGTGCTTGTTCGACCTTCCTGTCCGACCGGGTAGAAGCGGGTTCAGAGATTCCGATTTTCATCGAGAAGAATCGGAACTTCAAATTACCCGAACAAAATGAAGCGCCACTTATCATGGTGGGAGCCGGAACTGGAATTGCTCCGTACCGGAGCTTTGTGCAACACCGTCAAAAACTAAAGGCGAAAGGTGATTCGTGGTTGTTCTTTGGCGATCGGCAATTCTTCACCGACTTTCTGTACCAGGCCGAGTGGCAGAAATTCCTGAAAAAGGGATCGCTGGGACAGCTTACGGTAGCCTTCTCACGTGACCAGGAAGAGAAGTTGTATGTGCAGCACCGGATGCGTGAACACGGCCGTCAGTTATACGAATGGTTGCAACGGGGCGCTTATTTCTACGTGTGTGGCGATAAAATCCACATGGCCAAAGATGTTCATCAGACGCTTCAGGAGATTGTGGCTACCGAAGGGGGTATGACGCCCGAAAAAGCGGAAGAGTACCTGAAAGATTTGAAGAAGCAGCGCCGTTACCAGCAGGATGTATATTAACCTCAAAACAAAAACAATGAGCGAGCAAATTAACTGGGATGTTTTATCCGAACTGGAAAAATTAAAATACGATAGTAACTATCTGCGGGGCACGTTGACGGAGAGTTTAGCCGATCCGATTACCGGTGCGATTGCTCCGGCTGATCAACAGATATCGAAGTTTCATGGCATTTATCAGCAGCAGGACCGCGACCTGGAGCTGGAACGTAAAAAGCAGAAGCTGGAACCGGCTTGGTCGTTCCTTATCCGGGTACGGTTGCCGGGAGGAATCTCGACCAGCGAGCAGTGGCTGACCATGGACAGCCTGAGTGATACCCATGCCAACAGTACCCTGAAGTTGACGACGCGGCAGGCTTTTCAGCTGCACGGCGTATTCAAGCGAAAGCTGAAGTCTACCATTCAGGGCATCAATCGTTCGTTACTGGACACGATTGCTGCCTGCGGCGATGTGAACCGGAATGTGATGGCGAGCCCCAATCCATACACTTCGAAGGTGCATGACGAAGTGCAGGACATTGCCCGTCAGTTAAGTGCCCATCTGTTACCACAAACGCCGGCTTACCACGAAATTTGGCTGGACAAAAAGTTAGTGGCCGGCGGACAGCAAGAGATTGAGCCGTTATACGGCAAGCGGTACCTCCCTCGCAAATTCAAGATTGGTATCGCCATACCGCCGAACAACGATACCGATATTTTTTCGCAGGATGTGGGGTTGATTGCCATCGAAGAAGACGGAAAGCTGGCTGGTTTCAATGTCGCTGTAGGTGGTGGTATGGGCTCCACTTTTGGACGGAACGACACGTACCCGCGGGTAGGAAATGTGCTTGGCTTTGCCACCCCCGATCAAGTGTTGGACGTGGTGGAGAAAGTGGTGCTGATTCAGCGCGATAACGGGAACCGGGAAGATCGGAAACGGGCGCGTTTGAAATACACCATCGATTCGCACGGTCTGGACTGGTTCGTGAAGGAGTTGCACGAGCGACTCGGCTATCAGTTGGAAGCCGAACGCCCTTATACCTTTACCCGCAACGGTGACGATTATGGATGGCACGAGAACGATGGCCGCTGGCACTATACGCTCTTTATCGAAGGCGGGCGGGTGAAAAATACCGGCATGTACCAATTGAAAACGGCCTTACGGGAAGTAGCGAAACTGGGGTTGTGCGACTTCCGGCTGACCGGAAACCAGAACTTAGTGTTGGGCGACATTGCTCCAAAGGATAAGAAAAAAATTGCCGATACATTGCAGCATTGGGGCGTCATTCAGGAGGAATTATCCGGATTGAGACGCAATTCCATTGCTTGTGTTGCACTGAATACTTGCCCCATGGCTTTCGCCGAAGCAGAACGTTACCTGCCTTCGCTGATTACGAAGATTGAAAAGCTGCTCGACGAAGTAGGGCTTTATCAGGATGAGATTGTTATACGGATGACGGGATGCCCGAACGGTTGCGGCCGTCCTTCGCTGGCGGAGATTGGCCTGATTGGTAAGTCGCTGGGCCATTACAACCTCTACCTGGGCGGTGGCTTTTCCGGCGAACGCCTGAACAACCTCTATCGTGAAACCCTTACGGAGGAAGAGATATTGGAAACTTTGCGTCCGCTGTTGAAACAGTACGCGGACGAGCGGAACGAAGGCGAACGCTTTGGCGACTTTGTTATTCGGGCCGGAATTGTGAAAGAGATTAAGGAAGGAGCAGAATTCAGACACTGATTTGGAATGCCGGTCGGAGGCCGTAGGAAAGCACCGGCCGGCGCTCCTTTCATTTTAAAAATATGAGAGAGATAACACACATTAGTATTCTGGGCTGTGGCTGGCTGGGAACCTTTCTGGCAAAAGCGTGGCTGAAAAAAGGTGCCATTGTGAACGGTTCGGTTCGGGATAAAGCGGTTTTTCCGTTACTGGCAGCACAGGGCATTCGTCCCTTCCGGGTGAATGTGGAGGAAAATGGTATTTCAACTAACGCCGAAACGTTTTGGAATTGCGAGGTGTTGGTGATTAGCATTCCGCCTGCCCGCAATGAGCGGGTAACGGAAGTTTATCCCCGTCTGGCGGAACAGATGATTGGCGAAGTAAAGCGCCAAAGAATTCCCCGGGTCGTTTTTATCTCCTCCACTTCGGTGTACCCGGAAACAGGCGGTGAAGTGAATGAAGAAACTTCCGGTCGGCCGGAAAAACCGTCAGGAATGGCGCTGTGGCAGGCGGAGCAGCTTTTTCTTCAGGAAGAAGCGTTTCAAACCGTTGTGGTGAGGCCTGGCGGACTGATCGGTCCGGGGCGTTTACCCGGAAATTTCATCCGGAAAGCCAATCCTTCCCGTCCCGGGAATGTACGGGTTAACCTGGTGCACAACGATGATGTGGTAGGAGCCATCCTGCATCTCACGGAAGTGGAAAAAGAAAGCGCCATTTATAACATTGTTTCGCCGGAACATCCTTTACGGAGCGAGCTGTACAGCCGGGCAGCGGAACTGCAGGGCATCGGTTTGCCCGATTTCCCGGTAGGAAAGAATGTGAAGTTTAAAACAGTCAATAGTCAGAAATTAATCGATACCGGTTTTCGGTTTACCTACCGGAATCCGTTAGCAGCGTTGGAGGATTTGTATGAACAGAAGGAGAACGATTGAACGGATACCGGTCTCGTTGGTCGGAGCGGGTCCCGGCGACCCGGAGTTGTTGACAGTAAAGGCCTTGAAGCGAGTACAGCGGGCTGACGTGTTGCTATACGATGCGCTGATAGACGAACGCATTCTGGAGGAAACCGGGTCAGATTGCTTGAAGATATATGCCGGCAAAAAGTGCAGTGATGGACAGAACCCACAGGAACGACAGGATGAAATTCACCGGCAGATGGCCTTCCATTTTCGGGAAGGCAGACAGGTAGTTCGTTTGAAGGCGGGCGACCCGATGATTTTCGGAAGGGGCATGGAAGAGGTTCGTTTCCTGGAAAGTGAAAACATACCATGGGAGGTGGTGCCAGGTATCAGTGCCGGAATTGCGGCTTCGTCGGCCTTTGCGTTGCCCCTGACAGAGCGGAATAAAAGCCGGATGGTGCTGTTTACCAGTGGTTATACTTCGTCGGGCGAAACGCCGGGATGCGATCCGTTGGTGTCGGTGATTAAAGAAGGCGGAACGGTTGTGGTGTACATGGGCCTGACCAAGTTGCACTGTTTGCTGGGGGTGATGGAGAAAGCTGGCATTGGAAACATTCCGCTGATGATTGCGGATCGCGTCAGTCAGGAAGGGGAGCAACTTTTGGCAGCAACCACCGATACTGTGTTGACACGCCTGGAAAGCGTGCGAATTCAGGGACCTTCGCTGGTGATGGTTGGAAAATACCTGGAAACATTGGACCCAAATGCTTTGCTGGAATCACTTCAACAACAGCTACCGGATGCATCGCTGTTGGCGTAGCCTGTGGACTCATTTCTTTTCTTCCGCAAGAAGATCGGAGAACAGATCTTTCTCGGGTTCCAGAATGTGAACGTGTTGTTCCAGATCGATATCCATTTCGCGGATGGAGAAAGCGAGAATGGCGGCCAGGATGCTTTTATTTCGATCGGGACCGAAGTCTGCTTCCACGTGTCTTAATAGCGGTCCCAGTTCGTCGGGCATGTTATGCGCACGGGCGATTTCCCGGACACGGATGTAACGAATGTGGTAATTGGTGATTTCGTGGTAACGCAATAGTTCCCTGAGGGTGAAGATTTCGTCATCCCAAACGGCGACCAGGTTATTGTTCAGGCTAGTGCTCATCTCGTCATGCCATTTCCAGATATCTTCAAACTCAGAGGCATATATCTTTTGTGGATCGAAATAGTATTCGTCCATGATTTCAAGGTACTTCCGTTTGTGGTTGTAAGGATAAGGAGGAATGAAATCGAAGTCATCAATGTCGGCTATTTTATCATCTTTCAGGTAACAAAGGTCGATTCGGAAAGCGCTGAGCTTATCCGGAGAACATTGCAGAAAGCGGATACCGATGATGTCGAATTCGCAGTGGAAATATTCCTCGAACGTATAAGGATTATGGAAGACATGTCGCCGGATCTTATCATTCATTGCCTTTTCATACTCTGGTTTTAAAACAATGTTTTGTCGGCGCAATTCTTTTCGTACTGCTTTTAGCGTGATATACGGCGTCACTTCGATGTACTTGTAAAAACGGTAGGGATTGGTTTTCTCCGGATGGGGAAGCGTGACTGTAACCGAAGTGGATGACGGCCAGGAACCGTAGCCGGAGCGATAAGTGGGAGTGAAGAGCCAGGAAAAGAATTTCACAAAGAGAATCACAAAAGTGATGATGAGCAGAATATCAAGCATGGTTCGCGGTTTTGAGAATCGGTTACGAACCGGGTTAGTATTTGGGTTAACTATCTTAATTTAACGCTTTTATTTCGGATAGTCAATGTTAAATCTGGACCGTGCTATCATTGGCGTATTAAGTTATGAAAAATAGGATGAATGATTCAGGGTGTTTGTGTAGTTACCTGTCTTCTGTTTTTAACATCATCCAAATTCGAACCTATGCGTCTAATCAACTCAATTTTTATCATTAGTGTTTTAATACTTTCCTTTACTTCTTGTCAAACTCATCCTCGTTCGGCCGTCATGTTTCGCGGCGACGCACAGCATTCCGGATATTTTGCTTCACCGGATATTGATACGCTCCATGGCGTAAAATGGAAATTCAAAACCAACGGCTATGTGTTCAGCTCACCAGCTGTATTTGGACAAGATGTCTACTTTGGCAGCAACGACAGCACCTTTTATGCGGTCGATAAATCTTCCGGAAGGGAAAAATGGAGTTACAAAACCGGTGGATATGTTGCCTCTTCGCCTGCAGTGACGGAAGAGTCGGTCTATTTTATCAGCTCCGATGGTTATCTATACGCCTTGGAGCGGTCATCCGGAAAGTTGCAGTGGTGTTTCAACGAAGGACCGGAAAAGCATTTCTCTGCGCCGGGTGTTCAGGGACTGCAACCGAAGGATGAAATAATTGCCGATCCGTGGGACATGTATCTTTCGTCGCCGGTGTGGCACGAAAATGTGTTGTACTTCGGAAGCGGTAACGGGAACTTCTACGCGGTGGATGCGAACACGGGAATGGAAAAATGGCACATCGCGACGGGGGAGGCGATTCACAATGCGCCAACCATCTACAACGACATGGTCATTTTTGGCGGGTGGGACCGGTTCCTGCATGCGGCTAACCTGGAAACAGGCCGCGAGATTTGGAAATTTGAGACGGGAAAAGACACCGTAAATTATAATCAGACGGGTATTCAATCTTCACCGGTGGTTTGGAACGACCGGATTTACTTTGGGTGCCGCGATGCGCACGTGTACGCGCTCGATGGTATGACCGGAAAACTTCTCTGGAAACGGTTTAACCGGTATTCGTGGGTCATCAACACGCCGCTGGTGCGCGATAGCACCGTTTATTACGGCACATCCGATACACATCGTTTCATTGCGTTGAATGCGATCAACGGTGATTCCATCTACAGCAAAGATATCCCGGCCGGATACATCTTTTCATCTCCGGTGACAACTGGTAAACTGATTTACTTCGGTGGTTTTAACGGTACAGTGCATGCTGTGAAAGCTAAAAACGGAGAAAAAGTATGGGAATATCGTATGGATGCTTCGGTTGCCGATCGCGATAGCGTATTGACGGCCGATGGTGAAATCAGTAACGATTTTTACCGGAAGGTTTTCAAGGATGGCTACAATGCACAAACACACGCGGCAGCCATGAAAGGCCTCTATTCTATCGGTTCGGTGCTGAGTACGCCTACGGTATCAGATGGTGTGCTGTATGTCGGGAGTGCCGACGGATATCTGTATGCGTTACACTAAAAATAAAGCTCGTCTGTCTTTATGCCGGGGGAGAAAGGCATCGAAGTAGTCGTTCATTGTATATTTCGGAAGCTTTATTAAACCATCGCCTCCGGAGACAATCAAACGACACAGGTTGATGCGATAGCATTTTCTGGTTGAACAGAACATTTCTTTTTTTTCATAGATTTTGTACACCAAAGTAAAAAGCTGCCCGGACATTCCTGAAAAAGGAAATTGGCCGGTGCAGCTTTTTCGTCTATGGTGCTATCTTATGGTCTAAAGAACGACTTCCGGCCGAAGCCGGAAATCAGTTTCTTCATCACTTGTCGTTAACGAAGCTCTGGTTGAGCGACATTTTGTGCACGTCGTACGGTGCAGCAGGACCTCCCAGGTATTTGTGGAACCAGTCGAGGTGCGCGTCGTAGTACAGCGGCATCGATTTCACGCGGTTGGGCCAGTGACCGTCGTTTTTGAAGATGATCAGACGCGATGGAATGCCCAGTGTCTGCAGTGTACTGAAATATTGAATGCTCTGAGTGTACGGTACACGGAAATCCTTCTGGCCGGTGATGATGAGCGTCGGTGTCGCGAAGTTCTTCACGTATTCCGAAGGCGAGAATTTCTTGTACAGGTCAGAATTCCATGGTTGTCCTTTCAGGTCGAAGTTCGGGAACCAAAGTTCTTCGGTTGCTCCCCACATCGAACGCAGGTCGTAGAGTCCCATCATCGAAGCCAGACACTTGAAACGTTTGGTTTTGGCCTGGAACCAGTTCATCATGTAACCTCCGTACGACCATCCCATGGCGCCCATGCGGGTTGAATCGACATACGACAGTTTAGCCAGTGCATCGGTTACCTTCATCAGGTCCTCGAATGGTTTGCCGCCCCAGTCACCCGAAATTTCGCGGGTGTAAGCCTGTCCGCGTCCGGTTGAACCGTGCGGGTTGGCAAATGCCACTACGTAACCGGCTCCGGGATATACCTGCCAGTCGCCGCGGAACGAATCCATCCATTGTCCCTGCGGTCCTCCGTGAACGTTCAGGATGAGCGGATATTTTTTCGACGGGTCGAAGTTGTGTGGTTTCACAATGAATACCTGTACCTGCTTGTTGTCGGCACCGGTTACCCACATTTTTTCCGCCGGACGGAAATCTACTTTCGACAACAGCTCTTTGTTGAAGTTGGTCAGCTGTTCTTCGGTTCCGCCTTTGGTTTTCATGCGGAAGAGTTCAGCCGGTTTGTCAATGGTGGTAGCCAGGTAGTAAAGATATCCGTTGCTGGCGACATCGAAACCGTAAATGGAGCGCTGTCCCGAAACAGGGGTGATAACGTCCGAAGCCAGATCGACCATGTAAACCGGTTCTCCTCCTTCTTGCTCTGCTGAGAAGAAGATTGACTTGGAGTTGGGAGCCCATTTAAAGTCATCCACCCAGTTGTCAAAGTCCTTGGTGATGATCTTCGTTTCGCCGGTTGCCCGGTTATAGAGCGCGATGTTGAATTTCGCCGATTCGTATCCCGGAATACTCTGGGTACGGTAAGCAATGTATTTGCCATCGGGCGAATAAATGGGCCATCCGTCCCATGCTTTGTTCGTTTTGGTAATGTTTTTGGCTTCTCCTCCCGTTACCGGAACAACAAACAGGTCGCTGTTGGTCGATGCCTCGGGATGCTCAACGTGTTTCGATGCATAGCAAATCTCTTTACTGTCGGGCGAGAAGTTGTAACCTACGCCGCCGCCCAGCATAAACACGGGCGATACAAATTTACCCGGGGTAACATCGGTGTATTTTCCGGTCTCGGTGTTAAATACAATGATGTGGGAATATTTACCCTTGGCGTATTGTGTCCAGTGACGAAACAACAGGTGATCGGCCACATAGGCCTGGATGGGACCGTTGTGCGACAACGAGTCGTTGCGGGCGTTGCACTCACTGTTGGCGCCGCAATCGGGATAAACTTCTGCCGAAAAGGCAATCAGTTTGTTGTTAGGCGACAATACCGGGGCGTCTACACCCATCGAGAAATCGGTTACCTGTTTTGATTTCCCGGTTGCAAAGGAATAGTGAACCATTTGCGGAGTTCCCGATGCAGTCGACACATAATAGAGGTTTTTGCTGTCGCTGGTCCAGATGGGATCGTAATTTCCCTTGTGATCGTTAGTTACCGGGGTGACGTCGCTGTCGTCGGCGTTCATCACATAGATGTCGGTCATCGATTTACCTTTCGGCATATCGTAGTCGGTTACCGTGAAGGCAACGCGCATGCCGTCGGGCGAAACTACGGGAGTACCCACGTGACGTACTTTGTACAAATCGGCGATGGTAAACGCGCTTTTCTGCGGAAACGCTGCCTCCGCAGTAAAGAGGAAGACCATCACAAAGAGATAAAGAATTCGTTTCATACTTCTTTTCGAATTTTAAATCATTGATGAATGAATAAATATCTTGTCATCCAGGTTTCGGGTTATAAGCAACAATGCAAACAAACCGACACCCTAATTGTTTGCCACTGGCACATAAACTCCTGAAATGGAGTTATTATTCATTGGTTTTAGGCAGGATTTTCAGTCTGGTTTTGACCTTGTGGGAAAGGATTTCACCACAATTGACCGGTTTTGGACGAGAAAATTACAAAGAAAAGGAGGAGAGGGGCATGAATTTTCTCATGATATGTCATTTTTAAGCAACTTTAAAGAATGTACCCCCTTCCGGGCTGGGATTATAATGTCTGAGCCGGGATTACACAGATTTATGGATTTAGCAGAGGTTGCTGTGTGATTGCGGTGGTGTGGTTTGGAACGCTGTAGAGACTGGATTAACCGGACACTAGTGTACATGCTGCGTCTCTGGCGACGTATTGTTCATTGGCATTTTTTAATGTCCGTTGATTTCTGTTTTTCCCAACTTAAGTGGGTATATTTAAACATAGTAAAGTACTATTCTTGCAATGGTATCAGAGCGTATGCGGTGGATTGACACGTAAATGTACAGACCATGAAACAGCGATCAGTAAGACGAATTATTTTTCGAACAGTTGGTGTCATCGTGTTCTTTATTTTGGTTTTGATCGGGAACCTGCTGCTTTTCGAAAAGAGAGCTTCGGTTGTTTCGGAAGGAGAGCCTATTACCGCTTCCGATGTAGTATGCCCGGCACTGCTTGTCATCGGTGTTCAGGAAGCAACCACCGGTAAGTCTTCGTTAAACAAATACTATATTGCCGAATCAGAAAATTTAATTCGTGCGATAAACGGATTAACCGAAAGCTTTCATCTCCATAACCTCCCTGTTATTTACATTCGAAGTGAAATCAGGAATCCGCTTATTAATTTACTGAATAGCTCGTATGCAGCCGGTAGCCTGGGCTCAAGGTTTGATAAGCGTTTGAATCTCGTTTCCGATATGGAAGTGGTCAAGAGCCGGAATGATGCTTTTTTTAAAACATCACTTGATGAAGTGCTTCGTCAACATCAGGTTAACAAGTTGTATATTGTCGGGCTGGATGCTGCACACTGCGTCAATACAACGGTGGCAGCGGCGCAAAACAGAAACTACGATGTGACGCTCATCAAGGAAGCTATCCTGTCGAAATCAGCTCAGATGAAAGATAGCATGATGACTGTGTTTCAGGCTCATGGTTCTAAGATCGTAACTATGGATAGTTTGAACTTCGATTAACCGTTGTAATCGGATTGAAGTTTATGCAGTGAAGAGAGTTCACGCCAGTGTTATCAGTTGCTTCTGTTCCTGTTCAAAAAAACGAATGATTTGGTTATGCTTCCGACCAGCCGCTCAGGTAGGCCTTGAATTTTGTATGCGATTCTCCTATTGGTCCGGAGATTTCCTCTCGCGCGTATATGTATCATTCAATAGCCAGTTTTTTGTCGATTTGTGTCAATAATTCCGGTGCGGCCGAATATTTTTGCTGCTTTTTGTCGTAGATCGTCAGTACGCCGGTCCTTTCTAGCTGTTTTATTGATTTTCAGGAGAATAGTTAATGTGCAATCCCACAATTGATTAAGAAATACAGCGAAAATTTTTCCGTGATTTTAAATGGTTGATAATCAGCTTTTAAATGTTTTTTTTCAAAATTATTTTTGAGAAAATAAAAGATGGTGTTTGGATTTCGGATACAATGCGTATATTGCGGCGTATTAAATAAATAACAATGAATAAAGGAACAGTAAAATTTTTTAATGACACCAAAGGTTTTGGTTTCATTAAAGACGAAGAATCAAACAATGAGTATTTTGTGCATGTAACCGGATTGGTTGATGAAATCCAGGAAAATGACGAAGTAACCTTCGATTTGCAAGAAGGAAGAAAAGGATTGAATGCGGTAAATGTTAAACTTGCGTAAGTAAGTTTAAACGACATATTCATTACGATTTTGAGCCTCACGGTTAGTGAGGCTTTTTTTATGCCCAAACGTTTGGTATCGGTCCTGCCGGGAATTAGAACCTTTAACGTTCGTTGTTACAGGTCCTAGTTGCCATATTTTCATTCTACCACTTGAGGTACCGCTTCCCGGATAGCTGACAGCAATCGTACGGCTTGTTGCGTGGCATGCTCTTCAACTTCGTCCTGGGTGTTGTATACGCCCGGAATAAAAATCATTCCGTGCCCGATAACCGGAGTGCGGAAATCCATTTGGGCCAGGTAAGCCGTTTGTTCGAGGGGGCGCAACAAATCGTCCATCCGGAAGTGGTTGTATCCGGTGGGGTGATAGGCTTCCTGTGGTCCGCCCACTGTGGTAGAAACGATAAAGGCTTTTCCTTTCAGTTTGTCTCCTTCACGTCCGTAAGCAAAGTTGTAGGCGAATACGCTGTCGATCCATTGCTTGAGGATTGCGGGAACACTGTACCAATAAAAGGGAAACTGAAGGACGATTACATCACTTTCGAGCAGCATCTGTTGTTCAGCTTCCACATCGATTTGGTAATCGGGATAAAGCTCTCCCAGCTTCCGTATCTCCACATTTTCCAGTTCTTTTTCTACTTTTTCAATGATGGTTTTATTAGCCAATGATGATTCGGGCGTTGGATGGCCCATGATGATGGTTGTCTTTGCTGTTGTTTGATTCATCTTACTCATTTGTTGCTTTTTCGTATTTATATATTTGTACATACAAGTATTGAAGCAAAAAAATATTACTCACAAAGTTTTTGATTGGCATTGTGAATATCAGCCGTGAGTTTGACCGCTAAATCTTCGCCCAGTACATCACAATATTTGTCGTAGAGTCTTTTCAGTGCCTGGTCGATAACCGGGCGAGACTTTTTACCCGGCTCAGTCGGGTAAACATATACTGTTCTGCCTTCCTGATTGGTGTAAACCAGCTCCCGCTGCTTGAGCTTCTCAACAAAACGTGTCATCGTCGATGGTTTCAAGTTCATCCGATGGCTCAACTCATTTTGCGATAAGCCCGGTTGGTCAGTTACCAGAATCATCAGATAACTGTATGATGGAGCCAGTCCGGTAGGGGCAAAAGCTTCCTCTGCCATCTCGTTGATGTGTCGGGATAGCGAGTTTGCCGTGAAATAAAGGCAGCACTCCAACGGTCCGTTACATTGTTGTTCGTTCTTTTCCATTTGACGAGACAAATATAGATGAAAAGTTTGTATGTACAAATATTGAGTGAAATAGAAACGAATAGACGATAGGAATACCAGTACCAAAAGCAATATTCTGATTTACTCCGGGGCCTTCATTTTACTTTCATTGTTCATTTTTCATTCCTCATTCTTCCTGCTTCTTCGACATAGAAGTCCCCAAGGTGATGTTCTCCGTAGTTCGGAGCCAACTGGTCATCGGCCATGAGCGTGAGGAAGAACTCGATGGGGCCGTAGGTTTTGGATGAGGTGAATGTCCTCACTAGTCCAATGGTCATCCGGCGAACCCAGTCGGGGAGGTGTGTAATTTTGATTGGTTTATTCCATGCTTTCAAAGCGAGTGTCGCCAGTTCGTTTTGCGATAAGTTGTCGGGACCGCCAACGGCAATTTCCTGTTCAGCGGAAGTAATGGCATCGACACATACTTTGGCCAAATCTTCACCATGAATGGGATTCATTTGGTAACGACCGTTGCCAAAGAGGTAAACCCTTCCGCCTTTTGCCATATCAAGAAAGTCGCGCATGTCGGAAAAGAAGCCGTTGGGGCGCATCACAGTGTAATCGAGTTCTGATGATTTTAATGCGTCCACGAAAGCTTCCTTGGTCTGGAAGATTTTCAGTTGGCGGTATTTGTCTCCGTTGATGGCTGAGACGTAGATGAACTTTTGTACGCCGGCTTTCTTTGCTTCGTTGAGCAAATTCAGGTTGGCCTGGTAGTCGACGTCCATGTATGTGAGACCGTCTTTTTGCCGGGTGATGCCGATGGAGGATATGACGGTTGTAATCCCATCACATAACCCTTCGAGGGTTTTAGGTTGGGTCACTTCTGCCCGGATAATTTCCCGGTTTTCTCCTTCGAGCGATCCGAGCTTCTCAGGCCGTCGGGCAATTATTTTTGCCGGTATGTTTCGCCGGACCAATTCTTCTGCGATGTAATGTCCAAGGTACCCGGTTGCACCTGCCAACAGTACTTTCTCGGTTGTTTGTGTGGTGTCCATTTTGCTATTTGTTGTCATTTGTCAAGTCGTTTTGTTTCTCCGTTTCCGCTCTTCAATTTACTCTGTTTTGGAGCATATTTCCTGCGAATGTCATATTAATTGTGAAATATTTGGTATTCGATTAAAGCTCCCGGTTATTCGAGTTCTGTGCAATCGCTACTATCTTACCTGGTTCTTTTTTTAAAGATTGACTTTTGCATGATTCCATCCTGGCTTCTTCCGAAATGCGACTATTCGGTTCATTATGAGTAATTCGGATATTAAAATCTTTTATTCTTTATTCTGCTTTGTGATTTGAGTAAGTTATTTTCCTTTGTGTTTGCTCCCAGTTTATTGTGTGAAAATGTTAGCGAATAAATTAACATATGTATGTAAATGATGTATTCGCATTGTGTTTTGATTGTTGTTTATCAACTATTTGGGGGCGTTTTGTTGCTATCTCTTTCAGCTGAGGGTGATAAAGGTTCGTGCAGTGCAAATTTTCTGTTTACAATAGTGGAGATGATGAAACCCGATGTAGTGGCAAGGGATTTTTGTAATCCCGCACTCGTCACTTGAGTTCGTTTTGTCGGTTTCAGGTAATGATGAAGTGGCTCACTTTGGATCCAAGTTGTGAGGAAAGAATGTGTATACAGAATCAGAAGCTTTTGCATGACGATTATTTTTCTGTCAGCAAAATTAGGGAGGAAACCGGTCGAGATCGTCCCAATATATAAAACGGGACTTCTTTTGGGAAAATCGATTTGTCGGCAAGATGGGCTAGGGAAGTTCGGAGGCAATTCTATTGGTGGTAGTACGCCCATCCAATTCTTCTTCGATTGAAATAGTCGTTTCTTGCAGCGCAATCTCCCGGTTGACAATAACGGAAATGGCAAGGCCCGGACCTGAAACAGCTTGTTTCTGTGTCCCTGCGTCAATGACACAACTGTCGTCGACCGTTTTCTGGCTGTGATGAAACGACCCGTTTCCGGTGCAGGCAGTGAACAAAAGCAGCATGTATAGAATCAGAAGCTTTTTCATGACAGTTGTTCGAAGTGTACGCTGTTTGTATTAATAGACTGTCTGAAAATGGAAAAGTTACGGTTTTTGGAAATTTTTTTCTGAGAGTAGAAATATTTTTGATGTATTCATGGGAGCGGCCCTAAAGAATCTTTCTAGTCCCACTGAAAACATTTCTGAAATACTTTTTGGCTACGCTCGGATTTTGGAGACTGGAACGACTGTGCATTAGTGAAATAAGTGTTGAATTTAGATTGAGTGTTTCAAAAATGATTATAATGAGAAATCAATAAAAATAAGCTTCTAATTTTCCCCGATAGTTTAGAATGGTTATTCGTTTTTTCGTTGTGTTGTCTATGTGCTTGATAACTAGGTGGTGTTTGCCTGTGGGTAAAGTGGGATATGACTGAGTTTATTGTTTGACTGTATTGTACCCTGATTTTTATATAGATTTCGAAATCAGATCATTGGTATATTGACTCGATTATGTTATTATTGTTAAGCCATTCACCAACTACATGAAACTATTCGGATTTCTGCGATATAACTTTCTGGTCGGGGCTTTAATGGCTCTACTCCTTACTTTCGTCATGCTTCCCTTTATTCATCTTGGAGGTAAATACAGCTTATCTATTATACGTAGTGTCAAAAAGGATCCAAACACAATTCTGCTTTATCGCGATTTGGATCATGACGGAAACAGTGAGAAGATTATAATTCTGAAAGATTCGGAAGGAAGTTCCTCGGTTCAGGTATTAAAATCAGGAAAATTTTTGTTCGAGTGGCATCTGGCAGGTAAAGTTACACTCAATAACTTTTTCTATGTTTATGATTATGACGGAGACGGTACAGATGAAATCTATGTTTTTACCCATAAGGGAAATGGAATTTATTTAAATGGCTACGACGTCGTTCAGCGTAAAGACTTGTTTGCTCCCATATTTATTTCCGACTTCAGTTATTATCAGGGGACTTTTGATGTTGCCATAAGTTGCGCACAATTTCATGATATCAGGCATGATGGTAACAAGAAGTTATATTTTTCAGCTTTTACCGGGTATTCTAAAAGTATTCGAAAAATATTTTCGGTAGATCTGCAATCCCATAAGGTTAATTCTTCGCCGACTTCCGGAACATCAATTGATTTTGGTCTTCAGTTTTTTGATGTAGATAGTGATGGTACGGACGAAATTGTTGGAGATGTTCCAGCTTATGGAAATTTCAACAACGACTATCCTGTTTCGGATGAGTACATGTGGTTTTTGGCGTATGATGCCAATCTGAACTATAAATTTAAGCCTTACCGGATTGGTAGTTATCCGGGGAGGGTTTTGGTTCAACCCTTTGCGACAAAAAATAAGAGGTATTTCGCCATTTATGCTCACCATACAGGAACAGTTGACAGTTCGTTTATTGCTTTAGCAAATGCAAAAGGAAAAATTGTCAAATCTTATGAGTTTGATGGAGATGAGAGTTTAACTAACTCAAATATTAAAGTTCTTCCTGAAGGTCAAAAAAAAAGATTGGCTTTATATCATAGCAATGGATTTGTTGAGTATTTCGATCGGAATTTGAAACTTGTCGGGAATTACTTTTCTGCTCCATATATTGACTATTTGTTTGAATATGATGTTGATGGCGATGGAACGCCTGAGGAGCTTTATTATGGAAAGGATATTGACCATCTGGTCATTTCCCGGAGTGATTTTACTGACCCTGTAGTGGCAGATATTGACGGAAAAACAGCTTTCTTTTATTTTTCACTGTATAAGATTGCGGGTAAGATCATCTCGTTTTGTATGAACCTGGATAATCGATTCTATGAATTCAAGTATGAACACAACCTACTGTTTACGTATCGGTATCCGATTTATGCCTCCGTTTTTCTGTTGGCTTTTTTATTGATTAGTCTCATCGGGTTGTTTTATCAAAAATTGATCAAACTCAGGTACGATGCGGAAAAGCAAATTCAATTCAATCAATTACGGTCAATCGAGTTGCAATTGAATCCACATTTCATATTGAACATCCTGAATTCCATTGGTGCTCTTTACGAAAAGAAAGAAGTCAAGCCCGCGCGTATTTACATGGGAAAATACAGTAAGATGTTGCGGGATACCCTGCTTTCTTCAGGGAACATTGCCACGACCCTTGAACATGAAGTTGATTTTGTCAGAAATTACCTGGAATTGGAAAAATTCAGGCTTAATAATCGCTTTCAGTATTCAATTGAAAACTCCTGTCAAACAGAGTCCGTTGAGATACCCCGTTTGTTACTCTTTACTTTTGTGGAAAATGGATTAAAGCATGGTCTGTATCCTATTTTGGATACCGGCAAAGCCTTCATAGAAATCATATGTAAAAAGGAGGAAGATGCATTTCGGGTTGAGATTAAAGATAATGGTATTGGCAGGGAAAAAGCCAAAGAAACAAAACGACAGTCGACGGGAAAAGGTCTGGAGATTCTTCAGGAAACGTTGGAATTATATGATAAAATAAATCGCAGGAAGATTCGGTTTTCGATTGATGATGTTTCTCCTGCTGAGGAAAATCCCGGAACCAGGGTTGTTATTAAGATTCCTCAAACCTAGTGACGTATGGAAAAAATCAGCTGTATCCTCATCGACGATGATTCGTTAGCCCTCGAACGCATGGAGGAGTTACTGAAGTTAACGGAAAAAGCAAATGTGCTGGCAACATTTACGAATCCCATATCTGCAGTTCAACAGATTCCTCAAATATCTCCGGATATGATATTCCTGGATGTGGAAATGCCTGGGTATTCAGGCTTTGACATCATTAAAAAAATTCGTGAGACATCTTTTTTTCCAGAGGTTGTCTTTGTTACGGGGTATAATCAATATGCCATTAAAGCCATCAAGGCTGAAGCTTTCGACTATTTGTTGAAGCCGGTTGATTTGGACGAGCTGGAGGACTGTCTGTCACGATTTCTGAATAAAAAGAAGTCGGATGGTTCCATTCCTTCCATTTTGTCGGAACGTGAATATGAGATCATGCAATTGGTGGAGCAAGGGAAAACTAGTAAAGAGATTGGTGAAATCCTTTTCATCAGCAAGCATACAGTCGATACCCATCGGAGGAATATATTGAAAAAAATAGCATCTGATAAATAAATCTGCGAGGCCAAAGTCTTCAACCTAATTTTCTTTCCCAATAAAAATACTCACCGATGAGTATGTGAAATACTCATGGTTAACTTATTGTTTTATTCTGTTAATTACGATATTTCGATGTTCTTACTAACCCCCAGGAAACCTGTAATTCTTCCCAAAATATTTTCCTGGCACAAGTAGTTTGATCTTTTACAAAGAAATGGTCATACTGCTTTAAATTTGATTGTTATGAAAAAGATCTTGCTTTTTTCTTTGGCTTTTTTAACACAATTAAGCACCTATCTTTACGGAGCTGATTATACAATGAATTATAATGATGGAGGTGGTCAGAGTTCAATCCAGGTAGACCCAGGAAACTATTCATTTAAAGTGAAAAATGTTCCATCAGATTATTGGGTTTTTTTTTATTTAGACGGAGTAGAGAAATATAAAGAACAAGATAATGGTAGTGTTTGGAATGGGTATGAAAGTCCATCATATACATATTCAATATCTAGTCATTGTCAGATTGAGATTTATGTTTATAATAAGAATAAAGATCCTGCTAGTAAAAAAACATTTATTTGGGATGTAAAGTTAAACAATCGACCACCAACAGTGCCCGGTACTCCTGTGGCGTCATCGATTACGCGCTCTAGTGCATATATTAGTTGGTCTGCATCATCAGATCCTGATAATGACCAAGTTTATTATGAATACCAATGGAAACAGTCCTGGGGGAGTTGGTCAAGCTTGCAAAAGACCTACACTACTAGTCTAAATTTGTCTGGTTTAAAAGAAGACACCGGCTATAAAATTCAAATAAAGGCTGGAGATGGTCATGGAGGAGAAAGTTCTTGGTCTGAGGGAGCATTTACGACCCAGACGAATTCACCACCGACTGTGCCAGGTACACCGTCAGCGTCGGATATCACACGGACGAGTGCCAAGATCAGTTGGGGCGCCTCTACTGATGCAAACGGAGATCCCATTACATATGAATACCAGTGGAAGATATATGATGGTTTAGGCTGGACTTTCCCCAACAATGCAACGACAGAGGGTAATAGTGTATTGTTATCGGAACTGAAGGAAGGCAAGCAATATGTGTTCAGGATTAAAGCTGCTGATAATGATAAAGGGGAGAGTGACTGGTCCTCGGAATGCAGTTTTACGACCCAGACGAATTCACCACCGACTGTGCCAGGTACACCGTCAGCGTCGGATATCACACGGACGAGTGCCAAGATCAGTTGGGGCGCCTCTACTGATGCAAACGGAGATCCCATTACATATGAATACCAGTGGAAGATATATGATGGTTTAGGCTGGACTTTCCCCAACAATGCAACGACAGAGGGTAATAGTGTATTGTTATCGGAACTGAAGGAAGGCAAGCAATATGTGTTCAGGATTAAAGCTGCTGATAATGATAAAGGGGAGAGTGACTGGTCCTCGGAATGCAGTTTTACGACCCAGACGAATTCACCACCGACTGTGCCAGGTACACCGTCAGCGTCGGATATCACACGGACGAGTGCCAAGATCAGTTGGGGCGCCTCTACTGATGCAAACGGAGATCCCATTACGTATGAATACCAGTGGGTCAAAAATAGTAGCTTGAAATGGCTGAGTCTAAGTATAAATAAAAACACAACGATCGATACGACTTTTAATATTGAAAGCTTGGAGCCTGGCACCGAATATTTAGTGAGAGTTAAGGCATTGGATAATGATAAAGGGAAAAGCGACTGGTCGACTGTATCTCTATTTAGAACCAATAATCCTGAATTTCAGTTGTATAATTCATCTTCTGTCACAAACAGTGATGGTACGATTGACGTTAATATAAATTCCAGGTCTACTGCTAGTGATTATAAGGTCTACGCCTATTATCAAGCCAATAACAACTTAAATCCTACAGATACAATAGAAGTACAACTATCTGACAAGGACGGAGATGGAACTTTTGAGGGAACACTTCCTAAAGGAGGGTTATTTAATAGAAATCATTTTAAAGATGGCGAATATGTGCGTTATTGGTTTGTGGCAACAGATGGAAATAACAGTGTTCGTATTCCAGAGAAGAGTGAAAACCCACCCTATATTTTCACACATGCTATCAATGGCTCACTTCAAAAAGGACTTGTCGTGGTGGATCCAGGCATCAATATGGTTTCTGCCAAAGTTGAGAAAGCTCAGGAAGGTGACCGAACTAATAATACCATTACCTTCACAAATGAGCATTCATTGTATCTGGCTTGTACAGCTTCCCTAAATGGAGTGCCAATATCAGATGCCAATAGCTCGGATCCTACAGCTAATTATGCGCAAGTTTTTTTCAGCAAAATGTTAAAAACAACAAAGAACAATTTATTCATTGGAGGTGATAAAATTAAGTTATCAGTTCCTCCAATAAAAAAGGAATCGCTTACTTTTTCAAATATATACACATCAAGCAATGAAGACGTTTTCACACTTAATTTGAACCGAAATTATTGGGTGACGAATACTCTTGACGCAGCTTCTGTATTTTTTAATGTTTTAAATGTTGTCTTTGAAAAGAGCATTAAGAAGGATACTGTTATAACTAAGTCCATTTCTATAAACAAGGTTGAAAATTCTGCAGACCAATATAGTGTCATTGCGGATGATATCAAAAAAGCATATATCAATACGTTATTAAATGCTTTATATAAAGATCTCAATGACAATACAACCAAGTGGTATCCTCAATTGAATTACTATTTCGATATAACAAAAGGAAATAAAACGGGACGTACCGAGTTTATCTTTGAATATATTCTAGGAAAAACATTCAATAAGTCGTTTTTCGATGACTTTACAAACAATTTAAAAAATATTGTAGATGATCAGTTGAAAGATCAGGCTAAAGATATTGCAAAAGAACTACTAGCACAAGTTGCGGAGATTGCTACAGCAACAAAGATGGTTTCCTTAATAGCAAAAAGTGCAGTTAGTGGTGCAAATATTGGATGGAAATTGGGAGATATATTGACTCTTCCACTTGAAGATCAAGTTACATTAAAATATGCACAAGTTTATGATGTGACTACCAATTTTAATGGCCCTAGTGATAAACCATACCATATATATCCAAGTTACATGCAAGATATTGCGAAAGACTGGCATATATCTCATGTTCGTAACAAAACAGAATTTGATATTAAAGTTAGAAATAATGGAACCATATCTCTATCGAATATTTGGGTAGGGATGGATATTTATGCTCCGGATTCATTGAATGCTGATGGTGTGATTGAAAAAGGAGAGAAAATTGAAAATACTTATACACCTATTGCAGATACATGGGAAGGAGGAACACAACGAAGAGGCTATATCAAATTTAATGCATATAAAAACGGTCAAAAAATAGCTACAACCTATGAAGATTCTTCAACCGGTGAAAAGTATGGACAAGGTGTGACCATTGGGCCAGGAGAAGAGGTAGAATTTAAAGCAGACTATGATTTGGAATCCAGCGTGACCGGTTATCAATATAAATCAGGTATATATTCTGTACAATATGCTATATGGAAAGATGGTTATCCTGGTAGTTCCGGCGCAACAACATTGGTATTTCCTGATAGAATAAAACTGATGGTTATAGATGATAAAAATCCAACTGCTCCATACGAATCTGAACTTCCTAATAAGCCATTTAATTTTGCCGGGGTATCGGATGGAAAGTATGTTGAATTGGGTTGGACTGGTGTAAATGTTCATATCAATCCTGATGTTGTATATTATCGTCTCCAGCGCTCCGAGAATCGTGAAGGGCCTTACAGTAATATTGCCTTGTTGCCCTCAAATCAGTTAATGTATATCGATTTAGATGATGCATTGGAACCGGGTAGTACATATTATTACAAATTATCAGTTTTAGATAATGGCGGTAATGAATCTGTTTTTGATAGTGTTAGTGTTAAAATTGAAAAGCCGGTTAAGCTTATTCCTCCGACACTTATTACCCCAGGAAATGGTGCAGATATTAATACACTTTCTCCCATCTTGTACTGGACTACTCCTGTTGTTGATTCTGTTTATCATATTCAGGTTGCCGACAATGTAAATTTTGATAATGTAATTATAGATCAGACAACAAAAGCAGATTCTTTATCTGTTACCCAACTTCCAATGGATAATACTTATTATTGGAGAGTTCAAGCCGTTTCTGAAGATGGTAGTAGTGATTGGTCTAGTGTATATTCATTTAAAATGGTTGTCGCTAATCCGATTTTGGACGTAGCTCCAGCTGATTCCGTAAGTCTTAGTAATTTATCTGGTTCTTTTAATATTGAAGTAAGTAACAAAGGAACAGGGAATTTGAATTGGAAAGCAAATACGCGCTCGCAGTGGTTGCATATTTTTACTGGACAAAGTGGTGTTAATGAAGGAAGCATACAGGTGGATTATGATTCAAATGAAGGAGGGGAGAGAATTGATACCATAAAAGTTTCTTCTGGTGACATGAATAAATTTATTAGAGTGAAACAGAAAGGAGCTATTTTACCTGAGAATGCTGGACTGATACATGGGCGTGATACAGTTTGTAAAGGAAGTAATGGTATTAATTACAGTATTGACACACTTGCTAATACTGATTATTATAAGTGGACTCTTAATCCTGATACAGCTGGTACTTTGTATGGGAATGGTCCGTCTGTTACAGTAGATTGGAATCCTGATTTTGAAGGAATAGGAACTATAGAAGTTTTTGGAGAGAATCAGAGTGGTGTCGGAAATTCAAACTCTAAACAAGTCCTTGTTGTTGGGACCGTTTCTGCGGTAATAGAAAAAGATAAAGATACAATTTGCAGTAATGATAATGTCATTTTATCCGGACAGGCTGCGAATTACAAAACAATTTATTGGGCTAGTTCTGGTGATGGATATTTTAATGATTCAACAAGTCTGTCAGCTGCATATACACCCGGATTTCAAGATATCGACGAAGGAAAGGTTGAGTTATATCTTATTGCAACTCCTCTAGCCGACTGTGATTTAAATTCTATTGATTCAATACAAGTTGATATTCTGAAACCGCTCGATCTAGGAATGATTGGCATCCCGGATGGGCCGGATAGTGTTAATACTGCCAAAATTGAACAATCGTTTTTCAATATCGAATCAGTAGAAAATGCGCAATGGTATCATTGGTATGTTTATCCCTCAACTGCTGGTACCTTTAGTCGTCAATCAACAAACCAGGGAATAATTACCTGGAATAATGATTTTACGGAAATGGACACGGTGTTTGTAAAGGTGGTTGCTGGAACTACATGTGACTCTTTGATGTCTGATTCTATTTTGGTCATTAAATATTATTCAACTTCACCAAGGATCTTGAGTGAAAATGTATCAAATGTTACCGATTCAAGTGCTGTGCTAAGTGGGATGGTTATTGCTTTTGGAACTTCTGCTAGTGTAAAAATTGAATATGGAAGGACGGATGACTATGGTAATACTGTTAATTGTAATCCCGATATGGGTTTCGGCAATGACACAACCAAAGTGCAAGCCTTGATCTCTGGTCTACAATTTAATACTATCTATCATGCTCGACTTCTTGCCAACAATGACAATGGAATTACCTATGGTGACGACGTAGTGTTTACTACTTCAGGTGTTATAGCAACTGTTCAGACAAAAGCTATTGATAATATTACGTCAACGGGTGCTTCATCAGGAGGAGATGTTACAGATGATGGTGGCTCTTCGGTCACAGCACGGGGAGTTTGTTGGAGTACATCAGTTGATCCTACAATTGATGACTCTCATACGTCCGATGGAAGTGGGACAGGAAGTTATGAAAGTCAAATGGAAAATTTGACTCCGAATACGGAATACCATGTTCGGGCGTACGCTACTAATGGCTATGGAATAGCTTATGGTGGTGACAACGTATTTACAACGAAAGAGGTTGAAATTGTTACGCCGCAAGTGATAGTTGAAGACGCTACCAGTATTACTGATTCCAGTGCAGTTCTAAACGGTTCAGTTAATGCTTATGGAGTTGAGACGAATGTTGAATTTGAGTTTGGAACCACGACCGATTATGGCTATTCTGTTGCCTGCTCCCCTGATAAAATTTCTGGTAATGGTGTTGTAAACGTAGATGCTGCGATTACAGGATTAAGACCGAATACAATTTATCATTATCGTGTTAAGGCAACAAATGCTCAGACAACCGTTACAAGTTCGGATAAAATGTTTACCTCGATGATTACAGCATCTGTTGATTATTCAGCCCCAAAGCTTAAAATTTATCCAAATCCATGTAAAGGATTACTGAAGATTGAGTTACCATCTGACAAAAAGGAAGGTATTGTGATTAGTGTTGTTAATACAAAGGGAAGTTTGGTTTTTGAAAAGCGCTTTAATCTGATGGAATACAAAAATCAGATTTCTCTAAATTTAGAGAATGTGGCTGATGGAATCTATATCGTTAATATTCAAGGAAACACAATCAATCAGTCCGAGAAAATAATACTGCAAAAGTAACACAACAAAAATAGCGTTTAACTATCAAGGGAGACAAAAAAGATTATCTTTTATTGTCTCCTTTTTTACTTTCTTCACCAACACCACCTTCTGTCGTTCCTGTGTAGCGATTCCCGAAAGGAAATTGTCGATGGATTTGACATCGGTGGCTTTGTATTTTCCCTGGTGAATGACCACTTTTCGGGTTACTTCAATGGTTTTGTCTCCATTTTGCCCATAGGTGATTTCGTAATCACCAAATGAGGAGGACAGTTCCCTCTTTGCCGGGAGATATTCCACCTTAAAACCGTTAGGGATGTTGATGGTCAGGGTGTCCTTGTAAGTATAACCTGTGCGCTGATAAATGTCCAGCTGACGATCCGTTGCCAGATGCGACGGAAAGCTGTTCTCGATTAAAAAGTTGGTCGATACAAACATTCGGTTCCCGGTAGGCATGGCATAGCGAGTCGTTTCTCCTTTAACATTCAGCCTGGCTTTGGCCGTGTCTGCGGAAATATCCTGCATGGAAAAGTTTTGAATCGTGAGTCCCGGAACATCTAACCAGCGGGTTAAGGCGTCTTTTTGTTCTTTTGCTGACAAGTGGAGGACCCCAAAAACATCTTCAAACTCGCCTTCCTCGAATTTGGAATTCAGCTGGAATGATGCAGCACCATTGTTTTGCAGGTTGACCTGAATGTGGGAATCCCGTCGGTTCTCTTTTTCTGTGTACTTCGGTGTGCGTACCAGCTTTCCTCCATCTGCTGAAATCTGCAAAGCATACCGATTGGCATTGTCCAGACTGATGTAGCCAAAAGGAATTTGCTGACTGGTGCATTCCAACCACACGGTATCTTGTTCCAGGGGAACGAACAGGATCGCGTGATTCATCTGGCTGGCACCGGGAAAGTCCGGATATTTGATTTGCTTGTAGTTACCACTGCCGATGACTGTGTAATAGGAATTGATGCCAATGGATTTTAGCAGTGCCCGTGTATAGTTACTCAGTGCTTTACAATCGCCGTAGCCTTTGGCATCGACGTCTTGAGATCTGAGCGGTTGGAATCCTCCGATGCCCAACGCGATGTTGACATAGCGTGTTTTCTTTTGCATATACCGGTACACTGCTTTTACCTTGTCCCGTTTATCCGGTATGCTGTCAGTCAGCCTGACCAGTTTTAAAATGGTTTCTTCGGGTAGTAGCGTGCGGCCTTGAATAAGTTGATAGGTCCAGGCGCCATATCCTTTCCAGGTCGAAAAGTTACCGGTTGTTCCCTCATAGGAAATCTCGTCGGGCGAAAGAAGGACCACAGGGAATACATCCATGAAATCAGGTGCCAGTCGTTCCCGTTCGAGCGCTTTCACTCCCGATAGTTGCCAGTGGTAGGTAACTGTATTTTTTTGGTGTGTCTGAGCGAAAGCAAAATCGTTATTCAGCTCTTTGTGTCGTAATTGAAACTTGTCCGGTGTGATGAACGTAATTTCTGCTTTTTCCACGGAAGTGTTATAACCCGGAACCGGAACCCAGTTACCGAAGCCGACCAAATCGTTGTAATTGACTTTGTAATAGTATTCAGCGGTATATGGATAGAGCTTATAAGCCGGCCTGAAGAACTTTACGCGGTTATCACCGAAAAGCGTATAGCTTTCGTTGTAAGCAAAATCACGAATATCTTTATTCCGGAGTCTCTTAACGGTTTTTCCGTGCGCGTCATAGACGGTTCCGCCAATCTGGGAAACGTTGGAGTTTTTGTCGTACATCACAGCGAGGTTAGCTTCGTCTCTTCCATTGCTGTTCAGAATTGTCGCAACGAAATGAACTTCCTTGCTATAGCTCCCGACGCCCGTTCGTTGGTAGGTGACCTTGTATTCCCGGATGACCGCATCAGCGTGCTTTTTCAGGGAGTCGGGAATAGAAGCAGCATCCCGGCTGCTTTGCGAAAATACCGGGATGCTGAAGAAAAAAGTGCAGAGAAAAGTGAGCAATGGTTTTTTCATTAAATGTGTTTTAGTACGACCAGTTCATGCTGCTTGTCGATCATCATTTGGAAGAACTTCTTCAGGGCCTCGTATTCGCTTGGTAGAAATACACTTTTGTTAATGTTCAGAGATGAACTGACAATCAGGTTGCCTCCGAGATTCTGGACCTGGAAAACAAACTGTGCTTCATTATTCGGAAGAACCATTTTGATGGATTTAGGTGCTTCCTGCAGCTGGTAGTTAGCCGGTAATCTATAGGTCTGAACTTGTTGGATGTGGTAGGGATGGTGGAATTCCACCGGATACTCCCTTTTGTCAAGCTTGAATGGGTTATTCTCGAAATACGGTATGACAACCGGTGTGAAGTAAAGCATATCGCCGGGATTTGACGACAACTGGTTATCACTAAATTTGTAGGTGAGGTTCAGGTTATGGTAGAGCGTGTCGAGACCTTTGACTTTGATTCCGTCGACATTCTGCAGCTTGTTTTTATCATCCATTGCTTTGATGAAGTCCGCCGGCGAATCATATTTGCGGATTCTTTTCCTGAATTCGTAGGCGCCGTAGCCTTTTAAATTCATGTTCGCCTGACCGCTGATGTTTGCCGTGCTGTCCATCATCATCAGAACGCTGGACGTCATGGTAAAGGGCTGATAGTTCATCAGATTAATCCACTTGTCCTGAACATCGCCAATGATTCGTCCTTTGTCGTTCAGACAGCGGATGGGAAGCAGGTTCACTTCAGCGTCCTGATCAGTGGCGTCCATCAGGTATGCTTTTCCATTGCTGAGTACCATGGCAACCACGTAGTTGAAACTGCTGATAGATGGATGCGACGGATGAATAATACCATTGTCCTGTGTACTGAGTATGACCGGGTAACTCTTGAAGCCCAGTTCGCGCAATAACCTGACAAGGTTCAGGTTTACATCGGCGCAGTTCCCGGAGCCCTCTTTAAGCGCTTTGTTCAAGGTCGTGTTAGCATACTTGGTTTCGGAGCCATCCCAGGCAATATGCTGTTTGATATATTCGAATGCCTGGTTCATCATTTGCACTCCTCCAGCACCGCTTTTCTTCAACTCTTCAGCTGCGTCCCGGATGTAACCTGCGCTGTTGAGCTGCTTCCCGAAATATTGATTGTCGGTTAAATCTTTATCGACATTTGCCCAGGTCGATGTTACATAATGTATGGGCTCCTGAGGAAATTTTACATATTCCAACTCAAATTCTACCTTGGAAATATAATTCTCCTCTGTCCGAAGGAATTTCTCTTTTGGAAATGCCGGAATGCTATCGGCGGTGTAGTGGTAAATATGCTCCGTGTAATTGAATGAACTGGTGTACCTGGCTTCATCTACAAGGCGGCCCCGAGCCTGCTGATGAACATTGATCGTAAGCTTCTGTTGCCGGTTATCCTGATCGAACTTCACCGGATAATATCCCCTTAAAGTCTTGTTATAATGAAAGTATTCAGGAATAATCGCAGTGAAATCACTGTTTAAGATTGGGATATCCCGCTGAAAATACCACGTGCGAAGATTAAAAAAATGAGTTGTACGAATGGTATAGTCTACCTCGATGATGGAACCTGCTTTTACGTTAGGCAGGGCAAACTTAACCGTATTCCAGTGTTCGCTGGTTTCTTCTGTCATGACATCTTTGTTACTGAGCTTGTCTTTTACCACCTTTCCGTTTTCAAGGTTGTAAGTATAAGCTTTCAGCTGTGATAGTTCGTCATCTTTATCTCCCTGGTACAACGGAATTTCAATGTTGGCATAATCGAAGCCTTCGTTGTCGAGAATTTTGATTCGGAAATGCCGGTTGAAGTGAAGTTGAAAACCGGTTTGACTGCTTCCCGCTTCGTTGGTACGAACGTTTTTGGCCATGTAATCAAAATCGGCCTTTCCATAGTCAAAAATGAAGTATGCGTGAGCGTTCGAATCGGTAGGACATTGCGTCGCTTCGAGGTTCTGGATGTTTACCTTTCCTGTTTTGGGTTCTTTTTGTGCGTCGACCTGTTGGGGTATAGTCACGAGTAACAACAGCACAGACAATAGGAGGAAGCAAGTTTTCATTATTCTTGTTTATTAGTTAGAATTTTTGTGATTGATCCGGCAAATTACCCACGATGCATCTCAACGAGATATTCGTCAGGTAAGTCGAAGGGCAATAATATCAGGATACTATCCTATTTTTATGCCCATAAAAAATAAACGATCCGATAAAGACTCACCGGATAAATGAGTTGCTGCTTCAGGTAAAAAAGGAAGGTAAAAACTGCAGGGATGGTTTGTTTGATAAAGCGTCAGGTCTCATTTTCAAAGGAATCGCAGATTCGTTTATTTTTATTGGCACGCTTAAAGATAAAATCTTATTGCAACGGTACAAGAAATTAGCATTATGTTATTGGACAGTCGGCTGATTACGGCCTGTTTTTGGGCTCTGATAAATTTCTCGTTGGTCACTGTTCAACAGCTGTCATCGTCTCTTCAGAAACTTCCGCCGTGTTCCCCGCGAAGCATTGGCTGCGTGAATATTACCGCCTCCCCAGGTTAAGCCGGAGTGATGGTCGCGGAACGGTGGATTATTAATGCCCCATTCTTCGATCTCGGAGGTTCCTTCCTCTATTTGAACCGGGGCTTTTTTCTTGCCTTTGTATGATGCTATGATCTGTTTGATCTCTTTGTCTCGCAGATGTTTGTCGTATAAATAGGTTGGAATGCAAACGACAAACAGCAGGAACAAGCCGGAGTAAAATAAAAAGGCATTGGCATTGAATTCGGCTATGATACCGATGGCCCGGAAGATTAAGAGGATGCCTCCGGTAATTCCTGAAACGTAAATGATGCCGGTTCTCATAGGTCAGGATTTTTGGTGCGTACCATTAAATGTACTCATCCTGACGGAGATTAACAAAATCGGGAACTACGTGCCAGCTATAATTTCAGCCGTGCTTTGCAACGCCGCAAACCAACGGCCAATGATTTTGTGATGGTACCGGATAATGGCTTCGGCTTTCATGAAGTCGTTATCGTACGTGCTGTGGCTGTCGTGTACCAGAATGGTGTGGTAGTTTTTGGCAAATGCACTTCGGCAGGTGGTGTCGATACAGTAATCGGTCTGCAGTCCGGTAATGTACAGTGTGTCAATTTTGTTTTCCTGCAGAATGGCCGCTAGTTCAGTACGGTAAAAGGAGTCGGGCGTTTCCTTGTTCACAAAATAGTCGTCCCGTTTGTGCCGGAGCTTGTGGTAAACTTTCCAGGCTCTGCTGCCTTCCTTCAGTTCTTCATCGTCATCTTCGGTGTGCCGGATGAAAATGATGGGACGGTTCCTTTTACGGAAGCTGTCGATCAGTTGATTGACGTTGTCGATTAATTCTTTTTCGTGGTAAACCGGCTCGTTGGCATCGGCAAAAAAGCATTCCTGCATATCGATAATCAGAAGTGCTTCACGCGGTTTGGACGGAGAGAGATTTATGTGACCGTTGGACATATCGCAAGGGGTTAACGTGTTTCATTTCATAAAGTTACGCATAAATGGAACAGGTCGGAAGGAATGCCCCTTCAAATTCGCCGCGAGGGGGTGATTGATACCAGCTTATAAATTTGCCTGACCGCCTGTTGGTGGCTCAAATGGCTGATTTTGCGGTTTACGCAGTTGTCTTACGGAAAAATGAAGTAGAGAGTTCCATTAGCTATCGTGGATGAGTGTATGAAATAGTCCATAAGATGTTACACAAAAAACAGGGCGCAGCAAAAAAATGCTGCACCCTGTTACTTTTGTTGGGTGTGGTTCCCTTTTATATTAACCCCAAGGACACCTATGCGAAATATCTTTTATATTAAAAACGGTACTGAAGGTTGACACACATTCTGACATAACTGCCGTTCGCGATGGTTACTTTCAGTTCCGGAGCCAGGTTCAGCTGGTCGGTGAGGGCATAGTTCAAACCGGCACCGATGTTCAAACCTAAGTTGCTGTCGGAAGCGGTTACGCCCGGAGTCGTGATGGTTCCAAAATTGGGATCGGTGTAGGTTGTTCCCGGAATGTCAATCTTGGCAAATGTAACTGATAAACCGGCCGCACCGTAAACGTTCAAACCGCTGTTGTCGCTGTAAAAAAAGATGTAATGTCCGTCAAAATCGAGAACATTCCAGTTGGCATAATTCTTTTCAAAAAAGTGGGTAAATGCAATTCCGCCTTCCCATTGTTCGTTGAACTGATAGACTCCGTTGATGTCAATACCAACATTATCGATATCGGTTCCATATACCAAACCACCGCCTACGCGCAGGTTGGATGTATCGAATGACTGGGAAAAGCCAAAAAGAGGTAAAATAATAGCAAGGACGAGGAATGCAGATTTTTTCATTTTTGTTGAATTAATATGAAACGTTATTGTTGTTTGTGTCCTGGTTAGGTCAATACTCTAAACATAACGAAAAGAATTTCATATTATTGTTAATCTGAATTCAAAAAAATTGAAATTTTCAACACGATATAGCCAGCAAAACATGTAATCTGAAACTTCCTTTTATTCCACGCAAAGCCCGCAAAGATTTTCACGGAGAACGCAAAGAACAACCGTTCCTCGAAGCGAAACCTGAAACCTGAAACCTGAAACCTGAAACCTGAAACCGCTGCAACCGCTAATTTCACCTTTGCACACTATACCTTATCCCTTATTCCCTATACCTTACCCCTTATACCGAATATTTTCATTGTTCACTTCTAATTTCTCATTTCTCATTGTCCACTGTCACCCCATTTTCTTCCAAACGGCAATGAAAAAGAGTATCCAGGCAATGATGAAGCTGGTTCCGCCCAATGGAGTAATGGCCCCGAGCCATTTAATACCGGTAACCGCCAGTAGATAGAGACTGCCCGAAAACAACAAAATACCAATGGTCATCAGTATGGCCGACCAGCTGAGTGTCCCGGAAGGATAGTGTAGGTACAGAACGCCAATAATCAGGATTCCCAGGGCGTGATAAAACTGGTACTGCACTCCGGTGTGGTACACCTGCATCATATCGGTCGCTAATCTGCTCTTCAGGGCGTGGGCGCCAAATGCTCCCAGTATCACTGCCAGTGCCATTAGTACGGCACCGGTCATTAAGATGGATTTACTCATGTTATTGTCTTTTTTCTTTTCGGTAACCATAACAACAAGGAAGAAGTTTTGTTAGACATGGGTTTTCGAAAACTAAAACCTGTACTCCGAAAATGAGAGTGGGAGAATGGGCAGGTCGAACTGGTATAGGATAAGGGTATACGGAGTAAGGAGTAAGGAGTAAGGTTCTCAAACCTGTCACCTGAACAATAGAAACGATAGTAACAACAGAAACTTTAAGGCTCAATCTGAAATATCTTTGGTCTGGCGTCTGTAACTTAATTGCCGAAGTTTAGAGTTAGGCTTTTTGAAACTTGCTCAACAGCAGTAATTAATGAGAAAATTTTATATATTTCAAGAAATGTTCAACCTGCTAACATCACTTACCTATGAAAGAATTTCTTACCATCGTAATCCTCGTTTTTGCTTTTTCAGGATGTAAAAACAGCGCTCGGAAACCGGAAAGTGAGCAACCGTCAACTTCAAAAGATAAGAACACCCAGAAAGTTGC
The DNA here is from genome assembly GCF_056493735.1 of Prolixibacter sp. DSM 2831. Lineage (NCBI taxonomy): Bacteria > Pseudomonadati > Bacteroidota > Bacteroidia > Marinilabiliales > Prolixibacteraceae > Prolixibacter > Prolixibacter sp. DSM 2831. The sequence continues at coordinate 2,167,509 of NZ_CM151379.1, forward strand.
GATGCTGACTGCCGAAGAAAGTGATCCAAAAAATTTTGACTGGATGAAAGGATTTCCTCCGCCGAATGATAAGCGACTCAGTGCCGCCGATGGATCATTCTTTCGTTTCCCGGCATTGCGATGGAGTGTGGTCCACATGAGAGAGTTTTTCCCAACCATCAACGTTAGTCGGGGAATCGGGGCACCACAACTATTGGAATACGAACTGGATAAGAAGATAGAATCCCTTACCTTCTACCCCTTGAATATCCACGAGAAGATGACGTTTGCCGAATCGCTTTTAAAGAACTATACCGATGGCATCATCATTTTACATAAAGGGAAAGTGGTTTACGAAAAATATTTCGGTGAATTGACCGAAGACCGGGTCCATGCCATCATGTCGTTGACGAAATCGTTTACAGGCACATTGGCGTCTATACTTGTCGCCGAAGGTGTTCTCGATGATAATGCACTGGTCAGTCACTATGTTCCCGAACTGAGAGAATCCGCCTTTGGTACGGCTACGGTCAGAGAGTTGATGGACATGACTACTGCCATCCGGTTCAGTGAGGATTACGCCGACCCCAACGCGGACATATACGCTTTCGGAACGGCCGGAAATCCGACACCCAAACCCAGAGACTACACCGGTCCAGTGGGTTATTTCGAATACCTGAAAACTATCAAAAAAGAGGGGCAGCACGGAAAGGCCTTTGCTTACAAAACAGCCAACACTGAAGCGTTGGGCTGGATTATCTCCAAAGCGACTGGGAAAAAGTTATCGGAGTTGCTGTCGGAGCGAATCTGGAAGAAACTGGGAATGGAGGAGGATGCCTATTACCAGATAGATGCATTGGGGACCCCTTTCGCCGGAGGAGGCTTGAATGCAGGCCTGCGCGATTTGGCACGGTTTGGACAACTTATATTAAATCGTGGAGTATGGAATGACCAGCAAATCATTCCAGAACAGGCTGTATTGGATATCATGAAAGGCGGTGATCCGAAACGCTTTGCCCTGGCAGGGTACACCAACCTGAAAGGATGGTCTTACAGGGACATGTGGTGGGTCACAGAAAACAAGAACGGCGCATTTATGGGAAGAGGCGTCCACGGGCAAGCGATCTATGTCGATCCTGCGGCGCAGATGGTACTGGTGCGCCTCGCTTCCCATCCAGTTGCCGCCAATGCAGCGAATGATCCCTACTCTTTACCGGCCTACGAAGCCGCTGCAGAATACCTGATGAATCAATAGAATGGTCCTTCACCGTAATGTCCGTTCAAAATGTAAATAATTACTTTTCTTCTTTTGGAGAAACCAGAAACAATTGAAAAACTATCGATGTGCTGAATTCCGGAAAAATATACCTTCTGACAGTGCTCCTGTATGCATCGATTGCCTCTTTTGCACAGGGCGTGAAGGTTCCTGCCAGGGACTCGATAAACAGCGCCATCATTCTCTTAGAGAAAATTCCTGTCGCTTCAGTGAAGGCTCAATTTGAACTTTCGAGGATAGCTCAATCCCTTATCACTAAACAGCAGTTAGAGGCTGAGAAAGTGAGAAATGATTCCATCCTTAGTGTAGTCGATAGGATGCTCTCCAGGCAAAAAACAAGGTACACAGATCATTTATTGACACGGGATCTCAGTTATCAGATAGACAATCTGCGAAAATATCAGGGGATTTTGACGAAGGAAGAAAAGAAACTGCAGAATATCATCGAAGCGCTGGCAGCCTCCAATCTAACAATTAATCACACTCAAAACGTATGGACCCAGACCCGGACGTTTTATGCATCGAATGATCGCGACACCCTTATATCGAATTCAGTCGATCACGTCATCACCCAGACCGACAGCGTGAAGCGGCAGGTGTCTATCAGGACCCAGTACGCGATTTCGCTGCTGAGCCGTACATCAAAATACACGTTAAAAATTGAAACTGCATTGACCAACTTGTTGCGTATCCGAAAAAATGTACAACAAACATTATTTGAAAGCAATTACCCACCGGTCTATGCGCTGCATTTTTTCGATTTTTCGCAATTACGCGTGAAAACCTATCTGTCCGAATTCGTTCGGGAAGATAGGCAGGTACTGGTCGACTTTTTTCATGAAAATCAATCCAGGTTTCTCTATTATTTCATTTTTCTGGTTGTATTCATTGTCGCCCTGGTGGTAATTTACCGAAAGAGTAAGGTGATTGAGCTTGAAAAACCTAACCTGTATCAGCAATCAGCTCTTGCTATATTGAAGCGTCCCATTAGCCTGGCCATTATTTTCTGGATCTTCGCGTCGGGATTATTTTTCAACATATAACCCCCGATTTTCCAGGATATGGGCATAGTCATTCTTGTGATTCCAATCGTCGATATTTTGGCACACGTTGCCAGGAAAAGCAATAGCTACCTGGTTGTATTTGCTGTACTGGTTTTACTACGGTTTGCTACTTACATTTTTCCGCCATCGAGCCTGTTGAATCGCTATATCTTATTGATCATGGGAATTCTTGAGGTTCTCTTTTTGGCTCGTCTACTAAGGAGCATCGACTTAAAAAGTATCACCAGTCCCATTTTCCATCGCCTGGTCTTTTTTATCATCTGGCTGCATCTCACAGCCGCTGTTGTTGGCTTGGTTACCACCTTGTCAGGACAAATGAGAATCGCTGAAATTGCAATTGACCTTTCCATCTCCAACACATTGGTAGGCATCATGCTTATTATCTCGGCCATCACCATCATTGGTTTTTTGCAGCTGTTTGTGGATGCGAAACAGGCACGATGTTTAAAATTCCTTCAAAAAAGAAAAGAGCTTTTAAAAAAAAGAACCGTATTGATCGTCATGCTAATTACTGCATTGCTCTGGATCCATTACATGTTACAAATGCTTCGCCTGAGCAAGGATTTCTATCACGTCCTCGATACAGTGTTGAACCATAGGTTCTCGCTGGGTACCCTATCCTTTAGCTTATGGAATATTTTCCTTTTCTTTTTTATCATTTGGCTTTCTGTATTCATTTCCGGAGCATTGAGGAGCGTACTGGAAGACGATCTTCTAAAAAAGGCTAAGCTAAAAAAGGGTGTGCCGCGAATCATCTCGGTTATCATTCGGTTTAGCTTTATCACCATTGGTGTTATCCTGGCGGTTAGCGCGGTGGGGATGCCTGTCAATCAGATTACGATTATTTTTAGTGCATTCAGCGTGGGTATTGGCTTTGGACTCCAAAATGTGGTTAACAATTTTGTTTCAGGTATCATTCTGTTGTTTGAACGTCCTGTTCAGATTGGCGATACCATTGAGGTGGGAACGCTTATAGGAACGGTGAAATCGATGGGGATTCGCTCCAGCAACATCCGGACATTCGACGGCGCTGAAGTAGTGGTACCGAATGCCAACCTGATATCAAACGAAGTAATCAACTGGACCCTTTCTGACCGGAAGCGCCGGATAGAAATTATCTCAGGCGTGGCGTACGGCTCCGATGTGCATCAGGTACAGAAGTTACTTCTGGATATCCTCGAGCAACATCCTGACATATTAAAGGAGCCGAAGCCTCTTGTTCTTTTTAACGACCTGGGGGAAAGCTCGCTCGATTTTCGGATGCTCTTCTGGACGGAAAATTTTGACAATTGGATCATCATCAAAAGTGAAGTGATTTTCATGATTCATGATACCCTGTTGAAGGAAGGCATCTCCATCCCCTTCCCGCAAAAGGATCTGCATATTACTTCCTTTGAGAAGTATCAAGGCGGAAACAACGATGAATAGGAATAAATCCAAGCCGAATCTGCAACCCCAAAATGAGTGCTTTGGAGTGTGATTATGTGTCCCTATATTTATGGTGAAGGCGAATGTATAGATGAATGTTAGAAGTCTTTCTTAACACCTAACACTTACAACATTTCCAACAACAGTAACAACAGAAACCGCATCTGGTCTGATGCATCTTTGCACATTTTGTGGTTCCCTATTCAACTGCTGACCGGAGTTGCTTGAGATGATTGTTGCCCGAACCACCGGTTCCAAGCGCGGTGAAGAATAATTTATCCCTTCGGGAATTTTTACGCGGAGCCTTTTTTATCACAATGGACACGAAGTTCGGCACAAAGAACACCAAGTGGTAACATTCTTCGAAGCCCAACCTGTAACCTGTAACTTGATTAACCTATCTTCAACTGTTTCCGTTGCCGGATGAGTGTTCCGAATAAGAGGACAACCATCACGATAAACGAAGCGAGTGCAAAGATGGACAGGAGATGCAGACTTTTATCGGTGACGCCTCCGCGGAAAACGCTCTTAATTTGTGTTCCCGAGATGATGGCTCCGAAGTATCCGAAGGTCCGGTACAGGCCGAAAGAAACGCCCGTCTTGGCTTGCGGAACTTCCACACTAATCATCGCCTGGTTGACGATGCCATTGACGCCGGCAGCCAAGCCGGTCAGCATGATGACGATAACGAGTAGCCAGATAGGAATCGCTTCGTGCAGATAGAACAGTCCGCCCCACGCCAGGCCCATGGTGATGACACCCACCAGATTCATGCGCAGGTTATTCGTTGAACGCGAAATGTAAATGGCGGCAGCGCCCGACATGATTGACATGGGAAACATAATGAGACCGGTTTGCGACGGTGACATCATCTTCACCGCTTCCACCCATTGTGGCAGGGCGTACAAACTCAGGTAAAGAATGTAGGTGGTGGCGGTGGTGCGGATGTACACCCAAAAGAGCGAAGGTTGGTTCCACAGAAGTTTTACATCGAGGAACGGATTGGTCTGCCGGCTTTCGTGCCAAATGAGCACTACCAGCGACACAACGGCTACCACTGGATAAACAAAGTGCAATGGTCGCTGCGTCAGGACGAGAATGGACGAAATCAACAGGACCGCCATCAGGACAATGCCGGTGGCATCGATTTTTTTCAGCAACGAAACGGAGGACGTATCTTTATTTTCTATGGATGGAATATTTCGCGAGAAGTAGAGCGCATTGAGTACCCACGGGATGTTGATGAGAAAGATTCCCTGCCAGCCGAGCCAATCGGTCAGGACGCCGCCAAGGATCGGCCCCAGCACCATACTCACCTGGTTGGCAACGGAGATAATGCCCAGCACTCTTCCGGGTACGGCGCGTTGCTGACTTTGATACCGGTGCGAAACAATGGCGATGGTAGACGGATATGCAGCCGACGTTCCGAATCCGAGGATAACCCGCGATACAATGAGCCACGCAAACGAAGGAGCGAATGCCCCGATGAGTGCTGCGATGAATACCAAAATAAATCCCAACCGGTTGATGACTTTGGGATTGTAAATATCGGCCAGACGCCCCATGAGCGGCTGCCCGATGGTAGCGGCTACGTAGAGCGGTGTAATGAGGAAAGCCCCGGCACTGACGTCACGGGAAAACTGGTGACAAATGGTCGTCAGGGCAGTGGCCAGCATCGTCGAGTTGAGCGGATTCATCATGGTTCCCAATACCAGCGGGAACAATAATTTTCCGTCTAACCGCTCTTTGTCGATGCCTTCCCCCATGTTATCCTTTCTGCGGAAGCTGATTTAGAATATCCACTGTCGTACCCGACTCACCGATGCGCGGGAAGATGTACTGCAGGCTGTTGTTGTGTGCCTCCAGAATCCGGTCGGTCATGGCGTCGGTCGCAAAGCTGACGTTGTAACCCAGCTCGGCGGCGGCACGAGCCGTTCCTTCTACACCAATGCTGGTTGACACACCTCCCAGAACAATACCGGTGACGTTGCGTTTTTGCAACTCGTCATGCAGCTCCGTTTCGAAGAAGGCGTTCCAGGTATGCTTGGTCACGAAAATGTCATCCGGTCGGGTAGGAACCTCGTCGGCGATTTCGGTGAAGTCGTCCGGTTTCTTTGAGGCAGGCATTTGGGCATCCTTCCGGGAACAAGTCCAGGCTGCGCCGTCGGGTTTTACATTGACTATCACCACCGGCAAACTTGCCTGGTGAAATCCATCTACCAGGGCCGCCGCATTTCTCAGTACACCTTCCAGCGGGTGCGCCTTTTCACCGGCCAGAATTCCTTTTTGCAAATCAATCAGCACGAGGGCTGTCTGTTTATCCAGTTCTGTAATCATAAGATGCGTGTTTGTGTTTCTGTGTTACTCAAACAGCGGTTGCAGGCGGGATGTTTTTGGGAAGTCACAGGATAACTGTGTTAAAAGCAATTGAGAGCCTGTCTATCAGCTCGAATAATTTTTTTGAGGGAAAGATGTGAAGAAGATCGGCAGGAGGAGATAGGAAAGCAAATAAGCCAGGCCAGATTACCAAAGCAATCTGCGCCTGGTTTTTCAAAATTGATTATTTACCGTTGTTGTCACAAGGCTTGTAGATAGCGCCGGTGGCAAAGTCAACAATGGCACCCGGCCAGAAAAGGAGAATGTCAGCAACTAAAGCTACGGCACGCACCGGTCTGGCAGGTTCACCCGGTGCCGGTTTGGTTCGTTGACATTCTGAAACAGCACCACCGAAAACAGTAGCACAACTCGACAGGGTAGCAGCAATGAGCAACATCCCGATTACATTCACAATTTTTCTTTTCATAATGATATTAGTTGAATTACTATTGAGAGCCGACGAAACCTACAACCTGGTTATCGTCGTTTTGGAAATATAGTCGTGCAATCCTCTGAAAGAAAACAGGTAGGATAGGATATCAACCGGGATGAATCGCATGAGGGTACGTCCAAAAATCTGCAGCGAATAATAGAATTTGTTTTCTGTTTCCGCCAGGGATGAGACTCTGGAGCGGGTGACGAATTTGGCAGGAGTACGCCCCGCCAGCAGTTCGAAGAGGAAATAGTAAAGGAAATAGGCTAACACCGATATCCATTTGACATCCTCTTGGGGAATGCTGTTTTTGAATAGCAGAATAAATGCCAGGGTCAGAATGAGGTAGATGATGGTGTCCAGCAGGAAATTCACCAATCGTAATTTTTTTCCGGTCATGATTTTGTCGTGTTAAATAATTCTGGTTAGTATCGTTTCTCCGTCTAAATTATCAGATACTGTTAAATACTCCAAGAAAATAAGTAACTAATTCTTTGGTATTTGGTCTTTCTGCCTTGATTCCAACCGGTATATTTTACCGTTCATCCCACAGATCGATGCATTCACCACACAAAATCGACCGTTCACGGAAGATTTAAGCTTCTTCCGGATGTTGGTAATTTTCTGTCTAACCTGACTAAAACGATAGATGCTTGACGAATTTCAGGTTGGACGTCCCGGTTACTGTTGTTGGAAAAAGACATTAGACACCAGACTCGAGACACTAGACGATACAGAATGGCCTTTCGACTTTTCATTGTTCATTTCTAATTGTTCATATACTCTGTTAAAAAACAAAATTTCAAGCCACTTTTTGGGAGTAGATGGTATTATTTTTTCTTTCTCTAGGGTCAAGACAAACGTAGTCGAGACTATATGGTGTCTTGTTTTTTACAACGCTATAAACCGTTCTGAGTAATTTATTTGCAATATTGTTCATGATTAGATAATGAGGTTTTCCTTCCATCTTTTTCTTTTGATAGTAAAGCTGATATTCTTTGTTATGCTTGACGGCAGATTTGGCTCCCATGTACAGCAATGTTTTTAATTTTCTGTCGGCAAAAGGGCTTGTTCTGCGTTTTCCAACCATTTTGCCCGATTCATTAGGAAAAGGACATACGCCTGCGAATGATGATGCTTTTCGGGCTGTGTCAATAATATTAAAGTTGCCTGTTTTAATAATCAGATCGGTTGCGATAACGGGCCCGACACCTTTTACACTGGTTGCCAGCCGGTAACTTTCGTTAAGGTCTTCATTGGCCACGATGATAGCCTCTATTTCATTCTCGACCTCTTTGATTTGATGGCCAAGGTTTGACAGCGCTTTTTCTGTATGATGTTTGACCGAGATACTTTGCATTGGACTAACCGAACGACTGTGTACTCCAGTACGCAAAATTTTTCTTGCATTGACCAGCTGGGAGCGTAACGCATACAACGATTTCAATTCGCTAATCTCTTCTGAATCGTATACTTTAAAAGAAAGCTTATCGATGAACCTTTCGCCATATTCCCTGATCCTTGCAGCATCAATTGGGTCTGATTTTCCTTTAACTAAACCAAGGCTGTGCTTAATGGTATAGCCTGGAACCAAAGCAATTTTTACGCCAACCAGGTTACAGATAGCCACCAGTAAATCCCCATAGGTCCCTGTGTTTTCTGCACACAAGACACCATCATCTGCAACCGAGGATAAAAACTCCGTTATGTCCCCTAATCGGTTTTTTACCTGTTTGTTTTTTCCTTCTCCATTCTCATCAATGTAATGAACATCGAACTTTTTCATTGATAGATCAATTCCGTATACTTGCATAAATCTTTTTTTATGCTCCGCATTGAGTGGCTGAAATCGTGATAATGGGTTCTGCCCTAAATACTCTCTGGCTTTAACTCAATAATCTGCTGTACTTAATATGAAAATTAGATTTTATCTGTTACTAAATTAAAAGTTAAGGCAGCAGATGGAGCTTTTGCATAAAAGTATTTATGTTTTCCCGTTTACCTTCGATTTTTATTCTAATGCAAACTAACGATTATTAATTGTTTACAGGTTTGTTTATGTCTGAATATGGTTGACCTATTTGCCCGTAGGGCATCCAGTATTGTAGTTGAAATGCTATGCGGCCCAACTACTCCGTAGGAGTTTCACAAAAGGCTCCACGCAAAGCCCGCAAAGATTCCCGCAAAGCCCCCAAAAATTGCCAATCGATGGTAATTAATTGTTATGCCCCCAACATCGCCGATAGGCGAAACGCGCGTAGGCCCGTTCCCGATGGCCACCGGGATTCGTTTTTTTGGGGCAAGCCAAAAGGACAATGTAGGAAGTGTTGTTGGCTTCGATGGTAGACATCATTGTGTCCTTGGTGCAACCCTTGTGTTCTTCGTGGTAAAAGAATTAAAAAGGCTCCACGCAAAGCCCGCAAAGAAAGCACAAAGTACACAGTCTATCTTCGTGTTATGAGTGGTAAAAAGGCTCCACGCAAAAATTCCCGAAGGGATAAATCATTCTTCACCGCCGGTGGAACCGGTGGTCCAGCAAATTAAAAAGAGATACAACTCCGGTTAGGAGTTGAATAACTAACCACTAAGTGCACTATCCCCTTTGTGCAACCACAGGTGTTCTTCGCGGTAAAAGAAATATGAATAGACTCCACGCAAAAACCGCAAATAGCTGACCACCCATAACACTGATTCGTCTGTGTACATCCGTGAATTTAATCTGTGATTATTTGTGGAATATATGATTGATAAAAAAGAGGAAAGCCCCATGGCGGTGGGGCTTTTTGTTAAGAGAGGTTGATGGTATTTGTATCCAGGTTTGGGAATCAATCCCTGAATCTACCATAGTCAAACTGGTGTATCAGTAGCATGTCATACCATTTCATTACACACAGTTTCACTTTTTTTATGTCTTCGTGAAATTTTTTTTCCCGGAAAGGGAATAGGCCATCTGTCAGGTAACTTCCTTATGTGACTTACGGCACAAAACGGTCAGGGTTTCACTTTTTCCCGGACAAAATGCCGCATTTTATCAACAATAGCGTGAGCATAACAACCAACGCGCTATCGAGTGCTCGACTGTGTATCCTTGTCGGAGGCAAACGACGCCAGGGGCTCCTGGTTCATGAACCTTTTCAGCTTCCGGACATCTTTCATGGCCTGACTGCGTTGATACAGGTGCCGGCTGCAGGTAATCCGCATCGGGTAAGCATCCAGGTTGTACGGGTTGCGCCGGATGGCCTCGTCCAGCAGATTCAGCGCCAGCGCGTAGTCCGACGCCTCCATGGCTACCTGCATGCGGTGGGCCAGCTTACCGTCGGTAAGAATGTGATGAGTCGACGTTTCCGGTGCCCCTGACGCCGTGATGTCCAACGGTGACATAATGTTCGGTCCGCTGATGTCGGGGGAGTAAAACGGGTGATGAGCCAGTTGAAACCGCAGCTGGATGTAAAAAGTTTCTGTGTCGTAGTTCGGTTGCATTTTGTGCCAGCGCCCGTCCGTTCCCCGCAGCACTCTTGTCACTTCATTGTCGATGGGATCGCCCAGCGAGTTGATGATGGTAATGGCGGCCACCCGTCCGTTCGGGGTAACCGTCACCGCGGCAATCGACAGGCCCATGCGTCCCCGCACGACGGCCTCGGCCGGGTAAGTGGTCGTTTCGCCCAGGTACAGCCGTAGCTGATCTTCACCGCCTGTAAAACGCTCATTGAGGTTTGGCAGCGAACCGGAGTGCCTTGCCGGACTTCCGGTCTGTGCTCCCGCCTGAACCGATATCAGGAGGGAAAGCCCAAGCATCATATGTCTTATCATTTTGTTGGAAAGGTTAAAGGTCGTTACAGAGGCTGGCCGCTATTTGCTCTTCAGCCGGAATACCAGGAACACGAGTCCCAGCAGCAGCGTAAGCTTTAGCATGTATTTCAACATCACGTGTGTGGAATGCCCCAGCTGGTAGCCCACATCGTATGCCGTCATGTCGTGTTGGAAAGGGGAGAGGTCAATCACCGTAAACAGGATTGACAGGAAGACGATTGTCACGATAACAAGAACGAGGTCAAAAACTTTACTTTTTGTCATGGCGTCAGTTTTTCGTTCAACGTATGGTGTGTTCCGTTGCCGGCCGCCACTGCTGCCTGCTCCCGGATGCACCGGTTATGTTGCTTCTACGTGGTCGTAAGCAAATAACTTACGTTATATCTGTTCCCTGGTCAAAAAGAAACATCATGCCCAATTTACCCATAATGTTTGGTTTGAGCAAATGAGGGCCGGCTGGTATTTCGCATCGGAGCCAACACAGGCGTTCGCTGCCGGCCCATCGCGTGGTTGAGCGCAACCTTTTGGCAACCATATTCATCTGGTAAGAGAAGTTCAAAAAAACAGGAAGTTTGAACCGAATGTAAACCAACCCTAATTTTGTGACGATGAAGAAAGCGATGATTCTGGTGATCGGCATTTTTTTGCTGATTTCATGTAAAGACAACGAAAACCCGATTGGAAAATGGGATGACATTATTAAACTCTCAACAAAGAGTGTGGAGTTGACGGCCCAGGCAGACTCTGTGACCATCAACACACAAGGAGACTGGTGGTGGGTAGACGAAATTTCGTTTCAGGACAGCACCTATAGTTATTACAACCGGACAGACATCAACCTCGAAGCGGATGCTTATACCATACAGGAAGATGATTTTACCGTAGAACGACGGGATAAGAACACCTTGTTCGTCCGGTTAAAAGAAAACAACACGGGAGCCGAACGAACGATGCTCATTGGCCTCGAAGCCGGAGACTATTTCGACCACGTGAGTATCAAACAGGCCGCTAATTGATTTAGCCTGCGCCGCACACCCCGTCAGTGGTCGACAGACCCTGATGGTGCTCCCAGAACCAACCGCTGACCTGTCAGCGTGCAAAGCACCTGACAGCGTCGGAAACGAAAACCAACAACTTTATTCCCGTTTTCAGCTTCCAACCCCGACAGGGTTCCGAACCCAGTCAGGGCTTTTGTTGCAGCACCAAAAACCACTGTCGGGGTCTCCGACCACCAACAGGATTTCACCCCGAACCCCGTCAGTGGTTGTTAAACCCTAACGGTGGTATACAAACCAACCGCAGACCTGTCAGCGTGCAACGCACCTGACAGCGTCACAAACGAAGCACTAACAACTGCAATAGTCAAAAAAAGAGAGGCTCACAGGCCTCTCTATCCATTCGGTTGTATTTATTTTCGCGCGATTCTCTTTCTCAGGAGCAGATAGGCAAAGGCCAGCGTACCGAGCATGTTGAACATGTGCCTGAAAATAATTCCGGTAGAGCTACCCATGGCATAACCGGCATCATAAGCCGACATGTGGCTGGTAAAAGTGGGCGAATCAAACAGTGCAAAGATGATGGATAGAAAGAAAACCGTCAGGATTAGCAGGACAAAATTGGTTAGTCTGCTTTTCGTCAGATTAATGAAAATCAGGTAAGCAGCCGCCAGTGCAATCGTCATTCTTAACATGTGTTTGAGAAAAATACCGGTGGAATTTCCAACGGCATCGCCCATTGCAGCAGCCGACGTGTGGCTCGTAAGGGACGGCGCATTAATCAGGGAAAAGATGATGGATAGCGTAAAAATTGTTACCAGTAGCAGGAAGAAATTGGTCAAATTACTTTTTGTCATGGTGTGAAAATTTATTGTTCTACATGAGGTCGTCCGGACGGAAATCGTAGTGATTGACCGCTATCGGAAAACCGGATTCATTGTCTTTTGATGGTCGTGATAGTCAATTTTATAGTAATTGAAGTGCTCCCGAATTCCCGAAAGCATTCCCAATGTATAAATTTTGGTTGGGTGTGGCAAATGGGAAGGAACTAGCCAAATAGTTTAGTGATTTTTAGTTTTTAATATGTTGATGAAATCTTCAATTCTATCTTCTGAAGAGATTTCATCTGTGGTCTCAATTTCTTCAACTTCATACCACGAAAAGTCATCACAATATTTATGAAAGTCAAATTTCTCTATTCCTACCTTTTCTGGGTAAAAAAACATTCCATCAATTAAATATCTTTCTATCTCTGTTTTAATATCTGATATGGGTAAATTGCGAGTATTCAGAAAATCTTTATAATTAAATTTTTTATAGTTCCCTGAATCTCGGTGTAAGTAGTGAATACGAATACCATTGGACATTTTTTGTTAAAAATAGTCAATGTTTGTGTTGCTTGTTGTCGACGATAAGTCACACTCAACTCATTTTATTTCTTCAATTCCAATTTCTTTTAGATACTCAAATGTCGAGTTGTAGAATTCTGGGTTTCTAGTTGCGTCTTCTTTGTCACCTTGGGGTACAACGATCACCATTCCTTGTCTTGCACGAGTTAATAACACGCGGTAAGCATTTTTTAGGTAGTTCTGACGCTCTTCTTTCCGGACATGATACCATTTATTTCCTTTGAAGGACCAATATTCCCATCCTTTAGGCGTATATCGGAAATCCGCATCCCATGTCACACATACCCAGTCGAGTTCAAGGCCTTGTACATGAAATTCAGTAGCAACATCTTCCAAATAATATGATGAACGAATATCATCTTTCTCATCCAAGAACCAATGAATGGGATCGACAGGTGATTTAACGTCTATAGCAAACGGTTTCAGTCGTTGGGCTTGAGAGGATACAACAATACCATAACGTTCACTCCCTCGGGCTTTTTTTTGCAACCATTTTTTGGCTTTGTTTAAATCTCTAGTGATGACAATTGGATATTTCGATTGAAGTTGTTGAAGTGTTTGTTTCGATTCGACAGTATCTAAATCAAGTAATTGCTTAACCCATAGCGATAAATTTTCCGCTCTGAAAGAGCGCATCGAAACTGCCAGATGTAATTCTCTTAAGTATTCTACATTGTTTCGTTTATTAACTTTTGTCAGCACTTCGGATGCATTGTACTCACTGTCGGTAAGTCTATCAGAAATATATATTTTCCATTCCGGGAATGAGCGCTCCAGAGAATTAATCCACTCGCTTATTCCTGCTTCTCCGGTATTAATTTCTTGACCACCTCCGACCAAACATACCACTACAGCCCAATCTTGATGGCGGTCAAGACAGGATACAAGAAACTCGGGTTCAGAAAATTCAAAGTCAGGAATATTTTTTCTCTGTTGCATAAATTTAGTGGTTTGTTCCAAGGTCCAAGCTCTTTGAGCTTCATCAAATAGTGCAACATGTTCGACAGGAGGACGATTGTCTTTCAGACCATCATCTCTAAAGTGATGTACATTTTGAATAAAAGCTTTGACCTCACTTCTTGCTTGCCCTATTTTTAGCTTCTCACCTTTTTCCCTAGCTTGTTGAACTTGGTCGCGAGCCAATGCTTCCTGTAATATTTTAACTAGAGGTCCGTTTCCCGATAGAAAAACACTGTAAAGCTCACTTTCCTTCTTAAAATGCTGAGTTGCTATATCCAAACCAACTAGTGTTTTTCCAGCACCGGGAACGCCTGTTACAAAGCAAATAGCTTTTTCTGATCGTTCTTTCGTATCCTCAATGATTTGTGAAAGCTTTTGCGAAGTGATTTTCAGATTGATCGCATTATCATCTGTTCTGGAGATATCCGCTACTGTATGGTTGTTGTAAAGAGCCAAAGCAGCCTCTATTATTGTTGGGGTTGGATGGTATCGTCCTGCTTCCCAACTAGAAATGTCGATGATTTTGTCACCGTTGAAAAATTGTAGGGCATTTGCCAATATACCGCTTAGTGATGAAACATTACTTCTTATAGGTGCAAAAAGGTTATCGTCTGCTACTGTTGAAGTAATAAGTTGATCTGCAGTTTTGGCATGAGTAGCAATGAGTATAGGAACAATAATTTTATCGTGGCTCGTTTCATGAAAGTTTTTCATATCAAGAGCATAATCCCAAACTTGGTCTATGCTATGCATATGATATTCTTTCTCTCCTACTTTAAATTCTAATATGAATATAACAGACTGGATGATTACTAGCACATCAATTCGTTTTCCCATTCTAGGGATTGAATACTCAAAGTAGATAGAGCCTGAATATGCATGCAGTACATCCTTTAAAATGTTAATCTGGGATAACCATGCATCCTGTTGATTTCGGTCTAATGAGAATTCGTTGTTTCTAGCGAGAATACCAATTATTTCATTAGAGGATGAAGAAAGAAAATTTTGTATCGAATTAGAATAATAGGCTCGGTTCATAGAATGGGATTTTGCAAAGCAAATATGCTAAAAATAATTTATTAAATAGGTTGTAATTGTCATGTACGCCGGCCATACGTCAAAAGTAGGAATAACATTAAAAAATAGCCTGTTTCTTGTGTTTTAAAGAAGAACATCTCCGTGTCAAATAGAGATAAAGATGTGTTTTAAAAGAATCCTCTTGTTCAAACAGCGGATATGAGAAGTTTTTTAAGAAGCAGACGGCTGTTTTTAAAAGAATGTTCGTCGTGAAAAGAAGACAACCATGGTTTTTAAAAAGTAACCGGGTGTGAACCGGAAAACGGCAGTATGCGGGAAAAAGACAGCCCTGGTTGAGAGAAGACAACGAGGTGTAATGACAGGAACAACCATCTGCGGAATAGAAACAGCTACCTGCAAAATGGAAACAAGCAACGTAAAATTGGAAGTAGGCACCTGTTAAAAGGAAACAGCTATCTGCAGAATGGAAACAACGGTATGTGAAAAAGAAACAAACATCGGGCAAATGGAAGTATCGACCTGTTGAATGGAAACAAGCGTGGTAAAAATGGAAGTAAGCACCTGTTTAAAGGAAACAGCTATCTGCAAAATGGAAACAGGCGCATGTGAAATAGAAACAAGCATCGGGCAATCAGGAACAGCTTTCTGTTGCCTGGAAATAACGAGGATGCAATTCGAAGGTTAAGAGGTTTCGCTGTGGAGCACACCCGCTTTTGTCCGGAGCGCTGCCGGAAAACCGCAGAGGGCACATCCTTTTTCCCGGAGCGGTGGCCAAAATATGTTGAGCATACATACTTTTCTTCGCAGCGATGGCTAAAACATGTTAAGCATACATACTTTTTCACGCGGCACACCTCAAAAAATGTTCGGGGGACATACTTTTTTAAACGGCGGACCCTAAAATATGTTCTGGGTACATACTTTTTTCCACGGCGACCCCGCCGGCGTGCGAAGCTCATCTCGCCGGATAAGCTTCATCTATATCAGCCGCTTTTAACCACTGGTATTTCATTAACGCGCAATCCGTTCGCGAATGCCCTCCTTCGGAGGAGGTGGCCGAAGGCCGGAGGAGGATTTGTTCAATGAAAAATGAGAAATGGACAATCAGAAATTTATCCTCCCCCTTTAATTCCCCCTCCAAAGGGGGACAGCGTGCTAACTTGCTGCAGAAAATAATTGGAAGCTTATCCGCGGTTCTCCTTCATTCTTTAGTCGTGTCATCGGTGGACGTTTTTGCGTATACTCTGATTAATCCAAATTTTCAGGCTACTTTTTTGTCAGCTATTCTGGGATCAAGACACAAGTAGTTTATATCATACTTTTGTCCGGATTCCAGGATCGCATAAATTATTCTCAGTAGTTTGTTGGCTACATTATTTAGTACTAAATAAGAAGGTTTCCCTTCTGCTTTCTTTCTGATATAATAGTTTTTCATCTCTTTGTTGTAAGTGATCGCAGATGTTGAACATAAATACAGAAGTGTTTTTAATGATCGATCACCCATTGAACTTATTCTGTGCTTTTTTACCATCTTGCCACTACTGTTAGGGAAGGGACAAATTCCTGCAAAAGAAGCAGCCTGGCGGGCTGTTCGGATCTTTGTAAAGTTATGTGTCTTTATGATTAGCTCATTGGCTGTAACAGGTCCTATTCCCTTTATACTGCAAATAAGTTCACTGTTCTGAGCATATTCCTGGTTGG
Organism: Prolixibacter sp. DSM 2831; assembly: GCF_056493735.1. Taxonomy (NCBI): domain Bacteria; kingdom Pseudomonadati; phylum Bacteroidota; class Bacteroidia; order Marinilabiliales; family Prolixibacteraceae; genus Prolixibacter; species Prolixibacter sp. DSM 2831. The sequence goes on from NZ_CM151379.1 coordinate 2,183,978, forward strand.
CGTTGATTATTTTCTGTATTTCTTGCTCAACTGAACTGATTTGTTCACTTAGATCAGCGATCACCTCAGTTGCGATATAGTGAGCTCTTAATGACTTGAACGGAAGCCTGCCTTTGTCTTTCCCTTGCGTTAAAAGTATCTTTCTGTTTTTCACCAACACTTGCCGTAAGTTGTGTAACTCACGAAGTTCATGGATGGTCTCATCTGCATATTCAGCCGGTCTTAGTTTATCAGAAAACCGTTCCCCATACTCTCTTATCCTGGCTGCATCTACCGGATCACTTTTCCCTTTTTGAAGACCCAATGAGTGCTTAATCTCATAGCCAGAAACAGCACTGATGCTTACTTCAAAACAGTTAGCAAGAAAAATAAGTAAGTCACCATAAATGCCTGTATGTTCGATGCATAAGGTTGAACTTGAAGGTAAATCAGATAAAAACTCACAAATAGAATTGTAGTTGTTTTTAACTTCCAATTCTTTAATAATTCCCTCTTCAGAAAGAAAATTCACATTAAACTTTTCCTTTGAAAGATCGATACCATAAATTTGTCTCATAGTGTTTTATTTATAGAGGCTCCAATTGAGTGGCAAAAACCGTGATAATGGGTTATACCCTAAATACTCTCTGGCTTTAACTCAAACGTATGTAGTTCTTAATACGCAAATTAGGTTTAAAACCTGGTCCTTTGCTAAAGGTAACGCTACATACGGGAGTCTCTTATTTATGCTATGAGTATAACCAAACTTACTCCTCTATTAAAATGCAAGTCTAACGGCCCTTTGCGAAAATCTTTGCGGTCTTAGCGTGGAGCCTTTTGTGAAACTCCTACGGAGTATGTTGGCACGTGAGGTGCTATCTGCTACAATACTGGATGCCCTACGGGCAATTCAGCTAGCGTTGCTCAGGCATGGACAAATAGCTCAATCCAGACGAAAAAGCTGCTGAAAGAGCTGTCGTTCGCGCATGTGTATCGTCCTGAAAAAAGTTTACAGGTTAGACATTTAAATTTACTTGTTTTTTATAATAGGTTTTCCATCTTTTTTTGAGTGTACCCGATCTGAGATGTGCCTGTTCCGGTGTGAGCATATTGCAGCTCAGATGCGGACGTCTATTGTTGTACTTGTTTATTGTCTTTTCTAACTGACTGTTTGTGAAAATGATGTTCTTGCTTACTTCGAGATGAAGATATTCATCTTTAAGAATACCGTTAACTCTCTCGGCAATGGCATTGTCTCGTGGATTACTGTTCTCTGTCATGCTAACCTGAATTTGGTAATCCTGAAGCAGGTTGACATATTCCTTAGAACAATACTGAATCCCCCGGTCTGAATGATGTATTAATCCTGCGACAGGTTGACCGAGACTTTTTAAAGCCCTCTGCAAACAGGCAACAGCATGTGTGCTATCCAGATCAATGGCCAGATGGTATCCCAATATTTTTTTTGAATAGGCATCTGTCAGTAAAAATAAATACCGGAAACCGGAATGCGTTTTTAGATAGGTAATATCACTTACCCATAGCTGGTTTGGGCCGGAAGGTATGAACCCCTGGATTAAGTTGGGATACTTTCTGTACCAGTGATGGGAATTGGTAGTGATGTGTTGTCGCCTCCTTTTTCTGATCAGCATTCTTTCAGTGGAAAGTAAGTCAAACAAAGCATCACGTCCCATCTTAATGCCGAGCATTTCTAAATCAGGCTTGAGTAGATGATATAGTTTTCGGGTTCCCATTCTCGGATGCTCTTTTCTAATTTCATTAACCATCTGAACAATAATGTGATTTTCGACAATCGCCCGTTCCTGCTTTTTATAATGCTTATGATGAGCTTGCCTGGTGAAACCAAACAGTCGGCATATCCTGCCCAGACCAACGCGCGGATAGCAATACTTTAACGCCTGGACCGTTTGGTTACGGACTTTTTTCTGATCGGAATGTGAAATTGCTTTTCCGCAATATCGATCATTTGTGAAAATCCTTCGGAGCGGAGTTTTTCATCTTCCAGTTGTTTTTCTAACTCCTTAATACGTCTCAGAAGGGCCGTTTTGGAGATTTTATCATCCGGTTCCATACCAACAGAATAAACCTTTTCATTACCAAATTTACGAATCCATTTTAAAACTGTTGTGTGTCCTTTGATATGGTACTTCCGTCGGGCTGCTTCTTTGGTAATAAGCCCCATTTGTACTTCGTTAACGACTTGTTTTATAAACCTCTCGCTATACATACTAAATCCTGCCATAAGTTTACTTTTTGTGTAAACCTATTTCAGGACAAGACACTGTCCTCCTCCAGGAGGAGGTGGCCGAAGGCCGGAGGAGGATTTTCAATGAAAAATGAACGATGAGAAATGAAAAATCGAAAGACCGAAAGACCGTTCTTTATCGTCTATGGTTGAGCAAAGCGAAATCCCGACTGTGCGTTGGGGTCTAATGTCTGGAGTCTAGTGTCTTTTTTCCAACAACAGTAACCACAGAAACAACAGGAACATTTGCAACCCAGAAGTGCAACCTGAAACCCTTAAAACAATTAGTAATCGTTAGTTTGCATTAGAATAAAAATCGAAGGTAAACGGGAAAACATAAATACTTTTATGCAAAAGCTCCATCTGCTGCCTTAACTTTTAATTTAGTAACAGATAAAATCTAATTTTCATATTAAGTACAGCAGATTATTGAGTTAAAGCCAGAGAGTATTTAGGGCAGAACCCATTATCACGATTTCAGCCACTCAATGCGGAGCATAAAAAAAGATTTATGCAAGTATACGGAATTGATCTATCAATGAAAAAGTTCGATGTTCATTACATTGATGAGAATGGAGAAGGAAAAAACAAACAGGTAAAAAACCGATTAGGGGACATAACGGAGTTTTTATCCTCGGTTGCAGATGATGGTGTCTTGTGTGCAGAAAACACAGGGACCTATGGGGATTTACTGGTGGCTATCTGTAACCTGGTTGGCGTAAAAATTGCTTTGGTTCCAGGCTATACCATTAAGCACAGCCTTGGTTTAGTTAAAGGAAAATCAGACCCAATTGATGCTGCAAGGATCAGGGAATATGGCGAAAGGTTCATCGATAAGCTTTCTTTTAAAGTATACGATTCAGAAGAGATTAGCGAATTGAAATCGTTGTATGCGTTACGCTCCCAGCTGGTCAATGCAAGAAAAATTTTGCGTACTGGAGTACACAGTCGTTCGGTTAGTCCAATGCAAAGTATCTCGGTCAAACATCATACAGAAAAAGCGCTGTCAAACCTTGACCATCAAATCAAAGAGGTCGAGAATGAAATAGAGGCTATCATCGTGGCCAATGAAGACCTTAACGAAAGTTACCGGCTGGCAACCAGTGTAAAAGGTGTCGGGCCCGTTATCGCAACCGATCTGATTATTAAAACAGGCAACTTTAATATTATTGACACAGCCCGAAAAGCATCATCATTCGCAGGCGTATGTCCTTTTCCTAATGAATCGGGCAAAATGGTTGGAAAACGCAGAACAAGCCCTTTTGCCGACAGAAAATTAAAAACATTGCTGTACATGGGAGCCAAATCTGCCGTCAAGCATAACAAAGAATATCAGCTTTACTATCAAAAGAAAAAGATGGAAGGAAAACCTCATTATCTAATCATGAACAATATTGCAAATAAATTACTCAGAACGGTTTATAGCGTTGTAAAAAACAAGACACCATATAGTCTCGACTACGTTTGTCTTGACCCTAGAGAAAGAAAAAATAATACCATCTACTCCCAAAAAGTGGCTTGAAATTTTGTTTTTTAACAGAGTATATGAAAAATGAGTAATGAACAATCGAAAGACCATTCTATTTAGTCTAGTGTCTTTTTCCCAACAACAGTAACCACAGTAACAATAGTAACAACAGAAGCAATAGTAACCTTGCAGTGCAACCCGAAAACTTACTCCCGGAGGACGCGTATCGAATTGAAAACCGCCAGCAACGCTACTCCCATGTCACCGAAGACCGCTTCCCACATGTTGGCAACGCCGGCAATTCCCAGCAGGATGAAGATGCCCTTCACGCCTAGGGCGAAGATGATGTTCTGCCAGACAATCCGGCGCGTTTTCCCGGCTACGTCGATGGCATCGACCACTTTGGCGGGAGAGTCGGTCATCAGCACCACGTCGGCCGTTTCGATGGCGGCGTCGGAACCCAGTGCGCCCATCGCCATACCCACGTCGGCCCGGGCAATCACCGGCGCATCGTTGATACCGTCGCCTACAAAGGCCACCTTGTGTTCGCCATCGAGCAATGCTTCGATGTGCCGTACCTTGTCTTCCGGCAGGAGTTCGGCATGGTAGCTGTCGAGCTGCAGCTTTTCGGCCACCGATTGCGCTACCGATGTTTCGTCACCGGTCAGCATCACGGTTTTGATGCCCTGCTTCTTAAGTTTCCGTATAGCATCAAAGGCATCCTCCTTGATGCGGTCGGCAATCACCAGGTAGCCGGCATAGGTCTTATCGACGGCCACATGCACCACTGTTCCTTCCACATCGCAGCTATCGTGTTCGATGAGTTCGCGGTGCAGCAACTTGTCGTTTCCGGCCAGGATGGTGTTGCCATTCGCGGTAGCCACCACACCATGCCCCGATATCTCCTTCACGGTAGAGACATTAGCTGCATCGACTGGCTTTCCCCAGGCTTCGAGAATGGATTGTGCAATGGGGTGGTTCGAGCCCGACTCGGCGATGGCAGCAAATTCCAGCAGCTGTTGTTCATCGTAGCCATTCACGGTAACGACATTCGTGACCTTGAATTCGCCTTGGGTCAGTGTACCGGTTTTATCGAAGACCACCGTTTTTACGTGCGTTAAAGCGTCGAGGAAGTTCGAGCCTTTCACCAGGATACCGTGTTTGGAGGCACGGCCCACGCCGCCAAAGTAACCCAGCGGAATGCTGATGACCAGGGCGCAGGGGCAGGAGATAACCAGCACGACCAGCGCGCGGTAAATCCATTCGCTGAAGGTGGCTCCGGCGATGAACAGCGGCGGCAACACGGCCAGCAACAGGGCACCGATAACCACCACCGGCGTGTAGTATTTGGCAAAGGTGGTGATGAATTTCTCGGTTCGGGCTTTCCGGGCCGTCGCATTCTCGACCAGCTCCAGTATCTTCGAGATGGATGATTCGCTAAAGGTTTTGTTCACCCGGATGGTCAGCAGGCCCGACTGGTTGATCATCCCGGCCATAATTTCATCGTTGGCGTTTACCTTGCGGGGAACGCTCTCGCCGGTCAGCGCTGCCGTATCGACAAACGAGCTGCCTTCGAGCACTGTTCCGTCGAGCGGGACTTTCTCGCCGGCTTTTACCAAAATCACATCACCGACGTTTACCTCTTCGGGGGACACTTTCCTGATTTCTGCTCCCTGTTTGACGTTGGCAAATTCGGGCTTGATTTCCAGCAACGCTTTGATGGATTTCCGGGAGCGGCCCACGGCAATGTCCTGGAACAGTTCGCCCACTACGTAAAAGAGCATCACGGCAACCGCTTCAGGCATCTCACCAATGGCAAACGCGCCCAGCGTGGCGACGGTCATCAAAAACTGCTCGTCGAAAACACGCCCTTTGACGATGTTCCGGACAGCGCCGGCAATTACTTTCCAACCGCTGATGAGCCAGGCCGTGACAAAGACGATATATTCTGCCAGGTGATAGGGCGTTTGAGCCAGCACGTCCTTGAATATGATTCCCAAAACCAACAGCGCCGTAGCGATGCCTGCTTTGATGAGCGTTCCGCGGTTCTCGGCCAGTTCGCTTTTGGCAATCAGTTGCGGGGCGGTTTCGTTATCGGTGACTTCGACGTCTGGTTCCAGTTCGCGAATCTTCTGCCGCACCAGGTCAATGTCGTCTGTTTCGATGGTCATCGACAGGTTGGCAAAGTTGACATTCACAAATTGTACTTCGCTGAGTTTGCCCACGCCATCTTCTATTTTGGCGGCGCAGTTGGCACAATCGAGATTCTTCAGCTGATATTTTTTCATGGTTGTATCCTCTTCTTATGGACACAAAGATACGGCGAGAGCCTGTGCAACCGGGTTGCAAAAGTACACAGCAGTTGTGAAGCGAGATGAAAATGAAGGGTTTTACCGGCAGTCGGAGCAGAGGCCTTTCACCACCATGTTGACGCTGTCGAGACTAAAATCGGTCGGCAGGTTGATTTGGGGGATGGGCGTGTCGTTCAGGCAGAATGTTTTGTTGCAGACCGTGCAGAGGAAATGGACATGCAAATCTTCCGGGGCGCAATCGCAGGTTTCCTGGCACAACGCATATTTCAGGGCGCCCGTCCCATCGTCGATGCTGTGGATGAGCTTGTGCTCTTCGAAGGTTTTCAGGGTACGGTACAGGGTCGTTTTGTCGGCATGGTCGAACCGGTTCTCCAAATCCGCCAGACCGATAGCTGCCTCCTGCGCCATAAACGCCTTCAATACCAGCAATCGCACCGCCGTGGGTTTGATATTCCGTTCTGTCAGCCGATGATCGAGCGTTTCCTGCATGGGGTGTTGTTCCTTTATGACGTTGTTTTCTTCCACACGTAAATAAACTGAAATTTTTTGGAAAGGTTTCAGCGTGCCTCGAAATTTGGCAGGTTATAATTAACGTTGCGCAATACATGTTGGTCTTTTGCACGGTCACGATGTATCGTGACCCTACCGGGGTACCGGCGTTGCGAATGGCAGTTACGTCGTAGGGCCACGACATGTCGTGGCCGCTGGATAACCCAAGCTGTTTAATTTTTTTTTGATGCAACGTTCTGCTGTATTTCGTTTATAGAAATAGAAAATAAGGATTGTATCGGTTGGGCATTTTTTTCGCACGGTCACGATGTATCGTGACCCTACCTGAGGCACCGGCATTGCGAATGGCAGCAACGTCGTAGGGCCACGACAAGTCGTGGCCGCTGCACTAACCAAAGCATTATTAGATAATTGCCAAAATTACCGTGTTAGTTCGCCATATTTCAACCACCATTTTTCCGGGTTTTGTTTGATATACATACGGTATTTCCAAAGGTCGTTTGAGTTTTTGATGATGCGGTCGTAATAGCGAGGTTGCCAACTGAACAATCCGCCCAAAGAATGCTGGTTCGCCCAGCGCGTCACTGAGGCTTTATACTGCCCGATGATCGTCCCCAGAGAGCCTTTCGGTAACGGACCAAAACGATTAGGATGTGTTTTTGTAGATTGAAGTGCGGTTAATTCATGGTAATCCTGACGAATATGGATAATTCCGTGTAAATGATTGGGCATCACAACCATGTTATCCAGATGAACATTTTCGAAGTGCTTGGGAATTTCCATCCAGTAATTTGCAGCCGTTTTTCCCAATGGTGTTAATTCGATAGTAGCGGATGAAGTAGCCTTCCCGAACAGGCATTTTCCAAGACGGACATTCAATGTGATAAAATAGGAGCAGGGCTGGCTGTAATCATGAAATGGGTGTCGGTTGGTTCTTCTTCTGGGGTAATACATTTCGTGAAGTCTTACACTGATTATTGGTTAATTTGGCGGCTACTTCAATTTAGTAAATAATTTCCGGCGATAGATTGATTTAGGCGATTGTTTTGACATTGCACGGTCACGATGTATCGTGACCCTACCGGGGCACCGGCGTTGCGAATGGCAGCAACATTGTAGGGCCACGACTGTCGTGGCCGCTGCACCCAGTAAGCCCGTTTTTGCATATTTCCCTATACTGTATTTTACCGAAACCGGGTTGTTTTAATGTTTAAATAGACATGTATCAGGGATTATCGCACGGTCACGATGTATCGTGACCCTACCTGGGGCACCGGCGTTGCGAATGGCAGCAACCCCCGTAGGGCCACGACATGGCGTGGCCGCTGTACGCCCCCCTTGTTTCGTTTGTAGTGGCCGCTGAATCCGACCAGCCTGTTTTATTTTCAAATAAAAAAAAGGGTCAGTCATAACGTGGTTTGTAACTCAAAACAGTTTTGCCACCGGAATATAACCTGGATTGTATAGGAGTGAATCGCTGTATTTCTTTTAGCGAATTAAAAACAGTAACACCGCTGCTGATAGCTGTTGGATTGACAATAAAATGATACTCGTCAATTAGTCTCTCCTTTACCAGCGAGGAAACAAAACTGACACCACCAAAAACAAGTAGGTCTTTCCCGTTTTGCTGTTTTAACTCGGCAATTTCTTCTCTAAGATTTCCTTTGGTCAAAGTGGTATTGTTCCAGGTTGATTTGTCGAGTGTTGATGTGAAAACAACCTTGTGGATCGAAGCTATCTTTTTTGCAAATGGGTGGGTGGGATTTTCTGCTGCCGTATCCTCCCAATATTTTAGAATCGTTTCTGCCGTTTTTCTGCCAAGTAAGAGCGTGTCGGAGGTCTCGAGGAGTGAACTCATAAACTCCATCAGTTCATTATCCGGATTCAGGGTCATCCAGTCTTTTTCTCCGTTTCGTCCTGCAACACAACCGTTGATTGTCATTTGCATTTGTAATTTTAATTTCCTCATCGTTATCTTGATTTAGGCGATTGTTTTGACATTGCACGGTCACGATGTATCGTGACCCTACCTGAGGCACCGGCATTGCGATTGGCAGCAACGTCGTAGGGCCACGACATGTCGTGGCCGTTGGCTCCATCAATGCCGTTGGACAACCCCCAAATTTTTTATTTGTTTTTCGAGGCTATACGGATGTCATCCCTCCAATGGATGACATCCTTCCATCACCGAATCAGGCCTTTTTCAGCTTCTCAATATCGAATTTCTTCATTTGCATAAATGCTTTCATCACACGGGGAGCGCGTTCGGCATCGCTCATCAGTTCGCCCAGGATGGTCGGAACGATTTGCCACGAAACGCCGTATTTATCCTTCAGCCAGCCGCACTGCTCCGCTTCGGGTACAGCCGACAGCTTTTCCCAGTAGTAGTCAATCTCTTCCTGGGTATCACAATTCACCATAAACGAAACGGCTTCGTTAATTTGGAAGGCGGGACCGCCATTCAGCGCCATGAACTTTTGTCCGTTGATTTGAAAGTTGACGGTGAGAACTGTTCCCTCTTTTTGTCCGTGTATTTCCTGTCCTTCGCTTCCGTAATAGGAGATGTTTTCAATTTTTGAATTCCGGAAAACGGACGTATAAAAACGTGCCGCTTCTTCCGCCTGGTGGTCGAACCAGAGGCAGGGAGTAATCTGATCTTTCATGTTATCTGTTTTTTATAGGTGAGCGTTATTTTATTCTTACACTTCAACAAGACCGGTCTTTACTTTTCCGGCCCGTTTGTAATGGACCATTATCACCCCGGTGGAAGTAATGATACTATCAATTAATTCAAATGAGGCGGGTATCGTTCCGTTATCAAATAGTTTTTTCCCATTGCCAAGTGTCAGCGGGTGAATTTTGATTTTGAGTTCGTCTGCCAGGTCATTTTGTAGCAGTAGTTGGATGAGCTCACTGCTTCCCCAGACCTGAAGGTCGGAACCTGTCGAATTTTTTAGCTTTTTGATATCGGCTACACTTTGAATGAATACGGTGTTCTTCCAGGCCGTTTTTTTTCGGGTTTTCGACAGTACGTATTTGGTACCCTCATTGATGCCCGGCCAAAAATCGGCGTGATGCGGCCAGTAGTCCTCCCATATCTCAAAGGTTTTTCTACCGAGAAGATAGTCTGCCGGTTTCAGTTCATCCTGCACTGCCTGACCATAGATTTCGTCGCCATAGGGTTCCGTCCAGCCACCATATTTGAAACTGCCTGACGTATCCTCTTCCGGGCCACCCGGTGCCTGCATGACTCCATCCAGCGTAATCATCGATAAGACGGTTATTTTTCTCATGATATTTACATTTTGTCGGGGGCGAATGATTTCCTGTGTGAACACTAGTCCCGGACCAACGGCTGGTAGCTAAGCAATACCACGCCGCTTTTAAAGGATTGAACGTTGGTCAGTTCCAGATTTAGCTTTTGCGATATACCGCCGAAAATGGCCGAGCCTGCTCCGATGGCTACCGGATCAATCATGATCATATATTGATCGATTAAATTGGCTTCCGCTAACTGTGTCAGGATGGTTCCGCTTCCCAGCAGGGTGAAGTTGCCATCGGATGTTTTCTTCAACTGTTTCATTTCTTCCACGGCATCGTTGACTATCAACGTGTTTTCCCATCCGGCCTGTTTCAGGGTACGCGAAAAGACGATTTTTTTCGCGGCGTTCATCTTTTGCGCTACTTCCGGACTGCTTTCCATAGCTGCTGGTGTTGGCCAGAAAGAAGCCATCATTTCGTAGGTTTTCCTCCCAAACAGAAGAGTCGTACCGGACTGCATGCTATCGGAGGCGAACTGGTTTTCTTCGGTACCATGCCGGTGCCAGCTGAAATCACCGTTGGGATCGTTCAGAAATCCGTTCAGGGTTATGAATTGGAATGAATGTAATTTTCCCATGACGGACTTAACTTGCTTTTTCGGTACAGTCAAACATCCAGTGCACGCCGAATTTATCGGTGCAGCTGCCGTAGTAGTCACCCCAAAACATGTCCTGGAGTTCCTCTCGTATGATTCCGCCTTCAGAAAGGGCATCGAATAGCTTCCGGGTTTCCTTGCGGGTATCGGGTTGCAGCATAATGTATACGTTGTTGCCTGGTGTTATCTGCGATTGCATGGACCTGGGGACATCGGTTCCCATTATCACATGACCACCGAGAATCGGTAGCTCCACGTGCATGATCAGGTTCTTTTCATCTTCCGGAATAGGAATCATTCCTTCCTGAACGGGAATGTCGCCGTAACGCATGAATCCGGGCTCCATCAACTTGGTTCCGAAGATTTCTTTATAGAAATTGAAAGCTTTCTCCGTATCCTGAAGAAAATTAAGGTACGTGCTCACTTTTGACATGGTGATGAATTTTATTGGTTATAATGGCTCTTTTGTAAGCTTTTTACTTTTTGTTTTATCCCTCCTCCGCGATATCCATCGGAACTCGCCAAAAGGAGCATCTTAAAGTCCCCTTCAGGGGATTTAGGGGTGATTTTCTTCCACGTACCTCTTGAAGTTATCGAGGATGGATTGCCAACCGAATTGCTGCTGTTCGATAGTGTTTGTGTTTTCTGCCTCGAAGCGTTCAGTTACACTTGTTGCACCACCTCCGGATTCGAAGGACACCTGTACTTTCCTGCCGTCTCCCATGGTGTAGGCAATAAACTGGTTGATTTTCACTTCGTCGTATACGCCTTCGAAGTCGAAGCCGATGCTGCCGTCTTTGGCTTCCATGCGTGAGGTGAATCTTCCACTCGGGCGTAAATCGTTCTCCGCTTTGGGCGTGTGCCAGTCATCGGAGGCTGCGTTCCAGCGAACAATGTGCTTTGGGTTGGTCCATGCATCCCACACCTTGTCAACCGGTGCGTTGATGATGGCCTGCACGGTAATGATGGTCTTTGCTTTTGTTTCCATGATGTTATGATTTAGTTTTCATGTTATCATCCTTTCGCTTTGTACAAAATTACTATGTCAGAACTGTTGGTCAGCTGTACAAAAGCGACAAATGAAAGTCTATTTCCGACAAGAACGTCTTATATTTGATGTTATACGCAGTTAGCTTTTTCATGGATACACAAAACAGACCGATATGAAGAAAATAGCCATTCTTGTTCCCGAAAGCTCCGTTTTGCAGGCCATTGCCGACCCACAGTATTGTTTCAGTGCCGTGAACCAGTTTTGTCTGGAGGCGGGAAAAGAGCCTCTGTTCCGGGTGGAACTGGTGGGAGCGAAGAGCGAAGTTCAACTGGGAAACGGGAATTTTTCTGTCCGTCCGGATAGGCTGCTGTCAGAAGCTGGCCGACCCGATTTGATCATCATTCCGGCCCTGTTTGGCGATATGGAAAACGCGATAGCTGCCAACGCGGAGATGATTCCCTGGATTGTCGATCAATACAACGACGGGGCCGAGGTGGCTTCCCTGTGTGTGGGAGCCTTCCTGCTGGCTTCTACGGGATTGCTGGATGGAATGAAATGCTCTACTCACTGGGGCTTTACCGGATTGTTTCGTGAGTTGTTTCCTATGGTGGATGTGCAGGATGGTTTGATTGTGACGGAGGAGAACGGGATTTATTCGAGCGGAGGGGCTAATTCATACTGGAACTTGCTGCTGCACCTGGTAGAGAAGTTTGCCGGAAGAGAGATGGCTATCTTAACATCGAAGTATTTTGCCATCGATATCGGACGGAACAGTCAGTCACCGTTTGCCATGTTTAAAGGACAAAAGAAGCACGACGATGATTTGGTCAGGAGAGCGCAGAATTATATTGAACAGAACATCGACGGCCGGATAACGGTAGATGAGCTGGCGGATAAGCTATCGGTCGGCCGGCGCAGTTTTGAGCGTCGGTTCAAAAGGGCGACCAACAATTCGGTGCTGGAATACATTCAGCGGGTAAAGATGGAAGTAGCCAAGCGCAACTTCGAAACCAGCCACAAAAACATCAGCGAGGTAATGTTCGAAGTAGGCTATACCGATAGCAAGGCTTTTCGAAATACCTTCCGGAAGATCACCGGCCTGACACCTGTTGAGTACCGGAACCGGTATAACAAGATGGTGGTGCCGGCGGAAGGGTAGTTGTTTCAGTTTTATTCGTAAAAAATGAGAAATGAACAATGGGAGTAAAGTTCATTTCTCATTTCTAACTTTTCAATGTTATTATCAGATTTTTTTGAAGATCAGCGTTGCATTGTGTCCGCCAAAACCGAAGCTGTTGGTCATGGCTACATCCACCTGGGCATCGATGCTTTCGCCGGTAATGATGCGTACATCTTTCGGGATGGCCGGGTCGAGGTTCACCGTATTGATGGTGGGTGGTACGATGTTATCAGTAATGGACTTGATGCACAAAATTGACTCGGCTGCACCGGCTGCTCCCAGCAAGTGTCCGGTCATCGATTTAGTCGCACTGATGTTTAGCAACGGCTTTTCGCCAAATACTTTTTGCACGGCCGTCACTTCACTCGGGTCACCTACCGGTGTGGAGGTGGCGTGCACATTCAGGTAATCCACTTTGTCGGGATTGAGTTGTGCCTCTTCCAGCGCCAGCTCCATGGCTTTAATGGCGCCGATTCCTTCCGGGTGCGTAGCGGTCATGTGGAAAGCGTCGGCTGTCATAGCTGCACCGACCATCTCGGCATAAATGTGAGCTCCGCGTGCTTTGGCGTGCTCGTATTCTTCGAGAATCAACGCACCGGCTCCTTCGCCCATCACAAAACCGTCGCGGTCCACATCGAACGGGCGACTGGCTGCTTCGGGATGTTCGTTGTTGGTCGACATCGCCTTCAGGGCACTGAATCCGCCCATCGATGCCGGAGTAATCGGTGCTTCTGAACCACCGGTTACGAATGCTTTGGCTTTTCCCATCCGGATGTAGTTGAATGCATCCATGATGGAAGTATTGGAAGTAGCACACGCCGAAACGGTGGTATAATTCATTCCCTGCAATCCGTATTTCATCGAAATCATTCCCGATGCCATGTTGACGATCAGTTTTGGGACGAAGAACGGACTGAAACGGGGTTCAAAGCCATTCTGCACATACTTGGTTACCTCTTCTTCAAATGTTCCCATTCCGCCTTGTCCGGACCCCCAGATAACGCCGACATCGAACGGATCCATTTTCGATAAATCCAGACCGGAATCTTCCATGGCCTGGGCGGCGGCGTACAATGCATATTGAGTGAAAAGATCACTGCGCTTGATTTCGTTGCGTTCGAGGTATTCTGCCGGATTGAAATCCTTTACTTCGCAGGCAAACCGCGTTTTAAATTTCGTCGGGTCGAAGCGGGTGATGGTGGCGGCCGCACTTTTCCCGGCAACGGCATTTTGCCAGAAGTCCTGAATATTATTGCCTAGTGGGGTTACCGCTCCCAGTCCGGTAATAACTACTCTCTTCATAAGGATATTGGTTTTTGTTTCTTTAATATGTTTATACCAATTGGTATATTCATGATTAAAAAAATTTATTTATTCAGATTACTATTTGTTCTATCTGTGTTTTCAACTGTTCCAGGTTCGATAATAAGGGCTTTTCGGTGCCCAGCGTTTTCGCAATCAAGATGCCTCCTTCCACCAGCGATATGAATACATCGGCGAAAGCTTCGGGTTCGACATCTGGTTTTACCTGCCCGTTGTCCAGACCCTCCTCGATAATGGATATAAGATTGTTACGCCAGCTTTCCAGCGCCGAACTTGCCTTTTCGAAAAGTGCAGGGTGGGCATCGTCGGAATCGGAAGCAGCATTCAAAATCGGGCAGCCTCCCCATTCAAAGATGGTGGGGTAGTACTCTTTGTAAAACGAAACGTAAGCCATCAGCTTCTCGCGCGTATTTTTGGCCTGCTGCAGCCCGGTATGAACCGTTTTTCGTATCTGTCCGTAGTTGAAAGCAAAAGCAGCCAGTGCCACTGCATCCTTGTTGGCAAAGTTTCCGTAGATGGCTCCTTTGGTGAGGCCCGTTGCTCCGGTAATATCGGCCATGGACGTACCGGCAAACCCTTTCTTGTTGAAAATGGCAGCGGTCTGCGCAATAATGAACTGCTTTGTCCTTTCCGATTTCTTCATACCTTCTACAAATATATACCAATTGGTATAAAAACAAAAATATGGAAGGTTTCTTTGTTCAAGGAAAAAGATAGTGCCGAACAAGTGTGTTTGTTTTATTGCTATCATGAGAATATTCATATAAAAAAACAGATTTCTTGATAGCATTTTATGTTACATTTGTGACGCAGACAGACAAAGCAGATTGGTTAACTAACTAACAAAAGATTGAAAAAGCTTGTATTTTCTATTCTCATTGGATTGATTCCATTGATTTACTCATGTACGTATTCTCCGGGAGGGGAGAATTTTGTGGACGTCGATCAAAACACCACTCCGCCGCAGGTTCAAAACCTCACACTCGATTTAAATGATGATACACTCCATGTATGGACGAAATCGCGTTATAATTTCAATTTGGTTTCGGACAATCAGCCGATTGTGGGTGTCATAATTACGCTGGACGGAGAACAGCATGTTTACGACAAAACAAGTGGCTACATAGATATTGATCCGGCTGCCTTTCATGAAGGTATTTATCCGATGGAGATGAAAGTATATACTACTTCCGGTACTGGGAGCCTGGCTGATGTAACAGGGAATGAAGGATTCCTGTTTACCAAAGAGTGGGTTGTTGTATTTGAAAATCCAAAAGCACCGAACCTGAAGCTAACTTCCTCCATTGAAAACGGGTTTATCAAATTCTCATGGGATAAGTTTAACTCCTCGTTTTTCCACGCCTACAAGTTGTCGATCGATAACAAAGGCATCAACGACCGGTATTCTGTTGCGTTTTACAATTCCGACAGTACTTCATTTATCGACTCTCTGTATGTGGGCGGGCAAATCAATGTGACACTAACAACCGAGTTTTATGATTTAAACAGAGATATCCATACAGCCGTAGTCAACTACACTTATGATTACCCTGTCGATATTCAGTTTGCCGAAAACCTGGATAGTCTGACTATCAGCTGGACACCAAATCCATTTCAGTGTAAAACCTACTATAGCCTGGGAGATGCTATTTCAAAAGTTCTGGTGCCATCGGGTAATTCCTATACAATTCCGGCGACCGGACTTGGAGAGCCACTTCTTCATCGGATTGATTTTGAACCATTGAAATCAACGATTTGGGGAAAAGCGACTCATTACCTTTATGAAAGGCATACGTTGGGAACTGAAGATGGGCTGCAGTTCACCGATATGCTATACAAGCCCGATTTGAATTCCTACTTTTATAAGGGCTCCATGTTTGTCAGGGAAGTGGATGAGAATTTTCAAATTACTGGTAACTATGACTTTCCGTACGACTATAATAATAATCCTACACTGACATTCTCGGAAGATAATCAAAGCCTGTATGCTATCGTGAACCAGAAACGGATGCGGTTTAGTACATCCGGTATGAATGTGTTGGAGGAACTTCCTAATGGACTGGGCGATAATGCAACGATTCAGGTAATGAAGAACCTGAACGATACTATTTTCCTGGTTGGTTATGACGGCCGTTTTTGCCTGTTGAATATTCAAAACGACAGTATTATTTCTGATTCCGGACCTTTGGGCTCTATCCGCGGAAACAGCTATTACCGGTTTGCCATATCCTCTGACGGACATTATGCAGCCTTTTGTAATGATCTTGGGTTGCATATTTGTGAAGTGGTCGACAACCAGCAAATAATTGTGCAGTACGAAGATTCTGGGAATGATATCAGTTGTCTTTTTAATCCCCGAAAGCCCAACGAGTTGTTGGTAAATTCAATGGATGGTATTTACGTGATGGATTGTTCGACCGGGCAAACCATTCGTAATCTGAATCAGTTTGTGGCGAATCCCATCAATTTCGATCCGGTGACAAACAATTTATTGTTGGTTTCCTATTCGCAAAAAAAGATTTTCGTGTACGACTATGACAATGATGTTGTCAAATTAGAGCTTAACCATCATGCGAGTCCATGGAATTTTCGCCTCTTAAATAACTATATCTTTTTTAATTCGGGTTATCACCTGGCAATCACAGATTATGTCCATTAAGAAAATTATACCGCTCATTTCCCTTTGTTTCATCAGTATTGGCCTGAAAGGGCAGGGGTTTGAATTTCGTCCGGCCATTGGTTGGGGTACGTATGCGATGGCTGATTTTAAAGATTTTCAGCAGTACGCTATTCCCGATATAGGGGTGAATGTGAAAAGCGTGAAAGCGTTTCCGGGCTATGCCAATTTCGGAGCCGATGTATTGTACTATTTGAATCCTTCGTTCGGTTTCGGGGGTACTACCGGTTATTATTCCACCGGTGCCCGAAACAGCTATGCCGATTATTCGGGGTCTTATAGGATGGATGTTAAAGCCAGGGCCGTGAATTTTGGGGGAATCGTTTCGTATAAACAAGAAGTTGGGAGCAACCTGTTTTTGGGACTGGAGTTGTCTTCCGGAATTAAGCTTGCTAATATTGATATAGCTGAAAAATTAGTCATTCCCAGTCAGGGGTTTGACGAAACATATCAGTTCGAAAGCCACAACTGGTGGATGATGCCGCAGGTCAGGATGAGTCGCTATTTTTTTACCGACATCTCTTTTGGTATTTATGCCGGTTATGAATATAACGCGAAAAGCAAAATAGAAACGAAGGAGAATGTTCTACATTATCTGGTCGGTGAGCATGGTCCGGTTAAGCAGGATTGGTCGGGGGCCCGGATTGGAGTATATGTGACGATTCCCATGAATAATTTATAATGTAGCAGGCTGTGGCGTAGTCTCTCGAAGCAGAGGGTGATGTAGCAATGTTCGTCCTGATTCCTTTTCTTTCCCAGCAAACTGAGAAATAAAAACTTCCTATTTTTGCAAAAAAATTCATTCATGCTGATTATCGATTCGCCCTCAAATAACGCTTATTTCAATATCGCTTCCGAAGAGTATTTGCTGAATACATATCCGAACGACGAGATCTTCCTGCTCTACGTAAATGCGCCTTCCATCATTGTGGGACGGTTCCAGAATACGCTGGCGGAAATCAACCTCGATTATGTCACCGAAAACAAAATCAAGGTGGTTCGCCGGATGTCGGGCGGTGGTGCCGTTTACCACGACCTGGGTAATCTGAACTTCTCGTTCCATACGCCTCTGGGCGACGACGATTTTTCCGATTTCTCGAAATTCACCCAACCGGTGGTCGATTTGCTGAACAACCTGGATGTGCCGGCTAAGCTCGAAGGACGGAATGATTTGGTGGTCGATGGCAAGAAATTCAGCGGCAACGCCAAGCTAGCCCGCAAGGGGAAGATGATTCAGCACGGTACCATTTTGCTGGACTCCGAGATGAAGGTGTTGAGCGAAGCTTTGAAAATCAACCCGCTAAAATTCCGGGATAAAGCAGTGAAGTCTGCCCGGGCCCGCGTAACGAACCTGATTGACTATTTCCCGGGAGGTATCACTGTCGACAGGTTCAAGGAAATGCTTATCGGGCAAATCATCAAGGAGAACGCAGAGAATACAACCATTCACAAACTAAGACCGGATGAAGTGGCGAAAATAAAACAACTGTCCGCCGAAAAGTACAGCACCTGGGACTGGAATTTTGGTGGTTCACCCAGCTACGATTTCAACAAAGCCATTAAAGTGCCCGCCGGTTTCATCGAATTGCACATGGATGTGAAGAAAGGCGTCATTCAGAAAGTGAAGATATTCGGCGATTTCTTTGCGTCGCAACCCATCGAAGAGCTCGAAGAAAAGCTCGTCGGTGTGCCGCACGAAACCGAAAACCTCCGGCAAATCCTTTCATCGGTGAACCTGACCGATTACTTCGGGAAGGTAGAGTTTGAGGAGATTATGACGTTGTTTCAATAAGCATCGCTGTGCTGTTCTTGTCATCGTCGGTCACAACCGCATTTTTCACGAAGGAGAAGGCAGAGACAACGTCAGCCCGGAAATAAAAAAAATATTGTCCAACGCCTGGACCGCGGCGCATCAGCAGAATGCTTGACGAAGAATAAACATCAAGTTAACTTTAGTAATACTCCTTGATATACGCGTAAGCCCGGTCGAAAAGAACCTGGTCTTTATGAAGTTTATATTTCAGTAAAGCTTTTCTCAGTGATCTCTGAACTTCCCGTTCTCCGGACGTGGTGTTTTGCCATCCGGGAAAGTTTACCACCCGAACAATTGCATCAATGTCATTCACGATACGTTCAACGACTGCTGGTGTCTGGTCTGTCTTTAGCTCCAGGAACAATTCGGTAAGTGCTGCTTTGGGAGATTTTTCCTGAATCTCTAGTTCAATTTCTTTCTCTGCAGCTACCGTTTCCTTGGCCAGTTTGCACAGCTCCTTCACAAATTCGATGGATGAAATCAACCCTTGCTCGGCTTTGTCCCGCAGTTCTTCCAGTCGTTCACTTAGTTTTTTGAATTTGGGATTTCCGGCGTGTTTCTTGAACCGTTTAATAAGAATCTTCTCCAGCCTCTGGCCGTTTTTCGGGTCGGGATTTTCAAAGATTTCCCGTATCACATCCACATCCAATACATATTCATCAAGGTGAGAAATATTGCCAACATGAATATTTTCGTGTATGAGTTTGGTCGTCTGGGCTCCCAGCGAGAACCACAGCAATTTACCAACATTGTCCACTGCCGGACGAACCGATTCGTACACCTGTGATAACCATTTGTAATCCTTCTGATAAATGTTCAAAACGGAATCAGGGGAAAGAGATTCCCACAGTTTGGAAAGGTATTTAAAATCTTTGGCAAAGGCATCTTTTTTCTCGTTCGTATTGATGGCATTCTGAGCAGCCTCTAATCCTTCGAATCCTTCCAGACTCCTGTCCACTCCATCGAAATGACTGAGTGCACTCTTCATCGCCTCGGGCAGGTCATTCCGCAATTCCGATAAGTTGGAAATCAGATTTGTGACACTTTCTTCATCAAATTCTAATGCCTTGGCAGCATCATCAAACACACCAAAGTAATCCACCACGCGACCGTAATGCTTGTCCGGTAAAACCCGGTTGGTGCGGCAAATGGCCTGCATCAGCGTGTGGTCCTTCAACGATTTATCCAAATACATGGTTTGCAGAATAGGGGCGTCGAATCCGGTTAGTAGTTTCGCTGTGACGATTAAGAACTTCAGCGGGGAATTAGCATCGTTAAACTCATCGACAATTTTCTCCTGTTGAGTCTTGTCGATTCCCCATTTTTGCTTGAATTCCAGGTTGTCGTTTGCGGTCGTCGAAATGACAACCCGACTGACTTCTGTTGGAAAATGTTTGTCCAGTTCCTCTTTGTATTGGGCACAACCTAAACGGTCCGGTGTAACAATCATGGCTTTGAAACCATGAGGCTCCACTTTTTCCCTGAAATGGGTGGCAATATCATCCACAATTTTGGCCACTCGCTCCGGCGATTTGAGGAATGCAGCCATCTTTGCCGAGCGTTTGTTTAATGCATCGGCCTCTTCATCCGATAGGGCAATGCTTTCAGTAAACTCTTTGAACGCTTTATCGATGGTTTCCTTATCAACATGAACATCAATCAACCGAGGTTCGAAATGCAACGGTCGCGTAGCTTTATCCCGTAACGAATCCTGAAAGGTGTAGCGTGATAAATAACCGCCTTCATCTTCCTGGGAACCAAAAGCCCAAAAGGTGTTTTTATCGACTTTGTTGATTGGTGTTCCGGTCAATCCAAACAGAAACGCATTGGGTAAGGCAGCCCGCATCTGAAGTCCAAGGTCGCCTTCCTGGGTTCGGTGGGCTTCATCAACCAAAACAATCAGGTTGTCATTGGTATTCATGTTCGGTTGGGCATCGCGGAACTTGAAAATGGTGGAGATAATAATTTTGCGGGTATCGCGGGCCAACAGGGTTTGCAATTCGTTAATCTTGTCGGTACTCTCAACGTTGGGGACATCCGAAGCATTAAATGTGCCGGTTATCTGCGTATCCAAATCCACACGGTCAACCAGAACCAATACGGTTGGACTTTTTAATTCAGGTGCCCGACGAAGTTTCTGAGCGGCAAAAACCATAAGCAATGATTTTCCCGATCCTTGAAAATGCCAGATCAATCCCTTCTTGATTCTTCCCTCAATCACCCGTTGCACAATTTTGTTGGCGCCCTCGTATTGCTGATACCGACAGATTATTTTTATCCGCCGCTTCTTTTTATTGGTGGCAAACAGCGAAAAGTTCTGCATAATGTCCAGTAACCGTTTGGGATGCAACAAATCGGTCAGTTCTTTGCCAATTTCACCCAAGCCCAATTGTTGAGCGAGCGCATCATCATCGTCTTCCAGACGCCAGGGCGACCAGTGTTCCAACGGCGTGCGAACCGCTCCGTAAAACAGTTCTTTCCCTTCGGTGGCAAACGACAAGATGTTGGGGACAAACAATTGAGGAATAGTATTTTCGTAAACATCATGCACCTCGTGTGCCCCGTCCAACCAGCTAACCGATGGGCGGATAGGGGTTTTGGCTTCACCGACAACTACCGGAATGCCATTGATGAAGAATACCACGTCGGGTATTTTCGTTTCACGGTGATGAACACGAAACTGATTGGTAACGATGTAAGTGTTGCTGGAAAAATCTTCAAAATCGATGAGACGGACCGGAACATGACGGTTGTTTTCACCGAAAGGCATGGTCTTGTCACCGGTCATCCATTTAAAAAGCTCTTCATTGGCTTTGACTAACCCTGTCTGGTTCACGGCAATCAATACAGCCCTTAACTTGTAAATCACTTCCTCAGCCAGTTCAGGCTTAACTGCAATTTCGGGATTTAACCGAACCAGTGCATCCTTTATTTCATCCTCTAACAATACTTCATTCACGCTACGTTTTAATTCACCTGGAGCGATATATTCCCAACCGGTACCAAAACTGCTTTGCGGTTCGGCAACCTGCCCGGACGTATTGAGATTGACACCCGATAATTGATGGATAATGTAATGTTCTACGCTGTTTAGTTCGGTAAAAGACATTTATTGCTAAATTTTAGGTAAGAAACTTAATGTTCCTCTTAGTATTAGGCCAATTATCGTTGTGATGGCGAAACTTATTAACGTGCCTAGAAGAACATACTCTGTATATTTTCTGGTTTTATTAGCGTCGTTTGGGTTCAATCGTAGAATTGATTTAGCCGCAATTAGAAAGCCGATGACGCCAAATTGGTTGATGAGAATTAAAGTCAAAGCTAAGAAACGCTCCAGGAAACCGATCCACATGCCCGCTTTGTTTAGACTTTCTTCTTGAGCTTTATCGTCTTCAATTTGCTTTCTCCAATTGGCTGTTAGTTCTCTGATTAGTATACCGGATGGCCATAGTATTAAAACATACCCTAGTATTAGTAGGAGAATATCAACAGAGTTTATGATAGGTAAGAGCCATTTACCAAATGCACTCCAGCCATTAATGAAAAATAACCAAATAATGACAAGTGATAGTAAGTGTGCACTCTGATCAATAAGAAAAAAACGTACTTCGTTATCTTTTTGTACAGCTTTCCAAATATCGATAAGTACGTGTACAACAAAAACAATTAGTGTTAAATACCACCATTGCCACTTTGCAATAAGCAAATAAGAAAGTGCACCGGCGATAAAACTATGTAAATAAAGAAAAGGCGATTTTAAGCCTTTTTCTTTTCTGCTTTCTACCCAGGAATCAGGTTGAAGAATAAAATCACTAAAAAAGTGGGCAAGAAATAGTTTTATGAGTAGAATAGATTGCAAATTGTCCGGTCCCATATAATCTTATATATTGGCGATTAGTTTCTTGTAGTTTTCCAACAGTATTTCTATAGCGTCCCAGTTGGCCGTTCGTTTTCTTTGATTAATAGCTGACTGTGAAATATCTAATAATTTTGCTATTTCGGTTTCATTATGCCCTTGTAATAAATAAAAAACCACCTCTGCTGACATAACCGTCCACTTGTCTATAATCGCATCTAAAAGTTTCAATTCTACAGATAATTCTCTATTTACCTCATTATTTGTAGTTAGCAAAGAAATTTTTTGTCCTTTCGATTTCATTTGTTCCAGTTCCCTTCCGGAATATTGTAAGGCAGTACCATCCGAAAGCGAGAGTTTTTCTTTTAAGTATTCGATGGAACCAATGCCTATAGCTATACGTGCATCTAAGTTGTTATAAATACGCCAGTTTCTTCGTAAGTTGATGTCAATTTTTTCCTTGGCCGTTTTTTTTCCAGCTATGCTGAACGGCTGTTTAAAATTCTTCTTGAAAATGCACTTGACAAGTAAAGCGATTTTTAGAGCATCTTGTACATTCGATGCTATTCCCTGGAAGCTGTCGCCGCGTAAAAATTCAAATGGATAGGGGAGTTTGAAGGCTTTGTTTACTCGCTCAAAGTCATTAATTAAAAGTTCATTTACGTTATCTCGTGTAGCTAGGTCCAGTTCTTTCGATGCGATTATGTCTCCGGTGATGGCTGCGTACATAACTAAGTGTTTTTGTAAATTTAATAAATAAAATATAAGAGCCAAGCCTTATAAAGGGCAAATATAAGTGTTGGGACTTATTTTTTTAATATTAGTGCCATACCTTATAATCACGAAATATAAGTAGTGGGACTTATTAATTGCATTGTAAATTACGCGAACAAGTACCAACTATTTATTTTAAGCTGTTGTTTCAAGGTTCTTGTATTCTAATTCCACCAATTCCCAGGCGATTTCTTGTTTCAGTACCTGAAAATATATGAGTTTATTCTTTGCATCGCATTTTTCTATTTGTTGCACATATTTTTCAAGTGTCTGGATGTTTTCTTCTTTACTGGTTTTGTATAGTCTGACATCCCATCCATTGGGAGATTTACCTGTAATTTCATTTTCTGTAATCTTGAAATTCGTCAGGAGTAGCGCAATGGGTCTGGCTGAGGAAGGCTTTGATATCACATCATCGATATTCGTTAGAATGGGATTACAGACCATGATCAAATTTTCGTCTAACACCCGGTAATCGATAATGCCGTGAATTAATATGCCGGGATGATTGTCTTCCAGTACTAATAATGATTCAAAGAAAGAACTAAGCTTTTTTTCAATTTCATATTGCCGAATATGCCAGCTCTCTTCCTGATAAACCGCATTGAGTACATTGGCAAAGAGCATCAGATTGTCGGTAATTGGCTTCATTCCACCCATAACACTGTTGCCACTGGGATGCATCTGCCAGTTTCTCAGCGTTCGGGCTCTGTTGATACTTCGCTTAAGCGTTTGATGGTGCTCACCGGCAAATACCTCATCGATGATGTCAGCCAAATGTCTATTTCGGCTTTTCCCCTTTTTTTTGGGAATCTCAATGGGAATCTTAAGTTCTTTGGCTTTTAGTTTTATGGCCATTTCGATGATTAATAGCGCCTTTTTGAAGCCTTCATCATACATGGGCCAATAATAGTAGGCGTGGGCTAGTAGATATTCTACGGTTAGCCAGGCTTCTTTGATGTCAGTTGGTACTTTATCGTGAAACCTGCCCTTTACCACATACTTCTCCACATATTCGTCCAGCGAATTGACCTGTTTCACCTCCCATATAATATCAGGTTCAAAATACATCCTCTAAAATAGCTGATTAATTAAACTTTCTTGAAATTCTTTGTTTTCAAAATTCGGGTTGGGACACCAATACCACTGCTCATCATTTTGATGATAAGGAGTCACCCAGGTAATAAATAATGCAGGTACGCGATTCATAAAGGACTTTGAGAAAATTCCTTCTTCCGTAATAATCCTGTCGCTATTTGGAATTGTGCTATTGCTTTTAATGAAACGAAAATCCTTGCCCAAAACAATCTCCAGATCGTCAGGAGCAAAATGAAGCGGGCTAATACAATTGACTGCGATTACCAAAGGCAAATTAGGCTTACCATATTTTCGAGCTTTGTCTTCAATAGCTCTTGATAACGATTTACTGGTATCAACGTATCCGGATTCAAAATAACCTCGTACGCCTACAGCTCGATTCATCTCATCCAAAGAAGAATTTGACCTGGGGAGAAGGCTAATCTCGATTGAAAGATTTTCATCTTCGTAATTAAAAATCTCTTTTTTATAGGTGATCAGCATCTCATGGTAGTCGAGCTCCTTTACTACTTTCTTAATCTCTCGTATAACCGGTTTTACTGAAAATGAGCTGTCGTTTTTTATATCAATCTCCCGAATGGATATCCAGTAAGGAAAGTTGCCTAATTTGTCGAGTTCACTGGCAATTCTATTCTGTTTTTCTTGATAGCTACGCTCTGCATCCGACTCGTCAGTAACCACTTTGGCTTCTAAGTAAAAAAGCGCTTTCCCGTTTTTCGATATCAAAAAGTCGGGCTGTTTGGTGGTATGGTCCAACTCAGGATGAACCTCTAGCTGATAACCACGTGAGTAAAAGAACTCGTGTACGTATAATTCGAAAAAGGCGTAATCAAACTGCTTGGCACTTTGCAGGCGGCGCTTGAGCTCGAATTGCTCCTGCTCAGGGTAATGGCTGAACCAACTATTCAGCTTTTCTCGCACCACAGCAAACTCCTCGCGGCCACTCCGGTTTAAAAAGGAGAAGCTGCGTTCGCCTGGTTTGGCATAAGTTTGGTCGGTTCGAGGTCTGTTGGTGAAGAGCTCCATGTCCCTAAAATATCTGATTAATTAAACTTTGATTGTAATGCAGAACTAATTAGTCGATATTCCAAACTAAATCTGGGTCTCCTTCAAAAGCGCTGTCAATCGTATCATCGTCATATTCTAGATGATTATATTTGCTATGTGTACGTAATTCAGAATCTAACATATTAGATTCTTCTGTCTCTACGTCACAATTTAAATTTTCGTCACTACCTAATGATGGCTTTTGGATCGCATCAATTAATTCTTTTATCAATTCTGCAATCTGTTTATAAGTTACCTTCTCTTCCTCTAAAATGTCATCCAAATAATCCCTTGCCCATCTAGCAATTTCATTGTAATATTCGGGTTTACCTTTTTCAAATTCATAACCCAGTTTGCGCAGCTTGGAAATTATTGCCCCAGGACCTCTTTCAAGCTTTAATGAAACTTGTTCGATGCTGTTATCAGTATCAAGCAGTTTTATAAGTAATTCTTCTTCACTTTCTGTCCACGGAAAATAAGCATTAGAATGTTCTTTTCTTTTTTCTTCGAGTGAATAGGCTTTCATTTTTTTTACTTCTGGAATTACTACTTGCATAATGCATCCCTTAAAATATCTGATTAATTAAACTCTTTTGTAAGGCTTTTGAAAGTGTGAGTTTATCTTCTGCCTCCTGCTGGTTAGCCTCTATTTTATGATATTCACTTACGATTTGTTCTTGAATGGTTAGTGGTGGAATAAAAACACTTAATTTTTTCAACTGAGAGGAATTGATTGATGCGAGGTTGGAAGTCTTTTTTGCACAAGAAAAGAAATACTGCTTACCATAATTTGATCTAGTAAGAAGTGAAAGGAACCATGAAGTGAGCTTTTTAGGGTTGGGTCTCACCGCAAATACATGATTTTGATGAACGCAATTGGGGATTTCATTTCGCCAAACATATCCTCTTCCCAATTTATCAAAATCACCACCCTCAGTAAGCAATACGTCTCCTTCTCGCAATAAAAATCGGTCTCGGTCTTTTGACTTGATTGTGATGGACTTTACTTCAGAGAGATCTAGATATCCATCTTGAACATTTGCAACTCGCAAGTACGGGAGCTCTAGAATATCAGCTTCCGTCGAATTTGCTTTATTTTTAGCTATACCAGTTTGAATCTTTGCGACCGTTTCAAGCAATACTCTTGGCCAATTCCTTCTAGAATTTATTTGGTTATTCAACCACGAATTAAAAACTATATCAAGATTTGAACAGAGCTTTTTACTCTTCTCAATCACCTTATCCATGGCCCAAAGGAGTTCGGCCAGCCGGGCTTGTTGCTCTTTGGGAGGGAGGAGGAATTCGTAGTTGGCCAGGTCTTTCCATTTGATGCGACGAGTAATAGACCCGGAAGCATTTGCAACAACAAACTTCCATAACTCCGGGCTATTAAGAATACCGATTAGAAAGCCGTCAGCTATGAATTCAGGATTTTCTTTGATCGTCAAAATATCGCCGGAACAAACGCCGTAGAAGTTCGCTCTGGGGGCTCTTTCTCTAAAATCACTGGCATACAAGCTTCTTCTTACTAGTAGATAGTCATTCGGTTCAAATAGTTTCATTGCGGAAGTAACGGAATCAGTTGGTTCCCATGAATGAATCCTAAAGTCCCATTGCCCAATATTGCTTGAGCCAACAAATCGCTCGAAATCACTTTCACTCGGATTATTTATTCTTTTCGAATATTCAAAGGCTACATCCCCAAGCTTTACCTTTTTCCAATTACTCCTGTCGATATTTAAATTCATTATTCCAACGTCTCAAAAAGTGATTCCATCGATGATTTTAATGTGTCGCTTTTGCTTTCCCAATCGGAGTATATGCTATTGAAATTTGAAGCTTTTTCGGCTTCATATTTATTTACATATAGATTGATATTTAAGGAGCTGCGATTTTGTAGAATCTCTTCTACGTTTACCAACTTTGATAGACCTGGAATGTCTCTGAACTCCTTGTAAGCCGTAAAAATCTTTTCTATATGTTCATCAAGTAAGTAGCTAATAGTTTTCTCCTTTTTTACTAGGTCACTAGCGTTAATAAAAAGAACTTTTGATTTTCGGTTAGTAGATTTGTTTGTCTTGGAAATAAGCAGGCAAGATTCCATTCCTGAGTTGTAGAATAAATTCCTTCCAAGTCCTATAACTGCTTCTAATCGGTCTGACAATACAAAATTTCTGCGTATATCTTCTTCCGAATTTCGATCAAGCATACCTTGAGGCCACAAACAGATTGAACGACCATTATTGTCGTCCAGACTCTTTTGAATATGCTGCTCGAAGGAGTAGTCTGCACAGCCTTGTGGCGGTGTTCCCCATAGATTCCGGCCGTAGGGGTCGCTCTCAAAGCTTTTCCTATCCCATGCTTTGATGCTGTAGGGCGGGTTGGCCAGGATGACATTGAATTTTTTCAGCTCGTCATTCTCCAGAAAGGCCGGCTGGGCCAGGGTATCGCCACGCGCAATACTAAACTCCTCAATGCCGTGCATAAACATGTTCATGCGGGCAATGGCCGAGGTAATCAGGTTAATCTCCTGTCCGTACAGTTTCAGGGTGCGGTATTCCTTGCCTTCTTCCTTTAGGTGCAGGGCGCAGTTCAGCAGTAAACCACCGGAGCCACAGGTGGGGTCGTACACACTTTCGCCGGGTTGTGGGTCCATAATCAGGGTCATCAGCTTCACCACGGTGCGGTTGGTGTAAAACTCGGCTGCCGTGTGGCCACTGTCGTCGGCAAATTCCTTTATCAGGTATTCGTAGGCGTTACCCAGTTTATCGTCGGGTACGTTGCTCAGGCTGAGCTGGTGTTGCGAAAAGTGCTCAATCAGGTCAAGCAGGGTTTCGTCACTCAGCCGGTCCTTATTGGTCCAGCTGGCATCGCCAAAAATTCCGTACAAAGTATCCGGATTGGCCTTCTCAATGGCACGCATGGCTTTTTGCAGTGCCATCCCTACGTTGGAC
Source organism: Prolixibacter sp. DSM 2831 (assembly GCF_056493735.1). Classification (NCBI taxonomy): domain Bacteria; kingdom Pseudomonadati; phylum Bacteroidota; class Bacteroidia; order Marinilabiliales; family Prolixibacteraceae; genus Prolixibacter; species Prolixibacter sp. DSM 2831. The sequence continues at coordinate 2,212,142 of NZ_CM151379.1, forward strand.
GTGGTTTCGCGCACCCGGTTCCAATGAGCCTCTTCCGGAACCAGGAAATGATGATTCTCGGCAAAGGAGGCATACTCCAGGTCGCCGTCGCTCTCCTGCAAGGCCCGCTCAAACTCTTCGTCATACACATCACAAATGCGTTTGAAGAATAGGAGAGGGAAGATGTATTGTTTGTAATCGCCTGCATCGATGGTGCCCCGCAACGCCGTCGCGGCACCCCAGAGGTATTTTTCGAGTTCTTGTTGGGTCATACTAATTCATTTTGTAAAGGCCTTCGAAAGCCTTTTGGTCAATGCTTAGTGTTTTTGATTCGTTGTCCCACGTATTTAAAATGCTGATTTCAACGTTTTCCAAAGCATTGGCCAACGCAATATTCTTCACCAGTTGCTCAGGATGAATATTCCAGCCGTTGAATACCACCATGTGATAAGTCAGATTCTCGGCATAGTTGATATCTTGTTTTTTGTCAGGATTGGCTTGATCAACATATGGAAAGTGAATCCAGCCTTTTGGGCCTTTTATCTTTTGAATCAAGTCATTTTTCGCTGTCAGGTATTTCTCCAAATCACGGTTCCAGCCCAGGTTTGTTTTTAAATCGTAGTAGTGGGTAAGTACACTTTTATCCAATATGGCTAAATCGGGTTTAAAAGTTACTGCTTTCATTCCTTTAGTTTCCCGGTAGGAGATAAGTTTGTCAACCAGAAACTGCAATTCTTTATTTCCAATTCGGGTGGCCATATACAAGGCGAATATATCTTCCATATAACCCGAAACAGGGTGAGCGGTACCCCGGTAAATATCATATTCACCTTTGCCCTCCATCAGCTCTCCGGCTTTTTGATATTGCAGGTTGATCTTGTCGATAAATTCTTGTTCTGTCATTTACTGAACCTTGTTAATATTTTTTTGAATCGTTCTTCTGCTTCCAAACTCTCCTGCCAGGCCTTTTTCAAATCATTCATGGCCTCTTCGACAGTGGGCAGATTATCTTCAATCATCTTTTCCACATAAAGCGGAATGTTCAGGTTGAAGTCATTCTCCCGAATCTCGTCAAGATTGGCTACGCGTACGTAGTTTTCTACATCTTCGTAGGCAGAATACCAATCGAATAGTTGTTGTACGTGCTGCGGTTCCAGAAAATTTTGTGCCCGTCCCACACGGATTTGTTCCGAGCCATCGATAAACAGCACCTTTCCCTGGCGGGAAGCTTCTTTATTTTCCTTAAACACCATGACGCAGGCGGCCAGCTGGGTTCCGTAAAAGATATTCGGTCCCAGGCCAATCACCGCTTCCAGTAAATCCTGTTCAAGCAGTGTCTGACGGATTCTTCCTTCGGCACCTTTGCGGAACAATGCACCATGGGGGAGTACCACGGTCATCCGGCCCCGGTCATTCATCGATTTAATCATGTGCTGAACCCAAGCCATGTCGCCATTTCCTTTGGGTGGCACACCGGCCAGGTTCCTGCCGTACGGGTCATTTGTCCAGCTGTCAGCACCCCAGTCCTTCAACGAAAAAGGCGGATTGGCAATCACACAATCAAAAGTTTGGAGTCCGTCGGCCTGAAAAAAGGCCGGATTTCGAAGAGTGTCGCCGCGGGTGATGAAGAAATCTTCAATTCCATGCAGAAACATATTCATTCGGGCAATGGAACTGGATGTCAGGTTTTTTTCCTGACCATATAGCTTCAGGGTTCGGTAATCCTCGTTGTTTTCCTTCAGGTGATTCACACTTTCCAGCAACATACCACCGGTTCCGCAGGCCGGGTCGTAAATGCTTTCTCCTTCGTGTGGGTCGAGTATCAATCCCAGGAGGTGAACGACGGAACGCGGAGTATAAAACTCACCGGCTTTCTTGTTCGTTAAGTCCGCAAAATGCTTGATCAGGTATTCGTAAGCATTTCCCAGAATATCGGGTTCCACCAGGGAGTTGGACAACGTGTATTGCGAAAAGTGCTCGATTAAGTCAATGAGCAATCGGTCCGCAAGCTTGTTCTTGTTGCTCCACTGCGCGTCACCGAAGATGCCGTACAATAAATCCTGGTTGGCCTGCTCGATTCCTCGTAGCGCTTTTTCAATGGCCAGACCAACGTTCACCGTTGTTTCTCTCACATCTTTCCAATGACATCCTTTCGGTATTTCAAACCGGTGAAACTCGGGCAGCGAAGCATACTCGATATCACCATCCGATTCTTCCAATGCCTGCTGGTATTCTTCGTCATATACGTCCGACAGTCGCTTGAAAAACAACAAAGGAAAAATGTAAACTTTAAAATCAGAGGCATCTACCGGCCCTTTTAAAATCCAGGCCGCCTTCGATAAATATTGCTCAAGTTGAGAGAGTGTTAGCTTATTTGTTGTCATTGTTTAATCGCCACTTGGTTTTTGGTTCCTGTTGTCAGTAATCATCCGTCTCAAATGACGGTAAACTGTAGGTTTATCAGGTCGTCAAATTCCGACCAATTTAATAAAGAAAACATAATTAGTCGCCCGTGTTTGCTGGTTTTTATGAACAGCACCATATCCAACTTTGAAAACATTTGATTCAAAGCAAAAAGTGTTGCTCATTCACCCCGTCGGGGGTCCCAACCCTCGACGGTGGTTTTTTTATATTGTTACCCAATACAGGCCAACGGCCTGTCAGCAATAACCCATGGCAACGCCATGAGAGTGAGAATACGAAAAGAGGAATGCGGTCGCGTATCGGCTCCAATTGAAATTCCTGCGCTTTTCCGACCGCAACTGCACCTCCGTTCAACAAAACCGAACCACAGTAACGACAGAAACCATCGCCAACCTGAAACCTGAAACTGCAGCGTAACCTTTAACCTTCAACCTGAAACCTTCATCTCTTCCCTCCCTTCCCAACCTAACTTTCTTCGCTCCGCTAACCATTTCATCGCCTCCGTTAGGCATTTTATTCGTCCCGATAGCCATTTTGGCGCCTCCGCTAATCATTTTTTCGCCACCGCGAGCCATTTCCTCACTTCCGATAGCCTTTTCTTTTTCTCCGATAGGCTTTTTGTCGTTTCCCTTCAGCATTTATCGAACGCCGGATGCAATTGGCTAAATCCCGGGAAGGAGAGGAGAGACAAGGAGCCTTCTTCCTCAGCTCCGATAGCAAGGCAACACGACCTTCGGCCGCTTAGTATCAAATCAGGTGGAAGTTGATGGTTTCCGCCTGAATTCTTATCTCTTATGCTATTGGTTCAACAATAAGCGGTACAATTATATGTTGTCATACCTGCTACCAAAAGAGCAATATAGGTGTTAACTAATCTTGATTGTTCGAAAAAGTAAACAAATAGTGCTCTGTAACATGCGTTTGATATTTAATTATAGGTTGCATATCCGTAAATTTATACATGATCAAGTCAGGACCTTGATATTTCTACTATTTATTCACCAAAAAATTAGTTAATCATGACTGACAAATTAGCCGACCGGCTTGAAGATTACCGTACCATCGTGCAGAACGCACAAAGCGACTCCGAAATCAAAACAGCCTTAGCCGCTTTTGGCTACACCGATGAAAGATTATTGGCTGGCAACGACCTTTACCAGGAAACATTCAATCTGTTCACCAAACAAAACAAGGAACGTCAGGATGTGCGTGAGGTGTCGGAGCAGCTTTTCTCTTCGCGCGACCAGGCAGAAGAAGCTTACGAACAAACCTGTAAGCTTTGCCGGATAGTATTCCGGAAAGAGCCGGCCCTGCAATCCATTATCCCTTCAGTGCTGATTTATTCGCCCTTTGCTTCCTGGAAACTCAATGCCTGGAAGATGTACGATGCGCTGGCTAATAATGCAACGGCACTGGCGCTACTCACTCCCGTTGGCATTACTGCCGAGGTATTGCAGCAGCGCAAAGACGAACTCGATGCTCTGGAGCAACTTTACAACCAACGCAACATCGAAGAAGGAGAGGCCCAGCAGGCAACCCGGGACCGCGATGCCAAAATGGACCAGCTGAAAGAGTATTGCCGCGATTTGCGCGAAATGGCGAGAATCGCCCTCGACGACCGTCCCCAGCTCCTCGAAAAACTCGGAATCTTAGTCCGCTGAGGTCTTAGTTATATAGTTTGACATGGTAGTCACAACGGGCATCTGTTTATCGGGTGTCCGTTGTTTTTTCCGGAGTGCATTTTTATTAAACAAAAAAAAGCTGTTCAGAATTGGTTGAACAGCTTTTTTTGATTCTTGATTTACTTTGGGGGATTGTTACCTCTGTCTTTACCTGAAGGCTTTCCTGTCGTGCTAGGGCCATTAAATGGCCTTGGATTTACTCCTCTTTTACTCATCATCATTTCGTTTTAAGTTAATTCAGCTATTTTCTTCCTCGTAATCATCGGGACGCTCGTCGTATCCCCGGTCCGACCAGTACGTGTCGTTGTTTGGATTTAGTTGGTTGGAATGATTATCCAGCTCATCTTTGGTGTAATCGGAATTAGAATTTAGTCCCATCTTATTTGTTTTTTATGGTTAAACATGCTGCTAAGGTAAATGATGGTGTTTTGGTCAGTCGAAAAAATCCACGGTAATTGGTTTTGTGTTCAAGTTGTATCGTTGCAAATCGTTGCTAAATCAGACTGTTAATGAGTATCAGAAAAAATTTTTTCTCTCCCGGAAATCTGACTAATTTTAGGCCTCTTACTAACCCCTAAACAGAAACAATATATGTTGAAAAAGCTGACAGAAAGTGTGCAAAAGAAGCAAACTGTAGCAGCTCAATTTAAAATCCTGGAAAAGTTGGCTATTATCCGGTTCGGAGGTGAATCTCAGGCAAGAGAGGTGGTAGAAAAACTTTCATCGAATGGTGTGATCGATGATGATGGTTTAATGGAACTCTTCCGTCTAATGTTTTTCGATCGATTGGAAGAATTAATTCAACCAGCAAAGGATGCAAAGGGATACAAGGAGTTACTATACGAACTGTTTCAAATGGGGCATCGTTTTAACGCGCTTATCGAACAGATGGATGAAGAGGAGAAAGAAAAATTTGTCAGCTTTCTAAAAGCTTTTCAGAATAACGAACAACTGTTTCTGCCTTATTTTTACGTGAATGGAAAGCGTAATACAAGTCGGATGCTTGCAGAAACCAATGTTACTTCAAAGCAGCAGATAGCCGACGAAATTGGCATTTCGAAAGAGACGCTGAACAAATGGTTGAAAGAAGCCTTCGGTACACGGTTTGATGGAGTCAGGAAAATAGCGTTTGGCGACTATATGACGATTATGCAAGCCTTTTCGTTTCGGAAAGATGAAACCAAAGACTACATTTCAAAGCATCCTGACGAATATATCGAGCGTTTGAATCATGACTTGGTACATAACATGGCAACACTCCTTAAAGAAGATGAATTGGAAGGGTTAAACTATAAGAGCCTCAAAGAAAATATGGAACTACAGAAGATTATACTTGAGATGAAAACCATACCATTCTCTATCAAGGAAAATATAAAAGATAAATTGTCGTAACTAAACCCAGTTAATCACTGAATCTTTTTTGTTCGTCGAAAATTATTTTTACCAAGAGTTAATACATAACCCCTTTTTGAACCACAGCAACCATAGGAACAACAGGAACCGCGGAGCGCAACCTGAAACCCTTGAAACAATTAATAATGAATAATGTGTAGTGAGTAATTAAGAGGTCTAAGGTTCACTCTCATGTCTCGCATCTACCGTCTTGCGTCTTTCTTAATACTTAACACTTAACACTTGAAACTGCCTTTATTTTCCAATGCAAAAGTTCCGGAAAATATTCCCCAATACCTCGTCCGTGCTAATTTCACCGGTGATGAGGCCGAGGTAGTGCATGCACTCGCGGATATCCTGCGAGAGGAAGTCGCCGGTGATGCCATTTTCGATGCCATCCAATACACGGTGGATGGACTCACGGGCCTGGGTGAGCGCTTCATAGTGACGGGCGTTGGTGACAATCACATCCTCTTCGTTGTTTAAACGCGACAGGTTCACTGTTTCCAGTAACAGGCTTTTCAGACTGTCGATATTGTGTCCCATCTTGGCGGAAATGAAGACCATATCTTCGTTATCGGCCAGGGTAATATCCATCAGCATTTTCCGGACAACGCCCTCATCTACCTGGTCGGCTTTGTTGCCCACGATAATCAGGTTCTGTTGACTGATATGCTGGCGCACATCTTCCAGGTTTTGCAGGTATTTCTCCGGTTCCCGGGTCAGGTCGAGGAGCAGCAACACAATGCTGGCCTGTTTAATCTTCTGATAGGTCCGCTCGATACCCATACTCTCGATTTTATCGGCGGTGGTACGGATACCGGCTGTGTCGATGAACCGGAAACTGACACCCCGGATGTTGATGACATCCTCGATGACGTCGCGGGTGGTTCCTTCAATTTCCGATACGATGGCGCGTTCGTCGTTCAGCAGGGCGTTCAACAAGGTCGATTTCCCTACGTTGGTTTCGCCGGCAATGGTTACCGGAATACCGTTCTTGATCACATTTCCCAGCTTGAACGAATCGGCCAGCTTGCCAATCATCGCCTCGATACGGGTAGCCAGTTCGAGCAATTGGGTACGGTCGGCAAATTCCACATCTTCCTCACTAAAATCAAGCTCCAGCTCGATGAGGGAGACAAAGCTGAGCAACTCTCCGCGTAGTTTGATGAGCTCCTGGGAGAATCCTCCGCGCATCTGGTTCAGGGCCAGTTTGTGTGATGCTGCTGAAGTAGAAGCAATCAAATCGGCCACGGCTTCGGCCTGCGAGAGGTCCATCTTCCCGTTCAGGAAGGCCCGTTGGGTGAACTCCCCCGGACCGGCCATGCGGGCTCCTTCCGAGAGCAACAGTTCGAGAATCGCTTGCTGGATGTATTGGGAACCGTGGCACGAAATCTCGACCACATCTTCTCCTGTAAAGGAATGAGGAGCACGAAACAAGCTCACTACCACCTCATCAACAATTTTCTCTCCGCTGCGAATGGTGCCGAAATGGAGGGTATTAGCTGGTTGATCGGCCAGTTTTTTCTCTTGATTGGGTGATGTAAAAACTTCCTCGGTGACGGCAATGGCCTTTTGTCCTGAAAGGCGAATTACCGCGATGCCACCCACGCCCGGTGGGGTGGAAATGGCGCATATGGTTGATTGATCGATCATCTTTCTGGTCTCCTTTTTAAGGGGAACAAAGATACAAAATCTGAAGACAACAGACGATAGACACGAGAGGAGAGACGGTAGACGATTTCAGGTTACAGGTTTCAGGTTAGGCGAAGAGGTTTCTGTTGTTTCTTTCGTGAGAAGAGTTTTAAGTTTTAAGAATGGTTGGGTAAGAATCCCAAAGTTCGCCGATAGGCGAAAAGTGTGCGGGCCAGTCAAAGTAGGCCGGGCAGGAGTTGGCGGGAGCGGTTTTTGGCGGGGATTCTGGATTGTGGGTCGGAAAGAAAAAGCCGTGACGCGGGCAGAAGGATCACTTTGACTTGACCTTTTGGTACTTTTAAGTCAAGTTAAAAGTACATGAAGAAATGGTTCTGTACGGATAAAAAAATGATTTGGATTATACACGGAAGTAGCATCAAGGTATGCCCTGACGCTACTTCTGCGTATATTTCTATGAAATATTATTTTGAAAAATACGCCTTCTTCAGCCGAAGGCCACATTCACCAATGCAATCATCACCGGTATTTCTACTATCGGACCAATTGCCTTCAGATTATCTTATCAGTATTTCCAGCGATTCGCTAGACGTACAAGAGAGAGCATGACCGGTACTTCTACCAGTACGCCCACAACAGTTACCAACGCAGCCGGGGATTGTAATCCAAACAGCGAAATAGCTACAGCTACTGCCAGTTCGAAGAAGTTGCTGGCGCCAATCATTGAAGCGGGAGCGCAAACAGTATGTGGTAATTTTAGTCTTCGACCGCCAAACCACGTAATAAAGAAAATGAAATAGGTCTGAATGATCAGCGGTATAGCTACCAATAGAATGATGAGCGGATTGTGGGTAATATTCGTTCCCTGGAAGGCAAATAACAGTACCAGTGTGCTAAGCAAGGCGACGATGGAAACGGGTTTAAACCGGGGAAGAAATACAGTCTTAAACCATTCTTCGCCTTTGCGGCGAATGAGTCGCTTATTTGTGGTGTATCCGGCTGCCAGAGGAATGACTACGAAAATCAGAATGCTGGCGATAAGTGTATTATAAGGAATGTGGACATTGGTAATACCCAACAACAGCCCTACAATAGGCACAAAGGCAACCAAAATAATGAGATCATTTACCGAAACCTGTACGAGCGTATAGTTGGGGTCTCCATCGGTGAGGTAACTCCATACAAATACCATTGCCGTACAGGGTGCGGCCCCCAGTAAAATGGCACCGGCAATGTACTCACCGGCCATATCCGGATTAATGAATGCTGAGTAAAGCTTGGAAAAGAAAATCCAGGCAAAGAAAGCCATCGTGAAAGGCTTAATCAGCCAGTTGACAACCAACGTGAGAATTAATCCCTTCGGGCGTTTCCCTACTTTTTTGAGGCTTGAAAAGTCAATTTGCAACATCATGGGGTAAATCATCAACCAGATGAGAACTGCCACCGGGATATTTACATGAAAAAGCTCCATTTTGCTCAAAAATTGAATGCTGTCCCCGGTAAAACGGCCTATTGCGATTCCTCCCGCAATGCACAGAGCTACCCAAAGGGTGAGATATTTCTCAAAAAAACCGATATGTTTTTTTTGTTGATTCATATCTAAAATTATTTATTAGCGGTAACGGTAATGCTGAAAATGCCGGTTCCGGAAGTCTTGTACTCCTCCATTTCCTGCTCCGACAGGTAATTGCTCAGGATATCATCCGGGATGGTGATGGCTTTGTTCTTTTCGACCTTGATATCGGAAAAGCCTTTCTCTTCGATAATGGAAAGATATTGCTGACGCTGGATAGCGCCCGATACACATCCGGCATACAGTTCAGCTTCTTTGATTAGGCCGTCCGGCAGATCGCCGTCCAGCACCACGTCGGAGATACAAAAGTGGCCTCCGGGTTTCAGTACCCTGAAAATGCCGCTAAAAGCTTTTTCCTTATCGGGAACCAGGTTCAGTACGCAGTTGCTAATAACCACATCGAAGGTATTTTCCGGCAACGGCATCTCTTCGATGTCGCCTTTCACAAATTCGACATTGGTGAAGCCGGTCTTCTCCAGGTTTTTCCGGGCTTTTTCGAGCATGGCATCGGTAAAATCGAGGCCGGTCACTTTCCCGGTTTCGCCGGTGATGGCGCGGGCAACGAAGCAGTCGTTTCCGGCACCGCTTCCCAGATCGAGTACATGGTCACCTTCGCTGATGCGGGCGAACTCAGTGGGCAAACCGCAACCTAGTCCCAAGTCGGCGTCAGCATTATAACCTTTCAGCATGGTGTAGTCGTCGCTGAAAATGGTGTAGGTGGAATCGCCGCAGCAACTGGTTCCGCCACAGCACGACGATTGATTCACTTCCTTGCTTTGTGAGGCAATCTCACCGTATTTTTCCTGCACGAGCAGTTTTAAATCTTCGGGTTTTACTTGCATAGCGGATTATATTTGAGGTTGGATATCTTCGGTATACAGCTGGTAAAAGGCCGCTTTAATTTCGTCGCGCACGCGGATAAATTCACTCCAGATGAATTCGTCCGTTCCGGTAGCATGCGACGGGTCATCGAAGCCGATGTGAAGACGGTGTTTGACTTTTCCCATGAAAGCCGGGCAGGTCTCGTTCGCTCCGCCGCAAACGGTAATCACATAGTCCCATTCGTCGTTCAGGTATTTGTCTACCGGGTCGGAAGTATGGTGGCTGATATCGATGCCAATTTCCTTCATGGCGGCAACAGCCTTTTCATTCAGCTTGCCTGAGGCTTCGGTGCCGGCCGATTGCACGTTGATACTTTTATCGAATGATTGCAGGAAACCGTGGGCCATTTGACTGCGGCAGGAGTTTCCGGTGCATAAAATAAGTACGTCCATATATTTGAGAGGATTTAAGTGGATGACAGATTTGTATGAGTTATTCGCAACAATAATCTTCGATGTGTAAACCGTCGATAAAACCGCCCAGTTCTTCCTGAAGGCGTTTTACATTGTCCATGTCCAGACAGTATTTGGTTTTCACACCTTCGATATGCCCGGTTATCAAGCCTACCTCTTTCAGCTCTTTCAGGTGCTGGTTCACGGTGGTTCTTCCCAGGGGCAGCTCATCGGATATATCACCCGTGATGCACGATTGTGTGGCAGCCAGGAACCGCAGGATGTGCAACCGGGCCGGATGAGCCAGAGCCTTGAAAAGTGCGGCCTTTTCGATGAGCTCCTGTTCGAATAGTTCGGTTTTACTTTGTACCATCTTGTATTTCTTTTGACGCAAATATACGTCAAATATTTAAATGACGTAATTATACGTCATAAAAAACAATTTTTTTACTTTAGCAAGAAAGGAGAGGAGAAGGTGAAAAAGTTTAGGTACAAAGAAACCCGGTATTTGTTAGGAGATATTCCCATGCAAAATACCGGGTTAGCAAGTATGACAGAAAATTATGAAAAGCAGTAATCTTTATTTAGCTGCACAATCGATGCAAACCTTTTTATCGCCTTTTATACGACCATATTCCATGACGGTCATTTCGCCACATTCTTGACAAACAAAGCTGTTGAAGCTGTGGGGATGCTCTTTCAAATCGTAATCAAATACCTCCGACACGATCAGAATTTTATCGGCAGGAGCATTCATCACGTTTTTAACGAGTGGTTCAACCGTTTCGTCCGGAACTTTACTGGCCGGAATCCCTTTTTCACGGTAGTCTTTGAAGAAGGAGGTCTGTTTATTGGCCAGCATGGCTTCAGCCCGGGGAGTCACCCGCACAGCTTTGCCACTGGCCTTGTCGACAACAATAACAGCCCATTTACCTTTGTGTGTTTTTTTTATGTTTCCCTTGCCGAAAGTGGTTCCCATAATCACCTGCAAACCATCGGCAAAACAGGTAGCACAGTGGTCATCGCCCAGGTCAACAAAAGCGATGAGTTGTCCGTCGTGGGCGCGTTCAACACCCAGTGCGTTCATGGCAGCTGCACCAACGCGCAGTCCCATAGGCATGGCCGGACATTTGTGTCCGTGAAACTTTTGCCCGAATTCGAGCCATTCTTGTGGATTGATCATGATGTTGATTTTTAAGTTTGACAATTCGATATTACACAGTTTTCTCTCTCTATCGAAAGAGTAACTGCAATTGGATATTGGCCGAATAAACCGGATTCTGGTTCAGATCGCTGCATTTAAAATCGGCCATCAGTTTTGTTTTCTCTGTAATGAGATAGTTGAATCCCAATCCATACCAGGGCTGATCCGTTGTGGCGGAATTCAGGTCCGAGTATTTTTCGGTAAAAGCGGTGAGTTGGTAATGGGTATGGATGTCGTACCAACCCAGCAGGTAGTAACCGTCTGCTTTGTCACTATTCAATAGTGCCTGAATATATTCGGCCTGCAGATGGAAATGGTTGCAATGAAGCAAGGCTTCCGCACCCCAGCGAAAATCGTCTCCCGAAAGGAGTGAGTCGGCAGCATAAATGGTTGGCAGGTTCATTTCCGTGATGTTCCGGTACGCTACCGAACCTCCCAGGGTAATATCGGATTGCTGATCGAAACGGAATTTCCGGTTTATCCGCGATGTTACCAACAGGGAGTTGTTATTATGCCCGGGTTTGTCCGTGTTTCCGTTGAACAGCCCTATACTGGCATGCCACGGTTGGCCGGACTGATTGTAAAGGTATTCGAGTCCAATCATTCGGGCTCCGTACTTCGGATTCATATTCAGTTTATTGATGACAGATGCCCGCTCCAAAACCGGAATCCGGTAATCGGGTTGCACGCGTTGCATCATAAAGTCAGGGACAAACCGTCCAAGCCGGAACAGCCCGTTTTTTTTCAGATGAATATCCGCCAATGCGTCCTGAAATATGAAATTCTGGTCCTTGTACGAGCGGTAGACTACCTGCATCTTATAGCTAATGAAATTGGCAGTCGGTACCTCGCCCTTAAGCCAGAGTTTGGCCCGTCGAACCATGAATTCCGAAGTGGTATTCAGATTGCTCGAAAACCGGGTTTGGATGTAGCCATTTAGCTGCGGACCTTTATTTTCCTGCGGCTGAACGGATACAGCAATGAATAGGAGCAGCGTTAATAATCTCAATCTCTTCATGACACGATTCATATTAATGGATGACGCCGTACACCATTTTGGCAGCAATTACCAGCAAGACGATGGCGTAAATCACTTTTACCTGTTTCGATTTGGCTTTTTGCGTCATATACCGTCCTCCCAATTGAGAGCCGATAATAACAGCAATGACAACGATGATGGTCAGCGGCCAATTCATATGTCCTTGTGAAACGTGGCCCAGGTACCCCGAGATGGACGAGAACGTGACGACAAATGCGGTGGTAGCCGCAGCTTCTTTGGTTTTGTAGCCCATCATCATGAGGATAGGGGCAATGATGAATCCGCCGCCCAGTCCGAGCATTCCGCCAACGAAACCGGCAAAACCTCCGACAAAGAACCCGATGATGCTTCGCTTCTTCATGGACATCATCTCGTCCGGCTCAGCCATCTTGGAGGCGTATATCATGCGAATAGCAGCCGCGACAACCATGATGGCAAACAGGATTTTTAACGTAGCTACCGGAACTTTGTCGCTGGTCATGGCTCCAATGGGAGAGGCAACAAGTGCTGTTACCGCCATAACAGCACCTCCCTTCCAGTCAACCATTTTTTTCCGTGCAAACGGAATAAGAACCAAACCGGTGTTTAAGCCATTTAATAGGAGACCGAGTGGTATGGCCACGGAAACCATATCAAAACCAGCCCAGTTCAGGACCGGTACGTACACCATTCCTCCGCCAAGGCCCAGCATGGCAAAGATGAATGATGCTACCGCGATGATGAAAAAAACGATTCCGTACAACATGACTAAAAAGTTTAAGTAAGTGTTTACTTACATTAGATGCAAAAAAATTATCGCTTCAGTAATTTGAGCATAAGACTCAGCATTTTCTTGCAGAAATTGTCAACCTGTGATTCTCCCTGGTTGAGTATCAGTTCAATGTTCAATGATACCGGAATGCCCATGTACAGCATAGCGAGATTTTCAACGGGTATCTCTTCATCCCAGGTTCCTTCGGCAATTCCGTCAAGAAAGATTTTGCTAACCAGTGATTTTTGGTTGTTGAAGATTTGACGAAGTGTTGATTTCAGTTGCTCGTCGTTATTGTGTGATGCTTCAGAAAAGAGAAGCATGGTAATTCCTTTGTTGTCCGTTAGGTATTGGACTGTCGAGCAAATGAACTTTTGCAAACGTTCTTCCGGCTCCAGCGAAGAAGTAGCAATTTTTCGCAACTGCCCTATGAAATCGGTCTGTACATCGTTGATAATGGAAAGGATGATGTCCTGCTTGGTAGCAAAGTGGCGGAAGATGGCACCTTCGCTCATGCCGATGCGGTTGGCCAGGTTGCGGGTCGACAGGTTCTTCAGACCATCGGTGTAGATGATGTCGAGTACTGCCTGTTTGATTTGGCCTTGCCGTGTTTCGCTATTTTGCCGTTCCATGACTTTAATGTAAGTAATCACTTACAAAGTTAATTCTTTTATGAGAAATGCAAACGTTTATCGGATTATTTTTTGTGTGATTGAATTTTTTTTTCGCTGCAAGAAAGGGAACTGAAGCTCTGAAGATGAGAAGAGGAGAGTGGATGTAGCGGAGTCCAGTCTGTAGTCTCGAGTCTGAAGTCTGAAGTCTTTTCTCTAACAACAGTAACGACAGTAACAATGTCAACTACAGAAACCTTGCAGCGCAACCTGAAATTGTATGTTGTCTCTTGTCTGGAATCTATTGTCTTAGTTCTTCCGCTCCTCTACATCACATGATTGAAGACGAACCCGACGATGAGTATACCGATGGTAACGATACCGACAAAAACCGAAATCAACTGCCATTTGAGCACTTTCTTCAGAATGATGATCTCGGGTAGGGAAAGGGCAATTACTGACATCATAAAAGCGAGGGCGGTACCGAGCGAGACGCCTTTCTCCAAAAGCACACTAACAATGGGAATAATTCCGGCCGCATTGGAATACATGGGAACGCCAAGCAAAATGGCGACCGGAACGCCGTACCAGTTCTGATTGCCCAACAGGGAACCGAGAAAGTTTTCGGGCACATAACCATGGGCACCGGCTCCGACAGCGATACCAATGAGGATGTAAATCCAGATTTTCCCGACAATCTCCTTAACTGCGTCGTACCCCGATTGTATTCTTTCCTGAAAATGCACTCGTCCTTCTGCATCTTCGTTATGTCCGGCTTTTACTTCATAAACCCATTCAGCCACATACTTTTCCAATCCCAGTTTTCCTAATAGCCAACCTGCCAGGATGGCAATGATGAGGCCGGTTCCCACGTAGATGAGCGCTACTTTCCAGCCAAACATTCCAATCAACAGTACCAACGCCACTTCATTAATCATCGGGGCAGCAATGAGGAATGAGAAGGTGACGCCCAGTGGTACACCCGCTTCCACAAAGCCCAGAAACAGCGGAATAGCGGAGCAGGAGCAAAAAGGCGTGACAATTCCAAGCAGTGAAGCCAGGATGTTCCCGGTAAACAAGGATTTCCCCTCCAGTATTTTTCTTGTTTTCTCCGGTGTGAAATACGTTCTAAGAATGCCAACTACAAAGATGATGAGTATAAGTAATAACAGCACCTTGGGCACCTCGAAGATGAAGAAACGAAGGGTTTCTGTCAGGTGCTTACCGGTTGCCATTCCAAACACATCATCGATGAAAAAATCGGCTACGTGTTTCAGCTGCCAGTAAAAAACAATCCACAGGGGTAACAGGATAGCCGGAAACAACCAGCCATGCATATTTCGGTTAAGCGCAATTACTTTTTCTCTCATTTCTTTTCCATTTTCCTAAAAGTAAACCGTCATCACATAGTAGAAACCGACTCCGATGAATACGACCGAAATAAACCGCCGAAACCAAATTTCGAAAGCCTTTAGCCGGTTATACAAGGTGCCGACTCCTGAAATGGCAAATGCTATGAGGCAGGCAAAAATGATGACGGGTATGCCGGTGGCAATCGCAAAGACGACCGGAAGATACAGTCCTGAGGCACTGCTAATGGTTAACGGGATGAGCATGCCAAAGTACAGCACACCGCTGTAAGGGCAGAAAGCCAGCGCGAACAAAACACCGAGCAGGAGAACATCCCAGTAGTTTTTGTTGCCTTTTTCCTCGAAACGCCTGGTCAGCATTTCCATTCCGGGAAATTTAATTTTCAGGATATCCAGCATGAACAAACCGATCAGAATCAGCAGCGGGCCAATTATTTTCTCACCGTAGCGCTGGAATGTTCCCGAAAGGGCAAATTGGTCAGCTCCCATAAAGATGATGAAAGCCAGTCCCGTATAACCGACGGCTCTTCCCAGCGTGTAGACCAGTCCATTGTAGAATATCTGGTTCCGGTTCTCCAGATCCTTGCCAATGAACCCAATGGCGGTAATATTGGTGGCCAGCGGGCAGGGGCTGATAGCCGTCATCAACCCCAGGATCAATGCCGTGACAACAGGAAGAGAACTACTATCCAAAAGGCTGCTCAGAAATTCTTCCATCGCCAGAGCAACGGTTTGATCTTTTCTTCGATAATCTGCCGGAACTTTTTCGGATTGGTTCGGGCATACATAAAACCTTCGGTGGTAATATTGAACTGCTGGCTTCCTTTTACAATTAACAGTGTCTGGCCGGAAACGCCCAGCTCTTTGCCTTTCGCTTCACCGGATTTTTCATCCAAATTATAGGAAGCGAAACTGACGTCGTTGCCAAACAGTTCCTTCACATCGGCTTGTGCTTCCGATTCGACCGCACGGCAAGTAGCACAACGTGTATTAAAATGGAAATAATAGACGTTTACCCTGGCTTGTTTTTCCAATGCTTTGAGCGTACTAGCTGACGTTTGGGAAAAGGTGAAGGTGCCTGCCATGAATAGAATCAAAGCAAGAAAAGCCGTTTTTGGTGATTTCATGGTTATTGATTTTGGGTTAGTAGCTTTTTCAGTTCCTTAACCGACGGTACTTTTCCTTTTACAACCACTTTTCCATCAACCACCAGCGCCGGTGTTGTCATCACGCCCATTTTCATGATCTCCACGATGTCTTCTACCTTGGAGACCGTAGCATCCAATCCGGCCTCTGCTACGGCCTCGTTGGTTGCTTTTTCCAGTGCCCGGCATTTGGGGCAACCCGTTCCCAGGACTCTGATATCCATGTGAATGGGCTTTACATGTTGAAAATCCATAAGTTCCTGTTTTTAATTTGTTCGTTGTTCGTAAAAATACGAACAGAATTATTCATTCCAAAACTTTTCAAACAGGATTTTTGCCTCGGACCATTTTTCGCGGTTTAGGCAGTATTTAATCTTGGGGGCTTCGATTTCTCCCTGGATGAGTCCGGCATCTTTCAGTTCCTTCAGATGCTGGGAGAGGGTAGACTTGGCGATGGGAAGTTCTTCGGAAAGGTCACCGCTGTAACAGCACGATTGGCGCGATAGCAGGTCGAGTATATAAATGCGAACCGGATGTCCCAGCGCTTTGGCGATTCGTGCTAAGCGGTGCTGGTCTTCGGTAAAGATATCTTTGATCATGTTCTCTTTCATAATAGTAAAATAGCTACTTGTTCGTAAAAATACGGACAATGGCCAATATTTAAAAACCTGTGCGGGCCGGCATGTAAATATTTCTTAAACTATTCGTTTTCGCGGAGCTGTATCAAAACATTATCGGTGTGGATTGTTTACTTTAGTAAAAACCTGAATTCTTATGTTCGATAATAATTACCTGAATGCATTGGTGTTAATCGCTGGTTTGGTGGTCGGTTTCTTCGGTGCGCATTTGATTATCCGTTTGGTGAAGCATCGTTTGCACGAAAAGAAAGACGCCGGATGGATTCAAACGCTGACTCGTATCACCCGTCCGTTGACCTTTTTGGCGGCTTTGTTAGTGCTGCTATCCATTCAGCCCTTGATGGATATGGGGAAGAAGTTGCCTTTTGATTTGCAGCACGTTTATACATTACTTACCATTTTCCTGGTCACCTGGCTTATCATTAACGCCATACGAAGTATTCGGTCGATATTGCTTCGTCGCTATGACCTGGATACCAAGGATAACCTGAAGGCGCGGAAAATGCATACGCAGCTCCGGGTTTTCGAGCGACTGCTCATCGCTATTGTGCTCGTGATTGCTATCGGGATTGCCCTGATGAGTTTCGATAAGATTCACAAGTTGGGGGTTAGTCTTCTGGCTTCCGCCGGAATAGCAGGAATTATTATTGGTTTTGCGGCGCAGAAAAGTATTGGACTGATACTGGCCGGTTTCCAGATTGCCATTACGCAGCCTATACGCCTTGAAGATGTGGTGATTGTCGAAAATGAATGGGGCTGGATCGAGGAAATTACCCTGACGTATGTGGTGGTTCGTATCTGGGATAAAAGGCGTCTCATTCTCCCTATTAATTACTTTATCGAGAAACCGTTTCAGAACTGGACGCGTACAACCGCTGAAATTTTAGGAACTGTATTTATCTATGTTGATTATCGATTTCCTGTGGACGAAATGCGGAAAGCGTTGACAGAAATTCTGGAAAATACCGATTTGTGGGATAAACAAGTGAATGTGCTTCAGGTAACCGATGCAAAGGAGAGAACCCTTGAATTGCGTGCTCTGGTTAGCGCCGCTGACTCGCCAACGGCCTGGGATTTGCGTGTCCTGGTAAGAGAAAAACTGGTAGAATTTGTCCAAAAGAACTATCCTGAATATCTTCCGCAAACGCGGGTTCTGTTTCCCGAACAGAAGAAAAATCTGGAGATGGAACCTGAACGTAGCGAAGAAAAATCTTGATTGAATCTCGTGAATTTCTTTATATATGACTGATTATCTTGATAAAGCGGCCCGGCTCATCCGAGATTCGGGGTATACCATAGCATTTACAGGAGCCGGCATTTCGGTAGAAAGTGGGATTCCTCCCTTTCGGGGGAAAAACGGGCTTTGGAGCCGCTATGATCCCAAAGTACTTGATTTGGACTATTTCTATTCGAATCCGCACGATTCGTGGGTGAAAATCAAAGAGATATTTTACGACTTTTTCGGCAAAGCTCAACCTAATGCCGGGCACATTGCCCTGGCCGGACTAGAACAAAAAGGGTGGCTAAAAAGCGTAATCACGCAAAACATCGATAACCTCCATCAGGAAGCTGGCAGTAAAACCGTATGGGAATTTCATGGTAACTCGCAATGGGTAGTTTGTCCGCGTTGTGGCGCCCGGCATTTTGCTACCGAAATTGATATGAGCGAACTCCCTCCACGCTGTCACGAAGATGGTTCGGTGTTGAAACCTGATTTCATTTTCTTTGGAGAAGGAATTCCACGCGAAGCGTACGATCAATCATTCGCAGCAGCCCGCAAAGCGGAAGTGATGCTGGTGATTGGCACGACCGGCGAGGTTATGCCGGCTTCGATGGTTCCCTACGAAGCGGCCCGAAGCGGAGCGACCATTATTGAGATCAATCCGGAAACAACGCCTTTTACCAACCAGATTACACACATTTTTCTGGAAGGGAAAGCAGGTGAGGTACTTCCAGAGTTGTTGCAACGGGTAAGTCAGTTGATAGTCGATTGAATTTTCAACGCGTCAGTTCGAATTTTACCGCGAAAGACAATTTTGGATACAATATGGATGAATTTATCCCGAGAAATGACCACTTGAAAATTTATCCTTGGGAAAGATTTATATTTTTGTTTTTCGTTAACAAAATCCTTCCGGTTATTTTCCGGAAAGAAATGTGGGCATTTCTTGATGACCATTAAAGTAAACTATAGAACACATGAAACTTTTAGAAGGAAAAACTGCCATTGTTACCGGTGCTGCCAGAGGAATCGGTAAAGCTATTGCACTGCGTTTTGCGCAAGAGGGTTGCAACATTGCTTTTACCGATCTGGTAATCAACGAAGCGGCTGAAGCAACTGAAAAAGAGATTGCTGCTTTGGGTGTAAGAGTAAAAGGTTATGCATCCAATGCTGCCAATTACGAGGAAACTCAGACGGTTGTGAAACAAATCGCTGAAGATTTTGGTCGCATTGACATTTTGGTCAACAATGCCGGAATCACGAAAGACGGTGCATTGAAAAGAATGACTGAAGATCAGTGGGACGCGGTAATCGCCGTGAACCTGAAATCGGTTTTCAACTTCACCAAAGCTGTTCAACCGGTCATGTGGAAACAAGCTTCAGGTAGCGTTATCAACATGAGTTCAGTTGTTGGCGTTTCGGGAAATGCAAATCAGTGTAACTATTCTGCATCGAAAGCAGGAATCATCGGTTTCACCAAATCAGCAGCCAAAGAGATGGGTTTAAGGGGCATTCGCCACAATGCGGTTGCTCCCGGATTCATCATTACCGAAATGACCGGTGTACTTCCTGAAGACGTGAAAAAAGCATGGGAAGCACAAATCCCGATGCGTCGCGGAGGAACTCCGGAAGATGTAGCAAACACCTGCGTATTCCTCGCATCCGATCTTTCTTCTTACGTAACCGGACAGGTGGTAAATGTTTGCGGTGGAATGAATACCTGATACCGAAAATTGAATTGCATTCTATATGAAGGGCTGCCGTTGGGTGGCCCTTTTTTTGTTCTATGCCAGATGATGAGATACAGTCAGTTTTGGTTGATCGTGATATAAATTTCTTTAAATATGGATGTCTGTTGTTAAAAAATATGTTTTTGATGCAGTTTCGGAAGGTCGTCATGATTGGCGGCCTTTTTATTTTCTATATTCGCGGCTGAATTTTAATTGTATCATTTTTGTTACATCATGAAAGGCTTATTCTTAGGCTTGACCACGATAGATATTCATCACATTATTGATCAGTTTCCGACGCCTGACAATAAAGTTAAATCGCCCGATGCACCCGATATTCTGGTAGGTGGCCCTGCTACCAACGCGGCTGTCACCTATTCTCACCTGGGAGGAAGAGCTCATCTGGTTTCCGCTTTTGGTCAAAATGCTTTCAAATCTTTTTTACAGGAAGATTTACGTAAGTTCAACATTGAACATCACGATTTGGCCGCTCAGCGGGAGGAAAAGCCTGTGATTGCTTCGGTAGTTACCACTTCGGATAATGGTGATCGAACGATTTTCACCAACCATCCGGCCGACTATGATATCAGTTTCGATAGCCGTGGCTTGATGGAAGAGAATCAGTTCGATTTTGTCCTTCTTGATGGCTTTTACATTCAAAAAGCGACAGAGATTGCCTGCGAAGCCCGGAGACGTGATATTCCCGTTATTCTGGATGGTGGAAGTTGGAAAGACGGTTTGGAACGACTGCTTCCGCATGTAAATTATGCTATCTGCTCCGAAAAATTTATGCCGCCCTGGTGTAACAATAAAGAAGAGCTGTTTCGTTATCTATCCGAGAAAGGAATTCACCATGTGGCTGTTACCCGGGGAGGGAAACCCATCTTGTACAAAGACGGCTTTGATGTGGTGGAACTTCCTGTTCCTGAAGTGGAACCCGTCGATACGTTAGGGGCCGGAGATATTTTTCATGGCGCATTTGCTTATTACCTTCATCGCCTGCACGATTTTGTACCCGCACTCGAAAAAGCAGCTAAAATCGCAGCACATTCCTGCCAATTTGCCGGTACCCGGGTCTGGATGCAGTAATTTATAATTTGAAGTTAATTTTGATTTTCATAATTTTAGAGAAGTCAATTCGATTTCTATGAAAAATCAAAATATAGCTTTTCACCTAAGTTTCTATCTCTTACTGGCGGGATTTACGCTGACCATGCTGATTGTTGCCATTGGTTACCGTTTTACCCGCGACACCATTCTTGACGGACTGGCCGACCGTGCCCAAACGGTCACTCATACGGCTTCGTTGTTAGTAAACGATGCAGTTGTACATGCACGTAAATCTGCAGAAATCATTGAATCAGGCACTAAGCAGATGAATAGTGAGCAGGAGATGGAAGATCTGCTGCAGCTCGTTTTAAAATCAAATCCTCATCTGGAAGCTGTCCAGCTGAAAGAAAATCTCAATAGTTCGGAAGAAGTTAACCATTTCTTTTACCGAAAAGACTCAACCATTATCGGCTCGGATAGTGACCTGCCAATGTGTGCTAAGTTGCAGGATTGGTACCACCGGGTTTTTGTTTCGGGAAAGGCAGGATGGTCCGATCCGTTTTGGGTAGAGGGGCATAAAACGCAATGTATCGCTTATGCCATTCCTTTCCATGTAAAGAAGAACGGTAAGGAAGTACCGGCTATTGCTTGTTCGGTGATGTCATTGGAGGATGTCTACAACGAGTTATCAGGAATTCAAATTTACAAGAGTGGATTTCCCATTCTGTTTTCTTCGAAAGGGAAGGTGGTTTATCATCCGCAACCGGCTTTTCTGAACGAAAACGTCGATACACTGAGTCACTGTTTTTCTCTGGGCGATCTGAGTAAGATAAAGCGAATTATTGCCCGTGGTGTGGGTGGAAAAGCATTGCTGAATCCTACTTGCTACGGCGGGAGACGTGCTACGGCTGTTTATTGGCCGGTAACCGAAAACGGCTGGTTGATGATGGTGCTGGTTCCTTATTCTGAATTATTGGGAGAGCTTCGAAAGGTGATTATTCTGGTGATGTTTTTGGTTTTGATTGGAACGGGCGTAATGGTTTCGGTAACTATTTTACTTTCCAGGTCGGTGACGACTCCCATCACACAATTGGCCGACGAAGCACGCCGAATCATGGAAGAGGAAGGGGAGCCGCTGGAAGTTGTCGGAAACGAGTTTGAAGTGCTGGCCGGAGGTCTGGCACACATGAAACAGCGGATGGAGAACTACCACGCCCGGTGGGTTCAGAGCCGCCGCGACCAGGAAGAACTGGACCGGGAGCTGGATTTGGCCCGTTCGATTGAGATGAGCATTGTACCGTCGCGTTTTCCGATTTTTCCCGATAGGAAAGAATTCGATTGCTTCGGAAAGCTTATTCCGGCCCGCTCGGTTGGAGGTGACTTGTTCGATGTCTTTTTCCTGGATGAAGATAAACTGTGTATTTCGATTTGCGACACACTGGGAAAAGGCATTCCGGCGGCCATGTTCTCGGTTATGACCCGGACACTGATGCGCGGAATTGCGACGGCGAATATTCAGGTGGGAAGCATTATGGAGCGCCTAAACGAGGAACTTTGTTCTGACGCTGAATCAGATATGTTTGTTACCGTTTTCCTTTCCGTACTGGAAATATCGACCGGAACATTTACCTATTGCAACGCTGGTCACCCACATCCTTACCTGCTCCGGCGTGATGGCGCTGTAGAGGAGCTGCAACATTCACACGGAATCCCAGTAGGTGTAATGCCTCGTCAAACATTTGATGAGACGAAAATGGTTTTTAAACCGGGCGAAATGTTGATTGCTTATACCGATGGAGTAACTGAAGAACAAAATGAAAGTGGTAAGATGTTCGGTCAGGATAGGCTCCGCTATGAAATTGCCCAGGTGGGACAGGTTGAACCGGAGGCCATGGTGGAACGCATTCTGGATTCGTTGCTGAATTTCCGTGGTCGTCTCGAGCAACGGGACGATACCACGTTGTTTGCCGTTAAGTACTTTGGAAATATCGGACAGGATGAGTAATTACCGCAGGTAAGTGAGTCCCAGAATGGTTACCGTTGCAGCCATGTAAAGTATCGTCAACGGAAATCCAATCTTGAAGAAATCGCGGAATGAATAACCTCCCGGACCATAAACCATCAGGTTGGTCTGGTAGCCGATGGGTGTCATGAAGTTGGCGGCAGCGGCAAATGCTACAACCAAAATAAACGGTTGCGGAGGTAAACTCAGGTTGGATGCCATCGTCAGCGAAATGGGAAATATTAGTGCAACAGCGGCCTTGTTGGTTATGAGGTTTGCCAACAGCGACGTTATCAGAAATATACCCGCCAAAAGGGCTACTTTTCCGAAAGGTAAAAAGATGGAGATAAGACTATTTGCCAGCATTTCAGCTACTCCAGTTTTCAACATGGCAGTTCCCAACGCCAGCGACAAAGCAATCACCATGGCCAGCTCGTAATCAATGCTCTTCGGAATGTCTTTGGGAGGATAGATCTTGAGCATGTTGATGAGAATGATGAGCACCAGCAGTGACGTGAACAGCGGCACAAGCCTCAGGGCTGAGAGCAGAATGGCCAGTCCGGTTCCTCCGAAAAGAACAAAATACTGCCACTTGGCCAGTTTTCTGTGGGCCTTTACTTTGGAAATGTAGTAGAAGTCAAGTGTTCCGGCCGACCGGCTTTCGAAACTTTTACCCACAAAGAGCAGCAAAACGTCACCAGCTTTCAGTTTCTGGAAAGTGATTTTACCCGAAATACGTTCTCCGTTACGGTGGATGGCGATAATCGCTGCATCGTAGCGTCCACGGAAATTGGCTTCCATAACGGTTTTTCCTATCAAGGACGAGTTATGCGAAATGACCACTTCTACTACTTCGCTGTTTTTGCTTTCCTGAAGCGAGCCAAGGGTAGGAAAAGAAAGCCCTGAATCGGTTTGGGTAATGATATCCGCAATGGTTTCGGTGTCACCGGCAAACACAAGCTGGTCGTTGACGCGAAGCTGTGTGGTGAGCGAAATGGCCGGGATTCGTTCGTTATCACGAATAACTTCTACCAGATACAAACCTTTCAATCGGTCGAGGCTTTCGTTCCGGATATCTTTTCCCGCAAGAGGAGAACCCTCGTTAATCTGTGTCTGCAGAATATATTCGCGGTTACGCGACCGGAACTGCGACATGGCATCTTTCCTTTCGGGAAGTAATTTCTTGCTAAATAGCAGCATGTAGGCAATCCCGATAACTGCCATAGCTGCACCTACCGGGAAGAAATCAAACATGTCGAGCGAAGGCAGCCCGGGAATAATTTCCTGGTCCAGCACCATGCCATTCACAATCAGGTTGGTGGAGGTACCAATCAATGTGGCACAACCTCCGAGAATGGCTGCGTACGAAAGCGGTATTAATAATTTGGACGGGGAAGTGTTGTTTCGCTTGCTCCAGTTGTGCACATAGGGCATCATGATGGCTACCAACGGAGTATTGTTCAAAAAAGCCGAAAAACCGGCCACCAGAGTCATCATTCGAAGCATGAAGCCTTTGTAGGTTCTCGCTCCTTTGAAGACTTTATCGAAGAGCATTTCCATGATGGGCGTTTGCCGGAAAATATCGCCAAGCAGTAGCAGTAGCAAAATGACGACCAACTGCACATTGGCAAAGCCGCTCAGGATTTCAGCAGGGGTGAGAATGCGTGAAACGCCCAGAACCGAGATGGCAATTACGAACGTAAAGGATGGCCCCAGTATCTCAAAGTAAAGGGATACCAGTATGAATGCCAGGACAACAAATACTATGAGTACTTCGAAATTCAAAATCCAGGTTCAGTTGATCTTCGAAATGTGAAGATATAATATTTTAACAATATGTGATTACCGGAAAACCTTTTTCCGTAAGGATTACAAAGAAAACGGCCGGAATCAATCCGGCCGTTATATCAATAGTATGAAATGTTTTCTTAGAACAATCTGATGCCCAGCGATAAGATCAGTGAATTGCCTTTGTTTTTAAAGCCAATAACTGTCGGGTCATTGTTGGAGACACCTTCTGATACGTTAGTCAATCCCCATGCGTAACGTACGTCAAGAGACAACATAGCTACATCGACACCGACTCCTGCCTGCCAGTCCCAGGTATTATTTTTGAAGTTGTTCGGGTCGTACAGGCTTGGGTCAACTGCAACACCATCTGTTTTATTCAGTGTAATTTCACTTCCGTCGAGAATAAACGACATGGCAGGACCAGTCATCAGGTTGACGGAAGCAACTTTCAGGTCGAGTACTTTAACACCAAGTAACAACGGTATCTGAACTGACTTCACATCCATGTGCTGTGTAACAGCTCCTTCCAAACCACTTTGCGTTGTAGAGGTAGGAATGGTGTAAGTTGTTTTTCCTTTTTGCACACTGTACAGCAATTCAGGCTGAAGAAAAACCTTATTATGTTTCAGTCGCAGAAATGCACCCACATTGAAGCCGTTGGCTGCGTCTGCCTTCAGGTCATTGAGGGTGTAGCTTGATGCACCGGCAATGGCATTGTCGGTCGTAATTTTGGTAGAGTTGATACTTCCCTTGATACCAAGGCTAATCGGGAGTTGAGCAAACAGTGAGGTGGTCAGAGCCACCAATACGAATGACAGAAGTAGTCGTTTCATAAGATTAAAAATTAATGTTTGTAGAGATAAACGAATAAACAATACATGCTATTGTCTTGTGTCTTGTCTTATTTTCGTTGGCCAATTTAACAATTTTAACGATTGATTCCCGTCATTCCCCGGCGAATTTGTACTTTCGTTGCATAACGAAAATAAAAATACTACTTCCATGAGAAAGTTAAATAAGCTCTCTCCGCAGCCTGTATGGGACTATTTTGAAGACATTTGCCAGGTTCCCAGGCCATCGAAAAAGGAGGAGCAGATTATTCAGTTCCTGCTGGAATTTGCTGCAAAACATAATTTGGATGCCAAAACGGATGAGGCAGGAAATGTTTTAATCTCCAAACCGGCTACTCCCGGAAAGGAAAAAGTCAAGAAGGTGATTCTGCAGTCGCATATCGATATGGTTTGCGAAAAGAATTCAGATACGGAACATGATTTCGAGAAAGATCCTATTAAAGCATATGTTGAGGGGGAATGGGTGACAGCCGAGGGTACCACACTCGGTGCCGATTGTGGAATTGGTATGGCAGCTGCCATGGCGGTTCTCACGGCCAACGATTTCGAGCATGGACCCATCGAAAGCCTTTTCACGGTAGACGAAGAGACCGGACTGACGGGCGCATTTGCATTGCAACCCGGATTTTTGAGCGGCTCCATTCTTTTGAACCTTGATTCGGAAGACGAAGGGGAGTTATTCATCGGTTGTGCCGGTGGTGTCGATACCGTTGCTACGTTCAATTATCAACCGGAAGCTTCTCCTGCCGGGATGTTTGCCGTTAAATTATCGGTAACCGGACTGTTAGGCGGTCACTCGGGCGATGATATTCATAAAGGCAGGGGAAATGCCAACAAAATTCTGAACCGTTTCATTTGGGACGCTACACAGAAATATGGAGCACGTCTGGCTTCGTTTGATGGCGGTAATCTGCGGAACGCCATTGCGCGAGAAGCGTTTGGAGTAATTCTGGTACCTTCCGACAAAAAAGAACAATTGACGGCTGACTTTAATGTATTCCGCACCGCTATTCAGAACGAGTTATCGATTACCGAACCCAAACTGAAACTGGATTTGGAAAGTACAGAGGCTCCGCCAACAGTAATGGACAAAGCAACGCAGCAAAAGTTGCTGCTTGCATTGTACGCTTGTCCGCATGGTGTGTTGGGAATGAGTTTCCGGATGCCGGGAATGGTGGAAACATCGACTAACCTGGCTTCGGTGAAGTTCATGGGAGGAAATCAAATCGAGATAACAACCAGCCAGCGCAGCGACCTGAACAGTGGCAAAGAGGATGCAGCTGCCATGGTTAAATCGGTTTTCCAGTTGGCTGGTGCCGAAGTTCGCCACAGCGAAGGTTACCCGGGCTGGACGCCCAATCCGGACTCCGAAATCATGGAGATTACCCGTACTGCTTACAGCAAACTCTTTACGCAAGAGCCCATTGTTCGCTCGATTCATGCCGGATTGGAGTGCGGATTATTCCTGGAAAAGTATCCTTCGTTGGACATGATTTCATTCGGGCCTACCATTCGGGGAGCGCATTCACCTGATGAGAAGATTGAAATTGAAACAGTGACTAAGTTCTGGGATTTACTGGTTGAAGTATTGACTAAAATTCCGGAAGCGAAATAAAAAGCTTGATTGCAGTAAAACGAAAAGGGGGCTGAAGTAATTCAGTCCCCTTTCTTGTCCTAATCATAAACTAAAAACACCAAAGCATAAAAACCGACGGCTGTCTGTTTGGTACAGCCATCATTAAGAAACAATGTTGAATATTTTTCGACTTACCAATACTTTAACTAAGTTATGGTAATAATCTGAATTATGAAAAGATAACCGATAATTATTATTTCTAATGCTTCCGGTTATCCCGAACAGTAAAACAGCTTCTTGATTTGAGTGCGCAAAATAGTAAAGTTTTCAAAGGCAGCCACCCAAACCTTTTATGTTCAAAAACAACTTTTATAAATATCTTCATGTTTTACATGCATAAAACCAGAGGATAGAGCGGTTCCGGGTAATTTTTTTTATAATCGGGGGCAGGTTGTTTCGGCTAATTATGTGAAGAATCATTTTTCGGTTTGATTTCTTTTCTTTCTTATTACATTTTCCCCAATATTTTTCCTGATGTTAAATAAATCAGGCATCTTTGAGTGATAAAAAATGGTCAGAAATGTCAGTTGATTTGCAGCAATTACTTAATCATTTTGAGCCGATTAGTCTGGTTGAAGCAGACAAGGCGCGTTTGATGAATCGCGTGGATTCGAAGTTTGTGGTTTCTGTAGATAAACTGGAAGAGATCCTGTCGGAAATATGGTCGGATTACCAGGTGCTTAGTATCGACGGAGTCCGAAATTTGCCTTACCGGACAAAATACCTCGATACGCCCGATTTTGCCATGTTCAAAGCACATGTCAACGGTAAATTAAATCGTTACAAAGTCCGTTTCCGGGAATATCCCCTGACGGGAATGCGCTTTCTGGAATCGAAGTTCAAACTGAACCGCGGCCGGACCATTAAAAAACGCATTTCGCGACAAGAACGAATTCCGGAAGAAAATGAGGTGGAAGATCAATTTGTGTCGGAACAAACGCCTTATAATCGGGAAGATCTGGAAACGAAACTCTACAATAAGTTTAATCGAATTTCGTTGGTTCATAAAACAGTAAACGAGCGAATTACGATTGATACGGACATCTATTTTTCACTCGATAAGAAAGAGTGGAAAGCGCTGGGCGATGTGTCGGTTATTGAACTAAAGCAAGAGCAGTTCAGTCGGCATGCCGGTTTTACCCGCATTCTGCGAAAACACGGAATCAGGCCCGTTGGCTTTTCAAAATACTGCATCGGTGTTTCGATGTTGTATCCCGACACGAAAATCAACCGAATGAAACAGAAGATTCTGTTACTGAATAAACTAACTAAACACCTATCATGACTACCATTGCGCATTTACTTACATCCATTCCTTTGGTTTCGTCCGTCACCGGCATGTTTGGCATCGAGTGGCTGAACGGGCCGGATACGCTGGAGTTATTACTCAGGTTTCTGTTCAACCTGCTCGTAATAACGATTATTGGCCGGTATCTTTACTACCGGATTTCGCGGCGGAAAGAGTACTATTTCACTTACATCCTCATCGGTACAACGGTATTTTTCATCTCGTTTCTGCTGGAAAGTGTAAAGCTGGAAATTGGTTTTGCACTGGGCTTGTTTGCTGTTTTTGGGATTCTCCGTTACCGTACCGATACCATCCCAATCAAAGAAATGACTTTCCTCTTTGTGATTATCGCTATTTCGGTTATTAATGCCCTTGCCGGAGCGGAAATCAGCTATGGAGAGTTATTTATGACCAACGTTGCCATCGTTCTTGTAACCTGGGCAATGGAGCGTTTATGGTCGTACCGGCAGGAAACACAGAAGAAGATTATTTACGAACGGATTGAGCTGATCAAGCCTGAAAATTACGGTGCCTTGTTGGCTGATCTGGAGGAACGAACAGGTTTGAAAATCAATCGAATCGAAGTTGGCGATATTAACTTCCTTCGCGATACAGCTGAAATTATCATCTTTTACCATCCTTATCAGGAAAAAGCTTCCCGAAAGCCTTAAGCACTTGTATTATGAAGAAGATGATTGCTTTCGCAGGAATGATTTTTTTCCTGCTTGGTGTCAGGCCAGTGGTTGCAGCCGATAATTACGGTGTATGGACCAGTGCTGGCATCCGTAAAGATTTTCACAAATGGAAATTTGAATTGAACGAGGAGTTTCGATTTTCGGATGAAACTCCGAGTCTGGGGCGCTATTTTACCGAGATTGGTGCCGGATACGATGTTTCAGACTGGTTTAGCCTGGGAGCGGGGTATCGGTTTGCCCGGGATCGCGATAAAAACAATGACTGGCGAACGCTTCATCGCTTTATTATAGATGCTGAAGCCAGCAAGGATGTTAAGCGGATGGAATTCTCATACCGTCTGCGTTTTACCAACGAGGATGATTTTATAGCAGGTGGCAACGATGCCGTTTCGTTTATACGGCAGAGAGTCAAGGCGGAATATCACATCCGGAATAGTGCCTGGGATCCGTATTTCTCGGGAGAGATATATTATCAATTGCCGGATGAGAAGGCCGGTAAATTCAACAAAGTAAGATACACTCTGGGAACCAAATTCTCCCTGAACAAAAGAAATCGGTTTGGGCTGTTTATCAGGTTGCAGCACGAAATCAATGTGTCTAAACCCGACCGGGATTTCATTACTGGTTTGGCGTACACCTACCGTTTGTAAATTATCAGGACAAGAACCGTTTTTCGGTGTGAAAATTCTCCACAGCATCATGTTCAGGACGGATTGATGCCGTCCCTTTTTGAATCTTCAGTTATTAATTCTCTTATTTATGTAACCATTTTAAGTTGATGACATGCAATAAGATATGTCATAACATGTTTGTTGTTCTGATTTCGTTGAGCTGGTTTGAGGACAAGCTAAATATTGTTAAATATAGCGTTGATTTTCAACCAGATTTAGTCGGTTTTCGTTTAGAAAATAGAAGGTTGGGAAAACAAATGTTTACCGGGAAGACTTCTCGTTGTCGACGTGCTATGGTAAACTGAACAACCTGAAAAACCAAAGGATTGAAATGAATAAAGCATGTTTTCTTTCTTCGTTTTCAGTTGATTTTCATAATGTATTTTGTTAAATTTATAGTAGCCGCAGGGCAAAGCCAAAAACAACGTTCTTCACTTTTGTCGAAAGCCAGTTGCGGCCATTCAAGTTCGTAAACTCTAAATTCTAAAGCTATGACTGATAAGTTAGTTACCGTTGCCCGTTTTAGCTATCTGCACCGCGCTTACCTGATGAAAGGTTGGCTCGATTCGGCCGGTATCGAAAGCTGCATCCTGAACCAGGGATTACGATATGCTATCCGTTCCGAAGCCCAGAACCGGGTTGAACTTCAGGTAAGAGAAGGAGATGTGGAGAAAGCTTTGGAAATCATCGACCAGGTAAACGAAAAGTACGGGCCCGAGTTTCAGGAACCCGATGATATGGTTTCTGCCATCCGGAGGATTCTGGTGCCGATAGATTTTTCCTCTTTCGCGCTCAATGCCGCAAAATATGCCGTTCATGTTGCCAAACAAAAGAAAGCTGAGTTGGTGTTGGTTCATGCCTTCTTCAACCCGATTGTTAGTCCGTGGGGATACGACAATACATACATCTATCCAAGTAGTGTGACTGATGCACTCCATGAAATTGAGGAGCATGCTACCCGCGGAATGACCAAATTCGTAAGTGACCTCCGGGCTTACATGGAAGAAAAAGACTTGTTGGACATCACCCTGACCACAAGGCTGGTAGGAGGAATTGCTGAAGAGACCATTTTGGAGCTGGCTGACAGCGAGAACTTCGATCTGATTATTCTGGGGGCCAAAGGAAAATCACGGTCCGACTATTGGTACGGTAGTGTAACCGCCAAGATTATTCAGAAAGCCAAAATTCCGGTTTTGGCTATTCCGGAAAAATCAACTTACAAGGATGAGATGTTCAAGCGCATCATGTATGCGACCAACTTCGACAAATCAGATGGTCCGGCGATACGGATGTTGCTGAATATTGCCCGCCCGCTCGATGTTCATGTGCACGTGGTGCATATCGATACGTCCGGTGAGAATCCATTTGCCAATTACGATTTAAATCATTTCAAAGAGAAATATGCCGGGATTCCCGAAGACGTCCCGATGGATTTCGACATGATTAAGAATGACAATCAGGTGAAGGGAATCGAGCAATATATCAAGGACAAAGAGATTGATATTATTTCACTTACGACGCACAAGCGGAATTTGATTACCTCCATCCTGAAGCCCAGTGTGGCTCGTGAATTGCTGTTTCATACAACGATTCCGCTTTTGGTTTTTCACTCGAAGGATTGAGTTGAAATATAGTAAATTACATGTTTTATTTGAATTGATACTAAAGGGCTGCGGAGATTGTGGCCCTTTTTTATGTTTGGAATGATGGTTTGTTGTTATTTTTGTGTCTTAACGAATGATTGACAGGTGTGATTTTCTCGACAGCATATCCCGAAATATTCATCCTTCTTTGCCTGGCTTTTGCCTGGTTTCTGATGCGTTTGCTCTATCGCCACGCTTCTGCGTTTGAAAATCTGGGTCGTTGGCAACTATGGACATTAAAGGGCTTACGGTTTGCTGTACTTTTCCTGATGACTGTGTTGCTGCTTTCGCCTGTTGTTAAGCTGAAGAAAAAAACAAAGAACAAACCATTAGTTCTGGTGTTGCAGGATAATTCCTCTTCCATGCTCAATCATGCCGATTCGCTGAAGATTCGTTCTACGCTGGATTCTCTGAAAAGACGGGTTGCTTCTAATCTTTCGGGCTTAGCGGATTTGAAATGGTTCCTGTTTGCCGATTCTGTTCAGGAGGGGACTGCTCCGGATTACAAAGGTAATTTGTCTGATTATTCAGATGCTATTCAGTCGGTTGCGGCGCAGCATGGCTACGAAAAACCGACTGCTATGCTGGTTGTTGGTGACGGAATTTACAACGCCGGACAAAATCCGGTGAACACTGTAAGGACGCTGGGATATCCTGTTTATTCGGTTATCAAAGGTGATACAACATTACACAGCGACATTCGCATCAGCCAGGTGCGGGCGAATACAACGGCCTTTCCGGGAAAGGCATTTCCGGTAGAGGTGGAGATAGCCGGTAACGGATTGAAATCGGGGCAAACCCACATTTCTGTTACGCATAATGGGAAGGTTGTAGAACAACGGACCGTTCCAATTGCCGGGACCTCTCTTTTTCGTCGGGAATCCTTTCGCTTGAAAAGTGAGAAACCGGGATTGCAACATTATAAAATCCACGTAGACCCCGTTTCGGGAGAGCAGAATACCAAGAACAACACTCGCATACTCACGGTTGATGTACTGAACAGCCAGCGAAAAATATTGATATTGGCTGGGGCGCCACATCCCGATATCGGTGCGCTCACAGAGGCTTTGGAGTCTGATCCACAGTTCAAGGTTGTGGTCGCTCCGTTTGGCCATTTTGATGACTATTCTCCGGAGAAATTTAATTTACTTATATTTTATCAGGTTCCTGAATCAAAAGGTGTTGGCATATCTGACTTAAAGAGATTTATCGATTCCAGAACTTCCCGCTGGTATTTTCTGGGGGCACAAAGCAGTATTTCGGCTTTTAATAAGTTAAATGCTGGTATGAAAATTGTTAGTGAAAGTAAGCAGCTGACTGATGTTCAGATGGAGGTTAATCCCGGCTTTGGGGTGTTTCATACCGATATACGACTGAACGATTGGTTGGGGGCACAAACGCCTCTGGTGATCCCGGAAGGAAAGGTAGAAACAGAGCCTATTATGGAAACGTTGCTTTACCAGTCGGGAAATGGAGAGGAGAAACCGGCCTTGATCATGGGTGAGCAGAATGGCGTTAAAAAAGCTGTGTTTGATGGAGAGGGAATCTGGAGGTGGCGTATCTCGGCCCGGTCAGTCGACGGAGATAAAGCTCTTTTCAATGATTGGATTGTTAATACGGCGCGGTACCTGGTGTTAAAGCGAAATGAAGATCAGTTCAATGTTCACTTTAACCGAATGGTACAGGCCAACGAAGCGGTTCATTTTTCGGCTACGTTGTTTAATGCCATATATGAGCCGGTTCATAATTCGGCGGTTACATTAGATTTGACAGATGCTTCCGGCAAGCTGTTTCACTATGTTTTCACGGAAGGTAATGACGGTTACGAGTTGAATGCCGGCCATTTGTCACCGGGAAGTTACCATTTTTCCGCTGCCGCGAAGGTAGGAGCTGATTCGTTAAAGGAATCAGGTAACTTTGAGGTGATGGCTGCTCAAACGGAGATGTTGGAAACAAGAGCCAATCAGCAAATGATGACGGCTGTAGCGCAGTATTCGGGAGGCAAAGTATATTTCGCCAATCAATTGGAACAGTTATTCCCGGATTTGAAAAAGCTACTGCAGAGCAGAAGTGAGCAAACAGAAGAGGTGGTGATGATGGACGCTATCCGGTATGAATTTGTTCTGTTTCTTTTAATCGCCCTGTTGGCTGTTGAATGGTTTTTGCGTCGTTACTGGGGCGGTTATTGATGAAAAAGCAGTTTTCATCAGGTGATAGATATTTAAATTAATTATTTTGTTGATTTGTCTAAATGCATTGTATTTTAGTTGAATATATGATACTTATAATTTAAGAATTCTCGAATCGGTTACAAATGAATAGAATCCGCATCGTATTTTATTTTCTTTTCATGTTGGCAGGTGTTTCCTTGCTTGGTGGTTGTTCGGCAGTTCGCACGATCAATATTCAGTTGTTACAGCCACCGCCCACTTTTGTTTCTGATTCGATTCAGAGCCTGACGGTTTTTAACCGGAGTATGACGCCGGACTTTAAGAACTGGGATCGCGATTCGCTGGAGCAATTGCTGGCCGATCGCCATTTGGAACTGGACACAACACTTCGCGACAGCATTGCGGCTGATACAGTCATTCAGGTAGCTGCGCATCAGTTGTTCAACTCTGGTCGGTTCGACGTGGTGATTCCCAAAGAGAGTAACCTGACTAATTACTTGCCGGCGACGATTAGTCCGGAGCCCCTGGATTGGAATTTCGTGACGACGATGTGTCAAAACTTCAATACGGATGCGCTTTTGGTGTTGGAAAGCTTTAACGAGGAAGTCAACACGGATTTTGATAGTGGTTACGAGCAGGATTTCTCTGGAAACATGGTCGAGACCTATTACGGAGCTTTGGACCTCACTTATCACTCCCGGTGGAGGCTTTATGATCCGAAACATCGTGAAAAAATCAGGACTTTCGACGTCACGGATACGATTTTCTGGGATTCATACGGATATACTGCCGAGGAAATGTATTACAAGCTGCCGTCCATTAAGGATGCCTTGATCGAAGGGGGCGTGGTGACGGGACAAGATCTGGCTCGCAAAATTGCACCGCAGTGGAAAAATGCCCGCAGGCGTTTGTTTGCAACCGGGAAAAAAGATATCGACAAGGCCATACCGTTGGCAGAAAAGGGAGATTGGGAAGCCGCTCAAAAGATTTGGGAGCAGTATGCTGATGAAGGGTCGAAGAGCAGGAGGAGCAAAGTGGAGTTTAACCTGGCGTTGGCTAACGAAATGAACGGCCATATCGAAAAAGCAATTGAATGGGGTGTTAAGTCGTACAAGACTTATTACCGGCACCAAACTGACGAATACCTGAGAATACTCGATAAACGAAGAAAATTACTGAACAAGATCGACGAAGAGAAGGAGGCCAACTAGTTCTTGGTCAGGTAGGGGCTCATCTCGCCGGTCAAAATAAATACCTTGAATCATGAAAACATGTCGGTTTATTTTGGCGATAATGGCCAGCGCGCTGATTTTTGCTTCATGCACTACCACGCAATCGGTTCCTATCGAAGTGTTGAAATCCGGTAAGGTTAACTTGCCTGCCCAAAAGCGGAATTTGGCGTTTTTAGCCCGAAATTTTAAATATAATGTCGATACACTGGGGAATTACTTCAGTTACAATTATAAGCTAAAAAAAGCACCTGAAAAGGAAAATAAAGGACTGGATAGCCTGGCTGTCCAGTCGGCATTGAGCAGCCTGCAGAAGAAATTGCTGGCAACCGGTCGCTACGATACGATTGTGACTTATCCTTTCAATGCAATTCGACCACATCGCGGTAAGCATGTTTTGCCGCTCTCTCCGGGCTTCGTTACCAAAGTTTGCCAGGAAAGCCACGTTGACGGCTTGGTGGCGTTAGAAATGCTCAGCTACTTCTATTCGAAAACAACGCCCGGCGTGAGAGATCAATCGGGCGAATCCATTGTGAAAATCAACGCACTTTGGGCTCTTTACCTACCGGGAAAAGAAAAACCCGTTGACCATTTCCGCTATACGGACCAATTGGTTTGGGACCGGTTCAACCAGGACGGCGTTCTTGATCTGAGTAAGAAAATCCCTGGTCGTACTGCAGCGGTTGAAATGGCTGCGCAAATTGCCGGAGAACAATATGCCCGCCATATGGGGCCTTTCTGGGCGACAGCGAACCGTACGATTGTTACCCCTTCGGGCGATGAATGGAAGAAAGCGACGCAAATGGCGCAACATAACCAATGGGAGGAAGCCGCTGCCATTTGGAATAAGCTGGCTTCGGTTCCCAACGAGAGGAACCGCGGTATCGCGGAACTTAACCTGGCAGTAGCATCTGAAATGATGAACCAGATTGATTTGGCGGTCAGCTGGGCATCAAAGGCAGTGAAATTGTTGGATGGCAAGCGGTACGGCCCAGTTGCCGGACAATATCTGGCGATTTTGATGGCTCGCCAAAAACAAATTTCAAGACTAAACCAACAAATGAAATAATGACCACTAAAAGTCTGCTAGCTAGTCTGTTGATTCTGTTTTTTCTTCCGGGATGTTATACCACAAATAATTTTGGTTTTGTCGACATGCAGGTGATGGAACCGGCTACAGTTTCCTTGCCTGACAGTATTGTGAATCTGGCTATTGTCGACTTTCACCGAACACCGAAAGCAGATGAAATTGACCTCAAAACGAATGCCGACAGCATTGTAGACCGATATGCTGCAGAAACCCTAAAAGGATTTAAATCACAGACAGACAGTGTTCAGTATTTTAACCATGTTGAAGTAGTTTCCAACGGACTCGACTTTATGCCGAAAGGCCTGTTGTTTCCCGATTCCGTGTTGCGTCATAAGTTGTCGGCCCTTGCTGATTCGCTGGGAGTTCAGACTTTGGTTGCACTTGATACTGTTTGGTTAAGCGATAACAGTAAAAAGACTCAGTTGGTAAAAAAGGTTGTTCTCGGCTCCCGCTGGGGGTTCTTCAATGCTCTTGGAGATTCAAAGACCTATTGGAAAATCTATACGGATACCATGCTTTGGATTCCCAACCGGACAGAGTCGATTGCTTATGAGAAAAATAACCTGTATCCAAAGACCTTTGTGGATGTAATTGACACTTACGGTGAAAACAACGGTACCAGGGTAGCAATGCTGTTTGTACCTTCCTGGAAATGGACTGACCGGTTGATTTATTATTCGGGAAACGATGAAATGAAGAAGGCTGATAGTCTGGCGAATAAAAATCAATGGAAAGAAGCTGCTGAAATCTGGACTAGAATGACGAAGAGCGACAATAAAAATATTCAGGCGAAAGCAACTTTCAATATGGCATTGGCGTGTGAAATGCTGGGACATATTGAGCTGGCACTCGAGTGGGTTTCCAAATCATATCACGTGTACGACAATGAGGACCATAAACAGAAGTGCATGGACTATATCAATATCCTGGCCACACGGCTGCAACAGGAGCGAAAGCTGAAAAAACAGTTTGGCGGTTGATGTCTGGTTGCGGTGGAAGGCGATATTTTGTACATTCGCTCCGCACAAATTAATTCTCGCGACCGATGCATAATTCTGTCTATTACATCATATTGATAATCATTGTTCTGGATTTTCTATTTGAACGTTACCTTGAATATTTGAATTCAAATTCCTTGTCGGTTCAACTTCCCGATCAACTGAAAGGAATTTACAATGAAGAGCAATATGCCCGTTCGCAGGAATATGAAAAAGTAAAAAGTCGCTTTTCACTGATTACTGCCTCCCTGAGTTTCCTGGTTATCATCTTGATGTTTGCTTTGGGTGGTTTTGGCTGGCTCGATAATTATCTGCGACAATGGACCGACAATCCTATTTGGCTGGGGCTGTTGTTTTTCGGCGTTATTGGCTTGGCTTCCGACATCCTTACTTTGCCGTTTGGTTGGTACAGCACCTTTGTTATCGAGGAACGGTTCGGTTTTAATAAAACTACCGTAAAGACTTTCATTTTCGATCATATCAAAAGTTTGTTGCTCGCGGCAGTAATTGGTGGTGGTTTATTGGCCCTGGTGATTTGGATATATGAGCAGACACAAGGAATGTTCTGGGTTTACACTTTAGCCGTCATTACGGCTTTCTCGCTGTTTATGACCATGTTCTATTCGACATTGATAGTTCCGCTTTTCAATAAACAGAAACCATTGCAGGACGGTGAGTTGCGGGATGCTATTCAACGTTTTTCTGAAAGAGCCGGATTCCAACTGGACAATATTTTTGTCATCGATGGTTCCAAACGCTCGACGAAAGCCAATGCTTATTTTACAGGTTTTGGTGCGAAGAAACGAATTGTGCTTTACGATACGCTGATGGATGAAATGGAAACCGAAGAGATTGTGGCCGTTTTAGCTCACGAAATTGGTCACTACAAGAAGAAACACATTGTTTCCGGCCTTTTGTTGTCGTTGCTGAATACGGCGGTCATGCTGTATATTTTCTCTTTGGTTGTCGGTCGACCGGAACCAGCGTTAGCGTTAGGTGCTCACCAGGCAAGCTTTCATGTAGGTTTGGTTGCTTTTGGAATCTTGTATACGCCTCTTTCTTTCCTTATCGGGATGGGGATGAACGTCTTTTCCCGGAAAAATGAGTATCAGGCCGACAGTTTTGCTGCCAGCTACGGATTGGCTGAATCCCTGGGGAACTCATTGAAGAAGCTTTCAGTGAAAAACCTGAGCAACTTAACTCCCCATAAAGCCTACGTGTTTTTCCATTATTCACATCCGCCATTGTTAGCGCGGTTGAAGAATTTGAAAACCAATAGTACAGAAAAATAGGTTTAAACTATAAGTGTGTTTATGATGATTTAATTATCAGTAAAATAGCCTCTTGATGTTGTTTGTCTTTTTCTTCGGCTAATTCCTGATTTTAAAACGGAACCGTTCTGAAGATGTGCTGACCGATACCAATAAAATTCCGGAGGGAAGTTCGGAAAGTGGAATGTAAAGGACTCCTTGTTTTGGGTTTTGACTATAGAAACAGGTTCCGGTCAAGTTGTATATTTTGACCTGGTACTTTCCCTGATAGTTTTGTGGTGTAATTATTAGTTGTTGTCGTGTTGGATTTACGTAACATTGGAAGTTTATGCCGTTTTTCAGGGGGACATCGTTGGTAGAAGTGACATAGGTTGTTAGTTCAGGCATTTCATCCAGTGTAATAACGTAATCGCTGTTCATTACCTTTTCCCAATGACTAATAGGGTTATAGACGCCATCTTCTACAAAATCACCATACCATGTCATGAAATAGGACCATCCAGCCTGGTCTTCCTGAAGCTTATCAGGGTCCGGAACGATTCCACATTCACTGAGTGTAACCATCTTCTTGCCGGCAAAGTCAGTTTTGATCTTATCGAACGTGAGATATTGTGAGCCGAAATCTCCCTTACTCGCGTAGATGTCAACACCCAAAATATCAACATACTCGTCACCAGGGTACCAATCCATGTTGTCGGGGTTGGCATCGGTTGTCCAAACCCAAATCAGGTTATTGAGATGATGGTAATTGACCATGCGGTCGTACATGATTTGCCACAGTTTTTTGCAAGCGTCGGGACCTTTAGCGCCCCACCAAAACCAACCTCCGGAGGCTTCGTGTAATGGACGCCATAACACCGGAATATCTTCGTCTGCCAGGTTTTTCATCAACCCGGAAATGTAATCGATATCACCAAGCATTTCCTTGTATTCAGTGGAGTTTACATCGAAAATTTTCGATACATCAAAGTCGGTATTCTCCGTATAAAACTCTTCGGTTATCCGCGAAGGATCGCGCCAGTGCCAGCACATCGCGGGTATTCCGTTTTTACCGTACCAGGTTTTGGCGTCGTTTGTTGGTGTCATGTCGTCGTACCAGGTGTAATCCCTGTTGCAATGCATGAAGTCAATTCCAATCAGAGCAGGTTCTTTGCCTGTTTGTTGCTTCAACCAGTCCGTTTCATCGAAACTGTTCAGTGTCATGGTACCCGAGATGATTTTCTTCTGAAAATTATCCAGCAGGAACTGATACAGACGAAGTGTATTGTCGCTTGCGTTAGGGTTAACCAGTTGTCCGGTAAGATCGAATTCAATAGCCGGATCGTTGTTAGGAGCAATTTTCAGGTAGTCCACATAAAACCATCCCCAGTTTTTGATGATGTTGATCTCGTTCTGGCCTTCATTTAACCGGACTTTCCCGATACTGATTTCCTGAAAGGTATTGGATTGTGCAACCGTGAAGGACGTTGTATTTCTGTTAATCGAAATATCGTTGGTTTTTTCGCCGTAAGGTGTGGCAACCCCCAATGAAATGTCGTAATAACCAGCTGTAGTAATGGAAAAAACGAAAGTAAGCTGGTCGTTTTCGTTGGAAAAATTACCTACATAGCCTGTACCTGAATAGCCCGAAATGGATGTTTGAGTGGAAAGCCCGGAACTTAGCGAGGCATTTTCCGCTTCGTAGGTGGTTTGAGCACTGACGGTTCGGGTAAACAGAAATAACGACAGGAATGTAAGAAATGGCAGAATCTTATTCATGACTTTGATGAGGTGAGCAGCTTATGAGATATTGTATTGTTTCCGGATATGCTTTGCAGAAGGGAAGAAGCGCACATTCCCGGTAAGGAATGTAGCGCTTCTTTTTTGCTAAACATCTAACTATTTATGTTCGAACCGAATATTGTCGATGTACAAGCCGGTAATGTCCACGTTTCCATCGGCATTGTTGAAATTCATGCCCCATTCGAGTGTGTCATCACCTGAAATTACATCAGGCAGGTCGGCGAATTGGGACAAGTCGTAGGTGACAGTAATCCATCCCGGGGTAGTTTCGTCGGCAGCAACAATGCCAAAGCCGCCCAAATCAATCCGGTTACCCGCCATTTCCATCTGGAAATGTACGTTGGTTGTACCGAACGGCTTGTTCAGGTTGACATCCATTTTCAGTAGGTAGTCGGCTTTGGTTGCCTCTACTTTTGGAAGTTGCGTATGGTTACAGCCCCAAATCCAGGCCCAGCCGGTCAACGCATCAGCAATTCCGTGCATGTAGTTGCCCGAAATGGCAATTGCCGGATCGTTACCTAGTTCAACAGTTCCACCCCAGTTATCCCAACTGAGATCGTGGCCGGTTTCATCAAAGTCGTTGATGACCAGGCTCGGATCAACCACTGGGTCGACGCCGCCAATAAAGATTTCGGGTAACAGGCCTTCTTCACCTTCGTAGGTAATCATCTTGATTTGTCCATAGCCGATGGCTGCATCCAGCGGTACATACACTTCCACTTTAGTGTCCGTTTTGATACCGTAAGCTGTTGCCACTACATTATCGGGGAAGATCAATTCCTTAATCAGATCCATGTTGGTTCCGTTGATGGTCAGAATCTGCCCAGGAGTTG
The DNA here is from genome assembly GCF_056493735.1 of Prolixibacter sp. DSM 2831. Taxonomy (NCBI): domain Bacteria; kingdom Pseudomonadati; phylum Bacteroidota; class Bacteroidia; order Marinilabiliales; family Prolixibacteraceae; genus Prolixibacter; species Prolixibacter sp. DSM 2831. Next base: position 2,252,830 of record NZ_CM151379.1, read on the forward strand.
CTTTTGCTTCCGTATAAGATGAGAATGTAGGCAGATTGGTCAGAACAGTGAAATCGGAAGGTGAAGTAACCTCGGTTCCGTTTTTAGCAACTAACGTGATGGGGCCGGTTTGAGCGCCAACTGGTATGGTTACCACCAGCGAAGTTTCAGATTGCGAACCGATGTTTCCGCTTACTCCGCCCGTGAAGTTTACGGTGGTTACCAAATCGAGGTCAGTACCTGTAATGGTGATGTCGGTATTGGCTTTTGCCTGATCCGGAGCAAAGCTGGTAAACACCGGATCGACCAGGGTGAGTTCTTCACTTGTTACATCTTTGCCTGACTGAGTGGCCAATGTAACGACTCCGGTTATTGCATCATCGGGTACGGTAACCTGAAGCTCTGTTTCAGTTGCAGAAGTGACTGTTCCTGCTTTATCGCCGCCAAAGGTAACCGAAGTCACGAGATCCAAATCTCTTCCGGTGATGGTCAATGTGGCTCCGTTTTTCACAGGATTCGGGTCAATCTTCGTGATAACAGGCATAACCAGTGTTAATTCTGCCGGACTAGCCACTTCTACACCTGAAAAGGCAACCAATTTTACAGCTCCGTCTTTTGCATTGGCAGGTACATTAACTGTAATTGTGGTCTTTGTAGCATCTGTCGTGAAATCTGTCACCGTTAAGTTTTCGTTGAAGATGATGGATTTGACCAGATCGTAGTTTTTGCCGGAAATGGTAATCGCTGTTCCCGGTTTTGCCGGATTGGGAGTCATTCCGGTAAATTCGGGTAACGTTACTTTCAAATCGCTTTCGGTGTAAACCACAATGGGCGATTCTGCGCCATTGGAGACAGCTACTTTACCGGTTTGAGCTTCGATGGGAACCAGTACTTTGATTTCGTAACGACTCAGGCTTTTGAAAGCAGCTGAATCAACTGGTACATTATTGGCAAAAATCACCTGTTTAATCTGGGCGAGATAATCTCCTTTTATCGTCAGCGTATCTCCGGCCTTGACGGAATTGGGCGTAAAGCTTTCAATGGAGATGGGCTCAGAATATCCCAGTTCGGTTTTGGTGGTAATATCGCCCTGCGGCGTCTTCAACACGACGTAACCCGGTTCCGCTTCCTGCGGAACTATCAAACGTATCTCATCGTTACTGAACATCGTAAACTCTGTTATTTCGATGTTTTGCGGAAGCACGATAGCGGTTACCTTATTGAGGTTCTGACCGATAAAACGGATTTCCGTTCCGCGCAAAGCGGGAGAGGGTCCAAAGCTGTTCAGTACAACGGGTGCGCTGTCCTTGTCATCTTTGTTACAGGATGCCAGGATGGAACCCACCATCAAAACGATGACGAGCATCCGGAATATAAAGAGGAATCTATTTCGTTTCATAGTTTGGCTTATTTATTTTTTAACGGAACGATGCGAACGTTATCGATTCTGATATCAATAGGATAAGTGTCATCGGATGCTCCGAATAACATGAAAGTGACATTGGTGTACAATTCAATGTTGTCGATCTTCAGATCCGCCTTTGATTCATCTTTATTGTAGATGAAGTCGGATAACGGGATAGAAACGGTTATCCATCCATTGGAAGAGTAGGTTGATTTTACACCGTCTTTGTTATAAGGCTTCCAGTGTGCCTGTGCAGCGTCACCGTCTGGATTGATTCCATCGGGCGTATCGTATTTATCGAACCAAATAAGCATAGGTACATCTGACCAGGTTACCACATTGGCTTCGAAGCAGAGTTCGAGATTGTCTACCTGTCCTTCAGCTACCGGTATATCACCAGCACCGTATTTTGCCCAATAACCATACATCATCGGGTTTAGCCATTGCCATGAACCAAGGGTTCCGACAAATTGGAGATATTGTCCTGAACATCCGTTTTCGGTTCCAAAGCCGCCCAGTCCCCACGGATTACCATACGATGAATCTTCGAAATTGAGGATGATGTTGGTATTATCGCGGAATATGAAGGATGAACGGGTAGCACCATACATGGATTCCACGGTTACTTTTCCGGAAACGGCGCCTTCGGGTACAATGACTTTAATTTGATCCATTGACCACGAAACGATAGTTCCAGCTTTTACGTTATCCGAAAAGTAAACGTTGGGTTCATCGGAACCTTCGGCCGGAAGGAAATAATTACCGTAAATTACTGCCGTATCCCCAGCATTTACATATTCGCAAAGCATGCTTGAAAGGATAGGAGCAGGCACGTCTACCCGGAAAGGATAGGTGAGTGTTTGTCCGTCTTTAAACAGCAGTGTCATTTGGTCGGAAACAGAATCAGGAATGATGCTGGGAACTGATACCAGAACGGATGTAGCAGTGATATAAGCTGGATTCAGCTTTGCTTTCTGGTCATTGAACCAAAGTTCTTTCAGTCCTTGCAAATCTTCGCCCATAATGGCGATCAGACTACCCATGTAGGCGCTAACAACCAGTGAGTCTGCAGATGCAGGGTTGGTTACCCGAATGTATTTGATCGTTGGGTGTTTACCAACGTCATCTGATTCTTTGTTGCAACCGGTAAATAATGTCCCGGCCATCACAACAGTCAGCAGAAGAAATATGGTGATTGATTTTAATGTTTTCATTAGTTTTCAGCTTTTTAGGTTATTCAAAAGTGTAGTCAACAGCCTCTCCATCCAATTTAGGATTCGAAACAACGGCTTCCGAAGGAATCGGGAATGCCTTGATTTGGTCGGAATAGATCACCATTGGAACTTCAGGAGTTGCTATTTCATAACCGGCATAGCTATTCAGCAAGTTTTCATCGCTGGTTGGTATGGCGTAATAGTAGTCTTCGCGGTGTTGTGCGTTCAAAAATTCGGCAGCTGCCTGAGCATCCCGGTAGTACATTCGTTTGATGTCAAACCAACGAATGCTTTCCATACCGAATTCTATGCGACGTTCGTGCATCACTTCATCGAATGTTAACGGAGCACCTCGGTCAGCGAGTCCGGCACGTGCGCGAACCGTGTTTATATACTCAAGGGCAGTAGCATCAGAAGTTTCGGTTCCCGAACCAATGGCTGCCTCACAGTAAATCAGGTACATTTCAGATAAACGCATAAAGTATAGGTTGTTACCAGCATCCTGGTCGGTTCCCACCTGATTGTCAACGTCAGCTGCTTTACCAATCACGTATTTCTTGATATGGCTGAGCACCTGATTGGCATTTTCAATCGGACTGTTCGGATCGTCTGGGTTGGCCGTGCGAATGTTGTAAGTGTAACCACCATCAGCTTTATCGAGCTCTGGGTAGTAATCACCTTTTTGCATGATGATCCACTTGCGGCGACCGTCATTGGGCTCAAAAGCGGCCTGGAAATCAAGTGTCGGACCTTTGCCACTGCCCCAGGTCTGATCGGCAATAACCGAACTTCTCGACCAGGCAACATTTCGTGGGTTTCCCAAACCATAGCCACCGGCACCAATCATTTGCAACGCAAACAGTGATTCGGCATTGTTATTACCTTCAATGGTAAAGAGCTCCTGGTAACTGTCGATCATGTGAAAACCATCAGGATTATCAATTACCTCCTGAGCATATTTTTTTGCTAAATCGAAGTATTCAGCTGAATTGGAATCGGTCAAATCGGATGCCATCGTGAGGTAGAGTTTGGCCATTAGCCCTTTTGCTGCCCATTTAGTAGCGCGACCAGCTTGTTCATCCTTTCCGGGAAGATTTTCTTCGGCGAAAGCCAAATCCCGCCGGATGAATTCATACAGGCTTTTCCGGGTATTCTTAGGCAACATCATATCGCCTGAAGCAATCAGGTCTGAACCGTTTTCAACAATTGGTACTTCGCCCCAGTATTCTGCCAAAAGGAAGTATACCCATGCTCTAACAAAACGGGCTTCTCCCAGAGCAGCGTTGATGACGTCTTCGCTAACACCGTTTTTACGTGCTGCATCAGGCATATCGTTGATAACCGAGTTACAATACGAGTTTACACGGAACAGGCTTTTCCAGCCACTGGTCAGATAAGCATTTCCACTGTTGAAGGAAAAGTAAAAGAACTGACCTTCTTGATCGTAGGTATAATACATATCGCCGGAAGTCATATCGCCTGCGTAAAACATCAGACCGGCAATGTAATCGAACCATGCTCTTCCACCGTAAAGTGTTGCAGTAGCTGAACGTATTTCGTCTTTGTTCTTGTAGTAATTGTCTGCGACAATGCTGTCAACCGGATCGACGGTGAGAAAGTCTTTGGAGCAGGATGAGATCATGATGAAAACACCCAGCAAAATATATTTGATAAACTTTTTCATTTTCAAGAGATTTTTCATCATTAAAAATCGATACTAACACCAAAAGTGTAGGTTCTCGGACTGGGATAACGTCCCATGTCTATATTCTGCATCCTGGCATCCTGATTATATGCTCCAATCTCCGGATCGTAGCCCGAATAGTTGGTGAAGGTGTACACGTTTTGTACGTTGGCGTACACCTTGAAGCGCTCAATGCTGACTTTGCGGGTTAGTTGCTGAGGAATTATGTAACTCAGCGAAATGTTCTTCACCCTGATGTAAGAGCCATCCTCGATAAAACGCGTCGACATCCTGTTATTTCGGTTGTTGTCGTTGGTTGTTACACGCGGAATATCTGTTTCAGGATTGGATAGCTGGTAGTTACTTGGATCCGTTGTACTGCCATTTGAGTCGATCAATTCTGCCCGGGCCCGGTTCACTACTGCATTGCTCTGGTTGCTCCAGATACTGGTTTGTCCTTCAGTTTGTACACGCGTGTAATTCAGGATATCTGCGCCATATGCACCAGAGAGGTATATCGATAGGTCAAAATTTTTGTAGTGAAAGGTATTGTTTACACCGAAAGTGAAATCGGGGTTTGGATCACCAATAATAGTTTGGTCATAGGTGTCGATCACCCCATCTGGTTTTCCATCCGGTCCGGAGATATCTTTGAATTTTACATCCCCAAGCCATATACCTTGTTTTTGATTGATGTAGTTGGTTCCGGGCTGGGTGGGATCTTCAATCTGAACTGCGTGATTGGCAATATCATTAGCACTTTTGAAAATACCTTCCATTATATAACCGTAGAATTGTCCCAATGGTAATCCCTCTTTGGTAATTGTAGCTGTCTGGAACTCGCTGTACCAGTTGAGAGAACCGTAAAAAACCGCATTCGGATCATTCAGTTCTACCACCATGTTCTTGTTATGCGAGAACGTGACGTCGGTGGTCCAGCTGAAATTAGGCTTATTGATATTGTGAGAAGTCAGTGATACATCAATACCCTTGTTCTCCATTTTACCTACGTTCGCGTACGGAGCGGCGATATCATTCCAATCGTCTCCTCCGACGTAACTTGGTACGGAGATCTGCAACAGCAGGTCGCGGGTATTTTTTTGATAAGCATCTACTGTCAAAGTAATTTTATTATCGAATAATCCCAGATCCAATCCGATGTTGTATTGCTCAGTGGTTTCCCATTTCAACGCCGGGTTTGGAAATTTAGCAAGGCGATAGCCGGTACCAAAGGCAGTGGTAACTGTTTGCATGGAAGAGCCGTACAAATAGGTCGAACCGGGCATATTACCAACCGAACCGTAGCCGAGTCGGAGTTTCATATTGGAAATTGCCTCAATGCTCTTCATAAAATTCTCATTGTTAATTCTCCATGCCAGTGATCCGGAAGGGAAATAACCCCACTTGTTATCGGAACCGAACTTTGAAGAACCATCAGCACGGAATGTAAAGGTGGCCAGATACCGCTCGTCGTAGTTATAGTTGAAACGTCCGTAGTATGACATCTGAGTAGAAGAATCCTTCCAACCATCGTTGGAAACGAAAGTTCCGTCTGATGTCATGACATAGATGTCGTTGGTTGTAAAACTTTGTTTGATCAAGGAATTGCCGGACCATGATGATTCCTGCATTTCCTGACCGAACATAGAGGTTAAATGGTGAACGTCAGCGAAGTCGACATTATAAGTCAGGTAATTTTTCCAAACCCAAAACTTGCTGTGTTCTTCCCGCTGCATCATTTTATTGATGTCATTTTTAAGAATGCCCCATTCGTAAGTAGGGTGAAAGGCTTTGTTTACTGAACCATTGACATCATAACTATACTCGCTTCGAAGGTTTAAGCCTTTGATGATATCGGCACTGATGTATGCATTTCCGGTTGTTCTCTGGCGTTTCAGTGTATTGTTCCGCTGGAGTGCCAGTGCTACCGGGTTGTATTGTGATGAACCGGCAACGGTATTTGGACCGGCAAAATTTCCTTCCATATCATAAACGGGAACATCAGGTTGCATCAGCAAAGCCTGCATGATTACACCGTCGCCTCCATCGTTCAGGGTGATCTTTTCATTGGTTTCAGCGTAAGCGAGAGAACCTCCGATTTTTAGCCATTTTTTAACCTGACTGTCCATGTTCATCCGGGTGCTGAAGCGGCTAAAATTGGAACCGATAATGATACCATCCTGATCGAAGTATCCACCGGAGAAGGCGTAAACGGTTTTATCGTTACCTCCAGTGACCGATAGCTGGTGATTTTGCATCCATGCAGGACGGAATACCTCATTTTGCCAATCCGTTCCTCTTCCCAGAATGGAAGGATCGAGATAATTCTGATTCTTTGACCTTTCCAGCTCATCCGCAATCTGGTTCTCATATTCGGCATATTCCCGAAGGTCCATCATGTTAAGTTTGTTGGGAAGCTGTTGCAATGCCATGTAGCCATCGTAGGTTACTTTGGCTTCGCCCTTTTGTCCGCGGCGGGTAGTCACCAAAATAACCCCATTAGCAGCTTGTGCACCATAAATGGCTGCGGCTGAAGCATCTTTCAAAACTTCGATGCTAACTATGTCGGAAGGGTTGATGGTCGATAGCGGGTTAACCTTATTCTGTCCGTTGGCACCACCTGCCCAGTCGAAACCGGCGATCGTCTGCCCGTTTCCGACGAAGGGAACACCATCGACAACATATAAAGGCTCGTTACTTCCGGTTACTGAACTGGCTCCACGGATGCGAATAGAAGTGGCTCCACCGGGCTGTCCGGAGTTTTGTGTCACTTGTACACCTGCAACGCGTCCTTGCATTGCCTGGTCGATGTTGGTTGAAATTGTTGATTTTAATTTTTCTTCGGATACCGATACAACAGAACCTGTCAGGTCCGACTTTTTCATAGTTCCGTATCCAACCACAACTACTTCGTCGAGTCCTGTTGTGGCAGATTTTAAAGAGATATTGATCTCTGTTTTAGAACCTACGCGAACTTCTTGTCTTTGGTAACCGATAAAGGAGAATACCAAAACGGTTTCGTCTGATGGGACTTCAATTGAGTATTGCCCATCGATGTTGGTGATTGTTCCTTGTGTAGTACTTCTCAGCACTACGTTGACTCCCGGTAAAGCTTCGGATGTTCCAGCATCTTTCACTGTTCCGGTAATTCTTTTCTGAGCTAGCAATGCGTGACTCATTAAGAACAACATCAAAACAAAGATTGCATGTTTCTTCATAGATAAGGAATTGATAATTAGTTGATTTAATTTAGTAGCCAGGTGATTGAGATAATGAATGCGATGATGATGAAATAGATGAGTATTTCTATCAGCAGATAAAACTGGCGGCTGTACTTTTTCATGTTAGGTTATATTGGTAGGGTAAAGTTGGGAGTATTCTGCCGATTGACTGTGTGTCACTTGTAAAGGATCGGGGGATGATTATTCCATCAGGGTGTGGATTTGTAAATATTTAGTACTTCAAATGTAAAATGAGGTTGAAAAATCATTTTGAGTAGTTAACTTCATGCAGTGAACCTAACAGGCAATAAATTGCCTGCCTAAATGCTAACCTAACTATGACCCGGATTTCTTGGATCGTAATTATTTGGTTGATTTCGGCCAGTCACGTAGTTGCACAGCAAACAGCTATCAATTTTTCTAATATTGGTACCAGGAAAGGGATGTCCTCGAACTGGGTTACGGCTATTTGTCGTGATTCTGACGGATTTATCTGGGTGGGAACTAACCGGGGACTGAATCGTTTCGATGGTTATAACATTACTACATTTGAATACGGTGCAGGCGATTCAACCACTGTTTCTGATAATTACATTTCCTGTATTGCCGAGGATAAGCATTCTAACTTATGGGTAGGTACTACGTTTGGCGTAAATGTAAAAGGCGTGGATGAAGAGAGTTTTCATCAGATTTCACTGTTCGATCATAACTCTCTTGGTTGTAATGATGTCAACAACATCGGAGATATCTACGTCGCGAACGATAGTACTGTTTATCTGGGAACACACCAGGGATTTTTTACTTATCGGAATGGAATTTTTCGTCCTCATCTGATTGATTCAACTCGCTTTTCGGCGCATGTTAATAATGTAATGTCATTTGCCGAAGACAGTCGTGGAAATATCTGGATGGGAACATTCACCCGTGATTTAATATGTTATCATCCCAAAGTTGGCGTTGTCGAATCTATACCACTTCCACCTATTTATCAGGGAAAATATGTGAATGGCCTGCAGAAACTGTTCATCGACAGTGATAGTTTGCTGTGGATTGGTAGTCAGGCCGGATTGTATGTATACGATCTTCGGAAGAAGAAATGGCAGGGAGCACTTAACCAGGTTTTGTATCGCGAAGTGGGTAACAAGGTAATTAGTGGTATTCAGGAAGACAAAGAAGGGCTTATCTGGTTGGCAACCGACGGATCTGGCATTTTTCTGTTTGATAAGCAGAAAAGTACAGCCCAGAACCTGTTGTATAAAGAAGGGAAACCTGGAAGTATCTCTACAAACGGACTATTCAGTATGCTTATTGATGAAGATGATATCGTTTGGTTGGGTACTTATAAACAGGGGTTGGACTTCTACAAACCAAGTTCTAAAAAGTTTCGGTTGATACAGAATGACCCGGAAATTGACAATTCACTTAGTTTTAATGATGTAGATTGCTGCATTGAAGACAACAAGGGAAATATCTGGATTGGCACAAATGGCGGTGGTGTTAATATTCTCGACCGGAAGACGCATAGATTCCGTTATATTACCGTAGAAAACACCGGAACTCATGGTTTGACCAGTGATGTTGTCGTTTCCCTTTGTGAAGATCACCAGAAAAATATCTGGATGGGTACTTATTTTGGCGGATTGAACAAATACAATCCAAAGACGGGGGAATTCAAAAACTATAAGTATAACGTTAACGATTCCACGAGCCTTTCGGATGACCGTATCTGGAGTATTTTTGAGGACAGAGACAATCGGTTATGGGTTGGTACATTGGGTGGAGGGCTGAATGTATTTAATACTGAAACGAACTCGTTTAAAAGGTATAGTAACGAAAATTCCAACCTTTCTGGAAACTACATCAATCACATTTCCCAGGATAGTAAAGGCCAGCTTTGGATTTCTACTTCCGACGGTTTATCAATTTACGATTCCAGGAAAGATGATTTTGATGTTTATTTCACCAAATATTCGACGAATGGAACACCGTTCTTAGGACCGATAAGTTCCAGTTTCGAAGATAGCAGGGGATGGCATTGGTTGTGCAGCAACAATGGATTGATCAAATTTTCGCCGGACAATCTCAGTGTTGTTGTAATTGATAAAAACAAAGGACTGGCAGCTAACCCTGTTTACCGAATTCTGGAAGATAACCAGGGAAATCTGTGGGTCAGTAGTTCACGGGGAATTACTAAGATTCATTTCTCGAATATTGAAAATGATACCACTTTTACGACAAGCCTCATGCATTTCGATGAAACTGACGGCTTACAGGGATTGGAATTCTCTGAAACGGCATCGTTGAAAACGAGTAACGGAGAACTAATGTTTGGTGGGGTCAATGGGCTAAATATATTTAAACCGGAAGAAATTAAAATCGATCGGACAGTACCCGGCTTGATGTTTACTAATCTTCGGGTATTGAATTCTGATATTAAACCGGAACAGGAGTTCAATCATCGCGTGTTGCTGAATAAACCTCTCAATCATACCGATCAGATTGTACTGAAATATGCTGAAAACCTTTTCTCTGTTGAGTTTGCTGCGTTGACTTATTTATACCCTGAAAAGAACAAATACCGTTATCAGCTTGAAGGTTTCGACGATAGTTGGTTCGAAACCGATGGGACAGCCAATTTTGCCACGTTTACCAACCTGAACAATGGCGACTATGTTCTTCACGTAAAGGGATCGAATGCCGATGGTACCTGGAATGAGGCGGGAATTTCGTTAAAAATAAAGGTGTTGCCACCTTTCTGGAAAAGTTGGTATGCATTAGTAATCTATGTCTTAGTGCTAACGATTTCTTTACTGGGATTGAGGTATATCATCGTTTTTAGGGAACGGATGAATGTGGAGTTGGAGATGGAACGTTCAGAAGCCAGACGTATTCATGAACTGGACAGTATGAAACTGAAATTCTTCACCAATATATCTCATGAGTTCCGTACTCCGCTTACATTAATTTTATCTCCGGTTGAAAAGCTTTTACCGCGTTTTAAAGGAAAACCGGAAGAAAAATATCTTCATCATATTCATCAGAATTCGAAAAAGTTGATGAACATGATCAACCAATTGCTCGATTTCCGGAAAATGGATGACAGAGGATTATCGTATAATCCTTCGTGGGGAAATATTATTGAATTTGTAACAGCTACCGTTTCATCTTTCAACGATTTGAGTGAAAACAAGAACATTGAGTTGCGACAAATCACCGACTTACGTGAATACTTCATGATGTTTGACAGAGATAAGCTGGAAAAGGTACTTTTCAATTTACTATCTAATGCATTTAAGTTTACCCACATAAGTGGTTTAGTGATTGTACAGATAAGTCTGGAAGAGGAACAAAATGGTAGTCAGGAAGGCGAAAACAGCAATCTGGTGATTCGGGTAAAAGATAATGGCGTGGGTATTCCGCCAGAGAATATCGACAAAATTTTCACCCGATTTTATCAGGGGGAAAACGGTAACGGAGCCAAAGAAAAGGGCACAGGTATTGGTTTATCGCTGGTAAATGAGTACGTACAATTGCACGGTGGAAAGATTACTGTAGACAGTGCGCCTAATATTGGTAGTTCTTTTAATGTTTACTTGCCGGTTACCGAAGCTCATGAGCTGGAAGCACATGAAGTTCGGGGAGCGCTCAGGGAAGTAAAATTTTCATCGGATGAAAAGATTGTAGCTCAACCGGAAAAACTTTCTGTTACAGCGAAGAAAGCCGAATCAATATTGCTTGTGGAAGACAATGAAGAACTTCGAAAATACCTGAAAGAAAATTTAGAAGAGGAATATGATGTGATGGAGGCTGCTAACGGACGGCAAGCACTGGAGAGACTTGAAAAATCGCATCCCGACCTTATTCTGAGTGATATTATGATGCCGGAAATGGATGGTGTAGAATTTTGTCGCCGGGTGAAAAACGATAAAATTACCAGTCATATCCCTTTCATTTTCCTGACAGCTAAAGTTTCCGAACAACACAAGCTGGATGGCTTGCATGTTGGTGCTGACGATTACTTTGTCAAGCCTTTCAACTTCGAAATTTTACAAGCTAAAATTCAGAATCTGATTCAACTAAAGAAGAATATCCGCGAGGTATTTAAATCAAAAATGAATATTGAACCGAAGGATATCAGCATTACTTCTTTGGATGAAAAATTCATGAGAAAGGCCTTGGATATCATCGAGGAGCATATGGGAGATTCTAGTTTTTCGGTGGCAGAGTTTGGCCGGCAGATGGGAATTAGTCGTATGCAGCTGTACAATAAAATTGTGGCATTAACCGGAAGCACGCCATTGGAATTTATTCGGATTTTGAGATTGAAACGGGGGGCACAACTACTTCGTAAGAGCCAGCTGAGTGTATCTGAGGTTGCTTACCAGGTCGGTTTTAACGATCCGAAATATTTCAGCATGCATTTTAAGAAGGAATTCAAAATTCTTCCATCGAGGTATCGTGAACTGAATGAAGCGTGATTCAGTTTTATTCTTTCCACTGATAAATCCGGACGTAATCGATTTGGTATTCGGCGGGGAAGATTGAATCGTCGATGCCTTGCTGACCGCCCCACGAACCGCCGATGGCCAGGTTGATGAGTAAGAATTGCGGTTTGTTGAACGGCCAGGCGCCTTCTCCTTCACTGTTGTCCTTGCAGGTAAAGTAGGGAATACCTTCAATCGAAAAGACCAGTTGGTCACGGTACCAATCAACGGCAAATACGTGAAACTCATCAGAGGCGTTTTCATGACGGACTTTGTCGCCTCTTCCGGTTCCCAGATTGTGATTATAATCGCGGGTGTGAACATTGGCATAAATGGTATCGGGATTGAAACCAACATATTCCATGATATCAATTTCACCACAGGCGGGCCAGCCCGCACTGTCGATATTACTTCCAAGTGTCCAGATGGCAGGCCATACTCCGCGTCCTTTCGGAAGGCGGGCACGTACTTCAATTCTTCCGTAAGTAAAGTTGAAAGTTTTCTTCGTGTTTAAACTGGCCGAAGTGTATTCAGCTCCCTCATATGGCTCTTTGAGAGCAGTGATGGTAAGTTTGCCATCTTCTACCCGGGCATTCTCCAGTCGATGGTCTGTGTAGTACTGTGCTTCGTTGTTTCGAACCAACCCCGTTTCATAATTCCATTTGGTGGTGTCGGGAAGTCCTTCATAGTCAAATTCGTCCGACCAGACGAGTTGTAGTTCTTGTGCATTGATAATCAACGGAAAGAAGCATAGGAGTAAAGCAAGGAAGCATTTCATAACAGTTGGTTTCGTTTGGGTTCATCCAAAAGTAGTGATTTGCTTGATTAATATTTAGTTATATAGACTTTTTCTTTCACGAAAGTTAAAATAATGACCGAAGTCTATGATTCACTGCTATAATGCTAACAAATGAGAACAAAAGTTAATATAGATTAATATTAAAACTAACATTAATCATAACCCGTACAACATTGTTTAGAAGGCAATATTATTTAGTTAGCTATGTAGATTTATTGTGAGTCTTTAGCCGAAGATTTAATGTCGAAAGGTTCTTAGACTTTTCATATTTTAATTTACGCTGACTACAAACCTCACTGTCAGCGTATTTCGGTTTTTGTCAGAGTTGTCAGTCGTGGCAACAAGGGATAGGCTTTCACTTCCCACTGACCTAAAAATGGTAAGCGCGTCAATTTTTAGGGAACTTTCTTTAAATGTCTGTAACGTAGCACTTATCGGTTAAGAATTTCTGTGTTGTATTTGAGAACTTATTAAGAAGCGTATGAAGAAGATTCTAGTCGTGGATGACAAACTTTCTATCAGTAAGCTGATTATGCAATTCCTCAGTAAATCTTTTGAGGTGGAACTGAGCGAAGATGGGTTGCAGGCCATGGCTTGGCTGCAAAAAGGCAACATTCCGGATTTGATTCTCACCGATATCCAGATGCCCAACATGGATGGTATGGAACTCATTCAGGTAGTGAAAGAAAGCGGTTATTTCAAAGACATACCGGTTATCGTGCTAAGTAGTCGTGAAAGTAGCAACGACCGGGTGGAGTGCCTCAGGCTTGGGGCTGATGACTATATCACGAAACCCTTTAATCCAGAGGAGTTGCTGATTAGGATTGAAAGAGTGCTAACCCGGTAAAACAGGTTTAATGGAGAAGAACATAACTGAGAAGTTGAAGCTTCTTTATGTCGGTGATGATGAAGGGCTTATTTCTGAAGCAGCTCACCATACGTTTATAAAACTGGAACATCAACCTAGTCCATTAAGGGCTTCGGAGTTGATAAATAATGATGGCTTGCCGGATGCGGTTGTTTGCGAAAGAGATTTGCCGGGAATTAATGGTTTCGATTTTCACCAAACATTTGTCGAGCAATTCGATCCGCTTCATTCTGTTCCCTATATCGTGTTGACTAATGAAAAACAGGGTGTTGATATTCAGGCCGCCATGCAGCAAAAAATCGATGATGTTTATGCCCGGCCTGTATCAGCAGAAATGATTTATAACCGAATTCAACGCATTCGGAAACTAAAGCCACAACTGTCTCTTATCCTTAAAGAGACCGATTCAGATGCCGTTAGCCCATACAAAACGCCTGTTTTTAAGCGGCTCTTTGATATCGTCTTTGCCAGTATCACCTTACTTCTTTTATCTCCTTTGTTGCTTCTGTTTGTTATTGCTATCCGGCTGGAGTCCAGGGGGAAAGTATATTATATATCGAAGAGAGTGGGAACGGGATATAACATATTCAATTTCCTGAAATTGCGCTCGATGTATGCAGACGCAGACAAACGGTTGAAGGAGTTTGAACACCTGAATCAATATGCCCGGAAAGAGTCTGAAGAGGAGCCAAAGAAAGAAGAAAATGTTTTGGTTTCGGAAGAGGGGGAAGCTATGCCTGAAAAGGAGACCGTGCTTTTTGGCGATGATGTGGCTGTAAGCGAGACAGAACATATTCATGGAAGAAAAAAGAAACAGGATCACGCTTTTGTGAAGTTTGAGAATGATCCGCGTATTACGAAGGTTGGAAAAATAATCAGGAAGCTAAGCATTGACGAACTACCGCAATTGATAAATGTGATAAAGGGCGATATGTCCATCGTTGGAAACCGGCCGTTGCCATTGTATGAGGCAGAGTTGCTGACAACCGATGAATGGACCGATCGTTTTAACGGACCCGCAGGAATAACAGGCCTCTGGCAGGTAGAAGCCAGGGGAAAAACATCTAAAATGTCGCCGGAAGAGAGGAAAAGTCTCGATAACAGGTATGTGAAGATTGCTAACAACCGGTTTTCATTCTGGAAAGACATTTGGATTATTTTAAGAACCGTTCCTGCAGTTTTTCAAAAGGAGAATGTTTAATGAAGAGCAAAGTATTTGTATTGATTATTCTGCTATTTGCTTATGGCTCAGCCAGGGCTCAGGTAGCTGATGACTTTCTTGCCAAGAGTTTGGCCGAGAATGATATTTCGAAGGAATTACCTCCCTTGAGTAAACTACTCACGATGGCCGAGAAAAATTCTCCCTTGGTAAAACAATCTGATGCAGATGTGAGCATCAGCGAGCGAAATGTAAAAACGGAAAAACGTAATTGGACGCAGTATCTCTCTTTGGGATCTGATCTGAGATACGGCATGTTCGACAATTTGATTCTGTCAAACAACTTGTCTTCGCAGAATCTGGCGAATTCAACGTCCAATGCTGTGCAAACGCGTTACTCGGTAGGTGTATCGCTGGCGTTACCCCTTACCGTTTTTACTGAGCGGAAAAACAATATAAAAATAGCCGAATCGGAGCAGGATAAAGCAGTTCAGAAACGCCGTGCAGCACTGATGGATTTGCGACAAAGGGTTATTACTCAATACAACGAAGTAATAAAAGATCATCGGTTGATGGTCGTCTCCAATGCATCCTTAAATTCTTTCAATCTGCAGGAAGTGGAAGCGCACAAGGAATTCATTAATGGGAAGATTTCCATTGAGAAGTTAGCCCGGTTGCGTCAGCTGCAAGCGCAAGCGCAAGAAGACTTTGAGAGCAATCAATCGGCTTTTCAAACAGCATTTTTGGTTTTACAGGAAATCGTAGGTACTAAATTGAAATTAAAGGAATGAATTCTAATCTGCTATTTTTCACCCGACTGCTTTTACGCCACATATGGTTACTCATAACTGTGCCGGTGGTTTTAGCTGTTTTTGTATTTTTTCTAACAAGAAACCAGCAGAAGAAATACTCATCTACAACAGAAATCTATACGGGAATTGTTTCCGGTTCGTCTATTGATGTGGCAGATAATCAGCGTGCTGATTTCTACGCCAATAAGACCGCTTTCGATAACTTAATCAACATTATCCAGTCAAGAAAAACAATCGAAGAGGTTGGATTGGAATTGTTTACAAAGCAAATGCTACTCGATAAACCTGATCCGCATCTCATCTCCAACGAGAAATATCGTCAGCTGATGCAGGATGTGCCGGACAGTGTTAAAAGCCTGGTGGTAAAAGGTAATTTCCAGAAGACACTTGAAAATTTCAGAAAGTTCAAAAATAGAAGTGACAATAATTTTATTTACAGGTTGTTAAATCTGTCGAATCCTGATTACAGTGTCGATGAAATCCTGTCAAAAATCGATGTCGAGCGGATCTCCAATAGTGACTTGTTGAAGATAACCTACACTTCAGAAGATCCGGGCGTTTGTCAAAACACGCTGGATATTTTATGCCACGTTTTCATCCGTTCTTATACGCAAATGAAAGTCAATCAGTCGGATGCCGTGGTTTCTTATTTTAAAACGCAACTGGATAAAGCAGACAAACGACTGGCTGCCGCCGAAGATTCATTACTCCTGTTTAAGCAGAAGAACAACATCATCGACTTTAGTGAGCAAATAAAAAATATCGCAACGGAAAAAGAGAACCTGGAAACCGAATACCAGGCGACTGAAATGAAATATCAGGCATCCAAATCAGTCGTTCGCTTTCTGGAGTCAAGAATGAACTCTCAGCAAAAGAGGCAGATTCAGAGCAAAGATGTTTTGAAAATCCGGGATGAAATGGCGGCGGTCAACCTCAAGTTGGCTTCCATGAATCTGAAAAATCAGCTCGATTCGGTGGACACGGTGAATTCCGATAAGAAACTGGCGCAGTTAAAGCTTCGCGCGAACAACCTGAAAAAGCAGCTGGAATCATCGGTTGATGCTTTGTATAACACGAACAATAGCACCGAAGGTGTTTCGACCAATTCGCTGCTTGATGATTGGCTACAAAATATAATCGATTTCGAGAGCAGCAAAGCGCAACTGGAAGTACTGAATAAGCGGAAGCAGGAATTTAATCGCATCTATGCCCGGTATGCTCCGTTAGGCGCTACTATGAAAAAACTCGAGCGAAAGATCGATATCGCTGAGAAGCGCTACTTCTCGTTGCTGAACAGTTTAAGTACAGCCAAGCTTAAGCAGCAGAACGTTGAGTTGACTTCCAACCTAAAAATTCAGGATCCTCCGTTTTTCCCAATTCAACCGCAACCAAGCAAACGTGTGTTGCTGATTATTTTAGCTGGATTACTGGGATTCATTCTGGTAGCACTCGCCATTTTTGCATTGGAATTTATGGATTCCAGCATAAAAACCGTTTTACGGGCCGAGCGCATGATCGGCTTAAAAGTTGCCTCGATATTCCCGAAAATTGACCCACGAAATAAAAAGGTCGACTATACGTACCTGAAGGATAAAGCCATTGACTCAATCGCCCGCCACGTGATATTCACCAGTGAAGAGTCTGCTGAAAATTCATTAGGCTATGCCCTCAATATTTTAGGTTCAACTCAGGAGCATGAAGGCAAAAGCTATCTGGGGCAGTTGCTTGCAGCCAAATTGGTGACGCTGGGATACAAGGTATTGTTTGTAAATCCTGTTCGATATGAAATAGAGACAGAGCGTGGAAGCGATTTCTTTGCTACAGCTCATTATCAACCCGATGAACAATTTTATCGCGTTACTTCTTTGAAAGAGTTACTTCCGAATGATCTGGCGGGCAAACTTCAGGATTTTGATTTTGTTTTCCTGGAAATTCCCGGTATTCTGAAGAATCCGTTCCCGGTTGAACTGATTCAGAAGTCCGACCACGTTTACCTTGTTTGTAGGGCCAACCGGTCCTGGTCGGATGCCGATAGGAATATCGTAACCAATTTCAGAGCGATTACCAAAACACCCGAACCAGTTATTCTGCTCAATGGAGTCGAACTGAGTGAAATGGAACATGTACTGGGTGATTTGCCTCGAAAGTGAAGCTGGCTTCGTCGTGTATTGAAAAAGTTTGTTCAGTTTCGTTTTTTTTCGAAAAATAAAATCGTCTCATGATAAAACTGATTAAACAGCTTATTCATGAGAAAAATGTTGCCTCGCTGGGAAGCAATGTGGGTGTCGCCGTATTCG
Organism: Prolixibacter sp. DSM 2831; assembly: GCF_056493735.1. Taxonomy (NCBI): domain Bacteria; kingdom Pseudomonadati; phylum Bacteroidota; class Bacteroidia; order Marinilabiliales; family Prolixibacteraceae; genus Prolixibacter; species Prolixibacter sp. DSM 2831. The sequence continues at coordinate 2,270,752 of NZ_CM151379.1, forward strand.
GGCTGATCGGGTTTCTTATTTTAACCCGTACGCTGGATAAGAGTAGTTTCGGCGACTGGGTGCTTTATACCGCGTTAGCATCGTTTACCGATTTATTGCGATTCGGACTGACTCGTACAGCTGTTATTCGTTTTATCTCCGGGGCTGATTGGCACGTGAAAAGAACGTATCTGGGAACCAGTTTCGGGATTAACCTTGTGTTGGGTGCAGCCATTGTTGTATTCTTCTGGAGCTTGCTTTTGGTATTAAGAGGAGCAGGTGTGGCTTTGAGTAGTGGGTACATGCTCTTTTTGAAATGGTATCCATTGCTGGCAATCGTTAATCTTAGCTGGAATAATTCACTGGCATTGTTCCAGGCGGAACAGCGGTTTTTCCGGATGCTGTGGGTGCAGGCAATTAACCTGGCCAGTTTCGTTGTTTTTTTATTGGTCAACTTTCTGGTTCTCCACTGGGGATTGCAGAGGATTATCTGGGCGCATCTGATAGCCAATTTGTTTGCCAGTATTTATTGCATGGTTCGCAAATACGACGGACTGTTTTTCCTGGGGAAAACAACCGGTGATGCACGCAGGAATCTTCTCAATTTTGGAAAATTCTCCATGGGAACCCTCATTGGTTCCAGTTTACTTCGAAGTGCCGATACATTTATTATAGGACTTAGTCCTGCACTGGGCTCTGCGGCTATTGCTATGTATGCGATTCCAATGAAATTAACCGATTTACTGGGAATACCGTTGCGCGCATTTTCGATGACAGCTTTTCCCAAACTGTCGGTTTTGAGCAAGAACTCCGAAATAGACGCCTTTCGGAAGACTTTTTACAGCTATACAGGGGTGATTACCTTATTGTTTATACCCGTAGCTATTTTGGTGTATTTGTTTGCAGGTCAATTGATCATCCTGTTAGGCGGAAGCCAATACCGTGATTCGATGCCTTTGCTGGTTTCGATATTCCGGATTTTCACCGTTTATACTTTGCTTTTACCGTACGACCGGTTCACGGGTGTTGCTCTTAACAGCCTGAATCGCCCCCGGTATAATCTTTACAAAGTAGTTGTGATGGCGGTGGCCAATATTGTGGGCGATTTAATCGGTGTTTTCGTCTTCCAATCGCTCGAATTTGTAGCCATTGTAACTGTTCTTTTTACGGCCGCGGGTATATGGTTGGGAAATCGTTATCTGTCGAAATTGATAAAGATACGAATAGCACCGGTTTTCACTGAGACTGTCTATTTTCTGAAGGATTTGAAGTTGTACTTAATAAACGACCGGAATGGGAGCGTTTGATAGGACATATGGAGCGGAATTGCTGAAAAAACCGGGAGGTATTCTTCTGTTGTTTCTGGTAGCCACGGCAGGTGCCTGGCTGACGGCGAAGTTGGGCATTATTGCCGGCTTGGGTATGATTTCCCTTCCATTTATTGTGATCTTCATCGCGATAATCCTTCTGAATCCAAAGGTTGGCTTGTTTTCCATTTTTGTCATGGATTTCATCGCGAATGGACTGAGTCGGTATGTCTCCTTGCCTTGGGGACTTTCCATTGACGGTATTTTTGTCCTGATTTATCTATCACTTTTCTTCAAATCGTTCCGGGGACATGTGCCCTGGCGAAATGCCAGAACAGACCTGACTTTGCTGGCAGTTATCTGGTATGCATATGTGTTGTTCGAATTGCTGAATCCCGAAGCCGTCAGTCGCGTGGCCTGGTTTTATGCGATGCGTGGTATCGCTTTGTATATGCTATTCATTGTTCCGTTGATTTTTATCCTGATGGATAAAAGGAAGGACCTGGACATGTTCCTGATTTTCTGGGCAAGTCTTTCGATACTGGCGTCATTGAAAGGAATACAGCAACATCTCATCGGCGTCGATCCATTTGAACAGCGCTGGCTTGATAACGGTGGGGCAGTGACACATATATTGTTCGGGAAACTACGGGTTTTCTCGTTTTATTCCGATGCCGGACAATTTGGTGCTGCACAGGGGCATACGGCTGTTGTGTTCTCCATTCTGGCGCTGAACAAGAGAGGCAATCCCCGTTTGAGGATTTTTTACGCCCTAACGGCCCTGCTGGGGTTTTATGGGATGATGATTTCCGGTACCCGAGGTGCAATTGCTGTACCACTCATTGGGTTTGCCTTTTATGTTTTCATTCGAAAAAACATCAAAGTCATGTTGGCAGGGCTGCTTCTTGGCGCTTCTGTGCTGTTTTTCTTCAAATATACCACCATTGGAAACAGTAATTATACGATTAACCGGATGCGTACGGCGTTCAATCCCAACAATGCTTCGTTGCAGGTGAGGTTGGCAAATCAACGCAAGTTGAAAGCTTATTTGGCCACTCGTCCCTTCGGTGGTGGCATCGGATCGTCCGGAAACTGGGGCCTGCGTTTTAGTCCGAATACTTTTCTGGCCAATACTCCAACAGACAGTTGGTATGTGGCTATCTGGGCCGAGCAGGGTATTGTCGGCCTGGCTTTACATCTTTTTATCCTGTTTTATATCGTGATAAAGAGCGCTTATCGGATCATGTTTAAGATACGGGATGATTGGGTAAAGGCGCAAATGAGTGCATTGGTTTGCGGAATCCTGGGGATTATGGCTGCATCGTACGGCAATGGTGTATTGGGTCAAATGCCCACCGGACTTTTAATCTATTCCAGCATGGCTTTTCTCTTTATGAGTAACAAATTTGATAGGGAAGCGCTCGGGGAGACGATGAAAGGAGAGAAAGTATTAGAAGGATAACTCATTGAATATGCAGCATAAAATGGTAGAAAATTCGCTGGTGTCCATCATAACGGTGAACTATAATCAATCGGAAGTTACGCGGGAGTTGTTAATTTCCTTGCGAAAGCTTACTTATCCTCATGTGGAAGTTATTGTGGTTGACAATGCATCACCGGGCGATTCACCGGATTGGCTCAAAGTGGAATTTCCGGAAATTACCTTGTTAAAAAGCCGGGAGAATCTCGGGTTTGCTGGAGGAAACAACCTCGGGATTAGAGCTGCACAAGGTGAGTTTTTGCTGTTTATTAATAACGATACGGTCGTAGAACCGGGGCTTATCGAGCCAATGGTCGAGTTGTTTCACCAGGACGAATCAATCGGAATGATTAGTCCGAAAATACGGTTCTTTCATACGCCCGACACCATTCAGTATGCTGGATATACGCCCATGAGCCCTTATACCATGCGGCAAAACCTGATTGGTTATCACCAAATGGATAAAGGGCAATATGATGATGTGAAAGAAACCTACTCGGTTCACGGTGCAGCCATGATGGTTCCCCGCCGGGTGATCGAAGAAGTAGGTCTGATGGCCGAAGTTTACTTTTTGTATTACGAAGAACATGACTGGAGCGCCCGAATCCGCAGGGCCGGTTACAAAATTTATTACCAGCCCCGTTCGCTGGTCATGCATAAGGAATCAATTTCTACCGGAAAGGAAAGTCCACTGAAGGTCTATTATATATCCCGGAATCGGGTAGTGTATGCACGAAGGAACTCTTCCGGAATCAAGTTGTTGGTTAATCTCATCTATCTAAATATGGTTGCTATGCCGAGGTCAGGATTGCGATATGTCCTTCAGGGAAGATTTGATTTGTTGAGAGCATTCCTGAGGGGCATGTTTTGGAATTTGAGATCGCACAAAGGTTTGTATCAAAACCCAAGATTATGAGCCGGATGTGCCAGTACTTAAATGGATGGCGAACAGGGAACAATTGGAGAGAAGCTAAATGTGGGTGTCGTTTGACGATCTTAATTTGATGAATATGGCTTTTTTGAAATACATCATTAACGCAATTGAATATTTGGCTTTTATATACTTTGCCATAGCCACGGTTTATGTCCTGATTTTCGCAGTGGCATCCAGGTTTTCAACGAAGGATAAAAGACAGCGGGCGAGCAGAAGGAGACGGATAGCTGTTTTAATTCCCGGTTACAAGGAAGATGCAGTGATTGTGGACGTTGCTGAAAAAGCCCTTCGCCAGACATATGGCAATGATAATTATGATGTTGTTGTCATAGCCGATTCATTTAAACCCGAAACCATTAACGGTCTGAAGAAGATTCCCGTTAAATTGATTGAGGTAAGCTTTGAGAAAAGTACCAAATCGAAATCGCTTAACCGGGCAATGGAGCAATTGGGAGACGGCTATGAAATTGCGGTCGTACTCGACGCAGACAATATAATGGCTGATGATGTCCTCGAGCGCTTTAACGAAGCGTTTGAAAAAGGCTTTCGGGTTGTGCAGGGACATCGCGTTGCGAAGAACCTGAATACCTCTTTTGCGTTGCTTGACGCGGTGAGTGAGGAGGTAAATAACCGGATCTTTCGGAAAGGACACCGGAATTTGGGATTATCCTCTGCTCTGATTGGTTCGGGAATGGCATTTGACTATTCCCTTTTTAAAGAAATGATGTCGACTGTTAAAGCGGTAGGCGGATTTGACAAAGAGCTGGAAATGGAGCTGCTGAAAAGAGGCATTAAGATTGAGTATCTCAATGATGCCTTGATTCTGGATGAGAAGGTCCAAAAAGCAAATGCGTTTGCCAATCAGCGTAAGCGGTGGCTATCGGCCCAGCTCATCTATTTCAGACGGTATTTCTTTTCGGGCTTAAAACACTTGCTTCTGAGGGGCAATATCGACTATTTTGACAAAGTTTATCAAATGATTTCTCCGCCAAGGATATTGTTGTTGGGCGGAGTTACGCTACTGACTTTAGGCTATGGAATTATCAGTTTATGGCCCGGAGCAAACGACTTTTTCGTATTTCATTTTTCGCAATGGTTAAACATGGCATTGATGGTTTTTATCGCTTTTGTTTTCGCCATACCCTCACACTTTTATAACCGACAAAACTTTCCTGCTTTGCTTGAACTTCCCAAAGCTTTTCTGCTGATGTTATTCTCATTGTTTAGGCTGAAAGGCGCCAACAAGAAGTTTATCCACACAGAACACGGTGTTTCAGAATAAAATAGAAAGCGCATGAAAATTGGCATTGAAGGACAGCGGTTATTTCGCAAAAATAAACACGGCATGGATATGGTCGCCCTGGAGTTGATTCGTCATCTCCAGAAAGCAGATCAGCAGAATGAATATGTCATTTTTGTGAAACCGGATAAAGACAATACCTGCATACCGGAAGCGCCCAATTTTAAGGTGGTCGAGCTGCATGGTGGCCCATATCCCATTTGGGAGCAGTTTGCCTTGCCCCGGGCTGCTGAAGCTGAGGGGTGTGATTTGCTTCATTGTACCAGTAACACAGGGCCGATTCGCAGTAAAGTTCCGCTAATTCTCACTCTTCATGATATTATTTTTCTGGAAAAGGTTAGCTTGTTTAACAGGGATGGTACCTGGTATCAGAAGCTGGGAAATATGTACAGGCGATGGATTGTTCCCTCAGTGGTGAAGAGTAGCAAGTGTGTGATTACAGTTTCAGATTACGAGCGAAAGCGTATTAAAGATTTCATGGGGCAGGAAGACAAGCTTGAAGCCATCTACAATGGTGTAGGGGAGCATTTTAAGAGAATTGACGACCAGAATTTACTTCAATACATAAAGGAAAAATACCATTTGCCGGAGAAGTTCTTTTTTTTCCTGGGGAATACAGATCCAAAGAAGAACACAGCAAACGTTTTAAAGGCATTTGCCGAATTTAACGAGCAGAGTAAAGAGCAGTATAATCTCGTTATGCTCGATTATGATGAAAGTGCATTAAGGATGATTCTTTCCGATATCGGTCATCCTGAGATTCGGGACAAGATTCACCTCACCGGGTATGTTGTCAATACCGATCTACCGGCAATCATTAATCAAAGCAGGCTTTTTCTTTATCCCTCATTACGGGAGAGTTTTGGCATTCCCATACTGGAAGGAATGGCCTGCGGAGTTCCGGTTATTACCTCGAATACTTCATCTATGCCGGAAGTTGCAGGCGATGCTGCCTTATTAGTCAATCCGAATGTGCCAGGCGAGATAACAAAGGCTATGTTGCGTCTGGTTTCTGATTCGAAGCAAAGCGACGAGTTAATTGCCAGGGGATTAAAAAGGGCTCGGTCGTTTTCATGGGAGAACATGGCACTCAACTACCTGGAACATTATAAGCGTGTTGCGAATAAATCAACAGACAAGGATTATGAAGGGTAGGGACATTATTGTTATTGGCATACAGCCGTGGGACATAAAGATTGGTAGTAATTGCAAGAATATTGCAACGGAGTTTGCCAAAAATAACCGTGTGCTTTATGTGAATCCACCGTTAGATACCATTACACTAATAAGGGAAAGAAAGACTGAAAAGGTTAAGAAAAGACTGGAGGTAAAAAGGGGCAGAGAAAAAGAGCTGGTCAGTATTGGGCCGAATCTCTGGAACCTGTACCCAAATACCCGGACACGATCAATTAACTGGATTCGTTCAAAACGATTGTTCGACCGATTGAATCGTCAAAATGCCTGCCGGTTTGCAAAGAATATTCTGGAAGCTGCTCAACTACTAGGATTTGAAAACTACATTCTTTTTAATGATAGTTCAATGTTTTTGGGGCTGCATATGAAAGAGTTACTTGAGCCGGTTATGTCCGTGTATTACATGCGTGATTACCTGACGAAAAACCCCTATTGGCGGAAACACGGTGTTCGGTTGGAACCGGAAGTTATAAAACGTGCTGATATAGTGGTGAATAATTCATTGACTTATGCCGAATATGGGGCGAAATTCAATCCGAATTCCTTCATGATTGGGCAGGGGTGTGATGTTAGCCTGTTTAATAATGAGGAGAATGAAGTCAGGGTAGCAGATGATTTGAAGGATATTCCCCGGCCAATTATTGGGTACGTTGGTTATTTGACAGGCAGTCGGTTAAGCGTCGATATTATCGCTCATTTGGCCGAAACAAATAAAAGTTGGAGTGTTGTCCTGGTAGGGCCGGAAGATGATCAATTTAAACGCTCCAGACTTCATCAGATAGACAACGTTTATTTTATGGGAAGCCGCGAGCCGTCTGAATTACCACGTTATATTCAGGGGTTCGATATTGCCATGAACCCGCAACTAATCAATGAGGCAACGATCGGCAATTATCCCCGGAAAATAGATGAGTATCTGGCTATGGGAAAACCTACGCTGGCAAGTGCAACCAAAGCCATGGAATATTTCAGGGAGTATACCTATCTGGGCGTGACTAAAGAAGATTATGTTGAGCTGGCCCAAAAAGCGCTGGAAGAAGATTCTCCACAGCTGCAGGAGGCCAGAAGAAAATATGGAACCAGTCATAGTTGGAAGAATAACGTTAACGAAATTTATAAATACCTAGAACTGGTAGCCAAAAAGAAAAACTTAAGCTTATAGATGAAAAATTTTGTTGCAAGAATTAAAGCGAATCCACGTATGAAGGCATTTGCTATCTGGATGATTACACCCAATCGAAACCCCCGGCCGCGTTTGTGGATCCGATGGTTGGTAAATCCGTTCGTTCATAAAAAAGGTCGAGGGGCCAAAATTCGGAAAAGAAGCAGAATTGATGTTTTTCCGTGGCATCGTTTCGAAATAGGCCGGTTAACGACCATTGAGGATTTTTGTACTGTTAATAACGGGTCCGGTGATGTCATTTTGGGTGATCGTGTCCGTGTTGGGATTGGCAGTGTTATCATTGGTCCTGTAACGATGGGAGATGGTTCCGGACTTGGGCAGCACGTATTTGTTGCCGGTTTTAATCACGGGTATCAGGATGGAAGAAAGAATTCGCGTGGTCAGCCACTGGACATTAAACCAACCATCATCGAAGAGGAAGCACATATAGGTGCTAATTCAGTAGTGGTGGCCGGAGTTACCATCGGTAGGCGAAGCCAGGTTGGAGCGGGAAGTGTCGTCACCAAAGATGTTCCTCCGTTCTCGGTAGCAGTCGGAAATCCAGCAAGGATCATTAAGCGGTACAATGAAACTTCGGGCCAGTGGGAAAGGGTCTGAGATAGTAGTTGGCACTTTAATGAGCTTTCAAATACAACTTACTAAATGCGCAGTAATGAAAGAGACGATTAAAAAAGATTTATCGGTAGAGACATTGAGAGGCCTTGCGATTATTTTAGTTGTGATGGGGCATGTAATCGGGTCGAAATCGGATGGTGGGATGAAAGTCGCTGATGATTCGTTTCTCAGGCACTTGTATTACACTTTTCAGTACCTCAGAATGCCTTTGTTTACCGTCATATCGGGGTGGGTTTATGCATTGCGCCCTGCTACTTTTGGATATTGGAAAGAGTTTTCGTTGAAGAAAATCAGAAGAATTCTACTTCCATTGATTTTTGTTGGGGGAACGTATTATATCATTCAGAATCTTGTCCCCGGAACCAATTTCTCGTATCCGTTAAGGCATATCTGGCGGATTTTAATTTTTCCTTATACGCTCTATTGGTATTTGATGGCTCTGTTCATTTGTTTTTTACTTATCTCTTTCATCGACGTTCAAAAATTAATCGATAAGCTTCCGAATTGGTCAATTCTCTTTGGTCTGGCGCTTCTTTTACTCATTTTTCGGGACACCATCATTCCGAAAACTTTTCCCAACTATTTTGGCTTTAAAGGAGCTATCTACCTTTTCCCGTTTTTTGTGTTAGGCATCGGAATTAAACGGTTTGATACATTTTTCAGGAACAGGACATTTCTTTGGATCGTCGGCTCTATTCTGGTTATTGGGATTATTATTCAGCAATTGGCCTGGTATGGACTGATTGATTATCATTTCTCTGCCAATGGCGGATTAGGCCTGTTGATAGGTGTTACAGGAGTTATTATGTGTCTGCGCATTCATTTGGTGGTCGATTGGTTGGTTTGGATGGGGAAGTTTGCCTACACCATCTATCTGTTTCATTCATTTGGAACATCCGGAGGACGAATTTTACTGAATGACATGGGAATTCACCAAACGGCTTTTGTCTTTTTTATCTCACTTGGGGTGGGATTGGCTTTTCCCATCCTGGTGGAATTAATACTGGATCGCTATCCAATCCCCCGAATGCTTTTTCTGGGACGAGCTATGAAGAAACCTGACACCCGGAAAAAGCGGGTCAATCCCAATCGGGCAAAATAAAATAGGCAAGTATAGAAAGTTAAGAGTGCTGTTTATGAAAGGATTGGAATATTTCTTCTGGATATCATTATTTATCATCTTCTACTCGTACCTGGGGTACGGAATTTTATTGTTTTTCCTGGTAAAACTGAAGCGGTTTTTTCGGAAAGGAATAATATCTGAGCCTCATGAGGTTTATGAGCCTGAAGTGACTCTGTTTGTTGCAGCCTACAACGAAAAGGATTACATCGATGAGAAAATCAAAAACTCGTTTAGTCTCGATTATCCCGGGGAAAAAGTAAAGCATATTTGGGTGACCGATGGCTCAGATGATGGAACGCCGGAACATTTACGAAAATATGATGGAGTTGAAGTTTACCATGTTGATGAACGTGGAGGCAAGATCGGCGCGATGAACCGAGGAATAAAATTCGTGAAAACCCCGATCGTTATCTTTTCAGATGGCAATACAAAGCTGGGAAAAGATTCCATCCGGGAAATTGTAGATCTGTTTCGTGATCCCAAAGTAGGATGTGTCAGTGGTGAAAAACGCATACACAACAAAGATGCTGATGCGGCAGCCGGGGCAGGTGAGGGACTTTACTGGCGATATGAATCGACACTGAAAAAATGGGATGCCGAATTGTACTCCGTGGTTGGGGCGGCCGGTGAGCTTTTTGCGATCCGCACCGAGTTGTGGCAGGATGTGGAAAAAGACACGCTGTTGGATGACTTTATTATTTCATTGCGCGTCGCCATGGCAGGTTATACCATTCAATACAATCCCAACGCTTATGCCATCGAGACTGCTTCGGCCAATGTGAAGGAAGAATTAAAGCGGAAAATACGGATTTCAGCTGGCGGCATCCAGTCGGTTGTTCGTTTGCGAAAGTTGTTGAACATCTTTCGATACAGGACGCTTTCGTTTCAGTATTTTTCGCATCGTGTACTGCGCTGGACGTTGACTCCGTTGTTACTTCTGCTGATTATTCCGGCCAATTTCGTATTGGCTTATCAGGCTGGTTTCTCAATACAAAATTTGTACACATTGCTTCTGGCCGGACAGGTTCTTTTCTATATGGCAGCTTTCGTCGGATGGTTCTTTGAGAACCGAAAAATCCGCATCAAACTGCTATTCGTTCCCTACTATTTTTTCATTATGAACCTTTCTGTTTTTCTGGGATTGAAAAGATATTTAAAAGGTAACCAAAGTGTGAAATGGGAACGGGCTCAACGAGGCGATTGATTGAGAAAATTGGAATGTGAGGTGGACATATGGGGGAAAACAGAATCAACACAGGGATATTGGTCGTGGTTTTTTTACTGTTATTGGCGCCGATTGCAAAAGGAAGCAAATTTCTGATTGACGCAAAGGCTCCCTATCAGGTTACGCCTGATTATTTTGCTCAGCCTCCTACTGCCGGAGATACCATTTTTATTTCATCTCAACGGACAACTTCTGTTGTTTTTGATAGTTTCAACGGTAGTTCCGTAGCTCCAATCGTCATTATCAACCAGGGGGGACAGGTTGCCATCGATGATACGGTTCACTATGCCGGCATTGAATTACGCGATTCTCACTACATCAAACTGACGGGGTCGGGTTCACCTTCCGTTCGCTATGGATTCCATCTGAAAGCGGTGGGTGCGGGTGTCAACCTGAGCGGGTTAAGTTCTGATATTGAGGTAGCTTTTATTGCTATCGATCATTACGGATTTATGGGAATTCAGGCCAAAAAAGACTACCATGCTTCGCCTCCGAATCCCATCCCGGTATTTAAAAACCTGGTGATACACGACTGCTTTATCCAGCATGTTTCGGAAGGTATGTACATTGGTGAAACCAAAACACCGGGGATGGAATTCAAACATGTCCGGATATTCAACAATGTTGTGACGCATACGCAACGTGAGGCTATTCAACTGGCGAATGCAGTGGAAGACGTGGAAGTGTATAATAACCTGATGTTTGATAACGGAACAGCCAAACTGTACGCGCAAAGCAACAATACCCAAATGGGAGATAATACAGTAGGGGATTATTACCATAACATTATATCAGAATCGAATGAGCGAGGCATCGTTGTTTTTGGGATGGGACACATAAGGATTTATTCTAATTACATTGAGAAGAACCATGGTATTTTTATCGACAACAGGACGGTGACGGACACGTTATCATCGATAGTAGTGAAAGGGAATTACTTCCTGAATACAGTTGGAAATCAGGTGGTGCTTAATTTAAATGAGCTGAATGCGATTAACCTGGAGAATAATAGTTTCAACACGCTGATACCATTCTACCATTCCGGATGTAAGGATTGCACAAATGCGACGCTTCAAAACAATCAGGAAAAAAGTTTGCCTGTTCTGAAATTTGCTATTGTGAACGGAACTTATGTCCCCGATACAGGAAATTCGCCGATTTACAAGGACTATGGACCACAGCCTGGCTTGGGGTATCAATTTAATTCATGGCCAACTTTCGTTGATTTAAAAAACATCTACGTCAATTTTGGTGACTCACTTCATTCTGTCATTAGGGCGATAGTAACAGATAATGACAGCGTTTTTGTGGATGTGGTTGGTTTACCGCCGTTTATCAAAAAGAAGCAAGTTGGTAACGGCAAGTTGTTACTTCGTGGCTTTACACAACCGACAAATAAGGGAATTTATCGGGTAATCGCCAGTGATACTGAGCAAAGTAACGGAATTGATATCAAAAAGGCTTTTAATTTGGTTGTCAGGGATCCGGCGAATAAAAGCCCCGTAATTTATGCCAACCGGAATTTGGTTACCAGGAATCTCGAAAAGCAGAGTTTTAAGGTCACTGTTATTGATCCGGATCATGATCCGGTCAATCTTATATCCAATAATTTACCTCCCTTTGTTCGGTTGAAAAAGCAGAATGACAGTCTGTTTATCCTGAAAACAGAACCGCTTTATCAGGATGTTGGAGACTATACTTTTTCGTTAAAAGCAGATGATGGCTATGGAGGAGTAACCCGGGACACATTTCATCTTTCCGTTCATCAGACGCCGATGGAGCCCGGTCAGGTAATCTACCGGGAAAACTTCGGTGGACCTGAATTGGCCGGGTCGCCAATTGACTGGCAGGGCGTGGCTGCCTTTTCCACGACACATACATTGGATAAAGTCTATGCCACCGGTAGTTTTTCATGGAACGGAATCAATACAACGTCGGCTCCTGATAGTTTGTTTGGTCCCTTCTTCTATGGAGCAAACGACAAAGAAAAACTCCATTTTCGTTTTAAATGTGAGCCGCACAATTATCGGGTTAAACTGTATTTCACCGATCGCTCATCTGACTATGACTCGAATGGGCCCGTAATTATGAATATTTGGGCGCAGGACTCATTAATAGCTAAATCATTTGATATATCTGACGAGTTACTTAATACAGCTGTAGAGGAAAGCTTCGAGGTAAATGTTCGGGATAGTGTTCTGGCTATTACGCTGGAACCGGTTAAAAATGCGGTAAAAATATCAGGTGCTGAAATTTCGGTAGGTGAACCCGTTAATCCGGCTGTTTATCACGCCAAATGGTTTGCTTTTCCCAATCCATTTCACGACAGTATCCGAATTACCAACCATCATTCTGACCCGGTTCTTTCCTGGAGTTTACGTGAGATAACGGGGCAGTTGCTCATGACAAAATCGGTTGAAAATAGTACCTATGAGCCTTTTATCCAATTGTATTTTCCGCGGCTAAAAAAGGGTATATATCTACTTCAAATCAGAACCCCAAAAGGTTATAAGGCACAGAAAATCATTAAACTCTAATGGGCAATCGGCATTTCGACAATGAATTTGCTTCCTTTTCCGGGCGTGCTTTCAACCCGGATCAGTCCGTTATTATACCGGGCAAAACTCTGACAAAGAATTAAGCCCAGTCCACTGCCGGCTTCATTATTGGTGCCGTAGGTCGAGATAAATTGCTTCTCATCGAATAACTTCGATAGATTCTCCGGAGGAATTCCCATCCCATTATCAATCACGGCAATATCAACTGTTTTTGATTTCCTGGTTGCGGAAAGTGAAATATTTCCTCCTTCGGGTGTGAATTTGATGGCGTTGGAAATAAGGTTTCGCAGAATAGACATGAAAGTGTTTTCGTCGGCCAGTATTTCGATCTCATCTTCAATTCGATTTTCAAACCTAATTTTCTTGAGGTTCATATTACTCTTTTGGAGTAAGTACAGATTCAGAGACAACTGTTTCAGGTTGAGCTTTTCGGTTTGTATTGTAATATTTCCGCTTTGCGATTTGGCCCATCCCAGTAAATTCTCCAAAAGACTGAATACTTCATCACTGGTTTGGTTGAGCAAGTGTATGGTTTCCATAAACTCGGCATCTTTCATGTTGTGTTGATTGCAGAGTAACAAGTCAAGCGTCATCTTGATACTTCCTACAGGGGAGCGCAGGTCATGTCCGATAACCGAAAACATTTTGTCTTTTATTTCATTCAGGTCACTTAAATGGCGCGTCGTTTTTTGTAACTCATCCCGGGTATACTTCAGTTCGAGATGAGTTTTGATACGGCTAATTAACTCCTCTTTGTTGAAAGGCTTTGTAATGTAATCTACACCGCCGGCTTCAAATCCCTTGACTATATTGGTTTTTTCATTGAGAGCGGTCAGGAAGATAACAGGAACGTTCTCGTTTTCAGGAGATGACTTGATGATTTTGCTGGCTTCGAAGCCATCCATCCCTTGCATCATAACGTCCATTAGCACCAAATCAGGGCGTTTTTTGTTCACCATTTCAATGGCATTTTTCCCGTTAACGGCTATGATGATTTTATAATTCAGCTCTTTCAGAATCAGTGCAATGATTTGGACATTCTTTGGGTTATCATCAACAACCAATACAACAGGAGTTCTGGTAGTAGAGTCGGTTTTCACAGATATTTGTATTTAGATATGATGGACTGAAAGTAAAAATAGAAGAGGTTACCTTCTGGAAATAAATGTTTTCACCAGTTGATAACCTCCTTCTGACTTTAGAACAAAGCTTTTGTTTCGGGCTCTTCGACGAGCAGTTGATCAAAATACTCGATTGTCTTTATCAATCCGTTACGTAGTGGAACCGTGGGTTCCCAGCCCCCCAGTTTTTCACGCGCGAGCGAAATGTCCGGACGACGTTTGGTCGGATCGTCTTTCGGCAACGGGAGATGGACAATTTTCGATTTTGAGCCGGTCAAATCGATAATGTTTTTCGCCAGTTCCAACATGGTAAATTCAGTCGGATTTCCAATGTTAACAGGACCTTTAAATGAATCTTCCGTATTCATCATACGTGTCATGCCGTTAATTAAGTCGCTGATGTATTGAAAACTACGGGTTTGTGTGCCATCGCCAAAAACGGTTATGTCCTTGTTCAACAGGGCCTGCATAATGAAATTCGAAACAACGCGACCATCATTGGGTTCCATTTTCGGACCGTAGGTATTGAATATCCTGATGATCTTGATCCGAACATCATTCTGGGTGTTGTAATTGACGAATAGTGACTCAGCACAGCGTTTCCCTTCGTCATAGCACGAACGAACGCCAATTGGATTCACACTTCCCCAGTAGGCTTCCTGTTGGGGATGTACATCGGGATCTCCATAAACTTCGCTGGTCGAAGCCTGCAGGATTTTAGCTTTTATGCGTTTCGCCAGTCCCAACATATTAATGGCCCCCATTACTGATGTTTTGATGGTTTTTATGGGATTGTACTGATAATGAATAGGGGAGGCCGGGCAGGCGAGGTTATAGATTTCGTCGACTTCGATGAAGTAAGGCATGATAACATCGTGCCTTACCAACTCAAAATAGGGATTGTCGAGCAGGTGAACAATTTTCCGCTTCTTGCCGGTGAAGAAGTTATCAAGACAGATAACTTCGTTTCCCTGTTCGAGTAAATTTTCACAGAGGTGCGACCCCACAAATCCAGCGCCTCCTGTTACCAAAATGCGCTTCATTTCAAGATATTTTTTCTGTGATTACTTCCTTTCTACCGATACTGTAATAGTCAAAGCCAAACTCCGAGAGTTCCTGGATGTCATAAATATTCCGACCATCAAAAATCACTTTCTCGTTCAAAAGTTTTTCCAGTACCTTGAAATTCGGCATCCTGAATTCGGGCCATTCGGTAACCACAACTAGAGCGTCAGCGTCGATACATGCTTCGTATTGATCGTCCGCCAGCGTGATTTTTCCCTGCAGGATTCTGTCGGCCTCCTTCATTGCAACCGGATCGTACGCAACCACATTGGCTCCGGCTTTGATCAGCAAATCAATAATTACAAGTGACGGAGCTTCCCGCATATCGTCTGTTTTGGGTTTAAAGGCCAGGCCCCAGAGAGCTATTTTTTTACCGATAAGGTCGCCGTTGAAATGCTTTTTCAGTTTGGAGAACAGGATAGATTTCTGACGATAATTCACGCTTTCTACTGCTTTTAAAATATCCAACGAATAGCCGGTTTCATCCGCGGTTCTAATCAGAGCCTGTACATCCTTCGGAAAACAGGAGCCTCCGTAACCGGTGCCCGGATAAATAAAACGATTTCCAATCCTTACATCAGAGCCAATTCCTTTGCGGACCATATTAATGTCGGCGCCCACTATTTCACATAGGTTGGCAATATCATTGATAAAGCTAATTTTGGTTGCCAGCATGGAATTAGCCGCGTATTTCGTCATCTCGGAGGAGGCGATATCCATAAACAGGATGGGGTGTCCGTTGAGCAGGTAGGGCTTGTAAAGACGAGTGAGAACCTTCTCGGCTTGTTTTGATTCTGTTCCTACTACAATCCGGTCTGGTTTAAGGAAGTCCTGAACGGCGCTGCCTTCTTTTAAAAACTCAGGATTAGAGGCCACATCAAACGGAATATCAACGCCTCTTTTGTCCAGTTCGGCTTGAAGTGCTTTTTTTACTTTCAGCGATGTTCCCACAGGAACTGTACTTTTTGTCACGACAACCATGTAGTGCTCCAGATGCTTACCAATTTCTGATGCAACGCCCAGTACGTGCTTAAGGTCAGCACTTCCATCCTCGTCAGGAGGCGTTCCCACAGCAATGAAGACGACGTCGCTATCCGTTAAGCTATCTTTCAAATCGGAAGTAAAGGTTAGTCGCTTCTTCTCCAGGTTGCTTTTATAAATGTCTTCAAGTCCCGGCTCATAGATGGGGATTTGTCCATTCTGAAGCATTTCAACTTTCTTCTTATCGATATCTACACAAACAACATCGACACCTGTCTCTGCAAAGCAGGTTCCAGAGACAAGTCCAACATATCCGGTACCTATAACTGCAATTTTCATTTTCGATAAATTTTATTTAACAGATTGATTCTTTCGTTCAGTTTTTAACTACTTCAATGTATTGCAATAAGAATCCCAGGGACTCAATGAAATAAGTCGTATAAAAGCTGTTTTGTCAGGGCGGAACCAGGTGAAAGGGGGCCCTGCAATGTTTTGGAAGTGACGACCGTCCGGGGGCTGGGGCTGTTTTATATGTCTGAAAATCTTTTGCCTATTGATGATTTATTCCTTCAGCTCCTTTTTCAGTGGCAAAGAGCGATGTTGTTCCTGTCACCAAAAATTCTTGTCTTCTCGTAATTCTTTCTGGTTATTCGAATTGTAATCCGGAGAGCCAAATAATTTACGATTCTTCCTTTACGTAAAACTAATTCTTATTTATGTTTAGGTAAAGCGAATTCCGGGTTACATCTGTTAAAAAACCGGAAATAAAATTAAAAACGGTGATACTATCCTTTTTCTTTTGTTTTTTAATCTAACTATTCAAGCGTTGGCAAGGGGCGCAGCACAAATGCTTGCAGTTTGCTCATGAGTAAAAATTAGCAAGATATAAATGATAAAAGTATATGTGTCAGGATATTTCCGCTAATAAAAATCAGAAACAACTACGCTAATAGGTTGTGCGATGAAAGATGAGATTGAAATCCTAAGAGAAGAGCTGGAGAAAGAACGTTCGGCACGTATGCAAGCTGAGAATCGTTTTCAACAGAATATTCGAAAAGAACTGGAGTATTTTGAGCTTCTTGAAAGTGTGAACGATTTGATCTGCAAAACTACGGTTGACGGAAGAATTATCTATGCCAATCAGATTGCTGAGAATGTGTTGGGAGCTGATAGACGCGACATGATTGGGAAAAATATTCTGAGTTTTCTTCCTTCCGGACAAAAAAGAGAATTCTTTGCGCACGGTGCCCGGCAATTCCGCGAAAAAAAATGTGTCACCCGAAGGGAATTGGTGCTCGGAAATGGTTTGAAAGAGCAAAGGTGGTTTTCGGTCATTGTACAATTTACTTACGAGAATTGTACTTTTTGCGAGAATAAGAAAAAGGTGCAAACCAAACGGGAATTTGCTTTTACCGCATCGGAGAATTGTAATTACCAGCACTGCATAATTGTTGCCCACGAAATAACCGACCGAAAGCGAACGCAGGTTAAGCTGGCGAAAAGTGAGAAGCGTTATCGTGAAATGACGAACTTCCTTCCCGAAATGATTTGTGAGGTCGATAGGTGTGGAAAATTAATTTATGCCAATCAGTATGCTTTGAGGGAATTAGGTTACTCTTCAGGTGAAATAAATAATGACGACTTCGACGTATTTAGCGTATTTGTGCCGGGCGATCGGACAAAGATGATGAAGAATTTACCGTTGGTGCTTCAGGGGAAACACTTATCAAATGAATATACTGCACTCAGAAAAAATGGTGAGCAATTTCCTGTAATCGTTTATACGGCGCCGATGTACGAGCAAAATGTAGTGGTTGGTGTTCGGGGAGTGATGATTGACATCAGTGAACGAAAGAAAAGTGAAATTGCCATTTCAAAAAGCCTGAACCAACAGGAGTTGGTTTCCCATATACTACTTCGGTACAACGCGCTCGATGATTTTGATATGATAACGAATGAATCGATTCGTAACCTCGGGGAACATACGCAGGTCAGCCGTGTTTCCATTTACCAGGATAGCAAAGATGGTTCCCATATCAGTGATACTTACGAATGGTGCAATAAGGGAGTCGAATCTAAAATTGATCGATTTGATCATGTAACGTACCAACAAATTCCGTCTTTTCGGTTGATGCTTGAGAACAACGAAACGATCTATCCGGAAACACCTTCTGCACTTCCTGAGGAGTTAAAGAAAATTATCGAAGTTGACTCGCTCAGGTCAGTGATGATATTTCCATTGAGAAATTCAGGAAATACAACCGGATTTATCGTGTTGGAAGATTGTAGGAACGAATGGGAATGGTCTCAGTCGGAAATTCAGCTGTTAAAAACTGTCTCCAATATTATCTCCGATGCGTTTGCTCGGTATCGGTTGCGGACAGAATTGGTTCGCAGGGCGAGTGAAAATAAAGGTATTATTGAATCGATACCGGATCAGATTCTCCGGCTTTCGGCTTTCGGAAAGGTTATTTCGTACGAAACAATCAAACGAACCGGCATATTTCGCGATTGGAATGATATTGTCAACCATTCGATTGATTCGGTTTTGGACAAAGAGTTGTCGGATCGATTTTTAACTGCAATTAATGCGTGTCTGGACAACGGACATTCGCACTTCGATTTTAAGCTTTTCAACCTGGATGCCCTGGAGTATTATGAAGTAAGGTTAGTTAAGATGAATGATTCAGAGGTCCTTTCAATTATTCGCAATGTCACGGAAACAAAAGAAAAGGAAAGAGAATTAAACATCGCCAAGAACAACGCAGAGGAAGCATCTCGTGCCAAATCACAGTTTTTAGCCAACGTGTCGCACGAAATCCGGACGCCCATGAATGCCATCATGGGGTTTAGTGAGTGGCTCTACGACAATATCGATAACGAACTACACAGGAGTTACTTGCACACAATACTGACCAGCGGAAGCAACTTGTTAACGCTAATTAATGATTTGCTGGATCTTTCCCGAATAGAATCAGGGAAAATGAGCCTCGAACTGAAACCTGTGCGGATCAATACACTGGTAAACGAAATTAAAAAAGTCCTTCAACGAAAGATTGAAGAAAAAAACCTGGCTTTCAATATTCATATCGACCGCTCGGTGCCGGCCTTTATATATATGGATGAGATCCGGCTGTACCAAATTCTTTTCAACCTGATAAATAACGCCATAAAATTTACGCGTGTTGGGTATATCTATGTTTCGGTGTACGCTACCCAAACTTCGTATGACAACCTGATCAATCTGATTGTCAATATTGAAGATTCGGGAGTTGGAATCCGTGAAGACCAGAAAGAAAAAATCTTCGAAGCTTTTACGCAGCAATCCGGTCAAAGCAGCAGCTATTACGAGGGAACGGGTTTAGGATTAGCCATTGTAAATGGTTTGATACAGAAGATGAATGGAGAAGTTAAGGTGAAAAGTAAAGTTGGGAAGGGAACGACATTTACATTGATTTTTCGTGATTTAAAAATCTCTGATATCCCGTTAAACGAGACAGGAAAGGAAGAGATGGAATATGAGAGAGTTCTGGAACCCCGGAAGATTTTTATTGTCGATGATGTAAAGCTGAATATTACGGTCCTGAAAAGAATCATCGGGAACGAAAATGTTGAGTTCATGGAAGCTTACAGCGGGGCGCAGGCCCTGGACATGATACAGTTTGATGTTCCTGATTTGGTTTTTATGGACATTCGGATGCCGGGCCTAAGTGGATACGACGTGACGGAGATAATCAAGAATGATGAAAAGCTGAAGCATATTCCAGTTGTTGCGTTTACGGCATCAACCATGAGAAGTGAAAGAAACCGGATTGACTCTTTGTTTGATGCGTACCTTGAAAAACCAGCTTTGAAAAAAGATGTGAAAGCTATTTTGCAACGATTTCTGCCGATTGGGTATAAACCAAGCGAGAAGGGCATTGTGGATAAGCAGGAATTGTATGCGCCACATGAACATGTTTCAAACTTACCGGGTATAATTGATTATTTGGAGAATGATTTATTAAATGACTGGGAACGAATCAAGAACGATTTGGTCATTTTTGATATCGAAGAATTCAATAACCGTTTGGCTGCATTCGCGCAGGAAAATTCTTGTGAGGTATTGGACCGTTATTGCCGGTCGTTAGATGGTGGCTTGCAAACGTTTGACATTGAGTTAATTCAGCGTGAGCTGGCTGGTTTTCCGGAGCTGATAGACAAGTTAAAGTCGTATGTCGTTAGCACCTGAAAAACGATTGTTTGATTATCCCGTTCGCAGTTTTCTAAGCGATTGATTTTCGGACGTATCCACAACATCTTCAATGAAATTAAAATCCCGACAGATGCTTCTATGAGAAACATACTGCCGGGATGTACAACCAGTGGCCGGAATCATTGTCTAATTTTATTCATAGTATGGCCTCTGATAAAACGTGGGGTCATTACGATTTGCTTTTCTTCTGTTTAGCATTTTGGAAATCATGTGGTCGAGCTTTTTCTGTTGCTCGGGTTTCATCACGTTCCTCATTTTTTGAACCGTCGAATAGGCAGCCATCATCACACTGGCTTTTGTTTCGGTTATTGAGCTGAGTTGCTCTTTCACTGCTTTATTGGCTGTGTTATTCAATAATTCGTTGTGTAACAACTGATTCATTTTGCTGAGTTCACCTTCCAGTCCATCCTTTTTCTGCAGGTACTCTGTTCGCAGGTCTACCAGTTCTTCATATTGCTTGTCGGAAAGAGAAAGCTCCATGCGCAATTCCGGTATTTGATTCACGATGAATAAATAAGGTTTCATCACTTTCGGGTAGGACGGTCCCTGATACCGTGACATCATCAGGCCACGGCCATGGTGCATCATTTGGTGGGCGCGCATCATGTCGGGTTGCATCACACCTGGTCCCATCATGTGAGGCGGGTACATCATTGATGAGAGCGTATCTTTTTGCGCTCTTTTGATACTGTTTGTGCTTGCCATCGCAGAAGTGCCAAACGTCATGATAATGAGCATGACGAGAAGCGTTAAGACGTTCTTTTTCATGATATCTGAATTTTTGAGTCCATCATATTTGCATTCTGCCCGCAAGGGCATTGTGTTTTGCTATATTGAACAAGTGGGGCAAAAAAATGACGGACGCAGAAGTCTTAAAGCTTGCTATATTTTGTTAAGCTGCGTTAATTAGAGGACTCTTTTGAAGGAATTTATGTCGTAATCGACAAAAAGATAGGTGAGAACTAACCGGCGAGATTGATTTTCTCCAGCCTTTCGTCATTCAGTATGGTGATGTCTTTTCCGTGCACCTCAATCAGTTTTTCCGTTACGAAATCAGTCAAAATACGACTAACGGTTTCCCTGGAGGTTCCCAACAAATCGGCCATATCATTGCGGGTCAGGGTCAACTGAAAGTGATTACTGCCGTAAAGATTTTTGGAGAAATCGAGCAACATGCCGGCAACACGGCCTGTCACTTGCGTTTGAATATGGTTGACACAATTCTGGAATTGTCGGAGTTCGATCTTGCTGATGGTGGTCAGTATTTCGTAAGCAAACTTCCCGTTTGATTCCACAAAATTTTTGAAAGTCGCCCGGTCAATAAAACAGCACGATACCGGCGTAAGTGCAACAGCTGAATAGTTATTTACATTGTCGCCGATGGTGGTTGGAATGCCCAGGTAGGTGGGGGCTTTTACTACTTTCAGGATTTGCTCGCGGTTGTGTCCCCGCATGACCAGCTTGACGATCCCTTCGCGCAGGTACACAATATTACTGGCAAATGCATCCTGCTTAAAAATGACTTCATCTTTGTCAAACTCGACTTCGACACTTCGTTTCCCCAGCAGATCAAGCTCATCTATCGAAAGGTGGTTTGCTGCCGCCGAACGTACTTTACAATTCAGGCACAGACACTGACTCATGGTAATAAATACTATTGCTAAACCTTATTGACGCCAAATTTAGCAAAAAATGTGATCGATGTCACACCGAAACAAAATAAACCTCACACCGATTTCTTTTCAACCTACTTCGTATGTCTATACTTTTACCCCTGTTAATATGTCAATGTTTACATAATTATTAAAGCAAGAGAATCATGCCTAAAAGAATGACCATGGCGCTTTTTTCCGGAAGTATCGATAAGCTCACTGCAGCTGGCGTGGTACTGACGGGTGCAGCAGCCGATGACATGGATGTCGATATTTACGTGCTTCTGCAAGGAGCGCGTGCCTTCAGAAAAGATGTAGCTGCAGACGCAACAAAACTGGAAATGGCTGAAAATCCTCAGCTGAAACAGGAATTCCTGGATTCGTTGAAGAAGCTGAATGTCAATCCCTGGCTGGAGTTTTTCCGCGATGCCAAAGAGATTTCAAACGTGAAAATTCATGTTTGCGGTTTGGCCGGAAAAATCTGGGGAGCTGAGAAAATGGAGGATTTTAATGAATTAGTCGACGATATCGTGGGAATCAGTGAATACATCACCGCTGCCCAGGAATCAGACGTACACTTATTTATATAAGAGATGGAATTAGTTGCTGAAGAGAAAATACTGGAACTGGAGCGCCGGATCAAGCAGCTCGAAGCCACCAAGAAGAAAGACCAGCTTTCGATGGTCGTCTTTTCGGGTGAACTCGATAAGCTTTTAGCTGCGATGATTATTGCTACCGGTGCTACAGCCATGGATATGGAAGTCAAACTTTTCTTCACCTTCTGGGCCATTTCCGCTTTGCGCGATAAAGAGAAAAGGGCAAAGAAGAAAGAGTTGACGTCTAAAATGTTCGGAGCCATGCTTCCCAGGGGGACTTCGAACGTGAAGCTTTCGAAAATGAACATGGCCGGAGCCGGATTATCCATGCTCAAGTCATTAATGAAGAAAAAGAATGTAGCCT
This sequence comes from Prolixibacter sp. DSM 2831, assembly GCF_056493735.1. NCBI lineage: Bacteria > Pseudomonadati > Bacteroidota > Bacteroidia > Marinilabiliales > Prolixibacteraceae > Prolixibacter > Prolixibacter sp. DSM 2831. The sequence goes on from NZ_CM151379.1 coordinate 2,293,684, forward strand.
CTCTGGATGATTTACTAAAAACCGCGGGAGAGTTGGGTGTCGAGATCAACATTTGTGAGATGTCGATGGACCTGATGGGACTCAGTAAGGATGAGATGATTGATTATCCGAACCTGAATTACTGCGGGGTTGGAACCTATCTCGCTGACGCGGAAGAGAGTGCTATTCAGTTATTCATATAATAAAAACTCAAAGTTATGTCACAGGAAGAATTAGTTGCCATTCAGGCAGACAAAGTTGTTGATGCTCGTGGTACTGCTTGTCCCGGCCCGCTGTTGGCCGCAAAAAAAGCCATCGCCGAAATCACTTCAGGTCAGGTAATGGAAATATTGTCAGCCGACGAAGGTACCAAGAAGGATATTCCCAAATGGGCAAGTAAAAAAGGCCATGAATACATGGGAACCGTTGAAGAATCAGGCTTTTTCAAAATTTATCTGCGCAAAGCGTAAGCTTTAAAAAAAACGAAAAACTAAAATGGCGAATAAAGCTCCTAAAATTTTAGTGTTTTCAACGGAAAAGATTTCCGACCCCGCGATTGATCTCGCGGGGTTGTTGAAAATGCACTACCCGCCAACCATTTATTCCATTCCGTTACGATGTTCAAGTTCCGTTAAATCCCGCTGGATTATGCATGCCTTTGAGCAGGGCTTTGACGGTGTTTTCATTGCAGCCGACGGGACCGACTGTTCATACGGTGAAAGTTGCGTGGACAAAACCGCGGCGATTATTGCCCAGACACACGAGATGATGAAAGCAAAGGGGATTGAACCGGCCCGGCTGAAAATGGCTGCCTTGTGTTCGGTATGTGCCGAGCCATTCGTAAAACACATGAAATCGTTTTACGAAGCCCTTTCCAAAGTACCGGCGTAACCGGAATATTTTACAATAGAAATGTAACATGGAGAACGAAGTTTTATCATACGACGCACTGGTTATTGGTGGTGGAATCGCCGGTGAAGAGACAGCGCTGAACCTGGCCAAAATGGACTACAAGGTGCTGTTGGTGGAGAAGGAACTCTCGATTGGCGGTAAAATGATTCTGCTGAGCAAGGTTTTTCCTACACTCGACTGTGCAGCGTGTATTACCACACCCAAAGTGTCGGAAACGGCCCGGCATCCCAACATTACCATCTTTACCGGTAGTGAAGTGAAAGGAGTCGAAAAGAAAGGCGAACGGAATTTTGAAGCGCGTATTTTACGCCAACCCCGTTATGTGAAGGAAGACGCTTGTACGGGGTGTCAGGAATGTGAGCCGGTTTGCCCGGTGGTGGTGAAGGATCAGTACCAGTTCAATCTGGTTGGCCGGAAAGCGGTGTTTGTTCCATTCAGTATCGCGAACCCGCGTATTGCTGCCATCGATATCGAAAACTGCTCGTTGTGTGGTGCCTGCGAACGGGCTTGTCCGGCTGATGCCATTGACTTCTCACAGGAGCCGGAAGAGAAGACCTATCAATTTAAGAGTGTAGTGGTTGCTACCGGGTACAAATTATTTGACCCGATTAAAATGCCGCGTTACGGTTACGGCAGATACAAAAATATTATCACCTCCATGCAGATGGAGCGTGAATTAGCCCCTACACGTCCTTTCAATACGATTTTACGTCCGGGTGACGGCAAAATGCCTGACAACCTGGCTTACGTACTTTGTACCGGTTCGCGTGACCATACGGTTGGTAACCCGATTTGCTCGCAGGTTTGCTGCATGTATTCTATCAAGCAGGCTCAATTGCTGATGGGAGCATTGCCTATGGCCGATGTGACCATTTATTACCTGCACATTCGATCGTTTGGTAAGGGATTCAACGAATTCTATGAAACAGCCAAAGGAATGGGCGTTGAGTTCGTAAAAGGGAAAATCGGCAAAATTTCAGAAAAGGAAAACGGAAACCTCGTTTTGAGGTACGATGATATTGAAACAGGTCAGGTGAAGGAGGTCGAGCACGATATGGTTGTCCTTTCGGTAGGTATTCTGGCCAACGATGAAATCGGACAGGTTTTCAAAACACAGAAGCTGGAATTCGATGACTATCGCTACGTGAAGCAAATTGATGAACTGAAACGTCCGGCCATGACCAACATCGACGGTGTGTTTGTGGCAGGAGCAGCTTCCGGCCCGATGGACATTCCGGACTCAATTCTTTCAGCCGGCTCGGCGTCGTCCGAAGCTGCCAGCTATCTTGCATTGACTGAATAATGATTTGATTCAGTGGTGGTAAGATTGATTTACTTGAATAATGAATTAAATATTGTTGGGGCTATTTCCTGACAATCAATATATTTTCGCATGAAGAACAAGATTGGCGTATACGTTTGTCATTGTGGCGGTAATATCTCCGACGTTATTGATGTCAATAAGGTCAGAGAAGAAGCTGAAAAGATGGGAGGCGTTGCCATTGCCAAGCATACCATTTTTGCCTGTGCCGATTCCTCGCAGAAGGAAATCGCTGAGGATATCAAAAATCTGGAGCTCGACGGCATTGTAGTGGCATCCTGCTCTCCAAAGCTGCACCTCTTAACATTCAGATCAGTTGCCGAACGAGCTGGACTCAATCCGCACAACTACGTTCACGCGAATATCCGGGAACAAAGCTCCTGGGCTCACTCTGACGACAAGAAAGGAGCCACCGAGAAAGCTATTTCGCTGGTGCGTTCTGCCGTTGAGCGGGTTTCACACTCAGTAGCGATGGACCCGGTTTCCATTTCTGCTCAGAATGTGGTAGCCGTTGTTGGTGCCGGTGTAGCGGGTATGAAAGCTGCCATCGAATTGGCCGATATGGGCTCGCAGGTGTATTTGATTGAAAAATCACATTATGTGGGTGGTCGTACCTCGCAGTGGGGCAAGCTTTTCCTTCCGGGAGAAACCGGAAAATCAGTTGTAGAAAATCTTTATCAGGAAGTAAAGAAGCGTCAGAATATCAATCTGTTCACTGGTGCCGAACTTGTTTCCAAGAAGGGGAGTGTTGGTAACTTCGAGATTGAAGTGAAAATCACTTCACGAGGAGTGAAGAAAGACGCTGATGCTTCGACAATTGAGAAAGCGATTGAGGTTTGTCCTGAAGAAGTTTCCGATGAATTTAACTTCGGTTTAACCAACCGCAAGGCGTTGATGAACTTTCATCCCGGCCAGTTCCCCGAAATCGCTGCCATCGACGCAGCTACCTGTACCAAGTGCGGTAAATGCGCCGAAGTAAGTGACGCCATCGATTTGAACCTGGAAGAAGAGCGTATCACGCTTCAAGCCGGCTCGTTGATGATTACCACGGGATTTGACCCGTATGAGCCGGAGAAATCGGAATTCGGTTACGGCGATTACGACAATGTCATCACGTTACCACAGCTGGAGCGTCACCTGGAACTCAGCAATGGTAAGGATTTGGTCATCAATGGAAAGAAAATCCGGAGCATGGCTTATATCTATTGCGTGGGAAGTCGTCAGCCGAATGGCGAAAATAAATATTGCTCGCGTTACTGCTGTACATCGGCTGTTCACAGTGCGATTAAAGTGCGGGAAAAAGTGCCGGATATGACGGTTTACCACATTAATCGCGGAATCCGGACATACGGAAAACAGGAAGTGTTGTATGAGCAATCATCCAAAAACGGCGATATCTACATTCAGTTTACCGAAGACACTTTCCCCGAAGTTAGTTCTAATGGAAAACATACAGTTGTTAAGGTGAATGACCTGCTGACTGCCGGAAAAGAGCTGGAAATCGAACCTGATTTGGTGGTTCTGGTGACCGGTATGACACCCCGGAAGGATGATGCCATTGGCGATACACTGAAACTTCCGCACGGCCGTGATAAGTTCTACAACGAAATTCACCCCAAACTGCGTCCGGTGGAAACGACCATCGATGGTGTTTTGATTGCCGGCGTTTGCCAGGGACCGAAGAATATAACCGAAACGGTGAAATCGTCACTGGCCGCTTCAGCTAAGACTTATTCGTTGCTGAAGCGTGGGGAAATCACATTGGAGCCCATTATGGCTAAGGTCGATGCGGAGAAATGCGAGGTTTGTGACAGCTGTTCTGCTGCTTGTCCGTTCGGTGCTTTCGAGTTTGTGGAAGAGAACGGCAAGAAGGTTGCGAAAGTGAATGAATCGAACTGTAAAGGCTGTGGAATGTGCCTGCCGGTTTGTCCGACTGATGCCATCGAGCTTTCAGGCTATACCAATTCCGAGATAGAAGGAATGATTGATGCGCTCACGGAGAGTGAATATTAACCCAATTGTAAACTCTTTAATACCTGATAAAATGGCAGAAGAGAAACAACGTACCGTCAAGATAATGAAGGAAAAAAGGACGGTTTCGGAGGAGGTGAAAGCCAATATCAAGCACTACAATAAAATGAAGAAGTTGATCAAGGATGCATTGAAGGAAGGGCCGAAAACCATTCCCGAAATCGCTAAGGCAACTGAACTTCCCGCCCATGAAGCGACCTATTATGTGATGTCGATGCGAAAGTATGGTGATGTAGTGACCGGTGAGATCGATGACATGGACGAGTATTTTTACTATCACTTGAATCAAAAGAACTAAGCACTTATGTCAAAGGTAGATCCAAAACTGGCAAAAGATATAGCAAAATACGGAGCTGTCGATTTTAGCGCCTGCTACAACTGCGGTAATTGTACGGCCGTTTGCAGCCTGACCGAAGAGAATGCCAGTTTTCCGCGAATGATGATACGCTACAGCATGCTGGGAATGAAAGAAGAAATTCTGAGCAGCAAGGAGCTCTGGATGTGTTACCATTGTGGCGATTGTTCGGCAACTTGTCCGCGTCAGGCCGACCCGGGTGAATTGATGGCCGGTTTGCGCCGCTATGCAATTGCGAACTATGAGCCCTCAGGTATCACGAAGCTCATTTTCAAAAGCAATCCGTTTTCCATCCTGCTAACCCTCGTTTTGGCAACGATTCTGGGTTTCTTTTTGCTGACCATGAAGCCGGACTTCACGGTTTCGCGCTGGATTTTCAGCTGGATGCCTTATGCCGTCATTCACCTGATGGGACTGATTGTCTTTTCTTTTACAGGATTAACGGCTCTTCTGGGCATTTTCAGTATGAGTCGGAGACTGAACCGTAAACACAGTACAGACTCAAATAAAACCAAAAAATCAGTTTTTCAGTCGATTGGCGAAGTACTGACCGAGATTGGAACTATGGGACGATATCAAAAGTGTTCAACCGATGAGGGAGAATACTGGAGTACGAAACCCAACCTGGTTCGTCCGTGGTTTGTGCACTGGTCAATCATGTGGGGCTTTATCGGCCTCCTCTTTGCCACCATTCTCGACTTCCTGTTTAAAGATCCGGCAACAACCATCTGGTTGCCATCACGCATCCTGGGTACCGTTTCCGGACTTTTCCTGATTTACGGAACGTCGCTGGCCATGTATTATCGCATGACCAAACCTACGAAAACGTATGAAGCTACTAAGCTGGCAGACTGGATGTTCCTATTCTTCCTTTGGATTGCTGGTTTAACTGGTTTCTGGATGGAGGTCGCTGTTTCGTTTAACCTGAGTGAAACGCTGAGTCAGGTGATTTTTATGATTCACACCATCATTTCAATGGAACTGGTTATTTTGTTTGCTTTCTCGAAGTTTGCGCATGCAGCTTACCGTCCTATTGCACTATATTTTCTGGCCCGAAACAGGGAATAGATAAAATCCCTCTCTCAATCAATGCTCATATCCGGCTCGAGGCTGTCTCCCAGTCTTGTAGCCGGATTTTTTTTTTGTTAACACTCTTGTTTTTCTCATTTCGATGTCGTAATTTGGTTGTATATACATCTAAAAAGCTATGAGAATTCCAAAATCATTGGATGACAACCTGATATTTCAGTTGGGGACCGTTGCCAGGAAGGTACACCAACATGTCGAAACTGTCTTCCGTAAAGAAAAACTGGATATTACACCGGAGCAGTTCTCCTTATTGACTATTCTTTGGTACAACGAGGGAATCAGCATCAAAGAACTGGCGGACCGGAGCCAGCGTGATAAAACAACCATCTCGCGCGTGGTCAGCAACATGATCAAGCACGATTTAATCCGAAGGTTGGACAATGTAGACGATAAACGGGCCAAGCGGATTTTTCTGACGGACAAAGGCAGAAATTTGCAGGACCAATTGGTCATGCTTTCAGGTGAAATATATGTGCAGGCTCTGGGCAACCTTTCGGATGAAGAGCTTGACCGGACATTGGAAGTGTTCCAAAAAATTGAAAACAATCTTTCTGATAATTCTGAATCATAACCAATTAATCAAACTTGTAACCATGAAAACAATTTTTGTGACAATAGGTAAACTATTGTTATTGACTATTCTAATGCAGATAATTTGGAGTGTCGGTTTAGGAATCGGAAGCCAGTTGTTTCCATTCGAACTTAGTACATCCGGAGTCGATGCAGGACAGTTGTTCCTGAGAATGACCGTCGTTTGTTTGATTCATACATCACTCTTGTATACTTTAATTCATTTCGCAGTTTGGAAAGGGTGGAAGCTGGCCGGTTTATTGGCTTTGGAGATATTTGTCATCCAGTTTGCACTGAGCGCTGTTGAAGCATTGTTTTTCGGCGGATATTTGAAAATGCCGGCCAACCTGGCCTGGTCGATGATTTTTACCGGAATCATTCTGTCCCTTGTCTGGAGTCCGCTGGCCGTGCTTATTTCCGGGAACTGGAAACGAAAAGAGGGCGCCCAACCGGAAAGACCGGCAGTTGGAAAAATGTTTTGGGTGAACATTGCTCTGCTATGCATTGTGATTTATCCTTTTCTGTACCAGTTGGCCGGCTATTTCATTGCCTGGCGGGTGCCCGAAGTAAGAGCTTTGTACGATGGACTGGAAGCACAACCTACTTTTATCGCTCAACTTGGCTCATTCGTATTTTCGGAATTGCACCTTTTGCAGATAATTCGCGGGCTGGTATGGATCGCCATTGCCATTCCGGTTATGCTGGCCATGAAAAGTAGTATGTGGATGAAAGCACTGATGGTTGGACTGCTTTTCGCTTTGCTGATGAATGCTCAACATCTACTGCCTAATGCTTTGATGGTTCCCGAAGTCCGGCTGGCTCACTTTATCGAAACAGCGTCATCGAACTTTGTTTGGGGATTTGTTATTGTTTGGTTGCTGAGCAAAAGTGGTTTTACTCGCTCTTCAAATATTGGTGAAGAAGGTAAGCTGGCTGCTGCATAGTATTTGTGTCACAGAAAAGATCAAATAAAAAACCCCGGCTCGCTCTTGATGCCGGGATTTTTCATATTATTTTTAAGAGATGTCTAAAATCTTATGTCTGAGGTCTCTCTTCTTATTTCAACTTTTCTCCCATTCCTGCGTGCGATACAGAAATCCGATGTAGCCGCGTACACGAAGAATATCGCCTTCACGCCAGATTTTTACATCATAGAATTTTCCGTTTTCAGGATCCATAATGCCGTCGTCACCGACCCACTGTCCGTCATCGTTTTGCGTCAGGCCGTTAATGATTTGCATGCCCAGAATATGTTGATTGTGCAGGTTTCCCTTACACTTATCGCAAAGCGGATCGGCATTCGGGTCATCCCGGAAAAGCTTGATAATTTTGCCGTACAGCTTGCCATCTTTCTTATAGATTCTGACTTCCGACTTCGGTTTACCTGTTTTGTCGTCAATGGTGGTCCAAACTCCCGTAACATCCTGCGCGAAAAGCGTGGCGGCCATGCTAACCAGGAAAAGAGTGAAAAGAATACTAAGTGATTTCTTCATGTTATATATCAATTCAGTTTAGTTTCTGTTTTTGTCAAAAATAGAATTTTATTTAAAAATCCGATGGTAAATTTTTCGTCCGGACGGATTACATCCGAATATCGAAAGGAGATGAGCTACTTTTTCAGGTCTGATGAAACCTGCGTTAGTTGCTCCACATTGTAGTGTATCACATCCATTAATGTTTGGGTACCATGCGTTCCGGGAAAGTTGAGTAACGATACCATTCTTGCATCGGGAAGTACTTCCTGCAACGGTTTTCCTACCGGATTGTGTGCATTGTCAATGATTAATGCTGCATGAGTTTTGGCCATATCGGCAATTTGACGGGCTTCGGGAGGAGCCGGGCCAAACACGCCGGCAATCTTCAATCCGAGCTCTTTGGCCAGTGGGCGTTGGAAAAAATGAACCAAAACCGGCTCTTCGAGCATTCCGTCCTGCTTCAATGTTGCTTTTGCCCGGTTGATGACCGTTTCTATCTGCTTGAGGTTCGCTTCTGCATGTTCGGTAGTTCCCAGTTTTTCAGCGATTTTCATAATCGATTTCCGAAGTGTCGGCAGATCATAGCGTGTATCGATCTGCAGCATTTTGCTTTCATCCACATGCAAGCCTTTGCGCATCCGGTCAAGCATGGTTTCGTAGCCTGCGTAAATAATCAGGTCGGCTTTCATTACGCGCGGAATGTCGCCCGGGCGTAACTCATATTCCGTAGGGTGCTGCATTTTGAAAGGAGCGAGGACAGTGACATTTTGTGCCCCGGCAGCTTCAGCGAAAGCTGCTGTCCAGGCGTTGGTGGCCACTACATTCTGCGCTTTCGCGGAAAAGGAAAAAACAATCAGCGTTAGCAAAAGAAGGAAATAGCGGGTTGGTGAAAATTTCATGTGTGAATTGATTTATGATTTAAACCGTTTGTGATTCAGGTAAATAACCAGGAATACCACCGATGCCATCAGTGCGACACCGGAACTGGCGGGAATGTCTATCGCCAGCGAGAGAAAAAATCCCGAAAGGGAAAAGATGCCGCCCCACAGGCACGACCAGATGATCACTCCGCGCAAACTCTTGGCATGAAGTGATGCGATCAATGCCGGCAAAAGAAGCAGGGCATCGAGCAGAAGTGCACCGATGAGTTTCATGGCAGCAGCAACGGTAATAGCCGTTAACAGAATGATAGTATAGTATAATCTTCCTTCGTTTACACCGGAAGAGAAGGCGATTTCACGGTCGAAAAACACGGCACGGAGCTTTCTCCTGTATTGAAACTGAAAAGCCAGCAAAAGGCCTGAAAATGCCAATACGCCAATTACTTCGTGCCAGCTAAGTGCAAATAAACTTCCCCACAGTAATGAGAGGGTGTCCTGGGCCGGGACATTGAATTTATAGATGAAGATGAAAGCCAGTGAAATGGAGATGACCATCATGAACATGCTGATTTGACCTGTGTCGACCTGCATGGAGCGCGACGTTTTCGTCATCAACAGGACCATGAGTAAGTTAACCAGCATAGTAGTCCAGAACGGATTGTAATGCATCGCCAAGGCAATGGCACCTCCCAGAATAGCGCCGTGCATCAGCATGAAGCGCAACGGAAGCAGGTTCATGCGCAGCAGATAGACGCCGGTTACCGGAAAGGTAAATCCGGCGAAAGCCAACACCAACAGGCCTTTTAGAATAGGAGGGAGCGAAAGCATTTCTAACATAGCTGACCTCCTTTTAGCTCTTTGCGTGGCCAGTTCAGCTGATCGAGCCAGGCTGTTTCGTGCGAGACGAGTATCATCGTTGGTGCTTCGGTCGAACTTAATTCGCTCAACAACTGCAGCAAATCTCCTTTGCCACCCGAATCGAGAAATGAAGTCGGTTCATCGAACAGCAGCACGCGGGCATTCTGACTGAGGCAACGAGCCAGTGAAACACGCTGTTTCTCTCCACCAGAAAGATTGTGATACGACTGTTTGGCCAGATGAAAACAGCCGGTTCGCCGCATGGCCAGTTCGACACGGTAGTTTAATTCTTTTGACGAAAGTTTCCGCTCACTCAATCCGATGGCAACCACTTCTTCTGCCGAAATAGGGAAGGTATTTTTCACATTTTCCTGGTGTACGTAACCAATCAGACTCCGGTTGTGGCGCCATTCATTGCTGCCCACCACGATGTCACCTACCCGAATGGTTCCCTGCACCGGTTGAAGAAATCCGAGCAAGGTCCGCAACAATGTTGTTTTTCCGGTACCGTTAGCACCGTGAATAACCAGTTGTTCACCTCTTCCCAGCTCTAAACTTAAATTTTCGAGGATATTCTTACGACCAATGTCTACTGTCAGGTTCTCAATTTTGACGGGTAATCCCTGAACCCGACCGGCTCGCTTGCGCAGAAAAAGATAAGCGTTGTCAATGCTCATGGAATCGGTAATCAGGTCTTCCGTGCGACACTGAATCTGTTCTACCAACGTGTTGTACGAGAATTCGACCCCGTGCTTTTTGAACACCGGAATGGCCCTTTCACTAAGCAGTTCGACGTGGCAGCGAGTGACTCCCAGACGAACCATCAAACAGGCCGCTGCTTTTCCGGCAATCTTGTCATTCACGAAAAGTTCAGAAGAGGGAATGTTTTTCCCTTTAAGGAAGTCTTCCAGTTCGAAAAGCGGATGCAGCCAGTGTTCGTTGCTGGTAAAGATGGTTTCTTCTCCGCGCCTGACGATGAGTGAGTGTTCCAATGGTCGTTAGTTTTGCCTGTCAAAATAAGACTTTTCGGGCAAAGCACAGAACGGAAATGGATAGAAAATAGATGAGATATGAATTCCGGGCAACCGGATTACATCAGCTTCAGTAGGTTTTGGGCAAATATTCCTATTCCGATGAGGATAATGAAGATGGAGAAAATGTAGCGGAGCCGGGCCTGATTGAGACGTTTGGCATACCAGGCACCAATAATTCCGCCAAGTGAACCTCCGACGACAAACACAGCACTCATCAGCAAATTGACTTCCCGTCCCTGAATGAGATAACTGGCCAATCCAAACGTTCCAAATAGAAAGATGATAAAAAGGGAAGTAGCGATGGCTTCTTTCATTTTCAGTCGGGCACCCAGGTACAGAGCTGGAACCAGAAGGAAGCCGCCACCCACACCAAAGAAGCCACTGGCAAATCCGGTTACGAAGCCCAATGCGATAATCCGGTAGTAGTTAATGCCCCCCGATTCAATTGGAGCATCCGGGTTGCCTGCTTTCTTCCGGGTCATCAGAAAGCCGATATAAATCATCAACAGGGCGAAGAAGAGGAGTAGAACCGGTCCTTTGAACTGCTTGTTGAGCAAAGCGCCCAAATAGGTGCTGACGAGGCCTGGCGCGGCCATGTAGATGGCAATACGAAACTTCACCAACGATTGTCGCATGTAACTGACAGAAGAAATCAGCGAAGTAACACCGACAGCAATCAATGAAGTCCCGATGGCTAAATGAACATTCTGACCAACCAGATAAACCAATAAAGGAACGGCTAAAATAGACCCGCCGCCACCGGTCATTCCTAAAGCGCCGCCCGATAATAATCCGCTTAAGAGGGCATAGACATACGGTAAGATCATGATTTATATGATTGAATCAGTTGATGTTATTAGACCATCAGGATTTAAATTTCATTTTGCTGTTTCCCGCACCTTAACCGGAAGTCCGCTTTGCGCCCAGCTGATGATTCCGTTTTTCAGGTTGATGACATTATCGAAATTTTGCTCCGACAAAAACCAGGTAACCTGATAGCTACGTGAGCCACTTCGGCAACCGACAATCACCTCTACGTCGCGCGGGATTTCATCCAACCGGGCACCGAACTCACTGATGGGCATCACCAACGTGTTTTCTACTCCAAAAGCTACCTGCTCAATTTCTTCCCATTCGCGAACGTCCATCAAGATAGCACCATTTTTGATTTTCTCGTAGGCGGTTGCCGCGTCTACCTCTTTAATTCCTTTTTCGATTCTACGATTCATGGTATTTGAAATTAAATAATTCAACATGGGTCATTGATAAATGACCGATTTAAGTGCAAGCAGATTTAATTTCACAGGGTTGGTTAGCGGGTGGTAACAAAGTCGATCAACTGACTTTGTGTCTTAAATTCTATTACAAAATAAAGGCTGACGGATAAGGAATGCAAATTGTAAATTGTTATTTCCTATAACGTAGTGTTATAATGAGGTGCTTTTCTTTATTTAAAGTCTATTATGGTAAAGGAACCACTTTTGTCTTTGAACTTCCGGTGGCTGCGGTAGCATAAGCTTCACTGAGAAGATATGACAAAGGAATGAAGAGAGTTGGGAAATCCGGCTCCTTTTTGTTTATAGCTATAGGGAAGGTCAGATTGCTGGAAATTTAGCTAACTTGACAATCAATTGAAAAACTAAATCATCCAGTATGCCTGCCAGAAAAATGAACCGATTTGACTTTTTGTTAGGAGAATGGAACCTCACTTATCACATCCCGGAAAGCAGTCTGAGCCCAGCCGGAACGGATTCCGGTAACGGAAAGTTTACCAAGGAAATGAATAGCCGCTACGTTATTTTTGACTATGCCACTGCTTCGGGTGGAGAAGCAAAAGGGATATTCGCGTGGGACGAAAAGACGGAGCTTTATCGCTACTGGTGGTTCGAGAATTCGGGAAATTTTTTGAGCGCTACCTGTGAGTTTTTGGATGATGATACCCTGGCCATGAACTGGCACGATTCGCTGCTGGTACAAACGTTTACCAAAGAAGGGCCGGATAAAGTGATCCTGAAAATGCAGTATCCGGTAGTCGGCGGAGGTTATGAATTGATTATGGAAGTGGTTTTTACACGATAAGTGTGATGAAACCCGGTGACTGATTAAGTTGCCCTTTCAGGGCGCCGGGGAATTGTCGTTATCCTTTCAACCCGGGGCGTTGCCGCCGGGCTGAAATTAGCCGGACTTTCAGCCCGTTCTCAGTCATTCATCATTTTTCCCATTTACCTTTTTTTGTTAACTTTCTCATTGAAAACCCAAAGTAACCCAACTTACAACCCGAAAAACGCCTGACCTTATGAAACGCTTTGCCACCTACTTCCTCCCCGTTATCGTTTTTGCATTAGCATTTACCTCCGGTTGCCAGGACTCTTCAGGACCTGTAGCCGAGGAGACCTATTCCCACAGCATCAGCAGCAGCAACAGCAGCCCTGACGGCATGACAGTTATAGCGTATCACAACAGCAAGTCGAACCAAGACATCGTCAGCGACAAGAATTTCGGCATCAGCTTCACGAGCAAGAACCTAGAAGAGCATATCGACAGCCTGGTCGGAATGAAATCTGGTTACAAGCGATTCGTACTGAAGAACTTCACGATCAACACGGACAACAAGGTTGTCAACATAAACCTCGAAAAGGTTCCGGGAGCAACCAAGATATTCTGGCTTTACAGCGAGAACAGCACGGCAGGAGCGACCGTAAAACCATTCGACAACGGCCAGGAGCTCAGCGCCACCACGGTCGGTGACGATAGCAGCTACAAGTCAGCGAGCATGGATGTTCCGACGGATGGCATGCTCGACAGCATCGTCGTCAGCAAGGACGGATACGACAAGGAAGTACTCAAGAACGTCGCCGTGACCGAGAACGGCAACCAGTTCGACGTCACCCTGCAAGAGCAGCCGCAGTACATCACGCTGGACGGCAGGACCTTCATGATAGGCAAGATCGCCGACGAGAGGAACTACTCGCTCAACGACCCTGCGTATATCGATAGCAGGGTAGAAGGCAACGTCTCCTTCCTCTTCCTCACGGCAGACGGCAATTTCAGGCAACAGGTCACCTCGGACGCTGACGGAAAGTTCCACCTGCAGATACCCAAAGCAGAGATGGGACAGACAGGCATATACATCATGAACCCCGACGACAAGATGTACGGCGCCATGATCGCGGTGGCACTCGACTCGCTCAAGAACACGGAGAACGTCGGCGCACTCAACAAGAGCGTGGATCGCAGGAACCTGCTCCAAGGACACATGAGATACGACATCGATGAGAGTGGCACACTTATTGCATCACCTGCTAATGAGAACAGAACGAGCAACTGGATGGCAGGGCAACTGACTCATGTCGTAATGGAAAAGATCCGAGATAACAAGAATAACGTCTGGACTGATGAGTACGCGACGCAAGACATGGATGATATGGTCACAAGTACCAAAAACACTCTTGACAAAGTGATGAATAATTTCTTCAAGAACGGCAAAGAAGTGGTGACAGATGACTTAACGGGAACGCCAAGTACAGGAAGTACACTAGCATATTGGTTTACCGATGGCATGGCTGCTGGTTATTTTGGGAAAAGAGAGAGCAATGGGGTTGTCGTGCATGCAGAAGCATCTTTTAACAAAGATATCTTTTCTGATCAACAAGAAATTAAGAAAACACTTCTTCAAGAGCTTGGGTCTAATGAAATGTTTTATGAAGTTTCATCATCTAGAGTGACTACTGATCCCAAGCCTCCTCTAACAGTGTACGATGGCATGCAACCAGCAGATAACATCACTGATAATGACCGAGTAAGCCTTGAATGGTATAACATAAGATCAGAGAAAGAGTCTGAGCAAGATGCGACGAAAGGCATCTGGAACGGTACCGGCGATATCGGTCAGATAGCGATGGAGAAAGGCAAGGACCTCCAGGATGTGCAGGATTATATCAGCACATATGGCAGTGCAGAAGCGCAGGCGAAATTCGCCGAGATACAAACAAAGGCCGCCAGTATGCCGCAGACTACCTACACGTTCAAGACAATCATGCCTGACGGGGATGTCACGACAAGAGTTTTCACACCAAAGAATTATAGGGAAGCACTCGGTGATAAGACCATCCCGAAACTCTATCAGCAATCGATAAGAGAGACATTCGAAAAGTAATTTTTTATTTTTAGTAAATTCTTTTTCTAAGAAAAATAATATAATAGTTCAGTAAATCTTGACGTTGGTCGGTACGTCGTAGTAGTCGTCGATGCCGTACGCGATGACCGGACAGCAAGCAGCGACCGATGAACTGTCGACGCAGCCAGGATCAGCGAACCAATTATTGAAGTCGGTCGCGTAGCCATTTCGTCCCGGAGGGACAGTTTACTTCAGCCCAACGGCAACGCCTTGGGGTTCATTAGCGTAAATAACAATCCCACCGCCCTGAAGGGGCAGGTTAATATAACACACCATGAAACAATCGTCACCACCATGGTGCACCTGCCGAATAATTCGTATCTGATAAAATTTTCGTTTTCCTGAACAAATAGGATGTTTCTTATAACGAGCAATACCTGTTGACAGATTAAGTTGCCCCTTCAGGGCGCCGGGGAATTGTCGTTATCCTTTCAACCCGGGGCGTTGCCGCCGGGCTGAAATTAGCCGGACTTTCAGCCCGTTCTCAGTCATTCATCATTTTTCCCATTTACCTTTTTTTGTTAACTTTCTCATTGAAAACCCAAAGTAACCCAACTTACAACCCGAAAAACGCCTGACCTTATGAAACGCTTTGCCACCTACTTCCTCCCCGTTATCGTTTTTGCATTAGCATTTACCTCCGGTTGCCAGGACTCTTCAGGACCTGTAGCCGAGGAGACCTATTCCCATAGCATCAGCAGCAGCAACAGCAGCCCTGACGGCGCGCAAGCCACCGCATATTACTCAGGCAAGACAAAGGGAGACGTTATCAGCAGTGGCAAATACGGCATCAGTTTCACGACAAAGAACCTCGAAGAGCATATCGACAGCTTCAAGGTGGAAAAATCCGGCTACAAGACATTCATCATGAAGAATTTCACGGTCAACACAGACAACAAAACCATCAATGTAAGCCTCGAAAAGATTTCGGGAGAACCAGCAACCAAAGTATTCTGGATCTACAGCGAAAACAGCACCCCAGTAGAAGCAAAGGCACTAGTATTCGATAACGGACAAGAACTCAGCACGAGCATTGTTGGCAATGATGACAGCTACAAGTCAGTGAGTATGAACTATCCAGATGACGGCATGGTCGACAGCATCAAATTTGTCGGCCCTGAGAACAGTGCAACAAAATATGAAACGAAAGTCTTAAAGAACGTTGCCGTGACTGAAAATGACAATCAGTTTGACTTCGCCCTGCAAGAGCAGCCGCAAGAAAAGACCGTTCATATCAAAACGATCGATATAGGAAAAGTGGCTGAAGAGAGAAACTATGATCTCCACGATCCTGATTACATACGGAGCAGGGAACAGAGCGGAATGGCGCTTTTCATCACCAACAAGGACGGCTCATTCTACACGGAAAAGACTTCGGATGAGAACGCTGATATTACACTCACAGTCCCAATAGACATACAAGCGCTGTATGTGGGAATCAAACCGAACAGCATGACGCATGAAGCCCTTCTCAAACTAGTTGTTGACTCGCTCAATAACCATGAAGTCTTCGGAGCGCTGACAGCAGCAGCGAGCAAGAAGGATAATATGAAACTGCACATGCGTTATGATCAAGAAGATGCGCAAGGGAATATAAGCGCATCACAACCAGACAAGGCGAGAACCAGTAGCTGGAAACCAGCATATCTGCTGCCAGGAGGCATGAACCAGGTCATATTTAGGAACTTATGGGATGAACAACAAAGCAAATTCACGGATGAACAAGTATCCCAAACGATGATAGATACTATCACCAGTATTAGAGAACAAAAATTGGATCCAGTACTCAACAATTTCTACAAAAATGGGAATACTATCATAACAGATAAATCATCTACAGTTCCAATAACGGGAAAAACTAATTGTTATTTCTTTATTAATGGTGGACAAGCATTAGGTTATTTTGGTAAAGTAGAAAAAGATGGAGTAGTCGTAAGTGCAGATATAAGTTTCAACAAGGATTTCTGGAATGATGGAAAACAAAATATTCTTGAAGCATTACTTCAAGAGCAAGCATCAGTAAAAGGATTTTATGAGTTGATGAATTCAGAACAATTAAATCTTTTTGATCCTGAAACAACGCCGGATTACGTGACTGGAGCCACTATGCAAGACCTTGAATGGTATCAGGTCAGGATGCAAAGGCTTGCTGATGACGGCGTCCCAGAAAAAGGTTTCTGGGGATGGGACATCGATCAGCGGGTCTTCGAAGAGGCAGCGAACAACCCATATATTCAAAATTTTATCAACACATATGGCACAGTAGAAGCACAACAGCAGTTGGAGCAAGCTAAGTCAGGATCGCTCAAGTCAAGCATCATAGGAGATCAACGAGAATACACCATCAAAACATATCTCATAGACAAACAAAACCCAGACAAGCTCATCGTCAAAAGAGAATATGTCACTAACAAAAATGTTGATAAAGTATTGCAAGATAACAAGTATCCTGGCTTTATCAATAATGATATAAAACAACTCTTTAAGAGATAATTTTTGTCTTTTTTATAATAATTTTTAAAAAAATCCTTAGTAGACTTTAACATTTGTCGGTACGTCGTAGTAGTCGTCGACGCCGTACGCGATGACCGGGCAGCAGGCGGCGACCGATGAACTGTCGACACAGCCAGGATCAGCGACCCAATTATTGAAGTCGGTCGCGTAGCCATTTCGTCCCGGAGGGACAGTTTACTTCAGCCCAACGGCATCGCCTTGGGGTTCATTAGCGTAAATAACAATCCCACCGCCCTGAAGGGGCAGGTTAATATAACACACCATGAAACAATCGTCACCACCATGGTGCACCTGCCGAATAATTCGTATCTAATAAAATTTTCGTTTTCCTGAACAAATAGGATGTTTCGTATAACGAGCAATACCTGTTGACAGATTAAGTTGCCCTTTCAGGGCGCCGGGGAATTGTCGTTATCCTTTCAACCCGGGGCGTTGCCGCCGGGCTGAAATTAGCCGGACTTTCAGCCCGTTCTCAGTCATTCATCATTTTTCCCATTTACCTTTTTTTGTTAACTTTCTCATTGAAAACCCAAAGTAACCCAACTTACAACCCGAAAAACGCCTGACCTTATGAAACGCTTTGCCACCTACTTCCTCCCCGTTATAATTATTGCCATAGCTTTTGTTACCAGTTGCAGTAAGGGCGGAGACGTACCGACGCCCGTCGAGAAAACGTTCTGGCTTTACAGCGATAACAGCACACCAGTAGGAACACAAGTGCAAGTGTTCGACGACGGCCAAAGAATTGGCTCAGCCACCGTCGGCCAAGACGGCAAATACAAGACTGGAACCATGAAGGTCCCGGCAGACCTACAAGCTGACAGCGTCAGAGCCACCGGCCCTGCGAACAATGAAACAAAATACCAAACTAAGGTATTAGAAAAAGTTTCCATCAGCGAGAACGGCAACAGACACGATTTTAACCTGATAAAAGTGCCTGTAGCCCAGAAGATATTCTGGTACTTCGGAAACGAGAGTTCACCGGCAGGAACAGAGATGCAGATGTTCGACGACGGCGAACTGATCGGCACGGCCACGGTCGGCCAAGACGGCACGTACAAGTCAACGAACGCAGCAGTCCCAGAAGACGGACGAATCGACAGCGTCAGATTTGCCGGCCCCACAAACAGCGAAACAAAATACGAAACGGAAGTCTTCAAGGACCTCGCGGTAAACGAAAACGGCAATCAGCTTGAAGCCACGCTGCAAGAAAAGCAACAGTATTTCACGCTAAACTTCACGACGATCGACATTGCAGGCGAGGCTGAAGCGAGGAACTATGACCTCAACGACCCGAGCTATATCAATAGCAGGATAGCGCCCAATACGCCGTTCGCCATCACGAACGAGGATGGTAGCTTCTATAAAGAGCTCACCTCTGACGAGAACGGAAAAGTGACCATCACCGATTATCCTAAAAATGGAGGGACGCTGATCTACATGCTCAATCGGACCGCAGACCACATGCCAGCGATCATGGGAGAGGTGATTGACTCAGACAATGAGAACATAGTGGTCGGCGCAGCATCGACAAAGATAGACACGAGCCTCGTCATGCAGGCATTGATGGGGTATAATATAGTGAATGGACAACTCACTGCACCGACGGGATCAGCACCGCCAAAAACAGTCAACCTGGCAGGAGAAGCTAGCGAGTGGACGCATGGCGTGATGAACGATGTGTATGATAATCAGGCAGGATCATTCACTGAAGAACAGACAACGCAAGCGATGAGAGACACGTTGAAGACGATCAGGGGACACCTTGATGGTATCATGAACAATTTTTACCAGGATGGGACGACTATTGAAACAGATAATGTTGCAGATATTCCACAGACAAACAGCACCCTGTTCTACTGGTTTAGCAATGCAAGTGCAGCAGGAGAATTCGGGAAAAGAGAAGAGAATGGCGTGATTGTTCACGAAGAGATGGGAGTAAATAAAGATTACTGGGGAAATGGAACAGCAGTTCTTACCGCTCTTTACCAAGAGAATGCATCAGCGAAAGCACCATACGAAGTTATGGATAAGGAACAACAAACAATTTTAGATATGAGAAGTCCAACAACAAGTCCTACTGATGCTGATAAAAGACTCTTTGAACTATACCAGATTAGAGCGCAAAAACTCAAGGAGCAAGATCCCTCAGGAGGTATGTGGGCTTTTGGTATTGATCAGTTATCCTTAGAAATAGCAGCACAGTACGATAATCAACATATTATTGACAATGTGAACAAGTTCGGCAGCCCTGAAGCAAAACAAAAGCTCGCAGACTTGCAGAGCGGCACGAAATCAGCAACAATACCACAGGATAAATACACAGCCACAATAATTACAAAAGAGGGAAATATAATCTCTAACACATATAATTCAGAGAATTTTATGAGTGTTCGCAATTCACCGTATTCAAAAAGAATAAAAGAACAAGTACTAGAAATGTTCGAGAAATAATTCTCCTTTCTTTTTTATAATAATTTTTTCTAAAAAAAATTCTTAGTAGACCTTGACGTTGGTCGGTACGTCGTAGTAGTCGTCGATGCCGTACGCGATGACTGGGCAGCAGGCGGCGATTGACGAGCTGTCGACGCAACCGGGGTCGGCATACCAGTTGTTGAAGTCGGTCGCGTTGTACGCGTAGCCGCACGTGCCTGGCGGGAGGGCGCAGCGCTGCGCCGAGGTGCAGACCCAGGTGCTGCCGCTCTGCGTGAGCGTCGTACCTGAAGAACAGGTAAGGCCAACAGAGGCGGGTCAATCAATTTCTTTTTCCGATTTTCGGCAGATTGTTCGCATTTCATTACTTTGGCAGACCAGAAAATAGAAAATCAGCCAAGGGTATGCCGCATCTGTTTACCAATCGTCCCCGACAACACAACCTTTTTATTGATGAACCTGCCGGCTCGAGGCACTTTAGCTGGGAGTCGGTCAACTCGGTTTTGTATTTGCTGGGCGGACTCACCTTTGTTCTGGGCAGCATTTTCTTCCTGCCGAAGTACGCGCACTATGCCGATACCGGCGCGTGGATCTTCTTTGGTGGCTCGCTGATTTACCTCATTGTAACGGTTCACGATTTGTTCGAAGCTTCCGCTTACCTGCGAAGCCGCGAGAACGCTTCGTTTTGGGAACGGTTGGAATTGTTTGCTGCCGGTGTTTATGTCTCCGGAACGGTACTGTTTATTATCGGTAGTTTGTTTTTCCTGTCTCAAATTGATTTTGTCGTGGCTGGAAGTTGGTGTTTTATCTGGGGAAGCCTGCTTTTCCTGGTTGGTGCTTTTATCAATGTCATCCAGATTATTCAGGCCGGATCAATGTTTACGCTTCAATTAATGAATGCCACTGCTATCTGTTTCACCATCGGGTCTGTTATCTTCTTACTGGCTTCGGTTCCTTATCTCTGGAGTCACAAGCAAACCGCTTTTCAGCAGAAGCTTTACAGTTACATGGCCTGGGAATACATTGTGGGCAGTATCTTCTTTTTAACGGGCGGAATCTTCAATTTTTACCGCTCGTACCTGGCGAATAATCACTACAAGCGGCAGGAAAAACGGGAAGCAGTTTACAGCGAAGACCGGTAGAATTGAGCAATCATCCGTTTTTCTGACATCCATCACATCCCTTCGTTGTTTGCTTGTTTATCTTTGTTCCGGTTAAAAATTAGACTATGCGATATTGGAAAAAGCTAACCGGAAATGAGATTAGGGAGCGCGTATTTGGCGCCCTGAACCGGAATGTCAATTATAAAGAGCGAACTACGCTGGGAATTCCGGCTTCGCACCTCGATGAAAATGTGTTTAACCAGGATGCCACTTACTTGAAAGATGCGCCGTTCCTGTCGGCCATGGTGCACAATCCGAATCATATCGGCTGTCATACACTGGGAGATTCTGAACAGTTTTTTGCCGGAACGCAGCAGATCGAGCGCGAATTAGTTGCGCTGGTAGCCGAAGATATTTTGAAAGGTGAGCCGGATGCTCAGGACGGTTATATTGCGTCCGGTGGAACCGAAGCCAACATGCAGGCCATCTGGATTTACCGCAATTTTTTCTTACGCGAAAAAGGAGCGAAGAACAGTGAGATTGCTATTCTCTGCTCGGCCGATTCCCACTACTCGATGCCAAAAGCCGGTAATATCATGAACCTGCCGGTGATTTCCGTTCCGGTCGATGATACTACCCGTGAAATCCAACCGGAAGTGCTGGACCAAAAGCTGGAGGAGGCGAAAGCCAACGGAATAGCCTATTTTATTGTGGTTTCGAATATGATGACCACCATGTTTGGTTCGGTCGATAAAATCGACACGTATGTGAACGCACTGAAAAAAGCCGGCGTCGAATACAAGATTCACATCGATGGTGCTTACGGCGGGTTCGTTTATCCGTTCAGTACGGCTGATGAAGATTTGACGTTCCGGAATCCGGAGATTACCTCATTCACGCTGGATGCACACAAGATGGTGCAGGCTCCGTTCGGTACCGGTGTTTTTCTTATCAGGAAAGGCTGGATGAAATATGCTACAACCGAGGAAGCACAGTATGTCCAGGGAATGGATGCTACCATTATCGGAAGCCGTTCCGGTGCCAATGCCATCGCCGTTTGGATGATTTTGCAGACTTACGGTCCTCACGGTTGGTTCGAGAAGATTCACATTCTGAATTACCGCACCGAGTGGCTCTGCAATCAGTTGGAAGAACTGAATGTTCCCTTTTACCGGAATCCATCATCGAACCTGGTAACCATGCGAGCCGCCAGTATTCCGGTTGAATTGGTGGAAAAATATGGTCTGGTTCCCGATAGTCACCACGCGCCGAACTGGTTCAAAATTGTGGTAATGGAACATGTTACCGTCGATCATTTGCTGCCGTTTGTGGAAGATTTAAAAGCACATTTGGCAGGTAAGTAATCTGCGTTTTCCGGACGAATGAGCGGATAAAGTTTGTATTTTAGACGGAAATTCATTGCCATGAGAATATTTTACGCTATTGCTTTTCTGTTGATGCTATTGGTTGGTGGTAAGGTTTCGGCTCAAATCAGGGCGACTACCGCAGCCGGTAATAAGGTTTTGTTGTTTCCCAACGGAACCTGGAAATACGACGAAGGACAAACGATTATAGATACACTTCCGAATCCCAATCCTCAGCCACAGCAGGCTGCGGTTGCTCCGGCACCAGCAGCTAAACAGGCTTCCTGGTCCATGAAGATTGATTCGAGCCGGGTCGACTCGACATTGAAGGTGCAAATCATCGATGTTTCCAGTCCGCGACTGGCCCGTTTCTTTGGCGAAGAAAAAGGACGGATGCGTTGTAGTGCTGAGTGTGTCAACGAAAAAGGAGTGATATCGATTCGACTGGAATGGGCTGCAGCAGTTGGAGATGCCAATCGGTACTTCGGTTTCATGAGAGATGTGAAAGACGTAACATTTGTGTTGGCGAGTGGTCAGGAGTTGAAATTTCAATACAACCCGGGTTTTAAAGACCACTTCTTTGACAACTACAACATTTCCTATTACAATGGCTCAGTAACATTGACGAAGAATGAGATTGGTGCGTTGTTGTCTTCTCCGGTTGTCCGCATTGACATGGATTGGAAAAAAGCGCCGGAAGAATACGAGCTGAAGAACACACAGTATTTCATGAACAACTTGCCGAAGGTTTTATAAGAGAAGACAATTATCGAAATATTTTTTGAAAGCTCCCTGTTGGACTGAATCAAGCAGGGAGCTTTTCTTTTACCGGCATTCCTGTAACCCTTCTGAACCTTTCCTTTCTTCGTTTTGTTTTTCCCGGTAGGAGTTTCATTCGAAACCTTATAAAATCAAAATATAAAAACAATGGAATATAGAAGACTCGGAAAATCCGGATTAAAACTGAGTACGTTATCGCTGGGTAGCTGGGTGACCTTTCATCAGCAAATCGATGACAGCAAAGCTGATATGCTGATGGGACTCGCTTACGACCGCGGTATCAACTTTTTCGATAACGCGGAAGCCTATGCGATGGGCGAAAGTGAAAAAATGATGGGACGTGTCCTGAAGAAGAAACAGTGGGACCGTACTTCGTATGTGGTGTCGAGTAAGGTGTTTTTCGGTATTCATGGCGAAGATAATAAGCCGACGCAACGCGGCCTTTCGCGTAAGCACCTGGTAGAAGCCTGTAACGAAGCATTGCAGCGTTTGCAGACAGATTACCTTGATTTGTATTTCTGCCATCGTCCCGATAAGGAAACCCCCATTGAAGAAGTGGTTTGGACGATGAATCACCTGATTCAGCAGGGAAAAATCCTCTACTGGGGAACCTCGGAATGGAGTGCTGCCGAAATTATGGAAGCGTTTATGGTGGCCGAAAAGTATCGCCTCATTGGCCCGACCATGGAGCAGCCACAGTACAATCTGTTCGAGCGCACTAAACTGGAAAAAGATTATCTGACGATTTTCAAAGATGTCGGTTTGGGAACAACCATCTGGAGTCCGCTGGCTTCGGGTCTTCTGACGGGAAAATACAATGATGGCATCCCGGAAGGCTCGCGTTTGGATGACAAAAAGATGGAGTGGCTGAAAAACAACATCCTGAACGACGATAAAATTGAACGGGTTCGTAACCTGCAGAACGTGGCAGATGAGCTGGGAACATCACTGGCGACTTTGTCAATTGCCTGGACGATTAGTAATCCGAATGTGACGACTGCTATTTTGGGTGCGACCCGGAAAGAGCAGCTGGAAGAGAACCTGAAAGCACTGGAGGTGTATCCCAAACTCACGCCGGAAGTAAAAGACCGGATTGACGAAATCATGGGTACCAAGCCGGTGTTGCCGATGTTCTAAGACCCAAAAGTGAAAAAATAGAAAAGCTCCCTTGTTCATTCAATACAAGGGAGCTTTTTTGTTGGCGTTATATTTTCTTATTTCCGGAAATATTCCTGCAGAAACCGCACAAAGTTGCCGTGCATGATGTTTTGCACATCTTCATCACTAAAGCCTCTCTTTTTGAGTAATCCCGGCAGTTTTTGTATGTCTGCAATCGTATCCAGGTCGTAGGGACACTGCTCATTACCAAAGGCTCCGTCCAAATCACTACCAACACCTACATGCTGCGAATCGCCGGCCAGTTGACAGATATGATCGATGTTATCGACCATGATGTCCAGTGTCACATTCCGGTCTTTGGGGGTGGAAACACCGCGAATCCAGTCAGGAACCATCATCCACGCATCAAGTGCGACTCCAATGACCGCATTTCGGTTGACCAATTCTCCTATCATCTCGTCGCTGAACTGGCGGTTATGATCGACAAATTGACGACAATTGTTGTGACTGGCCCAGATATTCCCTTTATAAATGTCCAGCGCATGCCAGAAAGCGTCATCGTTCAGGTGAGTCATGTCCAGAATCATGTCCAGCTTTTCCATGGTCTTCAGCAGTTCGACACCTTTTGCGTTTAGCCTGCCGGAAGAATCCGTTCCGTTGGCATAGACTCCCGGGCCATAATGGGCAGGACCAACAGCTCGTAAGCCATAGTTGTAAGCTCTTTCCAGGTGATTCATCGAAATGATGGAATCAGCACCTTCCAGGCTAAGCAGATAGCAAATAGGGGCTTTCCCATCCGGTTTTTCCCACAATGCAAGACTTTCATCTAAGGTTTGACTGTCTACAATCGGCTTCATTTCGCCGGCTTCTTCCATGGTACGGTACCATTGCAACTGGCCCTGTGTTTGCGCCCAGGCCTGCTCCTGTGAATACCAGCCCGGAATGGGACTTCCCGGCTTCACGACTCTTGAAATCTGGGTAGCGACGACCAATCCAACATTTCCTTCCCGTAAGGCCGGAAATGAAACGGTGTTTCGGCCGCGATCGGGTTTGTCGGTCATGCCTTTTTCGCTTTCGCGGATTTGTTCTACCGTCCATCGCTGGTCGCGGTTCCACTCCATGGCGTTCATCGAGATGTCCAGGTGAGCGTCGAAGCACAATATTTTGTCGTTTTCCATTTGTCTATTAGCTGTTTAGTAAATTCTTTTTCGGGCGATTACGTTCCAGGTTCCGGTTACCTGATGATTGGTGACCACATACACTTTTTCGTGGAGCGCCATCGTGGGGCAAATGTGCTTCGGTAAGGCATAGACCAGCTCTCCGATTTCGAAATCCTCTTTCCGGTCGGGAGCTACGACCAAGTGTTCTTCGCTGTGATTGACCACTTCTCCGGGCTCAAAATCGAGAAATTGGAGCCTCGGGTGCGGCATTTCCGATGCAAATGCCTTATAACCCAAATCGAAGCAGACATTGCCATGAGGTTTACTGATGACTCTTCCGGCAATAACGGCAGCAGGTAGAAAATCGAGGTCGGGGATGGTTTCGGTGTAGCCCGCATCCCAAAGTATGGGCGTTCCCGGACAAAGTGTTCGTTCAGGGTATTGCACATGTATCGGAAATGTGGGTGTACCTCCGCAGGCGATTTCTTCCACGTCGATGCCTTTCTCTTTTACATTCTTCATCAGCTGAGCGACGCTTTCGTAGTCACGGTCGATATGAGCCTTCCGCTCCGCTAAATCTATTTCGTGAACATGGCCATCATAAAAGTGAAAACCTGCAAAACGAAGATTTTTACTACCATGAATAAAATCGACGATGATTTCGGCCAAACCGGGAATGATTCCGGTCCGGTGCATGCCGGTATCCAGGTCGATGAAAACCCGAACCGTTTGGCCTTTCTGAAAAGCCGCGGTGTCGAGCACGTGGGCTGCTGCTAGCGAGTCGATGGTAACGGCAAAGGTTTTATCCGGCAAGCGACTGGTGAATTCTAGGAACCAGTTTATTGCCGGACCGAGCAGCGGATAAGCCAGCAAGATGTCTTCGCCGCCGTTTTCAGCCACCATTTTTACTTCCGACAGCGTCGCACATTTGAATTTGCGGATTCCCATCTGCACCTGTAGCTGAATAATCTCGGCAATCTTGTGAGTCTTCACATGCGGACGCAGCCGTTTGACATCACCGGCCATCGCAATCATTCTCCGGATATTCTCTTCTATCCGATCGGGATAAAGCAACACGGACGGCGTAAAAACCGATGATTCGTTGGTGACGGAGTACCACATATCAGGCTTCTTCGTGCAGTTCGAAAATACATTCTACTTCCACAGCGATATTACCGGGAAGAAACATGCCAACGGCACTGCGGGCACCTTTACCGTTTTCTTCGCCAAAAACATCGACCATTAACTGGCTGAAACCGTTGATGACTTGCGGATGCTGTTCAAATTCAGGGTAGCAGTTGACCATTCCAAGCGTTTTAATCAGGCGTTTGATTTTGCCTAAATCGCCAATTTGCGCTTTGATGGTGGCCAGCATAGCCAGCCCTACCTGACGGGCAGCGACTTGTCCTTCTTCCACCGTTAAATCGCGTCCAACTTTCCCTTTGATTAATTGCTTATCGCTTTTGAGCGGGCCTTGTCCGGAAACATAGAGGTGGTTTCCGGTAATTACAACCGGACGATAAATACCACCCAACGGAGGAGCGGGTGGTAATTCCAGTCCCAGTGTTTTAATTTTTTCTTCTACTGTGCTCATCTTAGTTTGGTTTATATAAAATGATTGATGATGAAAACACCTGCCAGACCGACCAGGGAAATGGTCGTTTCCATTACGGTCCAGGTCATAAAGGTTTCTTTCACCGAAAGGTTAAAGTATTCTTTAAACATCCAAAAGCCACCATCGTTCACATGCGACAGCATTAAACTTCCTGAACCAATCGCGAGCACCATTAATTCGGGCGATACGTGTGGTAACGATGCTAACGGGAGAACGATTCCGGCTGCGGTCATTCCCGCTACAGTGGCTGAGCCGACTGACACCCGAATGACCGCGGCAATCAGCCAGGCAAGGAACAACGGAGACATTTGCGAATGTCTGAGTAATTCTCCTAAATATTCGCTGATGCCACTGGCGACCAAAACCTCTTTCAAACCTCCGGCGCCTGCCAGAATCAGCAATATCATGGCAATACTGGATACAGCGTGTGCCAGCCGGTCCATGATGTCGGGAATACGCTTTCCGCGACGGATTCCCAATGACCAGATAGCAAAAAGTACAGAGAGTAACATCGCCAGAACCGGATTGCCAATCCCTTCAATGTATGGATAAATGGCGCTTTCTTTTGGAATGAAGTGATTCGCTATCCCTGAAAAGGCGATCAAAATAACGGGCATCAAAGCAGTTAAAATGCTGATGAACGTCGACGGTAGATCCTTTTCGTCCAAAACTTCATGTCCGGTGAAATCTGCTAATGGTTTCGCCTTAATTTTTTTGAAGCGGGGAGAGAGTATCGGTCCGGCGATGATGATGGCCGGAATGGCAATGAGCAAACCGAGCATCATGGTATCGCCGATATCAGCATGAAACATAGCTGCTATGGCTGTTGGAGCGGGGTGTGGGGGCAGATAGCCATGTGTTACTGAAAGGGACGCCAGCATGGGTAATCCGACCAGGAGCAAAGGAAGCCCCGTTGCCTCGGCAATGGTGAAGGCGATGGGTATGAGGATGACAAAGCCGACGGAATAGAACATGGGGATACCGACAATAAAGCCGGTTAACATCAGGGCCCAGTGGATTCGCTTCAAACCAAAGGCTTCGACCAATGTTTGAGTGATTCGCTGTGCCGCACCGCTGTCGGCCACCAGTTTACCCAGCATGGCTCCAAATCCGAGAATCAAAACCAGCAAGCCGAGCGTTTCGCCCATTCCCTTTTTCAGGGCATCGATGATGGCATTTAACGGCAGGCCCATGGCCAACCCAACAAAAAGGCAAACCAACGTAAACGAAATAAAGGCATTGAGCTTGAATGCGGTAATCAGCAGCAGGAGTAATATAACGCCGGCCAGGACAATCAGTAAGGGCATCATAAGGCAGCAGTTTGATGATGTCTCCTAAATCCAAAGCGTCTTGTTCGGATTTAGGAGAGCATTTGCTTTCGTCCTTAAAATTAAGCGCCTCTCCGGATTTACCAACTCTTTGCAAAACAAATAGAGGAAATCCGACACGGTTTCTTTAAGTTGGAGTTAATTTCCGATTGATTAGATATGGATGCCAAAATATTTCAATGTCATCACATATAGCCAATATGCCAGGGCGGTAAAGACCACGGAAAGAAATAAGGCAATCCAAAAGCTGAGCCCACTTTTGACTAATAGAGGAAAGGAAATTAAAAATACATAGCTGGGAATAACAGCCAGAAGAACATTCCAGGAAAGACTCACAACTTTCCCAACGTCATGCGTGTCGAGATATAACCAAATCATAGCCAAAAACGTAGTCAGCGGAAGCGACGCATATATGGCCGCCATAATCGAGTTGCGTTTTCCAACTTCCGAAATAGTAACAATCAGGATAGAGGTCAGCAGTACTTTAATGATATATCTGAGCATCTTCAGGGTGTTTTGTTTGTGATTGAATATTCTTACGTAAGTTTTATTCTCGAAGTTCAAGTCAGCGAAAAATATTTGATCAATAACACGACGGCCCCGACTACCAGGAACAGGTCGAGTTGTACTTTCAGCTTCAGTAAGCCAAACAAACCATAAAAGAGTCCGGCAATGACGAAAGCCAATGAGATGTAGGCTGAATTCAACCCGTTAAAAACCAATAGAAATCCAATGACAACCGACAGGGTGGGACAGGGAATTAAACCAGCGGGCGAGGCGTACAGATAACCGATGTGAGAATTGGTTTCGATGAAATGGGGATAAACCAAACCAAAAGCCATTATGAGGATTCCGGCTACGACAAACGGCTTTTGCGACATAGTTACAGGTAAACCAGATATTTGCATGCTAAAAATGAAGACTATGATGGCCAAAACGGTAAACGAAGTTCCATTAAAGGGATTTCCTCTCATCCAGGCCAGCAGAGCTACCGTCAGCAACGGAAGGCACAAAATGCTTGCCAGTAACTGGTTCGAAGGTTTCCAACCAGCCAGCAGGGCGACAATCAAAATATAGAAAAGGAGATGCCAGATTTTAGCCAGCGTGACATAATCATTTGCAATGGCATGTAGTCCGTCAAGAATCTCTTCAGCTTTCGGCATGATTTCTCGTTTCAGGTTCGGAAGAAGTTATTTCCCTTGAAATTAAGAACTTTAACAGAGAACCCGAAAGCAAAAGAGAAAAACGTTGACGATTGCTATAGTAATGTCATCAACTCTGAAGGATGTGCAACGGTTTTCTTCGCACCGTTGGCGCGCAGCTCTTCTTCACCCCGAAAACCCCACAGAACACCAACGGCGTACATCCCGGCGTTATTGGCAGTTTGCATATCCACGTCCGTGTCGCCTACGTAAATCATCTCTTTGGGTTCAATCCCCATCTCTTTGCTCATTTGAAGCGCTTTTTGCGGATTGGGTTTTTTCAGACTTTCATCTGTCAGCCCGGCGATGATTGTGAAATATTCTTCCGGAAGAAGTGTCCTGGCAGTCTGTTGCGTCATTTCATCGGCTTTGTTGGAAAGGATGGCCAGTTTTAAATCGCGGGCTGCCAGTTCATCCAGCAAATCGGTAACCCCATCGTACGGGCGGGTCTTGTTAACGCAATTTTTCTTGTAAAGACTGTACATTGTTTCGAAGTAAGCCCGGATGGTTGCTTCATCCCGTTGCGATTCGGGCAAAGCTTCCCTTACTAAGTTTCTGATACCACTACCGACAAATAGCCGATAAGCCTCGTTATCGTGGGTGGGCAGGTTGTTCTCGCTGAGCACCCGGTTCATCGAATCGGCAATATCTTCGATGGTATCGAGCAACGTACCATCCAAATCGAAAATAATTCCTTTAAAAGACATGAGTTCTGTTTTTGTTCGCGGTTACATTCTGAAATGAATCGGCAAACTTACACAATTTGCAGGGGACATCACAAGAAGAGCTCTTCGTTTCGGATAGAAATCGAATACATCAATGTTTGGAAGAGGTTTC
The DNA here is from genome assembly GCF_056493735.1 of Prolixibacter sp. DSM 2831. Lineage (NCBI taxonomy): Bacteria > Pseudomonadati > Bacteroidota > Bacteroidia > Marinilabiliales > Prolixibacteraceae > Prolixibacter > Prolixibacter sp. DSM 2831. The sequence continues at coordinate 2,323,821 of NZ_CM151379.1, forward strand.
TGCAATTGTCCGTTCTATCCGTTTATCGGGAATCAGCCAGATGAGGGCGACAAGAATGTATATACCTCCGGAAAACCATTGACTCAACCAGCTGGAGCCGATAGCAATCAGGTACAATATCGGCGATATTTTACCCTTGATATCTTTTCCAATGGCTTTCGCCAGAAGAGAAGTATGTCCGTGACTTTTGATGATCAGGTTTTGCAGGATGAAATAGGCTATCGCAGCCATTAACAGGACCACTCCATATAGGGCAAGAGGCGTGGAGCTGAATTGATTTTCGCCCATCCAGCCTGTCACAAACGGGATGAGTGAAAGCCAGAAAAGCAGATGCAAATTGGCCCACAAAATGCTGCCATTCACCCGCCTCACGGTGTGCATCATGTGGTGGTGATTGTTCCAGTAGATTCCCACGTAGATAAAGCTCAGTACATAACTCAGAAATACCGGGATTAGCGGCTTCAAATCAACCAGGTCATGACCATGGGGTACTTTAATTTCCAGTACCATAATGGTAATGATAATCGCCAGCACTCCGTCGCTGAAGGCTTCCAAACGTCCTTTATTCATGTTTCAGGTGTGTAGGTTTTAGCCTTTTAACGTGATAAAGGCAACAAGGTTAACAGTCCGGCTAACGGCCGAGGGCAGCCAACAATGAAAATACGAATTGCGTGCATGCCTTCAGCCTGATGAATAATGAGTAATCTATCTGAGTTTTATCGTCTGGAGTCTGGTGTCTTCTTTCTTAGTAAAAGAAAACGGGCCAAAGGCAAAAGCAAAGTTGAAGCGCAACCTGTAACCCGAAATGCGAAGCCCGACAACAGGAACCACAGAAACTACAGAAACCGCGGAGCACAACCTGTAACTATTTAATGATTGTTCATTTTTCATTTCTCATTGCTCCTGCTCCTTTCACCTTCATGGGCAACTTGTAAAATCCATGACTGGCGGTAATGAACAATGTCTTGAAATGCGGTCCTCCAAACGTCACATTAGCTGTCCAGTCCTGTTTCACGTCAATGTGGTCAATATTTTGCCCCCGCTTGTTGAAGACGGTCACACCCTTTCCGGTGAGGTAGAGATTGCCCTCCGCATCGAGCGTGAGGCCATCCGATCCCATGTCGGTGAATAGCTTCCGGTCGGTCAGGTGACCGTTCTTTTCAATCTGATACACGTAGGTTTTGTTGGCGCCTATATCGGCGACATACAACTGTTTGCCATCCGGTGAGCCAATGATGCCGTTGGGTTTCACCAGGTCGTCGCCAACGATAATCACCTTGTGCCGGTCGGGCGTGAGGTAGTAAACACGCTGCTTTTTGATGGCGGGTTGCTTGCGTTTCCAGTAGTCGCGCTGATAGTACGGGTCGGTGAAATACATGCCGCCTTTCGGGTCAATCCAGACGTCGTTGGGACCATTGAGCCGGTGTCCCTTGAAATCTTTTATCAGCACGGTTACTTTCTTATCGGGAGAAATCGACCAAAGCTGGTCATGCAAATCGGCACAGGTGATGAGGTTCCCCTTCCGATCGAAATACATCCCGTTCGAACGGCCGGTATTGTCCATGAAAACAGACAGTTTGCCTGTGGTGCTGTATTTCCAGATTTTGTTGTTGGGCTGGTCGGTGAAATAAACATTTCCTTTGGCGTCAGCTGCCGGCCCTTCGGTAAAAGAAAACTGGTTGGAAATGAGTTTCAACTGAGCACCTTCAGCCACTACCGGACTGTTTTGTGCATTGGCAATGGAAGCGAAGCCCATGATTCCGGCCACTACAAGCGGCAAAATACGAATCAAACGGATGGATGAGAATAACTGCATGTATCAGAGGTTTTTATTTATTATCGTTCAGGAAACCGCCTTTTTCAGGCGAACGAAAGATAGTATTTTCAACGGAAACCAAAATGGAGAGTGGGAGAAAGGGTGAAGTGGAGAGTGGGCGATTGGGTGATGGGGAGAATAGGAGATTATCTAACAGCAACGACGAAGCGTGACCTGAAACCCTGTAATTAATGAACAATGAGAAATGAAAAATGAAGAGAACGATTCGGCTGAACCTGTAACCAACAATAGGAACAACAGTAGCAACAGAAACGATAAAAACCACGAAGCCCAATCTGTAACTTGAAACCTGAAACCTCTTCTATTTCGCCATCGCTACCGCCTTCATCTCCTTCGGCATCTTCTCTATAGCATACCGAAGTGCTGTACGGGGCATCACGGCTTTGTTGCGCACCACGTAGTCGAACACTTCCTGCTGGTGGGCCTGACTCGCGGCTTTCAACATCCAGCCATAACCTTTTTGTACCAGGTCGTCGGTATCCAGGAGTAAAATATCCGCGATGGCGAATATTTCTTCCAAAAACAGACCTCTTCGTGCCGGGACAATCAGTGAGACGGCAGCAGCCCGTTTCACCCATCGGTTATCGGAGGTGGCAAATTCCTTTAGTTTCCCCAGAAACTCCGGGTACATCATCACAAAGTCGCCGATGGTGTGATTGCATAATGTATCGCACGAAGCCCAGTTTTTCACATAATTAGTTACCCAATTCGCAAACACACCGAAATCCTCCGGAACGTACTGTTTGCGCAGGGAATAGGCCCAGTTGCAAGCTACAAATGACTCTTCCAGGTTACCCGACTGCCATAATCGGTCACATAAGGCGAAAATATCCGCTTTGTTCTCCTTTTTCAGCTCTTTCCAGTACTCCTTGCTGATTTTATGGAGGACCGCGGCTTTCACGCCGTAGGATTTTAGTTCTCCCTTGAAAAAGCGTTGCCCCGATATCCGGGTTTCTTCCGTTGCATTGTTTTGCAGTTCTTCACGGAGGCGGGTGAGGATGTTGTTCATGGAATTTTTATTGAATAAAATATATGTCTGCTACTTTCGAGCAATAGGCCTTTATATCTTATGGAATTTACAGAAATCACTTTAGATATATTTAGTGTGGTGACAACCATATGTTGAATCTTAGCTTGTCTCAAGCAGGTATTTTTTTATCGGAATATAAATCAAACCAATTATGAACCCACTAATCAACCCACCAAGGTGTGCGGCGTTGTCAACAGGCGCAATAAGTCCCATGAATAGGGTGGGACCGATAATTACGAGCAAGCCAATTGATAAAATGCCGCGGGACTTCTTCAAATCGTTATTTAAAAGGATCATAGCCAATCCGATGCCATAGAGCCCCATAATAGCGCCTGATGCCCCTACGCTGAGAGTTCTTTCATGAAAAAACATACTGGATATGCTCGATATAACACCGGTCAGGAGATAAAGGATGAGGTATTCCGGGAGACTTAAAGCTTCTTCCAGGAAAATACCAATGAGAACTAATGCAAACATGTTTAGTACTAAATGTACAAGCCCGGCATGAACAAAGATGGATGTAAACAACCGCCACCATTCTCCTTGCTCGACAAGTGGGCGAAAATTGGCACCCCAATGCAGTAAGTCTATTGACGAAGGTTCCATTAAATTGGTTCCGCTGGCTACCATAACAAGCAAAACCAATAGGTTGATGTCAACTAACAGCGAAGTTGCAAATCTTCCTTTAGCTGGAACCAGGTAAGCGATGATACCAATCGATTGCTTTATTTTTTCACTGGAGTCAAGCTTTTGGTACTTGCTTAATAGGCGTGTTTTGATTGGTCTGTTATATATCAGGAGAAAGAAGAGTAATTGAAAACCTAAAAATGTGCCTATAAGCCAAGCCAGTTTACTTCCATTCCGGGTCGCATAAGTACCTTCCTCTGACTCAAGAATGGTAACGTGTTGGATTATTTCGTCCCCTTGCGGTACTCTTTTAATGGCTTCAATAAAGTTATCCCGTTCTTCTGAGTTCGTTAAACGCTTGAAATAGTTCTGCGGATGGAAATTATACCCTCTGAATTCTTTTATGCTTTTGTCAATGAACCGTTGAATTTTTTCTGGCTGCTCTTTCATATCCCACTTATGGTTTGGGAATCTCTGACCATAGGTTTTCCCAATCCATACATTTAAATCGGTCATCGAACCGTAGTATTGGGTTGTATCGACCATCGGACAGGTAAAATGAACATTAATCCATATCTCCGTTCCATATCGGTTTGCGCTTTTTCTGGAAACCGAAAAACTACTAAACTTCTTAAAAGCATAGTAGTTGTCAATTTGGTAGTACTTGGTCCTGGGATGTTGAGTAATCTCTGTTGTACTTTTCAGAGGAGTTAACTTGCCATTTTCGGTGTTGATGTAGAGTTGCATGATAATCAGAGGGACGCCTATAGCGAATACACTTATAAGACTAAGAAAATCTTCAGTCTTATCTTTCACCACCAGAAAACTCACTTTCGGACGGACAAATAGATAAGCAAAAAGTGCTGCTATTCCCATTGGCAAAAAAAGATCAACCAGTATTTCTTTCGGTTCGATCAAATGGTACCGAATAATCAATAGATAATGAGCCAGGGTATAAAGTCCGATAATGACAACGGTTGCTGTCAATATCGGTAAATAGATATGTTTCAGAACCTTCTTAGGAGATTTCATGGGTGGATTTAAGATATTGGTCTGTTAGTGAACGACATCAAAAATAATTGTTTTCCGTTTCAATGGAGAAATCTGTCTCCAAATAATTTACGCGTAATTACTAATCTCAATCAGGTTGCCGTCCGGGTCGCGGAGGTAAAGCGAGCGGATTTTCCCGGTGGCGCCGGTCCGTTCCACAATGCCCTCGATAATCTTTACGCCCTTATTGATGAGCTCGGCCTGCACCTCCTCAATGGCGGTGGCGCTGACGAGACAAATATCGGCCGATCCGCAGGTGGGAGCGGAGGCTTTGGGCTCAAATTCCTTGCCTTTTGGGTGCAGGTTGATTTTCTGCCTTCCAAACGACAACGCTTTCCGGTTATTCCCGAAAACCACCAGCTCCATGCCCAGTATTTCGGTGTAAAACTCGATGGTTGCCGCCATGTTGGCAACGGTCAGTACAATATGGTCGATGCGGTCGATTTTCATAGAATGTTAAAGGTGAATGACATTTGCTTCATAACACTGTTCACTATAATAACGTGACTTTGTTCTCTGGTACTAATTGAAATCGAAAACTTCTTTAAATTAATAAAACTTAAGAAAGCTTATTTCTTTTTCTGTTTAAGCATATGAGAAATAATATCAATAGTTTCTATTTCAGGTAAATCGCTCTTGGTTGAAAAAGTTTTCAATTTTGCGGTGACAATATCTGTTAGCTGTTTATCATCCAAATCCTTTATATCGTTTGTCTTGATTATTTCTTTCACTAAATCTCGGTAAAACTGGTTTTCAGTTCGAGTATCTCTTAACTGTCTATTATATAATAGTTTCATTCGTTGCACAGTGTTTTTTAATTGGGCGGTACTTTTAGATAATTGTTTGAACTCCTTGTTTGTTTTGTCGAATAGTTTATCTTTTTTAAATATTTCTTCTCTGTACCAATAGTAAAATGAACCAAAAAACAATGCATAAAGTAGGCTTGTAATAAGTACTTGCCAGATTAAGTGCCTATTTGATTTATCTAACTCAGATACTCTTGAGTATTTATATTTTAAATCAGAATAATTCAGTGGAATAATCTTAGGAGTTGAGCCATTAACACTCTTTAACGTAAACTGGATCGTATAACTTCTTTTTGAATATATTTTGCTGATTTTTATGAGTTTTGTACTTGTTGTATCAATATCTAAATAGTCATTGTATAAAATTGATTTTAATACACCATTTTGCAATTCTAGTTCTAAATCATTTGTAACACTTTCTTTTAAACTCTTTATCAAGATGGTCTGAACAAAATTGCCAGACGGCTGCCGTAACACATCACTGGAGAATATCTCACCTTGATTACGCCCTACGAAATATGCTATAGAACCTTGCAATAAAAAATTTACAAGGAATGCTAATACTGTACCGGCAATTGTTTTTGTCATAATATTCATTACTATTGTAAATGGAATTATTGGTATTAAGCTATTTAAAAGAACCTTTAGTTATGCTTCGTATGGTTGAAAATGTTTATGAAAAGTAAATTCTTAATTTAACTCAGCTACTATAGACGTCTAAATTAGTGGTTCATTTTATTACTTCCATATACTCTAAATATTTTCACCCAATAACTTTTCAACACCCCAACGTTCATATAGGGTAGAATACAGCAAAACTCCAATAAAATAAAGTGCTATCGTATCAATCCTATCCAAAACCTGCTCCTAAACATAAGAAACCTTTCGTCTGGTGGCTGGTAGGGTGTAGGAATGTGTGTTCAATGAAAATAATGCAGAAACCGGACATTGTTTATGTTGTCTCATTATTTTATCTGTGGAACTATACTTCGGGTGACCCACCACAGGAATTTGACGACAACAATTCATGTTGGTTTCGTCGTATGAAAAAATTGGCGAAAAAAAATTTTTTACCGCCAGGTTCGTCAGGAATTTTACGGGCCAAACCGATTTTGATCGCGTCGCCCAAAAATTCTCTTGCCGGTCAAGCGCTCCCGATCGTATTTCTAAAAGTTTTTTGGTCGACGAGTTGATTCTGAATTCACTCCTGAAAGCTTTTAGGGAGGCGAACTGCTCCAAAAGTTGTTTCTGAAGACTTTTAGGTCGATAAACCGCTCTGGATTTTGCCCCTAGAAACTTTTAGGTCGGTAAATCATTCCGGATTTTGTCCCTAAAAGCTTTTAAGTCGGTAAATAGGTTCTGAATTGGTCCCTGAAGAGTTTTAGATCGAAAAAAATATTCTGTTCGGGCTCCCCAAAAGTTTTAGATCGGTAAATAGGTTTGGAATAGGTCCCTAAAAATTTTTAGATCGGGAATTTTTAGCTGGGGTGCTTCCCAAAACGTTTCAGATCGGAAAAATATAGCTGGACATCGACCAAAAAGTTTTCAGATCGAAAAAATACGGCTGGGAGGCTCCCAAAAAGTTTTCAGATCGAAAAAATACGGCTGGGAGGCTCCCAAAAAGTTTTTAGATCGCGAAATTACATCGGGTTAGGGCTCCGGGCTTTCATCGAGCTTCCCTCTGTTGGTGGTGGCACGCCCCGACAGGGGGGTTCTTGCCGGAAAAGCCTTTGAGCCTGTATCACCTGACAGCGTGATCAATGGAAACATCATACCGTGACAGGGTTCCAAACCCTGTCAGGGATTTCGTCTTCATCCCCGTAACACCTGGTAAACAATTCTTCACCTCAATCCAATTGGGGGCAATCCAACCCCAAAAAGCCTGAAAGGCTTTCATTCCAGAGCCTGGGGTAGCGCCCCAGGTATGAGTGCGGTTCGTCATTCAACCAGCCTGTAGGGCTGGCACCTGTTCTTTTCGACACCTGATATGGTTGTTGAAGCCTTTCAGGCTTCTGTTTATACATTATTCTTTCCCCGGGGCGTTACTTACGAGTGTTCGAAACCTTGTAAGAAGTTATCGGGAAAGCAGATTTGAAATATCAAGCCTTCAGCCTGTTTTGCCTCACCTGGCAGCGGTACTCGTTGGTTGGATTTTTATCTACTCACCCCATCCGGACTGCGTCCGAATTGCCCCACTCTACAAGTAAAGATGGGCGGGGGCCGGTGATAGCATCGAAGTTTGTATTTGCATTCTCCCCGACGGGATATCAGGTTGTTTTTGGAAATGATGCCTTTCGAATATGCAGCGGCGTGAGTCCTTCTCTATGATTAGAGAAGGGTTGGGGTGAGTAGAAAACATTGTTTCGAACACTCGTAGGCGTTACCCCGGGCTTTGAAGTATCAGGCTTTCAGCCTGTACCTGTATTCCCCTGAATGATATTCGGAATGTGATGACAAAAAAAATCCTGACAGGTTGCGAAAACCTGCCAGGATATAGGGTTGGAGCATAGTTCGTTTATTTACTGAAATACTTCTGCCGGACGGCTTTTAGCTTGTATTTGTTTACCGGTTTGGAGAAGTAGTCGTTGCATCCCGCCTGGATGGCTTTCTCGCGTTCGCCGGTAAAACCGAAGCCGGTTAGGGCGATAATGATAACATCTTTGTTGAATTCCCGTATCTGACGGGTCGTCTCGTAGCCATCCAAACCGGGTATCTGCACATCCATCAAAATCAAATCGATATCGGGATTGCCGCGGGTAATTATCACCGCGTCCTCACCGGTCTTCGCCAAAGCAATTTCGTTGCCAAACATCTTCGCGGCAATGGATATGATTAACTCCGATGTTTCATCGTCTTCAACAATCAGCACTTTCAGGTTACCGTCTTCATCGTCCGGTTCGGAAACAATGGCTCCGTTTTCGCCCAGGTTTCGCTTTTCCGATTCCTCGGCAAATGGAAGGGTGAAATAGAAGACAGAGCCTTTTCCTACCTCACTCTCCACCCATAACTTTCCACCTTGTTTCTCGATGAACTCCTTGCAGAGAATCAAACCGAGTCCGGTGCTGGTTTCTCCTTCGGTTCCTTCGCGGTTGACTTTCCCGTCGAGGCGGAACAGCTTGTCCAGCATCTCCCGGTCCATTCCAATTCCCGTGTCGGCAACGGATATTTCGATAAAACGGTCGGGCAATAGGTTGGCTGCAATGTCGACTTTTCCGCCGCGGGGCGTGAATTTTATCGCATTGGAAACCAGGTTCCGGATGATGGTCTGCACCACATTTACATCGGCGAATACCTCGAGGTTGTTGGGGATGGCACAGGTGATCTCAATCTCTTTCGCCTGCGCGGGTTCTGCCAGGATATCCAGGCTGTCGATGATGATGGAGCAGAGGGGAATGATTTCCGGGTTGAACAGGATCATTCCCTGCTGCATGCGCGACCACTGCAACAGGTTTTCGAGCAAGCGGTACAGGTGCGAAACCGAGTCGCGCATGGTTAACGAGAACTTGCGTATCTCTTCCATGGTCAGGTCCTGCAGGTTTTCCGCCATAACCTGGGTCAGGCCCAGAAAGCTGTTAAACGGGCTGCGCAAATCGTGGGCGATGATGGAGAAGAATTTGTCTTTTTCGGCATTGCTAATCAGCAGTTCTTCATTCATGCGCTTGATTTCGGCTTCCGCTTTCTTCCTTTCGGTGATATCCCGGTCGACGCCCCGGTAGCCTTTTAAATTTCCCTTTTCGTCGAGAATGGGAACACCATTGGTGAGCACACAACGCAATTCACCATCTTTCGTGATAACCCAGTTCTCCATATCCTTAATGGGGGCTTTTTTGTCGACAATCTCTGCAAACAGCGGGGCGATGCGTTCCTTTTCTTCCGGCGGCATGAAATCGAACGGGGTCTTCCCGATGATATCATCCGGCGACGAGCCGAACATATCGATACCGGTTTGCGAAGTGTAGGTATACAAGCCTTTTTCGTCGACTTCCCACACCCAATCTGTCTTATTGATTTCGCGAAGACGCTCTTCGCTTGTCTGCAAATCCAAATCGGCCTGCTTCCGACCTGCTATGTTTTTGTCGAATTTGTTTTTTAACGCCCGGTATTTCTGTTGCAGCTCCTGCAACTCAGCGATGAGTTCCTTTTTGGTTTTGGCATTTTGATTCATTACACAGGTTTTAGCGTTCCCGTTAATGGGGCAGTTGCATTTCACCGGTTATCAGCGGTGTTTTCGCTTTACACGAATGGGGTAGTAATATGGGCAAAAAAAATCTCTTTTCCCGGGTATTGTATAGCAGGTTTTAATTATAGATAAGAGAGGAGAGACAGGAGACATGATAAGTTTCAGGTTGGAAAGAGTGTTAAGAAACCTCCACGGATGGACACGGATTAAATTCACGGATACACACGGATGAGTTTCGCGGTTGCTGTCGTTAGGAGGTGACTTTAGACCTTTGACATTCGACGTTGGACGATTTCAAGTTTCAGGTTGCGCAATTGAGGTTACTGTGACTGATATTGTTTCTGTGGATACTATTGTTCTCCTCCGGTTCCATCGGTAGGGCCACGATATATCGTGGCCGGGAGCAATCGGCGGTATACGGGAATTCATTGTTCTGCTTCCCTGCAACCTCGAAGTGCAATTGGCTTCGTCGAACTTCGTTTCGTGTAATTTTCCTTCGATAAAATCCTTCCCTTCGTCGATAAAATCCCTGGCCCGGTCTATTCTGCTTTCAATCGGCTTTGCCGGAAACTACCTTTCGGTAAAATCAAAACGCGAAAGCATGAGAACAATCATCAGGCATATTTCCATCATCGGAATCATCATCCTGTATTTCTCCAATTCGGGTGTTTCGGCGCAACCGGCCGACTCGATCCACTGGAATTTGCAGGACTGTATTCAGTATGCATTGAAAAAGAATGTCACCGTGCGGGGGAGTGAGCTAACCTACCAAAGCAACACAGTTTATGCCGACCAGGCAAGAGCTAATCAGCTGCCATCCCTCAATGCATCGGTCAATCAGCATTTCAGCTGGAGCAAGAGCAACGGCATTAACGATAATTACGCAGGGGCCAACAGCACCGACTACGGTGTGAACTCCAGCCTGACGCTCTTCAACGGCTCGAAGCTGACCAATGCCATCAAGCAGGCCGATTTGAACCTGCAAAGCAGCAACTACGATATTCAGACCAATAAGGAAACCGTGAGCCTGAATATCCTGAACGCCTATCTGCAGGTGCTCTATGCGCAGGAAGCCGTGACCAATGCCCAAAACCAGATTCAGTCGACACAGGGGCAGGTAGAACTGGCCAAGGAAAAGCTATCGCTCCGGGTGATTTCCCAGTCGGAATACCTGCAGGTGAAATCGGAGCTGGCCAGTGAGAAACTGACTTTGGCGAACGCCGAAAAGGATTTGGCCATTGCCCGCCTGAACCTGATGCAGCTGATGGAGCTTCCGGTAACCGATAACTTCCATGTGGTCCGCCCGGTGCTCGATTCGCTGGTCAATCAGCAACGCAGCCCCAATCCGCAGGATGTTTACCTGAAAGCCCTGGGTTTTAAACCCGAAGTGAAAAGTGTGGAGCTGAACAAGCAGAGCGCTGCCCTCGATGTGAACATCGCCAAAGCGGGATATCTACCCAAACTGTCGTTGGATGCCGGAGTTAATACGGGTTATTCGAGCCTGCTGACCGGTTCGGGTTACAGCACCCAGCTCAGCGATAAGCTGACGCCTTCGGTGGGACTGAGCCTGTCCATCCCGATATTCGATAACAAGCAGGTCAAGTCGAATGTAGAGCTGGCGCAAATCGGGACACAGAATGCCGAGCTGCAGGAAATCGATGTGAAAAACCAGTTGCGGAAAGAGATTGAGCAGGCCTGTACCGACGTGAAATCGGCACAGATTCAGTACGAAGCCAGCGTGGAGAAATACGACGCGGCCAATGAGTCGTACCTGGTGGCCGAAGAAAAGTTCCGCCAGGGACTCATTAACTCGGTGGATTTCCTGGTACAGAAAACCAACCAGATTACCGCTCAGAGCAATCTGCTGCAATCGAAATACACCTTGATATTCGACTATAAAATCCTCGATTTCTATTCGGGAATACCGTTAACCCTGTAATATAAACACACATGAAAAAGAAGACTATCATTATTATATCGGCCATTGCGGTGATTGCCATAGGCGGACTGCTAGTGAGCAATGTTATGAAAGACAAGGATAAAACCATCGATTTCAAGACGGCTACGGCCGACACCGGTTACCTCAGCAATACGGTAACCGCCACCGGAACCCTTCAGGCCATTCAAACAGTAGAAGTCGGTACGCAGGTTTCGGGCCGCATCAAAAAACTGTATGTCGATTTTAACTCGCACGTAAAAAAAGGAGAGGTGCTGGCCAAAATCGATGAAGAACCATTACGGCTTTCGCTTGACCAGGCCCGGGCTACGCTCGACAACGCAAAAGCGGAACTGAAATACCAAAAGGCCAACTACGAACGGCTGAAACCCTTATACGAGAAACAACTGATTTCGCAAACCGATTACGACCAGGCGGTCTACAATTACGAGCAGGCCAAAGCCAACGTCATCAGCGCTCAATCGGGGTACGACAAAAGCAAGACGAACCTCGATTACGCAACGATTTATTCGCCCATTGATGGCGTAGTACTTAACCGTGCCGTTGACGAAGGTCAGACGGTGGCTGCGAGTTTCAACACCCCGACGCTGTTCACTATCGCCAACGACCTCACACAAATGCAGGTGGAAGCCAACGTGGACGAAGCCGATATTGGTCAGGTGAGAGACGGACAGCGGGTGGAATTCACGGTAGACGCTTACCCTGATATGAAATTCGCAGGTACGGTAACCGAAATACGATTAGAGCCGGTGACGACCAATAACGTGGTAACATTTACCGTTATCATCTCGGCTCCTAATCCTGACAAGAAATTGCTGCCGGGAATGACGGCCAGCGCCACCATCTTCGTAAAGGAATCGAACGATGCACTAAAAGTTCCGGTCCAGGCACTATTGTTCAAACCCGATCCACAGTTGATGCAGGCCTACATGAGCCAACTTCCTGAAAACGAACGTCCGCATAACGCAGCGATGGCAATTGAACCCAACAAAGGGAAAACCTTGTCACCTTCCGGTGAAAAACAGGACGAAAACGGACAGAAAGAGCAACATGTATGGGTGAAAGATGGTGTGATGCTCCATCCGGTAACCGTAAAAACCGGCATCAACGACGGAACCGATGTGCAGATTCTTTCCGGTCTGAAAAAAGGAGAGAAGGTTGTGCTGTCGATGAGTGAGAAGAAACTGGCAGACAACTCATCGGAAGAAGCCAGGAGTCCGTTCATGCCGACACCTCCGGGGCGACGAAACAAGAATAAAAAGTAAAGAAATGGAAAACAGCACCATCATACAGGTCAATCAGTTGCACAAGGATTTTCACGTGGGCGAAGTAACGGTGCGTGCATTGCGGGGCATCGACATGGAGATTCATACCGGAGAGTTTGTTGCCATTATGGGAGCAAGCGGTTCGGGAAAATCAACCATGCTGAACATACTGGGGTGCCTCGAGAAGCCAAGTTCAGGCGATTATCAGCTCGACGGCATCAACATGGGCGATCTGAACCGGAACGAATTGGCGGGTTTGCGGAACCGGAAACTGGGCTTCGTCTTTCAAGCGTACAACCTGCTACCGCGAACCTCGGCGCTGGAGAATGTGGAATTGCCGTTGTACTACAACAGCAAGGTAAGCAGTAAAGAGCGGAAAGAACGCGCCAAGGAGGCACTGAACGCGGTAGGTTTGAGCGACCGGATGCACCACATGCCCAACCAGCTGTCGGGCGGCCAGCAACAGCGGGTGGCCATTGCCCGGTCGCTGGTGAATGACCCGGTTGTAATTCTGGCCGACGAGGCCACCGGTAATCTGGATACGCGTACTTCTTACGAGATTATGGCCCTTTTCCAGGACCTGAACGACAAGGGCAAAACCATTGTCTTTGTAACCCACGAACCGGACATTGCCCGCTTTACCACGCGGAACATTGTTTTCCGCGATGGCCTGATCAAAGGCGAACATCCGGTGACTGACCGGCTGAGCGCGCAGGAAATGCTGGATAACCTTCCTCCCGACGAGGATGTGGATGTTTCACTTTAAAACCTTAGCGAGATGAATATTTCCAATCTATTCAAAATAGCCATCAATGCCTTGCGAAGAAACAAATTCAGGGCATTCTTAACCATGCTGGGTATCATCATCGGGGTGGCCTCGGTGATTGCCATGCTGGCCATTGGCGAAGGTTCGAAGCGAAGCATCCAGCAGCAGATGTCGTCCATGGGAACCAACCTCATCCAGGTGATGCCGGCTTCCCAGGAAAGAGGAGGCGTACAGCTGGGAAACTCGAATGCAGAGTCGCTGACGCTGAAAGATATTACCGCGGTAGAGAAAAGTTGCCCCGATGTTGTAGCCGTCTCGCCCGAACTGCGGGCCAGCGGCCAGGTGGTATATGGCAACGAAAACTGGCCGACATCGATATTCGGTATCAATGACCAGTACCTGAACATCAAAAAGTACGACCTGTCGAGCGGACGTATGTTCACAGAAAGCGAAATAAAGACAATGGGGAAAGTCTGCCTGGTAGGACAAACGGTGGTAGAAAAGCTTTTTGGGAAAGATGCCAATCCGGTAGGACAGAATATCCGTTTTAATAAAGTCCCGATGAAGATCATTGGTGTATTGGCCGCAAAGGGCGAGAACTCGTTCGGCCGTGACCAGGATGATATCATCATGGCGCCCTACACAACGGTTCAGAAGCGGATTCTGGCCATTGACTATATCCAGGGAATCAGCATGTCGGCCGCCAGCGAACAAAAAGCCGATGCAGCCATCACGGAAGTGGAAAATGCGTTGCGCAAATCACATAAGCTGACCGGTAACGACAATGATGACTTCCGGGTGTTCTCCCAATCGGAACTGGTGAGTACCTTTTCATCCATCAGCAACGTACTGACAGCCCTGCTTGGTGCCATCGCCGGCATTTCGCTGTTGGTGGGCGGTATCGGTATCATGAACATCATGTATGTGTCGGTGACCGAACGTACCCGCGAAATCGGGCTGCGGATGTCCATCGGCGGCCGCGGTATCGATATCTTGATGCAGTTCCTCATCGAATCGGTTCTGCTGAGTGTCATCGGGGGAATACTGGGGATTATACTGGGCTACCTGGCTTCCAATCTGGTCGGTTCCATCATGGGGTGGCCGGTGTATGTGATGTCCAGTTCGGTGATTCTGTCGTTTTTTGTCTGCTCGGCCATCGGTATCTTCTTTGGATGGTATCCGGCCCGAAAGGCCGCCGGCTTAAATCCGATTGATGCCCTCCGGTATGAGTAAATTCTGCTATCTTAGAGACTTCAGGATATAAATCCTTGCCCGTGCTGCTGAAATTCATCTCAGCAGCACGGGCACAAACCATTACAAATGAAACGAAAACTACTTTCCGGTAATCGCCTGCATATTTTGTTGCATGTGCTGGCCTGGATTTTCCTCTTCTTCCTGCCACAGTACCTGATGATGCTGGCTTGGGGGCGCAGCGGAATGATGTCGGGACGGCTTTACTTCAACACGGCGGTGTATGCAGCAGTGTTTTACATCAATTACATCTGGCTGATTCCCCGGTTCTTCCTGAAAGACCGGAAATGGATGTACTTTCTGCTGATATCGGTTATGGTTTTTGCACTTTACTGGGTGAGCGACTGGGGAAATCACCTGTTGGTGACGGCAGATGAGCAACGGTTCATGGAGGCTATGCGGGAAATCTGGAAGAAGAATAACTTCCCGAAACCACCGCCACGGGAATTCCATATTTACATTTATTTAGTGACGAGCATACTTGTTTCGGGATTTGCTATGGGGCTGCGGGTAATGGGTAAACTGGCAAAGAATGAAGCAGAACGAAAAGATTTGGAAAAAGCTAAGCTGAATTCAGAATTGGCCCTGCTGAAAAGCCAGATTAGTCCGCATTTCTTCTTCAATACGATGAACAATATCTATTCGTTGATCAGCCTCAATCAGAACGATGCGGGAGAGGCAGTACTGAAACTCTCGCACATGATGCGGTACTTGTTGTACGAATCGGAGAGCGAGTTAATCCCATTGGAAAGAGAGATTAGCTTCATGCGTAACTATTTCGACTTAATGAAATTGCGCATCAACGAAAAGGTAACCGTCAATGTTTCGTTTCCGGAAGAGACCCAAAATATCGACGTGTCGCCATTGTTGTTTATTCCGTTCATCGAAAACGCTTTTAAGCACGGTATCAGCTACCGCGAAAAATCATTCATCGACATCGTACTGCAGGTTGATGAAGGGAAGATTAATTTCATGTGCCGGAACAGCAAAGTGCTTTCCGGGAAACCGAAAGAAAAAGAGTCGGGGATAGGTCTGGAAAATGCCCGGAAACGCCTGAAGCTGCTTTACCCGGGAAAACATAAACTGGAAATTGATGAGGATGATGAGATGTTCCGGGTGCTGCTAACTATTCAGATTAGCGAGTCATAAAGAAATTGTCTTGTGAAATCAACCTAAAAACCGAAAAAATGAATCTGCGGGTCATAGCTATCGACGACGAACCTCTTGCCCTGCAACTGATCAAGGGCTACATTCAGAAAACACCGTTCCTGGAACTGGTGAATACGTTCGACAATCCGCTCGATGCCATGGAATTTTTGGCACACGAGCAGGTCGACCTGTTGTTTCTCGATATTCACATGCCCGACTTATCGGGAACCGAGTTTACCCGCACATTGACTTCTCCGCCTAAAATCATCTTCACCACCGCCTATGAAAAATATGCGTTGGAAGGTTTTAAACTGAATGCGGTCGATTACCTACTGAAACCTTTTAGCTATGAGGAATTCCTGAAGGCCGCTATCAAAGCGCAGAATATGTTCAACCTGGAACATCAGGCGCATACGCAAATCGAGGCCAACAATGAATATCTTTTTATCAAGTCAGAATACAAGATCCGGCGCATTAACTTCGATAATATCCTGTATATCGAAGGCCTGAAAGACTATATCAAAGTGCACGTACAGAATGAAGCCAAACCCATTCTGTCGCTCAACTCTCTCAAAGCGCTGGATGCCAAGTTACCCGAGGACCGCTTTATGCGGGTACACCGTTCGTATATTGTCAACCTGGCAAAAATCGAAACCATCGAACGAAACCGCATCGTTTTTGGCAAAGTCTACATCCCGGTAGGCGACCAGTATAAAGAGAAATTCCTGGAATTTCTCGATAAGAATTTCCTGTAGTCCGGTTATAAACACTTCTGTATTTCATGGTTTTGGTTCAGTATAACTCAATCTATATGAATCGGGGAGTTCGTCCCTGTTTCAGACAATTTTATTCACTTCTTTATCGTTATAAATTTGTAATAACGAACCCAAGGATAAATTGAATGTGTGGAAAAAACATGACTGCTATATGAGAAATCTTTTCTTAAAAGATTGATAAATAGTATATCTTCGCACCCTTGACTAAGTGATAGAGGATGAATAATTCGATTGTGGTAGCGCTGTTGCAAAACACAGCGATTCTTCTGGCCTTCAGTATGCTGTATGACTATCTGTGGGTAGGAGAAGAGAACTCAAAAAAAATCTCGGATAAACTAATTACCGGCGTTATACTGGGCGCTATCGGGATTATTCTGATGTTATCGCAATGGACCATGAAGCCCGGCCTGGTTTTCGACACCCGCTCGGTAATGCTTTCCATATCCGGTGTTTTCTTTGGACTTGTACCTACGGTTATTGCCATGATTGCCACCGGAGTCTTCCGGATACTGGAAGGTGGTGCCGGCGTGTGGATGGGAACAGCCGTTATCATTACCTCCGGAACCATTGGTATTCTTTGGCGAAAACTCCGTCCCAACTGGTTTTGCAGCAATCAACTTCTGGAGTTACTTTCTCTTGGGGTAGTGGTTCATTTGGCCATGTTGGCTTGCTCACTTTTGCTTCCTGCCAGTGTGCGCTGGGAAACGTTGTCGCAGCTGGCATTGCCGCTCCTGACGGTTTATCCGATTGGGAATGTATTGCTGGGAAAGTTGATGCTGAAGCAGAATAAAAACTGGCAAACCCGGAATGCCCTTCACGAAAGTGAGGAAAAATACCGGACGTTGGTTGAAGGGGCCGGTGATACCATTGTGATTCTTCAGGACGGATTGATTCAGTTTGCCAACCACATGATTTCACAGGCTTTTGGTTATGCACGAAATGAAGTAGTTAACCGAAATTTTCTGGAATTCATTGCACCCTCAGAACGTACTCGCTTAGAGCAATATTACATTGCACGAACCACTGGAAAAGATGCGCCAACGAATTACGAAACGATTATTCAGCATAAAGATGGTCGATTAATCACTGTCGAGCTAACAGCGAGTACACTGACTTATAACGGGCGTCCGGCGCACATGATGTTCGTCAGAGATATTACGGAACGGAAAGAGGCCAAATTAAGACTGGAAAATGAACGGAAACAGCTAAAAACACTTATCGAAACCATTCCCGATTTAGTTTGGCTAAAGGATAAAGAAGGTCGGTTTTTGTCGTGCAATCATGAATTTGAACGGCTGCTGGGAGTTCCGATAAGGGAGTTAATCGGAAAGACGGATTACGACTTTTTTCCGGGTGATTTGGCTACATTCTTCCGTCAAAAAGACAAAGCAGCCATTGAGACCGACGGAGCTCAGACGAACCTCGAATGGGTGACCTACGCTGACGATGGACATGAGGCGTTATTTGAAACCATCAAAACGCCCATGCGTGATTCGGAAGGAAACCTGATTGGCGTGCTTGGGGTAGCCCGGAACATGACCGATTTTTATAGAACACAGGAGGCATTGAAGGAAAGCGAGCGGAAGTTGAAAGAGGCGCAAACGCTGGCACAGATAGGTCACTGGGAACTCGATCTCACAACCATGAACATTGGTTTTTCAGAGGCAATTGGTAACATCCTGGAGTTAGAAGCCGGCACCCTTGAAATTACCTTCGATGAATTTATTCAGCTAATTCATCCGGAGGACAGGAAGAAGGTGAAAGAGTGTTATACTTCCGCTGAAATTAACGAAATGTTTGGCGAAATAACGCATCGGTTGTTACTTAATAATAACCGGATAAAGCATATCGAGCAACGCTACATTACGGAATACAATGCGCAGGGACGCCCCGTCAGACGCCACGGTACGCTGCAGGATATCACCCGTGAGGTTTTAACAGGCATGGAGTTGCTAAAAGCAAAAGAAAAGGCGGAAGAGAGCGATCGGTTGAAATCTATTTTTCTGGCCAACATGAGCCACGAAATCCGTACCCCAATGAATGCCATTATGGGCTTCTCCAATTTGCTGGGAGAGTTGGATCCCGACGACCCGGAGCGCGATAATTTTATTGATATTATCCAGAATTCCAGCAAGCGCCTGCTGCAAATCATCAACGATATTGTCGATATCTCCAAAATTGAGGCGGGCCAATTGCGAATACACAAAACTGATTGCGAGCCTGCCAAGCTGCTTGAAAATAGTTACCGTACCTTTGAGAAATCAGCATGGGTCACCAGCAATCCTAACCTGGATTTGATGTTGGAACTTCCCGAAGATGCCGCCGCCATTCGTTTGCATACCGATGGCATCAGGGTGCAACAGGTGATAGACAACCTGATGAGTAATGCATTGAAGTTTACACAGAAGGGAAGTGTTACGGTTGGTTTCGTTAAGAAACAAACCGAAGATGGCAATTTCATCGAATTCTATGTAAAAGATACAGGGCTCGGTATTTCTCCTGAAAAGGCCGAAATCATATTCGAACGCTTCCGGCAGATTGATGAAGATAAACATCACGAAGGCGCTGGTTTGGGACTTAGTATTTCCAAAGGTATTGTGGAGCTTTTGGGCGGGAGTATCTGGTTTACATCGCAACCCAATATCGGGACTACTTTTAGTTTTACGGTTCCGTATCAACCGGTGAAAGAGATGTTTTCCGGAGGTAAGAAAGACGGAAGTAAAGTCGATGAATTCCAGGGATTGAGCATTATTATTGCTGAAGACGATCGGAATTCGTACATGTACTTGCGCGAAATACTGAAGAACCGGGTATCGGAAATAAAGCATGCTTCCAACGGCCAGGTGTTAATGGATATGCTTGATAAGAGGCAGCCGGATTTGGTGTTGTTAGACATTGATATGCCGGTGAAAAGCGGTTACGAATGTCTTCAGGAAATAAAAGAGAAGGGGATAACGACCCGGATTATAGCGCAAACAGCTTATGCGATGCTGGAGGAGCGCGACCAGTTGCTGGAAGCCGGATGCCATGGTTATATCGCCAAACCAGTTAAAAAAGCCGAATTGTACGAAGCGATTGGTGAGGTGATGAAAACGGCCTATTTAAAGTGAAAGGTTCATTGGATTTTTGATTATAGATGAGAATTACAAAAAAGCCCTGAGGAGCAATGGCATCTCAGGGCTTTTTAACTGTATCTTTTGAGGAGATATTTACTCCGTTTCTTTCATATTGTGGAAGACATTGGTCACATCGTCGTCTTCTTCCAGCTTGCCCAGTAGCTTCTCAATCTCGGCTACTTGCTCTTCATTCAATTCTTTGGTGTCGTTCGGAATACGCTCGAACTCAGCGCTCACAATTTCAAATTCGTTCTCTTCCAGGTATTTCTGGATTGGTCCGAACGATTCAAAATCTCCGTAAATGAGAATGTCGTCGTCTTCAGCAAATATTTCCTGCACCCCAAAATCAATCAATTCCAGTTCCAGCTCTTCCAGGTCGAGTCCTTCTTTGCCTTTGACCTTGAAGTTGCATTTGTGCTCGAACATGAATTCCACTGAACCTGAAGTTCCCAGCGATCCGTTGCATTTGTTGAAATAGCTACGCACATTAGCCACGGTGCGGGTGGGGTTATCAGTAGCGGTTTCTACCAATACGGCAATTCCGTAAGGTCCGTAACCTTCGTAAACCAGCTCTTTGTAATCGTCCTGATCTTTCGATACGGCACGTTTAATAGCCCTTTCGACATTGTCTTTGGGCATGTTGGCCGCTTTGGCATTTTGAATCAACACGCGAAGGCGTGAGTTAGCTACCGGATCGGGGCCACCGGATTTAACAGCGATTGCGATTTCTTTTCCCAGTTTGGTAAAGGTCTTGGCCATGGTGCCCCAGCGTTTCAGCTTCCTGGCCTTGCGGTATTCAAAGGCGCGTCCCATACGTTATAAGTCTTACAGATATTGTATTTTGATGATTTTCCGGCTGCAAATTTAAAAGGCTTTTTCTATTTTTTTCTGCTGAAGCCGAAAAATGACGCGCAAAGTCGTCCGTTTGGCTGTTAAAAGCCCAAATGTCGTATCCCGAAAAAGGTTTTCTTACCTTTACTAGCCAGACGATTCGATGAGTAAACTTTCCTTCATATGGATTCGTGCCTTTGGTAACCTGAACGATTTTCTTCCGTCAGATTACCGGCAAAAGCCTTTCAGGGTAAAACTCAATTTAGGGCAAACGGTAAAAGATGCCGTCGAATCAGCCGGTATTCCCCACGTCGAAATCGATGTGCTGACGATAAACGGCAAGTCGGTCTCGTTTGGTGCTTTGCTGGCTTCGGGCGACCTGGTGAATGTGTATCCGGTAGCTGAATTGTTAAATGATAGCTCGGTTATTCATCTGCGTACGCCGCTACCCTCTGAAGTGCATTTCATTCTGGATGTACATTTGGGAAAGCTGGCGAAGTATCTTCGTATGCTGGGCTTCGACACGCTTTACCGTAACCGGATGGACGACGATGTGATTGCTGATATTGCTGAAACGGAGAACCGGATTGTATTGACC
The DNA here is from genome assembly GCF_056493735.1 of Prolixibacter sp. DSM 2831. NCBI lineage: Bacteria > Pseudomonadati > Bacteroidota > Bacteroidia > Marinilabiliales > Prolixibacteraceae > Prolixibacter > Prolixibacter sp. DSM 2831. The sequence goes on from NZ_CM151379.1 coordinate 2,345,060, forward strand.
CGCGACCTTGGGATTCTGAAATACAATCGCGTGAAATTAGGCTACTGGCTTCGTTCGCAACAGTCTAAAAAGCAACTTTCGGAAGTGATTGAACACTTTGGACTCATTCGGTCCATTCGTCCCTTTACCCGCTGTATGCAATGCAACGGGCCAATGATAGAGGTACCCAAAGAGGAAGTGCAGGAAAGGCTGGAAACGGGAACGCGCCGCTATTTTGACCGCTTTTATCGTTGCACCGACTGCGGAAAGGTATTCTGGGAAGGTTCCCATTTTGACCACATGAATCTGTTTATCGATGAATTTCTCGACAAGATGAGCCGGAATTCCCCGGATGATGCATAACACATTTTCCACTCTGCTTGCTTGATCTCAATTTTACTATCTTCGGAACATAATTTTCGAAAAAAATGGTACAATCTGACTGGCTGGTTATTCTGAATCCGCATGCTGGAAGTAGAAGAGGAGCGCACGATAAAGGAAAGATTATGAAGCTGCTGAAAAAGCACAAAATTAATTTCCATATGGTGACCTCCGACTATCCGAAACATGCAATTTCCCTTGCGGGTGAAATGGTAGCAGCCGGTTACCGGAATATTATTATCGCCGGAGGTGACGGAACACTAAATGAAGTGGTGAATGGTGTCTTTAAACAAGATACCTGTTCACCGGAAGAGGTAACTATCGGGATGATTCCGGTGGGAACCGGAAACGACTGGATTCGCACTTTCGGGATACCGGATGAATACAAGAAGGCCATCGAAACCATTCTGGAAGGCAAAACCATCCGGCAGGATGTGGGAAAAATCACCATTCGTCGTCCCAATGAAACGGTGACTCGGTATTTTATGAACATGGCCGGGTTTGGTTTCGATGCGATGACAGCAGCCCGCGCCAATCGTTTGAAGGACAAAGGCAAGTCAGGTATTCGGGTATATATACAAAGCTTGGTTTCCAGTTATTTATCGTATCGAAGCCGGCGGTTGCGTTATTTTGTCGATGAAAAGCCGTTTGAAACTGTGCTGTTTAGCGCTAGCGTGGGCATCGGGAAATTCAACGGCGGCGGCATGATGCAGACTCCCGGAGCTATTCCCGATAACGGAGAATTTCAGGTAACAGTCATCCGACGGATAGGCTTGTGGGGAATACTCCGAAATTTTACCGGTTTATACAACGGAAGCTTTATAAAGGACAAGCATGTAACGACCCACACAGCGCGTCAGATTCGATTTGAATCGGATAAGCCCATCCCCGGTGAATCGGACGGAGAGACCCTAAAACGAGGGCATTATACGTTGGAGATCCTACCGGGAAAAATCAATGTGATATATGGAAACGACCGCTATTTTTCGCGACAACCCCATGCTGAAGAACACCCGTTAAAATAAAAATTGGAATTACCCTTTTCGACTTCTTTTCCCGTCGACACCTGTTGCATTCCCTATATTTGTAACATAAGTAAGGGAGTTAACATGAAAATGTCCATTCACACATTGTGGCTGATGTTTCAGCTGTACAGGAATCTGAAGAACAGGGATTCCTTTTGTTAATCCATCGCATTCTAATACTTCTAGATGATTGATTCGGCGAAAGCCGGATTTTACCTGAACACCCTAAATTCTCAAATTAAGATGGATTTACCTTTTACAGAAAGCTATAAAATTAAGATGGTGGAACCTATCCGGAAAAGTACCCGGAAGGAGCGTGAAGCGTGGATAAAAAAAGCCCAATACAATTTATTTAATCTTCGTAGCGAGCAGGTATTTATCGACTTGCTGACCGATAGCGGTACGGGCGCTATGAGCGACCAGCAGTGGGGAGCGATCATGACTGGTGACGAGAGTTATGCCGGCTCTTCTTCCTATTTTCATCTGAAAGAAACCATCAAAGACATTACCGGATTCGATTATTTTCTTCCCAGTCACCAGGGACGGGCAGCCGAAAATGTGCTGTTTTCGTCATTGATTAAAGAAGGCGATTTGATTCCGGGTAATGCGCATTTCGATACAACCAAAGGTCACATCGAATTCCGTCATGCTGATGCGGTCGATTGTACCATCAAAGAAGCGTACGATACCACCAAAGAGCATCCGTTCAAAGGAAATGTCGATCTGGATAAACTGGAGCATGTGCTGATTTCGAACCCGAAAGAGCGCATTCCTATGATTATTGTAACGGTTACCTGTAACACCGCCGGCGGTCAGCCTGTTTCCATGCAGAACCTGAAGGATGTGTACCAGATGGCGAAAAAATACGGCACTACCGTTATTTTCGATGCAGCTCGTTTTGCAGAAAATGCCTATTTCATCAAAATGCGGGAACCCGGTTACCGGAATCATTCTGTCAAGGAAATTGTCCGGGAAATGTTCTCCTATGCCGATGGAATGACCATGAGTTCAAAGAAAGACGGTTTGGTAAACATTGGCGGGTTTATGGCCTTCCGGGAAAAAGAGATGGTAGATAAATGCTCGATGCACACTATCATGTTCGAGGGCTTTGTCACGTACGGTGGCATGAGCGGCCGCGACATGAATGCACTGGCGGTAGGTCTTCAGGAAGTCGTTGATTTCGATTACCTCGATACTCGTATTCAGCAGGTAAAATATTTGGGTGATAAGCTCATAGAGTATGGCGTTCCCGTTCAGCAACCCATTGGTGGACATGCTGTTTTTGTGGATGCCAAACGTTTTCTTCCACATGTTCCCAAAGAGGAGTACATTGCTCAGACGCTGGCTGTTGAGCTTTATGTCGAAGGTGGAGTTCGTGGCGTGGAAATTGGAACATTGTTGGCCGATCGTGATCCGCATACGCGGGAAAACCGGTATCCGGCACTGGAATTAGTTCGTTTGGCCATTCCCCGGAGAGTTTATACCAACAATCATATGCACTATGTAGCTGCGGTACTGAAGAATGTTTACGACCGCAGAGACCAGATAAAACATGGATTTAGCATTACCCACGAAGCACCCATTCTTCGGCATTTTACGGTCGAACTGGAGCGGGTGCACAAGGAGGCATCTGTGAGGAAGTAATTATTTTAATGGATCTTGTTGAAGCCGGAAAATCATCATAGAGGTTTTCCGGCTTTTTTGTGCCCAATGGATTTCGTAGCTTGCACCAACCAAATTACCGAACATGATGACTATCCCAACGATTCCATATCTTTCGGCACTTACTACAGAGAATGCTGGAGAACTGCTTCCGACAGAAGGATTAGCACTTCAGCTTCAGCAAATCAATTGGCAAGAATTTCCGCACAAGCCGGAAGTTGATGTATACCTGGGACATTCCGGTCATTCGCTGTTCCTGCATTACGTGGTTCGTAAGGATTATGTGAGAGCTGTTAACCGAAACGACCAGGAGCCGGTTTATGAAGATTCGTGTGTGGAATTTTTCCTTCAGGAGAATGAAAATTACCGAAATTTTGAGTTCAATGCGCTGGGAGTCTGTTTGTCTGCGGTAGGAGCTGAGCGTAAGAGCAGGCGGCGTTTGCAGGCGGAAGAGTTGGCATTGATTAGACGCAACTCCAGTTTACATCCGGATACATTGCCGCCTGAAGATGTTCTATCGGACTGGAACCTCACGGTTGAGATTCCTTTTTCGATGATTGGACTGGAAAGAGGTAAAAGCTTTCGTGGTAATTTTTATAAATGCGGCGACAAAACACTCATTCCTCATTTTGTTAGTTGGGCTCCTATAAAAATACTCAAGCCGGATTTTCACCGGCCTGAGTTCTTTGCTGATTTATCGATTGCTTAGTACTATTTATCTCTTGCTAGTCGAAGTTCTGTGCACTGCCATTAGAAACTGCAGCCACATCCATCGTCGACGAATTTCAAAATATGTACGCCGTCAAGCCCTTTGGCGACAACTATCCACTTCGAACCATCGGATGCTACATCGTTGACCGATCCCGGAGGTGCACTGGATTGCGTATCCCAAACCCATACCGGGTATACCATCAGCGAAGGATTTTCGGTATCGTAACGGGCCAGGTACAAGCCATCGGCACCATTACCGTAGTAAACGAATTTGTCATCGAAAGCAAAGCTGTTTGAGTTTCCTGCGTGTAACATCGAAGGCGGGGTAGACTGAACCTCATCAGTAGTGAGATTAACGACCACTGCTCCCTGACTTCCCAATGTGGCAATCACCATATTATCGGTAATGAAACGCACCTTGGTCTTTCCACTGTACATATTTTCGGTTGCGACATTCTGATGCGTTACCGGCTCATCAGACAACGTAATGGTCTTCTCAAAAGTGCCATCGGTTCCGGTCAAAACAAGGCTGGCTTTGTCGCCTTCGTTACCACCGACCAACAAGGCCAGGTGATTTCCATCCGGACTCATCGCTATCGAACTGGCTGAAGTGGCTCCGTAATAGTTAAGTCCACTAAAACCTTCGGTCCCTTCCGAAACCCAAAACAGACCACCGTTGGTATTTCCGGCAGACAACATGGCTTCCGAATCCGATAAAACCAAACCGTTTGCCGAAGCAACTGTTTGTCCTTCCAGCAATTTCGAAAGAATGAAAGCGCGGGTGAATTCCGAGGTAGTTAAATTATAGGTATAGAGTGCTGCACCGGTTTTCGGATCGGAACAGGCCATATACACGATGTTATCCTTCAGCATGATGTCGTTCACATCGACGGGCAGATTGGATACGACCGTTTCTACCTGTTCGGTTTCTTCCTTGAACTTTATAATCTGAAATGCACCGCCAAATTCGGTTCCCTGAACGTTATAGCCTATCACTGCTATGTCATCTTTAACGTAAAGGCAAGAGGCACTCAATGGCAAATCGGCCTCAGGGGCACTTACATTTGCCTTGTGAACCAGGGTGAGTCCTTGTACCGGATTAACAGTAGCAGATTTCGTTTGGCCGTCGAATGGACGGAAATGAATAACTTCGTTGACTTGTGTCAGATATCCTGATGCATCTGACTGGGGGATAGTTTGTTTTACAGGCTCATCCACGGGAACACCCTGGTCGCTTGTACATTTACTGAAGAGCAATACGATACTCATCAAAGTAAATACCTTTAGGAGGGAGAGTAAAGTTTTCATCATGGAATACTTATTTAGGTTAAAGATTGATATCGATAAAGGGCAATATTCTGAGAAAAGTTACGGCAATTTATCAAAAAATAAAACCCCCTGTTCATATTCTTGATGGTCTGGTTTTTGTTAGGAAAGATGGAGGATATTTACAATCTTGAGCGTAGGATATTTCTAAGCCGGGCTCGTATTTTTAAGTTGATGATTATGAGGATGAAATATAGCGTATTGACGTTGCTTTTTATGGCCATTTTTGTGCAGACTGCCCTGGCCGGGGAGCCGGATTCATTGTCGGTGCAAAAACCGGAAATGTCAGTGCCTCTGTCGCTTCAATTGCAGCAATCGTCAACGGATTCTGTCATGCCGCATGACTTTGGTGTTGAAGTCGGGACGTCGGTATTTACCAATTTTAAACATGGATACGGCTTCAATCAATATGTGGCTCCGCGATTTAGTTTTTCGCCTCATAAGCGCTGGCGCGTCGATATGCTGGGAACGATGGGAGTGACCCGTTTGGAGGATATGCCCCTCTATTCTTACTACCTGAATGAATATCCGGTGATGAGCGGCCGGTATTACTATGCGTCTTTCCTGGGGCAGGCGACCTACGCTGTTAACGAAAAATTATTCTTGGGCGGAACCGGATTCGTTTCAAATACTTTTCAATCTGAAAATGAGTTGAATCCGGCAGTGAAAAACCTGACGAATTATGGTAGTTCTTTGTTTGTTGGTTATAAGTTTTCCGACAAGTTTAGCATGCAGGCCGAATTCAGTATCAGTAAGGTTGGAAACCCCTACAACGGTGGAGTTTACAACACCCCGGGCGGATACCCGCAGACTGATCTTTACAGGACTTCGCCAGTCGGCACCGATCCGGTGAAGTGAAAACCCGATTTCCTTTCTCCTCCCATATTTGCTAATTTTATGCAGTGACGGATTTGTAAATTGACAGCAAGTGACGGAAAGCTTTAACGAACTTATTTCAGAAGAGTATAATAAACTGATTGCTGCCTGCTCGCGCAGTTTCAGTGACCAGGAACTGGTACAGGTACACGGTGCATTTGAGCTCGCGAGGGAGAAGATTGGCGACAAAACCTGGTCGAATGGCGACCCGGTTATCTTGCATTCCATCGCGGTAGCACGCCTGGCTGCCAACGAAATTGGACTGGCGTCGGATTCGGTGATTTCAGCGTTGCTGCACAACGTGTACACCGAAGAGGAAGAAACCAAAGCCCGGCAGGAAATCGAAAAGCTATTTGGCAGAGTCGTGGCCGAAATACTCGATGGCCTGATTAAAATAAATGGCATCAACACCGATAACCTGGCGCTGCAAAGTGAGAACTTCCGACGGCTGATGCTGGCCCTTTCGGGCGATGTGCGGGTTATCCTGATTAAAATTGCGGACAAGCTGCAGGATATGCGTACACTCGACCGGTATCCGCATTCGGTGCACAAGAAGCATGCGCATGAAACCATGCATTTGTATGCCCCGCTCGCTCACCGTTTAGGGCTGTACAAGGTCAATTCCGAGTTACAGGATATTTCGCTGAAGTATTTACATCCCAAAGATTATCAGCACATCGTCGATAAACTGAAGGAAACGGATGAACAACGAAAAAACTTTGTGTCTGCATTTGTCAAGCCCGTCGAAGTAAAGCTGAAAAAACGCGGTTTCGATTTTGAAATGAAGGCCCGGACCAAATCGATTTTCTCCATCTGGAACAAGATGAAAAAGAAGGGAGTCGACTTTGATGAAGTATTCGATCTGTTTGCTATTCGTATTATTTTAAACTCGAAACCGGAAGATGAAAAATCGGATTGCTGGCAGGCTTTTTCGGTAGTTACCGAAGAGTACCAGTCAAATCCCGAACGCTTGCGCGACTGGATCACCATCCCTAAATCCAATGGCTACGAGTCGCTTCACACGACAGTGTTGGGGCCGGGAAAACGTTGGGTGGAAGTGCAAATCCGTACGCGCCGGATGGACGACGTAGCCGAGAACGGTTTGGCGGCTCACTGGCGCTACAAAGGAGGGAAAGGCTCTTCGGATTTGGACGACTGGCTGAAGAATATCCGCGAGATACTGGAGAATCCCGAAATGAACCCGGTCGATTTCATCGAGGAGTTCAAGGTGAATATATACGAAGACGAAATTTTCGTTTTCACACCGAAAGGTGATCTGAAAAAGCTGCCGGCAGGTTCAACGTTGCTCGATTTTGCCTATGAAATACACTCGGCTGTGGGCGATCATTGCACCGGTGGAAAGGTGAACGACCGGATGGTAACGCTGAAGCATAAGCTGAAAAACGGCGACCACATCTCGGTAGAAACCTCCAACAATCAGAAGCCGAAGCTCGACTGGCTCGAATTTGTGGTGACGTCGAAAGCCAAGTCGCGCATCAAGGCCAGTTTGAATGAGGAGCAGAAAAAGGAAGCCGATAACGGCAAAGAGATGCTTCTGCGTAAGCTGAAAAACTGGAAAATAGACTACAATGACCTGGTCATCCGCGACTTGTTAAAGCACTACAAGTTGAAGTTAGCCGCCGATCTGTACTACAATATTTCGGTGGGGAAAATTGAGCCGCTGGAGATTAAGGATATTCTGACCGGCAAAAAAGAGGAAGAGACAACCAAGGATAAGTTGTCCGAGATTTTGCCGGCTTCGGACCTGAAGGATTTGACGTTCGACACCGGCGGCGATTTCCTGGTGATTGATAATGACATCCGGAACATCAATTACAAGTTGGCACAATGCTGTAATCCGATTTTCGGCGACAACATATTTGGTTTTGTGACTATTCGCGAGGGGATTAAAATCCACCGGATGAACTGCCCCAATGCGCCGCAGATGTTCGAACGCTATCCTTACCGTGTCATCCGGGCCCGGTGGAAGGATACCGGGAAACGGAACTCATTCCAGACGACCATCCACATCTCCGGGACAGATGAAATGGGACTCGTCAGCGATATTTCCCACATCATCTCCAAAGACGTCGGTGTGCAGATGCGCTCGATATCAGTGAATTCGGAAAACGGGAATTTCGAAGGAACGTTGCGGGTGTATGTAAACGACCTGGAGCACCTCGATTTTCTAATCCAAAAATTACGCAATGTGCATGGTGTGCTGTCTGTTGGACGTGCCGACAATATCAAATCCTGAATAGTAAATCTATATTAAACAAAATATGGCACAGTTTTCGTAATACAGTGTGTCAGGAAAACGGGTAATTGAAATTTCAACCTATGAATGAGAAATTGACAAAAGCGAAAGAAGCATACGAGCGGGGCGAACTGGAAGAGGTTTTCTCGTTACTGAATAACGATGAGATCAATGAATTGGATTCAGCGGTCAATATGCTTTTGGGAATGAGCTATTACAAAATGCAGGAGTGGGGAAAGGCCCTCAATTGTTTCAACGCGGTTGTATCGGTTGAACCGGAAAATAAAAATGCCAAAGGGTACATCGATATGATTCAGAATATCTTGAAGTTTTACCACAAAGACCGGTACAACCCCTGATTTCTGTTTTATGGTTATCGCCCGTCTTTTTTTAGGGGGAGATTCCGGTAAAAGCATAAGATTTATGAGTAGATACTATTATATTCAGTGGCCAAGTGTATTAAGCGAGGATGAAAAATATACATGTAACTACTTTCATATTTTTTTAAAATCATTATTTTTGAGCTAAATAAAAGCATTCTATAGAACATAAATATATTGATAGACAATTTAAAATAGGAGCAACAATGAAGAAACTGATCGCTGTTTTAATTTTTAGTGTAGGATTTTTGGCAACCTCTTTTGCACAGGACCAAAAGGCGGATGCAATCGCATCGAAAAATGCGGGAAATGAAGCTTTGCGTTCGAAGGACTATGCAAAAGCGCTTACCAATTTCGAGAAAGCTATTGCCAACTGGGGCGACCAGGATCCGGATTATGTGATGATTTACAACACAGGTTATTCTGCTTACAAAATCAAGAAGTGGAACAAAGCCATCAAGTATTTCACCATGGCGGCTGACGCAAGTTACAAAGCTGAGTATGCGTATTTGTACATTGCTAACTCTTACCGGCACTTGAATAACATGGCCAAGTTTGAGTCAACGCTTGAAACGGGCCTCCAAAAGTACCCGAATAGTAAGAAGATTAAGTCCTTTTTGGGCGTTTATTACCTGAAAGAAGGAAATGCGCACTACAAAAAAGGTGCTGCCATTCTGCAGTCTGCTGCTAACGATGTAAAAGCAGGCAAGTACAAAACAACCGATGACAAGTACAAAGCACAGGTTGCGAAAGCAAAGGTTGATTTCAAAGCCGCAATGCCTTATGTTGATAAAGCTGTGAAACTCGATCCGAGTGATCCGCAGGCAAAACAACTGAAGCAACTGATTCAGAAAAATCTGGATATGTAAGAAATAATACCAAATTGAAAAGGGCCCGGAAAATTCCGGGCCCTTTTTTTGTTTAGAGACTTTCCAAACCGTCAAAAGTCCAACACGTTTTAGAGGGAATTTTGTATTTTCAACCTCCGAAATTCACAAAAACTGTAAACCAATGAACTTATTCGATGACAAGCGTGTGGTGATGACACTCGATGCAGGAGGAACCAACTTTGTCTTTTCAGCCATTCGCGGCGGCGAAAATATTGTTGAACCCATTACATTACCGTCGAACGGAGACAATCTGGAAAAAAGTCTCGCCAACATGGTCGATGGCTTTTCCCGGGTGAAAGAAGAACTGCAGGAGGAGCCGGTAGCAATTAGTTTTGCTTTTCCCGGTCCGGCCGACTATCCCAATGGAATTATTGGTGATTTGGTGAATCTGCCCGGTTACCGCGGTGGTGTGGCACTCGGCCCGTTCCTGGAAGAGAAATTCAATCTGCCTGTTTACATCAACAACGATGGCGATTTATATGCTTATGGTGAGGCGTTGGGAGGTTTTCTTCCCGAAATCAATACAAGTCTGAAAGATGCCGGTTCACCCAAACGGTACCACAACCTGGTAGGAATCACGCTGGGAACCGGTCTGGGTGGCGGTTTGGTGCGCGAAGGCAAACTCATTATTGGCGACAATGCCATGGCAGCGGAAATTTATGCCTACCGGAATAAACTGAATGCCAATTGGTGTGCCGAAGACGGTGTTTCCATTCGTGCGGTAAAACGTCATTACGGTGAGTACAGCGGAGACGCGAATGCCGATGAACTGACGCCGAAAGATATTTTCGAAATTGCCAAAGGCATGCGTCCCGGAAACAGTGAAGCAGCGACAAAAGCTTTTGCATCGGTTGGTGAATCGTTGGGGGATGTATTGACGCACCTGGCTACCACGTTTGATGGCTTGATCGTGATTGGAGGCGGACTCTCCGGTGCTGCCGAACTAATTATGCCCGCAGCATTGGCTGAGATGAATGGTACGCTTGATTTGCCGGATGGCGAAACGATGCCGCGGTTAGTGCAGAAAGTAGTGAGTGCCGATACCGAAGAGGGCTTATCTGCTTTATTGCATCAGAAAGCGGTTGAAATTAAAGTTCCACAAAGCAATAAAACAGTGGTGTACAACCCGGAGCCGATGTTGGCCGTGGGAATCAGCCGCATTGGAGCAAGCCGCGCCATTTCGCTGGGTGCTTATGCTTTTGCTCTTGACAAGCTTGACGAATAAGAGTCGTTGAATCTTAAAATATATGCCGGTTGATTTTTATTGACCGGTTTTTTTTGTGCATGACGGTCAGAACGGAGTGAAGAAAGAGTACACCACTGCACCCGCAATGCAATTTGCAATTTGTTATAGCCAGTTATTATTCATCTATTACTTTCCATTCGTTATTCTTTTTTTCAATCAGATATGGACGATTAAAACCACCACCAGTCCCATTTGGCCATCCGTGCTCATAGTCAATCACCACTAGACCGTATTTGTCGTTAGCGCTGAAACAGATTCTTGAAAAACTTAAAATTACATACTCTTCGTCTTTTCCAATTTCCTTTTTGTGGTCAACAAATTGCCGATAAGGTTTCGCAAATTCCAATCTACTTTTATTAAACTCCCGATATTTTAGTTTCTTAAAGTTCTTTGAACCAACTATTGAATTCGCAATACTGTCGAGATGTGGATTTTCATAAATTCTGTCAAACATCCATTGATTATCTTCTTTGACTTGTGAAATTGGTAACAAAGCGTCAGATACGAAAACCTTATAAGTGTCTTGCCTTTTAATAGTGTCAGGGGCAATTTGGATTTCATCATTCTCAACTGGAGGTGGCGGTTTAATTCGACTTTGATTTAAATCTTTTATTCTTAAATAGTCATTGGCGATATCTTGAATTGCCTGAAATTCCATTTTATTGTATCGATTGTCGGTACAACTAAATAGAAGTAAAGTCAGAAATATAAGTATTGAAACTCTCATTGTAGATTTCTTAATTGGCTATAACGGAGCGCATATGGTGCGTATCCCGAAGGGTATGCACTATATGCGTTGTTGTGTGCCGTTTTTTCTCTTTTTTCTATTCATGTCACTTGTTTATTTGCGTTAATATGCGTTAATTTGACCCTAAATTCGTTTCTTATGAAGCATTCAAGTTTCCTAACTGTCGATGAAGTGGCTCAACACCTGAAAGTTACGAGACAAACGGTATCAAAGTACATCAAAGCAAAAGAGCTTAATGCAGTCAAGATAAACAAGAGTTACAGAATTACTGCTAATGACTTTGAGAGTTTTGTCAATTCAAACTCAACTGCCCAAGAACCGTCAATTTCTTATTTGAGAAGAACCAAGAATTGTACTCTTCAATATACTGATAAAGCAGATGAATTCGAGGTAGTTCATGGAATCACGCATGGTGAATTAAAAACAATTAAAGAATCAAAGCAAACCGAGAACAAGTTCATCTTTGGTGATAACTACTTCGTTTTAAAAAAACTCCTTGACACTCACAGAGGGCTTATTGATTTAGTCTACATCGATCCACCATTTGGTACTGGTCAGGATTTCAACTCCATTGATGAGCACTCCGCCTACTCTGACAAGTTAGTCGATAGTGAATTTCTTGAGTTCATCAGAAAGAGGCTTTTCTTAATGAAGGAATTGATGTCTGATAAAGGCAGTATTTACCTTCACATTGACAAGAAAATAGGACATTATGTGAAAATAGTAATGGATGAAGTTTTCGGTTATCAGAATTTCATTAATGACATCACTCGAATAAAATGTAACCCCAAGAACTTCGCACGAAACGCTTATGGAAACTATTCGGATATGATTTTGTACTATGCCAAGAACAGAGATAGTCAGATATGGAACGACATTAAAGAGCCGATGTCAGAAGAGAAAAGGAAGGTGTTATTTCCCAAAAAGCATCCAAAGCATGGATACTATACTACAAACCCAATTCATGCACCTGGCAAAACAGTCAATGGTGATACAGGCTTGGAGTGGAAAGGTCTGATGCCCCCAAAGGGCAGACATTGGCGATATAGTCGTGATGTGCTGGATGAACTTGATAACAAAGGCTTGATTGAATGGTCGAATACAGGAAATCCAAGAAAAATTGTTTTAGCTAGCGAACACAAAGGATTCAAAATTCAAGATGTTTGGGAGTACAAGGACAAAGGACTTTCCTACGTTGACTATCCGACACAAAAGAATTACGATTTACTTGAGCGAATAATTGAAAACTCTTCCAATCAAAATTCTATTGTACTCGACTGCTTTGCTGGTTCAGGTAGTACTCTGAGGGTTGCAAATAGATTAGGTAGAAAATGGATTGGTGTCGATAATTCAACTCACTCTCTAGAAGTAATCAATAAAACCTTTACAAAAGATCAAATAGATTTTGAGTTTTTGGAATATGTGCCGCTCGATTAAAGGTGTGTTTCTAGATACTCTTCGAGCAAAAGAGCACTGACAATATCGTAGGGAAATTCTTGTACAAGGACGTTAACCTTATCGTTTATTATAGAACCACTCGTCTTTTTAGTCGCCCAAGGAAATCCGTCAATGATTCCAACCCTTATAACATCTCCACGTTGATCTCTACAGAAATCCAAGACATCCTTAACTTGGTTATTTTGATTTCCACCTGAGCGACCAATCCATTTTGCTTCTCCAATAATGTAGGTTTCATTCACCTTCGCTACTAAATCTGGACGTTTTTGTAAATTCTGATTAAGTGTTTCGTTTACGAATGTCTTTCCGTCTTCTTCAGAAGAACTCAATACAAAGATCCCTTCTGTTGATTCTTCAAAATCTTCGAGATTCAACAGCTCAAAATTGTTTCTCACCCAATTTGTGAACATGGGTCCCATTTGCTGATTGATCTTTGGAGCAGATTCTAGCCTAACTACCAATTCATCTGCTGTCATTGCATATAAGGTGTTTGCAATTCTATTAATCTGTCTCGGGTTAGAGGTTCGACAGTTCTCCACTTCTTTTATCAAATAAGCAAGTGGTTCGTCATAAGGGAATTTTACTTCCCCTTGAAGTATTTGAATCAATTCGTCTGTTCGTCTCCCTTGATGTGCTGAAATAATCCTTCTTTTAAGTCTCTGTTCCATGTGGTTTGGGACAGCGGTTTCAAGGGGGTAAATAGCCAATAGATTGTCGAGATAAGGAGTTTCTTCGAATAACTCCATACTTCTAAGTACCCATTCATTAAGCTCGTCTCGTTCGTTTTCTATGTCTATTGATCTATCCATGGGTCAAATTTCGCCTAAATTTTTTATTTTTCAAATGGCACACAACGGTCTCGGCTATGAGTAGTTGCGTGGTTTAGCACTTAACTTAGCAAGTACACACCAAACTGAAAATCCGCGAGGATTTTCAGAAGTAGGCGAGAACAAGCAATTACTTATAGCCATTGTTGTGCGTTCGTATTTTTTATTCAGTTGAAATCAGAAAATTGTGCATTTTCAAAAATAGCTAAAACCTTTGCCTACCATATCCTTATTATCATGAATTCCAATTGTTGGTCAACGAACTCTAAAACAACACAATATAAACTTCCAATAATAGATTTATTTTTTCTACTTCAAAAAATCCTTTTTTTGAAAAGCTGGATTTGGGTATGTATAAAATCCTTCACCCGTAGCCACACCTAATTTATTTTTATTAATGAAATTTTCTTCTAAATATTTCATCACTTTTATCCTGTTGGCATCCTGTGTTTTCTCGGCTGCTATTTTATTTATGTTGTAAGCTGTTGTAACGCCTACCACATCCAAAATACCAAATGGTCCAACTGGTGCACCGGTTGCGACCATCCATGTTTTGTCGATGGTTTCCACATCTGCCACTTCGTTCACATACAAATCCAACGCAGCACCTAAAAGAGGTACAAGTAAAGAATTGAGAATATAACCGGGCTGTTCTTTGTGCAATGGCAAAGGCAACATTCCAATTCTTTTTGCAAACTCCACCACATCGTTGAACACTTTGTGCGAAGTAGTTGGATGCCCCATAATTTCTGCGGTATTGTGTTTCCAAATTTCGTTGGCGAAATGCAGGGCAACAAATTTCTCCGGTCTTCCAGTAGAGGAAGCAAACTGACTTGGTAAGAGTGTGGAAGAATTCGTAGCAAAAACAGTTTTTGCGGGGGCAACTTTTGCTAACTGCTCGTAAAAACCGATTTTAATCTGCGGATTTTCCGGTACGGCTTCAATCAGCAGGTCGGCATCTTTTACAGCCTCTTCTAAATTAGATGAGTACCTTAATTTTTGATATGTATCTTCCAATTGTTGCTGACTTGCATTCAAATCACTTTTAAATGCGGAACTCATAATTTCAAACTTGCCTTTTGCTTTTTCCAATACTTCATCATTAATGTCATAAACGGTGACATTAAATCCATGAAATGCCGTCTGGAAAGCAATTTGATAGCCTAATACGCCACTTCCGGCTACTGTAATATTTTTATAATTCATAAGAAACGAATCAAACTTATCTGTTATTTTCTTCATTGTTAAAGTATTTGATTATTTAATGATAACAAAGATATGGCTATACTTAAATTTACATATATCCTTTAATTCGGTATTTGTGTCCGTTAATTCTTATCGAACTATGTTTTGTCTTGTTCTATATTGTGAAGGTGAAATTGTGGTATGTTTTTTAAAGAATCGCCCAAAGGCAGAGGTAGAATTGAAGTGTAACTGAAATGCAATTTCAGTTACTGTGAGTTCAGGATTTCCCAATAGTACATACGCTTCTTTTAGCAGTATTTCATTAATGACTTCATGCGGTGTTCTTCCACTTGTTTTTTTTACTATTTCAATTAAATATTTATTAGAAATATGCAATTGGTCGGCATACAATTGTACTGTTTTATGTTCTAAAATTTGTTCTTGTACCAGTTTCCTAAACTTCAAATAAATAGTAGAAATGACTTGGTCTTTACTTTCTGGTTCGTTAGCATAGCGATGTGTAATTTCGGCAACTTCAAGTAATATGTTAAAAATAATACTTCGAATAATTTCATCAATAAAATTTCCGTGGGTTTTAGTTTTATGTTTTAAGTAATCAAGCAAGGTCAATATATGTTCTATGTCTTTTGCGGGTGCATTTAATAAGGAATAGCTAACTTGTTGAAACAGACCACTTTTTTCAATAATAAATGGGTTAGAAATATTTTTGAGTAAGAAATTTTTTTCAAAAAACAGAAGTTTCATTTTAAAATCTTTACTAAACTTCCTAAAATGGACAATGGTAGATGGTGCGGAAATAAGAAAACTATTTTGTTGAATAAGATAATTATTACCATCTATTTCCATAGTCATTTTTCCGCTTGTACAGATGCACAGTGAATAAAAATCCATGCGGAACGAGTTTTCGGGAAATTGAAAAATTGATTTCCCCGAAGAAATATAGTAAGGCTTATCACAAGCCACACCATAAAACGAAAGTGTCTGTTTAAGATTTTGGTACAAATGATTTTATTTTATATGACGCACAACTAGTGTGTATCAACATTGTTGTTATTTCTCTTATGTCAGTTGATGAGTTGTTGTTATACCCCCATATTGGGATGTATTGTGTACTTATTTATGTTGAGTAATTAATTTCCGTCTTCATTTCATCGGTTGTTTAGGCATCTCCAAGTTAACAAAAAAATTATTCAGCCATGACATGTTCTTGGTGCAACCGGGGAAGGGGTTGGGATAACTTCCTCTGCCGTCAGGAGAGCTCAACACTGCAATTTCGTACCATCGGACAGGTTAAGGGCTGCCCGGTTTATCGTCAGGAGACAGGCCAGTGGCTTCAGGGCTGACAGACTGGTCTTCAGGACTAGAAGAAATCGGTTCAGGACAGATGAAAAGCTTGTCAGGACAACCTGAAAGCACGTAAGGACTACTTTTCTCTCATCGTTACAGTTGTCCTGAAGAGCTACAGCGTGAATCTTAGGAGCTGGCAACGTGTCCTGACGACCTTTTGAGGTGTCCTTACGACCCGGCGAGTTGTCCTTAAGAGTTTTCGAGCTGTCCTTAGAAACTTTCAGGTCGTCCTGAATGGCTGGTAAGTTGTCCTGACAAGCAACTGATGGAATCTTACGACCTGTCGAGCTGTCCTGACGGGCACTCATATCGCCCTTAAGCAAATGAGACTTCTCCTGACGGCCTAGTTTTGTTCTTCCGAACGAAATTCGATGATACGCGTAGCCGGGTGTTTTTTCAGGTAGCTGCGAATGATTCCCTGGGTATCGCGGTTGTCCTGCCGGGACGAAATGCAGTCGTGCAAAGCCTGAACGCCTTCGGCTGAGCTTTCCTCATCGACATAGCCAAAGCCGGTGTAGCGCCCGTTCTGCACTTTTACGACCGCCCATTCGCCTTTCCGGCGTCCTTCTTCTAGAATGAAAAAGTCGGGCGAACGAAACTGAAGCTTCGCAGCCGCCATTTCAGCCCTTTGGTTGTAATCATCCGGTGATTCTTCGCCTATGCAGGCTCCGTTACAACTCTTTATTTCGTAGTGAAAGCACGCTCCATCCGTTTGGTACAGGCCACAGAGTTTCTGGCATAACCGGTAGTGGTCAACCAAATCGTGCAAATATTCTTTGGCTTCAGCGGCTGAATAAAAACTGGTGAGCGGCAATTCGCCATCGATAATCTTCCTGACTTCGAAGCGCTGGTAACCTTCTTCATCCTGGTAAGTAAACAAACCCCAGTGGAAACGGGTACGCCGTTGTGCCCGGTTGTATAATGGCTGGTGACTTTTTATCTCATCCGATTCCAGCAACAGTGAAACCAGTTCACTGCCGGTAATTTGCCAATCAACGTCGACCAGTTTGCTGCGCATTTCGATGGCCTTTTTCGTGCTGTTGTTGGCAAGATGCGAAAGAACCCGTTGATGAATGTCTTTGCTTTTCCCGATGTAGATGATTTCTCCCGAGTCATTCAGGAAGTAGTAAACACCGGTTTGCCCGGGAAGCGCTTCGAGTTTTTCTTTCGGGAGCTCTTTGGGAGCATTTGAAAACAGATTCTGCGTTTGTTCGTTATTCTGTTGCATTAGAATCTCAAACAGTTTCACGGTAGCGAACGCATCGCCGCCGGCCCGGTGCCGACCGTTGATGGAGATATTCAGATCGGAGCAGAGGTTTCCCAACGAGTAGGAGCGATGTCCCGGCAGCAACTTCCGACTGAGCTGAACGGTGCAAAGGGTTTTTCGACGGTAGTCGTACCCAAGCCGTTTGTATTCTTCCTTCACGAAGTTGTAGTCGAATGCCACGTTGTGCGCCACGAAAATCTTCCCGGCCGTGATTTCCACGAGCTGTTTGGCCACTTCGTAGAACTTGGGTGCATCGGCAACCATCTCGTTGGAGATGCCGGTCAACCGGGTAATGTTGTAGGGAATGTAGCACTCCGGATTGATCAGGCTGACAAACGAATCGGTTACCTGCCGGCCATCGTGGATGTAAACGGCGATCTCTGTAATTTTCCCGTTTCGGTGACTGGTTCCGGTCGTTTCGATATCGATTATGGCGTACATCAGGTGCAAAGATAAATGATATCTCCATTAGATGAACAGCGAATTGGGCAGGCAGTTGAACTTTCCTATCTTTACCGGGTTTGAAAATATGCTATGGAGAAATTCGAACCCAAATCAATGTTGAAACCTGCCATTCGTGCAGCGTTGGAGGCCGGAGAAGCCATCATGAAAGTTCACCGGTCGAGAGACCTGGAAGTGGAGTATAAGGAAGATGACAGTCCCGTTACATTGGCTGACAAAGAAGCCAGTAAGGTGATAATCGAGATGCTTTCTCCGTACGGCTTTCCTTTTTTAAGTGAAGAAGAGGTATTCCCCGATTATAAAGAGCGGCAGGAGTGGAAATATTTCTGGATGATTGATCCGCTCGACGGGACCAAGGAATTTATTCGCAACGGCGACGACTTTACCGTAAATATTGCCTTGATCGATAAAAACCGGCCTGTTTTGGGAGTCATTTATGTTCCGGTTTCCGGTTATCTCTATTTCGGCAGCATTGACAAAGGTGCTTACCGCACAGCCAACGCCGATACACTTTCGTTTGAGCAGATATTTGCCAAAGGGGTTCAGCTTCCGCTGGAAGACGAGCATGAGAAATTTACATTGGTCGGAAGTATGTCACATATGAACGAGGAAACCCGGGCGTATTTCGACAAGCTGATGACTGAAAAGGGAAAAGAAAACGTGGATGTGATTATTCGCGGTAGCTCCCTGAAAATGTGCATGGTGGCTGAAGGAACCGCCGACTGTTATCCTCGTCTGAGCAACATCATGGAATGGGACACAGCGGCCGGACATGCCATCTGCGAAGCTTCGGGTTGTGAAGTAACACAGTGGAACGGAACGCCCCTGGTGTATAACAAAGAGGATTTTTACCAACCCTGGTTCCGGGTCAGCCGTTGATTACTGCATGTCGATGGTGACTGTATCTTCCCAGACTTTTTTCCCGTTAGGTACCGACTTCATTTGGTAATGAACACGGTATTTCCCGTTTCCTGCTTTGCGAACGACCTCGCCGGTCAACAGAAAATCGGCCTTTTGATTGGCCGCCCAGTTCAATTGTGCGCTTTCCGATGGGAGCGTGGTGGTCGTAAAAAGAGTAGCCCTTCTGTCTCCGCCATGAATCACTCTCAATAATCCGGAGCCTGCCAATTTGGCTTCCACTACGGGAACAACTGCTTTGGGGGACGTTCCCAGGGAACTGGGAATGGCAATACTTCCGACAATACAAACCGGTCGTTCGGCAGTCGCGTCATTTCTCACACTTTTCAGCCAGCTGGAATTAAACAGGCTGTGCTGAAGCTTGGACGGAAAATAGACAATGCTCAACGCCGGATCGGGTGTTTGCATTTCCGGTTCCTCCTGCACCTGCCGGGAAACCTGAGGGCTGCAAGCCTGCAACAGGCCCGCCAGTATGATTATATAAAAGGCAGTAAATCTCATATCGTTTGGTCCGGCAAGATAGCGATTACTCGTCAGCTATCCGTTGATCTTTTTCATTTCTTCGGTAATTTCCCGGTAGATGATTTCGCCGATTGGCGCCAAGGGTAGACGTAAAACATTCTCTACTTTGCCTTTAACGTTCAATGCGGCTTTAATCCCTCCGGGGTTACCTTCAACAAAAAGAAGATTGAAAAGGTTTAAAAACTGCATATGTTGGGCAGATGCTTTCCGGAAGTCTCCATTGGCTGCCGAATGGACCATGTCGGCTACTTTGGCCGGAAATCCGTTGGCAATAACGGAAATAACGCCATCTGCTCCTAAGGAAATGGCCGGAACCGTCAGGCCGTCATCTCCCGAAAGGACAGAGAAGTTCTCCGGCCGGTCGCGAAGAATCAGTGCCAGCTCATTTAAATCGCCGGAGGCTTCTTTCACGGCAACAAATTTATCGGAAGCTTCAGCCAAGCGGATGGTAGTGGCGGCATTCATATGCATTCCGGTACGACCGGGAACATTGTACAGTATAATGGGTACGGGGCTATTTTCGGCAATTTGCATGAAATGCCGGTAGATGCCTTCCTGTGTGGGTTTGCTATAATAAGGAACCACCGAAAGGATTCCATCTACTTTACCGGCATCGATATCTTTCAATCCTTCTACCACTTCACGCGTATTGTTTCCACCCGCTCCAACGACAATGGGAAGGCGGCCGGCATTTTTTTCAGCCACAAAATCAACCACGCTTTTCTTTTCTTCTGTCGAAAGGGTAGCTGTTTCCGCTGTAGTTCCTAAAACAACGAGAAAGTCGATGCCTCCGGAAATCATATCTTCCACTAATTCCCCAAGTGCGTCAAAATCAATTGTACTGTCTTTCTTAAATGGTGTTATGAGGGCGACACCTGCTCCGCGAAACTTTTGTCCCATAAAATCTTAACCTTTTCGATTGATGTATTCCAAATAATGAATAATCTGTTCGGTCAGATAACGACAATTCTTTTTCCCTGAGATTTCTACGGTCAAATCGTAGAAGTTGTTTTCCGGCTCTTTCCAACCAACCTTAAAACTCGCCACCGAGTCAACCAATATGCTTTGGAGCGGTAACAGTTCAGTAATTGACAAGTCCAGAAGCAAATCAAACTGAGTATCGGTAAAACTCTTCAAATCATCCGATTTGGGATTTCCTTTCCAGTCGATTTCTTTTCCGGTAAAAAAGCGCGAATGGGACGCTTTGCTGAACGTTTCCTTTTCCTCGGCCGAGTTGACAACCGCCAGTCCCCGGGTACTAATGCCATGCTCTGTCAGAACTTTTCTCATATGTTCGTAACTCTCCATTGCTCCGTCATCTTCGGGATACCACAGAATGGCTGCAGTTTTCGCCGTGTTAAAAGTATGGACCAGCACGTTACGCCCTGGATTCTGATACTTTTTATGCAATCTTTTCAGCGTAACAGTTTGGAGAGCTTTTTTAAACATATTGGGACAAATTTACGAATTCGTTGATTGGTTATTTCTATTTAAGATGAAGAGCTATAATATTTGTGCTTACGATTTGTAAGCAAATCACTGAAAATAGTTTCAATTTAAATACTTGCTTCTTTCGCTTGTGCTTGATTTTAATTCGGTCGTTTTTCTTCTCATATCTGTTTTCTATTCGCGTCTTACGATTCAATCATTTTTAAAAATTCCGGCTCATCGATGATGGGTATTTTCAACTTCTCGGCCTTTTCCCTTTTTGATGGCCCCATTTTATCTCCGGCCAACAGGTAATCTGTTTTTCCGGTAATGGAGCCGGCGTTTTTTCCACCGTTCTGTTCGACCAGTTCACCCAACTCTTTTCTGCGTTGCGAGGTCCCGAAATTACCGGAAATCACGAACGTCAGCCCTTTCAGCTTTTCGGAGGTCGGGAGAGAATCCTCATCAACTTCCATCGTGAGACCGGCCTTGCGTAATTGCTGGATTAAAATACGGTTTTTTTCGTCGTCAAAATAATTCCGGAGGGATTGTGCCATTTTCTCACCAATCTCATCGACCGCAATCAACTCTTCCAGCGAGGCATCTTCCAGTTTTTCAATCGAGCCAAAGGCACGGACAATCTTTTTGGCTGCTGTTTCACCAATGAAGCGAATTCCCAAACCAAACAGCACTTTTTCAAATGGTTGCTGCTTCGATTTTTCAATTCCGTTTACCAGGTTGTTGACCGATTTTTCCTGAAAGAAATCGAGGGAGAGAATTTGCCCCTGCTTTTCGGGCAAATCGTATATGCTGGCCACATCCGTCAGCAAACCTTTGTCAAAAAACAAACGAATGGTTTCTTTGCCCAAACCTTCGATGTCCATAGCACCCCGGCTACAGAAATGCTCGAGCTTTCCTTTCAACTGGGGAGGGCATCCGTTTTCGTTGGGACAGTAATACGCTGCTTCGCCTTCTGTGCGCTTTAATTCGGTTCCGCACTCCGGACAATTGGTAATGAATTCGACCTTGGCAGCATCGTTCTGTCTGGAACTGGTATCGACACCCACAATTTTGGGAATGATCTCACCGCCTTTTTCTACATATACCTGGTCGTCGATATGTAAATCGAGGTTGGCGATGATATCGGCATTATGAAGGGAAGCTCTTTTCACTATGGTTCCCGCCAGCAGAATGGGTTCCAGATTGGCGACGGGGGTAACAGCGCCGGTTCGTCCCACCTGGTAAGTGACAGCTTTCAGGCGGGTAGCCAGCCGTTCGGCCTTAAACTTATAAGCAATGGCCCAGCGCGGCGATTTGGCCGTGTAGCCCATCTCTTCCTGAATTCTGCGGGAATTGACCTTGATAACTACACCATCGGTTGCCACCGGAAGATTTTTCCGCTCTTCGTCCCAGTAATGAAGATAATCGAAAATTTCATCGACCGTTTTACAGGCACGCGTGTGTTCGGAAACTTTGAAACCCCACTTTTTCGCTTTTTCCAGCAGTTCCAGGTGACCATCCGACGGGAGGTTATCGCCCAATACATAATAGAATATGGCGTCGAGGTTGCGCTTCGCCACTTCAGACGAATTCTGAAGTTTCAACGTTCCGGAAGCCACATTTCTCGGGTTGGCAAACGGCGCTTCACCCGTTTCTGCACGAGCTTCGTTCAACTTCTCAAACGAAGCAAAAGGCATCAGCACTTCGCCGCGAATCTCAAACTTCTCGGGAAAATCACCTTTCAGCTTGAGCGGCACACTCCGGATGGTTTTCACATTGGCCGTTACATCGTCGCCCTGAACGCCATCGCCGCGGGTTACCGCACGAACCAGCTGTCCGTTCTCGTACGTAATACTGATGGATGTTCCGTCGAATTTCAACTCACAAACATAGGTGAACGGCTCATCAACGAGCTTCCGGGTACGTTGGTCAAATTCCTGCACTTCACTTTCGGAATAGGTGTTGCTGAGCGAAAGCATGGGGTAGGTGTGACGCACTTGCGTAAACTGCTGGTTGATGTCACTTCCCACACGTTGTGAGGGCGAATTAGGATCTTTGAGTTCTGGCGCTTCTTTCTCCAGTTCGATGAGTTCGTTCATCAAATGGTCGAAAGTTTCGTCGCCAATGGTCGGCTGATTTAAAACGTAATAGTTGTAGTTATGCTGTTCGAGTTGTTCTCTTAATTCCAGTATGCGTTTCCGGGTCTTTTCCGAAGTCATTTTCTTCACATTTTAAAAAACTAAAAGTACTAAAAATGGACGTTCGGAAACATAAAAACATGCCATTCGCAGTGAATTCTTTTGCCTCAATGAAATTGTGAAATCAAAATCAGATAGATAATCACGATACCGACAAGCACAACCAGCCGAATCAGATTTGCCATCTTCCGGGTCTTAATCATAAACAGAAAAAATCTTGGTCGTATGTAAAAAAATCAAATGCTATTGTTGCCCCGAAGTAAGCAAAATATCCTGTTAAAAAATGATCATAATTTGAAAATGTCGTATATCTTTGACGTGAATTTTGGTTTTTCAACCTCCGTTCGGGAGGACGAAAATGAAAAGGGAATCCGGTGAAAATCCGGAGCTGTTCCCGCAGCTGTAAGCCCGTAATTAATGGGTTTCCTGATCCGCAAAACCACTGTTTCAGCTTGAAACGGGAAGGTGCAGGAAACCCGGGTGAGCCAGAAGACCTGCCACGATTCAACAACTAATTTTTGCTTTCGGGATAAATAGCAAAAATGAACTGCAAGCAATTGTTATTCATTTTTCACATTTGGAAGAAAGCCGGAAACAACCATTAATTAAATGTCATTATTATGGGAAACGTATGTCCGCGCTGTGGTTCCACCTTCGAATGTCAACACGATGACATTCAGAAATGTTGGTGTGCCCGTGAACGATTGCCCGCTGCGTTGTGCGAAACGCTCAGGGAAAACTACGATGCATGCTTATGCCTCTCGTGCATCAGTGAACTTCAAAATGACCTCAGAATCAACGTAAATCAAACGACAAAAAAGGATTAATCATGAAGAAATTAAACGGATTGTTCATTGCAACAATTGCTTCGGCTCTGCTTTTTACTGCCTGCGACAAATCGGAAGAAACCATTACTGAAACGAAAACCATCGATTTTGAAGATCTACAGACGCCTTCTTCAGGTTACTGGAATGGCAGCGATGCCTCGGGCGAATTTACGTCGGGCGATATGGTGTTTCCGAACAATTACAACGCCGATTATTCGACGTGGGACAGTTTTGCCTATTCCACATTGAATGATACGCAAACAGCCGGCTATGGCAATCAATACAGCGTTTACGATGCGGCTAATAACGGTAATTCATTTGCCATCTTTTACCCTTCCTATTCAAGCGATGCGTATTTTTCATTTCAGAATGAGCAGGAGTACCAACTGAAAAGCATCGAGCTGTGTAACGACACTTATTCGGCACTTTCGATGAAAGACGGAGACGCTTACAGTAAGAAATTCGGCGGCGATACGGGAAACGATCCCGACTGGTTCAAGGTCGACATTATTGGTTACGATGCGGCTGGCGATTCAATTGGCAATGTTGAGTTTTACCTGGCCGATTACCGCTTCACCGACAACAGCCAGGATTACATTGTGAATGAATGGGCCAAAGTAGATTTATCGAGCCTGGGCAAAGTGAACAAACTGGCCTTCCGTTTTGGCTCTTCCGACGTTGGCGACTATGGCATCAATACGCCATCTTACGTTTGCCTTGATAATCTTCGGTACGAAGTGGTATCGAAAGGAGAGTAGCGAATCATCAACCGGCAGGAATAGAACATTGTCTTTTTGTAACTGTTTAGATGATACTATTCCTGCTTAACATACTTGACTTAAAAAAGGCGGATGTCCCCGAAACGCGGGCATTCGTCTTTTTTTTTGTTGTCTTGATTTTCTTCTATGGATGGTAGTAATAGAAATTATTAAATAAGATTCATTATCAGCGATATAATAATGCGACGTCCTGTTTCGTTATAAAAATGAAATATCGCAATGTGTTGGTTGTTAGTGACGTTGGAAAGTGCGGTATTTTAACCAAACCAAAAAACACTTTTCCTATGTCAGTTCGTGTCAGTGTATTATTGTTGATGCTGAATTTCGGGCTTTTGCTACTACCCGATATGGCCCACGCAAAAAACAAAGAAATACCGGGGTTACAGGTTGAAGGAAAATTACGCACAGACGAAGGCGGCCTGAACGGCGCTACCATTGAAGTCTTCAGAGCAAATAGCGATGAGCTCGAACAAACTGCAACCGTTGATGAAACCGGCAAGTTTGCGCTGCAGTTGGATTTTCAGCACGATTATTACTTCGTTTTTAAGAACAGAGGATGCTATTCCAAAAAATTGCTCCTGAATGCCGTTATTCCTGAGAAAGTATTGAAGCGGGATCCGTATTTTCCACCTATTAAAATCATTGTTACGTTGTTTCGGAAAATCCCGGAAATTGACCCGTCATTTTCTGAGAAACCGGTTGGGAAGATATTCTATTCGGCTGAACTGGATAATTTTGATTCGGAATCGTACTTCAACGATATACAGATACGTGAAAAAATCGATGATGAAGTGGCAACCACCTATTCAAAAAAGCTGGAAAAGGCAAAAGCCCTGGAAGTCAGTGGGAATCTCGCTGCAGCTATGGATGAATACCAGACAGCCACGAGCCTAAAACAAGATGATGACCTTGCTCAGAAAAAGATAGCATCGCTGAAAGAGCAAATTAAGCAAAAGGAACAAATCAGACAGGCTGAAGCTGCCAGAAAAGACAGCATGGACAAACAACTTTTGGCTGCGTCTTTGAAACCCGCAGATACGGCAGATAATGCGCTGGAAGCGCAGGCAAATCAATCGGTTTCTGTTCGGAAGACTTCCGGAGACACTGCCACAAAGGAGAAGCAAAATTTGGCTGAGAACGCTCATCTAGGTTCTGCTGAAACCGCAGAAGTTGAGCCGGATATCGTGCAAGAAAAAGTGCACCAGGATTCTACTCAGAAGGTGACAGGCGAAACCGAAAAAAAGAAAGCCGTTGCAACAACGGAGACCATCGAGATTCAAAAAACAGAAAATGAGAAGTCAAAACCTTCGTCAGTTGATAGTGGAGATAAAAGTTTGGCGCAGGCGTCAATACAACCACTCGAAAATGACTCCGGCAGTGGTATTCTTCTGATATCCGGCTTGATGTTATTTGCGCTAATTGTTCTTCTTTGGTTCAGGAGAAAAGCAAAACAAAAGGATACCGCGGAAAACGAATAATTTTTAACAAGATATATTGCGATGTAAATAGTTTGGACTGTTTAGCTTTTTTTAGGTTCATAAAGTTTCATTAAAAAAGGCAGGTGAATTCTTTCCGGGACACCTGCTTTTTTTGTTTGTCATGTTGTTTTTCTATCGTTTGACAGAATTTCTTTAAATTCCCGTTCAATTTAAACCGAACTAACGATGAAGAAATTTGCTTCTCTTGTATTGCTTTTCCTGATAAGTATTTCACTGTTTGCACAGGACCGGATAACCGGTAAGAATTTTGCTACTCGCTCTGAAGTGATGGCTCGTCACGGTATGGTATGTTCCAGTCAGCCATTGGCGACACAAATTGGAATTGATATCCTGAAAAAAGGCGGTTCCGCAGTTGATGCAGCCATTGCAGCCAATGCGGCGCTCGGTTTGATGGAACCAACCGGTAGTGGCATGGGAGGAGATCTGTTCGCCATTGTCTGGGATGCCAAAACGAAGAAATTATACGGACTGAACGCCAGCGGCCGTTCGCCGAAAGCGTTAACCCTGGCGATTTTTAAGGAAAAAGGATTGAAAGAAATTCCGCCGTTTGGTCCGCTTCCGGTCACGGTTCCCGGTTGTGTGGACGGGTGGTTTTCGTTGCACGACCGATTTGGTAAGCTTCCGATGAAAGACATTCTGGAGCCGACAATTCAATATGCGGAGGAAGGATTTCCGGTTACAGAAATAATTGGCTATTATTTTGGCCGTTCCGTAGAATATTTCAGCAAGAAATTTCCGAATGTGAAGGACACTTACATGCCTGACGGAGAGCCGCCCTACAAAGGGAAAGTGTTCCGCAATCCGATGCTGGCCAATACCTACCGCGAAATTGCCAAAGGTGGCCGCGATGCCTTTTATAAAGGCCGTATTGCACATGTCATTGCCGATTTTATTCAGGAACAGGGAGGTTACCTTTCGTATGAAGATATGGCTGCCCATCATTCGCAATGGGTTGAACCCGTTTCGGTGAATTATCGTGGATACGATGTTTGGGAGCTTCCGCCGAATGGACAGGGAATTGCTGCCCTGCAAATGTTGCAAATTCTGAAGGGCTATGATATTGCTTCGATGGGGTTTGGCTCAGCCGACCACATTCATTATTTCACGGAAGCGAAGAAACTGGCTTTCGAGGACCGCGCAAAATACTATGCCGACATGGATTTTGCCAAAGTACCGGTTCAGACGTTGATTTCAGAAAAATACGCGGCAGAGCGCCGGAAACTTATTCGTCCCGATAGGGCAGGAAAATATTCAGCTGGAGAAATCAGCCAGGGAGAAACGGTTTACCTGACGGTTGCTGACGATGAGGGAAATATGGTATCGTTGATTCAGTCGAATTACCGGGGAATGGGTTCCGGAATGGTTCCTCCGGGGCTGGGATTTATGCTTCAGGATCGTGGCCAATTGTTCAACCTGGAAGAAGGACACGCGAACACTTACGAGCCAGGTAAACGGCCCTTCCATACGATTATTCCCGCCTTCGTTACGAAAGACGGTAAGCCATTTATGAGTTTCGGCGTGATGGGCGGTGATTTTCAACCGCAGGGACACGTTCAGATTTTGATGAACATCATCGATTTTGGAATGGGGCTGCAGGAAGCTGGTGATGCTCCACGCATCAGTCACGACGGCTCCACTTCGCCGACAGGTACACCAGCTGATGGTACCGGACGAATCTCACTGGAAAGCGGTTTTGGTTACGAAGCGATTCGTACTTTGATGCAACGCGGTCATCGTGTTGGATATGAGAACGGAATTTATGGTGGTTACCAGGCAATTATGTACGACGCCAAAAACGATGTTTATTACGGCGCATCGGAATCTAGAAAAGACGGTGAGGCTATTGGTTACTAATTAGCTACCCTGATGTCATTATTTGTGTTAAATTTAATCTAAATTAATGTACTTTTGATAGGTGATATTTGCATGATAGAATAGTTCATGCTTTCTTTGTACGACGCAAAATTTGTATTAAATAGCTTATTATGACAATCGCTAGAGATAAAATGGTTTCCCTCACTTATGAACTCAGAGTAGACGGGAAGGAAGGAGAAGTATTCGAGACTGCGGGAAAAGAAAACCCATTGACATTTCTGTACGGAGCCGGATTGATGCTGCCGATGTTCGAAGAACGTCTGGCCGGTCTTTCTGATGGAGCTGTATTCGATGTGGAAATTGCCGCAAAGGATGCTTACGGAGAAGTGAACGAAGAGGCTATCATCAATCTGCCGAAGCACATTTTCGAAGTAAACGGTGAATTTGATAGCGAACTGGTGAAGCCGGGAAATACCGTTCCGATGATGTCTACTTCAGGACAGCGCATGAACGGAATTGTTTTGGCTGTTGAAGAAGATACGGTCCGTATGGATTTTAATCATCCGCTGGCCGGAGAAGATCTGTTCTTCAAAGGTGAGGTTCTGGAAGTACGCGATGCAACAGCTGAAGAGCTGGCTGCTGTATACAACCAGGGCGGTTGTGGCTGCGGAAGCGGCGGCGGTTGCGGAAGCGGAAGTTGCAGCACCGATGAGCACGAACACGAGCATGCACACGCAGGCGGTGGTTGTGGTTGCGGAAGCGGCGGTGGAAGTTGCGGCTGCTAAGCAAATCGTGAAAACATTTTCTTTTTGAAATAAAGAAATTAACGTATTTTTATCAACCCGGGGCTTTCCCGGGTTTCTTATTTTAGCCTATGAACACTCTTGGACATATTTTCAGATTAACAACGTTTGGAGAATCACACGGTGCAGCAATCGGCGGTGTTATCGACGGATGCCCATCAGGCCTCGAATTGGATGTAGCAAAGGTGCAGAAAGATTTGGATCGCCGTAAACCCGGACAATCGCATATTACCACACAACGAAAAGAAGGGGACAAGATTGAATTCCTTTCGGGAATATTTGAAGGAAAAACCACTGGAACGCCTATTGGTTTTATTATCCGGAATAAAGATCAGCATTCCAAAGATTATAATAATCTCAGGGAGGTGTTTCGTCCCTCACATGCCGATTATACCTACATCAAGAAATATGGCCGGCGCGATCACCGTGGTGGTGGACGCTCCTCTGCTCGTGAAACCATTGCCCGTGTAGCTGCCGGCTCGGTTGCCAAACAATTGCTGCAAAATATCGGCGTGAATGTTCAGGCGTATGTATCGCAGGTAGGCGAAGTAGAAGTGCCCAAAAGTTACCTCGAACTCGATCTCGGTTTAACCGAATCAAATATTGTTCGCTGTCCTGATCTTGAGACGGCTGAAAAAATGATTGCCCGTATTGAAGAAGCCGGACATAATCACGATACGGTTGGCGGCGTTATTACTTGCGTTGCAACGGGAGCTCCCGCTGGATTGGGCGAGCCGGTTTTCAATAAATTGCATGCCGATTTGGGCCACGCCATGTTGGGTATCAATGCTGTGAAAGGCTTTGAATATGGTTCTGGTTTCGCCGGAACACGTCTGTCCGGTTCGGAGCACAACGACGTATTTGTGAAAGATGGTGACAAAATCCGGACGAAAACGAATCACTCCGGCGGTGTGCAGGGAGGAATATCAAACGGTGAGGACATTTACTTCCGGGTGGCGTTCAAACCCATTGCTACTTTGCTGAAAGAACAGCATACAGTCGATAGTTCTTCAAAAGATGTAACGATCAATCCCAAAGGTCGTCACGATCCATGCGTATTGCCCCGGGCTGTTCCCATTGTGGAAGCGATGGCCGCTTTGGTTTTGGCTGACCATTTCCTGATGAACAGCATCTCAAAACTCTAATATTCTAACCAATGGAAATCAGTGAACTAATCCTGCAAACCATGAACGAAGCCGGTCGTCCGCTCAAGAGTGGTGAAATAGCCGAAAGTGCCGGCGTTGACAAAAAGATGGTCGACAAAGCCCTGAAAAAGCTGAAAGATGAGGGGAACATCGTGTCACCGAAGCGTTGTTACTATGAACCTAAACGCCCTTAAGATATGCGCATTTTAGGTAACATCATCTGGTTCATTTTCGGAGGCGTCTTTATCTTCTTCGAATACCTTTGGGGCGGGTTGATTCTTTGCCTCACCATTGTCGGCATTCCATGGGGATTGCAGGCCTTTAAACTAGGAATTGCCCATTTGGCTCCTTTCGGGAAACGCGTGGTGCCAACCGGTGGCAGCATTCCGGTTATATCCTTTTTGCTGAATGTGATATGGATTGTATTTGCCGGTTTCTGGATTGCGTTGACCCATCTTATCTGGGGAATTATCTTTTGTGTTACCATCATCGGCATCCCATTCGGCCTGCAGCATTTTAAACTGATGCGACTGGGCTTTTATCCGTTTGGGTACGATTTACGATAAATGGTTTAAACCATACATATTTGAGCGTTGAAGGTGATTTCAACGCTTTTTTTTACGTGATATTGATGAGCGGTTGCTTCGATTTCTTCACAGTAAGATTGAAAAGATCATGTCGGGAATAATGGCCTGCCACATCCAGTGAACGTCGCCGTCCGGTTACATCTAGTAAAGCATATTCTCCATAAAGAATGGCTTTTTCTCATTCCGATAATTATATATGAAATATAAGCTGGTCGTTTCTGACGAATTTCTGCGAGAAAATTATGATAATCCATTCTCCATCAGGGAAAGTTGGGTAACTTTAACCATCTCAAACCAAATCAAAACCATTAAGCATGGAAGCCCGTCTGCTTGACCAAATTAAACCCTTTATCGTGATGGAGGTGCTGGAGCGTGCCAACGAACTGCAAAAGCAAGGCGTCGACGTCATTCACATGGAAGTAGGGGAGCCTGACTTCGACGTACCGGAATGTGTGAAAGAGGCATGCGAAACCGGAATTAGAAGCGGATACACTCATTATACGCACAGTCTTGGTGATCCCGAATTGCGTGAAGCCATCAGTCGTCATTATAAGAAGGAGTATAATGTTTCGGTCAAGCCGGAACAAATTCTGGTTACGTCGGGAACTTCTCCCGGAATTCTTTTGGCTTTATCCGTGTTGCTGAATGCCGGAGACGAGGTAATACTTTCCGATCCCGGTTATGCCTGTTACGCTAATTTTGTTACCTATGCAGGTGGAAAACCGGTAACTGTGCCCGTTGATGCTAAGAATGGATTTCAGTATACTCCGGAAGGCATATGTGAAAAGCTCACCAATCGAACTCAAGCTATTCTCATTAATTCGCCGATGAATCCTACCGGGAATTTGCTGAGTCCGGAAACGATGAAAGCAATTGCTCAATATTCACCTTATATCATTTCTGATGAGATATACCACGGATTGGTATATGGAGAGAAAGCTCATTCCATTCTGGAATATACAGATAAAGCATTTGTGCTGAATGGATTTTCCAAGTTGCATGCTATGACCGGGCTTCGTTTGGGCTATCTGATTGCTCCCGAGAAATACATGCGACATCTGCAGATATTG
Organism: Prolixibacter sp. DSM 2831; assembly: GCF_056493735.1. Taxonomy (NCBI): domain Bacteria; kingdom Pseudomonadati; phylum Bacteroidota; class Bacteroidia; order Marinilabiliales; family Prolixibacteraceae; genus Prolixibacter; species Prolixibacter sp. DSM 2831. Next base: position 2,376,699 of record NZ_CM151379.1, read on the forward strand.
CAGCAGAACCTGTTTATCTGTGCTAATTCAGTCGCTCAACGGGCGGGAATAGCAGCTTTGAAGAAAAGCGGACCGGATATTGAGCGGATGCGACATACCTACGACAAACGGCGCAGGTATCTCATCAAGAGATTGCGCGAACTGGGCTTTACCATTCCGGTAGAACCGACAGGAGCCTTTTACATCTTTGTGGATGCGAGTCATCTCTCGAACGATTCCTATAAGCTGGCTTTCGATATGCTGGAAAAAGCACACATCGGTGTGACTCCGGGTATTGATTTTGGTGCGAACGGTGAAGGTTATCTGCGATTCTCATACGCCAATTCATTGGAAAACCTGGAAGAAGGGATGAACCGACTTGCTAGTTATCTGAAGAGCTTCAGAGGTCTGGATTAGAAAAAATCTATAGTTTATCTACTATTTATTTCAGACTATTCACATTAGTTTACACCGAAGTCGTTAAATTTGTGACAGTTGCTAACCAATTAAACCTGACGTGATGAAGCTGAGAATGATTCTGCTGTCCTTTGTAATACTGTGCAGTTTTTCGTGGTTACACGCTGCCGATATTCAATCGCTCCGTTCGCCTGACGGGAGAATTAAAGTGACTTTCCGGCAAACCGATAAGCTTTATTATGCTGTTGATTATAACGATCAGAATATCCTTTGGTACTCGCCGCTTAGTTTGACAGTCAACAATCAGAAACTCGGTTTTCAGGACGAAGTTGTCAGTCAGTTGACTCGTTCCAATAACAACGTTATTAAGCCGTATTGGTGGTTTCGGAGCGAAATCCGGGATGAGTACAACGAACTGGAATTGGTATTCGGTGGGAAATACTCCGTCATCTTTAGAGCTTATAACGATGGAGTCGCCTATCGCTGGAAAACAGATTTCAGAGGAAATGTCAAAGTTCAGGGCGAAGAAGTGGAATACCGGTTTCCGAAGAACTACCAGCTGATTTCGCACCAGGTTAGCGATTTCCAGACTTCCTATGAAAAGAATTATACCAAAGCGCCTATCCTGTCGCTGAAAGAGGCGGACTTTACATCTGTTCCGATAGTTGTTGACGAGGAGACGTTGAAGGTTGCCGTTACGGAAGCCGATTTATACGATTATCCCGGTATGTACCTGACGCATTATGACAACAACAATGGTCGTTCGTATCTCAACGGAATTTTCCCGGCGTACCCTGAAAAAGTAGAAAGTGGAAATCACGGTAGCTTCAATCTTCGGGTACTGGAAAGAGCTGACTATTTAGCACAGACATCGGGTACCAGGGAATTTCCCTGGCGTGTGCTAATTGTTGCTCCGGAAGACAAGGATTTGGCAGCAAATGATATTGTGTATCGGCTGGCCCGGAAAGCACAATTCGATGCATCGTGGGTGAAGCCCGGAAAAGTCTCGTGGGAGTGGTGGAACGGCTGGAACCTGGAAGGCGTCACGTTCAGAGCCGGTATCAATATGGATACGTACAGGTATTACATCGATTTTGCCGCGCGGCATCACATCGAATACGTGCTGATGGACGAAGGTTGGTCCGATCAGTTTGATATTCTACTGCCTAAACCGGGAATCGATGTGCCGGAACTGGTGAAGTATGGCCGTAAAAGAGGAGTAAAAATATTGCTCTGGACGGTATGGCATACCATCGATAGGCAAATGAATGAAGCGCTTGCGTTGTTCGAAAAGTGGGGCGTGGCCGGAGTAAAGGTAGACTTCATCGACCGCGATGATCAGATAGCCGTCAATTTTTATGAACGCCTGGCGGCAGAGGCTGCCAAACACCATTTGCTGGTAGATTACCATGGTTGTTCGAAACCGACGGGATTGGAAAGAACCTATCCGAATGTGTTGAATTTTGAATCCGTGCGGGGCAATGAGTACAATAAGTTTACTACACCCGATACACCGGAACATAACGTCGATATTACCTACATCAGAATGCTGGCCGGCCCAATGGATTATACCCCGGGTGCCATGCGGAACGCTGCCAAGGGGCAGTTCTTTACCTCGTACAGTATGCCAATGAGCTACGGAACGCGTTGTCAGCAGTTGGGTATGTACATTTGCTATTTTGCTCCTTTACAAATGCTTTGCGATGCTCCGACCGAATACGAGAAATATCCCGATATTCTGAAATTCCTCTCTGAAGTACCGGTGACCTGGGATGAAACCATTCCGCTCGACGGTAAACTGGGTGAATACGTTGTATTGGCCAGAAGAAAAGGAAATACGTGGTACATTGGCGCATTGAACAACTGGACCGAACGTACCATTAAGATTGATTTATCGTTCATTGGTGAAGGGCAGCATCAGGCACAAATGTTTGTCGACGGAATGAATGCAGACCGGCGCGGAGATGATTATATGGTGATTTCGCAAAGAGTGAACAGAGGCACACCATTGGAAATAACATTAAAACCGGGCGGCGGAACAGCCATCCGGATTGACTAGTTGTATTGGCTCAACACGAAAAACCTGTCCGGTTGAATTTCCGGGCGGGTTTTTTCATGTCGAAAAGGAGGAAAACCATTGAGAGGATTTCTGAAATCAGGGCATTCGTGCTAAAGGATGTTAATAGTAAGCAACCATCGTTCAACTTTATGGCGTCTTGAAGATGCGTGCAAGGTTGTTTTCCGTAATTTAGACGGAAATTTAACCCAGAGGAGCGAAATCGTTTGTGCTGATTTCAATGGCCCCATGAACAGATTATACATTTAATGAAAGCAGATTTAATTACCATTGGCGATGAGATTCTCATCGGCCAGATTATCGATACCAATTCGGCCTGGATGGCCAGAAAACTTAATGACGAAGGAATTGCTGTCCGGCAGATTACCAGCATATCAGACGACCACGACCACATGTTGGAAACGTTGACAGATGCTTCGGATAAGGTCGACTTAGTGCTAATTACCGGTGGTTTAGGACCGACAAAAGACGACCGAACCAAGGAGGCTATTTGCCAGTTCTTTGACACTCATTTGGTTTCTGATGAAAACGTACTCAAACATATCGAAGCATTGCTGGCTCCGCGTGGAGTACAAATGAACGGCCTGAACCGTGATCAGGCTTTGGTGCCGGAAAAAGCAGTTGTGCTGCACAACCGGATGGGAACGGCACCCGGATTGTGGATGGAAAAAGATGGATGTGTTTTTGTTTTTATGCCGGGAGTGCCTTTCGAAATGAAGACATTGGTCAGCGAGCAGATATTGCCGCGAATCCGTACCCGGTTTAAAACCACGCCCATTATTCACCGAACGGTGCTTTCTCAGGGCTTACCAGAGTCGATGCTAGCCGAACGTATTGCCGACTGGGAAGATAGTCTTCCTTCGTTCATCAAGCTGGCTTATTTGCCTAATCCGATGCACATCCGGCTGCGACTGAGCGCTTCCGGCGAAGACCGGGATATGATGAACAAGGTGCTCGATGAAAAAGTGGAAGAGCTTCTGGAAATTATTCCTGAGCACATCTTCGGTTTCGAGGATGAAACTCTTACCGGGAATATCGGCAAGTTGTTGAAGCAACGCAACCAGACCGTAGGAACAGCGGAAAGCTGCACAGGTGGAAACATTGCCCACTTTTTTACGTCTGATGCAGGAAGCTCAGATTATTTCCGCGGAAGCGTAGTAGCTTACTCAAATGGGGTAAAAGAAAAAGTGCTCGGTGTCCCGGAGAACATGCTTATCGAGCATGGTGCCGTTAGCGCCGAGGTCGTGGAAGCGATGGCTGTAGGAGCCCGCAAAGTGTTGGGCGTTGACTATGTCGTGGCTACCTCCGGCGTAGCAGGGCCAACAGGAGGTACGCCGGAAAAACCGGTTGGCCTGGTTTGGATAGCGGTTGCCGGTCCTGACGGAGTTATTTCAAAAAAATATAACTTTGGTAACGACCGGGGACGCAACATCGTTCGTTCGTCACAATCGGCCCTGAACCTGTTGCGCAATACTTTGTTGAAGTAAAAGACAGACAGCGGAATAACCAGACTTATTTCTTATTGACTCTCAAAACTTCGCTTGTTTTCCGGTTAACCGGATTGAGAAAAATACAGACAAATAAAAAACGATGATATGAAAAAAGCACTTATCATTATTGGTGTGGTTGTGGTGGTTTTATTGGCTGCTATGATTGCCGTTCCTCTGATTTTCAAAGATCAGATTTATAAGAAAGCGCTTGATAAGGCCAATGAGATGGTCGATGCCAAAGTGGAGCTCGACGGTGTCAACCTGTCTTTGTTCAAAAGCTTTCCAAAGGTATATGCCGAACTGGACGGGCTGCGAATTATCGGGAAAGGTGATTTTGCGAACGATACTTTGGTGAGTGTGGGCTCAGTGGCGACGACCATTAACTTGTCGAGCTTGTGGCACATGGACAAAGGAATTGATGTGAATGAGATTATCGTCGACAATCCGAAGGTGGCACTCAAGGTGAATAAGACCGGTAAAAGCAACTGGGATATTACAACGCCGGGCGAACAGCCGGCGACTACGGATACAACGGCTTCAGAGATGCAGCTAAACCTTGACAAGATTTCGGTGCACAATTTATCGCTCAGTTATACCGATGAATCGACGCCCATGTTTTTCTCGATGAATAACGGGGATTTCAATTTGTCAGGAACCATGAACGGTGCCAACAGTACCCTGAAGACGGATGCCCAGGTGAGAAACATCACCTTCGACTACCAGGGCAGCCGTTATGCGAAGGATATCAGTCTCGATATGAAAACGGTTCTGACCGCTAATTTCGATAAAATGAAGTTTGCGGTAGCCGAAAACGAGACGCATATCAATAAACTGCCGTTGAAAATCGACGGAAGCTTTGCGTTGGCCGACTCGAGTTATGATTTCGATCTGAAATTCAGTTCGCCAGGCTCAGGATTCAACGAATTGCTGGGCTTTGTGCCGGAAGAATACCAGTCGTACCTGAAAGGTGTTCAAACGAAAGGAGATGTGGCGTTCGGAGGTTTTGTAAAAGGAGCATATACTGAAAACAGCTACCCGGCGTTTGGCATTGACCTGAAGCTGGACAATGGCTGGTTGAAATATCCGGATCTGCCCAAAGCTGTTGAGAATATCAACCTGGCAGCCAGTGTGAAAAAGCCAGCGGGCGACTTGGACCTGATGACCGTAGATGTGAATAAATTCGAAGCGAACGCGGCCGGGAACCCGGTTTCAGCTAATCTCTCCATTGCTCATCCGATGAGTGACATGCAGTTGAAAGGAAAGCTGAATGGTAAAGTTGATTTTGCGACTGTATCTCAGGCTTTGCCGATGGATTCAATGGATATTCGGGGACTGCTAGATGCTTCAGTTCAATTTGACGGTCCTTACTCGGCTATCGACAAACAGCAGTACGACAAGTTTGAAACGGAAGGGAAAATTCAATTGAAAGGCTTTCGGATGGCATCGAAAGATTTGCCCATGCCGGTTAGCATTTTCTCGGCGAATATGACCATGAACTCACGTTCCATTTCATTATCTTCCCTGAAAGGAAATATGGGGCGTTCCGACTTTTCAGCATCGGGTTCACTTTCCAATTACTGGCCTTATATTTTGAAGGATAAGACCTTGAAAGGTAACCTGAAAGTCAACTCCAATTTGCTGGATGTAAATCAATTGATGGCCAGCATGGCCACGACGGATACGACAAAGACCGATACAACCAAAATGGAGGCCATTGAAGTGCCCGACCACATTGATTTTACGATGCAGGCCAGTATCAACAAAATCCTGTACGATAAGATGGTGATTACCGGAACCAAAGGCCAGGTAATTGTTCGCAACAAAAAACTCTTGCTGGATGGACTGAATATGAATATGCTGAATGGTCAGGTGACTATGGCGGGTTCGTATGAAACACCACAGCCTCAGAAGCCGAAATTTGATTTCAACCTGAAGATAAAAGGCTTCGACATTCCACAGGCATACCAGTCGTTATCGACCGTTCGTACCATGTTACCCATTGCATCGAACAGTACAGGAGAATTTAGTACCGGTATGTCAATCTCTGGATTCCTGAACAAGAATATGGAACCTGTTTTCCAGTCGTTTAACGGAAATGGTGATGTTTCGACATCGAATATTCAGATTGTGGGAGCGAAGGTATTCCAGGAAATCGGTAAGTATTTCAAGAAGAATAAATTCGACAAGGTAGATATCGATAATTTTGCCACGAAATTTAAAATCGTGAATGGAGGTTTGGATGTTTCGCCTTTCAAAACAAAAATTGCGGGTCAGGAAGCAGTCGTTTCCGGACACCAAACCGTCAGTCAGGATTTGGACTATAAAATTGACTTCAAGGTCAATAAGGGTGATTTGAGCGGCGATATCAACAAATACCTGGGCTTCGTACCCGGAACGGAAAATATTCAGAAACTGCCGGTAGGAGTGACCATTGGCGGTACATTCAAGAAGCCTGATGTCAAAGTAGATCTGAATGATGCTAAAAAACTGGTAGAACAAGAGTTCAAAAAGTCATCGAAAAAACAGATTCAGGACGCTGCCAAAAAACTGGGCAACGAGTTGAATAAACTGTTTAAGTAACGATTTTAAAAAGATAGTAAAAACAAAAAGGGCTGCCTCGTTTGATGCAGCCCTTTGTTTTGCCCGGTAGGAGAACTGATCACCGCTTCAATTTTCCTGTAAGTTCGATTCCTTCTTTCTGCAACTCGTCTGGTGTATAGCGCCGTATTTTAAAATTAAGGTAAGCAACCAGAACCGTCATTAGCGGACTGATTAAGTTGAAGAAGGCATAAGGTAGATAGGCGATAACCGGAACGCCCAATACGCGCGATTGTGTGGCTCCGCAGGTATTCCATGGAATCAGTACCGAAACAACGGTTCCCGAATCTTCCAGTGTGCGACTTAGGAGCTCCGGCTTAAGACCGTTTTCCCGGTAGGTTTGCGAAAACATGCGTCCGGGGACCACAATAGCCAGGTACTGATCGGAAGCGGTGAAATTGAAAAATATACAGCTGCTGACAGTGGAGAGCACCAGAGAACCTGTGCTGTGGGCGAATTTCAGAATCTCATGAGTAATACGCTTCAGCAAACCTCCGGCTTCCATTACTCCGCCAAACACCATGGCAGAAAGAATCAACCAGATGGTATCGAGCATGCCACTCATTCCGGAAGTATGTAACAGTTCGTTTACTGCAGCATCGCTGGTTGTCAGGGTAATATCGCCAAACATTGATTGCATGACGGCTATATAGGCGTCTTTCAGGTAAATACCCGAGTTGCCTGATACACTGTGAATGATTTGTGGCTGGAAAATAACAGCGAACAGCGCTCCCAGAATGGTTCCGATGAAAAGCGCGGGCAATGGAGGCATTTTTTTGATAATGATGACCAACAACGTGATCGGAACGATAAACAGTAGTGGCGTTGTGTTGAAAGTTCCCTCGATGGCCGCCTGAACGTCGTCGACGTTGATGGTAACCTGGGTGAAATCGTGCGTGATTCCCATAAACAGGAAGATGATAAGTGTGAGCGTCATCGTGGGAACCGTAGTATACATCATGTAGCGAATGTGCGTGAAGATATCGGTGCCGGCCATAGCAGGAGCAAGGTTGGTGGTGTCAGAAAGCGGCGACATTTTATCGCCAAAGTAGGCCCCGCTGATAATAGCGCCGGCCACAACCGCCTCACTGAATCCGAGCGTTTTTCCAATGCCCAGCAATGCCACACCAATCGTAGCAACGGTTGACCAAGAACTTCCGGTGGCAACCGAAACAATAGCTGATACCACTACTGCCGAGAATAGAAACAGTTTGGGCGAAATAATATCCAGTCCATAGTGAATCATAGCCGGAACCACACCGCTAATCATCCAGGTGCCGGCAAGCGACCCGATCAGCAACAAAATGAGCATTGATGGCATGGCTGAGCTGATATTCTTCAGTATACGGCCCTGTATGGTCGTCCAGCTACGTTTCAGCTGGTGACAAATGAGCCCAGCAATGGCAGCTGAAAGCAAGAGAGCAATCTGATTGGCACCCGCCAGCGTGTCTTCAAAAAACCATACATTCATGCTAAGCATGATGATCAGGAATACAATCGGCAGTAGGGCCTGCCACAAAGCCGGTCGGATTAGGTCTTGTTGGTTTTCATTCAAAATCGAAAAGATTAGTTAGTTGTTAGAATATTCGCTCTGTGAAATATAATATATCCTGCGAATTACCGTTACAAAGAAAAGGTATTTTTACTTACTCATCGTGTTTTCATTGATGTTAATAAAGATACGTGAAGTTCAAACTCCTGATAATATTTTGTTCGGTAGAATTAAAGTTTTCCTTACTTTTATGTTTCGTATATTATCCGGTTTAGCCGTATTTATGAACTATTTCTACATTTTCCTACGTAAGACATTGATTCCTTTGTCACTGGTGATGATACTGTCGTCATTTCCGGAGTTTGTTCATGCCCAAAAAAAGAAGCCTCAAATATTAGAAGTGGGTGGAAAGGTGCGGTTGGATGAAGGTCGATTTGACCATGCCACCATTGAAGTACTGAATACCGACAACAACAAAATTGAAAAGAAGATAGAGGTAACTTCATCAGGAAAATTTGACTTCCAATTACCTTACCAGCATAATTACCAGCTTTTTTTCAAAAGAGATGGATTTTATCCTAAAATGTTGATTCTGACGACGGTTATCCCTGAAAAGGTAATAGCTCGCGACCCATACTTTCCTCCCGTTCAGTTTGTTGTCACCTTATTTAAGGTTGTTCCGGAAATCGATCCGTCATTTTCTAAGAAGCCAGTAGGGAAAATATTCTATTCGGCTAAGGTGGATAATTTCGATTCGGAATCGTATTTCAACGACATGCAGATTCGTCAGAAGATTGATGACGAAAAGACCAAGCTGGCCGACAAGTCCTACCAAAATAAACTCGATCAGGCAAAAGCACTGGAGGAAGCAGGTAAGTTATCAGAGGCCATTGCCATATATCAGCAGGCGGCAGACCTGAAACCGAAAGATGATTTCGTTAAAGACAAGATTAAACTGCTTGGCCAGCAGATTAAGTTGAAAGAGGACCGGGCGAAGCAAAATGAAGAGTTTAAGCAGCTAATGGCTGATGGCGACAATAAGGTAGCTAACAAAGCCTATCGGGATGCTATCGACACCTACAACAAAGCGCTGAAAATTAAGCCGGATAATCCGGATGCAAAGGCTAAAATCGCGCAGGTGAACAATCTAATTGCTGCACAGGAAGCAGCAGCGAAGCAGAAAGCGATGGCAGAAGCCCGTCAAAAACAGTTCGATAACGCCGTTGCGAAAGGTGATAAGTTATTTGGCGAACAGTCGTATGCCGATGCAACTGATGCTTTCAATGAAGCACTGAAGTTACAGCCGGACGCTCAGCATCCGAACGAGATGCTGAATAAGATTCAGGAAGCTTTGGCTGCTCAAAAGAAAGCCCAGGAAGAAGCAGCCCGGCAAAAAGCGTTGGCCGAAGCTCGTCAAAAGCAGTTTGAGCAGACCATTTCGAAAGGCGACAGCTTATTTGCTTTACAGTCATATGCGGATGCTACAACGGCTTTCAACCAGGCACTTCAGTTGCAACCTGATGCAAAGCATCCACAAAAGATGCTGGAGAAAATAAAAGAAGCAGTTGCTGAACAAAAGAAAGCGGCAGAAGAAGCGGCGCAGCAAAAAGCTTTGGCGGAAACCCGCCAAAAACAGTATGATGCAGCCGTTTCGAAAGGTGATAGCTTGTTTGCACAACAGTCATATGCGGAAGCAACCACCGCTTTTAACCAGGCACTGCAATTGCAGCCCAATGCTAAACATCCGCAGGAAATGCTGGGGAAAGTTCAGGATGCATTAAATGCTTTGGCTGACCAGAAAAAAGCGAAGGAAGAAGCTGCGCGACAAAAAGCGTTAGCGGAAGCAGCCAAAAAACAGGCAGAAGCAGAGGCCAATCAACGAAAGTTCTCAGCCGCTGTGGCCAAAGGCGATAGTCTGTTCGGACTGAAACAATTCGACGGTTCCATCGCTGCTTTTAACGAAGCGCTGCAGTTACAACCTGACGCACAATACCCGGCAACAATGCTTGAAAAGATAAAAAAGGCATTCGCTGAACAGAAGCAGTTGCAACAACAACGCGCTTTAGCTGAGAAAAAGCAGGCTGAAAAGGATAAGCAATACAATGATTTAATTGCGAAGGCTGACCAACAGGCAAAAGATAATCAGCTGATGGCGGCCAAACAAAGTTACGCCGACGCGGGGAAAATGAAGCCTCAGGAGACTTATCCTATCCGAAGAGTGAATGAAATTAATGCTTTATTGGCGGAACTGGCTCGAAAGGAGAAGGCCGCAAAAGAAAAAGCATTGGCTGAGCAGGCCCAGAAACAGAAACATTCGTCTTATCAGGAAGAAAAAGATACACTGAATTTTCATTATACTGGTGTCGTAGAGGATTTGTATCTGAAGAACATCAAAAAGGCGGATGCCGCTTTCGCTGAATCGAAATGGACGGTTGCGCGTTTCTTCTATTTCGAAGCACAGAAATACAAGCCATCGGAAAAATATCCTAAAAAGCAGGTTGATGCCTGTGATACGGCAATCGAATCCGAGCTTCAGGCTGAAAGAGAAAAGCAGTACCAGGGCTTCATCAGTAAAGCCGATGCCAGCCTGAAAACGGGAGAATTTACACTGGCGAAATTCTATTATCAGAAGGCGCTGAAAGTGAAGAGCGGCGAGGAGTACCCGAAAAAGCAACTGGTGGCCGTGGAGAAAGCGGTTCAGCAAAAGCATGCTTCTGAAGACGAAGCGCAGTTCCGTTCGTTCGTGAAAAAGGCCGATGATGCGTTTAATCAGAAAGATTTGTCGGTTGCCCGTTTTTACTACCAAAAAGCACTCGCACTGAAACCTGACGAGTCGTACCCCAAAACACAGCTGGACAAACTAAGAAATATGTAGCCCGACGTCAGGACATAAAAAAAGCCCCGCCGGGCTTTTTTGTTTTGTAAGGTGAGTAGAAGGATTTAAATAAATCCGGCGGGACCTTATTTCGTTATACAAAACTAGCATTATTCAGGTACGTGAAGCTGGTGTTCAAATCTTCCCAGATATCGCCTTTGCAACGATCTTCTTCTACGAAGAAATGCTTCATGCCCGCTTTCTCACGTGCGTCAAATATCGGTTTAAAATCGATAGTTCCGGTACCAACCGCAGCAAAAAATTGTTCCGGGCTGTTATCCATGTCTTTCACATGCCACAGTTCGAAACGGCCTGGGAACTTATCGAAATATTCAATTGGCGTGTGACCGCCTTTGGTAATCCAGTATAAATCCAGCTCACTTTTCACCAGGTTCGGGTCTGTATTGCTGAGCAGCACGTCCATCGGAATTTGACCTTCCATTGGCTCAAACTCAAAATTATGGTTGTGATAAGCTAGTTGAAGGCCGTGTTTTTTGGCAAATTGTCCGAGTGTATTTAGCTTATCAGCCGTATTCTTGTATCCATCCAGGTTCTCACGGAACTGTCCCGGCAAATACGGATAAACGATGTATTCGCATCCTGCCTCCGCATGAGCGGCACAAACTTCATCCGCTACATCCGGCTCAAATACGGTATGGCTCGACAGAAACTTCATGCCCATATCGTTGAGCATCTTGGTAAATTCCTTCGGATCCTTACCGTAAAAACGACCATTGGCATATCCAGCAGCTTCAACAGAATTGTAACCTATTTCTGCAACTCTTTTGAGCGTACCTTCCAGATCTTCGTTCAGCTGATCGCGAACAGTGTAAATCTGCAGGCCAATTTCTTTCTGTTTTTTCCCACAGGATGAAAGAACTGTGGGTGCTACCATAGCGGCGGTTGTGAGCATGGCTGATTTTTTAAGAAAATCGCGTCTTGTTCCCATTTTAAATCGGTTTATAGTGTTAGTTAGAATGTAAATTTAAACGATGATTTTTTCATTTTCAGCATCCCAGAACACTTTTTTGTTATGTTTATACGAAAGTGTCCCCATGTGAGCGGTAATGGCTTCTTCGAATCCCTGATCGATATTACAGCTGGGCTCTTCACCACTTCGGATACAGTCGACCCACTCTTTCATGTGAAGGTGTGTCGTATCAACCCGCTTTCCGCCGCGATAGGTGTACAGTAGACCTCTTCCGGCAAAATACTTTTCTGTGGCGGAGGTTACAGCGTCCACGTTTTTCCTACCGGGAATATAAGAATAAATAGGCAGTTCCGGGTCGATGATTCCTTTCTTGATTTTATCAGCGTATTTAGTTGATTCGACGTCTGCATTGATGGTCAACGTTTGTCCCAGTTCCATCCAGGCATCGTGTCCCATCACTACTTTACCACGTTGATGTTGGCTGGAAAGGGTTGCACTGTATACCAGCGATAAATCCTGTTTAGGGAATTCAAAGACGGTGTGCAGCACATCCGGCACCGTTCGACCATCTTTGTAGAAATAAATTCCTCCTGTCGACATGGCTGATTCGGGAATTCCCACATTCATAATCTGGTTAACGGCGTCATACTCGTGCGTCAGCAAATCGCCCGACAAACCGGTACTGTAGTCCCACCAGCAACGCCAACGGAAGAAGCGTTCAAGGCTAAATTCGTGCCAGGGGGCAGGACCAATGAATTGTTCCCAGTCGATGGTGCGTGGATTGGCATCCTCGTGAATCGGGTAGACCCAGGCACCGTTTGGTGTGTTTCGGTTGGTCGTCACTTCCACCAGGTTGATGGGCCCTAAAACGCCTTTATTAATGGCTTCTTTGGCCTTTTGGTAACTATCGGTTTGCCGTCCCTGATGGCCGAGCTGGAAGGTGATTCCGCTCTTTTTCACCGCTTTCCTCACCTCGTAGGTTTCTTCTACGGTCCAGGTCATCGGTTTTTCGCAGTAAACGTGTTTACCGTTCTTAGCTGCTTCGATGGTCATAGGACCGTGCCAGTGGTCAGGAGCGGCGATGACAATAGCATCCACTTCCGGTGCAGCACAAAGTTCTTGGTAGTTCTTGTAGATTGCAGGCATGGGCCCCATGTTTCCGCCGGTTCCTTCCCGGTTGACATTGGCACCTGCTTCCGCACACATTCTCTCGTAGGTGTTGAAGATATCGCAAACAGCTGTAATTTGAATACCCAGGTTTTCCTGTTGTAGAAACTCTTCGTAGCGTTTATCGTCTTTGTTGGTCATGGCGCCTTTCTTCCACTCATCTACCATGGTGGGGTGGGCAAAACCCAGCGCCTTGGCCAGCATCTTTCCGCGGATACCGTATCCGATCAAACCAACACGAAGTGGTTTTCCGCTCACATCCGAAGGGGGAGTGGCTGCAGGTTCCTCGTAACTCATTCCTACTTCATTAGTAATGGAATTACTCAGTAACCGATCGTACTGCTTCTTCTTGTATACCCCGTAGGCAAACGCTCCTAACACGGGAACCGTCGCGAGACTCTTGATAACATCGCGGCGGCCTACGTTCTTTTTATTTTCGTTTTGTTCCTTTTCCGGAGTTTGATTCTTGTCACTCATTGTTCGTTCCTCTCTGAAAATTAGTTCTACTTTGTTTTTACCAGCAACCGGTCGAATCCAATAATTTTCCCGGCAGGAAAAAGGGACAATGCCCACATAGCGAAAAATTCAATAACCACCTTGTCGATAAACAGATAGCTGCCTTCGGAAGGAAGAGCGTACTTCAATCCGATGAAAGGTGGGTGAGAGAAATAATACATGGCTAGCAGCAACATTCCTCCATATATGGCCCAGCGGGTAAATAATCCCAATATCAAAGCAGTGCCGATGAGAACAAGGCCCCACTCGTTCAGCGCGTCGATAACCGGAAGTAATTTGGGCGATGCTACCAGTGAATGATAAAATCCGGAAAGAAATCCTTTGGAATCCATCAAATAACCAACGGATGTCCAGTTGGGATTTAAAAGCTTGGTGATACCTTCGTAGAGAAAATGCCAGCCGATAACAACGCGCAGAATTAAAAGCGCAGTTACCTGTGCATTGGTAAGTTTCTGGTTAGGGTTTGACATGATGCGTTTAGTATTGATTAGGCTAAAAAAAATTGAGATACAAATCTCCCGAAAATTAATAAAAGGTGGGACATTGTAAAAAAACGTTAAATACCATTTTGTGTTTATTACAATTATTTAACTTATGAAAGCAGGTAAATATGACAATGGCACCTCATATGAGATGCCATCTGTAATTTAAGGGGCGTATGTGATGTCCGGATTACTCTACCAGCATGGATTCTGCCAACTTTTCCGCCACTTTTTTGTCTTCCAGGAATTCGACAATTTTCAATGCAAACTTGATAGCCACACCGGCGCCTCTTCCCATGATAATATTTTCGCATTGCAGTGTCGGTTCTGTTAGAACAGTAGCACCTTTCAGATGTTTTTCAAATCCGGGGTAGCAGACCGCCTTCTTACCCTCGAGAAGACCCAGCTCACCTAAAACCATGGGGGCTGCACAAATTGCTCCGAGCGGCTTGTCATCAGCTGCAAAGGCTTTGATTTGCTTTTTCAGTCCTTCATGCTCATTTAAATGCTGAGCTCCCGGCATACCTCCGGGCAAGACGATCATCTCAATATCGTCGTAATTGATTTCTTCGAATAGTTTGTCTGCTACAACAGGGATGTTGTGACTGCCTTTTACCTCTTTTCTCCCGGTAACCGAAACCGTTGTCACATCGAGACGGGCGCGTCTCAAGACATCAATAATGCTAATCGCTTCTATCTCTTCAAATCCCTCGGCAAGGTGTACTGCAATACTTGTCATATCGTTCGTGTTTTTTGATGATTAAAGGTAATCAATCGCTGGCATGCATACAAAAAGCCCGGTGAAACTATTGTTACACCGGGCCTCGAAGAAAAATTGAAGACTTATTGTTCAGCTAATTAAACTGCATAATCTTTTAACCATTTGCTGAGTTTCTTACGCGTAAAGAAAATGCGGCTCTTGACGGTACCCAAAGGCAAATCAAGTTTCTCGGCAATTTCTTTGTACTTGTAACCGCTCAGAAACATCTGGAAAGGCTCTCTGAATTCCTTCTCAAGCATGTCAATCTTTTTGTAAATCTCTTTCTCCGCATGAATCGAATCGGGAGCAGGATAATGGACATCCTTGGAAAGAGTGAGATGAAAGTTGTTGTTGGCTGAATCAAATGTTTTCTTCGCCTTTACGTTGCGTCGATAGTCATTAATGAAGGTGTTCTTCATAATGGTGTAAATCCACGCTTTGAAATTAGTGTTCGTCCGGAACTTGTCACGATAGGTAAGCGCTTTCAGGTAAGTTTCCTGAAGCAAATCCTGCGCTTTTTCCGGATCACTTGTTAAACTTAGGGCGAAATGATACAACCGGTCTTCCAGACTGATTAAGGTGTTTTGAAATTGAATCTGTGTCATGGTTTTTGATGATTAAAGTTCGTGTTGATTGACTAAAATGCGTGTTTGGTTGATCAAATGTACTATCAAAATTATCCTAAGTTTTTTGTTTTAGCAAACGAACGGAGGAGAATCTTTTCATTAAATTGAACTTATTCTAAATAAGTAGTGATATAAATCACTGATATACTTCTATAAAGAAAAATATCAAAGATTCATTCTAAATTACACTTCAAATGAAACATTTTTATACACTTTGGGGTATGGGCAAAGCTTCAGCGCAATAATGGCAAAAGAGGTAGTATTTTAAGTTTCAGTAAATCAATTCAATGTAGAAGTTTCAAAATTGTTTAACTATTTTTGTACGACGAGAATCTGACGTCGGCGGTCAGGTCTGCAAAAGGTAATGCAAGTTATGATAATTAAACAGGCGAATTCAACCGCGTAGTAGTGGAGAGAAACAAAAAAGCCTCCCGGCAGAGGAGGCTTTTTTGAAAAGTGACTGAGCTGGGGCTCGAACCCAGGACCCACGCCTTAAAAGGGCGTTGCTCTACCAGCTGAGCTACTCAGTCATCCTTTATAATGCCTTTGTTTTTCAAAGGCGGTGCAAATATATTTTCTTTTCGTAAAAATGCAAAACTGAAAATATTTTTTAATTCTTATGGCCCAAATTCATTCAATTTTCTGCCATAATCTAATCGAAAAAGAACTTTTTAAAGAAAGTGACTGAGCTGGGGCTCGAACCCAGGACCCACGCCTTAAAAGGGCGTTGCTCTACCAGCTGAGCTACTCAGTCATCCTTTGTTGTGCCCTTGTTTTTCAAAGGCGTTGCAAATGTAGAATCTTTTGTTAAAAAATCAAAAGCAGGATTCTGAACAGGGCAGAAATAAACGCTTTCAATGCCGTCAACTACTTTTTTTTCAGAAACTCAGAACAGCTGATTTTTTTTGAAATTATTTCTCAAACCATATCTTTTCGCAGTATTTCTGAAGATCGACAGGCAAGGAAAATCCCTTATCTGCGACCTACACTTCGCACATAAATACATGTTGTCAATCAAACTTGCATACTTTCAGCCGGAAACTTTAACTTGCTGATTCAATCCTAAACTGATAGCTATGAGAACAACGGCATTTTGGATTTTTGGAATTCTGCAAAGTATTTCACTGGGAGTTATTATTTTCCTTGTATTTCGTTCGCTTAACATCATTAATGGAGGGAATGTGATTGGCCTGGATACGCAATCTGTTCTTAGTATTGTATTTCCCTTGTTCCTGTTGTTAACGGAATATATTATTTATTCGAAGAAGCAGCGCTGAAAACAGTTTTAAAGGTTTTCCAACCTGTTCATCACGGCATTTTTGTATGTCCGGCTCACCGGAACCATTTTCTGCCCAATTTCAACGTATTCGTTGGTAAAAGAATCGAGTTTCGATAGTGATACAATATAGGCCCGATGTGTTCGAATAAAATCCTTTTGTGGCAGCTTTCCTTCAATGCTGGTAATCGTTTCCCGGGTCAAAACAGTTTTGTCATCCAGATGAATCTTCAGATAATCGCTCAGACTCTCGATGTAAAGGATATCACTAAAATTTACCTTGATCATCTTCCGGTCGGACCGAACAAAAATGAAGTCGCTTTGCTCTTCTTCCATTTCCGTTGCATTGTCCTGAATCGAGGCGAGATTTTCATCGAAATATTTGTTGACTGCCTGGAAAAGTCGCTCAAACGAAATGGGTTTGAGCAGATAATCCACCGCCTGTAAATCGAAGCCGTCGACAGCATATTCCCGGTAGGCGGTAGTAAAAATGACTTTGATGTTCCGGTTAATGGATTTGGCAAAGGAGAGGCCGGAAATGTCGGGCATGTTGATGTCGAGAAAGACCAGGTCGACCTTTTTCGAGTTGATGATCTGAAAAGCTTCCAGCGCATTTTTGCAACTGGCTTCAATGTGGATAGAGTCAATTTTCTTCAGGTGACTTTCCAGAATTTCACGGGCAATGGGCTCGTCATCAACAATAATACAATGAATGGTTTTCGACATTTTCAGTTCTTTAATTCGGTTATGGTCAGGTCAACTGTGTACCAGTTTTCACTTCGTTCAATCTTTAGCTCGTGGCGTTCAGGATAATTAAGCTCCAGTCGCTTCCGGATATTCTCGAGGCCAATGCCTCCATTTCCATTATTTTCGATATGGTTTCGGGTTGTATTTCGAATATGAAAACGCAGTTGTCCGTCTTTAAAAACGGTCGTCATATCAATGGTCAGAAATCCATCCACGATGCTACCATGCTTGAACGCATTTTCCACAAACGGAATCAGCAACATGGGAGCAATCTGCACATCATTGTCGATTTCTTCTGCCTGAATGGAGACTTTTAAAGTATCCTGAAACCGAATTTTCTCCAACTCGATGTATTCTTTTACGTGCAGAATCTCTTCGCTTAAACTAACGCGTGGTTTATTTACTTGGTAGAGAATATAATCCAGAATATTGGACAGTTTCAGAATGATCTCCGGGGTTTGCTTCGACTGTTTTAAAGCGAAGCCGTAGAGCGTATTCAGGGTATTAAACAGAAAATGCGGATGGATTTGTTTTTTCAAGTATTCCAGTTCCTGCTCCTTGAACTGCAATTGTGCTTCCAGTATTTTCTTTTCCAGTTCACGGTTGCGTGACTGTATGCGAAAGTTATTATTCAGTAAACTGACAGAACTGATGATACCGACAATCAGATACACCAAAATCAGGATGAATGCGTAATTGCGACTCATCAGTGGCATGTCGGAAATGTGGATATTGGATAGAAAAATAAAGCTTGCCATGATTGTCACGACAATCAGATAGGTCGACAGAATGAAAGTGTAGATACCGTAAAGAGCGAAACGCCAATACTTTTTTGTTAGTAAATATCTTGGAATCAGAAAATAAACAACAAAGTAAGTGACAGCCATAGTCACCGGCAACAGGAAGCTGGCAAACCAGGTCACATAGGTAAGATTGTCGGTTTTGTAACTGAAGAAGTAGACATAGAAAAACCAGACTGCTACCCAAAACAGTGTGTGTAGTAATACCGACCGAAGTTTTATGGTTGTTCCCTGAAACATGACGATAATGATAGGGAATTTAGCTGAATCTGCGGTTTTTTATAGACGAAATACCAAATTATATCCTGATTTTGCAGAAATAACCCCGAAAATTCGTTTTATCTTGCTTATCTGGTCGAAAACCGGCGTTGACTGTTCGTTGGTCGCAAAAAATACTTTTGAGCAAGAGACCATGGTACATTTGGTTTAGTGTTTAACCAAAACAATAAAAATTATGGCTGCATTCTTTGCTAAACTGAACGAGGGAGGTCCACTCTTTATGTATGTGATTTTATTCCTGCTAATCCTGATACTGGTGCTTTTGGTAAAAGGATTTCTGGAAAAAGGAAATAATCAAAAAACACTTTCCCTTATTGGTTCCATTGGTTTGTTTACGATGGTTTGGGGATTCCTGGGACAAACGCTTGGTTTGATTGGGGCCTTCCAGGCTATTGAAAAAGTCGGTGACGTATCGATGGCCTTACTGGCTGGCGGGCTGAAGGTCTCTTTATTGGCACCCATATTTGGATTGATTGTCTTCCTGATTGCTAGATTGGGAATCATCGTTCTTACCTGGATGGGAAAGGATTAAAAGCAGAATAGATGGGATTTTTGAAAAGCCTTCCGAACAGCGTTGCACTGTCGGAGGGCTTTCGTCTTTGATGTTCACCTATGAAAAATGTCTATTATTCACTTGATAAGGTATTTTCATTGTTCTTTGGAACAAAAATGTCTTTCGCTTCAAGATGACATTCTTTAACCATTTCCAATGCGTAATCCATTGTCCCGGCAAAATTGTTGCGACTGTCGGTGCCAAACGAGAATTTTGCTCCGGCAGCTTTTGCCAGTTGAATGAATTCTTTTTTCGGCACGCGATAAAATGAGTTGATTTCAAAAGCCACATGATGTTTGACGGCAGCGCCAATTACTTTTTGCATGCGCTCTTTGGTCCACGCTTTCCGGTAGTCGTTAGCGATGCATTTCGGTAAAAAAGCAGCATTGGCCAGCACATTAATCCCTTCGTTATCGATTACTTGAATGTTGTACGTTACATACATTTCCATGAAATCATCGATATCTGAGACCTGGGTATCATCTTGCCAGATACGCCAAATAGAACCATCTGCTTGAGGAATCTCGAGCGCATCCATGATGACATAATCCAATTGGTCGAGAGCTTCCTGGCTAAAATATTGCCGCCATCCCGGTGTTACCGGTTGTAATCCTACATAAACCGGATATTGCCGTAATTTGGAAATATAAGCTGTCAACAGTGAATCATTCTCGATTGGGCAATAAGGACAAATTCCGGGATGTTCGACAATACCTAATTGTACTCCTTTTTCTTTCGATAGTAATACCGCTTGCTCAATTGTAAGTCCTGGTGCCTGATGGACATGTAAATCCATCTTGGGAATTGGTTGTGGATTCTGTGCGTGCGCAGGAATAATCGCGCATACCAGCAGTAGTGCCAGCATGAAAACGAGTTGGAATAGTTGTTTCATTGGATGTTTTTTTAGTTTTTAGTTATGGTCAGACAAATCATCTTTTTGTCTTATTGTATAAATGACAATTAAGAACAAAAACACCCTTAAACGAAAAATTTCTTTTAGTATCTTTTTTGGAAATATCCGGAAGGAAAGCGGCAATGACAGGATGGCTAGAATGAAAGTTGTTTTTGAAAGCAAACACTGCTTTCGGCATTTTTATACTGTCCATAATTTGGAATTCGGTCGTAGTTGTTTTTGGTGTACAGAGCAATGGCTTCCGGTTGCTTTACGCCCGTTTCCAGAATGCATTTTTCATACCCCTGTTCCGCTGCCCATTTTTCCAAAGCGTTCAAAACTTGTGACGCAATACCCACTCCGCGCAGTTCCGGAAGGACAAACATCCGCTTGATTTCCATCGTGCTGGCATCATAAGGTTTTATCGCGCCACAACCTACAGGCTTCTCATCCCGGTAGGCTACAACTACATGCCTGATTTGGTCAGTCTTGTTGAATTGCGCGTAAAACGCGTGTTCGTCGCCATCGCGCACCCGTAAATCGGCATCGAGTAGTGTGACGAGCTGCATAAAATCGTTGTCTTCGGAGTCGGTTCTTTTCAGGGAAATCATCTAAATGCTTCAAAAAAGTTGAACAGTGAAATTAAAAAGGCGAACAGGAATGAAATCCTTGTCCGCCTTATATTTTGTTCCGGAAAAGTCAATTATTCCCGGGTAAGTTTATCGTTTTCGTAGCTGAAGAGCAACGGAACGCCGGTGGGAATTTCGAGTTTCAGCACTTCCTCTTTTGACAATTCTTCGATGTACATCACAATGGAACGAAGACTGTTTCCGTGGGCCGAAACCAAGACGTTTTTGCCTTCCTTCAACTGCTTCAGAATATTTTCCTTGAAGAAGGGGATGGTACGCTCAGCCGTATCCTGCAGACATTCGCCGTTTGGCGGCGGAACGTCATAGCTTCTTCTCCAGATATGAACCTGCTCGTCGCCGTAGGTTTTAGCCGTTTCGGCTTTGTTCATTCCCTGGAGTTCACCATAGTAGCGTTCGTTCAGGTGCCAGTCGCGGTAAACCGGAATGACATTTTTGCTCATTTCTTCACTGTAAATAACGCCCCATTCGTGCATTTTTCCGTCGGGATGAACCACTACCGGAGTTTTTTCGCTTTTGTTTTTCGCCATCGCAATCATAGCGGTTTCGAGGGCACGAACCTGCACCGAAGTATAAACCACGTCGAATTCGAGATCTTTCAGCGTTTCACCAGCCTTCAGTGCTTCTTCAATTCCGACAGTTGACAGCGGGACGTCAACCCAGCCGGTAAATACGTTCTTCTTGTTCCAAAGGGATTGTCCGTGACGGACCAATACCAGTTTTGCCATTTTTTCTTTTTTTATTGAATGGTTTAAAATTCTTTTTTCAGGTTATTTCTCCGGTTTAACAACTTTAGGGCAGTAGAGGTTGAAAAAAATTGAGGAATAGTGAATTTTGTTTATTGAAGGGAAAATCTGTGTTTAATTAACGCTCATATGTTAATTAAGAAACCTTCTTTTTCCAAAAGACAAGAGAGAAAAGTATAGTGTAGAACGCCAATTTTGAATGCTTTCAAATCACCGTATATTATCCCTATTTTAAAACTTTCGAAAACCTCGCTGGTTGTACATATTGTAAGGATTTAATGGATGATTTATTTGTAAATTTGGTAGTTTGATTACTAATAATAAAAGGATTTGACGATGAGAAAGACTTATGGCGCTGGTATTGATACGAAAAAACGTACTGTCAACAAGAAAAAGAAGATTCAGTACATCAATCTGAAGTTGGCTGCGCTTGGGTTTCCTTATTACCAGGATGAACGAACGGCTCAGTTTTTAGACATAGCCACCCCGTTGCTGGATAATTACAAGGAACAAACCCGTTTGCTGTCCAGTCATTTATCTCCAATCGGAAAACGGATTCAGACCTTCCTGAATGATTACCTGGCTGAAGTACCCGGCAAAAAAAATATTTCCCTCCCGGGAAATTCATTTGTGCTCGACACACATGGTTTGGCCCGCATGATGTCTATTTCCCCGAATAAGGATTGTTACGAAACGGATATGGTTCGGTCGTACCGGACAGCCCAGGGAATATTGCACAACCCGAAGCATGATAAACGTACCACCAAAGGTGTATTTCATGTAGTAGAAGGAGGTTTGCCGGTTCCGAACGACAAGAAAGCGGTTCCGAAACAGACATTTGCCAAACTGCTGGAAGCCGCACTGGATCCACCGAAAGATTTGATGGAACTCCCGTTTACATCCGACCAGGAAGATAAGGCTGAACTGTTTTTAAGCCTGATGCTGCGTCCGGTTGTTGTGCCTGAAGTTCCGGGCCTGACAAAGGAAAAAGCGATGGAAGTACTTTTCCTGGCACCGGGAAACCTGATTAGTAACCTCGATTTCGTCGAATCCATTTTTGGTAATGCCGGCGACCCGAATCTTCCTGAAAATGATGCCGCTCTCGATCCGGAAACATGGACAGGCCACTCGGGATGTGTTATTCTGGCAACACATCTCATTCACATGAAGAAAAAAGACCTGGGACTTCCGCATTATGATGACGCTACCGAACGGCAACGCCGCGACGGAATGTGCTGGAAGGACGAGAATGAGCTGTACAACGACGGTGGCGCATTTAAAATCACAGCCCGTGACGAGCGGGGAGTAGTGGTGACCATTATTGCCGACAACTACTTCGGTTACTGTAAAAAGGAGGTCAAAACGCAAATCAGTTATTCAGCCAACTTATACGGACTTTGCGAAGAAGAACATGCCGGTGGAGCGCTTGCTTTCCAAAGCTACGATTTAGGAGAACGATTCATGCTGGATGATCGTCTGCCTACCAATAATCTCACATTTAAGGAAATGACCAGCCTTTACAGTGATTTGATGAATGTTCAACCGGAAGGGTATGGTATCGATAAGAATAACCCGGATATTCTGTACATCCCTGAAAACGCTGAGTTTAATATCTTCGAACAATCGATTAGCTGGACAAATGGTAACAGCAATCATAGCATCAAGCTGCTGCCGACCAAATATTACATTCTGCCGTCAGGTTACCGCATACAAATGCGGAAGCGAATGAATGGTCACCATTGGCACCTCACCGGTGCGGTAGCCGAAGGAACGCTGTGTCACAAGCCATGTACCGTGTCCGGTGGTGGAAAATCAGAAATCTCGAAATCCATCAGGGACGCCATGATTCAGGGCTCAGTGATCGTTTCCGATGATTTGCAGAAAGACTTGAATATGGTAGAGGAAATCATGGGAATGGATTTTTCCAACCGTTTCAAAGAACCGTATCAGTACACAAAGCCATCACGTAGTATTCTCGACTCGACCCGTTCATTGGGTTCTGTCATTAAACTATTGACACCTGCAGATGAATATTCCGATGAATACAACTTGTGGTTGCAGTCTGTTCCGCAACGGATTAAAGACCTGATTTACATTGTTAAACGTCGCTATCACAATGAGTGGGACAAACACTGGCGTGAGTTCTTCTCGGTGGACCAGATAAACGGAAGCCCGGGTAATGAGCTGAAATTCATGGGGCGTAAGTTGATTTCCAACTATCTGCGCGTAGGTCACGATCTCGACAATTCATGGCGCATTTTCCAGGTACGTCAGGATTTCTACCCGGCACAAAAAGTGCAGGTGGAAGATGACATTACCGCGTCCATCATTGTAAAAACCGATCAACTATCGGATTTGAATCCGCAATATTCGAATCCCAGCGTGAAATTGCTGACCAACTGCGAGGCCCGGCTTTTTCAACGCCCGGATGATTGCGTGATTAAAGGATACGATAAGCAGGCGGAGAGTGACTTGGCAAGCCCAAATACGTTCCTGTCGAACTTCGAGCCGTTGACAAGGGAACAGGTGAAAGAGATTAAGGAAGACACCATTGGATTTGACTTCTACACCCAACCGGTGAAGGATTTGATCAACAACTTCCTGGAAAATGATGAGCCCAATTACCTCGTTGTTCCTTCCGAACCTCGTCTGGTGAATGGTGTGCCATCTCAGAATCCGCGTTACCTGCAGGTTCGTCCCGATCTGGTAGAGCCGACAGATAAATACCTTGCTGAAGTCTGTGAACGAATTTTCCGCAAGATTCCAACAAGTAAACCGCTTTACCTTCCGGTGAATAGTGTCCTTCCGGGACGTAGAAATAATCCGGCCGATCCGAAGAATAACGTTCCGCCGTTAGCCATTTACAACCCAATCCATTACCAGGAATTACCCGAGTTGTTTATCGATTTTATCTGCAGTATTACAGGAAAATCGCCGTCTACGACCGGTTTCGGTTCAGAAGGTGCACTGACAAAAGGTCCGTTCAACAACCTGTTGGTAGCAGCTGACCTGAACAATGCGCTGCTGTCGTATATTCTTACGGGATATGAGCCGCTTTCATCGGCTGCAGGTTATGTTGGCCCGAAATACAAAGTCGACCACGATATCAGCTTGTTGATGCCGGAAATTATTTCCCGCATGTCGGTTGAAGAGCGTGATCCGAAATATCTGATCGAGAACGGATATCTTGAAAAAGTTGAGAATATTGAACACGAGGGCGAAGTGATCGAGGCAAGTTTGCTTGGTTACCGAATTACCATCAAGTTTGTTCACCATTTCCTCGGCCGTATTTTCAATAATCCCGACGCGGTTTTCACAAAGGACATGCTCCGGCCTGAAATGCAGGATAAGGAAACATTCGTGCATTCACTGAAAAACCTTTCCATTACGCAAAAGCGGGTAGCCGAAGGTTTGATGACCGACGGTACTTACGAAGCACTGTGTCCGCCGTTACAGGCGCTGGTATCCATCATGGTTAACGGTGAGTACGAAGGTAAGGACCGTGAACATCCCGATGTTCGCCAGTTGTTTACACGTGAGTATGTGATGAGCAGTGATTGGTACAAGCATCGCCTGAAAGTAAAACAGGAGCGGGACATCAAGTTCTGGAATCAGACCATCACGTACCTGGAAGATGCACTTGGTCGTGAGAATCTGGAAGAAGCTGCGCAGAAACTTGACCTGGAAGCGAAACTGAAAGCTGCCAGAGAAGAGTTGAGCCATGTGCAATCCGATGCTTACATCGACGAATTGTACGGTACGCTCGGAGCAGATCCATTGAAATAGAACAGTTTCAATATAACCAAGAAAGCCACTTCCTAACTTACTGGAAGTGGCTTTCCCTTTTTTGTTATCTGCCAGTTAGTTAAACTATATAAGAAAATAAAGAAGCAGAAGCAATCCTACGACGACTAAAACCGTGTACATGAACAGGTTTCTTTTCCTGCTAATTCGGCGTTCTTCAATCTTCAGCGAAGCAATACTCTCATCGTCCAGTTCTTCGATGGCTTCTGTCAACTCTTTTACCTGGTTGTGGTAATTTGCCCATTGAGCTCCAAAAGAGATGATAAATGCAGCCAACAGAAATAAATACAGCACCGGATCTTCCCAGGGCGTTCCCATTCTGATTTCATGGTATTTGAACTGAAAATAGAAGAAGAAACCTGTTACCACGAATATTGGATTGGAAAAGGAGCTGTTAATGATAAAGTTCCGGTAGGTATTTTTGAAGTAATGCAGTTGGTTCTTCAGGTTATTCATCACTGTATCACTTTCTTTTATCCTGTTCAGCTTATTAAGGTAGATAAAGTCCACACCAAGCAATACTGCTGTGGTACTTGTCAGAACAACGATAATTTGCTGATAAACGGGCTCTGTGACCTGAAATGTAATTAGGTATAGCAATGCAATGACAAGCAAGCCTTTAAAGCCAATATCAAAGTAAATAATCCTTTTACTGCTCTGCGAAAATTGATGTGACTTCTTTTTCCGGTAATCCTGAATTTCGTTCAGCGAGTACTGTTTTCCGGTTGTTTCATCGGCGTTGGCCGATTTCCAGATCTGTTTTATATCGTTTGTTTTCATGATTCCGATGTTTTGAAGTTGGTGTAAGGCTGAAGAATTTTTTCAAGCTTTCGTTTAACCCGGTGTAACTTAACGCCCGCATACTTTTCGCTGATTCCCATGATGTCGGCGATCTCACTGTACGAATGCTCTTCTAAATAAAGCAGTATTAGTGCTTTTTCAACCGGTTTTAGCCGCTCTATTCCCGCATAAAGCATTTGTATTTGCTCTTCATCAACTACATCTTCGGTCGAACTCACAGCATGGTGCTCCGGCAGCTTTTCAGTATAACGAATCAGGTTTTTCCTCTTTCGCCCCGATTTTGAGATGGCCGTATTCAGGCTAACCCGATAAATCCAGGTTGACAGTTTGGAATTCCCTTTGAATGACGGCAATCCTTTCCAAAGGTTGATGATAATCTCCTGAAACAGATCGTCCTTGTCGGCTTGTGTTTTGCAGAAGATGTTGCATACCTTTATCAGCATTGCCTGGTTTTCGTAAACCAGTTGCTCGAACGCTATTTCTGACATTGGTTTTGTCATTTTCATCACTTTTTACACCCGATTAGACGAACGTTTTCCGGAATAACTACACTTTTCAAGCTTTTTCTTTCGCCGAAATACAATGGTCTGGTGTTTCTTTTGCAGTTTAATTAGGTCTTCAGATGAACGGATGTTTCCTTAAATTTACCATAAAAGCCAGAAATACAGGTTGACTCGCAATGATACCGTTTACAGCACTCAGACATTCGTACGTTCAATAGAGGGAATGGAATTTAGAAGAGGTTGGAGAAAAGGGGAGCCTAAGTTAGATGAGTATCGGCTCCTTAGGTTAGTCATTTAAATTGAGCAGAGACGCCAATTTTAGCGCCTCTGCTTCTTTGGTGTTCCGTTTATTTTGGTATTCGAACTAATTGAATTTCATCTAATAAGAATCGGTTAACTTTACCATTCATGTTGGTGTTGCAGTCATTAAATTGAATGCGGAAATGGTGATTTCCCTTCTTCAGCGTAGCTTCCACCGTATTGCTCCATCCCCAGTCGGACCATTCGTTTTTCCCCCTTTGCGGGAAAACCAGGACTCCCTGAAATTGATTGTCGACATAGAAAGAACGGATACCACATTTATTGTCGGTATTCACCGGGCCACTGCCATTCGCATATCGAAAACGGATGCGGTATTTTCCTGCAGAAGATAAGTTTATCATAAAACTAAAAGGCTCTGGTTGGTCAAGATTAAATTCAACGTAACCATCACCTTTATAACCGCTTATTTTTTTCTTTAAAAGATAATTGAAATGTTCAGCCTGAACCGCTATATAAGAAGATGTTGGCTGTATTTCAACCGGTTGGCTTAAAAACGATGAAGTTCCGTCATTTTTCACTGCTGAAACCTGATAGGTTGCTGGTACATTTGTTTTAAAAATCAGGCTTGTGGTATCCTGTGTTTCCGAGATAACCGTTCCGTTTTCAATGACACGATATTTGGCAGCTCCTTTAATGGAATTCCATGTCAAAACGTCTCCCTTGAGCTTCGCCTCCGGAGTATCAGGAGCGGTGATAAAAGGAGCCATCTTCACCGCTGGCCCGTCTGGATGGTTGTTCATGGTCATCTCAATGGTATGTTTTCCGGTTAAACCGGAGGGAATAGCCGGTGTTTTGAGCACTTTTCCATCTAAATTAAAAGAAGAGATGGAATTTCCGAATCCTTTAACAGTCAACGACAAAGTTGAATTTCGATAATGGAAATTGTCGAGATGATAAGTTCCGCCAAAATTTTCCGGAATAACCGGATGAAAATACAAACTATCAGTTCCGGGATGGATACCAAATATGATCCGGTAAGTCATAGCCAGTTGACCGGCAATACTCCACAATTGACGACTGGAATTCAGCACGGTTCCGGCAAAATCGCCTGTTTCGGCGACCATATTTTCTTTATTCGTCAGAAACAGAGCGGCGGCCCGAAGCTGTGTTGCGTAACTATAGGCAACCATGCTTTGCTGCTTTTCTTTGGCTGCTGCTAATGTCCAGAAAGCTTGTACAAATGGCCAGCTGGCATCGTTGTGGTAAGGAGAAATGCCAGGTGTTTGGGGATAAATGCAGGGAATTCCGTAGGGTAGAAGCGGCGTATTTTCCAGTACCGACCGGCTTCTGGATGAATCGGCAATGCCAAAAAGCAAGGTAAACGCTTCGCCCAATGATTCCGAGCGTGGCGAAAGGCTGAAGAAATTCCGGCCATAAAGATATTGTCCGTAATAACCCTTTTCTGCTTCCCATAGGTGTGCATTTATGCTTTTTTTCAGTAAATCAGCTTTGGCACTCCATGAATCGCTTTCCCCTAGTTCTTTGGCCATTTTGCCCAGTACTTTGAGCGTTTCATAGTGAACGGTATTGGTCCCCAAATTCATCGAGGCATAAATGTCAATGGGTTGCATCCAACGGGGATAGGTTTGTTTCCGCCAGTCGAGAAACGATGATTCGCCACGCATCAAACCGGTTGCCGGATCGAGGATGGTCTGCTGATCGCATTCTACGGAGTTTCGGACAATCTCGTAGCTATTTTTCAGCCACTTTTTGTCACCGGTCGTTTTGTATATCTCCCAGGCAGCCAACGACCACACCACGCGGTCAGACGATACGGGCCACGCTCCGCCGGTCCCTGTGTCCTGGATAATGTGACCGTCCTTGACCTTTTTCATCAGGCTTATTTTAGCCACTTCCGGTTCCAGCATTGCCAGCGACAACACAATGCTGTAGCTAATGTCCCGGGTCCATACGCCTCCCCATTTATCGCCGGTGCGGAATGTGCTGTCCGCTTCAATGTCCTGTTTCAGTTCGTCCAGCGAAAGCCGGTAAATAGCGTTCAGTAGCGGAGATTCACTACTAAAAACCGGATATTGAGCGATGTTGTTCTTTAGTTTCCATTCAGGCCTGACGTGCGCATCGGGATCAAAAGCGTTGAAAACCAATTGAACGCTGTAAATGCCATCGCCGTCCGGATCCGTGAGTTCCAGTTGTTTGTTGTTTGGGAGGTTTTCGAAATCCCAATTCAATGGAAAAGCACTTCCGGCGATATAAACGCCTTTAAAATCCTTCCGGTAGATTTTATTTCCATGAACGTCCTGGTAATACCTCTTTGTTTTAAAGTCATTCAGCACCGGACGCATATCCAGATTGAAGCGAACTTTGGTATTTCCCGGCAAGCTCTTAGTCGGGCTTTCACCAACCGAAGACTTGCTTTTCTGTCCAAAAACGGTGCTGATAACAACAGGCTGGTCTCCATTCGGAGTCAAATCAGCCGTGTGGTTAACGTTGTAGTCCAGTTCATTGTCTTTCCCATTAATACTGAATTTGAACTGAATAACAGGGCTAAAAGCTTGCTTTGCCAGACTTTGGTAGTTGGTTACCATGTGCGTATCCGAAAGCGCTTTGGCTACAAAGGAATCCTGAACAACCCGGTCAGAATAGACCGTAAATTCCGGACTTTGATACAGCACTTTTTCCTTTTTCCGACAGGAAGAGAAGGTCGTCAGGAAAAGCAATCCCATGGCAATTGACAGTAAATATTTCATTGTTATGTGGTTAGTCGCTATTTTTCGATGGTTATGTGTTCCACTTCCTGATTAGCCGGGATATAAATCGTACAAACCCGTGTTTCTTTGTCCCATGACCACTGAGAACGCTTTGAGGGATGTTTCTCAGAAGAATTCCAGGCTTCTCTCACCTTCTTCATTTTACCGTCCTGTGTGAGAATGGAATGAGGTGCTTCATTTAAATAAAGCCGATATACTAACTCTCTGGGAGTAACCTGATAACCATTTTCTACCTTAAGTGAATAGTTAATCGTGTAAGCCTCGCGGCTGGTGCTGCAAACCAGTTGTCTTTCGGCGAAGATGTTGCGTTTGTAATCGTTGCTCTGACCATCATCTTCATAGACCGAAAAAGAGGCTCTTTTATTCACGGACGCCGGATAAACATGCAGGAACAATGGGTAATGCGGATCTTGTTGTATGTATTGCATTACCGGCATCATCGGAACGATGGAGCCTTTGCGGACGAAGAGGGGCGTGGTTTCCAACGAAACGGGATAATCGATCCACTGCTTTCCGTCATAAATGGTTTCGGGATGGTCAAAATCAATCCATTTACCTTCGGGCAGATATACTTTTTTCGATGCAGCGCCTTCTTCCGTAACCGGAGCCACCAACAATTCCTTTCCAAACAGGAACTCTGTGTTCAGGTTGGCAGTTTCCGGATCATCCGGATATTCCAGCATCAGGGCACGCATTAACGGAAGGCCTGTGTCGTGCGCTTTTCGTGCA
The DNA here is from genome assembly GCF_056493735.1 of Prolixibacter sp. DSM 2831. Lineage (NCBI taxonomy): Bacteria > Pseudomonadati > Bacteroidota > Bacteroidia > Marinilabiliales > Prolixibacteraceae > Prolixibacter > Prolixibacter sp. DSM 2831. Next base: position 2,406,936 of record NZ_CM151379.1, read on the forward strand.
TACGAATAAATGTAAGGAAAGAGCTGATACTTCCGTTCGATTGCTTTTTTGCAAATAGCCTCTACTTTAGGGCCGAAGCGCCAGGGTTCCACTGCGTTGTTTCCTTCGTGATGGGCCCGACTGATGGGATTAAACACCCCGAATTGCATCCAGCGGGTGTAGAGCTCACCTTCAGCCTGATAATCGGTTATATCGCCGCAATAGCCCGAAATATCACAACTCCAGAAGGGAATGCCACCCATTCCTGCTGAAAGCGCCAGGGGAATCTGTCCAGCCAGTTTTTGCCAGCCTTTGGTCACATCTTCACCATTGCCGGCATCGCCTGACCAACCAAAGGTGTACCGCTGCATTCCGGCGAAAGCCGAACGGGTCATTTGGAAAATGCGGGTATTGGGATTGTGCTTTTCGAATTCTTCAGTCACGACTTTGTCCCATGTAAGCCCGAAAACGTTGTGTATTTCGGCATGCATTCCCAGATAATGCTTCATGTTAAGGCGGTCTGTTGCCTCTTCGTTACTCCAGGCGGGCTCGCCCATATCAGTCCAAAAGCCACGAACGCCCTGATCGATGACCTTTTGTTGGTAATTGCCCCACCAGTCGGCTACTGCCGGATTGGTGAAATCGACCACACCACAGTTTCCTCCCCAGGGCCAGGGCATGTCATAACTTTTACCGGTACGAATGTCTTTTACAAAGTAGCCCAGCGAATCGGCTTCGTTCCACTGCTTCTTATTAGCCTGTGACACAACAGGGTCTTGCGAGACAATGACTTTGAATCCCTGATTTTCCAAATCATCTAACATCTTCACCGGATCCATGTAGTTTTCCTTTCGCCAGTTAAAATCCTGCAAATATTGGGTCCAGCCGATGTCCTGGAAAATGATGTCACAGGGAATTTGGCGCTTGCGAAATCCGTTGGCAATCTCCCGCGTGAGCTTTTCGTTAGTCAGCATACCGCGCGATTGCGAGAATCCTAATGCCCAATCAGGCGGCATGATAGGATGGCCGGTAAGATTCATGTACCGGGCAATGATTTGCTTGTAGGAAGGACCGTAAATGAAGTAATAGATCATTTCTCCACCCGGCATGGCAAACGAATAGTTGTCGGCTGATTCAGTGCCGAAATGGTAGGTCGTCTTGAAGGTATTGTCGAAGTAAATGCCATACCCTTCACTGCTCATAAAGAAGGGAATACTTTTATAAAGCGGGTCTTTATCAACCTGGTAGCAGGGATTGTCGCTGTTCCACATTTTGAATTGATGGCCGACGCGGTCGATGGGACCATTCTTTTCGCCCAGACCGTAAATGCGTTCCCCCGGACGAAGACTGATGTAACTGGCCATTTGCGTAGAATCCATCTCAAAGCCACGATTCTGATAGTCATCCATCAGGAGTTTCTGATACTTGTTGAAAATACTGATGTGAAAAGGGGCTTTTCGTACCCGGATGATCAAATCGCCGGTATAAATTTCGTAATGCTGTGGTTGCTCCGAAATGTTCAGCTTTTGATTTCCGTTGGATTCGTCGGCTACCACTGCAAAGGATTGATTATTCCGATGAAAATCGTCAGTATCGTACCAAATGCGGATGACTCCCGGACCAACTTCCTTTATCTGTACTTTGATATTATTCTCGCAACTGAACACAGCGGTATTCCCATCGACAGAATAACTCTGGCAATTTCCCGGATGAACAATATCTGAAGCTTTTGCAATTCCTGTTAACAGGAAAAGAAAAGCAACTGCCTGTATAATTAGTTTCTTCATTCTTCTAGTTGTTATTCGATTCCGCGAAGGCAAAACACCTCCTGAAGAACCGATGATCCTTCTACTTTCTTACTTATTCTATATGGAATTTGGGGTTTCTCTGCTAATTATATTCTATTACCAACATTCCCCAGTACTGCATTTCGGGAATGGTGCAGGTGAGGGTAGAACCGTCTTGCGTAAATGCCAATTCTTCGGATGAACCGTAACGGTAATCCGGTGAAGCGTACCAGACCTTTGTTACTGTTTTGGTTGTTTCAATTTGAAGCGACAGGTTTTTTATTACACGTTGAAAAGGTTGTGTTCCCGATGCATCCCGCCAGTTCAAACTGGTCGCATCCATGTAATTCAACAGGTTGATGATTTGCGTTGAGCCCAAATCTTTTCCGGTTACGGTAACACTTCCGGTTTGCGGCGGCCAGCTGTTGATGTTGATTTGTCCGTCGAGCGAAGTTACCGATGGTGTGTTGAAATCGCCGTTGCCTTGTAGCAGGTTCTCATAGGCAACCTGAAAATCGTAATAGCGAGTCAACGCTTCTTTCAGGTCGGTTCGCATCAGCAGGTTGTCGTTAGGGAAATATTCCTTGCCCAGCATGTGTTCTCCCAATTCCAAATGGCTTCCGCCGAAAGCGAAAATAACGGCATCGGTCATTAAAATCCCGGGCGTATTGAAGTAGCCGGTAGAATTGGCTTTGTCGTAATCCATGTACGCGGCTAAAACAGTTTTAGTTCTTGTACCGCCCATCGTTGTATTATCCTGAATAATTCTGGCCAGATCCTCGTACGTGTCATTGGGTGACCACACTTCCGTGTAGGCAAAGTTGACCGGAGTCGACAGGATATTGGCCTGACCGTATTGATTGACCGCATTCATGACCATCTTTTTGTCCGGGAAACGCTGGTGCAGGGTGTTCAGAAACGAGCTGAAGCCATAAGGTAAATCAGCTTGCTGACCATTATAATCGTATACCGTCCCCTGATCACCTAATTGGTCAACATGCCAACCGTCAAAATTCAGATATTGATAAACCAATCCGACTTGGTTGTCGATGTAGTTTTGCCAGTCGACATTGGCGGGGTTGGCCAGAAAAATATCGCTGATGGCCCAGTTATCATCCAAATCAAACTTTCTAACGGTCTGATGATTTTGATCGGCATACAGCATCCAGGCCGATGAAACGCCATCCGTGGCGTAATCATCCCAGGTCCCGTAGAGCAAATCATAGAACATGGAGGCAATTCCATATTCGTGTGCTTTGTTAATGTAACCTTTCACAACGTCGAACGAGACATCGCGTTTGGCAATATCCTGCCACTCAGCAGCAGGTTGTGAACCATCCATCTTTAAAGGCATGTGATGCTTGTTCTGCCAGTCGTAATATTGAATACCGTTGATATGATATCGTGTGAGTTTTGCCAGTTGTGAATTAATATCATCGGCTGTCACATCACCCGAAAATTCAGAAAGAAAACCGTATCGGGGAAAATGTGTCCAGTCAGAAGAGACATCGACACCAATGCTTCCGTATACCTCTTCCTTTCCATTTACCGTTTCGTACACATCCACCATGTAGCCGGTAAAATCGTTGTCCGGAGCTGTCCATTGCCATGTTTTCCCGGGAAAATCTTCTTCTTTAATAACTTCATTTAAATGACGATATCTGATTTTAGCCGAGGAAGTTAATGTCTTATCGGACGTAAACTGTATCACATCGCCGGGATGATACAAGGCTTTGTCCGTTGAGAGTTTTACCGCAGTGTTGGTCGTCGGATTATCCGGTCCATCAGGTGAAGGAGCCGGCGCTTCCGATTTAGTGCAACCTGCGAGTATAAATACGATAAGTAGGTAATATAGTTTATTAAGGCTTGTCATTTCTGGTTAACTTTCTGAACAACAAATTTCCTAGTTGAAACGCCGTTCGGTTTTAATCAGATTAAAAACTGGCGGAGAGATGAACACTCCGCCAGTTATCAAATTTATTGTTTCTGAATATCAATGGTTAAATCCTGAACATTGAGCGTAAGGGTATATGTTCCCGCATCGGCTGCCGAAATAGTCCACTTACTATCATCCGGATCGCCACCAATGTGACGGTACATTTTGGTCGGGTCATTCGGATCCATCATGTACATATCCTGCCCCCAATCACTATTCCGGTTGACCGGAAATTTGAATTCGCCCTCTCCCAAATCTCCATGGAATGTGAAAATATACCAGTTGTTCGGGTCCTGCGTTAACTCAATCGCGTTGGTGATATCCCATCCAATGGAAGTTGCCGATCCCACAATGTAGAGTTTCAACGGCTCGATAGTAATGGTCATTTTCTTCAAATCAACCATTACGTGGTACTGGTTTTCATTGTAAATCGTCCATTTGTTGTCATCGGGATCTCCTCCGTTGTGTAGATAGATCTTCGTTGAATCGGATGGATCACGCATGTACATATCCTGATTCCAGTCGGTGTTTGTATTCACAGGAATTTTAAACTCTCCGGGAGTCAGAACTCCATCGTAGGTGAACTGGAAGAGATTATCAGGATTTTGCACCATTGGGGTGGCATTTGCAATATCCCAGCCATTTGGCGTGGCATCACCAACCAGGTAGAGCTTATCATATGGAGGACCGGGTTGTTTGGTAATGCTGATCGTCAAATCAACCAGATTCAGTTTCACAATGTATATACCATCTTCTGCAATGGTAAACTGAGCGTCCGGCTGTGTGTCATCTGTCCGGTACACGAGGGTGTTATCATCTTTCCCTTTTTGGTACGAAGGAAGGAACGAACCTAATGTAGTAATGAACTTCAGATTTCCGGCCTTCAATGTTCCCTGGTAGGTGAACGTGGTCGGATCGTTTTCATCCGGTGTCATTTCTATTGCATTGTTGGCGTCCCAGCCGTTAGGCGAAGCATCGCCAATCAGGTAAAGGGTACTGGATACCGGTTCGTAGGGTGTTACCGTGAATTTAATGGGTTCAGTCACATCATCCGGTACATTTTCATTGGCAATTTTAGCAGTGATGCGGGCTTCCAAACTAACGGCTGTACCCGGTTGAATTCCCCAGTAATTCAACAGCAGATCATTCAGTTCTGCCACGGTAAAGTCTCTTTTATATACCGCTTTACCCATGCTGTACGATTTGGCATTGGCAAAACCGTTGCCATCCTGATCGATATCGAGCGTGTAGGAAATGGAACTCCCTGTTCCCTGATTACTGCCGGTTGTCCAGTTAATGCTTACAGCCACGTTGGCGTCATTCTTCTGCGAAAGCACAACATTGTCGGCTGATGTTGATATGGCTACTGGTTCTCCCATAGTAATATTAACCGGCTCGTCCTTGGTACATGAGTTCATCATGAACACCGAGGATATACCTAACAAAACGACCAGCGTCAAATAGCCGATATTTAACCCGGCTCGTTTCCGCTGAAATATATGGATATTGAATTTTTTCATGTTTCATTGATTTAATTGAAAAGGAGCAGAGCATTCCCTGTTGTCAACAAAAGGATAGTTCGAATATAACTCTGTCCTTTTCCTTGAATTACGATTCAGTTTATTCTACACTACTCCACTCTAGTAACCCGGATTTTGCGTCAGGTTCGGGTTGGCATCAATTTCCTTTTGCGGAATAGGCAGCAAGAGGAATTTGCTGGTCGCATTCACTTTACCGATGGAATGCAGGAAGTTCAACCCGTAATCTCCGTTGTCTACACGAATCAAATCAAACCAGCGCTGACCTTCGAATGCCAGCTCCATACGGCGTTCGTGAAGTACTTTTGCTTTGAAATCGGCTTGCGACAAACCGGTAACAGCCGGTAATCCGGCACGGGCTCGTACTTCATTCAGCGGAGCTTCCGCCTCGGTGGTTTTTCCCAAATTGTTCAGTGCTTCGGCTTTCATCAGCAAAACATCGGCATACCGAAGGACCGGGAAATCCATGGGACTATTGTCATATGAAGAAGCAATCGATTTGGGCACCAGGAATTTACGAAGATTGTATCCGGTCGTAGAGTATCCCGGATCGTAATCCATTCCGTCGAACTGAGGACAGCCATCATACAAAATAGTCACATCTTTACGCAGATCGCCAGGTTCGTATGAATCGACAAATTCCTGGGTCGGCTGGTTCCATCCCCAACCGCCGGCTACCATATTGGAGTTGCGCGGACCGGTGAAGGTGCTCAACCACGAGGATTGGTTTTCGTTTGACCAGAAATCTTCACCGGCATTAGCAGTGTACTGAATTTCAAACAACGACTCGACTGAGTTTTTGTTATTTACATCGAAATTGTCGGCGTAATTGGGATTGAGTGCATAACCCAGTGATTCCACTTCGTTTGCCAAAGTAACCACCTTGTCCCATTGTCCAAGCGTCAGGTAAACTTTTGCCAGCAAGCCAGCTGCAGCACCTTTTGACGCACGTCCGATATCGTTTCCTGAATACTCTGAGCGGGGTGGAAGTAACTGTTCTGCATCAGTTAGGTCGGCAATAATCTGCTCGTAGACTTTGGCTTTGTCGGTTCGCTTCGGACGCAGGTCGTCTCCGGGTTCCTGGGGTATCGTAATCAACGGAACATCACCAAAGAACCGAACCAGGATGAAGTAATAGAGTCCACGCAAAAATTTGGCTTCGCCGATGATCCGGTTTTTCAGATCCTTGTCGATGTTCATATCAGGAACTTTCTGCAGGATAATATTGCAACGCAGAATACCGGGAGCCGGTCCACGCCATAAGTCGAGTACGCCGGGATTATCCGTCGTGGTAACGAAATTAGCTTCGTCCTGTGTTTCAATGCCATCGGTTCCGCCACCGGCGCCAACAATGCTGTTACCGGCCATAATATCGGTCGTCCACATGCGCATGTTGTACAACTTCGGCCATTGCAGTGGTTGATAAGCACCGTTGATGGCAGTGATGGCGTCTTCTTTTGTTTGGAAGAAATTCGCCGTATTGATAGAGTCGAGCGGTGCCTTTTCCAGGAAGTCCTTGCTACAGGCAACACTCATGAACGTTACTAATATGAGAATGATATATTTTTTCATGGTTGAATCTTTTTTCACGTTAGAAATTCATGTTGACGCCGAAACTGAATGTTTTGGTCACCGGATACAAGCCATTGTCAATACCGTTAACCGTTCCGGATCCCAGGCCGTTATCCTGTACTTCCGGGTCAAAACCGGTGTAGTTGGTAAGTGTGTAGAGATTTGAACCAGCGAAATAAATTCTCAACTTATTGATTCCCCATTTCGTAGTCAGATTTTCCGGAAGCGTATATCCAAATACCACATTCTTCAACCTCAGGTACGAACCGTCCTCGATCCAGCGGTCGGAAGGGCGTGTGTTCTTGTTAGGGTCGTTGAAAACGGCGCGGGGAACATCTGTTTGATCTCCTTCTTTCTGCCAACGTTTCAGTGTTTCTGTTGTTTGGTTAACCGCAACGGCCATTCCTTCGCTCCAAACACGATTGACATTCAGAATTTTATTCCCTTGCACTCCCTGGAAGAAGATAGAAAGGTCAAATCCTTTGTATGAGAAGGTATTATTCAGTGAGAAGATGAATTTTGGGCTTGGATTTCCCAGATAGGTACGGTCGGCATCATTGATAACGCCGTCACTGTTCAAATCCTTGAAACGAATGTCACCGGCTGAGGTGCGGTTGTAAGGATCCAAACCAGGAACCTGCACGGCATGATTATCAACTTCCTGCTGATTTTGGAAGATTCCATCCGTTACGAAGCCGTAAAATTCGTTGACTGGTTGTCCTTCCGCGATACGCGCTGCCGCAAAATTGAAGTTGAAACTACCAGTGGTCATCGGAATGGAATCATTCAGGTTGGTCACTTTATTTTCATTGTAGGAGATATTGAAATCTGTGTTCCATTTGAAATCACCTTTGTCGATGTTCCGGGAGGAAATTGTTAGCTCAGCTCCCTTGTTCTCCATTTTACCGGCATTGATAGACGGAACGTCTACATCGGAATAACCGGTTGAAATCGGAACCGACATGGGAACCAGCATGTCATTGGTATTCTTCTGATAAACGTCACCAGTGATGTTGATTCGCTGATTCAGAATTGTTGCATCAAACCCCAGGTTGATTTGCTCCTGAGACTCCCATTTCACATTGGGATTGGGCATCATCCTCGGCACAACGGCACTGACAATGTTATCGTTGAAGTTATATTTTACCGTCTCCAGTTTCGAGGCAAAAGAATAGTTTCCGATTTCCTGGTTTCCGGTAAAGCCGATACCTGCCCGAATCTTCAAATCATCAACAAAATGGATGTTTTGAAAGAAATTCTCCTGCGAAATACGCCATGCAACCGAACCTGACGGGAAGATACCCCATTTGTTTCCGGAACCAAACCGGGATGATCCATCGCGACGAACGGTGGCAGTAACGAGGTATTTGTCTGCGTAGTTGTAATTCACCCGCGCCATGTAGGAGAGAAGCGACCATTCAGAAGCATTCCCGTCAAGGGTCACCTGGTCGGTTCCGTTGGCCAGTTGCTGCGTCAGATCGCTGGCAAAGTTCTGAATGGAACCTTTCATGAAATCAAAGCGGTTTTCCTGGGCACTTGTTCCCACCATAGCCGTCAGATGATGCACATCTTTGAACGTTTTGTTGTAAGTAAGTGTGTTATCCCAAACCCAGGTAATGTTCTTGTTGGAAGATTGATACAAATAAGACTGATCCTGTGGATTGGGTTTCCAGTCATATTGGGGAGACCAGGTCCGGTCGTACCAGAAATTGGCTTCCAAACCGGCATTCGATTTCAGCACCAAGCCATCCAGCAAGGTGATTTCGGCATAAACTGCACCCCGAACGTTGTATCCTTTTGTGGAATTATCAATCAACTTAGCTGTACCAACCGGGTTACGAATATCACCATCCCATGACGGACGCCCTTCCGGACCTGCATAGGTTCCATCTGCGTTATAAATTGGTTGCGTTGGCAATGCTTTAATGGTGTTACCGATGTTGTAGTCACCTTTGGATTTGATGTCGTGATTCAACGTGAGCCGGTTACCGAATTTGACATTCTTGAATACCTGCGATTCACTGTTAAACTGGACCGTGTAACGCTTGTAGTTGGTATTCAGAACAATTCCGTCCTGGTTCAGAATATTTCCGGATACGTAATAATTTGACTTATCGCTTCCGCCTGAATAGGAGACAGAAAGATTATTCATCCCGGCAGGACTAAAAACAGCTCCCAGCCAATCGGTTCCTTTTCCCAGGGAAGATGGATTGGCATACGCAGGATTTTGTTCCAAACCTGCATTGGCCATCATGTCGTTGTGGAGTGCAGCAAATTGTGACGCATCCAGCACTTTAATCATGTTGGTCGCTTCCTGAATGCTGTAGCTATAATCAACATTTATCTGGCCTTTGCCGGACTCGCCCTTCTTGGTGGTAATAATGACGACTCCGTTCGCACCTCGTGAACCATAAATCGCGGTAGCAGAAGCGTCTTTCAAAATCTGAACAGTCGAAATGTCATTCATATTTAACTGGTTGAGTCCGCTTGTTGTGGGAACTCCGTCGATGACCAGCAATGGGTTGTTGTTGTTAATGGTTCCCATACCACGAATGCGAATGGTCGCATCGCTTCCGGGCGCACCTTGCGAGATAACCTGAACACCGGCTGCACGTCCCTGCAAGGCATCGCTGACGCTTGGCACGGGAAGTGATTCTATGTCCTGTGTTTTCACGGTAACGATAGAACCTGTCAGATCCTTCTTCTTCTGATAACCATAACCTACGGCAACTACTTCGTCCAGACCGATGGTTTGTTCCTGCATGATAACATTCAATGTAGGCTCACCGGTAGGAACAATTTCTTTGGTTTTCATTCCTACGAAAGAGAATACCAATGTGCTTCCGGCCGGAACATCAGCCATACTGTAATTTCCGTTAAAATCGGTGATGGTTCCGTTGGTTGTGCCTTTAATAACAATGGTAACGCCGGGAATCGGCTCTCCTTTGGGGTTGGTCACTTTTCCTTTTAGTGGATGTGCCTGTTGTTGCTTTGTGCCTGAGGGCTCGCCGTTGCTGCCTTTCGGAAAGAGGACGATGCGCCGGTCGATGATTTTGTAGTTAATATTCTTTCCTTCAAACAACCGGTTCAAAACGTCTTCAATGTTACTCTCATTCGCATTGATGCTAACCCGATCATTCAACTGAATCTGGTCGGCATTGTAAAAAAAGACAAACTGTGTTTGCTGTTCAATCTGATTCAAAGCATTTTCCAGCGTTGTGTTTTCGAGGTTAACCGAAAGTCGGGTTTCCTGCGAATAGACACTGGCCGAAACCTGCATCAGACTCATTAGAAGAATGACGAACGTTAGTCGCATAATTAACCATAGTTTAATCATGCCATTCCGCGGAAAGGCAAGCAATCGAAACTTTTTTTTCATAGATTTGTAATGCTAAGTTCTACAAATGAATAGCTCCAACTATTCGTTTAATTTAACAGCCGGGAAGTGCTCCAACATTTCCCGGTTTTATTGTTTTATTTCCGTTCAATCCATATATCAGTGCTGTCGCGTTGTACTTTGATGGGAATCGTTAGATTGACCAAATCAAAGAACTTTTCAATTTTATCGTCCTTGTAGGCGGCTCCCGAGAAGACTTCTTTGCCCAGTTCTGCATCCCGAAAGTGTATGTTTACTTTGTACATCCGCTCCAACGTTTTCGCTATCTCGTTTAACGGTTGCCGGTTAAAATGATATTCGCCGGTTCGCCAGGTGGTCACCAAATTGGTGTTGGCTTGTATCACATTGTCCTTTCCTGTGCTCTTATCGTATCGCCACTGTTCGCCGGGCTTGAGCATCACCGGTGTTTCTTTTTGCGGAATATCTTTAATTTCCACAACTCCTTTCAATAGCGTGGTTTCTGTTCGGTTGTCTTCCGGATATGCTCGTACATCAAACTGTGTCCCCAGCACGTTGACACTCATATCGGGCGTGATGACCCGGAATACGCGTGATTTATTATGCGTCACTTTAAAATAGGCTTCTCCAACCAATTCGATTTCCTGTAGTTTTTTGTCGGGCGAAATGTGGTATTTCAGTTTGGAATCGTAATTCAGCGCCACAAACGTTCCGTCGGGAAGCGTTACCTCCGATTGCTGTCCACGCGGTGTTTTGAATTCAATGACCTGGGCTTGCCTATCACCAGATGAGAAGAAGTGCTTTTCGCCAAGCAAATAGCTCGCTACTCCCAGGATAATTAGTATTGAAGCTGCTGCTGCAATACGGGGAAGTCGCCTGATGGTAAAGCCAGATGAACTTGAACGGCGGAAGATCTCAAGGGACTCGTGCTTGATTTTTTGGAAATCTTTTTCTCCAATATGTGAGTGGTCAATTTCTCTTCTTTTCCATTTCAGCACATAGCCAATCAGCATGGCCAATGCCGATTCTTTGTCCTTTGTTTTCTCTTCCGGAAATTTCTTTAAAGAATCCTTCGTCAGGCTTTCCTTAAATTGCTTGTCAAACAAATGATCAGAGGTTTCCTTCTTCATGGTGTTCGTATTGCTCTTTGTAAGAAAAAGCAGTTACGCTCAGAATATACCCCTGACTATTTCATGCTGTAGAACATGTTTTGCAGAAAATGTGATTGGAGACAGGAACAACTAGTTTTGCAATAGAAAGGACATCAGCGGATTGCTGTCTGCAGAAATAATAAAATGGATTCCGAAGAAGTATCTAATATTTTTTTCAGCTTAGCTATCGCTTTCTGAACACTGTTGCCAACCGATTGATAATTCACCTGCATTACTTCCGCCACCTCTTTATTCGACAGGTTTTTATAAAATTTCAGGTAAATGGTTTCTTTCAGACGAGGAGGAAGTTGATTGAGCGCATCAGCTACCAAATCAAGGCGAAGCTCTTTTTCTTCCGGATTAACTTCCGTTGAATAACTCAACCGGAACGCGTCGATACGTTCATCATCCAGTTCTGTTTCGGTTATTCTGTGAGACTTCCGGATGTTGGCAAAAATCTTTATCCGCAGAGATTTCAGCAAGTAAAAAAGGATGTTGTCAGTGGGAGAGAGCCGATCCTTTTTTCGGGCCAATTCAAAAAAAACATCCTGGATGCTATCGCGAACCAAAAACTCATCGGACGTGAAACGCTGTCCGTACTCACACAACGCCAGGTGGTACGTGTCGAAAATGTAGGAAAAGGCTTCTTCATCACCACGTTTAAAGCGCTCCCAGATTTCTGCATCCAGATTTCGTTGCATAGGTTTCAATGTCGCATCCCCAAGTTTAGTGGTGGTACAAAACTAACTGAAATTTTTCAATCCGGTTACAGGCCTGTTTTATTCTCCCTTCCGAAAAATGAGTAAGCGTTAAGGTTGCATACGGCATTTTTCCTTCCGGGAAGAGGAGTTATCCTGTTGCAAAGCTTGTATCTTTGCATGCCGGGGTCATTTCTTTGCCGACGGAGTAGTTTTCGTGCCTCGTTGAGTTCATTTCTCTGAAGACGGAGTAGTTTGCGCGACTCGCCGAGTTCATTTCTTTACCGCCAACTGACTTTGCGACAGTCGGCGCTGCCATTGCGTCAGTCGCCAGGTACTTTGCGCGAAGCTCGGAGTAGTTTGCATCATTCGGTTTGTTCTTTGCATGAGTGGCGGTGTAGTTTGCATCAAAACCCGCTATTTCGCGACAGCGGGAAAATGGGGTGAACAAAAAAAGCTTCCCGTTTCGGAGAAGCTTTTCTGAAAAGTGACTGAGCTGGGGCTCGAACCCAGGACCCACGCCTTAAAAGGGCGTTGCTCTACCAGCTGAGCTACTCAGTCATCCTTTGTAGTACCCTTGTTTTTCAAAGGCGGTGCAAATATACGGTCATTTTTCTTTTATGCAAAAGATGAAACACAAAAAATTGACGCAGATTGACCAATGATTTTGTGTTCTGATGTTATTCTTCTGAAACCCATTCAATTCCCATTGGCGCGCAATGTAAACTCACCGGTAACATTTTCAGTTTTGATGGTAAATTTCCAGTTGCCGGTAAATTCTGAGTGGTTTTCTTTCACATTGACTACACGCGACCAGCTGGCATAATTTCCGTTTTTCATGTGTATGCTGGCCATTTTATTTCCATTGGGCGTCAACAGCTCGATTTCCATATTGCCAATGGTGCTGTGTCCGTTAATCGACAGTTCCAGTTGATCGACTTTTCGGTTCACCCGGAATTCAATCTCTTTCTGTGATGTGTTGTTGTGAAGTTTCTGGTGTTCCTGTACCAGATTGCCTGGCTCGGCTTCCTGACCGGAGGTTTGCTTCATTTCATCCCGCATGTCTTTCATCGCTGATTCCATTTTTTTGTGGAATTTCTCGGCCTGCTTCTGAATTTCAGCATGCGGATCCTGTGCTTTTGCAAATAGGAATATGGCCATAAGCGGGAACATTAAAATGATTTGTTTCACGTGCTTGCTTTTTATGGTTACACAATTGCTGGTTGGGGCTAAAATAATAATCTAAAAATACAACGGATTCAGGTCGATTAAAAGTATGTCCCTTCTTTTTATCCCACATTTAAACTTGCAAAAACGACCGGTTTGCGAAAAAAGCATACTTTTGTTTACCATAAAACAAACCGGTAGAAGACAGTTCCGGTTTCCTAATTTTCGGATTTTTGTACAATGAAAAATAAGGTGGTAATTATTACCGGAGCTTCCTCGGGGATTGGACGAGCACTGGCTGTGGAATTTGCTTCACGAGGAGCAAAACTAGTTTTGGGAGCACGCAGGACTGATCGTTTACAGGAACTGGAACAAGAGCTTCCGGGTACTGAAATTCTTTCGGTTAAAACCGATGTTTCGGTCGAGGAGGAGTGTAAAAAACTGATAGAACAAGCTGTTTCACACTTTGGCCACATCGACATACTGATTAACAATGCGGGCATTTCCATGCGGGCCAATTTTCAGGACATGGACCTGGAAGTGATGCATAAGGTGATGGATGTGAACTTCTACGGGACAGTTTATTGCACCAAATATGCTTTGCCCTATTTGCTGGAAAGCAAAGGTTCGCTGGTTGGAGTGATTTCCATCGCTGGCCATGTGGGCCTACCGGGAAGGACTGCTTATTCGGCTTCGAAGTTTGCCGTTCGCGGATTTTTGGATACTGTTCGCATCGAGAACCTGAAGAAAGGGTTGCATGTATTGGTAGCCGCTCCGGGCTTTACTGCTTCCGAAGTAAGAAAATCGGCGCTTACCGCAAATGGAACTGCACAGGGCGAAACTCCGCGTAAAGAGGAGAAAATGATGACTTCGGAAGAGTGTGCCCTGCACATTGCCAACGCGGTGAAAAAACGGAAGCGGCAGTTGATTCTCACTTTCGTGGAAGGAAAATTTACCGTTTTCCTGGGCAAGTTTTTCCCTTCGCTGCTCGACAAGTTAACCTTTAATCACATGGCCAAAGAGCCTGATTCACCTATCAAGTAAAGCAATATGTATTCATTCGATACCCAATACCGGGTTTGTTACGGCGACACCGACAAAATGGGCGTGGTTTATTATGGCAATTATCCTCGCTTCTACGAAATCGGGCGAACCGATATGATTCGCGAAATCTACAAATCGTACCGGTTACTCGAGGAGGAGGATAAGATTTTTCTTCCCGCGCGGTCGCTTCATATTAATTACCACAAACCGGCTTATTACGACGAGTTGCTGACGATTCGTACCGTTATTAAGGAAATGCCCAAAGTGAAGTTTCCGTTGGTCTCTGAAATTTTCAACGAGGCTGGGGAATTGATCAACGAAGGGAAAGTGGTACTGGCTTTCATGGATTTTAATACAGGCCGGCCGTGTAAAATTCCGGATCAATTTGAAGAAATTCTTCGCGAAAGGCTGGGAGAATAATCAGTCGAACCGCAGATAGATAAACGAAGCTACGGCAAAAACGATGATCATGATGCCGACGATTTTGTTGGCCCACCACAGCATGTGAAGATTAATTTTGTGCCGGAACAGATTTACCAGGCCGGTTAACACAAACCACCAACTCGATGCCCCGCCAAATACGCCGGTAATAATCATCAAGGATTTAATCGGCGCTGACAGTTTTAATGCCAGTCCCGAGCCGGCAAATACGGCAATAAAAACAAAGACGGCCATCGGGTTGGAAACGGTCAGTAGCAACGTAAAAAGGTAATCCTGTAAGTAAGTTGAACCTTTCTTCTTGAACTTTTGCAACTCCTGCGACGGGTTGGATTTGAAGATGTGCAGTCCGAGGAGAATAAGGATAATCGCACCTGAAATTTCGAAATAGATGGAGTGTGCCGTGATGAAATCGATAATCATCGTCATACTGAAACCGGCTATAATTGCATAGATCGTATCAGACGTTGCTGCTCCCAGCCCCGACGACATACCGGAACGCCAGTTTTTGTTCACTGTACGTTGTATGCAAAGCATTCCGATTGGTCCTAGGGGAACGGAGACAGCAATTCCAATAATGAATCCTTTCCAGATTAATTCCAGTTCCATGGCCGCAAAATTAAGTTAAAAATTGTTACACCTCCCGATTTCGTTGGTTAAAAATGAGTCTATGTTTGTGGACAAATATTCTGTTTTTAAAAGAATTTAAAATAAGTTTATGGCTTCCGTTCGGATACTCATAATCTGCTTCATACAATAAGCAGAAAAACTAATGGCAAATCCAGTGTTATGAAGAATCTCTTGCTACTTACCCTATTGTTTATGTTTAGTTTACAGCCTTCTTTCTCGCAGGAAACTTTAAAGCTTTGGCCTGATGGTGTTCCCGGTCCCAATGTTTCGCCCAAACCTGAAGAGGTATTTGATAGCGTGCGGGTCCGTTATGTTTCGGAACCAACGCTGACGGTTTATCTTCCGGAAAAGGAAAAAAACAGCGGAACGGCTGTGGTTATATGCCCCGGAGGAGGTTATTGGATTGAGGCCATGGATCACGAGGGATATGATTTTGCGAAATATTTGCAGAAACATGGAATTGCCGGCATCGTATTGAAGTACCGTTTGCCGTATGGTCATCCAACGATTCCGTTGCAGGATGCACAGCATGCCATCCGCACCGTGAGAGCTAATGCAAAAAAATGGGGCATCGACCCGAATAAAGTAGGAATTGCCGGCTTCTCGGCCGGAGGACACCTGGCATCGACTGCTGAGACACATTTCGACGATGGAAAGCTGGATGCTTCGAATCCAATAGCGAGGAAAAGTTGTCGTCCCGATTTTGCCATTCTGGGTTACCCGGTAATTACCATGAATAAAGCCTGGACACACATGGGATCACGGGAAAATTTACTCGGGAAGAATCCGTCAAAGGAATTGGTTAAAAAATATTCGAACGAACTGCAGGTAACGCCGCAAACGCCGCCTACTTTTATTTTCCTGGCGGATGACGACGATGTTGTTCCTCCTAAAAACAGCGTTGAGTTTTATATGGCTCTGAGGAAAAACAAGGTGCCGGCTGAGATGCATATTTTCGCAGAAGGCGGGCACGGCTTTGGAATGCACATTAGTGGAAAACCACACGACCAATGGCGAAATTTGGTCATCGATTGGATGCGCGTCCGTAAATTGATTCCTTAAA
Organism: Prolixibacter sp. DSM 2831; assembly: GCF_056493735.1. Taxonomy (NCBI): domain Bacteria; kingdom Pseudomonadati; phylum Bacteroidota; class Bacteroidia; order Marinilabiliales; family Prolixibacteraceae; genus Prolixibacter; species Prolixibacter sp. DSM 2831. Next base: position 2,423,294 of record NZ_CM151379.1, read on the forward strand.
TATGGAGAACCTGTTCAAACTCCCATCTTATTGCTAAGTTTATTATTCTATGTTGTCTGATACACATCCTCAAAAAGTTATAAATCATTGTCCCCGTTGTGGTTCAAGCCAGTTTAAAAGTAGGGAAGAGGGTATCTCTTTTTCCTGCGAAGATTGCGGATTCGTTTATTTTGTCAATAGTTCGGCTGCGGTGGCTTGCCTTATTTTTAATTCGAAAGGCGAGTTGATGCTTTCGCGAAGAGCGATTGAACCAAACCACGGAATGCTGGACTTGCCGGGAGGATTTGTTGATGTGATGGAAACCGCAGAAGAGGCGGTTCGAAGAGAAATCAACGAAGAGTTGGGAATTGCAGTTACCGGTTTGCAGTATCTCACGTCCTTTCCCAACGAATATGTCTTTTCGGGCTACAGCGTTTTTACGCTCGACATGGCTTTTGTTTGCCGGGTCGATGACCTCGCTTCTGCCCATCCCAAAGACGATATTTCAGCCATCGAATTTTACGATGTGAAAACTGTTCCGTTCCAGGAATTGTGTTCCGACAGCATGCGAAATATTATTGAGTTCTATCTTGAAAATAAAATAAAATGACTGTACCAGAACGTCTTGCTGCTGCAAGAGATTTGATGAAACAGCGTGGAATCGATGCGTGGATTATCTCCGGCACCGATCCGCACATGAGTGAATATCTTCCAAAACATTGGTATACAAGAGAGTGGATATCCGGATTTACCGGCTCCTACGGAAAGGTTGTCGTTACTCAGGAAGAAGCTATTCTGTCTACCGATTCGCGTTACTTTTTACAGGCAGAAGAGCAATTGGCTGGAACCGGTATTCAGTTGGTGAAGGATCTCCGCCAGCCGGGCGACGCGCCTTACATCGGTTGGCTGAAAAAAGCGCTTCCGGAGGGAAGTAAAGTTGCCATTAACGGACTGACAATTTCGGTAAGAGAAAAACGTAGCCTGGAAGCTTCATTGGGTGCGAAGGGCATTACTTTGGATATTACCATTGATCTGGTCAGCGAACTATGGGAGAACCGACCATCTCTTCCCAACTCGCCGGCTTATGAGTTGATGCCCGAGTTTGCCGGTACTTCCCGCAAGGAAAAACTGGCAATGCTGCGAAATAGTCTGCTGGAAAAAGAGGCGGACGGAATGGTGATAACGGCTCTGGATGAGTTAGCTTGGGTTTTCAATCTTCGTGGTAGCGATATCGACTACAATCCGGTTTTTGTCGGATACGGATATATCGACAGGGAAGAGGCGCATCTTTTTGTTCCGGAAGGAAAGATTGACAGTGCATTAAGTGAAAAGTTGGAGTCGGAAGGCATTCGCATCGGTGGTTATGACGAATTTCTCTCTTTCGTGAAGAATGTAGCGGATAAAACGTTGTTGATCGATCCATCCCGAACCAGCGCTTTGTTGTTCGAGTCGGTTCCGAAATCGTGCCGAATCGTAGAAGCTTCATCTTTAGCTAATTTGCTGAAGTCTGTTAAAGGACCGATCGAAATAGAAGGAATGAAAAAGGCGCATGTTCGCGACGGCGCTGCCATGGTGAATTTTCTGTATTGGCTGGAAAATCACCTGGGAAAAGAGAAAATAACCGAGCTGACAGTCGACGGCAAACTAAGGGAATTCAGGGCTGAACAGGATTTGTTTGCCGGCGAAAGTTTCCATTCCATTGTAGGGTATGCCGACCACGGTGCGGTTGTTCATTATAGTGTGACCGAAGAAACCGATAAGGAAGTACAGCCCGAAGGCTTCTTGCTCATCGATTCTGGCGGCCAATACCTCGATGGCACGACGGATATTACCCGGACAGTTGCCGTTGGTCCGCTTTCAGAACAACAGAAACTGGATTTTACACTGGTGCTAAGGGGAATGATTGGTTTAAGCATGGCTCGCTTTCCGGAAGGGACTCGTGGTGTTGCACTCGATATTTTAGCGCGAAAGCCATTGTGGGATAACGATATGGACTATGGTCATGGAACGGGACATGGCGTCGGACATTTTCTGAATGTGCACGAGGGACCAATGAGCATCCGGCAGGACCTGAATCCGGAAATTATCCGGCCGGGACAGATTTTGTCGAACGAGCCTGGCATATACAAAACTGGTCAGTATGGTATCCGGACGGAGAATATGATTCTTTGTGTCCCCGGAAATGAGTCGGAGTTTGGCCAATTTCTGAAATTTGAAACATTGACTCGTTGTCCGATTGATACGAGTGCTGTGATTCCAGAATTGTTGACAACGGAAGAGCGTGAGTGGCTGAATGATTATCACCACGCTGTTTTGCAGGAAGTCGGACCACTGGTTTCTACTCCGGTAAGAGAATGGCTGACAGCCAAATGTGCACGAATCTGACATCTTAATTTTTATTATTGATTGTGTAAATCATTCTGAATATGAGGAGATTTTTCGTGGTCATCATCCTGCTGGTAAGCAGTTTGACTTCGTATGGTCAATACTACGTTAACGGGCAGGATCCTGCTTCGATTCACTGGCGGCAAATCAATACACCGAATTTCCAGGTAATTTACCCGGATGATTTTGAGCAGAAGGCTCAGCAGGTGGCTTATATCCTGGAAAAGGTTTATGGCTATGCCAGTGAAACGCTGGAACATCAACCAAGAAAAATCTCTGTCATTTTACATACGAAAACCGTTCATGCCAATGGTTTTGCCGCCTGGGCACCTGCCCGGGTCGAAATGTTCCCTACGCCATCGCAGGATATTTATCCACAGAAATGGCTGGAACAGTTGGCGATTCACGAGTTCCGGCATGTGGTGCAGATTGATAAAATCGGTGAGGAGCTGCCCGGTATTTTTAAGGTAATTCTCGGTCAGCAGGCTGCAGCTGCAGTCGTTGGTGCTTATTTACCTTTCTGGTTTCTGGAAGGTGATGCCGTTTCCACGGAAACAGCGCTTTCACACGCTGGTCGGGGACGCCTTCCTTCTTTCGAAATGCCGCTAAGGGCGCAGGTTTTGCAAAAAAAGATCTATTCATACGACAAAGCTTATCTCGGTTCGTATAAGAATTTTATTCCTGATCATTATGAATTGGGTTACCAACTAGTGGCTGGAGCCCGCAGCCGCTACGGTGCCGATGTGTGGGCCGGCGTGCTGGACCGTGTTGCCAGGCAGCCTTTGTCGCTGACGGCTTTCGATAAGGGACTGAAACTGGCTACCGGAGAGAACAAGATTGGCTTGTATCACGAAATATTCGACAGACTGAAAGCCAAGTGGCAACATCAGGATAGCTTGAACGAGTTGACCCCGGTTCAGGTTCTTTCGGCTAAGCCAAAGTATTTTACGAGTTATCGTTATCCGTATTATGTGAATGATTCGACGGTCGTTGCTCTGAAAACTTCTATCGATGATATCGACCGGTTTGTTTTGCTTGAACCAAGTGGAAAAGAACGGAAGTTAGTAGCGCCAGGCCCGTGGTTTCGCGAATCGGTGACATACGGAAACAACCGGATTTACTGGGTCGAACAGAAATCGGATGTCCGCTGGCAACATCGTGAATTTTCGTTGCTCCGCGTATATGATATCAATCGGGGAATGGTTTGGCAACGCCGTTACCACGAAAAAGTGCTGGCTCCTTCCGTTTCCAGGGATGGTAAACATTTGTGTGCCGTGGAAGTGGGGTGTGCGAACCAGAGTTCTATTCTGTTGCTTTCGCCGGAAAATGGTGATATCATCAAATCGTTTCCGGCTCCTGACGGGCAATTGTTTCTGACACCTTCGTGGAGCCAGGACGGGAAACATATTTTCACGGTAGTGTTAGGCGACAAAGGGAAGACACTCGCCGAGCTGAATGTAGCGACCGGCAAACTCAAAACATTGATGCCTTTTTCGTATGTGGAAATCCGCAGGCCGGTGCAACAGGGGAATTACCTATTCTATGCTTCGGCTCAAACGGGGATCGACAATATTTTCGCATTGGATCTAAAGACCGGTGAAAACTTCCAGGTAACGTCTTCGCGTTTTGGTATCCGGGATATTCAGTTTTCTCCGAACGGAAAGAAACTATTGTATGCCGATTATTCTGCTAATGGTTTCCGGGCGATTCAGGCAAACGAGAAATCATTGCTTTGGAAGAGTTCGCCACAGCAGGAAGAGGTGCATATGGAACCGGCACAGACGATTGCCCGGCAGGGACCGGGGGCTGTGCAACTGGATGAGCCGGATTCGGCTTTATATCCATCAACAAAATACAGTAAGCTGGGACATCTTTTCAATATTCACAGTTGGGCACCGGTTTATGTGAACACGACGGATTACACGATTCATCCCGGAGTGTCGATCATGTCGCAGAATAAGCTGAGCAGCATGATTGCGCAGTTTGGTTACGATTACTCGGTGAATGACAAAGAGGGTAAGTGGTATGCAAACCTCGAGTATGAAGGTTGGTTCCCGATTTTTAAACTGGAGACTAGTTTCGGAAAACAAAAATCGCAGTATTACCAGGTAACCAATTATACCAATCAGGCCGGCCAGGTGGTCCGGTCGGATACTTCGCTGGTCGATTTTTCCTGGAATCAGTGGAACATCGATCTGGATGCCCGGATTCCGCTGGATTTGTCGAGAGGGAAATGGTACCGGCTCCTTCAGCCCGAAGCAAAAATGGAGTTCACGGGTATTCAGCACAATTCGACTACGCCTTCCCAGTTTTTCTCGGGCAGCATTGTACCGATTACTTACCGGCTGTATTTTCATAACTTACTCCGGCAGAGTATGCGGGATTTGCAGCCTCACTGGGGACAGATCGTGGATTTCAGTTTTCGGCACACGCCTTTTGGCAATTTGGATTATGGAACGGCCTGGTCGGCTGAGGGATATGAATACCTTCCCGGATTTTTCCGCCACCATGGCATCCGGGTGTATGGTGGTTACCAGCGGAAGGAGCTATCGGCAACCGGCAATATGTTGTCAGACCTGATTTTGTACCCGCGCGGTTACAAGAGTTTTTCCAACCGGCAGTTGTTTACACTTCGAACGGACTATACGCTGCCGTTGCTGTACCCGGACTGGAACCTGGGACGGTGGATTTACCTGAAGCGAATCAACCTGCGCGGTTTTTATGATTATGGATGGACAGAGGCACTTGCTTCTCAAAACAACCAAATAATCAACTATAATTTTAGTTTTAAATCATACGGGGCTGAAGTAACAACCAATTGTCATTTCCTTCGTTTCAAGGCGCCGGCCAACCTGGGAGTCAGGTATAGTTACATGCCCGATTTAAATGACTACCGTTTCGATGTACTTTTCTCCATTAATTTTTCAGCACTGTAATTTTTGAAAAAGAATCTAAACCGAGAGCTGTTTATTTCCTCTTGATGAACAGCTCATCTTTTTTAAAGCCGCTGTCATCCGAAGGTTGATTTATTGATTCCTGCTCCTCAAAATCTGCATCATTACCGGGAAAGCATATAAACATGCAATTCTCAACAGGTTTATAACACTTAAATCACATTGTATCGAGCTGATTATACGTTAATTAATATCTAAACAGATAGAGAGAAAACGGTTTCCAAATAAGAGCTTCAAGCCGTTTGAGTTGCCAGTTTGCTTAAATTCCCACTTATCGATTCGGTTGACACCTTGAAACCGGATTTCCTTTCCTGAAAACACACCATTTACGGTTTACAAGAAACAATTCCCGTATTCAGACTTGCTGTTCTCCAACATAAGCATAGAAGACAAATGTCAACCAGACGTATGAATACATATGTAAACAATGTGTTTCTGGAACATTTGTAATATAATCATCTATTTTACTAATGTAATCAGCCAAAATTTACATAAAACGAATCTAAATTCACTTTTTTTAACCTTGATAGTGTCTGTTTGTAAATAGACTTTGTTAGTAACTGCTCATTGAGACTTACACTATATTAAGTTCACTAAATCAATTCTTTAAGATTAATTTCAAAAGCTAAACTTTAAGTAATTAGATACATTTGTATGCAAATGGGCTTCAAACACTATTGATACTGTATATTTAAATCCATAATACTCTATAAACCAGTAATTAATACAGGCAGTTGCTACCAATACTTTAAGTATTTCATTTCAATATTCCGGATATTCTTTGTGTATGATTAAAGCATAGAAAAACAACATATTAGGTGTATATGTGAGTAAACATGATGTTTTAATTATCTTGTATTCATGTAGTTTGATATATTTTCAGAAAATACAATTGTAAATTGCAATATATAAATCAAATCTATTGTTTGTTCGATTCTGTATTATTACATTTGTCACAGATAGAGTTTACAAATGAGTGGTCGTAGATAAATGACATTTCTGTATCGATAAGAGCAGGCTGCTAAATGTGAATTCCCTCAATTACCAAAATTCAACTGTAAACAGATGAAGGAACGGATCAATGAGTTTTTGCTAAGTGAACATTTGTCTCCGGCTGAATTTGCCGACCGGATTGGAGTGCAACGCTCCAGTGTTTCACATGTGCTGAACGGGCGAAATAACCCCAGCGCTTCGTTTATTCAGAAGATGATTGCTGCTTTTCCCGGACTGAGCACACGATGGCTGCTGCTTGGCGAAGGAAACATGACAGAGCAATCAGCCAGGTCGGGCAGTGACTTATTCACAGAGCCAAGGCAGCCGGAAGCTACGACAACCAACAATGAACCTGTTCAAAAGAAGGCGGAAGGTCCCGAAATTAAGCAGAAACCTACTCACGAACCGTCGGTGGTCCAATCGGAAGAACCCGTCTCTTATGCATCGAAAAAAGAGGTACAGGACATCTGGGATGACGGTCCGGGCGAAATCGAACGTATTGTGGTGTTTTATTCCGACAAAACTTTTAAAGCATACAAACCCTCAAAATAGTTTTTTCGGCTATCTTTGCCCTTCAAATAGTGGCTTAAGATGATGAATAAGACTGTTCAGAACCTCAGGGTTTTATCGAATATCCAGCTTAACCGGGACCATCATCTCCTGGAGTTGCAGGCTCCCGTCAAGTTGGAACAGATCGCCCCAGGCCAGTTTGTGAATGTCCGTGTTGAGAAATCACAAAGTACGTTCCTTCGCCGGCCGTTTTCTATCTACGGGGTTGATTACGAAAAGAATACTATCTCTTTGTTTATTAAAGATGTGGGCCCTGGTTCGCACGTGCTGACATCAACTCCTGAAGGTGAGGAGGTCGATGTGGTTTTTCCGCTGGGAAATGGCTTTTCTTATCCCGAAAAGAACGAACGTATCCTGCTGGTGGGCGGTGGTTTTGGTATCGCTCCTTTACTTTTCTTCGCCAGGGAACTGAAAAAACGCAACCTTGATGTAGATATCCATGCTCTGGTTGGTGCCCGTACTTCGGATGACCTGATGGAACTGGATTCGTTCGCTCAGTGTGGAGAGGTGTATTCGACGACTGAAGATGGTACACACGGTGTGAAAGGCCGGGTGACTGACCATCCTGCCCTGAAGGATAATTTACAAAAGTTCAACAGAGTTTACAGTTGTGGACCGGAGCCGATGATGGAAGCTGTCGCGGCAAAAGCTGCTGCAGAGAATGTGTTTTGTGAAGTATCGCTGGAGAACACGATGGCTTGTGGTTTTGGGGTTTGCTTGTGCTGTGTAACCGATACGACCAGCGGTCATCAGTGTGTTTGCACGGACGGACCAGTGTTTAATATAAAGGATTTGAAATGGTAGATTTAGGTGTCAAAATAGGCAATCTCGACCTGAAAAACCCGGTTATGACGGCTTCCGGGACGTTTGGATATGGACTGGAATTCGAGGATTTTTTCGACTTAAACCGACTGGGTGGCTTTGTTGTCAAGGGAACAACCTTGCATGCACGCCAGGGAAATCCTTATCCGCGTTCAGCTGAAACGCCTTCCGGTATGTTGAATGCGGTCGGTTTACAGAATCGTGGAGTAAAGTACTTTGCCGAAAACATCTACCCAAAACTTGAGAAATTCCAGACCAATGTGTTGGTGAATGTTTCGGGTTCTACCGTGGAAGAATACGTGGAATGTGCCGAAGTGATTAACGAACTGGAGCATATTCCCGGTATCGAACTGAATATTTCCTGCCCGAATGTAAAGGAAGGCGGAATGACTTTCGGAACCAGCTGTCCGTCGGCTGAGGCCGTAGTCCGTGAAGTACGGAAAGTTTACGATAAGCATCTGATGGTGAAGTTGTCGCCAAATGTAACTTCCATTGAGGAGATTGCCCGTGCTGTGGAAAATGTGGGTGCTGATAGTGTTTCACTCATTAATACATTGCTCGCTATGGCCATCGATGCTGAATCGCGCAAGCCATTGCTTTCGACGATTACCGGCGGATTATCAGGGCCGGCTGTGAAGCCTGTAGCGCTGCGGATGGTGTGGCAGGTGGCTCAGGCGGTGAAAATACCGATTGTCGGCATGGGAGGTATCATGAATGCAGCGGATGCAGTTGAGTTTATGCTGGCGGGTGCTTCTGCTATCCAGGTGGGTACTGCTGGCTTTGTCGACCCGCTTGCTCCGGTAAAGATTGTGGAAGGAATCGAGGATTATCTGAAGCGTCACAAAATTGAATCGGTTACTGACTTAGTGGGGAGTTTACAAGTGTAATTACATTTGTAAACATACGAATTAATGAATTTTAACGTTATATAACATGCAGCCTGTTTTTTGAACAGGCTTTTGTTTATAAAATTGCGCACGTTATTAAATTGTGCATGGATATTTTAGTGAATTTTCGAAATATTATTTCCAGAGCAGTGCCTATGAGGTATTTATTGGGATCTTTTTTGGCATTACTGTTTGTCATGTCCGACTTTACACCCGGCTTTTCTGACCTGGGTGTTCCCAAACACAGCTTTTCGGTTCCAGATATGAAACCGCTTAATGAGCGGTTGACCAACGATTTATCGACGTTTGAATATTCCGATTACATCGAGCGTACGGTCGATCGGTTTATGGAACGGAATGAACTGCGTGGTGTTTCCATCGCTGTGGTAAAGGACGAGAAGCTGGTATTTGCACATGGCTACGGTTATGCTGACAAAGAAAACAATGTCATTACCGAACCTCGTAACATTTTCAGAATCGCCAGTGTTTCGAAGTTGATTACGGCTGTGGCCATTTTTAAACTCATTGAGAGTGGCAAATTATCGCTCGACTCAAAGGTGTTTGGCAAGGACGGCGTTATCAACGACGAAAAGTATATGCCATATCGCGACCGTCGTATGAATGATATCACCGTAAGGGAATTATTGAATCACTCTGGCGGCTGGACTCAGAAATATGGCGACCCGATGTTCATGCCTGATGTTATTGCCCGTAAAGTGGGCGATCCGCTTCCGGCGACCATCGATACCTATTTAAAGTTTGTTACCAGCCACCGGTTGCATTTCAAGCCGGGGACAATGAGTTCCTATTCGAACCTGGGTTTTGTGTTGCTGGGTGAAGTGATTGCCCGTGCTTCCGGAATGTCGTACGAAGATTATGTACGGGCCAATGTATTGTTGCCTGCCGGGATTACCGATATGCACATTGGTCACAATACATATAAGAATAAATATCCGAATGAAGTTAAATATTACGAACAGCGGGGTTCGCTTCCGGTAACGGCCTGCGACGGTTCGGGACTGATTCTTCCGAAATCCAACGGTGGAAACGATATTACGTTGCTTAGTTCTGCGGGTGGATGGGTTGCCTCGCCGGTGGAATTGATGAAGTTGCTGGTGGTGATTGATGGTTTTCCCGGTGTACCGGATATTCTGTCGCCTGAAAGTATCCGGGAAATGACAACGCCAAATCCACGCGGATTCGAACCACTTGGTTGGCGCGGAACTACAGCTTCGGGGTATTGGTGGCGGACAGGCAGCATGCCTGGTACAGCTGCTATCATGAAACGTCGTCCGGACGGTCTTGAGTACGTGATTATTTCGAACACCAGTAGCTGGAAAGGACCGAACTTTACACGGGACCTGAGCCACCTGATGGACCGCATTTGCCGTCGGGTAAAAGAGTGGCCCGACCAGAATTTGTTCGAATATCACCGTCCCAAAGATATGTTGGCAATTAATTAATACACAATATAATCGAATTGAAAAGAGCACCACATTTTGGTGCTCTTTTTTTGAATTGATATCTCCACATTACATTTTTGTGTATTTTTTTTAAAGTAGAATGAACCCTTTTCAAACCTTTCAGGCTTTGGTGTGTTAAAGGAGGTGAAAAAAAAATTGATTTATAATCATTCACCATAAAACCGTTTAATTACAATGTCTGATTTTCAAGTGATGATGCCCAAAATGGGTGAAAGTGTCCAGGAGGCTACAATCACCAAAATGTTTGTCAAAAAGGGCGATACTGTTGAAGAGGACGATGTTCTTTTCGAAATTGCTACCGATAAGGTGGATTCGGAAATTCCCTCACCGGTTGCCGGTAAGGTAAAAGAAATTAAATATAACGAAGATGACCTGGTTGCGGTTGGGGAAGTTGTTATGTTGATTTCAATGGATGGGGAAGACGAAGGAGATGATACTTCTTCGGAAGAGACTACCGATAAAAAGGCAGAGGAACAACCTGCCGCCAAGGAAGAAAAATCGGAAACACCGAAAGATTCTGATGCTCAGCAAGGAAATGTAAATAAACAATCGGGCCGGTTCTATTCACCGCTGGTTCGCAGCATTGCCGATAAAGAAGGCGTTTCGTTTGACGAGCTCGAATCGATTGAAGGAAGTGGCCAGGGAGGTCGTGTTCAGAAGAAGGATATCCTGGCTTACCTCGAAAACCGTGGCTCCGGAAAAGCTGCTCAACCCGCAGCGGCCAGTGCACCTGCACAGGAAGCCAAAGCTGCTCCCCAGGCTCAGCAACACAAAGTATCGGTTTCCATCGGTGCTGAAGATACCATCGTGGAAATGGATCGCGTGCGTAAGATGATCGCCGATCATATGGTAACATCGAAGCATGTGGCACCTCACGTAACTTCAGTTGTCGAGGCCGATATGACCAATATGGTGCTGTGGCGTAATAAAGTGAAGGGCGAATACCAGGAGAAGTACGGTGAGAAAATTACGTTCATGCCGTTGATTACGGAAGCTGTTGCCAAAGCACTGGCTGAGTTCCCGTACGTAAACTCTTCGGTTGACGGTTATAATATTGTTCTGCGCAAGCATGTAAATATTGGTATGGCGGTAGCTACCGAGAATAATAACCTGGTAGTTCCGGTTATTAAGGATGCCGATACGAAGAATCTGCTTGGTTTGACCAAGGATGTAAACCGCCTGGCTGCGCTGGGACGCAAGAACAACCTGGGGCCCGACGATCTGCAGGGCGGAACATTTGCCATTACCAACTTCGGTTCGTTTGGTAATATTATCGGTACTCCGATTATCAACCAGCCGCAAACAGCTATTCTGGCTGTAGGTACCATCGAAAAGAAACCGGCTGTTATGGAAACACCTACCGGCGACGCTATCGTGGTTCGCCATAAAATGTTCCTGTCGTTGTCATACGACCACCGTGTGATTGACGGAATGCTGGGTGGTAAATTCCTGCGCCGTGTGGCTGATATTTTGGAAGAACATGATCCCAACCGCGAAATCTAATTGACAAACGGATAAAAGATTATTACAAAAGGAGATAAAATGAAAGAGAATCTTCACGAACTTGAAGTTCCCAAGAAATACCATATTAAGAAGACCGATAAGGAGGTTTTAGCCCAGTGGTTTTACCTGATGACCGTTGGTCGTGCTATCGATGAAAAAGCTCCCAATTACCTGAAACAGGCGATTGGATGGTCGTACCATGCACCATACGCCGGTCACGATGGAATCCAGCTGGCTATTGGTCAGGTTTTCGATAAGGAAACGGATCACCTCTTTCCTTACTACCGTGATATGCTGACTAACCTTTCGGCTGGGATGACTTCCGAGGAGTTGATCCTGAACGGAATTTCGAAAGCAACTGATGTTACTTCGGGTGGCCGGCACATGTCGAACCACTTTGGTAAACCCGAGTGGAACATTCACAACGTTTCATCGTGTACTGGTAACCATACGCTTCATGCTGTTGGTGTGGGACGTGCCATGCGTTATTACAAACACAAGGGCGTTTCCATCAGTTCACAGGGAGAATCCTCGGTGTCCGAAGGATACGTTTATGAAGCCATCAACGGTGCATCGAACGAGCAACTACCCGTGATATTCGTTTTACAGGATAATGGTTACGGAATATCGGTTCCGAAGCGCGATCAAACGGCCAACCGGAAAGTGGCTAACAACTTCACTGGATTTAAAAATCTGCGTATCATTCATTGTAATGGTAAGGACGTGTTCGATTCGATGAACGCCATGGCGGAAGCAAAAGCCTGGTCTATCGAGAACCAAAAACCGGTGATCGTTCAGGCCAACTGCGTGCGTATACATTCACACTCAAATTCCGACCGTCACGAACTGTATCGTAACGATTACGAGTTGAATTATGTGTCGGAATACGACCCGCTGGGCAAATTCCGCAGGATGTTGCTTCGTTACAACCGCTTCACGGAAAAGGAACTGGATGAATTGACCAATAAGGCTTTACAGGAAGTTAAGGATGTGCATAAAAAGGCGCTGAAAGCTCCGGATCCGGATCCAGCATCCATCTTCGATTTTGTACTTCCCGAGCCTTACGTGTCAGAAAAGTACCCTGACGGAACCCACAACGAAGACGGCGATAAAAAGAAACTAATAGAAGCTTTGAACGGTACCTTGAAAGAGGAATTCCGTCGCAACCCCGATACTTTCATTTGGGGACAGGATATGGCCAACAAGGATAAAGGCGGTATTTTCAACGTTTCGAAAGGAATGCAGCAGGAATTCGGTATCGAGCGCGTATTTAACGGCCCGATTGCCGAGGACTATATCACAGGAACAGCCAACGGAATGTCCCGCTTCAAAGAGGATATCCGTATTGTGGTAGAAGGAGCTGAATTTGCCGACTATTTCTGGCCGGCAATGGAGCAGTTTGTGGAAATGACGCACGAATACTGGCGAACCAACGGTAAATTTTCTCCGAATGTGACCATTCGTCTGGCTTCCGGAGGATACATCGGTGGTGGTTTATACCACTCGCAGACCATTGAAGGTGCTTTATCCACGTTCCCTGGTATTCGCATTGTATATCCATCGTTTGCTGACGATGCTGCCGGACTGCTTCGTACTTCCATTCGTTCCAAAGGACCGACGCTCTTCCTTGAACCGAAAGCACTTTACAACTCACCGATTGCCGCTACGCCAATCCCCGAAGAGTTTGAAGTGCCATTCGGCAAGGCTCGCGTGCGTAAAGAAGGTTCCGATTTGACTGTCATCACTTATGGTAATACAACCCATATGTGTCTTAATGCAGCTAACAAGCTGGAAGAAGAAGGTTACAGCGTAGAAGTAATTGACCTGCGTTCACTGATTCCGCTCGATAAGGAAACCATTCTCGAATCGGTTAAGAAGACCAACAAGGCAATTGTTGTTCACGAAGATAAAGTGTTTGCCGGCTTTGGTGGCGAAATCGCTGCGACCATTACGTCGGAAGCGTTCGAATACCTCGATGGTCCGGTGCAACGCGTTGGTTCAACCTTCACACCGGTTGGCTTTAACCGTATTCTGGAAAAAGCCATTCTTCCGAACGATGATAAGGTTTACGATGCGATGGCCAAATTGCTCAAGTACTAAAACTTTAGTTGAAGATTAATCAGTAAAAAATGAAAAAAATAGGATTATTCTATAGTTTCCATACACAGAAAACCGCTAAAGTGGCTGAGAAAATACAGAAAGCTTTTGACGAAAAAGGCATCGAGGCCATCAATGTGGAGGAAGTGGATGAGAAGACTTTCTTGAAATATGACAATCTGATTCTGGGCGTTCCAACCTGGTTCGACGGCGAATTACCCAATTACTGGGATGAATTTGTGCCAGCCATCGAAGATATGGACCTAAAAGGCAAAAAAGTTGCCATTTATGGTTTGGGTGACCAGGTTAATTACCCTGAGAATTTCTGCGATGGAATCGGCATTTTGGGCAAACTGATGGAACAGCAGGGCGCTGAGCTCGTTGGGTTTGTTTCGGCCGATGACTACAACTTCGAAAGCTCAAGAAGTGTTCGGGGTGACAAATTTGCAGGACTTGCGCTTGATCAGGAAAATCAGGCCCGTAAAACCAATAAACGTATCGAAGATTGGGTAGCTGATCTTAAGAAGTCATTTAACTGATTACCAGATACAATTTATTGACAAGATAAGCGATACCATGCTGAGGGAGATTCTCCCTGGCATGGTATTCGTATATTTAGGCTACATTTGTAGCATATATTCAACTTATGAAACTAAGGCAAAGAAACAGACTATTTCAAGTTATTGTTGTTACCGGAATAGTGATATTAGTTGCTTTACTAACCCGAACACCCGAATTCAAAACCCGAAATATACAGATGCTGGAGAAAAACATTACCAGCGTCGACAGCATTATTCCACCCGGCGATTCCACTATTGTTCCGGTTAAATACCAGGGAGTTCCCGACTTTACCGATCTCGATCCACAGGTTCGCAAAGAGAAATTTATTCAGTTTATGCTTCCGGCCGTTCTGATTGTCCGCCACCGGTTGCTGGAAGACCTTCGGCATGTTGAATACATTGAGGATCGGAAAGCAAAAGGTGATCCCATCGCTCCGGCAGACACCGTTTTCCTTCATCGCATGTTCTCGAAATACCGGACTGATTCCGTCAATGTGCTGAAACGGAGGATTTACCCGCATCCTGTAAGTCTGGTCATTGCACAGGCAGCGCTGGAATCGGGTTGGGGTACGTCCCGGTTCTTCCGAAAGGGAAATAACATTTTCGGCGTCTGGTCGTTCAACAGCGACGATTCGCGTATTGCATCGAAATACAAGCGCAACGGACGGACGGTCTACCTTAAGAGCTATGATTCTTACATCCAGTCCATCAGCAACTATTACCTAACCATTGCCCGGGTTCCGTATTACAAAAAGTTTCGGAAAGAGCGTTGGAAAGGCGCTTCGTCGCTTGATTTGCTGCCATATTTGAGTCGATATTCGGAAAAAAGTCAGTACGCCCAACTGGCTGGTTCCATTATCCGTGAAAACGGAATACAGAAATACGACAAGTACTCATTAAGAGAATATGAACACAAATCGGGGATTATGTTGCTTATTCAGGATAAGTTGAAGTTTTGGTAAGCATTTTTTGGCGTCCGGAGTTATGTTTATTTATTAGTTTTACGGCAAAATAATATCAGGATTTACCGCCTGTTTGGATTAAATCAAGATATAATGAAAGAAATAATGAAAAAGAAGAAAAGAATAGCACTGGTTGCTCATGACAACCGGAAGAAAGATATGATGGAATGGGTGAGCTACAACTGGAATGAACTGGCTCAGCATTCGCTGGTTGGAACTGGTACCACCGGTAGATTGGTGGAGGAAACCATCAACCAGAAATGCATTGAAAATGATGCAGTCCCACCAGAAGTAACCCGCTTAAAATCAGGACCATTAGGCGGAGATCAGCAACTAGGTTCAATGATTTGTGAAGGCTTGATTGATATGGTCATCTTTTTCTGGGACCCAATGCAACCACAGCCGCACGATGTGGATGTGAAAGCGTTGCTGCGTATTTCGGTATTGTACAACATTCCAACGGCTTCGAACCGTTCTACTGCAGATTTTCTGATTTCGTCGGAACTGTTTCACAAAGAATACAAGCCGCGTATTAAGGATTATTCAGGCTACATTACCCGTTCCATTGATATGGAGTAGGAGCCTCTGTGATATTTATTTAACCTTTACATAACAATTTTATTCATTTCTCTCTGACTGAAAGGCCGTAACTTTATATTGTTAACCTCTAATCCCTTGAGTTATGAGAAGAAAGAGAGAGAAAT
Organism: Prolixibacter sp. DSM 2831; assembly: GCF_056493735.1. Taxonomy (NCBI): domain Bacteria; kingdom Pseudomonadati; phylum Bacteroidota; class Bacteroidia; order Marinilabiliales; family Prolixibacteraceae; genus Prolixibacter; species Prolixibacter sp. DSM 2831. The sequence goes on from NZ_CM151379.1 coordinate 2,439,194, forward strand.
TGAGAAAAATGATTAAAGCCATGTATCTTCTGAAGGAAGTTATTGGCGAGAAGCAGGAAAATGACGTGTCGTTCAGTAAAACTCCCAAAAAGAAAATCATTGCCGATCTCAACGAGATTATTGATTTGAGCCTGGAAGATTATTATTCGACAAACTTATCCTGATGAAAAACATGCTATTACGTAACACCAATTGAAAACATCGCCATAGATTACTGAGACGATGTTTTTTTATTTTCCTGATTCAGCCGCTGTGTCGGGTACAAATTTAAGCGCTGCAGAATTAATGCAGTAACGCAGGCCAGTTGGTGGCGGGCCGTCATTGAAAACATGTCCTAAATGGGCTCCACAGTGCGCGCAGCGTACTTCCGTCCGAATCATACCGTGACTGGTATCTCTTACTTCCTTGATGTTTTTATTATTAGCGATATCGCTAAAGCTGGGCCAGCCACAACCTGACTGGAATTTGGAATCGGAATCGAACAGCAAAGCGCCGCAACAAACACAGTGATAGGTACCTTTTTGGTAGAAATCGTAGTAAACGCCGGTAAATGGCCTTTCAGTCGCTGATTTCCGTGTAACTTCATATTGCAACGGCGTCAATGTTTCTTTCCATTCTTGGTCAGTCTTCTTTACCATAGTTTGCTCGCTTTGTTTCGATTTATGACTTTGTGCCTGGGATGTAAACATTCCAAACAAAATAATGCCAATAATGAGAATAGTCCGCTTCATGCTACTACATACGTATTCAACACAATTTTGTTTATTCGCTGGCATTTTATCTCAATGAGATTTTCATATTTACTAAAAGCTGCACGTTGACACATAAAGAAAGCCGCCTGAATCGGTATTTTGTAGTGATAAGTTGTGTTGAGTGAATTGATTTCTGTTAATATTCACTCCTTACTCACTTTTCAATATACTTGTCTTATAATTAATATTATGTTATTTTTATAAACAGAAAAACAGGGAAGCGATTTGGCCTCCCTGCTCTTATGATATTATTTGCAGATTATTTCAAGCTGTCGAGCTTAGCTGAAACTTCTTTGAATTTATCCATCATCTTCAGACGGTAGTACAAATTCTTCAGGTGTTCCAAGATAAAGCGGTCCTTCGGATTCAGCGTACTGGCTTTTTCCATATAAGGAATTGCTTTTTTGAACTGAACATCAGCTTTCGCTTTTTCTGCTTCGTACTTGTCCTGTTCTGTCGGCGGAATCTTCGCAGCAACTTCCAGCTGTTTTACACCACGGTTGAAATAAACCACACCCATGTTGTAATAAGCGTCGGCAAATTTCGGATTTACTTCCGTTGCCTGCTGGTAAGCTTTCAGTGCTTCATCCGAACGGCCCAGTTTGTCGAGAGCGGCTCCTTTAGCAAAATAGAAAGTCGGGTTTTTCGGATCTTTCTCAATTGCTTTGTTAAGATACGAGATGGCATCTTCTGATTTGTTTTTTGACATGTAGTAGTTAATCAGAGAAACCAGAATATTCTGACTTTCAGGATAAGCTTCGAAACCTTCTTTCATTGCATTAACAGCAGCGGTGGTATCCCCCATTGCTTCGTATGCATTGATGATCTGGCCATAAGAAGCGCCGCCGTTATAGTCATACTTGATACACTGCTTAAAGTAATCAATTGCTTTCTTGTACTGCTTGGCATTGGTTGCCGCCAAACCAGTGTTGTAAATAATAACTGTATCAACCGGTGTATCTTTTTTGAACATATCGGTTTTCTCGACATCGAGAATGTTTTCGAAGTACTTGGTCGCTTCGTCATATTTCTCTGCCTGGAAGGCGTTAACCGCAGCCTTTGTCAAATCCTGAATCAGGAATGTGAGCTTAATTTTAATGGCGTTGGTATAACGGCCTTTATCATCCAATGACAAAGCTTTCATATATGACTTGTAAGCTTCTTCCAAAGGATTATCGCTCAGCTTTTTATAGTTTTCGTCTTTTGAGGCGAAAATTGCCTGATAGATTTCACCGCGAACTTCCCAGGTACGAGGCCAATCAAGTGTTTTGTCTGATTTTGGATTATCCGGACTAATTGTATACTCAATTGTCTCCAAAGCCTTGTCGAGCTTTCCGCTTTCCTTGTAATTTTCAGCGCTGGATACTTTACCTTTCTGCGCGAATACAGTAGTCCCCGCGAGAAGTAAAATGGCTACAAAAAATACTTTTTTCATGTTTGAATTGATTATCATTTTGCTAATTACAAATTTGCTTGATTTTTCAGAAAGTACAAACTTTCCAACCAATTATTCTGATACTTCATCATTTGATTCATTATCAGCCTCTAATATATCATCTGAAGCTTCAATATCAGTCTCGGATGCCTTCACCCGGGCAACAGATGCAATCTTATCGGTATCTTTCAGGTTGATCAGTTTAACTCCCTGAGCTGCACGACCTGTCATCCGAATATCCTCGACGGGAACACGAATGGTCACACCTGTTTGGGTAATGATCATCAGGTCATCATCGTTGCTTGCGCTTTTAATCGCTACCAACGATCCGGTTTTCGGGGTAACATTCAGCGTTTTAACTCCTTTACCTCCCCGGTTGGTAATCCGGTAGTCATCAATCTTAGAACGCTTTCCGAATCCATTTTCGGAAACAACAAGGATATCCTCGCTTTCATTCTCTACACAAACCATACCAACCAGCTCGTCGTTCTCTCCTCCCAGTGTAATTCCGCGGACTCCAGCGCCTGTACGACCAATGGCCCGAACCTTATCTTCGGGGAAACGGATGGCTTTTCCGGTACGAACCGCCATCATAATTTCGTGGTTACCGTTAGTCAGACGTGCTTCCAGCAACTGGTCATTTTCACGAATGGTAATGGCATTTACTCCGTTTTGACGCGGACGGGAATATGCTTCAAGCGAAGTCTTCTTGATAACTCCCTTCTTGGTACAAAGAATGATGTAGTTATTATTAATATACTCTTCGTCCTTCAGATTCTTGACATTGATGAAAGCCTTGACGTTGTCATCCGGTTCAATATTCAGGAGGTTCTGAATAGCACGGCCTTTGGAAGCCTTCGCTCCTTCCGGAATTTCATATACTTTCAACCAGAAACATTTACCCTTTTCGGTAAACAGAAGAATGGTATTGTGCATCGTTGCGATGAACATGTGCTCGAGGAAGTCTTCATCACGGGTTGTTGAACCGCGGGACCCAACGCCTCCTCGGGATTGCGTTCGGAACTCAGTCAGCGGCGTACGCTTCATGTATCCCATGTGCGAAATGGTAATTACCATCTCATCATCGGCATAGAAATCTTCCGGGTTGAATTCTTCCGCTGAATGGATGATTTCTGTTTTTCTTTCATCCCCGTAGCGACTTTGGATTTCGGCCAATTCATCCTTAATAATCTGCATCCGAAGTGGCTCGTTGGCCAGAATATCTTTCAAATGTTCGATTTGCTTCATCAGCTCATCGTATTCTTCGTGCAGCTTATCGCGTTCAAGTCCGGTCAGCTTCTGAAGACGCATATCAAGAATAGCGCGCGCCTGGATTTCATCCAATTCGAAGTTGGTCATCAAACCTTCTCTCGCTTCTTCCGGCGTTTTGGAACCGCGAATCAAACTGATGACAGCGTCCAGATTGTCGATTGCGATAATCAAACCGCGCAAGACGTGTGCTTTCTTTTCTGCCTGATCCAGCTCATATTGTGTGCGACGCACAACCACTTCGTGACGGTGCTCGACAAAATAGTGAATCAGGTCACGAAGGTTCAGCATGCGGGGCCGGCCTTTAACCAGTGCAATGTTATTAACGCTGAAAGTTGACTGGAGCTGTGTGTATTTGTATAGCTTGTTCAGCACCACACTGGCCATGTCATCGCGTTTGATATCTACCACGATGCGCATTCCTTTGCGGTCCGACTCATCATTTACGTTGGCAATTCCATCAATTCTCTTTTCATTAACCAGGTCAGCGATTTTGATAATCAGCTCAGCCTTGTTTACCAGATATGGAATCTCTGTAATAATCAGCTTTTCTCTTCCGTTCGGAGCTACCTCGATCTCTGATTTACCACGCATCACAATCCGGCCACGACCAGTCTCGTAGGCTTCCCGCACTCCAGAATAGCCATAAATGATTCCTCCTGTCGGGAAATCAGGTGCTTTGATCAAATCAATCAACTCATCCATCTCGATGTCCGGATTGTCGATATAAGCATTGATCGCCTCAATGGTATCGGTCAGGTTGTGTGGCGGCATATTCGTTGCCATACCGACAGCAATACCTGATGCACCGTTAACCAGAAGGTTCGGAAATTTGGCCGGGAGAACGGTGGGTTCTTTCAACGACTCGTCGAAGTTGGGTGCAAAATCAACCGTGTTTTTGTCCAGATCGGCCAAAGCTTCTTCAGCCAGTTTCTGAAGACGGGCCTCGGTGTAACGCATAGCAGCCGGGCTATCACCGTCAACTGAACCGAAGTTTCCCTGTCCGTCAACCAGCCTGTATCTCATGGACCACTGCTGTGCCATACGAACCATGGCAAAATATACCGAGGAATCACCATGAGGGTGATATTTACCCAGCACTTCACCAACAATCCTTGCTGATTTTTTATACGAGCGGTTGGAGTAGATTCCCAACTCTCCCATCCCAAACAAGATTCTTCGGTGAACAGGCTTCAGCCCGTCCCGAACATCCGGAAGAGCTCTTGAAACAATTACCGACATCGAGTAGTCGATGTAGGCAGATTTCATCTGCTCTTCGATATTTATCTTAATTATCTTTTCTCCGTCAGCCATTTATTTTAAATTAAAAATTTCTAACGTGTCTTTTAAGGTCACACAAAAATAGTAAAATATAGGTATCTCAGTGAATTATTTGCTCTTCAATTTACTGACAAATTCAAGTAGCTGCTTTACATATTATTTACGCTTTTTGATGACGAAAAGACAGGAACTTTACCTATTTTGGCAGGTAATAAATTATGAATAGGTAAAGTTTCTCGTTTACAGTACAAATCCACTGAACATGCATGTACGGTCGGTTGTTAATTTGGCTAAAACATCATGAAAAAACTGAAATAATAGCTATTTTAGTAATTCCGGATGACCCGGAACAGTATTTGATAAGCAATTGCAAACACAGTTAGCTGATGAGTATGGATTCAAAATTTTCACCCAGAATAAAAGACGTCCTTTCTTACAGCCGCGAAGAAGCCATCCGGTTGGGGAATGATCATATTGGTACGGAACACCTTTTCCTTGGGATTCTCCGGGATGGTGAAGGCGTAGCCATTGATATCATGACCCAGCTGGGAATTGATTTTTCCGGCATTAAAAAGGATGTGGAAAAAGCAGTTATTAATGACAAACCTTTAGAACCTGACGCATCGGTGCCGTTGATGAAAAGCACGGAAAAGGTTCTCAAGATAGTGTACCTCGAAGCGCGCTCACTCAACGAACAGACCATTAGTACCGGACATTTGCTCCTGGCTATTCTGAAAGACCAGAATAGTCTGGTGAGTCAACTGTTTAACGACTATGGACTTGGTTACGATGACGTTAAGACGGAATTGGAGCACCTTTCGAAAACAGAAAACAAATCCGACTTTCCGGAAGATAGTGATGACCAGGATGAAATGTATGGTGGTCGTGGTAGCGGAAGCGGTGCAGGTGGTTCGGGAAGTGCCAAAGGTTCTTCGCCCAAAACAGAAACACCCGTACTCGATAATTTCGGCATTGATATTACCAAAGCAGCGGTTGAAGGAAGTCTTGACCCGATTGTTGGCCGTCAGAAAGAAATTGAACGGATTGCCCAGGTGCTGAGTCGTCGTAAAAAGAACAACCCGGTACTGATTGGTGAACCAGGCGTTGGTAAATCTGCTATTGTAGAAGGTTTGGCGTTGCGCATTGCTCAGAAGAAAGTTTCCCGTGTGCTGTTTGACAAGCGCGTGGTTAGCCTCGATTTGGCTTCAATCGTAGCTGGCACCAAATATCGCGGTCAGTTCGAGGAGCGAATGAAAGCAATCCTGAATGAACTGTCGAAAGTGGACAACGTGATTCTTTTCATCGATGAGATTCACACCATCGTTGGTGCCGGCGGAGCAACCGGTTCACTGGATGCAGCCAACATGCTGAAACCGGCCTTGGCACGTGGTGATATTCAATGTATCGGCGCCACCACACTTGATGAGTACCGTCAACACATCGAAAAAGACGGTGCACTGGAACGTCGTTTCCAGAAAGTGATGGTTGAGCCAACCAGCATCGAAGAAACCATCGAGATTCTTAATAATATTAAAGAACGCTACGAGGATCACCACAACGTAATGTACACCCCGGAAGCAATTGACGCCTGCGTCAAGCTGACGACCCGTTACATTACCGACCGGCATCTTCCCGATAAGGCGATTGATGCGCTGGACGAATCGGGTTCCCGCGTTCATATTTCCAACATTACGGTTCCTGACCGGATTGTGAAGTTAGAAGAGGAAATTGAAGATACCCGGAATGAAAAGATTCAGGCGGTAAAAAGCCAGAATTTTGAATTGGCTGCCAGCTTCCGTGACAAGGAGAAAAACCTGCTTGCCAACCTCGACAAAGAGAAGGAAGATTGGGAAAAAGAGCTGGAAAGTCATCGTGAAACCGTTGGTGAAGAACAAGTTGCCGATGTTGTTTCCATGATGTCGGGTATTCCGGTACAGCGTATCGCTGAAGCGGAAGGTAAAAAGCTGAAAAACATGCTGGCCGACCTGAAAGCGAATGTGATTGGCCAGGATGAAGCGCTGACGAAGATTACAAAAGCGATTCAGCGTAACCGTGCCGGACTGAAAGATCCGAATAAACCGATTGGTACCTTCATATTCTTAGGTCCAACCGGTGTAGGTAAAACCCAGTTGGCAAAGGTTTTGGCTGAATACCTGTTCGATACAACCGAAGCGTTGATTCGTATCGACATGAGCGAATACATGGAGAAATTCTCCGTTTCGCGTCTGGTTGGTGCTCCTCCCGGATATGTCGGTTACGAAGAAGGTGGACAGCTGACCGAGAAAGTCAGAAGGAAGCCCTACGCGGTAGTATTGCTCGACGAAATCGAGAAAGCACATCCTGATGTGTTCAATCTGTTGCTTCAGGTATTGGACGAAGGACGCTTAACCGATAGTTTAGGCCGCAAAATCGATTTCCGGAATACGATTATCATCATGACATCGAATATCGGAACCCGCCAGTTAAAAGACTTCGGTCAGGGACTGGGTTTCAATATCAGGAAGTCGCCGGAAGAAGAAAACGAGCACGCCAAATACATCATTCAGAAAGCGCTGAAACGTGCGTTTGCACCTGAATTCCTGAATCGTGTGGATGATGTGGTACTCTTTAACACCTTGTCGAAAGAGCACATTAGTAAGATTATCGACATTGAGCTGAAAGGATTGTACGAGCGTGTAGAGGCACTGAATTACAAGCTTAAAATCACCGCGAAAGCGAAAGATTTTATTGCAGGAAAAGGTTTCGACCCGCAGTTTGGTGCTCGTCCGTTGAAACGGGCTATTCAGAAATACCTGGAAGATGAAATGGCCGAAGCCATTATTCAGAACCGGATTGAAGATGGCTCGACAATAACGATTGATTACAACACCAAAGAAGATAAGATGGTGGTGAAAATTGTTTCTCCGACAGAACCACCCAAGGCTTTGGAAAATAATAATAACAACTAAAAAAAGCGGTCCTTTCGGGGGCCGCTTTTCTTTACATCAATTTATTTACCACGATTACTTCTTATCAAGCTTTTTGGCCTCTTCCCAGTAATGATCCATCTCTTCCAGGCTCATATCATGAAGTGAGCGCCCGTTTCCCAGTGTTTTTTCTTCCAAATAATTGAAACGACGAATGAATTTCCGGTTAGTTCGTTCCAGCGCTGTTTCCGGATCGATATCGTACAACCGTGCGGCATTGACCAGCGAGAAAAGCAAATCACCAAATTCCTGTTCCAGCTTTGCCTGATCATTTGCTCTCATTTCGTGTTCAACTTCCGACAACTCTTCTTTCACCTTGTCCCAAACCTGTTCGCGTTCTTCCCAGTCGAAGCCTACTCCCCTCACCTTTTCCTGAATACGATTGGCTTTTATCAATGCTGGAAGCGAAGCCGGCACACCTTCCAATACTTTCTTTTTGCGCCCTTTCTCTTTTAATTTGAGCGCTTCCCAGTTCTCTTCTACCTCGGAAGCATCTGCCACTGAAACATCGCCAAATACGTGCGGATGACGGTAAATCAGCTTTTCGTTAAGCGAGTTGATCACGTCTTCGATGTCAAACGCTTCCATCTCGTCACCGATTTTGGCATAAAAAACGATGTGCAGTAGAATATCGCCTAATTCCTTTTTTATTTCCGCCATGTCGCGCTCAATGATGGCATCTCCCAGTTCGTATGTTTCTTCAATGGTCAACTTGCGAAGCGATTCAAGGGTTTGTTTGCGGTCCCACGGGCATTTCACCCTAAGCTCATCCATAATATCCAGCAACTTTCCGAAGGCCTCCAGCTGTTCTTTCTTCGCCATGTATTGATTATTTTTTGGTAATAAAATTCATTTTCTCTGAACCAATTCGGCTTTCCCGAGTTTTGATTTGCGAACGAAGTTAACAAATTCTTGTGTAGGGGTAATCTGTCGGGCCGTTACCTTAGCAACACGAAAAAAAGTGTTTATTTTGTAGTGCCTTTCAGGAAGGTGATAATAACTGTTTATGATCGAAAAGATTTTTGAACTCGAAGGCGTAGAACATACTTCTTTCTTTGGAGTAAGGAACAGTAAAATTGAGCTGATAAAATCCTACTTCCCAAAACTCATCATCACGGCCCGTGGACACAGTGTTAAAGTAAAAGGTGACCCCACGGAAATAGAAGAGTTTACCACCAAATTTCAGCTGATTCTTGACCATTACTACCACTACAATTCATTGTCGGAAGAAAGCATTCATCAAATTATGATGGATGCCGTGAAGACGATTGAGCAACAATTTCCCGGTCAGGAAGATATTTTGCTTTTTGGAAATTCCGGAAAACCCATCCGTGCCCGTACTCCCAATCAGCGAAAGCTGGTTGAAAAGGCAAAGAACGACGATTTGATTTTTGCCATCGGACCGGCTGGTTCAGGAAAAACCTACACCGCTATTGCTTTGGCTGTCCGTGCGTTGAAAAATCGTGAAATTAAACGGATTATTTTGAGTCGTCCGGCAGTGGAAGCCGGTGAGAATCTGGGTTTCCTACCGGGAGATTTGAAGGAGAAAATCGACCCGTATCTGCAACCGTTGTACGATGCGCTGCTCGATATGATTCCTCCACGTAAGCTGGAAGAATTTCTGAAGGATGGAGTTATACAGATTGCACCACTGGCGTTTATGCGGGGACGAACGCTTAGCAATGCCTACGTCATTCTGGACGAAGCGCAAAACACTTCCATCCCACAGCTGAAAATGTTTTTGACCCGAATGGGACTGAATACCAAGTATGTTATTACCGGCGATATTACACAGATTGATTTACCGAAAAAGCAGCCGTCAGGTTTGATTACTGCGCTCCGGATTCTGAAGGATTTGGAGGGAATTTCCATCATCGAATTCGACAAGGGTGACATTATTCGGCACCGTTTGGTTCGCGATATCGTCGATGCATATGACCATTACGATAAGTCAAAATGAGTATTATAAAAACCGTAAAACTTAATCAACATGAGCAGTAAAGCCATTATTCAGACAGATTTTAATTTTCCAGGACAAAAAAGCGTGTACAAGGGAAAAGTACGCGATGTGTACAACATCAACGACGACCACCTCGTAATGATTGTATCCGATCGCATTTCTGCCTTCGATGTGGTGCTCCCTGAAGGCATTCCTTACAAAGGACAGGTTTTAAACCAGATTGCAGCCAAGTTTCTGGATGCGACTTCGGACATTGTTCCTAACTGGAAAATCGCTACTCCTGACCCAATGGTCACCATTGGACATATGTGCGAGCCTTTTAAAGTAGAGATGGTGATTCGTGGTTACCTAACTGGTCACGCCTGGCGCGAATTCCGCGATGGAAAGCGCTCGTTGTGCGGCGTTCCGCTCCCGGAAGGAATGAAAGAGAATCAGAAATTTGATCAACCGCTCCTCACTCCTACCACCAAAGCCGACGAAGGCCATGACGAAGATATTTCCCGTGAGGAAATTCTGGCCCAGGGACTGGTAAGCGAGGAAGACTACGTATTACTGGAGAAATACACACGCGAATTATTTCAGCGGGGAACGGAAATGGCGGCCGAAAAAGGATTGATTTTGGTGGATACCAAGTATGAATTCGGTAAGAAAAATGGAAAAATCTACCTGATCGACGAGATTAATACGCCTGATTCATCGCGCTATTTCTATGCCGATGGATACGAAGAAAGACTGGCCAAAGGCGAAAAACAGAAGCAGCTATCAAAAGAATTTGTACGCCAGTGGCTGATAGAAAATGGTTTCCAGGGACAAGAAGGCCAAAAAGTACCGGAAATGAATGAAGATTTCGTTAACCAGGTTTCTGAGCGTTACATTGAGTTGTTTGAAAAAATCACCGGCGACAAATTTCAGAAAGCTGAAGCCAGCGATGTTGCAGCTCGTATTGAAGAAAATGTAACGAACTACATTAAGCAGAATCTTTGATAATTTCCATCATTAACTAATGATTTAGTTGATGGGTATTCATTAAAATAAATCAGATGAAAAAAACCATCCTCCTCAGCCTGTTTCTGGCTTTTGCCACATTGGCTTTCGCCGATGGAAAAGGAACAAAGGTAGAAACGGGACAACCGGTTCCTGAATTCAAATTTCACGATCAAAACGGGAAAAAGGTCTCCATTGCTGATTTCAAAGGTAAGGTGGTCGTAATTGATTTTTTTGCCACCTGGTGTCCGCCTTGTCGGAAAGAGCTTCCTGAAGTTCAGACAAAAATATGGGACAAATACAAGGACAATCCCAATTTTGCCCTGTTTGTTTTCGGTCGTGAGCAGAAAGCGACGGAACTGGATAAATTCAAGAAGGAGAATCACTACACCTTCCCCATCATTCCTGATGAAAAGCGGAAAATCTTTAGCTTGTTTGCCGATCAGTACATTCCCCGCACCTTCGTTATCGACCAAGCCGGGAAAATTATTTTTGATTCTGTCGGCTATAGCCAGAAAGATTTTCAAAAACTGCTGAATGTATTGGCGAAGAACATTCAGTAATAACACCATTACAAGATAAGCCGGGGGAATCGATTGATTCCCCTTTTTTTGTTCGTTATTTTGTCGAGACTCCCCTTTTGTCTACATTTATTTTTATTTAACAGGAATAAATGGCGGAAAGCAATGACATCCATCGGCTTCGGGAACGTGTAGCTGAATTGGAAAACAGAGTAAAAGAACTGGAGAAGATTCATGACCTGACTGGAACCGGGTATTTCAAAGATGACGGTTCCAAAGGATATTGGTCGGATGAATTGCTGAAAATCACCGGGTATCAGCGTGGAGAAACAGACGAACGGTTCTACTCTTTCCTTGACACCGTTGTGCATCCGGAGGATTTGGAGTACATCGACCGCCAGCACACGGCGCTAACGCCCGGAACGAACCGGATTCTCAACTACCGTATCGTCAGAAAAGACAGAAGTATTCTGCTGGTTCAGGAAAATGTCCGGCTGGATGTTACTCCTGATAAGCAGAGAATAATAACCGGTGCCATCAGGGACATTTCCGACATTTTTACCGTTGATGCAACGCAGAAAGAAAACCGTACCTCCTATCGTGCATTGATTAATGGCGCCAACGACCGGATTGCTTTACTGAAGGAAGACCAGACAAAAGTACTGGTGAATACGGCCTACTACCAATCGCTGGGCTTTGACGAGTCAGACCAACAGGAGTTGCTGGAGCGCAACCTGGTTTCCCCGGAAGACAAAATGGCTTATGACGATGCGATTTGTCAGGCGTTGACCTCTGGCAGTTCGGTTGCCGAATACCGCGTGCTCGCTCGCAATGGTTCTGTTCACCATATGGACACCCGCTTTACCCGAATTTGGTCCGATAACGGGACGACGCCTTATATTCTCCAGATTTCACGCGATGTCAGCTCTTTGAAAAAAGCGGAAGAAAAACAATCGGAAAGCGAAAAAAAATTCCGCCAGTTATTCGAAATGTCTAACGACGCTATTCTTTTATTAAAGGAGTCGGGCGAGATAGTGGATTGTAACCGCAAAACTAACGATCTCTTTGAAATGGAACGTGAGGCGTTAATCGGGCGTTTCCCCTGGGAATTATCACCTGAAACGCAACCCGATGGAGCACTTTCCAGGGAAAAAGCACTGAACATTTTCCAAGACGCTTTATCCGGAAAGAAACCGGTATTCAGGTGGGAACATCTGAGTCATAAAGGGTATTTGTTTGATGCTGAAATTCAAATCACTGCCATTCAGGTTAATAATCAAAAACTTCTGCTGAGCAACCTGCGGGATATCACCAAACAAAACCTGGCCGAAAGCGCGCTGCTCGAATCAGAGCAGAAATTCCGTAAGTTCTTCGATACCAGCTTGCTTGGAAACATCATCGCTTTAGCTGATCATTCTTTTGCAGAAGTTAATGATAAGGCTTGTACGATGCTGGGATATTCGCAGGCAGAATTCAAGGTGATGAACTGGAACCAGATCATTCATCCCGATGATCATTCAGAACTGCTTTTCGAAGTTGGACAAATTTTTCAGGGAAAGAAAAAAGAAATCACCCGCGAAGTAAGGCTCGAGCGCAAGAATGGTCATCTGTTATTTGGACTTGTGGCAATAACGCCGCTCAGGAACGACGCCGGACATGTATACGCCATTCTTACTTCATTACTCGATATCACCGACAGGAAATTAGCTGAAAACGCTTTAAAACAAAGTCAGAATCGGCTTTCATCAATCTTTGAAAATGCTCCGTTGGGTATCATTATCCTCGACGGTGACGGCAAGCTTTTCATGTGGAATGAGCGGTTTGTCAGCATTCTGAATGCCCGCGGTGAACGAATTGACATGAATTACATTGCCCGGCACATGCACCCCGATGACGTGAACGATGCCCGGGAGGCATTGAAACGGTTAATTGTCGGCCGGACAGATTCGCTCGTGATGACCAAAGCTTACCGATTGGATAATTCTGAAACCTTATGGCTGAAAGTAACCGCTTCTTCCATTAAATCCGATAGCAATGACGTTCAGTATATCGTGTGCATGATTGAGGATATCACCACACAGACTTCCATTAGTGAATCGCTGAAAGCCAGCGAACAGCGATTCCGGTCCTTATTTTCGCATATGCGCAACGGCTTTATGATCATCGATGTAATAAAAGATGAAAATGATCGCATTGTAAATTTTCAGTTTGCTGAAGTTAACGAAGCGATTGAAGAAGTAACCGGCATTTCCCGAACTCAGTATGCCGCCAAACTTGCTTCCACTTTGATGGGAAGGCAGTCGCGCTATTGGTTTCCGTATATCGAAGAAATACTGAAGAGTCAATCGGTTATCCGTGAAGAATTCTTCATTAAAGATACGGGGCGATACCTCGAAATCACAGCTTATCCTTTGCAGGGAAATCAAATTGCAGCGATACTGGAAGACGTAAGTGAGCGAAAAATGACCGAAACTTCGCTCATGGTTAACGAGCAAAAGTTCCGAAGCCTGGCCGAAAATAATCAGGATGCCATTATTCGCTACGATAGTCATCAATGGGTAACGTACCTGAACCGGCAAGCAGAAGAGCTTTTTCAGGTCCGGCTGATTGATATCATGAGTCAACCACTTCCTGAGAAAGTATGGAAGAAAAGCCAGCGGAAAAAATGGCAGGAAACGCTTGATTATGTTTTAAAATCCGGCGAATCGAAACACATCGAGACGCACCACAAAAGAAAAGGGAAACAGGTCATCATGCTCTGGCGCCTCACGCCCGAGTTTTCGACGAACAACAAGATCATTTCCATTCTCGCCGTATCGCGGGATGTTACGCTCATGAAAGAGGCGCAACAGCAACTGTTGGTGGCCAAGGAAAAAGCGGAGGAGAGCGACAAATTGAAATCGGCATTCCTGGCTAACATGTCCCATGAAATCAGGACTCCGCTGAACGGAATAATGGGCTTCGCCGAGCTGCTGAAACTGTCGAATATTGGTGAGGATGAAAAACAGGACTTCCTGGAAAACATCACGCAAAGCGGATATAAACTGCTCACGATTATTAATGACATCCTCGACCTGTCGAAGATTGAAGCCGGCCAGATTAATATTGTTCGCAATCGTTTTTCGGTTAACCGGATGCTGAATGACCTGTACAAACTCTTTCAGCCGAAGCTCAGTCTTTCGAATTCGAAGGTGAGTATGTCAGTTACGACTACATTGGAGGACAACGAAAGCTTTATTTACAGCGACGAAGGCCGATTGCGACAAATCATCATCAACCTGGTTGACAATGCACTTAAATTTACCGAAGAAGGTGAGATTGAATTTGGTTACGAAATTATCGACCATTCGCAGATTCGCTTTCTCGTTAAGGATTCGGGAATTGGAATTCCTGATGATAAACGCCAGGCCATTTTCGAACGATTTAGACAAGCGCAGGACACGCACCTAAACAAATACGGAGGCACTGGCCTGGGATTGTCTATCGCGAAAGGTTTTGCAGAGCTACTCGGTGGAACTATCGATTTTACTTCGGAAGTTGGTAAAGGCACCACTTTCTATCTAACACTTCCCTTCCCTGCCGGTTCGGATCACAAACCCGAAAATACCTCACCTGATGAGTTAGCTTTTGACCCGGAAATGTACGACTGGACCGGTAAGAAAATTCTGTTGATTGACGACGATCGGAGTAATTTCTTCCTGTTGAGAAGACTACTTAAAGAGACAGGATGTAAAGTTGATTTTGCTCAAAATGCAAGCGAAGGGTTAGACAATTTAATAAATAACGAATATTCGACTATACTAATGGACATTCGTCTGCCTGACATCAACGGGTTTGATTTGACAAAAAAGCTAAGAAAAGAACAGAACGATATTCCGATTATTTTCCAAACGGCTAATGCCATGGAGCAGGATCGGAAGAAGGCATTTGAAGTGGGTGCCGATGATTTCCTTTCCAAGCCACTCGATTTCGAAGATCTGTTTCATGTGCTCGAGAAATTTCTGCAATAAAAAAAGGGCACTCTAAACTGAATGCCCTCTTTTCTATCTAAATGTAAGTTTTATTCTTTGCTATCATCAGCTTCTTCCGAAGTTTCGCTTTCTTCTGACTCTTCTTCGTCTTCGTCGTTAAGCAGCTCCTTTTCCTGAAGCAGATTATACCACTGAATCACTTTCCGGATATCGGAAATGTAAACCTGGTCGCGATCATACTCAGGCAAAACTTCACCAAAATAATTGGTAAGCTCTTCGGTTGATGCCTTATGGCTGATGGCCTTTCCACCATCTTCCTTCTCCATGATGTTTTTGAAGACTTCTTTCAACGGAACATCTTCCTGCGAAGTATAAATGGCAATATCTTCCAGCGAGCTGATTTTAGAGCTGGCAAATGCCGGCATCTTTTTACCGTTCAGCAACGATTCTACGATGATGTTATTCTTTCCTTCGGATACTACTTTAAAAAGTCCGGGCTGACCGGAAATCGCCAAAATTCCTTTTAACATATGCTTCGTTTCTTATTTTTTGGTGCACGAATATAGTAAATAAATTGGCGCAAAACGTTGACACCTGTTCAGTGGATTCAATCCGGAACGTATTTTTTCCAACATCCCGGACTGAATCCTTTTAGATATTATCAGAGATCGATTTGCTGCATAATTCCAAAGCGAATCCATCGACCTGGCTGTACCAGATTTCCGAAATCGTAATAGGTTCTATCCAACAGATTGGAAACTCCCATGTAGATATTCGTTCCTTTTTTCTTCCAATACAAACGGGCGTCAGCTAACCAGAATGGCTTGTAATCTACCTCTTGTCCATAGCCGGTTCCGGTCCATTGGGTGTAAGCGCCGTTTCTATCCTGATAAGAGAACTGCCAGTTGGCACCGAAATGATTCCAGATAGCATGCGAAATACCGATATCGAGCTTGTTCTTCATGTAATCGAGCACATAGCGCGACGCATAAATCCCACTCTGCTTGTTCTGGTTCATCCAGGCGTACGATACTTCCACATAGTGCAGGAACGTTTTCTGTCCAAGCAGCTGGTCCAGACTGACGCGCGCCGAAAACTCAATTCCGTCGGTATTTATTTTCGTCAGGTTCTCGGCGTGCCACACCGTCTCATTGGGTTGATGAACCCAGTCGATCATGTTCTTTCCCCAGCGATGAAACCAGGAAACGTGCCCTATCAGACCTTTCTGTTCCAATTTGATACCTGATTCCAGAGTGGTTGCTTCTTCCGGTTTTAAATCCGGATTTCCGACATTCGTCGGACTACTGTAATACAAATCGGTAAAGGTTGGCATACGCAGTGACTTATTCACCGATGCATACCAGCGGGCTATCTTGCTGAAATTCCAACTGATATCAGCTCCGGGGTACAAATTCCATTTCATCCCCAGCTGCGAGTTCCAGTTGGTCATCAGTCCGGCCGAGAACATCCAGTTTTTCAAGTAAACCGAATGCTCCAGAAATATACTGAAGTTGGTCCGGGAATCTGATTTCGTAAACTGAATTCCATCTTCTCCCGGAACATTAATTGGCTTGTCCATTTCTTTTCCCAACACGGTACTCCAGATGTTTTCACTCCGGAAATCGGAACCAAACGCTGTTTTCCCTAACGGTGAAGTAAACCAGGCATTCAGATTCGTTCCGTACACATCGGTCAGATGATAATTGTGCTGTGTGTACCACGAAGGCGCATCGACCATACCACGGAACAGTTCAAACTTGTCCTGGTTCCGCCGCCAGTAAACCGATGGCGTGAAATGCACAACCTTTCCGGTCTCCATTTTAGCTGACGCGAAAGTAGTTTTGATACGCTCGTACTGATTGGGAAATGCAGGCGTATAGAAGCTGTTCGCTCCAAATCCCCGGTTGGTATAACCAGTCTGGATTTCCAGGTTGCCTGCATTGGTCATGATTTTCCCCTCGTAGAATCCTTCACCGATGTTGAAATCCGTGTTGCTAATGTAACCATCGGATTTCCGGTAATCAGCTGCCACGAAGTTTTTCATGTGTTTCGAAACCCAGGTACCCGACAAACCGGCATTATAATAGCCGTGCTGTCCGCCTGCTGCGCGTACTTTTACATTCGAATGGTCACTGGTTCCGGTAATGATGTTGATGGCTCCGCTGAAGGCGTTGGGTCCGTATACCCGGGACGCGGGTCCTTCGAGGATTTCGATGCGCTCTACTGCATCGAGGCTGATGGGGAGATTTAAATTGTGGTGACCCGTTTGTGGGTCGGTGATGTTGATGCCGTTGAGAAGAATTAAAACCTGGTCGAAAGAACCGCCGCGGATACTGACATCGGCCTGGACGCCGAAATTGCCGCGTTGTCGTACATCAACATTTAGGGCATACTCTAAAAGGTCCTGAATACTCTGAACCGGAGCAGCCTCAATCTCGTCCTTCCCGATAACGGTAACGACACGAGCCACCTGCGAGAAGGTTACAGGGGCACGTTGCGCACTCACCACAACCTCGCCGACCGGATGGGTATCCTTTGTCAGGTCAAGGGTGTCGCGGCGGGCATCCATGAGGTTGGTTGCTGCGTTCGAGGGTAAGGCGTGCAGGAGATACATCACTCCCAGCGAGCCAATGCGCACCACTTTGTGCAGGCTGCTGAAGACGGAGTACCCTTTCCGGCCCCACTTTTTGAACGTCACCACTTCGGATGCCTGGCGCTTGCCAGTTGTTTTGTTCATAAAATGATTATTTAAGTTAAAATGAAACGGCGCAAAGTTAGGCAATCATTTCTTTTATTACTTTCATTTTTGGATCTTAGTACCTGTTACTGACTGAAACTAACACAAACTGATACGACTAGGTAATGAAAACTAACCGAAGAAATTTTTTCCGCCTTGCGGGAATAACCAGTGCCGGCATCCTTTCCGGCGGAATGGCTTCCTGCCAGCAAGAAACCCAAAACACAACTCCAATAAGTTCTCTTCCCGAAATTGAAGAGGCTGTCAACAAGAAACATACACAGCGATTTAATATGTCGGGGTATGCCGCTCCGAAGGTGGAGAAGGTGCGCGTCGGATTTATCGGTCTTGGCGATCGCGGTTCCGGCGCTGTTGTCAGAATGGCCCACATTGATGGGGTTGAAATCAAAGCGCTTTGCGACAAACGACCTGCAGCAGTTGAAGCTTCCCAAAAGACGCTTGTTGAGATGGGGCTTCCGGAAGCAACAACCTATACCGGCGATGAATCGGCATGGAAAGAGCTATGCCAACGCGATGATTTAGACTTGGTATACATCTGCACACCGTGGAGCTGGCATACGCCGATGTCGATTTATGCCATGGAAAACGGCAAACATGCGGCAACGGAAGTTCCTGCTGCAACCACAGTTGACGAAGCCTGGCAACTGGTTGAAACTTCGGAAAGAACAAAGAAGCATTGCATGATGCTGGAAAACTGTTGTTACGACTTCTTCGAGTTGCTTACGCTGAATATGGCCCGGCAAGGTTATTTCGGTGACATTGTGCATGCCGAAGGAGCTTATCTGCATACCTTACTCGGAATGAATTTCGCCAAGCCACAGGACAATAAGCAATCCGACGGAGCCTATACCGATATGTGGCGATTGAAGGAAAATTTCCGGAATGGAAACCTTTATCCTACTCATGGTTTGGGCCCGGTTTGTCAGGTGATGAATGTCAATCGCGGTGATAAGATGGAATACCTAACAGCCATGCAAACCAACGATTTTCAGATGGCCCAGATGGCCAACGAATTAGCAAAAGAGGATTCGTTTTATGAAGAGTTTGCAAGGAAACAATACCGGGGAAACCACAATACCACATCGATACGAACGGCTAAAGGAAGGACCATAACCGTAAAACACGATGTAACCTCTACCCGTCCCTATTCCCGTATTCACCAGATTACAGGAACAAAAGCCACTGCTCAAAAATGGCCGTCTCCTCAGCGAATTTCCATTGAACATCGCTGGGCTTCGCCCGAAGAATTCAAAAAGTTTGAAGATCAATATACACCGGAAATTGTAAAAAGAGTTGGTGAAATGGCGAAAGAAGTTGGTGGACATGGCGGCATGGATTTCATTATGGACTGGCGATTGATAGATTGTTTGCGCAATGGCTTGCCACTGGATCAAGACGTATACGACGCTGCGTTGTGGAGCGTTGTAGCACCATTGAGCGAATGGTCGGTTGCGAACCGTTCAAACTCCATTGAAGTTCCCGATTTTACCTGTGGTTCGTGGGAAAAGAATACTCCGGTTGACCTTTCGATGAAAGAAGGAGGTAATACACGGGTTGTTAATCCTGAAAAAGCTGACAAAACAAAGCAACTACAAGTGTAGTCCGGAGATAAAAAAGGTCTGCTTCCCCTCGGAAACAGACCTTTTAATCTATGAAAGGACATAATTACACTGTTGTCTTATCTTCGGGCTCCCATAAATATTAGTATATAATAAATAAGGGTGGCCAACGACGCCAGAGCTGCAACTACATAAGTGTATGCGGCCCACTTTAAGGCGTCAAAAGCTTTTTCCTGTGTCTGAACGGTTGTAATCCCGGTTGTTTTCAACCAGGCCAAAGCGCGACTACTGGCATTAATTTCTACCGGAAGGGTAATGAAACTAAACAACGTAGTCAGTCCAAACAGGATGATACCGATCAGCATAATAGCCGGGAAACGCTGAACAGTAAAAATACCGGCCAGCAAAATCCACATAGTATATTTCGACGTGGCGCTCACAATCGGGACTAATTTTGAGCGTAAGCCCAACCACTCGTAAGCTCTGGCGTGTTGGACCGCGTGTCCACATTCGTGAGCTGCGATGGCTGCAGCTGCAATACTATGACCGTAATACACGTCACGGCTCAGATTAATTGTTTTATTGGCAGGATTATAATGGTCGCTTAGCTGACCTGAAACGGTTCCAATTCTTACGCCTTGAATTCCATGATCCCGCAACATCTGCTCAGCCACATCGCGTCCGCTCATTCCGTTGGCTGTTGGAATCTTGCTGTATTCTTTGAAGCGGCTTTTCAGCTGGTAACTTACCAACCAGCTCAATAGAGCAAAACCGATGAAAATAATCCAAATCATATCTTTTTGTTTTTAGTTTTCCACGTTTGTCATAACATCGTGAGATAAACAAATGCCCTGCCAAATTATAAATCCGGACCGATTGGCAGCGTTCAAATTATCTTAAATTTTCTTAATACTGTCACGTTTTCCCGGTAAGGTTCATCATATTTGTATCATCAAAATAGAAATGAACCATGAAACACCTCGTTACCATATTTGCCGTTTTAACATTATTTCTTTCCAACGCTTTCGCTGAAACTCCTTCCAATGACAATATTCAATTTCTGAAAGATGGAGTATCATTCAGTCTTCCAGCCGACTGGAAGATTATTTCGGATGAACCCGTAGGTAAAGACGGACACTATTTTTCGGCCGAGCATAACACAGAAGATGCCACGGGTGTGATTACCGTTACCTGGCTAAATGCGCATATCGAACCGGATGTGGTGATTGACTCGCACAAAAAGAACATGCGGGCCGCCGATATTTACCAGCAGCCGGGTATTGAATTTACTGCCATCGAGCCTGTCACTTTTGCCGGACGGAAAGCTTACCGGTCGAAATATGCCACGTTGGTTAACGGTGACAAAATGGAGGGTGAAATTATCTGTCTGAATTGCGAAGGAAAAACCATTAGCTTATTCATGCAGAGCGGACTGGATGACAAAAAGGCAACTGAAGCAGCATTTCTGCAGTTGGAACAGACTTTTGGTTGCCGCGAAGAATAATTGTTGTTTTCGTAAAATCAACTTTCAGCTTTTTTTCTATTTTTAGAAACGAACACCGACCTTTCGTTTACAACCCATGAGCCGACTGGATTCCAGACACAAAACCATTTTTTACCATTAAGAATGAGGAGGAGTTATGGAAACAGTGTGGGATTACCATCCAACAGCCGCCGAAATTGAAGAGCTCTCGCTGGTATCGCAAGAGGAATATATGCAGGTTAACCACGAAACAGTCAACCTCGACCTTTTTCTACTATTCAGCCACCGGAAAGAAAATGAGAAGGCAGCGGTTTATTTTAACCGGTTAAGCGAAGAAACCAAACAGCCCTTTATTACGCAAAGTGATTTCGACTGCTAAATAAAGTTGTAACCTGGAGAGCGTTTTGAGAACAGCGGCCAAAGAAAAAGCCATTTACAGCGATAACCGATGTAAGTGGCTTTTTTCATGAGCGGCAAACGAGATTCGAACTCGCGACCCTCAGCTTGGGAAGCTGATGCTCTACCGACTGAGCTATTGCCGCTTTTAAAATGACCAGAGCAAATGTACTATTTTTTTCAGTTGTGGTTTTCCATTTTTTCCTAAAAATACTCCTACCCTGTTGGCATTTTTTTTTATTCTTATCTCAGAAAAAACGGTCAGCGCGGAACTTTCTTTCCTTGTTATACGAAAAAGTAATTATCATCATTTAACCATTCCTTTCTACATCTCCGTTCATCAAATATTGATATTGCCTTTTCAGGGAATTTCGAAACCTGCGATTTCCTGTTATACAATATGTTGTCAAACCGAATGAAAACTAGTACGTTCATAAAGAAACTATCCATTAAATAAGCAACTTATGATAATTGGATTACTGAAGGAGACCGGTTCAGAGAAACGGGTCGCCATGTTACCCGAAGTTGTTTCAGGCCTGATAGAACGAAAAGTGGAAATTTTCGTCGAGGAAGGGGCCGGTGAAACAGCTTACCAAAATGATGAAAGTTATAAAAAGGCTGGTGCCCAGGTTGTATCACGGAAAGAAGTCTTGGAAAAAGCCGAAGTCCTGATACAAATTCAACCTCCTGAGACCGATTTAGTTGAAAGTCTGAAAAAAGATCAAATCTGGATTAGCCAGTATAATCCGCTCTGGAATACCGATTTGGTGAAGGCTTTCATTTCGAAAGGAATGGTCAGCTTCAGTCTCGATTCGGTTCCCCGGATTACACGCGCCCAGGCGATGGACGTTTTGTCGTCGATGGCGACAGTTTCGGGTTACAAGGCTGTCTTGGAAGCTGCATCCCTCCTTCCCTCTTTTTTCCCGATGTTTATGACAGCTGCCGGAACCATCCGTCCGGCCAATGTATTGATTCTGGGCGCCGGCGTGGCCGGATTGCAGGCTATCGCCATTTCCCGTAAGTTGGGAGCCCAGGTTCAGGTTTTCGATGTGCGCTCAGCCGTTAAAGAGGAAGTTATGAGCCTCGGCGCTAAGTTCGTTGAAGTGGAAGGCGCCCGAGAGGATGCTGCGGCCGGCGGCTATGCGGTTGAACAGACCGAAGATTTCAAGAAACGGCAGCAGGAAGCCATTAACGAGAAAGTCATAAAAGCTGATGTCGTTATCGGGACGGCGCAAATTCCTGGTAAGAAAGCCCCGGTCTTAATTCCCAATGATGTGGTGGAAAAGATGAAGCCCGGATCGGTAATCATCGATTTGGCCGCTTCGACAGGTGGAAATTGTGAGCTTTCGAAAGATAACGAAATGGTCGAACATCATGGTGTGCGTATTGTGGGACAATCCAATTATCCCGCTCAAATGCCTACCGATGCCAGCAAAATGTTTGGTAAAAACCTCTCCAATTTTCTCGCTCTCCTGATTGATGAGGAAGGTCAGCTTCAGCTCGACTTTGAGGACGAGATTATTAAAGGAACGTGCATAACCCGTAATGGTGAAGTCATTAATGAGCGGGTTAAATCGATGTTAGACAGTAAAAACGAATGATATGGAACAAGTATTAGTTTATTTCTATACCTACAAAGAAGTCATCTTTGTCATCGCTCTATCTATTTTTCTTGGCATTGAAGTGATTTCGCATGTACCGTCGGTGTTGCATACGCCGCTCATGTCGGGTGCCAATGCCATTAGTGGTGTTATCATCATTGGGGGAATTATCCTGGTCGGTCATGCCGATACCAGCCATATTTCTACCGAACTGGTACTCGGCATTTTGGCCATCATTTTCGCCACGCTTAATGTGGCCGGAGGTTTTGTTGTGACGGACAGAATGCTGGAAATGTTTAAGAAGAAAAAGAAATAAACGAGCGATATGGATAAAATTATCGGAACACTCAACGGTACGCCCTTCACGATGGGCGAAACCCTGCTTCAGCTCAGCTATTTGCTGGCTGCACTCTTATTTGTTTATGGTTTGAAGCTCCTGAGCCATCCTGAAACGGCGCGCCGGGGGAACATCATTGCCGGAGCCGGTATGCTGCTGGCTATGATTGCAACCATGTTTCTACATAAAAATGCCGACGGACAAGGAATCGCATTAACAAACATCTGGATCATTATCGTATCGATTGGCGTTGGAACTGTCTTGGGCTGGTACATTGCCCGGACCGTAAAAATGACTGCCATGCCCCAACTGGTGTCGTTCTTCAATGCCACCGGAGGTTTGGCTTCGGCGCTGGTCGCTTTGCTCGAATTTCCTCATGCCGACATCACCGATGTGCGGCTTGTTCTGGTCACCCTTTTGGGACTGGTCATCGGTAGTATCGCCTTCAGCGGTTCGATGATTGCCTATGGTAAGCTAGACGGAAAAATCAAAGATATTCGCGCCGGCATCATGAAGTATGTCAACATTGCGCTGCTCATTTTTGTGGTAGCCATATTTGTTTACATGCTCGTATCCGGAAAAAGTACCGAAGAACTCAACTGGGAGCTTTATGTCCTGTTCGGGGTATCACTGCTTTACGGCGTTCTGTTTGTCATGCCGATTGGAGGTGCCGACATGCCGGTCGTTATTTCGCTATTGAACAGCTTTACTGGTATTGCTGCCGCTATGGCCGGTTTTATTTATAACAACCAGGCGATGATTCTGGGTGGTATTTTGGTTGGCTCAGCCGGAAGTATTCTGACCGTACTGATGTGTAACGCCATGAATCGCTCATTGCTCAATGTGATTGTCGGAGCTTTTGGTGGCGGTCCGTCTGCCGCACAGGCCGAAGGTGGCACGATGAAGGAAATTACGCTGAGCGATGCCTCCATCCTGTTAAGTTATTCGCAGAATGTGGTCATTATTCCTGGCTACGGATTAGCCGTTGCCCAGGCACAACATGTTTGTCACGAGCTTGACCAGTTATTGTCGTCGAAGGGAGTCAATGTGCGCTATGCTATTCACCCCGTGGCCGGTCGTATGCCCGGACACATGAATGTGCTGTTGGCGGAAGCGGATGTTCCTTACAGCCAGTTGGTGGAAATGGACGACATCAATCCGGATATGCCGAGCACTGATGTCGCGGTTGTAATTGGTGCCAATGATACAGTCAATCCGGCAGCACTGAACGATCCCGGCAGTCCCATCGCCGGAATGCCGATTATACACGCGCATGAGGCGAAGAATATTATTGTGATGAAGCGTGGACGAGGGAAAGGATATGCTGGAATTGAAAATCAGTTATTCTTTGGTGAGAAAACACGTCTGCTTTTCGGCAATGCCAAAGACTCGCTGCAGGCGCTGGTAAATGAGATCAAGAGTTTGTAATTAAAATGGTGATATGATAGTCCCCGGATTTGCGTTGAAGCTTATTCGGGGATTTTTTTATTCGTCAAACCACGGATCCATAAAAAGATTGGTATTAGCGTAGATGTCCAGGTTTTGGTACCGAAGGATTTCTTTCAGTTGACTTCGTAATATCTTTCCTTCCGGGAATTGATGATGATTCTCTTCCCAATCATTTAATTCATTGAGCGCTTCGCCGTAGCGCTGTTCTCCAATCAACTGAGAAATTCTTTCATACTTCTCCCGGTTAGTTTCTTTCGGATTCATCAAAAAACATTTTACGATGCACCGGCTTATCTTGCCGTACTGAAGACTTCAGGATTCCCTGATTAATCTGAAAAAGCTGAAAAGAGCCAACGTGTTTACGACGTTCTTCCGTCAACCAGTGAACGTGCTTTTGCAGAATTTCCAACACGTCTTCAGGCGAATCGAGCGAAATAATGACGGGAATAAAATATTGATTGATCCTTTTCAGGTTACCACCAAACTTTTTCGAAACAAGAACATCAACCTCTTCATCCCGGAATAAGCTTGTCAACAACCGGGCCTTTTCCGGGGAACCATGAGCGATACTATGCTGCGAATCCTTGGCAGGATTCAATATTTCCCGGTGGAAATTTATTTTGCCTTCACGAAAGTCATACAAAAGGTATTTATCCGCATCGCCAAAATGTTGGGGTTCAAAAATATGATCACTGTTCACAGCTAAAGCAAAACGCAAGTTCGATTTCATAAAGTCTGGTTTTTAGGTTGGAAATTTTGCAATATAAGCTCAAATCCAATTCAGGTCTTTGAAAGGAATCTTTTTAAAGATAACAAAGTGTATGAACATATGTTCCTTTAAGAAGAAAACCTTCCCAACATTTACATGCGGAAAACAGAAAGCCAGAAAAATAACCAAGGATACGATTAAAGGATACCAGACCAGGAACAGAATGTGTAGAAGATGATAGACAAGAAAAGTCTGCTGAATATTCAACAGACTTTTCTTTCAAGAGAGCCACTCATGGGACTCGAACCCACGACCTGCTCATTACGAATGAGCTGCTCTACCAGCTGAGCTAAAGTGGCGATTTTCGGGTGGCAAATTTAGTAAAATTGGCATTTACTACAATACTCCCCTACCCGAAAATAGATGTTTTTAGTCTTCCCAGTCGAGAATAATTTTTCCGCAGTTTCCTTCTTCCATGATTTCAAATGCTTTCTGGAATTCGGTGTAATGGAAACGGTGCGTAATAACCGGGGAAATATCGAGGCCCGAGAGCAACATTTTTTCCATTTTGTACCAGGTTTCATACATTTCCCGGCCATAAATTCCCTTCAGGGTTATTCCCTTAAAGATGACTTTATCCCATTCAATTTGCGTAGTATCAGGCAAGATTCCCAACAACGAAATTTTACTGCCATTGTACATGTGTTTAATCATGGTGTCAAAAGCAACTGGCGAACCGGAAACTTCCAGGCCAATATCGAAGCCGGATACCATGCCATGATCGTGCATCGTTTTTTCCAGGCTTTCTGTGCGTGGATCGATAATCTCGGTTGCACCCATTTTCATTGCCAACTCGCGCCGGTAAGGGCTCAGTTCAGTACCGATCACGTTTCGGGCACCAACAAACTTACTTACTGCGATGGCCATGCATCCAATGGGACCGCCAGCTCCGGTAACCAGAACATCTTCACCAATCAGTGGAAACGACAGTGCTGTATGCGTTGCGTTTCCTAGCGGATCCATAATTGATACAATCTCATCAGGAATCCGGGCATCAATTTTCAGCACGTTTTCCGAAGGAACAACAACGTATTCAGCAAATCCACCATCGCGATTCACACCGATTCCCACTGTATGGTCGCAAATGTGTTTCCGTCCGCGACGGCAGTTCCGACAATATCCGCAAGCGATGTGACCTTCGACTGTTACCCGCTCTCCAATTTCAAAATGAGTTACTTCATTGCCTTTATCTGCAATCACTCCAACATACTCATGCCCGATGGTCATGGGAGTTTTAATGGTCTTCTGCGCCCACGCATCCCACTTATATATATGTAAGTCGGTTCCGCAGACGGCCGACTTTTTTATTTTGACCAATACTTCGTTAACCCCCACTTCCG
This sequence comes from Prolixibacter sp. DSM 2831, assembly GCF_056493735.1. Classification (NCBI taxonomy): domain Bacteria; kingdom Pseudomonadati; phylum Bacteroidota; class Bacteroidia; order Marinilabiliales; family Prolixibacteraceae; genus Prolixibacter; species Prolixibacter sp. DSM 2831. The sequence goes on from NZ_CM151379.1 coordinate 2,466,025, forward strand.
GGATGGCAACATCTTCGAGCCAAAGGCCCTTTTCCGGTTTGCTTTTTCTTATCGCTTTCATGAATTTCTTCTTTATCTGATGATTGACTTTTTTCTACCAGTCCGGACAGATTTTTGTAAATCCATTCGCGGAGACAAATTAAGTACCTCCTTTACAAAATAAGGCAATTTGCCGATCCAAATCGCTAATAAAAGTCATTTATTGAAAGCAATCACTCTGAAAAAAAATGAACAAACGACCGTAAATCGTTTGTATTCAAGATAAATTGGTCTTCTATACCACATATGCTGAAAAACATATCGCTGACAAACGTCATATTATTCACTGTTTATGTGAACGTTAAACACATTCTACAGGATCAAATGGAGAGTAATTGTTTTAATTACATTAACATTTTTAACAAAAATTAATAATTAGTGCTAAATTAGCTACTGTTAAACCTGATGAGCATTTTGATTGAATCTGAAGGTTCAGACCTTTTACTAAAACCACAACATTTTCTGACCTAGCTATGCTAAACTAATGAAGCGGGAACTTTCTTCTTCCCGCTTTTATTTTGCAATGTGCCGGATGTTGTACCGAATGCGGATGTAAAACAATATTCCGGCGGAAGCCAAACCAGCCAGAAAACCAATCCAGATCCCTGCCGCCCCAACGTTCAGAACGAATGCAAACAAGTAACTGACTGGTATGCCAATTACCAGGTATGAAATACCAGCCATGTACATCGGATACTTTACATCGGCCATTCCTCGCAAGCATCCCAGCGAAACAACCTGCAACCCATCAAAAATCTGAAAGAAAGCAGCAACAATCAGCAGAATCGTCGCCTGATGGATAACTGCCTTGTCGGGCGTAAACAGAATCGGAAGAAAATTCCGAAAGACAATAAATACAACTGCCGAGAATCCCATGAAAAGTAAAACCAGGTGGCGCGAAGCTTCAATAGCCATCCGCATTTCCTTGAGGCGATGTGCTCCCATCCAGTTGCTCACTCTAACCGTAGTTGCCATGGCAATTCCATTGGAAATCATAAAAGTCATAGTCGCCAGTCCCAATGCAACCTGGTGCGCTGCCAGCGGAACGGCTCCCAACCATCCCATCATGATTCCGCCAAAATTGAATGCAACGATTTCGAGTACCAGTTGTATGCCAATTGGCAAACCGATTTTAAGCAACTCGAGCATCTTCTGTGTACTCGTTTGAACCGAAGGAAAAAACAACAAGTACTTTCTGAAATTCCCCTTAAAATACAGTAACAAAGCCATCATGACCGGCATAGCCATTCGGGCGATTAACGTAGCGTAACCGGCTCCCAGCAAGCCCAATGCCGGGAATCCTACCTTACCATAAATCAAGATATAGTTCAGAAAAATGTTTAACGCATTGGCAGTAAGCGTTACCACCATCGCAATGTGGGTATTTCCGAGCCCTTCGGCGAATTGCTTAAACGTGAAGAACAACAAAAACGGCAACATGGAGATAGTCAGCACCCTAAAATACGGAATCGCCAGGGCAACCACGTTGGCGGGCTGTCCCATGTAAGGCATCAGATAAGAAATTCCCCACGAAGCAGAAGTCAACACTACCGTGAAAGCAAAATTCAACCACAGACTGTTTTTAAAATATATCGCCACTTCGCGGAAATGGTTACGACCAAACGATTGCCCCACCAAAGGCGTAAGACCAAATGTTATTCCCATCCCCAACATCATCACCAGGTAAAAAAGGTTGCTGGCGAACGACGCAGCGGCCAGTTCCGGAGTGCCGACATGGCCGACCATCACCGAATCGGCGAGCTGTACCACTACCTGTCCCGCCTGCGAAAGCATCAAGGGAAAAGCAAGGTGCAATATATTCTTATAGTATGAGCGGTAATTCTGAAACATAGGACTTTTTGTTTTCGGCCTCAAAAGTACGACACTTTGCTGAATAAACTCAAGTGGCTTTCATTCACCCAAAACGGAAGTAAAATCAACTAACGCAATCTTTGATTTCATCTAAATAGTTCCTATATTTGCGCGGTTTTAAAACAAGTTATTATTAATAAAACTGAAACAATATGTTGAATCAGTATGAAACCGTTTTCATTGCAACTCCCGTTTTATCTGAAGCCCAGATAAAGGAAGCGGTTGAAAAGTTCAGAGAGCTGATTACCGGTAACAACGGTGAACTGCTCCACGAAGAACACTGGGGATTAAAAAAACTGGCTTACCCCATTCAAAAAAAATCGACTGGGTTCTATCACCTTTTCGAATTTAAGGCCGATCCGGCTTTTATCAACAAGCTCGAAACTGAGTTTCGTCGCGACGAGCGTGTCATTCGTTTCCAGACAGTAAAATTGGAAAAATATGCCGCAGAGTACAGCGAAAAGAGAAGAAACAAAGTAAACGCGAAAAAAGAAAAGGAGAACTAAACTATGGCAGGTAATACAAGCGAAATCAGGTATCTGACCCCGCCGTCAGTCGAGATCAAAAAGAAAAAATACTGCCGTTTCAAAAAGAACGGAATCAAGTATGTTGATTACAAGGATCCGGAATTCCTGAAGAAATTCCTGAACGAGCAGGGTAAAATTCTTCCCCGTCGTATCACCGGAACTTCTCTGAAATACCAGCGTAAAGTAGCGCAGGCCGTAAAAAGAGCCCGTCAGATTGCTTTGCTGCCTTATGTAACCGATTTGTTGAAATAAAAAAGGAGGAGGTAAGACTATGGAAATCATTCTGCTTCAAGACGTACCCCGCCTGGGTAGCAAAGATGATATTGTGAATGTAAAGGACGGTTATGCACGTAACTTCCTCATTCCGCAAAAACACGCTGTTGTAGCCACCGAATCGGCAAAAAAAGTACTGAGTGAAAATCAACGTCAGCGCGCTCACAAAGAAGCGAAACTGAAAGAGGAAGCTCAGGCAGTTGCTGCCAAACTCGAAGGCTTGAAAATCAGCATTGGTGCCAAAACAAGCACCACCGGAAAAATCTTCGGTTCAGTTAATAACATTCAGATTGCTGAAGCTCTTAAAGAAAACGGCTTCGACATCGATCGCAAACAGATTACCATTAAAGAAGACGCTATTAAAGAAGTTGGTAAGCATGTTGCGAAAATTAAACTGCACCGTGAGGTATACTTCGAACTCGAATTTGAAGTTGTTTCCGAGTAAGTTTATATAACTTATAAAACATTATTATTGATTAAATTCTTTCCGAACATTACATTTTCAAACAACATAAAAGCCGTCAAAATTTTGACGGCTTTTTTTATTGAATATCTATTTTGTGTACTGAAATCTTCTTCGTTGCTGAAACATTTTACGATTTTACGGCAATGGTCTCAATCTCGACCAGCACACCAAGCGGCAATTCTTTTACGGCAAAAGCTGCTCTTGCCGGCGGATTTGTTTCATAGTACTTTCCATACACCTCATTCATGGCTTTAAAATTGGCCATGTCCGATAAAAAACAAGTCGACTTCACGACATCGTCAAAGCCATAACCAGCGGCTTTTAATACGGCTTCAATGTTCTTCATTACCTGTTCGGTTTGCGCGGTAATGCCTTCAGGTATTTCCTTTGTTTGAGGATTAAGCGGTATCTGTCCGGAAATGTAAAGCGTCCCGTTTACTTCAATAGCCTGACTGTACGGCCCGATGGCTTCAGGTGCCTCTGATGTTGCAATAATTCTTTTCATATCACTATATTTTATGAATACGTTCCATTTATATCACGTAAATATACGACATGATATACACCGTGCATGCTCTAAAAAACAGTTTTCGGAGGAGAAAAAATCAGACTTTATAAGTGAAAAAAGAGGGAAATTTTACGGACAAAAGAATCCACGAACAGATTGAAGTCAGTTTAAAACCAAATGATCTTTTAAAACCCAAATACAAAAAACCAATCTTAAAACCGAAAACGACTGTCGTGGATTCAATTGCAATATTGGTAAACACTGACGAAAAAAACAACAAATTTGGATCAATTCTCTACCCCAAAACAAGCATTATTTCGCTTATTGAAAATCGATCAAAACAGTCTTCATCACTCTTCCTAACGTATGTTTTTGAAAAATATTTTGCAAAAAGTAATTTTTTTTCACATTTCCGGAAGCGTTGATTTTATTACGTTATAGGCTATATTTTAGTGTCCGATAGCCATCTTTTTATAAAATTTCTTGTCAAAGATCTTGACACGTAAGGTTAGACTTTCGTAACTTGGCATTACCAAATACAAAACAAAAACCAATTTTAAAACCAGGTTATGACAAAGCATCTAACGGTGCTGGTTCCTGAATTCTTGGTCAACACATCCTCCTTCCCCCAGGAAATTGCCCAATATGGAAACCAGTTTGAAAATAAAGGTTTCGAGGGTCAACCCTCCAACCATCGTAACGGTGGGAAAGACAATCCGACTACATTAGAGAGTTTTGAAGCTGCCATTGATTACTACGTTTGTAATGGTCTCTCTCAGTTCGTGAACACAGTGACTCTATTAATTAAAAAATTAATAAGTTAAAAATATTTTTTGAAAGCTATTGCTTTTTAGAAATGATGTTCATAAATTGTATTACGTTAAAATAGATTAAATCTTAATAAAGATACTTAAAACCCAAAATCTCCTTTTTATAAACCAATCTTAAAATTGAAAATTATGAAAAAAGTAATTTTACTCTTCGCAGCTGTAATGTTCAGCAGTGTCTTATGGGCACAGTACTTAACCCCAGATCAGGTTTTACCCAACAATACAGCGGGTGACGCAACTGTCAATCAGGTTGGAGATCACAACAAAGCTGTTATTGACCAAAGAGGTGCAACCGGCGGTGGAAATGTGTATAACGCTCATGGGATCAAAATTGGTAGCAATACCGATGCAACCATTAATATCGAGGGTGATCACAACAAAGCATCTATCACTCAGGTTGGAACACAACTCGTAGCTGGATCGGATATTAAGTTCGATGTTCCTGAAATGTCTTGTGACGGTTTTGATTTAGATCCTCAGGTGAGTGGTACAGGTTTAATTGGCCCATCACATAGTTCACCATCAGTAACCGCTGATTGTTTTACAACAGTTTGCTGTATGAAATTTGATAAAGTAACCGAAATGTTTACTGGTGTACCTGAATTGATGTATGTTCGCCCCGGTATTTATATTACAGGCGACCGTAATAAAGCATCAATTGTGCAAAATGGAGAGAACCTTTTGGCTGGTATTCAGATTAACGGATTAGACGGTGCTGCTGAAGGACAAGGGAATAAAGCGTTAATCGAACAATGGGGTAAGGACCAAAAAGCTACTATTGGAATTACCGGTGTAGGTAATGGTGCTGTTGTTAAGCAGGGCATGGACGAAGTCGGTTCTCAGGCATTTGTTGCTGTCGATGGTAATAACAGCTTCGCTTTTACTAAGCAAGACGGAACTGGAAATAACTATGCATGGCAGTATATCGATAACGGAGATCGTAGCTATCTCTATATTCATCAAACTGGTGGCTCTGATAACCTTGCTGCACAAAAAATTTACCACGGTGACGATAGTTATGCTCAGATTACTCAAGATGGCAGCAATAACGAAGCTTTCCAAGCAATAGTAGGTGATGATAATATGCTATATTTGAATCAGGAAGGTAATCACAACGTAAGCATTCAACGTACTGAAGGTCATGGCAATAACAGTTGGGCTAACCAGGAAGGAAATTTTAACCAGTCTGTTATTTATCAGTAATCTTCATCAAAAGAACCCATTTTCAAAGAAATTATTTTAATTAAATAAGAAATTATAAATGATTTTGGGTCGAAGCTGCCTGCCTTTGAGTAGGCAGCTTTTTCTTTACTTATTAAATTTCACTGTCATGGTAAAATTTTCTTACATAAAATTTATTCTTGCGGGGATTATTCTTTTGTTTGACTGCTCTCTATTGCACGCGCAAAAAGTACTACCGGAAAAACAGCAGACAATACTGTTCAAGCCCGCATGGGAAAAGAACGACAGTGTAGCATATAAGGCAACAATTAGCTGGGATGTCAAAATTGCTGATTACCAATGGACCAAGCAATACAGCTCGTTACAACGATTCAAAGTTTTATCAGTAACCGATAGCAGTTTTCAGGTTTTGTGGAAAGCACAGGGGTTTCCTATTAACATTTTTCAAGATTATCCCGGACCGATGTATAGCTGGTTCCAACAATTTAATCAATCAAAAACACTTGATCTGATTGTCCAATTCAATGAATGGGGGGTTCCTGAAAAAATCCTTAATCACGATTCCATACAGGCTTACTACAATCGTATGGTAAATGACTTTTTAAAAGAACTTCCCGGTAAAGATGTGAGTCCCCTAAAGAAAACGGCTGTAAAAAATTCTCTGTTAAACCTAAAAAAAATAATAGACAGCCAATCATTCGGAGATGTATTCGTAAAAAATCTCTCCATCTTGTTTCCTTTTTACGGAAAAAGTTATTTTGTCGATCAAGACTTAAGTATGACCGGTTATTCAAATGTGCCTAATTTGTCCTTTCCTGTACCAATAAAAATCCATACCCGCCTCAGAAAATTGCCCGATGGTGTTTATCAAATGGTTTCTGCCGAATCGGTTCTGCCATTTAACGAATGGCGAATTAAACCTCCAAGCTATGACTCTATGGATTTTCAATACAGTGATTCTGTCAATTTCAAATACAACACCAAAACGTTTTGGCTAACACATGCGCGGCACGCTAAGCGTTTTGAGCGAAATGGTTATACAAAGAATTTTGATATATCTTATACTGAAGTTAAATAAAATCCGTTATTTTACTACAGGACTAAAACGTTTTCATCATGTATAAATTTATTTTCATACTGTTGTGCCTAATTCCCTCTTTGGGACATGCGCAAGATTTCGTTTATACACCGGTCAACCCAGCCTTTGGGGGTAATGTATACAACTACAGTTGGATGTTGAATTCAGCGAACGCACAGAAACAACAATCTTCATCTTCGGCCAGTGCAACAAGCAGTTTATTTAGTCAGTCACAAGATAACCTCGACAATTTCACGAAAAATCTCAATAGTCAAATTTTAAGTCAATTATCTCAACAAATTCTGCAGAATCAGTTTGGTGATTTCAGTTTACAGAACGGGCAATATAACGTTGGTAATTATCAAATTAATATCAAACAAGGAACACAGGGAATCGATATCAATATTTTAGATACCCAAACCGGGGGACAGTCCAGTGTCACCATTCCCAATCAATAATTGTTTTTGACCGTGTTTAATTGATCTTTCCCCCATGAAAAAAATCGGATTTGCTATCATAATGACTTTTTCGCTAATTCTGAGTTCGTGTAATGCCTACTTCAATCAACCCATGGCGCCTACTCCTGCCCGTATTGGACAGGATACCAAGGTTACTTCAAAATTCGCTGAGCTGCCAGCGCCGGCGGAACCGATTGTTGCAGCGGTTTACAAATTCAGAGACCAGACCGGGCAATACAAGGCCACCGATTACGGTTCCTCCTGGTCTACGGCCATTACGCAAGGAGCAACCTCCATTCTACTCAAAGCTTTGGAAGATTCGAAATGGTTTGTTCCGATTGAGCGGGAAGGACTGGCCAACCTGCTGAATGAGCGGAAAATTATCAATTCTAGCCGGATGAATTACTCGCGGCAAACGGGCTCAAAAGAACCCTCTCTCCCCCCACTCCTTTTTGCCGGGATCATTTTGGAAGGTGGAATTATTTCGTACGATTACAATATATTAACCGGAGGTGTAGGCGCACGTTACCTGGGCATAGGTGCTGATACAAAATACAGGGAGGATCGCATTTCTATTTATCTAAGGGCCATATCAACCAATAGCGGAAGAATACTAAAGTCGGTAAATGTAACTAAACGTATTATATCTCAAGAAGTTAGTGCAGGAGTTTTCAAATATGTAGCGACCAACAAATTATTGGAGGCAGAAACCGGTTTTACCTACAATGAACCTACTGATATTGCCGTAAAAGAAGCCATTGAAAAGGCAGTCCTAGACTTAATCATGGAAGGCGTATTCGACGGTCTTTGGAAATTAAAAAATCCGGCTGATGTGGAAGCTCCGATTTTTACGCAGTACCTCCATGAAAAAGATGAAGATCAACAAGAAAATTTCTGGGGCAACACATTGAAGCAGCGAAGAAATAAATTCTCGCTCAACTTTGCTGCAAATGCCTATCAGCTACAGAGCGACTGGGGGAAAACAAGCTTAACGGGGGGCGGCACCGTGGGTATTTCCTACTTACCAAAAAAGCGAACTTCATTCCTTAATTTTACAACCGGAATTGGAAAGTTGAAAAGCGGGAGCCAGTTCAGCACCACAATGCTAAACAGTGAACTGAATTATGGAATCAACCTATTTCCACAGCGTTCTTTTACACCTTACTTTTCGGCTGGTTTTGGTGCCACTTACACGGATAAATTTTATCCCTACATAAAAGGTTCTGCCGGAATGGAGTTTTTACTGAGTAATAATGCCGGAATATTTATGGAGATGAGTAGCAATTACTTGCTGAACGACAACCTGGATGGAGTCAATCATGGATACTTCAATGATTATTTTCTCGGAGGCCGGATAGGACTCAACATCTATCTCGACTTCAATAAGCAGAAACAGAAGTAGCAAATGATTGACAATATTCCTGACTTTTTGTAACTTATGTAAAAATGAGCGCTATGAAAAAATTTACAATCATATTTATCATATTGGGGTTGACGATGGTCTCAATATGTTCGCGGGCCCAGGACAATAATCAGGAAAAGCAAGATGAGAGTATTCATCAGCATCAGATGATGCAGCAGATGTTTATCAACGAGCAGAAGGCCTTACAAAATATGTCCTTGCAGACCCAGATTAATCAAAAAGGCAATAACAATAATGCCTTAATCAATGATCAATCAGTACAATCGAATCTGAATTATACATCTATCAATCAGAATGGAAACTCCAATAATGCTCAAATACAGCTCGAGGGGAAAAATTTACGAACGAATACAATGCAAAACGGTAACTACAACAACATTGATTTGAATGTTGGAGGTAATAACATCACTTCAACGATTGTTCAATATGGAGATAACAACAATTATGTCAATCAATTCTCCAACTATTCATCCGCAAACAAGAATTATAATGTTCAACAACAAGACGGTGCTCAATTATATATTCAGGAAAATTACTTTAACCAAATCAATGGTATTTCCATTAAGATGAAAGGTGACATGAAGCTGCTTCTCAAAAACGGTGGCAACTAAAATTTTTCCGAATGACTCGTACTGTATTATTCACTAATATCTAACCCCCTCAGAGACAATGAAAAAATTCTCCTCATTTAAGGTTCTTCTTGTGATTGCTTTGCTGTTAAGTCTGTGGCGATGTAAGGAACAACCCTACGATGTTGTCCAGTACGGATCGCTTGAAGGAGTTATTTTGAGCGAATACAACGACAGACCGATAAATGGAGTTAAAATCACAACATCACCAGCTTCTGAAACCGTTTATACCGATTCTGTTGGGCATTTCAGTATCCCTGAAGTTCAAGCAGGTGATATCACGGTAACAGCCTCCCGGGATGGTTATCTCAACTATACAGAGAAACTGTCGATCACAGAAAACGAAACCAGCAGTGTCAGTATTTATTTGCCCAAAGACAGTACATCTAACCCGGCGGATGATGTAATAAGTTTAGGATCACCGTTGGATGGAGCGCTTGACCAACCTGTCAACCTGACTTTCAGCTGGCGTTTTAATGCAACGACATACAAAAACACGCCAATCGATGTAAGTTTGGTAACAGTAAACACAGCTACGTTGGAAGAAAAAACATGGATTGCCAATACGACTGATACCACCTACACGGTGCAAGGGTTAAAATACAATACTACTTACCTTTGGTATCTGAAGGTGGAAGCAGATGGAGCTTCTATTGGAAATACCCAATTCCAGCGAATTCAAACGCAGGCTGTCCCGAAGAACCTTTTGGTTTATGCCAAGGTATTTAATAATAATTACGAGATCTTCTCATACGATAGCACCACCCAGATAAACTATCAGCTGACAGATTATCCATCCAGAGATTGGTATCCTCGAAAGTCTCCTACAGAAGATAAGGTAGCTTTTGTTTCGGACCGGGATAATTCCAATCAAATTTATACGATGGACATGGATGGTCGGAATGTTACCAAAATATCGCAGCTGTCCGTAACCGGATACAACAATAACGGCACCGGTTTTGCCTGGTCACCAGATGGTGGGTACATCATCTACCCCCACAACAATAAGCTCATAAAAATCAATAAAAATGGTTACGACAGCCAGGTATTGGCTACTGCCCCGGCCGGACGTGATTTCTGGAAATGTGATTGGTCCCGCTATGGGCACAAGATTGTAGTTCAGACCGTTGGTGACAATATTTATGATTCGGAAATCTACGTCATGGACGAGGACGGTAGTAATATGCAATTATTGGTTGCAAACGAACCAGGAAGGACTGATTCTCCAACATTTTCCTTTGATGGGAATACCGTTTACTATACACACGACGCTTCCGGTCTAAACGCTCCGGATGGTTTCCAGCTTGATGCCCGGTTGTACCAGATCGATGTGGATGGAACCAATCAGCAGGAAATTAAAATTACCAAAGGGGCCGGTGAATGCGTTTATAATCCACGTATTTTGCATGCCGGTGTTGGATTGGTATATTCTCTGGGTATTCCGGATGGGCCCAAAACCATCTACTTATCTTACTTACAGACCAACACGGATGGAACCATCTCAGGAACCAATCAAACAATCATTTCCGGTGAGATGCCGGATTGGTAAGAAAATTATTCAATAACGATTATATGAAAGGGGCTTTATTAGCCCCTTTTTTTGATATGCTTAGAATATGAAACAGGTAACTTCGTATAATCTGGAGTTTAAAGTATTCTGCACGCATCGAATTAGTATATAATATTCAACGAACCTGCAATCAGCTATTAAGGTGAGCGTTGCAAATACGGATCAGGAAATTCAACTTAGATATAGTAAAGAGGCTTTAAATACTGAAGGAAAAAATTCATTGCAAAACAACAGCAATAGCCTTTGGGACGAAACGCAATCCTTCATCGACTGAAGCAGCCGCCTAATTCTATTTTTCTGTAGTTCAAGATAGAGCATCAATATATTCCGTTCCCCATCATATCCGGATCTTCTAATGTCTGCGAAACATTTTCTCTCTGCTTAAGGTAACTTTGAACTTGTCCAACTGCATAATCGGCATAGGCATTTATGATTTCCTCACGTGGCGACAGATATGAAGAAAACACTTCATCGTCATTCACATAAATAGACACCATCACCCGATTCATTCGGGGTGGACTTTCTTTGATAAAAAGAGTATAATCTTTGGCACCTACTGGTGCCACCCATTTGGAATAAAAAGACTCATAGAAATCGCGTCCTACCTTCGAGAGCGTCTCATCAACAACCAATCCATCAATTTCGACACTCAGTGCTTCTTCACTCTCTTTTTGCTTCTGCTCATTTATCAAAGACACCAGTTTTTCAAGCATCATTTTTTGAAAAGCTTTCTTGCGAAATGTCAAATTGCCTAATTTATTCAGGACTGAATCAGGCGTGGCTGACAATCGCTTTGACGGCACTGAAGGAATAGGCTTTAAGGCAAGAAGCACTTTTACCCCATCAACATAAATCGTGTCAGGATAAGGCCTTTTGTTTAGAATTTCATCAACATGTTTTTTCCAATCAGCGCCATAAGTATCCGGAACTTTGTATAGTGCAGAACGGGAAGCCCCATCAACAGTACTATCTTGATCGACAACCTGAGGAGTAGTAATTCCTGCAGATAAATTACCTGATAATAATGTCTGAGACTTGGCCTGAAAATTTACTATCAGCAAGAAAAATGCTGCGAGATGAAAATATTTTGTGAGTTCTTTCTTCATAACACATCTGGGGGTTATCTGGCTTCAAGTTACTACAAAATATCGTTAAATTCAATCATTGAGGGCATCCCTTTCGTCCTAAAAACACAGCAAAATAAAAGCACAATTTTGCGTTTTCAATAGCTCCGAATTTTACTACAAACGAAATATTCTTCATGTTGTTATAAGCTATGCCGGAAATCTGACTTTAGCTCGAATCGAAAATTTGCTTATTTTCACGAATTAATTAGGAAAGTATGTCGGATACGATTGATATAACAGGACGATGGCTGTTCTCGGAAGATTTTGGCTTCGGTACCGATAGCGGATACGTTGATTTGGAACAAAAAGGTTCCAGATTATCGGGGACACTTCAGTTTGCCGAGCAGATTGAAGGTGAAGAGACATTTATTGTCCGACAGGAAATTTATGGAACCGTTACCGGCCGTATCGTTTCAATGAAGTCCAAGTCATGTGAGATTCTCTTCAATAACCAGGATATAACTTATGAGCTGGATTCCTGGAAAGGAAAAATTACCGATGAAGGGAAAATTACCGGGAATAGCATCGACGACGAAGGAACCACCGGCAGATTTGTTATGGAACGGATTAACGTCCAGACTTCCGGCTCTTCTGACGATATTTCATTTGGAATAAACTAATCCATATGCCTAATAAAAGCTCTAAAGACTGTTTTGTTTGTCAGGCATCGGAGGAAGAAAAACTACTGCTGATTCATCCCCAGGTGATGTTACCCGTATGTCTGGATTGTCACAATACAGATGCTGAAAAACAAAAAGTTGACGAACTGCTGGAAGGATTGGCCGACGGATTTGTCTGCGGTTGCATCTGATACTAACTTACCATGATTAATTTTCTCGATTTAGCCGGTACATTCGTATTTGCTGTGAGCGGAACCCATACTGCTATGCAGAAACGATTTGATCTCTTTGGGGCCCTTTTTATTGGCTTTGTTACAGCAGTTGGTGGCGGAACGCTTCGGGATATTTTGATTGGAATTACTCCCGTATCATGGATGAAGGACATCAACTACTTCTATATCATTGTAGCAGCAGTTATTTTCACCATCCTTTTCAGGAACTTTGTCCAAAAGCTCAGAAAAACGTTATTTCTTTTCGATACCATCGGAATTGGTGTATTTACGGTCATCGGACTTGAAAAGGCGCTTATGATTGGAATTCCAATCCCTATGGCTATTATGATGGGCGTGGCTTCAGCTGTAGCCGGTGGCATACTCCGCGATGTTTTCAGTAACGAGATTCCCCTCATTTTTCATAAAGAGATATATGCTACCGCTTGTTTTGCTGGTGGAGTTCTCTTCATTATTCTGTACAAATTCACTTCACTTTCCGAATCATTTACCGTGCTATCGACGATACTGGTGATCATTGCCATCCGCATTTTAAGTGTGCGCTTTAACTGGTCCCTGCCCCGATTGCCCAAACATCATGAAAGCCATGGAAATTAACTCTGAACAGCAGCGCCGGGAACTGCTTGAGCTGGCCCGTACCCGCATGCCCTTTGGAAAATACAAAGATCGTTTACTGGTTGATTTACCCGAGCCTTATTTGGTTTGGTTTAAGCAAAAAGGTTTCCCGAAAGGAAAATTGGGTAAAATGCTTGAGTTGATGCTTGAAATCAAATTCAACGGATTAGAAAACATAATTCGAGAAATAAACAAAAATTTTAATTACTGATTTTCAGAATATTATATATTTTGTTTAATTTTTTTCATTATTTCTTAAACATTTTTATTCCTCTGTGCGTATTACATGCAGAATGAAAACGATTTACGTCTAATCAAACACTGCATGTTATGAAAACAATTAAAATTTCAAGACTTTTAGTCACGATGTTGGTTTTAGGTTTTGTCTTTATGTCCTGTAAAGACGATGATGATAATACCACCACGGTAGAGCAACCACAAATGGAACAAACCATTGCTGAAAAGGCAATCGGAACTGAAAACTTAAGTAGCCTCGTTGCAGCACTTCAGGCTGCCGACTTAGTTGATCCTTTCACCAAATCGGGAAACTATACCGTTTTTGCACCTACTAACGAAGCGTTTGCCCAATTTTTGACTGACAACAACTTTGCCTCTTTGAGTGAAGTACCTAAAGAAGTACTCGCCAATGTACTACTCTACCATGTAGTTAACTCGCGCGTGATGTCGTCTGATTTATCGGCCGGATACTCACCATCCATGTTGCCTGCATCCGAGGACAATTACGTAAGTTTATATTTCCCGGAAGGAAATGTTACGCGAATTAATGGATACTCGAATGTAACAACAGCTGATATTGAGGCCAGCAATGGTGTGATTCACATCGTCGATAAAGTGCTGACGCCTCCAACGGTCGTTGACCATGCTGTTATGAATTCTTCTTTTTCATCGTTGGTGGCTGCTGTTACCAAAGCCAACTTGGTTGATGCACTGAAAGATGGTGACAATCTTACCGTATTTGCACCAGTTGACGGTGCATTTGCATCGCTTCTGTCGGACTTGGGATTGTCAAGCCTGATGACCTGACAGCTGAAGATTTAACTCCCATTTTGCTTTATCATGTTCTCGGAACAGGCGTTCCTGCGGCCAGTGTAGCAGAAGGATACGTTCCTACCTTATCAATGGCCAATGATAACAATTTGAGTTTGTACATCCGGCTGATGGATGGAAATGTGATGCTGAATGGCCAATCGAACGTGGTAGCAACCGATGTATTTGGAACCAACGGAGTGATACACGTCATTGACAAGGTTCTTTTGCCTCAGACAATCGCAGACTTCGCTGTTGCCAATCCCGCATTTTCACAGCTGGTTGCTGCGCTTTCACAGGCAAATCTCGTCGACGCATTTAACGGTTCCGATGTTTATACGGTTTTTGCCCCGGTAAACGCAGCTTTTGACGCGCTTTATTCCCAGCTGGGTATTTCCGGAGCAACTGACCTCACTGCTGAAGATTTGACCCCGATTCTTACAGCTCATGCGGTAAACGGTAATGTACTCTCCGGCACACTCACATCAGGCTCAGTGCCCACTCTTAATTCGAACAAGTCGCTGGATATTGCTGTCGCAGAAAGCGGAGTAACCATCGATGGAGACATCAACGTAGTGGCCACCGATGTGCAAGCCACAAACGGCGTCATTCACGTCATCGATAAAGTTATCGTTCCTTAATATATAAACGTTTGGTTGATCAATGTAAGGGTCGGAAATCTCTTCCGGCCTTTTTATTCAAAATGCTTATCTTTAGCCTAACCTCATTTTGAAAGCAATGCCTGGAACTTATACGATAAAAGATTTGGAGAATCTCTCCGGAATTAAAGCACATACCATTCGCATCTGGGAGAAAAGGTACGGTCTTCTGATTCCGCAACGAACAGATACCAATATTCGTCGATATACGGACGATGATTTGAAGAAAATCATCAACATTTCGCTGCTGGTCAACCGTGGCTTTAAAATCTCGAAAATTGCAGCACTTTCCGAAGAGGAACTGTATAATCATGCACTGAAGGCCAGTTCGAAACCCGAGGATACCAACGACCGCATTGAGAAGTTGATCTTTCATATGCTTTCGCTCGACATCAACAGTTTGGAGCAGGAAGTGGAATCGTTGATACAGGAAGCCGGTGTAGAAAGGGCTATTTACCAATACATATTTCCCTTAATGGAGAAAATTGGTGCCTTGTGGCAGGCCAACAGCATTGTTCCTGCACAAGAGCATTTCATGTTTAATTTCTTACGCCAGAAGTTAATTATTGAAACGGACAAGCTTCCTAAGGCTGATGGTAAAGCAAAGCTTTCCGGAATTTTCTTTCTGCCGGAAGGCGAAAATCACGAATTCAGTTTACTCTTTTACAATTACCTGGCGCGGAAAAACGGGCATCACACCCTATATTTGGGACAGTCTGTTCCACTTTCCGACATTCTTACCATTGCCGAATCGTTCCACTTCGATTACTACTTTACCGCGATCATAACTTCGACGCCTAAAAGTGATTTCGAACAGTTTCTGGGAGATTTTTCCCATAGGGTG
Source organism: Prolixibacter sp. DSM 2831 (assembly GCF_056493735.1). Lineage (NCBI taxonomy): Bacteria > Pseudomonadati > Bacteroidota > Bacteroidia > Marinilabiliales > Prolixibacteraceae > Prolixibacter > Prolixibacter sp. DSM 2831. The sequence continues at coordinate 2,482,022 of NZ_CM151379.1, forward strand.
AGCACGTCTACGTTGTTTGTCACGGGAAAAGAAGCGCAACACTACAAACGCAAACATCCGAGAAATACGCGGATCATCAGCCGGCCGGAAAAGTTCGCCGAAGAAATCAAGAGCCTATCCAGAAAAGAGGATTAACCGCTATTTGATATCCTTCAGGTTGAACGGAGTTTCCTGGTATACGTAGTAGTTTAGCCAGTTCGAAAACAACAGGTTGGAATGTGCACGCCACAACATCAACGGCTTTTTCGAGCTGTCGTCGTTCGGGTAGTAATTTTTGGGGACTTCAATCGGTAAATTCTTGGCCAAATCCCTTTTATATTCCAAATCGAGATTGATACGTGCATATTCAGAGTGACCAGTCACAAAAATCTGCTTCCCTTTGCGTGCCATTACCATGTACACGCCTGATTCTTTTGACGACGAAACGATCTTCAAATCCGGGATCTTCTCGATATCTTCCCGGCGGGTTTCGGTATGCCGTGAATGGGGAACGTAAAAGATATCATCGAAACCTCTGAATATCGGCAACTTATTACTGGTCATCGTGTGCTCAAAAACACCGAACATCTTCTTTTCGAGTAGATGCTTCGGTACTCCGTAAAAATGATAAAGACCGGCCTGTGCTCCCCAGCAAATAAACAAAGTAGAGGTCACATGATGAACCGACCAATCCATTACTGCTTTCAGTTCATTCCAGTAATCAACTTCTTCAAACGGCAACAATTCCACCGGAGCGCCGGTAATGATCATGCCGTCGTAGTTGTTTTGCGAAACCGCATCGAAACGCTGGTAAAATGCCTGCATGTGCTCCGCCGGAGTATGCTTCGGAGTATGCCCGCCAAGCTGCAGCAAATCAATTTCTACCTGCAAAGGAGTATTTGACAGCAGTCGGATTAAATCCGTCTCTGTGTTCACCTTCAGCGGCATCAGGTTAACAATCGCAATTCTCAGCGGCCTGATATCCTGATGCGCAGCCCTGCTCTTGCTCATGACAAAGATGTTCTCTTTCTTGAGCATTTTGATGGCTGGCAGTTTATCGGGCAAATTTAAAGGCATTTCACTCTGTTTTTGTTGTTAAAATTGCAGGACTCGAAAATAACGAATCCTGCAATATATTCCTATTCGGCCGTTTCCAAATCAAAGTGACTGGAACGCCTGTTCAAAGTCAGCAATGATGTCGTCGATATGTTCGATACCAACCGACACACGCAGCAACGCGGGTAATACTCCTGCTGCCAGTTGTTCTTCGTCACTCAACTGTTGGTGAGTTGTAGCAGCAGGCTGGATGATGAGTGTTTTCGCATCACCCACATTCGCCAGGTGACTAACCAACTCAAGTTTGTCGACAAACTGGCGGGCTTTTTCTTTTCCACCTTTTACGATGAATGAAAGCACAGCACCGGCACCGTTAGGCAGATACTTTTTCGCCAAACCATGGTCCGGATGGCTCTCCAAACCAGGATAGCTAATTGATTCCACTTGCGGATGATTCGACAACCATTTAGCCAGTTTCTGCGTATTCTCAACGTGACGCTCGACCCGAAGTGACAATGTTTCTAGTCCCTGCAATAGCAGGAATGCGTTAAACGGACTCAGTGCCGGTCCAAAATCACGAAGCGCTTCCACGCGAGCTTTGATGATGAACGCAATGTTCTGGAACGTTTCCCAGTAGCGCAAACCATGATATCCTTCTGAAGGTTCTGTCAACCCGGGGAACTTGCCGTTGTTCCAGTTGAAATTTCCACCATCGACAATCACTCCACCGATAGAAGTTCCGTGGCCTCCAATCCACTTGGTCGCAGATTCAACAACTATATTAGCGCCGTGCTCCAACGGGCGGAATAGCTTTCCGGCGCAGCCAAAGGTGTTGTCGACAATCACCGGAATATCGTGCTTTTTGGCAACAGCTGCAACCGCTTCAAAATCTGGAATAGCGAAACTCGGGTTTCCAATCGTCTCGAAATAAAGCGCTTTGGTATTTCCATCAATCAGCGCTTCGAAGCTCTCCGGTTTCAAATCTTTCGTAAACCGCGCATCGATTCCCAGTTTTTTCAGTGATACTTTGAACTGGTTGAACGAACCTCCATAAAGGAACGGTGAAGTCACAAAGTTATCGCCCTGCTCCAACAAGGTGGTAATGGTAACAAACTGGGCTGCGTGACCAGATGAAAGTCCCAGAGCTGCTACTCCCCCTTCGAGGGCAGCCATACGCTGCTCAAATACATCCGTTGTCGGATTATTGATTCGGGTGTAAATGTTCCCGAATTCCTGCAAACCGAACAAGTTAGCTGCATGCTCCGAATCGTTGAACACGTAGGATGTGGTTTGATAAATCGGCACAGCCCGCGACAAAGATGATTCATCCGGCTCGTGCCCTGCGTGAATTTGTAATGTTTCGAAGTGTTTACTTCCCTGACTCATAATGCTCATTTTTTATAATTAATAATTGATTTATCCCTATTTCGTATGACACCGACAAGTCGCCTGTGTCAATTTCCCGGCCGGGGAATGATTTTAAACTGCAATAGATTTTGACTCGAAAAATTCCTGGTGAACTGCTTTCACCGCTTTGGAACGGTCATCGCGGTTGACCAAAAAATAACTGACAACCGGTGATGCTCCCGAACAACTCATCACAACATTGATTCCTTTACTTGCCATAGATGAAAATATCCGCGCAGCAATTCCATAATTGTCGATCAAACCGTCTCCCACGGCGGCGATAACGGAGATTTTTTCCATAATTAGCAACTCGCTAACGGCTGGCAACTCTTCGGCACTGACAACCGCATACGCGTTGCGCAAGTCTTTTTTTGCTAACAGAATATTGATAGAAATTTGCGAAGTAATGACGGAACTAATGTTGATTCCTGCCAGATGCAAGGCTGTAGTTACTTTTGCCAGAATACCGGGCTTCAATCCTACTCCGGGCCCCTTTAGTTTGAGTACACCAAAATCATCGCTGTAGGTGACGCTCTTGACTACACCTTCGCGAATGGTTTGGTCAGAATTCACGATGGAAAGCGGCTTTTCCACATCCATTTCACCATAAATATTGTATACCCGGATGGGAATGTGTGGGTCGACCAAAGGCTCGACGGTACGGGGATGCAGGATTTTGGCACCGAAATAGGCCAATTCTGCTGCTTCTGCGTAGGCCAATCGCTCAATTCGTACCGGCTCGTCAACCAGCTTCGGATCGGCGCTTAAAAAGCCATCTACATCTTTCCAGATATCCAGCGAAGATGCTCCGACACAACGGGCAAGCGCTGCTGCCGAATAATCACTTCCGCCTCGTCCCAACAACGTTACTTTTCCTTCATCTGAAACGCCATAAAATCCGGGAACGACATATATCCGGTTTCCCAAAAGGGATTCTCTTACCTGCTTTGTGGCTTTTTGGAAATCAATGGATGCACTTCCAAATTCTCCGTCGGTAACCAATCCGATATCTTCAGGCGAAGCATACGCTGCATCCACCCCGTAACCTTCGAGTACGCCCTGCAGAAACACGGCAGACAAACGCTCGCCAAATGCCAGAATCAAATCCTCTAAAGCAGGAGAAGCATCACCGGTCAGAGCGATTCCCTGCAGGTAATTTTCCAGCTCATCCAGCAATTCACGAATGTGGTTCTCTATGCGCTCAAGCAATTCCTTTTCAATCGGATGCTCTTCCAACGCTTCTTTCTTTAATTGAAAAAGAAAACGACTTACTTCGCCGGCCACTTTCTCATTCTGGCGGGCTTTCTCCAACGATTCAATCAAATAGTTGGTAACTCCATAGAAGGCGGACACTACAACCACAAGAGGCTCATCATAGTTCGTGATAACGTTCACCACGCGGCGCACGTCACTCTTGCTTTTAAGGTTCGATCCGCCGAATTTTACGACAATCTTCGGCATAGATATCCTTAATGAGATGTAAGAAAATAAAGTGTTTCAGATGATAAATGGTCCGGAATGGACCGGTCGGAAATGCCTCCAAGCACGGATATGCCTGAAGGCTATCGCATGGCCATAGTCATGTTGGGCATCATAGAAGAAGCAGTCATCAATCCAGAGGTGTAAATGGTTACCTCGGCAATAAATTTTGGTGTAATGATTTGTTCTTTTTTCATTTTTCTGCTGTTTATTATGATTAGGTTTTGGCACCATAGATGTTTCCGGTTGCCAGAGCTTCACAGAGCCTAATCTCTCCACTCTTCTTCATAATATCAAACATCTTCTTTGCCCAAGAATATGTATGATGTGCTGACAAACATATGGACATGATTTCAAAAATGCAAACATCTCAACATAAAAATCGGACAAATTCCTATTTTTTAAAACGGGCTTAATATTGGCACTCAATATTTTTGTGCAAACCGGTCACACATATTATGACATCAAAAATCTTCTTTGTAGCTTTAACCCACAACTAACACAAAACCTGACGACGATGAGATGCTCCCTCTGCATTATACTGAAATACCTACGTGTATTAACTTCCGAATGATATCCCACATTTATTAAAACTGGAAACTAAACAACAGACAAATGAAACTTAAAAAAGGATTCTTTATGCTGGTTATTCTTGCTGCGGCGGTTGGATGTTCAACCAAACAATACACGCGGCCTGAAGTAAAAATTGTACCGGAACCGGCCAAAGTTGTGAACGCGGATGGCGTGTTTGTCCTGAATGAAAAAACGCCCATTCTGGTTAACGAAGACAACCCGGAGTTGAAACAAATTGCTGGTTTTTTAACCGATCAGCTTTCTGATTTTTATGGATTAAACACTTCAGTCGACGTGGCAGACTCACCACAAAAAAGGGCAATCTTTATCGGTCTCGATAAAAGTCTCAACCTGGGGAAAGAAGCTTATAATCTTTCGGTAACACCGAAACAAATTGTTTTGAAGGCTTCGGCGCCAAACGGTTTGTTTTATGGCGTTCAGACCCTGATTCAACTGCTGCCACCTTCTCGTCAACAGCTAACGGAAGCCGTATTTCCTGCTGTTGAAATTGAAGATGCGCCACGATTCAGCTGGCGAGGAATGCACCTCGATGTCGGCCGTCATTTTATGCCGGTTGATTTCGTGAAAAAGTACATCGATTACATTGCCATGAACAAAATGAATGTGTTTCACTGGCACCTCACCGAAGATCAGGGATGGCGTATCGAAATCAAGAAATATCCGAAACTGACAGAAATCGGTTCGAAGCGGAAAGAGACAATCATTGGGCATGCGCACGAGTCGAAGGAATACGATGGAACACCTTACGGTGGATTCTATACACAGGACGAAATCAAGGATGTAGTAGCGTACGCTAAAGCCCGTTATGTCACCGTCGTTCCGGAAATCGAACTTCCCGGACATGCCTTAGCAGCGTTGGCGTCGTACCCCGAATTGGGATGTACCGGTGGTCCGTATGAAGTGGCAACAACCTGGGGCGTTTTCGATGATGTATATTGTGCCGGAAAGGAAAACACTTTTAAATTCCTCGAAGATGTTATCTCAGAGGTTATGCCTTTGTTCCCGGGTGAATATTTCCACATTGGTGGCGATGAATGTCCAAAAACACAATGGAAGAAGTGTCCTTACTGCCAGGCCCGCATGAAAAAAGAAGGTCTGAAGAATGAGCATGAGCTGCAAAGTTATTTCGTACAACGCATCGAAAAATTCCTGAATGAACATGGCAAAAAGATGATTGGCTGGGACGAAATCCTCGAAGGTGGATTGGCTCCGAATGCAACGGTCATGTCGTGGCGGGGTGAAGAAGGCGGTATCGCTGCAGCCCAGGCACATCACGATGCGGTGATGACACCAGGAAACTATTGCTATTTTGACCATTACCAGGCCGATCCGAAAACACAGCCATTGGCTATTGGTGGCCTGACTCCGCTCAAAGAGGTTTATGAGTACGAACCGATTCCCAAAGAGTTGTCTGCAGAAGAAGGCAAATATATTCTGGGCGCACAGGGAAATGTTTGGACCGAGTACATGAAAACTCCGGAGCGGGTCGAATACATGGTTTTCCCACGTATTGCTGCCCTGGCCGAAGTGGTTTGGTCACCCAAAGATACCCGCAATTACGACGATTTCATGAATCGCATGCAGGACGAAGTCAAACGCTACGATGCGCTGGGCATCAATTATTGTAAGGTCGAATTTCAATAAAGATTGACTTAATTATAAAAGAAAAGGATGGCAGTTTTGCTGTCCTTTTTTCATTTATGCGTATTTTCCGTTCTCAATTAAAACTTAGCCATGCACCTGATACTTCTGGCCATCGCGCCGGTAATCATTATCCTGTTTTACATCTATTGGCGCGACAAATATGAAAAAGAGCCTTTCTATCTGTTAGCCAGAGGACTTCTGTTTGGCGTTATCAGCGTACTGCCGGTTACATTGGTCGAAGGCGTATTGATGATGTTTGGCCCGTTATTCACCGGCTACTGGAACACGTTTTACCAGGCTTTTGTCGTGGCTGGTGCTACGGAAGAAGGGTTCAAGTTTCTTGCTTCTTTTTTACTGGTTTGGCACAGCCGGGAATTCAATCAACGGTTCGACGGGATTGTATACGCGGTATTCGTTTCCATGGGCTTTGCCTTAGTGGAGAACCTGTTGTACGTTTTCAGCAGTTCGGATGGACTCTCGGTGGGGCTAACCAGGGCATTAACCGCTGTTCCGGCTCACGCTATGTTTGGTGTATTGATGGGATTTCATCTCAGTCTGGCCAAATTTTATCCCCAGGCCCGTCGCCTTTTCCTGGGCTATGCTTTTTTAATTCCGTTTACTTTTCACGGATTATACGATTTTATCCTGATGTCAGGTAATCAGATCCTTTTGGCTCTTTTCGTTCCGTTTATCATCTACATGCTGTTCAGGGTTTATCGCAGAATGAAGCTATTATCGGACGCAGATAACCTGATACATGACGGTCAGGAGTAGCCGACGGAAAGTTTTCTTTGTATATTTGTTCACATCACGCCCAAAAACGACTGGATATGCAATTTATCGAATTGGTAGAACAACGTCATTCTGTAAGAAAATTTTCGTCAACTCCTGTTGAAAAAGAAAAGCTGGAAGCTATCCTCGAAGCAGCGCGAATGGCTCCGTCAGCTGTTAACTTCCAACCCTGGCATTTCATCGTGCTAACCCATAAAGACGTTCTCGAGAAATTTTATCCCGTTTATCACCGTGAATGGTTCCGCACGGCTCCCGCTGTGATTGTTGTTCTGGGCGACCATCATCAGGGCTGGCACCGAAAAGAAGATGGAAAGGACCACACCGATATTGACATCGCAATAGCAGTCGACCATATCACGCTGGCTGCAACGGAGCTCGGACTGGGAACCTGTTGGGTCTGCAATTTTCACGTATCGCAGGTAACTGATTTTTTCGAGCTCCCAAGCCATTTGGAGCCCATTGCTTTAATCCCGGTTGGTTATCCTGTAGAAGGACAGGTTATTCCGGCTAAAAAGCGGAAAGATGCTTCTGAAATCATTCACTGGAACAAGTTTTAGTTTCTTTCACAGAAAAGAAAGTACGATTCGTTTGCGCTGAAAACGATTGGGTTGTAACTTGAGTATAAGAAACCAACCTATCGAACGAACATGTACCAGTGTCGAATCATTAAACGGATTTCCAGCGTCATACTTATCCTAACACTCGGTTTAACAGCAAATGCCCAGTTTGTTCCAAAGTTATCAGTAGTCGGCGGTCTGGGTGTTCCCGAATTATACCACGCTGGACTAAAATTGCAGACCTCTCCCCGCTCGGAGTTCGGCGTTTATTATGGATTTATCTATGCTTCTTCTCATAATTCATCCGGGTGGTTTCGTGATTTCGAACTGAATATGCGCTCGCTCACACTAGACCATAGCTATTTCTTTGGCAAGGTCAGTCCGCTAAGTCACCGACGTAGCTGGTTTTCCCGTCAGGGGTTCAATTATTACCATGAAGTTGGAGGAAGTGACGATACTTTTTCCGGAGTGCTTACCATTGGAAGAAAGTTTCCGTTTAGCAATGCGGCCGGATTGGCACTGGATATTGGTACAGCCATTCCTTTTTCCAATAGGAAAAACATCATCCCGGCAGCGCGACTGCAAGTTTATATTCTGCTGAGCAAACCTCCACAGGGGAAATAATCTGCAGCTTAATAAGACTGAAAATAAATAAGATAGAAGTGGTCACATTACGTTTAACAGGGCAAACCTTACTTTCGTTTGCTTGTTTACGCTACAGTTAAAGTCGACGAAATGAAATGACTACCCTAATCGCCATATTACTCCTTCTGTTCTTCCTGACTTTAACTATTTCAGCCATCAGAGATTTGCTTACCAGGACACCTCGTTACAATACCCGCGTTTTTTGGGCCATTGTCATTCTTTTTCTCTTCCCGGTAGGCACATTTATCTATTTCCTTTTCAGGGGAAATGACCCAACATTTTAACTATTAGGCAATGACTTAGTTGCTGGCTCCCTGCAATAAACTATTATCGACTGACATCGAAATGAGATTGAGTACCAGCTGCACCGTTAGTGGGTCGTAGTGAAATTCGCCTTTCAGGCCCTGGATTTTTCCACCGGGATTAAGTAATCGTCCGTCCGTCAATAATTGCGAGAGAATGACTTTTCCATGACCTCTGCCAGTAGAGATCGAAACAACGGGAAAACGGTATGGATTGGTTCCGGCCTGAATGAGATTCTTTGTTGTACCACCTTTCACCTTCAAAAACATATGCACAGGAGGAACAGTAACTTTGTCGAATCCGTTCCAGTTACCACTTTCCATATTCTGCAAATGGTAATTAAGCTCCTTGCTCTTCGAAATAATAGAAAAGTTGGTTTCCGGTTTTGCCTCACCTGAAAAATAGGCGGAAATGCGGAATGGAAGATCGATCTCCTGCTGGTCAACATCAGGCATCTCTGCCGGTCCAAAATCGAGAAAAATAACCGACATGTTGCGACGTAGCGCGCGTTCAATTTCGGCACTCACATCCGGATCTCCGTTTTTCAGGCGTTGCCAGGTCCGGTATGAGCAAAGCATGCATTGCCCCCAGCTAAACGACGGCGCTTTGATGTTCTGTTCTTCCACAAACTGCTTCAAAGAAGTTTCGTATTCTGGAACATAGACCATAATCTTCGACATCTTTTGGGACTTCTCCGGCTTGAAAACATCGAAGGGAATATCTTCACATAACTTCTTACCACTTTCCTCTTCACAGGCGCGTAAAACATACTTTCCTTCCGCTTCGGGAACTTTCACCATCATGGGAATATGGAAAGGCTGGTTAGCTTTCAACGGAATCCTCAATAACGTACTCCAACTCTCCATGCCGACCTGGTTCACAATCTTCAGCTGGGTCCGGCTTCTAATTAAACCGGAAGAATGATTATTCAGGTTAATGTTTACTTTAACCGCCTGTCCCGGAAGGAAATGACTGGCGCCAATATTAATTATCGCATTCACGTCATCTGAGTTCTGAGCGGCGCTTGTCAGTGGCCAAATACTCAAAAACAAACCAATAAAAAGGAGTGAAAATATACTATGCTGTTTCATGGGCTATCTACAAAAATACCCTGTCCGGATTTATTCACGGACAGGGTACTTCATTAATATATATCGTGAAGATTATTCTTCCGGATCGCCGTAAGTAAACGAAACGAAAGCCAAACGTTTTCCGTCGGGGCTCCACGAAGGCACGTTCATGGTACCTTGTCCGCCGTAAAGGTAAGCAATCACTTTCGATTCCTTGCTATCTGTATCCTGCATCTGGATCATCACCCGCTTGTTGTGCGGATGATTGCCCGGTGCTACCGTCGGAGGATACGAAACATATACCATACGCTTGCCATCCGGCGAAATGTGTGCAAACCAATCGTTATACGGACCAAAACTGACTTGTTCCTGGTCACTTCCATCCGGTTTCATGCGCCAGATTTTCATCAGACCAGAACGTACCGAGTTGAAATAAATGTATTTTCCATCCGGTGAATACTCCGGTCCGTCATCCAACCCTTCAGCGGTTGTCAAACGGAATTCTTTTCCGCCAGTTGCGGGAATACCGTATACATCGTAATTACCATTTCGTTCGGCGCAGTATACCAGTGTTTTTCCGTCGGGCGACCAACCATGCCAGTACGAAGGTGCCTTATCGGTTACCCGGAAAGCGTCTCCCCCTTCGATGGGAATAGTGTATATGATAGAACCTGATTTTCCGTCGCCTAATTCAGTTTGACTGGAAACAGCCAGCATGGTTCCATCAAATGAAATACCATGATCGTTATTACAACTCTGTGCTACACCGGTATTCAAGATCTGCGGATTAATCGTATCCAACGGAAATTTGATGATTTTGCCATCCGAGTTATACAGAAGATACTTACCATCCCGCGACCAGTTAGGCGCTTCGATGTGTGTATTGGTCGTGTAAATTACCTTGCGGTGACCGCTCTCAACATCCAGTATTTCCAAACGGCTTGGCGAAGGATTTTGGTATCCGTCAACTCCTTCCGCAGCCGGAACATCAATTCGGAAATTCTCGAACACAGCGGTTTCCGACACATCGGGATTATGAGAGCCGATAAACAAGCCGGCGTATACCGTATCGGGCAATTGCAGCTCGACGCGGCCGGTTTCCTGCAACGGATTTCCAAATTTCGCTGCCCGCATGATAATTGTGTCTCCCTGGCGCTCCAATTGAATCACATCCGGAGCCGAAAGTTCCGCTTTGACTTCTTTTGTCTCGGTGTTGGCTTCCGGACGATATTGCAGCGAGGTGAGACCGTCGCCGTGAATAGCAGCGTCGGCATACACCGAACCACCGGTTAAATCACTACGAAACATCAAGCCCATTTTTCGGTGTGGATCAACACCTTCACCCTTAAAATGAGCCATACAGGTCATGATGAAATCGCCGCCCAGCTTTTTGCGGGCAAACTGAAATTCATCGCTGGTTCCCCAAATGTTGGTTCCACTTCCTGTTAAGGTATAGGTTTGCGTTTCCGCATTGTACACCGTACTTCCTTTTATTTTTAACTTACCAATGTCGGTAGCCTGATTGAACACGCCAATATCAGCCACATTGGCCGGAGGCGTTGAGCAGGAAAAAAGAGCAATGATGGGAATCAATAACATAAATCGTTTCATCGGTTTGTTATTTTAGATTTATTAGTCATGTAGTCTGAATGAATTAAGCAAAGAATCTGAGAATTCATTTGCCGGAAGCTTTCCAATATTAAGCATAATTCCAATAATTCCGAAAGGATGCGGTCAATAAATGTTGTCTCGAAAGTATTCCCCTGTTTTATTGATTTTAACTACCTTGCCTGCTTCAGTTCAAGCCCAGAACGACCGAAATGAAAAGAATAACGCGACATTTGTACCTCGACAAATATCCGGTGAAGCCGGAAGCTGAGAAGTTGATTGTCGGTACCATTCATCCGCACGATAAGTCGCAATTCAAGCTCCCTTTCTTCTATGGCAACCGGCTTAGTTTATGGAAACTATTGCAGCTAGCTTTTCCGGATGATTTCGGACCAGAACTTACTGTGAATTCCATTCTCAGTTTCCTGGAGAAGCATCGAATTGCTATGAGCGATACCATCCGGGAGTGTATCCGGACAAATGACTCGGCGCTGGACCAGGATTTAATTCCTACCCGGTTGAATTGGGAACTAATTGATCAAATCCGGCAATCCCATATCCGTGAAATCTTCTTTACCAGCGGGTTTCAGAAAAACAATGCTTTCAAACTTTTCTATGTCGATATCCTGGGGATGAAAATCACGAAAGAAATCAGGCATAGCCGTGAGTTGGTGCTACCTCCCAACTTATTTGGCAGACCCGTGAAATTAACCATCCTCTACTCTCCTTCCGGAGCTGCCAACCGAGCCTGGGCGCAAACTCGGATATGGAGAGACAATCAACACAAGTATGTTGACTCCCCCACTCCGCTTCAGGACTTCAAAGTAGATTACTACCGTGAAAAATTTAGCTGAGCGGTTCATGCTCTTTTACTCACCACCGACTTCTTCTTGCAAATATTCCGATTAGAAAATTTTATGTTATCTATTTCCTGCAATATCAATGTAGTGCGGAATAGCATGCATTTTTTTCGAAAAAAGGTATTGCGAAAAACCGAAAATCCCTTACATTTGCAGCCGTCAAACGACATCAGTCGCCTGACAAAAAGTTCGGGGTGTAGCGCAGCCCGGTTAGCGCGCGTCGTTCGGGACGACGAGGTCGAAGGTTCGAATCCTTTCACCCCGACAACAAGAGATTCAAACAACATTAAAAGCCTGTTAATCGTATGATTATCAGGCTTTCTTATTTTTTGTCATATCAATTCAAAGCAGAATATTTCAGTATAAATGAGAACCACGCGGTGACCTCTATTATTATGTATCTTTAGGTCACCAGAAACGATGTAATGTTCTGTCGGGGAGTTCATTACAATTTCATGCATACATCGGTTATGTTCAGAATTGATGGTTTTTGATGCCCTTTCGAGGCCCTTATCAGTGACCTTTTCAGGCCAAAATCCATCAGAAAAATGAAATTGTTATGAGAAGCTCACACACCTTCACCATCAAGTTCATCCTCAGAATGAACAAGATGCGTAATCACCAGGCCCCCATCTACGCCCGTATTTCCGTTGATGGAGTCCGAAAAGAGATGGCCATCAAAGAAGCCGTCAATCCCAACGATTGGGACAATGAAATCGGCAAAGCCCGCGGAAACCGGCCGGAGTCACGTTCCCTGAATACCCGGTTGGTTCAAATCAAGTCAGAACTAATGCAATGCTACCAGGATTTGCGTCTGCAGCACAAGCTCATTACGGCCGATAAAATCAAGAATCTTTATCTTGGTATTGAGGTCGAGCAGTTCAGCCTTTCCAAATTAATAGACTACCATGAAAAGACTGCGTCCGGAATCCTGGCACCGGGAACAATGAAAAACTATTACACCACGCAGAAATATCTCGGGGAATTCATCCGGAAACGGTACAAGACATCCGATATCTACCTTTCGGAAATCAATTACCAGTTCATCACTGAGTTTGAATATTTCCTGCGAAGTCATCAGCCGGCCGATCACCAAAAGCCAATGAGGAATAACGGTGTGATGAAACACATGGAGCGCTTCCGTAAGTTGCTGCATTTGGCCAAACGACTGGAATGGATTCAGCGCAATCCTTTCGAATCATTCCAATTCCATTTTGAACCGGTTGACAGGGGATACCTGACCGCATCGGAATTACAAAAAGTAGAGCAAAAAAATTTCAGCATCGAGCGCCTGCAGATTGTTTGCGATTTATTTGTCTTTGCTTGCTACACCGGCGTTGCCTACGTCGATATTGCTAAGCTGACACCCGATAATTTGCGAATTGGTATCGATAGTCACCGTTGGCTGCACTACGATCGTACCAAGACAAAACAATCTGTCTCGTTGCCGCTTCTTCCCAAAGCACTGGAGATTATCAGGAAGTACCAGGAACATCCGAAAGCTTTGCAACGAGGCACTCTTTTCCCGGTAATGACCAATCAGAAGCTTAACGGCTACCTCAAAGAAATTGCCGACCTGACCGGCATCGACAAAAACCTGACCTTCCACCTGGCACGCCACACTTTCGCAACCACGGTAACCCTCAGCAATAATGTTCCGATTGAGACCGTAAGCAAAATGTTGGGCCATACCAAAATTGCCACTACGCAAATCTATGCGCGGGTAATTGAGACCAAAGTCAGTCACGACATGCAGAAGTTGAGAGAAAATCTCAATCAAACAAGTTCAAATTTTATGATTAAACAAAAAAATACTAACTTAGGGTAAACCAAGAAAATAACGGATCGAAAATCTAAGTTATTATTGGGATTAACAGACGATTTAGAGAATGAGGCGTTGCCTCCTGAAGCTATAACCGTCTGTTTTTTTTCACCGCATTTTCAGAAGTGTCGGTTATACACCAATGAGAATATGACCAGGATATTTTCGATCTTTTTCAAACCTAAACCTCAATGAAACATGAATTTCACGTATTGGAAAAATCCGTGATAGAAAAGCTATCCATCACCTCTTTTTGTTGTCAGTCATTCACCCCTGAAGAATTGCGTTCATGGCATGAAACGGTTAAGGAAGAAATGCTACGAATCGAAACGGCCGTCAGGTACCAGGTCTTTAATCAGGGGAACAGGCGCCAGTTAGCAAAATACATTTCGAGCAATCAGGCGGCAATGGTTCGGTTGTTGAATCATCTCCACACGGTCTTTGCATCAACTTCAAACATCTCTCCAACTGAATCACAACACACAATGCTGCAGGTAGGTCAACAGTTGGCCTACAACATGGAAGATTTATTAGGCTATTTGGCAGAGGACCATCCTGACCTGTTCAATTTCAATCAATACGGTTCTGCATTTTTCCACCAGAGAGTAGCAAAGATTTTCAGTCAGAAAGTGGAACCAGTCAGGAAATACCTGGAAGAGAATACAAATTATCCGGCGGTTGTCTCGCTCATACTCAAACCCTATCAGGAATTAATTCATACAAGCCTCCGGAAGTATTCTTATTGGAAGATAAAATACCTCAATGCCTTGTTGGAACAGCTCCAGCAAGTGATAGACAAGAAGCTGAAAGATTCAGAGCTCGGGATGGAACTCTTTATGACTATCATTTACATGAATTACAACCCGACCAACCTGTTCGTCGCCTGCTCACGCTTAATTGCCAAACAGTGCTACCAATACGAAACCACCAAACAGCAATTACACTACCTACACCTGATGCGTAAGACCATTGTTCAGGTCATACCGGCCCCGAATGTGGCTTATAGACCGGAACGTCCTTCGTTGCAAAAACAATTGAAACAATGGATTTCCCAGGAAATAACCTACCTGCATATCAAGACGGACCTGAATAACATTACCTCACTTGGGATTCCGGTCACCGAAGAGAAGATCGAAAAATTACATACGAATCTTTCAGTGGCCCAGCTGGCCTGTATGCTGAAAATCTACATGGAGACAAATGCCATTAAAAACCCAAACCTCTCCGAAGTCATCCGGTCATTTGTTAAACTGGTCCGGACAGACAAGAGCAGGGAAATCTCTGAGGACAGCCTGCGGACCAAATTCTACAACCTGGAGCGGTCAACCTGTGATCGGGTCAAAGAACTACTGCGCCGGCAGTTGAATTACCTCGATGAATTGTAAAAGACACTCCGCTACAAATGGTCCGAATTTTAATGAACCGGGTTGTAACCCCTAAAGAAATTTAGGATAAATTTCTCATTGATAAACAATCTGTTAAGGGGGTTCTGTAACCCCCTTGTAACTGGATCAGCATTGGTTTCTTTCGTTGCTTTGTTTTCAAACCATTTTAAATCAACTGTTATGCCAGACGAAAGAAATCAGTACCCGGAAAAACGGGGCATCTATCGCGAACAGCTGGTCACCACACACGACCTCCAAAACTTAAAAGAAGAACTTCTCTCTGACTTCCGGAAGCTCTTAAAAGAACAGAACCACCAGCCAGTCAAAAAATGGCTGAAATCCTACGAAGTCCGAAAACTGCTAAACATCTCACCGGGGACGCTCCAAAATCTGCGGGTAAACGGAACGTTGCCTTACACCAAAATCGGTGGGGTCATTTATTACGAGCAGAGCGACATCCAGCAAATGCTCGAGTCCCGGAAGACAAAAGGACACTTCGTGTAAACCGGAAGAGTCCTCGAAATCCATCTGAATTACCACTCAAACCTTTCGAAAACAGGTTAATCGTGACGTACAATGAACTACATCCGGCACCTGGCGGCATTCTTCTGGTGCGTGGAGCAAGACGATCGTCTTACACCGCACCACATCAGCCTTTACCTCGCCCTGTTCAGACGATGGAACCTCAACCGGTTTCAGAATCCCATCTCCATCAACCGGGCAGAGATGCTGAGAATGTCCAAAATCGGTTCGGTCAATACCTATTCACGGTGTCTCAAACAGCTTCACCAGTGGAAATACATCGATTATCAACCGTCGCACAACCCCCTTAAAGGTAGCCGGGTGAACATGTTCATTTTTGATACAACTAGTGAACAAGTAGTGATCCCTTTAATAAACATTAGTAAACAGATTAAACAAGAAACTATAGAATACAATGAACCAATCCAATTTCAATCAGAAAAAATGGAACAGGAAACCAGGTACGGGAAACAGCCCGAAAGCGCTCCCTTGCAAGAGAAGAAGTCCAAACCGGAAAACTCCACCGATACACCGGCAAAAAGTAAAATCCCGCCTCCGGAGGAACATGTCAAAATCTACTTCCTCGAGAAGGAGTTCCCTGAAGTGGAAGCTGAGCGATTTTTCAACTACTACGAATCGGTAGGCTGGAAAGTGGGCGGCCGCACCCGGATGAAAGACTGGAAAGCGGCGGCCCGGAACTGGATGCTCAATGCCCGGAAGTACGGTCCGCGACAACCATTGAGCCCGCGGGATAAATCAACCGAATACAAACCTGATAATGGGAAAAACTATGCCGAACCACTCTGAACTTTTCACCGCGCCGGGAGTCATATCTTTCGGGAAAGGAACCGTCAACTACAGCTTTTCAAGCTGCCTGGAATTCATGGAACAAAAAGGCCGGGAATTATTCGGCACTGATTTCAAAATTTATGGAGAAGACAGACCCATCATTTTCAAACTGCTCATCTGGGCCATACGCGACCAGGAGAACGCGCAGCGGCTAAATCTCAACCTCAACAAGGGGATCATGCTTACCGGACCCATTGGGAGCGGAAAAACCAGCCTGATGACGCTGCTTCGCTTTTTCATTCCTCCGGACATCCGACACAACATAAAATCCTGCCGGGAAGTCAGTTTCGAATTTCACCGCAATGGTTACGAGGTCATCCGGAAACACAGCATCCTGGCTTATGACCGCTCCACCGGTGGTAAGAAACCACGGGCCGTCTGCTTTGACGACCTGGGGACCGAACAAAACCTGAAATATTTTGGCAACGAAGTAAATGTGTTGGGCGAAATACTGCTCAGCCGCTACGACCAGTTTGTGTCCGACGGAATGCTCACACACTTAACAACCAATTTAACGGCCGGTGAAATTGAAGAATTCTATGGTTCCCGGGTTAGAAGCCGCATGAGGTCGATGTTCAACCTCATTTCATTCGATTCGAATACCAAAGACAAACGGCAATAGCCTGCTACAACTCCCTGCCATCGCTACCCCGACTAAGTGGTGGCAGGGAGCTTCTTAAACATTCAGGCTAATCCATACCAAACAATCGTAACAATAGCAACCGCGAGGTCAAACCTGAAACCTGAAACCCTTATTACAACAAAAAAGGCTGCCCTTCTTTATCAAAGGACAGCCCCGGTGCGTCGGTTGACGTTGTAATCTTATTCTTGCAACGGAACCAGACTTAACTTCTTAAGCAGCACAGTTCCTTTACCTTGCAACATGATACCGAATTGACCAACCGGACGCACTTCAGCGTGGCCATGGTCGTACTGCTTGCCATTCAGGTAACACTTCAGGTGTTCTCCGGCAGCCGAAATTTTCAAGGTCGACCATCCCTTGGCAAATTGCGCATCATGACTGTCCAGCATTTTTATCTGGCCGTCATTCATACGCTCCAGTTTCATGGTTTTATTGTCGAACACCATCGCATCATAGTTCGACTCGTCCTGATAATGAAAAAGCAGGGCTATTTGACCAGTATAATCGATTAACTGGTATTGGAATTCAGCTCCAAAATTGCCAAACACATCATTAAGCATGAGAACCACTTCCTGACCGTCTGGCTCGATACTCAGGACATTGGAACCATCCATTTTAACCACTTTGGCATTGAGTTTTGCTTCGTCGCCCTTAACTAACTTTAGCTGCCCCTCAAATGGCTGTTGAGCCGGTTGCCAGCTCATTTGTCCTGTGGCTGCTTCATGCATTTCTTCATCATGGTGTTCATCTTCGTCCATCATTCCGTTGTGTGAATGCCCTTCCACCATTTCCTGATGTCCGGATTTTTCCTGTGTATTGTTCTTGTTCTTCTTTGAATTGCATGAGTAAAGACTCCCCGCTAAAAAGAGTGCGCTTACAAGAATTATCGTTTTTGTATGCTGTACTTTAATCTTCATTGGATTCATTTTTTAAAGTTGTGTAATTATTTCTCCTGCTTTTGCTGTGTACCAACCTGGTATTTATACACTAATTTTCCGCCATAGTCGGCAGTCTTGGCTATCGAACCGATACCAAGCAACCCACCAATCAGCAACACCACAGCAATCCACTTTTTGTTTCGCAGACGGGTGAAAAAAACAATCAACCTAACAACCAGGTAACCGCTGTAAAACAACAGGGTCCGCAAGGCCCAGTCTGCATGGTGTGATGCCGTTAATTCCGCCTTCAATGGCACATCGACGATATCAATAGCTTGCCTTCCGCTCAGGTAAGTGATCAACAACATGACCACCCCGAAACCGAAAAGAGCAAGGACCGTATTTTCAAGCCACGCTTTTCTCCATATCAGGCTGGCTGCGTCTGCAAGTGTGGCAGTAATTAATATCGCGATCGGAAAATGAATCAGTAGTGGATGTATGTTCGGTGCCCAGGTAGGGAGTAAACTTTCCATATCATTTCATTTAACTGGTTAACAAATAGATGACTGGTCGACATTCACAAAGGCAAATATCGACTATCGAAATTGAAGGATAGCCGCGATTTTCTTCCTGACTCCGGTAGTAGCAAATCGATGGTAATATGGCTTTTCAACCCTTCCGGTGATACGGAGAGAAAGTACGACCAGACGACCGGTGCGTTAATGCAGAAAAGATTGTATCATAATCCTGATACCCGCTCCTGTATTAAAAGGCAGAGGAGGCCCCTCCCGGATATCCGCAGTAGAACGGTATAAGTGATTATCGCGAAGTTGAAAAAATGTTTGCTCAGTAACGTAAGCAGTAAATGAAGAAATCAACACCGGTGCAGTGATGTAGGGAAGCGTAGCTTGGAACGACGCAAAGTATTTGGCCGTAACATCCGTACAACAATCATCCTCATCACCCGGCGCATGATGTTGATGCTGGTGCAGGTCCTCCTGGCCACTCGTGGTATGTCCACTGTTCAAAACGGAATGAGAATCAGATGGAATCAGGTCTTCTGCGATACAGACAGTCCGTACCATGTAAACTCCCAGGAAAGAGATCATACATGCTACAGCAACAAAAGTCCTTATGTTCCGCAATCGCATCATTCTCTATCTACTCATATCTGCTTGTGAAAAAATAACTCATTTACAGCGCAGTCGGCTAAAAGGCCATCCCCAGCGTTAGCAAAGCCTGCGTATCATATTCACGCTCATTGCTCAGTGGCGTCTGGATACCGACCCCAAACGCTGTTTCGTCCGCAATCCGGAATTTAAGTCCGAATAAAGAATACAGACTGGTGGCGTCCTGTGTAATTTCGCCTCGCAGTTCCAACTCAGGATATAACAGTTTCGATACTCTGAAAACAAACGAGCTTTCGTATTCGGCCATTTTATCGGCCAGATTAATGTGCGTATTCGCATCAACCACCATAAACTGAGGTACCGTAACTCTACCCGAAACACCAAAAAGATACTTTAAAGAATTGGATGCCACTGGACCGGTCGGGATACTTACCTGACCGAAAACACTGGCTCCGTTATGATACGAGTTGTCGTGCAGGAAACTATACATCAGCATCACTTCCGAGTACGGCGAGGTTTTGATACCGTCACTCCGGATATGTATGCCCAGATTAGGGGCTATGCCAGCCTCAATATGCAGGGCTAAATCCTGTTCTACATCAGCGCTGTTTCTCTGCTGGAATGGAGTTACTCTCAAACTGACTTCGCCAGGTTGATCAGGTAGGGCCATGTGTGCCATAAATGGATGGACAAACATATCTGCCATGCGCCCGTCGCCGTTTTCCTGCGCTCTGGCCGGAGAAGTAATTCCGGCAACGGGTAATACGAAAATTAGAAAATACCTAAACAATTTCATGATACCCATATATTTAATTTAACAAAATCGAAAAAGACCTTCAGCACGGGCAATCCCGTTGCAAATGTTCTCTCTTTAGGGGGAGCCTGGGCCAACCAATAGAAGTATGATAAGAAAGGTTGACCAGTAGATAGGAAGAGCTCTGGTGGTCTTTTTCATGATTCTTCTGCCTTAATAGACAACGTCAAAATATTGAACAACAAATAGTTGACAGCCTACTAATAGTCACCAACCATTCATAAGTATAAAAGTTCAGTTTTTAGCATTAATTAATATCTCCGGTACAGCGAACCTTCATATGAATTAAAAACAACCCTGCGATGTATAAATACACCGACAGGGTTACTATGAAAAAAAACCAATCCTTAATTGTTCATCGTAGCTGATGATCCACTATTCATATGACAGTTCTTCATATCTCCCGTCGAATCCATCATCATTGGATGGTTCATTCGGGTACTATCTTTCATGTTGTGCATGTGCATCGCTTGTTGATGGCCATCCATCTTTTTCAACGTCATCCCGCACTTGGGGCATTTCCCCGGCTTGTCCGTTACAACATCATGATGCATCGGGCACCTGTAATGGGCGACAGACGATGAATCTTTCTGCATGGCGTGTTTCATCGGGCAGTTTTTCATGTCCATCGAATCTCCCATCATCATGCTATGCTGCATGTGTGTACTATCGGACATCGAATGCGTATTCATCTCCTGGTGGGCAGCACCCTTTTTCTTCAAGGTCATCCCGCACTTGGGACATTTTCCCGGGTGATCCATCACCACGTCAGGATGCATCGGACAGGTGTACTGAACAGCTGATTGTTTAGTGGCGGGCTGAGCCGGTGTGGCATCTTGTGCAGAAGCACTAAAAGCGATCAATAGCATTCCCGAAAGGAATACCAGGGAGTACAGAAAACTCTTTTTCATTCTTTTTTAATTTATTGAAACATAGATAATGGCGTCAAGCCTTTTGCATTGATTGATATAATTGATGTGTTAGCGATGTACATACTGCTCATAAGTTGAATCCGACTGAAAGAACATGGCTCTCCTGGAATTGTGTGGATCGGGAAAAATCACGGCATCCGCCTTGTTAATCCTTTTACCGGTGACGGGGTCGGTCGTAAAACGAACCTGAGCCGTATTATACCGCAACAAGCTAATGCAGTGCTGACAGCAGCCCCAGTAGGTTTTTCCGTTTACCGTTACTGAACGAACGGAATGGAGCTTAATATCTCCGTTGACCATACAAACCCGGCTATGCTGTATTTCCTTCCCTTCCTGTGAATCAAAAGCCTTATTTACGCTGTTCTGCAGGTAAAAGAGGTAGCCAAAAAAGCCAATGACGAGAGCGAAGATAAAACCCCCGATTCCCAGAAGCACACGCTTCTCTTTCCGGGTCCAATTCAAATTGGATTTGAATACCTCTTTGAGCATTTTTATCTTTTTCATCTTTTCAAAATTTTATATAAGATCGCGCCACTGGTGATCTAATCATATTGATTTCTTCATGCAGGTGTTGAAGTCGAACCCATGAAACAAATAGTGAATCGTATCCGAATTCTCCGGCCTTAAGGTCGCTTCAGGTGCCTTTGCCTGGTGTATAATGGAATTCATTTCAACGGCTTTCAAACTTCCTTGATGCAGGGAGTAGGTGGCCTCCCGGTAATGATCTGAATCGGCTTCTTTGATGGAACTTCCAATCATTATGCTATAGATTATCAACAGTATGACAAATAGGGCAAACTCAAATCTCTTCATCACCGCTCCTCTCAGTTCCAGCCAAATCCAGGAAAATAAAAAAATGACCAGGAGAATGAGTCCCAACATCTCATCGGTTTGAACATTGGGACGAACA
The DNA here is from genome assembly GCF_056493735.1 of Prolixibacter sp. DSM 2831. Lineage (NCBI taxonomy): Bacteria > Pseudomonadati > Bacteroidota > Bacteroidia > Marinilabiliales > Prolixibacteraceae > Prolixibacter > Prolixibacter sp. DSM 2831. Next base: position 2,503,901 of record NZ_CM151379.1, read on the forward strand.
GTTTCGAAATCAATTATCGGAGGGGCTTGAAAAAGCCCCACGATAATTGAAAGTACAGCTCCTAAAGCTCCCACCCCAAAGCTCCAGCTCATATACAACCTGAAAGTGTCCCGGTTTTCGGCTCTCAATAGCCCGAAAACACCGAGCAACGATGCCATTATCAAAAAGGTAACAGTCAGATATAGAGCAAAAGCCAACATAGGGTGTAAAGCATTAAAGCATATAATCAGTCAGTAGTAACGAAAATTCAATGGTATCTCTACAATGATTCGATAACCCGTTCCAGTTTCTTTAGAATATTTTCTGAAACACAGATAAGGTCCTCATCATCTACCGCCTGCATCGATGCCACCGGATTGACGGCCGCCACTTCGATTCCTCCATCTTCAGTCTCCTGAACGACCACATTGCACGGTAGCATGGTTCCGATTTTATCCTCTATTTCCAATGCTTGGTATGCAAAGGGAGGATTGCAGGCTCCCAAAATTTTATACTTCCGGAAATCAACATCCAGCTTTTCCTTTAGCTTTTGCTGAATATCAATTTCAGTTAATACACCAAAACCTTCCTGCTTCAACGCCTCAGTCACCCTGGTAACCACTTCGTCGAAGTCTCCTTTTGTTTTCTTATCGATGTAATATTTCATCTGTTTGTATTTTAGGTTTCAACTGTCTGAATATTTAATTTTCATTAGAATCGAAGCGTTAACCCGCCTCCGGCACCGTACCGGTTGTCATAACTGGCTACCAGTGAAAAATTCTTCGATAGCATATATTCTGCACCGGCATTCCATACCGTTTCGCCTTCCACATTTTTATTGGGCGGCAGTGTATTCACCGCGCCAAAGTCGAGTTGATACTCGTAGTAGCCAAATACCGACAGCCGGGGGAACAACATCACATCCCGTCCGATGGAAATGCGCGGACGTAATTCATTATCCACACGAAGGTCCAAATCGAACATGTAGGGTGTAAACCACCGGATTCCGGCGACAGCAGTCGTTTTGATATTATCCAGGCTGTTCCGATCGGTATTCTCCATATTCACTCCGGCGAAAACCCGGAAATAATCATACAAATACCGTTCATAGGTGAACTCTGCCTCCATGTTCTTATTCCAGCCATACTCAGCATCGAAATTGAACTGATTACGGATGTTCGATGAAACAAGGCTTAAACTGGTCACATTCGACGCCATCTCGGCAGTTCCCCACGTATAGTACCGGTTGGTTTCGTGTATGAGTTTCTTCACCGGATAACCTTTCAGGCGAGGGTCCCTTGGAGTACCGTAACTGAATATCCGTGCCATTCCACTCGTCAGGTGATAGAGAATGTGACAATGGAAGAACCAGTCTCCGCTCTCCTGGTTGTAAAATTCAATCGTAATCTTTTTCATCGGAGGCACATTAACCGTATGTTTTAAAGGCGAATAGTCGCCATTCTTATTTAGTACCCTGAAAAAGTGTCCGTGCAGGTGCATCGGGTGGCTCATCATCGTCAGGTTATTCAGCGTGATACGCGTGACTTCACCTTTCTTGATCTTAATTTTGTCCGTTTCCGACAACGGGATACCGTTCATGCTCCAGATATAGCGGTGCATGTTACCGGTAAGATTGAGCAGGATATTCCTGACCGGAACATCCTTCGGGAAGGTAGTTTTTACAGGCGATTTCAGATAGTCGTAATTGTATTTGGCGAACATATCCATCCCTTTCATACTACCTTTCATGTCATGGCTCATGTTCCCCTTCATTTTATCGGTCGACTTATCCATCTGCATGCCCCAGTTCTTTTCCATCTTATGGGGTTCATCTTTCTTTGGCCGGTATTTGATAGCGGGAGCTCCCATGCGCATATCCATTTTGGCCATCTTTTTCATCATCCCGATTTTGTCGGGTTTGGGAACATCCGGGGCGGCAAGCACAGGTCCTTTCCCCAGGAAGGCTGACGTCGAACCCGAACCATCGTCAGTTGTGGCCCTGAATTCAATTTGCCCGTTCTTCGGAATGGTAACAATGAAGTCGTACGTTTCCGCTATCGCGATAAAAGTTTTGTTGCGCTTTACCGGCACTACGTTTTTACCATCAGCCGATACAAGCGTAGGTGTTTTTCCTCCAAAAGTCATCCAGTAAGAAGTCGAAGAGGACCCGTTAATGATTCGCAATCGAACCCGGTCTCCCGGCTTGAAATTGGGATACTCCTGTTTTTGCGAGCCGTTCACCAAAAAAGCAGGATAATACACATCGGCTATATCAGCGCCATCCATTCGCTGCTTCCAGAATTTAAGCTGTGCTCCTAAAGCGTGGCGGGCAATTACCTTGTTCAGCGGCGTAGCGGTACCTTTTTTTATCTGGTACCATTCGCTCCCTCGCTTAAGCGTACGAAGAACGTTGATGGGCTTTTCGTTGGTCCAGTCCGAAAGTACCAGGACTAACTCCTTGTCATACTTTAACTTCTTCTTCCGGGGTTCAATCACAATGGAACCATATACACCGCTTTGTTCCTGCAGCATGGTGTGTGAGTGATACCAGTAAGTTCCGGATTGTTTCAACGGGAACTCGTACTTACGCGTTTCGCCGGGTTTAATCGGTGGAGTCGTCAGGTACGGTACACCATCATAGAAATTAGGTAACAGAAGTCCATGCCAGTGAACCGATGTCTCTACATCCATTTCGTTCTTGACATAAATGACAGCATAGTCGCCTTCTTTAAACTTCAAGGTAGGTCCGGGAATCGTGCCGTTGACGGTCATCCCCATGACCTTTTTTCCTGCTTTATCAACTTGCTCCTTCCGTATCGTCAGATGATAGGTGGTGGTGTCAGTTTGAGCATATGCAGGTATCTTCACCAGGAATAATAAACCAAACAGTAATAGGGTATAAATATTTGTTTTCTTTTTAATAAAATCCATAATAAATTGTTTCTGTGTTCTTTACCTGTAGTTACTCTCTTTTCTTTTTTATTTCATCCATTAATAATTACTACATCCTTCTTAATCTAAGTGCATTGGAAATCACGGAAACAGAGCTAAAACTCATGGCTGTCGCCGCCAGCATAGGGCTAAGCAACAATCCGAAAAATGGAAACAGGATACCGGCCGCAATAGGTACGCCCAGGGCATTATATACGAAGGCAAAAAACAGGTTTTGCTTAATGTTTCGCATCACCTTGTTGCTCAAATCCCGGGCCCGGGCGATGCCATTCAGATCGCCTTTGACAAGCGTGATTTCAGCACTCTGCATAGCGATATCGGTACCCGTTCCCATAGCGATTCCGATGTTGGCTTGTGCCAGGGCGGGAGCATCATTAATTCCGTCTCCGGCCATGGCAACAATATGACCTTCAGCTTGCAGTGATTTAACTTTCTTGTATTTGTCGTCAGGAAGACAGTCTGCCATAAAACCATCGAGTTGCAACTCTTTGGCAACGGACTGGGCAGTAAACTCATTGTCCCCGGTCAGCATATGAACTTTCACCCCCATGTCCTGAAGGGCCCGGATAGCTTTGGCTGAAGACGCTTTAATGTTATCTGCAACGCTAACAATGCCTTCCACCTGCTGACCTCGTACCAGGTACATCACGGTCTGGCCGGTAGACTGCCACTCTTTTACCAATTCTTTGTTCTCACCGTTCAGTCCCGCACCAAAGTCTTCCATCAACCGGTGATTACCTAATCCAATTTTGTGTTGCTGATAAAACGCTTGAACACCCTTACCGGTCACCGATTCAAAATCCGATACCTCCAGCAGGGAAATATCTTTTCCCTTTGCCCCCTTGACAATAGCATCAGCTACCGGGTGCTCACTGTTAGCATCGATTGAAGCGGCCAGCTGCAGTACCTCCACATCGGTCATCTCTCCAAACGATTTGAAGTTCCGAAGGCTTGGCTTACCCTCGGTTATCGTACCGGTCTTATCAATGATAAGGGTATCTACCTTGTTCATCTCTTCAATGGCCCGGGCATCTTTTACCAAAACTCCTGCCTGTGCTCCTCTGCCGGTTCCAACCATGATAGACATGGGAGTGGCAAGGCCCAATGCACACGGACAAGCGATAATTAGTACCGATACAGCGTTCACAAATGCGTAAACATAAGCAGGTGCCGGACCCCAGATAGCCCATACAGCAAAAGTGATGATGGAAACGCCAACAACGATTTGGACAAAATACTTCGCCACTACGTCAGCAAGTTTTTGTATCGGTGCCCGCGAACGACTGGCCTCATTGACCATTTCGATAATCTGGGCGAGCAGCGTATCCGACCCGATCTTCTCGGCCTTCATGTCGAAAGCCGTTTTCCCATTGATGGTACCACCGGTCACCTGATCATCCGGAGCTTTCTCTGCAGGAATAGGTTCGCCGGTAATCATACTTTCATCGATAACAGCATTTCCCTTAACAATTACACCGTCTACCGGAATCTTTTCGCCCGGCCTGACTCTCAGTATGTCACCTACCTGAACTTCTTCCAATGGAATCTCCTGCTCTTCATCTCCCTCTACTCTGCGGGCAACCGGTGGAACCAGGTTCAATAAGGATTTGATGGCCGAATTCGTTTTACTGTGCGCCCGCAATTCCAGAACTTGCCCCAGTAAAACCAGTGTCAGTATCACCGCTGCAGCCTCAAAGTATACATGTACATTACCCGCTGCATCTTTGAACTGTGGTGGAAAAACTTCGGGAACAAGCAAACCAAAAATGCTGAAAAGGTAAGCCACGCCGACGCCTATCGAAATCAGGGTCCACATATTGGGCGAACGTCTCCTGACGGAACTCCAGCCTCTCTTAAAAAAGCTCCATCCGGAATAAAATACCACCGGCGAGGCCAACACAAATTCAATCCATTCCCAGGTTTTCTTCGACGCGACATCCTGTAAATGCAGAAAACTGAAAAAATCGGACATCGCAATTATAAAAACCGGAATACTTAAGGCCAGGGCAACCCAAAACTTCCTGGCCATTTTTTGATAGGCTTTCTCTTCCTCACTTGTCTCTTCTCCCTTTTCCGGTACCAAATCCATACCGCACTTCGGACAACTCCCGGGCCCATTCTGTTTTACTTCCGGGTGCATCGGACAGGTGTAGGTAACGCCCGAAGGCGTGATGCTCTCCGCTTTCCGGAGGTGCATTCCACAAATCGGGCAATCACCCGGTTCATCATACGTCTTATCTCCCTCACAACGCATGGGGCAATAGTATTTGCCCTTGAGATTTCCACGATGTCCTTCTTCTGAATGATGATGTTGGTGTGCCGGGTGATGCCCGTTTGATTTCCCCTCTTTCTCTGCATCTACTCTGACAAGATGCATCCCGCATACCGGGCAATCGCCCGGTTCATCATAAGCCTTATCTCCTTCACAGTGCATCGGGCAATAATATTGGCCGCGGTGTTCTGTATCCGGATGATGGTGCTGATGTGTCGGCTGATGCGTTTCTTTTCCTCCTCGCTCTTTTGCCTCCACTGATACCAGATGCATTCCACATACCGGGCAGTCTCCCGGCGCATCATAAGTCTTATCCCCCTCACAGTGCATGGGACAATAATATCTGTCGAATGTTTTTTTATCCATCGTTCTGAAATTTTAGCGTGAGACAATCAAGAGGAAAAGTGACGAACTACGCGATCATTTTTCGCTTTTCCTGGTATTCTTCCAGGCTTATTTCTCCGCGCGCAAAACGCTCATTTAGTATATCCAGTGCCCCTGGCACCTTTCTGCTATCCGACTTGCTGTCGATAACATTTCCTTTCGTCAGCCAAAAAATGCCGACCACAAAAAGGATTCCGATAATCCATCCAATTCCCATCATAACAGACCTCCTTTTCCTTATTCTTAGTTACTTAGTTACCAGTGTATTTTGAATGTTCTTCAGTGATGATTTAGAAATATATTCATAATCAAAAGTGCTCAACCTGCATTTCAACAACATCCGTGATGATGGTGTGAGTGATGCCTGCTTTCGTTCTTCGGGACCAGGCGCATGTTACATACCGGACAGTTTCCCGGGGAATTGTACACCTTATCTCCTTCACACTTCATAGGGCACTGATAGGATGTTACCTCAAACGTTGGAAATCCTTCATCACTTTGGTGATGGTGCCGTCCACTTCCGGAAGGCCTTTGCCCCATCCGGTTTCCAGCGCTGAATCGGGGTAACAGTTTATTGAATCGTACCATAACGAATAGCTGTTTAAGTTCATAGAACAAAGATACATGCCCTTAAAGGGCTGGCTGTTACACAATTCATCATTTGTTTTACATCATTTTTGGATACAATCACGAATTGACTCCAACCATTTTTTTCAACACTGATTATATCGCTAGTATCCCTTCTTCATCAGTACGCACCTTATAAGCACTGTCCACTGGCGACACAACGATCACTCCATCTCCGTTGTAGCCCGTTCGCGCGTTTTTACGAATGAGCTGAATGACCGGAATTACATGTTCATCGGCAGCCAAAATCTCAAGTTTGATCACCCGGTAGGCCTCGGCGAACGGGTATTTATAACTGATATGTTCTTTCTCATGATCGGAGTAGCGGCCGGTCCCTTCACATTCCACGAAGGTCATACTGTAAAATCCCTCGTGCTTAAGGGCATCGTAAACCTCTTCCATCTTCCGGTAGCGGACATAAGCTTTTATCAGTTTCATGGTACTTTTATTTACAGTTGCTTACTTGATTTTCCGGATAATTCCTTTTCCGGGCAATCGGTTAAATCCCTAAGCTGACACTGGGAACAGGAACCATCTTCAGTAGCCCCTTCATCATCCTGGAAGGCACAGGAGTGAACCGTGAATTCCGCGTCCCGGCTGAACATCAGCTTCACTCCCAGTGCCAGTAAAACAATGGCAACCAAAAAGATGGTGATAACCAAAGTCTTGACAAACATAGTTCACGCTTTAGCGTCTGACTCCCTGAAAATCCATCTCATAGGTCGTTTGACCATCCATCAGTTGAAAATGATAACCGAACGTATGCGACATCATATCGAATCCGCCGACCAGTTCCTGGTCTGCTGTACTGTCGCTGGCCATGTGTTGTTCCCAGTCGGTCATTCCATCCATGGAGCCGCCCATCATCATGCCTCCCGACATATCTCCCATGTCAGGCATATACCCGAACATGTTTTCAAATTCATCGCTGGTAAGTCCGGCCATCACACTATCGTTATGGTCGTAATAGTTAAGCATGAACGTTGTATCCATTTCGTCATTAAAACAATGAACATCAATTTGCGAATCACTGATTTTTGTGATAACAGCCGTGGCTTGGGCAACATCCGAAATGGTGCCGGTTGCACTTTTCAGGCCTGATTTGGTTATCGTACCCGAATAGGTACCGGCGATTTCATTTTTCGAAGCATTATCTGTTTTCTCACAGCCGGTTGCTATGAAAATACTCAGTACAACCAACATATATAGAATTCTGTTTCTTCTCATTTCTCTGATTTTTTAGTGGTTCATGTCACAGCAATCCAATCGTTTATTCCCCAGGTTAGCTTTGTTACTTTTAGCTAATCGGTTAATCCAACCTGAGAAAATCCCTTTCTTTTGATGGGAGAATGAAAAACCCTGTTCGCTTAGGTTCTCTTTGATAGTTTCTTCACTGATTTCATAGGGATTGTATTCTATTTCAACCAGTTTTTTGCTGAAGTTCACCCGGACAATACCTGCGAGAGCTACCAGTAATGACTTCAGTTTCTTTGCTACATCGGCTTCTACAACGATTTCAGATTGATAGGAAACCATATTTAAATATTCTTCCATAGCTAATTATCTTAAATGGTTAAACCCTGATAAGAGAGATAATCGCTTGTAACGTCAGACATCAGTGGAGGAGATCATGCTTTCAGCAAAATCACTTCTTTACGCATGACTCACGTGCCGGAGGTCATCGTTTAACACAATCTGCATACTCATTCCAATACGGAACCAGTCGTGAAAATCCGATAACGACGCTACAGTGAGAAAGAATAAATCAACAGAGAAATACTTGTGTAAGGGCACACCTATCCCCTGCATCATAAAGGGGAAGGCTTGTCTGATGAGTATAAAATGAGGAATGAACTTCCGAAGCAACAGGAAGTTCAACGGCAGGAATGATCAATACCGGAGCAAAAATATGAAGCACCGGAGCCTGAAAATCATTGTCGAAATTCGACGCCAGAAAATCACTGGCCACCTGGTAATGCTCATGTGTATCCGCACAGCCGTCCATATCATGGTGTCCGGGTGTACAACAGGATTGCGCATGGACATAAATCGCTACATCAAACAACCGGCCATGGGAATAGTGCTTGTTGATCGTTACCCCGAAAGTAGAAGTTAGTAGTATCAGGGCTGTGAGGATATGTCCTGCTTTGTTAAGCATAATCAGAAATAAAAATAGACATTGTGCCACGAACCTCCAAACAAAACATCGGTATTACATCATAAAAACAACATAATATCGTGATTCATCAGGTGACATCCAGGACACATCCTGCAGTATTTCTGAACTTTACGCTCCATTGTTAATTTTTATTAAATACACGAGCACGCATTAATCAAGCATTAGTTCCTCCTGGAATAAGGATGACAACAATTGACTGTTTCTTCATAACTAAATTTCGTAACAGGCTGAAAAAATTCTTCAGGTTAATTCGAAAGTGGTCTTCATTTCTGGAAATAAATTTATTCCTCCATATTGTGTCAGTAAATAAAATTATTTTTAGTTTTGCATCCTACCAAATTAGTAGGATAAATAAGAATGAATAAAACGCTCTCCATAGCAAACAGCATGATGTGTATGTGTTGCCGTATGTTTTTAAAACATGTGGGGGGTGATGCTGTACACGATTGTTAGTGACAAAATATTGAAAACATAGGTACCAGCCCTTCACAATTTGTGAAGGGCTTTTTTTTTAACTATAAATTCAAAGTATGTCAGATTTAAATTTCAAAATTGAAGGGGAAGCTCAGACTGGAGCTCGTTTTGTGGCAAAAGCAAGGCAATTTAGCCTGACTATCGATGAACCGCCTGCACTTGGTGGTGACGACCTGGGTGCCAACCCGGTAGAATACCTGTTGGCAAGTTATGCTGGCTGTATCAATGTGGTGGCTCACTTAACCGCCAGAGAGCTGGGACTCCAGGTTAAAAAGCTAAGCATTAAAGTGAATGGAAACCTGAATCCCGCCAGGCTGCTGGGGCAATCAGACGAGGAACGCGCAGGTTTCAAACAAATTGATGTCGAATTCAATCCGGAAATTGATGCCAGTCAGGAACAACTGGAACATTGGATGACCCTCATAAAAAAACGCTGTCCCATCAACGACAACCTTTCAAATGTTACACCCCTCTCATTTAATCTTATCCATGAATCATTAACGGTATAACTAGGTTTTAAGCTATGTCAAGAATTTACAACAACATTACTGAAACCATCGGTAATACCCCGCTCGTTCGCTTGAACCGAATCAACAAGAGCAAAGCCACCGTTCTGGTCAAAATTGAGTCATTTAATCCCGGAGGCTCCGTAAAAGACCGTATCGCGTTATCAATGATTCAGGCTGCCGAAGAAGAAAAGATAGTTAATCCCGACACGGTAATTATCGAACCTACCAGTGGCAACACCGGTATTGGTCTGGCGCTGGTAAGCGCGGCAAGAGGTTATCGGTTAATCCTGACGATGCCGGAAAGCATGAGTGTAGAACGGAGAAAAATTCTTCTGGCTTATGGTGCCGAATTGGTCCTAACTCCTGCCAGCGAAGGTATGAAAGGTGCTATTGCGAAAGCTGAAGAACTGGCTAAAAAATACCCGAATCATTTTATTCCTCAGCAATTTCAAAATCTCGCCAATCCACAGGCGCACCGAAAAACAACCGCTCTCGAAATTTGGGAAGATACCAAAGGTTCAGTCGATATTTTTATTGCTGGAGTGGGTACCGGAGGAACGGTAACAGGTGTCAGCGAAGTGCTGAAAAGTAAAAACCCGGAATTGAAAGCTGTTGCGGTTGAACCTATCGGTTCACCTGTACTATCCGGAGGAAAACCCGGACCGCATAAGATACAAGGTATTGGGGCCGGTTTTGTACCGGAAGTATTAAACACGGGTGTTTACGATGCCGTCATGCAGATAAATGAAGAAGAAGCCGTGAAAACTGCCCGCGAACTCGCAAAGCAAGAAGGAATTTTCGTGGGTATATCTTCTGGTGCTGCATTGGCTGCTGCTCTGAAATTGGCCGAAAAGCATGAAAATGATGGTAAAGTTATTGTCGTGCTCTTACCAGACACCGGCGAGCGTTATCTCAGTACAATACTATTTGAATAGGCAATAAAAAATCATAACCACAAAATAATTTGGTGACAACTCACTTTCCGGAGATTGAAATAGTATGGTTCAATATTCTTACGAAAGCTGGGTTGTCACTTTTTATAAGATTAATCGCGCTCTCTTTTCTAGACCCTCACTTTTTTCTCTTTGTCTACTCTTTTCTTCAATTGAATTGTAACCACACACGCTGTGAGCTTCCACACAGATAATCACCCCCGGCGATTTAACCCCATCAAAATCAAGACATAAAAATATCATAACAATTTAACTACATGTGTGTTATTCTAACAGAACAACGTTTTCAAAACCAGAAAATCAATGAATACCTCACGCAGAAAATTCATCTGGATTGCCTCTGCAGCATCGGTTGGTGTTCTGAGCGTTCCGGTACTTCCGAAATTGTACAATTCCATTACCGGGGGACAAAGGGTTTCACCCCATCCCCTGAACAAAAACTTCCCGGCAGACGTCGATTTGGAGTTCACAGCCATTCCGGATCAAGTGCAGCTTCTCAACGGTAGTAAAACGAACATTTATACCTACCAAACCCGTATCCTGAAAGCTGAAAATGCTACAATAGATAAATTACCGGGCAGCTATCTCGGTCCGGTTATCCGCGTAAAACAAGGACAAAACGTTCGTGTCCGCTTTAAAAATCAATTGCCGCGTGAAAGTGTGATTCACTGGCATGGATTACACATCCCGCAGGAAATGGATGGCCATCCCATGTATGCCATCGACAAGGGCGGGGAATTTGTCTATGAGTTCACGGTCAACAATCGCCCCGGCACGTATTGGTTCCATCCGCACCCCGACAAGTTTACCGGTCCACAGGTATATTACGGACTGGCCGGACTGTTCATTGTCGAAGGCGATGAAACGGGGTTACCCGACGGAGAATATGACGTGCCTTTGGTTATTCAGGACCGGAAAATAGATGCTGACAATCAGCTGGTATACCTCGATGGTGGACGAATGGCGCGTATGCAAGGCTTTCTGGGTGACAGAATACTGGTCAACGGCCAACCCGACTGGAACCTCGATGTGAAAAAAGGCACCTACCGGCTCCGCATCTTAAATGGCTCCAATTCCCGTATCTACAAACTGGCCTGGAGCGATGACAGCAATATCGTGGCCATCGGGACAGATGGCGGCCTGCTGGAAAAACCGGTAACGCGGCCTTACCTGATGCTTTCTCCGGGCGAACGCATCGAAATATGGAAAGACTTCTCCTCCCAAAACGACGGTGAAGAGGTACAATTAAAAAGTCTTCCTTTCGAAACCGGTTCTCCCATGGGAGGCGGCGGAATGATGGGGGGCATGATGGGAGGCGGACAACAGCAGACACCCAACGGAACAGCCTTCGATTTGGCATCGTTCCAGGTAACGCCACAAGCCGGCGTACAGAAAGAGCTCCCGGCCGCCTTCGCAAAACACAGGACATTGTCTCCCTCGGATGCTGTGAATGCCAACAACCCCAGAACATTTCATTTCTCGTTCGAACGGATGCAATGGGTCATCAATGGCGAAACCTTTGAAATGATGGGGGTAGCCGACTGGGAAAAAGTAAAACTGGACACCACCGAGGTATGGGAATTCATTAATGGTGGCGGCAGCCGGGGCATGGGCCGGATGGGCAACATGATGCAAATGCCCCATCCTGTCCACCTGCATGGTTTGCAATTCAGAATAATCGACCGCGATGTCTCCGGCATGAGCGCCTCAGTCTGGGAATCGGTAAAAGATGGTTTCGTCGATCAGGGCTGGCAGGATACGTTCCTGCTCATGCCGGGAATGAAAGTGCAGGCGGTGATGAAGTTCGAAGACTATACCGGAATCTTTGTCTACCACTGCCATAACCTGGAACATGAAGACATGGGCATGATGCGGAATTATGAGGTCATTGCATAGCAGGCTCAAACCCAATGGACACTAAAATTAAAAAACGGTACAACCGGATAGCCAAAGTTTACGATATCCTCGAAAGTCCAATGGAATCGGGTTTTTCCCGGTGGAGAGAAAAATTGCTCAGTGAGGTAAAAGGGAAAACCCTCGAAGTGGGCGTTGGCACGGGTAAAAACCTGAAATATTATCCCGGCGATATCGACCTGACCGGAATTGATTTCAGTGAAAACATGATTGAACGGGCCCGGCGTAAATCCCGCAACAAACCCAATATCCGGTTAATGGTGATGGATGCCGAGAAAATGGATTTCGAAGCCAACACGTTCGATACCGTTGTCACATCGTGTGTCTATTGTTCCGTTCCCGACCCCGTGAAGGGAATGAAAGAGATGAAAAGGGTGTGTAAACCCGGCGGCAGGCTGCTCATGCTCGAACATGTCAGGAGCAACCACAAAATGGTTGGCAAACTGATGGACTGGATGAATCCCATTCCCCTGCATCTTTACGGCGCCAACATCAACCGGGAAACATACGAAAACTTGCTGAAAGCCGGGTTCGAACCGGACGACATTACCATAAAACATTTATGGTACGATATCGTATTACTCATTAAAGTGAATATCAGAAAATAAGGGCTCAATCGGGTGTGCAACATAACCGAATGAACTCAACCAGGTCATAACAGACACATCAGGCACAATTTAGATCTGAAAGACCAGGTCTTAGTCTCTCTTTTAAAAGTTGAATCCAAAAAAAATCAATTATCATGAAAACACTAGTTTTAATTTTTACCATGATTACATTCCTTTCAGCGAAAGGATTCAGTCAGCAAACGGACGCGAACAAGCTCCTCGAAAACCAGGAAACACGTCAGGCTATTTTTAAAGCCATCGCCGGCAACCCGGATATGATGAGCGATTTTATGAAAGTGGCCAAACAGAACAAAAAGGCCATGATGATGATGAATAACGAAACCATGGGCAAAGACCGGCAAATGGGAATGGGCGATAAACAGGAAGGAATGCACGGCAACAAGACCATGATGGGCAAGGATAAAATGGGAAAGAAAGGAACCATGATGGGCAGTGAGAATATGTCGGACCGAATGGAAATGATGAACGAGATAATGGATAACCCCGGCATGAGGCAACAAATGATGGAGAAGATGATGAACAAAACGGACAAGGATACCGCCATGAGAAACCAGTTTATGCACATCATGTCACAACATCCCGAAATGATGAAAATGATGCAGGAGAAAAGCATGATGAAGTCGCAGCATATGAAGAAGAATAAAATGGAGAAACAATCTCACATGAAAAATAAGTAACCGCACGAACGGAAGGTGAGTCCCCCAACGTCGAAATAGATTTTTCACTTCTGCTGGAAACCTTTTAAATCTGGTAATAAACATGCTGAACGTAACATTTCTGAATTTTCTTGAAAGCCCCTCCTTTGTCATACCGTGGTATCTGTTTGGTATCCTGGCCGCCATATGGGTTACCTGGGACGTTTTCAAAGTGAACACCCGTGTGAATACGGCGTTAAAATATGCCTGGCCCATCATCATGATTTTCTTTTCAGTCATCGGGCTGGCGCTGTATCTCATTACGTGCAGACCACCCGGGATTGGAAAAAAGAAAGGAAAGGATGAAATCGATTACCACCATCGGTATGTATCGGCCAAATGGAAAAAGGTGACCGGTTCGGTGATGCATTGCGTAGCCGGCGATGGTCTGGGAATCATGACAGCCATGGTCATCAGCCGGATGATTGATTTAAATTTCTGGCCGGAGTTCTGGTTCGAATATGCTGTTGGATTCTTATTCGGATGGTTCATCTTTCAGTTTATCGCCATGCGTAAAATGGCAGACTCAACCTCCAAAGCCCTCTGGCTGGCCGGCAGAGCAGAGTTCTTCTCGATGATAACCGTCATGGTCGGAATGGGTTTGGTCATGCGTTTTATCACCCCGGAAATAGCTGGTCAAAGCCCCAATCCGGATACGTTTACCTTCTGGGGATTTGGCGCACTGGGGCTGTTCGTCGGCGCGATATTTACCTTCCCGATGAATTGGTGGTTGGTATCAATCGGGTGGAAACACGGAATGAGCTAAGGATCTAGATCAATATCCTCATCTGCTATGGGTGAACAAACCCGGGTAGAACAACAAAAACAAAGGCTGTCCAAAAAATCTGGACAGCCTTTGCTAATTTTCATGCGACTCGCAATGGCAGACACGAATAGCAGATGCCCGCCAACGGGAATAAATTCAATTGACTTTGCCTTCTTCTCCGTTTTTGATGCGTACCGCTCGTTCAATATCCGAGACGAAAATCCAACCATCACCACTTCTTCCGGTATGACCGTACTGTTGGATGATAGATACCATCTCGTCCGCTTTTTCCTCCTCGCAGACAAGCTCAATTTTCACCACGGATGAATATTTCTGAACATACTCAATGGAATAGCTGAAAAACTGATCGTCAGCCCACTGAGCCAGGGCTGCGGCGTCCAGGACAGTCATACCTGTGACACCTGCCTCCTCCAGATTTTGGATGACAATTTCTGCCTTTTCTTTTCGGATGTACGCCTTTATTTCCTTCATGTTAATCCTCCTTATGAACCTCGGTTATCATGTTATTTTTCTTCATTTCCCGCTTTTTCACGACGTAGAAAATAGCCGGATAAAAAGCCAGTTGGATAAGCAATGCAGTGATAATCCCTCCAAACATTGGAGCCACAATACGTTTCATCACGTCTGAGCCAACGCCATGTCCAATCAGGATCGGTAACAAACCAATCAAAAGAACCGTAACGGTCATCACCACCGGCCGGATTCTCCTGACGGCCCCCTGGAAGATGGCTTCTTTCAATTTATCCAGCGAGGTCATTAAACCTTTGTCCCTCATGTTTTCATAAGCTACTTCCAGGTAAAGTAACATGACAACTCCCATCTCTGCACTCACTCCGAGCAGGGCAATTACACCAACCCAAACAGCGACACTCATGTGGAATCCGGCAAAATAGAGGTACCAAACGGCGCCGACCATGGAGAACGGTAATGCCAGCAGGATAATACCTGTTTTGGTAAACGATTTGGTGTTGAAATACAGCAACAACACGACCAGCAACAGCGTCAATGGAATTACGAGCGACAAGGTTTTGGCGGCACGTTCCATGTATTCGTACTGTCCGCTCCATGTCAGGGAATAGCCCTGGGGAAGATTAATTTCCTTATTTACCACCTTCTTAGCGGCATCCACGTATGAGCCGATATCCGTCGTGTTCAGGTCAACATACACCAGTGATTCGGGACGGGCATTCTCTGATTTGATGACTGGCGGGCCTTTCTTCACAATGATGGCTCCCAGCTGCCCCAACGGAACTTGTCCGCCATGTGGCAACGGTACCAGCACCCGCTTCAATGCTTCCAGGTTGTTTCTGTAATCACGTTGATAGCGGAGATTGACCGGATAGCGCTGCAGTCCCTCGATGGTTTTGGTGATGTTCATTCCGCCAATGGCCGATTGGAAAATGTCTTCCACATTACCCACGGTCAGTCCGTAACGGGCGATGGCGTCGCGGTCAATATCAAAATCAATATAATTACCGCCCTCAGAGCGCTCCGCAAATACCGAACGGGTTCCCGGAACTTTTCGCAACACGCCTTCGATTTTCTCTCCCAGGTTTTGAAGCACGCTCAAATCAGGTCCGGTAATTTTAATTCCGACCGGTGTCTTAATACCCGTTGAGAGCATGTCAATCCGGGTTTTAATCGGCATCGTCCAGGCGTTGGTGAGCCCCGGGATTTTAATGGCCGCATCCATCTTATTTACCAGCTTTTTCGGGGTCATTCCCTCAGGCCATTCGCTTTGCGGTTTTAATTGAATGGTGGTCTCAATCATCGAAAGCGGTGCCGGGTCAGTAGCGGTCGATGCACGACCTACTTTTCCCATTACTGATTTCACTTCCGGGAATGATTTGATGATTTTATCCGTCTGCTGCAACAACTGCCGTGCTTTGGTTATCGAAATCCCCGGCAAGGTAGTGGGCATGTAAACCAAATCACCTTCGTACAGTGGGGGCATAAATTCAGACCCAAGTTTGCTGTATGGGAACCAGCTGCCAATCACAATCAGGGCCGAAATAATCAGTACCCACCATCTCCGCTTGATGACGAAACCGACAACCGGTTCATAAGCGCGCATTAGGAACCTCGTGATAGGATTGTCTTCTTCCTTTTTCATCTTTCCACGGATAAAATAGCCCATCAACACCGGCACAATGGTGATGGCGAGAATGGCGCCAACAGCCATCGAATAGGATTTGGTGAATGCCAGCGGTTTAAACATCCGGCCTTCCTGGGCGCCAAGCGCAAAGACAGGAAGAAACGAAACCACAATCACCAGCAGGGAGAAAAAGATGGACGGACCTACTTCTTTTGAGGCCTCCAAAATAACGGCCCAGTGCGGCTTTTGCTTTTCAGGCGGCAACTGCTGATTACGTAGCACATGCGACTGGGCATTCTCCACCATGATAATCGCCGCGTCCACCATGGCACCAATAGCAATGGCAATACCACCAAGCGACATGATATTCGCATTAATTCCTTGCAGATGCATGATTAATAAGGCTCCCAGTACGGCCGTTGGTAAAGTAAATACAGCAACGAATGAACTCCTGAAGTGCAACAGGAAAAAGAAAATCACCAGCGAAACCACGATAATTTCTTCCAGTAGTTTATCCTTAAGGTTGTCAATCGCTTTATGAATAAGTCCTGAACGGTCATAAGCGGGGACAATCTGAACGCCGGCCGGCAGTGATTTTTTCAGTTTTGCAATTTTCTTCTTCACCTGATCAATCACTTTCAATCCGTTGGCACCGTATCGCTGAACGACAATTCCGCCCACGACTTCTCCCTTTCCGTTCCAGTCCGCCAAACCACGGCGCAGTTCCGGGCCAACGACCACATTGGCTACATCTTTCAAATAAATGGGCGTGCCGGTCGCTTTATTAAAACCGACGGTCACCATCTTTAGGTCCTTCTTGCTCTTAACATAGCCGAGTCCGCGGACCATAAATTCAGTCTCGCCCATTTCGAGTAGCCGGCCGCCTACATCGTTGTTGCTATTCTTAATGGCCATCTTTACCTTATCGAGCGAGAGATCGTAAGATGCCAGCTTAATCGGATCAACCTCTACCTGGTATTGCTTGACAAATCCGCCGATGCTGGCTACTTCAGATACACCCGGGACCGTCATCAGCTCATATTTCATAAACCAGTCCTGGATGGACCGTAGTTGCTGCAGGTCCTGTGTCTTCGATTTCAACACGTATTCATAAACCCAACCCAGCCCGGTAGCATCCGGGCCCAGCTCCGGCGTAACGCCTTTGGGCATCGAACTCTGCATCGAACTTAAATATTCCAGCACACGGCTCCTGGCCCAGTACAAATCAGTCCCGTCCTTAAAAATCACATAGACCATTGAAAAGCCAAAGAAGGAATAACCTCGTACATCGGTAGCACCCGGAACCGAAAGTAATTTCGTCGTCAGCGGATAGGTGACCTGGTCTTCCACAATTTTCGGACCCTGTCCCGGATATTTGGTCATGACAATAACCTGAACATCGCTCAAATCAGGAATAGCATCCACCGCTGTGTTCTTGATGGCCCAGATTCCGGCTGCCATCAGCATGACAGTGAAAATAATGACCAGCGTTTTATTGTTGATGGACCATTCGATAATCCGGGCAATCAGGCCGTCTTTATTTGTTTCATTTGGAGTCATAATCTTTCTTTCCTTCGTTTACAAAAATGCTTGTTATCAAGCGTTTCCTGTAATTCTGCCGCAAGGCATCATTGATACTTAAAACCATGTGCTTTCAGGTTGTCTTTTACCTGTTGAATGGTCATTTCACGCAGTTTCATTCCGCAAATCGGGCAAGTTCCCGGTTTATCGGAGATCACGTTCCAGTCCATGACATCTTCGTAGAGTTTACCGTCATGATTTTTATCGATGGCTTCGACGTTAATCACGCCTTTCCGGATGATCGTAGTGTCCTTCACTTCTGAAGTAGCTTTGGTGGAGTCCTTATCCATCTTCATGCCTTTCATATTCTTCATTTGCTTGCCGGAAGTGCTGTCTTTTTTAGCAGCTGTGAACAAGTTCATTGAAGCATTCAGGTTCGATTCGGAGTCAATCATAAACTCGGCAGAGGTAACAACCTTCGTGTTAGCAGACAATCCGCTTAAAATCTGGTAGTAGCCATCTGAGTAGTTACCCAGCTTCACATGTACAGGTTTGAACTTTCCATGGCCTAGTGATACAATCACAGTGTTCTCACGGCCGCTTTGAAGGATGGCCTGTGCAGGAACCATGGGGTAATTGCCTAAATCTTTTCCTTTGATGTCTACATTGGCAAACATACCGGGCTTCAGTACATGGTTGCTGTTATTCAGATCAATCCTGACTTTAATCGTACGGGTTTGGGTGTCCAGTACCGGGTAGATGAACGAAATCTTTCCTTTGTATGTCACTCCCGGCAGGAAATCCATGGTGATGGTCGCCGGCTGACCCAAAGCAATTTTATTCAGTTCATGTTCATATACGTCAGCTACCAGCCACACAGAGCTCAAATTGGCTATTTTCATTAACGGCATTCCGCGCATGATTTTAGCCCCTTCATCAACGTTTTTTGACAATACCGTTCCGTCAAAAGATGCTGTGAGGGTGATATATTTCCTCACATGCTTTGTCTTCTTCAGCTCCTGGATATCCGCGTTTGAAACATCCAGCAATTCCAGTTTTCGGGTAGCATTCTTCAGCAAATCTGATGGCTCCTGACTTCCAATCATAGCGTTATCATAAGCCAAAGCAGTCAGATATTCCTGCTCTGCTGCAACCAGTTCCGGCGAGTAAATCCGCAACAATTTCTGGCCTTTCCTCACTTGCTGCCCCGTGTAATTCACGTAGAGCTTATCAATCCAGCCTCCCGCTTTGGTGGTCACCGTGTATTCTTTCTGCTCGTCAGGCTGAATAATGCCATTGGTCATCACATCAGCATGCATATTTGCGGATTTCACAACCGTTGTCTTCACATTCATATCCTGCTCTACCACCGGATCGATGGAAACCACACCATTTTGGCCGGCCTGATCGGCATAAACCGGAACCAAATCCATACCCATGGCCGATTTGCCGGGATGATTGTAAATCTCATTCGGGTTCATCGGTGCACGCCAGTAAAGGATTTTCCCTTTCTTGTCATTTTTCGCTTTGCCTTGGCTTTGCTCACCTTCAGTCATCACAGTACCCTGTTTCCCGGATAACAGATAATATCCTGTAACGCCCAACGCTGCGCCCAAAATAACTAACAGGATATAGACGAATATTTTCTTATTCATTTGTCCTTTTTTTATAATTCATTAATTCAATTGCGTTCCCGATAAAAACTCCAGTTTCGACAGGTTTTTACTGTAGGAAGTCCGGATATTGGCCAGTTCGGTTTTGACTTTCAGAATCTGGTCTTCTGCCCGCATCACGTTAACAAAGTCTATTTTATTAACCTGATAATCTGCCAATGCAGCCTGGTACGACTGAAGGGCCTGAGGCAGTAACGTGGTCGTAAGCAGTTTTTCCCGTTTTTTCAGGGCACTCATTTGCGAATTGATGGCTCCGAAATGTTGCTGTAAAACCTGCAGCGAATGCTGATATTGTTGACTGAAGGCATCCTGCTGGAAACGGGCGCGGTTGACTTTTGCAGTCTTGTTTCCTCCATAGTTGATCGGAATCGTCACGCCGACCGCTACGCCCAGTAAATCCTTGTAATCCGCTCCACTAACTCTATTGAAGCCTCGCTGTGTGTACTGTACACCTACTTTAAAATTGGGATAGAAAGTGTACTTGGCTTCCTTTTGCATCAATTCAGCCTTCGTTTCATGAAGTTTAATCTCTTTCAAAACCGGCCTGTTTTCCTTGGCTAAGGCCAGAAGTGAATCGGTTTTTACATACTCGTGGGTGATAGGAACAATCCTTTCAGTTGGAATATAAACAGAGTCGTTGCGCAACAAAAAGCCGTTTAGTTTGGCCTGTAACGTCGACTCCTCACCTTTTAAAGTTTCAATCTTATCCTGCAGCCGGGTTTTTTGAACTTCCACCTCGATCACATTCTGCAGACTGGCGGTCTTCACTTCAAACTTTCGTTTGGCAACCACCGAAATCTGTTTCAGTAAATCCAGGCTTTCCTTTGTCAAACCGACATCCGCTCTTTTCTCCTGGAGGTTGTAATAGAGCTCCGAAACTTGTTCCTGTATCTGGTTGACCAAATCGGCAATTTGCTGACGAATAATGAGCGTGTCCATCGATTTAACGGCCGCTTTGGCTTTCAGACTTCCCGGAAAAGGAATCGCCTGTGCCACACCAAGAACTTTGCCGGTCATCGCTTCCTGGTTCAGCGAAAAACTATTCGTCGGAACATTCATCAATCCCAGATTGGCTACCGGGTCCGGAAGGTGCGTCCCCACCTGGATATTCTCCCTCGCAGCCTTTAATTGAGCCTGCAACATCGATAGGCTCGGATTTACTTTTTCGGCTTGTTGAATCAAGCCATTTAAAGAATCATCCTGACTCTGCGCGAACGCCGGCAGACTTATCGCGAGAATCAGTAACAATCCTATTAACTTGTATCTGTTCATTGAAATATGATTTAAGGTGTCTCTTACAACTATTCTGACCAAGAAAAAAGCTATTATTTTCCAGACACGATGTTACTATCATCATGACAAAATTAGAAACATGCTACCGCAAAAGGGTTATATAATTTTCACAAAGAGTTATACAATTACCACTATTTGCCATCTCATTGGGAGAATTTAAGTCAACCGTTAGAAATACGATAAGAAAGTTGACTGCCTGTAACGCCAGACATTGGCAAACGAGATCATGCTTATTGGAAAGTTGATTGTATTAAGCACCACATCTGTTCCCAAAGTTATCGGACAACACGGTCTGTCTGCTCATCACTGAACGAAACCAGCTGTGTAAAAGCGATAACGACGTTACGGTTAGAGCGAATAAATCAACAGAGGAATACCTGCATAAGGGCGCACCTATCCCCTGCATCATAAAGGGGAAGACTTGTCTGATGAGTATAAAAAGAAGAAGGAACTTCCGAAGTAATAGGAAGTTCGACTGCAGGAACGATTAATACAGGAGCAAAAAGATCAAGTACCGGAGCCTGAAAATCATTGTCGAAACTCGACGCCAGAAAATCGCTGGCCACCTGGTAATGCTCATGTGTATCCGCACAGCCATTCATATCATGATGTTCGGGAGTACAGCACGATTGCGCATTGGCATAAACCTCCACATCAAACAACCGACCATGGGAATAGTGCTTGTTGATCGTTACCCCGAAAGTAGAAGTTAGTAGTATCAGGGCTGTGAGGATATGTCCTGCTTTGTTAAGCATAACTCTGTTCCAAAAGTAGAAATTCCAATACAAATGCCAAAAGAGCTTTATTCCAGACAAATACTAATCACGAATGAAATTCCTCTTAATCAACTGGTTCACTATCTATTAAAAATATCTACAGCTATTTGTGAAAAAAGATTAAATTTTCTTTTCACATCCTAAGGTATTCGTTCCATTTTCGGCTAAAACAATGAAGTTGCTGCCCATTCAAAGATAGTAACTCCCCCCAACAAAAAGACCGCTGCCCCCATAGCGCCCCTGGCAGCGTTGCGCCCAAATAACACCCTGCCCACACCAACTGAATTTACATAACACCACCATTCCATAGCATCGTCATCCGTCCGCGCAAATCCGTGATAACAATCCGTGCCAATCTGTGGTCTCCAATTCTCCCAATCTCCGCTTCCCATTTTCCCCACTCACCTTTTCTCCATTTCTCCCATTCTCACCTACACCTCATCCTTATTCCGCTTATTCCTACCCATCCCTTTGATGAAGTGCCGATCACTGCCATCGATATCAAATTCCGGTACCAGGCGTTCGCCAATCGGTTCAATCAATTGCCGCCCGTCTTCTCGTGGGCTCTTGATTTTCGGATCAATCGGATAAGCATTCATAAGTTCTGCCGGGTACGGCTCCAGAAGCGAAGTGATTTCCTCCAATGGAGCTTTCGGGTCCAACCATTGCCGTTCATATTCCCGGTGCAAGATAACCGGTGACCGGTGGTGAGGAATCTTCTGCAGCAAAGCATTCGCCGATGCAGTAATGATGGCAAACGAAGAAATCTCTTCTCCGGTTTCCTGGTCCGCCCACACATCCCAGATGCCGGCAAAGGCAAAGGGGCGTACATGCTCTTTTAGATAAACCACAAAAGGCTTGCTCAACTTCTCTTTGGTTGTTCCCTCAATGAAGGCATCGGCCGGAATAAGACAGCGCTGTGAACGAATTGGTTTCCGGAAGGCAGGTTTGGCAATAATACCTTTCGCGCCTTTGTAGTCGGTTGCATCCTCTTTGTTCTGGTCACCTTCCGAACGGGCGTTGATGAACATCATGCTCTTCTTTTTCGACCAAAAGGGTGTCAGACCAAAACGGAAAAGCTGTAGTTCGCCGGGAGCGGTATTCGTAATAACGGGAGAGTATTTGCCCGGCCCAATATTGTATGAAGGGGTAAAATCAAGCCCTTCAGGAACCGCAACATCAAATCGTTTTTGAATGGCAGTTAAATCGCTTGCCAGGATAAATCGACCGCACATAACAACTGGTTTTAAATTCTTAGTTCAATAAAGTTACACGCTTTGCGCTTAAATTGCATCAAAACAAATTATCTCATTGTTCTTTTGGGTTCTTCAGGGGAAGCCGGGCCAGTTTCTCAACCTCCAGGCTGGGATGTCCGAATTCCTCGGTCACCTTTCCCAACATCAGGTATACGCCATCTCCGCGGAAAGGATACTGCTTGAGCGACGATGGGAAATGAGTGGTCTCGAAAAATTCACCGGTCACATCGAGAAAGCTTCCGAAATGCATGGTCTCTTTTCGCACAGTCCGCACATACTTGATGGTCACCAGCGTTCCCACCATCCGGACGCGTTTCCCCAGGTTGTTCATCAGGTCTTTGGCCATGATTTCACCACGAAACTTTGTCTCCAGTAAATCGAACCAGGTGCAGGTGACCGGAAATCCCAGGATTTCTATCTCATCATAAGCGGCCTCTTCCGCTGTCTGGCTGAGTTGTGGAAGTTGCCATTCCTTCTGTTCCGGTTCAAAAAGCTGGTGCGGGGTGCTCGGCTGCTTTTTGCCCAATAGCATGTGAGCCTCCCACAGCAATTGCATCTTGGGTTTTCCGGTAAACCGGAACGCACCGATGCGGATCAGCAGGATCAGGTTCTCGATGCCAATTTTCAGCCGGGAAACAAATTGCTCCATGGATTTGAAATCACCGGCTCTTTTTCGCTCCCGGACGATGTCCTGCTGCAGCTTGTGCTCGAGGTTGTTCATCAGGTTAAAGCCCAGGAAAATATTCCGTCCGTAAATGGTAGTATCGACGGTGCTGCGGTTCACACAGGGTGGTTCGATATTCGCTCCGCAGCGCCGGGCCTCATTCACATAGACCCACGTCCGGTAATAACCACCAAAATTGTTGATGACCGCGACCATGAAATCAAGCGGGTAATGGGCTTTCAGGTAAAGGCTCTGAAAACTTTCCACCGCATAGGAGGCCGAGTGTGCTTTCGAAAAGGAATAGCCGGCAAAGCTCTCAATCTGACGCCAGACCTCCTTCACAATCTCCGGCGGCCGGCCTAAAGAATGACTGTTGCTGAAAAAACGGTCGACAATGCGTTGAAACTCTGTTCTCGAACGGTACTTACCGCTCATCGCCCGGCGCAGGATATCGGCATCCGCCAAATCGAGCCCGGCAAAATGATGGCACACTTTCAGCACATCTTCCTGGTACACCATCACACCATAGGTTTCTTCAAGCTGCTCTTTCATCACCGGGTGCAGATAGCTAAAACCATCCGGATGGTGAAAACGGTGAATATATTCGCGCATCATACCGCTTTTCGCAACGCCCGGCCGGATAATCGAACTGGCGGCAACCAGGGTAAGGTAATTATCACAATGCAGCTTTTTCAGCAAACCCCGCATGGCCGGACTTTCGATGTAAAAGCAGCCGATGGTTTCTCCTGACCGGAGTTGTCGGCGGGTCTGTTCATCCTGCATGAACTCATTCACCCGGTGAATGTCGATTTCCTCGCCCCAGTTGGCTTTAACGATGTCCACGCTATCGTTGATATGCCCGATGCCCCGTTGGCTCAAAATATCGAGTTTTTCGTAGCGTAAATCTTCGGCGACGTACATGTCCCATTGAGTCGTTGGCAATCCTTTCGGTGGCAAATCGAGTGCAGTATAACAGGTAATGGGTTCTTCGCTGATAAGTATACCGCCTGCATGGATACTCCGCAGGTTTGGAAAATCCTGCATCATCGAACCGATGGAAAAGATATGTCGGTAGAGTTTGCTTTCTTTTATCTCTGTCTCCGGACTTTCAATCAGTTGGTCAATCTCACCCTTGGGAAGTCCGTAAACTTTTCCCAACTCACGCAGAATCGATTTTCCCTGGAAGGTATTGATAGTTCCCAACAATGCGGTATGACGCCAACCATACTTTTCAAAGATGTAGCGTTGTATCTCATCGCGGTCACGCCACGAGAAATCAATGTCGAAATCAGGCGGAGAAGTCCGCTTGGGATTGATGAACCGCTCAAAATAAAGGTTGAGCTTTATCGGGTCAACGTCGGTAATCTTCAGGCAATACGCAACGACAGAATTGGCCCCGGAACCACGTCCCACATGGTAAAATCCGCGCTGCATCGAATACCGGATGATATCCCAGGTAATCAGGAAATAGGCCGAAAAGCCCAGTTCGTTGATCACCTTCAGTTCTTTCCTGACGCGCTGTATGGCTTCCGGGTTATCACCGTACCGGTACCGGCAACCTTCCAAGGCCAGTCTCTCGAGTAAAGCCGTATCCTCTTCCTTGCTCCCGGTAAAGGTTTGCTTATTCTTCACCCGGGTAAAGTCAAAATGTATTTCACATTCTTTTGTCAAACGTTCTGTTGCCTTGACAATCTCCGGGAAGCCGGCATAGAATGTCTTCAATTCCTCAAATGGTAGAAGTCGGTCATGCTCATTGCCCAGTTGTTCCGGCGTTAATTTGCTTAGCAGGGTGTTATGTTGAATCGCCCGCAAATGACGGTGCAACTCAAAATCATTTGGGCCGGCAAAAGTAGCCGGTTGAAAAGCCACCAGTTTCTTTTGTTCTCCTTCCGGAATAGTAACCTGAACACGGTTCAACTGTTCGGGGCGCACGCCCAGGAACTCATTTTCCCGTAACGAGTGGATGGGCTTCTCCCCGAAAGGAAAAATGAAATACACATGGGGAAGGGTGGGAGGATTGTCGGGCAGCGGCGAACCGGCAATCAGGTGTGTACTCAGAAATTCGTTGAGTTCCCGGAAGCCTTCATTATTCCGGGCCAAACCAACATACAATTGTTGGTCACCGTTTCGGAAATCAATACCAGCAATGGGCTTGACACCAACTTTTTCAGCTTCCCGCACCCAATCGACAATCGCTGTCGAATTGTTGATATCGGTAACGGCCATGGCAGGAGCGCCCATTTTTGCCGAGGCTTCAGCCAGTTGCTCCGGCGATCGGGTGCCGTACCGCAGACTGTAGTAAGAATGTGTATTCAGGTACATAAGCCAGTGGTTTATCTGATTTAGTGATAATATCCTTTCCGGATCACCAGTTTACCTGGCGGCGTGTCCTGTAGTGTCTTCATGTCGTCAATCACCTTCCGGGCAGCCACGCCCGAGGCCCGGCGAATGGCCGTACTGCCAAACCGTTGCTTGATGCGGTCCATGCTCAGGTACAGGTTGACCATTTCCGAAGAATCCGTGAACAGGTCGAGTTGCTGTGTTCCGTTAATCAGGTGGCTGAACCGTACCCCGATAAGCCGGATAAGCATCCGGCGCTGGTATAGCTTCCGGAACAGCTCTTTGGTAATCTCTATCAGCGTGTGGTCAAACTGCGTATAGGCAATGCGCTTTTGCTGTGAATGGGTATCGAAATTGGAATACCGGATCTTCACCGTCACACAGGAAGTCATTTTCTCCTGGCTGCGCAATTCAAAGGCGAGCTTTTCAGCCATACTCACCAACAGTTGCTCCAGGAAAAGAACATCGGTGGTGTCGCGCTCAAAGGTACGTTCGGTGCTGATGGATTTCCGTTCCGAATAAGGTTGCACCGGAGTCGGGTCAATACCGTGCGCCTTCTTCCAGATAACCATACCGTTCTTTCCCAACACCTGTTGCAACATTTCCGGCGGAATCTCCGCCAGTGTGCGGATTGTTTTAATCCCCATCGAATTAAGCAAATGGTAGGTCTGAGGCCCAACCATCGGGATTTTCCTGATGGATAAGGGATTGAGGAAAGGTTGAACCACATTGGCAGCCACCTCTAGTTCACCGTTAGGTTTGGCTTCACCCGTGGCAATCTTTGAAACGGTTTTATTAACCGAAAGTCCAAAGGAAATCGGTAGCCCGGTTTCCTTGATAATAGTACGCCGCAGTTCCTGCGACCACTTCAGGCTGCCAAAGAACCGGTCCATACCGGTGATGTCCAGGTAATGTTCATCGATGGAAGCCTTCTCATAAACAGGTGCACGTTCGGCAATAATTTCGGTAACGGTATCAGAGTAGCGGCTGTAGCTCTCCATATCGCCACGTATAATGCGGGCATCAGGACAAAGCCGCCGGGCCATTTTCATGGGCATACCCGAATGGACACCGAAAAGCCGGGTTTCATAACTGCAACTCGCTACCACGCCCCGTTCCGACATGCCCCCAATAAGGACGGGCTTGCCGTTCAGTTCGCTGTGGTGTAACCGTTCCACCGATACAAAAAAGGTGTCGAGGTCCAAATGCACCACGGTCTTTTTTCCGCTTTCTGCTGTTGCTGTCATCGTTGCCATTATCTCTACACATGCTTTCTCAAAAAAAAAGCGGCAGGGAACCTGTTTCCGTTGCCTGTTGCCTTGAATTGGGAAATGGTTCCGTTGGGTCGGGAAATGCCTGCTGTGGCTCCCTGCCGGCCTGCTGTTTTTTTGTTGCCCTACCGGGAAAATACCGGAAGGCTTTTATTATTCAGAACGTTGTTGTATTTTTGCTTAGATTCTAATCATTTTTGTGATTATATTCTAAGCATTATTCCTGAAATACACAAATACAAATGGAAAAATCAGTACTCCTGTAAAGTGTTATATGATTGAAAAACAGCGAATAATAGCGGAAATAAAATAAATCAAAATTTAAAAGGTAACTCCGATGTATTTTGCTCAAAACATTAAGCTCTTACGAAAACGCCGGGGACGGACCCAGGGCGAAGTGGCGTTCGCATTGAAGATGAAAAGGCCCACGTTGGGAGGATATGAAAACGGGGTCGCCACACCGGCTTTGCCTCAGCTGATCGCCTTCTCCGATTACTTCGGCATCTCCATCGATACATTGGTGAAAGTCGATATGTCGAAACTTCGCGACAGTGAACTCAGGCAACTCGAGAGTGGATATGATGTGTATGTCAAAGGCAGCAAACTACGCGTGCTCACCACTACCGTCGACAGCAATAATGACGAAAACATTGAACTGGTACCCGAAAAAGCAAAGGCCGGTTACACCAGTGGGTTTGCCGACCCGGAGTTTGTCAGTGAACTGCCGACTTTCCGGCTACCGTTCCTGTCAACCGAAAGGAAATACCGCACGTTCCAGATAAGTGGCGATTCCATGTTACCGGTTCCACCGGGTGCCTGGGTAACGGGAGAATTTGTCCAGGACTGGAACACGCTGAAAGACGGCGATGCTTGCATCATCCTGACATTGGACGAGGGAATTGTCTTTAAAATCATCGAGAACCACGTCAAAGAGGAAGGAAAGCTTAGGCTCATTTCACTGAACCCTCTGTATGAACCATATGAAATACAGGTAGTCGAAATTCGCGAAATCTGGAAGTTCACCAACTACATCAGTTCCGAAATGCCCGCCGGCGAAGTAAGTCCCGGCCACCTCGCCCAGAGTCTCCACCAACTCCAAACCGATGTGCAGTTCATCAAAGAAAAAATGCAGAACAACAACAGTCACAATTGAGTAAATAAAACCTATAGCTTCTATTGCCCCTAACTGGAAAACCAATAATTAAACTTGATCATAAAGATATTATTCGGATAAATATTGAACATTCGCTTAAAGCCCTTTGAGAAGTCAAAAGGTCCAGCCGGTTCAAATGCGGTTCTGTCTTGTGCCCAGACGAAATAAAATGTCGACCCCGCTTTATATTCCCATCGGACCACAAGGTTACTCCTGAACTGCTGAAAATTAAAATCAGGGTTAGGAATACTGTAATCGGCAACACCATCCCCATTCCTGTCGAAATGATACATGGATCCTTCTTTTTCCGGTGTTACAATATGAAACCTGTCAGTATATCTGGTATTAAGCGGATTGACAACCTCTTTAAAGTCGGAGAATTTACCTATGGAAACAAAAGGACTTCCGTAGTATTGAATCGTCAACTCAGGTGTAATGGCCAAATCAGCCCGGAAGGTAAAGCCCAGGTTCCGGTTATCAACGGTTCCCAGCAAATAAATTTTATCCGAAGATGTTCTTTCGAATTGCCCGATATATTGCAACTCGTCATTGTTCCGAAGGTAGGTCGGTTGCAGAGACAAAACCAGGTTGGAAAACGGCCGGTAGCTAATATCCGGGGTAAACGTAAAATAGTCCAGGTTTCCTGATAACCCTTTTTGGTAATTTCCGGTAATCCCAAAGTAGAGGTTGTTAGACCGGTTGGTATAGAAAGCCCAGGAATACTGTAACAAATCAGGAACTTTCATGGAAGGGCCTCCTCTCAATAACCGCTCATCAATCGTTCGGAATTTGAACTGTCCCACAACCTGGGCGGTCCAGCTATTCATCAACTCAGTTTCAGCTGTCAGCGAAAACAGCGAATACAGACCATCGCCGTGAGCATTCCATGCATTTTGCTGCAACAGGTTAAAAGTATAGGTCTTAAATACCCGGGTATTCTCTTTCTCGTCATAAGTGATATGGGTATTGTTTTTCAGGATATTAGAAATAGTCATGTATCCCAAATCGTTTAACTCCAATCCGGGTGAGCGCATCACCAGTTCTTCGTTATACCGCCAGTGTCCTTTACTCCATTTTCCGATTTTTACCGACGCTCCGTACCCGTTTAGTGCTGTCCGCGCAGTGTCGAAGGTGATTCCTGTTACATCAGGTCGCTGGAAGTACCGCGCCGACGAAGTTTGTAGCCTGATGATAGCTTCCCGGTCTCCACTGATATTACTTCCAATTGCTTTTGCTTCAAAAAAATACTTTCGATCCTTCCAATACCGGGTGAAATCGAGACCGTAGGTCAGCGCATCCCTTGAAAGAAAATCTAGGTAATTATTTTCAATCGCCCGGTGCGTTTGAGTAATAATTCCTCCAAACAGCGTGTTTCCCCTGTCAAAATCCTTTTGAAAGCGACCAATGAAATAGTTGGTCAAAGGCTCGACTACTTGTTGTGATTTCTCTCCATTGTGGTAAATATCAGCTTTCTCCTTTAACGTAAACGACTCAATAATCCCCAATGACAACCCGTCGGCTGTCTTTCCCGATAACTTTAGTGCACCTCCAATCGTCGTGTTTTCCGGCATACTGATGGTGTCGTAAGGAGGGATATAGGATGGAGCATGTCCGATACGGCGCGTATAAAACAACTGGTCTTCATCAAAAGTAAAATCAAAAATATTCTTGCCTTCGACGAAAAAGGGGCGTTTCTCTTCAAAATAGGTCTCGAAAGCCGAAAGATTCATGACAGACGGGTCGGCTTCGACCTGACCAAAATCGGGATTGATAGTTGCATCCAACGTAAAGTTGTTGGTAATGCCAATTTTAGCATCCAACCCGCCCTGGCCCTTCCACTCTGCTCCTTTGGCAAAAGGATTGCCGGGAATTTTTCTGGAAGTGGTTAGCTTACCCGAAACATAGGGGGATAATTCTATTCGCTTAGCTTTTTTTAGTCCTTTCAGACCATGCAACTCACCAAAAGTATAAACCAAACCGGTACCGTCATTCGCCACCAGGTTCCATTGGTCCTCTTCCTGCAACCGATCAATTCTTCGCCACGAATTAAGTCCCCAGACCTGATTCGGCGAAGAACTATAGCGCAACTGACTCAGCGGAATTTCAAATTCTGCTGTCCAGGCCGAATCCTCGTAGGCCACTTTGCCGTACCAGACAGCATTCCAGTTCTCATCCCAGCCATCATTCGAAACCCACACGTCGAGTTTTTGCCCGGCAGAAGTAAGATCGAACTCGAAAGCAGTCCGGTGATCAAAATAACTATCGAAATGTACTCCCACAATATCTCCTTCCCAGTTATCGCGACGGCCCAGTTTTCGGGTCATTTTTTTCATATCATCATAAGCACGAATAGCCACAAAGATGCTCTTATCGTCATACAGGACCTTTAATTCAGTCTTGTGAGAAGGTTTTGCCTTATAAGTAGGTGAAAATTGGGTGTAATCGCTTTGCCACTCCCCAAGCTTCCAGCAACTGTCATCCAGTTTGCCATCGATTATTGGGGGTTTCGAAATACGTAGTGTATGATACACTCGCTTGGGTTGACTTACGGTATCTTCGCGATTATTTATTCCGGGACGATTATCAGTCCCGGAATAAAATCGCACAGTTGCTGAGTATCCATTACTAATCAAAACAATCCATAAAAGAAAGAATACGATCAGCCGTCTATAACTATTTGCGTACATGTTTCCGACTATTTTGCCGCCCTGGTGCGACTCATGAAACGCTTCGACAGCCACCTTCTGACAGGTATATCATACAACTTCACGCTCACATAAGCCAGGGTAATGGTTACGACGAGAACAAGGAGTGCAACAGGTAACGATTCGATTGAAGAAATATGGTTCTTTTCCACCCAACTCATAAACATGTAAATAAACGGGTAGTGAGTGATGTACAACGGGTAGGAAATATCGCCCAGGAATTTGTTAATCTTCGAAGAATATCTTCCGTTAACTTCGCCACTGGCTCCAACGAAAACGATAAGCGGGAATACAAAAATAATGACCAAAGCATCATAAAGTCCGTTCAACCAAACATGTTCACTTCCCCCTATTTTGGGGATGGAAAGAACCACGATTAACAAAAGGCTGGTCCAAAGGAAAGCATGTTTAATATGGCCCGGTTTGCTGATACGTGAGAGTAATAAGCCGGCAAAAAACGGGTATAGCAACCGGGTAAAGCCAATACGTAGCTGAGTGGGATCTATCGACCAACCGCCAATAATATCACCGTTCTGACTGGTTACGGCCAGGTGGAGTAGTGCCGCTCCCGCAATAAAAACCAGCACCGCCAGCACTTTATTGGAAAACTTCCGAATGAAAAGCGCGTATAGAATGTTGGCAATGTATTCAAAGAAGAGAGACCAGGCCGGACCGTTAAGGGGATGCATTTCTGTCCAGCCCCTGATATCCAGGGAAGGAGGAACCGGAAGCAACGTAAAGCCAATCAGCATCACCAGCAGCATTTTCCACACCGGCACTTCATTTATCATCGGGAATGCACCGCCCTGGAAGTAAAAGGTAACAGCTCCAACGATCATCCCCATGATAATCATTGGGTGAAGTCGGATTAACCGACGTTTAAAAAAGTTTCCCAGGCTCATTTTACTCCAGCGGTCATCGTAGGCATAACCGATAACAAACCCCGAAAGGACAAAGAAGAAATCCACGGCCATATAACCGTGATTGATGATTTGTTTCGCATTATCACCGTGGGTAAATGTTTCCAACAGATGAAACATAACAACCAATACCGCGGCTACACCGCGCAGTCCGTCAAGAATTTCATAGTGCTTTTTGGAGTCTTTAAAAGACGCTGCAGAAGTATAATTCATAGGTTAGGATATTGTAATTTTTACAAATAAAGCTGAATGCTTCGTTGAATTATTGTCACATTTTAAATAATTATTGTCGGATTTTTGTAATATTGACCACATACAATTGAATGTATGCCGGAAGAAATAAAATATTGTCAGGTTCCCATCGGTAATAGCAAGTCTTTTTTTTACGACCATGTTCATATTGTTTGGGACGAACAAATCACCTTTCATCAGCATGCTGAATGGGAGCTATCCTATGTAATAACGGGTAGCGGAACACGCATTGCCGGCGATATGGTGGAGACCTTCTCGCACGGAGAAGTCGTGCTGCTTCCGCCCAATATTCCTCATTGCTGGTCCTTCGATGAGCACAACTACGATGAAGAAGGAAAAATCGAAAATATCACTATCATTTTTCCCGACTCGTTGCTGGAGAAATGCACCACAGTTTTTCCGGAAACGGAACAGGTGATATCACAAATCAGGCAGTATCAGCAGGCAATAGCTTTTGGGGGTAAAACCTTAGGGACATTGCAGAAAATAATGGTGGCCATGAAGTCGCAAAACAATCTGGAGCAATTGTCATCTTTGCTCAATTTGCTGGATGTTATTGCTTCTTCGAATGAAAAACGAATTGTAGGTTATCTTGGCAAGCAAAATAAAAGTACGGCGAAAATGCAGGACATATACCGGTTCACTTTTAATAACTACCAAAATTCCATAGCACTCGATGATGTGGCAAATTACGTAGGCATGAACCGTTCGTCATTTTGTGTCTTTTTTAAACGGTCAAAAGGAAAATCATTTTTTACTTTCCTCAATGAATTCCGCATCGACTCATCCTGCCTGATGTTACAGGAAACGAACATGCCCATCGCTGATATATGCTACGCTGTTGGCTTTAATGATGTTCCCTATTATAACCGTACCTTCAAAAAACTGAAGGGAGTAACGCCAAAAGATTATCGTACAAGGCGTCAACTGGAAAATTCAGCAAAATAACCCCGTTGCTCGTAACCTGTCTTCTCCTACTGGAGGTCTCACAAGCCGGAGAAGGATTTTAGCGTAGTTCTTAGAGAACTTGCTACATGGCCTTACTCACCTTCTCCATTTCATCCCAACGTGCCTGCAGGCCGTTGCCCAACCTTGCCGAAAAACCCAACAGTCAACAACCTTCGGCACCGCGCAAAGCAGGTCCGGCCTCCTTAGTCATGACGCCTCTACGTTGTCATTTCCTCCCAGTCCGCACCCGCTTTCTTTCCTTGCGCACTCTCACTCCGTTCAACGTCAAACCATACATGAGCTACCCTCCGTGTCAATCCGTGATAAAAATCTGTGAATATCTGTGTTATTCAAAATCGAATTTATATCTTTGTAACAACATGCTTACCCCGCTTCCCGTAAGAACAGCGCGCTCAGGGTGAGCTTTTTATTTTTATACCTGCTATGAAAAAGAAAGTGTCTTACAATAAACCTGCACTTTCCTATGCCGACCAACTTCAACAATTAAAATCGCGAGGACTGAACATCGCTGATGAGAGTGAATTTCTGCGCCTTCTCGAATTAAAAAGTTATTACCGGTTAAGCGGGTATTGGTATCCACTGTTGGCAGATAAACAAAAACACCTGTTTAAGGCGGGCGCCAGTTTTGATACAGCCTATCGCATTTATCAGTTCGACCGGGAACTGCGTCAGCTGGTCACCAACGAAATGGAAAAAATAGAAATTGCGGTTAGAGCCAAAATGATTTACATTCTGTCACACCATTATGGCGCATTTTGGTACACCGACCCGAATCTGTTTATTGATAAGAAGAAGCACAGCGACACCATTGATAAAATAAGCATTGAATACCATCGCAGTGATGCCCAGTTTATACGGGCGTTTAAAAATAAATATTCAAATCCGTTGCCCCCGTGCTGGACGGCATTCGAAATCATGTCATTTGGCTCATTGTCCAAATTATATAACAATTTCAAGCCGGGGAGAAGTAAACGGGAAGTAGCCCGGTGGTTTGGCGTGGATGATAAGACGTTTGGTTCCTGGCTACATAGTCTCGTTTATGTCAGAAACGTTTGTGCACATCATTCCCGACTGTGGAACAGAGTGATGCGGATACAGCCAGCCTATCCTACAACTCCCAATTTGCGATGGTTGAACAACACGAGCATTCAAAACAACAGAACGTACTACATCTTATCAATTATCATCTTTCTGCTGCAGTCCCTCGACAACGGACACACCTTGGTAGCCGACTTCAATGCATTGTTGAAAAAATACAACAACATCCATCCGGGTGCCATGGGCTTCCCTCCGGGTTGGGAAACCGAACCTTTGTGGAATAGCTCGTGGTGAAGGTACGACCATTTTATCCGCGCCCATCCGTATCCATAGCCATTTATACGCGTAATTCATACGGGTAGTCATTGCGCGCTGCCATAATTCGTATTTACAGAAAAAGCCACCCCACACTCACACACCGGGTATTATTTGGGTCACACTTTTTGTGTGGCCACCTCCAACACGTTACAGCACTTTGCCTTTCGGTAAGTCGGGGTTTCAGTGCGTTTTGCTGAAGCCAGTTCATCCGTCTATTACATAGTCCCAGGTGCAAAGTCAAAAAGCTGTAGCCTTCCCGGGTGTCCCAACAAAAAGTCCGCTGCCCCCATAGCGCCCCTGGCAGCGTTGCGCCCCAAATATAACCTTGCCAACACCAACTGAATTTACATAACATGCAGTTCATAGGAACAACCCCCACAACCCAACCGTGGGCCTGATTGTCCTATAACCTAATTATGTAAATCAGTAAGCCCCAACCACACCACCATTCCAAAGCATCGTCATCCGTCCGCGTAAATCCGTGATTCAAATCCGTGCCAATCAGTGGTCTCCAATTCTCCCACTCTCTGTCTTCGTCTTCACCTTTGCCTTCGCCTGAACCTTTGCCTGAGCCAACCCCATATCAGCTGTTTACGATACCCAACCTTCATCCTTCTTTTAAGTCAGTCTAAATACAAACTGCTGACCTGCAAAAGATTAAGTCAGAGTATAAAAAACAATCGGACAACCGCTACTGTTCCGTGGTTAACAAAATCAATTAGCTATTATGGATACTCTTCAGGTTAAAGGCTCTTCCGGAAGAGGCTCTCCCGGAACAACACTCGGGTTCTTCTTTGGCTTTGCAGCCGATTCGTTATATGG
Source organism: Prolixibacter sp. DSM 2831 (assembly GCF_056493735.1). Lineage (NCBI taxonomy): Bacteria > Pseudomonadati > Bacteroidota > Bacteroidia > Marinilabiliales > Prolixibacteraceae > Prolixibacter > Prolixibacter sp. DSM 2831. The sequence goes on from NZ_CM151379.1 coordinate 2,539,321, forward strand.
CCCCCCCTCTGGCAATTTTAAAGAGCTCATAGAACTGAGCGCCACGATGTTCGGACTCTTGGTGGCTACTCCCTCCCATACCTCCTCACTGCCTGGCATTCCTTTGGTGACCAGGGGCGATACGACAGGTGAAAAAAACATTTTTTTTCTGCTCCTGCTATCCGTCACCGGTTTGAGCGGAGTAACCGCGCTGTTGCACTGTTTTCGTTCTCATGACCGGCCATTACGGACAGAAGCGCGGCTTGATAATCCCCATGCAGCTAGGCGTTATGATGAAAATCCGCCTTACATCCCGTTATGGCAGGAACAAATCGCCGGTATTCCGAAAGAACAGGTGCCACCGTCGCTCGCCAGTTTGCGGAAAACGCGGCAAAAACCAAAGGGCGATCGATGATCATCATCGGGCCGGAGTTCTAATAATTGGCCTTTGGCCTCTTACCCGGCGGGTCCGTATGTGGGTTTTCCGATTGCTCATTAAAAAGTCGCATCGTATATCGAAGATAATGCAGGAGCCTGGTAATCATGCGACTTCTGTTGATTAACAACGGCAACTATTTTCTAATCAGTTTAACAATAAAAGCATGAAAAAAATATTTCATCTATTTGTAATCGTTTCGATTCTTTTTCCCTTTTGGGGAGGGAATTTGAATGCTCAATCACTCACTTTTTCGGGAGAAATCCGTCCCCGGTACGAATTTCGCCATGGTTATAAGACAATTATCCCGGATGGAAATTCAGCAGCCAATTTCATATCGCAGCGTACGAGACTGAATCTTTCCTACGGAAGTAAGATGTTTAAATTTGGCATCGCATTACAGAACGTTCGCGTGTGGGGCGATGTTCCGCAGCTCAACAGCTCTGATGTTTACGGGACAGCTATTCACCAGGCATGGGGCGAAATGATCTTTAGTAAAAAGCTGGCTTTCAAAATCGGAAGGCAGGAAATATCTTACGATGACCAAAGGATTTTTGGAGGTGTGGACTGGACGCAGCAGGCAAGAAGTCACGATGCAGCGATTTTTAAATACCGCCCCAACAAAACGACGGAAATAGATGTTGGTATTGCGCAAAACGCCCAAAGCGAAGCGCTTTATAAGACTGATTATCTTGTTAGTAATTATAAAACCTTTCAGTACATCTGGTACCATGAACGGTTCAGCAAAACGGGACTAAGCCTGCTGTTTTTAAACAACGGTATGCCTTATAATGAATTAAATAATTCCCAGACAGTTGTTTACAGTCAAACCTATGGCGGCAGGTTTACCTATAAATCGAACCCGCTGAAATTTAATGCCTCGTTCTATTATCAGGGAGGGAAAAACAAACTCGATAAGACCCTCTCCGCAGAATATGCTGCAGCTGGTGTTACCTATTCATTGCCATCTGAATTTACATTCGGCCTGGGGGGCGAATATCTTTCGGGGACTTCTTCCAAAGAACAGGCTTTGAACCAAACGGATAAATCATTCAAACCCTTTTACGGAACGAACCATAAGTTTGATGGCTGGATGGACTACTTTTACGTAGGAAACTTCATGTACAGCAATGGTTTGTTTGATGTGAGTCTACCATTAACTCAAAAAGTAAATAAGTTTACGTTCAAATTAATCCCCCATTATTTCTTTGCTGCTGCAAAAGTATCGGCTTTACAAGGTGACGGAACCTGGAAGGATTATAAGAGTAACCTGGGAGCTGAAATCGATTTTTCAGCGAATTATAACTTCTCCAACGATGTATCTGTTAGCGGAGGATATTCGCAAATGATGGCAACACAAACTCTTCAGGTATTGAAAGGTGGAAACTACAAAAATTCCAATAATTGGGCGTGGTTGATGCTTACGTTCAAACCGACTTTTTTCAGTAAACTCTGAGTTTTGGAAATTGACTAAACCCGGGCATTGAAAATATAATTTTGACCTTTCAATCCCGGGTTATTTTTTCCGGCCATTTCACTAAATGATATGACAATATTCGCTTTCCGACATTCAGGCTTCGAATATGAGTAAAGTCTTGTGATACTTCCGGAGTTTCGGGATTTTCTCCTGCTTCTTTTAAGTCAGTCTAAATACAAACTACTGACCCGCAATAGATTAAGATAGGATGTAAAAAACAATCAGATATCCGCCACTGTTCTGTGGTTAACAAAATCAATTAGCTATTATGGATACTTTTCAGGTAAAAGGCACACCTAAACGGGGCTTACTAGGAACCACCCTGGGTTTCTTCTTCGGCTTCGCAGCCGTCTCGCTCTATGGTCCAACCGCCGTAAATTTTAAAGATGCAATGGGAATCAGCTCCACTCTCCTGGGACTACTGGTGGCAATTCCTTCACTTTCCGGGTCGTTATTGCGCATCCCTTTCGGGGCCTGGGTTGATACAACAGGAGGAAAAAAACCATTTTTTATTCTCCTCTTGTTGTCAGTCATCGGTTTGGGAGGAGTCACCCTGTTGCTGCACTTTAGCTATCCAAACCATATGCAGGGTATGTATGGCCTGATTTTATTCTTTGGATTCCTCAGCGGTTGTGGTATTGCCACCTTTTCGGTAGGAATTGGACAAACCTCCTATTGGTATCCTCAGAAAAAACAAGGTAAAGCGTTGGGCACTTATGCCGGTTTAGGAAACCTGGCACCAGGTATATTCTCGCTTATCCTGCCGTTATATCTTGCTCACTATGGCTTCATATCGGCTTACTTTGCCTGGTTTATTTTCCTTTTTATTGGCCTTCTGATTTATGCTAAGCTGGGTGTAAATGCCTATTTTTTTCAGTTTCGTGATGCCAAAATGAGTGTTGACGATAGTAAGGAGGAAGCCAAAAAGCTCGGACAGGAAATTTTCCCTTCAGGTGGGGTCAAAGATAGCCTAATCAATTCTGCAAAAGTGAAAAACACCTGGGCACTGGTTGTCCTTTATTTTACCACATTCGGCGGTTTTATAGCCCTCACTGCCTGGTTTCCCACTTATTGGAATCAGTTTCAGGGATTCAGTGGTGTGAAAGCTGGTCTGTTTACCGCCATTTTCTCGCTACTGGCATCGCTGCTTAGGGTACCAGGTGGCTCTTTCGCCGATAAGGCAGGAGGGGAAAAAATGAGCCTGCTGGCCATGGTTCTGGTTTTGCTTTCTGCCATTGTACTTTCAATCACGCAAAGTTCAGTCATTGGCATACTGGCGGCTATTGTACTGGCTGCCGGGATGGGATTTAACAATGCTGCTGTTTTTAAACTGGTTCCTCATTATGTCCCTAAATCGGTAGGTGGTGCAGCCGGATGGGTTGGCGGACTGGGCGCATTCGGTGGTTTTGTAATCCCTCCGGTAATGGGAGCTATAGCGGATAGCTATGGAAAAATTGGTTATGCACGCGGTTTCTTTGTTTTTGTTCTTTTAGCTGCCATCAATATGTTCATTATTTACCGGTTGCTAAAAAGTAAACCAGTTGCGGAAAATTAGATTGACAACATCTTTCAAATCTGAAAATCATTAGCATGAGTTTATTAAACCGGCTTTTCTACTTTAGCAGGGTGGCAGAAAAAACCACGGACCGACACATCGTTACAACAGAACGAAACCGCGACAGCGAACAATTCTACAGGAATAGATGGCAGTACGATAAAATTGTTCGTTCAACTCACGGAGTGAACTGCACAGGTTCCTGCTCATGGAAAGTATTTGTAAAGAACGGTTTGGTGACCTGGGAAATCCAGCAAACCGATTATCCCGAAACCCGGCCCGACCTTCCAAACCACGAACCGCGTGGTTGCCCACGGGGTGCCAGCTATTCGTGGTACCTGTACAGTGCCAACCGCGTAAAACATCCCATGGTGCGGGGAACACTAATCGATGCTTACCGCAAAGCCAAACTGAACTGCAGTGACCCGGTCGAAGCTTGGCAAGCCATAATGGAAGACACAGTTATCTCTAAAAAATACAAGGCCGAGCGTGGTCTTGGTGGATTTGTCAGAGCAGACTGGGAAGAGGTCAATGAAATCATCGCTGCCGCTAATATTTATACCATCAAAAAATTTGGCCCCGACAGGATAGCAGGATTCTCGCCCATTCCGGCCATGTCGATGGTTTCTTATGCTGCTGGTACCCGGTACCTGAGTCTTATCGGTGGTTCCGTTTTAAGCTTCTACGACTTTTATTGCGATTTGCCACCGGCATCGCCACAGACTTGGGGTGAACAAACCGACGTACCTGAAAGTGCCGACTGGTACAACTCCTCTTTTCTCATGCTCTGGGGCTCCAACGTGCCGGTCACCCGGACACCCGATTCTCCATTTTTTACCCAGGTACGTTATAAAGGGACCAAAACGGTAGTGATTGCTCCTGACTACAACGACGCAGCCAAGTTTTCCGACCTGTGGATGAAACCCAAACAGGGAACGGATGCGGCCCTGGGAATGGCTATGGGGCATGTAATACTCAAGGAATTCTTTCTGGAGCAAAAAACAGCCTATTTTGATGAGTATGTGCGACAATATTCCGACCTCCCCTTCCTGGTAAAACTGGAGAAGCACGAAAAGGGTTATGTCGCTGGCGCATTGCTACGGGCCTCCGATTTTGACAATAAGCTAAATGTCGATAAATCTCCTGAATGGAAACCGGTACTTCGGGATGAAAGTTCCGGTGAATTATCGGTACCAAACGGAACCATCGGTTCACGATGGGATAAGAGCCAGAAATGGAACCTGGAAATGAAGGATGCCCGCACCGGGAAGGATATTCAGCCGCTCTTGTCTGTATTAGAGAAACATGACGAAATAATTGATGTGGCATTTCCATACTTTGGCGGGCCAACCTATAAACATCAACACTTCAATGCATCGGAGCATGACGATATTATTTCGCACAAAATTCCGGTACAAAGAATCCACACCAATGAGGGAGAATCCTTGTGTTGCACCGTCTTCGATCTGATGGTGGCCAATTATGGCCTCGACTGTGGATTGAATGACCATAATGCAGCGAAAAGCTACGACGAGAATCTACCCTATACACCATTATGGCAGGAGCAAATAACCGGCGTTCCCAAAGAACAGGTGATTACTGTCGCCCGCCAGTTTGCCGAAAATGCAGCAAAAACTAGAGGACGGTCGATGATCATCATCGGAGCAGGTGTCAACCACTGGTTCCATACCGATATGATCTACCGGAGCGCTATCAATATGCTCGTCTTCTGTGGATGTGTGGGGCAATCTGGTGGTGGTTGGTCGCACTATGTTGGACAAGAGAAGTTAAGGCCGCAAACCGGTTGGTTACCGCTGGCTTTCGGTCTCGACTGGAACCGGCCTCCCCGCCATATGAATACAACCTCCTATTTTTATCTTCACAGCGACCAGTGGCGTTACGAAAAAGTGCAGCTGGATGAATTACTCTCTCCCCTGGCTGACCAAAAGCTTTGGAAAAACCTAACCATGGTAGACTGTAACGTGAAGGCCGAACGAATGGGATGGTTACCTTCTTCACCGCAGCTAAATGCTAATCCGGTAAAACTGGCTGGTGAAGCGGAAAAAGCCGGGAAGAAGCCGGAAGATTATGCCCTGGAGAAACTAAAAAGTGGTGAAATACATTTTGCTTCGGAGGACCCGGATAATCCGGTTAACTTTCCCCGTAACCTGTTTGTTTGGCGCTCCAACCTGCTGGGCTCAAGTGCCAAAGGAATGGAGTATTTCATGAAACACCTGCTGGGTGCCCAAAACGGTGTTTTAGGAAACGATCTGAAAGCCAGCGGGCAACCGTTACCATCCGAAGTAAACTGGCACGATCAGGCGCCCGAAGGTAAACTGGATTTGCTCGTTACAGCCGATTTCCGAATGTCTACAACAGCTCTTCATTCCGATATTTTGCTGCCAGCTGCCTCCTGGTACGAAAAGAATGACCTGAGTACTTCTGATATGCATCCTTTCATTCATCCTTTTCATCAGGCTGTTGACCCGGTATGGGAATCGCGTTCAGATTGGGATATATACAAGGGACTGGCTAAAAAGTTCTCCGAACTTTCCATCGGTCATTTGAGTAACGAAAAAGATGTAGTTCTCTTGCCGCTGCAACATGATTCTCCCATGGAGATGTCAGAAACGACAGACGCCAGCGATTGGAAACATGACGGGAAAGAGCCAAAACCCGGGATTAATATGCCCAAAATCATCACCGTAGAACGCAACTATCCGGAAACATATAATCGCTTTACCTCTTTGGGGCCACTGATGAAGAGTGCCGGAAACGGGGCGAAAGGCATTAGCTGGAATACGGAAGAGGAAGTTGAGTTTTTGAAGCAACTGAATCACGCTGTTTCAGAGGAGACAAGTGCTCAAGGGTTGCCGCAAATCAGGACAGATATTCAGGCAGCAGAAGTGATTCTGAGCCTGGCTCCGGAAACCAATGGCAACGTTGCTGTAAAAGCGTGGAAAGCATTGGAAAAAGTAACTGGCAGAAATCACCACGCATTGGCTGCAAGCCGCGCCGACGAAAAAATAAGGTATCATGATATCCTGGTGCAACCCCGGAAGATAATCACTTCCCCCATTTGGAGCGGAATCGATTCGGAGGAGGTTTCTTACAATGCTGGCTACACCAATGTCCATGAGCTGATTCCCTGGCGTACCCTCACAGGTAGGCAAACGCTTTATCAGGACCACCCATGGATGAGGGCCTACGGTGAAAACCTGGTTTGCTATAAACCTCCCATTCAGACGAAATCGGTGGAAAGAATCCTTCAAAAACTACCATCAGACGGAAATTACCTGGTCATTAACATGATGACCCCTCACAACAAATGGACAATCCACTCCTCATGGTCTGATAACCTTCTTATGCTTACCCTGGGAAGAGGTGGTCCGGTGGTATGGATGAGTGAGAAGGACGCCGAAAAAATTAAGCTTGTAGATAACGACTGGGTGGAAATCTTCAACCAGAATGGTGCGTCGGTAACGAGAGTGATTGTATCACAACGCATTCCGGAGGGGGCTCTGGTCTATTACCATAACCAGGAGCGGACCGTCAACATGCCGGTCAGTCAGGAAACTGGCAACCGCGGTGGTGTACACAATTCCCTCGAACGGTTGAGCCTAAAGCCAACCCACATGATAGGCGGATATGCACAACTGGCTTATGGTTTTAATTATTACGGAACCATCGGTTCGAACCGCGATGAAATTGTGGTCATACGTAAATTGGAGAATGTAGAATGGAAAGATGAGGAAATCGGTTGATAATAACAGAGTAAATTACTGATTATGAGAATTCGTGCTCAGATAGGAATGGTGTTAAACCTGGACAAATGTATCGGTTGCCACACGTGCTCCGTTACTTGCAAAAACGTATGGACTACCCGTCAGGGAATGGAATATGCCTGGTTTAATAATGTGGAAACCAAACCCGGAACAGGCTACCCAACTGATTGGGAAAATCAGGAGCACTACCAGGGTGGATGGAAGCTGGACAAAGGGGCGCTGCATCCCCGCATGGGAAGCAAAGTCGGAATCATGAAAGGAATATTTGCCAATCCTCATCTGCCACAGATTGACGATTATTACGAACCTTTTACATTTAACTACTCCATTCTGCACAAACAGGCCAAATTCAAAACACCTCCATCAGCAAGACCATATTCGATGATAACCGGTAAGTTGATGGATAAGATTGAGAAGGGCCCCAATTGGGAAGACAACCTGGGAGGTACGTTTGCCAAACGAAGCAAGGACCGGAATTTCGAACAGGTACAGAAGGAAATTCTCAGGGAATTTGAAAATGCATTCATGCTCTATCTTCCTCGTCTGTGTGAGCACTGCCTGAATCCCACCTGTGTAGCTGCTTGTCCATCAGGCGCCATATACAAACGGGAAGAGGACGGTATTGTACTAATCGACCAGGATGCCTGTCGTGGTTGGCGCGAGTGTGTCAGTGCCTGTCCCTATAAGAAAATCTATTTCAACTGGCAGAGTAAGAAATCGGAAAAATGCACCCTCTGCTTTCCGAAAATCGAGAATGGCGAACCAACCATCTGTTCTGAATCCTGTGTCGGACGAATAAGGTATTTGGGCGTTATGTTGTATGATCAGGACCAAATCAAATCGTTGGCTTCAACTCCCGAAACAGAAGATTTATACGAAGCTCAGTTAAAAGTTTTTCTTGACCCACACGACCCCGAAGTTATCAAAGAGGCAAGGAAACAGGGGATGACGGAAAACTACCTAAAAGCAGCAGCTGCATCACCCGTGTATAAAATGGTGATGGATTGGAAATTAGCGCTACCTCTCCACCCAGAATTCCGCACCTTACCCATGGTCTGGTATATACCTCCTCTGTCGCCTGTTCAAACCGCCGTTGACAGTGGAGAACTGGGGATTAACGGAATATTACCCGATGTGGAGTCCCTGCGAATCCCAATCAAATACCTGGCCAATCTTTTTACAGGCGGTAAAGAAAAACCGGTTACCAGCGCACTGAAAAAAATGTTGGCCATGAGGGCCTGGATGCGGGCTGAATCATTGGAAGAATCTCCCAATCCTGATATTCTGCAGGAAGCTGGCCTTTCTGAAATACAAGTCAGTGAAATGTACCGCTATCTGGCACTCGCGGACTATAAAGACCGTTATGTTCTTCCAACCCGCATGGTTAAATCAGATGAAGATGCCTACCGGGAGAAAGCCGAAAAAGGATTTGATACCAATAATGCAAACCGCCCACGAACCAACTTATTCGGAGGAATATAGCCATGATAAAAACTTATAAAATACTATCTCTGCTACTCTCATATCCTCAAAAGGAGTTGAAGAATTTCCTGCCGGATTGCCTTATGCTCCTCAGACAGGAGGAATTATTGAGGGATGAACAGATGAAAGGCATACAGAATTTTATCGATGTCTTTTCGAACGAGGAATTAACAAAATGGCAGGCACACTATGTTCAGCTTTTCGATTATTCCCGGTCGGTTTCCCTGCATCTTTTTGAACATGTGCATGGTGACTCGAGAGACCGTGGACAGGCGATGGTGGATTTGATACGTTTTTACGAGGAGGCAGGCCTAGAATGGAAAACAAACGAATTGCCCGATTACCTGCCCGCATTCCTGGAATTCATTTCGCTTTCCTCTTCAACACAGGTGGCCGCTGAATTTCTCTCTGAACCGATCACCATCATCGGCAAGGTTTACCAAAAACTGCAGGAAAAGGAGAATACTTATCAATATATTTTCAGCGCTATTATTTCACTCTCCGCCAAACAACCGGAAATGGACAAGGTCAGTTCCCTCACTGAGGCGGAAAAGCCGATGAATCTAGATAAAGAATACAGTGAAGACCCCATCCGTTTTGGCGGAGATAACGGTTGCTCAACCTGTCACTAAAAGAATTGGATCATGGAAAACTACGTCAATAACTTTCTATTTACTTACCTGCCGCATATCGCGATGGCAGTCTTCTGGTTTGGTCTTATTACACGGATTGTGAAAACATCCCGGACCATTCAGGCAAAATCCGGTCAATTCCTGGCCGGAGATGGATTGAAATGGGGCAGCAACCTTTTTCATTATGGCATAATCCTGGTGTTCATAGGTCATTTTACAGGCCTCTTCACCCCCGAAAAATTATACCACCTGGTCATGACGACCGCTACCAAGCGAGTCTTGGCCGTATCTCTAGGGGCTGTTTTTGGAACCCTTACTTTCATTGGAATCATCATCCTAATCATCAGACGGTTTCGGAATGAACGAATCCGACTAAACAGCAGCCCGCAAGACTATTTCATTATTTTTCTGCTGTTGGTAGAAGTGGGATTAGGCCTGGCTTCCATGACTACTACTGCCACCTCTTCGGTGGAAAATTATGCGGCGCTGGGCGAATGGGCACAAAAAATTATCACCTTTCAGCCTGATGCCGGCGCGGTCATTGCCGGCCATAGCTTAATTTACAAACTACACATTGTAGTCGGGCTATTCATCTTCATCATATTTCCTTACACTAAATTAATGCACATAATGGTTTTACCTGTAGCCTACTTCTTTCGTTCAGGATACCAGTTGGTGCGAAGAAGATGAGAAACGGCTAAATAGAACTGTTTTTAATAAACAACTTCCGGTGGATTCACTCGTTACGAATATGACTTAAAATCGAATGCCCGATGGCTTCCGGTTTGTAGGCCGAAAGGTCATAAACAGATATATCCGCTCCGTTTAACCTGCTGATAAGGTCCTTAGCATATCGCGTTCTTGTCGTCAATAAAAGATGACGCTGATTCCTATGGAGCAATTGATTTAGGCTATCGGACCACCCTCTGTCTTTCAGCTCCAATTGACCAACTTCATCAATAACAACAATGTCGCAATCAGAACCGTCTGTCAGCAAACTGTTTGTTCCCATACGTAGTCCATTCGGATGAATGTAATACCGGCCAATCTGTTCAAGTTGAGGTTCTCCGTTTAATCGAAGAAAAGCCCCACGTTCTCCGCTTTTGATATCAACAACGTCATATCCGATCGTTCTACCTTCATTCATAACCCGATCAGAATAAATACCGCCGACTGTAATTTCTTCTTGCCGAAACAAGTTGATGATTTCACGGATGTAGCGGGTCTTTCCTTGCCCACGTTCTCCGCTGAGGATAAATATCCTGGAATGCACCCGTTTTTGCTTTTTCATTTCCGTTAAACGTTCTTCAGCCTGCGACAGTATCTCATAAAAAAGAGTAATCGGCTTCCGGAAGAAAGATTGAACGTTGGGCAAATTGTCTACAGCTGAGGGCAAACTGTTAAAAGAAAGTTCTAAGGCAATCGACAGACTATTGAAAGAATTTCGTTGAAAGAAACGTCGGATTTTAGGATGGTAGAGTTCCGTCCCCAGCACCGAAAAACCCATGATAATGACCGCCGCACGGAAATTCATCTGTAAACCAATAAGCACTCGCTCACCTGTAGTGGAATCGCCATTAAAGACGAATGCAACGAGCATGGTGATGAAAACAAAATATATCCAAAACTTTGGCCGTGCAATCTGCCGGAATGCACGTTTATATCGGGTAGCCCAGATGGTCCCAATGAGAATAATCGCTATACTCCATACTTCCCAGGGGAAAAAACTGAGTAGAAGTAAGGAGCCGATCAGGAGAATGACATCCACAAACAACCAGTTGAGTGAATAATCAAATTTGCCTCTTTGCGGGTTTTGTCTGGAAGATAATGTAGAAGCGCTTCTTTCTGGTCGGTACAAGTCTTGTTCATTTCGTAGCTTCCGTCCAATTTTTATCCCCACAAAACCATATACTATTCCCAAAAAAACATAAATCCCTGAGAAAATTAAAATCGGCATCCAAACTGTCTGGAAATGGAGTTGCATCTCTTTTTCAGCCATCTCAACAAGATGAGTGTAAAGCTCAACAATATGAAAACCGTAAAAAATAATTAAGTTGATGATTCGCTGAACCAGATTCCATGAAACAGCCAGTGCGGCTCCAGTTAAATAACCGGCTATGGTGCGCCCCAAAAGCAACGTGGAAAATTCAAGCAATACTGATTCGGCAAAAATGGCAATCATCGGCCCAAAAATAACAGCACTTGGTGATAAAGTCTTCAAAATGGCCGTTATCAAACCAGCCCGCCAAAACAAACCCTTTTCATTCCATAGATAGCTCACCGAAATCAATACAATCAATCCAATTCCGGTGAGTAGCGTTCCACTAAAAGGAATTCGCAGGTTATGCAAAAAACTACCAAATACGATCTCGAACGAAGCCCAAATGGTCCCAATCACTGAAGCCTTTATCCATTTATCACTAAGTTCATATTTAACAGACATTCAAAATAGAATTATTTTCATCTAATTTTAATATATAAAAAGACGCATAAGACTCATAATGTAACCATTAAATCCATAATTACGGAATCTTAATAATACAAGAAAAATAAGTATAAAAGTAAGATTTCTATATACCTTTCACATTCTTGAAACAGTCTTTTTCTCCTCATTACTCCAATATCTAAACTCCAATCAGGTATCCGGGATCTATTCCCCAAATTACGCAAAAAGAAAGCGCACCGCCATCCCATAGCATCGTCATCCGTCCGCGCAAATCCTTGAAAAGAATCCGTGCCAATCTGTGGTCTCTAATTCTCATTCTCATCTTCACCCTTTCTCCCGATCTCCATTTCTCACTTTCTCCCCCTCTCATCTTCTTCGTTTCTCCAACTCCCCATGTGCCTGCAGGCCGTTGCCCAACCTGGCAGAGAAAGCCCGGAAGTCAACAACCTTCGGCACCCCGCAAAGCCGGTCCGGCCTGTTCGGTCATGACGCCTCTACGTTGTCATTCGGTCACAGCCCGTACCCGCTTTCTTTCCCAACTCACACTCACTCCGTTCAACGCCAGTCTTTACATTAAGCTACCATCCGTGCCAATCCGTTCTATGTATTCATGCTTATCTGTGGCCAACAATTCAAAATTGACAAGTTGAAGTAATATATACGTGACACGCTTAAACATCCATTTGCCCTGTTAAGAAAACCGCAAGAATCGGGTTGTAGCAACCAAATTGGTTATCCAATTTTGCAATAAAAAGAAACATGGCAAACTTTCAAATCAAAGCAATTAGAGAAGACTTCAATCATTTGTTTTCATTAAGCGATTCTCAACTACGTGAGCAAGGCGCTAGAAAAATTCTTGTCGATAATTACCCGGGGTTCCCGTGCCGGATTAGTCTGGAGGATGCACCAATTGGAGAAGAGGTTGTTTTACTACCTTTTAAACATCATAATACAGATTCACCTTATCAGGCATCGGGCCCCATCTTTGTCAGAAAAAATGTAAACGCACCTGAACTTGAAGTAAATGAAATCCCAAAGATTCTACATTATCGATTTCTATCGTTACGCGGTTATAATAGTTCCGGGATGATGATTGAAACAGATACGTGCGACGGAAGTGATGTACAAAGTAAGCTTCAAACCTTTTTTGAAAATTCAGAGGTAGCATACGTTCATATTCACAATGCAAAGCCGGGCTGCTATAATTGTGTTGCAGAGAGGATCTAAAATCATCGGTTTATTCTCGCTTAATCTCGGTCAGAAAGTAGGAACTCCGTACAATTAAGTCCTGCATCTAAAATCGCCACGTGCTTCCCGACTGTTGCTTTCATACGCATATTTCCTGCACAGCAACAACCTTCAGCACCCCACAAAGCCGGTCCGGCCTGTTCGGTCATGACGCCTCCACGTTGTCATTTGGTTACAGCCCGCACCCGCTTTCTTTCCCGCACTCTCACTCCGTTCAACGACAGACTATATATGAAACCCCATCCGTGTAGTTCCGTGATAAAAATCCGCGTATATCCGTGCCATCCAATTCGTGTAATTCGTGCGCGCCAGCCTTGTGCGTTAGGTAATTCGTGTAATTAGTTCTTTACAGAAAAAAGCCACCCAATTTAGGCGGGCGGCAACATAAGCACACTTATTCACCAGGCAAGGTCAGGCCCTTCGGGTTTTGGAAAAAATCTCCATTCTCCTTCGTCGAATCGTATTTTTCCCAAAAACCTTGCTTTCAGCCGGCCCGCCTGTGAGCTGGCTTTCTTTTTTCTTTTTCGGTTTCTGTTTTCTTTGGAAAAATAATTACCCTGCCAGTCTAAAGTCTGTAATCTATTGTCTTACGTCTTAGCAAGAAAAAGACCTCCCTTCCGGAAGGTCTTTCCACTCAAACCTCACACACGGTCACCATCAGGTGACTTCTTTCTCCACTTGCCTCTGACCAGCCTGCTCAGCGTCAGAGAAACAACAAAACTCACTACCGCGCCAACAGCAGCTAAAAGCGCTGTTTCCAGTAAATCCTGCCCCGTCAGGTTCACCAGGGTACTCAGCAGCGTTCCGCCTAACGTACCGGCGCGGGTCCCACCATCAACAGCCGGCAGGCTCACGGCACTTCATCGCTTCCGGACTCTTCATCCTCGACAGCCACCTGGCTGACAGCGCCGGCGACGGTACCGGCTACCGTCAGGTATCCGGCCAGTGTCGTAACGGCTGCCGGTAAAGCAACCGGAGCCGCCAGTAACGTTCCCCCGGCAGCAGCCAAGGCGAGCCCGATAGTTCGTAATACCCGGAAAAACTTCGGGGTCCGTGCTTTAGCTCTTTTCAGAATATTCATATCCAACCATTTTGGAATTACGTGTAATGTGAAGAAGAACTTCTTCATCTCTTCGAATAGCCGGCAATACATGATTCAGTAATCGTTGATTTGCCGGCCTTGATTGAGTCCCGTAGCCGGGCCCCAATAGTTTGGTCACCGGTGCAATGCACCCCAACAACTCGCGCAGGGCATCATTGGCCGGGTGAAACAGAATCCAGGTGCGCCCGGGAACTTTCACAACCTGTAAGTGCCAACCCCGCTTTTCCGTGTATCGTGCCTTCAGGTGATAACTCCCTTCCGGAATACAGGAAATCCTCTTTTGGTTGGCCCGCCAGGGCAGTTCAATGGTGTGGCAGATTACCTTCCCCCGGCAATAAACCACACCATTCGTTCCACTGGGGAAATAACTCCGGTAGAGTTCCAGGTCCACTACGGCAGATCAACTGCAACAATGGCCATGGCATTCAAGGCACCACTTTTCAGCGGATACGCCTCACCATTGACCATCTGGAAGAACTCAATGGAGAAGGCCAGGAAAATCGGCGACGGACTCGCAGCTTCAATCTGCACCTCCAGCGATTGAGCTTCGTGTTCCACGCTGTCAATCTCCACAAAATCGCTCACAGCCATTTTGGTAGAAAAGGATTCCCCCTCGAAATCAACCGTTGCCCCCAAAGCGCCAAAACGGAGATGAGTGGCATCCTGCACCATCGCCAAATCGGTCGTGGGTACCAGTGCCGGCAGCGATACCTCCAACGCGCCGGTTGCCCGGTCAACGGCCGTGGCAAAAGGAACATAAATGGTTCCTGCCAGCTGGGCGCCTGCGTTGAATTCAAACCCTTTCAGCAAAGCCGGGTCCCCGTCGCTCACGGTACGCTCACCACGGGCGTTGGTCGCATCGGCCTGGATAACCTTCAGCATCTGCGTGGTCAACCGGTTGGATACCCGGTTATCGGCGGCATGCACCATCAGCTGCCGCAACGCATTCCGGAGCAGCTTGCTCGCTTTCCCGGCCCGGCCAAACTCCGACCCGTTTTCACGCGTCCTCACAAACGCCGGGTCATTCTTGATGCGGTCAGCATCGACGCCGCCCTTCGTGCGGGCATAATACTCTCCACCGCTCTTGTAGAAGGAAAGATCACCAATCGCTCCCTCCAGTTTAATCAACCCCTTTTGTCTTGCCATAACGCATAGATTTTGGTTACTTCCAACAAGTTATTGTAACCAATGCGCCACAACAAAAACCACCTTCCGCAATAGGTCAAAAAGGGCCATTTGTCCCTAAATGTCTTCCGGGACGGAAGAAAATCAGTAAATTTCCTCTGAAACCTCCGGAAGATTCCCCGGAGTTTAAGTAGGGATAGAGTATAGATAAAGTAGGAATGATGCTTTTACAGCGAAGTTGTATTTACCCAAAAGATGTGCAGCGGATAACCGGTAAAAGCGAACGGTCAGGGAGAAGGTTGCTGACCAAAATCCGTCAGGAGCTGGGAAAAGCTTCCCATCAGTTTATCACTGTTGAGGAGTTCGCTGAATACACCGGTTTGCCGGTTTCCACCATCCGCCAATACCTTGTCGATTAGCCCTAACCGACAACCGAAGCAGACCTTCGTCACTTTCCCATAAAGTTTAAATCATTTTAATATCAATTAGTTGGAAACAAAAAACAGGAATTCTAATTTAGTGGAAGATTGAGGCACGTCAATCGCGTTCATTCCATTTCAAAAGAATTGAGAACCACGCAGTGACCTCCACTGAAACCGTTCTGCTAATCCATTGATTTCATACGATATAAGGGTTGAGGTTCGAATCCTTTCACCCCGACAACAAAAGATTCATTCTGAATCAAAAGCCTGTTAATCGTATGATTATCAGGCTTTCTTGTTTTTTATCATATCAATTCAAAGCAGAATATTTCAGTTTAAATGAGAACCACGCGGTGACCTCTTCGGGCCAAAATTCTCCCTCTCCTCACTTCTCACTTTCTCCTCAACGCCAGCTATCGGCAGCCTTTTCACTTTAACCTTCTTCTTTGCCTGAACCTTGGCCTTTCTCCCTTTCTCATCTTCCCCACTGTCACAGCCCCAACTTACGTTGAAAATCTTTTAGTAAGGGTATCGACAAACTAAACATGACTCGCCACCGGTCCCAGTCTACCGAAGTATTGTTTTCGCTGCTCTCTACAGGTTCTACGGAAGGGAAGTTCAATGGCCTCGATAATTTTGAATTAGTCCCAGAGTGAGTCAAACCGAGTGACAACGAAAAATCCTTAAGGCTGAGCAAAAAACCGCCTCCTACATGGAAATAATCCGAGTGAATGGCAGTCAATAAAGCAGTGCTACTGTCAACTTCCTTTCTCAAACTGTTGTAATCAGTATAAAAACTGGCAAACGACCTCAGTTTTTCTGACAAGTAAAGTTCGACACCAATTCCAAAGTTAATAATACTCCTCTGCTCATCAGCCAGGTTGGAGGTCATCACTTCACCCGTACTTTGAATAACAAAATCAGCTGGATCCATTATATTGTAGCCGGCTACTTGACTATACCATTCTGCGCCTGCATGCACTGTATTCTTCTTTATCCGGTGTGAAATCCCCACCCCAATAGCCAACGGTGAACTGTAACGAACCTTCAGATCGGTTTGGTCACTATAGCCGAATATATCCGGCTTGTCAGAGAAATGATTCAATCCTGAAGCATAGTTTTCGTAGTTGTATTCTCCTTTTCCACCAATTTTTAAAATCGGAGTTAAAACGGTAAGCCCAATCGTTCCCCTGGTATATCGATATGAAACACCTGCTTTCCATAAAAGTCCGTCGTAGCTAAACTTATAACTATTATTGTAATTATAGCTGGCAGCCTGATTGCTCGTTTCATCTAACGCAGCCATATCCAATATCACACCGCGTTCTGATGTTATATGGGAATAAACACTGGTTACTCCAACACTTAACCGTTCACTAAGTGGGTAGGACCAACTCAGACAGCTCCACGTATTTTTGAGGTTAGTTAAAACATTTAATGATGCATTGAAATAATCGTTTCCCGGGGACAGGGGGAAAATTTCCCCATACAAATTATCTTTTATACCGATTTTGATGTCGGAATTATTCTTAATCAAGACCGCCCATGCAAAAGTGTGTTTTTTTAGAAAAGGAACTCTGAATGTACCAGCCGTAAGGTTAGGTACCCCCCGGAACTCACTGCTGCTGTATCCTTTTTTTCCAACCAGATCCTTTACCTTGAAGGTATTAATCTCATAAACATTGCCGGTGTACACAACAATCTGTTCATCGATTTGAGAGAGCCGGCCAGGATTGTAATAAACAGCTCCTAAGTCATTTACCCCACCAATCACCGAACCACCGAGAAACATGGAACTGGCTCCAAATTGCTGTGTCCAGTGATGCCCGTTTTGTCCATGGCTTGACAAAAATAAGAGGACCAATACTGAAAGAAGAGATAGGCGAGCAAATCCTTTTGTTCTATTCATGACGTCGTTGATATCGATGTTCATGACTAAAATCCCCAATGCCAAAAAGCAGTAAAGTGTCTTTTCTTTACTGCCTGTTATTCTAGTGATTCCCCCTTAATAAAAGGAAAACTGAGTCCCAACTGGAATGTCGATAATTTCGACTTCTCAGCATACGCATTGTCTTTAATTACCGGGGTAAATCCCGGACAATACCGGGCAAATACAATCAGATTGACCTTCGACGTGGATTTCTTCGTCGACAGACGAAGCCAATACCCAACCTCTACCGGAAAACTAAAATCAACTTTATGAAAATAAGGTTTGGCATCAATTTTCATATTGGCTTTCGAATCGTCGTATTCGTATTTCCCTTCACTAAATTGATGGGCAGCAGTTAATAAGCTAATTTGGGGTCCCGCTGCGACAAACAAATCAGGCGTAAGGTTGTGACGAATGAAAACCGGTACATCCATGTAATTCAGCCTAAAACTGCTTTTAGCACCCGTTAATTCGCCGGGAGGTGGAATGATAGGAAGTACACCTCTCATCCCTTTTCCGGAAAGTGGCCGGAATTGTGGATTAAATTCCCAGTTCTGGTTCAATTTCACATGCAATCCCAACCCGAAGTTCAATCCTCCGAGAGTTTTTCCTTGTTCAAGTTGAGACATGTATGACGAATTCACAGCTCCGTCAATGCTCAAATGAACTTCCTCCGTAGCCAGATCATCGCCAAAAAGCAAGAGTAAAATGGCCACCTGGCCGGAACTTACGCCAACCAGTAAAAGGCTAAAAACAAACGTTAGCAATAGTCTGACAAGTGCAGGTTTGGTTTTCAATTTACTATATGTTAGGTTGATAGTTAAATTAATCCGATCCCTCATTTATTCGAGATGCAAAGCAATCATTACTTCTTTCCGGGTAATGTGCATCTTTGTTGATATAAGTTAGGAAGAAATCCCGAATCTTCCACTCCAAACAAAAAAGAGGAAAACATTTGTTGGTCTCTGTTGGGCCTCCTTAATAGCACATTCAATATCCAATAACGACTGGTATACATTCATCCGGATGCGTCCCTACTGTCATTTATGCGATTTCTAAACCCGCCTTTTCCAATCCCTCAATCACTTTGTACACGAGTACTTCTTCTTTCACAAACCGGCTGATCAAATAATGGGCCTTCTCTGCAAAATCGGGCCTTCGCTTCTTCAATTGCTGCAACTCCGTTTGAGCATCAACCGGTCGGTTTAGCTGCCCCAAAACAGCAGCCCGTAACATCGGCCCCCAAAAAAAATGTGGGATATGATATTTTTGAGCTTCTGTCAGTGCCTCTTCATATGCCTCCTTACGATAATAATAAAGAGTCGTGGCTCCGTAAAAGTAATTTGGATATTCTAAATTTGTTTCCATTACTGAATCCAGGAGCTGCTTGCCGCGTTCCCAGTCGCCGTACAAGGACAGATGGAATGCCAGAGACCCCAACCGGATAATACTTCGGGGATTCCTTTTCAACATACGCTCCGCTAAATCGAAAAATCGTTCCTTTTCATCATAAAGAAAATATTTAAACGCGAGTGCATTTTGTACAAGGAAATTGTTGGGTTCAAGTAAATACGCCTGCTCGGCAAGTTCTCCAACAGCTACATATGATTGGTCGGCATTGGGAGAGTCCAGTCCATAAGCCGTACCGTGAAAAGCCGCCAGACAGGCTCGCGCAACTCCGGAAGCCGGGTCATCTTCTACTGCTTTTTCCAGGGCACTCAAAGCTTTTTCTGCTGATTCAGGCGACCGGGATACCAGATAATTATAATACATCAGAATCGCGCTGTAGGTATTTAAATTCTGCGGTTTTTGATCTTTAGTTTCCTGTGTTAGTCGTTGCAAGATAATCCCGTATTCATCCCCAATTTCTGCTGAAATATTCCGGACAATACGCTCCTGCAACTCAATGAAGTTTTCAGCAGTCACCTTCTCTGTATACTTTTCAGACCATACCTGCCGTTCTTCGGACAGATCATACAATTCTACCAGAACATTAATTCGTTCTTTATCTCCATGAATGGCTCCCCGGACCACAAACCTGATCCCTTTTTCCATCAAAGAACGATGGAGCTTGGAGCTGTTTGTCCGGCGTCCGGTAACATTCAAAAAATTAGACACCTGCAAATCTTCATACTTGCTTAATTCGATCATGAGTTCATACGAAAATCCACGGGCAAAATAGGCATTGGAGGAGTCCCCTCCCAGGTCGTCAAACGAGAACACTGCAACCGAGGGTTCTCCGAAGTTCAATTTCTCGCTACCGGCAGCAGCCCCCTTTTTTAAATCCTCTGTCGAAGTAAACTGCGAAACAAAATGGGGAATATAACCTCCTTTGGGAATGTTTATCTGAATCTCGTCATTTTTGCCTGTATGACTGTAGTACAGGTCGAGCATCCGGCGCAGTCTTATGGCATTAATTCTGACCAATGTATCCTGACCAGGATCAAAATCCGAATCCCGGTTAAATACATCCACTCCAATAGAATACGCCTTTATTTCATTCCCTCTTCCGTCCAGGGTTTCGGATACAATATATCTCAGAAACCGGCATAGCACTTCTTTGGTACGAAATTCCGGACTTTGACAGATATTATCTACCACCCGCTCTATTGTATCATTCTCGATGAGGATATCTGGCCTCAGAAAGTTAGGTTGCGTTTCACTGTGTTTCACGGTTTGTCTCTTACATTCTAAAGTAAGTTAAAATAAATTTACTGAAAATAAAACACATACATACATTTTCGCAATGGTAGAAAACGTACAACAACAGCCCCTATTATTGCTTAAGAAGAACTTTCCTGAGTTTGAAGAGCAACTCAGTGCAATATACGGACAGGATCCTCTTTTCAGAGAAATAGCGAATGAGTACTATGAGCTAACGTCGAAAGTCGAAGTAAAAGGTTTTAAGACAGTCAAAGAGATTGATAGCTTTACGGATACTATCAACGAATTGAAAGAAGAGCTTCGTGCTTATCTGAATAATCCACCATCAAACAATTTTACGGATTACGACACATAGTGACCATACCTTCAATTTAAAAACCAGACCATGAAAAAGATTATTCAAACAACCGGATTGCTGCTCATTGCCGTGTTGGCGTTTTTTTCCTGCACTCCCGAATTTAACGCAACAGTAGAAGAGCTGGACCTCGCCATCACCGCATATGACAAAAACCAGGATTTCAGCCAACTATCGACATTTTACCTGGCTGATACGATTGTCTACATCAAGGATGATAAAGTAACCATTCAGAGGGAAAGTAATTCCACAGAACAACACATCCTCGATCAAGTCAGGCAGAATCTGCTCGACCTCGGTTGGCAGGAAGTGAGCGACACCACAGACCAAAATGTGCAGGCTGATGTAGCCATCATGGTTTCAGTACTCGAAGCAGACATTTACTATTACTACTCTTACTGGTGGGACTGGTGGTATTGGTACCCGTGGGACTGGTGGTATCCCGGATACCCCGGATATCCCTGGTATCCTTCTTATCCCGATTATCCCGTCTCCGGATACACGGTCGGATCGGTAATGATCGACATGCTCAATATGAGAGACGTGGTCTTACCCCCGGTTGAAGGTAATCCTTCCGTTAAACCCCCAATCGTATGGAGTGGTATTGTTAACGGTATCCTATCCGGATCGAAGGATAACATACAAAATAGATTGACCAGGCAGATTGAGCAGGTGTTTCTCCAAAGTGAATACCTGTATAAAGTAACGACTGACAAATAGAAATAACCCAAAAAACCTGGAATGATGAAAAAATATTTGATCCTAATACTGGTAAGCCTCGCTCCCCTGGTGATGAGCGCGCAGACAAAAACCGTTGTTAAGTTCAGTTACATGCCTGCAATCAGTCTCGGTAAGACTGCTGACTTTACCAATGGCTTTAGTCCCCGGGGAGGCGATTTTGGTGTAGACATGTTTCTGGATGAAGATATATCCGTTGGATTATCTATCGGTTGGAATGTATTCCGCGAAAAAGTCGTTGGTGAGTCCTTTGAATACAGGGATTACCTGGTGACGGGAACCCAGTTCAGGTACACCAATATTGTTCCTTTGAATATCAAAGCCAACAAGTACTTTGGAAACAATGAGCGAAGACCATTCATCGGACTGGGCATGGGAACATCGTACGCCAGGCAAACCAATGATGCAGGGATATTCTCATTCGTTGATGACCAGTGGCAGTTCAACCTCTCTCCTGAGGCAGGGATACAGACCTTG
Organism: Prolixibacter sp. DSM 2831; assembly: GCF_056493735.1. NCBI lineage: Bacteria > Pseudomonadati > Bacteroidota > Bacteroidia > Marinilabiliales > Prolixibacteraceae > Prolixibacter > Prolixibacter sp. DSM 2831. The sequence goes on from NZ_CM151379.1 coordinate 2,561,174, forward strand.
TTGAGACCAGGACTCATGGGTTCTTTTAAGCTCAAGTACAGTTACAGTTTCGAGGCCAACGGATTCCCTGCCATGTCCTATCTCGGTTTCGGACTGGGAATCGGGTTCCTTTAAGTTATGCCGGCCCTGTTATAGCCGATAATATCACAAAGGAATAAATAACTGACTAAAGCGATATAAAATGAGCAAAAAATATGTCATTACAGCCCTGTTCTGCTTAGTGATCTCATCCATTGCCCTTGCGCAGGATAACGAGGAAAATCTATCCCAGCAAGCCGCCAACCCTCTGGCCGACCTGATAAGTTTTCCCTTACAGAATAATCTGAATATGAATTACGGTGAATTCAACCGCAACACTAACATCCTTAACATCCAGCCGGTTATTCCTTTTGCCAATGGCCGAATCATAACAAGGACAATATTTCCCATTGTAAGAATTCCTGACTATGGAAGTAACAACGGAACACTGGCCTCCGGGTTAAGTGATATCGTATTTACCGCGTTCTATGCACCTGCGGACCAGTCAATCACCTGGGGAGTTGGTCCGGTACTCGAACTACCTACCGGAGGAAAGGAAAGAGGTACGCAAAAATGGAGTGCAGGTCCCTCCTTTGTAGCGCTTATGCAGCCCGAAGACTGGACTTTTGGTTTGCTGATTAACAATACCTGGTCATTTGCCGGCAAGCAGGAAAGAGACAATGTAAATCATATGCTACTCAATCTTTTTCTTGTACGACAATTGGGTGATGGATGGTATGTCAATTCAACTCCAATTATCACCGCCGACTGGAAAGCTGAAAGCGGTAACCGCTGGATCGTGCCCCTGGGCGCCGGAGGAGGTAAACTCATTATGCTGGGAGGTAAACTTCCCCTGAACCTTCAGACTCAGTTGTACTACAATGTAGTGCGCCCTGACTTCGGACCCGAATGGCAATGGCGGGTTCAGGCGCAGTTTTTATTGCCTAAATCAATTTTTTCAAAAAAATAGGACGAAACGATGAAAAGGAAAAGAATGATAAACAAGTTGATTTTTTCAATTCTGGTGATTTCAACAGTAGTAGCCTGCTCTTCTCCCGGTAACAAAGAAAAGGAAAGAATTGCATTGGTAGAACGCTACAACGAAGCGGTTGAAAATCTGGATTATCAGACGATGCACAATTGTCTGGCTGACGACTACCTGGGCATGGGCCCGAACTACGGTGATTCGGTTACAAAAGACGCAGCACTGGAAAACTGGAAATATGTAGCTGAACATATCTACGATAAAATAGACTACCGTAAATCCGTAAATGTAGCCATGACCATTCCTTCCGGTGAAAACCAGGGCGATTGGGTATCCAACTGGGCCGAGTTACACATCCGGTATAAAAGTGGCAGGGAGGTCATCCTCTGGGCAAACAGTGTCTACAAGATCGAGGAAGGAAAGATTGCCAGAAGCCTCACCTTCTATAACGAAATGGATGCCCTTCGCCAACTGGGGTACAGGGTCGTCGAAAATAATTAATGATTTTAAAATACTAACGCTATGAAAAACACACTGACCATATTTTTTGCTCTCGCACTGATTGGGTACGTATATAGTTCAACTGCCCAGGAGCAACCGGCGGCAACCGATACAGGACTTGCCAATGGACTTGGGATGTATGTATTTCCTTCTAAAAATCAGGATCAGAAAACGCAGGACGCTGACGAAATGGAATGCTACAGATGGGCTGTTCAGCAGTCTGGTTTTGACCCGCTGAAACCGGTAAAAGTAGCCCCCGGCCAAGTAGATAAGGGGCCCGATGGATCATCCGTGGGCGGAGCAGCCCGGGGCGCAGCGGCAGGGGCAGCCATTGGGGCAATTGCCGGTGATGCAGGAAAAGGGGCAGCCATAGGAGCTGTGGCCGGAGCCGTACAGGGACGGAGAGCGAAAGTGGTAGGTGATCAGATGAAACAGCAACAGATGAACCAAGCTGCAGCCGTCAAAGAGAAAGAAATGATGGATAACTTCAAAAAAGCATTTTCTGCATGTATGGAGGGAAAGGGCTATACCGTCAAGTGAATCGTCATTGTCGAAAAGAACGGTATCACACAATCCTTAAAAATCTGACATAACAAATGCTCAAACCAATGAATACAAAATCACTTATTCTATTGACGCTTATGCTAGCGGCTTTTTGGCATGTAGAGGCTCAAAATGTACCGGCTACTTTTGATGAAAAAGACTCTGCTTATTTCAGCAAGCCCTACCCTTACATTTTACCAATATGGGGCAGCAAAGCGCATGACGCCAATGTCAGATTGCCTTTCCCAATTGGTATCATGTTTAACACACTAACGGGCAGACAAAACCTGGGCATTCAGAACATGCATCTGGGATTTGGAAATATAACGATGCCAAATCCGCCTGAAATGATTGACCTAAGTGATTTTGTGAAATTTGATGATATTTCCGCCCAAACGGCAACCTTCAACATGAGGATCGATGCATGGCTCCTCCCCTTTCTTAATGTATATGGTATTGTAGGAAAAACAAAAAAAGCCGATATCAACGTTAATCTGATCGAACCTATACCTCTGAATGTAACTACCGAAGTAAGTGGTACCTATATAGGGTATGGAGTAATGACTGCCGGTGCTGTCGGTCCAATATTCGCATCGCTCGATGTCAACCGTACTTACAATTATAATCCGAGACTTGATGCCCCTGCAAAAGTTCTGATTGCCGGTCTTCGCACCGGCCCGGTATTCCGGTTTAGAAAGAATTCACAAATGAATGTTTCCTTTTGGACCGGCGCAATGTACAGCCATTTTAACAGCAATACGTTAGGAACGATCAATGCCAGTGAACTGGCTCCGGACGCACCCGCCAAAATCGATGAGATGATAGGCGATTTGAATAATTGGTATGACGGTTTAACTCCCGCTGATAAACTTAAATACCATCTTCCATATACAAAACTAAACGACGGACTCTCAAATCTAAAAGAGGGGCTTTCGAACGGCTATATCCGTTACTCATTTGATAAAGTAATCGAAAACCCCTGGAATATGCTGGTTGGGGCACAATGGCAGATCAATTACCGATGGCAATTGAGGGCTGAAGCACAGTTCCTGGGCGATCGGACAGCCGGGCTCTTCTCCCTCAATTACCGCTTCGGTATCCCGGGTAAGAACTGGTTTTCAAAATAGCAGATATCACCGAATAAAGCTCATCCTATTCAATTGCCGAAAACATAATTATCTAACAAGAAGGAGACAAAGAAAATGAAATCAAAATTACTACCATTAATGGGGCTTACCATTCCGATGCTCATGACGTCCTATGCTACAGCGCAGGAAAAATCAGCAGAGCAGGGAACAAATGCCATCCCCTACCCAAAGAAGGAATGGAAAGGCGTACAGGGTAAAACCCTCGCCGATTCAAAACCCGATTTCATCGGGCAACCCCAGGCTCCGAAAGGGGCCCCAAATGTACTGGTCATCATGCTGGATGATGCCGGTTATTCAAATGCATCATCCTTCGGAGGTGTCATGCACACCCCCACTTTCGACCGTATAGGAGATGAAGGCATTCGCTATACCCATATGTCTGTAGCGGCAGTTTGTTCTCCAACCCGCGGTTCGCTGTTGACGGGTTACAATATTCACCAGATCGGAACAGGGATCATCTCCGAGTTTGCCACCGGTTATCCGGGATACAATTCGCAGATTGACTACAGTACACCCTCTATTGCAAAAATTTTAACCGACAATGGGTATGCTACAGCCGCCTTCGGTAAATGGCACAATACGCCCATGGAAGAAGCTTCTCCTGCCGGTCCGTTTGAGAGCTGGCCCACCGGCATCTGGGGATTCGAATATTTCTGGGGATTTCTGGGTGGAGAAACCAACCAGTTCCATCCTTTGCTGTACGAAAACACAACAGCCATTGAAACCCCGAAAACCAATGCCGATGGATCAGAGTTTCACCTTTCACAAGGCATGGCAGACCAAGCAATCAAGTGGCTGGATAAATGGAAAGGATTAAGAGATGCTCCGTTCTTTATGTACTACACGCCTGGGGCCGTTCATGCTCCTATCCAGGTACCTAAAGAGTGGCGCGATAAATACAAAGGTCAGTTCGATGACGGATGGCATGTATATAGGACAAAATTGCTGGAGCGTCAGAAAAAACTGGGACTGGTTCCTGAAGATGCCAAGATGGTGGATTGGCCGGATGTCATTCCCAAATGGGATTCTTTCACCGAGGAAGGTAAAGCCTATCTGGCCAGGCAGATGGAAGTGAATGCCGCTTTTATGGAACACGTCGACTATCACATCGGACGGGTCATAGAGCACCTGGAAGAAATGGGTGAACTGGACAATACACTGGTGATTTATCTGACTGCCGACAATGGTTGTACGGCGGAAGGAACCCCAACCGGAACCTTCTCGGAGCTGCTGTTTCAAAACGGATTCCCACCCCTCACCATGGAACAGCAGCTGGAAAAGCTTGAAGAGTTTGGCGGGTTAGAAGCCTGGGGCGGGCCACACATGGCTAACCACTATTCTGTCGCCTGGGCATATGCATCCTCCACACCCTTCCAGTGGACCAAACAGATAGCTTCCCATTTCGGTGGAACCATGTCGGCTACGGCCATACGATACCCGAAAGCAATTGAAGCAAGAGGAGAATGGCGCAGGCAGTTTCAGAATGTAACCGACCTCGTTCCAACCATACTTGAAGTTACAGGTGTTCCGGCACCCGATTATGTGAATGGTCAGAAGAGAATAGCGTATCCGGGAAAATCACTTACCTATGCCTGGAAGGATGCGGATGCCAAAACCAATCATCCCACGCAGTATTTTGAAATGCTGGGTTTCATGGGTTTGTATCATGATGGCTGGACACTTGCAGGAAAACCATATCGCATCCCCTGGTCAACAGACCCCGCAGCAATGGCAAATTTTGATCCCCTGAATACCGAATGGGAGCTGTACAATATTAATGAAGACCCCATACAACAGGTGAATGTAGCCGATCAGTATCCTGAGAAAGTGAAAGAACTGGAAAAGATATTCTGGGAAGAAGCTGAGAAATACAATGTGGCTCCCGTAGGTGGCTCCATGGGCCGCTTGTTGCAACCGGAATCGAATCCGCAACGCGCTGCAAAACGACACTGGGAACTCACTCCCAATGTATACCGTGTGCCTGAATTGGCCGGACCCGAGATCAAATCCACCAATTACGAGATCAATGCCTGGATAACGGCCGATGAAAACACCGAGGGAGTTATCTATGCTGTGGGAGAACACATCGGCGGACAGGCACTGTTTATTATGGATGGTAAACTGCGTTACAGCTATTCCACGCTCGGCCTCTACTGGCAGGATTTCGACGGCGATGTGAAAATACCACATGGTGATGTGAAAATCACCCTGAAACACACCATGAAGGAGCCCAAACTGAACGGTCCCTCCACCGTCGAATTCTTCATCAATGATGAAAAAGTGGGGCAAATGGATATTAAAGCAACAGTTTATGCGGCCTATACGGGTCATGAGACCTTCGATATCGGGCGTGATGAAGGCATGCCGGTAAATGAGGAGTATGCCGACAGGGGAAAATTTGAATTTACCCCGGGACAATTGCACAAAGTGGTATTTGACATCAAGAATCTGGAAGAGGAAGTGGGTGCTTCTGAGTATAATGTGATCGAATAATTTGATGATTCTTCTGAAGGAAAAACCGCGGGGGCTGTGGTCACATTCTTCTGGCCACACCCTTGTCGGTTCTAAAAACTATTTTCTCTGATATAGCGATCACAATGATGTTCAGGCTATACCGACTAACAAAATAAAGGTGGCAACTTAGGGCTGAAGCTCTGCTTAACAGAGTTCCCATTGCAGGCTAGTCCGTGTTAAATCACCATTTTGATACTTGTGGAAAAACGGGTTCGCAAACTAACAAAACAATGTATTACCTACGATTCATTATTTTATCGCTTTTATTTTCGCTTCCGCTAAAAAGCTTCTCGCAGGCAGACTCAACGCTAACCAAAAGGGAGTTGCGCCAGATTAGAAAAAATGAAAAAATCAAATCTGGCAAAATGCTGATTACTCCTTTAGCAGGCCCGGGATATACTCCCGAATTACAACTTACTTTTGGCGGGGGTGGAATTATTAGCTGGCGAAACAGCAAAACAAATATGGAGCTGCCGCGCTCCAGCATGCCTTTTATGCTGGCAATAAGTACAACGGGTGCTATGACATTCAACTTGCGCCCCACGACTTATTGGAACAACGATAAAATTCGAATCAATGGCGATTTTTGGTTTAAGGCCATGCCCGATAATTATTGGGGTATAGGTTATCAGAAAGCCTATAATACCGTAAAATCAGACTCTACCACAAAGTATTTCCGCAACTGGTTCCAGTTGAAAAGCAGCTTCCTGAAAAATATCAAAAAGGATCTTTTTGCCGGCATCTATTTCGATGCCAATTATACGAAAGGTAGTCAGGAAACAGACCTGATTAAAGAGGACGAAAACTTCAGCAAGTATAACGACAAACCATTTAATATCGGATTGGGTCCCGAAATTATTTACGATAGTCGCGATGTACCCGTTAATGCATACAGCGGAACGTACTTAAATGTTGTTGCCTCATTCTATGGAACATACCTGGGAGGTGATAACAATTATCAACAGTACATCATTGACACCAGAAAATATTTTGCCGTCAGCAACATCAGTGGCAGGACAGTCGCCTGTCAGATCAAAGGCCGGTTTACCTTTGGGGAAGTCCCTTATGGTGAGATGTCTCAGCTGGGTACTCCAATGGACTTAAGAGGATATCCGTGGGGAAAGTTCCGGGACAAAAGTATGTTTTATTTTTTAGCTGAATACCGTCACAAATTAATGAAAACCGACGGCACAATGAGCAAAAGTGGAGTTGTGGGATGGATCGGATCGGGAACCGTTTTTGATTTGGAGAAATCCTCGGACTATAACCAACAAGCCCAATGGCTGCCCAACTTCGGGGTTGGGTATCGACTGGAAGTGCAACCCCGTATGAATTTGCGTATTGACGTTGGCATTGGGCGGGAGACTACTGGATTCTACTTCAATTTTAACGAAGCCTTCTAATAAGTATTCAGCCTTAAAACTAAATATCATGAAACGAACAACATGGTTAGCCTTATTATCTGCCGGTTAAATGTCTCCACATCAGCTCAGGATAGATCCAGATACATGGGGACAGATGTCATCCTTGTCAAAGCTCCAAACGGAGCAATAGCTCAGAAAAAAACAAGTTAAATCGTATCAATTAGGTTCAAACAAAATAGTATTTAAAGTATAAACCTTAACAAAACTTACTTATGAAAACTTCATTGTTAATCTTTATTCTGACACTGGTTTTTGGAAACCTGAATGCGCAGTCCTCCAAAGAGGAAGTAGATTTTATGCAGTCTGTCTTCGGCATGGAAAAGAAAGCTCTGGTAGCTGAATTTGTAAAACCCAATGCTGCTCAGCAGGATGCTTTCTGGAAATTATATGATGAATATGAAACAGCCCGGAAAGAGTTGGGAAAGAAAAGAATCGAATTGCTGCTTAAGTATGAAGAAAATTTCGACAACCTGAATAATGATCTTGCTGCCGGGCTTTTGAAGGAAGTGATGGCGCTGACAAAGAAAAACGATAAACTGGTGGCCAGTTATGTTAAAAAAGTTGCCAAAGCTACCGATCCGGTAGTGGCCATGCAGTTCCACCAGATCGAAATGTATATTATGAGTGAGATCAGGCGGGCCCTTTCAGAGGGATTACCTTTTCCGGAATCCGTAAAATAATCAATGCACTGATTTAGCTACGTTGAAGCTGGTCGAACAATGGGAACAGTAACGGTTGCTGAATCACATGCAAATCAGCAGTTTCTAATTGATTTGCAAGCTGCAAAAAAGGAAATTCAACGACCCAAATACTAACTAATATGAAAGCATTTACTAATTCAATAGAGAAAAACGAGGGTAGCCATTCACGCTTAAAAAGGGTGCATTACCTTCAGTTAACCGGCATGTTTTTGTTAACGTTGGGTCTCTTCATCTTCCTGTCAGTTGATATGAAAGCTCAGGTAGTTTCCCCTTTGCAGGGGGGCCATTATTCCCCGGGGTTGAGGAACATGCGTGATATGGCATATCCTCCGTCAGGTTTATTTGTATTGTGGTACAATGGTTATTTCAGCAGTGATACCTACATTGATAAGGATGGTCAGAAATTCAGCGGGCTTGAGCTGAGCCAAATCCTGCCTATTTTGCCTGATGTCGATGTTCATATAGACCTGAATGGCTTTACAAGCATCCCTGCCATTTTTTGGGCCACCGATCTGAAGCTACTGGGAAATGCCCAATACATGGCGGGTGTATCATTTAACTACATTTCGGCCAAATCTTCCGTCATCTCTGAACGGGGCGGAATCGTGATCGACACAACATATACAAGAACGGCAGAAGGCCGGAACTCAGGGTTGAGTGACCTGTTTTTTGCTCCTCTGGGACTTTCCTGGAGCAAAAATCAGCTGGATTTTACCTTCTTATATGGATTTTACGCCCCTACTGGAAAGTACGAAACCGGCTCGACTGATGTTGTTGGACTTGGATTCTGGACCCATCAGTTTCAGGGATATACCTATTTCTATCCGGTGAAAGATAAATCTACAGCCCTGCAACTTGGTATTACCTACGAACTGAACAGTAAAATCAAAGATGCCGATGTAAAGCCCGGAAACCGGTTCTCTCTCGAATGGGGACTAAGCCAGTATTTTAGCGATAGATTCGAAGTGAGCATCATGGGAGGACATAACTGGCAAATCAGCAAAGATAAGGGAGATGATGTGTATTGGGATGCATCTGTGTATGACAGAAAAAGCACGATTGCTTTCAATGCCGGTTACTGGCTTTTGTCTAACCACTTGATGGCTAACGCAAAATACATGAGAGATTTTGGGATTAGGCAACGTTTCCAGAACAATACCTGGATGCTGAATCTTGTTTTTGTTCCCAACATAAAAAAAGGGAAAAATTAACTCAGCCATCCCAAACAGAAGTTGATGAATAAAGTTGGGTAATCTCAAATAAAATAGTCGATAAGGGTTATCGCTGTTCGAAAGCAAATCTTCTTCACAAACCTGAACTACCAGGGAACCGGAGAGCACAAAAAACCACTTATGACCACCAATATCGTTAATGGAGGATCGCTAAATGAAGTTCATCCGGTTGTTGACATACGTGCTCATTGTTCTGCCCTATCTGGCAAGGGGGCAGAAAACTTCGGACAATCAAATCACAAGAGATGGAACCGTTTCCGATACCCTACAGAGGGATTCTCTGACGGTAAGGGAAGTTGCTCCGCTGGATATTCCGCAGGACCGGGGTCTCTTCATTGTCACACCCGACCGGCAAATGCAGATGCGATTGGTCGGCTCCGTGCGTATGTTGGTAGTCTATGACAACCTGGAGATCAACAATAAAAACTCCCTGAACACCTTCGATGTTCCGGTTGGTAGAAGAAATAAATCGCTGCCGAACTTCTATGCAGGCTTGATTCAGACCCGGTTGGGGTTTGAGGTAACTCGCAAAACCAACGCTGGAACTCTGTTTGCCAGACTGGAAACCGACTTCGCGGGTGCATCAGGCTTTCGCATTCGACATGCCTACGGTGAATATAAAAACATGCTAGCAGGTCAAACCTGGAGTTTGTTCTCACAGATCACAGCAAGCCCGGCCACTGTCGATTTCGCAGGTCCAACTGGATCAGTGAGACTCCGAACACCCCAACTCCGCTATTCTTCTCCCGGTCAGCTGGCGGGGCTGAATTTTGCCGTGGCTGTGGAATACATTCTTCCCGACCATTCGCTCCCCGACTCCCTCGCGTTCAAACCACTTCAGTTTTTGCCTGATGTGACTTTCCGGCTCGATAAGAATTTCGCCAAAGGTTACTGGCAGCTTTCAGGAATTATTCCAGTGCTTTCCGGACGTATTGGTCAGGATAACCTGGTAATCAGAACCGGATGGGGACTGGCAACTTCTGCTGGCATCAATACCTGGCCCAACGGAAAATGGTACCTGCAGGCAGTTAGCGGCCGGGCCATCTCCGGTTTGATTTCCGATTTGCGCGGACAAGGTCTTGACATCGTATTGAATGATGAAAATAAAGCCGTGGAACCATTTCTCTTTGGCACATTGGTCGGGTATGAACAACAATGGAATAAAAAGCTTTCAAGCAATCTCATCTTCGCAATGGTACAAACAGAAAAGATGTCGTTTCTACCACCCGAAAACTACCGGAGAGGACAGACCTTCCGCACCAATACGTTCTGGTCGCCGACCGAAGGCGCCAAACTGGGAGCTGAATTCATCTGGGCCAGGAAGCATACGATGGACGGACAACATGGAGATGCTGTCAGGCTTAATGTCCTTTTCTACTATGATTTCTAACTGACTAAAGATTAAGTCAATGCACAACTAATAACACTTAAATCAAATTATCATGAAAAAGTCATTTGTTTCCAAAGCTCTCTGGGCGGCATTACTCTTTCTTGCAGCTGGATGTTCAACCATTTATTATACAGGAGAATGGAAGGACACAGAAAAGCTCAGTGCCAAATCCTTTAACAGGATTTTCATCGCTGCCATGACCGAGAACATCTCTGCCAAACAGACGATTGAAAACGACCTGGCAAAAGCGCTCGAAGCGGAAGGTTTCCAGGTTGACAAAAGCAGCGATTACTACAAACCGAATTTCAACAATCAGAACGCAGGAGATGAAGCCAACATGCTGAAGAAAATCCAGGAGCTCGGTTGCGATGGTATCCTCACGGCTGCACTGGTCGACCAGAAATCAGATACGCGATACGTGCAAGGCAATGTAACATACGCTCCTTTCCCGGCTCACCGCTACTATGGTCGTTACACGCGATATTACACACACATGTATCCGGTCGTTTATGAACCAGGATATTACGACAATGACCATTCCTATTTCTTCGAAAACAATTTCTACGACGCTGATAGCGGCGACATTCTTTTTTCGATGCAAAGCAAAGCGGTTAATCCAACAGACTTGAATAAATTCAGTAAGGAGTATGCCTCTGCACTCATCAAACAATTGAAAAAGAATGGGATAATAAGAAAACGATAAAGTCTTTTTCTCTCGTTCCGGGGAATGTTGATACTCACCTCCTCCCGGCCTGTCTCGAAGAGGAGGTGACATTCTTAACACAGCTAACGGTAATGCAAAAATCCGGTCATGGGCATATCAAAAAAAACATCTTTAAAATTCATCATCGTAGCGGTTGCTTTCGTAACGATAGGTTGCAGTCGCTTCGGCCCTCAAACAATAACAAAGGACCGGTTCAACTACACGACCGTTCTCTCAGACTCGTGGAAAGACCAGATGCTGCTGAATATCGTGAAGATCCGGTATGGAGATGCTCCGATTTTTCTGGATGTTTCATCGGTGATTAATTCATACGAGCTTTCGGGAAGGGCTGGTATTGGCGGCGACGCAGATGTCGTCCCGAATTTTGGGGCCAATGCTTATCTGGACGTGAACGGGACCTATGCCAACCGCCCAACCATCACCTACATCCCTTTGTCGGGCGAGCGTTTCGCCAAGAGTCTGATGTCCCCCATCCCCATATCTCCGGTTCTCAGTTTGATTCAATCCGGATATTCTGCCGATTTGGTATTCCGCATTTTGGTACAATCTGTCAACGGACTTGAAAACCGGTATTCCGGGAAAAATATGGGTAATCCTGAATTTTATCAACTCACAAGGAATCTAAAAGAGATCCAGGGTGCAGGAGCCATCGGATTGAGACTGAAAAAAACGGAAAACGGTGAGGTGTTGACGTTCGTTTTTAAAAATGTAGAGACCGAAGAAATAAAGAATAAAATCCGGGATATAAAGACGCTTCTCGGTCTCAATCAGCACGAAAATGAATTGAGGATAATTTACGGCGTTTTACAGCCCGATGATAAAACCATCACCATCCTAAGTCGATCCATGTTGCAGGTACTGAACGAATTGGCGTATTACATGGAAGTTCCTGAAAAAGATGTTGAAGATAACAGGGTAAATCCTAGCTACGGGAATTTAGTCGTGGAAGGTGAACCCGTTCCTCCGCTGATAAGAATTTACAATGCAGAGTTGCATCCCGAAGACGCGTTTGTTGCCGTTCCCTACAACCGTAGCTGGTTTTGGATTGACAACAAAGACCTTCATTCGAAACAGGTCTTTTCCTTCCTGATGTTCACTTTTACACTGGTTGAAACCGGAAATACGGAAGGAAAACCGCTCGTTACCGTACCTGTAAGATGATAAAGATGAATACGATGAAAAAAAATATTGCCCTGTTCATGATTCTCGTTGGAAGTTTTTCCTTCCACGCGCAATCACAAAACGATTCCAATAAAAATTTCAATTGTGCCGCCATCCCGGTGTTCAACTACAGTAACAACATAGGCGCTTCGTTTGGTGTGATGGCCAATGCCTATTACAAGCTTAGTGTCAACGATTCCCTCTCCCCTTCTTCATCCACCGGAATTTTTGGGATGTATACAACAAACCAAACCTCTTTTCTGGCAGCATTTCAAAGGCTGTACCTGAACGAGGATGCCTGGCGGATGATGCTGGCTTTCGGTACCGGAAATATCAATTCCCAGTACTGGCAGGAATTCCCCATTGGAGGTGGCGATTTTATTGGGTTTGGTACACGGGCTCAGTTTGCCATGGGGCAGGTCGAACACAAAGTGTTCAACAATTTGTATGTCGGTATCAATGCCACTTTTATTCAGTCCAAAACAACATTTAATTTTCCCGACTTTTTTCCTGATTCACTGAAGTACGATAAAAGAAACATGAATAACCTGGGGTTTCAGGTAAATTACGACAAACGCGACCACCAAATTAATCCCTACAAAGGATTCAATATTAAACTAAAAGGTAACTTCTTCCGGGAATGGATGAAAAGTGATAATGACTTCAACAAGCTCCGGTTTACTTATAATCAATACTTCACCCTGAAAAACGAAAAGAATATTCTGGCAACACGTTTTAACGCTGTCATTTCAACAGGAGACGTCCCTTTCCAGGGACAGAACGTCGTTGGGCAGGATGATATTCGAGGCTATTCATCGGGGCGCTACCGGAATGACCAGGTATACGCAGCACAAGCCGAATACAGATGGCGCTTCCACGACAAACTCGGCATGGTCGGTTTCATCGGAGTTGCTTCTGCAGTAAAGCATTTCGATGACATTTTTAAGAGCGAACTACTGCCAGGTGCCGGCGCAGGCTTCCGCTACTTAATGATTCCAAAAGAACGAATTAATATTGGAGTCGATTTTGCCAAAGGAAAAGGCGATTGGGGTCTGTATTTCCGAATCGGCGAAGCCTTTGGAAGATGATTTTCATGCGTCTCGAACGCTGTATAAACGAAACTAAAATGACTGGTATTTATTATATGAACTGATATTTGATGCCAGCTGACGATTACTGACTGTCACTATCAACAGTCTGATATAGTAGTATGCTGATATTTATTCTGAAAATCTATACCATAATCTACTAACCAATGATGAAAAAACAATGGCTTTTTATTTGCCTCATCCTGATGGCAATTAGCTCTGCGAAAGCACAGGAGCTCCAACTTTCTCCATTTATCGGGTATACCTTTGCCGATAAATTCAAGATTAACAGAGGAAGTGCTAAAATAGGTGACGGTTTTACCTATGGGGCAAGTCTTACCTACATCGTCAACAAAAAGACAAACCTCGAATTAACCTATAGTCGCGAGGATTGCAATGCTTGGGCATATTCCGAATATCACGGTATCGATGTGCGAGGTCCGTTAAGTGTAAACTATATCTTTTTCGGGAGCAGCGAATTACTTCAGTTAAATGAAGACTTGAGTCTGTTTATCGGTCCCAATGTTGGCTTGGGTATCTACTCCGGTAAAGATAATGACCTGGGTTCAACCACTCAATTTGCAGTAGGTCTGTCTGGTGGCATGAAATACATGTTTTCCGACAAAATAGGTTTTCGCTTGCAATCGCACTTAAACATGCCGATTACCAACCTGGATGCCGGATTGTGGTGGAATATAGGAAGTGGCCCTTCTGCCGGTTTAACCAGTCATATTCCGTTTCTCCAGTTCGGCTTTACCGGAGGTCTGGTTTTAAGATTGAACTAAAGTACTTCAAATGAAAATAAAAAAATGATTTATTACCCGGTGCCGGATTCCTTTTTCATTATACTGCAAGACCGCAACGGATGTTATTTTGGTCACACTTTTTGTGTGGCCACCGCCACCAGCTTTGTTAAAGAATTGAGAACCACACAGTGCCCCTACCGAAACCGTTCTATGAAGCCGCAGATTACAGTCGACATACAGCACTTAATTCAAATCTTGTCACCTCGACAACAAGAGCCAGTTTGTATTTTACAAGCTGGCTTTTTTATTTCTGCTCAGTAACCATTTTCGAAAAAGATCGAATACTACAATCTTCAGTGCACACCTTCGGGGAAGGTTTATTTGCCTGATTGGAACGTCAATTTTGTCGATTTTTTTTAATCGGCTGTTTATCACTATTTTTTTAAGAGCAAAACTTAAACGCATAAAATATTGATTTTTAGCGACATATTGATTAACTTCCTTCCTGCTCCAACTTTATTGAACGGAATGTATGGACAGTCATTACCATGATATGAACCAATTATTCCTTCAACGACTGACAGAAATTACCGAAGAGAACCTGACAAACGAGCATTTTAATGTCGACGACCTTGCCAGCGCTGTGAATATGAGTCATACCAAACTCTATCGAAAACTGAAATCCTTATCCCATCAAACGATTAGCCAATTCATTCGCGAAATCAGATTGCGAAAAGCACAGGAGATATTATTAAATGAAGACGTCACTGCATCAGAAATTGCTTACCGGACAGGATTTGGAAGTCCTACCTATTTCAATAAGTGTTTCCACGAATATTATGGCTATTCTCCTCTCGAATTCAAGAAGCGTGAGATACAAAAAAGATACGGCTTTGTTTCTTTTTTATCCCGAAAACTGAAAAGCAAAATACACTATTTTCTAATTATCATAGCTTTGGCAATAATAGCTGCCCTTTTCTTTTTTGCTTTAATAAATCACGATAATTCCGATCCGGAAAAGAGCCATTCTCATAACAAAGGAATCATTTCATCCAAAGGTTTTATTAGATATCCCGAAGCAAATACGACCTGCCTAATTCGTTAAATTTTTGAACGATTATCACAATAGATGCACATAATTGGCCATGTTCAGCCCGTTATTTGCTATTCCCAACCTCTATTCCTGTCGGACATTTGTATAGTCTAATTACTCCACTTTAGTATTCACCAAAACTCTGCTATCATGAAAAAGATTCTGCTACTATTTATGTGCCTGCTCGCTTCGGCTTTGGTATACAGTCAACACGAGAAAGGCCATACAGAACTGGAACAAGTGGAAGTATCTCCACCTGAATTCACTGGCATAAAAGGTTCTACAAATCTTTTAAATGGCGAAACATCCCACCCAACACTGTTAAGCGAATACATATTGAACCATGTTAAGTACCCGGAAACCGATATTGAACGCAACCGGGAGGGAAAAGAGATTATACAGTTTGTTGTTCAACCCGACGGTACATTAACTGATTTTACTGTAGTTAATAGTGTTTCAAAGACTATTGATGAGGAAGTTGTTAATGCTTTGAAAACCACAGAAGGAATGTGGAAACCTGGCTTTAACAATGAAAAACTGGTACCGATGGAAAAAGAATTTAGTATGGTTTTCAAGCTCGCGACCACACGCGACTTAACCGCTCAAGCTACTACACAGTATAAAAGGGGGAATAAATTATTATTGTTAAAGTATAAACCGAAAAGAGCTCTTCGTCACTTCGAACAAGGATTGGTATATGTGCCAAAAAGCAAGCCATTACTTTTTATGCACGGCTTTGCGCAGTACCAGCTCGGTGAAAAAGACGCCGCCTGCCGGGACTGGAACCGGGTTAAAGAACTGGGTGGCATCGACGCCGACGGATGGCTGGATAACCTCTGCCAAATGAAGGGGTATGCCGAAATGCAAGAAATTATGAATGAATAAATTGAGCAACAACATGAGAGAATCCGGTTTTAAACAACAGGCACGGGAAGAGGAGTCGCCATTATTTGTCGGCTCCTCTTTGTCTGTTATTTCAATATCGTACTAAACTGTTGCTTAGGCTACAAAACAGTTAACCAACCTTTTCAACTCTCAGCTTTTCGCAAACCGGATGAGTCAATGTTTCTGCCGGATGATTCGCATAGCTAACCACCATGCTACCGTCGTAGGCTTCAATCGAGACAATTTTCATTTCCACGCCCAACGACAAATCGCGATTATTCAGGTATTTCAAAAAATCAGAAGCGGAATGGGCCAGTGCTATTAACCGGACTTTCTCTCCAGGCTCGCAATTGCTGAGCTGCTCATAAACCTCCTCGGCAATATGCCCGTCCTTGTCTGGAATCGGAGAGCCATGGGGATCGATGGTTGGATGCCCCATCAATTTATCCATTCGGTCGAAAAAAATGGGTGAGTTAATATGCTCTATTTGCTCCGCAATTTCATGGACTTCTTCCCAGCCAAATCCCATTTCATTTACCAGAAACATTTCCGTCAGCCGATGCTTACGCAGAACCAGAGCCGCTTCTCTCCTTCCCTTTTCCGTCAGCGAAAGCGGCTTGTATTTCTCATAGTTCACCAGCTCCTGCTTCTTCAGATTCTTTATCATGCTGTTGGCTGTAGGAAGACTCACCTTCAGCAATTTACTCAGGTCAGAAATCGTTGCCATTCCTCGTTCTGTAACGAGTATAAACAAAGCTTTCAGATAATTCTCTTCGGTTACGGACGCCATAGTTCTTCAATATTCGAAACAAAAGTAATAAAAAGATTAAAATAATTTTGTTAGAACAATCTAACTCTATACTTTTGTCTCCCAAATAATATGTAATTGCACCAACCAATATATGAGAACAGAATCACTAAGTGAAGTACATTCAACGGTTAAAACCGATAAGAAAGGGTGGAGAAAAATTTTAGCGTTCATCGGGCCTGCTTACCTGGTTAGCGTGGGTTATATGGACCCGGGAAACTGGGCTACCGATATTGCCGGAGGTTCGGAATTTGGCTACAAACTGATTTGGGTTCTGCTGATGTCGAACTTAATTGCCCTCCTTTTGCAATCGCTTAGCGCCCGTCTGGGAGTTGTCAGGGGAATGGATTTGGCACAGGCTTCCAAAAATGCGTACCCCAAATGGGCCAATATTCCGCTATATATACTTGCCGAAATTGCCATCGCTGCCTGCGACCTGGCGGAGATTGTCGGGATGGCCATTGGTCTTAATCTGCTCTTCGGACTGCCACTGATTTGGGGCGTCGGTCTGACAGCCCTCGATACCGTGCTGCTGCTCTTTTTGATGAATAAAGGTATGCGAACCATGGAAGCATTTATCGTTGCGCTGGTTTCTGTCATAGGACTCTCATTTTTGGTTGAAATGTTTATCGTTTCCCCGGTATACGGCGATGTAATGAAAGGCTTCGTTCCTTCCAAACTAAGTGGTGACGCGCTGTACATCGCTATTGGAATTATCGGAGCGACTGTGATGCCGCACAATTTGTATCTGCACTCATCGTTGGTGCAAACCCGGCAAATCGACCGGTCGAAAAAGGGATTGAAAGCAGCCTTAAAATTCAACTTCGTCGACTCAGCGATTGCTCTCAATATGGCGTTTCTGGTTAACTCGGCGATATTGGTTTTGGCAGCGGCGGCGTTTTACGTCAATGGTTATTTCCACATTGCTGAAATACAGGATGCCTCTAAATTATTGGACCATCTGTTTGGAAAAACAGCTCCCACCTTTTTCGGTATCGCACTGATAGCAGCCGGACAGAGTTCCACCATTACCGGCACACTGGCCGGGCAGATTGTGATGGAAGGGCACCTGAATCTCCGGATTCAGCCCTGGTTACGAAGGTTGATCACCCGCTTACTGGCGATTATACCTGCACTTTTCACCATTATTTATTTCGGAGGCGATGCGCTGGGAAGCCTTCTGATATTAAGCCAGGTTGTGTTGAGTCTTCAATTGGGATTTGCTGTGATTCCGCTCATCCATTTCACCTCCGACAGGAAAACAATGAAGGAGTTCACCATCAAGTTGTGGGTTAAAGTTCTGGCTTGGATAAGTGCGGCAGTGATCGTTTACCTGAACATCAAAATGGTCATCGACGAGATTGCTAAATGGGTTGCCAATTCCGGAAACGATAAAATATACATTTATTTGATTGTAGTCCCATTGGCAGTTGCAGTTCTGGCTCTGTTGATTTTTATCTTCGTCTACCCGTTCTTTACCTCTTCCAAGAAAAAGAAGAAACAGTGGCCACATGGCAAAGCCGAAGTATTTAAACTGACGGAGCCCGTCAAATATCAGCACATCGGTATAGCCATCGATTTTTCCGGTAATGAGCAAAAGATTATCCAGAATGCATTGTCGCAAGGGGGAAAATCAGCATCCTACACGCTTCTTCACGTAGTGGAGAGTGCTGCGGCCCGTTACCATGGAGATAAGTCGATGGACTATGAAACACAGCTGGATGCTGCCAATTTGGAAGCCTACCAGAAGAGCCTGGAAGAGCTGGGCTACAGCGCCGATTCACAAATCGGGTTTGGTGACCCGGCATCGGAGATCAGCAAACTAATCACCAAAAACAATATCGATTTTCTGGTGGTAGGTTCACACGGACACAAAAGAGTAAAAGACATGGTGTATGGTACCACCGTTGATTCCCTAAGGCATACAATTCAGATTCCTTTACTAATCGTTACTTAAGCCGAAAAGAAACGTATTTAAAAACTACCCTACCGGAAAGAACTGTCTTATATCTGCTTGAAAACAGGAGATGATTTCAGTCTAAAAGGCTCTTCAACAGCAGTCTATTTTGCCAGACTCTCATTCCGTTTGTAAGAAAAAAAACGGGTAATATTTCAGCAAAAGATTAAAATTTTTCCAAATATTCGAAAAAATGTTGTCTCTGAAACTAATACAATCTTATGTTTCGGAGGCATCGTTTTTATTAGACCTTCAGGGATTTTGAAAGAATATTTCAGGTGGCTGTTCATCACTAATTTGCTTTAAAATTGCTATTAGGTTCGAAATACCGGAATTTAGGTGTTGTTTTGACTGATTTTAAATAACAGCATGTGACACACAGACAGATTTGGAATCTCACCAGGTCAATATGGAACCAACCTTCGTCCAGCGGGTAACCCAAATCACGGAAGAAAACCTGACGAACGAGCAGTTTAGCGTAGACGACCTTGCCAACGCGATGGGGATGAGTTATGCCACTCTTTACCGTCAACTTAAGGGAAACACTCACAAAACCATCAGCCAGTTTGTGCGGGAAGTTCGTCTGAAAAAGGCAAACGAAATTCTTTTACAAGAAGATGTTACCGCTTCGGAAGTGGCGTATCGCGTTGGTTTCGGAAGTCCCACCTATTTCAGCAAATGCTTTCACAAATATTTCGGCTATGCCCCGGGAGAGTTACGAAAAAGAAAACTCCGGAGCAAAAGGAAATTCTCGTTAAAGCTGTTCCGAATGAATAAGAAGCAAAGAAACATTGTGATCGTTATTGCTCTCATTTTTATCGCTGCCCTTTTCATTCTGCTTTCCAGAAAAAATCATCCTGCCCAATGGCAGGAAAGCCCGACTCAAAATAAACCCGGATTCGCCATCGATTTGTCGGTAGGTTGAAACAAATCTGTTCCCCCTCACCATTCAACATGCTTTTTCTAAAGTCAAGGAGATTTTGATAAAAGTGACGAAAAACCTGTTCTTTTTTCGAACCGTTCATCCCTAATTTGTTCTGTTTACCCTTCCTATTGTCCTCATCTTAAGCCTATTTAGACCAAATTAAAATTGGAGCAAATATCAACCTTTTATGGTTATTACCACTAATTAGTCCCTCCAATCTTTATTTCATGGTGAGAGAAATTCACCAGATATTGAAAGATACGTGCTATTTCTTCAGGGGCATTTCGTCGGAAATTTGCTTAGTGACAGATAAAACATTCCTATTCTTAGTATTCACTAAAACCGTTTATTATGAAAAAGTTTCTGCTTTTAGTATTGTGTCTCGTCATTTCGGGACTTGCTTATAGTCAAAATGAAAAAGACCATAAGACTCTGAACCAGGTGGAAGTTGCACCTCCTGAGTTTGTTGGCGTTCATAACGCAGCTATCTTTCTTAATGAAAAAGCTACCCATTCCTCGCTGCTGATGGATTACATGAAAACAAAAGTTCAGTACCCGGCAATTGATATTGACCGTACCAATGAGGGAAAAGAAATCATTCGGTTTGTTGTTAATCCTGACGGTTCCTTAAGTAATTTCACAGTCATTAATAGTGTATCTCCCAGTATCGATGCTGAGGTGATTAGTGCACTGAAAACAACTGACGGCATGTGGAAACCCGGCTACAACAATGAAGAATTTGTGCCGATGGAAAAAGAATTCAGCATGGTCTTTAAAATTATTGGCACCAATGATTTACTCAGCAGGGCAACCGTGCAGTTCAAACGTGGAAATAAATTGCTGCTGATAAAAGAGAAACCGAAGCGGGCTCTTCAGCATTTCGATCAAGGGCTGGTTTATGTTCCGGAAAGTAAACCCTTGTTATTCCTGCGTGGCTTGACTCGTTACGAACTGGGCGATAAGGACGGTGCCTACCAGGATTGGAAACGGGTAAAATCACTTGGAGGAATTGAAGCCGACGGATGGCTTGACAAGTACAACAAAATGGGAGGCTACGCCGAAATGATAAAAACAGTCAATGAATAATGACGAAAACAAATAGGAATCAATTAACCCGGACAGAGTTAGAGAGGATTCAAATAAACTTTTGAATTCTCTCTAACCTTTGTTATAAACACTAATACCTGTTTATTCTAATATTTCGTCAACTCTTCCTTATAAAACCTCTCAATAATGATTAATATTCATGATGAGATAAAAGCGCACCCCAACTATTTCAAACAACTCGCTGTAAGAGACCTACTCTTTGTGTACTACAAGTGTCCGCAGAGAAAAAAACTGGTCCAGTTATGCAATCACTACAACGAATTTATATTTTCGTTGAACGGAGAACGGATTTTGCACCGTGGGGGTAAATCGTGGAAAGTAACACCCCAGACGTCCTATTTTAAACGAAAAACGGCTTACATCCAGGAAATTACTGATGTATCGGGTTGGGAAGTACTCGATTTCCATATACCAGATGAGTTTCTGATCCAATTTGCCAGGGAATTCATGGATCATTTTTCCACCGCAGATTTACCGGAGTTGACAACCGATATGTTAATTAAGGTCGAGCTGAACGAGGTAACAAGAACTTATTTTTACAGTATGCTCCCTTATTTCACACAAAAAATACCGCCTTCTGAAAAACTACTTGAATTAAAATTTAAGGAACTTCTCTTAGATATTTTATCCAACCCTTCCAATAAACAATTAGTGGCCTATATTCTCCATCTCAGTGATGATATCAAAACTCCGATTTGGCAGATCATGGAAACTAACTACACCTATAATCTAACCCTGGCAGAGTTCGCACGGATTTCAAGTCGCAGTCTCGCTGCATTCAAAAGGGAGTTTTTTGACTACTACCATACAACACCTGGCAAATGGTTAACCAACAAACGACTTAAACATGCCAGTATATTATTGAAAACGAACAAACAAAGCATCTCCGAAATTGCGTTTAGTTCCGGTTTTGAAAATGTGTCCCATTTTAGCCGAATTTTTAAGCAAAAGTTTGGTTTATCCCCACTTCAATATAGAAACAACGAGATCAGTATTTCATGATGATTCAAAAAAAGACGGTTTTATCCTTAAAGTAAAAAAACTGAGCTTTTAAGAAAAACAGAATTAACTGCCCCCTCCTACCTTTGTACTACGGCAAATGCTTATAAGGTCTGTTGAAACATTAATAATCAATATAAATCTTTATTAAAGGCTGAATATAAGTCAAATAATAGTGACAGATAGGATTCCAATTCTTAGTATTCATTAAAATTAATCGTCATGAAAAAGTTTCTGCTTTTAATTCTAGGTTTGGTTATTTCGGGACTAGCCTATAGTCAAAACGAAAAAGACCACAAGACTCTGAACCAGGTGGAAGTAGCTCCTCCTGAGTTTATTGGCGTTCATAACGCTACGATCTTCTTCAATGGTAAGAACGTTCCCCGTTCGTCACTTCTGATAGGTTATATGAAAAATCATATTGTGTACCCGGAATTTGACATCGAGCATTCCATTGAAGGAAAAGAAATTATTCGGTTCACGGTTAATCCGGATGGTTCTGTAAATAATTTCACAGTCGTCAACAGTGTGTCTCCACGTATTGACGAAGAGGTTATCGATGCACTGAAAACTACGGACGGTATGTGGAAACCCGGGTATAACAATGAAAATGTGATACCGATGGAAAAAGAATTCAGCATGGTTTTCAAAATCAACGGAACCCACGATTTGATTACAAGGGCAACAGAGCAATACAAACGTGGAAGTAAATTGCTCTTAATAAAAGAAAAACAGAAGAGGGCCCTTAGGCATTTCAATCAAGGGTTGGTTTATGTTCCGGAAAGTAAACCATTGTTATTCCTGCGTGGGTTAACCCGTTACGAATTGGGCGATAAAGACGGCGCCTACCAGGATTGGAGACGGGTAAAATCATTGGGAGGAATTGTAGCTGATGGTTGGCTCAATAAGTATAGCGAAATGGAAGGTTATGCCGAAATGATTAAAACCGTAAATGAATGATGAAACACACAAATAAAAATCAATTAACCAGGACAGAGTTAAAGAGGATTCAATGTTTTATTTGAGTCCTCTTTTTGGTCCAACCCAATTTTTCCCAAAAAATAGTACGGTTGTCCACAATAGGTTATTTAGACTCATTTAGTTTTAACCGATCTATTCCGAACATCCAATACTTTTCATCCCTTTTTTTTACTCGTATTATGGGACAGAAATAGACAACACAATGACAAATAAGTGCTATTTCTCCCGATTTTTTTCGTCAGAAATTTGTATCGCGACAGAGCACAGAGTAAACTCCAATTCCTAGTATTCATTAAACCGTTTTTTATGAAAAAATTTCTGCTTTTAATTCTATGTCTGGCCATTTCCGGGCTGACTTTCAGTCAAAACGAAAAAGGCCGTAAGACGCTGGAAGAGGTGGAAGTTTCACCTCCAGAGTTTATTGGCGTTCAAAGCGCCACTCTCTACTTCAATAGTGACAAAACTATCGGAGCCTCTCTACTTTCAGAATATGTGAAGAATCGTGTCGAGTACCCGGCAGCGGATATCGAGGCTTTCAGAGAGGGAAAAGAAATCGTCCGGTTTACTGTACAACCAGACGGTTCACTCACCAATTTCAAAGTAGTCAACAGCGTGTCTGCCAGCATCGATGGCGAGGTTATCAATGCACTGAAAAGTACCGACGGCATGTGGAAACCGGGATACAACAACGAAAACATTGTGCCGATGGATAAAGAATTCAGTATGGTATTCAAACTTATGGAAACAAATGACTTGATGACCAAGGCCACCGTCCAGTTTAAACGTGGAAATAAGTTGCTGTTGATTAAAGAGAGACCTAAGAGAGCCCTTCAGCATTTTGACCAGGGCCTGGTTTACGTACCAGATAGCAAACCCTTGTTATTCCTGCGCGGTTTGACCCGTTATCAACTGGGAGACGACGAAGGTGCTTGCCGGGATTGGAACCGCATTAAATCTCTTGGAGGTATTGAGGCTGATGGTTGGGTTGAAAATTACTGTGAAATGCCAGGTTACGCCGAAATGATGGAAATAATAAACGAATAATGGAACAAACGAAAGAGAAATCAATTTTTCAGGACAGTTTTTAAGAGAGAGGAGTCAAAATCCGTTTGATTCCTCTCTTTTCGTCTGCATCCATTGCAGTATCCGGGTAATATCAGCATTCTGCTTCTTCCCCTCTCTCCCCTGCCGAACAGTATGATTCGCCATTGGGTAGCTGGCCACTTTAACGACTTTCTGTTCCGGCTGCCAGTGAATAACTGAACAGGCACCCCACGAACGCATCGTAAACCGGGAACGGATTTTAATGATATGGTCCTGCTTTCCAATGTAGGTTACCACGTATTCGGCCGCCAATTCATCCCTCAGCCGCTCAAGCGGAAAATCTTCCTTCTTCCATTCCAACTGGTTCATCACGACTTCGGGAAAATCCGGAAGTTCCGTGTCCGGCGCTTCGATATAATCCAAACGAGGTTTGAACCGCTTGACCAGGTACGCCCAATAGACGGCACTGAAAACGATGATCCAAAGGGTACCGGTTGCCAACACCGAAAAATCGATCACTTCACCGGTAAATGCAGCTCTCAATATCCGATAGACCACAAAAATTCCCCACAGGATAAGGAAGTAGACAACAATGAGTTTTCGATAAGGTTTTAGCATACTTTCCCGCTGTTTCTACATGGCAACGAATGACCCAGGCTACAGGTTCATATCGCGAATGAGCAATGCAATGGACTCATTCTGCTTTCGTCCGGCTCCCCCCTGTTTCATTGTCCGGTTCGACATCGGGTAGCTGGCTAGTAGCAAAATTCCTTCATTCTCTTGATAATGAATAAATGTACAGGCCCCCCACGACGACATGGAAAAACGATCCCGAAGCTTCATGATTCGCTCTCCTTCATCAACGTACGTTACTTCGTAAAAACGAACCAGTTCTTTATGAAGCTTTTGAAATGAAAAACTGTTATTGGAGATTTCGACCTCTTTGGTAACCGTTGCCTTGAAAACAGGTGGTTGTGTCCCGGGTTTTTGAATGTAATCCAACCGCGGTTTAAATTCCCGGATAAGGACTCCCCAGTAAATCAAACTAAACAGGATAATCCAAACAATCCCGGTGACCAGCACCGGCGCATCCATCGGCCGCCCAAGCAGCCACACAGCCAACAGGCGCAGCAGGAGAAACATTCCCAGCAGCACAAAGAAGTAGGTCACAATTAGTTTCACATAAGGTTTCATTCGGTTAGTTATGATTTGTTATTGTATATCCCCTACGGGGAAAATTCATCTATTTCCGTTCCATTGGCTACAATACGGCAACCGCTACGCGGTATTCGAATGCCATTGTTGACATTTCATTCGATTTTCATCAAATCTGCAACGAGCGCGAACCATTGCCTGCAGGGCATCCGGTATTGTAGCAAGAGTGACCACGAGCGTCACATTTACGCCCTAGGCGTTACACATCCTCCAAAAAATCAAACAAAAACCGTTCATCATATTCAACTGCGAATTTCTTTAAAAACGAAACATACTCCTCCCTAAAGGTTCTCTTGCGATGATGTTCCTCCTGATTGGAAATATACTCATAAACAGTTTCCATCTGTGACCGACTGTAAGAAAAAGCCCCATACCCATCCTGCCATGCAAACTTTCCCCTGCACAATCTTTCTTTGTTGATGAATAAAGTAGTGTTTCGCTTCACAGCAAAAACTGTATCCGAAATAGAGACGGAAGGATTTAATCCCACTAAAAGATGAACATGATCGACAACTCCATTTACAATAATGGATTTGTGTTGTAGTTCGGTTAAGATGCTGCTCATGTATGGAAATATCCTTTTTCGGATATCCTCATGCAGGACGGCATCCCGGTTTTTAACGGCGAAAACCAGTTGAATGTATAACTGTGAATAGGTGCCAGGTTTCATTATGTTTGGTTTTATGTGTATCCCCTACGGGGAAAATTAAATTTTCGATCTGTTTCTTTCTACAATACTACAACCGCTACGCGGTATTCGGACGCCATTGTTAGCATTTCATTCGATTTTCATCAAATCTCCAACGAACGCGAACGATTTGCCCGTAGGGCATATAGTATTGTAGCAACAGTGACCGCGAACGCCGCATTTACACCGTAGGTGTTATGCAAATTGATTTGAACACCGCCTGGCATCCGTATATCCCCTACGGGGAAGATTCATCCTTTTCTATTCTGTTCTCTACAATACGGCAACCGCTACGCGGTATTCGGGCGCCAATGTCAGCATTTCATTCGATTTTCTTCAAATCTGCAACGAGCGCGAACCATTGCCTGCAGGGCATCCGGTATTGTAGCAACAGTGACCACGGGCGCCACATTTACGCCGTAGGCGTTACACAAATTGATTCGTAAACCGCCAGACATCCAGATATCCGTATATCCCCCACGGGAAAATTCATCCGTTTCTATTCTGTTCTCTACAATACTGCAACCGCTACGCGGTATTCGGGCGCCAATGTCAGCATTTCAATCAATTTGCATTGAAACACCACCAAACACGAACGATTGCCTGCAGGGCATCCGGTATTGTAGCAACAGTGACCGTGAACGCCGTATTTACGCCGTAGGCGTTACACGTCTTCCGGCTCATCTAGTACCTGAACCAATTGAGCGAGCGCTTCGTTTTGTTCTTTTGCTTTCCGTGTGGCAGTCTTTGTGTATCCCGACATCGGAAAACTGGACAGAACCACCGCCCCACTCTCCTGCTGCCAGGCTACATGGGTCAGAATTCCCCAGGCCTTACGGTTATACGGTGTCCGGAACTTCATCACTCCGGCTTCTTCGTCCATATGCGTCACATGCACATGTGGCGGCAGGATTTCGCGCAAACGCGTCACACTGAAACCGGCATCCGGCACCGCCACCTCCAGGGTTTGGGTATCCCGGAACTCCGGTTTAGCATTGGTGGCTGCCTCAATGTATTTGAGTTTCGGTTTGAAGGTAAACCAGAGCAGGCCCCAGTATATCACCTCGAAAAATACCGCCGAAACCAAACCGGTCCAAACGACCGACTCCTCGAACGGCTTATGCATAAACAGGCTGAACAGATACATCGCACCGATATAACCGCCCCAGTAAACAAAAAAAGTAATGATGATGATTTTGCGAAAAGATTTCATAAGTAGGTTCGTTTTCGTTCGTTCCAATATATTACCATAAACAAGTCAGTCATCAACGACACATCTGACCTATCTTCTGCTATTGTCGCCTGTGATTTTACGGGTTGCAATAACATGGTAAAAGGGAACAATTTAGCGCTCTTGTTTTTTTTACTTTATCGAAAATAGCTATTTCATTTTACAATATATTCCTCTCCTCCGCACTTTTTACCGTTTCCACCGGAAATACGGGTGTATCCCCTACGGGGAAAATGCTATGTTGGATACATTTCTTTCTACAATACTGCAACCGCTACGCGGTATTCGAATGCTTTTTTGAGGTGCCCTGTAGCCAGGGGACAAAAAATATCCATGTACTTCTCATGCCCTAGCTTCCGGAAACGAAAAATATGCCCGTATTTCCAGTGCCGGGACACCATGGGATCAAAAATATACCGGTATTTCTCATACCCGGGCTCCATGGAAGGGAAAATATCCATGTATTTCATATGCACCGGCGTCAAGTGAAGTATAATACGCGTGTATTTTTAGTGCTTGATATGGAAAGATGCTGAACTGCGCTCATTTTTTCCTTCATTAGCATAAATAACTACCCGTTTTTAGCTTACTATTTAGATTATGTATAAATTGTTACCATAAAATAAATATTCCAAGCCTGCATGCTCTTCTATTCCTGATTATATGATCATAAACATGTTTTTGGTTATTGCCTGATAAAACGGATAGCCGTAACTTCTATCTTATTTCAACACCAAGACCAAAAATTATGGAACAAATTATCGATTTTAGCAGGTTCCACCTGCGAAACAACGAACACTACCAGTTCATGTCCGATTTGAGTAAAATGATTACGGCGACCACTCCCGAAACCCTTGGCGTGGTTAACCAGTTTCCCGCTTTTACTGACGTGCTAAGTAAAGAGGCTATCGCTATCGGGGTTGAAGACGGCAGCAGCCTGTCAAAAAAGATGAGCCTGCTGGATATTCGCCGCGATAATACCTGGAGCGCCATTAACTTCCGTATCAAGTCGACGTTGACGAGCCCCATCGATGAAGAGGTGGAAAGCGCGGCCTTACTGGAACGGCTGATGAACCAGCACGGAAATGTGCGCGAACTTCCCTACAATGAGGAAACCGCCGCTGTGCAAAGTCTCGTGAAGGATTTGCAGGGTGAAACGTATGCACCCCATGTAGCCCAAACCGGGTTGACAAGTTGGGTGGAAGCACTGAAGACTCAGAATGA
Organism: Prolixibacter sp. DSM 2831; assembly: GCF_056493735.1. NCBI lineage: Bacteria > Pseudomonadati > Bacteroidota > Bacteroidia > Marinilabiliales > Prolixibacteraceae > Prolixibacter > Prolixibacter sp. DSM 2831. The sequence goes on from NZ_CM151379.1 coordinate 2,589,506, forward strand.
GGAATTTGCCACGACTTTCAACCTGCGTAACAGCGAAATGGCCGGCCGCCCCAATGGTAATGTTAAATCAGTACGACAGGAAGTGGACCCACTGTACGAAGAAATCGTTAATCGCATTAACGCAGCTATCACGCTGGAGATAGCTGCCGATGGCGTGGAAACGTTTGTGAGCGAGTTGAACGAAAAAATCAGGTACTACCAGAATACCCTGGCCATTCGCAGCGGCCGCAGTCAAAAGGATGAAGCCGAGGCAGAAGAAGCCTGATGTGTAAAATTGTTGTTGTTTTGGCATTGCCATATGCCATATGGATTTAAGGTTAATAAAAAGCCGCAACGAGTTACCCGCTGCGGCTTTCTTTTTCTATCGTATTGCTCCGAAGGAGGAGACTTCCAGACATCAGCAACCGAACACATTGAATAGTTATTCGTTTGTCAATCCCAGGCTCCTTATTTAGAAAGATTATTTTTAAAATAAAAACACGCCCTGCCATTCACCTTCATACCGTCGAAAAACAGAGCGATTGCTGCTTGTAAAGTTTAAGCTGCACCTCTTCGCTATTTCGACCAATAATAACTAAACACATTGATTTATTGATTTTTCTTTAGTTTTGCCACTTCATTTTTGGAGCTATTTTAAGGACGTTGAGCCTTCACCGTGTATTTTTAGCCGTTTGCGGTAACGTAGTAATTACCCCAACAGAAAAATTGTTTCCAAAGCACCGCCGGTAAATTCGGCTATAGACGTAATAGTTGTGATTGCTGCTAACGTGATAAGAGGTGCAATGAAATTGTAATAAAAAGCGGTGGCTTTGCGTTCTGTTTTAAGAGAGAACATAAAAATATTGAGAAGTAGAAAAGTGGAGTGTTTATGAGTAGGAGGATGTGGCTGGGGGTATATGTTGTGCTTTACCTGGTATGTTTGGTACCATTGAATAGCGTTGCGGACAACACGCAAAACCGGGGCTTGATTTCCATCGCAGACGCCAAAATTGATATTGACAATAATTATGTACCCGACCGTTTAGGAGATACTGTCACCGTCGCCGGACGGGTAACAGTTGGCTCGGGAGTGTTGCGCACCCAAAAACTGTTTATCACTCTTCAAGACCATTCGGCAGGCATTTTTATCTACCAGCCGGATTATAATGGCCCGAAGATTCATGCAGGCGACAGCCTCCGTGTAACCGGGGTTATCGATCAATACCACGGCCTCACCCAACTTGTCCATCCGGTTATTACCTTTTGCGAAGCCACTCGCCGTCAAGTTCCCCCTGCGGTATCTATTCGTGATGGCTCATACGAAAAACTGGAAGGAAGGCTGGTAAAGGTAATGGGCCGCATCATCAACAAAGGGGTCAATGATGGAGGAAATTACTTGCTGATTGCCCCCGGTGCCGGAACCAACAACACCCTTTTTGTTTTCAATGCCTGGAGACACATCGATACATCGCTGTTCGACAGATACAAAACTGGAGAGATGATCGAAATCACCGGACTGCTTTCCCAGTTCGACAGCCGCGATGAACCCGATGGCGTGTACCAGATACTCCCCCGCAGTAAAGCCGATTTACAAATCATACAGCGTAGTCCCGGTTATTACAGCCGGCTGGCATTGCTTGTTGGTTGCATCTCCATAGCCATATTGGCCTTTAACCTGATTCTGCAAAAAAGAGTACGGCAGCGGACCCGCAAACTGAAAGCATCGGAAAGCCGTTTTGCTAAACTGGCCGATTCCACCACTTCCGCAATATTAATCTTCCAGGACGGACAATTCGTCTATCAAAACCCCGTGATGGCATCGATTACCTCGGGAGGTGACCTGAACCGGCTCCTGGATCAATGGATTGAAGAACTGAAAGAACCGGGCAGGACCACCAACACTCCATCCGAATTTCGCTACACCTCCATCGACGGTCAAACGTTCTGGTTCACTTACACATCGGTGCCCATTGTCTGGAACGACCGGGATGCCCTGATTATCACCGCCACCAATATTACCCAACGCAAACAGACAGAAGAAGAACTCAGACGAAGTGAGGAACGGTTTCAATCCATGGCCCAGGCAGCACCGGTAGGGATATTCCGAACCCGCCCGGATGGCTATACCACCTACGTAAACCCCAAATGGAGCGAACTATCCGGGCTTCCCTTAAATCGAGCTACCGGATACGGCTGGATGGAAGCCGTTCACCCGGATGACCGCGACTGGCTGTTGCAACGCTGGTCGGACGATAGCAGATCCTCGCATGAGTCGGTCGCCGAATATCGCTTCATGCGCCCGGATGGAACTGTGCTATGGGTGTTAGGCGATGCCGTTCCTGAATTTGATAGTCGCGGTAATCAGGTGAGCTTTGTTGGTACCATTACCGATATCACCCGGCAAAAGCTTGCTGAACAGGAAATTCGCCAAAGCGAAGAAAAATACAAGTACCTGTTCTATCAGAATCCGCAACCCCTGCTTATTTATTGCACGGAAAGTCTCAGATTCATTGAGGTGAATGAACGTGCCATCAGGCACTATGGCTATTCCCGGGAAGAGTTTTTGAATATGACCGTCGAAGATATCCGGCCACCGGAAGATGTGGCTGCGGTACGAAAAGCGATTGAAGAGCAGAAAACCAAATACAAAGACTATGGCATCTGGCGGCACCTGAAAAAAAATGGTGAAGTCGTCCATGTGGAGATTGCCAATCATGAAATTGAATATAACGGCAGACCTGCCCGTATTGTATTGATCAACGATGTAACAGAACGTTTAAAAGCGCGACATAAGGTAGAGGAAAGTGAAAAATCATTAAGTGAAGCACAGAAGATCGCCCGCATGGGCGACTGGGAATACGATTTGGTAAAGAACAAAACAACGTGGTCGGATAATAATTTCCGGCTGCATGATTTGCGTCCCGGAGAAATCGAACCCACCTACGACTATTTCATGAGCCGTATCCATCGGGAAGACAGGCAGAAGGTGCTTTACAGCGAAGAAAAGCTTCTGAAAACCAAAAATCCTGTTGAATTTGATTTCCGGATCACTGGAAAAGATGGACGAATTATCTGGTTACTGAACAGGGTAATTCCCTATTTCGATAATGGCCAACTGGTTCGAATGAAAGGGGTCAACATCGATATTACCGAACGGAAAAAAGTGCTCGAAAGGCTAAAGCTGCTCAACACCTCTATCGAGCAGAGCCCCATCAGTATTATTATTACCGATCCGGAGGGAGTGATTGAGTTTGTCAACCCGAACTTCACCCGGAATACCGGCTACACTTTTGAAGAGGCGGTTGGGAATACTCCGGGAATTCTCAAGTCGGGCACTCATTCTCCGGAACTCTACCGCGACATGTGGGCAACCATTAAGAAGGGAGAAATCTGGATTGGAGAGCTCCAGAACCGGAAGAAAAGCGGCGAGCTCTTTTGGGAGAAAGTGCAAATTGCCCCGGTGAAAGATGAGCGGAGCGAGATAACCCATTATGTCGCCATTAAGGAAAACATCACCGAAAAAAAGCGGTTGTTTGACGAATTGGTAGAGGCAAAGGAGAAGGCGGAAGAGAGCAACCGCCTGAAAAGTGCTTTCCTGGCCAACATCAGTCACGAAATCCGCACCCCGATGAACAGCATTCTTGGTTTTTCCGAATTGCTGAAATCGTCCGATTTATCAAGGGAAGAGAAGGAGGAGTTTTTCGATATCATCGAGCAAAGCGGCAAACGGATGTTGAAGACCATCACGAAAATCGTCGAGATTTCCCGGCTCGACACCAATCAGGTTGAATTGGTTGCTTCAACAGTCCCGGTAAATTTAATGCTTCGAAAACTGGAGAAACAGTTTAATAAACGCGCATCGGAAAGACAACTTGCTCTATCGCTCGAACCTGGCTTGCCTGATGAGCAGGCATTGGTGCAAACCGATGAAGAGAAGCTGGAAACCGTGGTCAGATACCTGCTCAACAATGCCTTTAAATATACCCACAGAGGTTCGGTGCGATTTGGTTACCGCCCGAATGGCAAAATGCTTCAGTTTTTTGTTGAAGATACCGGCATTGGCATGAATGAAAGTGCGTGCCGGAAGATTTTTCGTCCCTTCGTACAGACGGACGGCACTTATACCCGCAGTTACGAAGGGCTTGGACTGGGCCTGGTAATAGCCAAGGGGTATGTCGAAAAACTTGGTGGGACGATTGAACTGGAATCGGAATTCAAGAAGGGAACGACCGTTACCTTCACGCTTCCCTTTCGAACCTGACCGGGGAATGAAGGAATTTTACAGAAAAACACTTTTTTTTCACTGTGCAACATAATTATTACAAATGAGTTATAACAACAATGATGTTTTTTGTGGACTTTGACTGGTAAACAGCGGCAATATTTTTTCAGACTGGCCGTTGTTTTTTTAGGTAGCATGTGATCATCCCGATTGCAATGTTGTATTTCGATGGGTTAACGTGCTCCTAATTGCCTTTTATTTCTACGGGGGCCCAGCATTACCGCATGAATATTCGGAAATATTGAAACCTTTTTGCTCCTCAATATCTACTGAATTTCAATACCTTCCCGGGCCCCCTTTCTTCATTTTATATAGAGTCTAAATTTCATAAAATCTGTAGGTTGAGAAAAATTAATTTTACAAAACAGGGACCATTACAAAAAAAGCTGTTTTCTTTGCAGCCGGTTTAATATATAGCATGTATTTCCACACTTATTTATTCTTCAGTCCTGTTTATTAAAACTGACGACCCAACACATTAGCTTGTAGAAAAATGAATTTGCGTCCCCCCGGACTTAAAAAACGGTTTCGTTTCTTTGCTTTAGGAAAAACCGGTCTGACATTGATCGTCTTCCTACTGATCGACATTTACTGGATATTTACCACACGTGACTACGTGGAGGCCTCGAAACTTGAGCCTTATACACATCATATTATGGCATCCATGGCTCGCGCGCAATCGCAATTAACCGCCGCCCGGAATCATTATTTCGAATTTTACCTCTCGAAGGATTCACTCGCACGCGATTCCGCCGCCGAACACATCGCGAACTTTGAGCGGCTGCTGAACAACGTCCGCCGGATGGCGAGCGATTCGGAACAGATTCGACGGCTGCAGAATATTACTGTGCTATTAAACGATTCGCTCAAAAAAGCTTCATTGCCGGATGGCTACCAGCCCGGCCAGTTGAACGGAAGCCATCTGCATATTGTCATTCCGGAATTGAGATACCTGAAAATGCTGGATGATAGCATTGTCGAGTTTCACAGCCGCGAAAAAGAGATCCTGCAAGATCGTCTGGAGATTTTTACCAGAACGTTCCATCGCGCGATGGCGGTAAGTATCCTGGTGTTACTGACCAACTTATTCCTTATTTTCTTTTTTGCCTGGCAAGTCCGGAGGAAAATTCTGGAACGCCAAAATGCAAATGAGGAATTAGCCCGCCGGCAAGAGAGTTATAAGGCCATCCTGGGGAATATACCTTTATCGGTAGCGCTGTCGAACAGACAAACAGGCGAAATCATCTATATCAATCAGACCTTTCAGCAGCATTTTGAAGTTACCGCGAATGATGAAGCAGAAGAGGTATTTCAAAAGTTGCGAATCGGCTTTACCACACCGAAGCGCGCAAAAGAAAAAACAAGAAGTGCTGAATATTGCTGGAAAATGGCTAATGGCGAACATCATATCTACTTGTACGAAGCTAATATCGTACAAATACACGATGAAGAATTAATACTACACGCGCTACTGGATATTACCGCCAGGAAGAATTACGAAAAGGAACTGAAAAAGTCGCAGCACAAGCTGCAGGAAACCCTGGATGCCAAAGACCGGTTTTTCTCAATTCTGTCACACGACATTCGTTCACCGCTGAGCACGGTAATCGGATTTTCCGATTTACTGGTGGAAGAGACTGACCACCCATATGCAAAAACCATTTGCGAAACGTCCGAAAATCTGCTAACCCTACTGAACAATGTGCTTCAGTGGTCGAGGGCACAATCAGGAACCATGCGTTTCCAACCGGCAATGGTAAACCTGCATCAGATTGTCGAACAGGTCTACTCCATTCATCAAAGCACCGCCGGGGAAAATGGGATTCGTCTGTCTAACGAGGTAACGCCGGATGAAGAGTGGACAGCAGATCCTTATATGCTGGAAACTATTCTGCGAAACCTCGTATCGAATTCCCTGAAGTTTACCAGCAAAGGGGATTCGATTACTGTCTCTGCCCGGAAAAAACACAATAACCTGTTAATTGAAGTAAGAGATACAGGAAGTGGCATAGCACCGGAGAAACTAACAACGCTGTTTTCTCTGAGGAAATATAACGGAACCCCTCAGGAATCCGGCAACAATAGCGGATTGGGATTACTCCTGTGCAAAGAGTTGGTAAAACGCCACCAGGGAACGATTTCAGCAGAAAGTATTCCCGGAGAGGTAACAATCTTCAAAATCAGATTACCCGGTATAGCAGAGATATCGCCTGCCGCTTATTAAAGAACCGACAGGCGATATGCAATTATTTTACCGTGACTGGCTTATTTCGATGCCTGGTCGGCCAGTTTTTTGCTGTACCGGGCACCAATATCGGGATACTGTTTCAGCAGTGCTTCAATCGCGTTTAAATCAGCATCGGAAAGTTCAACATCCACGGCACCGGCATTATCTTCCAAATATTGGATACGTTTGGTTCCGGGAATCGGGATGATATCCTCGCCCTGGGCCAGTACCCAGGCAAGCGCCAGTTGAGCAGGTGTACACCCCTTCTCTCCAGCCAATTCGGCGAAAGCAGACGCCAGCTTTTGGTTGTTATCCCAGTGCTTTCCGCTATAGCGGGGTAACGACTTCCGGAAGTCGGTATCGGTCAAACCGGAAACATCCAGTTTGTTGGTCATCAGCCCGCGGGCCAGTGGCGAGAACGGAATCAACGACATCCCTAATTCGCGAATAGTCGGTAATATTTCATTCTCCACATCGCGGGTTAGCAACGAGTATTCGCTTTGCAACGCCTGAATGGGATGCACCGCATTCGCTTTGCGGATTGATTCAGCGGAAGCTTCACTAAGCCCCAGGTAGCGCACTTTTCCTTCCTTCACCAGCTCAGCCATCGCTCCTACCGTCTCCTCGATGGGCACATTCGGATCGACCCGGTGCGCATAGTACAAATCGATGGTGTCGATGCCCAGTCTTGTCAGGCTTTTCTCTACCGCCTGCTTGATCCACTTTGGGGAACAATCAATGTAGGCTCCGTTGGCATTCGGCACATAACCGGTTCCTTCCGGAAAACGGAACCCAAATTTGGTTGCTAAAAAGACCTTGTCGCGCTTATTCTTCAATAATTTAGAAAGCAATTCTTCATTGGCCCCGTTGCCGTATACATCGGCTGTATCCAGGAAGTTGATTCCTAATTCCAATGCCCTGTCGAGCGTAGCCAAACTCTCTTTTTCATTGGCAGGTCCGTAGGCAAAGCTCATTCCCATGCAACCTAATCCTACGGCCGATAGTTTCTCTTCTGTTTTTCCGAGTTTTCTATATTTCATATGTACATTTTTTTGGATCGATTATTCAAGTAGTCACCGTTAAAACAGTCGGCCAAACCTTTTGTTTCCACTTACGGGAAGTCTTCCCGACGGGATTCAGCTTCGCTTAAACAACAGGTAAAACAAGTTCGCCAGTAGTGACAGGCTAAACATGACTACCCCGATGGGAATCAGGTCACCCGATTGAAACAAAGCCGGGATGGTCCCTGCAATGAAACTCAGAATGAAGCGGGATACCCCAATGGTGGCATTGGCCGAGCCGCTAATCTCCGGCATCAGATTCAGGATTACAGCCGTTCCGTTACCGAATATCAGTCCCAGGCTGCCCACAAACAACACAATGGCTCCAAAAACAAGCGTGAAAGGCGGATGAGGAAGCGAAACACCAACCAGCATCAGAACACCGCCAATTAGTTGAATGATAAGCCCCAGTTTCATCATTTGCTCTGGCTCTTTATTTTTTAACCGCCAGTTGTTAAGCAACGACAACGCGATGTACAGAACCACATTCGAACCAAAAAGCAGCGGAAACACGCGATGCGTGAAACCATAGTATTCAATGTAAATAAATGACGAACTGGTAATAAAGGTGAACATGCCTGCCGTAGCAAAACTAATGGTCATGAGCATCAAAACAGGCCGGCGATGACTAAAGAATATCCGGTATTTCCCGATCAATTGTTCTTTGGTTACCCTGTGTGTCAAATGGGTATGATGACGTGATTCGGGCATCACCGCGAGGAAAATGAAAAACAATACCAACGCATAACTGGCCAGGAAGAAAAAGATGGAATGCCAGCCTCCCAAGTCGAGCAGAAACGAACCAATGACGGGAGCAAACAACGGAGCCAGCATCATGATCATCCCGATAAGAGTCGCCAGCTTAGCCACCTGCTTTCCCTCAAACCAGTCGCGCACAAAAACCATGGCAGTCACCGAGGCAAAACCTCCACCGAATGCCTGTGTTGCTCTTAACAGCCATACCATCTCAACATTGGGAGCGAACGGTATGCCGGCTGATGATAATCCGTATAGTAAAACGCCGGTTAACGCTATTTTTTTTCGACCGAAAGAATCAGACAACGGTCCACCGAATACATTCCCGGTAGCAAATCCCAGAAAGTATACCGTCAGCGTAATCTCAATCAGGTGAATGCTAACGCCAAACGATTTGGCCATGACCGGCATGGCAGACAAATACGTATCAATACCAAACGGCGAAAGAGCAGTCAAAAATGCCAGCAACACAGAGGTGACAGCGATGAAGTATTTGCTTGATTTGTGAATCGTCATAAATCTGTTCTGAATTTTAAATTCTTCCAAAGAACTAGCTGAACCAGGATTTCACCCCTTCCTGCCCGTCGTGAAAGCGAAACTCGACTACATCATATTCTTGTACTCCTGCTTTGACAAACGGATCACCTTCCAGAAAATCATCGACTTCCGTCCTCGATTCCGCTTTCATCAGAATAACGCCTCCGCCGGAATGCGCTTTAGGTCCCGAGAAAAGTATCCAGCCTTCGTCGAATCCTTTTCGCAAATAAGCCAGATGTTCTTTGATCAACTTTTGCAACTCTTCCTGTTCAACCGGAAGCGGGTCGTAAAACGTCCCTTCAATCATGAAATAAAGCATATTATTCTATTTTGATAAGTTTGAACCTGGAGTACACGTTCATCCTGCGGAATGAAATGAGGTTCCCGTAACTGGCTATCAGGCAATCGAAAAATCTCCAATTTGCGCTGAAAATAAAACAGAAAAGCCCGTTGTCAAATACTGATGAATCCGCCAACCGAACGATGATATTTCGTAATCGTCAAATTATGTCCGGGGGACAAAAGTAATGTACTTCGTTGGAGTTTCAACCTTGTTTAAAAACACCTGCAATGGCCCTGACTGTACTATTATTTCTGACAGTTAATCTTGTAGACAAAGAAGAGCGAGAAAAAAACAATGGCCATAAACAAACTGAAGAATACCGTGAATCCGAATTGACTGATGAGCCACCCGCCAACAATGGGAAACAAAGCGGGAATGATATTACCTGCACCGGCAAAGCCAGCATACAAAGCCCGGTTGTCATTGCCCGATACTTCCAGCAATACGCCATTCATGGCAATGGAATACATAGCATACACCACCCCGCCGATGATAAATACCGGGAAGAATGAAGGCCTTCCGCCAGGTAGCATGATGAGCAATGGCATCACTAGAGCCAGGATAACATTGGAATAGAGCAGATACCGGTAACGAACGTGTTTCCGGAAAGCAAATACCAGCATCGAGACAGCCACGCTGCCCAGCACTTTACTAATTAAAAAGAAGCCGGTATCGCTGCTTTCGGTACCGTAAATATCTTTCGCGTACAGAATGACAAAAGGGAGAAAACCGATAGCAATGCCTTGTGTATTGATGAAACCAAGAAAGTACTTTAACCGTGGATTGGTCTTCAGCTCCTGCTTCATTACATCAATAAACTGACGAACACCGGCTATGCGGGTCTGGGAAGGAACTGTTTCACGGATCGACCAGAATCCCAGGGATGCGATAAACAGCGCTGCAAATCCAATGAAAAACATAAACGCATAGTTCACCGGATACGGCCGGGAAACCAACACCTGGCGGGCCGCCACAACCGATAAGAGTACAATGGTCCCATTGATGATTTGCTTGGAGGAAAAGAAAGACTTTCGGGCAACCGGTTCGATGGATTTGCCCAGAATATCGGTGTAACTGATGTTGGCAAAAGCTCCACCCAACGCGAACAACGTAATGAAAAGGAATATCATCCATAAAATGGGAAAACCACTGCCCGCCTGCCAGAAGTAAAGTATCAGGCCCAGCCCCAACAATGACAATATTCGCGAGTTGATTCCTAACAACAGGAACTTCTTCTTGTGTGATTGATTACTCAGGTAAGGGGCGAAAATAATTTGCGTAAAGCTGGATCCCCCGAGCAAAATAGCGGACATGATACCGACATGGACCGAATTTCCACCTGCCTCAATCAACATGGCGGGGATTACCGTATCGATGTCCATGAAATTTTGGGCGAAAGCCAGAAATGCGGCATGCCAAAGAAAAGCTGTGAAATTATGCTGAGACGTTGTGAAGCGGTCTCCAGTAAGATTTTTTTTCATTCCGTTTAGTGCGTGGGAGAAAGAGTTTAGGTTCCTTTCTCAGCACAAAAATAACAGAAAGCAGCAATTATCCGCTTGATGAGTAAAAGCCATAAAACAAAAAGGGAGCCCGCCTATTCAGCAGGGCTCCCGATTACACAAGGAGTGTTTTAGGTCGATACATAGTTTACCTGTAATCTCTCTACCAAGACTGTCACAGGGATTAACTAAAATGAAACACCAAAAAGTTTTATTGTGGAAATCACCGGATATTTTCCTGTCCTGGAAAACAAACTCCTTAAAAGCCGGTATTGTCAGGGATAGTAGGAGTTTTTGAGGGGGGAAACAATGGTGAAAGTGTAATTTTCACCATTTTGGTTTAATATATTTATTCCTTTCTGAAATGCATCAAATGACCAACGTTGTAAAACCTGTCGGCAATACTTGGATTATCCTTCAACTCCTTATCAGTATATGGGAAGTAAGGAATCAACACGTCGTCACCAGGGTGCCAATTAGCTGGAGTGTACACCGTTTCTTTGTCGGTTGTTTGAAGGGCCATAACGGTACGCTTGATTTCGTCCATATTACGTCCGATGCTATGAGGATAGAAAAATACGGCGCGAACGATATTTTTCCCATCGACCACAAAAACACCACGAACATATTCCGAAGTACTGACAGGGCGATGCAACATCCCGTATTTCCGGGCGATAACATAGCGATTGTCTTCAATCAACGGAAAGTTGATTTTGGCCGGGGCCTGGTCTTTGTACCGAAGCTCATTCATAGCTTCCACCCAATGATGGTGCTGCATGAGCGTTTCGGATGAAACCACCATCAACTTGACACCCAAATCCTCAAAATCCTTTTGCATCTGGGCCAGAACCATAATCTCCGAAGAGCAAACCGGGGTAAAATCCCGGGGATGGCTGAAGATAATCTTCCAGTTTCTCCCAAAATCGCGTGGGAACTCGATCAATCCCTGTGTTGACTGTGCCGTAAAAGACGGTGCTTTCTCCCCTATCAGAGGAATCCTTACTGAATCTTCAGCCGGCAGATTCAGAGCTGCCAGTAGAAAACAAAGGAACATTGAAATGAACATGTACTTTTTCATAACTATTTTTATTTGGTTTAAATAACAATGAAATGTATGCCATTTCCACACCAAAAAAAATGGATTATTCCCAAAATCGATCAATTCTGTGAAAACTTTAACATATTGAAATTCTTATATTTATACAATAATTTCTTATCTGTTTAATACAACAAATCTCTTTAGCGCAGGTTGGCTGAAGGAATTCTGTATTGTTACCTCGGCAAATACCTGAAAACACAACAATTCAAATATTAATGATTGATTTACAGAACTAAACAGGTATCCATTCATAATTATTATTATCGCCTGATTCTTCAATAATTATGAATAGACTACTTAACACCAATTGCAACCAACTATATAACTGCACAATAGCATACTAACAGAATTATTTCCACTGCTGCACAAAACCTCAACAGATTCAGATTTCCTTTCTCCTGAAAAGGAAAAAAGCTGGGATGCCGATAAGAACGACTGCTATGGCTATAAAGGATTCTAGAGGACGTTCGATAGCAGTCAGAACGAGCATACACAAGGCTGCCAAAGCATAAAAGACGGGAATAAAGGGATAACCGGGATGTCGGTAATCGGGTTGCTTCGTTTTACGTAAACGGAATACGCCTAATACAGCAATTATCGGAAAGATTCCGAGGGCAAATCCCATAAAGGTTAGTATTTGGTCGAATGTACCGGTTAAAACCATTATTACCGATACACTGCTCTGCAGAATGACAGAGCGTACCGGCACATGGTATTTGGGACTCACACGGGCTGCAAAGCGGAAAAAGTAGCCCTCTTTTGCCATTGCATAGTAAACACGTGGCCCTAGAACAATGAAGGCGCTAATGGATGAAAACAAAGCGAAGGCAATCAGAATTGATAGAATGTATTTGGCACTATTGCCAAAAAGATGGATGACAGCCGTTGCTCCAACGGTTACCTCTCCCTGAAAATTTTCGAGAGGGATGGCATATATGAAAAGTATGTTCAGGGAAAGGTACAGTAAAATGACGATAATCGTTCCAAAAATCAGCGAACGCGGTATGTTTTTCTGCGGATGAAATGCTTCGCCTCCCAGATAGGTGGCGGCATTCCATCCGCTATAGGCGAACATAATCCATACAAGCGAAAGACCGATACTTCGCCAACCGGGACTATCTCCTGCTGTTTGTTCCAGTGAAAAATGACTCCAACTCCCCTTTCCCCAGATGAAGCCAGCCAAAATCAACGCGGCAATCAATATGACTTTTAGAATTGTCAGAAAGTTTTGCCAGCGCGCACTGCTCTCTATTCCCCGGATATGAACTAATGTAAAAAGGAGAATGACCACTACCGCGATTGACTTTAGAAAAAACGGCTGTGAATAATATTGCGCTGCCGGCCATTCGGCTGGTATTGCTTCTACTATGTATTCGCTAAAACCAATAGCCGAAGCGGCTATCGGAGCCGAAAAACCAACGACAAACGAAATCCAGCCGCTGAGAAATCCGGGCAACGGGTGGTAAAGACGGGAAATAAAGACGTATTCGCCTCCGGCTTCGGGCATGGCCGCGCCGAGTTCGCTATACACCAAAGCTCCACACAAAGCAATAAATCCTCCGAATGCCCACAGCAGGATGAGAAGATAAGGGTTTCGCAATTGGGCCATTATGATTCCGGAAGTCGTAAATATCCCGGCACCAATCATATTAGCGACCACCATACTCAATAAGGCCAACAATCCCAGTTTCCGTCGTAGCAAATGATTTTCCTGCGAAAGCACTATTTAAGGTTTTGCTGTTTTGTAACTGATGGAAACACCTCCTCCGCCATCGTCTACCGAAGTTTTGAAATTGGGGAGGCTTTCTACATAGTGGAGAAATTCGCCTGTGCCGTAATATCCACCATGCTTACTGATGTTGTGTGCAGTAAAACAACCGCCAATTTTCAGCTTTGGCGCCATCACCTTGAAATAATTGGTATACCAGTTTTTATCGGCATCGCTAAAAACGAAATCATATTCGCCTTTTAGTTTGGGCACCAATTCCCGCGCATTCCCCAACCGCACATCGACATAGTCTGATAAGCCCGCAGCCTTGAAACTCTCGAGCGCCTCCCTGTATCTCCGTTCGTTCATTTCGAAAGTAATCAGCTTTCCTCCGGTCTTACTCAAAGCCCAGGCAATCCAGATTCCGGAATGGCCGGTAGATGTTCCTATTTCGACAGCGTTTTTATAGTTATTGTCGACAATGAGTTTGAAAAGTAGTTTTCCATCGTACCGCGGAATATTCATATCGCGCCAACTATTCTTGTGCGCAATGAGAAACTTCTGGACTTTCCGGTCCAGTTCATTTTCGGGTTCTGTGTATAATCCCTGGCCACTTAAATGCTGAGGAATAAGAAAGAACCCTGCAAGGAAAATAAGCGCGAACCAATGCTTGAGTGGATGTTTCATTTCGGCGTTTTTTAGGTTTCAGAACCGAATCACAACAACGAATACACACACCAGTCAATCTAAATTAGTTCATTTTCATGAAGATGAAAAGATACAACTTTCATCCTTGAAAACATCGCGGCATAAAAAAAGGAGAGCCAAACGACTCTCCTTTTCAAAACCAGCACCAGGCTGGCAGCAAAATATCAATCAATAAACATCAATTTGGTATCTCTTCTGTTTCTTCAGTTCCTTTAGGAAGTCTTCTGCCTTTTCGGGCTCGAGACCGCCTTCGGAAGCTACTATTGCTTTAAGTGTTTCGTGAACATCATGGGCCATGTGCGTTTTATCACCACAAACGTACAGATAAGCACCTTTTTGCAGCCAATCGTACAGCTCCTTGCTCTTTTCTATCATTCGATGCTGAACGTACACTTTCTGCTCCTGATCGCGCGAGAACGCCAACGAAAGCTCCGTCAGAACCCCCTGTTGTCTGTAGTTTTCCCAATCTTCGCGATACAGATAATCAGTTTTCTTGTGTTGATCGCCAAAGAATAACCAGGAATCACCATGCGCATGGTCACCATTTCGCTGCTGAATAAAGCTTCGATACGGTGCAACTCCGGTTCCTGCTCCCACCATGATCATCGGTGCATCCAACTCTTCCGGCATTTTGAAGCCAAGATTGCGATCGATGAAAATCGGGATCCAGCTTCCTTCTTCAATCCGGTCGGTCAGGAATGTTGAACACGTTCCCTTCCGGTCGCGATCACGGTTTCGGTAACGGACCGCTACTACCGTGATGTGAACTTCATCCGGATAAACTTTCTGACTAGATGCAATAGAGTACAAACGAGCTGACAACTCGGGCAAAACACTCACCAGCTGACTTGCGGTTAGCTTGGCCGGGAAATCCATCAACATATCCAGCACATCATGGCCATATAAATATTCATCCAGCTCATTCTCATCAGCCAGCAAATCACCTAACGCTTTATTGTTGGTCAGCTCATGATAGCTGGCCAGCATGTGACTCGTAAGAACATTTATCTCCAACCGATTGCGCAACGCTGTTTCCAGCGGAAGCGACCAGTCTTTTAAAGCGACCTCTGTCTGACCATCCAGACCGGTATGCTTCAGAATACCTTTTACCAATTCAGCCGGATTATTTCCAAAGACCCCAACATTATCACCTGGCTCGTATGTGAATCCGGAATCGGCAATATCGAGCTCTACGTGATAAACGTCCTTCAGCGAGTCTTTGCCTGTTAAGCGTACTTTCCGCTTCACACGGGCGAAATAAGGGTTCTGCCTTGAATATCCTGTATCTTTTGCGTTGGTATCCTCGGCTACTTCGGCCACAGGCTCTCCGCCTGATGCACCGTTAACCTCCCGGACAACCTGCAATACCGTATTGATCCAATTCGAGGCATCTTCCTCATAGTCGACATCGCACTTTACGATGGGCAAAATGTTGTTGGCCCCTCGCTCTTTCATTACCTCATCGAAATCGACACCGGCCTTGCAATAGCTTTTATAAATCTTGTCGCCCAACGCCAGCACGGCATAGTTAATACCAGCCAGAGACGGACATTCTTCACCTCTCAGATACGCCAGCATGTCAACCGAGTTCACAGGCGGATCGCCTTCACCATGCGTGGGAAGAATCATTAGCACATTTTGGGCATTGGCTACTTCCGGGTAGCTATACTCTTCCATCAGGAAAATTTCCGCTTCGAAGCCTGAAGCTTCCGCCACGTCGAAAAGACGGTATGCAATATCCTCGCTATGTCCCGTATGGGTTCCATACAGGATGGTCACCGATATTTTTCCATCGCCTGAGCCTTTTTGTTGCTGCTCGGCATGCACGAAGTATTTTCCGGGAATAAAACTTTCCCCTTTTAAGTGGTTGTTTATCCAGTCCAGCTGTTTCTTTTGCTGTGTGACACTCTCACTATTCACAGCCCGAAACTCATTTTTCATTTCCGAACCAAATGTATTACTCATAGTATCTTTAACTTGACAATTAAGGTCTTGCAAGCAATGACCTTTTAAACTTTTCGGGTCCCCCAGACATTCAGCAACGGATGCTTATTATAGATTCATTCTGCTGGTTATTAACACTTTTCACAACCAGCAATGATGCATCTGTCAATGTCCGGAAACCGCTTATTAATAATGCCTCAAAATTAGTGTAATATTTGTTAGAAGCATCTTTATTTAGAAAGAATTTAATCTACTGATAACAAACCACTCAAATCTCAGTTTGTTCATCCGCATTCCGGTAGTTGATTCAAGCTTCTAAAATTCGATTGATAAAGTGTACTTGATGAATATCCTGAGCAAAAAAAAATCCGGCATCAAAGCCGGATCTTTCAGTATCTATTTTATTGGATATTAATTGTCTTCCATTTTCATCTTATCGCGGAAGTAAACATTCCATGCGATGTAATTTACCAGGTGTGTGGCAAACTTCATTTCGTGCATAGATGTGAACAACTGACTCATGGTGTCTCGCGTTGGACCGAGCAAGTCAGATAACAGTACTGTTGTGCTGTCGTCGAAAGTAATCTGGTAATCGCGATACTTGTTACAGAAAGTGGTGTATTCAGCGTCACTGTCATTCTCGCTACTGTTATTGTCTACAACAGTTACTGTAGCATTCTGCTGAAGCTCTCCGCCTTTGTATACTTCCAGCGAATCAGAGCCAGCTGTGCGGGTATGCACAATCTGCACATCTCCAATCGTCAGAGAGTGTACCTTCGTGTACGTGTCGGCACCTGTGTCTTTACTCCACTTAACCATTTCGTCATAAATCGTCTGATCTCCGTCTGACAGGTTATAATCATAAAGCTTAGTGGTATCGGTTCTCTCAGCCTGCATACTTACTGCATAACCGCTGGCGAAAGTAAAAGTCGACGCGTAATTGTACGGATGTCTGTGCATGCCATTCATCGACCACTCAATGTCGAGATTACCAACAGCAGTATCAGAAACGGCAATGTCACTTCCGAGGCTGTAGTTCAAGCCACCTGGATAGGCGTATTTATACTTATATTTTGATGTCGTAATGACAAAGTTGTTTCCTAACGAATCCGTGTCCTGCTTCGTTTTATAGAAGCAATATTCCGGATGATGGAGGGCCAATTTTTCTGGAAGTTTAATAATAAACAAAGAAGTATCAGCCGTCATTTTGAAGTGATTGTACATGTACGAACTATAGCCCCAGTGCATTTCATTCAGTACAGAATCCTGGTATTCGTAAACTCCGGCTACATCAGCCAAGGTGATGCTGTCTGAAAACATTTCGTCATCACTAACTGAAGCGTCCGCTGATTTCAAGTTACTGTTCCCTGAGGTAATTACTTTGTAGCCATCAGAACTACTAATGTCATTCATGGCAGTACTGACCTGATCTGCGCTGTTGTTGATGGCTTCCTTTAATGATTGATTAGCGACGTCAGTAGCCCCTCCGCCGGAATTCTGAGTGCAACTCCACATTCCTACAGCTGCCAATGCAACAATTGCGGACAAAAATATCCGATTTTTCATAACCATAAGATTTTGTTTACAAGTGATTATTTTTAATACAAAGGGGATTTTGCTATTAAAAAAAAGAAACAGACGCATTAGTGAACAACTGACTTGCATGCATTCGGGATAATGGTGGGGGTTCCTGAATGACTCAAGCCTGTCAAACAAAATGCTCCGTCAATAATTCTTAAGGTTTTGAGTAGTTGCTTTCTCCAAGCAAAAATGCAAATTCGTTATTAACCTACAACGACGAAACTGAATAATTTATTACCAAACAATATGAATTTAACATTCTTTAACCACCAATATAAATATCTATAATTAAATATAGGTATTTATGACCGGTAATACTCACGACTCTTAGACTGATTGATATTACATAATATTTATTAACGAATAAAGAAAAAGATTATTGTATATTCGGAGAGAAATTATTACTTTTATGATGGTTATTGCAGTTTGCCAGAGTTGAATAACCGGACCAAGGCATAATCAAATAAAAATATTTATAAAGACATTGGATCATGCTCCTAAATTCGATCCAATTTTTGCCTTTTTATTCCTTAATCCAATACGGATTGCCGGCAGCCTGTTTATCAGGCTGCCTTTTTTTATCCTACAGATAAGGTCGCAATAAAAACGCCAACAACTACTTAAAAGGATGGATAAACATAACGACCATTACAATTACCGCGGCAAACCACAATGACCGCTCCCAGCGTTGGCGTTTGTTCTTCGAAATCCGGTTGAAATAGTGCCGGATAACGGGTGCCATATACCGGATTGTGAAATAGGCACCAACGAAACCAAGGAGATTCCCTGCCAATACATCACCCGGGAAATGGGCTCCAAGATATATCCGGGTATAGGATACAACAACGGTCAGCACCCCTAAAATAAAGGGCATAACCTTTCTTTTCCTGATATGCCAGGCAATCACAGTGAAGGCAGCGGCTGTCGTGGTACTGTGGCCAGATGGAAAACTATATTTGTGCAATATGTAATTCCCAACGTAATGCACCATGTCCTTTCCTTCAAAAACTGTTAAAGGCCTGTCCCATTCGAAAAACACCCAATGCTTCAGGAACTGCGCAATGAAGCCGGTAATAATCACGCTAGCAATGGCTACAAGTACCATATTCATATCCTTTCGCATAAAAAGCAGCAACATTAGTGCGGAAAGGAAGAATGAATCTCCCAGCCATGTCAAAATCAGCATAGGGTAATCGAGCCATTTGAAATAAACGCTGTTCATGACGAGAAAACTGCCATGATAGCCATAAGCGAGTAATAAAAAGCCTAATAGTATCCAAAACATTAGTAGTGGAGCAAGGAAATATTTATTATCCCAAATAAAGTTTTTCATACCAAGTTACTAGTTTGTATCTGCTTTATTTCTGGTTACAATTCCTGCCTGCTTAGCGAATGCGGAAATTCGACGCCATCAGGCCAATTCTAAAAACCGATATTTCGTGATTGAAATAGATATTGTAATAATCCTGTCCGTAATAATATTCAGCGAACAATGATATATCATTCAGCATTTTAGGGTGATAAGCCACCCGAAAAGAAAAATCAAATTGCTTTGATAAATCATACCTCTGTTCCGGTGAACGATTATCAATAATCCACGTGAAGTGCATGTGGTATCTTAATTGGCTTTGGGTGAAATAACTATCCGGTTTGTTTTCACAGTAGTCGTTGCCGGAAATCAGGCTTTTAACCGCTCCCAGGTAATTCTTCAGTTCGGAGTCGAAATTGAGCCGGAAGAGACCGTAATCATCTACCAATCCTTTTGAATTGAGCAGATGGGTTTCAAATCCAAACTTGAAATATTCCGGGACCAATTGGTTGCCCCTCGAATGGTCGTCGATCAGTATCCATCCGGCCTTGACAAAATTCGTTGCAAAATTGCCGTTTTCAGTGTTGTAGGTCCCGTCAGAATTATACACTGGTCCGCTTTGCCCGTTGGAATGATGGCCGAGAGTTAAATACGAAAGCAATTCTCCTTTATATACATCGGGGTTCCCCAGATTACGATACACGGTCAGGCTGGGCATATAACTCGGCGTGGTTATCGGATAGGAACGTTCATCCTTCATCCGGATAACTCCTTTGAATGAAATATCCATTGCCCATTTGCCGTCGTGTGACAAATTCACCAGGTAGTACGGAGCGATTACCGCTTCGAACAACAGCGGATTCAGGTTTCCAATTCCCTGCTTAAATGTTATATAACTAGGCGAATGAGCCATTCCGATATATTCCGACATTAATTTTTGCGGCGATGGCGATTCCTGTGCCAATACTTTTGAATTAGTCAGCATGAAAACGATTCCGGTAAAACCGAACGCAATCAGCCAGCTTTTAAACAGACTTTTCATCACACAATCTCTTCGTCCTGTTCTGTCTGGAACTTCTTATATTTTAACATTAGTTAATACTAACTAACTTACATTTCATAAAAAAAAACGGTTCCGGAAATGTTCCTTCTTTTCTCCCTTTGGCACCTTAATTCCCAGCACCTGGACAGTATCGCCCACATTGCTACTGATACTATGTACCAGGTGTGCCGGACATTCGACCAACATCCCCTTGGTTCCAATCATTTTGTCTTCGGCTAACCGGATGGTAGGATTTCCTTCTACAACGTAGTAGAGCATGTCGCATGGTAGAATTTTCGGCCCCATGCTTTCGCCTGGCTGTAAATCAAACTGCAGAATTTGCAGCAATTTGTTCTCATATAGATATTGCAAGTCCACTTCTTTTCCGCTAATGGACCTGAGCCACGGATTTCGATGTACTATTTTCATCCCTGTTACTTTTAAACCAATCCATCACTTGGTTAATTCATCCAATTGTTATTTCAACATTCTTTTCTTGAAATGAGCATCAACACGTTTTCCAAAATCTTTGAGCCTTCCTCTACGAGGTTTATTTTCTGCTCAAACAACTGCCACTTCATCATCATCATCCGCATCGCGCCCATTATTATGGTGGTTATTTGTGAAGAAGGAACATCGTCCCGGATTTCTTTCTTAACCTGCCCCTCCTTAACGATTTCTTCCAATTTTCCTGCTACCAAAAGCGTAATGTCTCTGATTTTCTCTTTCAGATAATCTTCGCCCTGGTAAATCTCCTCGGAGGAAATAACTGAAATCAAGGCCGGATTCTTCTGCAGCCGGCTAAACTGAAATTCAAAGGCCTGCCGCAGCTTATCAAAACTTGATGAATCACTTTGCGCGATCCTGGTAATGTTCGATTCTGTTGACCCTGAAAAAAAGTCGATGATATTCACCAGGATTTCTTTCTTGTTTTTGTAATGCCGATAGATGGCCGGCTCCGAAATACCAATGGCATTCGAAAGGTTTTTGATGGTCAAACCCTGTAGGCCTTTTTCAGCAATCAGCTTGATTCCCGTGTGTATAATCTCCAACTGTCTTTCGGTATACATGATCTGTTAGTTAATACTCACTAACAAAAGTACAACACTTTTGGGAACTGAGCATACTCGATTAAATATTTTTATATAAAGTTTACGTTAACTCACTTTTTGCAAAAAAAAGAAAGGAGGCTAATCGCCTCCTTTACACTATATAATGTTCTTCAGATCAATCATCATCGTCATTATCTTTCCCGGCCAATCGGGCGGGATAGGGAACTTTTCCTTTTGCACTGAACCATAAAATGCGATTCAACAGGTCATCATCTCCCCCATCGATATGATCATATTGTGGCTCCATACTGATATTGGCGTAGTGCAACGCTTTTCCTTTCAGGGAAGAAAGTGCTGCATTCATCTCGTCAAGCGGAATCTGGTTTTTCACCGATTTGTAAGGAGTGTAATCAGGTGTTTGATCGAAACAGGCATCCATTGTCGGAGCTATGGCATCCTGAATATTCATCGGTGGAAGTCCCAGTATCTGTTCAATGGTTCGAACCATTGCAGGTTGGTTATATGCTGCATGAACTGCTTCATCTTTGTGGGAATACGGACTAATAACCGTTCCTACTGTCCGGTAAGCTGAAATGTGGTCCCAACCAGTCTGACTGTCATCTTCGGTAACGAAAATAACGGTATTCGACCAGAACCGACTATGACTCAACGCCTCTACAATCTGGCCCAACGCCAGGTCATTGTCCGCAACCATAGCCCTGGGCGTTGGATATCCGGGACGAGTTCCAGCAGTGTGATCGGCCGGAAGTGCCATTACCATCAATTGCGGAAGAGAGTCTCCTTCCATGTTCTCGTACTTCTTCAAATCTTTAATGAAGGCATCAGCACGCATTACATCCGGTATCGCATGGTGGTCATATCCAGGGTAAATTTTGCTCAAAATCGGTTTAACCGGTCCTACCGTGGTCTTATTGGTGAAATGGAATGGTTCACCATTCACAAACTTCTGATATATATCTTTCCAGCCAAGTGACTTATCGAATTCGGGAACAGCTGCTTCACCGTATATCTTTACTGATACGCCGTGTTTCATCGCGTTATCCCAAATAAATCCGGTGGGAGCATAAACTAACGCGTCGTACTGAACATGCGGATAGCTCCGGAACCAGGCCCGTACATTTTTCTCCACATAATCGGTAACAATCGATGCATCGGTCCACTGATGTCCTTCGGCAGAACATTTTCCGGAAGCCATGTAATTGTCCATCAGAACAAAATCGTTGACCAGCCGGTGCATATTCGGTGTTACCTTACGTCCGTATATACACAGTGTCGAATCTCCTCTCCCCTTCTTTACATCACCTAATACCTGATCGTAGGTCCGGTTCTCCTTGATAATATAGAGGACATGCTTAAATACCGATGGTTCTCCAATTCGGTCAGGGACAGGCTTCGGCTCGACGCCTTCCCGGGGCGGTAATTCAGCCAACTTAACTCTTGCCAAATCGTTAACCGCGATTACCGTGTTGGTATGCTCTGCCAACTCTTTTTTGTCCGGCATAGGAATTACAGAAACCGACGCCAGCATATGGTGCGAATTATACGCCAGCGTTTTCTCCGGTCCCCGTTCCAATCCTACGTGAGCTCCCATCGCCTCAATATTGGTGACGTACATTTTTTTCTTATCGGCAATGGTAATTGATGATGGATAAGCGCCTGTCGGAATAAATCCAACGACTTTGCTCTTCTGATCGAGACCACGCGCTGATGCATGTTTACCCAGACGTACAACCGCCACAGCATTGTCCATACCGTTCGCCACGTACAGGTATTTTCCGTTTTTCGATACGGTTATGCCTTCCGGCGAGTCGCCCCAATATTTATTCAGGCCGGGTTGCAACCGAACCATAATGCTTTCAGTCACTTTATCGGCAACCGGATCGACAACCGACACATCATCGCTGTTGGAGTTGGTGACGTAAATATATTTTCCTCTCGGAGCCGCAACAATCTCATTGGGATGAAGTCCGGTTACAATTTCACGTATCAACTGACCGCTATTCGGATCGAACACCGAAATACTTCCTTCGCGGGTTGCTCCGGTATTCAATGTCACTTTCGCTTCGCCCCATGGCACACCAGCTACAACGTCTTCATCTCCCAGTGGCAGTCGACCTCCCCAGTTGGTCACAAAGAGCTTGCCGTTGGCCTCAGCAATACCATAAGGTGCTACACCAGTATCTCTTCTCCATATGATGTTTCCTGTCGCCAGGTCCTGCTTTACCAGTTCGTTGTTACCGTCTAGTACGACATACAAGTAGTCTCTCCCATTTTCTTTTCGAATCAATAGCTCGTTAGGAAGAGCTGTCTTTGCCGGTGGCAACGGGTCATATGAAAAATAGTCCGTAATTCCGGCTTTTCCGTTTTTCCAGCTTGCCCGAATGACATACGACTTTCCTCCGCTTGTCGCTGCACTCCATAATACCTCCAGCGAATTGCCTGTTTGATGCCAAATAATACCTGAATACGTACTCATAGCTCCGGCTAACTCCGACCTAGACTTTATGGGCAATGTATCAACGATTGAGTCGGTTTTTGTTTCGATAAAAACCACGCTATACCTTTCTTCTACCGCCAGCCAATTACCATCCGGTGACAAGGCTGCATCGAGCGCGTGATTTTCCAGACCTTTATCGCCAAAGTAAATCTGCTTTCCGGCGGGCCTGAGTATTCTGTTCCAGGGAAGAACATCATTACCCGATTCATCCACTTTTTTCCCTTGCGCCACATTCTGGCTCCACGCCGGAGCAACGATCAGGCACAACAGAACTAGCGTTAATTGTATTAGTTTCATGACAGGAATTTTGATTTTATAAGGAAACTGAATTGTCGACTCTTTGTTCAGGGCTTCCCTATATTATTTGGAATTGACAATCCATATGCAACAAAGCAAAAAGAAAAAATCCCTACCAGAAAGCATCAGGTAAGGATTTTATCATAAAAAAAGTTAAAAATATTACAATATCATTTCTCTTCGTTCTCTTCAGCCTGAGGCATTTTGAATGAGCCCATGTTTGTAATCTGGTATTGCGACATATTAAATTTCTTATCACTGTTTTTATTTACTTCTGTCACCTTTAAACTGGTACGCTCACCCGTTTCCTTATCCAATGAATTACTCTCCATCAGAAATCCCCAGGGCATACCATTGGCATACATCGACGACTTGAATACCGAGGACATCAGATCACGTGTCTGCAACTTTACATCCCGCGAGATCCAGAAGTCGGCTTTATCCATTTCATCTTCATACACGTATTCCTCGCATTTGTATCCTGCAATGGTTTTTGTACGTCCTGTTTTCTTCAGGTTAGGATTCATTGCAGACATATCTGCCGGCGCTGTCTCCATATCCGAACTGGCATTATATAATGAATCGATGTTCGTCATCAAATCAAGCCCATACACTATTCCGGTATGTTTTCCGTCCTGATCGGAAAGAATAATGGTAGCTTTATTCTTGTAGTCGAAAATGTATATCCCTTTTCCTTTTGAGTCTTCCCCCATGTCTCCGCCTTCAAATTCATAAGCAAAGTTATGCCTGCCGGGATTCATAAAAGTGACCAGCGTAGCATCGCTTTCCAAAGATCCGTCCTTTTTATATGATTTAACGACCATCGTAGTAGAATACTGAAAATCATACTCTTTCTCTATCGGAACCGGTTCACCGGACATTCCCATGCTCTTCATCACACGCTGCATCCGTTGCTGTTGTCTGGCTTCCCGCGACATCTCGCCTTGCCCATTAGCTGTGCTGTCATTTTTATTACTTTCCAGCGAATCCTCTACTTTATCCAGCCCTTTGTCAATTTGTTCATCCATTTTATCTTCAGCGCGCTTCTCGGCCTTTTCCTGAGTCTTTTTCAAGGCCTTGTTAGCCATTTTTTTTAGAAAGCCCTGTGCCTGCGTTGGCTGCGAAAAACAAAGGGCTCCGGCAAGAACTAAAAGTAAAATCCATGTTTTTTTCATTGCTAAATCTCGATTTAAATTGGTTTATTTTTGGTTGAGTGTTAATAAAATTAATACTTGTTTATCTGAAAACCAACAATTAAGATAAATATATAACTATCGTCAATTATTGGGTATATCACAGAAACACTGCACCTAACCGCGCGCATATGCGACAAAAAATGGGGTAACCAACATGCTTACTGCTCATTATCCGGTAATCAGATATTTATTCATCAAAGCATACCGTGTGATGAATTGAAAAAGTTACTTTTGTTGGGTAAAATTTTGATCATATGAATACGTGGTTCGAGTGTAAAGCAAAATATGTAAAGATTGACGAAAACGGACGGGAGAAAAAGGTCAACGAAGCCTATCTACTGGATGCTGTATCGTTTAGTGAAGCAGAAAGCCGCATTTATAAAGAGCTGGAGACGATGGTGAGTGGTGAATTCACGGTAACGAAAATTGCCAAGACCAACATCGCTGAAATTATTCCGTCGGAAGATGGTGATCGCTGGTTCAAAGCAAAAGTATCGTTCATTACCATCGATGAAGAGAAAGGTAAAGAAAAACGGACTGCGCAATACGTTCTGATTTTAGCCAAAACCGTAAGGGATGCCTACGAAAAAGTCGTTGAAAACATGCAGGGAATGATGGCTGATTTTGAAATCAACGCTGTAAACGAAAGCCCCATCATGGATGTGTTCCCTTATTTTGGTCAGGAAGAGGAAATCCCGGATAATCTTCGCCCGCTGAATGACGATGAGCTACTGGCATCTAATAATGAAGCAGAGGAAGACCAATCTGACGATCTGGAGCCACTCGAAGATGACGAAGAAGAAGAATAAAAGCTTGGCTACAAAATACTCAGTTCAGACTGTCCACGCCGGGCAGTCTTTTTTATGCCCAAACGGGTTGTCCGGCTTTCGCCGAACGCTTTTTAAAAGCCCAGTAAACTACCAGAGAACAACCGATTCCGACAATGGCACCCGCCAATACATCCGAAGGATAATGCACCCCCAGATCCATCCGTGAATAACCAACCAAACCTGCCCAAACAAACGAAGGAACAATGACGTACCAGCGCGGAAATATCAGGCTGAGAGCCATTGCCATGGCCATAGCATCGGACGTATGGCCCGATGGAAACGATGGACTTCCTCCAGCCGATAATTTTTCAATAAATGGATAACTAATAAAAGGTCGCGGGCGCTGAAATGTATATTTGAGAATATTGACAACAATGGCTGACAGGAGCATGCTTCCTGCCATGTACCAACCCTTCTGCTTTAAAATCCGTTTCTTTACCCGGTAGCCCGCCATCAAAATCATCAACGGAATTCCGTAAGATACCGGGAAAGCAGCCGCAGAAATAATTTTAAATGGCCAGTCCAACGCGGTATTTCGGTTAAGATTGACAACCTTCAATATATCGATATCCGGATTTTGTCCTAAAGCAGTGGCGTATACAAAAACCAAAGCAACCGTAAACAGTATGGTCACTGAGTTTCTACTCATTTTCTAATTCTTTGAATAACGTAGCTGGCATCCTCTTTCATAAGTTCTTACTTCATCTGTCTACGCTACCGGATGATGTTGCCGGTAATTAATCACAATCACATGACAAATTTATGATACTTAAAGTTCCTGAATGTTACATCACTCTTAAGCTTTATACCCCTGTTTAAGTGTAACACTTACGATTACGGGCCGTAATTTTTACTCAAACTCTAAAGCGATACCATCCAGTCTTTAATGTACAACCTATATCATTCAATTTGAAATCTTTATATTTAATGTGCTAAACTAACAACACTAAACAATGAAAAAATCCAATCAGCTTACACGAAGAAAATTTATTGGAACAGCTGTCGGAGCAGCTGGCGCATTTACCATTGTGCCGAGTCACGCAATTTCCGGTCTAGGACATGTTGCTCCCAGCGATAAATTGAATATTGCCGGTATAGGTATCGGGGGAAAAGGAAAGGTGAACCTGGAAAACATGGTCGGACAAAACGTTGTAGCCTTGTGCGATGTCGATTGGGATTATGCCACTCCGGTTTTCGAAAAGTATCCGAAAGCCAAACGTTTTAAGGATTTCCGAAAAATGCTGGAACAGCAGAAGGATATTGATGCTGTCGTTGTAGCCACGCCTGACCATACACACGCAATTGCGGCAATGGCAGCGATGAAAGCAGGGAAACACGTCTATGTGCAAAAACCGTTGACGCATTCCGTCAGTGAGTCTCGTTTATTAACAGAAACGGCACGGCAAACAGGAGTAGTGACTCAAATGGGAAATGAGGGCCATTCTGATGATACGGTTTATGAAGTAGCGGAAATTATACAAAGCGGAATTTTGGGAGATATCCGGGAAGCTCATGCCTGGACCAACCGCCCCATCTGGCCGCAGGGACTGGAACGACCGAGACAGTCCGAAAAAGTTCCGGAAACACTCGACTGGGATTTATTTATTGGACCGGCAGCTTTTCGTCCCTATCATTCAGCTTACACGCCCTGGAGTTGGCGTGCCTGGTGGGATTTTGGAACCGGCGCCCTGGGCGACATGGGCTGTCATATTCTGGATGTACCGTTTTATGCTCTTAAGCTAAAATATCCTGTTGTCGTTGAAGCCAGTTCAACCATTTGTAATACGGAAAGCGCACCGGAAGCGTCGCGGGTTGAATATACTTTTCCCGCAAGGGAAAACACAGAATACTGCAACTTCCCGGAAGTGAAAGTAACCTGGCACGACGGTGGATTAATGCCTCCCCGACCAAAAGAGCTACCTGACGGCGAGCCCATGGGCGGCTGGGGCGGTGGAAATTTGTTCATCGGCTCCAAAGGCAAACTGGTGTGCGATTACTACGGCCGCGACTGGAAACTGTTATTACCGGGAAATGAGAAACCGATTACAAAGGTTGACCTTCCGCGATACGCTGACGATCCGCTGGGTGGCGGCAGGCACGAAATGCAATGGGTAAGGGCCTGTATGAAAGGAAAAGATGGTGTTGGATTGACATCATCTGACTTTGAATACGCAGGACCGCTTTCGGAGATGGTGTTGATGGGAAATCTCGCCATCCGGTTACAGGCACTCAACCGACCTCTTCATTGGGATGGTGAGAAAATGAAGTTTACCAATATTTCGCCTGACGATAAATTTAAAATCATTACCTCCCATCAGTACAAAAAGATTGACGGACAACCGCAGTTTCACACGGACTGGACGGACGAATTACCAGCTGCTGAAATGGCAAATGAATGGGTAAAACACACTTATCGTAAGGGATGGAAAATTTGAATGAAAAAATATTTCCGTTCAATTTAACACATTAACAGGCAGTTTGCTTTCGACCCGATGTATTTTGTTAATAAAAAATCATATAAGAAAGCATACTAAGACAATATTGAAGGATAGGTACACGTTTTACCTATGCTTCTACAAATAATTCTACCATTTTTTTGGGGTGCTGCTTCTTCGGGAGTCGCACCCTTTTTGCTTTTTACTCACCTAAAATGTCAGGAGTGAAAAGCTTCCCGAAGTAGATAAATGCTCTTTGAGACCCCTTCGTCCGCAGGCTCTTTGCCTTCGAACTCGAGCGAAACATATCCCTGATAACCGACATTTTCCAATATCTCGGCAATCCGTTTGTAGTTTAAATCGAGAGTGTACCACTCGCCTCCCCCGAAATATGTTTTAGCCTGAACAAAAACGGTTTGAGGCGCTATCATCTCTAGTTTCTGATAGGGATCTTCCAGAAAATTACCGGTGTCCATCAACAATCCCAGCCACGGTGAATCGATTGCCTTCTTAATGCGCAACATGCCTTCCGGAGTACTGGACAAGCCCCAATGATTCTCCAGCGCCATCACTACGCCCAGTTCTTCGGCCCGAGGCAAACACTTTTCAATACTGTCGATTGCCCAGCCAAATGCGTCGTCTTCATCATAGCCCGGAATCGGCTCTTCATGCCCCCGGTGAGCCATCAAATCGTCGAATGACTTACGCGTTCCCCACCTTCCTGAATTCAGCCGGATACTGGGAATTCCCATATCGGCGGCAATTTCAAGGCAGCGAAGTGTATGTTGAATATTCTTTTCCCGCTCTTCTTCGTCGGGTGAAACAAAATCCTGATGGATGGACAAACAAACCAAATCGATTCCGTTGACAAACGCATGGCGTTTCAGCTTATTGAGATAGGATTTGGATTCACTGTCCATTTGCCGGTGTAACACGTCAACTCCTTCAATTCCTAACCGGGCCGCCTTGTCGATTACCGTATCGACCGACACTTTGGGCTCCTTAAAGTGCCAGTACGAATAGGTTGATACAGCTAGTTTAACTCTTGTTTTCTGCGGAATGGAAGGCATCCCCGGTTTCATGGATGGCAGCAATAATCCTCCGGACGCGAGGCCGGCGGCCGATAGGAAATCTCGTCGGTTTGTTTTCATAGTTTGGTTGATTAGTTAGTTAAAAATAAGCTTACAGGAACATATGATTATGGAGACTTAATTCCTTCATTATTAAAAAACAACAAATCCTTCACATCTTCAACTTGCATAAACGCCTCCTGTTTGTTCAGGTAACGGTTCCCGACAACGCCAACCTTCTTGCAATGCAGTAAGCGTATTACCGGATTATTCATCTTCACTGATTTTGGATCGAATACCGTATTTTGACGAATGACCAACCCGGCTGTTGAAGTAGCATCTAAAATACTTTTGCCTTCGTTGTAAAATGTATTTCCCTCCATGGTTACATCCTGGTGAACAAAGGTAGTATCAGCCGATGCATCTGAGAGAACCGGGCCAATCAAAACCATGGCCTTATTATCCTTTGCTGAATTACATCGTCTCAACGTGTTGTTTTTAATAAACACCTGGTTCAATGCTACCGGCTGGAATGTCGAAGCCAGTTCGCCTCCCAGCTCAATACCATGTCTTCCCGATCGAATGTGATTACCGTCTACCGTAATTTTCCCGGAAGTTTGCAACCGAACACCGTCTTCCATCATATTATTCAACCGGTTACCCCGTAAAATAACTTCCGGCTGACGTGAAATATTCGTCAGCAGCATTCCCGGTTGTACTGTTTCCGGAAGCGCCCGGTCGAACCACAATTCCTGGTATTGTTCATTCAAGTCACGAATCCGGGTTATGACTCGTTTATCCCGAAGAGTGAGATCGACTGGATTAATAAACCGAATAGTGTCTCCAACCTGTGCAAACTGACTGCCCCAATGTTTTTCACTTACCTGCCGGACACCAAAAACACTATTGCTAATTCGTTTAATAATTTTCAATGTCGGCCCGGATACCGATATGGCGGCTCCCGTCATTCCCGAAAAACGGCTATTGGTTACGGCAATCTCCTTTTGGCACCCGATAAAACGGATACCCCCGACCAGTGACGACAATCTTTGTCCAGCCAGGCTATCGGGTAACACATTCAGCCTGTCCAGCATGATATTTCCCGACTGCTCAGCAACCATTATTTTGCCCGGCGCGTGAACTACCGAAACATTAGACAAGGTAACGCCATCGGAACCGGTCAGATGAAATGCCGGAGATATTTCACTTTCCAATCGCTCGCTATCCACCTTCCAAATTACTTTCCATCCTTTTTGGGGTAATTGATTCGGATGGACTTCGATCCAAAAATTACCCTGGCGCAACGGTTTTATCGACGCATTAGTATATGTTCCCAAGTTAGATGACAAAAACGAGCAACGACCGGAAACATCAGGACGAAGCCACCCCACAACTTTAACGGGCAGGTTTTCTCCATTTCTTTTCATCGAAAGCCTTCCGTTCGCTATTTCCAGACTATCGCCCCGGCTGGTTTCAACTGTGAAGAAATGTCCTTCTTTGTTTACTTCCGTAACTGTTCCTTCGCCCCAAACGGAGGAGACAAAACGAATATTAATATTCCGGATACTGATATTCTTACATTCCTGAAGCTCGAAGGGTAACATCATCCCATGGATAACAAAAGTTGAACCTGAACCATCGATAATCAGGTTTTCGAAATTAAACAGCGGGAAAGCAATTCGTCTCAGTCCGTTAGAAGAGCCTGTTAAAGTCAGATACTCTTCCAGTGCATAATCGGGATAAAAATGGTAAGTTCCTTTCGGGATGGTTAATCGAGAAGCGCCCGATTCGTAACAAGCATCCAACGCTTTTAAAATAACCGGTGTGGCATCTTTTTTTCCGGCAATTCCGAACTGAGCTGCGTTAATACCATTCCGGACCTGTTGGCCAAATACCGGAAGGATAGCTGTAAGGATGAGGAAAAGCAGTATTATCTTTTTCATAATTTGGTTGATGGTCGTTCTGAATTTTTATTCAAGATATAAAATTCGGATGACCCGGAGAAAGTGTCAACAGGCTTATTATGAAAAGTAACAAGTTAATAACGTAAATTTTCGAAAAAGGAGATTCTTACTCTTCGTCGGTGAAATCGAGTTCATCACCATTTTCTGCAGTAGCAATGGGTAGCGAAAAGGAAAAAGAAGTTCCGTGACCGGGACGACTGGAACCAATCAACTTTCCCCCGTTCTGCTCCACAAACTCAGCTATCAAGCTAATACCCAAACCAGTTCCCGACTCATTATCGGTACCTTTCGTCGTGTATGCCATGCGCTGCTTGAGCATCAGGTCCAGTTTATCCTGCTCCATCCCCACACCATTGTCACTGACGGTTACAATCTGCTCATCTTTTATTTCACGACTGGATATAACTACGGTCCCACCCCGGTCTGTAAATTTGATGGAATTGCTGACCAGATTTCGCAAAACAGAACTAATCTGGTTATAATCGCAGTGTACCCGGGCATCCTTGTCGATGTCCAGCTCAACTTTAATATCCTTTGCATTCGCAACTTGCTGCAGCAAACTGACGGCTTCTTCTCCCATGCTATGCAACGGATAATTCCCCGGAAACGACTCAATGCCGTCGTGCTGATTTTTTGCCCAGAAAAGTAAATTCTCGGCCAGGAAATACACGGAGCCCATTTGCTGGTAACATTCCTCGATGAACACATCCAACTCCTGCTTATCGAGCTTCATATCACCCGTGGCATAGGCACGAAAGATTTCGTACATGCTGGATAACGGCCCGCGTAAATCGTGACCGATGATGGAGAGAATGCGATTCTGAACCTGGTTCAAATGGCTCAATTCCCGTTGTTTTTTCTGCTTATCAGCCAATAACATTTCCTGCTCCGAACGCTGTTCCGACAGAACAATGTTCATTGCCTTCAGCTTACGCCGCTGTTTATGCAACCAAAGTGTAAGGAGAATAAAAAACAGAAGCAGAAAAATCACAACAATCAGCGTGTCATATAACTGCTGTCTGTCAAGATTCGCAAGACCGAGAAAACTAAAAGGCGACTCACTGACCGATGATCCGGATTGTATAATGTGTCCGGCTGTCATAGGTAACATGCCATAACCTGCGTCCAAACCAAAGGTGAACACAAATGTCAACATCAGAAAAAGCGATGCGAAAAACCGGTGGATATGAATGCGCCTGAAAATGTTCATTCGGGCAAATATTACTTCAACAAAATTCTGTCGAAAGACAAATTAGCTTCTACCATTAAATTCGGGCTGAAAATAACTGGTTTTACGTTTGCAACCAATAAATCTGACGACTTCCTGCTTAATAAAATGATTTTCCTGTACAAAATGTTTATTAACGACAACTGTTTTTTGCCTAGTAAAAGAGATGAAACATTTCGAACCATCTGGTTATCTGCTCTAAAGGGTTCAGTGAACCTCCCCCGGTAAAGACAACACTTTATTCCTGTGCCTCTAAAACACATTGTGCGAATAAGGGTATTTTGCTATTTTTCGGGCAAATTAACAGTATTAACAAATTAACCTTAACTAACGTGAAACGTAAAACGCTAATCCTGCTTGCGTCAGCAGTATTCCTGTTGTCGTGTTCAGCAAACAAACAACCCGTACAGCGAGTGAATCCATTTTTCAAAACATTCGATACTCCTTTCCAGGTTCCTCCTTTCGAGCAGATTACCAATGCCGATTATCTGCCTGCCTTCAAAAAAGGTATGGAAGAACAAAATGCGGAGATAGACCTAATCGTCAATAATTCAGAGGCTCCTACCTTCGCCAACACCATCGAGGCATTTGAATACAGCGGACAGCTATTGAACAAAGTAGCCAATGTATTCTTCAATGTGAAGGGAGCAAATACCAATGACTCGATTCAGGCTATTGCCAAAGAAGTTGCTCCGTTGCTTTCACAACACGGCGATGCAATCAACCTAAATGAAAAGCTTTTTGCCCGCATCAAGAGTGTTTACGACCAGAAAGATGAACTCGATTTGTCGCCGGAACAGAAGAAACTTCTCGAAGAAACATACAAAGGTTTTGTCAGAGGTGGTGCCAACCTGGAACCCGAACAAAAAGAACAGCTGAAGAAAATCAATGAGGAATTGTCACTTCTTTCGCTGCAGTTCGGTGAAAACCTCCTGGCTGAAACAAACAACTTCCAACTCGTCGTCGACAACCAGGACGACCTGGCCGGATTACCGGAATCGGTTATTTCCGCTGCAGCGGAAGAAGCCAATGCAGCCGGCATGGATGGTAAGTGGGTATTTACCCTACAGAAGCCGAGTTGGATACCTTTCCTCACCTATTCTGAGCGTCGTGATTTGCGCGAAAAATTGTACAAAGCCATGTACAACCGCGGTAACAATGACAACGAGCACGACAACAAAGCCATCATCAATAAAATGGTGAACCTGCGTCTACAGAAGGCGAACCTGATGGGCTATGACAATTGGTCAGCGTTTTTACTCGACGACCGCATGGCTAAGAAACCGGAGAATGTTTATGCTTTGCTCGAAAAAGTCTGGACTCCCGCACTGAAACGCGCCGAAGAAGAACGCGCCGATATGCAAGCCATGATTAACAAAGAAGGTGGAGATTTCAAGCTGCAAAGCTGGGATTGGTGGTATTACGCCGAAAAAGTCAGAAAAGCCAAATACAACCTGGATGAAGAGCAGTTGCGTCCTTATTTCGAACTGAATAATGTTCGCGAAGGAGCTTTCGCGGTAGCAAACAAGCTGTATGGCCTGACATTTACGGAGCTCACCGACATGCCGCTTTATCACCCCGACTGCAAGGTGTTTGAAGTAAAAGACAGAGACAATTCTGAAATTGGCGTTCTCTATATGGATTTCTACCCGCGTGCTTCCAAACGCGGTGGTGCCTGGATGACCAGCTACCGGAAACAGCACTTTAACGAGGAAGGCAAAGACGTTCGTCCGGTTATCTCGATTGTAACTAACTTCTCGAAACCGACGGGCGATAAGCCGGCATTGTTGACTTACGATGAGGTGGAAACCCTCTTCCACGAATTTGGTCACGCATTGCACGGACTCTTGTCAAATTCTCATTACAATTCGTTGTCCGGAACAGCCGTTGCACGCGATTTCGTTGAACTTCCATCACAGGTTATGGAGCATTGGGCACCACAACCCGAAGTGCTGAAGATGTATGCCCGTCATTACAAAACCGGAGAAGTGATTCCGCGGGAACTGGTTGATAAATTGGTGAAAGCCGGTAAATTCAACCAGGGATTTGCTACGGTTGAGTACCTGGCTGCTTCTTTCCTCGACATGGATTATCATACCATTACCGAACCGCAGGACATCGATGTCAATAGCTTCCAAACGAAGTCGATGAATAAAATTGGTTTGATTGGTGAAATCATTCCGCGTTATAAGTCAACGTATTTTGCTCACATTTTCTCAGGCGGATATTCAAGCGGCTACTACAGCTACATCTGGGCCGAAGTGCTCGATGCAGACGCTTTTGAGGCATACAAAGAGGCTGGAAACATCTTTGATCAGACAGTTGCGACTGCCTTCCGCACACAAATTCTCGAACGTGGAGGAACGGACGAAGCGATGAATCTCTACGTCAACTTCCGTGGAAAAGAACCGGGAATTGAACCGCTGCTGAAGAACCGGGGATTACTCGATTAAACTCATTACGATATACGAAGTTAAGACCCGGTTCCATTGAGCCGGGTTTTTCGTTTTTTTCCTGCCAAAGCAGCGTCTTTAGTAAAAGATATCTTCGCAATATGCGATTTCCGATTTTTAATCTCACGCGTATTTATTATATTAATCGGACTATTTGTGATGAGAATACCCCTCTGATGGAATTATTGGGTGTATGTAAATTGAGGATAGGTGAAAATAAAAAATTTGGGAATGTCTCAAATCGAAAAAATCAATTTAGAAGAAAAATTCGCCAAGTTTAGCGACCATTGGAGCCCAAAGGTAATCGGTCAACTTAATCACCAACAGGTGAAGGTGGTTAAATTCCAGGGAGATTTTGTGTGGCATAGCCATGAAAACGAAGATGAGCTTTTCATGGTCATCAACGGCTCGTTTACCATGGAACTTCGGGATAAAACAATTGAGGTTCATGAAGGAGAACTGATTATCATCCCGCGTGGAGTTGAACACCGACCAATAGCAAAAGAAGAAGTCAGCATTCTGCTTTTCGAGCCCGGAACAATTGTCAATACCGGCGAAGTACGCAACCAGCTAACCGTGGAAAAACCCGACCACATATGAGATGAAAGCGAAAGCTGAAGATATTTGAAACAACCAATATTACACTAAATCATAACACATATCATGGAACAAAGAATCTCGTATATAACGCTCGGCGTTAGAAATCTGAAAGAATCAGAGAATTTTTACAGCAATCTGCTGGGATGGAAGAAAACAGAAGAAAGTACCGGTAACATCATTTTTTATAAACTGAACGGCCTCATCCTGGCATTGTACCCGGTTGAAGCACTGGCCAGCGATGCTGAGACGGTACCCGGTGCAAAATGTTTCAGTAATTTTACCATATCGTATAATACCCGCACAAAAGCCGAAGTTGACGATGTGATATTCAAACTCGAGAAGCACGGAGTCAAAGTAGTCAGGGAGGCCGAAACCGTTTTTTGGGGCGGCTACCGTGGGTACGTTAGTGATCCGAATGGATTCATGATCGAAATTGTATATAACCCCAAAGCTGAAATGGACGAAGCGGGAAATATTCTGTAATTTCCGGAAATATAATCCCATTGAATTGACTGCGGGCGGGAAAAATTCTTGCCCGCTTTTTTGTGCTCATTCCTTCACCTTTTTTAACGAATTCCGGTCAACCTTTTTGAAAGCTTCAGGTTACTATAATATCACTCTACGATTAATAACGGAAAGATGAGCAGTACGATGTGGGATCAGCGATATGCAGCTGAAGAATATGTTTATGGAACCAGCCCCAATGAGTTTTTCAGGGCAGCACTGGAAAAGCTAACCCCGGGAAAACTTTTATTGCCGGCTGAAGGTGAAGGAAGGAATTCGGTTTATGCCGCATCGCAGGGATGGAAAGTAACTGCGTTCGACACCAGTACTGAAGGCCGGAAAAAGGCAATGCGGTTAGCCGAACAGCAGGGTGTTCATATTCAATACCAACTTGCCGGATACAACCAGGTTTTGCTGCCCGAAGAGCATTTCGACTGCGTTGCCATGGTGTATGCCCACGCTTCAGCTGCTGACAGAACGCAAAGGCACAGACGAATGCTAAGTTTTCTGAAACCTGGTGGCACATTTATTCTGGAAGGTTTCTCGAAAGAACAGATTCATAACCGCACAGGAGGACCGCGAGATGTCGAGATGCTTTTTTCGGAAGAAGAATTGAGAAATGATTTTCAGGAATTAGGCGAATTGAAAACATGGAAAGAAGAAATCGAATTGCAGGAAGGGCCGTTCCATAACGGATGTGCCAATGTAATTCGGTTAATCGGTGTAAAATAAGCTGAAATTCAATTTTCAGCCATTAAGTTGCTACCCCATTATTATATTATTATACCTAAAACCCTCTGTAAGATAACTGGAGACTTACAGAGGGTTTATTTTTATGCAACTCTAAACATCTCTATCGAAACCAGAAGACGATGGCTGCGGTGAGCAACAGTAATATAATCGATAAATAGCGATAATTCTTATACCACGGCAAGCCTTTCAATTCTGCCGTTTCTTCCCGGAAAATCTTCTTCGACCAGGTCATATTCTCCACTTTTTCAGCTGCTGGTTTCGCGGTAGCAAGACTCACTCCTACGTGAACTCCCATACAGATAAGCAACAACAATGGAGCCTTATTCAGGAAATGGATGTTATTAATAGTGTCTGACCATCCATATATTTCGGATAGAAAGACAAATATGGCAATTGCCAAACCGGTTATAAGGCTGACAAATGCTCCGTTGGCATTCCCTCTTTTCCAAAAAAGTCCTAATAAAAAAACAGCAACTACTGGTGGTGCAATCAAGCCGAGTACCATCTGGAGATATTGGAAAAGTGAGCCAAAGCGATCGATTTGCGGAGCCCACAAAGCAGCAATCACCACCAGAATAACGGTTGCAATCTGTCCAACGCGAACCAATTGCTTACTGGTTAATCCCGGCTTAATTTTATGCACAAAATCCATGGTAATCAGTGTCGACGCTGAGTTTAGGGTCGCACTCACACTCGATGACATTGCAGCCAGTAAACCAGCAATCACCAATCCGAGAACACCTTTCGGCAATAAACTGTAAATCAACACGGGGTACGTCAAATTGGGACACTGAGACAGATGGGTACAAAGCATCCTCGCTCCCGTTGCATCGTTGACGGTGTAATAGTGCAGACTGCTAATATCCATATTCGAATAAAGTACAATGGCGATCACACCCGGAAGTACCATGATGAAGATGACCGGAAGTTTCAGTAAACCAGCAAACAAAGCCCCCCAACGACCGTGATTCAAGTCTTTGGCACTCAGCACGCGCTGAACCATAAACTGGTTGTTGGCCCAGAAGTAGAATCCCAACAAAGGAACACCAAACACCAATCCTGTCCACGGCATCAGTGGATCTTTACTCGATTTTACCAGGCTGAAAATTTCCTTGGTGGATGTATGCAGTTTTCCGGCATCAATCTGGGCATGCAGGCCATGAATTAAACCGGACCAACCTCCCACTGCCGAGAATGCATAATAGGTTAGAATCGTCGAACCAATCACCAAAATCAGAGCCTGAATCACCTCGGTGTGCACTACCGATGACAGACCTCCTGGAATAGTGTACGCAGCCGCGGCCAAAGCCAACACAATAATAATGACTGTGGAATTAACTTCCGGGAAAATGAGTTTTAAAATCAGGTTACCGGCATATAATCCGGCGGCCGTATCAATGACAACATTCCCTAGTACGGTAATAAACGAAAAGTAATACCTGGATCGACTGTCGTACCGACGCTCGAGAAACTCCGGCATGGTATATACTTTCGACTTCAGGTAAAATGGCAAAAAGAAAACGGCAAAGAAAACCAAAACAACGGCAGCCATCCACTCATAGTTGTAAACGGCTACATTGGTTTTATATGCATCCGATGCCAGGCCGATTAATGTACTACTTCCTATATTCGCGGCAAACAGTGAAATACCGACAATCGGCCAGGTCATATTTCTTCCCGCCAGGAAGTATTCTTCCGAGTCCTTTCTTTTGGCTTTTTTGAGACCATAGATGATGATACCAACGATATATACGATGATGATACCAATATCAAGCGGGCTCAGACTTAAGTCTTTCATTACTTAGTTTTATATAAGGTCCAGATGTTGTTCTCCTTTGGGAGAGGAATGGTTGATTGTAAATTGCAGCTTATTCAAATCGACAGACAATTGCGCAAATTCATTGCCTTTGCTCCACCGCAATTTTAGTTCGTTTTGTTCACTATCCTGAATTTGAAAATCTCCATTGAAAGCAGGATGTGAATTCCTAAATTCGATTAGGGTTCTCAGTTTTTTTACCACAGGTTTTTGTAACGACTCGTTCACCTCTTCCTTAGTGTAATAGTGTCGGTTGATATCCCTACCAACATTTGTCTTTTCCAGAAGTTTCATGTCGTTAGTTCCGGCGAATAACCCCATATAATAAACCTGAGGAATACCGGGAGAAAAGAATTGAATGGCACGAGCGATGATGTAACTGTTTTCATCGCGCCCCAATGCATCGAAATATGTACAGTTGACCTGGTATAAATCGAGATTGGAAGCAGCGGCACCGGTCGCTTTTTTACTCTGCCCACCCGAATTCTCGTGTATTTTCCTGACAACATGGTCAATTTCCTTATCGTCAATCAGGCCTGGCTCTCCTTGCTCTGAAGCCACATCCACGATACCGATTCCGTCATGAGTATCCAATACCGTAAAAGCATTCCTTGGACTCATGCGCAACCAATTTTTCAGGTTGGCTGCACTTTTGTGGAACAAAGTATCGAGCACGAGCACCGGAAGAGCAAAGTCATAAATATAGTCGACCTTTTCGGCAATACTGATTTGTGTTTTGTAATGAGAATGAATTTCCACCAGCACGTTCATTCCGCGCTTGCGCGCCTTCTGCGTCAGCGATTCGATAAACTCAAACGTTTTGTCAATCATAAAGCAGGATGTTCCCGGCAGTTTAATGGCATAACCAGCTGCATCGAGACGAATCATCCGAATTCCTGCTTGCTCAAATGTGTCCAGAATGCTTTCCAGGTATGCTTTCCCCGGCTCGCTGTTGACATCGATGTCAATTTGATTACTGGTAAAAGTTGTCCAGACAAACCGCTCGGTACCATCTTTAAACTGAAAACGGGAGAATGGAAATCCCGGACGTGGCCGGTAGATCTTAAGCAAATCCTGGTCGGTTGCTCCCTGAGGGAAAATCTTCCGGTAGGTAAGAAACATATCAGCAAACGGAGAACTTTCGCCTTTTTCCAGATAATCAAGAAACTGTTGCGATTCAGCGGAAACGTGATTCACAATTAAGTCAGCCATTACATCAACATCCCGGCTCAATGCTTTGATGTCGTCCCAGGTTCCCAAACGGGGATCCACCTTTCGGTGATTGATGGGGTCAAATCCCGCATCCGCCCGGTCGATGGGATAAAAAAACGGCAACAAATGAACGCCACCAAATAAAGGCTTTAGTTCGCCCCGATGTAATTGTTGATGTAATTCAGATATATGCTGGCTGCTAAACCGGTCGATATAAGTAATCAGCTGTACTTTATTCTCCATACTTGTTCAATCTCTGTTCTAGTTGGTTATGGAGGGAAGAAAATTACGAGTAATTCTCTCCCCTCCTTTTCCAAACTTACCTACGCAAATTCAAGTAATCCCTCATTACATCAGAATGAATAGGTAACGGTCATGGTTGTTGCTCGTCCGGTAATCGGCCGCGCACGCATGTAATTGACTGAATTGCTGGTAAAAGGATCCGCTTCCATTTCAGTAAAACCGAGTGTATTCGTTAAATTATTCACATTTACCCGCAACGACAATCCTTTCGTGATAGCGTAATTCGCAAATGCATTCACGTATGCAAATCCGGGTAACACAACTGAATTATCATCCTGCGAATAAACTTTGGTTGTTCCGACAAGGCTCATTCCCAAAGCACCTTTTCCGATGGTGTACGACGGACTGATATTGTACATCAGGGTCGGAACACGACGCGGTGTATTACCTACGTTGTCGGCGGTAAGACTCTTTGTGATCTCTGCTTTTGTGAATGTACCACCTGAGTTGATATTCAGGTTTCCGGTACGGATAACCGTTTCCAGTTCAGCTCCGTAAGATTTGTATTTGTTATTGATAATCTTGTTGAATTCCGTATTCTGCTCGTCCACGTGATTGTAAAATCCTGTCAGGAAGATACCGGCCACCGGCGAGTTGTACTTGAATCCTAATTCAGCTTGCTTGATACCATCATTGCTCAAACCTTTAACAGTTTTACCGGCAGCAGTAATAAACGGCGTATACAACAAGCGGTCGGCATTGGCGCGTCCCCCTTTACTGTAACGGGCGAACACAGCCTTGTGCGCATCGAATTTATAGTTGGCACCAACCGAATAAGAAACATAGTGATAAGAATAACTTACGGGATGTGGATTGGAGTTATCCAAAACCGTTACGCTCTGTTCTACAGGCGAAATCTTACCATCCTTGTTCACATCAACCTGAGCTTGTTCATTGCCAAGGTAATAACCGAATGCATCTCCCATATCGTAACGAACACTGGCATCAACATTCAATTTATCAGTTACATCGACTCCCATATTCGCGTAAGGAGCATCAATGGTGTAAGTCATATCATAACCACGGGTACAGCAGTTGCCCCACGCCGGAACACCATGGGCGGTCAGTCCGCCTTCACTGTAAAATGAACTGTCGGCACTGGCCACATTCATCAGGCGTGGCTGATTCTGAACATCGGTCAGATAAGTCTGCCACAACCAGGTCATGGCAATGCGCTGTGAAGCATGATAGTAACCGGCTGTTACGTGGAAGTTATCGAGTTGTTTCGA
This sequence comes from Prolixibacter sp. DSM 2831, assembly GCF_056493735.1. Lineage (NCBI taxonomy): Bacteria > Pseudomonadati > Bacteroidota > Bacteroidia > Marinilabiliales > Prolixibacteraceae > Prolixibacter > Prolixibacter sp. DSM 2831. Next base: position 2,631,041 of record NZ_CM151379.1, read on the forward strand.
AATGTGTACATCGTTGGTGAAGTTGTCCAGGTTGTTCAATTGCACATCAAACGTGTGCAACAGCATCAGCAATCCGTTTCCATTCAGATTGGAAAGCTGTGACTGTGTCAGAGGCGTACCGGCATTGGCACCGTTTGCATAACTCAATGTCGCGCCGGCCCCTGCTAAACTGGTAGCCATTTCGTCAGCGGGTTTCAGGCTTACCGGGAACGGTGAATTGAAAGAACCGTGGTTAAAAGCTAACTGTCCCCTATCGTGAACAGTCCAGCCATTTCCTAAATCGAAGTTAAATTCAGCTCCTACTGCATCTGAAATCGGATGCATTCCGTCAGCCATGTTGAAAGAACGACTGTTTCCGTTGGCATCAACAGACAGCTGATGAATAAAATAAGGACTCTGCAATGCAGCGTGCTTCAGGTCAAACCCTGGAATGGATTTATAGGTCGGATTCGAACCGGTTCCGGTTACCATGACCGGCATCGGCATATACGAAATGGCCCGATCATTCAGGTGTTTCAAATACAGCCTTACGTAGCCTTTGTCGAACTCCTTGGTGAAGTTGGCTTTAATTTGACCACCCTTATTGGCTGTAAATCCGGCATTACGTGGACCGACACCTTCGCGGTAGAAACCGCCGATGTTAAAACGGAAACCGTTACCAAGAGGTGCTCCATAGTTAAAGTCGGTTCGGAATGTCTGGTAATCCAGACCAATGGTTGTTCCAATGCTTCCGCCTTTCTTCACTCCGGTTTTGCTGATAAAATTGATGATACCAGCCGGTGAGTTACTGGCCAGCGTCGATGCGCTACCACCTTTCAATGCCTCTACGCGGGCCACTGTTTGATCGGAGCGCAGAAAAATATCGGCGTTACCGAACGAGATATCACCGAATTGCATTACCGGCATTCCATCTTCCTGAAGTTGCAGGAATTTGGCACCCCCGGTAGAAATCGGTACACCACGAACTGAAATATTGGCGTTACCTTCACCACCTGTCGACTCGGAGTGCACACCCGGAATGTTTTTAAATAACTCGGCCGTTGTCGTTGCACTGAACTCTTCCATTGCCTTTGGCTTTAGGCTAGTCAGTGAAACACTGGAATTGATGGCCGATTTAGGGTTAACCACACCGGTTACAACCACCTGGTCCAAACCGATGAGGTCTTGTGACAAAGCAAAGTTTACCGTTGCAGTCTGCCCATCTTTGACTGTAACACTTTTTTGAACTTTGTTGTAGCTGATAAATTGGGCTACTAAATCGAAAGACCCGGCTTTCACTTTGGTAAGCTGGTAATTTCCGTCGGCATCGGTAATCGTACCTGTATAAGTTCCCTTAATCAGGACACTGGCACCCACCAGCGGTTCACCGGTCTTCTTGTCGGTGATTTTCCCTTTAATGACTCCGGTTCCCTGGGCAAAAGAAACAACAGGGACCATAAGCAGCAGCAGGGTAAGCTGCATTAATTTCCGTTTCATAGTTTTTGGATTTATGTGATTTCAAATACAAATTTTCAATCCGAGATTCTTCGAAAACATGTTTTCATTTGTACCAATCAGTCGACAAATCTATATTCCCACTTCTCCAAAAACAATAGATTTACAAGGGGTTGAAGACCATTTCTCATTTCAACCGGTTTCGCAACCGGTTGCGGTTGATAACTTTTTCATTGTTCTTTAACATTTATGTTACTTAGATTTAATAAACGAAGAATTTCCTACCTTTGGATGGTCATCAGCTTAACCATGCATGAGCCAGAGTATCACGATCAAAGACATTGCAAAACTCCTGGGATTATCGAAATCAACCGTAAGCAGGGCGTTAAAAGACCATCCGGATATCAGCCCGGAGACCAAACGTGCCGTCAAGGAGATTGCCGAAAAACTGCACTACAGGCCAAACCATGTGGCCATTTCGTTGCGTCACCGAAAAAGCCGGATGATTGGTTTATTGGTACCTAATATTTCCTACTTCTTTTTCCCGTCGGTTATAGAAGGCATCGAGGAAATCGTGCATGAGCATGGATACCAGTTGATGATTTTACAGTCGAATGAATCCTACGAGCGCGAAGTGAACAGTATCGATACCATGTTGGCCAATAATGTGGAAGGTATTCTTGCTTCGGTTTCCCGGAAAACGGAAGATTTCAGTCATTTCAAAAATGTCATCGACCGTGATATTCCCATTGTCTTTTTCGACCGTGTTCCGGAAGAAATTAAAGCCGACATGGTTCTGGTTGATGATATTCGTGGGACATACGATGGTGTTAAACATTTACTGGATACCGGAAGGAAGCAAATCGCTATCTGCATTGGTCACCCCAATCTACTGATTAGCAAAAATCGTTTGAAAGGATACAAAATGGCCCTTAACGAAGTGGGCCTCGAAGTGGAGGAAAAGTACATTATATCCGGACAATCGATCGATGATGTGGAGCGTGCAACCCATCAGCTTTTGAATCAGGAAAATCCCCCGGATGGAATTTTCGCGATAAGCGACCTTACGATGACCGGCATCATGAGAGCCATTTATGCCAATCGTCTTCGCATTCCGGAAGACATCGCAGTAATCGGATTTTGTGAAGAGCCCTTCAGTACGATGTACAACCCTCCTTTATCGACCATCCAACCCATGGGCTTTGAAATCGGGAAAATGGCCACCGAAGTGTTGTTTACTCGTATCCAGGCAGAGCACGGCTTTATGATGACACCCGAAATCCACAACATCACCAGCAAAATGGTTATCAGGGGCTCGACCTGATTTCAGCAATTACCCAATTTTGTCTGACAATACCGAAAGTCTTCTCTCTTTTTGCCTTTCCTTATATTCCTTTTAACTTTGATCGGGTCGAACTTAAATACCCGATAAGTATGAGCATTGTATTAATGATTCTTGCCGGAATTGTTGTTTTGTCACTGTTGGTTATCCTCACCGGTTCGCTGGTATTCAGAGGAAAAATATCACGGGAAGTAAATCGTTTGATGTCAGCGGAAGAAAGCTCACTACCGGGAGTGATTCGGGCCGACAAATTAAATGGACTTCCTGAGCCTGTCAAACGCTATTTGAAATATGCCGGAGTTGTGGATAAAAGAGAATTGCTGCGTCTGCGCATCAGCCAGAAGGGCGAAATCAGGACAGACAGGGACCAGAGATGGATGCCGTTCAGAGCGGAGCAATTTGTCTCTACAACAAAACCCGGATTTCTGTGGCGGGCCAATACATTTCCCATCCTGGTAAGAGACATGTTCGATGGTAAAAAAGGAAGTATGCGCATCAATTTACTGGGCTTGCGCAACCTGGCGATTGCTGAAACACGTGAAATCGATCAGGGTTCGCTCATGCGCTACCTGGGTGAAATGGTTTGGTATCCAACAGCTTTCCTGAGCGATAAAATAACCTGGCACCCAATGGACGAGAATTCAGCCATGGCGGTTATCAAAGCAGGTAATACAACTGCAGAGGGCGTATTTCATTTTAACGCATTGGGACAGGTAGAGATGTTTACTGCCAAGCGCTACCGCGAAATACACGGTCACTTCGAGCTGGATAAATGGATGGCTCAAATGGAAGAATACCGTGATGCAGAGGGCTTTATGATACCTTTTAAAGGAACCGTTTCGTGGAAACTGCCGGAAGGAGATTTGGATTATTTCCGTTTCGAGCTAACCGGTTACCACCGAATTTCCTGATAAGGGGTACTAATACCATGATGACAGAAAAGAAAATGGCCATTCTCTCGTAAGAAAATGGCCATTATATCAAGTTTGGGAAGTGTTTTCAGCTATTTACGTAACTTGAGAAAATCTTGTTTCATTCTTTCCAAATCGGCCAGCCAATCCTCAATTTCCTGCTCGTGCTCCAACTCTTCATTCAAAATCGTGGTCGCCATTTGATAGGTTGTGTGATCCTTACCATAAGTAAAATCAGCTATATCCTTGTAACGCTGAATGGCACAGCGTTCTGCGTCTAGATTTTGATTGAGTACCAATTCAATATACGGATCGGTCGGTTCTTCATATTTGCATTTGCTAAGCTTGACCCACTCCGCCGGGTTCAGCACCGGTGTTCCACCTAATTGTACAATACGGTCGGCGACCATAACGGCATGATTCAGTTCCTGATCGGCATGAATCATCAACTCAGGTTCTACCTCGCTACGCATGGGACCTTCTATTACACGGGCTCCAATCCAGTACTGATAATACGCCAGCCATTCTTCACTTAAGGCTTCATTTAATGTTTTAATGAGTTTTTCTACATCCAGGTTAAGGATGTCAATTCCACGTTTTCCCATGATTTCAATCTGTTTTTTGGTTTGAGTAGGCTTAAGTTAATGATTAAAAAACAGATATCCGGTTAGAATCATTATAAAAACCGGCGTTCTACCATTGGAATCAGAAAAAACAAAAAAGGACGGCTTTTGCCGTCCTTGAAAATTTATTAATCAATAATATGCTAAAAAAGCGAATTCTTTCGGGGTTTGTCTGCCCTTTTTTCCTTTTTTAAATCGATGTAGCGCTCTTCATTCTTACTCAGGAAGTCATCCAGTTTATAGCGTTTCCAATATCTCAACGCTTCACTTTTCAGGAATTCATCATCTCCTTCCCCATAATACTCATTGAAATATTTCGCTGCTTGCTTTAGGTTACGCCGGACAACGTCACCCAACACGTAATTCACTCCTATATAAAATTTGGCTACTACATCACCATTTTCACTGGCTTTTCTGTAATAGCTGAAAGCTCGCCGATGATTTTTCTCTACGCCCTCCCCTTTTTCATACATCGTACCGATATTGTACAATGCAGCATGTTCGTTTTGCTCCGCAGCTTTCTTGAACCAGTCCATCGCCTGACCAAAGTCTTTTTTCCGGCCGATTCCCATCAGGTATATATTTCCCATTTCGGTCTGTGCCAACCGGTATCCGGCTTCCGCCGACTTCAGATACCAGTTATATGATTCGGTCTCCGATTCTTTATCACCAAACTCCTTATCGGCGTATGCTTTCGCCAGCAGGTACATGTATACACTGTCGCCGTTCTCGGCACATCTGCGCATCCAATAAAGGGCTGCTTCCCTTTCCGGCTGTACTTTGTCAAAATGGTGATACAGCTCCTTCTGGGCATCCAAATTTCCATCATAGCCGGCCTTCTTCTGCCAGTATCTCGAACTATCAATATTTTTCGAAAGCCCAAGCTTACCAAACTGGTACAACTGGCTCAGCCGGTACTCCGCTTTCTCATATCCGGCTTCCGCCGATTTAAAATACCAATACCGGGCAGCTTTCGCATTTCGAGCTACTCCATGGCCGGCCTCATAGTAAGTTGCCAGCGTAAATTGTGCTACCGGATCGTTGGAAACAGCCTTGCGCTGAAGTTGTGCAACATCCACTTCCTGAGCTTTTAGCAAGCCACTTACCCCCAGAAGTAAAGTGATGAGAGCTATTTTGAACTGAATTTTTTTCATAATCGAACGGTTTTTCGGCGAAGAAGGATTTTATTTTCTCTCAAAGATATTACGTTTATTTGAATCTTTTATTGTTTAGTTTTCAGGATTTTTTTCGCAATCACTTCTCATTCAATGGTAGTTAGCATTATTTTCTTCAAACAATCAATTCAAGATAACATAAAAATATACAAAAAAAGTCCGAGTTATAAAACTCAGACTTTTCGTGATCCAGGCGGGACTCGAACCCGCAACCGGCAGCTTAGAAGGCTGCTGCTCTATCCAGTTGAGCTACCAGACCATCCTTTATTTTGCGCTGCAAATATATAAAATATCCCCGTTCTCTAAAGGGAAACAGGGATATTTTGTCTGATTTTATTCCTTACACCAATACAATATTATGCTCAGCACACTGCTGCACCATATCTTCCGGCCACAAACTGGCCTGCACCTCACCGATATGCGCTTTCCGGAGGAAATACATGCACAACCGCGACTGCCCGATTCCGCCGCCAATGGAAAGTGGCAATCCACCCTTCAGCAGTTTTTGATGAAATAATAGTTGCTTGCGGTCTTCCGTGCCTGTCAGCTTTAGCTGTTTTTCCAGTGCTTTCTTATCGACTCGAATTCCCATCGACGACAATTCGAAGGAACGGTTGAGTATACTGTTCCAAACAATGATATCACCATTTAAACCTTTGTATCCATCGGAATTGGACGTGGACCAATCATCGTAATCCGGTGCTCTTCCATCGTGAACTTCGCCATTCGCCATGGTTCCGCCAATGCCAATAATAAAAACGGCACCGTACGCTTTGGCGGCCTCATCTTCCCTCTCCTTCGGCGTCAAATCCGGATAACGCTCGGCCAGTTCTTCTGCATGAATAAACGTAATCTCTTCGGGTAGCGACGGCTTCAGTTTGGGATAATTTTCATAAACCATAAACTCCGTCCGCAGCAACACAGCATAAATCTGCCGAACTACTTTTTTCAGAAAATTCAGCGATCGCTGTTCCGAGGTAATAACTTTTTCCCAATCCCACTGATCGACATACAGTGAATGCATATTCGAGAGTTCCTCATCTGCCCGGATGGCATTCATGTCGGTATAAATTCCATAACCTACCGGGATGCCATATTTCGCCAGCATCATGCGCTTCCATTTGGCGAGCGATTGGACAACTTCCGCCTCTTTGTCGTCGAATTCCTTTACCGGAAACGAAACCGGTCGTTCAATGCCGTTCAGATCATCGTTTACGCCGGTTCCCTTTAATACAAAAAGTGGCGCCGTTACCCTCCGTAGTCTCAGCTCTGCAGACAGGTTCTCCTGGAAAAAATCTTTCACAAACTTGATAGCCTTCTCTGTGTTCTTCAAATCGAGAAGTGGCTTGTAGTTTTCAGGAAAATATAGATTCATGCCTTTGGATTTATTAGTTTAACATCGGCAAATGTAACAGATTTGAATATTCAGCCGTCTGAAAATATGAGTTTCAAAAACATGTTGTGACATTTGCTTATTATCAGAAAACTTTTCCGACAAACACTAAATCAATCCATCTTGCCCATCGAATCGTACATGTAAACGGCGAAGGTAGCCAGCCAGTGCGAACCAACATAGTTTTCCGACAACACATGTGGCAAGGCATCAGCAGCGTGTTGATGGGCCATTTGAATCAACTGACGAGCCATCACACTCTCCGGCGGAAATTCCTTCGCTATATCGAACATGCACCACGCGCGACTCAGGTTCAGACCATCGAGATGTACGCCTTTGGGGTCGGCGCGGTCGCTGACAACGGCCGGATGTTGCAACGATTCCGGTATTTGCGGCAGGAAAGTCCGGAACCATTCCTGAAAAGCTTCCCGGTCGAGAACGCGCAGCATCAAATCGGCTTCGATAAGTGATGGCGAGAGGAAATCATCACCTCCCGGTTCCCAGGCTGCCGGAATATTTTTATCGTTCTCATAATAAAACAGCGCTCTTTCTTTTAGCAAGTTTTCGAATGTAGAATCCCGGGTTACGTTGGCATAGTCGAGTGCCAACAGCAAGCCCAATGCTGTATTTTCATGAACACCTCTCCGGATGGGATAATACAATCCCGGTAGGTAAAAATGATATCGTTGAACGATCTCTTGAGCCAATGGCGCCAGTATATTCGCCCACTCTTTTCCGTTCGGATTGTCCCAGGTCAACAATTCGGCCTGAAGCTTGAGCAACCATCCCCACCCGTATGGGCGCTCGAAACTTTCACGTCCGGGCGCCTGAAAATAGGCAATCTCGGTTTGTATGTTCTCTTTCGTAAAATGCCGGTTCAACACATCGATGATCTGCTTTCGCTGCGGTAAGTCGGGATACATTTTCAATAAACGAACCAGCAACCAATGACCGTGCACGGCTGAGTGCCAGTCGAAACATCCATAAAACGCCGGATGCAACCGGTTAGGCGTTTGCGCATCCTGTGGCCCGTTCATGGTATGACTGATTTTATTCGGATAAATCTTATCGACATTCTTCAGGACCAGATCGGCAAACTGCGCTGCCTTTTCTTTGGTTAATTCCGGCACCACCGGCGTTTGAGCTTTTGACATATTCATAAAACTGGAAAGAAACAGAAAAAGCAAAATTAATTTTCTCATTATCTGCAGGTTTATATCGGTTAAATCAAATGAATTGTCTGGTTCATGAACTTCTCCTTTGATTTCCCGTAAAGGGACAAACGAAAAGACGCGAAAAAAATTAAGCATTTTTATGGTAAGGGTAACGTAAAACACGCATGAAATCCAAAAAAAAGATTTATTTGCACCTGCAAATCAGTCGTTGGGAAACGACTATAAAAAACCAGTTATCAATAAGATGATGAGCGATATTCAAGCAAAAAATCTGAACGTATCGGATGATAACGAATTGAATATCGAATGAAAATTTAACATGATAAACGAAAACAAGATTATTGTCGGAAGCGAAGAATGGTGTTCACTTCCTGATTTAAACATTCCGGCCATTAAAGCCCGGGTTGACTCCGGCGCCAAAACCTCCTCCATTCATGCCATCAATATTCATCCTTTCAAGAAAGAGGGTATACCGTGGGTCAATTTCGACATTCCTCCCATTCAGAAGGATGGGAAAACTTCGGTTAATTGCGAGGCAGAAATCGTCGATCGCCGTACAGTGAAGAGTTCCAGCGGCATTAGCGAACGCAGATATGTTATTAAAACAACTGTAGCGTTGGGTGAAGCGGCGTGGGAGATTGAACTGACGCTGGCTAACCGAGACTCGATGGGCTACCGCATGTTACTCGGACGCGAAGCAATGAGTGGCCGAATGCTCGTTGACCCGGAAGCCCGCTTTTTGTTTGGCCAAAAATCGACTGCACACCTGAACGAGTTATACCAGCCAAATCAGCCATCCCGACAGGGTTTGAAGATTGGACTTTTGGCTTCCGACCCGAACCTGTACAGCAATCAGCGCATTATGGAAGCCGGCGAAGCACGCGGTCATGAGATGCATTTCCTGAACATCCGCCATTGTTACATGAAGCTCGATGCCACCAATCCGGAGATTCACTACCGGGGAGGACGAATTTTGAATGACCTGGATGCGGTTATTCCGCGTATCAGGCCCAGTCAAACCTTCTACGGATGTGCATTGACCCGCCAGTTCGAGGCGCTTAAGATATTTACGCTCAATTCGGCGGCAGCCATCAGTCAGTCGCGTGACAAGCTTTTCTCGTTGCAGTTGCTGCTTCAAAACGGACTGGAAATTCCAACTACCGGTTTTGCCAACTCGCCGCTCGACACCTCGGATTTGATTAAAATGGTAGGTGGCTCTCCGTTAATTGTGAAACTGTTGGAAGGAACACAAGGCAAAGGCGTTGTGCTGACCGAAACCAAAAAGGCAGCCGAGAGTGTCATCAATGCCTTCAAGAGCTTGCATGCCAACATCCTCGTTCAGGAGTTTGTCAAGGAAGCCAACGGAAAAGATATTCGCTGCTTTGTGATTGATGGCAAGGTGGTGGCGTCCATCCAGCGGGAAGCTGCTCCCGGCGAATTCCGGGCCAACCTGCACCAGGGCGGAACGGCTTCGGTGGTGAAAGTAACGCCTGAAGAAAAACGCATCGCCATTAAAGCGGCCAAAACCATGAACCTGAAAGTGGCAGGCGTGGACATCATTCGCTCGGCGAAAGGACCGCTTTTGCTGGAAATCAATTCGTCACCCGGACTGGAAGGCATCGAGTCGGCGACTAACAAGGACATCGCTGGGAAAATGATTGCCGCCATCGAAAAACATGTGGGCTGGAAAACGGAGAAGTAAATTCTGGTTGACCACCATACTGCAGGTAGAGACGCCGTGCCTGGCGTCTCTCTTTCTTACCATCTACGTTGTATTACCTTATCCGCGGGAATACAATTGCCCGGCGCAGCTGGTATGGCCTGCCTCTGCCAATATAAGCATTCCGTGCAGCGTGTGCGGATTACCTATAGAAATAAGGGTACTTCATGCAGCGTGAATGAATTGCTTCTCGCCAGCCAAGTATTACATCCAACCCAAATGAATGGCCTGTGGTCAGCCAGATGCCCTGTTTAATTTAAATGAGCGACCTGGCGACAGCCAGATACTCCACTCAATTCAAATGAACAACCTGGCGACAGCCAGATACTCCATTTAATTCAAATGAGCGACCTAGCGGCAGCCAGATGCTCCATTTAATTCAAATGAACAGCCTGTAGCCAGCCAGTCACTTCATTCAACGCAAACCAGTCGTCTGGCGGAAGCCAGGCAGGCCGTGAAATTTGAATGGTTCGTCTGTGGCCAGTCATATCCCTCGTCGCTACCAGAATGAGCATCGACAACCTATCGCTGTAATGATCATACTAATTTAATTGGCCATACCGGAAGCTTCGTTATTTTTGCACGCGTCATGGGGAGCTCGTACAGCCAAAATATCTTCCGGCTTTACATCATCAAGTGCGCCAAATGGTTCATGCTGGTGATGCCCATTGTCGTCCCCTTTTACCAAAGCAACGGCCTCAGCATGCACGACGTGTTTTTCCTGCGGGCCATTTACTCCGTTGCTATTGTTCTACTCGAAATCCCTTCCGGCTACTTCGCCGATGTGTGGGGACGAAAAACCACGCTGGTAGCCGGTACAGTCATGGGTGCCATTGGCTTTGGCATTTACAGCTTCTCGTACCGTTTTGGCGAATTTTTAGTGGCCGAAATGGTACTTGGCGTCGGACAAAGCCTTATCTCGGGCTCCGATTCGGCTTTGCTGTATGACTCACTCAAAGCCGAAAAACGGGAATCGGAGTACCTGAAACTGGAAGGACGTGTAACCTCCATCGGGAACTTTGCCGAAGCCATTGCCGGCGTGTTGGGCGGATTGCTGGCCACGCTGAGTTTGCGTTACCCCTATTACGCACAAACACTGGTAGCTTTTGCAGGCGTTCCGGCGGCCATTTCGCTAAGAGAACCTCCGCGCGACGACCGTCACGCGAAACCCGGTTGGAAAGATATTTTCCAGGTGGTGAATCATTCGCTGATCGAAAACAAACCGCTGCGAACAGCCATCCTCTACTCTTCGGTTATTGGCACCGCTACCCTCACCATGGCCTGGTTTGTGCAACCTTTCTTTAAGGAAATATCGCTTCCTCTCTCGATGTTTGGTGTGCTTTGGACCGTACTGAATCTATTGGCCGGGCTGGTTTCGATGATTGCTTACAAATTCGAGAATGCGCTGGGGCGGAAAAACACGGTATTTCTCATCCTCATATTTATTACCGGTTCGTACATCGCCATCAGTCAGAACATGACGGCCTGGGGTATCGCGATTCTGGTGGTCTTCTACTTTGTGAGGGGAATTGCCACGCCGATTCTGAAGAATTACATTATTCAGTATACCACATCGGCTAACCGGGCCACTGTGCTGTCTGTACGGAGTTTTATCATCCGAATCATTTTTGCCGGAGTCGGACCATTCCTGGGTTGGTACACCGACCAGTTCTCACTGGGTTCCGCATTGGCCATTGCCGGCATGGTCTTCTTCACCGCCGGATTTGTCGTTCTGCTACCGTTCCTGCAAAACCGTATCCGCATAAAGCGGACAAATAACCGGTAACCTCAATCAATTTTCAGTATCTCGCCGTCGAATCCCAGCTCCACACCATCGGGCAACTCTTCTGATACATCTTTGTGTAATCCCATCTGGTGACTGATGTGCGTGATGTACGCTTTGCGCGGACGAATTTTCCCAACGATCTCGATGGCTTCGCTCAGGCTCAGGTGCGAAATGTGCGATTCTTTCCGCAAGGCATCAATCACCACCACCTCTACTCCCTTCAGCTTCTCCAGCTCTTCATCGGCAATCGTGCTAAAATCGGTGAGGTAGGCAAATTTCCCCACCCGAAAACCATAAACCGGCAACCGGTGGTGCATCACCCGAATGGGAATGATGTCGAGCGAACCAACGGTCAAAACTGAACCATCGATGGGCACCAGGTTCATCTGAGGCGTGCCGGGATATTTTTCTTCCGAGAAAACGTAGTCGAAGATGGAGCGCAGGTTCTTATCAACGCGCGCTTCGCAGTAAATATCAATGGGTGCCTTCCGAACCCAGTTAAAACTACGGATATCATCGAGACCGAAGATGTGGTCAGCGTGCTCGTGTGTTAGCAAGATAGCATCGATATTCTGCACTTTCTCCCGCAACATCTGCTGACGAAAATCGGGGCCGGCATCCACCACTATGCAGGTGCCGTTGTCTTCAATCATTATCGAACTTCGTAAGCGCTTATCGCGCGAATCGGTTGAACGGCAAACTTCGCAATTGCAGGCGATTACCGGCACTCCCTGCGAAGTTCCTGTTCCCAGTAATGTTATTTTCATGTTGAATTTTACGTTTTACGCTCCTCCCGACTTTTCGCGGTAGCGGAATGACAGGTACATCAGGTAAGGCACCATCATCATCCCCATAACGGCCGGAGGAATTCCGCCCCTCGGCGGCAGCAAGGTGAGGCTGACAGCAATGGCAAATCCGTTATTTTTGAGCGAAGCCAGCAACATTCCACTGATTTGCTTCGGTCCATTCAACTTCTTTGCCCAGCGTTTCAAAGCCCAATCTGCCGCAAGGCTGATTCCAAAAGTAGCAAAAAAAGTGACGGCAGCCACGGGTAAAAGCAACATTGGATCGGTTAAGAAAACATCCTGGTTGGAGCCAATGACCGTATAAATGACCAGGGCAAATCCGAGGTTGACAACCTTCCCGCGAAGGTAAAACACCGGCTTTTGAATGGGTTTCGCCAGCAGGAAGCGGGAAGCCACCATGGGAATAACGAGCAGGATGACCAAAATACGACCAATAATTTCGGGGGAAACAGAAACGCCCGGAGCGAAAACCATCAGCATCACCGGAATCAGGATGAACGACGCCAGGTAGCTGCCCAGTACACCGAACACGGCAAATGCCACATCGCCGCGAAGAATAAACGCAAACGGAATAACGCCTGTTCCGGCCGGTGCAGCTGCAATGATCACAAATCCCCAGAAGAGTTCCTTGTCGGGCGTAAATAACCAGGCCAGCAAAATAATGAGCGTTCCCAACACCAAATAACTGGCTGAGATACCAAACAGCATGGGACGAATGAGATTGCGCAGCGGGAAAAATTCCTTGAGGGTTATCCCCGTAAGGGAAAAAGCCAGCACAATGGCCAGAAGCGGTAAAACCAACGGGCGTAATGTTTCCGCACCCGCCGGAGCGAGTAAACCGACAATAACTGCGAAAGAAAATTGGGTATTGCGGAGAAACAAAAAGCGGAGAACGTATTTCATAAATTCGGTTACCGACTTCAATCCATACAAACAAGCCGGCGAAAATATTGTTTTTCGCTACCTTTGCGCCCATGAAGAAAATGGCTAATCTGTACCTTATACCAACTACGCTTGGCGATACTGAGCCAGGCCATGTTGTCCCCGCCACATTGGTGGACACTGTGCGTTCACTTCGCTTTTTTATCGTAGAGAACGTGCGTACTGCCCGCCGCTACCTGAAGAAGCTGGACCGCGATATCGACATCGACGCGCTGGAGTTCATGGAGCTGAACAAACACACCGACCGGAAACAGCTTGAACGCTTTCTGCATCCCGTTTTAAACGGAAACGATACCGGCATTATTTCCGAAGCCGGCTGTCCCGGTGTAGCCGATCCGGGCGCCGACGTGGTGAAACTGGCGCACGAAAAAGATATCCGGATAGTTCCGATGGTTGGACCTTCTTCTATTTTGCTTTCGCTGATGGCGTCCGGAATGAATGGACAGAACTTTGCCTTTGTGGGCTACCTTCCCATCCCGAAAGGAGAACGGCAGCGGGCCATCAAAGATTTGGAGCGCCGTTCGGCAACCGAACACCAAACGCAGATTTTCATTGAAGCGCCTTACCGGAACATGAAATTGCTGGAAGATATCCTGCAGGCTTGTCACGACCAAACACGGCTTTGCATTGCCGCCGACATCACACTGGAAAGTGAATACATCAAAACGCAGACGGTGGCACAATGGAGAAAAGGATTGCCTGAACTGCATAAACGACCGGCGATTTTTCTGCTCCATAAAGACTGATTTCAAATACGATAGTTGTACCTGCTTAACAACAGCCGTTTGATTTTGGCCACAAATCAATATATTTGGGCACTGAAAGTCTAAGCCAATGTTTGAAGATTCTCTGGAAGTTCTGGATCATGTGCGACTGCATTTTAGTCCGGCCGGCATTCTGGCACTAAATATCGCACTCGCCTTTATCATGTTTGGTATAGCGCTGGATATTCATATTTCCGATTTCCGCAAAATTATTACCCGACCGAAATCGACCTTAACAGGAATTGTTTCTCAGTTTTTGCTGTTGCCTGCACTTACCTATTTGCTGGTTCTCTTTTTGCGTCCAACGCCAACCGTGGCTCTGGGAATGATTCTCGTAGCATCCTGCCCGGGCGGAAACATTTCCAATTTCATCTCTTCGCTGGCAAAGGGAAATACGACGCTGTCTATCGGTTTATCAGCTATTGCGACCCTTTCAGCTACTTTTATGACGCCATTGAACTTTGCCTTCTGGGGAAGCCTTTATACGCACTTTTACAACCGCCACGATGCCGAGGCGCTACTGCGTCCGTTGCACATCGACTCCGGGCAAATGTTCCAAACCGTTTTCATTCTATTGGGTATTCCACTGGTACTGGGACTCATTTTCGCCCGCCGTTTCCCGCGTTTAACGGTTAAAATACGCGGTCCTATCCGGAAGCTGAGTGTTGGTATTTTCATCGCTTTTGTGGTGATTGCGCTGGCCAAGAATTTCGAATTCTTCATTCAGTTCATTCATCTCATTTTCATCATCGTATTAATTCACAATGCTCTGGCTTTGGTGACAGGATACAGCGCCAGCAGCCTGATGAAACTGCCGCAGACCGACCGGCGAACCATTGCCATCGAAACAGGGATTCAAAATTCCGGACTGGGACTGGCACTCATCTTCAATCCCAAAATATTTCCACCCGACATGGAACTTGGCGGAATGGCCATCATTGCTGCGTGGTGGGGCATCTGGCACATTGTCTCCGGTTTGAGCCTGTCGTGGTTTTGGTCGCGTAAGCCGGTGACCGACGAAGCAGAGACAGAACAGTTGGTAAATGTTCACCATCACAGCCACGCGGAAGGGAAATAAGGAAATTATGGGAAAGATTTATCGCTATTCCATCGGTTATGATGTGGTCAGAGGATTTGTCAAAACGGCCCATCGTCTCTTCTACCGGAAGGTTATCGTAACCGGAAAAGAAAATATCCCTAAAGACAAACCCATCATTTTCGCCCCGAACCACCAGAATGCGCTGATGGACCCGCTGGCCTTGGTTTGTACGCTTCCCTCCCAGATTATCTATCTTGCAAGAGCAGATATTTTTAAAAGCGCCACAAACCGTCCTTTTCTTCGTTTTCTGAAAATCATCCCGGTTTACCGGATTCGTGACGGAGTAGAGAACCTCGGAAAAAATGAAAAGACCTTCCGGCAAACCATCGAGATTTTACAGCATAATACACCGCTCTGCCTTTTTCCGGAAGCACGCCATACCGATAAGCGAACTTTACTGCCTCTCAAGAAAGCGGTCCCTCGTATCGCTTTTCAGGCAGAAGAGAGCGGTGGATTAGGAAAAGATTTGGTCATCATCCCGGTAGGCATTTATTACAGCGATTACCAGGAGCCTCAATCCATTCTTCAAATCAACTATGGAAAACCGTTACAGGTAAGTGAGTTTCTGTCTTCCTACCGGGAAAACCCGCAACGGGCGCAACTGGAACTGCGCGATGCTTTACAAGAGAAGCTGTCACCGTTGATGATTGACATCCGGGACACCGAACATTACGAGCTATATGAAACGATTCGGTTGTTGTACCGACAAACCATACTGAAAGAAGAAAATCTTTCGCCCAAGTCATGGGAAAATCATTTCCGGGCGGACCAACTGACCATTCAGAAACTGGAAACCGCCGCCAAAGAAGACGATTCTTTTCTTCAGTTGCTTACGGATAAAGTACAGAAATACGAGGCGTTACAGCACGAGCAAAAAATAATAGAAGATACACTGGAGAAAAACCTGCTCACGCCGGCCCAGGCAATTTTCACGGGTGCAGGCTTTCTGCTGACATCTCCGGTCATTGCTTTTGGTTGGTTGCATCACGCACTTCCCCATTATCTTCTAAAAAATCATGTAAACAACAAAATTGAAGATTCGCAGATGCGCAGCTCCTTCTATTTTGTGCTGGGAATGCTGGTTTTTTCGGCCATGTATGTAGTTGGATTATTGACTTTGGGACGACTGTTTCCCGGCTGGTGGAAAGTGCTTTATCTTTTAGCGATGCCACTGAGCGGTGTTGTTACTTACCGATTAATCCGCAGCTGGAAGGTGTTTCGAAATCGGCTTCATTTACGATTTGGATTATCGAAAGAGAAACAAAAGTTGCTGTTGGATAGCAGACAAGAGATTATTTCCTTTTGTCAAAAGGCATTTTCTGCACAAAAACAATAAAATCAAGCCAATGCGCTGTTCTGATCGCGCAACTGTTCCATCATCTTAAACTCGAATTCGAAGTTAGGTGTAAATACATCTTTGCCCAGATTCTTCTCAATTTGTGAGCGGCTCCAGAATTTCCCCTCAGTAACTTCGTCGGAGTGTAATCGGATTTTTTTGTAATCGTAAGAAGTATAACTGTACACCAACTCGGCTTCCACGTCGGTCTCCCACTTGTAACTGGCCATCGGGCGTGCCTGAAAGTCAGTTAAACCAATTTCCTCGTAAGCTTCACGCTTCAAAGCCGTTTCAACCGATTCGCCAAACGAAATGTGTCCACCGACGGCTGTATCCCATTTACCGGGCTGTACCAGTTTATCTTCCGGGCGTTTCTGCAAATAAATATGTCCTTTTGGATTGAAAACATGAAGATGCACTACCGGATGCAAAATCTTCTGACCGTTGTGGCAAGCCGAACGGGGCGCTTTCCCAATGACTTTCCCTTCCTCATCGACTACCGGCAACCACTCTTCATCATCAGCAACCACCGGCATTTTTCCTTGCTGGCGCTTATTGCGAAACCATTCATTCGCAAAATAGACCGCGAAAATAATGTAAAACAATCCGCCGCTAATAAATGCCCAGGCTGCTTCGCTCATGTAAAAGGCCGAGAAAATAATCAGACCGGTGTGCGCCAGGAAAATCCAAAACATGTTCCGGAGATTCCGCTGAAACTGCGCCTGTTGTTGTTCATTGAAAGAGACATCCTTCATGTAACGGCCGGCCATCATCTGCACAATGTTCAGTTTGCCAAAGGCCGAAACACCCAACACCGCACAAAGAATCAATTCGATCAAAGCGGGCTTCAACTTGAAAAAGATGTCGTTATCGAGCAGAATTGATATCAGCGAAAGCACTACCAGCAAAGCGGTGTCAATCAGTACAAACTTTTCGAGCCGGCGCTCCTTGATTCCGGTTACGATTAGCTCGATCAGTCCAACGCCTACCGCTACCACAATACCGATTTTCGTTCCCCAGATTTCATCCGCAAGGATAAAAACAAAAAGCGGAATGAAACCCGGCAGCAATTTTTTAATGAGATCCGTGCGCGTCACGTCGTCAGTTTATGGATTGAAAAAAACCGCGGTGAAGTTCCGCGGTCAGTGTTTAAAATTGTCTTTCGATTATCACCGGATTGGAGTCGCTCTTTATCACTTTGTAGACCGTGACATGGAAAACGAGCGTCGAATAAGCGGGGACACCCGATTGAGGCGTTCCTCCGTAACCCAGTGTGGATGGAATAATCCATACCGCCTTCTCACCTTCTTTCATTTGCAGGATGGCTTCTTCCCAACCAGTAATTACCGATCCGGCACCTACCGTGAAAGTAAATGGTTCGTAATTGCCTGAAGAGTCAAACACGTATCCGTCCTGAACTCCGGTAGAATCGGTACTCTCAATCAAATTTCCGGTATAGAATACTTTTACCTGGTCACCAACGGCGATGGAATCCGCCCCGGCAGGAGCATCCTGCTCTTTGATGACATAAAGTCCCGAGGGAGTAGGCTGTGCATCCGGATAATATTTAGCTACGTACTTATCCCGCAATTCCAATTCCAGTTCCCTGGCTTTCTGGCGGCTTGTCTTGCTACAGGAAACAAACCCCACACTCAATACAACAGCCAGTAATAAAAAACTTAAACCCCTACGTTTCATATATTTCATTCGTTAACTATTCAAACTTCCGCTTTACGGTCTTTCTAATTTCCTTTCCGACCGATTAAAAATTCAGCGCTAATTTATTAAAATTCGGCGCATCTCGCCTATTTCCTTTCCCCGATTTCAATTTCCCAGTTTCCTGTGCTCATCTTTCAATTTAGCAGAAAATTCGGGCAACAACTCTTCGAATTTCTGAATGGTTTCAGCCAGCGACAACTTTGATTCTCCTCCTGAGGCGTTCATATGACCGCCACCGTTAAAATGCAGGTTGGAAAATTCGTTGGTCGGAAAACCTCCTTTCGAACGGAACGAGATTTTCACCATATCTTCCTTTTCGGTGAACAATGCGGTGAAAATAACACCCTTAATCGACAGCGGATAATTGACAAATCCTTCTGTATCGCCGGGCACAAAATTGTATCGCTCCAGTTCTTCCATGCTCAAAGAAATGTACGCTGCATGGTATTCCGGGAATACTTTCATTTTCTGGTCCAGACTGTACCCCAAAAGTCGCATCCGGTCGGCCGAGAAATTGTTGTATATCAAATCGTGAATCCGGTCCTTATCCACTCCTTTTTCCAGCAAGCGGCTCACTACTTCGTACATATCCGGTGAGGATGCATTGTAACTGAAAGAGCCGGTATCGGTAGACAAACCTGTGAACAACGCTTCCGCTGCATCTTTATCGAGGTATTCACACAAATCGAGACTTTCGACAAAGCGGTAAACTAACTCGGCGGTCGAACTGGCTTCGGTATGCGAGAACATCAACTCCGTCACATCAGCGGGATCGGGGTGATGATCGATCAACACAATCGGTTTGGTCACCTTTTCAATCAGTGGTCCCAGTTTTCCGGCCCGGTCAGGCGCATTGAAATCGAGCAGGAACACCAAATCAGCTTTTTCCAAAATCTGTCGACTGACATCCGGTTCATGCTCATACACTTTTACGTCATTAGTGCCACTCACCCATTTTAAAAAGGCAGGGTAATCCGTCGGAGAAATGACCGTCGGAGCGTAACCCGCGTTCGTTAAAACACGCCACAATCCCAAACTGGAACCAACAGCATCACCGTCCGGATTTACATGTGGTATAATCACGATGTCCCGGACATTTTCATTCAACACATCCTTAACTTTCGCTATTGTTTCAGGGGATAATCTCTTCAAAATTGATCTCTTTTTAAACGTAAGACGCAAAGATAGGAATATTGGTTGTTTCGTACCTGCACATTTTGAATTATTTCAGCTCCCGGACCCCCGAACAACCTTTAAAATTCCGGATAAAATCATTTCTTCAACATATCGATACTATGTTTAACAGCAACTCATTATTGACGCTCAGTTTCCGCAATTTCCTAATTTTGATTGAAGAGAAATCAAAATGATTTTCTAACTAAAATATCACTTGTCATCCGTTCTAAATAATGCGTCCGGTGAACTCATCGGTGATACGGATGTTTCTATTCGCAACTAAATTTATCAACATGGCTGGAAATACTACGCTAACGATGATTAAGCCGGGAGCCGTTCGCCGGAATTTAATTGGCCCCATCCTCGGAATGATTACTGAACACGGTTTCAAGGTGGAAGCACTTAAACTAACGAAGTTATCGGCCCGACAGGCCGCCAAATTTTACGAAGTTCACCGGGGAAAGCCGTTTTACGACGGACTGGTTACCTACATGTCTTCCGGCCCGATTGTGGCTGCCATCCTCAGAAAAGATAATGCGGTAACGGAGTTCCGGGAGCTCATCGGCAACACCGACCCCGAAAAAGCAGACGAAGGTACCATCCGGAAATTATTTGCCGAGTCGCTTTCGCACAATGCAGTTCATGGCTCCGACAGTGACGATAATGCGATGAAAGAAGCTGCCTTTTTCTTTTCGGAAACCGAAAGATTTTGTCCCGAGGAATGGCATTGTGACGAAGAAGTCAAAGAGTACCCTCAATAAAATAATTGTTCTTACGCATGCACTAAAACCTGTTTTCACTGAAAGCAGGTTTTTTATTTTAAAAATATTCATCTTACTGAAAATCATATCTTCCAAAGTGTTCTGCTCCTTGTTCCGAAAATCATTATCTTGAGGCGCTTAATCAATAGACTTACCCAAATCATGAGAAATCATTTGTACTTCGTCACCTTTGTGGCGGCCCTGGGCGGACTAATGTTTGGATTTGAAACTGCCGTCATTAACGGAACCATATTTTACGTACAGCAGTTCTTTGGTTTTTCCGAAGCGATGAAAGGCGTGGTCGTCAGTACGGCGCTTGTTGGCTGTATCATTGGCGCGCTGTTCATCGGAAAACCGGGCGATATTTTCGGCCGGCGCCAGATGATGAAACTGATGGCTGTGATGTTCCTGCTATCGATGATTGGAGCCGGCCTGGCAACCAATCTCACGGTCTTCATTACGGCCCGCTTAATCGGGGGAATTGCCGTTGGAGGTGCATCGGTACTGACTCCCATGTACATTTCGGAAATTGCACCACCCAAATTGCGCGGTCGTTTGGTGGCCACCAACCAGCTGGCTATCGTATCCGGAATTTTGTTGGCGTTCTTCTCCAATTACATCATCGATAGCATAGGAGCTGCCAATTGGCGCTGGATGTTCCTGGCCGGAACGATTCCGTCAGGTGTTTACTTCCTGTTGCTGTTCTTTATTGAAAGAAGTCCCCGCTGGCTGGTCAAAATGGAACGTGTTGAAGAAGCACTTCACGTTATACGGAGGGTTAATCCGCATGAAAATGCAGAAACCCTGATGCACCAGATCAAGGATTCGCTGAATCAGGAGGTAATGAAGAAATACTCTTTCATGTTTAAACCTCCGTACCTGAAGTTGGTCCTGATTGGAATTGCCGTTGGGATGTTTAACCAAATGGCTGGAATCAATGTCATCATGTACTACTCGACCGATATTTTCCGAGTGGCTGGTTTCTCCGGTGAGTCCGCGATGTTCCAGTCGGTACTGATTGGTGTCACAAACCTGGCATTTACCATCATCGCGATGATATTCATCGATCGTTTCGGACGTAAGTTTTTGCTTTATGTCGGAGCAACGGGTATGTCGGTATTCCTCGGATTATTTGCCTGGTCGTACATCACCGGTAACTACGCAGGATACCAATTGCTGGCTTACCTGGTTGGATACATTGCCTTTTTTGCCTTTTCACAGGGAGCTGTTATCTGGGTTATCCTATCGGAAATGTTCCCGAACAATGTACGCTCACGGGGCGCAGCTATCGGCTCTTTCTCTCACTGGTTCTTCAACTTTGTGATCGCACTGCTTTTTCCTGTTGTATCAGCCAAAATTGGCGTCGGATGGGTGTTCGCCTTCTTCTTCGCCGCTACGTTGCTGAGCCTCCTGTTCTATCACTTCGCGTTAGTCGAAACCAAAGGCAAATCGTTGGAGGAACTGGAAATGGAAACGATTGGCAAGCGGGTTTCTTCCTGATTTCCTATAACAGATAATATTTCAAGACGCAATTTTCAAGGCCGGATGCTTTGATATTGCGTCTTTTTTCATACCTTATCCTAATTGATAACCATTAAGATTGACAGGTACCAAATACATCAAGACGCCTTTTTCGAGAAATATATTTTCCTGCTGATTCCGGTAGGTGGAGTTTTTATCTCTGATTTCAGCTCAGGAAGTATCTTTTTAAGGAAAGGCAACAGTGAAAACCCGAAAAATGATCGCCATGAATAAATACATGAAAACCTTTGCATTGACCGGTAAAGAAAAGATGGAAATACAGGAGCGGCCAATGCCGGAGATTGCCAATGACACAGACGTTTTGATACGAATGATACGTGTGGGAGTTTGCGGTTCCGATATGCACTATTACAAAGAAGGTGGTATCGGAAGTCAGGTTATCTCCTATCCGTTTACCCCCGGTCACGAGGGCGCTGGCATTGTAGCAGCTGTCGGTAAAAGAGTGAAACATGTCGCTGTTGGCGATCGGGTTGCTATCGACCCGGCTATGCCATGCGGACATTGTGATCAGTGTGAAGCCGGACGACCGCATACCTGCCGCAATCTTAAATTTTTGGGCAATCCCGGTCAGGCTGAAGGTTGCCTGTCTGAATATATCGTCATTCCTGAAGGCTCGTGTTTTCCCATCAACAACCGCCTGGGATTCGATGAAGCCGTTATTTCTGAGCCGCTGGCTATCGGTTACTACGCAACCAAGTTAGCCGGCGATTTGAGAGGAAAATCCATTGGAATTCTGGGCTTCGGACCTATCGGGATGAGCGTATTACTCCCGGCGCAGGTTCAGGAACCAGCGAAAGTATACGTGACCGACAAACTGGAACACCGACTGAAAATCGCCCGGGAAACTGGTGCCAACTGGACGGGGAATCCGGATGAAACGAATATCGTAAGTGAAATTAACCGACTGGAACCGTTACAGATGGACTACGTTTTTGAATGCTGCGGAAAGCAGGAGGCAGTTGACCAGGCGATTCAGCTTTTGAAGCCCGGAGGAACATTGCTGATTGTTGGAATCCCGGAATTTAGTCACTGGTCCTTCCCCGTCGACGAGCTTCGCCGGAAGGAAATCACCATACAAAATGTTCGCCGCCAGAATGGCTTTACCCGCCCGGCGCTCGACCTGATTGCCGATAGCACCATGGATGTTACACCGATGGTTACCCATCATTTTCCGTTTGAAGAAACCGACAAAGCTTACGCCACCGTTGCTAATTACGAAGACGGTGTAATGAAGGCGATGATCGATTTCTCTGCCGGACGTTACGACGATTAACAAAATTAACTTTCGAGAAAATCAGGCGAAGGCATTTCCAGACAGATCAGGAATTGTATCTTTGGGAATTTTTCACATCCATGATATACGAAACCCTCAGGAAATACTTCGGCTACGAAACATTCAGGCCTTTACAGGAAGAGATTATTCAGTCGTTGCTCGATGGTCGCGATTGCCTTGCCATTATGCCCACCGGCGGTGGAAAATCGCTCTGCTTTCAGCTGCCTGCATTGGTACAGAAAGGAACCGCCATCGTTATCTCTCCGCTCATTTCCCTGATGAAGGACCAGGTAGATGCTTTGCGCGCCAACGGTATCGGAGCAGCTTACCTGAACTCAACGATTTCGGCTACTGAATCGATTCAAATCTTCAAGGATGTGATTTCCGGGAAAATCAAGTTGCTGTATGTTTCACCGGAGAAACTGCTTTCGCAGGATTTTTACCGCCAAATCAAAACCATCGACATCAGCCTCTTTGCTGTCGACGAAGCGCATTGTATTTCGCAGTGGGGACACGATTTTCGCCCGGAATATACGCAGCTGAGCTTTCTTTCGCGTGAATTCAAAGCGCCCATCATTGCCTTAACTGCCACCGCTGATCGCATCACTCGAAGCGACATTGTGCAGCAACTGGGCCTGCGAAACCCGGAAACATTCATTAGTTCGTTCGACCGCGAGAACCTGAGCATTTCAGTTCTTCCCGGAAGGGACAAATTTGCCAACATCAAACGGTTCATTTCACAACGAAAGAACCAAGCCGGCATTATTTACTGTCTGAGCCGGAAACAAACGGAGCAGCTGGCGAACAAACTCAATGGTGAAGGGTTGAATGCGGTGAGCTATCACGCCGGCATGCCTGACACAGCGCGACAAACAGCCCAGGATGATTTCATCAACGACCGGGTGCAGATTGTCTGCGCCACCGTGGCCTTCGGCATGGGTATCGACAAACCGAATGTTCGCTGGGTAATTCATTACAATCTCCCGAAAAACCTCGAAAGCTATTACCAGGAAATCGGACGCGCAGGACGCGATGGGCTTCCGGCGGATACGTTGTTGTTCTACTCCTACCGGGATGTGCTTACGCTGAAACAGTTCATCGAGGAGAGCAAGCAAAAGGATTTGCTAACGCAAAAACTGGAGCGCATGCAACAGTTTGCCGATGCACGAACCTGTCGGCGAAGAGTTCTGCTTAATTATTTCAATGAAGCGTATGATAAGGACTGTGGCAATTGCGATGTGTGTCAGAATCCGCCTGCTGTTTTCGACGGTACCGTCATTGCACAGAAAGCACTTTCCGCCATTGCCAGGGTAAAAGAGCAAGTCTCCTCCGGCTTGTTAATTGATATTCTTCGGGGGTCAGCCCGAAAAGAATTGATTGAAAACGGCTGGGCTGAAATCAAAACATATGGCGCCGGCCGTGATATCTCCTACCGGGACTGGCAGGAATACCTGCTTCAGATGCTCAACATGGGCTTGTTCGAGGTAGCTTACAACGACAGTAACAAATTGAAATTAACGCTGCTGAGCCGCGATGTTCTTTTCGACGGAAAGAAAATCAACCTCGTTTCACCCGAAGAAGCGGAAAACCGCTGGCAACAGCAGCAGGAAAAACAACAGGTTCAGACCAAAGTGGAAGAGCTGGACAATGCATTGTTCGAGCATTTACGGACCGTCCGGAAAGAGTTGGCTGCCGAAAGAAATGTTCCACCCTACATCATTTTCTCCGACGCTACGTTGAAACAAATGGCGACTTCCAAACCGACTACTGAATTTGCCATGCGGCAGATTTCGGGTGTTGGTGAGTTCAAGTACGAACAGTTTGGACTCATCTTCATTCGCGCCATCATGGATTTCAACCAGTTTGGCGAAACCAATGAAAAGCAGTCGACCAACCGTTATCAAAAAACGTATGACTTCCTGCAAAAGGGATATACCCCGGAAGAAATAGCCGAACGATTAAACCTGAATATTGTAACGGTTTGCTCCCATCTGGCCTATTTGTACGAAAGCGATTACGATATTTCGTTGCATGAGTTTCTCGACAGGAAGGAGTTGCAGCAGATTGAAGAAGCCTTGCTCACGCCTGGCTTGAAACATGAATTGAAACCAGTTTATGAGCAATTAAACGGTGAAATTCCTTACCATAAAATCCGGCTGGGACTCAGTATCGTTAAGAAAGAACAAGGTTAGTTCTGGGTAGAATGCTCCCGGACAAATTCTTTCCATTCGGTCAACGTTAGCGTGTTGGGAGCATCGTACACCGCATCGATGTCGGCCGCTTTATTCTTTTCGGCCAGGTAACCACTCCAGCACATAAACCAACAGTACTTCGGCTGCTTAGCCAATGTATCAGGCGGTGGCAACTTCCCCACTTCGCCCAAACCAATCGGTTTTCCGTTCGCCAGCTTCAGTAAGTCATCGTAATCAGAACGCTGGAAATTTTCACTGTACACATCTGTTGCCAATACATCTACCACATCATCACCCGGATAAAAATCAGCATATGGCTTGACGTTGTTCCGGATTTCTGTTCCGTTGAAGACCCAAATCAGGTTATTCAAATGATGTACATTGACGAAGCGGTCGAACAGCATACGGTAAAGCTTTTTATACCTTTCGGGATTGCCACACCACCAAAACCAGTCACCGTTGGGCTCATGATACGGTCGCCATAAAACCGGGACACCGGCGTCGCGCAGTTCTGCCAGATAACCAGCAATGACATCGACCTGGTGGCACCAGCGCTTGTGCAGCCTGGTTCCGGGCGTTAACAGCTTGTTCCATTGTGTATCGGTCATTTTTGCCATCACATTATCGTCGAAAGTCCCAGGCTCATCGTCAATGGGTCGGATGGCATGCCACATCAGGGTAATCACAAAACCTTCGTGATATTTGCGAATGGCTTCTTCCATGTTCCGCTGCCGGAAATTGATGCCATCGAGTGAGTTGGGAAGGCTTTGTCCAAATTCCTGTCCCCACACGGCCGGATAATAACCAGTCAGCATTTTAGCTTCTTCGGTGCGACCGGAAATAAACACCGGGTGATTGTGTTGTCCTGTCAACGTATATTTTCCACTGACATCGTACAATAACTGCAGCAACTGCTTTGCCTCGGGCGAAGCATCCGGATTTACCGTAAATGCGCCGGGCGTCCATTCAAAAGAAAACTCCTCTCCCCTTTCGCAACCGGAAATGAAGCTCATCAATAAAAGGAAAAGGAATAATTTTCGCATACCCGAGAAAATTTGGCACGCATCGCTGGCAAGGAGAGTGCCGGTTTAGTTTCCGTTAAGGTGGCCATTAACAATGACCAGTGAAAGATAGGAAATTAAAACAATTCATTGAAGTGCGGGGTTACTGCAGCAGGTTTTCGGGAAAGCTTCCAGCATAATGTAAGCCAATTCCCCGCGCTTTTAATTCTTTACTTACCCGATCGACAATCCGTTGGTTTCGTTCACTTTCAACCGCCCGGCGGATGATGATCTCGTTGATTTGCTTTGGGTAATCGGTGGCAGCCTGCATATAAATGCCTAAATCGTTTTGGGTGTTATCTCCCACCAGGATGAATTTCTTAGCCGGAAAAAGTTGAATAATCTCCTCCAGAATTTCCAGTTTATGCAAATCCTTTCGTGGCAATTTCCTTCCTGTCAACACATGACGCATTTTCCGGAAATGCTTTAGAAAAACGGGGCCGGGTGGCAAATTATTCTGACGCAAAAAACGGTAAATGAGCGGATACAGATTTTGTTCGCTGTTCGATAGATAAAACAATGCTGCACCATCTTCATGTAACCGGTTGACCAGCCGAACCATGTTGTCGACGGTTTTTCGCTTTTCGACACGAGTGAGCATTAAAGTTTTAAACTTCAGAAGCTTTTTTGATATAAATGAATGAATCAACGTATCATCAATGTCTGAAATCACTAGAGTGTGTGTGTCGAGATGGCGAACCTGCCGGGTGAATAAAGTCTCCGGAATATGTACTTCAGTATTTCCAGGAATGTGGACTTCCTTCAGGCATGCCGGTGTTTTCCTGAATTTTCGTTTGCCGAAGAAAAGTCCGTTCCGGTCGGTTTTCATTTCGATCGTAGCAGAATCAAAAACCAACTGAACCTTGCAATTTTGACAGCGATTGGCTAGATACAAAGCAGCGATTCGACGGAAAGTTTCCATTCGGGAATAATCCGTAAACGAAAACTTCCGGTAATAACTGTAAATAAGCTGCCCGAACACAAGAGTTGTGCTACCGTTTGAAATGGCATGAAAACTAAGCAATACCGGTTTCTTCTTCCTCATCATCACCTCCTGGTACAATTATCCTGACAGCTGACTCTATCGTCGATATGGTTAAATGGTCCACTTTCCCGATGTATTCTCCGTCAATCTGAAAGTCAACTTCCCGATCGATTTCAATTTCCGCCTCTTTGCAGCTAACAACATCGGAATACATCTCTTCATCGAGAAACAGCTCAAACTTGGTTAGTCCGAGATTGATCAGCTCCTCGAGCTGTATTTCCTGAAAATTACATATTTCGAAGCGCCCATCAGACATCGAGCCGTTCAATGATAAATAAACACCGGTTCCAAACCTCCGGGCATTGGCAAACGCCAGCATGTAGCCTTCTTTCCTGTAGGTTTCCCCAGGCGTTTTGATAGTATACTGCATCTGCTCGCTCTCCTGAAAAGCCCGGAAAAGATGCCTAGCATATCCGACCATCCGGCGGTCGCCCGACTGGGCATAATTTTTCACAATGAGCGCATTAACACCAACATCCCCCAGGTGAATTCCCAGATATTTTTCATTAAAGCGAAGGAGATCAATCGGTCGTGAAACCTGCCCCTTTACGGCCAGTTCCAACGCTTCAGGAAGAATTTCAGGAATCGTCAACTCGGTCGCCAATCCGTTAGCCGAACCCAACGGCAAAATACCTATCGGAATGTCCGTGTTTATCAGGTTTCTGGCGACCAGCAAAACCGTCCCATCACCACCACAGACTACAACTCTGTCGGGACGGTACCAGTCGATTTCGGCTTGCAACGTTTCATCATCATTCTCGCCGGTTGTGTACCGAAACTTGAAGTCAAATTTCTCCTTCACCGAAAGCCAGTGAATGCGGAGGATGGTTTCATCCTTATCAATTCCTCCGGAAACGGGATTCATGACAAACAGAATTTTTTCCATTCAGCCAGGTTCAATGATTTCTGAAAGCACTACATCTATTGATTATAAATGGAAAATAACGATTGTTTACCGGAAGAACAAATATTTTCCTCCCGGCACCGACAGACGTCAACCCGACTTTATCATTTGTGTCCACACGCAACAAAAGTCGATTAATATACCTACAGGATAATTGGGTACTTCTATAGAAAACAAAGAGGTATTATATCAGGAAGAATACGCCCGGGAGAAGTATATATAGAACGTGTCCAAACTTCCAGGCAACTTGCTGCCAGTTTTTTTGGGGGGGGGGAAAGACGTTCTCACAATAAAAAATTACTCTCTGTAATGAACGTTTTCGATATCGGTCGTTCCTTTACTGGATATCACATCCTTGATGTCATTCCATTCCCACGCAATCACCAACAGGAATACAATCAGCACTCCTGCCAGAAAAAATAATAACTCGCGTGGTGTTACTCGTTGAATCTTCATGGTCGATTGTTTTTTGGATCTGAGTCTAATACTATTTATACAACAATAATTTGAATTATAAAGTAACTTTAAACTATCGGACGATCAATTGTTTAAATATTACCTCTAACAAACACAAAAAGGAAAGCTCGCCTGATTATCAGGTAGCTTTCCCTTTTCACACCAAGGGCAAGATAGGAATATAGCCGGAACTGTACAAGGATTTTAATAAGTTATATGCTTCAAAAGACATGTTTCTATAAGACAAGATGTATAAATAATTCGCTCTCTTATTCAGCTAGCTCTCATTCGCCGCTCCTTGCGCACCGAAAACCCATATTGAATAACGAAGTTTCAATCGAATTCATAGACCGGGCCGAAACGGTATAGCTGTAAGCGCCATTGGCATCGAAAAAGAATGAACCACCCCGAATGACGCGCACATTCTGATTGGGCTGAACGGTATACTCACCGCCTGGATAAGCTTCATAAACATCGGCACACCAGTTCCACACGTTACCGCCCATGTCCGTCAGGCCGCAAGTTGTTTCACCATAATAACCTACCGGTGAAGTATAAACGAAACCATCTGCTCCCTGTCGATCTGTTATTTGGTTTCCCTGCCACACATTGCCCTGATATTTACCATCGACAATCAATTTGTCACCCCAGCTGTACGTCGATTTATTTTCTCCGCCACAGCGTGCTGCATATTCCCATTCCGCTTCCGACGGCAATCGTTTTCCGGCCCATTCGGCATAAGCCGAAGCATCGTTCCAACTGACCTGTGTCACCGGATGATTGTCCGGAGCCTTCGGGCCATCGGGGCCAAAAGGATATTTCCAGGTAGCCCCCGGAACCAATTCCCATTGTCTCTTCTGAAAACTGAACACTCCCGCATCTCCAAAATTCTGAGCATCGGTCATGTAACCGGTGCTTTTTATAAACCGCCTGAATTCAGCGACTGTCACTGGTGTTTTATCGATATAAAATGATTTGACCGTTACCTGATGAACGGGCTTTTCATTCGACAAGCCCTTTTCCGAGCCCATCATAAACGTTCCGCCAACAAAGTGAACCATACCGGATGTATCGGCTTTGGACTGGCGTACTGGCTGCTTCAATTCTCTTTTGACTGTTGGAGATTTGCTTTCGGAATTAGTAGTATTCTTCCGTTGATGACATCCCAAAACGAACATCAAAACAATGAATGAGAGGACAAACAATCGGTTAGACATAGGCTTAGTTTAGAGGTTGATTGATTCTTTCGTTGAAAAAGTTCGCCATATCAAACAACTACGGCGATATGATGACAATTCCGTTTCAATCGTTAAAATACACATTCATCAGATACAATATCTGCCGAATTTAGTATCTTTTCAAAATAATTGAACAACACCTGTTATGCCGAATAAGCCTTTCCTTTTATTCCTTGCCTTTACTGTGTTCTTCATTTTTCGCCCAGTTACAACTGACGCTTCCAATCCTTTGAAACCCTACCTGTGGACGAATGTGGTAGTGCTCTATCAATTAAAGGCCGATCCGGTGAAAGAAGAACCGGCTTTTCAGCAAACTATCGACAAAAATTTTCAGCGATTCAAACAGGACAAACTGGTATTTATTGACTTAACGGGAAAAAATTCAGGAAAGTTGCATGCCCAACTTACTCCCGAAGCACTCGAAACCCTCCGGAAACGCTTTAAAACAGAGCCAAATAAGTCGACTTATGTCATTGTGGGCATGGACGGATGGGAGAAGTTCCGACAGACCGGACGCTTCAATCCGAGTCAATTTATTGACATAATAATGCAATATTCGTCTTCCAACTCCGAAAAGTAATTAACAATCACCCTACCATTATCACTTGATTTTCTTTTAATTGAACAATATATTTCCGCAAATTGCCGAAATTGTTAATAACTGTTAAATGATTTTCTGGCATTGTGCCTCCTTTTTGCCGTAACTTTTTTCAAACCTAAGAAAACTAAGTGGCTATACTCGTTCAAGCCAATCATTCTAACGGGCATCTTTTAAAACCCCAATGATGAAGAAAAGAGCCATAACCGGGATGATGGTCTTTATATTTCTTTTTGCTTACCCCGGGAAAGCCGGTGTTGTGGATGATTATTCTTCCCCCCAAAATTCCCCTGAAAAGCTGATCGAAATCGAGACATCCCTTAAAAACAGCCCTGCCACCCAGCGATTGGTTAAGCACTGGCTGATTGGTGAAACCGAAGGTTACATTACGGCCTGGTATTACCACGATAAGTTATTCCTCATTGAGGAGTGCAGCTCCGAAGAGGGAGGTATGATGAAACAATCGTATCTCATCGACGGTCAGCAATTGCTGATGGCTTCGTTCCTTCGGATGGAATACGGATACGGTTCACAGCCGGATGAAGTACGATTCCTCGATACACGACGCTGCTACAACGACGGAACATTGCAGACAATGTTTCGCCGTTCAGACTTTCTCCGGCACATTGCCGGTGACTGGACAACAGCGCTCGACGAAGAGACGAATGTTCCATTCGAAAAGGTTGATTTCCGTCAGGGAGCATACTATGCTACCGACTTACGGCAATTGGAATATCTGCGTTTGAGATGGGAGAAACATGGCGTGCTGTTGTTGATGGAACATGCATCCAATTTGCAGGACCAACCGCTGGAAGCAACTGCCCCATTGCTGGCCCAGAAGTGAACCAACTACAGTTCAAGCAGATAACGGCATAAATGATAAACCGAATAGAATGTTTTTTCACCGTTCGTTGTTCGAACCTGCCAGCAAGGTGGTTCTGACCGGACGGTGATTTCTATTTCGGTATCTGCCTCGTTATTCACTTCCAGCCCGTTTCTTTCCAGGGCCTTTTGGGTCCACAACAACTCTGTACCCGTTCCTGTCAAACGGGCTGTCAGTTTTGGATGCCGTTTGATACGAAAATCGCCTTTTTCCATGTCGAAAACCAAATCCGACTTCTGGAACAGCAAAGGAAATTGTCCATTCAAAATCAAATCTTCCGGCGCTCCCTGAACCACATCATCCTGCAGCATCAACCAAATCATATCAACCTCACTGACAGCGATGTTCAAATCGTGAGTTGAGAAAATGATGGTCTTGTTTTTCTCCCTTGCCAGATGATGAAGGATGCTCACAACTTCGTATTTATTGGGTACATCCAGGAAAGCTGTTGGCTCATCGAGCACAATGATGTCGGTGTCCTGAGCCAGGGTCCGGGCAATCATGGCCCGTTGTCGTTCGCCGTCGGAAATCTGATTGATAGGCCGCGATTGGTATCCATCCAGTCCAACCATCCGGATGGATTCATTGACGATTTTTCTATCCTCATCTGTCAGCTTTCCAAACCAGTTGGTATGAGGAAACCTTCCCAGCGCTACCATCTCGAAAACAGAAAGATTAGCTACGCGAATGATTTCGGTGGAAACAAAACTCAACATCGTGGCCAGTTCTTTTTCCCGGTAGGAAGCGATGGATTTTCCGGACACGGTAATATTGCCGGAAATAGGCAGCTGGAAACCGGCTAGTGTTCTTAGCAACGTACTTTTGCCAATGCCATTACCGCCAATGAGTGCCACCAGTTCTCCCCTTTCCGCGCCAAGCGAAATATTGCTCTTAACAACACGCTCTTTGCCACGAGAATCACGGTAGCCAACCGATACCTGGTTCAGTTTTATGGTCTTGCTGTCACTCATTAACTCAGGGCTCCTACTGTTTTATTTCGTAAAATAATCCAGATAACTACCGGAATTCCAAGCAGCGCTGTAACTGAATTGATGGGCAATGTCGATTCGGAACCGGGAAGTTGCGAGACGATATCGCTGAAAAGCATGGTTGCTGAACCGAGCAAAATCGTACCTGGAATCAAGCGTTGGTGACGAGCCGTTTTTAAAGCCATACGCACGATATGCGGCACGGCGATACCGATGAAGCCAATTGGGCCACAGAAAGCCGTGATACTTCCGGCCAGAATACAAGTCGAAATAAAAATCAATACGCGGGCCAGTTGCACATTCATTCCCATGCTGCGGGCATAATCTTCGCCCAGCAAAAAAGCATCGAGTAACTTGGCAGAAATAATGGCTAAAAACAGTCCCAGCAGAACTCCGGGTAACAATACCTGAAGCTGTGCATTGGTTACGCTACCCAAACTTCCCATGGTCCAAACCACGAATGATTTCAACATCGATTCGCTACTGAAATACTGCATGATGTTCACGATAGCCGAAGTCGCCGCAGAGAAAAGAATTCCCAATATCAGGATGGTCATAATGTCTTTTACCCGGGCTGAGACGGCCAGAATCAGCATGAGTATCACGGCTGCTCCAATCCAGGCTGCGCCGGCAACCGACCACGCTCCCATGATACTAAAAGCTCCGGTTGCAAACAAGCTTCCGGCACCCAACACCAGCAAAGCGACACCTAAACTCGCTCCTGAACTGATACCTAAAACATACGGCCCGGCCAATGGATTCCGGAAGACCGTCTGCATTTGCAGGCCGGCAACGGACAGTGCCGCTCCCGCCAATAAGGCTGTCAATGCTTTGGGAAGACGAAATTGACGAACGATGGTCACAAGTTGCGAATCAACCTGACCGGGAGCAAAAAGCGCCTTTATTATATTACTTAGGGAAATATGATACGAACCGATGAAGAGATCGAGCACAAAGAATACAATCACCAGAACAGCCAGAAGAAAAAGGCTTCCTTCCGGGCGAAAACTCCGTTTCATCTTTGTCGCGTTTGCTTGCTCCATCAGTTAGTTTAATTGCCGGTAAAAATACAATTTTCCGTCGGTCTCTTTGTCGGGATGAAAGATGCGGACCAAATCTTTCAGAATCAAATCGGGCCTGACAACACCTTTTTCCCAATAATCGTTTCCGCCTCCGGCACTCATTCGGGCATTGTTGTTATAAACCTTGTGTTTTTTTACCGGTGGTAACGACGAAAAGCGACTATCAACGGAAAGCAGATCTTTAATCGAACCGGCAGTCCCGCTATTGATCCAAAAATCAGCCGATTTGGCTTTCATGAACACATCTTCGATGGATACCACAAAAGCATTACGGGAAGTATTTTCGTGCCAAAGATATTCGCCGCCGGCATCGTGAATCAGATTGGCCAAATTGGATTTTCCTCCGGCCATCCACCAGTTATCTTTCCAGGGTAACCCGGTTAAAACTTTCGGGCGATAATCCACCTCAGCCACTTTCTTTTTAATCTGCTGATAATTCTTGTCAATCCGGTTGAACCACTGTTGCGCCTCTGCCTCTTTTCCATATATCGCGCCAAAAAATTTAATCCACTCGCATTTGGCCAGCGGAGTACTTTCCAGGTACTCTCCCACCAACATCACCGGAACGCCCAGGTCTTTCAGCTTATTTAGCTGCGCACTCACCTCGCCGTCGACGCCGTAGGTTAAAACCAAATCAGGCTTCAGGCTCAATAATAGCTCGTAGTTTAATCCCTGCGCATATCCTACTTCCGATAACTGTTTATCGTGATATCGTTGAATGATAGACGAATCGGAAACCAGGTTAATATCGGGAATTCCGACCAGCGAGGAAGTTTCGTTCAGCGCTTCGAGAAAGCCCAGCTGCGTAGTAGAAAGACACACAACCCGTCGAACGGGCGTGCGAACAATGTTCTTGCCTTGCAAGGAAGCCGGTATTTTTTGATTTCGGGGTACCAGATAATAACTGTAGGAAACACCGGACGACTTCTGCCAGGGATTCAAAACCGTCAGCTTTTCGTAGGTCTTAAAATTTTCAATCGTAAACCCCCGGGCATACTTCGTTGACGTAGATACAAATGTACTTTTTCCTTCCGGTGAAGGGGGGTTTTTCGATTTGCATCCAAACAATAAAAGTGGAATGGATAAAGCCAGGAATAAGAGTTTACGAACCATCCGGTGAAAATTTTCCCAAAGGTAAGCCTAACTTTCGTTAACGAAAAATCATCGTCCGGTTCTTAACCGGACTTTCATCACTTCTCTGACCTTATCGGTTTTTACAGCGATAAAATAAATTCCTGAATTGTGATTTCCAATGGAAACCTTTACCGGTTCGTTCGTCAGGTAGCGTACTTCCTGATGCAACGTTCTTCCCATCATGTCCATAATCGATACCACGGCATTTCCTTCCGGTCCGTTGTTCTGCAGATACACGTAATTACTCAAGCCGCCGGTCGGATAATACACCTCAAACTGTTTATCATGAAGATTCGTATCTACTACATCCAGCCCCAAAACATTGCAGGCATGCGCTTTGATTAGTAACGACGTTTTAATTCCAATATCAGGTATTTGATCAAACGGAACCCAGCCGTTGTTATAAAAAGCGTAGGCAGTATTCACAGAGTCCGTAGGCGCATCCCGGGCGGGCGCATTAAAAACAGCGATGCTATCCTGAAGATTATTGTAGTCGAGATCGTAACCGACATAAAACGTACCGGTGGTTGTTATTGGATTTGTCAACGGAATGTAATTCATCGATGAATCCTGCAAAGTGTTTATCGAAACAGCCTGTGTTGCAATGATATGATTTGGCAATCCTGTCGCCGGGTCGGCATCGTACACATTCAGATTGAAATATCGTCCCGAGGATATCGGGCTGGTAGCCGCCTGACTAAAAGCGATAGCCACCGCCTGCAATTCCGCCTGGGTCGATTGATCGAACTTTTCAGCGTAAGCGGTAATCCCCAATGAATTTTTCCCGGTTATATACCCCGAGTTGTCTGACAGTTTTTGTTTTACATACTTTTCGCCGTATTGAACATTGGAAAACAGCCCGCACGGATTGGGATTTGATGCGTAAGGGTCCAAACCATCGACAAAAGTGTCACCGCTGCCATTCGGGTCCAGCCAGGTAGCCAGTCGCATGGTGTCGGCACTGTAATAACTCCATTGCTTGTTCAGCATAGCGAAGTAATCATTCACCGGGTCGGCACACGTAGCTGCACCTCCGGTTAGCGTACCAATTAACTGGGGGTGATTTGGATCGGCAATTATCAATCCACTTCCGGAAGAACCGGCCTCAGTCGTTCCTACATCCCAGCGATGAATGACCCAAAAAGCATTGGAAATGTATTTAGTCGAAAAAGAGCCGACGCCCGGAGCATCGTAATCGCGCGATATCTTCTTCACATCTCCATTGGGATGATGAATGGCAAAAGTTGATGTAGGAATCGAAGCGCTGTTGTTCCAGCCTGAAAAATAGGGTCGATAATTGGCCGGAGGCATGGTTTGCATTTCGACCAACGCAAAATCAAGCGAATCAGAACGTGCTCTTAGTATAGAACCGGAAACGGTTTGGTCAACGTACCCGTCAATGCTTCCCAGGTTTTGTCCGCAATCGGGACTTTCGTAATTAAAATAAAACACGGTTTGCTCGGCATCGGTTTTTGAGCCAATGCAGTGCCCTGCCGTTATCAGGTAGGGAGTTTTATCTTGAGTAACATTGTTCACCATCGTTCCGGAGCATAGCTCACTTCCGGCAATAATTAAACGTACTTCAGATTGTTTTTGCACGGCCAAATCCTCGCCTGGAGTACAATAAACATCGACATTACACAAACCTGCTTGTCCCAGCGGCCGATCGCCAAATGCATTCTTGTAATCGTGATTGACCTTGGTGATACGCAACTGACCCGGAAATTCAGCATCAGCCGGCTCATCATACTCTACCACCATTTCATCGCCGGCCAACGGACGAACAGCAAACGTTCCGTATCCCGACTCATTGTTCGCCGTAAAGGCCCCCAACACTTTTTGATGATTGGGACTATAGATAAAGAGTTTAGCATGATCGGGCAATTTAAACCGGTCGAAAATGATATTCAAAGAATAAGCACCCTGCGATAAAATCTTCACCCTCCATATTTTCGTGCCATCACTGTCAACTGTCCAGGTTCCCGAATTTTTCGGCGTGATATCGACGTTGAAAGTATGAGCAAACTTGTAGGGCTTCAGCCGTAATCCACTTTTGGGTTCCGCTCTCATCAATTGCTGGTTGGAAACATGTTCCATCTGAACCACCGGCACCACGGTAGCCGCTTTCTCCTTTAAGGAAAAGGAAGCGGGCTGACCTCCATAGGAAATCTGTGCCGTAATGACCTCCGGGGAAAGAGCCAATCCAAAAGCCAGTAAAATGAGAATCACATGCCTGTTCATAGAAGGGAAAGTATTTATAAAAGTAAATATAAGAAACTTCGTTAATCAAAAACGGTCGCTTTTCACGCACATAGCTATTTTGTTTACCGGAATCGTTAATTTTATCCACCAAATCGTACTTGCTGGTGATATTTCTTCACCGGTAGTAAAAAGCACAAATTATTTATTATGAAAGTCTTGGTTATTTATGCAGACCGGTTCGCTTATGAACCTGCCATTAAAAATTTAGAAGAAGTGGAAACCATTGAAAAAGGTGCAGCCCACGAAAATTGCATTGTTGCTTTCATCCAGATGGAAGAAGGTGACGAAGAGAAAACCGTGGCCAGCCGGGAGAAAAAACTGGTAAACCACTTGAAATGGACCGCCCGCAAAAATGACACACAGTATATTGTTCTGCACTCATTCGCCCACTTGTCGGAATCCAAGGCTTCGCCCGAATTTACCAAGGCCATTTTCGACGCAGCCGAAAAACGTCTGCAGAATGCTGAATACAAAACAGCGCAAACGCCTTTCGGCTACTTCCTCGATTTGGATATCAAAGCCCCGGGCCACTCACTGGCACGTATCTGGGCTACGTTATAAGATTAACTTTTTCTTCGGAGCAACACTACCCAATCCTTATTGCCGTCGGAAGGTGCACGTCCGAAATCAATCCATCCATCTCCGGTGGTTGTCTCCATAGTTCCCTTTTGCAAGGCACCACCGGTACGCGGATTGAACCACGAGACATTATAGATTTCTCCCGGATGGCTCACCTTAAATCGTGACCAGGTTGTTCCTTCGCCGAGGTAAATCACGTATGTTTTTCCCGGCTCGGCCAGACAATAGGATTGCTCCCGGTCGTTGGTAATAATCAGGTTATCGGCTGGCTGCATGTTCTGGAACGGAACATATTGCTGGAAAAAGTCCATAGCGATTTTCGTCTGCTTCCACAGGTTCTCACGCGAGCGCCAGTTTTCGCAGTTCAAATCGTTATTCGGGAACTTATATCCGAAGTACCACTCTACTCCTGCTCCACCGGCCATTAAACTGCCCCACAAACATTGGTGGCGTAAGGTATCATGCTGTGCGTCGTTGCGGTCGGGTAAAGCGCCTTTCCAGGCAGGGCCAACTTCATCCATGGTAAGCACCCACTTGTGTTGGGTGGTGTCGGAATTCTGCCACCATTTCTTCGTCACCTGGTGAACATCGTAAGGATTGCCCACCTGAAGTGAAACGCCATCCAGCGATTTAAATCCAAGCATGGGTATCAATACTTTGTCCCGATTGGTATTATCGGAATGAGTATGAATCACAATCGGATGATGATACGGATCGATTTTGGCCAGGTAGGATGCCATCGCCTTGCGCTGAGCATCATTTTGCCCGTTGGGTGTCCAGTCTGCCGGGCCGTTTTCTTCACCTAAATTCCAAATCAAAGCCGGATGATGACCAAACCGTGCAACCAGTTCACGGTAGTATAATTTTCGTTGCGCATCGGTGTTTCCATTATCGAGCAAGGTCTCGTTCTCTGTTTCCTGTGTCACCAGATGTTGCGAAATTCCCAGCGAATCCATGTGATTGAAAACGATTTCCCACTGATCGAGTTTGGAGCAATCGAAGCGGTAACGTTCGTTTCTGCGCGACCAAGGCCACACGTCATCGCCGTCACCCTGCACATTCATGGTCAGGAAATAGACAGAATTCATTCCCTGCGAAGCGAGATAATTCAACGCACCAATAATTCCTTTTCCTTTATCGCCGTGCCAAACCG
The DNA here is from genome assembly GCF_056493735.1 of Prolixibacter sp. DSM 2831. NCBI lineage: Bacteria > Pseudomonadati > Bacteroidota > Bacteroidia > Marinilabiliales > Prolixibacteraceae > Prolixibacter > Prolixibacter sp. DSM 2831. The sequence continues at coordinate 2,669,594 of NZ_CM151379.1, forward strand.
GATCGCCGGTATGCCAGTCTTCAATGTGTGGTTTATATTCATGCAACGTTGGACCGGAGTCTGCTTCTCCCTCCTTGGTTTCCTTTTGTCCCGGCTTGTAGGTATCGTCAAATCCGGCATACGCCAGAAAATTTTCAGGACTATCGGCTCCGGCTTTCAGAAAGTATTTGCCTGAACCAGCAAAACGAAGGTAATGTCCGCCGGTGTATTCAAGACGTCCCTGTGCCCGGAAGTCGCGGCCGGTTTTATCTGTCAGGGCAACTTCAAAACTACCTTCAAACCCGTTGGGACTGACCGTTTCACCTTTCACATCCGCTTTATCGGCAATGGCGACATTTCTGCCTTTTACAAACGAAATTTTGTAGTTCCATGTTCCGGTTTTATCCGGGCAAAACCGAACTTCCCATTTGTTCCCATATACCGCTCCGGATTCGGCAGCATTCCCGTCGGCTGCAAAAAAACCGGGTACTACATACGTTTTGTTTCCATTGGTAAAAGTGGCTTCCAGACGGTAATCCAGGAATGGATTGTCGGCTGAAAACTCAGCAACTAACGGTCCTGTGACCATTAAAGTAACAGTATGCCATTGTTTTAACTGCCCGGTAACTTTCACAGCGGGTTCACGATGGTGGTGGCAGCTTGTCAGCGAAAACACAGCAATTGCCAGGTAAAGCAAGAATATTCTCCTCATACGATATAATACTTATTTAGTATAATAACCTGAAAAATATCTGAATTATTGTCTCAATTTCCGGTCTTTAAAACCTTTCAAATGGTCATTTTGCTTCTACCTGTCATTCCTGTGAAACGAACGAAATAAACTTTGAACTCATTCTCCCTGTCTCTCACATGCTTTGCTTTCCTTTGAGTGTGAACTCCACGGCAAAGAAATTCCTTCGCCCAAAAGCCTAACTATCGAATCACTATTGTATATGGGTGTATTAGTTATCTGAACCAGGATATTGGGTTACGATAAAGCACCTCATAACTGCATTGTCTCGTCCTTTTCAGCAACCAATTTAGAAAAAGAGTCGCTAATCACCAACCAAACAATAAATTATCTTCAATAAACGAAATTTAATCATCGGTACTTGTACTCATCCGGGTGCGCCATTGTGCCAGCGCCCACCCCATCACCAGGCTGGTAACCAGGATGGCTATTCCCAGGATTCCGCTTTCTATCTCATGTACTTTGAATTCTTCCGGGATATCGAAGAAAAGAAGGATGGAAATCAATCCACGGGGCGCGATAAAAACTTCGGGAAGAATATTTTTACCGACAACGGTCCGGAATATGACAAAACGAATCATGTAGAGGATAAAGAGGAAGGCAAAACTAAGCAAAAGCACTTGCCAGCTCAGCACATCGCCAATGGAAATAGCCATACCGAACACCACAAAGAAGAATGACCGAACCAGGAAGGAGGTTTCTTCCGTGATCATCTTAAAACTGTCGAACAGGACACCAATGGCCTGGTGGTCGAAATATTTGGAAAGTTTTCCTCGGATAAAAAGAAACTGATTACGCAATACCAAACCGAATACCAGAATAATGAGCAACGAAGAAAGGTGAAAGATTTTTCCTTCGGCATACAGAAGAATCAGCAGCGACAAAAACAAAAAGAACTTCGTTTTGATAACCACCAACTTCTGAAAAATATAGAGCAGGATAAAACTTCCGATGAACGCAATCAACACCGTCAGGCTAAGATTTGCCGTCACATTTCCAACGATTTCCCAGAAACCATTCGCATTGGCATTTTCCAGTAGAATATAAAAAGCCATGATTCCGAAAATATCGGAAAGCGTACTTTCATATATCATGAATTCCCTTCGTGTACGCGTCATTTTATGCACACTGGGAATAACAATGGCAGAGCTAATAATAGCCAACGGAAGCGAATACAAAAGGGCCACGGTGAGCTCAAGTCCCTGAATAACAAACATCATCATTCCGGCAAAGCCGAAAGTGGTAATATTCAATGTGAGGAAAGCCACTAAGGTTGATTTCCAGATAACCGGCCATCGTTCCGGCGAAAGCTTTAAATCCAACGCGGCTTCCAGCACAATCATAATCAAACCAACGACACCCAATAGTTCCAGCGTCGGCATGAATGATTCCTGAAAATCAGACAAGTCAAAGAAATATTTCATCACCATTCCCAGTCCAATCAGCATCAAAACACTGGGAATATTGGTTTTATTACTCAATACATTAAAAATGAATGAGGTAATGACAATCAGACAAATGACTATGATAAGATGATAGGTATCCATGTTGGCAGAAATATCGTTTGGTTCTAAAATAATATGAAACCATTAAATATAAAAAAGGTTGTCACCTATTAACGCAGCGACAACCTTTTTTTAATGTATCGTAGGATTTCCTTAACCTAGCGGGCGTAAACCCGTACTTTTGCTTCACCCCGTACCACGTTCAGCGCATTCATGGCTAATGCCTTCATTTCATCCTGTCCCGGATAGATGTATACCTGGCTAATGAAGTCAACGCGCTCACGAATCAACGACATCAGGATTTTATCGTAAGCCATTCCGCCGGTGATCAGGATACCATCCACACGACCTTTCAGTACCGTAGCCATTTCTCCAATCGCTTTCGAAACCTGGTAAGCCATCGCATTGTGGTAGAAAATGGCGCGCTCGTCACCTTCATTCACCGCCATTTCCACATCACGGGCGTCGTTGGTTCCAAGGTAAGCCACAAAGCCGGCTTCTCCGGTAATCATCTTCTTGATCTCGTCCTTCGTGTACTTATTGCTGAAGCACATATCGACCAGCTGACCGGCCGGCAACGTGCCACTTCTTTCCGGAGAAAACGGTCCCTCACCGTCGAGCGCATTGTTGGCATCGATGACGCGGCCATTGTTATGCGCACCGATGGAGACTCCGCCACCCAGATGAACCACAATCAGGTTCATGTCGCTGTAAAGTCTGCCCAGTTTAGCCGCATGTTGACGAGCAACCGCTTTCTGGTTCAAGGCATGGAATATCGAACGACGCTCGAAGTTGGGATGACCACTTACCCGCGCAATATCATTCATCTCGTCGGTCACCACCGGATCGGCTGTGAGTGCCAGTGCATTCGGAATTTCCTGCGCCATCTCGTAAGCGATCATCGAGCCGAGGTTCGAAGCGTGCATTCCGCTAATGCCGACTTTGCAATGCTCCACCATCCGTTCGTTAATTTCGTACACGCCGGACTCCAGCGGATAGGTCAGTCCTCCCCGACCAATAATCGCTGCCATATTGTTCAAGTCAATGCGGTCAGCTTTCAGCTCTTCCAGAATAGCGTTCTTCCGGAATTCGTACTGTTCGGTTACCGTTTTATACTGGTCGAGCTCTTCTTTTGAATGACGAAGTGTTTTCAGGAAAATACACCGGACATCCTCGTACACAGCAATTTTGGTAGAGGTTGAACCGGGATTAATGACCAAAATATTTATATCTCTCATGTTCTGTATAATTTACTTAGCCAACATGGCTGCCAACGCAATGGAATATAACTTGGTTTCGATGGAATCGCCGCGGGAAGCCAACACAGCGGGCACTTTTGCACCAACTAATGAAGCAGCCGATTCGGCGCCAGCCAGTTTGGTATTGGTTTTATAGAATACGTTACCGGAATTCAGGTCGGGGAACAGAAGACAATCCGCCTTCCCGGCAACGGGACTTTTAATTCCTTTTATTTGCGCTGCTTCCTCATCAACAGCTGCATCCAAAGCCAACGGACCGTCAACTAAACAACCTTTTATCTGGCCGCGTTCATTCATTTTCGAAAGAAGTGCTGCTTCGGAGCAGGATTGCAAACCGGGTAATACCAACTCGGTGGGCGCAACAGCCGCTACTTTCGGATTCTCAATTCCCAAAGCTACAGCCGTTTGTACCATGTAGTTAATCATCTGCACCTTCTGCTTCAAATCCGGCTCGGGAATAATCGCCACATCACTGGCAATAAGCAATTTGTGATAATTAGGAATTTCCATCGCGGTTACGTGGCTCAAAACCGCACCCGGAGGCAACAAGCCGTTTTCCTTATTGAGAATGGCGCGCATGAATTTATCAGTGCTCACCAAGCCTTTCATGATAATGTCGCCTTCACCGTTATTAATCATCGCCACCGACTCAGTAGCTGCCCGCTGATCGTTGGGTTGATGAACGATGGTAAACTTGGCCGGGTCAATATTTTCGTGACGACAAACTTCTTGGATAACTTCCTTATCTCCCACCAAAATTCCATCAATCAATCCCAAATCGATGGCTTTGCTGATGGCGACAATCGTGTGTTCGTCGTTGGCGTAGGCCGCAATTAACTTGCGCCGTGGACGGCCTTTTACGGCCTCAAAAAGATCTTCCAGTCGATTAATTCCCATAGAATAATCTGTTTAGCAAATTTCATTAAACGAGTTCGCATCGAAACGGCGACAGCTTTTATCATTATCTCCTACGTATCATAACAATCAACTACACAAAATGACTTCAGAACTTATCTATCCGTTTACACATGTTGAAATTACGAAATGAAAACATCTCAAAACCTATGAAATGTTAGGATTTCGCCTGACCCGACATGCTGTTAAACTATTTCTTTCAGGATGATAGAAAAGCCCCGTCCGGATAAGAAAATTTCTCTTATGCCGTGGCAGGGCTTTACAATTCAAAACTTTCGTTGAAAATTTCGAAAGGAAATATCGTTAATTTAAAATCATTCTACATTAACAAGATTGTATGTCTCGCGGGCAATGACCAGTTCTTCGTTTGTAGTCACGGTCATCACCGTCACATGGGAACCCGGAATGGAAATGATTTCATCCTGTCCATGCAGCCCGATATTCTTTTCCTCATCAAAAATAACCCCGAGGTATTGCATGTCCCGGCAGACCAAATCCCGGACGTAATCGTTATTCTCGCCAATTCCCCCGGTAAATACGAGAATATCCAGGCCGTTGAGTTCGGCTGCATAGGCACCGATGTATTGCTTCACGCGGTTGGCATACATTTTCAATGCCAGGCGCGCCCGGTCATTGCCTTCGCGGGCAGCCGTCGCCAAGTCGCGCATGTCGGACGAAAGTTGTGAAACGCCTTTCACGCCACTCTCTTTGTTCAACATGTCATTCAGTTCGTTGCTGTCCATTCCTTCGCGGCAGCCGATATACAACAGCGCACCCGGATCGATGGAACCGCTTCGTGTTCCCATCATCAACCCTTCGTTGGGAGTAAATCCCATGGAGGTGTCAACTGACTTGCCTCCGTTGATCGCTGTGATAGAAGCTCCATTTCCCAAATGGCAGGTAATGATTTTCTGATTTCTGATATCGCGGTTCAGAAATTTACAGGCTTTCTCTGCCACGTATTTATGACTGGTTCCGTGAAAACCATAACGGCGCACACGTAAACGTTCGTAATAATCGTAAGGCAACGAATAAAGGTAAACATCCGGCGTCATGGTCTGATGGAACGCTGTGTCGAAAACAGCTACCTGCGGAACTCCGGGAAGCAATTCCTCCATGGCTTTGATGCCATCGTAATTGCCGGGATTGTGCAACGGAGCCAGTTCGAAACAGTCGCGGATGCCTTTTTTCACATCCTCATCGATGACGCGCGCCTCGGTAAATGTTTCACCTCCGTGCGCTACGCGATGACCGACTGCTTCAATATCCTCCAGCTTATTCAAAACACCGACCTCCGGGTCGGTAAGCGCCTTCAGGATAAGCCCAATACCCGTTTTGTGATTTTTGATTTCGGTTTTCACCAGGTAATCTTCCTGATTCGGAACCTTGTGCAACAAACAGCTTCCTTCTATACCGATGCGGTCGACAATGCCTTTGGCCAGCAAATTGTCGCTTCCGCGAATAGAAAGCAGCTGGTATTTGATAGACGAACTTCCACAGTTCAGGACAAGGATGTTCATTTTGGTTTGATTTATTGGTTTGAAAAAAGCGCCGGCTTTTTTATTCCGACGCTTTCATATTTTGCCTAATCAGTGATTCTTGACGATGGTTTCGGTATCCATAGCAATGACAAGCTCTTCGTTGGTTGGAACGACAATCACTTTTACACGTGAGCCTTCTTTGCTGATGACTTGTTCCTTGCCACGAAGTCCGTTGTTCTGGTTTTCATCTATTTCGATGCCGAGGAATTCCAAATCTTCACAAACTCCTGCACGGGTGATATCGGCATTTTCACCAATTCCTCCAGTGAACACCAGCGCATCAACGCCTCCCATGGCTGCCGCATACGAACCGATGTACTTCCGGATACGGTAATCATACATCTTCATGGCCAGCTGGGCACGTTCATTTCCATTTTCCAATGCAGCAATTTCGATATCGCGGGCGTCGGACGAAACGCCGCTGATTCCCAACATTCCTGCATGTTTATTGAACAGCGTGGATGCTGACTTGGTGCCGATTTTCTCTTTGTCCATGATGAAGGTCACGGCTCCCAAATCGATATCTCCGCTTCGGGTTCCCATGATCAAACCTTCAACCGGCGTGAATCCCATCGAAGTATCGACTGATTCACCGTTTTTCACGGCACAAACCGATGCTCCGTTTCCAAGGTGACAGCTGATAATCTTCGAGTTCTCCTGATCGAGACCTAAAATCTCAGCAGCCCGGCGTGCCACGTAGCGGTGACTGGTTCCGTGAAAACCGTAACGACGAATACCATATTTAGTGTACAACGCATAAGGAATTCCGTACATGTAAGCATGCTGCGGCATAGTTTGATGGAAAGCCGTATCGAAAACTCCCACCTGGGGAACTTCAGGCAATAAAGCCTGCATTGCATAAATACCTTTCAGGTTAGGCGGGTTGTGTAACGGAGCCAGCTCTACGCATCGCTCCATCTCTTCAATCACCTCATCGTTGATGAAAACACTGCCTTTGAAGGCTTCACCTCCGTGAACCACACGGTGGCCTACCGCATTGATTTCCTCGAGGCCCGTAAGACATCCGTGTTTCTGGCTGGTTAAAACGCCCAACACATATTCAATCCCGATTTTGTGATCGAGAATTTCACCTTCGAACTTCACTTTGTCGCCCGACTCTTTCTCGTGTTTCAGGAAGGAGCCCTGCATCCCAATCTTTTCCACAACACCTTTGGCCAGCACTAGCTGATCAGCCATGTTGAAGAGCTGGTATTTGATGGATGAACTTCCGCAATTAAGTACTAATATCTTCATTTGATTGTTTTCTTTTTGTTCCGGCAGCACTAGATTCATGCTTGATTGCCGGTAAAACTCCGCCGCAGCGAATTAAACATTGAATGTTTTGAAATGCCCGTTATCGATAATATTCCCATCCTCGTCGTAGGTATAGAATCCTGCACCGACCTCACGGCCCATGCGCTTAGCGCGAACCAGTCGTTTCAGAATCGGAGAAGGTTTGTATTTGGCCCTGCCAAATTCGTTGTACAAATTCTCCATCCAGCGAACCATCTTATCCAGTCCGAGAATATCGGCCAGTTCGAATGGACCGAACCGCATTCCAAAACCAATTTTCATCACCTTGTCAATGTCGGGAAGTTCTCCAACGCCTTCCATCAGTACCTCACAAGCTTCGTTCAACAAAGATGAAAACAGACGAATCGAAATCAATCCGGCAGCTTCTTCTACCGGAATCACCATCCGGTTCACCATCGTGACAAACTTCTTCACTTTCTCGTACACATCTTCCGACGTGTACAATCCTCTTACCACCTCACATACGCGGGCTTCAGGCGACTGCACAAAGAAATGCAGACTCACACAACGCTCGCGGTATTGCAGTTCTGAAGAAAGCTCGGTAATAATAATGGTCGTCGAGTTGGTACCAATGATACACTCCGGACTCACCACTTCCTCGATGCGACGGAAGACTTCTTTCCGCTCATCCACTTTGCGTTCCTCATGAGACTGTGAACGAATCGCTTCGATGACAAAGTCACAATCAGCCAATTCTTTGTAGTCCAGGGTTCCCTTGATGCGAGCCATGATTGCCTTCTTCTCGCCTTGGGTCATCCCCCAGTTGTTGATACGCTGATCGAGCGTTTTGCTCATCTGGTCGTACGCTTCCTGAATCTTTTCTTCCGAAAGCTCGATGAATACAACTTCAATGCCGTACACACTGGCAATCCGGGCTATGTTCTGCCCTACACTGCCGCATCCAACAATTCCTATTTTCGAAAACAGCGTCTTAATCTGCTGTTTCTGACTGAGTCCATAAAGTTCAATGGGCTCGACCTGAATTTCTGCCATTTTATATCGAAATCAAATATGAAATATCTATGTAGACTTTTCCCTTCCGGGAAGTTCAAACTACTACTTATTTATTGTGCCTGGTTAGCGGTAATGGCTACCATGTTCACAATATCGCTTACCGAACAACCGCGTGACAAATCGTTGATGGGAGCTGCCATGCCCTGCAATACCGGTCCAACCGCTTCGGCGCCAGCCAAACGCTGTACCAGCTTGTAACCAATGTTTCCGGCTTCCAGTCCAGGGAATACCAACACGTTGGCCTGACCGGCCACTTCGCTTCCCGGAGCTTTCAGTTCGCCTACTTCTTTCACCAGGGCAGCATCCAACTGCATCTCGCCATCAATTTTCAGGTCGGGTGCCATCGACTTCGCCAACTTAGTCGCCTGAGCAACTTTGTCCACCAGGTCGTGTTTAGCGCTTCCTTTGGTCGAGAATGAAAGCATGGCTACTTTCGGGTCCATGCCAACAATCGCGTTGGCAGTTTTAGCGGTAGTTACCGCAATTTCAGCTAGCTGTTGCGCATCCGGATCAGGCATTACGGCGCAATCGGCAAATACCAGCACGCCATCGTGACCAAATGATTTGTCTTTTAAAAACATCATGAAAGCTCCGGAAACCACACTCACACCGGGCATTGTTTTTACAAACTGAAACGCCGGACGTAATACATCACCAGTCGCATTAATAGCACCGGCAATCTCGCCGTCAGCATCGCCTGCTTTGATCATCATCGGACCATACACCAACGGATCATTCAGCATTTCCAACGCCTCTTCCCTGGTCAAACCTTTTTTCTTCCGGATTTCCACCATTATATCGGCATAAGTATCGCGTTTGCCGCTCGTCTTCGGATTGATGACTTCCGCTCCTTCGATTTTCGCGCCACACTTTTCCGCCTCGTGTGCAATCTTACCCGGATCGCCCAACAACACAATTTTGGCAATTCCTTCTTTCAGGATAATGTCCGTGGCTTTTAGCGTTCTAATCTCCTCTCCTTCCGGCAGGACAATTGTCCGGTTCAACTTCCGGGCCTGCTCTTTAATCTGATTCAATAATTCCATTTACTATATGTAGTTTAAAACTTTTGACTTCAACTTTCAAAAATTACTGCAAAATTACAGAAAATAGCCTGTCCTTAAAATGTAACAAAGTCATGTTTTCGTTAATGAATGGTAACTTATTCAAACGAATGTTGGGTTTTTACCATCTCATTCTCATTTGATTCAAGCTACTTCGTTTTTTTCACATCGTCAGGTTTGTTCGTCATGTTTTAGAAATGGTCTCGTTAAATATTCAATTTTACGACGTTTTGGTAGGTTGTATGACAACTTTAATTGTCAAACAAAATTACCAAAACCTCACTCTTATCCCTAATTTTCAATGCGTTTAATGAGTATAAATAATTTGAACCATGCGTGTCCGATCTTTTGTATCTTAGCTTCACCAAATCATTAAAACATGTCAAGTACCGAACCATTCGAATCACTGGCCCGTGAATTGGAGGGCGAACTATTTACCGATCAGGTACATCGCGTCATATATGCAACTGATGCCTCCTCCTACCGGGAAAAGCCGATAGCCGTTACCATACCGAAGAATAAAACTGATATCAGTCGAATTTTGAAATACGCCCGGGAGAATCAGCTCTCTGTCATTCCCCGCGCTGCCGGAACATCTTTGGCCGGACAGGTCGTGGGCAGCGGCATCGTGATGGACATTTCCAAACACATGGACCGCATCCTCGAATTCAACCAGGAGGAAAAGTGGGTGCGCGTGGAGCCGGGTGTTAACCTGGCGGAATTGAATCTCTACCTGAAACCTTACGGATTGCAATTCGGACCCGAGACTTCAACAGCCAACCGTTGCCGTATCGGTGGTATGCTGGGCAACAACTCCTGTGGTCTCCACTCGCTCATCTACGGAAGTGTGCGCGACCATATTCTCGAAGTCGAAGCTTTCCTGGCCGATGGCTCGGAAGTGACTTTCGGTCCGCTGAGCAAAGAAGAATTTGAAGCCAAGTGTGCCGGTGACCCGGAACAACTGGAAACGAAGATTTATCTCCACCTGAAAGAGATGCTGGAGAATGAAGATACCCGGAGGAAAATCGAAGAGGTGTACCCGGAAAAGAGCGTCACCCGCCGAAACATGGGCTACGCCATCGATATTCTGATGGATACCGACCCATTCATCGGTAACGGAGTACCATTTAATATAGCCAAACTGCTGGCCGGCTCCGAAGGAACACTTGCGTTCTCAACTTCCATCAAGCTGAATTTAATTCCGCTTCCGCCGAAAGTAAAAGGCGTAATAGCAGCGCACTTTTCTTCCCTGGAAGATGCTTTCCGTGGAAACATTGTCGCGCTAAAACACAATCCGGGCGCCATCGAAATGATGGACGACATTATTATTGAGTGCACGAAAGAGAACATCGAGCAACGCAAGAATAGGTTCTTCCTGCAAGGCGAACCGAAAGCCGTGCTGGTAATTGAATTTGCGCGGGAAACCAAAGAAGAGATTGAAGCCATTCACAAGGCGCTGGTGAAAGATATGGAAGAGGCTGGTTACGGTTACCACTTCCCCCTTATCTTTGGTGACGAACAAATCCAACGGGTGTGGAACCTGCGTACGGCCGGGCTGGGATTGCTTTCCAATATTCCGGGCGACCGGAAAAGTACGACCGTGATTGAAGATACCGCGGTTAGTCCCGACAAACTACCTGAATACATGGCCGAGTTCCAGCAGGTGCTCGATGGTCACGGATTGCAGTGCGTTTTCTACGCGCACATCGCTACCGGGGAAATCCATCTGCGTCCGTTGCTCAACTTAAAAGACAAAAACGATCAGGAGCTGTATTCCACACTGGCACAGGATGTAGCCGAGTTGGTTAAAAAATACCGGGGTTCCCTTTCGGGAGAACATGGTGACGGCCGCCTGCGCGGTTCATTCATCCCATTCATGTTCGGTGACGAGATTTACGGGCTCTTCAAGGAACTGAAGAAAACCTGGGACCCGTGGAATATCCTCAACCCGGGAAAAATTACGGATGTACCGCCCATTACGCAAAATCTCCGGTACAACCTCAACAACCACTATCCGGAAGTGGAAACCGTGAGTGACTTCTCGTCGACGAAAGGATTTCTGCGGGCAGTAGAGAAATGTAACGGTTCGGGCGATTGCCGTAAATCGGAAGTAGTGGGCGGAACCATGTGCCCAACGTTCATGGCTACCCGCGACGAGGACAAATCGACGCGTGGACGCGCCAACATTCTGAGGGAATTCCTGCACCATTCCGAGAACGATAAACCGCTCGACCATCCGGAGATTTACCAGGTGCTCGACTTGTGTATTTCTTGTAAGGCCTGTAAAGCAGAATGTCCGTCGAACATTGACATGGCGAAATTCAAAGCCGAGTTTCTACAATATTATTACGACGAGCACGGAGCACCGCTTCGCTCGAAACTGATTGCCTGGTTGCCCCGCATGAGTGGATTGGCTTCGGCTGTTGCGCCACTGGCCAACTGGAACATGAACATGGGGCTCACCAAAAGGCTTATCGGTTTCCATCCGAAACGGTCGATGCCGGCATTTACCAGCAAAACATTGAAAGGCTGGGCCAATAAAAACCGGCAACCGGAAGGAACAAAAGGCAAAGTATACCTCTTCGCTGATGAATTCACCAATTACCAGGAATCGGATATCGGTATTAAAACCATTCTGTTGCTAACGAAACTGGGATATTCGGTAGAGATTCCCAAGCATCGCGAGAGCGGACGTACCTTCCTGTCGAAAGGATTTATGCGCGAGTCGAAGAAAATTGCTAACGACAATGTGCGCATGCTGAAGGATAAGATTTCGGATGAAACGCCAATGATTGGCATCGAGCCGTCGACCATTCTGACCTTCCGGGACGAATATCCCGAACTGGTAGACGAGTCATTGCGTGAGGCTGCGGTTTCATTGGGAGAGAATGCCCTGCTGTTCGAAGAGTTCTTCGTGCGCGAAATGGAAAAAGGCAACATCACTGCAGAGCAGTTTACCACCGCACAGCGGGACATCAAACTGCACGGACACTGCCAGCAGAAAGCGGTGGCCTCAACGACCCCAACCAAGCAGATGCTTTCGCTGCCGCCCAATTACCAGGTGAGCGAAATCAAATCGGGGTGCTGCGGAATGGCCGGTTCGTTCGGTTACGAAAAAGAACACTACGAGTTATCAATGCAGATTGGTGAAATGGTGCTCTTCCCGGAAGTCCGGAAATCAGCCGGTGAAACCATTATCTCTGCTCCCGGAACCAGTTGCCGCCACCACATCAAAGACGGCACGGGCCGGAAAGCCATTCACCCTATCGAAGTCATGTACGACGCATTAGCGTAAGACATACAAAAGCCGGGACACTTCAACCCGGCTTTTTTTCACCCCAACCCCCTGAAGGGGCTTTAAGTCAATAAATAGTTGTCACGACTGTACTTTTAATCTTCGTATCAACAGGACGATACAAATAATATCTTAACGTAACCACCATCGAAGCGATTAAGTCCCCTTTAGGGGATTTAGGGGTGTAAAGTTGGTTGACAAAAAAGCCAGATGTTCGTAACGTACAACAACCACAATCGAAGTGTTTAAGTCCCCTTCAGGGTCCCGAGGCTTCGGGCTAGGGGTTGTTTCAATCATGAGTTGACTGAAAATTTAATTCACCCCAAACCCCTGAAGGGGCTTTAAGGCAGTGAGTGAGTGTTGCAGTAGTGCTTTCATTGGATTTGTAGAAGGCAATAATATAGTATCAAACTTGCAGCACTTACAATCAAAGTGGTTAAGTCCCCTTTGGTCCCGATACTTCGGAATAGGGGTTAATATTTCACCTTTTCCCACCTTAATCTACGGGTTACATTAAATCCGATTAATTACACTACCTTAGCCGCCTTGATTTACAGAAAATATATGACATTTAAAGAATTAGAGATTATTGAACCTATCCTGAAAGCACTTACTGCTGAGGGATATTCAAAACCCACCCCGATTCAGGAACAATCCATCCCCATTTTATTGAAAGGAAGAGACCTGCTCGGTTGTGCACAAACCGGCACCGGCAAAACCGCCGCCTTCGCCATTCCGATTTTGCAGCATCTATATCAAAAAAGGAAACAACATAACGGACAGCGCAAAATCAAAGCGCTCATTGTTACCCCCACGCGGGAACTCGCGATTCAGATCGCGGAAAGTTTTTCCACTTACGGCCGATATACCGGTATCCGTAATGCAGTCATTTTTGGCGGTGTAAAACAAGGCCCGCAGGTTCAAACGCTCAAAAGAGGCGTCGATATTCTGGTTGCCACACCCGGTCGGTTACTCGACCTGATGAACCAGGGATATATTTCCTTAAAAGATATTGAATACTCTGTGTTGGATGAGGCAGACCAAATGCTCGACATGGGTTTCATCCACGACATTAAAAAGATTATCGCTCAATTGCCGGCGAAACGGCAGTCACTGTTCTTCTCGGCCACCATGCCACCGGATATCGTGAAGCTGTCGAATAAGCTCCTGGGTAATCCGCAGAAGGTCACTATTCGGCCCAAGCAAACTACCGCCGAAAAGGTAGAGCAATCGGTCTATTTCGTCAACAAACAGAGCAAATCCAAATTGCTGGTGCACCTGCTCAAGAACGAGTCGGTCGATTCGGCATTGGTGTTTACAAGGACGAAGCACGGAGCAGACAAGATTGTCAGGATACTGGGGAAAGCCGGTATTGATGCCGGAGCAATTCACGGAAACAAAACGCAGGGACAACGACAGCGTGCACTGGGAAGTTTCAAGAGCGGCCGGATGGGCGTTCTGGTAGCCACCGACATTGCCGCGCGCGGTATCGATGTGGAAGAGCTGTCGCACGTTATCAACTATGACCTGCCGAACATTCCCGAAACCTACGTTCATCGTATTGGACGTACCGGAAGAGCCAGCGCCAGTGGTATGGCCATGTCGTTTTGCGATACCGAAGAGAAAGCGTACCTGCGTGATATTCAAAAGCTGATCGCTCAGAATATTCCGGTCGTAGCAGAACATCCGTATTTGAGTGAGGAAGGCGAAGCGCCAGCCATACAACCGGCCAAACCGCAACGCTCGTTTCAGCGCCAGCGGCAAACCAACCGGAACAACAGTGAAGGTAGCAATAGCCGCCCCAAACGAAAACGGAGTTACCCGCAGAAACGGAATTCGTAAGAGAATACAAAAAGAAAAAGATAAAAGCCTTTCCCGGCCTCTGGCAAACGGGAAGGGCTTTCTCCTTGTTATAGCTACGTCTTATTAGGAAAATAGCTAACTTAGTTCTTTGATCAACAAATAACTAAATCAGCAAACCATGGAATCAGAACAGCATCAGGAAGAGCAACCCGTTGAAGTTTTTTCCGGATTATCACGGCTTATTCAACATTTTGTATTTCGCCCCGGAGCACTACTCATCCTTTGGGGTTGGGTGATGTTTTACAGCTATGCGATGAATTACCTCACCCAAAAGATTCTGGTGGCTTCCCGAACACAATCGTTGTTGGGAAACCTGGGCATCGTTTTGGGAGCAATTGCTTTCATCATCACCATCTTTTACCTTCTGCGACAGGCCAAGCCGGTAGCCAAACAGGAAATTTACATCCGGTACGTTTGGGTCTCCCTGCTTGTCAGCCTGGTGCTCATTAACCTCATTCAGTATAACGTGCTGCAACAGATCAATTTCGAACTGCAGCATCCCATCTTCATGGTCGTTATTGCCTTTGCTATTGTCGTTAGCGGTGGTATTCTAAAGTATCCCTTTCTCCTGGCCGGAGGCATCATCTTTGGGATACTGGCTTATGCGGCATCCTTGCTGTCGTTAACCGATCAACTGCTGATGGAAGCCATTGGCTGGCTGGTTGCTTTTATCCTGCCGGGACATATCCGGTATTACAGGCATAAAAACTAAACTTTCACCAACAGCAGCCGGCTACCATCCTTACCGGTAGAAACATGTCATACGAAAAGATGCTGACTGTTATTCGGTAGACTAAATTGGCACCTCTGCCAGTGTGATAGACATACATTCTGTGAAAATAAGCTGAAGAACATAACCAATCTGTTCCCTTATCCGGGAGAAGTTTACCAATAAAACATAAAAATGATTATTATTGTAGAAGACTAAGCTACCCTCGCCTACTGAACTGACCTTTTTGTGATTTTGAATATGTTTCTATTAAAACGGTATAACAGCGTATATAAAAAGGAGAGAATCATCCATGCCTAACCTTCTGTATCATCTCTTTTGCAATAACCAACCTGCGAAATATCCATGCATGGATACGATAGCAATCATCTCCTGTATTTTCCTCTAACGAACAAGATAATTCTATGAATATTAACAACTAATAATCCTATGAAGACAACAAAAATGCTCAAATCCCTGGCGATTCTAATGCTGGGAACCTTTCTTTCGCTGAATGCTTATTCACAACAAAATTTTATCCCCGGTTACGTCGTCACCACCAAAGGCGATACGCTGCATGGGCAGATTGATTACCGAAACTGGGATAAGAATCCGGATAAGATAACATTCAGACAGGAAGGAAAAACGACTTCAACAACATATAGCCCACTCGAAATTAGATCATTCGAAGCCAACAGCGAAGTTTATGTGAGCGCCGTCGTAAAATCATCTGTCAGTTCGAGAAAGGCCGGCAACCTGGGCGACGAAACAGAACTAAAAACAGCAACGGATACCACCTTTCTGCAAACCCTGATACAAGGCGACAAAAGTTTGTATTACCTGAAGAACCGGCGGGGAATTGAGAACTTCTACATTGGACGGAATGGCCAATACGATTTGCTGGTATATAATGTGTATAAATCGAACAAAGAAAATAAAGTCCGTATCAATAAACGATATGTCGGGCAACTGGTACTGTACTTCAATAACGCTCCTTCCGTTCGGCAACAAATTCAGAGAACAGACTATAGCAAGACCAGTCTGAAAAACCTCTTCCTTGCCTACTACAAACAATCTTCGACGGCACCAAAATTCCAAAAGAAAAAGGATAAAGGTTCCGTTGAATATGGAATCGTGGCCGGAGCCACTATCTCCACGGTTAAATTTGGCGGAAATGATATGGTTTATCTGACCAGTGCCGATATATCGCCATCAGTCAATCCAACCGGTGGTCTGTTCCTCGATTTCATTCTACCCCGCAGCCAGGGTAAATGGTCGATATACAACGAACTAAACTACAACTCATACCAGTTGTCAACCGATTACAATGGGTACTACCACGATATCTACTATACCGAACAGATCAATGCTGAGTTTGCCTTTTCGTACCTATCGTTGAATAACATGGTGAGATTCCGATACCCGGTAAAAAGTTGCTATCTGTATATCAATGCAGGTTTCTCCAATGGTATCATCATCGACGAGACAAACCACAAGACCGATGTGGGAAGATTCGAAACAACAGAAAGCAAAGGACTGGATGACATTAAAAAACACGATGTTGGTTATATCGGAGGAATCGGAATGCAATACCATCATTTCTCTTTAGATGCCCGGTACAAACGAACCGGAGGCTTTTCCCCGTATGTTACGCTAAGTTCTCCTCTTAGTCAGTACTATTTCCTGTTGGGATACCGCTTCTAATCCTTTGAATGTATACCGGGATGAACTTAAATCGTCCCGGTATGCATTCCACTGAATCATTTTACTTTCGCAATTTAGAAATCTTATATTCTATTGAGAAACATCCCCTTTCCTACTCTTCTGCTTTGCCGGAATAGCATTAATTCAATAAATTTACTCTCCAACCAATTAACCTCATCATGAAGAAAGTGCGCATCCTATCGCTCGACGGTGGCGGCATCCGCGGCATGATTCCGGCTACGGTTTTGGAATACATCGAAAACCAATACATCGAAAAGAGCGGTAATCCGAATGCCCGACTGGCCGACCTCTTCGATTTTATTATCGGGACCAGCACCGGAGGAATCCTTACCTGCTTTTACCTGACGCCCAATCCGGACAAAGGAGAAGACCAACCACAGACCAAATACAAGGCTTCACAGGCGCTGGAGTTTTATTCCGAAAAAGGATACCGCATCTTCAATGCCTCCAAACATTATCCGTGGTTTGGTTTGCGTCAGCTGTACAACGCCAGCAAATATACGGCCCGGAATCTCGAATCAATCTTTACCGAAGAGTTCGGTGAGCTGAAAATGAGCGAACTGGTGAAGCCGTGTCTCGTGACCACCTACGACCTGGCCGCCAAATCATCTTTCTTCTTTAGTAGCCGCGAACCGGAAAACAAACAACGGGAGTTCTATGTGAAAGATGTGGCCCGTTCCACATCAGCGGCTCCTACGTACTTTCCCTCTGCTTTGATTAAAAATCTTGTCACCGGAAAGGAGATGGTGAACATCGATGGCGGCGTGTATGCCAACAACCCGACCATGTGTGGCTACGCCGAATGCCGGAACACCGTTTTCCCGCAGGTCGCTTATCCCTCAGCTGACCAGATGCTGATACTCTCTATCGGGACGGGCGGCGGACAGGTCGATTTCCCGGCATCGGAGAAAAGCGGCAACTGGGGATTGCTCAAATGGGCTAAATCGATGCCCGACATCATGATGGACGGCAGCTTTGACACCGTCGACTACCAGATGAAACGATTGTTTGGCTCGCTGGCCGAAGAACATCAGTACAACTACAAACGAGTCGATGTGCCGCAGGATAAACGAACCTATTCCAAAGATATGGCTGACGCATCGCCAGCTAATATCGACGCGCTGAAAGAAGCCGGACAGGAAGCATTAAAGGCAGCCCAGAAAAACCATGAGCAGTACAGCCTGGATAATTTCATCGACCGGCTGATAGCGAACACGCCTGATTCATAAACCGGTTCCTATATTTCAACATGGATTATCTCGGGAAATCTTGATAACTTACTTCTCTCTAACAGCTTTTCTATGAATGCAACCCAACCTACACCACGGTTTTCAGTAAAAGGCCGAAAACGAATCCTGGCCGGGAATGCTTTTCTATTGGCTATCTTGTTCGGACTGGTCTCCTTCAATAAATCCGTTCTTCGTCCGGCCTTTCATGACCAGCCGTTTCTGGATACCCTGACCGGATGTTTTCCCAACTTCCTGGCCGCCTTGCTCATTAGCCTGGCTTTCGTTAATGCTATCGTGAACCGGAAACCCCCGCACGGACGACTACTGGCCTACCTCGCTTCTACAATTGTATTCATCATACTCACCATTGAAGAACTAAAACCGATGTGGGGAGCCAGTACCTATTATGACGTATACGATATTGTGGCAAGTGCCGTCGGTTCGTTGCTGGCCATTGGGATATTCGAATGGATTTCGAGGAAACAAAAACTTACATCCTAAAGATTGGTGACATGCAAACCGAAAACAGCTATTGGAAAATATTCAACAGAAGAATGAAGAGGTTCTCCCGGGAAATCGATCCCAAAACTACCGGTGCCTATTCAGGCAGAGCACTGATAATATTCATTCCGTTTGTCCTGATTATTTCATTATTTGAGTACTGGTTTACAGGAAATAAAAAGTGACCTCATTCGATTAGAAAATGCTGATGAAGTGGATAAAGAATTCCATATTAACCATCCTGCTATTGAGCTCTTACCTGCTCTTTTCCTATTACTACTTCAACGGTTGGTGGTACTCCTCCATCGGGACGGTGCTCATCCTGTTTTTCAGTTACCTCATCTGGGGTAAACAGTTTCGCCGGGTGACCGGTACCAAAATATCTCACACCACCTTCCACAAAACAGTTCTGCTGGCGTTCATCATGATTGTCGCCTCCATCCTGCTCATCCAACACATCGGTAACCGGCACATGACAGCCATTCAGTTCACCAATTGCCGGAACTATTTCCACGATATCTTTTACATTCTGAACGAAGAGATCATCCTGGGCGCGATTCCACTCTATCTCCTTATTCGCAAATGGAAAATCAATTCGCTATTAGCCACTGGCGGCCTGGCCCTTTTCTTTGCTGTCGCTCATTTCGCCTTCTACCGATGGATATTCCTGCAACGGGGAACGCTCGAACTAACAACACTAACCACCTTGTTCCTGGTAGCCTTCGTGCGGAACTGCCTAATCGTTCTCAACGGGCATATCGGGTACTCGTGGGCCTTACATTTCGGATGGATGATGGTGATGTTCGGGAACCGGCTGTATTTTGTCGAAACGAACACCAGCATAACCGAGCCCGACCGGTTTAATATGTTTTTGGGCTCACCGGAAATGATTAGTATCAGCTTAATCCTCGCCGTGGTTAGTTTCGTCTACCTAACGGGAAGGGATAAACAACTCCTGAGAAAGGAGCCAGCGAATGTCGAATGATTTGTGTCCAATTGTTGCTGTCTGATTCTACTGATTCAGATAGTCCCTCATCAAATCGTAGTAACGAGTCTCGAAATCATTCAAACTGATACCAAAATGAGTTTCAAATGAGGTGGCAAACAAAACACCGCTCCGGATATCGGTAAACAGTTCCAGAATATCCAGTGGTGATTTTCCTAATCCCTTTTCGTCGAGAATATAGCGCATGGTCAGATCGAATACGTTGTAGTAATAGGCTGTTATATCGGCATTCGGCGGAAAGTCGTCCCATACATGAATATGAATCGGATTACCTCCACCCGGTTCATCGGCATGATTGGCTATCCAGTTTTCCAAATCTGCCAGGTCCCGGATACCGTTCAATCCTCCCCCACCGTAAATGGCGATTCCCTCGCTAAACCAAACATCTGTTCCGAGATTGACTGCCGCCTCAATCAAAAATTCGAATTCATGGGTTAGTTCATGCTTAAACAGATAATCGTAAAGGTTTAAGTCTGCCGAAGACGATCGAATGGTCTCGAAAATAGAGCCCCAGTAGGCAGCAGCAATATTCTCTTCGTGGTACATATTAATGTACACGTCTATTTTGTTGTAGCCGGGCGGGAAGTGCAAAATGGAATTATCCTGCACATTAAATAAATCAAGTATTTCGAAAAACTTCTCATCGGCATAAGCGCCAACCCGCTGCTTCATTGAAGCGTCGGCTCCGTCACTATAGACCATGCACCAGGTCGACTCATACGGATTTCCATTGTGCGTCCAGCGAATGGGGGAATATTTCATCCACGAGGCTTCCACAACCTCGTTATCAGGTTGGCTATCCTCTTCCTGTTCATCCTTGCTGCAGCCCGCAAGGAAAACCACAAGAACAACCCATCGTAGCATCCATATGGTCAACCTGTTCTTCATGCCAGGCGGTTTACGATTGACGCAACACCAATAAAATTAGATGAATACCTCTGAAAAGACAATTTAATCCACACAAATAAGTATCGGCAAAAATTGAATTAGTTTCATTTACCTGACGGGAAGGGATAAACGAATAAAGAAGATAAATTTATCTGAATAAGCAACCATCCTGCCTCGCTCTTCATCTGATAATAAACTAATCTATTATCATGAAGAAAACTGCGCTGCTGTTATTATTGATTCTGCCTATCGTTTCCCAGGCACAAGACAACAAAAAAGGAATTAGCTTATCGCTGAAAGGAGGACTCACCCTGGCGAACATGTATGGAGAAGATGTGCAAAGCGAAACCGATCTAAACGGAAGCTCACCGGATAACTTTTACGCCAATAACCCCGCCAGCAACCGCTTAAAGCCCGGAATGAATTTTGGTGGCGTACTCGATTTCCGTTTCAGCAACTTGCTATCATTGGGTATTGGGACATCGTATATCCAAAAGGGTAACCGCATTAATGCCACCCAACACTGGAACAACGATTTGCAGGATTTCGAACCGGTGGATGGCCGCATCAACTGGATTCAAAACTACCTGACGCTGGATGTTCCGTTGAAAATCTATTTCCCGGTAAAGGAAAACGAACTGTACCTGCAGGGCGGTCCTACGTTTGCCAAACTGCTCAACTCAAAGGAAAAAGGAAAGGTGACTGTTGGAGGAACCGATTATACCTACGAGAATAACCGGGGGGCCAATGATACCGAACCCGGATACTTTGTAGGCGCCGGCTACTTGTGGTCGATGAAGGACAAGCCGGGCGATATCCTTATCGAATTTATCTGGAACCGAACCGTAGGCAAATCTTATGGCCGCGACCTCATCCCTAATCCCATGCATTATTATAACCAGACCTTCAGCCTGAATGTTGGCTACCGGTTTAACTGGCATTAAAAAATAATTCCAAACTCGACCACCAATAACCTAACTCAAGAGACGCGAATCATCGCGTCTCTTTTTGTTTGAACCGGGATGAAACTGTCTGAACCGGGATTACGCAGATTAATGGATTACACAGATGGAAAAGACACTGCAACAGAGCTGCACTATCTCAAATGATTTGACAGCACTCCTGAATAATGGACCGGTAGAACAAAACATCCCTGCCTATATAGCTGAGTTAATTCATTTTATTAAATTTATAATCTAACAACTAACCACAAATCCAATAACCATGACCAAAACTTACAAATACAAGGAAATCACCCGAGACATTATCGGTGCTGCCATGGAAGTGCACAAGACACTGGGAAACGGTTTTCAGGAAGTCATCTATCAACGGGCGTTGGAAATCGAAATGCATAACATGGGATTGAACTTTCACCGGGAATTTGAAATGCCTATCTATTATAAGGAGGAACACATCGGGACCCGTCGTGTCGATTTCCTGGTGGAAGAACACATTTCAGTCGAATTAAAAGCTATCACTCAATTGGAGGATGTTCATCTGGCGCAAGCTAAAAACTACCTGGAAGCTTATCATATCGAGGTAGGATTACTCATCAATTTTGGTAGCAAAAGTTTGCAGTTTAAAAGATTACTTAACTCGAAATACAACGAAACTGTCTGAACCACGATGACACGGATGAAATTGTCTGAACCGGGATTACACAGATTATCCAGATTAAATGGATTATGTGAGCTCTGTTGGAGCTTTATCTGTACTATCAGGTGTGTGCACCGCTGTTTGTTTCAAGATATTTGTTGATTGGTCAAACGACATTGGATAGGTAACGCGGCCTTCATCTGTGTAATCCATTAATCTGCGTAATCCGGGTTCAGACGATTCACAAAAAAAGCCCCGCAACAACGGGGCTTTTCTTTGGGGCTAATTTTTGGCGAGGGTAATGGTGAGTTTGGTCGTTTCGCCGGAATTGACGGCGACATCCAACACCTGCTCTGTGTAACCGTACTTCGACACTTTCATCTGGTAGTTACCGGGTGTCACCGATTTGATGCGAAAGCCACCCTTCTCAGCGCTCTTCTTCGTCAACGGCGCATGACCATTCACCGGCAACAGCATCAATTCGATGTTGGCTCCCGTTACCGGCACCAGGGTTCCGGCTTCGACCACCTCGCCTTTCACCGATAATATCTCGGTGCGCGGATCGATCACCATACGGGCCCCGCGATACCCAACATAAAAATCAGGTTCCGCCTGCCGAATCATATCCACCAGCGTATCAATCTGCATCAACACCGCGTCGGTTTCGTCGAACAACCGATCACACTCCGATGACTGGTCCTGCCGTTCATTCACCACCGTCCGTTTCACCGGGATAGCTTTGGCAAATGCTTCGATAGCATCATTCAATGCGGTTTGCGTTTCGGCGGTGATACCAAACGGTGCCAGCTGCTCCAGCAACGGTTCTGCTAGGTTATACAAATTCCGCGAACTGTCACGCACCGTCGCATCCGCTCCTTTCTTCAGCATACTTTCGGTGAAATACGCTTCCTTCAGCAACGTTGGTAATTGGTTCTGACGGGCGTACGCCACCAAACGGGTCGACGTATCATACGCCAGTATTCCCAACCGCTGCTTCAGCACATTCTTCTCGTCGGAAATACCGGTGATATTCCCCGATTGATTCGCTGAAAAGGCTAACAATTTGGGAATGTTCTCACTCAAAGTGGTTTTGTACGTAGAATAATTCGGCAGGCCAGATACCTTGCCCTCATTAGCCGTCAGGTAATCATTCGTTACCTGGTACGACTTCAGTTTAGATAATTTTCTTTGATTCATAATCATCCAAGTTAAATCGAGTTAATAAATAATTGTATAATAGATGACAAACATCTATCCATCCGTCAAGCCGATACGACACAGCATACCCTGACACACATACCTCTTCCACTTCTTAATTACGCTGTATTTAAGTCATTTATCGGGAGAAAATCCGTCCGAAGGAACGGGTCTTTGTCATCTTAAAACGGCAGGCTAAAAAGGTTTATTGTCTGCTGATTTTCAAAAACCTTATCCATATCCAAAACAGTAACTTCCAATTTAGCTTTTCATTCGTCCCTATCCCCCGCAAACAAAGGGATGAAAGCTATCACACTTTTGTAAATATTTTTTCGATATTTTTTTCAAAAACAATACAATAACTCAATAACAGTTAGTTACATCGAATCAAAAACAGACAATATTTATTAAAAGAAACACAATCATCATTCTCAAAAACACATTGCCAACCTATCCGTATTTCCCATAAAATCGGTATATTCATTAACGAACCAGCCGAACCTATACATGTCCGACCACTACCGCCAACAATACCGTATTCTTACTGCACGAGCCAATTGGTGGGATTACCGCAATGAAGCGGCCTATTTTATCACCATTTGTACCGCCGGGAAAGCACATTTTTTCGGAACCGTCCGGAATGGAAAAATGCATTTGTCGGAATTGGGGGAAATCGCCCATCAACATTGGCAAGAAATTCCCAACCATTTCCCATTTGTTCAATTGGATGAATTTGTCATCATGCCGAACCATGCACATGGGATTGTTGTATTGAAAAATCCGGCCGACAATCGAACGATCGTAGAGACGTTGCATGCAACGTCTCTACCAACAACGCAGGCATTTCAATCCAATCATTCCGGACCATCATTAAAAAACCAACACATGGCCAATATTTCACCCAAACGGGGCTCGTTGCCGTCCGTGATCCGCGGATTTAAATCATCGGTAACGCGCCGCGCACGACTATCACAACCTGACTTTGCGTGGCAACCGCGTTACTACGATCATATCATCCGTGATAACAATGATTGGATGCGTATCCGTGAATACATTCGTAACAACCCGGCGCAATGGGGACAAACCGATGATGACGACCACACGGAAACACCGCCGTGGGTTTGAATAACCTGTCGGCCTTGAGCGATGCTCCCGTAGAGACGCAATGCCTTGCGGCTCGGGTAACGACCATCCAATTATTCCCGGCCTCGAACATGGCGATCTACCACGTTCCCAACAACGCCATCGCCAGCAATCTGGTCAATCAGCGTAATCCGGGTTCTGACAATTGCTCATTCTGAAAAACATGAAATGCCCGCGACACGGATTCATTCATTTTGTTAAATTTAACCAGAATGCAAAACACAAGATAGAAGGAGAATATGAAAAAATTACTCACCATAATCTTACTAACGCTAGCTGTTAATGCGTTTGGGCAAAAAAACGAGCCAGACAGTTGTTTGTGTAATATTTCCGTAATTAAGGAACTTAGACAAAATCAAAAGAACTTGACGGCTGAAATGATTGTAAAGTTCCTACGAGCATATCGGCCTGAATGCAAAAACAATGCAGAATTCTCAGAGGCAGCTAACTGGAATCTATTCTATTTCTTGAAAGAAAATACAACGCAAACAATAAAAGCAATTGAGATGTCGAAGAATGATCCAAAGGTCGACATCGATTGGATCATTCAACAATTTAAAATGCCTGTCGATGACGGAATTGATGTAACGACAATCTACAACGAGGTGAACAAAATTCAGCCGAAGACAGATATCGTTAAAAGGATATTGGCAAATTTAAAATATGCATCTGAATAAACCGGATTGAAAATCATAGGTTAAGCTGTTATTCAAAATCGCTCTCGTAGAGACGCAATGCCTTGCGTCTCTGGCAACGACCATTCAATTATTCCCGGCCTCGAACATGGCGATCGTAGAGACGTAGCAATGCTACGTCTCTACCACGTTCCCAACAACGCCATCGCCAACAATCTGGTTAATCTGCGTAATCCCGGTTCTGACAATTTCCCCATCCTGAAAAACATGAAATGCCCGCGACAGGGATTCATTCATTTTGTTAAATTTGGCGCCCGAATCCAAATCAATATTACCCTTCACATTCGCTTTGCGACAGAAGACAAGACGTTTTAAGAAATAAAGAACTGTTTTATATACACATCAGATGAAATTCATTAAACCTAGCGAGATTTCAAGTAAGATAATGACACTGTTTGAAGAAAGTGACGAGTTTGTCATTATCGTTTCACCCTACGTTAAAATATCGAAGTGGTATAAACTCTTAAAGAAATTTGATAACCTAAAAAGAAGAAACATACCTTTCCAATTCATCATCCGTGATGACAAAACGAACCAAACATCATTTCAGGAGCTGAATGAATTAGGCATTGATTATTCAGCTATTCCCGATCTACATTGCAAGCTCTACCTGAACGAAAAGTATGCAATTGTATCGTCCATGAATTTGCTTTTAAGTTCAGAAATCAATTCACTGGAATTGGCTTATGCAACAGAAACAGAAGAGGAATACCAGGAGCTGATTGATTTTAGTGAACGATATTTGAATATCGATTTTACTCAGAAGGCTCCCCAACCAGACCAACAAGAGGAAGCTGATTTTGATTTAGGAGGATATATTGAGAAAAACTTGTCGAGCAAGTTGGGCTCCAGAATCCGGGTCAGACAAAACAATGGATCTATTGACGTAAATACACGATCTAATAACTATTCCTGCTTTATATGGAATGCAAAACAAAATTTCCTCAGAATATCCGGTATTCTTTCAGGTAAAGAATACGATTACTTAAACGAGCATCCTGAAGCGCTTCCGCAAATCAATGGTCTAAAAGTTGAGTTGCAAAAAGGCGGCAATGGATACTCTGATTCAATCTGGGCCACATCTGAAAGTTCCTTAAAAAGTTATGACCTAGTATACGTATATAAGGATGAGAAACATTGGATTGCAGACAGAATCGTGGACTTCGCTTCCGAAATTAATGGTTATAAAGATTGGGTATACGAGAATCTCAGATAAAGTACGTTTTAAACGATTTACAATATCTCTGTAGAGACGCAATGCCTTGCGTCTCTTTTGTCTGAACCCGGATTAACCAGATGATTGGATTACCCGGATGAAGAAACACACATAAGCGGTACCATCCCCATTAATTTGCAGCACTTCCGAACAAAGCGCCCGTAGAGACGCAATGCCTTGCGTCTCATTTGTCTGAACCCGGATTAACCAGATTATTGGATTACACAGATTAAAAGACACTGCACATAAGCGACACCATCCCCATTAATTTGCAGCACTTCCGAACCATACGAATAATGAGACGCAAGCATTGCGTCTCTACACCGTTTCAATCAGCGTAATCCCGGTTCAGACAGTTACCCCATCCTGAAAAACATGAAATGCCCGCGACACGGATTCATTCATTTTGTTAAATTTAACCAGAATGCAAAACACAAGATAGAAGGAGAATATGAAAAAATTACTCACCATAATCTTACTAACGCTAGCTGTTAATGCGTTTGGGCAAAAAAACGAGCCTGACAGTTGTTTGTGTAATATTTCCGTAATTAAGGAACTTAGACAAAATCAAAAGAACTTGACGGCTGAAATGATTGTAAAGTTCCTACGAGCATATCGGCCTGAATGCAAAAACAATGCAGAATTCTCAGAGGCAGCTAACTGGAATCTATTCTATTTCTTGAAAGAAAATACAACGCAAACAATAAAAGCAATTGAGATGTCGAAGAATGATCCAAAGGTCGACATCGATTGGATCATTCAACAATTTAAAATGCCTGTCGATGACGGAATTGATGTGACGACAATCTACAATGAGGTAGATAAAATTCAACCTAAGACAGATATCGTTAAAAGGATATTGGCAAATTTAAAATATGCATCTGAATGACCCGATTTGAAAATGAAAGGTTAAGCTGTTAGCCTACATTGCACTGCCGTAGAGACGCAACCCCTTGCGTCTCTTTGTCTGAACCACGATGACGCAGATTATTGGATTACACAGATAAAGAAGCACACATAAGCGGTACCATCCCCATTGATTTGCAGCACTTCCGAACAAAGCGCCCGTAGAGACGCAATGCCTTGCGTCTCTCTGTCTGAACCCGGATGACACAGATTATTGGATTACCCAGATGAAGAAGCACCCATAAGCGGTACCATCTCCATTAATTTGCAGCACCTCCGAACAAAGAGCCCGTAGAGACGCAATGCCTTGCGTCTCTTTTGTTTGAATCATCATGGCGCAAATGAAAAACCACCGCCCCCAATCTGCGTAATCTGGTTAATCTGCGTAATCCCGGTTCTGACAATTATCATACAGATGTTATCGCATTGACACTATCGTCACCATTCTACAAAACATCCTTTCTAACGTTCCGATCAGGAGAGTCTCATCAGTATAAACGCAATGCTATAATACATCCCACAAAAACCTGTCATACAACAAGAAACGACAAGCCATGTTATGCCATCATGACAGATAAAACTGACATAAAAAATACTATAACACATGCCATACTGACATTTATCCCTATGGCATAATAATTGGTTAAATAGAATTGCAAAAAAAGTTGCCGGTCACTGATAAACAAAAAATCAGTCATTCTACCACAAACGACTGATTTTTTAATGTCTTGGAATCAAATGCATTGCCGTGCACTTAGGAGACTGACCCCCTTTTTATTGATTCCGTTTTTTCATTTAGTTGGATTGCAAATGTAGTCTTTTCTATTCTATCTACAAATTCCGTCCAGCTTTTGTTCATGTGGTTCCGGTTAAAAAACTCACCGGACAATCAAGTAGTTTATTAAAACTCAAAAAAGGAGACCCAACGCATGGTATTCTTTACATTTAAACTATCAAAACACAATGAAAAAAAGTATTTCAATTAATCAATTCGCCGAGTACAGCAAAGCAAAGACGGAAGCATCAAAGAAACGGATTATTGGTCAGCAAAAAAGACCCAATTCTTTCCTTATCCCTTGGTATCAACTAGCTAAATCAAGAATAAGATTAAGCCTTAGGAAAAAAGGTGACTTAGCACCAATAATCAATGGTATCGAAATATTGTTAAAGCGCAAACCTGATAACAAAAGGAAGCGAATAGACAAACAGGTTTCGATAGAGGCTTTGGAACATTTCTCAAACATGCAATTACCTGATGTTGTAAAAAGGAAAGATGTTGAAATATACCAGCCCGATGAGAAATCAATAAATATAAATGGTTTAAACATTTCAATTTCTCCAGATATTGTTTTCAGGTACAGAAACGAAAAAGGAACCTTGGTTTTAGGTGCAATAAAGGTGCATGTTGGTAAAAGCAAACCGTTTTCATTTGATACAGCTCAACTAATTTCGTCTTTGATATATAAATATCTCGACGATATTAAAGAACCTGGTGAGAAGGTTGAACCAAAGAACTGCCTAACGATTGATATTTTTGATGAACGAATTGTTTCTGCACCAATAAATACTCAAGAATATGATGATTTTATTAATGAACTCAGCAATGAGATCATTGCAATTTGGGATGCCGCATAAGAACATCATGTTTTTGTAAACATTAAATTCGAAACCATAAAAGCTCCGCTCTTCACGGAGCTTTTTTTAAAAACCAAGTTATCCTATCCCTAAATTCAGTACTCTAAAAACCAAGCGAATAAAGAAAAGTCATTAACCCAAATCAGCGAGACAATTACCCCATCCCTGCCCGTTCTTATCTTGTTGATAAAAACATCGAATGATAAATAGATAGGTGAATTCATTTTGTTAAATTTGGTAATCATCCAATTAGTAACCTCTATTTTAATTGAAATACACCAATCTATACTGACCTACAATTTGAGGATTATTAGAAGATCAAAGCAAGAAAGAGAGTCAGGAAAAACAAATATGTAGCCCTATGGAACTAGGAATATTGAAGACAGTAACACCCAGAAAAAGATGGCATAATGAAGCAACAGACTTCACTCCATGGCTTGCAAGTAACATCCATGAGTTAAACAAAGCGCTTGGCTTAGAACTTGAAGTAGAGAACACGGAAGTTGCAGTTGGTCCATACTCAGCCGACATATTAGCAAAAGACACTGGTTCAGGAAAATATGTTGTTATTGAAAATCAATTGGAAAAAACTAATCATGACCATTTGGGGAAATCCATTACCTATGCCTCAGTATTAGATGCATCATCTATCATTTGGATTGCAACTAATTTCACAGAAGAACACAAAAAATCGCTGGATTGGCTAAATGACCATACAACA
This sequence comes from Prolixibacter sp. DSM 2831, assembly GCF_056493735.1. Lineage (NCBI taxonomy): Bacteria > Pseudomonadati > Bacteroidota > Bacteroidia > Marinilabiliales > Prolixibacteraceae > Prolixibacter > Prolixibacter sp. DSM 2831. The sequence continues at coordinate 2,699,258 of NZ_CM151379.1, forward strand.
GATGACATATCATTCTATGGATTACAAATCGAACTTTGGCAAATTGATAACAGCAATCCGGCTTTAAGATTTAATGTCATCAGCAAGCCAAATCAAGCAGTTAGACAGGCTGCACGCTCAAAAGCAATCGAAGATTTGTCTGAAAACAAAAAATTCCAATATGAGTTCTGGAACAAGTTCAAAGATAAGCTTGCCAAGACAAGGAAGATCCCCTCATTACAAACTCCCAGACCTCAATACTGGTTTGATATTTCTTTAGGCAAATCAAACATTCATCTGTCCAACACCTGTAACACAGAAGAGAATACCGTCGGTATCCGGGTTTACATTGGTAATAAAATAGCTGATTCTATGTTACCATTTTTGGAAAGTAAGAAAGTTGAGATTGAGAAAAATATCGGTCAACAACTCATATGGAATCCAAATCCGGACAATAGAGATAAAGTTATTGTACTGTTACATACTACTAATTTCAATGATCAGCAGAAAGTGGACGAAGCTTTAGACTGGTTAGTAAATTATACGCTGAAATTCCGGGAAACATTTTCAAGAATTATTCAAAATGCACCTTAATATAATTATACTACTTTATTTGTCTAATATTCCCAACCAACGCTTTTCATAAAATGAAAATAAACAGATTTATCAATTGGGACTTCGCTGGAAAACTTGCTGTTGTACTTACCATTATTGGAGCATTAGTAGGTTTAGGACATTGGATAACCAACAAAACCAAAAGAAATAATATTAAGGCAACTATAGAGATACGAGAATTTCACCTACCTAAAATATATAGCACATTTGTTGACAGCATCGACTCTTATCATTTATCAAATGATTACGATGAAATTTTCATGGCATATCAAGATACAATCAATAATTACCTTGATACAATTATCCTTGCATCGAAATCTACTCTCGAAGCTGAACCACCCCAAAATAGGCTAATAACAAAAAAGATGTTCACTAGTATAAATATTAAACTTAATGAAGCAAGAAAACATATAACTAACAAAATCAGGACTCAATTTGATAAAAATACAATCTCGAAGTTCTTTGAGGGTTGGAATTTAGCTATTTTGGAGATTACTAATAATGGTGATAATGAAATCAAAGGGTTGCAAATAGAAGTCTTAAACAGTGGATTATTTGATGGTGGGTATTATGAGTTAGAAGCTAATCGAAAAATAATCAAATATTCAAATTTTAAGAACATCATTGAATTACCTAGTTTAAGAGGAAGAAAAAGTTTAAGCATCAGAATATGGAGTAATATTTATTACCCTGATGACATATCAATAACCTCCCCTAACGGAATTATAAAGCCTAAGGAAATTATTAGTACGCATGGTTTCTATGCATGGGCAACTAAACACTTAAATTCATTGGGTAGTATATTTACCATAATAATATTCCCATTATATATATTGTCTATTTTGATCTACGGATACATTAAACTTAATTCACTAAATAACAAGAAGAAAAATTAAAAACTCTATTCGACGCCCCTATATCTTATCCTAAAATTCCCAGCTCCCAAAAGCCAAGCCAACAAAGAAAAGCCCAAGAGACGTAGCCTGCTACGTCTCTACCATGTTTCCAACAACACCATTGCACCCATCTGCGTAATCTGGTTAATCTGCGAAATCCCGGTTCAGACAAGGTTTGCCAGCTTTGAACAGGGCCATTAAGGAGACGCAAGCATTGTAGGTCGACCAGGAACAACGCAACCAGAGAGTGTTCAAAAAACTGTGTCATGTAAGTAATATGTATAATTAACTTTACATGGTATGGATAAAGAAAAGTTTGACTACGAGCAGTTCAAAAAGGAAGCCATTGAAGGCTTGAAGAGTGGTAAAGGTTTAAGTGGACCGGACAACGTGCTTTTACCTTTATTTAAGGACTTTCTGGAAGGAGCATTGGATGGCGAACTGGATAGCCATTTGGAACAAGCTGTTGAGCCAAACCGGCGTAATGGTCATAACCGCAAAAGGGTAAAGACCGATCAGGGGAGTTTTGAACTGGAAACGCCAAGGGACAGGAACGGGGACTTTGAGCCGGAGCTGATAAAGAAACGGCAGACTGTTCTGGGGGAGGCATTTGAGCATCGTATCTTATCGCTTTACAGCAAGGGATTAAGCTATGCGGATATCCAGTCCCACTTACTGGATTTATACGGGATGGATGTATCCACAGGTAAGCTGAGTGCAATAACCGATAAGGTAATACCATTAATCCAGGAGTGGCAAGGGCGGCGTCTTGAGCCTGTTTATTCCATTGTATGGCTGGATGCGATGCATTTTAAGGTAAGAGAGAACGGACAGGTCATCACCAAGGCTGTTTATATCATTCTGGGTTATAACATGGAAGGCCGGAAAGAACTACTCGGGATGTATATCTCAGAGAGTGAGAGTGCCCGATTCTGGCTGAGTGTACTGACTGACTTGCAGAACCGGGGAGTTAACGATATTCTGATCTCCTGCATGGATAACCTGAAAGGCTTCAGTGAAGCAGTACAGGCTGTTTTTCCCAAAACCGATGTACAGTTGTGTGTGATTCACCAAATCCGTAATTCGTTCAAATACCTGGCTTTTAAAAACCGGAAGGAGTTTAACAACGATTTGAAGCCGGTCTACCAGGCCTCGAACCTGACAGAAGCCGAACTGGCGATGGACCGTTTTGAAGAGAAATGGGGTGAAAAGTACCCGTTGGTGATTAAGTCATGGCGAACCAACTGGCATCATCTGACGCGGTTTTTCGATTACTCCAAACATCTTCGGCGTATCATGTACACCACCAATACCATCGAAGGTTTTAACAAGCAGATACGCAGGGTTACCAAACGAAAAGGAGCTTTCCCCAGTGAAACTGCTTTGATGAAATTACTTTATCTGGCCCAGGAGGAGATAACCAAATCATGGTTATCCAAGCCACCATTCTGGGGACAGATCAGACAGGAATTAATTATCAAATTCGGAGAACGATGCGGCCCATTAACTTAAAATGTGCCATTGAAATATTGATAACTTTCTCAGGCTTCGCCAAAGTTATCAACATTACAACAGCACTGAAACAGCATTATTTTAGCCCCTGACACAGTTTAATGAATACTCCCCGCAACCAAGGAGACGCAAGGAAAAAAAGACGCAAAGCAAGGAGACGCAAGGCATTGCGTCTCTACGGCGGACAAATATCGGCCGTCTCCGGTCATACAACAACCGTCATCGTTCATACAAGCGTCGTCTCCGTTCATAAATCGACCGTTAATTGCTAAACAAGCGCCGTTAATTGCCATAAATCGACCGTCAATTGTCATACAAGCGTCGTTAAATGTAATACAACGGCCGTCAATTGCCATACAAGAGCCGTTAAATGCAATAATTCGATCGTCAATTGCTATACAAGCGTCGTTAATTGCAATAAATCGACCGTTAATTGTCATACAAGCGTCGTTAAATACAATACAACGACCGTCTCCGGACAAATATTGACCGTCAGATGCCATACAACGGATGTTAATTGATAAAAACCGGCCGTCAACGGACCCAAATGTGGCGGTTATGCTCATCTACTGGCCGGAATTTTCCCTAAAACGTGTTTCCGGAGGCATCGGACCGAAAAAACTGTGGAAGAATGTATTGCCAAACTGTAACAAATCATCGACTCCGGCTGTCTAATGGGGTAACAGGCGGGTAATGAAGGGGCCAGCGGGGCTACTGCATTTTTCAACTTTTACCTGTTAAATAATAAAACAAATTGAGTATTTTAGTTCCGGTGGAAGTCGCGCTTTTGGCGGCGACCAACCAACTAAAAGGGTTTACCTTAACGATACAGATATGACGATGACGCTTTTTAACCTCACATGGTTAAAGCATTTTCTCGCGATATTCTTCCTGACCTTTATTCACGAGGATGCTGCCATACTGGCGGCGGGGTTCTCGCGTGTCGAGCATCACGTACCCCTCGTGTTGGTCTATACTGCCGTTTTCACGGGAATTGTCGCCGGCGATGTATTCATTTATCTCCTCGGACGGTTTGCCCAAAAGAACGCCTGGCTGCGTCGCAAAATCATTGGACCCAAGGTCGAACGCCTCCACAACTGGATTGAATCGAACCTGACGAAGGTGCTCATTATGTGCCGCCTCACACCGGGCCTCCTCTTCCCCACTTTCGTGGCTTGCGGCTGGTTTAAAATCCCGCTGGGACGGTTCACCCTGCTGTCGGCCATCACCGGTGGCGTGTACACCTCCATCGCCCTTACGCTGGTGATTGTGTTCGGCGATTTGGTGCTGGTGCACCTGAACTACTGGGCGTGGATACTCGTCGCCATCATAGTTATTGTATTCGCCTCCACCAGCCTGCTGAAACCGAAGTTCGCCAAGGTGACCGAACGGGCCCTCGACGACGACGAAGCTCCCTCATTTTTGAAAATGCTGAAAACATATAAGCCCGGACGGAAAAACAGGCATACCGGGATGCCGTCACCCGACGGACTGAAAAGGTTCGTCTCGCTGGCTGAACGCCTCCCCAACGGATTATTTTATTTACCGGTCGGATTACGCTGGTTATTCCTCTCGGCGCGTTATCGCTCACTGACCCTGCCCACGGTATCGAACCCCATGATTGAAACCGGCGGTTTCTGGGGCGAGTCGAAGAGCGATATCATGGAACAGGTTGGCGACGACCACCAGCAATGGGTGGCCGAGTTTGTGACCTTCGAACGAAACGGTAAGGGCGTGGATGCCGATTTGCAGGACGCGCTTTCGCTGATGAAGGAAAAAGGCCTGGAGTTCCCGGTGGTGGTGAAACCCGACGTGGGCTGGCAGGGATACGGCGTGCGCCTCGTGGAAGAGGATGCGCACCTGCTCCATTACCTCGATGAATACCCGAAAGGGGAAAAACTGCTGCTGCAGCGTCCGGTGCAACACGACGGCGAAGCGGGTATCTTCTACGTCCGGTATCCGGGCGAGGAACACGGCAAGGTGATTTCGGTGACGTTACGCTATTTCCCGTATGTGTATGGCGACGGAACATCGACCCTGCGCGACCTTATCCGCAACAATCCGCGCATGAAAACCCATGCCGATTATTACCTGGGCGGGAAAACCGAGCACATGAGCCTCGAGAAGCAGTACCTCGACATGGTGCCGGCCGACGGTGAACTGATTCGCCTGTCGTTTATTGGGAGTATCCGCGTAGGCGGTCTCTACCGCGATGCCAGTCATTTGATTACGCCGGAGCTGAGCGCCCGCATCGATGCCATTGCGCAAAGTATGCCGGAGTTCTACTTTGGCCGCTTCGATGTGCGCTTCGAATCGACCGAGCTGCTGCAAAAAGGCGAAGGATTTTCCATCATCGAAATTAACGGTGCCGGCTCGGAAGCCATCAGCGCCTGGGACCCCGAGGTTTCGATCTTCAAACTGTACAAAGCGCTGTTCAAATCGCAGAGCCTCCTCTTCAAAGTAGGCCATCTGAACCGTTCGCGCGGGTACAAACCCATGACGGTAAAGGATTTCCTGAAAGCCGCCGCCAAACAAAACAAACTGATTGATCAGTATCCGCCGGCAAGCTAGGAAGACATCAAACAATATTCGATAACTGCAGAGACAAGGCAATGCCTTGTCTCTGCTATTTTGTATCACTATGAATAGGTTGGTGTAAGGTTGGGACAGGTGCTGGTCAATGATTTGTCGGTGCTTCATTGCCCCACCCAACCTCCCCAAACGGGGAGGCTTAGGTCCCCATTCCATTAAAGGCTTCGATGATTATCGTGGATAGATGTGATTAGCGTTATAAATGACAGCAGCTTTCAACGTCGTGTCGCAATAGCGCCAGGATATATCGTGGTATTCACCCCTCTGTCCCCTAAAGGGGATTTTGGGCCGCTGCAAATGACGAACTGAACGCTACAAAGGCAACCTAATAACGATGTAGGGCCACGATATATCGTGGCCGGGCACCCAACTTCTAAAATTACCGGCAATCGGGCAGTGAATCGGTCAGGATATATCCTGACCCTACAATGCAAACGCACATACCCTATATCGCAAGCGCTGTAGAGCCACGATACATCGTGGCCGCATGACAAACACCGGAAATGTTTGGGGGTAGCGCGTTGCAACGGTCACGACATGTCGTGCCTCTACGGGATACGTCCTAAAACTTTTGTATCTCTTCGTTAACCGGATAAATATTTATTATATTTGGGTAAACCGCATTACCGGTAACCCATTACGATTACCAGGCAGCGAACTAACTTAGGTTTTTAGCGATATCGTTTTCCGTCGATTCCTGCATAACAGGATTTTAAGCGGATGAACGCATCGTTGCATCACATCAACTATAAAAACAAAAATAAAATGACCAACAAGACGACCTTAAAGATGATGCTGATTTTCGTAGCTATCCTGGCTACCTTCAGCAGTTGCAAAAAAGACGAAGTAAGCCTAAGAACCGGCGCATTAAAAGTGAACTTCACGCCCAACAACAACTATCTTCCGGTAATTGATTATACCATTACCCTCCAGAGCGATGCGTCGAAGGCGATATCCGGTCTCGATAAAAACCTGTTCGAGGGAGTGCTTACCGTCAAAGACCTGAATCCGGGTAACTACTACTTAAATTATAACTACACCATTGCCGACAGGTACTACTCGAAGCAGGTACTGTTTCAAATTCATTCGGGCAAAACAACGGAACTAACTTTCCAGTTGTAAGCCGGGTACTAACGGATGGATGGTATTTGGTTGCCGGAATGAGATATATTCTGAGATTCACCCCAATTTCGAAGTATTACAAGGAACTGGTATTGCAGCAGTCACGACATGCCCAAATTTTCACCCCTACCCCGATGTTATTTACAATTCGGGGCCCTAAAGGGGACTTTGGGCCGCTGCAAATGACGAACTGAACGCTACAAAGGCAACCTAACAGCGCAGTAGGGCCACGATACATCGTGGCCGTGCACCAAACGCCTAAAAAATCTGGGGATAGCGCGTTGTAACGGTCACGACATGTCGTGACCCTACGGGGAAAACGGTCATCAACCAACGTACCATAATAGCAGAGCCGGGGAAATTCCCCGGCTCTATGTGCTTTGCATTTTATATCGTTGAATATTCCCTATTCCTCTCCTTTATAGTAATCGATACCTTCCAGCTGCCAGCGTTGTTCCATTTGGTGTAAGGCGTCGAGGAAGCGTTGATAGTTTTTATCGGGCAGCGGCGTCCAGCCTACTTCAGCGTAAGCGGCTAACCGGGGGAATACTTTCAGGTCCATCGACTTTGTGGTGGGAATCCACTCACTCCACATCTGGCAACCGAAGCCTAATATCTTCGAATCGTACTTCGGGTCGAGTCCTTCAGGAATGGGATTGAATGAATAGGCTTTCGAAAGCGGAATCATTTTATAGTTATAATCGAGATAGGTCATCCGGTGGTAAGCATTCACCACATCGTAGCCATTCGAAACCGCCTTGTTGATCAAATCGAGACTTCCTTTCCAGAATTCGATGATAGCCGATTTGGCCAGCGTCTGTTTTACCTGTGTATCGGCCGAATCCTGCCACTCATGCACGTTATCGCCGAGGATTTCGTTCCATCCCATCATGCGATGTCCCGTACTGTCGACGAACTGCGAGATACGGTTGGTGAACCAGATTTGTAAATCAGCGGGAGAAGTCAGTCCTTCCTTCTTCATCAGCGCCTGCATGGCTTCCGATTTCTTCCACGCGTCGTACATCACCTCATCGCCCCCGATATGGACCACCTTACCGGGAAACAGGTTGAAAACTTCGGTGAGCACATCCTCGAGGAATTGAATAACGCGCGGATCGGCAATGTTAAACGAGTCGGGCAGCTTTCCAAAGGTCACCGGCACCTCTTTCGTGGTTCCCAACACCCCGAGCCACGGATAAGCTGCAATGGCTGCCGAAGCATGACCGGGCATTTCAATCTCCGGAACGATGCGAATGTGCCGTGCAGTGGCATACGCGATGATATCCTTGATTTGCTCCTGCGTATAGAAACCGCTGTGTGGCTTTCCTTCGCGTTTGTCGCTGTGACGGGCCGCTTGTGTGTCTTTCCGGTAGCCGCCTACCGACGTCAGTTTCGGGTACTTCTTGATTTCGATGCGCCATCCCTGGTCATCCGTCAGGTGCCAGTGGAAGACGTTCATCTTCATCAGCGCCATCTGGTCGAGCATGCTTTTCACCACGTCCACACCTTTGAAATGGCGCGATACATCGAGCATAAATCCCCGCCACGCAAAACGTGGCTTGTCGGCAATGGCTACCACCGGAACGGCAGCGGTTTTTCCCTTACCGGGATGGAACTCAAACGCGGGTGGCAACAGCTGCCGCAGCGACTGAATACCATAAAATACGCCGGTACGGGTCGCCCCTTCGATGACAATCCGCTTGGGCTCCACCGTCAGCAGGTAACCTTCGTCGCCCAGCGAGTCTTTCAGGGTTGCATTCAGCTTCAGCTCGATGCCTTTGCCTTTCTCTTTGATGTGCGGCTTTTCGCCGAAAGCTTTCGCCAGGATACCTGCCAGGTAACCGGCTTCGGATTGGGTTGCCTCACTCGAAACAATGGCCGTCTTCGCCGTCAGTGTGTAGGTACCGTTGCCGGGCACTACGCTTACCGGACGCGGAATGATGTTGATCTCCGCCTGCGCGGAAACAGCAACTCCCGCCAGGAGGAAAAAGGCCAGTATGAATTTCATTGTTTTCATAACCGTTTTGTTTTTTATGGGTTGATGGGAAAGAGAATGCAAATGATGAATTCGGATAGAAAGCCCACCGTAACAATCACCCCACCCCCCGATTTCTCGGAGCTCCCCTAAAGGGGAGGCTTGTCTTGTCCTGAAATAGGTTTACACAAAAAGTAAACTTATGGCAGGATTTAGTATGTATAGCGAGAGGTTTATAAAACAAGTCGTTAACGAAGTACAAATGGGGCTTATTACCAAAGAAGCAGCCCGACGGAAGTACCATATCAAAGGACACACAACAGTTTTAAAATGGATTCGTAAATTTGGTAATGAAAAGGTTTATTCTGTTGGTATGGAACCGGATGATAAAATCTCCAAAACGGCCCTTCTGAGACGTATTAAGGAGTTAGAAAAACAACTGGAAGATGAAAAACTCCGCTCCGAAGGATTTTCACAAATGATCGATATTGCGGAAAAGCAATTTCACATTCCGATCAGAAAAAAGTCCGTAACCAAACGGTCCAGGCGTTAAAGTATTGCTATCCGCGCGTTGGTCTGGGCAGGATATGCCGACTGTTTGGTTTCACCAGGCAAGCTCATCATAAGCATTATAAAAAGCAGGAACGGGCGATTGTCGAAAATCACATTATTGTTCAGATGGTTAATGAAATTAGAAAAGAGCATCCGAGAATGGGAACCCGAAAACTATATCATCTACTCAAGCCTGATTTAGAAATGCTCGGCATTAAGATGGGACGTGATGCTTTGTTTGACTTACTTTCCACTGAAAGAATGCTGATCAGAAAAAGGAGGCGACAACACATCACTACCAATTCCCATCACTGGTACAGAAAGTATCCCAACTTAATCCAGGGGTTCATACCTTCCGGCCCAAACCAGCTATGGGTAAGTGATATTACCTATCTAAAAACGCATTCCGGTTTCCGGTATTTATTTTTACTGACAGATGCCTATTCAAAAAAAATATTGGGATACCATCTGGCCATTGATCTGGATAGCACACATGCTGTTGCCTGTTTGCAGAGGGCTTTAAAAAGTCTCGGTCAACCTGTCGCAGGATTAATACATCATTCAGACCGGGGGATTCAGTATTGTTCTAAGGAATATGTCAACCTGCTTCAGGATTACCAAATTCAGGTTAGCATGACAGAGAACAGTAATCCACGAGACAATGCCATTGCCGAGAGAGTTAACGGTATTCTTAAAGATGAATATCTTCATCTCGAAGTAAGCAAGAACATCATTTTCACAAACAGTCAGTTAGAAAAGACAATAAACAAGTACAACAATAGACGTCCGCATCTGAGCTGCAATATGCTCACACCGGAACAGGCACATCTCAGATCGGGTACACTCAAAAAAAGATGGAAAACCTATTATAAAAAACAAGTAAATTTAAATGTCTAACCTGTAAACTTTTTTCAGGACGATACAGCTTAGGGTAACTGCAAGTGTTGAACACATTGCATGAATCACTGCTTACTACTAACCAAACATCTTTTTTCTTTTCCCTTTATACTTTCAGGAATATCTTTTTCCGGTACAAAATGTACAGGAACGCCCACACGCAGGCTACGTACCCGACGGCACCGATGAGCCCCGCGATATGATGGGGCGTGAGATGCATCAATCCGCCGAAGAAGAAGTTGCGCATGTTACCGAAATCGATGATTTTATACTGCACTAAATAGATGGTGATGGGGTTCAATCCAATCACCACGAAGAAGAACGCCCATTTTTTGAAGCCCCAAACGTCGATGATGAGGTAAAATATCCCCAACAGGATGAGACTCCATCCGCCGGCATAGAGCATGAACGAGCTGGTCCACAATTTCTTGATAATAGGAAACCACAATCCCCACAATTCACCGAGTCCCAGCGATACAATGCCCGCACCAATCAGGATGAGTCCTTTCCGCAGCTTACTCAAACGAACATCTTCGGAAATCAGCAGCCGCCCGGCAAACACACCCAGTAACGCCGTGCTGATGGACGGGATGGTGCTCAGAATACCTTCGGCCTCCATCTCTTTCATGTATAACGTACCCGGAATCAGCAGGCGATCGATAAAGCCTTCGAGGTTGCCTTCCGGTGTGAGCACGCCTGCACCGAATCCCGGGACCGGAATGTACAGCATCATGAGGCAATAGGCCAGCAACAGGCCCCAGAACCAGATGATCTGCGCGCGCAGGTTCGTGTTCAGGTAGATAATGGCGGCAAAGAACCAGGCAATCCCGATGCGTCCCAGCACACTCGCCAGACGAAAGTGTTCCGCGTCGAGATTGAGGATGCGGTTGTACAGCATTCCCAGGACAATCAGCCACATCATCCGCTTAAACGCGTGTTTATAAATGCTTGCTTTCGAATCACCGCGAGCCAGCCGTTTCCCAAACGAGAAAGGCATCGAAACACCGGCGAGAAACAGGAAGAGCGGGAATATCAAATCGTAGAATTGGAATCCCTCCCACTTCACGTGGTCCATCTGCCCGTGTAAATATTTAAACAGCGGCCATCCGGTGAGGGTCGCCAGGGCATGTATGACCCGCTGCCCACCGGTAATCCAAAACATATCGAACCCACGGAGTGCATCGAGCGACAACAGGCGCTGCCGCTTCGGTGTACCGTTCATCTCTTTCATGTGCATAGCGTTTATCGGTTGGATTTACTTCCGGAATTCGAAGCCGGAAAGGACCATTTCCACCTCTTTGCCATCCGTCGGAGGATTTCCGCGGTACAGCCACAGGTTAATCTTCGCAGCCTCTTTGCCGGGCTTCGGATTATCGGCGCCGGTATACGTCCATTGTGTCATCAGTTGATCCACCGGAGGATTATCGCCGACGTTCCCCTGGTAACTGGCAAACACCACGCTGTCGGGCTGCCAGTTAAACCAATGCGTCGACTGCTCCCCGGTTTGATCGAGGTAATAGCGGTGATGATTGCCCGGATGCCACCCCGGCTGAATCACAAACTGCGAATCTTCGGTGGTGTCTTTGGCCCATTTCGAGAACTCGATATCAATTTCGGAGGAGTCATTGGCATAGGTGAACAGCCCTCCAACTACATTCTTGTCGAAGCCATCCACCCGGCTGGCTACATGAAAGATGTACGTCCCATAGCCATGCGATTCCATCAGCGAAATCTTGGCACAGTTCCATCGACCGTTGCGATGGGTAATTTTCAGGTGCAAATTCCCGCTGTCGTCGAGCCAAACGTTCTCTTTGGAATCGGAAAAATAATTGGGCCCGGGTCCCTGCCTTGTATCTTTGCTGTTCCCAACCCGCCAGTCGTAGCCGGAGAAGTGAATAATGCGTGTACCGTCGACCATCCGGTCGTTATTTACAGTCTTTTTGGTTTTGTTCCCGCATCCGGCAAGAAACAGAACAGCTACGACCAGAAAAATCCAGTTAGTTTTCATCTTTTTCATTTTTTGTTTGGTTAAACACGACCTCCCCGGCCCGGATGGTCTGTACAATCTCTATCCACTTTTCCGTCTGTTCGAACAGCACCAGGTTAGCGGGCGAACCTTTGCGGAAAGGTATTTGCGACTCTCCCTGCAACAGCTCCATTGGCTTGAGCGAGGCTTTGTTCCACGCCGTTTCTTGCGAAAGCAACTCTTTCCCCGCCATCTGGTTGACGCACCACAGCAGCGATTGCGCCGAACCGGCCAGCAGTTTGGGCTGATCGGCCATGCAAAGGCGGCCTTCGGGACTGAGAATCACATCACCACCAATATGACTATGGTAATTACCCGGCGTCAAACCGGCAAAGTGTGTACAATCACTTATCAGGATAGAGGTTTCAGGCTTTACCTTGAAAACAACTTTCAGAAAGGACTCGGGTAGGTGAAAACCGTCGCCAATCACGGTGGTCCACAACGCATCCTGAGCCAATTGTTCCCAAATGTAGTTGGGATGGCGCGGCAACATCAGGTGTGCCGCATTCCCCAGGTGCGTCGACAACCGGGCACCGGCTGCAACGGCCCCGGCAATCTGTTCCGGCGTCGCCGCCGTATGGCCAATGGACACCACAACGCCGCTTTCGCTGCACCGAGTAATGAACTCTTCCGAACCTTCCCATTCCGGCGAAAGGGTGATGATTTTAATTCGTCCCTCAGCTACTTTCTGCCACTGCAGAAACAAGTCCCAATCCGGTTTCTGCACCAATTCCGGGTCATGTGCCCCGCGAGCGCCTTCTTCTTTCGAGAGAAATGGGCCCTCAAGGTGAATACCACCAATGGCTGCATCGACATCGGGGTACGAATGACAGGCAGAGACAATCACTTTCAGTGCTTCGGAAATCGCTTCCGGGGTATTCGTGATTAAAGTCGGTAAGAACGTCGTTACGCCTTGCTCCGCCAGCAACTGTACCGCGCGATACACTTCAGACGCCAGCAAAGGAGCGGTATTGAAATCGATACCGCCGTAACCGTTTACCTGCAAGTCGACCAGGCCCGGCGCGATAAAAGGATGTTTCCCCTTCCCTTCCGGAAGTTGAATCACTTCGGCTATCTTTCCATCGCGGATACCGATGTGCACCAGTTTTCCGCTCCGGTAATCGAGGCCTTCGAGGTACATGTGGTTGTCGTTTGATTGGTTCATGGTATTATCGTTAGCTAAACAGCTGGTTTATCTATCCATTCATTGTCATCTTTTCATTTCGCATCATCATTCAGTGCCGATAACAGTTCATCCGCTTTCGCCGACTCGTCACCGGGAACCAGAAATCCGGTCGCCACATACAACACAAGCGAGGTGAGCATGGGTGTCGCCACTTCTCCCGCCAGGGAGAAATCAGGCAGTAATTTCGTGACCACAAAGGCCAGCAATCCGCCAATGATCGACACAATGGCCGCGGTACTTCCGCTCCGTTTGAACACCGGTAGCAATCCCAAAATCATCGGGATAGCAATCGGCCCCAACAACGACGCGAACCAGGAAACAATCAGGCCGAATACCCCGCCAAAGTGCCGGAAGTTGATCGCCACGATGATGGTAAACAAGGTAAACGAAAAGGTCGTGATTCGCGCCATGATGAGCGCCTGTTTCGGGGTGAAATTCCGTACACGCGGAATGGCCACGGGCAGAATATCGCGGGTAATCACGGCTGAAACGGTGTTGGAATCGGACGAGGTCATCGACAACGTGTTGGCAAACATCGAAGCCAGAACCAATCCGAGTAAACCGGCCGGAAGGAACTTCATGGCCATCATGCCATACGACAGCGTTGGGTCGGCCAAATCCCTGAAGAAGAGCGGCGCCGCAAACATCGGGAACAAGAGAATCAACGGCCACACAAAATAGAGGATGGACGACAAAACACCGGCTTTACGAGCCTCGCCTCCTGATGAAGAGGAGATGAAACGGGTCGCCAGGTTCCAGGTTCCACCGCTATAGCTGAAGAAATCGATGACCAGCATCGCCATAGCAAACGCCGGCGTGTAAGGATCGTTGAACAAATGCGAGTTCGCTTCCGGCAAACGGTGCCACATCGTAAACACTCCCGAAAACCCGTCGCCCAGTTTTCCGAGAATCATCACAAACATGGTGACTCCGGCTGCCAGCTGAATCATGAATTGGGCAAAGTCGTTCCAAACGTCCGCCCACAAGCCGCCAATGGTGATATACATCAGTGAAACACCGCCGGCCAGCAGAATTCCAACCGTCAGCGAAGTGCCGGTGAATACATTCAATAATACAGCGATCGCAGCCAGCTTGCCTCCCACATCGAATACCTTGATAATGGCACCGCTCCAGGCGATGATTTGTTGCGTGGTGAGGTTATACCGGGCCAACAGGTATTCTGTCGGCGACTGAATGCCGGTCTTGATCCGTAACTTCGCCCAACGGGGCGCTACCCACAAGGCAGCCATCAATGTTGCCAGTCCGACACCGCAGGCCCACCAAATGTACAAGGTGAAACCGTGCGTATAGGCGATTCCGGCGTAAGCCACAAACACCGCCCCACTGTAACCTGATACATGATGCGAAACCCCTGACAGCCACCAGGGCAGTTTACCGCCGGCGGTAAAGAAATCGGCCGAATTTTTCACTCTCCGGTAGGCGGTTGCACCGATTACCACCAACACTAAGAAATACATCGCCAAAACGATCCAGTCAATCAATTGCATGGGTTAGCCTTTCTGTTATTATGCTTTTATGGTTGTTTTAACTATCGTGAACGAAGCATCATTTTGCCTCCTGCTTCCCGGAGCTAATCTGAAGGTATTTATCGGCGTACCGTTTCCCCAATATCCGTTGCGACTTGTTGTTGAAATGGATGTAATCGGGGTTGCAGGTCAAGTCGCTCGTAGGAACGACGTAGCAATTCTTCAGATCATTCGGTACGGTCTTGATAATTTCATTGATCTCCGCCCATCTTTTCGCCCGCAAGGGTGGACGTGTATATGATCCCAGCTCTCCCATAATGATAGGCAGGGAATCATCGCCGATAAAGGTGCGGAAACGGGTCAGCACCGTCTCTACTTTCTTTTTATATACCGGTATCTTGTCCGGGAAGGCATCGCTTTCGCCCTGGTGCCAAAGGATACCTTTGACCACTCCGTATTTCATCGCCGTTCCGGTCTTCTCCCTGAAATTGCTCCAGAGATGGACGCCATTGAATATGGAATCATTCATCCAGTATTGAATAGAGCTGCCTCCCACTGCCGTTGGAACCAGCCCGATGGTGATGGAATCGCCCACATGTTTCAGCAATTCGCGTGCAAACGAAAGACCGGCATCCATTCCCGTTACCTTGGGCTGATACAGATGCAACGGCTCCTTTGCCACGACCCATTTGCCCTGTAGGTTCATCGCCAAAATGCGCGGATTCGGAACGGTATCCTGCGGTTCTACTACGCCCCGCCCCGCCATATTCGACTGACCGGCCATGATAAAGATCCAAAAGTTCTTCTTCGCAGGCATCTCTTTCGGATACACTACCTTCTTCGGGAAATTGGCCGTCTTGCTCTGTGCCATTCCATTCATCCACAAGGCCATTCCGGCCAACAGCAATACCAGGTATCTCTTCATCTTCACCGTTTTATCATTACCGCACGTTTGCTACGGCTTCGTATATGTTTTTTAGTTTTTCGTTCCGGATATGGTTCTGTTGTTTGATTTCATCGGGATACAGGAAACCTTTGTTCAGCTCTGCAAAGCGGGCATTCAGCTCTTTCGATTCATCCAACAGCTTCTTCAGCTTCGGCAATATCACTTTTCCCATCTCCCGGTTATAATTATCGGATTCATACACCGCTTCCACCTGTTTAAAGGCAAGGTAGAAATCCCGCAAGTCGAGCATGAGCCGTAAATGGGCGAACTCCTTCTGGCGCGCATTGGGTTGCAGCGTTGCCATCATCGCTTTGGCCGCGTCGACACTCTTCTTGATGGAGTCAAGCTTCGCCACATCTTCCGGTGTATCCACTTTTACTAAATTCGGGGAGACGAGCAGTATTTTCCAAAGCTTCTCTCCCTCTGCTGCGGTCAAACCAAAGCGGTCCTGCGCATACTGCACCACAAACTTCTCCGGATTGAGCGGCTCCGCCTGCTTCAACGACTGCGCATAGGCAGCAACCAGGATGCGGAAACCGGATAATGGATAGACATTACGAATCGCATGCATATCAATCACCTCATAATTGGTATCCCAGGTAAAACCATACACGCCTGAAGTGGACCACGAGGTCATGACCATTCCCTGGTAACCGGCTTTTCGGGCGTACGGAATGAAATCGCGCTGATTGTTGAAGTGTTTCTTCCAATCGGTGGTGTACCAGTTATCGGGATGGCTGCGGATGGCCGGCGAGCCCCAGAACGTGAGCCCCTGGTCGAGTAACTTGCCAATATCGCCGAAGTGATTGATTTTCCAACCGTAGTTCCAATCCACATACACGGTTTGCTTGGGCAGCTGTTTGACGGCTTCAGGGTATTTCAAAACAATATCGGACCACAGCACCGGAATTTTGCCCATGTCCACCACAATCTTGCACATCTCGGCAATGTAATCGGCGAACAGTTTGCCCGTCCCTTCTTCCGCTGCTTTCGCAGAACAGACGGGGCAATGTCCCAACAACCGGGTTTCGTCGCCACCAATGTGAATGTATTTCGACTTGTGCAGCGATGCCATGTCTGAAAACAGATCGGTGAACAGCTTCTTGTCACCTTCTATCTGCGACGGGCATACCTGCGAAATATCCTTTTGTGATTCCCTCAGCTCACTGTATCGCGCATGTCGTAAAATGTATTCCACGTGCCCGAAACATTGCTGCAACGGGATGACGTCGATGCCCAAACTATCGCAGTAGGACACAAACGACTTGACCTGCTCGCGCGTGTAAGCATACTTGTTGGAAATCGTTGCGTGCTTCTCATACGGATAGGAAGCTTCCCATTCCATCACCAGGGTATTGATGCCCATCCCGGCCAACTCTTTGGCGAAAGCCTTCAGTGCAGGCATGGTCATCACTTCAATTCGTAAATCGATATGGAATCCCCTTATCGGGAACGGTTTAACAGCTTCCGTTTTCGCTTTCTCAGCAGGTTTTTGTGTTTCCGCGGAAGCGAACGCCCCGGGGAAGAAAAGAATAATGATGGTCAGCCATGCAAAGAGCGCGGCTACAGACATCGGTTTTTGTTTCAAGCGTTTCATCAGTCGTTGTTTAGTTTACGAACTTTTATGTTTTGGTATTTGTCGTTTCAATTCTGTTGAACGAAGTCTAAAAGACGGCCATCCAGTCGGACGTTTGATGTCCTTTGTAACTAACGGACGAAGCACCCGGCTTCCGGAACAAAATGGTGTCTTTTTCGCCCGAAGGACCTTCGACTGTCAATGCCACGCCATCCGCCAGCAGTTCCTGCTTCACGTTCCATTCCGTAGCATTCTCCTTTACCGGAACCACCAGCAATACCGAGTGGGTATCGGCACCGGAAGTGGAATACGAAACCACCGGAGCGAATTTGTCCGTCCCTTCTAAGTTGACATATCCTTTGCCTACACTCAAATCATCGTAGGAATCTGCGTTCGCCGGAATGATAGCCATCGGCTGATCGGTTTTCAGCAACACACTTTTCCGGGCACCGTGGGTTTCCACTTCCACCGGCAACAAATGAAGCAGTAATTCGTAGTTATGTTTTTCTGCTGCTTTGAAATGATCGTGAATCAACATGTATTTATTCCGGACAAAGGCCAGACTACGCGTCCATTGTACGTTCGAATTCGTTGGATCGCTGGCCGGGGAAACCATTCTCACTAACTTATAGTCAGGCTTTTCTTCCCAGTCGGTAATACGGTTCTTCGTCTGCCGTTTTCCGGCCCACTGCCGGTCACTTGAAGTCGCAGCGTCCTGTTTTCCGTCAATCAATACGGTGTTGTGTGCTTTCGACGTGCGATACCATTTTACGATCAGCGGATTATCGTAGTTGCTACAGCCGCTGTCAATCATCACGGGCTCTTCACCGTACCAAAGCACAAAGCCCAGTCGCCCGGCATGGTCGTGCGAACCAATTGTCCTGGCCGGATTGGCCAGCAAATACCAGGGCGTTAAACCGGAACCCTCCGCACGCATCACCCCGATTTGCGTTTCGGGAAGATAATAGGACCCCGGCTTTTTATTCGCATTCACCTTTTCGTTCAGGACTTCGCGAATAATTGTTTCGGTCGGATTAACCGGCATCGGATAGGAATCATTTACCGGTGGCATAGTGCCATCGGGTTGCGCGACCTCGAAAAGATAGTCGGCCATCTTGTGCAGAAGCGGCAAAATATTTTTAGGAGGCGTCACGCCATTGTCACGACACAGTAAATACGTATCTCTGAAAATGGAGGCTTCGAACGGATAGTATCCGAACATCTGCTCCACATTCCCGCCATCGGGATAGAAGGCAAAATTGATGTGATGTTCCAGAATCCGCAGCGCACCTGTTCTGAGCTCTTCAGCTTGCGATAATTCGGGGAATAAAATGCCCAGGTAAATCATCGCCAAGGCTCCGTGTGCCTGGTGGTTAAATTCATTGAGCTTCTGCTGACCAAAACCTTCCACCAAAACGAGCGCATGCTCTTTCAACGTATCATCAATCAGTTGTTTATCGGCAGCAGACAAACCCTCACCGCCAAGGTAATAACACCACGAAAGATGAATGGAGCGCCAGGCCACCTGCATATCGTACCAGTTGTATTTGGAAGTGGGATGATCGGTTACCCGCGGATTGTCATGTATCCATACGCGAATCAACTTCATCATGTCCTCCAGGTAACTCACATCTCCCGACAGGTAATAAAGCCGGGCAAAAGACGGCAGGTAGTAAAAGCGGTTCAGCCACACACTTTTCTCCAGCTCCGTCTTTTCCAGCTTTCCCCAACCAATGGGATCCCCATATACTCGCTGCAGCAGGCCGTTCCGGATGGCTTCCACAATCACGTGGTCATTCTCCGAATCGATTAATTGCATTTGAATAAACTTTCCACCCTGATCTTTCGGCAAGTAATCGCCAAAATTGTATTTCTTCACGTATGGGTAGAACGGGAATTGTGCTTCCGGCTGCTTATCCTTATCACCATTTGCCTTCCGGCTGAAAGCATTCGTGGAAGAATTTCCGTATGCCATACTTCCCAACGTCACACCAGCCGCAGCAGCTGTCATATTTTTGATAAATCGTCTTCGCCTGTTATCCATACGACGGATTGAGTCAGTTAAAGCGACCGGATTGAACCCGGCCGCATATTTATAATTGTATCAGGTTAGTACCTTGTTATTGGCTGCCAAAGTGAAAACGATTCACGTTCGGCTTTTGAACTATCAGTTGTACTGCTCGCGGCCAAACGAATCCTCATCGAAGTAAAACTTACAATGGGTATGCGTTCGGAGAACCGAAGCAGGACACTCTTCTGTAATCAGACCATTTAGGGTATCATACACCGCCTGACGCTTGGTTTTTCCCGGAACCACACAGAATAAATAGTCTGCCCGCATCAATGCCGGAATGGTGAGTGTTATCGCCCCGGTGGGCACCTCTTCCAACGTGGGGAAACAGCCATCGTTCACCTGCTGATTCCGGCAAGTCCAATCGAGTGTCACCCGTTTCACCAGTTTCAAATCGTTGAAATCGGCTACCGGCGGGTCATTAAAGGCAATGTGTCCGTTCTCGCCAATGCCCAGACAAACAATATCAATGGGCGCCTCACTCAGCAGCTTTGAATAGCGGATAATGGTCTCCTCCGGGTTATTACCATTGAGTAAATGCACTTCCCGGAAGGGTACCTGCTTAAATATCTTTTCGTTCAAAAAGCCGGCAAACGAGCGCGAGTCTGTCGAATCCAGCCCAATGTATTCATCCATGTGGAAAGCGGTTATCCGTTGCCAGTCAATCTGTGTGGAACGGACCAGCGAAGCCAGCGCCTCGTTTTGCGACGGAGCGGCAGCAAATACCATGCGAATGGATTCCTTTTTCTCCAGCAAAGCAACAATTTGCTTCTCCACATCAGCCCCGGCCGCCTGTCCCATCTCTTTCCTCGAAGGATAAACGTGCACGTCCAGGTGTTCAAATTTCTTCATATTGAAAAATCAAAAGATTTAACTTTTACAGGAATCATCGTCATTGACACCCCTCCTCTATGGGTGCCGCTAAGACATAGCAAGAGCATTTCCAATGGTTTTATCACCAACCGGTAAGTTACAATGATTGGCTGTTTTTTGCATGATGAACCATGCTGTTAGTCAATACCAAAGGAGCTAAGCTCGAACAATTAGTTAAAAAAGTACCGGGAAAGACATTCTGTCTTTCTTATGTTTTTGCTACTGTCAACCTAATTTTCAATCGGTTATCATCAGAAAGAAAACATCACCATCCAACAAGCTAACTGTCAATCCGTATACAATGGTTACGACAGACACTTCCCCGGATACTTTTAAAACCTCTGTTTAACTGGCTCTATGCGAAAGATTCCATATCAGAGTTTATTCGTCGAGACAGACCACGTCCTTCGTCTTATGAATCACGCCATTAAGAGAAGCGCCGGATTCGAAGGAACCGTGGTTATCTACTTCCATTACAATATTTTAAAATCACTCACAATCAATTCGTTGTTTTGATTGTCGCTGGGATATTTTCCGCGGAATAACCAAAGGTTGATTTTTAATCTCAGGTCCTGAGATGTTGGAATATCTTCTCCGGTATAAGTCCAGGTTTTCACCACATCTTCTTGGGGGGGCGTTAAGCTTTCACCGAGGTATGAGCCAAATTTGATTGAGTCTTTCTGCCAGTCGAAAAAGTGCGTTGAGTAATCGTCTTTCAACGGCAAATTGAATCTAACTTTGTTACCCGCAGTTGTAGAGGGCTGAACGGCGAACTGACAATTATCGTTGTTCGCATCTCCCCATTTGGAAACTTCAATATCGATTTCCTGCACATCAGTCTCGTACGCAAATAAACCGGCGACTACATTTTTGTCGAGTTGGTCTACGCGACTATCCAGGAAAAAAACATATTTGTGATAACCATAGGTATTCCAAAGCGAGACTTTTGCACAATACCATTTTCCGTCACGTTGAGTTATTTTTAGATGCATCCGTCCCTGATCGTCGACCCAAACATTGTCTTCGGAATTCGAAAAATAGTTTGGGCCAGGTCCCACAGTGTTATCGTTCGAGTCCTCAACCACCCAATCGTATCCCGCAAATGAGATTATTCTTGCTCCTTGTTGGACAGGTAAATCACCGGATGTTTCCTTTTTGCACGAAACAAAGGCAAACAGAAATATAAGTAGCATGTATTTTACCATGTTACAAGAATTTAGGATTAGACTACAAGAGCTTTTCAGCCCATGTAGTCTAATTTTATTAATTATTGAACAGTTATCGCGACATCGAACGGATTAATGCTACCTCCATCCCTATCTTCGACAGATACGGTAAAGCTATCATCGGCCGAACTGGTACCGGAATGTACATACACAATGTTACCGGTGTCAATGTCTAATTGAGTGAACTTACTACCGTCGGTCAATGTTTGTGTTCCCATTATCAACCATCCGTTTGAAGGAGCAGACTCAAGTGTATAGATAATGTCGGCCGGAGCGGCTCCACTCATCTCAAGTTCGCTGCTTTTCAGAACTGCGGAACCTCCGTTTTCAACTGAGAACCCGGTATTTGTTCCCATGGCCAGGTTACTGTTACCCGAAGAGAAAACAGCAATCAGCATCGGTGGTACGTTCTTGGGATTTTCTTTCGAAATGAGATCGTTGGTTTCGTTTCCTCCTGATTCACCATCAATTTTAATTGCAATTTTTCCAGGATTCTGCAGTTTTCCGGCCACATAATCGGAGCAATCCCAGCTAAATACTGAAACCTTGCTTGTGATCAGATGTGATATCTCGTTTGGATCTGAATCAGGAGCATTGTTCCAGGTCATAGAGGTCTCAGACCAGGTTGTATCCGGAACATTGTACAAACTCAAACGTAATCCTTTTCCATGCGTGAAGTTTACACCCACGTCGACGAAAGCCTGTCTCAAATTACCGGTCTTCGTGATGTCTTTCAAATCGAACATCAGGAACGTTCTTCTGTCGTAATCTCCGGCGCCATCTACATCTTTCACTTTAATGAGAATATCGGAACCAAAGTTCTGATCGGCTTTTGTACCGCCATTGATATACGTGTCTTGCGTAGCATAAATGGTATCGGTTTCCAGCGACGGATTTGTAATATCCGTCGTACCGGTTACCGCCGAATAGTAAACAAGAGCAGGAGAAATATGGATAGCTCCGTTCGTGGGTTCCAGGTTAGAGGTTACAATCGTCCAGCTCTGGTTTGTTCCCTGGTTGATCACTCCCTGATAATTGTTATTCCGGGATAAATACATTTGTTGACCGTTCTCGGTCTCAAAAGCAACCGGAAAATTCACCGTATAAAATGTACTATCCGTAAACAGTATCTTTTGAGGAATAATATGATACAACAAGATGTTTTTCAATATCGGTACCGGGATATCACTGATACTGCTATAATTATTGGTTGTCAGATAATCTCTGAATGCACTGTTGCGAGGAGCGATAAATGTTTTTTTATCTGCTCCGGAATACATATCCTGCAATCCGGTAGCTGTAATGGCTTCCTTCAAGAATGACAGGGAATCTTGTTGCTGAATATACTCCCAGGCTGTCATGTTCAAATTCGGATCCGTATAACTGTGCTGATACTCAAAGTCTGGTTGAATTTCGCATCGTGTAAGAACCAGCATGAGCAAGCTTGAAGCCACCATTATTCTTACCAGGTAAGCCCCAAAGAAATATATCTTATTTTTTTTCATTATACTCATTTTTAACTTTCATGAACTGTTATTTGCCTAACAAAGACCTACTTGTAATAGTCGTTTTGCTCCATATTCGGATTCTTATTCAAAACGCTCGTACTGATAGGCCAAACCAGGTTTCCTTCATCGCTCAACCCGTTTATAGGTTGCATGGTAGAAATAGCTCGTCCGGTTCTGACAAGATCGAACCAACGGTGACCTTCAAAACATAGTTCGATTGATCTTTCGTGCAAAATGGCAGACTCCAAGTCACCATATTTGTCAGCAGCTTCCTGTTCCGTATTAAAAGCTGGCAATCCTGCCCTGGTCCGAATTTTATTTAGCAGATTCAGAGCTTCATTTATATTCTCTGCACCTCCGAGTTGCGTTAAAGCCTCGGCGCGGAGCAACATGATATCGGCCAGCCTGATAAGAACAATATCCTGATGTGACTTGGAAGGATCTTCATCGTTCACTCCTTTACCCAGAAATTTCCAAATTGCTTTCGGATCGGAAAGGGTTGTATCATACACATAGGGAATACGCCGATCACCCGATTCGTAAGAAGCTTTAAATTTCTCGGAAGGCGTATAAATGGCGTACGATCCAAGTGCATAAAGAACACGCAGCAGATTCGTTTGCTCATCGTTATAGCCAACTTCAAAAATGCTTTCCTTTGAATAGCCGTCAGTGAAAATCTTACCCCAGTCATCCATACTCGAGACCAATGAATACAAAGGGTTATTCAGCACCAACTGAGACGAAGCAACTGCTTCACTATATTTGTGCCTCCACATATAGACCTCTGTAAGCAAGGCATTCGCAGTTCCCTGCGTAACCATGATCCGGTCCTTTTCGTTGTTGAATTTTTCAACGCAATTGGTAGCGGCATACGTCAGATCCTGTTCAATCTGATCAAGCACCTGTTCTTTGTCCGTTTTTGTCACGAAAATATCCCGATCAGTAGAGGTATAAGGTTCGGTGATTAACGGGACGTCCCCCCATACGCGAACCAGATAGAAGTATGCGAGTGCACGTAAAGCTTTCGCCTGACCAATTAATTGTGTACCACCACCCGGATCGTCTTTGTATACATCGGGAATGTATTTAATGGCATAGTTTGCCCGACTAATCATTCTATATAATGTTGACCAATCAGCAGAGCTCGCTGACTCACTTAGGTTATTCTGCATCAAAATCAATCCTTCTCCGGATTGGTCAGTTTGCACATTGTCTGCCCGTCCTTCGCCCCAGTAAGCGAAATTAACTCTAAAAACGGATTGGGCAGCGTTGTAGATTCCATAGACTCCAGCCTGTGCATCACTTTTTGTTTTATAAAATCCCTCAGCAGAAAAACTACTAACCGGGCTTTTATCTAGTATATTATCTGTACAGGCTACCACCTGGAACAGAAGTATAATTGCGACAGT
Source organism: Prolixibacter sp. DSM 2831 (assembly GCF_056493735.1). Classification (NCBI taxonomy): domain Bacteria; kingdom Pseudomonadati; phylum Bacteroidota; class Bacteroidia; order Marinilabiliales; family Prolixibacteraceae; genus Prolixibacter; species Prolixibacter sp. DSM 2831. Next base: position 2,723,706 of record NZ_CM151379.1, read on the forward strand.
TAATTTGATATATTTCATTTTCATTGCCTCCGGAATTAAAATTTAACATTTAAACCCATAATAAATGTGCGGCTCTGTGGGTAAGCTCCATCATCGATGCCTAACTGCAAACCACTATATGAGCTCACTTCCGGGTCGTATCCGGTATAATGCGTCCATGTCACCAGGTTTTGTCCGGTTACATAAAGACGTAAGCCACTAATTTTCAACTTGTCGGTAATCACGTTAGGAAAATCGTAAGCCAGGTTAACGTTTTTCAAACGGATGTAAGAACCATCTTCGATCCATCGATCGGACACCCGGTTGGTATTTCTCATTGGGTCTCCACGAGTAGGTTTCGGGTAATTGGTTACATCACCCTGTTCTCTCCAGCGATTCAATGCATCCGTCGAAACGTTGTTATATGAATTTACCCAGTTCCTCATGAAATTCAGGTTACTGTAAATGTCATTCCCGTAAGAGAACTGGAAGAAAACATTCAAACTGAAATTCTTATAACTTAACTCGTTGTTCAGACCACCCGTAAATTTGGGTTGCGCGTTTCCGATAATTTGCCGGTCGTTATCGTCGATGATGTGATCACCATTCAGATCTTCCCAAATTACATCGCCGCCCATAAATTCTTTTCCGTTAGACGATCCCATTCGTACATGGTCAACATTGTCTTCATCCCTGGAATAAACGCCCATTGATTTCCATCCGTAGAAAACACCGATGGGTTCGCCTTCCTTCAGAATATGGTATGAACCGTTTTGAATAAAACCATTCGTCAATATATCCTCGGGAAGACTGACAACTTTGTTTCGGTTGAAGCTGATATTGAAACTTGTATTCCATTTAAAAGCTTTCACAAAGTTGTAGGTCGTCAGCGAAAGTTCCAGACCCTTGTTCTGAATTTTACCAATATTCTTAGTGATGTAATTAAAACCGGTCGTTTCCGGAATCGGAACAGCGAACAACAGGTTGGATGTATTTTTGATATAGACATCGCCGACGAATGATACCCGGTTGTTCAGCATCGTCAAATCTATACCGGCGTCATACTGTGTCGTAGTTTCCCAGTGCAGAGCTGAGTTAGGCATCACGGTTGGAGATGCACCGGAATTATCGAGATAATTGGTCCCAATAGCAAACTCTCCCTGCGAAGTATAGTTTCCGATGGCTTCGTTACCGGTTTGTCCAACACTGAAACGCAGTTTACCATCGTCAAAGAAATTCAGCTCCTTTACAAAAGGCTCATCCGAGAAACGCCATGCGGCAGAAGCTGATGGGAAATAACCGAAACGGTTGTCTTTACCAAAACGGGATGAACCGTCGGCCCTGAAGTTTGCTTCGAAGAGATATTTGCTTTTATAGTCATAAGTCAAACGACCGAAATAGGAAGCCAGACTATGTCCATAGGCTACGTTGACGGCCTGATTGGAAATGGTACCGGCACCATTCAGCGTATGAATGTTATCACTGGCAAAGTACATTCCGTCCAGACCGGTCACTTCTGTTTTCCATTCCTGCGTGCTAAATCCGGCCATGGCCGAAAGGTGATGCACATCGTTGAACGACTTGGTGTAGGTCAGATAGTCGTCGTTTGCCCAGGTCAGGTTATTGGTAGAGCGAACAGCTCCGCGGTTGTATCCTGCCCGGTAATCGACGGTTGTCGGATAGAATTCGTCCTCTTTCATATTAATGAAATCGAGACTCAGGTTAGCCCGGAATTTCAATCCCTTGAGAAGTTCGTATTCCAAATACTGGTTACCAATGATACGGTTTGTCGTATTCAGGTGCGTAACCTCTTCGGCCAATGCCACCGGGTTACGTTTTCCAAAGAAATAGTTAATGGGTGAACCATCGGGGAAGGTCAATGAATATGTCGGAGGCCTGACCAAAATAGAGACCACCAAACTGTTGTTCCCGGTACCACCGGCATTAATACGATTATTAACACCATGCGTATAGGAAACACTCTGACCGATTTTCATTTTATCGGAAACCGTAAAATCGGTGTTCAACCTGGAAGTAATTCGTTTGTAATTTGAAGCCAGGAAAATACCATCCTGATCCAATACTGATGTACTGAAGGCATACTTCGAAGTTTTGCTTCCTCCGGCAACCGAAAAATCTACCTGACTTTGTTTAGCAGTACGATACATTACATCTTGCCAGTCAACATCGCCGTTGTTGCGAGGGCTGAGTGAATCGATGACCGTCCAGCTTGGTTCTGTCGGAGTTGTTGCCCCGTTGTAATAGTCCAGGTTACGATATGCATCGGTAACAACCTGACGCCATTGCGTCGCATTCAAGACACTGAGGAAGCGGGTAATTTTACTGTACCCCATAGAAGCGTTGACACTTACTTGCGCTTTACCTGCTTGTCCGCGCTTGGTAGTAATCAAAATTACACCGTTAGCAGCTCGGGCGCCGTAGATAGAAGTGGAAGCGGCATCTTTTAACACTTCTATTGACTGAATATCGGCCGGGTTGATATCGGCCAGTGGATTTAATCCGTGTGAATTCCATCCGTTTAACTGGGATAATGAATTGGTCTCAACGGGCACTCCGTCGATAACATAGAGCGGACTGTTTCCCGAGTTCAGGGAAGATTGCCCACGAACAGTTACGGTGATTCCATCACCGGGAGCTCCAGAATTGGAAACCACCTGAACACCGGCTGCGCGGCCTTGCAATGCCGACATCACATCTTTTACTTTTGAATTCTCGACCGCCCCCATATTCACTGATACAATTGAACCGGTCAGGTCGCGCTTTTTCTGGATACCATATCCAACCGCCACAATCTCGTTCAGCGATACAGCCGAATCTTCCAACACAACATTCAGCATGTTCTTCCCGGTGATGTCCACCTCTTTGGTCTTCATCCCAACAAAGGAGAATTGCAGCATCCTGGTTTTTGAAGGCACATTGATACTGAAATTCCCGTTTGCATCGGTTATTGTACCAGTAGTGGTTCCAACCACCCGTACGTTGACACCGGGTATGGGTTCTCCGTTACTGTCCAGTACGACACCCGACACCTTCCTTTCCTGTGGCTGGGCAGACTGCTGTAGAGGAGCTTCTCTCTCTCTGAGAATCACCTGGTGGTCGCGAATATCATAAGCGACGCCGGTCTCAGCGCAGATTTGCTCCAAAACATCATAGATATTTTTATTTTCAATGTTCAGGGAATACTTTTTGGAGTAATCGAACAAATCGTCCTTGTAAATAAAAACATAGTCGGTTGATTGTTCTATGGCTTTGAGAACTTCCCGTATATTAGCATTTCTGAAATTGAATGTCAGATTGCTTTCCTGCGAAAAGCTTTTTCCGAAAGCCACAACTACAAGAAAAGTTAGTAGTAAGGTTAATTTCATCTTTCGAAAAGTTGTACGATTACTTTTCAGGCATAAGATATGCCCTAATCGCGTTTTTTTCATAATTTTGTACAATTAGTAGGTTATACACAGAATTTGCTAATCTTAGGCTGGATGAGGATGCCGCCTCACCAGCCTAATTTTTCATTATCTCATAATTATCTTTTCCTATTTGAACTATTTTCACTGAAGCGGTTTGTGACAACACATCCATCACTTCGTTTTTCTTTTCCGTTAACATCAGCTTTCCTGAAATCTTCAGCATGCCGACCATCGGATCCTGGAAAGTGATACGGATATTATAAAAGCGTTCGAGTTTTCGGGTTACCCGGTTAAAGTCGGAACTGGCAAACTTCAGCATGCCGTCTTTCCAAAGGATGTAGTTTTCCACATCCACATGCCGGACTTTCGTTTCCTTGTTATCGCGATTGTAGGCCGCCATCTGGTTCGGAACCAAATCAATCGACTTATCAAACAGCCCGGCGTTGTTTTGGCGAATGCGCACTTTTCCTTCAGCCAGTGTTGTTTCGTATACATTATCAGAAGGATAGGCTGAGACATTAAAGTGAGTTCCCAAAACTTCGACGTTGATATCGGTAGTCTGTACAATAAACGGATGCTTGGGATCCTTATGTACCTCGAAATATGCCTCACCAACGAGAAATACTTCCCGATGCTTTCCTTCGAATACATCAGGATAAATGAGGCGACTGCCAGCGTTCAGGTAAATCTTCGTTCCGTCGGATAACAGCATTTCGGATGTTTTCCCGTAAGGAACAATGAGTTGATTCATCTCATTGTTCTTTTTGCCTGGCGTGCTTTCCGATGATGCCACCTGGATGGAATCGTTAATCACCAGCTTTTTATTGCCAGCCTGGTAAGCAAACGTCGATTTGTCTTCCGCCAACTTGATGTGTTGTCCATTGGGACGAATCAGTGTTGTCATCGGTCCTGAGGGGTGACCGGAAATTTCCTCGGTAAGAAAACGTTGATCGCGGTTGTCCTTGCGGTAAAAGAGTAATGCACCAATGGAGAAGAACAGCAATGCTACTGCCGCGTAACGCGAAATAACAGCAAACAGCTTAATTGTCCGGTGACCAGATTGTCTCCGTTCTATTTCCTTAAGAATACCGGAGAAAAGCATAATCTTTTGACTTTCGGAAAGGTCACTGTCGATGGTGCGAAACTTTCCAACCACTTTTCGGGCCAATAGAAGATTGGTTTTCTCTTCCGGATGCTCCCGAAGGTAATTCTCCCAGTAGCGTTCGATGTCTTCATTGGGATGAAATACCCAATCGATAAAGCGTTTATCTTCTAAAAACTGACCAATCTTGTCCATTAACTTTTATGCTTTTAATAGAAGGGACAGCCAACTTCATTTTATGGACAGGATTTTTTAACTTTTTTTTAAGAAACTAAATACTTTTTTCATAATCCAACCATAACGCACTGATTACATGTGCATTTTAAAAACAATAAAAAGAGAGAAAAATTATGGGATATCATGGAGTATTTCAATTTTCCCCGGTTAAAAGCGTTCAGATCAGGAAAAAACAAACACTGTTTAGCTAGCACCTCAGAAAATCAACAGCAGAACAACATGAAAATTCGAAAAGACACAACACACCCCCTTCGAAACATTGAGTTAACATAGCAGTCATTTCAAGCCGTATGGGGAGAACCATTCGTATTATAGGAGAGAAAGAGGAGCAGAAGTAAATCGGGGTAATCGATGCTCTCGCGAACCGACTTAATAGCACGGTAGACCTGCTTTCGGACAGATTCCACAGAAATTCCCAGCATCAAGGAAATTTCAGCATACTCGAGACTCAGATTGAATCTCAGATAAATAATCTCTTTTTGTTTGGCTGGTAAGTCGGTAATAATCTTCTTCACCTTTTCCAACACCAGGGTACTAGCCTCCTCCTCCATATACTGCTCTTCGAAGCTGTATTGCACTTCGAACATGTCCACATCGTTAATATCACGCTTTTCCAGTCGGCGATACTTTTGCAGTTTTCGTATCAGTACCCTTTTCAACGCGACAATCAGATAGAGTCGCAGATTCCTGGTGATGTTGGATTTCTTACGCTTGTCGTACAGATCAAGAAAAACTTCCTGGATGGAATCTTTGACCATGCCTTCATCAGGACTCAACTTGCTTCCATAGCGATACAAATCGTCGATAAAAAGGTTATAAAGTTCAGCAAAAGCTTCTTTATCATCCTTTTGGACAATTTGCTCCCATAAAATATGAATCCTTTCCATTCCGGATAGAGACATGCTGTAGTTACCAAATTAGTTTTCCCTTTTCCAGGGTAAAGAACGCAAAATTGTTACAGATAAACAATGGTTCACTTGCTGACGCAGAACATCATTGCCACTATTTATAAAGCTTGCTGCTGAATAGAGACAGCGAAATAATTACTAGCATATCATTCAATATCAAACACATTACCGCAATTGACTCTTACCGCACCGGCAGGGCAAAATAGCCGGGGAGATTGCCAATTTAAGAAGTGATTACCAGTTTCTCCGCAGTCTTACATGCTGGTATCAATCGGGCTTACGTACCATTTAAAAGCATTTCCTTTCTAGAGTAAAACTGAAAATTTCGAGACTGAACAGGTATCCAATTGTTAAAAGATGGTCTTTTTTCAGGATATTATGGCATTTCCTGACCTGTAGCTCTTCCATTCCTGATCTAAATTCCTTAGCTTTAGGATATGAAGGAATTCTCCCCCCATAACAGCCACCAGCAGGAAACGCGGGTCGCTAACGAAGAACTGGATAGTTTCCGGTTGATATCGAGGCCTCACTCCCTGAAACTTCTGAAGCAGACAGAAAAGGAGAGACAGATTATTCTGCAATGTACCATCCTTCCCGGGACACTCTCCGGCGTCATTGGTCCGGTGCGTATCTGGCCAACTACTTATCTTGTCGATCGTGAAAATAACCACAGAAGTCAATTGATTGATGCCTGGAACATTGCGCTTTATCCCGATTGGCATTCCGTTCCAGACCGGAAGAAGATTCACCGGATAACGCTGATTTTCTCGGCCCTTCACAATGATTGCAAACAGTTCGATTTAGTAGAGGATATTCCTGAAAAAGGAGCATTTGTGGTAAAGAATATTATACGCAACAAACTGGGAGTTTACGAAGTACAGATTTAGCTTACCTTAAAGAGAGTTCCATCAAATCAATCGTTTCTTAACTGATTCAAATCTTCTATTGCACATTTCTTCCGGTTTACGACTGTTTAACCAGTTTATTTATGGCCTCCAATAAGTCCTTCTTTTTGAAAGGCTTGGATAGATAATCATCACATCCGGCAGCCAAAATACGTTCCCGATCAGTATTCAGCGCGTAGGCTGTCAAAGCCAGGACCGGAACATCGTTCTGTTTCTTAATACGCTGTGTTGCTTCCAAACCATCCATCACCGGCATACGAATATCCATGATAATCAAATCGAAGGACGGATAGCGGGTACGACAAAGCTCCACTGCTTTCTGACCATTCGATGCATGCGTTACCCGTCCCCCTATGTCTTTCAGTAATTCATTGATGTAAATAAAATTATTCCGTTCATCCTCAACAACTAAAAAAGTGAGATCACTGTAATCGACTTCCGGATTTTTAGCCAGCCTGATTTTATCCTTGATCTGCCTGTTCTTTAACGGATGTGAAAAATAGAAAACCGAACCATCGTCGGGTACCGACTCGAACCACATATATCCTCCCAGCGATTCAGCCAACGATTTAGCAATCGACAGGCCGAGACCTGTTCCGCCGTAAGTACGGGTAGTTCCTTCTTCCACCTGCCTGAAGCGTTCAAATACCAACTGATGATGATCTTCGTGAATTCCGATTCCCGTATCTTTCACATAGAATATCAGGCTATGCATGTCGCCTTTCAAACCAAACTCAACAGAGCCGTCGTGTGTAAACTTCACAGCGTTTCCTACCAAATTGGTCAGAATTTGTTTGAGCTTCGAAATATCGGAAGTGATATACCGGCTTTCTTCCGGAACCGGAACCATTTTCAGTTTGATATTTTTCTTCTTGCACTTCAGTTCAAACATCGAAAAGAGATAGATAAACAACTTCTCCAGATCGACTAACCCTTTCTTCACCTGGATTTGGTTCGCTTCAATCAATGATAAATCGAGTATGTTATCGATCAAGTAGAGAAGCTGGTCACACGATTCCCGGATAATTCCGGCATAAGTTTCATGTTCTTTAGGATCATCGTTGGCAAGCAATAACTCTGAAAAACCAAGAATTCCGTTCATCGGTGTTCTGATCTCGTGGCTCATGTTGGCCAGAAAAGCTGATTTCAAGCGGTCGCTTTCCTCGGCTTTTATCTTAGCAAGATACAACTCTTCATTTTGTCTCTTTAACCTCTCGTGCGCTTCCGCTAGTTTCCGCTTTTCCTCTGTTTCTTTCAATGCCCGTCGGATAGCCGGAACCAACCGGACCATTCTGTCTTTCAACACATAATCGGTAGCACCTTGCTTTAAGAGCTCAACAGCTTTTTCCTCTCCAACCGTTCCGGAAACACAAATAAACGGCACCATCGGAGAAATTTCAGACGCAACGTCCAATGCTCCAGTGGCATCGAAACCGGGAAGGTTATAATCTGAAAGAATGAGATCGAATCTCTCATCGTGACGCAGTGCTGCTAAAAAGTCATCGCGATTATCAACATTGTACATTTCCGCATCGAATGAATCGTCCAGAATCTCACGCATAATCTCAACATCGTAAGCGTCATCTTCCAGATAGAGCACCTTTAGCTTATCTTTTGGTTCGTTTACATCCATAGCCAGCCATTCAAATTTTAGGTGATTGATTCACAACAACCCAGAACATTCCCAGCTGTTTGATAGCCTCCATAAAATCAGCCAAATCGACCGGTTTTACAACATAGGCATTTACTCCAAGATCATAGCTTTTCACCAAATCTTCCTCCTGCTGCGATGACGTTAACATCACGACAGGTATTGATTTCAGTTTTTCATTACTCCGAATAGCGGCTAAAGTTTCAATTCCATCCATCTTGGGCATTTTCAAATCCAAAATAACAACGGCGGGAAGTCCCGGATTCCGGTCAGCAAACTCGCCTTCCTTCAACAGGTAATTCATTACCATTTCACCATCCTGCACCCAAATGATGTCATTTGCCAGATTATTCTCCTTCAGAGCCTCCAGGGTCAACTCGGCATCCCGGGGATTATCTTCTGCCAATAAAACCGTTTTAATTTCCATCTTTTTGTTGGTTTATGCTTTAGGCAAACTGAATGAAAAAACAGCTCCTTCGCCGGGGACTCCTTCTGCACGGGTCAGACCTCCATGCCGGTTAACAATCCTCCGTACAATGGCCAGGCCAATACCTGTCCCTTCATATTCGGCATCCGAATGAAGTCGCTGAAAAGTACCAAACAGTTTATGTATATACTTCATATCAAACCCAATTCCATTATCCCTGATTGAAAACACATATTGGTTCTCGTCCACCTCACAGGTTATATCGATTTGAGTGTATTCTTTTTTCGAAGAATATTTAACTGCATTATTGATCAGGTTATACCAAACCTGCCGAAGCAACGCGTAATCGCCCTTCACTTCCGGCATCGATTCAATATGCCAACGAATATCGCGCTCTCTATTATCACGCTCTATTGCTTTTTGAACTTCTCCGACCAACGAGCTCATATCGAACCGAACCATTTTCATTTCGGCTCTTCCCATACGGGAAAAATTCAACAGGTCATCAATCAACTTTGCCATCTCACTGCTCGCCTCTTTGATATACCGTAAATACGTTTTTCCCTTTTCGTTCAGTTCCTCCTGGTTCTTCTTTACCAGTAAATCAACAAATCCGGAAATATGCCGTAAGGGAGCACGTAAATCATGTGAAACCGAATAGGAAAAAGATTCCAATTCTTCATTGACACTCTGAAGCTCACGATTAGCCTCGGTTAGCTCCCGGGTGCGCTCGTCAATCTTGTCCTCCAGCACTTCATTCAGTGAATTTAATTCGGCGATATACAGCTGTTCTTTATAGCGATACCGGCTGATAAAGTAGGTGATAAAGAAAAGAACAAGGGCCGATAGCAAAAGTGCGCTCCACAGCAGCACACGCAGATGTAATAGCTGGGCTATATCTGTCTTTTTTAAATGAGCCACGAATACCCAATCATTCTGAGGATCTGAAATCAGATTATTCAGGTTATTTTGCTTTCCATTGATGAAATCATTGGCGACCGAAACATGCCGGAAAACAAAAAGCCCGTTATCATTGTACACCGAGCCGGCAGCTTGTGAAGATATGGTGCCCCACGCATTCGGAAAATAATGTGCAAAATTCTGATTCGCCAGATTGTTGAACATGAAACCGAAAACAGGAAAGTTCGAAGGGCCCATGAGCCAGTACCCGTCAGTATTCAAAAACATGAAATGCTTATTCACTTTTTTATTCTCGCCTGACAACTGGCTGAAATATCCGTTTAAATACTGGTTGATAACGATAATACCTAACAGCTTTTGTTTCAAACTGTACACCGGCGTAGCAAAACGAATAACGCGCTCATATGGCACTTCAATTTGACCGCCCTCTATATTCAGATCGATGGGGGAAACATAGATCTCACCGGGCTTTAATTCCAGTGCATTCCGATAATAATAGCGGTCACTCTTATCCTGAAGAACACTATCCGGTACACTCTGTAGCTTTCCCTCGATCCAGTTAAAGCGAATTCGCTCTCTCCCATCTGGTCCAATAAACCTTACCTGTTTGTAGTCCTGGTTGCTCATTGCCATTAACTGCATGTCTTCCTTCAGCAATTCAATGTCCCTCTTTTCCCCCGAATATTTTCGTACCGAGCGTTGCCGCGCTAAGTAACTAATATCAGATACAGTAGGCGACAGTAAAGCGAGAATCAGGTTATTTCGCTGCTCCAGATAGTAAGAATAGTTGGCAACTGTATTTTTTAATATTCGCTCCTTTTGATCAACATAAACATACCACGTGATTGCCCCCACCAGCATATAAAGGATAGCGAAAACCGGAAGAAAAACGATTAAAAACCTATTTTTCAGCAATAATCTCATGGGCGGCAGTTAGTTTACTCAAAAAAGAGAATATCAACCTTAAAAAACTGACAGATAATCACAACTCATTCAAATGAACTGTAATTTTTGTATGGTTTGGATACAATTTTGGTTTCAAAAACTTTTTGAAAGTTAATAAAAGTTCGTCAAACGATAGAATAAATTCTCCAGAACTTCTGACGTGCCTCCATCCAGGCTTCCAGCAACTGCAGCACAAATTTAATTGCTATATTTCCGATACGATAAATAACTAACAACACATGACAATTATCCCCGATTCGTATCTGGAGCGAATAAGATACAATGAGCGGCTAACACCGTCGGTACTTGTTTTGTCGCAATTGCAAAAGATGCACTTACTCCATATTCCTTTCGAAAACCTGGACATTCATCAAAACGTCCCTATCGAACTTAACATCGATCATATTTATAACAAAGTCATAGATCAACACCGGGGAGGATTCTGTTACGAATTGAACAGCTTGTTTTATGAATTGCTGAAGCATTTAGGCTTCAAAGTCCGACGAATTTCTGCCCGTGTTTACCACGACAATGAATACGCTCCCGAGTACGACCACCTGGCAATTGTTGCCACCATCGATGGAAAAAACTACCTGGCCGATGTCGGTTTCGGTGAGTTCACTTTTTCGCCCTTGCAGCTCGACACAACGAAACCACAAAACGATGAGAGAGGTACCTTCCGAATCGACCGGTATGAAGAAATTTACTACCGGGTGAGCAAGCAGGAAGGTAATGTTTGGCAACCAGTGTACATATTCGAAAACAGACAGCGGGAACTCAAGGAATTTGAAGCCATGTGCCAGTATCATCAAACCAGCCCGGAGTCGCCTTTCACAAAAAGCCGCCTGATTACAAAACCGACCAACAACGGCCGCATTACACTGACAGACGACACACTCAAAATCTCTCAAAGCGGCCAGGCAACAGAAGAAAAGCCCGTGAATTCTCCGGAAGAATTTGCCTCCTACCTGTTCACCTATTTCGGAATCCGATGAGTCGGAACAGGCTTCCCCTTTATACTCCCAAAACTGAATTCGCTCTTAATTCTGCTTTTAATAAAACATTTCCCTGCTGGTAATTACCCCTTCTGCGCGAAAGAAATTGCTTCGGACAAATGAACGAAATGAAACATTCGTTGTTTTCAGATTGGAAAAAGCTTAATCAATTCTTGTATTTATGGTACGATTGAGTCGAATATTAAGTGAAGAATATAGGTTAAACCTGAAAAAAATGGGGCAGCGTGATATTTGTCTCTTTTATTAAGATTAAATCTTTATAATTTTCACGTCGAAAGAAAATACTAAGCAAGCTCATATGTCAACATTAGAAATCCCTTATGGGAAAGTTCTTAAAAATTTGTCCAAAGAAGATATCCTGAATGACTACAAGCTGGCCCACCTTAGCCGGCAAATCAGTGTTATCGGACGCAAGGAGGTGTTAAGGGGTAACGCCGAATTCGGAATCTTTGGAGATGGAAAAGAGATCGCTCAGTTGGCAGCCGCCCATTTTTTCAGAGAGGGCGACTGGCGTTCAGGTTATTATCGCGACCAGACGTTTATGCTGGCTACCGGGATGACCACTCCCGAAGAACTATTTGCACAATTGTACGGCGACACGGATGCTGAAGCCAATCCGGGCAATGCCGGTCGCTCCATGGTTAACCACTATGGTACACCCAATGTAACTCCCGACGGCCAGTGGCTCAACCTGGTCGAACAAAAAAACACTTCCTCCGACATCGCTCCCACTGCCGGTCAAATGCCTCGCATGGTCGGACTGGCCTACGCATCGAAACTTTACCGGAACAACAAAGAACTACACGATTACACGCAGTTTTCGGATTTAGGTAACGAAGTGGTTTTTGGTACCATTGGCGACGCGAGCTCGGCCGAAGGACATTTTTGGGAAACGATCAATGCTTCGGCAGTATTGCAGGTTCCGCTGGCACTCTCGGTGTGGGACGATGGTTACGGCATTTCCGTACCCGGAAAATACCAGATTGCCAAAGCCAACATATCGGAAGTGCTAAGTGGATTCGAGAAACGGAATAACGACGAGAACGGAATACTGATTTACCGTGCAAAAGGATGGGATTATCCCCGGCTGCTGGAAATGTATGGCGAAGGTATTGCCCGTTGCCGTGAAAAGCACATTCCGGTTCTTTTCCATGTGAATGAGCTGACCCAGCCGATGGGACACTCATCATCGGGTTCTCACGAGCGTTATAAGCCGAAGGAACGCCTGAAATGGGAAACCGAATTCGATGCGATTGTGAAAATGAAAGAGTGGTTGCTGGTGGAAGGCATTGCCACCGAAGAGGAACTAAAATCGCTCGAAAAAGAGGCGGAGGATATCGCACGGAAAGCGAAAGACAAAGCCTGGAAAAATATTAAAACACCGGTGCAGAAAGAGCGCGACGAACTGGTTCGTATCGTCGAAGGCCGCTCCTGTAGCTGTGTCGACTCCCGAAGCGATGTAGTGGATTCCATCACCAATTCGCTCAAAAAGCTAAAGTATCCCATCCGCAGGGATACGGTTAGCTCGGCGCGGAAAATCATGCGGAATGTTTGCCGCACGTGCCCGGCCAAACGGAGCCTTCAGCATCAGCTTTCCAACTGGCTGAAAGAACAAGGCGTACAAAACCACGAACGATACAGCAGCAAACTATACAGTGAAACGGATTTTGCAGCCGTTAAATCGACTGCAGTTCCGCCGGTTTTTACCGATAAATCGGAAACCATTCCGGGCCGTGAAGTACTGCTGCGCAACTTCGATAAACTCTTTGCCAAATACCCGCTGCTGGTCACCTTTGGCGAAGATACCGGCGCATTGGGTGATGTGAACAAAGGACTGGAAGGCATGCAGGCCAAGTATGGCGAACTCCGGGTAACCGACACCGGTATCCGCGAAACCACTATCCTTGGACAAGGAATCGGTCTCGCTTTGCGCGGAATGCGTCCCATTGTCGAGATTCAGTACTTCGACTATATCCTGTATGCGCTGCAAACGCTTAGCGACGATTTAGCCACACTGCACTGGAGAACTGCCGGCGCACAAAAAGCACCGGTGATTGTCCGGACCCGTGGGCACCGCCTGATTGGTATCTGGCACTCCGGTTCTCCGCTTAGCATGATCATCAACTCCATTCGCGGTATCCATGTTTGCGTACCACGCGATATGACCCAGGCAGCCGGCATGTACAACACGCTGCTGGAATCGGATGACCCGGCACTGGTGATCGAGTCACTCAACGGTTACCGCATTCGCGAGAAATGTCCGGAGAACCTCGGTGAGTTTAAAGTGCCACTCGGTATTCCGGAAATTATACATGAAGGAACCGACGTGACTTTGGTAACTTATGGTTCTTGTGTACGCATTGCTCAGGAAGCAGTAAAACAACTCGATGACTTTGGCATCAGTGTAGAACTGATTGATGTGCAAACGCTGTTACCGTTCGATACAACCGGCGTTATTGGTAAGTCGCTTTCGAAGACCAACCGCATCGTCTTCTTCGACGAGGACGTGCCGGGAGGAACCACGGCTTTCATGATGCAGCACGTGATGGAAAAACAGCACGGATACTTCCATCTCGACTCAGCACCGAAAACCATTACCGCCGAATCACACCGACCGGCTTATTCAACCGACGGTGATTACTTCTCCAACCCCAATGCCGAAGATGTGTTTGACGCTGTATACGAGATGATGAGTGAAACCGATCCGAAACAGTTTCCGCCCATTTATCCGGAATAAAGAGAGAAGTTTTTCTATAACGATACAACACAAACCTGACAGGTTTCAAAAGCCTGTCAGGTTAACTTTTTAGTAGCCAAACATCAAAATTTGACATTTTGCTACTTTTCCGTAGCACTGCCGTTCAATTTATTCGCCCTGCTCAATTTTTAAGTTCCCTGCTCAATTATTTATTTCCCTGCCAAACAATTTGTCATCCCTTGCAGGGGTTTTACCCCTCTTTGCAGCTATTTTTGCTGTCTTTGCAACCTCTAGGGAGGTCTTTGCAGCTATTTTTGTAGTCTTTGCAGGATTTTGGGGGGCCTTTGCAGCTCAGGAGGCCTTCCTGCCGGGCAGGAAGGCCGCGAAAGCCAGCCGGACAGACGAAAAATGAAACAGGAATGCTGACAGAGATAAAAGAATTGCTTTCCGGGGAAACCGGAAAACGAAAAACCAACACCGGAGGTATTGAAAGAGATAAAAAAAACAGGTTGAAACCGGAAAGTTCCAACCTGCCTAATCTAAACCTGATGATTATAAATTATAATCACTAACTGAATACCGAAGTCTTATCAGACTTCCACTAAAACACAATTTTTTATTTCATTACCGAAAAACGATAGATACACTCATGCTGATAGGTTTGCCCCGGCTTTAATGTTGTAGTCGGGAACTGTGGTTTGTTCGGAGAATCGGGATAGTGCTGCACTTCGAGACAGAAAGCACTGCGATGCTCGTAGGGCTTTCCTGATTTGCCAATCTCCTGACCGTTCAGGAAGTTTCCGGTGTAGAACTGAATACCGGGCTGGTCGGTTAACACATCCATTTTGATCCCCGATACCGGAGAATATACGGTTGCAGCCAATGCCACACTGTCGCTTTTGTTGTTCAGCACCCAGTTATGGTCATAACCTCCTGCGTACTTCAGCTGCGTATTATCGGCATTGATGCGCTCGCCAATCGGCGTCGGTTTTGTAAAATCAAACGGAGTTCCGGTAACCGATTCGATGATGCCTGTCGGAATCAACGTAGAATCAACCGGCGTAATGCTGTCGGCGTTCAACATCATCACATGGTCCAGAATGGTTTTGGAACCTTCTCCCGAAAGGTTAAAATACGAATGATTGGTCAGGTTCAGCACCGTTGTCTTGTCGGTGGTTGCCTTGTAATCAATCTTCAGTCCATTTTGCGGAGTCAATTCGTACGTTACCGTAACATCCAAATCTCCCGGGTAACCTTCTTCCATATCAGGAGAATGATAGGTAAACTGAATTTTGGAATCGCTCAGTTTCTTGGCATTCCAAACCACGGCAAAGTAACCTTTCGGACCACCATGCAGACTATTCATACCATCGTTGGCAACGAGATTGTAGTTTACGCCGTCGAGCGTAAATTTTGCATCACCAATACGGTTGGCATAACGACCAACCGCCGCTCCGAAATAGGTTTGCGGACGGTTGATGTAGTCATTCAGGTTATCGTAACCCAGAACCACATCCGTCGGTTTTCCATTTTTATCGGGCACACAAAGTGCGACAATACGGGCACCGTAGTTGGTCACTTTCAGTCCAATGCCATTCTGTCCAACAAGGGTATACAGCTTGACCTGCTTACCATCGACCGTTTGATCGAATTTTTCGGGATTAATTTTTTGGACGGCCGGCGTAAATACCGATGGTTTCGATTGCGGCTGACAACTCATCATCACAACCGTCAAAACCAGAGAAAGAATTGTTAAACTCGTTTTCATGGTGCTATATTTTAGAAATGCGTTATACTTATTTCAACTGGACCAATACAACGGAATGCGCCGGCAGCGTAATGCTCAGCTTACCGTTTTTTGGTTTTGCTACCGCGAAGTCCTTCATGGTTACTTCCGGTTTCTTACCGAAATCGTTGTATGAATCCATAGACTGACCATCGACAATTTTTCCGGATGCTTCCTTGTATGTCACACCAGGAATATCACATTCCAGCGACTCGGCCTTTTCCGGATCCAAGTTACAAAGAGTTATGCTCAATACACCATTTTTTACCGATGCAGAAGAGCTAATGGCCGGAATACTGTCGCCTTTGTAAGTATAAGAAGCGCTTTTCAGGTTCATCGGTACCAGGCGTGCATCCTGATGTACACTGTACATTTTGTATACGTAGTAAGTGGGCGTCAGTACCATCTGCTTGTCTTTGGTCAGGATAACTGCCTGCAGTACATTTATCATCTGGGCAATGTTAGCCATCTTTACGCGATCGGCATGTTCGTTAAAGATGTTCAGGTTCACACCTGCAACCACCGCGTCACGCATGGTATTCTGCTGGAACAGGAAGCCGGGGTTTGTTCCGGGTTCTACATTGAACCAGTTTCCCCATTCGTCGACAATTAAGCCAACCCTTTTTTGCGGATCGTAGCGATCCATGATGGCAGAGTGACGGCGAATCAGCTCGTCCATGTAAAGCGTTTTCTTCATTGAGGCGAACCAGTCATCTTCGTTGAAACCGGTCGCATCGCCTTTATTACTCCAGGTATGAGCAATCGTATAGTAATGTAGCGAAAGGCCCTGAATGAGGTTAGGGTGGCGCATCGCTTTCTTCATCACAGTTTCTGTCCAGTTGTAGTCATTGGAATTGGGACCGCTTGCAATTTTATATTGAGCTCCCCACATGTAAGTCGAAAACTGGTTAAACAGATCGGCATAATAATCGGGCGTCATGTTGCCACCACATCCCCACGATTCGTTTCCTACGCCCCAGTATTTCACCAGCCAGGGATCCTGACGTCCGTTTTTCTTGCGAAGGCGGGTCATCGGGCTATCGTTGTTCGAAGTTGTATATTCAACCCACTGAGAGGCCTCCTCCACAGTTCCGGAACCAACGTTCACGCTGATATATGGCTCAGCTCCTACCAGCTCACAGAAGTCGAGGAATTCATTCGTACCAAAGCTGTTATCTTCGGTTACTCCACCCCAGTTCACATTCACAATGGATGGGCGCTTATCTTTCGGTCCGATTCCATCTTTCCAGTGGTACGTGTCGGCAAAACAACCGCCGGGCCAGCGAATAACCGAAACCTTCATGGCTTTCAGTGCATTCACCACATCGGTACGATACCCGTCAATGTTCGGGATATCCGAATTCTCACCTACATAAATTCCACCATAGATACCATGACCGAGATGCTCGGCAAACTGGCCGTAAATTTCTTTATTGATTTTTGTCTTAGCTTCGTCAGGATATACCGTTAGCCGGTTTTCCTGGGCCATCAGTTTTACTGAGAACAACAAAAGCAGGGCAACTACCCCAAATTTTAAATGCTTCATGGTTGGATGTTTAATTCGTTTTTAGTTTTAACTAATTGGATTGCGTTTGATTTTGTCTGGTTGAACCAGTTCTGATAGTATGGTCCGGCACGGGAAAACCCGCTACCGGACCTTTCTAATCTCAAAACGGTTTCTATTGCGAAAGATTAAAGTTTTCCTAATTCGATGTATCGCTTGTATATCTCGTTATACTGAGCTGCATTTTCGGCAATCGGATAATAGGTCTTCTCGAAACCTTGTCCCATGGCCGACTGAGCTTCTTCCACTGAAGAATAAACTCCCGCAGCAACTGCTGCAAACATAGCAGCTCCCAGCGCCATCGCCTGCTCCGATACCGACACTTTTATCGGCATATTCAGCACATCGGCCATGGTCTGCATAACGAATGGCGATTTTTTTGCGACACCGCCAATACCAACAACTTCTTTGATTTCGATTCCATGCTCAGCAAACCTGTCGGTAATCGCGCGTGAACCAAAAGCCGTTGCTTCTACCAACGCACGGAAAATACGCGGAGCTGATGAACCCAGGTTCAAACCGGCAATCGTTCCTGTAACGGTCTGGTCGGCATCCGGTGTACGACGACCGTTGAGCCAGTCGGTAGCCACAATGGTCGATTCCTCTACCGGAATCTTCGCAGCTTCTTCCGACAACACCGGCAGGATTTTATCTTCGATAGTTTTCCGCTGTTCCTCATCATCGAGGAATTGCAGCGGCCAGCTCAATACATTTTTAAACCACGCGTAAATGTCGCCAAATCCCGATTGACCTGCTTCCAGACCAACCATGCCGGGAATAACCGAGCCGTCAACCTGTCCGCAAATACCCGGAATGAGCTTGTCTTTCATCTCTTCGTACGGAGCCACCAGGATATCACAAGTCGAAGTACCAATGGCACGAACCAATGTGTTCGGCGTTATCTCAGCGCCAACCGCTCCCATGTGGCAGTCGAAGGCACTCACGCCAACGACAACATCGGTTGACAAACCGAGTTTTTCTGCCCATTCGGGAGAAAGCGTTCCGGCGGCCGCATCGGAAGTATAGGTTTCATCGAAAAGATTATCACGTAAACCGGCCAGTTCAGGTCCGAGTGTTGTCAGGAATTTCTCGTCAGGAAGGCCGTTCCATTCCGGATCCCACATCGCTTTGTGTCCAGCAGCACAACGACCGCGTTTCAGGTCTTTCAATCCGGTGGTACCGGTAATCAAAGCCGGAAGCCAGTCACAATACTCCACCCATGAAGTAGCTTTAGCTTTCACAGCTTCATCTTCCCGAAGAACGTGCAGCACTTTGGCCCACACCCATTCCGATGAATAAATACCACCTTCGTATTTCACGTAATCAATGTCCCACTCTTTCGAAAGCTTGTTGATTTCATCGGCCTCTTTCACGGCCGTGTGATCTTTCCAGAGGATGAACATCGCATTGGGATTCTCTTCAAAGCCGGGCAACATCGCCAGTGGAGTTCCGTTTTCGTCGGTCAAAGCGGGCGTACTTCCGGTGGTATCAAACGAGATACCGACCACATTTTCTGCCACACCTGCCGGACATTTGGCCAGCGCTTCCTTTACCGATGCTTCCAGCACTTCGATGTAATCGAGCGGATGTTGACGATATTGATTCTTCGCCGGATCGCAATATTTGCCTTCCATCCAGCGGGGATAGTTTCTTACAGCAGCAGCCAACTCTTTTCCGTTGCTGGCATCCACTACCAACGCGCGGCACGAGTCACTTCCGTAATCAATCCCGATAACGTATTTTGTCATGATGTAACGATTTTCTAAAGGTTCGTCTTCCGGTTAAACCCGAAATGATTTATTGGCCGTAATAAGCGTTTTTACCGTGCTTCCGCTCATAATGCTTCTTCACCAAATGCGGATTCATGGTCAGATCCGGGTTATTCATGAAGGCAAACGTTGCCATCCTGGAAATCTCTTCCATGACAACTGCATTATGAACGGCGTTGTGCGCATCTTTTCCCCACGAAAACGGTCCGTGGTTCTTCACCAGCACACCGGGAATTTCCATCGGCTTCAGTTGGGCAAAGGTCTCCACAATAACGTTCCCGGTTTCTTTTTCATACTCACCAAAAACTTCTTCTTCGGTCATATCGCGTGTACACGGAATATCGTTGGCAAAGTAATCGGCGTGTGTTGTCCCGATAATCGGTAACGCCTTTCCCGACTGCGCCCAGGCAGTGGAATAAGTAGAATGTGTATGCACTACCCCACCGATTTCCGGAAATTCCTTATAAAGCACCAGGTGCGTGGGCATATCCGACGATGGTTTCAGATTTCCTTCCACCACATTGCCATCCATATCCACAACGACCATATCAGAGGCTTTCATCACCGAATAATCCACACCGCTCGGCTTGATAACGAACAGCCCTTTCTCACGATCGATGCCACTCACATTTCCCCATGTAAAAATCACGAGACCGTATTTAACGAGATCCAGGTTGGCCTGAAAAACCTCTTCTTTTAACTGCTCTAACATGATTCAACTTGTTTAAGGTTGAGAAAACGGTCCGGAGTGTAAAACCTCATTACCAGAAAGCCAGAGCCTCCGGACCGCTGCTTTAATTTTATCCGCTTTGCGCGAAATCAGTTGATTCCGCCTTTCAGCATGTAGTATACTTCGTTCCAGCGAAGTTCTTTCTTCAATTCCGACACTTTAGTATCCTTTCCAATCAGGATATATTCCACATCGGCCAGCTCAGCAAAATCTTCCACGAATTCAGGCGTGAGAGCCAACGTGAAAACTGAGTGGTGAGTACCGCCGGCATAAATCCAGGCAGCTGCGCCATCTTCCAGGTTCGGATGCGTCTTCCACAGCGCACGGGCTACCGGAAGTTTGGGCAAATCCTGGTAAGGTTCGATTACGTCCAGCGTATTCACAATCACGCGGAAACGGTTACCCATATCGATGAGCGTTACGTTCATGGCATCGCCGGTTTCGCTGTCGAATACCAGGCGAGCCGGAGCATCTTTACCACCAATTCCCAGCGGATGTACTTCCAGCTTCGGCTTCTTGGCAGCAATCGAAGGACAGATTTCCAGCATATGCGAACCGAGAACAGCCGGAGCAGCCGGATCGAGATGATAGGTATAATCTTCCATGAACGAGCTTCCACCTTTCAGTCCGGTTGACATCGTTTTAATAATGCGCAGCATAGCCGCCTGTTTCCAATCACCTTCGGCACCGAAACCATATCCGGCAGCCATCAGACGCTGAGAAGCCAGTCCCGGCAACTGTGAAAGTCCGGTCAGGTTTTCGAAGTTCGTGGTGAATGCTTTGAAATCACCGTCTTCCATGAAACGCTTCAGTGCAATTTCGTAGCGGGCCTGTACTCGAACATTCTCGTAATATTCACCACCTTTTTTGCAGTTGTCCGCTACATCATACAACTCGTTGTACTCTTCCACCAATGCATCCACATCAGCGTCGCTTACTGCATCGACGTATTTTACTAAATCACCGACACCAAAAGCTGAGATCTGCCAACCGAATTTAATTTGTGCTTCTACTTTGTCACCTTCAGTAACAGCCACCTCGCGCATGTTATCACCAAAGCGGGCTACTTTCAGTCCCTGCGAATCGGCCCAGCCAATGGCAGTACGGCACCACGCTCCTACTTTCTCCTGCACTTTTTCATCCTGCCAGTGACCAACAACCACTTTCCGGTTCTTTCGCATGCGTGCGTTGATGAACCCATACTCGCGGCCACCATGCGCGCTCTGATTCAGGTTCATGAAATCCATGTCGATTTCATTCCACGGAATGTCACGGTTGAACTGCGTGTGCAAATGCATGTAAGGCTTATTCAATGTCTTCAGGCCAGCAATCCACATTTTTGCCGGAGAGAAGGTGTGCATCCAGGTAATTACACCAATACACGATGCATCTGAATTTGCTTCTACACAAATATTCAGTATTTCCTCAGGGGTTTTTACCACCGGCTTGAAAACGACCTCTACAGGCAATTTTCCGGAGGCATTCAAACCTTTTACAATGGTTTCGGAGTCTGTATCAACTTGCTTGAGTGTTTCCGGACCATACAAATGCTGGCTTCCCGTGACGAACCAAACAACTTTTTGATTGAGTTCTTTCATGATAATATTACTTGTTTTGAAAAATTATTTCTTACCAGAAATAGATATAAAATCCAATAATAAAGGCAATTACTATCAACGAATTGATAACATCCCACTTATTCCAACTGGCACGGGTCACAGCAATTTCTTCAGAGGTAGCAGAACGGAAATAAAGCCCTTTGATTTTTGCCGGATCTTTACCTTCGGTGAAGTAACTGATGATCACCATCAACAGAATAATGACAATAAACAAGGCTATCTCATAGTGCAACCAGTTTGGCGCTACAATAAACTTGAAGAAGAAGTTATTCGGGTCGAATGAGCTAGCAAATATCTTCATACCCAAACGCATCATTCCAAGGAAAAAGCCGATAACCAATCCCCAGTAACCAGCGGCCGGAGTGGTCTTCTTGGAAACAACCCCCAACAGGAATACTGCGGCAATACCCGGAGCCAGCAACGACTGAACATCCTGCAGATACTGATAAAGCACTTGCCCCATACCTTTCATAACCGGAATCCAGAGGATACCCAAAACAACAATTACTGCAGTGGCAATTCGTCCCACACGTACCAATTGTTTTTCCGGGGCATTCGGACGGTATTTTTTATAGAAGTCTACTGTGAAGAGCATGGCTGAAGAGTTGAAAAGCGAGGCAAGTGAACTCATCAGAGCCGCCAGAATACCTCCTACTACCACGCCACGAAAACCAGCAGGCAATAATACTCTCACCAGCGTAGAAAATGCTGCATCACTACTTTTCAGGTCAATCAAACCTTTTTGATTCAATGCAAAAGCAATCATTCCCGGAATCAGGAAAAGGAATACAGGAGTCAGTTTCAGGTAGGCGCCGAAAATAGAACCGCGGCGGGCCTGAGTCTGGTCTCTTCCCGAAAGGACACGTTGCACAATATACTGGTCGGTATTCCAATACCAAAACCCGATAATGGCAGACCCGAGTATCACCCCGGTCCATGGAAATTCCGGGTCGTTAGCCGATCGAATCACACTAGCCATACTGTCGCCGGTCGCCGTCTTGGCTGCGCGGGTAATTTCCATCAGCTGATCCCAGCCTCCCAGCATGTGCAAACCGGTAACCAGAATCACTATGGAACCGATTAACAAAATGGGCGTCTGTAACACCGATGTATACAGCACGGCTTTCATTCCGCCGAAGGTGGTATACAAACCGGTTATCACCACCAGTCCAATGGCACTCACCCAGAAGAAATCGACGTGATAGCCCAATAAAGTTATGTACTGAATATTGAACACACTTTTGAAAACCACACCTCCGGCATACACCGTTACGGCCACTTTTGTCAACACGTAACTTACCAGTGAGATGATGGACAGAAAAGAGCGTGATTTGGAATTGTAACGTCTTTCGAGGAATTCAGGCATAGTGTACACTCCACTACGCGCATAAAGCGGAACGAACAACCATCCCAGCATTAGAATCAACCATCCCTGCATCTCCCACGATGCCATTGCCATACCACTTTCAGCACCGGCACCGGCTAATCCTACCAGGTGTTCAGAGCCAATATTGGAGGCAAAAATGGATGCACCAATCGCAATCCAGGTTGCATCGCGACCTGCCAAAAAGTAATCAGATGAGGTATCGTCCTTTTGTCTGATTACCCAGACGATAATTCCGATCATCAACAGGAAGAACCCGCCCAATACGATCCAGTCTAATAAAGCCATAATCTACGATTTAATTGTTTATTGGTTTATTTTTAATGTTCAAATGAAATTATAGGTCATTTTGACTTTTATCTAGTTAAAAAAATATTCATTATCACAACTCAAATGAATAACCGCTCGCTTCATATTCTTCGTATCGCTCTTTGTTAAAGGCATACAGATAGGCACCTTTCTTCGAATTGCTCATATCTTTTATTGGCAATCGGTCCAGTAAGTTCATGGAAATAATTTTCCGCCGAAAGTTGGCTGGTTCCAGTTTTTCCTGGTAAATGGCTTCATATAACAAACGCAACTGAGTAATCGTAAATGTTTCAGGAAGCAACTCAAATCCTATCGGTTGGTATTTCGCCCTCCTCTTCAGGCGCCTCAGTGCTTTGTCCACAATCTCCGAATGATCGAATACCAGGTTGGGAATCTCATTGATGGAGAACCACTGAGCACCATGCTTTTTCAAAAGGTCTTCGCGGTAATCCTGAATATTGATTAAAGAGTAGTAAGCCATACTGACGACACGGGCTGCCGGATCGCGGTCAACTTCAGAAAACGCACTCAACTGTTCCATATAAATGTCACGCATACCTGTAATACGGGCAAGTACCCGATAAGCAGCATCATCCAGTGTTTCCTCCTTCTGAAGAAATCCCCCCATGAGTGACCAACCACCCTTTTCCGGTTCAAAATCACGCTTATACAAAAGAAGATTGAGGTGTTCTCCATCGAAACCAAAGATGACACAGTCGACGGCCAAATGGAACTTTTCCTTATCGGTATACGGCATAGTTGAGCTTTATTGGTGCAACAAATGTCATATTTACATTTATTATTTGCAAATAAATTTTTAAATTTTTTGAAAAACATGTTAAAGAATAGACCTACTATTTCTCATTTGAAAGTTATTGTATCCTGATGCTACAACAGAAGCGCCCGGAAAACAAAACTGGTACAAACACCTTATACTATACCGCAGCTGCGTTCCAACAAAAAAAAGCCATCACTACGGATGGCTTTCGAAATAAATATTGTGTAAACAGCTAACTGCTGTGTATTTCCGGCTTCAGTTTCCGAATCACACCAAAAGTGGCTGAAAACAAGAGAATAACTTTAATGACCTCCAGCCCGATATAAATAAAATGTGCCGGATCGGAGGTGGGCTGTGCGCCATTAATAATTTCAACCGCACGGTGCGTCAAAACGGGCAAAAGAACAAACGTCTGGATAGCAACAATCACGGCAAGTCCTGCAACCATAAAAGTCAACTTGTCCTTTAAAAATCCGAAGTTCCGCTTAACAAAGAATAGTAACAACAGGGTAAGCACAATCTCCACCCGGTTTAATCCCGTAAAAACCAGTTTGCCAATTCCCAGGCCAATGGGCAATGTCACCCCCGGGGCCTGAAATTTCAGCCAGGCTTCCATAAAACTGATCGCACATACGAAGCCAGCCCAAAACATCAGAATGACGATGGGTGCAAATGCAACGCGTTTATTCATCATATATTTAGTTCATTAATCGGTTTATAACAGCTTCCTGTTTCATTACCTTTTGAGCCAAAGAATAAATTGTTTCCTTTCGCACCAACCGATAGAAGCCGTCTCTGATAGGAAGATATTCTTCATGCATCGGACAAGGATGTGCGTCGTCGCAATGCTTTAATCCAAATCCGCAACTGGTGAAAATATGGGCATCTCCCATTTGGCTGATTACGTCATATAATGTGGGTGAAGCTTCGGGTGTAAGCTCTTTAAAAAAGAATCCTCCTCCCCTGCCTTTCACCGATGAAAGTACACGCGATCGGGCTAACGTCTGCAAGATTTTGGCGGTGTAAGGTTCCGGACTTTCAATTTCTTTTGCTACTTCGCGAAAGCCGGGCGTTTTCCCTTCCAGATTTTTCATACAGATGTAAACCAACGCTCTGATGGCGTATTCAGCTGCTTTTCCTACCATTTTTTAATATAAAAGTTCATCTATTTAACCGCCATCTTCTGTTCCAGTTCAATGGCTTTCGGAAAAAGTATGTTATTTTCCAAATGAATGTGCCGATGCAAATCCTTTTCAAAGTCGGCCAACTGTTGATAGGTCACCCGAAAGGTATTGCAGGCGTCATCGGGAATACTGTATCCGGCCGATAATTTAGCAATCTTTTCAAAACGTTCTCCTTCGTTTTGATGTTCCTGCATCATCATTGCAACCGGATTTTCTACCTGCCCGAATGACGGCGCTTGATAAGGAACTTCTCCCCTTTTTACTGCTTCCAGACGCTTAATATGAGGAAAAAGAACCATTTCTTCCTTTTGTAAGTGCATCGTCAAATCGCCAGCTGAACCTTCGAATAATTTTTTTATCTCAATTATCTCGGGATGGTGTTCACTGTGCTTTCGCTCTATTTTCTCCAGATTCTCCAACAAAACCGGAATGTGTTTCCTCACATACGTATGATGCCGCTCGACAATATAGTCAATCAGCTTATCCAACGCCAGCGCATTTAAATATTCAGCATCCGGATCGTTTTCCGCCAGTGCAGCATTTAACTCTTCCAACAAAATTTCCGGTTCCACACCGGCCTTGCGGCTTGCTTCATTCAATGGGCGATTGCCGTTACAACAAAAATCAATATGGTGAGAAGCAAACACCTGGGCTGCCTTAAAGTTCTCACGTACAATCTCTCCTACGTTTGAATCACTCGTTATCTTCATATCGTTCAGAATTATTTACGACACAAAAATATGTATTTTTCTTTTAAAAGGATTAAAAGGTCTTTTTATATTTTTACATTTGTTCACACCAACTCATAAAACTTGTTGCAATGAACACAAAACGATTATGGGCAGGATTTATCCTTGTCATGGTAATTTCATTTGGTGTATTACTCTATTACGGTGAAGAGATTTATCGCAAGGCACCTCCCGAACCTGAAAAAGTAGTTACGCAAAGCGGAGAAACTCTTTTTTCCGGCCAGGACATTAAAAACGGGCAGAATGTGTGGCAATCCATCGGTGGACAGGAACTCGGTACCGTATGGGGCCACGGCGCCTACAAAGCACCCGACTGGACAGCCGACTGGCTGCATAAAGAGGCTGTTTTTATTCTGAATAAATGGGCCGAAGCCGACTACGGAAAAGGCTATGCCGCTCTGAACGATGAAAACAAAGCGGCACTTAAGGCCCGACTGAAAGACCTGATAAGGAAAAACCGGTATGATGAAAAAACAGGAGTGCTAACCATTCCTGATGTTCAGGCCGAAGCCGTGAAAGCTATCAGCAAAGAATACACCGGTCTTTTTATGGATGGTCCACAATATCAAAAGCTCCGTGAAGATTACAGCATTCCGCCCGGAACCGTCAAAGACCCGGAAAGGATGCACGAAATGAATGCTTTCTTTTTCTGGGCTACCTGGGCCACATCCACTGACCGCCCGGGAATGGAAATCACGTATACCAACAACTGGCCGCCCGAAAAACTAATTGACAATAAACCGACCAGTTCATTGATTATCTGGACCGGATTCAGCGTTATTCTGCTTTTGGCTGGAATAGGTCTGCTTGCCTGGTATTATGCTTCGAATCGCGAAGAAGAAGATTTCACCGAAGTTCCGAAAGTCAATCCCCTTTCGGGACAACACATTACACCTTCGATGCGGGCCACGCTGAAATACTTTTGGGTTGTATCGCTCCTCATCCTGGTACAAATTGGCATGGGGATTATCACCGCTCACTATGGCGTTGAAGGATTGGGCTTTTACGGACTTCCCCTCGATAAGATATTACCATACAGTGTTTCCCGGACGTGGCATCTCCAGCTGGCTATCTTTTGGATCGCTACATCCTGGCTCGCCACCGGATTGTTTATGGCTCCGGCCGTCTCCGGCTATGAACCCAAATATCAAAAACTGGGCGTTAATGTCCTGTTCATCGCCCTGCTGGTTATCGTTGTCGGTTCTATGGCCGGTCAGTGGATGGGAATCATGCAACGGCTCGGCTTGGTCGATAACTTCTGGTTTGGTACCCAGGGATACGAGTATGTCGATCTGGGGCGTTTCTGGCAAATCTTCCTGTTTATCGGACTTTTCATCTGGCTCTTCCTGCTGGGACGCGCCCTCTGGCCAGCCATTACCAAGAAATCGGAAAACCGACAGCTACTGATTCTTTTCCTAATCTCTTCTATTGCCATCGCGGCATTCTATGGTGCCGGACTGATGTGGGGACGACAGACCAACCTTTCCATTGCAGAATACTGGCGCTGGTGGGTTGTTCACCTTTGGGTGGAAGGATTCTTCGAGGTATTTGCTACGGTTGTTATCGCCTTCCTTTTTGTCCGTATGCAGCTGATCAAGCCAAAGCTGGCTACGGCGACGGTGTTGTTTTCCACCATTATTTTCCTCTCAGGAGGTATTCTCGGAACATTCCACCACCTCTATTTCGCCGGAACTCCTACGGCCGTTCTGGCTATTGGAGCGACATTCAGCGCCCTGGAGGTCGTGCCGCTGGTTCTTGTAGGTTTCGAGGCTTATCATAATATCCGAATGAGCAAAGCCAGTGGTTGGATTCAGACCTATAAATGGCCGATTAATTTCTTTGTGGCAGTGGCGTTCTGGAATCTCGTCGGAGCAGGAATCTTTGGATTTGTCATCAATCCTCCCATCGCACTGTATTACATGCAGGGACTAAACACGACGGCGGTTCATGCCCACGCTGCTCTGTTCGGTGTTTACGGCATGCTGGGTATCGGTCTGATGTTGTTCGTTTTGCGTGATATGAATCTTCAACCGGAGTGGAAGGAGAAGCAACTGAAGTTTGCCTTTTGGACACTCAACATCGGGCTGCTGCTGATGGTGCTTATCAGTCTTCTCCCGGTTGGATTGATGCAAACCTGGGCCAGTGTGAAGTACGGTCTTTGGTATGCCCGTTCACCCCAATTCCTGAATCATCCGCCCATGCAAAACCTCCGTTGGTTGCGCGTGATTGGCGATACAGTATTCACCGCCGGTGCACTGGTATTGGTTTGGTTTGTTTTTGGATTGAAAACAGGCTGGTCGATTAAAAAGAAATAATCAATTAATCGCTGTACACCCAAAATCCCTGAGGTAAATTACTTCAGGGATTTTTTTATTTTGTTTCAGGCTCCAAACCGTTCTTTGGCTTCCTCCAGCATAGAAATCGTCGCAGTTGCTCCGCAACGGGTACAGCCTGCCTCCTGAACCGCCAGAAGCTGATCGAGTGTTCGAACGCCGCCAGCCGCTTTGATTTTCACTTTGGGGCCGGAATACTTTCGCATCAATTCCAGGTTCTTCAACGTTGCCCCTTCGTAGCTGTATTTGCCATCGGCTCCTTTCACAAAGCCAAAACCAGTCGATGTCTTCACGTAGTCGGCTCCAACTTTCGTGCAAATTTCGCAAAGCCGTTTGATGTCTTCTTCTTTGGTAACAAAATCAGTTTCGAAAATCACCTTCACAATCGCGCCGTGGTAGTGACATTCATCGGTAACGGTCTGGATTTCCTTCTGAATATAATCCCAGTCACCCTGCAATGCTTTTCCAATATTGACAACCATGTCAATTTCAACAGCTCCATCGGAACAGGCCACTTCGGTTTCGAAGCGCTTCACCTCGATGGTGGAATTCCCGGCAGGAAAACCGATGACACAGCCGACCAGTACACCGGTGTCCTTAAGCAATTCGACTGCTTGTTTTACCATATATGGTTTCACACATACGGAAGCCACATTGTATTTCGCGGCTACTTCACACTCCCGTTTCAGGTCGGCATCCGTTAACGTGGGATGCAGAATGGAGTGATCGATCATTTTCGCCAGTTCGTTCAGTTTAGTCATGATGTTTTATTGGTTAGTTAGTTGCTTTTACATTGCTTAGTTTAACCTCGCCTAATCGCTCCAGTTTATCAGAAGCGGCCATACCATTTGGATTGCAACCGGGTTTTCCTTCCGGAACAGCAATGTCCAGTTTTTGATAATGAGCTACCCAGGTCGAATCGAACTGCCCTGTTTTCGGGTTCTTAAAAGTCATGGGATTCAGTTTGAAAACCGAATCGGGAGCGAATATCGTATACACAAATTCAGAGCAGTAATATCCCGTATCCGGAAGAATATACGTGTAGTTGTAAGGTTGTCCGAGCAATTGCTCTGCCCGTTTCATCGCTTCCGGAATGAACTTCCGGAACGGAGCTTTCAACCGGTACGCTACCACTTCTGATTTTTCCCCGTCAGGATGTAAAAAAGAATCGAGCGGCTGACGGAACACACCATGCTTCGGCTCCGAATTCAACACATAAATGCCGTCCGGAGCCACTTCGGCAATTCCCATGTGGCTAAAATGCGTCGCCTTTCCGGTTTGTGTTACCTGATCAATAGCCTGCGACAGGTTAGCATCGGCAGCTCCCCTAAACAGAATATCACCGGTGCGGATGTCAAAGCCATTCGGCTTCGGCTTGCATCCTGCCCAGCCACTGATAAATACGAGCGTCAGTACATACATCAGAAAACGATAAGTGGTACGCATAGAATTCATGCTGATTGATAACCTGACAAATGTAATCACCCACACGATGAAATGAAAAATAAATCATGAAAACTGAAGAAGAGTGCCCATAATTAACCGCCCGATTCATCAACAATTAATATCCTGAAAACGTTACTATTATATATATTCAGGACACTTGACAGGTCCGATTGATATTTACCGGCCGGAGATTCGCCTTCAATTTCCCGGTTCAACCGGAAAAACCGCCTCCGGTCGTAGCTACCACACTAAAACAAGGAAACTATGAGCGACTGGACGATATTAAAACCTTTTGGAAAAGACGAACTGGAAGCCATGTACCAGCTACATCATGCGGTCCAGTTCATTGCACTCGCCGGCGAACACCTCGCCGAGAAACATCACCACCATGAACACCGCAGCATGTCGTGGCATCACGATGGATTCTTCTACGGCTACAAAATTAAACAGCATCACGAGTATTTTCATGTGGGGCTCGACGTCACCAGCTTTACCCTCATCTTTCTGGATGAATACCTGCATATCCTGAAAAAGGTGCCACTAACTGAATTAAGCAAAGCAGAAGTGCTCAAGCGATTTAAGACAATGTTGCACCACCATCAGCTGGACGACGAGGTCATTCAGTTTCCAGTAGACCGGGAGCACCCAACTAAACTGGATGAGGAATTCACTTTTGGCCAGCATTCCGGACATGCGCTTTGGCAGAATATCGCCTTACGCAACGACACCACTTTGGTTTTGGAAAACGTGCTGAAGAAATTCGAGCATACCGGCGAAATCAAAACCTGGCCGCAGCATTTTAACACCGAAGCCAACATTCCGATGCGACGTGAATCACACGGTGAACTGTTGCGCTCCATTTCCATCGGATTGGCTGCTCCCGGCAAGGAAATCAGGGAACCGCACTTTTATGTGATTCTGCGAAAGGACCAGCCTGATGTCGTGCCAGACCGGCATACCGATGCCCCCGGACAATGGCTGACGGATGATCAAACGCACCGGATTCTCTTGCTCTCAGATGTTGTTAAAGCGGAAAATCAGCAGGAACTTCTTACTCGCTTTTACGAAGAAAGTCTGGAAATATTCCTGCCTCCTGCCTAACGGGAGATACCAGTCGATGTTTGAAGTAGCTGGTCGGTAACTTCCGCCACGTTAAACAGCAGAACCAGTTGTTGCCGGTTGGTTCCGTCTTCCATTTCGGAAAGGCGTTCGCGGAGACGAACCAGTATGGGTTCCATATGACAGGTGGGTTCACCCTTTAACGAGCCGGCCAGCATTTGGCTTGCTTCCACCAGCGCTTCTTCAATGTTGGTAGAAAACTCCTCCATCTCCGGATGAATGAACTGCTGAATATCACGGTGCGCGCCTAACGCCGAAAGATAGGATAGCAACGCATGGTTCAGATAAGTGAGCCGGAAGGCCTGCTGCCGGAAACGTTGCTGCTTCCGGGGTTCCATCTGCATATCCTGCCAAGCCATGGCCAACGCGTTGTCTGCCTGGTGAGCCTGCCTGCGGGCAATGCGGTAATCCAAATCATCTTCTTCCGACAGACGGTATTCTTTTAGAATGGCTTTGAAGTAGGCAGTATTTTTCGCCAATGCCTCGGAAATCAAAGCCGGCAGGCGCTTGTATTGCCAGTCGGGCCAGAGTATCCTGACGGAAATAATTGCCAGAGCTGCCCCCAACACCGTGTCCAGCATCCGCGGGCCCATCATGGCAACGCCTTTTCCCGACAGGAGATTAAAAGCGCCCAAAACAAACATCGTGATAAAGATAACGGCAATGTAATAACGCTTCCGTAACCAGAAGAAGAAGTAAAAAGCGGCCAGTAGCATCAAAACCAGTTGCCCCATTTGTGTGGGAAGAATCTGCACAACCGCTACACCGGCTGCCACGCCCATAAACGTTCCCAGAATACGCTGAAACAGCCTGCGGCGGGTTTCGCTATAACTGGGCTGACAGACAAATAAGCTGGTCAGCAAAATCCACTCGCCCTTCTCGATGTGCAGCCACTGCATCAATCCGAAGCCAATCACAAAACAGGTACTCAGCCGGACGGCATGGCGTAACCGGGGATGACGCCAGTGCAATTGCGCTTTCAGGCGCTCCCACAATGTGCGGGTATCCCGGGCCAGTCGCGGAATGTATTTTCGTTGGGAGATATCACTCAGGTTCAGGAGCGAACGGTGCGATTGGGTCAGGTTATGCAGCAACAGTGAAAGCCCCTGCTTTCCTGATTCCGGACGTTGTTTTAGCTGTTCGTTCAGGGCATTGACAATCCAGTTCAGCGAAACAGGATGCCGGTATGGAACGCCCGTGAGCAGCGTATCTGCCAACCGTCGGGTCGCCTGTGCCAGCTGCAGCAACAACTGCCCGAATCCCTCCATCAAAGCCTGGTTATCCGGGTTACTGCTGAGTAATTCATACCGCTCATGGCTCGAAGCAGCCCGTTCGTGCAAACTCTGCAACAACATGAAGCGACGAAGGTAGGGCACCAGTTCCGTCTGGTCGTCCAGGGCATCGGCATAGCTGTTCAGCACCTCCTTAGTCCGCTCCAGCGCATTCACCATCTCAATATTCAGCAAAGCCAAACGGTGACGAATGGTCGTCTGCTTTTCTGCATCACTGGGAAATAGTTTAGCTTTCTCTTCCAGGTAGGCAGAAAGGGCTAAATAACCACGCGCCAACTGTTCTTCCAGCAATCGCCAGGGATGACGGTACAACAATGCCAGCGAAAGCAAACCATACCCCAACGCACCTGCCGGTAAGAGGATGGGCTGCCAGTATGGTGCCGGCCGAAGCGAATCTCCCAGCATCGTATAGATGGCAATCAGTACCGCACCGAAGCTGACACCGCGATAACGTTCGCCTAAGCCGCCAATCAAAATGAACAGTACAGTGGAGCCTGCCAAACCAATCGCAAACAGCCAGGGAGTCGGGCGTAAAATCTCAACGGAAGCACTGGACAGGGCAAAACTAAGCACCGTCAATACCAACGCTTTGATACGGCCTTTGGGATGATCATCAGTTTCGGCCAGAGCACCGGCCAAAGCGCCTAACGCCAGCGTTACTCCGAAATAGGCATAACCGGTCAGAACAAACGGCACCGACAGTAAGGCCATGGCAATGGTAGCTTTCATCGCCATCAGCCGATCGGGATAGCGCCAGAAAGTCTGCCGCACCGATTCGTACCAAATTTTATTTTTTAGCTCTTGCCACATTTTGCTAATCGAAGTAAAACCAAATGAATATATCTATTTTCCAGCAATTCTGCCGCAAAAATATGAAATCAAAGAGGGAACAGGATACAAACTGAGACGTCTTGATAAAATGATAACGCCACGTTAACTTCATAATGATATCGCATAAGATAAACGGGAATTGACATCTTGAAATAAATCGGTTCTCCGTTTTATATTCACCTTAAGTTAAAAATGAAGGCTTTTCCCACCGTAATCATTCCCTGAATCAATATAATTTATCATATTTACATCTTCAAATAAAACATTCGGTAGAGCACTATTGAGAACTTCTTTTGAGAAGCATTGAACAACGCCATCCTGCAGCGACTATAATGAGGGAATAATGAAAATTCGAATTCTTTTTCTTTTCACCTTTCTATTGTTCAGTGCATCGTTATACGCTCAAATCGTCGAAAATAATTCTATCGATTTCTCGGGAATGAAGCCATTCTGGCAAATCGAGTCTTCTTTGATAAAAGATAAAGAACCTCCTCCCGGAGAGTGGAACGCCCTCTTCAATAGCCCGGCTTACCAGATATTATTTGCGGGCGGATTTTCACAAAAGAACTTTGAACACCAGTTGCGGTTAGCCTTTATGCCGTCCCTGGATTCGGCTCTTAACAAAGCGTTGAAAAAGAATGACCAACAGTCGGAATTCCTGGAACACTACCTGCAAATCAAGGGGAAAGAAAAAAAGTTAAGGGAACAACAAATCCGTTTGCAGAAAGAACAGCTCATTGAAACCGCCCTGTCGATGGCCCGGAGTTTCCTGCCCGACAGCTTCCAACTGGACAACTCCTTACCCCCCGTGTCGTTTGCTGTTTTTGAGAACACCACAACGCGTGCACCTACCGGGATTATCATTGATCTTCTCTTCAGCCTGGATTTTGATTCGTACCTCCCCTATCTGCTGGCGCACGAAGCGTATCATATCTACCGCGACAAAATCAAAAATACCCATTATCCCGATAAGGATGAAACTGACTACCCGATGGTACAGATGCTCACCCAAATAGAAACCGAAGGCATTGCCGACCTGATCGATAAAAAGAAGTTTTTCCTCAAAAAGGGATTGTTCTCCAATTGCGACTGGGCTAAATCCTATCAGCACTACCTGGATAAAGCGCCGGAAACCATTCGTCAGCTTGACCAGTACTTTACTCAAATGGCCACAGTTCCCAACAGCGACCGCAAAATTATCCAGGATTTAATTCCCATGAACGGTCATCCCACCGGGTACTT
Organism: Prolixibacter sp. DSM 2831; assembly: GCF_056493735.1. Lineage (NCBI taxonomy): Bacteria > Pseudomonadati > Bacteroidota > Bacteroidia > Marinilabiliales > Prolixibacteraceae > Prolixibacter > Prolixibacter sp. DSM 2831. The sequence continues at coordinate 2,758,058 of NZ_CM151379.1, forward strand.
TATGGCCAACGCCATTATGCAAAAAATGGGCAAGCGTACGCTAATCAAACAAACGGCCAATCCCTTTGCTTTTTTCCGCCTCTATCAACGTGTTGCCTTGAAAGACAAGAAGCATTACCCTCCCTTTTCGTCGGCTACCGTGCAGTACCTGCACGAAATGGAACAGAAATACGTTCCCTCCAAAAACAGCTTGCCTCCTGCCCCCAAGCAGCCATCCATCCCAAAACTAATGTGGTACGAGAAAGATAAAGTACAGTATAATTGGTGATGCTAATTAGCGAGCCGTAAGCCGATATCCGGTCCTTCAACTGCATTCACGATAAACGCCTTCTGACATCCGTTCTCTTTTCTTGACAAAAGCCTAAAAACATGCGTAACTTTCTCGTATCAAACTGGTTCAAAACCTTCATTTGATTAACCATAAACGTCATGGAAACAATACTATTAATTATCGGTTTGGCAGGTGTTATCGTCTACATCGCTTCAGCCATTTTAATTTTCGACTACGTGAACGAAAGAATTCACAAACGGAGGCACTTCGTCTTCATCAACCTGTTTATCTACTCGTACGTGAAGCATTATAAGAAAATGACGCGCGAAGAAACCGGGAAGACGGGGAAATTCTTCTATTTCTGGCTCCTGTCCATCAATGTGGCGCTGCTGTGTTTTATTCTGTTCCTTATTTTCCGTTAATAACGGGAACCCATATTACGGCTTGTAATCAACAAACACCTGCTCTTGCGTTCCGAGGCCTTCAATGGTCAATTCCACTTTATCGCCGTTTCTCAGGTATTGAGGCGGTTTCATTCCCATTCCCACGCCGGGAGGCGTACCGGTCAGAATAACATCACCGGCTTCCAGCTGCATATACTGCGATATGTACCAAATCAGGCTCGATGGATGAAATATCATTGTCTGGGTATTGCCTATCTGGCGAATGCTGTTATTCACGGTCAATTGCAAGTCCATATTGCGGGGCTCGGCAATGTCATCGCGGCTGGCCAGGAAAGGACCCAACGGCGTGAATCCCGGCGAGGATTTTCCTTTCACCCACTGCCCTCCTCTTTCGAGCTGAAATTCCCTTTCCGACACATCGTTGGCGATGGTATATCCGGCAATGCATTCAAAGGCGGCCGCTTCATCTTTCAGATAGAGCGCGTTCTTTCCGATGACAATCGCCAGTTCAATTTCGTAGTCCGTCTTGATGCTGTTGGGTGGAATCACCACCGGGTCAAAAGGCCCTGATAAGGTATTGGTCGCTTTCGTGAAAATGATCGGTTCGGAGGGGACCTCCATATCGGTCTCTTTCGCATGGTCTCCATAATTCAGGCCGGCACAAACGATAGCTCCGGGACGGGCCACCGGGCTCGCCCACCGCTCATGCGGATTTACTTCGGGCAACTTATCGCCTTCTTCGTCAACCAGCTTCTGCAACAGATTGAGTCCGCCGTGCTGAAAAAAAGTGTGATCCCAATCATTGAACCTCGCGGAACAATCGTACCGTTCACCGTCAATCAGGACGCCCGGCTTTTCTTTGCCCCGCTCTCCAAAACGAATCAATTTCATAGCTACCGATTTTAGTCATCATAAGTAACCGAAAATTTACCGAACAGGAAGCAATTATCGATTGAAAATCACGATTCTTTCACAGTTTCCTGGATATCCATGTTACGTAAGCGGCTTTTCTTTGTTCCGTAAGAAAAATATAATACCAGACCGATAACCAACCAAATCACAAAGCGCAGCCAGTTGGTCACACCCAGTTCCGACATCAGGAACAGGTTAATCAGCAATCCGATAACCGGAATGATGGACCATTGCCGAACAATGGCGGCTATGGTGAGGACCACCGCAACCACGATAAAAATCCAGACAGGCCATTCGACCTCTGCTAAAGATGCAAAGCTGAAAGCGATATGTTCCGAAACGAACATCACCACCAGAACAAGGGCCCATACCGGCAACAAAAACCAGCGACTATTGAAGTAAGGAATCCGGAAACCGCCTTGCCCTTTGTCTTTTCCCCGTGGGTTCATGATCAGGATACCGCCCGATACCAGCACAAAAGCAAACAGGGTTCCGATACTGGTTAAATCAGTCACTTCCGTGAGATTCATAAACAACGCCGGCACGGCCACAATGGTCGCAGCAACAATGGTTGCAAATCCCGGTGTGCGGAAACGCTTGTGCAGTTTCGAGAAGCGCGGAGGCAGCAAACCGTCACGGCTCATACTCATCCAGATGCGCGGCTGCCCCACCTGGAAAACCAGCATCACACTTCCCATGGCAATCACAGCTCCCAAAGCTATAATACCCGACAGGGCTTCCAGGTGATTTTTATGGAACACATAGGCCAACGGGTCACTCACGGCCAGGTTCTTGTACGAAACCATCCCGGTAATCACCAGGCTGAGCGTTACATATAATATGGTAGTAATGACTAAGGCATAAATCATGGAACGGGGCAAATCGCGGCGCGGATTCTTACACTCTTCGGCCGTGGTCGAAATCGCATCGAAACCAATGTAGGCGAAAAAGACCCCCGCAATTCCTTTCAGCACCCCTCCGACTCCGTTGGGAGCAAACGGGCTCCAGTTATCGGGTTTCACATAGAAAGCACCGACGCCGATGACCACCATCAGAATCAACAGCTTCAGCAAAACAAGCAGGTTACTTGTAATCTTCGCTTCCCGAATTCCCCGGTACACCATGTACGAAATGAACAGCACGATGCCCAACGCCGGTATATCGGCGATGAGCCGGAAGTCTCCAATCTGCGGTGCATGCATCCAGGCCAGGTAGGTTTCCTGCAAATGGAAACTCAACTGATCGAGCGTTTGACCGCCCGCCAATGCTTTCACTGCTTCGGCATGACCACGCATAGCACTCAGGTAATCGACACTCAGAAATTCGGGAATATGAATGCCCAGCCCCCGAACCAGTCCGGTGAAGTAACCCGACCATGAAATGGCCACGGCAATGTTTCCTACGGCATATTCCATAATCAAATCCCAGCCAATAATCCAGGCCACCAATTCGCCAAAGCTGGCATAAGCATACGTATAAGCACTTCCGCTGATGGGAATGGACGACGCAAATTCAGCATAGGCCATGGCACTGAAACCACAGGCCAGCGCCGTAAAAACAAACAACAGCGAAACGGCGGGTCCGCCCTGCGCTGCTGCTGTACCAATCGTACTGAAAATTCCGGCTCCTACTATGGCGGCAATTCCGAAAGCCGTTAAGTCGGCTACCGACAAATTACGCCGCATGTGTGTCTCTTCTCCGCTCCCGGCAGCATCCTTCATGATGAGTGCTATCGGTTTTTTGCGAAACAAGGGATTCCTATCCATAACTAATCAATTTTGCTTTCGTGCTTTACTGAACCGAAGAGGTTTTCCGATCCATTTTCAAGAATATTGCCAGCAAAAATAAACATATTGTCAGTTTACACCCCCTTTTATTCGTTATTTATAATTTAAATTCATCGGTTTTTTACAACCTGACACTCCTTTTTCGACGATAACAACCAAAATTTTCATTATTCCACAGGCAGCTTGTCAAGACATTAAGAAAGATTGTTTGCTCACTACTCCGCCACAGTCGGTTAACCCGTTTTTTGTTGCCAAACAAGATATTTCCTACCGGGAATAGGGCGCATGCCGAATAGTTTCCTACCTTTGCAGCGCAAAACAAAGCAACAAGTATCATATGGACGATGGCCCGTATCATAGACAGGAACTTGGTATAACCTCGCATTAGGAGAGGCCGGACGTCGTGTGCCTTTCTTAATGAAAAAAATAAGGAGGCACGAAAAATGATTAAAATCTTCAGAAGCTTTGGTGGTTACGTAGAACTACCCCAGGCAGAAAAAGGATGCTGGATTAACGTGACCAATCCCACTCCCGACGAAATTACTGCGCTGCGTGACCAGTACAACATGCCCGATGACATTGTTAAGGATATTCTTGACCAGGACGAGCGTCCGCGTTTGGAAAACGACGACGACTGGTCGCTGGTGATTTTGCGTATCCCCATCGAGAATCAGAACAACGGTGTGCCCTTTCACACGGTTCCGCTGGGTGTTTTCATGACACAGGACGTCACCATCACCCTTTGCTCGGTACAGAACGAGGTGCTGCCTTCACATCAACCGTCGCTTTACCGCGAACCTTACCAGCAGGTGAACGACGAACTGAATTTCATTCTGAAACTGTTCCTGCGATCGGCTACCACCTATTTGCGTTACCTGAAATACATCAATCAGCAGACTTCGTTGATCGAAACGGACCTGGAGAAATCGATCCGGAACAAGGAATTGACCAAGTTGCTGAAGATGGAGAAATGTTTGGTCTTTTTTATCACCTCCCTCCGCTCGAACGAAATTGTGTTGACCAAACTGCGAAACTCGCGGCGCAACACCCTCACCGAGATTAATGAAGACCTGCTGGAAGACGCGGTGATTGAAAATAAACAGGCCATCGACATGGCGCAGATATATTCCGACATCCAGAGTGGCATGATGGACGCTTTCGCTTCGGTTATCTCCAACAACCTGAACGTGGTGATGAAGCAGTTGACCTCCATCTCCATCATTTTGATGATCCCAACCTTGATTGCCAGTTTGTACGGGATGAACGTACCGAACTTCATGGAGAACTCGGCCTGGGCCTTCCCGGCTATCCTGTTCTTCTCCGGCCTGGCTGCCTACATCGGCATCGTCATGTTCCGAAAACGGAAATGGTTTTAAGGCTCGAATCAATGAGTAATGAACAATGAGAAATGAACAATGAGAAATGAACATTGAAGAGGTCCGGGAAACGAGGCCTCTTTTTTTGTGACCAGACTAAGACCTAAAACTGTTTTCCGGGGTGACTCCGGAGGATTCAAATGTTGTTAGCAATTAATACCACACATTAAAAAGAGGCGCACCTGACACCCTGAATTGAAATAGCGACGAGCCTTCGCCGCATACGGGAATATCGAATCGATGAATTCCGGTATATCAGGGTTAGCTCCCGGCCACGTGTAACCAGCAACATCAAAGATGTTTTTTCCGGCAACGTCGGATAGATATTCTTCACCCCCAATCAATTTGGGGGCGGGTAACTCGCCTCTTACGAACAACCCCGAAGCGGGTTGAATGCATTAATGACTGGAAATCACATCTCATGAATCGAATGCTTACTGTTGGCAACCACTGAGGTTATTATTCTCCTATATTCAACTCCTTTCTGAGTTGCTTTACTTACTTGCCTTAAATCCTCCGGTTTCGCCGGAGGTGATGAATATTTATCCCTGACGGGAATTCCTTTGCAACACGGCCACAATATATCGTGGCCCTACAGCAGCAGCACTAACGCAACATCGAAGCCCAACAACAGTAACGATATTAACGACAGAAACAACAGTAACAACATAAACCACAGCAACCACAACATGAAACCTGTAACCTGAAACCAACTTTCTACAAATGCGCGCCGGAAAGCATAAACCCAATCAGATTGATGGTGGAGTGAAACAGCATGGAATAGATGATGCCGTATTTCATCCGGACAAACCCCAACAAGGTTCCCATGATGAGCTGCGGTAGCGTAAGAAACGGTGCCAGCAACAGCACTTCCAAACTCAGGGGATGAAAGTTCGTGACATGGATAAATCCGAATGCTATCACACTCGCATAGAAGAACCAGGGAAAATAACGAACGATAAAGCGCTGCAGCTTCTTCCGGTACAACGACGATGAGAAGAAGGGAATGACACCGACTCCCAAAACGGCAAAGATGATCCCCAGAATCATGTCGCCCTTGATCAAGCGCAAAACAGAAAGCCCCGTGATGATAATGGAAAAAACCCAAAGGTTTTGTTTCAGCGGACGCAGCAACATCCGAAAAAGGGTTTCTTCGAAAAGCGGCGCCAGGAATACGACCGTGATAAACAGCTGCCAGAAAGGATCGTCGAATTCCGACCTGCTTAAGCCCTCCAACTGCATACAGATATGCGCAGGAATAGCTGCCGGAATGACAAGTAGAAAATACAAGAAAATCAGCAGAAAAAAGTACAATCCATCAACAGGCTCTTTCCTGATATACGAAGGATGTTTTAGGTAACGAAAAAACTCCTTTATCATTTTTGTCGGTCATTAGCCAGGTTCATCACAGTAATGTAATCTCGCATCGGTCAAAATGCCTTAACGAATCTAAGGAATCGTTACGTTAAATTCAATTTAAACTACTGACAACAGAATCTCTCCTAACCACACCCCCCAACCTGAAACCAAGATACCGCACGGCCACGATATATCGTGGCCCTACCAGACCGGGAACCAAGTTCAAACACGAAGGCCAACTATAATGCAGGGATAGTTAGGATTCTACCCTGTTCAAATTTCATAGGCATCATTTTTTATTTCGTGCGCATGATTTTTCGATGCCTCCGCAAACCATTCAAAACAAACCGGGACATCATTATTTTCAGCCCTGACACCGTTGAATAAAAACGGCTGTGGGCGGACTTCGCTGACTGGTGGGGAGTGCTCGCTATGTGGTGGGCGGACTTCGCTGACTGGTGCTGACTATCCGCTGAGCGGTGGGCAGACTCCGCTAACTGGTGGGGACCGTCCGCTAAGTGGTGGGCAGCCTCCGCTATCTGGTGGGGAGTGTTCGCTATGTGGTGAACGGACTTCGCCAGCTGCAGCCCGGCATGTACCAGGTGAAAGCCGGCAAGTATGGTTACACCGAGAAACTGCTTGACATTGTGGTGAACTCCGGCGAAACCACCGACCTCACCATTGCCCTCACCAAAAATTAAGCTACCGAAAAGCCCCGCTCGATGCGGGGCTTTTGGTGTGATATTCAATCGATTTTATTTGGTAAACAATAAGTTTCTCTGAATTATTTTCTATCTTAATAAGCCATAAAACAGCAACCAAGTTGTACAAAGAGATATGTGATAAGAATTCTCAACGGATGTGTTTCCACCCAATTAATACATGAAATGAATACCTCTTAATCAGTTAAAAAGACCGCACTAAAATCACAACTAACTCTTTATCAACACGAGCAAAAAAAGCATTCATCTAATAATTGAAAGGAATTTATGAATTACATTGTTTTTGACTGGGACTCTTTTGGGGTGAATATAGTAGCTGGAATTTTTCTACTAATTCCAAGTATAGTGATTTCCATCTGGTTGATTCCTAAATTTACTTTACGATTAATTAAAAAACGAAATATGAAGTATTCTGCAGTAAAGATTGGTGCGATACTGCAGGAATTGAGTGAGTTTTTAATTGATTCTCCATTTAAAAACGAAGAATTGAACAAGGAGCGCATTGCTTTATTCACGAAGAAATCAAATACAGAAAATTATAAATTCATTACTCTTTTCAATATAAACGTTTTTAATCCAATTGTTTTTCCAAAAATGACTTTAGTAATCAATGACTTTTTTAGAATTAGAGAGTTAAACGAAACATATGATATTGTTTCGATGGAGTACGGTAGGATTAAGAATTTTCGAGTTGAAATTGAAAGAATTTTGGCAGCTCATTCTTTGCATATTGAAGATGAAGTTATTCAGAAAGTAAGCTGCTTTTGTTTCGACATTAAAGCTCTCGAAATTAGCTACAAATCCAATACTTTATATGATAGCTTACTGATAGAAACAAAAACAGAAAGAATTGGTGTTTTTGGGTTGAATGAAATTATTAAAGTTTACGAAGCTCTCCTTTATCTAATAAGAGACTTGATAATAGAAGAGCTCTTTGATTATGAAATAGCAACTGATAATTAATGAATCTAATCCCAGAATAAAACGCAATATCAAAAATGAAATATACTCCTGACGAGCTGGAATATTACTTTAGAGAATCGGAGGATGTTGCAAAAAGTGAACCTGTCTTTCTTAACTTGCTTGAAAGAGCAAAGCAAAATGATTTGTCATATACTGAGTCTAAATATTTTTGCACCAATCTTAGACTTGTATATAAAAATTATGGAATTCCTGAGGATTTTGATGTTTGTCAGGAGCATATCTTCAATGACCTTTACAGAATTTTTTATAAAGACTTACATGGAATAACTGAATTGAAGGACAAGTGGGGACGAATGCTCAATGCGGAGCAAAAAAGAGTTGGTTTAAGACAACTCGAAGCTTTTTATGAGGAATGGAAAAAAATCTTAAAATCTAAAGAGACAGGCAATCTCACTAAACAGGTAGCCAAAGAAACCCGGCATGAAATAAAGTCATTGTCCAAAAGTCCTGAATTCTATTTCTCAGGAGTTTTCTATGAAAGTAATTTATTCAAGTTTAAACACAAATCTACTTTTCTACGGTCTAGATACTTAAGAAATATGATGTTTGAATATATAGATAAGCATAGAGAAGAAATCACAATTCATTTTGACAATAAGAGTATTGAATTTAATTTGTATACGTTAGTACATATTTATTTCAGACATTATGCTCGAATAATAAAACAAACAGAACTTGAAAAATCATTTCACAACGACGAAATTGATTATTCCTACATAGGTATTCAGTTGAAAGAAATACTTGAAAAAATAGATGGATTTAAAATTAAGCTCGATAATGATAGAAATGTTATTTTCAAATACAGGCAAAGACTATATTCCGTATGGATATCTCCTAGGAAGCTCAAAAGTGTGAGAGGTGTTTCTGGAATGAAAACGTATTTTAGGATCGATACATTTTATCCAATCGAAAATCAGCAGGAATTAAAAAAGTGCAAAGAAATGGATGAAATAAAAATAGATGACGAGCTATATTTATTTAAATGAAATATGCCAAACAATAATATGGCAGGTAGGAACTCCAATATATCGGGATCGCCCGACAACAAAAAAGTGACCTTTAATCAAAACCAATGCAAATAAATAAGCTCATATCACTCAAGCCACATCGGAATTACAAGGCAACAATTTATTCAATTGCCGTATTGGCGCTGTATATTTTTGTGTATGCATTAATGGTTAAGCATACTTTTAAAAATAACTCAATCCCTACTTTCGATAACTTCGACATTTTCGAGATACTGGTTATTACTTTATGGTTTTTAATCATTGTTTCAATATTCTGGTCATACAGAATTGCCAAACAAACAGGAAGGGAACCTGCCACATGGATAGTGATTGGATTTTTTGCAGGACCAATCGGACTGTTGATTCTCAGTCTTAAAGATTATCAAATAAAGAATAGCGAATTGTTGCACGCTATTAAAATGACCAGAAAAGAGTACCTTAAAGAACTAAGAAGCAATAGAAACAAAGATTCAGATTTCTCCACAGGTTTAGAACAAAAATATCATCAAATACTTACTGAAAGAGCAGCCGAAATAATTACCAAAGAAAAGGTTGAAACCCTAAAAGAGTTAGTAGAAAATGGTGTTATTGACCCAAATACCGATCTGAAAGAAAAGGAAAGAATCATAAAGTTCGTTGAGCTCAATAAGATTAAGGATTCAGAAATAGAAAAATGGAATCCGGAATGGATAGACGATACAAGCCTCTGTCCTGCTTGTGGAGCTAAATTGGACAAAGCATCAAATAACTGTCTGAATTGTGGTTTAAGAATCAAATAACTGTTCTGCGAACAGACGCTACCCGACCATGTACGGGTGATCGTTACCAACGTTTTAACTGATAACAAAACATGATAATACTAGCACTGATATTTCACAAATTGGGCCATTGGGTTCCTTCATGGATTCGAAAAAAGAGCTTTAAGGAGTTGAGAGACACGTTTGGCTGGAATCGATACTTCTTTGAGATGGGTGGTGTTATTATGAATTTGGTTTTGGCATTCCTCATTATTTTATCAATAACACTGACAAGCAAGGAAAAATACCTACTAAATGATAATGCTGTATTTGGGATTGAGTGTAGTGATTATGCCAAAGCTATTGGATTTGAAAACGGAGATAAGATCCTTTCAATAAATAATCAAAAGGTCGAGCGTTTTTCCGACATTCTGAAATCTATAATACTTGCTCCTGGTAATGTTGAAGTCATGGTGAAGCGAGGACGCCAGAATGAAAAAATAATTGTGACCTATGCCGACAAGCTAACACTAATGAAAAATAGTTCGATTGCTCATTTCAAACCAAAGTTAGGGCCGGACTCCACGAATACGTTGCCCGGCAAACAATTGAAATATAATGAACGAAGATTAGGGTTTGGAGATGCTTTAGCAACTTTTTCAACGGCATTGAAAGTAGTGCATAGTTATTTTTTCTCACCAGGAAAATCCAATGCTATTTCAGGCTTTATTGCCATAAAAGGTATTCAGAACCTAAAAGGATTTTTATATCTACTTGCACTTAATTCAATAATAATCGGATTATTAAATTTGATACCGATACCTGGACTAGATTTAGGAAATGCAATAATCACTCTTATTGAAAATATCAGGAAGAAAAAATTTAACAAACACGCATTGAGAGTGGTTAGAATTGTTTGTTCCAGCTTAATCGTGGCTGCTTTTATGGCTTTAATATTACTGAACTAAAGCAAAAAAGGTTGATAACAGTCGACTTCATTGAACAGTGCTATCGGGATGTATTGACAACCTACAACTTACGATTAGACCTTATTTAAACGAGCACGACCAAACAAAACATGGAAACCATCATAACCATATCAAATGTTTTAATTCTTGGGTTAATCATTTCGTTACCGATATTATTGCTTGGTGTGCTGAAAAGGAGAACCTCCAAAAGAATAGCCATCAAGTATTTCCTTATAAGCTTATTCTTAATGGCATTGTTAATTCCTTTATTTGCAGCCTGGACAGATATTTCCAATTTAATGCTTCTTAATCATTATGGATATCGTGTGGACGGCATGAACTATGAAAATGTATTACCCAAAAATAGAGAGCGTGTAGATGACCTTGTAACGAGCATCATGGGAATTGGTTGGCCTTTGAAAGCCATTTTCGGATTTGTTATGACAATCCCCTACCTAATATTTGTGTATCTTGGCAAGACACTGTTTGATAAGACTAAGAAAAACAAGGCCTAACATATTTTCGTATGATAGGCGGGGCTACCCGACCACATACAAGTGACCGTTTGCAAAACTTGAAAAAAGCCAAAGGATTTGAAAGCACCTAATACGAAATATAAAAATGATTGGAAGTCCATGAGTTTAGAGAATCTTGAGAAGGACTATTGGGCTGAACCGACTCATGACAGTCATGTAGTTAAGACCTGTCATCAACTGAGGAAGAAACCACTAAAGGACTTTGAAACGGAAGAGTTACGAATCATGATTAGTCAGAACATTGGACTGAGGTATCTAATTCCTCTGGCTCTCGAGACTTTAAAGGAAAATGTTTTGGCCGAAGGTGATTTCTACGAAGGCGACCTATTGAAGTCCGTCCTGACCATCGACAGAGAATTTTGGAGGAAAGAAAAAGACCTTTTCACAGAACTCGAAGCAATTATCTCGGACAATGAACAAGTTTTAAAAGAACAAGGACCTAAACTTTGGGAGGCCTTTAATGAGATGAAAAAGAAATACAAATTCAAGGAAAAACGAAATACAGCTTGCTTCACATGTATTCACGTAATGACCATGAGCAAACCAATTTTGTTTGTCAGCCATGATGATGATTCAAGTTGGGAATTTACATGTGGAGCAGATGGACACTCGGAGGATGAGATTAAAATAATAAGTTTAGAGGAAGCAACAGATATTGACAGTTCAATAAATGAATTAGCCGATATGCCAGAAGGAGTTTGTGCGGAAAGAGAAAACATTGGAGCAAAATGGATAAAGAAATAAAGACGAGTTCCAACGAACCGCCACCTCCAGGGGGCCAACCGTTCATCATACCATGACCGATAAATTCCGGAATACATACCGAATACCTTCTGCCCGTTTGTCCCATTGGGATTATGGTTCGAATGCCATGTATTTCGTGACCATTTGTACGAAACACCGGGAATGTTATTTCGGGGATGTGGTGGATGATGAAACGGATGACAATGCGGTCGGCGGTGCGATGGACGGGGTAGAGACGCCCGAATCGGGCGTCTCTACGGGGCCACCACCATTGGTCAATCCACGCCATACGAACCCACCATCACCGGCCAATCCCGGTCATACGAACACCACCAAAATACAATTATCCGAAATTGGTTTATTGGCACAAAAATATTGGTTGGAAATTCCCATCCATTTCCCATTTGTTGTTTTGGACGAATTCGTGGTGATGCCCGATCATGTGCATGGGATCTTGGTGATTGATAAAACGGATACCAATGCGGTCGGTGGCGCGATGGATGTAGAGACGCCCAAATTGGGCGTCTCTACGGGGCCACCACCATTGGCCAATCCACGCCGTACGGACCCATCACCACCGACCACCCCGTCACGCACGGCCCGTGCATCACAAAAATGGCATCCCGGCATATTGGGGGTCATCATCAACCAATACAAACGAATGGTAACCATCCGTGCCCGGAAAATACACGCGGATTTTGGATGGCAATCCCGGTTTCACGATCACATCATCCGGAACGATGCATCATTGCAACAAATCCGGAAATATATTCAGGATAACCCTACAGAATGGAAAGGGGAATAACGAATAGCATGTATCGGGAATAGTTCATACCTTTCATATACCATTGATTGTCGGTTGTATGTAAAAAGCTACCGGGTATGAAAACGACCATATCAAATCAGATACGCCTGTTCGTTATTCTGCTATCGACACTTCCCCTGATGGGGAATGCCCAATCCACCTATGTACCCGGCCCGGCCAACATCGATACGTCAAAATTCGCCCATATCTATTTCCTGAGAGACCGTGCAGATGAATTCCCCGACAATTGGTTGGCTGTCATCATGAATGATGATCGGGGATTTTGTGTCAAAGCCAAAATGAATCATATATACCGGGGCAACACGCTCCTGACAGGAGACATCCGGTTTCACACGAGTATTCATCAGGCAAAAGTAGAGATATCCCTTCCCCTTTCTCCCGGGAAAAATTACTACGTCGAATTAAAACCGGAAAGGCAGGATGATAAGAGTATTCTAGGTAGAATGAAAATTCTGGATGAAACGGAAGGCAAAGCCAGAACAGAGGCCTTCCCCAATACGGTGCAAGACCGGTACTGTTTCCTGCCAATCACGGGAAACCATGACTTTCGGGAAAATGCATGGAAAGACACGATTCGTTGGTATGCCAGCAATCAGTATGATTACAGTTTCATGCCGCTGCCCTCCTGGGAGCTCATCGTACGAGCACCATCTCGCACGGCGTTTTCCTTTCGAAACCAATTCATTTCGAATACCTATTCCGAAGGGGGTGGTATCCTTTACCAGCCACTCAAAAAATGTAGTTCTGAAACCGAATTTGAAAATTACTGCCGGGACGAATTCGTCAAATCAACATTAGATAAGCAACGGGATTCATTGATCAGTTGGGAGATGAAACCCGTTACGGTGCCGGATGGGATGAAGTATGCCCAAATTGTTACGATAGAAAACCGGAATATCGGTGATGATTTATCGGACGGCAAGCCCTTACTTATCCGTTCAACGTATGTGGTTTTCTTCTGGACGGATAAGAAAAGCAAAGGAAATACCGCCTGTCTTTACACATCAGAAAGGGGACTCCCGGAAGAATTACATTCTCTTTCAACGTTGGAAGATCGCATCCGATGGTCGTGGGACAGTTTTCGGTTGGTGAAGAAAAATGACGATTAGAGACGCCATGACACCGGTGGCGAAGGCAAACCAGAATATTTTCTATATTAGTTGCCGAAAACTGTAATCAACTATCTCTATGAAAAAATTACTTTTACTTCTCCTGATCAGCTTTTTCACATTAACGTCTTCCACACCTCCAACAGAATTAATGGGAAGCTGGAAAATTTCAAAAATCATCAATACAAAAACCAGGAAACAGGACAATTTCATTGATAAAATGTCTTTTAAGCAAGATGGTGTATTCGAGGCAGGTAAAGGCGACCTGGTTAAAAGCGGAACATGGTATTTTGACGAAGACGAAAACCTGATAACACTAAATGTCGGACAACAGGATGCGCATTATAAAATTCTTAAACTTTCAAAAACAAAATTGGTTATTGAAAATTTTGAAAGTAAAATCTATTTAAAGAAATAACACCATAACCAAAACGATATCATTTTTTGCTGTGCTAACGGTTTTTATGGTTACTGTATTTTTACCACTAGTCAGGTTTCCAGTGGAAAACCACTTTTATTGGATTAAGAAATTGAAAAAAGGAGGTATTAACCTATGGAATATTTGGGTTCATGTTTATGTCGGACTGTTCAATTTAGGGTGGTAGGCGATTTCGAAGATTTTTATTTATGCCATTGTGGATATTGCCGGAAAGATACGGGTTCCGCTCATGCAGCCAATTTATTTTCGACAACAGCAAAACTTGAATGGATAAAAGGTGAAGAAGAAGTTAAGACTTTTCAACTAGCGAACACGGACCATGTAAAAGCATTTTGCACAACTTGTGGTTCGGCACTTCCTAATTTACAAATGGAAGGCAAGCTGTTAGTGGTACCTGCAGGGAGTTTAGATACGAAATTGGACAAAGTACCAGATGGTCATATCTTCATCTCAAAGAAAGCGAATTGGGACGAATCGCTGCATACGTTTAAGAAATTCGAACGGTTTCCAACAGATGATTAAATAGACGGTAGAGACGCCCAAATTGGGCACTGGTGCCCGAATCGGGCGTCTTTACAAACACCACCCAAATGCAATTATCCGAAATCGGTTTATTGGCACAAAAATATCGGTTGGAAATCCCTATTCATTTCCCATTTGTTGTTTTGGACTAAGAACGGTCGCAGAGAATTCAGGTTTCTGTAAAAGTATTTTGATTATCACGAATTAGCACCGGAGATGAAACGTAAAAACATAAAAAAGTCGGGCTGGGAACCCGACTTTTATAAACTAACCTAACCTAACTAAACCAAACTAACCTAACTTAAAGATTCCTATGAAAAAACTTGCTTTTCCTATTTACAAAGATGTCCGTTTTTTCTGTTAACTGATTTGAATAGCTATTAAAGAAAGTTAAACTTCAGGGAAAAGTTGTTAGTGGTATTATAGACCAAAGTGTCTGACTAACTACAAGCACATACGTACTAAGCCACGTCGCCGCTTCTCTCCTCTCCCGACGACTATCATTTTTCAAGAAACATGAATAAGGGTCCAGCTCATCCTGCCTTAAAATCACTCGGCCTTCCTGAATTTAAGCAATAGCTGGCCGTTGCTCCAGAGCGATAACTCCTTTCCTGAAAGTTGATATTGATCTACTTCCTGAAGAATCGCCAGGAATTCCTCCTCTTCGTCCAATAATGGACAGGCCTTTTTGGTCGCAACAACTCCCACGATCTTGATATATGACTCATCAAGCACCAGTTGTCCGCGGAATTGATTACAGCCTGCAAATCCGGCTACCTGGTTTTCCTTCACTTTGAATTCGATGGTCGGATGATTGTGCGGAAAAATCTCCTCAACCGCTTCTCCATCCATTTCGGTTAATTCCCACTTCTCCTCCAAAGCATTTTCCTTCTGTCCGGCCTGTGTCGATTCCGGCAACGCCTTTTCATCGTTCTTCTGTTGGGCTTTCAACTGATTCACTCCTCCCACACCGAAAGTAAGAACACCGAGAAAAATTATCAGCGAAAGCGATTTCATCATTCTTTTCATACGGGATGTTTTTTGTTAGCGTTTGTTGTATCTGAATTTATCTCTACTCAAGTTACGAAATAAAGCGTGCTTTTCTCCCTGTTCTTGAGCAAGAAACAGACCTGCTGAAGACAATAGACATTAGATTGTAGACGTTAGACAAAGTTTCAAGTTAGGGCTGCGCCGTTTCGATTGTTGCTGTTGTTTGGCTGTGTATTTCAGATTTCAATATTCTCCCATTCGCCTTTTCGCCCCATCTCCGCTTCACCGTTGCAGGTTGCAGGTTGCGCTACGCGGTTCCTGTTGTTCCTGTTGTTTCTGTTGTTCTCCTACGATTCACTCAGTAGCGAATAGGTAGGGCCACGATACATCGTGGCCGCGCTCTAATCAGGTTACAGTTTTCCTGTTTCTGTTGTTAAAGAAGTTTTCGGTGTTAAGTTTTAAGTAAAAGATTCAAGACAGGAGACCATAGACTTTCGACCCAGACGCTGCGGTCGGGATTTCGCTTTGCTCAACTTCCGGCTCTTTTATTGTTCATCTCACACTACTTATTATTAATTGATTATCGGGTCTCTTTGTGACCGTTGTGTAAAGCTTAGCTTCCTTTGTGGTAAAAGAAACCATGCAAAAAGCGCAAAGAAAATCCATGCTAATCCCCTCTTACCGGCAACTTCGAAGCTCATTATAAAATTTAGCATTCATAATTTCTTTTTCTCCATCCGTGGTTTCATATTGCAGAATCGGGATATTTTCCGGATTTTTAGCGACCATTATAAGAATGATATGAAACCGATTGAGTACGCACTTGTCTCGGCAGCCATCCTGATAGGGGCTGTATTGTTTTCGAAGATTGTCCGGATGCTGATCACCCGTTCGTTCAAACGGGCGGCCAAACGCATCCAACTCGATCCAACAAACTATAACTTCCTGAAGAATGGAATAAGCTTTCTTATTTTTCTGTTGGCGGTAATCGGTATTTTCTTCATCATTCCCGGGCTACGCACCTTGGGAAGTACGATGCTGGCCGGTGCCGGTATTTTTGCGGCGGCCATGGGTTTTGCGTCACAGCAGGCATTCTCCAATATCGTGAGCGGCATCTTCATCGTCGTTTTCCGACCATTTGGTGTTGGTGATTTCATTAAACTCAGCGAAACACATTACGGTACCGTGGAGGACATCACGTTGCGGCATACCGTTATCCGGAATCCGGAAAACCGGCGCGTTATTATTCCCAATTCCGTGATTAGCTCGGAAACCATCCTTAACTCGAGCATTGCCGACGCTAAAATCTGCTCGCAGGTAGAATTCGATATTGCCTACCATTCCAATATTGATGATGCCATTGCTCTCATCCAGGAAGAGGCCATGAAACATCCCAATCTGTTCGACAACCGGACAGACGAAGAGAAAGAAGCGGGAGAACCCGTGGTGCGTGTCCGTGTCATTGAATTAGGAAACTGGTACGTGCGATTGCGTGCTTACCTGTGGGCCGAAGACAATGGAAAAGCCTTTGTGATGAAATGCGATATGCTGAAAAGCGTCAAGGAGCGTTTCGACCAGGAAGGCATCGAAATTCCGTACCCGTACCAAAACCTGATTCACCACAACTCACAGCAGGAACTGAACGCGTGACACGTGGTTTCAGGTTGGACTTGAGGTTACTGTGGTTACTATCGTTCCTGTTGTTCCTGTTGTTTCTGTTGTTCGGCTTCGATGGACGTATTTTGGTCGTGATGGAGGGATTCCCGCTAGGGATAAATGTTCATCACCTCCGGCGAAACCGGAGGATTTAAGCCCAAAAAATAAAGCAACTCTGAAAGGAGTTGAATATAGGAGAATAACACACTCAGAGGGGGCTAACAGGAAGATTTCGATTCGTGAAATGTGATTTCTAAGCAGTAATGAATTCAACCTGCTTCGGGGTTGTTCGAAAGGGGGGAGCTCCCCGCCCCCAAATTGATTGGGGGTGAAGAATATCTATCCGGCGTTGCCGGAAAAACTCTTTGATGCTGCCGGTCGTACATGGGTAGGTTTCAATTTCCATAAAAAAAGCCGCTGCGATGGCAACGGCTCTATATCGATATTAAGTATGTTTTCTTCAAACCTGCAAAAACAGTTCCTGAAGTTGTTCCTTCACCATTCTTGGGTCCGGGTCAACCGGGAAAACCAAATCCGGTTTCATAAACTGAATTTTATTCTCCTTTTGGAATTTCTGGATACCACCACCGGTAACATTCAGCATAATAACAGCATCTTTCTCCACCTTTCCGGCTTCGACAGCCTGCTTCAGCGAAGCAGCAGCCACAGCAGCGGCAGGTTCCAGATCGATCCCTTCATTCAGTTCGAATAACGTACTGGCTAAATCAGCTTCTTCATTCGTCACCGCCAATACTTCGCCTCCGGCGTCAGTCATAGCGTCATACAAGCCACCTGAAATTCCGTACGGGGGTTTCCGGTTCGACAACACTTTCGCATCAATCTCTTCTACCTGTTTCCGGGCAACGGCATCGTCCATCGGCAGCATTTTCCGCGAACCTGCTTCCCACGCATCTTTTATCGGGGTAAACGGTGCATTCTGCGAAACCATCAGCTTCATCTTGTTCGAACCAAAACGTCCGTCTTCGATAAAACGCAAGTTGGCTTCCCACGCAGCAATCGCTCCAGTTCCACTACCCACTGCCTGGAAATAGTAATCCGGTATTTGCCCGATAGTGGTAACGGCCGAAAGAACTGTTGTTCCCATTCCATCACGACGGGCCACATTCTTGGCACCTCCTTCCGGGAAGAAAATCTCCATTTCGCAGGCGATGTTCGACAGATGAATCGCATCGAAATAATCGCCTCCCGATTCGGTAGCAATCAGCTTCACACACGGGTCAATCGGTTCGTTGAACCAAAGCGCCTTCAGGTTGTCTGAAGGAACACACAGTAGCAACGGGATTTTATTTTCCGAACAAACACGGGCAAACGCACGGGCTGTATTTCCAGCGGAAGCGACAACCATGGTCTTCTCTTCGTTGTAATTGGTCCGGGCGCACACTGAGTACGCCTCACACTCCTTGAAGCTGCCGGTATTCATCACTGCACCTTTCTCCGGCCAGTACCCGTTGAAGGTGATATAGAGGTTCTCCAATCCGAGCTCACGTGCAAATCCTTCGCTTTTGTACGTCACAGGAGCCCCGGAACCATCCAGTACCCGGTTAATGGGCAACCAGTCGGCATATTTATACAAGCCCGGAAGCTCTTCACGTACACGTAATTGTTTTTGCGCATATATTGCCCTAATCAGGGATGGAGTTTCGTTCTCAGGACAGCTCAATTCCCAGTTACCATCGTTGAACCGGGTGCCGCAACACAACGATTCAAGATAATACTCTGTTTTGGTAAAGTTGGCCATAGGAATATCTCATTTATGGGGCAAAAATAAGTTTTTTTTCCAAAGGGCGTCCCCTTTTCCGGTCGGCGTTTACAATCCGGAATGCTTCCAACCAAGTTGCCAGCCCATTATATATTCTTTTTCCACTCTTTTTATTACGCAACATACAAAAGATTACCAAACGGTCAGAAAACGCTTTATACTTATTAGACAAGTCTTGTTTCACCTGCCTTTCTTAACGAGAAGCGGGAAATCAACGGTCCGACAATCTCATGGATAATGGTTGCGCCCATAATCGTCCCCAACAGAGCTTTCGCAAAAGGTTCAAATTCTGGGGTAGCGTGAACTGCCAACGCCAATCCAATCACAATCCCTCCTTGCGGAATCAGACCTCCGATGGTGAAACGGCGCACATTTGCCGACCGGTGCGTCAGGCGTGATGCCACGTATACGCCGGTAAATTTCCCAACGCCCCGGCTGACCACAAACAACAAAATGAGTGACAAAACGCCGGATACAACCGAAAATTCGAGATACATTCCACTTACCGTGAAAAAGAAGAGAAAGATAAGCTCCTCGGTGTAGCGCTGCATTACTTTCTTAATAATATGCCGGTGCGGATTGAAATTGGCAACCATCAGTCCCAGTGCCATGGCCGAAAGCAATCCGTCGATTTCGAGCGTACGGGCAGTTCCAAAACAAAATGCCAGGCCACCAATGATGAGAATGATGTAGGCCCCTTCGGAGACAATCTTTAGCCTATACGCCAGGAAATTGAAGATCCACCCAAATACAACACCTACTCCTACACTAAAAATAATTTCTTTCACCGATGTCAGTAATCCGGTTCCCAAATTGGCCGAAGTGTCTCCCAACATGGAAGAAGTCATATTAATGGCAACCGAATAGATGATGATACAAATGGCATCATCCAGCGCCGCAACGCCCATAATGGTATCGGTCACCTTTCCCCGGGCCTTGTATTCGTGCATTACAGCCAACGTTGCGGTTGGATCGGTAGGTGCCGCCAGTGAAGCAACCAGCATACTAAACGGTAATAAATACGCTGCACCCATATCGAAACCGGTGAGATAGAGGAAAAGATACAGCACCGTCCCAACCAACAAAAAAGCCATAATCGATTCGGCAAAAGCGATGGCAATAATGGAACGTCCCAATTGCCGCAGTTTGGGCATGGTCAATGAGGTTCCCACTTCCATCGTAATGAAAGCGAGACAGAGGTCGGTTATCGGGCGGACATGCAGCGGGAAAACATCAGGTACGATGAAAAATATTCTTGGATTCAGCACAATGCCGGCAACAATGTATCCGGTTACCCGGGGAAGGCCAATGCGGTGAAACACCTGGCCGAAAACATAACCACTTAATAAAATGATTCCGGTAATCAGAAGGGTATCCATAGGTTCAGATTTCATTCGGCTACCATCAAAATTAAGATGATTATGCCGATTTGAAAATTTATACGCACGAAAACCAACGACTAAAATTTGACATAAATCATTTTTATTTTAGTCAATAAACCAGAATTTAACCGTTACGCATATCACGAATTATTTGCTTTAAGACAGTATACTTATCGACCTAACAGAAACCTGCGTATTTTCCGCATTAAACCAGTCGAGCTCCGTGCGTCATCGAATGACAATTTTTAACTCATTCATCAATAAAAACTAACTCACACCCTGTAAAACTACGACCTATGAAAACTATCATCTTCCTTTTGCTTACCACAATTTCAATAACCAGTTTCAGCCAAACAAAATTCGAAAAGGGATATCTCATTAATAACAATGGACAAAGGATTAACTGCTATATTAAAGACAATGATTGGAAGAATAACCCTACAGAAGTGAAGTTTAGAGTCGGTGAAAGTGGCGAAACAAAAATCGCAGATTTAAAGAATACCAAAGCTTTTGGAATTGAGAATAAGGTAGCCTATACAAGAGCTGTCGTCGATATCGATTACTCCTCCGGTGATGTTGCGACTTTATCCCAAAAACGAGACCCTGAGTTAAAAACCGATACCGTGTTCTTAAAAATCCTGGTCAAGGGGAAAGCATCACTTTTCTACTATGAGAACAGCAATCTCATTCGTTATTTCTACAGTACATCAGACAGCCCCATAGAGCAATTAATCTATAAGGAATACATCAAAGGCGACAAGGGAATCTTCAAGAACAGAGATTTTACAGCACAGCTTTGGAAAAATGTCAGGTGCCCTTCAACCTCCATCAATATCATCAAAACCATCCGGTATAACGCGAAAGACCTGGTTGATTATTTTCGAAACTACAATGAATGTGTCAACAAGCCATACACTGACTATACCAAATCGAAAAAGGAAAAACTTTTCTCACTGACAGTTACACCCGGCATCGAAATGGCATCCATGTCAATTGACAGCCGCGAGACGAACCTGATTGATGTGGACTTTGGAAGCAAATTCAATTACCGGATTGGACTGGAATTGAATATGCTCCTCCCATTTAATCATAATAAGTGGAGTATTTTCATGGAACCGACCTATCAACATTATTCAGGTCACGAAGTAATTGAAAGAACCTACTACCTGCCTAGAGATGTAGATGCTGAATACAAATCGCTGGAAATACCGATGGGTTTAAAATACAGCTTCCAACTAAACAAAAAGTCGTTTCTTTTCCTCCGGGGAGGCATGGTTGTCGATATTCCGTTCAATTCCACCATTACGTATACCAATCAGGACCGCCTCTACAAAATCCTTTCGGGAAATAGTTTTACCGTAGGCTTAGGTGCGCAATACAAACGACTCAGTTCTGAATTTCGGTATTATGGGAACCGCGATATTTTAAGTAGCTCTATGTCCTGGGATACCAAATACAGCAAACTGTCTTTTATTCTGGGGTACCGGATTCTTTGAGAGGTTTTATTTCGGATAAAAAAATCCACTATACCTGACAAATCCCCTGTTATGCGGGTTGGAGATTTTGTAACTTCCTTGCAAACAAAAAGAGTATTATCATGAGAATTGATCACATTGCTTATCGCGTTCGCGACCGCTTTGAGACAGCACGATTCTTTACAGAAGGATTCGGTTACACCATCGATCCGGAATTACCGGACGGTTTTGAAATTAAGTTTGACGATGGCTCGACTGCCAAGTGCCTGGTGCTGCTGCCACCCGAAAAATTGAAAAGTGGCATCCCCTGGGATATTCCCGGAGCTGATGGATTGGAATATCATATGGCACCCGAAATTTTCATTTCCGACGGACAAAATCATTCGGTTGTCGAAGAGTGGGTAGCCTCGAAGAATGGCGGCGTTGGCGGCGTTCACCACATCGCTTACCAGGTGGAATCGGTTGAAGCTAAGATGAAAGAGTTCAAAGAGAAGGGGCTGATGGAATTTACGACCGATGAGCCCATTCGCTGCGAGGGCCTGACGCAGGTGTTCACCAAACCCACGCCCTTTACCGGCATCATTTATGAATTCATCGAACGGGAAAAACACGGCTTCTGCCAGGACAGTGTTAAATTCCTGATGGAAAGTACCCGCGATTTGAAATAAGTTTTCCTTCCGGGAAACCGGAAAATAAGAAAGGGGCCTCAACAGCCCCTTTTCTTTATGGTAGTTCTTTCAGTTCGATATTTTTCCAACGTACTTTGATTCCGCCACCGGCGTGAATCTGCAAGGCAATGGATCCGTTGGCCTTTCCGATTTTTTCATCTGTCAGTTTTACCATTTTCTTTCCGTTGAGCCAGGTTTCTACTGTCGGGCCAACCACGCGCAAACGCAACGTGTTCCACTCTCCCATTTTCAGAATATCTTCCTTGTCATCCGGAATTTTCTCCAGCCATCCACGTCCGTAGGATTCGTATATTCCACCGGTATCGTGTCCCGGAGGCGCAACTTCGCACTGCCAACCGGTTATCTTGGTTCCTTCGATGGTGGACCGGAAAAAAACGCCGCTGTTGCCGTTGCTCTCCTGCAAAAACTGAAGCGTCAAATCAAAATTTTTGTAATACTTATCGGTGGCCAGGTAACCGTATTCCTTGTCCGGACCGCTTTCGCACACTAGCTCCCCGTTATCGACATACCATTTTTCGGTTCCGTAAATCGTCCATCCGGTCAGGTCTTTCCCGTTAAAAAGAGAAATGCTTTTGCTGGGCAGCATAAATCCGCTGAACAGCGCTATTGCTGTCAGCAATATTCCTATTTTCTTCATGGTAATTAGTTTAGTCAGGTTAGCAGATTAGAGTTCGCGGATTTTTATATTCCGGAACCAGATGTAACTACCGTGATCCTGCAGGGATATATGGCCGACTTTCGCCATTCCGTAATCCGGAAAGTCTTTCCATTTTCCTTCGTTCTTGCGTTTGTTCCAATCATCTGTCCAACGCTCGAACTCGACCACCTTCTCTCCATTGAGCCACTGCTCCACATGGTTACCGTTAACAATAATACGGGCTGTATTGAAAGCCGGACAACCGACCATCTGCAGTTTCTTCTTCGATTTATCGGCCGTGTACATTCCGTAGTTCGCTCCCGTCAGCTGCCATTCTTCCACTTTTTCCGGGAAACCGACATCATCGAGCAATTGATACTCGGGGCCGGTGTAATACACTGCACCATACTTCGGATCGTCGATCACACCGTACAAAATACCGCTGTTGCCTCCGTGCGAAATTCGCCACTCAAGCTTGAGTTCAAAATTCTCGAATTGTTTATCGGTAATGATGTCGCCACCAATATCGCCGCCTTTCCCAAGCGACATCAGGCTACCATCACGAACCACCCAACCTTTGGTTATATCGTTACCATTGAAACCCTTCCAGCCATTTAACGTTTTGCCATCGAACAGCAATTGCCAACCATCAGCTTTTTCCTGTTCGGTTAGTGTATTCAAGGCTTCGGTTTCGTGTTTCGAAAGGCAATCAGACGCACATCCGGCTTGACCGGCACAGGTAGTTTCCTCAACCTCGACGTTTTCGGTCTTTGTTTGCTTCTTTTGAGTTGACTGGCATCCGGCGAAGATCAGGCCGATACCAAAGGCGATCAGAACAAGTGATTTTTTCATAGAAATAAAAGGTTTGATTAGTTTGTGCATTCGCTGTGTACTAAAACGGGGGGAAAGAAAGAGTCTGTCCAATCCTTCACCCCGCCAGCTGTTCGAAAGCTACTAATTTTTTATCAGCTGAAAAATACTTTTCAAAAGCCCTTTCTTACTGATCCATGAAAAGATCTTCTTTGATTCTCCGGATACGCTTCAAAGCATAATCGACATTGGGATTGTCGGAGTCGCCCATGCGTTTGAGGTATGCCTGGTAATATCCTAACGCAATGGTTTTGTTGTTATTGAATTCCTCGTAAGTAGTAGCCATGTCGAACAATACCCGGGTGCGCGTTGAGTCGTATTCGAGTGCCTTCTTATAACCATCAATAGCATCCTGAAAACGCCGGTCGCGGTCGTACACATCGGCCAGATGATGATAAAAATCCGACAGGTAGCTCGGTGTAGCCAGTTTGATGGCTGTTTCCAGGAAATGGGCACTCTGCTTGTATTCGGCCTTGCGTTTCAGACATAGCCCAATGTAAAAGGCTACCATATCATCAGTTTTCACTTTCTTGTAACACCTTTGAAGAAGCTCTAAAGACTGATCTTCTTTGCGCTCGAAAAACAGGCTAATGCCATAATATTTTTTCACGATATAGGAAGAATCTGCGGGCAATACATGCTGGTAGTAGTCCACTGCTTTTTCGTAATTCTTTGCCAAAAAATTCAGCTCTCCTGCTTTCTTCTTCAAAAGAAGATTATCCGGGAAATGTTCCAGCGCATTCTCAATGTAATCAATGGCAGGCCCATAAAACTTATGCTGTTGCAGAATATTGACTAAATTCAACAAGGAAGCCAGGTCATCGGGATTTTTCTCAATAACCCACTTATAATTGTCGACGGCATCCATAATCCGGTCAGTCCGGTAACAGCTTAATGCATACAGCCGTCGGAAAAGAAAGTTCGTTGAATCGCGGGTCGCTAAATCTTTGAATAGATACAACGCATCCAAATCGCGGTCGAGTTGCAGGTAGAGTTTTCCCAAATCCACCTGTACCTCGCTGTTGTCAGGATCGGTCGTGAGAATCTTTTTGTAAACGGTTACTGCTGCCGGAAGATTTCCGAGCATACTGTAGGCCTCGGCCTGCAACGATAAAGATTGAGCAGTTTCCGGCCCCTTCTTCAAAACGCCTAAAACGTCACTGTATCGCTTTTCTTTCTGGTAGGCTTGCGCCAACAGAAGCAAAGACTCCGGAGCCAGCTTTCCCGCCTCAAGCTTTGGCTGTAAGCGGTTAATCACTTGTTCTGTTTTTCCCTGATAAAGGAGGTAAGCCAGATCCTCATTTTGTCCAGTAGCCGGTAGGTAAAAAGCAAGGAGGAAAATAAGACACAAAGCTGCTTGTTTCAGTTTCTCATTCATATCGGGGGATTTAAGAAAAAAGAGATGCCACTGATTGATATATCGCTGCGGCATCTCCTCCTATTTTATTCAACTGTTTTTCAACGCAAGTGAAATTGCGATACGACCACCCTAAATTCGGGTATGGGATGTCCGGCTATTCACTGCAACACAAAATTGATTGGCACAGTGAACTGGACATTCACTGGTTCTCCTCTTTGCGTTCCGGGTGTCCATTTGGGCAAATTGTTTACAACCCGCAATGCTTCAGCATCCAGCGAAGGAGAAATGCCACGAGCGATCTTTGCTCCTCCCACAGCTCCTGTTTTGGTAACGATGAAGTTAACGTAAACCTTGCCTTGAACTCCATTCTCCTGGGCATCTTTGGGATAATGAATATTTGCCGCAATATATTTTCTAAGTGCCAAATCACCACCTGGAAACTCAGGCATTTTCTCTACGATGAAGAATACAGGAGAGCCCTCGTATTCCGCGTTATCACCTGTATTCTGCCCGGTCATGCTGGCATTTTTCTCCACCGTATTCTCCTGTAGTTTATCAAGAAACTTCTGGGTAAAAATCTGCATTACTCCGTTCTTCACATTATCTTCTCCGTAATGCACGGCGAATCCCTCTAAACTCTTTTTGTCTTTGAAAACGTTAATTTTGGCAATGGATTTCGGATCTAAAGTATCCATCACTGCCTTGCTGGCCACGACCTCATCAATTAAAATTAATGGTTGCTTATCGACTGATGCCGATTTAACAGCAACCTGATCAGTTGCTGGCTCCGACGTTTTTTCGCAAGCAAAAACCACTACCAGCAATAACATGGTCATTAATCCAATCAAGTATTTATATCCGGCCCAACGAGGGGACTTTATTTTTGAAATCATCTTCATTCTGCTTTTTAGTAAGGAATAATTGAAGTTGTTGGCAACCTGAAGCTGAATGCCGGTCACCTGTTCAATCAGCATGGCTTTGTAACGTACAGGCGATATGCCCTTGTTAACTACCAGCGCATCGGCCAGAAATTCGTGGTTTTCCCTAACAGCTCGGCGCAAATACCAGATAAATGGGTTGAACCATTGCACCAGAACGACCAGCTCGAGTAATAAAACGTCGACGGAATGCCGTTGCCGGATATGTACCATCTCGTGTTTCAGGATATGATTGCTTTCTTCCGTTCCGAATTGGAAATCGCGGCCAACAAAAAGCCAGCGAAAAAAGGAAAAAGCGGATGTTTCAAATCCCAGACGGACAATGGTCAGGCCCTTGTATTTGCGTTTTTCACCACTGCGAACCAACAAGACCATCTGGCCCAGTTTCCAGGTAAAACGCAGCGCGAAAAAGAGAATGCCACTAAAATATATCAAACCAATGAGAGGCAATGAAAGAAATATCCCGGATGCATCGGCTCCGGCTCCACCATACACATCTACCGCTTCGAGAACCCGAGGTCCGCTGGCAATTAGCGCCAGATTGGACGATGCCGAATTCAGAAACACCGGAATGTGAAGCAGCGGAAGTATACCGGAAAAAACAGCTGATACGATGAGGTACACACGGTTTAACCGGAAAAACGTCTCTTTGCGAAGAAAGAAGAAATAGACCAGAGTGAGTAAGCCGAGGCTTATTCCCGATTCTGTTATGAAGTTGATATACGTATTCATAATAGTTAAAGTCAGTTGTCAATCATTTATTACTTCATGATGTCTTTTCATCATTTTTATCTATCTCGCGCCGGACTTCTTCCAGCAAGTCATCCAGATCATGAATATCCAGTTTGTCCTCCCGGGCAAAAAAGGAAACCATTTCCTTGAATGAACCATCGAAATAGTTCCGCATAAAACGCTTCCCAAACGAACGGGTGTACTCCTTTTTACTGACGATGGGAAAATACTGGTGCGATTTACCGTATGCCTTGTGATCGACAAAACCCTTTTTCTCCAGTATCCTGACGATGGTGGAAACGGTATTGTAGGCTGGTTTCGGCTCCGGCATTTCGTCGATGATATCGCGTACGAACGCCTTGTCCATATCCCACAGTAGTTGCATCACCTGTTCTTCTGCTCTTGTCAGTTCTTTCATTGTAAGTTGACTATTATTCAATAACATTTATTCCTTCGGCTAAAGGTACCGAAGTCGTTATTTATTTCAAACTATTTTTTTAGTTATTCGAGATAAAAAAATCAGGGCGGCATGCCCCATCTCTTTTCCTTTTTCATATTATCTAGTTTTTCGATTTTGCTATTACCTGTTTCCTGCGCATGGAAATCTATTCACAATAGTAAAACTAATGTTTTAGTTTTCCAACTAAATGATTAGTTTTTGTGAGTAAAAGTATACTGTGAAGAGAAAATAGCCATCTCAAAAATATTTTGGTCTACGAATCGTTTTAAGTGCATACTCTCCTACTTCAACCCCAAATCATTCAGCAGATTTCGGAAAAACAAAAGGAAGGAATTTGCACGAAAATTCAGCGAAGATCATCATGTAGTGTTCGTCAGCGATCGTTCGTTGAGATCTCGTTAAAAACTTGTTAACAAGCTGTTGATAACATGCGTTTTTTGAGCAGGTGATATTGACTATTACTCTGCGTTTCTGTAAGTTTAGATTAATTCCTCTAAACCAAATTATTTCTCATGGAAATTCAGGATTATCAACAGTCGGATTATGTTTTGCGCGATTTGCATGCGACGGCAAAATGGGGCGTATTTCTGTCAATAATTGGCTTTGCTTTTACAGGCATTTATATGGCAGTGGCCGTTTATTCGAGTCGCTTTATTCAATTGCCTGCCGATTTTCCGGCCTTTGCGCATCATTATGCAGCGGAATTCAAAGCCATATTCCTGCTGGTTCCCGGCTTGGTCTATTTTATCCCGAATTTCTTTTTCTACAAGCTGTCCCGGGCTACGTTAAGTGCCTTAACGGGAGAAGAAGTAACTTTACTTCCCAACGAAATCATGCTTCACCGTCGTACCATCGAGCAATTGGGAACATTGATGATTGTTGCCCTGGCATTTATTTCGGTCGTTATTATCCGGTTGTTGCTAACGAGCTCCATCTAAATCAAAGCAACCGAAAATCGTCAGCATCATTTCCTACCGGGAATTTTATCCGGAAGTTTTCCAGGCTTTCCATTGATAATGTGTCTGTAACAACTTCTTCCCTGTTCTCGAGCCGATGCATCACTTCCCCACGCGGATTTACCAACAACGAATCGCCGCAGTAATCAATTTCATTTCCGTCAGTGCCAACCCGGTTGAGACCGGCCACATAGACCTGGTTCTCGATAGCACGGGCTTTTAGCAGTGTTTGCCACACCTGCGTCCGGGAAGCCGGCCAGTTGGCTACATAAAGAGCTAAATCGGTATCTTTCCGGTTACGTGACCAAACGGGAAAGCGCACATCATAGCAGATGTAAAGGGCGATTCTCCATCCTCTGAAATTGACTATCACCCGCTCTTTCCCCGGTTCGAAAACACCTATTTCACCCTCAATCAGGAACAAATGCCTTTTATCATAACTGGCATAACTTCCATCGGGTTGAACAAATAGCAAACGGTTGTAACGACCTCCGGCATCTTCCGTAATAACACTTCCACATACAGCCGCATCCAATTCGGCAGCTTTCTTCTTCATCCACTGCATGGTCTCACCATTCATCGGTTCAGCCAAAGCCAGAGCATTCATCGAAAAACCTGTGGTGAACATCTCCGGAAGGACAATCAGGTCGGTCGATCCTTCAATGGAGTCGATCATTTCCTCTAAATGGTTTCGGTTTTTCTGTGGAGATTCCCAATAAAGATTGGGTTGAATGAGTGTAATACGAAGGTCGTTTCCGTTTTTCATAAGCTGCTTTTTTATTCCAAATCGTCTCCGGTGTTAAACATCTCCGGATGTTTTCCCTGTACGCCCTTGTCCTTGTACCATTGACGCACCCGCTTCAGATCGGCATTCAGGTCATCGGATAGTTCAAATTTTTCATTGAAGCCTATTTCTTTTTTGCCCCAATCAAAATAGCCCAAATAAACCGGAACACCAGCCAAACGGGCCATCGTATGAAATCCGCCTTTCCAGCGCGCTGTAGGCTTTCGGGTTCCTTCGGGGGCAATCGCCAGATGAAGGTAATCACGTGTTTTAAATTCATCCACAACCTGCTTCAGAACGTTAGCCCCTTTTTTCCGGTCGACCGGAATACCGCCCATGGCACGTACGATGTATCCCAATGGCCAAAAGAAAAACTCCTTTTTAATCATCACGTAAGCTTTCCCGCCTACGCTGGTATAATAAATCCATGAAATGACAAAATCGAGAGCTGAGGTATGCGGTGCGCCCAGAATGATACATTTCGATTCGGGAGCCACTCCTCCAATCGCTTTCCATCCCAGGAGCCGTAGTAAAAATCCGGTAAATTTCTTCATTATAGTTTACTTAAAATATCTGCGTTGTTTCACGCAAAAATAGTCCTTTTATCTTCTTTGCACACGCTTATTGAACAATCCATTGTTCCAATTTTTCAGCCTTGCCGTAACGGGTTAACAGCTCAACAGCAAGTTCCACCGCATTTTCAGTTTCTTCCTTACCTGAAAAACCGATAATTACCATCAAGAAACGCTTGGTTGCATTGGTAACCGATGTTCGTTCCGAATCGCTTGTCGGACTTCCAAACGCCGATTCCTCATCACGGAAAACTGGTAAGAATTCGATGTTCAGTTCTCCCCGTCCAATTGCCTGATACGCTTCGTTGTTTTCTCCAATTCCCATTTGAACGTCGCCTTCAATTTTCTCCACATCATAACCCCCGATGGATATCCCGGTTTCCAACGAAATCAGGTTAACCAGATCGACTATGTTATTGATGTGATAAAGTCCCAAACCACGAACGACACGCCGTGTCAAGGCTTCCGCCGAAAGGCGGTACCTTGCCGGGTCTTTTCCGCATGCTTTATAAGCTTTACGCGATGCCTGAATCGCACTTTTCTGGCTAATTTTATTCAGTGGGAGATTCTCCTTAATCCTGTTTTCCGTTTCCTTCATCCTGTTCAACAGCTCCTCTCCCGCCGGTTCGATTTGTACATCACACTCGATACATCCCAAAACCATTTCAGGTACACGCGATTTCAAATCAACGAAAATTTCAATTTTAGTCATCCCTAATCTACTTTTCTGGTTAATTCTATCCGAAAATAATCATTACATTTGATAAAAAGCATAGTTGTGCCTGTTCCCTATATCGACATCCATACACATGACGCGGTTGAACAGGAAGACCTATTTCAGCTGCAAAGCTTGTTTTTACAGGATTTTGAGCAGAATCCTTCGCTGAATTATCCCGTAACAGCCGGCATACATCCGTGGCATGCCCATCTGTTTACGCCGGACGAAGCGCGCGAAATGCTGGAGCGCAACATCGGAAATCCATATATTGTCGGCATTGGTGAAACCGGCCTCGACCGCTCCATTCACACTTCTCTTGCCATACAGGAAGAGATTTTCCAAATTCACATCGAAGCGGCTGAAAAGATAGGAAAACCCCTAATCATTCACTGTGTAAGATGCTGGCAAGATGTGAGCCGATTGAAAAAAGACACCACCATTCCGTGGATATTGCATGGCTATACCGGGAATCTGGAAACAACCCAGCAATTGCTTCGAAAAAACTTCATCTTCTCCATCGGCTCTCACTTACTCGACCGTCGGGCTAAACTTCGCGAGTCGATTGAAATCATTCCGATAGAGAATCTGTTCATTGAAACCGATGATACTAACGTCGATATCAGAGAGATTTACAACGAAGTTGCTCTTCTGAATAATATGCCACCCGAAGATTTGAAAATGCATATCTTTGGCAACCTAAAAAAAATCTTCGGACCGATTGTCCGGGCATAATTTTTTCCTGAAATGAAATGGTACAAACGGACGGAGCTTCTGGTTGGGAGCACCGGAATTGAAAAGTTACAGAACGCGCATGTATTAGTTGTTGGATTAGGTGGAGTTGGTGCTTACGCGGCCGAAACCATTTGTCGTGCAGGTGTGGGCCGAATGACCATTGTAGACGGAGATTCTGTAGAAATGACCAACCGGAACCGTCAGTTACCGGCGCTTGTCTCCAACGAAGGAAAGCCCAAAGCCGAAGTTATGGGCGCTCGTTTCCGGGATATCAATCCGGAGATTGAACTGGAAATTATCAACGAGTACCTGAAAGATGAGCGAATGAAAGAGGTACTCGATGCCCATCCGTATGATTATGTCATTGATTGTATCGATACCTTGTCGCCGAAGGTTTACCTGTTGCAGCAGGCAAAAGAACGAAAGCTTCCGGTTGTGAGTTCCATGGGAGCCGGCGGCAAACTCGACCCGACTCAAATTCAGGTTGCCGATATCTCAAAATCGTATAACTGTGCCTTGGCCAAGATGATTCGCAAAAGGCTGCGAAAACTAAACATCAATAAAGGAATTAAAGTCGTGTTTTCGCCCGAGGACGTAGACAAAACAAAGCTCATTATCGAGGAATCGCAGAACAAGAAATCAACTGTTGGGACGATCTCCTACATGCCGCCCGCATTTGGTTGTTTTATCGGCTCGATCGTTATCCGCGACTTGCTGGAAAAGTAATTTTACTTCTTTTATTCCTGCTCAGGAAAAGTGCTGCTTCCTAGTAAGAAAACCTTCATTACACTAAGATGTTGACTTCTTTTTCCTATATTTGACTTCATTATATTGGTATGATAACTTACATTAATACCAATATAAACAAAGCGGGTTTCTGCTTGTCCTACTACTTCTAAAATTCTTCTTATGAATATTTTAAACGGCGGAGTTGGTCAAACTATCAAGTTAAATGGCAAGACGTTATCTTATTTTGCCGGAAACAACTACCTGGGACTTGCCAATGACCCGACACTTGTAAATGACGCCATTGATGCTCTCAGAAAATATGGGGTAAACTTCGCTGCTTCCCGGCAAACGACTGGTACATCGGATATTCACCTGGAACTGGAAAAAACGCTGGCTGAATTCAAATCTCAGCAAGATGCAGTTGTGTTTGCCTCCGGATACATGGGAAATAAAATTCTGCTTCATGTGCTAAAGGAGCGCTACGATTCCATCTTCGTCGATTCAATGGCTCATTCCAGCATCACAGACGGTATTCCACGAGACGTTTCATGTATGGAATATTATGAGCATGCCAATCCCAACCACCTGGAGAAATTATTGAAATCTTCGTCTAAAAAGAAGCCCTTAATCATAACCGATGGTGTATTTGCCCTTACGGGAGAAATCGCTCCAGTCGACCAGCTCTATTTGTTGGCGCAAAAGTACGGAGCGCTAATGGTTGTAGATGATGCTCATGCGACCGGCGTTCTCGGAGAAAATGGCCGGGGTACGCCAGAGCACTTCCACCTGGACCAAGCACCGGGCCTGTTTCAAAGTGAAACCATGAGCAAAGCGATAGGCTCTTATGGCGGTTTTATTTCCGGTAGCAAAGACCTCATTGACAACATCCGGAAGAAATCAACTTTCTACGGCGCTTCCACCGCCTTGCCTCCGCCAATCGTTGCTGCCGGGTTATCTTCAGTAAAGCTAATCATGAGTCGCCCCGAACTGCGAACCCGACTGATGGAAAACACCAGAATTCTCCGCAAGGGAATTGAAGAACTGGCGTTTTCGACAACGAAAGGAATAACGCCTATTATTCCTCTTTATTTTAACGAAAAGCAAACTGCGAATACTTTATCTCAA
Source organism: Prolixibacter sp. DSM 2831 (assembly GCF_056493735.1). Taxonomy (NCBI): domain Bacteria; kingdom Pseudomonadati; phylum Bacteroidota; class Bacteroidia; order Marinilabiliales; family Prolixibacteraceae; genus Prolixibacter; species Prolixibacter sp. DSM 2831. Next base: position 2,791,346 of record NZ_CM151379.1, read on the forward strand.
TACCTCGAAGAAAACGGAATTGTTGCGCCGGCAGTCGATTACCCGGTAAAAACAAGCCAGTTCATTGTGCGAATCACCGTATCAAGCACGCATACCGAAGAACAAATTCATCATCTTTTACACACATTAAAAGAATGGAGAGAAAAAATATGACACCCACGACGATCAAAGAGGTTTTCATCGAAACCATCAACATCCCGCTGGATGCACCTTTTACAATAGCTACCGGAGTGAAATACGAAATGGAAAATGTGCTCATCATCGTGCGCCTCGAAAACGGCATGGAAGGTTATGGAGAAGCGGCTCCATTGGAACCGGTAAACGGAGAAAACCAGGCTACTGCGCTGGCCACGCTCAACAGTTGTCAAAACTTCCTTATCGGGAAAGATGTGGCCGATTTCCGGCAAATATCAAAACACCTGAAAAGTGTGTATGATGTCCAGGTAACCGCTCGCAGCGCCATCGAAATGGCTTTGATCGATGCTTTTACTAAATCGCTGAATACGCCGCTGTATACTTTTCTGGGCAAAGCCGAAAACAAAATTGAAACCGACTATACCATCGATATCGTATCACCGGAAACAGCCCGGAAAAATGCTGCCAAACTCGCCGGCAAAGGATACAATACGCTAAAAACAAAAGTTGGTAAGAACCTGGTGGAAGATATCGACCGGTTACTGGCGATAAAAGACGGCGCGCCGAATTGCCGCCTCATGTTGGATGCCAACCAGGGATATTCTCCCGCCGATGCAGTTTACTTTCTTGGCGAACTGAAGAAGAACAATATACGGCCCGAACTATTTGAGCAACCAGTGAGGAAGGATGATTTGCGTGGAATGAAGTTCGTCAAAGACCACACATCGGTACCCATTGCTGCAGACGAATCGGTCTTTACCGCAACCGATGCTATTAAAGTGGTTCAGGCTGGTTGCGCCGATTTGATCAATATCAAGCTGATGAAATCAGGAATCGTCGAAGCTTTGGATATTGCTGCCATTGCCCGTAGTGCCAACATGGAACTGATGATTGGCTGCATGATCGAATCGCGGCTGGGACTGGGATGTGCAGTACATTTGGCTGCCGGACTGGGCGGCTTCCGCTTTGTTGACCTGGACCCACATTTGGAACCGGAACAAGATCCATTTATCGGTGGCCCGGAATTTTCGGAACCGGTTTATGCTCTCTCATATGAAATACCAGGAATAGGTGTAGCAAAGAAGTAACAACAGGTATAAAAAAGCTGGTTGGCTGAAGTTTTTTCTTCATGCCCAACCAGCTTTTATCTCTTATCAATTCGAGAATTAAAGCAGCTCTTTTACCACTTTCAATGCCGAATCGTAATCAGGTTCATTCGTAATTTCAGAAACGAATTCCACGTATTTTACGGTTCCGTCTTTGTCAATGATAACTGTTCCACGGGCCAACAGGCGTAGCTCTTTAATCAGATATCCGTATTTGATACCAAAGTCTGTATCGCGGTGATCCGACAGGGTTACGATGTTATCCAATCCTTCCGCTCCGCAAAAGCGCTTCTGAGCAAAAGGTAAATCGCAGGATACCGACAGAACAACGGCATCGCCCAACTTGTCTGCTTCGGCATTAAAGCGACGGTTTTGTGCAGCACAAACACCGGTATCGATGGAAGGATAAACGGCGATTACCACCACTTTCCCTGCATAATCACTTAATTTAACCGGATTCAAATCGGCTCCTATAACGGTAAATTCAGGTGCCTTCTGTCCAACTTTTATTTCATCTCCAACAAGTGTCACCGGATTTCCGGCAAACGTAACTTTTTCAGCGTTTTCTTTCATGTGTATTGATTATTTTGATTTTCACACGATCCCGATTAAACCGGGAACATTCTTTAATTCATTATTCTTTATGATACTTCAAAGTACCACTAGATAAACCGAAATTAATTCAAAATGTTCGACGTGAAAAATGCATCCGGGTTAAGTTTGTTCGTTTATACCCGCAAATCCACATAATTATACAAATAAGAAGAAAAGATGAAACGAGAAATCGCCGTTTATCAGCCTTATTCCTTTCATACTTAGCCCTGATAGACTAACTTTACTGAGAAACCAGAATCTATATTCAATGAAGACAAAAAAGTTTGCGGTAGTTCTAGCCGGTTCCGGTGTTTTTGACGGTGCCGAAATCCATGAATCCACGTTAACGATGCTTTCGATTGCCAAAGCCGGCGGAACCTATCAATGTTTTGCTCCGGACAAGGAACAGGCCCAGGTTGTTAATCACCTTACCGGTGAGGAAATGCCGGAAAAACGTAATGTTTTGGTGGAAGCAGCACGAATTGCCCGGGGCGACATCAAACCATTAACCGAGTTCTCGCCCGACGATTTCGACGCGATTGTTTTTCCCGGAGGATTCGGAGTAGCCAAAAACCTTTGCACTTTTGCATTCGATGGTCCGGAGTGTAGTGTGGATCCGGAAGTTGAAAAAGTCATCAAAGCTTCTGTCGACAAAGGCCTCGCTATCGGAGCAATCTGTATCTCGCCGGTTTTGATGGCACGTGTCCTACCCGAAGTTGACGTCACGATTGGCGAAGACCAGGAAACGGCTGAAGCTATCAGTAAAATGGGAGGTGCCCACCACATCACCGACCACGGGGAAATCATTATCGACGAAAAGTACAAACTGGTCACAACTCCCTGCTACATGCTCGATGCAACGATTGTGCAAATAGCCGAAGGAACCGATAATATTGTGAAGGAGTTGATTTATATGATTGAAAATTCCTGAAAACATTGGATGAAATGACAAAAGAGAGATGCAATTTGAAACGGCATCTCTCTTTTGTCATGCTATTATTTTCTACAACGTCAGAACTGGTAACGGACTCCAAGTCCCAGATTAAAATCAAAATTATCTCCATGATTTACCAATCCCAGTTCCGGTCTCATATCCAATCCAAGTTGCAAGCCAAAAGGCCATGCATATTCAATACCGACATTTCCGGCTGCAGCCAGATAAAATCCACTGCTACCACTTCCGGTATAACTGTTTTTGTAATCCCATGAGCCAACTTTAACACCCGGACCGGCATACCAGTTGAAACCATCGCCCAAAGGCCATACCCACTGGTAAATTCCGGTGAGTCCCCAGGCAGTATAGTCGCTGTGCGAAATCAACCCCAAATCAAATTCCAGTCGATTCAAATCAGATAATCCGTGCTGGTAGGACACTTCAGTGCCAAAACCATTTCCGCCTCCAAAACGCAAACCAATTGCATGGTCCTTTACAACCTGCGCATTAGCCGACATGGTTAGTCCTGCAATGAATAATGCAGATAAAAGAAATAACTTTTTCATGTGTTTACAGTTTAATTTCAATTGATTTGTGAAGACACTATCTTGCTCTTTTTCTTTACCAATTAATAACGGTTTAGGCCTTGTTTTGTTTGCTTCGCAGGTAATTTCAACGATTTCGTTATTTTTAAATCCGGATTGCCTTTTTTATCAATTGGCTTAATCGTAACTTATGAATCGCTCGAAACTAACCATTTATCTGACAACCACTGTCTTATTCCTGTCTTCGGCAAGATTGAGTGCTCAAACAACTCCTGAGGTAAAAAATAAGTTCAGGATAGGTGCCGGCGCACTATTCGAGCGGAGTTTCGACCGGCGCGGTCCCTACCTGATGGCTGATTACACGCGGGAGATCAGTCCGGTGATTGGAATTTCACCCGGTATCTGGTTTGCTTACCGACATTCGGCCTGGAAAAATGTGACGACATACTGGCGTTCAACCTTCGACAGTAAAGATCTTCGGGTAGTGCCACGGGTCAATCTTGTTGTTACTCCCCTACCGGGAAAATTCTCCCGTTTGCATTTGCAGACAGGTATTCTGGCCGAAGTGCTCTTCTCCAAATTCCATTCGACTAACGAAAATGATTTGATGCAACGAACCAGTGACTATCTGGAAGAATCGACCAAATTGCGCCCCGGCTTCAATGGCGGATTACACGTTGACGTCGTTCAGATTAAACAACGTTGGCTCGGCATCGATGCAGAGATTATCTACGAATATTCCGGCTACAATCCCCGAATTGATGCCATGAATCTCGCTGTTTACTATACTTTCTGAGCTATTATTTCTTACAGATTAATCTCCTGACTTCCTGAATGCAACTGAATTTCTTTTCCGTTCCAACGGAAAACACCGGTAAGATTCGCCGGCAAAACAATCTGCCCGGTAATTCCGTCTTTCCCCGTCCGATGCAAATCAAATTCAATCATTCCGTCCGGATGAGGGAATTTACCTTTGATAAACTGCAACGGACCCAACGCCGGCTCGATTTTCACTGTTTGAAAGCCGGGTGAAGCCGGCTCGATACCAGCGACCGTCGCCAGCAAGTCATAATCAGGACTCGCACTCCAGGCGTGACAGTCGGAGCGCGTTGGGTCGGGCTTCTCTGCAAAGGTGGTTAAGCCTTTTGCTAACATGTCGCGCCAAAGACCAAGCGTATTCAGGTATTCATCAGCCAAACCTGCTTTCTTCATCGCCCGCGTCAAATAAAACCGAAAATACATGGTCGGCTGAATCAGCGAAGTGTTGTTCATCATTTTTCGAACAAAACCATTCGCATCGCCTTTTTCAATTGCTCCGGTCAGTACAGCGAATATGTTGGTATGCATGCTGAACTCTTTCTTTTCCGGCGTATCTGCAAAATATCCCCGCGATTCGTCCCAACAGTTTTTGCGGACTGCTTTCACAAGATTATCCGCTAATTTCTGATACTCCTGAGAAAGGCAAGTGTCATTGAATTGTTTGAAAATTTTGGCGGCGTGTTGTGCGCTGTAGGCAAACTGCAACGTCAACATGGCACTTTGGCCAGAAAAACCACCGGCCGGCATTCCTCCCATCTGCGACTCGCTGCTCCAGCCCCATTCTTTGGCCCAGTCGACAAAGTTCCAATATTCAACTTTTCCCAATAAACCGGTTTTCGGATCGATGCGTTGTTCAAACCAATGCATCACATTCTCGACTCCCCAAAGATTGCTTCGAACAAAAGCCGGATCGTTGCGGAGCATCCGGTAATCATTCACCATATCCACCCAAAACAGTGAGTACGGTGGAATAACTTGCGGCAAATATGACGGGTAGCGGCTTCTTGTCAGGCCTTCTGAAAAGCGGGAATCATTAAACAGTTGAATCGCTTTGCGCATTAGCCGGTCATCACCCGACACATACAACGAAATCAGAGCTTGTATCCTCGTGTCGCCTACATACTGCAATTGTTCGTAATACGGACAGTCGAAATAGGTTTCGTTGGCACACAAACGCGCTGTTCGCCAACCAACGTTCCAGATTTGTTTCAATGTCGAATCGCTGGAGGCAAATGCTGCTTTTTCGACCAGCGGGTAGGCGGTAAACATTCCGTAATAATCGCCGACGGTTAACGGTTCGTCACCTGTTTGAATATCCATCCGGATATAACGGTAGGTCCGAAACCACAACGGCCGGAACATGCAATTCGTTCCGCCATCGGGAAGAAAAACATCGGTATAGCCAAGTAACTTTTTCCCTTTAATATCATCGCGGTTGCCTTTTTGCCCATTTACATTAAACAGCGCTTCTGCATAGCTGACTTTAATAGTCGCTCCTTTTCCATTTGTTACAAACAACTGAGGATAAGCCGTCGTCAAAACACCGTTGTCAATCAAAATCGAAACTTTGTGATTAGCCGGAATGGTTAAAGGGGCCTTTCCCTGAAGCCAATTATCCGGGACACTTATGCCCTCACTTCTCCTCACCGATTTCATTCGCTCCTGTTTCTTTTCCATGAATGGAATTTCCCGCGGAGTCAATGTCCAGGAAGTTTCCGTTCCGATTCCTTTCGGTTGACCATTGTTCATTTGGCTGGCCTGTTTCCAATCCGAATCGTCGTAATCGATTTTTTCCCAACCCCAGGGATATTGGGAACCGTCAACCACATCGGTCGGACCAACGACAATATACGCGTGGAGCAGTCTCCCCGGATCTTCTCCCGGACTATATGCCTCATCCTGCATCACTTTCCACGACGAATTAGTATTCACCATCTCCTCTTTCGAGGAATTTCCTTGCAGAATGAATCCTGTCATCAGCGAAAACTGCGCTACCGGTCTTTTTAGTGCAAAGTTCCAGACTTCGGCAGCCAAAACATTTTTTCCTTTCCTGAGATAAGGAGCTATATCGACCGACTCAAAACGCCAATGCTCGATGTCTCCTCTCGATGGACCTTCGCAAACGGGGGTTCCATTAACAAAAAAGCGATACCGGTTATCGCCGGAAATATTTACAATAAACCTACCGGGAACATCTGCTAAATCGAAACTCTTCCGGAAGTGATAGACGCCATATTCCACTGGCGAAGCTGTCGGATGACTTATCCAACGTGCACTCCATGGCCGATTTAATAAGGAAGGATTAATCTCATTCAGGGCAACTTCCTGACTGAATCCAGTCGTGCATAAACTGGTCCAAATCAGGAACGTCAGAATCCATTTCATAGGTTATGATATTTTGGTGTTTAATAGTTTACGGTATCAAACAGCTACTTCTTTTTGTCCCCACTCACTATTTTGGTGTATTTGAAATAGTAAAGCTGTTTCATTCCCCTCAGCCAGGCTGGCGGTTGATGAATGCCTGTATTGCTGACATCGATTAGTTTCAGTTTTTTACAATTGGAAAGTGTATAGGGTAATTCCGTCAAGTTCGGATTATCATTCAGATAGAGTTCTTCGAGGTTTTCACATAACTCAAGCACCTTATTCACCGATCGCAAATCATTATCCCGCAACGACAACGTCCGGAGATTCTTCATTGCAGTAATGTTATTGGGAATTTCCGTTAGATTATTGTGATCGAGAATCAGTACCCGAATGCTCGGTGAAAGTGCCTGAACAGGAAAACTGTGCAATCCCTCCCAACTCAAATCCAGAATATAGTGATTGGTACCATATTGCGCGTCACCATAAAAAACACCGGGACGTTTCTCCTGTCCAAAAGCAACCAAGGTTGCCAGACTTAATATCACCGTAAAAAATAATTTCATCCTCTTCATCATTGATAGATTTTAGCCGAATCGTTTGAGATTACCCGAGAACTAATCCAATGGCAAAAGGTACAAAAAAGGATTGAAAAAGGCCGTAAATAAAGGGATTTTACTAATTGGGAATAATGACAGAAGCAAATAAAAAAACCATGGTTTCCATTCTGGTTGAAGGCGGAATACCATGGTTAGATCGTACACATCATTTTAATGACTACTTGTACTTTCAATCATCAAAAAATAAATCAACAACGCTTAATTAATCGTGGATAACAGGATAACAAAGGCTATTTTAAAAGGTTCACCATTCGGTGAAAAACTCAAAAATATTTTCGCGATAGCCCACAACGTTATTTCCAACACCTTCGTGGAATCCCACTTTTTCCCGGAAGGATTGAATTGTATTATCTTTGCTTCCGGTCGAAATTGAAAAAAGAGCAAATGATTACAGTTTTACTCTTAATGGTTGCCGGTATCTTGGCCGGACTGTGGTTGGGGAAATTTCCATCGATAATGAAAGTCAACGACAGACTCATATCGTGGGCCATCTATCTGTTGTTGTTTTTACTCGGTGTCAGTGTTGGGACGAATGAAAAAGTCATTCAAAGCCTCGATTCCATTGGCCTGCAAGCGCTTCTTCTAACTGTTGGTGCATTGGCTGGAAGTATCGCCACAGGATGGATAATTTACCGTGCATTTTTTCACCTCGATAACAACTAGACCATGAAAGGCAGTCTTATCATTCTTTCTTTCTTCGCTCTGGGAGTTATTTTGGGTGTTACAGATTCACTTCCCGAGTTTCTGCTAAAAACCGATTTCAGCATGTATGCATTGTACATTCTGATGTTTCTGGTGGGAATTGGCATTGGCGCCGACCGTAAATCGTGGAAGGTTATCCAAACCATCAATATAAAAATCTTCCTGGTGCCGCTGGGAGTCATGGTAGGAACAGCCATCGGGGTTACGATTGTTTCGCTGTTTCTTCCCAACTTAACTATCAGAGAAGCTATGGCCGTTGGTGCCGGCTACGGCTATTACAGCCTGTCCAGTATTTTCATTACACAAATGCATGGCGAAACACTTGGCGTGATGGCCTTGCTTTCAAATATCATCCGCGAAGTAGCTACGTTGTTGCTGACACCTTTGCTTGTCAAGTATTTTGGAAAACTGGCCGGCATTATGAGCGGTGGCGCTACTGCAATGGATACAACCTTGCCAATTATTACCCGCTATTCAGGAAAAGATTATGCAATCATATCGCTTTTCAGCGGAATTGCTTTGACGATATTGGTGCCGGTAATCATTACATTCATTCTGCACACCAGCCTGTAAGTTTTGGAGAATTAAACGTCGGAGAACTGTTTGTCGGCCAACTGACGTGAACCGGCCAATGGCAAGGTAAAGTAGAATACCGAGCCTTTTCCCTGCTGACTATCGACAGCAATGTTTCCGCTATTGGCTTCCACAAATTCACGGCAGAGATTCAGGCCCAGACCAGAGCCTTTCTCCTTGTTTGTTCCATAGGTCGTGAAATAGGTTTCTTTATCGAATAACTTGGGAATATTTTCTTTCGGAATACCAACGCCGGTATCTCTTACAGCTACCTTAATATTCTGGTCATTCTGCTCTATTTCCAGAATAATGCGGCCACCTGACGGCGTAAATTTAATGGCGTTGCTGAGCAGGTTTCGCAGTACCAGATTTATCATATCCGCATCGCAATACGAGAGCACAGCGCCTTCCATTTTAATTTCCATGTCGATGCCTTTTACTTTTGCATCCGCCTTAATCAAATCGAGTGAATCCTCAACTAATTCGCTCAGGTCAACCACTCCGTGATTGGGTGTTATTCTTCCCTGTTGCGAACGAGACCAATAGAGCAGATTCTCCAGCAAATTGTGTGTGTCGCAGGTTTTGTCGCGCAGCACTTTCATCACATCGAAGAGCTCTTTCCTGTCAGTGAACTCATCTTCCAGAACCATATCGAAAATCGAGCGCATATTGGCGATCGGCCCCCTCAGGTCGTGACCAATAACTGAGAAAAGTTTGTCTTTGGTTTGGTTCAGTTCCTCGAGCGTATTTTTTTGCATCGCCAGCTTTTCATTTTGCCGGGCAATCTCAGTATTCTGTTGCGTAATTTTCTCGTTATCCAAACGCTTCTGAACGTACGCGTAAATAATCAATCCGGCAACGAGAAGGATAGAAATAGTTAGTCCCAGCAACGTATTTCCCAACAGTTTTTGCCTTTCCAATTTAGCTTGCTGAAGTTCAATCAGCTGCTCTTTCTTCTGAGTCTCGTATTTGGTCTGCAACTCGGCAATTTGCTGCGACTTCGCAAGACTGATAACTGAGTCACTGTACGACTTGTACTTTTCATGATAATAAAGCGCTTCTTTATAGTTCTCCAAACCGGCATATGCCTTCGACAAATTCTTGTAAATCCGGGCTACTTCGTTACTCACGCCCATGTCACCAACAATCTTGAGAGCAGCCGAATAATAATTAATTGCTTTTTCGTAGGAACCTACTTTTTCAAGAATAACGCCAATATTATTGATACACTGAGAAATCCGGCTGTGATCGTTCATCTCTTTGAATAAGGACATTGCCTGAAGAGTATGTTCAAATGCTTTCGGCATTTCGCCCTGCTTTTGAAGAATGACCCCAATGTTTAACAAGCAGTTGGCAACACCTCGTTGATTATCTAATTCATCGTATACGTTAAGGGCCCGGGTATAATACTGTTTGGCATTTAGCAGTTTGTGCCGTTTCGACGAGATAACTCCCATGTTAACCAAACTGGTTGCCAGCTTGTCTTTGAATCCATTTTTTTCAGCTAAATCCAGGGCGCGCTTATTATAGTCTTCAGCTTCGTTTATCAATCCAATGGTGATGTAAGCACTGGCAATGTTGGTTAAAGTCGTTATCAGCGGATGGATAATGTGATGTGTATCGTAGTAATTCAGTGCTGCCTGGTAATTCTGCAGTGCTTTTACATATTGTCCTTTTCGGTGAAAAATAAGTCCGATGTTATTGTGTGCATGTGCCGCACCACGCTCATCACCAATTTTTTCGTAAATCGCTAAAGCCGCTTCATATGAGGACATTGCCTGACTTAATTCGCCGTCCTGCTGATACAGAATACCGTAGTACTGCCTGGCATCGGCAATTCCTTTTTCGTAACCTACACGCGTGGCATAACTCAAAATTCCGGGAAGCTGCAACCTAACTGTCTGCGGATCGGAATAAAGATTTTCATCACACGAATTCAATAACATGTCAATCTTATCCCGGTCGGTCAGTGCTGATTTATCCGTCAGCTCGGGCAAATCTTTTTTTGCATCGCCGTCGGCATAAAGCTTCTCTCCTCCCAATATCAGGAAGAGGAACATCAACATTCCTGTTAATAGGTTCACCTTCATTGCTCTAACATTTAATCCTGCTCTCTATCAAATGGTTACCTGTTGAGCGGTAAGAATTTATGGAAGATGGGCAGTCCGATCTTCTCAAATTTAATAATAATTAACAGAAAATAAACGCCTGACAACAAAGCAAAAAAAGCCGCTGAAGTTGTTACGACTAATCAGCGGCTGTATCATGTTAACATTTTTCTCTATCGATGGAAAGACTCACTAATGAATTTCAGTCCGGCAGGTAATCCGGTACGCCAGTATGTCCAACTGTGCGAGCCGTCGCGAACGCGGTATTCGTGCGGAATTTTCAAATCGCGCAATAATACGTGCAGCGCTGAATTTCCTTTATACAGGAAATCGTCGTCGCCGCAATCGATGTAATACCTTACCGAGCGAAGTTTTTCAGCCGGAATATCTTTAGCCAGATGCAGCGGACTATGCTCAATCCAGTTTTTACTGATACGCGCCTGGCCTTCCAGGTTTTTTCCAAAGATATCGCCAAAGAACATGGTGTAATTCTTATCGGGCATATTTACAATCTCCTTATCGGTGAAGGTTCCGGAAGAGAACGCGACACACGAAGAAAACAGATCATTATACTTCATGGCATACATCAGAGCTCCATAGCCGCCCATCGATAGTCCTGCAACCGCTCTGAATTCCTTTTTGGAGCGAATTCGGTACTGCGATTCGATAAACGGGATAAACTCTTTGATGAACATATCCTCATACGGGTCTTTTCCCTGATAGTCGTTGCAATACCACGTCACTTTGGCATCCGGCATAACGATGATCATCGGCGAACACGAACCGCTGTCAATGGCTTCGTCAGCTATCCGATTTACCTCGCCAAACTGAATCCAGCCGGTTTCGTCATCGGAGTATCCATGTAAAAGATAAAGAACCGGATAATCCCGTTGTGAATCATCATAGCCCGGCGGCAGGTAAATGGAATATTTCACATCACGGTTCAGGAGGTCACTTTTCATCGAGAGACTCTCCACTACAGTGCCTTGCTGAGCAAATGCTGCAACCTGAAATGCCAGCAACACCAGTAATAGCAACAACTTCTTCATTGATTATGATTTAATTTTAGTTTATGATGCCTGAAATTATTGTCTCCTTTACAGAGGACGCACCCGCATATAATCGAGCATGGCCTTGTTGACTTCTCCATTCATATTTTCATTGAAATCTTCCAGCGAAAGCGTCAACGTATTTTTGCCGGCTTTCAATTCTACCTGAATCGGATTGCTCCAGCCCCAGTTCGACCATTCGTCTTTTCCTCGTTGCGCGAAAACCGCTACACCTGCAAAATGATTATCGACGTTTACCGAACGAATAGCACATTTATTATCGGTATTATCCGGTCCGGAACCGTTTGAATACCTGAAATCGATGGTATATTTTCCGGTGTGGTTTACGGTAAAGTGAAAAACCAGTTTCCGGTTTTTACTTTTCGTTAGCTCTACAAAACCATTTCCGCTGTAACCATGATAGTCAAGCGATGATTTTGATGCGACTGCTTCGGCCTCAACTTTAACTACCCTTCGCGGCGAAATTACGTCGACCGGATGGCTCAAAAATGAGTTGTCCGCCTTTCCGCGCGTTTCTACCTGGTATTCTGCCAACCGCGTTGTTAATGGAATTCGCACGGAAGTATCACTAACCATCTGGAAGAATTTACCATTCCGATAAACGGTGTAGCTATCTGCTCCTTTTACCGGTCGCCAGGTGAGATACTCTCCGTTCAGTTTCACCTGCGTTGGTGCAGCCGGTGAAAACCGATTGGTAACGAGATTGATGCGTCCCTCATGTTGAATCTTATTGTTCATCTCGATGACAACCTGATGCTTCCCACTCAGGTTTCCCGGCAGGAAATGCTCTTTGCTATCTTTTCCATCGATGGAAAAATGGCTGATTTCGTCGCCAAAACCTTTGACTTTAATGGAAAGATCCATATTCCTGTAGCGGAAATTCGACACTTCGAAATTTCCCCGGTAGGCTTTGGGAACAACGGGAGTAAACTTTATCCCGTCTACCTGAAAATTCATTCCCAGGAAAATACGGTAAACCGTCGCCAGATTGCCGGCAATGCTCCACAGCTGTCGGTTAGAATTAACCTGTGTATCTCTGAAATCACCATTTCCGGCCACCATATTTTCTTTGTTGGTCAGGAAAAGCGCTGCCGGCCTGTAAAGTGCTGCAAGGCCCTGCTCTACCCCAGCCATATTCCCGAAACGGGCATTCGCCCAGTTCCAGTAAGCTTGGACAAACGGCCAGATGCTGTTGTTGTGGTACGGAGGAATTCCGGGTATTTGCGGGTAAATCGTTGGGACTCCATACTCAACAACAGGAGTTTTTTCTAAAATAGACCGCACCCGGGCCGTATCAGCTACTCCAAACAGAACGGATAATGCTTCCCCGAGCGCTTCACTTCTGGTCGAAAGTGAGAAATTATTCCGACCATAAAGATACTGGCCATAATATCCTCTTTCAGGAATCCATAGTTGGCTATTCATATCCGCTTTGATGGAATCAGCCAGCTGCCCATAGTGATTCGTTGTATCACCCATCATCGTTGCCATGCGGGAAAGAAGCGTCAGCGTATGATAGTGCACTGCATTGGTTCCGAGACATCGCGACTGGGAAATGTCCACACCATTCATCCAAATAGGATAAGTCTGTTTGCGCCAATCGAGAAATGAAGATTCGCCCATCATCAGATGATTCCGGTTATTCAACAAAGTTTTAATATCATCGTCAACGCTGTTCTTAATAATCGGATAAATCGTTTTCAGCCATTCCTGATCACCAGTCACTTTATAAATTTCCCATGCAGCTGTTGCCCAAATGCTCCGATCGGAAGACACAGGCCACGCACCTCCTGTTCCGGTGTCCTGAATAATCCGGCCGTTTTTGACTTTTCGCATCAAACTGGTTTTAGCTACTTCTGGCTCGAGATAGGCATACGCCAAAATAATACTGTAACTCACATCGCGCGTCCAGACGCCCGGCCACGATTCACCGGTCCGGAAAGTCCCGTCAGACTCGATATCCTTTACCGTCTCGTCGAGCGACAGGTTATACATGGCATCGACCAGGGGAATATCGGAATGCAACTGAGGATATCCGGAAATATCATTTTCAAGACTCCATTTCTTTGCCGTAAAATTTTCCGGTTCGTAAGGATTCATTACTACCGTGATGGTGTAGATACCGTCGCCATCCGGGTCGGTTAGTTGAAATTGCTTCCGTGTTGCCAGATTATCAAAATCCCAGCTTAACGGAGACAAATTTCCGGCAATAAAAATCCCTTTAAAATCATCCTTGTAAATGCGACTACCATTCGAAAATTCATGAAATCCTTTCTCGTTGAAATCCTTCATCAGGTTTCGCGCATCGAGCCTGATTTCCATTTTGGTGTTGGCAGACAAATTACCTGTTGGATTCGATTGCGTCTCATCCTTGCCTTTCTGGCCAAATTCAATCATGGGCAGCTTAACCACGCCTTTTTTGTCGGGAGTCAACAAAAAAGTATGGTTCACCCCTACCGGCAACTCGTTATCTTTTCCGTTTACCGCAAACTTGAATTCAATGAAATTAGGGAAATTCTCATTGGCCGGGCTCTGGTAATCGGATGTCATTTTCGTAGGCGAAATAACTTTAGCCTTGTACTTGCCCTGTACGACGCGATTACCGTAAACTTTATAATTCTCTGCTTTATAAAGCAGCCTGTTTCCCCGATGACAGCCCGCCAGCAAAATCATCGTGATAAAAAGCAAAAACCCCTTTTTCACAACGCTATTTTTTCTTCGTTATAATTACACCATTTTTTCGGTAATAACCTAATCACAAAGGTAATGAACACCAACAATCAAAAAGAAGAGCGGGACAAGAATATTTTCGGGAATTCAACCATTAAAACAGACAGCAAAAAATAAGGGAACTGCTGCCTGCAATTCCCTTCCTCTTTTAACCAAGCCTGACCAAAATGTATGAAAAAATTTTTTTCCTCTCTTTACTTACAAAGATGGTCGATAAAGGTGTTAAGCCGATAAAAGTTTTCCTAAAATTCCTTAAAACAGCTACTTCTCCTTATCCTCAAAGAAGGCTTCCTTGCCGGGATAGTTCATCGATTCCTTTGCCTTTTCAACCGGAAAAAGGAAATACCTGATGGTACCTTCACTGCCAACCTTTCCCTCGTGATTGATAATTTGTGCATGAATGGTAGCCAACCTCCGGTTCTGGTCTACCAATTTCGCCTTCAACGTGATTTCCCCCTGATCAATCAGCACCGGTTGCTGATACTTTACTTCCATCGATGCGGTGACACCGGCTGTTCCACATTGCGTGTAAACCACCCAGCTGGCAATTTCGTCCAGCATGGTTGCCTGAATTCCACCATGCAGAACATTGAGGTAGCCCTCATACTTCTTTTCAGGAATCCATTTCGACATCACTTCACCTTCTTCCACTTCGTGAAAGTGCATCTTCAAACCAATCGGGTTGCTCGGTGAACAGCCGAAACAATGGTATTCGCCGGAAGTATCCTTCGCGTATGGGTTGACAATTTTTTTCATATCTGTATCATGAGTTTTATTTTAACGTTCAATTTTTTGTAGGAAATTCAATCAACTTCCACCAGTTTATTTTCCTGAATATACCATACGTATCCCTTCGTTTGGGTGTATCCCATTTTACGAATATCCGTCAGATAGCCTGCTACTTGTTTCCGGTTCTTTTCATTCTCGCTTCCGGTCTTATAATCAACTACGACCAACTGGTTCTCTTTCATCATTACCCTGTCGGGACGATGGGTCCGCTCTTTGCCCCTAAGGATATCGCGCTCGGCAAGAACTTTCCAACTACCATCAAACCACGAATGAACGACATCGTCTTCCAGCTTCTCAGTAATCTCACTTTTTAGTTGCTCCAATTCGGCTTGTTCGATCTTTCCTTCGAACAACATCCGATTCAACGCTTTGTCTATATCTTTTGCCGTGATGATGTTTTCAAAAATCTCGTGCATCAATTGCCCATAGTTCACTTTCTCCAACTTATTACTGGGCTTTATTTCAAAGTAATCCTGGCTGTGTAACCGGATTTTCAAACTATCGCCTTTTCCGCCTAACTGAAAATTAGTTAGTGCGAACGAATCTGTAGTTGACTTCTCCTGTGTGGATGGTTGGAGTGCTCCTAACTCGAAAGACTTGCTTTCCATGTTCCAAAAATCGGTAATATCGATGTAGTGTTGCCGGTCTTCCGAATCGAGCAACGGCGGGTTTTCGAAAATACGCTGCAGTAGTCCTGACATCGAATTCCCCACTCCTTTCGTTAGTTTGGGATTATACGCTCCATAAACAACCAAAACATTTCTGGGACGGGTAAACGCCACATAAAGCAAATTGAGGTTGTCGACCGCACTATACAACATCTCGGTAAAGTACTCTTCTGCAAACAAAGAATTGGTCAGATTCTTTTTATACTTCACCGGAACGAGTGCCAGTTCGTTCAAGGGCTCACTTTTAGGTTTACACCACAAATGCGGAGCGTGCTTAGGGTCGGGATAAACCGGCCAGTCACAAAACGGAATGAAAACCACGGGGAACTCCAGTCCCTTCGATTTATGAATCGTCAAAACCCGAATGGCATTCTGCTCTTCCGCTACACTAATCGTTTTACTAACCCCGGTACTCTCCCACCAATCGATAAATGAGTTGATATCGGCAGATTCAGTCCGTGTATAATCCAGCAAAATATCAAGGAAAGCCTGTAAATAGGGCCATTCTCCTGAAATAGCATTCAAACGAAACTCACGAATCAATCTCTCGGCCAGGTTGTACAGCGGCAATCCCCTCAGTTCATTCTTCAAAGCAACGCTTTCTTCATCTCCCAGCCAGGGCTTAAACAGTGCCGGCATGTTATTCATGTAATCGAAATACCAATCAGCCATATCATCCTGATTCGAATTGGACGCTCCGAATAAATCCAGCTGTGGTTTTCCTTCGTTTTTCAACAATGCCTGCTCTTGTTGAGACATAGAAGGAAGCAGATAATAGAAAAATTCGTGTATCATCTCCGCTTCCCGAATTTTATTTTTCGGCCCGGCCAGAATATGAAAATAATTCAAAACGAACTTCACGGTAGCAGCATTGCCTACAAACAGAGAGTCATTTGAAATTACGTCGTAACTGTAAGATGTATCAGGATTGGCCAGCTTTTTTTCCAGCAAAGCCCGGGCTATTTCTGCACCTTCCCTTTTATTCCGGACGAGGATAGCCATATCGCCGGGCTCATAGCCAAGCTCCTGCATTTTCTCAATGTCCGAAATCGTTTTTTCGATGGCCATTTGCCGAAAATCTTCCTTGTTTCCTTCATTCTCCATTAAGTCGATGCGCACATATCCGTCATCACCTTTACTTCTGGCGCACTTCTGAAAATGATCGGCGTAGGCTTTAGCTATCAAATTTTCAAAATCTCCTTTACTCTCAAGAATATTACCAGCAGATTCCAGTTGAGTGTTAACATCCTCCTGCAGAAATTCAGCGGCCTGCCGAAAGACAATGTTATTAAAGTCGATAACATTTTTGGTGCTTCGCCAGTTGGTGTCAAGTGTTACTTTATCGAGCCCATAGTGTCTAAAATCGTGTTCCAACTGATTAGCCAGAAGATTCCAGTCACCATTTCGCCAACGGTAAATTGACTGCTTCACATCGCCCACCACCATATTCTGTCCGCCTTCCGCCAGGGAGTTCTCCACCAGCGGATTCAGGTTATGCCATTGCATTCGCGACGTATCCTGGAATTCGTCAAGCATAAAATGCTGGTAAACCGAGCCCATCTTCTCATAAACAAAGGGTGTATCGCTACCTGCTATTACCTTGTTCAATAACTGAGCAGTATCACTCAATATGAGAATATTTTTTTCCAGCGATATTTCTTTGACTTTGGAAGCCAAATCGGTTAAAACACCTAATGTATACAGGTTGGGAAGAACGGCGTTTGCCGATTCCACTTTTGGAAACTCATCCCTATAATATTGCAAAGCTTCTTTCAGCAGACTGTTCAATCCTTCATCATAAGCAGCATCGATGGCATTCTTCACCGCCGACTCTGTCGTTTTGGTCGACCAATCATCCAGATTGTCAACGGCCTTTAAGACCCGCGCACCAGGTTCGTATTTCCCTTCCGTTAATTTTGGAAAATAAGAAGCAAATGAAGTTTTGCCATATTTGAAGGACTCCGGCCTCAAACTATGACGGGTCATCAAAGCGATCCCTTTCCGGCCGATGTCTGCCATTCGCTCATCAAACTCCTCGGTGATCTTCTTTAGCTTCTTTCCATAATCAGCCAAAAATTCCTTGTCTTCCATTCGGGTAATCAGTTCTTCATCGAATGTTCGGAACGCTTCACCGAAGATTTCACTTCCCCTCTCGAGAATATGCTGTTTAAAATTCCAGTTCTGACCGACTTGCAGTGTCTGATCGGCAAAATCAAGGAACCACTCCCGAAGCAGTTCGTTATCATCAATACCGAGAAACAAACGTTCCACCGCTTCTTCTAAAATTGCCCGGTGATCCAATTCGGTTCGAAACGAGGCATGCAGCCTGATTTCCCGTGTAAAAGCGCGTACTACCCGCTGAAAGAAACTATCGATGGTGCTGACAGAAAAACGCGAGTAATCATGCAAAACCGATTTTAAGATTTGATTAGCGTTTTTTCGAATAGCTTCTTCCGTCTTTCCGGAAACAGTCGTCAACGTATCCAGGTGCTGCGAAGGTTGTCCGCTAGCCAGCAGATAGAGTTCACTAAGTATCCTCCCCTTCATTTCGGCCGTAGCTTTATTGGTAAACGTTACGGCCAAAATATGCCGGTACGCTGTCGGTTCCTGAAAAATGAGCTTCAGATATTCGCGTGTTATCTGAAACGTTTTTCCTGAACCGGCCGAAGCTTTATATATTTTCAAATTAGACATTATCTCAATAGAATTTTGCTTCATCTAAGTATTCAAACTGTCCTCAAAACCATTATTCTTCATGAAGAATGACAACTTTTAGTTCTCTTCTGTAAAAGTAGAAAACATCTCCTAAAAATTTTTTTACACTTCTCCCATTTATCCATTTTAGGACTACTCATTTCTCTGCAAACCGCGAAACAACTGAGGTTATGACTACTGAACTTATTTAATTGTATCCAACAGCTAACGTATTAAATCTTGCTTTTTGCTAAATCGAGTCATAATTACATAATTTTTGACATTATGGTACGTTATTAAAGGCAAAGGGTAATTCTGAATTACCAAAAAAATGTTATGTTAGCAAGCTCAAAATTCGAGAAGTTTCGCAGTTTGACTAACCCAATTCACAAATACGGAAGCATGAAAATCCTAAATTCTGAGAAAGTAACTTACTTGTTGTTGTTCGGGTTACTTCTATTTTTCACCCCCGGTATCACTGTGGCTCAAAATGTTTCAGTAAGTGATGAACCTCATAGTCCGGACTCAACAGCAGTTCTGGATATTTATTCCAATACCAAAGGTCTGCTTATCCCCCGTGTAGACCTGGTTGCTCCCGATGATCCGGTTGTTGGAACAAAACCGACAGGATTGTTAGTTTGGAACAAAACAGCTTCGGCGCTTTACCCCAACATTGGTTTATATTATTGGGATGCTGCTGCTGCTGATTGGAAAAGTATTTCGTCGACGGAATATGTTCCTCAGACTTCCGCTCATTACATCGGAAGCGCGACATCGTATGACAGCGCCGATTCTATTTTGGATAAAAGCTTATACGATATAGACGTTCTTTTCCAGGCGATAGCCCAACAACCCGGTACCAATGCCAATTATATGGTAAATATTATTGCAACCCGACAGGGAGCCGGATTAAACGAAACCGACGGTGCTTATCTTAATCATCCGACTGCTACCTATATTTCGACAGCAACTTCACTGAATGAAGCAGATTCACTGTTGGATAATCAATTGACTACGGTTACCAATTCCACCGCGACAAACAGTGCAGCCCTTGTCAACTTAAACACACGGGTTACAAACAATACAAATGCGATTGCAACTAATACATCCGATATTTCAAATCTAAGCCCACAAGTTGCAAATAACACTTCTGATATTTCAAATTTAAGTACACAGGTTACAACCAACACATCTGATATTTCGAACCTGCAGACACAGGTCAGCAATCTTGCTTCTAATACATCTACACAAACTGAAATAGACGCGGTTGAAGCCGGAGCCGGTTTAAATGCCGACGGAACCTATTCAGCTAACAGTGGCGCAACTTATATTGGAACTGCCACAAGTTTGAACAACGCTGATAATCTGTTGGACCAGGCTATCAGCTCAGTAATGGCGGATGTCCAAACCAACAATCAGAATGTATCACAACTCTCTCAAGATGTAGCTAATGTACAGCAACAGGCTACAAACATTCAAGCCGAGTTGGATAATACTCAAGTCGGCGCTGGATTAGGAACTGACGGCAGCTATACTGCCAACGCCGGAACTAACGTTATCACCAGTGCAACGGACCTGAATAACGCTGACGTTTTGCTCGATCAGGCTGTAACAGCAGTTACTACAACAGCTCAAACCAATCAGTCTAATATTTCTAGTTTGGACACTCGTGTACAGACATTGGAAAACAATTCGGTTTCCAGTGCTGATTTCGGCGCTGCCGGTACCGTTGAAGCGAATAAGGCGATCGTTGCAGGAAGTGACAAGTCCGTTAGCGGCTTTAACAAAATATCTACAGATGGTAAAGTGACGGTCGGAGCAACAACTCAGCCTGAAGCATCAGCCATTATGGAAGTAAATTCCACTACTCAGGGTTTTCTTCCTCCACGAATGACGCTGGCACAGATTGACGCCATAGCATCACCCGCTGAAGGTTTGATGGTTTACTGTACTTCACTGCATCAACCGCTTTATTACAACGGTTCTCACTGGATGACCTATACCGGCAGACCTGCCGAAATCAAAGTTGGAAATAAGCTGGAAGGTGGTATTATCTTCTATATCAACAACTCGACCAATGAGGTTTATGTTGTCGCAGAACAGGTATTTAATGGCCTTGAATGGGGACCGATCGACCAGATGATTGGTGCAACTAGCATTGACGGATCATCCAATACATCACTGATCAATACAGCTCTGGCAAGTAATACCACCTATGCTGCACCATTCTGTGCAAGCTATACGTACGAACTAAAAACTGATTGGTATCTGCCATCTCAAGAGGAAATGGCTTTATTGTATGCAGCACAAGCCCAATTGCCTTCAGGATTTATCCAGTCTGCGTATTACTGGACTTCAACAGAAGTTGATGCATCTAAAGCCGTAGCATTCGATGGTTCAACCGGAACAGCTATCACTGCAGGTCAATTGAAATCAAGCAAATACCAGTTTTACGCAATCCGGAAATTCGTTATTCAGTAATGAGTCGACTCATCTACATAACACTCCTCTTTGCCTGTTCACTTCTTGTGAGAACACAAGCAGATGCACAGCAAGCTGTTTTTCATAACAGTGGTGCACAGATTGTGATTACCAAAGGCGCTGACGTGAATATACAGGGTTCCATGCTTAGTGAGCCGTCCAATAATATCGCTCCCAAAATTCAGTTAAACGGAAATCTCAGCATTTCGGGTGACATCATTAATCATTCCGACAATCTGTTCCGTATATCCGAAGGATACCTGATTTTGACGGGAACTGGAACACAGGTTATCAGCAGCAATTCATCCAACCCGTTTCTGGTATACAACCTGGAGCTTAACGGAACAGGGACAACGCTTCTGCAAACCAATGTTCGTATTATCAACGATTTGAATTTTCAACAAGGATATCTCGATGTCGGTGACCAGGATTTAGTCCTTTACTCCAATGCGGTTACTTCCGGAACACCGGGAGATCAGTCAATGATCATCACTTCGGGAACCGGGCGAATGATTAAAAGTTTGACGCAGCAAGAGGATATTACTTTCCCGGTAGGAAGTACATCAAAAGGCGTGCATTATTCTCCGGTAGATGTTGCCTGGGAATCGGGTACTTTTTACAGCAGTAGCATTGTTATGCTTTCGGTTAAACCGGAAAAACTGGACGCTAATACCAGTCCGCAAAACTACTTGGAAAAATACTGGGATGTGCAGGTAAGCGGAGTAGATAATCCAAAAGCCGACCTCACATTTCACTATGCACCGGAAGAAGTTTTTGGTGATTCAACTCAAATTTACGCCATGCGCTTTTTTGAGAATAACGGACAAATGTGGCCACGCTTCGATGGTGAGCTCAATCCAGTGACACACAGTTTCACCTTCACGACCAGTGATTTTGGGAAATTCACCGCCGGCGATTTGGGTACATCTGACTTCTCCGATGTGATTGTTTTCCCGAACCCAAATAATGGCGCATTCTCCATTAAAGTCATTGCTCCGGCCGAAGGAATGATGGATATGCAATTCACCAACATGGCTGGTCAGCTATTATACTCCGGCCAAATCGATCAGGGTATTCATGAGTACGACTTTACCAACTCGCCCAAGGGAGTGTATTTTGTGAAGATTTTCTTCTCGAATAAAATTGTTACACGTAAAATCGTCATACGATAATAAGAGACTTGTTTTATCGAATAAAAAGGCAAATATTCAAGAAAGAAAGGGTGATTTCCACTGGAAATCACCCTTTTTCTATGATGTATTTTCTGATTTATCCTTTCGATTCAGGCAGAGTCTCAGTTCTTTCTCCCTGGACTTCTGGATTGCTGTTTGCAACCTTATGACTGAAATCAATATAGCTTAATTATTAATTATCATCGTACACTCCGTGGAACTCACCAGAAATGGAACGTAAGCGAACACCGTTTTTATATCCTACTACAAAGGCATCTTTTATCTTCGTATCCCTTCGGATGCGTTTCTTGAAAGCCTCAGCCTCCGGATAAGTATCGAAGGTTCCCAACGTAAATTTCAGGTAACCGTCCTGCTCTTCGCTCTTGATTGGCTCCGTCAAATGAAGAATTCTTGCCAATTCTTCGGCAGTGTAATGATATTGGGCAAAAGCGCCAACCTGGACAGCAAAACGATAAACAGCATCTTTATATAAATGACCACTTATTTTTACATTATCGTCGCCGGTGCGGTAAAAGCCGAAATGCCCATCAATCTGTTGAGCCCCGTTATAATCTTTCAGCGGAAGAATCTTATAGCTCAACATCATGGTTGAACCTTTGGGCAATTGCGGATAATCGACATGAATATCTGTTTTGGTGTAACTCTTTGTCGAATCATCCCAGGCATATATGCCTTTTGGCAGTGGAATATTCAACATTCCCGGCGTACTCAAATCACCTTTCTGAATTTTGATATCCAAATGATATTCGTGTCCGGGTAAGAGTTTCTTCTCCGAATTCACAGCGAGTGGAACCTCCTTCAAACCAAATTTCTTATCTAAATCAAGCATATCCTCGGCTGTCTTCTCTCCTCTTCTCTTTCCGAATTTGTATACAATACCGACTTCACCGACCAGGTAATTTGGATTTCTCAACCACTTGTAATCTTTATCGTTTCCACCTTCATAATACTGAGAATCCAGTCCGCGCCAGGATGCTCCCAAACGGAATCCCATGTGATGCGTCAGGTTATAATCGAACAGCAAACCAACCTGATACGAAATCTTGTATTTATCCTTAGGCTTAACAATGTTTGGAGAAGGCTCGAATAAATTGACGCCACCTCCTACTTTGCCATAAAACGCATATCGCTTTTGCGAAACATCTTTGGCCTGCAGGTTGGTAAAATTGATTAATCCGTTCAGATTGATATCGTGATAGTAAGAATAATCATTGCCAATTGCACGGGCAAAACCAAACTCATATTCAGTTTCGATAGAAAATACATCATTTATTTTCCGTTGAATCCCTGCTCCCACAAACGGAGTGATTTCATTAAAATAGGCATTGAAGTAAGGATCCAATTCATTATTTATCGCTTTAAAATAATTGGTGGCTCCTCCGTTAATGTAAAAAGACCAGGGTTGACTGATATGATACTTTTCTGGTTTTGCCTGCGTACTGTCCTGCTCCTGGGCAGCCGCACCGACAGAAACAGAAATCAATAAAAGCATCATCGTGGCACGAAGTAATCCCGGCAGAGTAAAGTGTCTTCTCATTTTTATCAAGGTTAGTTGCAATAACAACGTAAAATGGTTTCTTCTCAATATTTATTAAGGGTCTGAACCAAATTTAAAAAATTTGAACCCCATTTCTTAATTTAATGAAAAATATTATCAACAAATACAAGCGACTTATCACGTTTCAGGAAAGTACAAATTGAAAACGAACACATTCGTTAACTGAGTTTAAACCGAACCCGAAGCACACCATCGTCGAAAGACGTCGAGATTAAATGGAACGTACCGATTTCGTTTGTCTCATTAACATGGTCACCAATACAGGGGCAGGCATCGTATTCGCCAACATGCACAATGCGCAAATGTTCCTCATCAATGGCTTCATCCGGCAATCTATCCAGGTTATAGCGCTCCGCCGCCTCATCGTATGTGACCATTTCGTATGCTACTGCCAAATTCCAGGCAATAACCTCATTCACCCGAAGTTCAAGATCTTTTTCTTCATCCGTGGTGAGCGGCCGGTTAAACCGGTAATCACATTTCGATTTCCGGCGCTCTATGTGACTGGCAAAAGCCCGGTTACAACCAAACATGCGCATCATTGTCTGATTCAGAATATGCTCGGCCGTATGCATCCGGTGATCGTAATCTTTCATTAGTTAGTCTATTTAAAACAAAAATAGCCATTTCTACCGTTATATTCGCGGTATTTCTTGCATACCCTGTTTCAAAATATGAATTTTATGTTTCCACCATGCAACACAATTGAAATCGTCTCGTCATTCAAACAGAAGGATAAAGTAAATTGAAAAGAAAAGCGATAAATATTCATCAGCACCTGATTGACCGCTGCCTGCTTAACGATGCCAAAGCTCAGTTCGAAATTTACAAACTGTACTACAAAGCAATGTATAATACCAGTTTGCGAATTGTTGGCAACGTGGAAGATGCGGAAGACGTAATGCAGGAAGCTTTTCTTAAAGCGTTCAGAAAAATAAATACTTACGAGGGCGAAGTCAGTTTCGGAGCCTGGTTGAAACGAATTGTCATAAACCATTCCATCGACTACCTGAAAAAAAGGAAGATGGTCTTCAATGAACTTTCGGCCAACGAAAACAGGTTACCAGATAATGGCAGCGAACCCGAAGTGGAAGAAAATATTTCGGTTGACGAAATAAAGAAGGCGATGGATGAACTCTCGCACGGATACCGGTTGGTGCTTTCACTCATTTTGTTTGAAGGTTACGACCACGAGGAAGTGAGCGAGATTTTGGGAATTAAAAACGCTACCAGCCGTTCGCAATTTCTGCGGGCACGCAATAAACTAAAAGAGATTTTGATAAACAGAAGAAGTAAAAATAACGTGGCAATTATCTGATTATGGACAATCTGGAGAAAATAATAAAGGATAGAAGGGACGATTTTCTGGAAGAACCTGCAGAAGGCCATTTCGAACGCTTCCAGAACCGACTGGCACAAGCCGAAGGAAAAACCAAACGGAAGAAGTTGTTTGTTTCGCGGTTCAGCCGGATAGCAGCGGTTGCCATCATTCTGTTGCTGTCGGCCAATCTGGTACTGTATTGGTTCCATCCGGCACAAGACCAGAGCCAGGCCGTGAACCAAACAGAAGAAGTTCCGGGAGAGTTCAATGAGGCCCAGTTGTACTACACGGCCCGAATTAACGACGGCATCAGTCAGTTGCAAAAAATGGCCAGCCAGGGGGTTGAGTCACCGAAGGAAGTAAAGGAGATTCAAAAGGAACTGACCGAAATGGACAGCCTTTACCGAAATTTGCAAAAAGAGCTGAAAGCCAATCCGGGAGACGAACGAATTTTAAATGCCATGATTGAGCACTATCAAACCAAACTGGCAATTATTAATACGATACTCAATGATTTAAAAAACGCATCAATACAAAAAAAATCATCATCTCATGAAAACGTTCAAATATAACTTACTGTTTCTGGTTGCTATTCTCTTTGCCAGCCAGGCATTTGCCGAGAAGACAACCAAGAAAGTATACCAGAGTTTTGATATCAACTCGGTAAAGGCGTTGAATATCAACAATAAATTTGGCAATATCTACATCGACGATGTTCGTAGCGACTCGGTTGTAGTCGACGTAGACATTTGGGTCGAAGGTTTGTCGGAAGACAAAGCCAAGGCATTGCTGAATAAAATCGATGTCTCCATTCATCAGGATGGTGGAACGGTGTACGCTGAAACGGATATTACGTCGGATTTTAAAACCCGGCAAACATTCAGCATCGATTACCATATTTCCATTCCCGCCGACCGTGACCTGAAGGTTGAGCAACGCTACGGAAATGTCGCCATGAACAACCTGACCGGGAAAGGTGAATTCGAAATCAAGTACGGTAATCTTACTGCTAAAAAACTGAATTCGCCATCGCTCAGCTTCGATTTGGCTTATAGTAAAGCCCAGGTTGACGAGACCGACGACTTGAATACAGACCTGCGCTATTCTAAATTATTCCTGACCAAAGGAAAGAAACTGACAGTCGACAGTCGGTACTCAGTTGTAAAGGTGGATAATTGCGACTATCTGAAAGCTGATTCCCGTTACGACGACTTTGAGTTGGGTGAACTCAACACCTTGATTGCCGAATCGATGTACACCAACATCAAAGCCGACAAGCTGAATTCTACTTTACAACTGGACAACGGTTACGGAGCGATAAAAATTGGCGAAATACCGGCCGGATTTGACAGCATCCACGTGACCAACAAATATGCCAGCATCAAGTTGGGCATTGCTCCCGATGCCTCGTATTACCTTCACGGAGAGGTCCAGTATTGCAACCTGAAACACCCCGACAGTAACCGGTTGAACCGGATGAAAGAGAATACCAGTTACGAAGTAGATGGAGTCATAGGAAATGACAGTGCTCCCAAAGCGAAAGTTGATATTTCCAGCCGCTACGGAAGTATTTCCTTAATGCAATAAATTCGAATACAAACTTTTTCAGCCGGCCGGTTTCCGACCGGCTTTTTTTATGAAGAACAAATAGGTGAGCTTGTATAAGTCGAACAACCATAACGGTCCACCTTTCCGGGATAATTGCTTTTCCCATTTTACATGAAAATTCTGGTACAGGTTTGCCATCAACTTCTGCAATCCCAATCTTTTCAGAAAACGGAAGTACCGCAGAATCTTTACACCTGATGAATCGAAATCAATATTGGCCTTCATCAGTTCGGCAAGATTCTCTATTCCTTCCCGGGTTTTGTCAAGAAACGTAGCCGCATCGTCAATTCCCGTATGAAAAGCCGGATTGTCAATATGAAGAACACTTGCTCCCGATTTTTTCAGTTCCTGACCTAAGAGTGTGTCCTCGTGCCCGTAACGGGATAGCTTCTCCGAGAACCGAATCACTTCGAATCGTTCTTTTCTTATCAGGAAATTGAAGGCAGAGAACGAACCGAAAGGTCGCTGATTACGTACCGTCGAAGATATTTGTTCTCGATGTATCCCATATCTCCACCTTAGTCGCTTGTCTTCTTTGTCCGGTGGTTCATAAAAATAAGCTGTTCCGCCGCATACCACATCCACATCATCGGCGTAAGCGATATAATTCTTCAAAAACTCTGGGTTGAAAATCTCCGCATCGGCATCTAGAAAAAGCAAGTAGGGATATTGTGCCATCTCTGCCAGGCGATTACGATTAGCAGCCCGGCCTAAATTCACGGATGAGGTTTCTATTCGGGTAAACCAAAATTCCTCGTTGAGTTTGAAAGCCGGAACCGGCCCATCTTCCCCGACAATGATTTCAAAAGGTATTTCGCACAATACAGCCTGCTCATGCAACGTTTTAATCAGCAGGAGACAATTGTTCTGATAGCTTGGAATCAATATCGAAATCATGGGAATTGCAATTGTTTTTACTATGTTGCAAATCCGAAATTCGATTCGCAATCATGCAAAAATTAACTGAAATGTTTCACATAAAAAAATATTTGCCACTCACGCTCATGGCATTTTTATTGGCTGCCAAAGTGGTAGTTGCCGAAGGTTACCAAATAAAACTTTCGCTACCGAAGCAGAAAGATACACGTATTTATTTGGCTAGCTATTATGGGGACCGGATTTTCCGGGTCGATTCCACTGAAACCGACGCACAGGGTCGTGCTACGTTAGCCGGAGATTCTCCGTTGGATGAAGGCTTTTACCTGTTGTATCTCGACAAAGATCATTATTTCGATTTTCTGGTAGGAAAAGATCAGACCTTCTCTATCTCGGGTGGTTTTCAAAACGGCGAAAGTCAAAATTTTTCCGGTGCCCCGGAAACAGAAGCATTTCAGGAGTATCAGCGCTTTCTGGCACAACAGCGTAAAATACAGATGAACCTGCAACAGGAAATGCAGAAATACCATTCCAATCCCGATTCTGCGAAGCAAATTCGCAACAGGATGATGGCCTTGAATGATCAAATGCAAAACTACTGGGACAAACAAGCCGATAAGTACAAAGGAACATTTTATGCTGATTTCATGCGCTTCATGGTTATTCCCCGACCGGGAAAAATCAATGTTCCCGCCAGGGTTTCCAATCCCGATTCCGTGAAGTGGGCAAAAGAATATGCGTTCCGCAGGGACCACTTCTGGGACAACTTCAACTTTGCTCAGGAAGGCCTGATCCGCACGCCTTTGATTAAAAACAGGCTGGACACCTATTTCGACAAAGTACTGATACAAAATCCCGATTCGATTATTGGTCCGGCCAAAAAGTTGATTGACAAATCAAAAGCCAACGATAATGTGTTCCGGTTCATGGCCGATTACGTGTTGACACATAGTGCTAATTCCCAGGTGATGGGAATGGACAAGGTTTTTGTGAAGATTGCCGATGCTTATTTCCTGAATGGAAAAGCAAGCTGGGCCGATTCGACCATGATGGCCAAAATCAGGAATAAAGTATATGTCACACGCCCCAATCTGATTGGAAATACGGCGCCCGAATTAAAACTTCCCAATGCTGAAGGTCAGTATTTCAGTCTGCACCAGGTGGACGCCAAATACACGATTCTTTATTTCTGGGAACCCGATTGTAACCACTGTAAAGAACAAACCCCGGTTTTGTACGACAAGGTTTACAAGGAATTGCATCCGAAAGGAGTGGAAGTGTATGCCGTTTTAACTCAACCGGACGAAAAGGCTGACTGGCAGAAATTCATCGATGATCATGGATTGTACGACTGGATCAATGTTTGGGATCCGGATATGATTTCCAACTTTCACGCACTGTACGACGTACACAGCACACCTACTTTATACATTCTCGACAAGAACAAAAAAATCATTGCCAAACGGTTAGATGTGACCACCGCCGGTGATTTACTGGAAAAACTGCTGAAATACCAGAAATAAGTTCAGTTAGTAAAGATTTTAACGGAGGAATCAGATGTGGTGAACCAAAATATCCACGCTGGTTCCTTCGTCTTTCTGTACCTCTACTTCTACCTCACTGTCTTCATAGCCATACTTATGAATCTTTGCATGGTATTGTCCTGGAGGTAAATTATAGAACCGGAAATGTCCAAGTGGAGATATATGCCGGGTCAACTTCAATTCACGTATGGTGATATCCGCATTTCCTACCGGAAGATGCGTGGCATCATCAATCACAGTTCCCTGCAATGGAATAGAATAAGCGGTGCGAATTCCCCGGGCTTTTTTGTAGGCTTCATAAAAGTCTTTATTCACCCAACGAAACATCATCGACTGGGCATCCAGATGTTCCTTCAACACTTTTTTTGCTTCCAGCATCAGATCATCGAGTTTATCGTAAAGCTTTTCCCGGGTTTGAATCGTGACTGATTCCCCTCCGGTGCAATAACGCAGTTTCTCGATGTTCTCTTCCATTTCAGCCAAATGCGCCAGTGTAATAAAATAAGTACGAAGTTCACTATAATGCTGCACACTGATATCCAATATATCCTGGCTTTTACGCAACAAATCGTCACAGGTAATTTCACTAAAATCAGACGAAAGATAGTCCAGTTTGTCAATCAGCTTGTGATCATCCTGCGTTAATGCATACACCAGCAGATTCTTGGAAATTCTGATGGTCAGTTCCTCCAGCCGTTTCCTGAAAATAGCTGAATCTTTTTTCGGCAAAACATACAGCGATTCCATTTTATGGACAATTTGCCGGATGTAAAGCAAACGCCCGGAAAAAAGATGAAAAGCCGAACGGAACCCGTAGTGGTTACGCCAAAGGGAATGATACTCACTGCAAACCTTCTCCACAGCCAGAAACATTTCCATGGTGGCTATTTGATCTTTATTCATAGCAGTATCGATTTGATTGAGAAATTACCTGAAGTATCCCCTGAGAGGGTGGTGATAGAGGATGTATTACCGCTTGTAATCTTTCCCGGAAGAATAAATATCGCTTTCAGAAGTGTGCTCTGTGGCCTGACTCCCTATTAAATTTACGGAAAAATAAGCGACTTACATAAATAACAGTTCAGTTTTAAGTTGCCCAATACCGGGATGTATCAGGCTTGTTCTTCCACAGAAATGTCTTTGTTACCTGTTGCGCTTTTCCTATTTCGCGTCTTCTTTAGGCTTACCCGGCAGCTGTTCGATTTTCTCCTCCAGGTTCCGGATGGCCGTTAATACCGTTGTCATTTCTGACCGGGCTTCCGGAAACTCCTTGCTGGTATAGGCATAGAACCGCCATATTTCCATCACATCGCTGGCGTCAACTGAGTAAGGTTCGTACATTGAATTGAGTGATTTCAGCAGAATCGTGCCGTTCTTATTTACCGTTACCATCTTAAACACGAAATCCTGCTGTCCTTTCAGAATAACAATACAAGGCGTATCCGGCTTGATGACTGTCCAGTCCTCCACATATTGCGTAATGATGTCACTATTCTCCGGCACCGGCAGCATGGAATCGCCGGTAGACGGGAAAACACGAAACGTTCCCTGGGGCGGCAGATTGGGAAGAGAATATTTCGGCAACGATGCGATGAACTCCGGGTCGTTGTACCCCGCCATGTATCCTGCCTTGGCTTTTACCGGAACATACTCCACATTTTCATTATTGGATGGGTCTACCGAGATGGCCAATACCCGCAGGTTACCTCCCCGGATGTACACATCATTTCCGGCCTCCAGTTCCCGAAGCTTTATTTCTCCCAAAGTGGAAAGGTTGATCTTTAATAACGTGTCGATGCTTATTTTAAAAAACTCCGAAAAATTCAGGTAATCTTCCGGTTGCGGTGACTTCGTGTTACCGGCCTCGATGGCCGCCAGTTTGGCCCGGGTTAATCCCAGTTCTGCAGCAAGAGCTTCCTGGCTCATTTTCTTCCGTTCCCGGAGAAATTTAATATTTCCGGCGAAAAATATTTTTTGCGATCTGCTTCTCATTTGTTATATTTAAAAACAGTAATTTGTTATTAATAATAACAAATTTAGTAATTATTTTCAATTATGAAAGAGTTGGCTGGGAAAAAAGAAATTATCAAGCAGCTGAAAGAGAAGATACTTGCAATGGAGGGGTTCAGCTCGGGGCCGGATAGTCACCAGTTTGATTTCGGCCTGGGACCGATGAATGTGGCATTTCCGGGAGGTACTTTTCCTGTTGGGGCGGTGCACGAGTTCATTAGTCCTACCCAGACCAGTTTCTCTGCAACCAACGGCTTTATTTCCGGACTATTGAGCACACTCATGAAGCAAGATGGCATTTGCCTGTGGGTGAGCTCCGGGCGCAGATTGTTTCCGTCAACATTGAAGTTTTTCGGAATCGAACCGCATCGGATCATCTTTATCGATGTCAGACGGGATAAAGATGCCCTTTGGGTCATGGAGCAAGCGTTGAAATGTAACTCACTTGCCGCGGTTATTGCCGAATTGAGAGACATCAACTTTGCCGAATCAAGGCGATTGCAGCTGGCCGTGGAAGATAGCCGGGTCACCGGTTTTTTGCACCACTATTTTCCCCGCAAGGAGAATACACTGGCCACTGTATCCCGCTGGAGAATCAAACCACTACCCAGCCTGGTAACTGATGGACTTCCCGGGGTAGGATTCCCCCGCTGGGAAGTAGAATTGGAAAAGATTCGGAACGGCCAGCCTGGTATCTGGCAGTTCGAATGGAAAAATGGTGTATTCAAGCATATCACCGTTCCCAAACGAGCTGTTCCGGAACCCGGATTACCACGAAAGGAAAGACACTATGCCTAAACGGTATCTGTCCATATGGTTTCGTCATCTGGCTACGGACCGGATGGTCAGGCTTCATCCGGAACTTCGGGACAAGCCTTTTCTGCTGTATGCTCCCGAACACGGACGGATGGTGGTCAGAGCTTCCAGCCGGGCTTTAGATCGTGAGGGCATTGCTCCCGGCATGGTCGTGGCTGATGTTCGTGCCATACTCCCTTCGGTGGAAGTCTTCCCCGACGAGCCGGAAACGACCGATAAACTGCTAAAGGATTTGGCAGAATGGTTTCTCCGCTATACACCCGTGCCTGCCATCGATCCGCCCGACGGCCTGATGCTGGATATCACCGGTTGCACGCACTTGTGGGAAGGAGAACTTTCCTACCTCAAGTCGATCATCCTTCGTCTACGCAAAGGTGGATATGATGTAAAGACAGCCATTGCCGATACCATCGGTACCGCATGGGCCATGGCACGATTTGGTAAAAACGGTACCATCGTTGAACCCGGCAGACAAGCTGAAGCGCTTCGCTCACTTCCACCAGCGGCTTTACGACTCGATAACTCCATTCTGCAACGCCTGAAAAAGCTTGGTTTCAGACAAATCGGGCAGCTGAGCCGCATCCCCCGGACCAATCTGCGCAGACGCTTTGGTGATGTTCTACTGACCCGGCTGGGACAGGCATTGGGAACCGAACCGGAGCTTCTGAATCCGGTGCAGCCTCCCCCGCTCTATCAAGAATGGCTACCCGCTTTGGAACCGATTCGAACGGCCAAAGGAATTGAGATTGCCCTTCAACGCTTACTGGACACCTTATGTGAACGCTTTTTCAACGAAGGCATAGGGATGCGAACAGGTACCTTCAAAGGTTATCGCGTTGACGGTAAAATCGAGCAAATTAGCATCGGAACAAACCGGGCATCGCGCAATGCGGCCCACCTCTTCAAGTTATTCGAACTTAAAATACCGGAAATAGAACCGGCTCTCGGAATCGAGCTGTTTGTGCTGGAAGCAACGTTGGTGGAAGAGGTCAGCGAAACGCAGGAAGCTTTATGGAGCATGGGAAATAGCGACCATGCAGCCATTGCTGAATTGCTGGACAATATTGCCGGCAAGGTAGGAATGAAATCTATTCACCGCTATCTTCCGCAGGAACACCATTGGCCGGAAGCTTCGATAAAGGAAGTTTCCTCCCTGGTGGAAGAACCGGAGACAGCATGGAGAACTGATCGCCCCAGACCGCTTCATCTTTTGCCCCATCCCGAACCTATCGAGGTGATGGTGGCCCTCCCCGATTATCCGCCACTACATTTCCGGTACAAAGGCAACCTCATCAAAGTGGCCAAAGCCGACGGACCCGAAAGGATCGAACAGGAATGGTGGCTCCAAACGGGACCGCCAAGAGATTACTACTACGTTGAAGATGAAAATGGCGCACGCTACTGGCTGTTCAGACTTGGAACATATGGCAATGGAGAACCCCGATGGTTTCTTCACGGATTTTTCGCCTAAGGAAAGTACAAGATGATGAATTATACGGAACTACAGGTGACTTCGAACTTTACCTTTCTGCGGGGAGGTTCGCATCCGGAAGAGCTGATTGAAAAGGCGGAAGAACTGGGCTATAAAGGGATTGCTATTACCGACCGCAATACCCTGGCGGGAATCGTTCGCGCTCATGCAGAAGCCCGGGGGAAACATATCCGGTTCATTCCCGCCTGCCGTCTCGACTTGTTGGATGGACCGAGCCTTCTGGTTTATCCGACGAGCATTTCGGCTTACGCCCGTTTATCCGAACTTCTTTCAGTAGGAAACCTTCGTGCAGAAAAAGGGAAATGTCATCTGTACAAAGCCGATATCTTCCAATACACCCGGGATATGAAATTCATCGTGATACCGCCGGCATCGCTCAATGAGGATTTTGATTTCGAACCGGAATTTGTCAAGGCGTTGGAAGAATATAAAGAAGCGTTGGGAAACGACCTGTATCTTGCGGCCAGCTTCACCTACACGGGGGATGATCAAAAGAGATTGTTCCGCCTCTCCCAGCTGGAAGCCCGGCTCGGAATCCCGGTGGTAGCCACCAACGATGTACATTACCATTCGCCGGAACGCAGAGAATTACAGGATATCCTGACCTGCGTCCGGGAGAAATGCACCATCCACACCGCAGGTTTCCGGCTTCATCAGAATGCAGAACGCTACCTGAAGCCTGTCGAAGAGATGCAGCGCCTTTTCCGGCAGTACCCTGAAGCCATAAAGCGCACCCAGGAAATAACCAATGCCTGTCGTTTTTCGCTGGATGAATTAAAATATCTCTATCCGGAAGAAATTACCAGCGAGGGACGAACACCGATGGAAGAATTGGTTCACCTCACCTGGGAAGGAGCCAAAGAGCGTTTCGACGGAACGATTCCTGAGAAGATCAAGGAGACCATTGAAATGGAGCTGGAGTTTATCGGGCGGAAGGATTATGCCTCTTATTTTCTGACGGTATATGATTATGTGCGCGAAGCCAGATCCAGGAACATCCTGTGCCAGGGACGCGGTTCAGCCGCTAACTCAGTCGTTTGCTATTGCCTGGGCATCACATCGGTGAATCCTTCCAAATTCAAGTTGCTGTTCGCCCGGTTTATGAGTGACGCGCGTAATGAGCCCCCCGATATCGATGTGGACTTCGAGCACGAGCGCCGGGAGGAAATTATGCAGTACATCTATGAAAAATACGGCCGCGACCGGGCCGGCATTGTCGCAACGGTAACGCAGGTACATTGGAAAGGAGCCGTACGGGATGTGGGAAAAGCCATGGGGCTCTCCACCGATGCCATCAACGTTCTTTCCAAATCGGCACACGAGTTCACCGAAGATTGGTTCACGGGGAAAGCCATCCCCACCAATAGTTTTAACCACAATGATCCACACTTGCGAAAGGTGTTGGAGATAACCGACCAGTACATTGGCTTTCCGCGACAGTTGGGACAACATACAGGCGGATTTGTTATCACGCGGGGTAAGCTGCACGAGCTGTGCCCTATTCTGAATGCCCGCATGCAGGACCGTACCAACATTGAATGGAACAAAGACGATATCGAGGCACTGGGCTTCATGAAAGTAGATGTGCTGGCGTTGGGCATGCTGACCTGTATTCGCAAAGCATTCGACCTGGCGAAGCAACATTACAATCTCGACTTGACGCTGGCCAACATTCCACAGGACGATCCGAAAGTGTACGAAATGATTGGCCATGCCGATACGCTCGGTGTATTCCAGATTGAAAGCCGGGCGCAAATGTCGATGCTTCCCCGGTTGAAACCGCGTAACTTTTATGATCTCGTCATCGAAGTGGCCATCGTCAGGCCCGGTCCGATACAAGGCGACATGGTGCATCCCTATTTAAAACGAAGAAACGGCGAGGAGCCGGTTGAATATCCATCGAAAGAGCTCGAAGGCATCTTGGGAAGAACACTGGGTGTTCCGCTATTCCAGGAACAGGCCATGGAAATAGCCATTGTTGCAGCCGGTTTTACCCCCGATGAGGCCGATGGTTTGCGCAGAGCCATGGCCACATTTAAAGCCAAAGGCAAAGTGAGCCGCTATCGCGAAAAACTCATCAATGGCATGATAAAGAACGGCTATACCCTCGAATTTGCCAACCGCGTATTCAAGCAAATTGAAGGCTTCGGAAGTTACGGTTTCCCGGAAAGCCACGCGGCCAGCTTTGCACTGCTGGTGTATGTGTCCTCCTGGCTCAAATGCTATTACCCCGACGTATTCGCCACCGCACTGCTCAACAGCCAGCCGATGGGCTTCTACCGCCCGGCACAGATTGTGATGGATGCCCGCAAGCACGACGTAGCGGTAAGGCCGGTGGATATCAACCATTCTGATTGGGACAATACACTGGAAGAGCAATCAGGACAATACCGTACAGTCCGGCTGGGATTTCGGCAGGTAAAAGGCTTACGCGAAGACGATATGCAGGCGCTTGTATCCGGAAGAAGCAGGCCCTACCAAAATGTCAACGATTTGGTGAATGTCGGCGTTCCTCCCTCTGCGCTGGAAAGACTTGCCGATGCTGACGCTTTCCGGTCCGTTGGCCTCGACCGGAGGCAGGCATTGTGGGAAGTTTCGGCCCTGCACGACCATCCCACCGGAGTATTCAAAGGAACACCTTCGCAAAGCGCCGAGGAGGAAGCTACAGAACTGCCCCGAATGACACTCGGGGAACACGTGATGCAGGATTATGCCAGCACCTCGCTTTCGCTGAAAGCCCATCCGGTCAGTTTTCTTCGGCGAAAGCTAAATGAATTGCAGGTTACGCCTACGGCAGGTTTAAGCTCGATGAAGAACGGGCAGTTTGTGAAAGTGTGTGGTTTGATCACCGTCCGGCAGCGCCCCGGCACAGCCAAAGGCGTACTATTCATCACCATCGAAGATGAAACCGGATTTGCCAACCTTGTTGTTTGGTCAAAGACGTTCGAAAAATACCGCAAACAGATTCTTCAATCCAGACTGCTTATGGTGTCAGGGAAACTACAGATCGAAGGTGAAGTCATCCATGTGGTGGTCAACACCTGTTATAACCTGAATGAATTGATGAGTCTGGACACCGGGGAACGCAATATCGGATCGGTTCAGAAACGAATGTCAACGAAAGATGCTCCTCCCGGAAAGGTTATCCAGGGACAACTTTTCCCGTCGAGGGATTTCAAGTAGACGCATAATCACGAAGCAAGAGAGATTTGCAATAAAAATACAGAAGTAGCGTGAACACTGCTCTTTAATTAACATATGTTCTACCCGAATTCCTTACATTTGTAATAAGTCATTCAAAAAGCACATGGTTGTTAATCAAATTGATTGATTTATCCATCATCATCTGCCTAACCTCGTCCCAATATGAAAAAGGCCGGTAAGATATTTTTATACACGTTACTTTCGATCTTTCTGTTCGTCATCCTGCTGGTTGTTGTTGCCGGGTTGGCCCAGAATCGAATTGTCAGACTGGCTTTGGACCAGGTTAGCAAAACGACCGATATTCCCATCCAGGTCGGAGATATCCAGTTCTCCCTGATTCAACGATTTCCGTTAGCTACCCTCGAGTGCAAAAACCTGTTGATTAGCTCCCCCGATACACTGGAAAACTCCCGGGATACTTTGCTCAATGCTGGAAACCTGTATGTTTCGTTCGAAGTAAAACCTTTGTTGAAAGGTATTTTCGAAGTGAAGAAGGTGGAAATACAAAACGCTGATGCATTCTACCGGGTGGATAGTATCGGGAAAAGCAATTATGATTTTCTGATAGACACCACTCAAACAGAAACGATCGACACATCTTCTAATTCTATTTACCTGAATGTTGAAACTCTTCAACTTCAAAATGTGAGGTGCCATTACCGGGACAACCATCTGAAAGCCGGGGGTAACCTGCTGGTAGATGAATTGAATTTATCAGGATTGATTGACAACCAGCAATATTCAGGACAGATTACCGGATTGGCCCACCTGACGAACGGTTATGCTCGGGAAACCCGGCTAGAGCGAATGAAGAGCGCATCCATTCAATTCAACATGAACTACAAGGATGACACGCTGACTGTTCAGCAGGCCGACATCGATGTGGATGATAACGCGCAAATGGCGTTGAAAGGCTATATCAACATCAGCAAAAGCCTGATGGCCGACCTGGCTGTTCAGGCCCGGAATGTGAATATCGCAGGATTGACTCAGTATTTGCCTTCCAACTATTTAAAAGAATATGGTATTCAAGAACCGGGTGGAAAACTCAATTTGGATGCCCATGTCACCGGCAACCTAACCGATTCCGTCCAGCTGCCGCATGTCGATGCCACCCTCCAGCTTTACAACGGGCGGGTGCAGTACGGCGAATACCCGGAGATAAACAACATTGCGTTGAATGCGAATGTAACCAACGGATCGGCAAGCAATAACCGGACAACCCGGCTGAACATCCATTCTCTCAGCTTCCGGGCGGCCAACAGCGCAGCCAGTCTCACGGGTACGGTTGAAAACCTGGAGTGCCTGTCCTATTCTTTCCACTCGAAGCTGAACCTTGCTATGAGCGACTGGAAACCTTTTATACCGGACTCGATCGTTCAGGGAATTGACGGAAATGTTCGGGCCAGTCTTTCAAGCCACGGCACATTGCCCGATTCGATAACCGCCCCGTTTATCAACTCGGTTGCGGCCAACACCACACTTGATTTAACAGCTTCCAAACTCAATGTAGCGGTTGACAGCCTGCTGTCGGTTCGAAATCTGACCGGCCGGCTTCGCTATCAACCGGGAAATCTGAGGCTGGACAGCTTGTCGGCACAGGTTCCTGCTTACCACCTAAACTTGAAATACCTGGACCTGAATTCAGATATTACAGGTGAGTTCACCCAACCCGACAGTCTACAACTGGCCATTCATCAATTGCATTTGCAAACAGACAGCAGCGATGTTCAACTGCAAGGCACCCTGAAGAATCCGACGACACCTGATTATTCCCTCGACGGAAAACTCAGGCTGAACCTGGCCGAAGTGTATTCGATGTTGCCCGATTCACTGGCCAATGGGCTATCCGGAACGGTTTCTGCAGACATTCAATCGGCAGCCAAAATCAATCTCGATTCCATCACCAGCCAGTTGAATGATGTGCTTTTTAACCGCAGCCACTTTTCACTGGCCCTCGGAAATGTGACCGTCGATATGCCCGATTCATTGATGTGTGTTCAAAACCTGTCGGGAAATTTGAACTATAAAGACGACACCCTGAGGATTGGTCAACTAAACGGGAAATACCTGGGCTTGCATTTCGGTGCACAAGCCACAACGGTTTCGAATATTTATACGGCGGCCATCCTAAATACCCCAAAAGAATTAACTGTTCATGGAGATTTTAGCGTCGATTCGCTCGATTACGCTTTAATCGACAGCTTCCTGAAGAGCGATTCCCTCAGTGCATCTTCAGCGCAGCCGGAACAGCATGCCGACACCATGAAGTTTACCTACAAGGTGAATGGTACCTTTCATGCCAACCAGTTGAAATACGGCACGAACCTGTTTACCAACGTCGACACCAAATTCCTGGTGAAGGAAAACTACTATGTCCTCGACAGCATGGCCATGGATGCCTACAGCGGCAAAGCGTTGACTTCCCTAAAAATTGAATTGAATCCGGAGGGCGAAATGGATATGTACTTCAAGACCAACGTCGACCAGATGAATGTTTCGCAAATGGCCGACGGACTTCACAACTACATCCAGATTGAAGATTTCACCTCCGACCATGTGAAAGGAATCATTTCGACCCAAATGGATGGGGAGATTGTGTTGGATAAAAACTTCGAACCGGTCTACCATTCGCTTATGCTGAAAGGTGACCTGACCATTCAAAAAGGGGCATTGCTGAACGTGAAGCCGGTGATGGAAGTCGAGAAGATTCCCGGCGTTGGTTTGAAGCATATGGACCAACTCTATTTTAGTACCCTGAAGAGCAGCATCTTCCTGTTCAAAAACAAACTATATGTTCCCAAAACGGAAATCCGTAGCTCGTCATTCGATGCCATGTTCTTAGGAATGTATAGTTTTGGCGGAGATTACGCGTATCATATCCGGATGTTCCTGGGCGAAGTGCTTTCCAGTAAATCGAGGGCACATCTACGGAAACAAGCCCATGACAGCGGGTTCGAAGACGATCCGGACGATATAACGAAGGGACGGACTTCGATTTACCTGGTTTCGAAATACGAGAATGGCAAAGAGAAGGCTGGTTTAGACAACAGAAAAGACCGAACCAATATGGTGGCCAAAGTGAACCTGCAGGAACAAATGGTGAACATGCGGTTTCACCCGGCCCTGGTGACATACCATACAGATGAATAGACGGATGAACAAAATAGTGAAAAGATACCTGGTTTTGGGTTTGAGCTTGCTCCTGGTCGCCGCCTGCCATAACAGCAAAGCTCCCAAACCGGTGACGCTGAAAAATACCGTAACGGAAAAGCCGGAGGATGTCGTTTTTGGCAATAAAGATGCCCGGGCAACCGTTTTTATGTATGCCAGTTACCAGTGTACCTATTGCCGGTATTTTTTCGCCCGGACGTACCCGGAATTAAAGAAAAACTACCTGGACACGGGGAAATTAAAACTGGTGGTGAAATGGCTCGATTTTGGCGAACGTCCGAAGATGTTGAATGCGTTGCAAGCCGCCAGTTGCATAAGTCGTTACGGCATATACGATAAGTTTCATGAGTTGATGATCGTTAATCCCGCTGTTGTCTTTACCCCAAAGTTCGACGACCTGTTGGATACCATCATGGAGCACAACCCGGTGATTGCCGAGTGTATTCTGGACAACGACAACTACGCCTATTTGCGGGGCAACGTGAGCGAGTTCCGGGCCAACAAATTAACCGGGACGCCTACGTTTGTGATGAACAACCGGGCCTACAAAGGGTACTATTCGTACGAAAATTTTAAAAAGATACTGGAGAAAGAATTTCAATTGTAATACCAAATCAACAAGCATATGAAAACTAAACTATTCACCATTGCCCTGCTCGGAACACTGGCCTTCACGGCCTGCAGCACCTCGGACTCAAACGAGTATTGCAGCAATCCCGGTGCCACCTGTCCTGACGACACAGCCATTGACGCCAGCGCCTGCTGTACCGACCAAAGCTGTTACTGGACTTACGACAACACGAAATACCAGTGCAACGGTACCGACTGCAGCAGTGTCCTCGACCAAATCATCACCAGCGCCTGCGTCTCTTCAACCAAAAGCGTGAGCATTCAAAACGACGCTGACCTGGCCAAACTGAAAGCACAACTAACCGCCGTCACCGAAAAGCTGTTGGTAGAAGCCCGTGGCGCTTCGGGGTGCGAGTAATCGATACATTCAATAATTCTATCAAAGTAAAAATCCGAAAAGCAG
This sequence comes from Prolixibacter sp. DSM 2831, assembly GCF_056493735.1. Lineage (NCBI taxonomy): Bacteria > Pseudomonadati > Bacteroidota > Bacteroidia > Marinilabiliales > Prolixibacteraceae > Prolixibacter > Prolixibacter sp. DSM 2831. The sequence continues at coordinate 2,832,107 of NZ_CM151379.1, forward strand.
AGTAATCTGTTTTTCGGATTTTTTTTGTTTGAAGTTGATATCGCCATCGCGCGAACCCTTTCATGTGGCCAATCAGCTATTTTTCAACCACAGGAAAGAACTCACGCGACAGCGATGGAAAATATATTGAGCCGAAGTTTGCTTACGTCCCCGGCTGCAATTCATTAGAATTCAGTGTTATTTTGTTAGCTCGAAATGGAACGCCACCGTCGGATTCTTGTTGACTGTTATACGGGCTTCATACTCGCCTTTTGCCAGCCAAAGATTATTACCAAAATGCGCGGTCTCCATCCCTTTACCGGCCACGTGCATGCGACACACCGGTAATGAAGTCCAATCACTTTTCTTAGGAGAAAGCTCGCGGTAACTAATCATCACCGAAGCGTTTTCAACGGGTTTGTCCCCTTCTTTTAGAAAGGCAACCAAATGGTGATTGGGTTTTGGAGAACTATTCATCGTTACCGCACTGGCACCACCATCCCATTTCATTTCGGCACCGGCACCTTCGAACGTTTCAGCCGGTAAAACCTTCATCGTAACAGAGACCTTTCCTACCATTTTTGTCTTACTGACCACCTGGGCGTTCGCAACATTTACCGAAAAAAAGAAACCCAATGATACAGTCATCAACGAAATCAAAATCTTTCTTCTTGTCATAGCTCTGTATTTAATTGTTACTGTTATTAAGAAAGTCCTAAAAGTTACGGGGCTTCTAAGCTTGCTGAAGAAAATTGGTCTTGGTTATTTATACTTATTCTTGATAACAGAGGAGAAACAAAAGAGTTGTGTTAAAACCGGTATTTAACAGGATTAATTCCCGTTAGGCCCTTAAGTTTCCTAAAACGTGGGACCATTACCGCTATGCATTGCAATACAGGAGCAATCGTTTGCGACAGTTCAGAAAATAAAAAACGGGGTCAACATCATTCGATGTACCCCGTCTCAGCTAGCAAATTCGATGTATTTTATTGCCCCTCAAGTCTTTACAGCCAACCATCAATGATGAAACAGTCTTACCCCGGTATTGATAATGGTAATCCCATATTTGTTGGCTGTCTCAATGATTTCCTCGTCCCGGATGGAGCCCATGGGCGTGGCAATGTATTTGATGCCATACTGGTGGGCAAGCTCGATATTGTCTTTTTGCGGGAAGAATCCATCGGAGAGCAAACAGGTGTTTGGCAGTTCGCTTAACAGGATCTTATCGCCAAACCGCTCTTGCCTTTCCTGCTCAATCAATTGGTCCAGATCCGTTCGTTTCTTATTTTCAAATTGTTCTAAAAACGAATAATCAATTTTACTCTTCTGGTACCAAACATTAGCTTTCGTCAAAGCCAGGTTGGAACACAGAATTCGGGACTGCTGTCCGGAACCGATACCAATGACATGGCCATTCGACACCACACAAATGGAATTCGACTGCGTATATTTCAACGTCAGCATTCCGAGTTTTAAGTCGGTGAGAATATCCGACGGAATGTCCTTATTTTCGGTTACTACGTTGGAAAGTTGCTCGTCGTTGATTTTTAGGTTGTTTCGCTTTTGCTTAATGGTGATTCCAAATATCTCACGTGATTCAACTTCGTTGGGTTCAAAATCTTTATCTATCTGAAAGATCACATAATTGCCTTTCTTCTTCGAACGCAGAATATCCAGTGCTTCATCCGTAAATTCCGGTGCAATAAGTCCATCCGAAACTTCCGACTTGACCAGAAGGGCCGTTTCCTTATCGACACAATGACTCAGAGCAATAAAATCGCCAAACGAAGCTAGCCGGTCAGTTCCCCTCGCCCGTGCATAAGCTGCAGCCAGGTTCGATAAAGGTTTCTTTATCAGGTACGCTTTTTTCTGGTTGTCGCTTAAATCTTTAAAGATGGCCACACCGGATGGCGTTACATGCTTGAAAGAAGTGCTGCATTCAACATTCAATGTCTGGCTGACTTCTTTCACCAGTTGCCAGGAATTCAAGGCATCCAACACATTGATGACACTTGGATTTCCATTCAATAAGCTTAGCGCGTTTGACTGATCGATAACTTCCGCATAATCCTGGTAAGGATTCATTCCGTACTTCAACTTCATGGTGCCGTTTTTTAATTCGTTTTGCAGTATATTTCTCAGGCTGCTACAACAGTTTGCCTGCATAGCGTCGGATGGCTCACAAAGTTATTGGTTTATCTGATTTCACCGGATTTTGTCACGAGCTGTTATTCATCTTTAACAATTTCTTCTGTTTCGCAGGACCCCGAGACTTAACAGAGAGGCCCGAAGAAACATCAAATTTCTCCAGGCCTCTGCGCAACAAGTAAATTTGGAATTTTACTTTTCAATCTCTTTTGCAATGAATCCGGCCATCACTTTGGCTGCGTGTTCGTTCGGGTGAATGCTATCAGTAAAGTTCGCCCCCTGATTCAACATGCCATGATACAGGTCAATCACCGGCAGATGATTGGTTTTGGCCAGCTTCTTAACAATCGGAATCACTCCGTTCACAACGGTCGAATCGTTAATTCCCCACTTCGTTTTAAACACGGGAACCGGCAAACACAAATACATCTTCGGATGGGTCGGTATCGTTCTGAACGTATCAATCAAAGCCTGGTAATCCTTTTCGTAACGAGCGGCATTCCAATTTTGAGGTTTCGTATCATTCGTTCCCAGCATGATGACCATGATGTTGGGGCGAAAAACAAAATCGTTAGAAAACTCCTTGCAAATCCAGTAAGGGAAATCACCCTTCTTCTGCAACGTAGTAGCACTTCGTCCCGAATTCAGTACCGTACATCCGGGACCAAGAATGCTGTCGAGTTCCACCGGATATCCTGTTTCACTTTGAACCGCCAGTCCGTAACCTTCCGTAATGCTATCGCCTACGCAGACTACCCGGGTTACTTTTTGGGTACATGAAGACATTACCACCAGGAAGCCGATAATACTCAACCCTATCAATTTTTTCATTCTATCAAGACTTTTAAATTTTCATTTCAATACCGGACTCCCACTACAATTGAATAGTTTGCTCGTGTCCGTCGTAGTTTACTTCTATTCCCTTCGCATCGGGGTCAAAGGATTTTGGCGTGTATTTACCTACCGGAACAATGACAAATGTCCGCTCCTTCAGCATTCCCTTGAATTCACCTTTCCGTTCTCCAATGGTCAACGTTCCTTTGGCCTCGTTGTAGCTGAACGGAATGTTCGAATAAGCACCTTTTTCGTAATCGTAATTTACACCTTCGTCTTCGTAAAGCGTAAAATGGCCATCCTGTCCGCGATAAACATACAAGACAATTTTTTTGGGCAGCTTCTCATTGCTGTATTGAAGTGCTGGTCCTACCGGGATGATAGATCCTTCGTGCACAAACAATGGCATACGGTTGTACGGAGCATCCACGGTTAAAGACTGCCCGCCCTGAATCATTTTTCCCGTATAGAAATTGTACCAATTAGTGCCTTTCGGGAAATAAGCTTTGCGATTACGCGCCTGGTAAGTATAAACAGGACAAACCATAAAAGCCGGACCGAACATATACTGGTCACCAATGTTTTCTACGTTTTTGTCGCCGGGGAAATCCATCACCAAAGGTCGCATGATGGTGTAATCATCGAACCAGGTCATTCCGGCCAAGGTATAGATGTAAGGCATCAACCGATAGCGCAACTGGGTGTAATATAAAATGGAATTGTAGGTAAGACTACCTTTCGGAGCGATGTTCCAGGGTTCCCGATAAGGGTATTGCCCGTGAGCCCGGTATAAAGGAGCAAAGGCGCCGAACTGGTACCAACGGGTATTCAACTCCCGCCACTCTTTGTAATCAGCATCTACTTTGCCTGTTCGGTTATACACCATCTGCCCTTTGACGTACCGGTCTTCGACACAGAAACCACCAATGTCCATGGTCCAATAGGGAATACCACTGATGGAGAAATTCATTCCGGCTGCAATTTGTGCTTTCATATCCTCCCAGCGGGTAGCGATATCTCCACTCCAGGTAGCCGTGGAATAATGCTGCAATCCGGCAAAGCCAGAACGGGTTAACAGGAAAACCCGTTTATTGGGAGCCACACCGCGTTGCCCATTATAAATCGCTTCGGCGTTCATTAAAGCATATGCATTGAAATACTCAGTGGAAGGACCCAAAGCCGTCGGGCCGCACAATTCTTTCCGATACTTCATATCGGTACAATCGAGAATATTCGGCTCGCTGGCATCCATCCACCAGGCATCAATCCCCAGCGGGTATAAATTGTCGTACATCTGTTTCCAGAACAATTTCCGTGCTCCGGCCGAATAAGCATCATAAAATGACCCCACATAACCGGAGCCAACCCAGTCTCGAATACTATCTTTTACGGCCTGCATGTACATCCAACCATGCTTCTCGAATTCCTTGAAATGCTTGGTCGTCGCATAAAACTTGGGCCATACGGAAATCATTATATGGGCGTTCATGGCATGAATGGAGTCGACCATCGCCTTCGGATCCGGAAAACGGTTCTTGTCAAATTGGTGACTTCCCCATTTGGTTTCCGGCCAGTAAAACCAGTCGAGTACAATGTTGTCGATTGGAAATTTAAGCTTCCTGAATTCTTTCAGGGTACTGACTATTTGATTTTGGGTTTTATACCGTTCGCGACTTTGCCAAAATCCCATGGCCCACTTAGGCATGATCTGCGATTTTCCGGTGAGCGTGCGGTAGCCTTTGATGACTTCGTCCATGGATTTGCCATATACAAAATAGTAATCCATTTTCTTATTCATTTCGCTCCACCAAACCTGGCTATTTTGCTCATCTTTCGGCAGCGGAGTTTCCACCTGTAACCCAATATACGACTTACCACCATCCGGCTTCCATTCAACCCTGACAGGAACGCGTTTACCTTCTTCCAGTTTTACGGTGAATTTATAACTATTGGGGTTCCATGCGGTGCGCCAACGTTCCGGTACCACCAACTTATTATCCACGTACACTTTAACATACCCGGCATAATATAATTCGAGGCGATATGTCCCGCTATGTGGTGCTTCAATTTCCCCTGCGTAGGTTACATGGGCATTTTTTAAAGGGAAATTCTCCGGTAAATTCTTGACGGTTTTTATGTCCTCGAAGTAAAGTGAATCTTCGGTGCGCACTAGGTTGGGTCTGGCTTTAGTCATCGAAACATAGGTTCCGGTCAATCCTCCCGGCTTTCCATTTTCATCATATAACTTGAAAGCCCTGTTCAGTTGCTGGTAAGCGCGACTGTCACCAAACCGGCTCAGTGAATAGCTGTCCCACAACAATCCATAATTCTTGTTGGAAACGATAAAGGGCACCGATACCTTCGTATTGTACTGAAATAGTTGTTCGCTCTTCCCTTTGTAATTAAACTCATCGGACTGATGTTGTCCCAGGCCATAAAACGCTTCGTCAGCTGGCGAATCAAACAGTTGCCGGATGGTATAGCCTTTTGTTCCATCTACGTCAATCGGGGTAAAAGTTCTGCCTCCCCCCTTCTTTTCGGCCAAAATAAGCTTGCCATCTTTGTCTTTGAATTTGATTCCCCCATCTTTTTGGGAAACCACGACATTTAATTTCTTTGTGCTTAACCGGATGGAATCCCCTTCATCATCTACCGTAAAAGGAACAGTATGCAAGCCGGGAACAATAATCAGGCTTGAATCCTTTGGAAAGTTTTTATCCGGAGTAGCGGAAACGTGAATCAACTCATCTCCCAGAACCTGTAAACGAACCTTGTGGGTTGCTGTTTTTCCGTCCTGTTTTAGATTCACGACAATGCCATCGTTCAACTTTTGATACTGCGTAGAAGAACACGAAGCGAATAAAATTGCAAATAGCAGGCTTAGATATATGTTTTTCCCTTTCATCGTCAATTAGGTTTTTAAAAGAATATTCGGCCAGCTAAATTCTCAAGAAAAAGGCAGAAACAGGGAGTACAAATGTTTTCAATGGGTGGAGAAATTATTTAAACAGGAAATTTTTCGCCATTCGCGAAACATACGACCTACATCCTATTAATCTATCATCCAACACAATACCTCTTACACACTTAATATCTCATCAAAATACCAGCGATGTTTTTTTTAGACATTCGCTTTAAACCGGAGTACGCTACCCAGAAAAGAGTCGATAGCAACATTCACGTCTAAAAAAAGCGGCGACCTTCAAACGGCACCGCTTTTTCGTAAGGCTTTAATTCTGCTTACCCGACCAAGTGTGCGTCCAGTGTAATTTCAAAACTGAGCGCCTTACTCACCGGACAATTTTCCTCAGCACCTTTGACAATCTTTTGGAATTCGTCTTCACTAATGCCCGGCACTTTGGCCCGTAACACCAGCGCCGACAGAGTGATGACACCATCCTCGATCGTTACCGTCGATTCGGTATCCAACTGGTCCGGAGTATAGCCGGCTTCAGCTAAATCACCACTCAGCTTCATCGTGAAGCAACCAGCATGTGCAGCTGCCAACAGTTCTTCGGGATTCGTTCCCTTGCCGTCAGCAAAGCGGCTGTTAAATGAATAAGGGGTCTTTTCGAGTGTTGCGCTTTTGGTGGTCAGTGTTCCTTTTCCTTCTTTAATAGTACCGTTCCAAACGGCAGATGCTTTACGTTTCATAATGTGTATGTTTTTTGTTTTTAATTTTTTGATGGGACAAACCGGGATGTATCTCAGCACATAAAGTGCAAAAAGGTGATGATTGTGAGAGAAAGATAGCAAGCCAAAACAACTATCTTCTCAGTAAAATCTTAAACCGATTTCAACAAGTAATCATGTGCTAAGTCTAGCCGGACTCCACGCCGGCTTTGTTCGTCTGATTGGGACAGATGAGCATCCATCGTAATAAGTCCCGTCTTTTTTCATCGCTCAATGCAACGATGCTTAGTTCACAGTTTTAAATTTTGGCTTCTGTCCCTTTACTCTACTCAACAAAGAACCATAGCAAATGATGTGCAAAACGGTAATTTTCTTCCAGGAAAACAGAAAGTCGTTATTTTCGGGCTTTCATCTATTGTCTGTGAACGCCCACTAATTCCGACGCTGCTCAATCAATTGAACTGTATATTCCATCACCCGGTCAATACCTCTTCTGTCATCCTCAAACGAATTGCCGACGACATAGTCGGGGATGATTCCCCGCCCATTGTCAATCCCCCCGGCATTGAAGAATTTCTTATACGAAACACGCATATTGTATTTCGTATTAGGAAGTAAAAACGTATATACATCGCCATAGCAAACGGTTAAGCCTCCTGTCTCGGTTCCGATAATTTTACCGGCATGAAAACACTGAAAGGCAGAGGCGAAAAGGGTAGCACTGGAATAGGTTTTCCCGCCAACCAGCAAGTACGTGTTCCCGTTGAATCTAAGCGGGTTTCTGCGAAGTTTGATGTTACTGGTGTCGCGATAGTGGTAGACCATCCCCGGCCTATATTGGGCGGTGTCGATCCAGGCAAGTTGATTTCTTTTGATCAACTCGCTGCTGATTTTTATCTGAATAGAGTCAGTCATTCGAAAACTATTCGGGGAAATATACTGCATCAGTTCATTTCCCAGCATGGAATTTCCGCCTCCGTTTCTCCGGATATCTATGATTAAATCCGTTACATTTTTGTCCCTGATGGAGTGGAAAGTAGAATCCAAAAACACTTTGAATTTTTCCGGATGTCTAAAGTGGTTGAAATTAATAAGTCCAACATTACCTCGTAAGACACGAAAGGAATAATCGTTCCCTATATTTTTTCGTATTGCTATCAGATTCGATATTAGACCTCCTGAAGTCCGGATGGTTCGGGAGATATCTGAACCAACTGGCTTGTACGTGACTTCGAAATCGTGAAAATTATTCCAAAGGGCCCATAACCCGGGCGAACTAAGCAACTCATTGCGAAAAGGTGTGTTTTCGTAACTGACCAGTTTACTTACTTGCCTAATGCACTGAGCAGCAGGTTGGCCATTTATTTTAAGTATTTCGGAACCTATCGGAATGTTTTTTCGGTAGAAATTATTCTGAACCACAAACAGCCGGTTACCTTCTACAGCCAACCGATAAGGAAGTGTTTTCCGAAACAGGATTGAAATTGGATTGTAGGAAAAATTCCAGCCTGCCCCGGTATGTCCGTCCTTTATTTGTGCAAATACCTTCCGGAGGATTTTATAGGCCTCTACATGCGACACTTTCACTGGTAACGTCCGCTTTAGGGAATCAGTTGCTGCATCAAATTCTTTTTTGCTGATAGTCGCGTATAAATCCGGATGAACATCTTCCATTACCCGAACTGCATAATCAATGTCAGCCACCACTTTCTCCCGGGCAAAATAGCGGAGCGTTAGCGACCATGAGACAAGGCCGGCCATCAGCAACTGAAAGGCACATGCTACGATTAGGGACCTCCGGATTTGCCTTCCAAAACTAACCTGTTTGAATATCCGTTTGACCCCGTAAATAGTGGTTGAGACTCCCCCAAACAACACAACAGGAAACAGATACAAAGCGACAACATCATCGATAAGAAGATACCGGGGAAGCAGAAATAAGTAGAGAATTAGGGTAGCAATTAATGAAATAGATACAACTTTTTTCATCTTTTCTGGTTTGGATCGGCTAAGAAAATGTTTGAATTGATGCGGAAGTTACCAATTGTTATTTTAAACTAAAAGCAGATTTTTATCACTTTTAGCCTATTAATGCTCACTAGTGCTAAATCGAAGAGTTACGCGTTAGCCGGCGAGAATGGAATTGATATATCACAAAAACAACAAAAGCACCCAAACCCAGGGGTCTGAGTGCTTTTCTCTATCAGGTGTTGTGTGCCCAGAACAAGACTCGAACTTGCACGCCGAAAACCGGCACCAGCCCCTCAAGCTGGCGTGTCTACCAATTTCACCATCTGGGCAGAATGTACACTTTCGTTTTGTTGAAATATTCGAAAGTGATGAAGAACTTTTGCTTCAAAAAATGCGGTGTGCCCGGAACAAGACTCGAACTTGCACGCCGAAAACCGGCACCAGCCCCTCAAGCTGGCGTGTCTACCAATTTCACCATCCGGGCATTTTTCAATAGCGGTTGCAAATGTAAAAATTTTTGGAAAACATGAACATGTTTACCTCCCCTTTTTTGCAACTTTTTCGCCTGTTAGCGCTCGTAATCCCGTTCGAATTCGACCCGTTTTACGATCCCATCCTTTGAAACATAAAACCGGGTTGTCTCCGTTTTGGTTGCCGGCGGACTCGCAAACTCATCATACTGAAAACTTCCGGTGTTGATGCGGGCCTTCCCAAGGTTCTTTTCACGGACGTAGACCATTACTTTTTCGCCGTTGGCACGATTCTCTACGCGGGTAGGCCTTCCTTCAGACAACTGTACCTGTTCCCACTTCTTCCCTTCATAAGCCCTCGTTAGTTTTCCCTGCATGCTACAGCCTGTCAGCATGACCAAACTAAGTACAACCAGTATTAAAATATGCTTCATCAAGAATGTTTTTCTCACTATGCGTTGAACGGTAAATTTACGAAGTACTGCGGATTTCGCAAGAAAAGGCCGGAAACAAAAAAAGCCGGTAAAATTACCGGCTTTAAAGTGCCCAGGAAAGGACTCGAACCTTCACGGCCTTGCGGCCACTAGTCCCTGAAACTAGCGTGTCTACCAATTTCACCACCTGGGCATATCCCTAAATAGTTGAATTATTATGTGCCCAGGAAAGGACTCGAACCTTCACGACCTTGCGGTCACTAGTCCCTGAAACTAGCGTGTCTACCGATTTCACCACCTGGGCATTAATATTTTCAGAACGTGTCGCAATGCGTTAGCTGCAATTGCGGGTGCAAATATAAATGATTTTTTAGTTATTGCTAACCTTTCAACCAAAATTTTCGTGCTGCTTGCAGCCATTTTCCTATGCCTTCTGCCTTTCTTGCAGAAGGCCAAAAACTTACTTCTCCAACCAATTTTTCTCCATCTCCTCTGTTAAAAAAACGAACCGTTTATTTGGAAATATCGGAATCTTTTATGAACATTTGTTCACTTCGCTCTTTTCGATTGACAACTATGTTTCACAAGAAATTAAAATAACTGAATATTATGAAAATTGCAGTACCAACCATGGATGGCGCCACCATTTCGCGCCATTTTGGTAAAACCAGAAAATTTAAAATCGTCGAGATAGAAAACAACCAGGTTGTAAAAGAGGAAATCCGCGACAACGATTTCACCGGACATGCAAAAGAGCAGTTTAGTCTGGATACTTCGCAAATTCATCATGAACGTAACCACGGTGAAGAACATCATCATTCGCACGACCATGATCATCACCATGGCCATTCACACGAAGGTATTTTCAGAGCACTGGAAGGTGTTGAAGCTGTTCTTTCAGGAGGAATGGGCCAGCGTTTGTATAATGATTTTACGGCCCGGAACGTGGAGGTTGTCATCACTGATGAAAACAATATTGATGCGGCTGTGCAAAAATTCATTCAAAACGATTTGCCGCACATCGACCGCTTTTGCCAGCATTAAAAAAAGAACCCCGGAAGTTATCCGGGGTTTTTCATTTATTTCTTCAGGTTGTTATTCAGGAAATCAGTAAACATTGTGTAGAGATGCATTCGGGTGTTTCCACCGTAAATACTGTGATTTCGGTTATTGTAAATCATCATCTGGAACTGCACGCCGGCCTGAACCATTGCTTCGGCAAATTCCATCGAATTTTGCAAATGCACATTATCATCAGCTGAACCATGGACCAACAATAGTTTACCTTTGATTTCAGCTGCGTGGTTCAACGGTGAGTTGTCATCGTATCCACTCGGATTCTGCTTTGGTGTCCGCATGTAGCGTTCCGTATAAATCGAATCGTAATAGCGCCAATTGGTGACTGGTGCCACAGCAATAGCTGCTTTGAAAATGCCAGCTCCTTTTTCCAGCGAAAGCGCCGACATGAAACCACCGTAACTCCATCCCCAGATGGCAATATTGTTTTTATCGGTATAAGGTAACGAGCCCAAATATTTGGCCGCATCCACCTGGTCATCCGATTCCAGTTTACCTAATTCCATGTAGGTGCATTTCCGGAAATCTTCTCCCCTTGCACCGGTTCCGCGCGGATCGACACACGCCACGACATAACCGTCCTGTGCAAGGAATGAATACCAGTCGACACTGAATTTATCGAGGACCTCCTGCGAATTCGGGCCGCTGTATTGTGTCATCACTACCGGGTATTTCTTATTCGGGTCGAAGTTCAGCGGTTTAATCATCCAACCGTTCAGCTCCACTCCTTCCGAATTCTTAAAGGTAAAGAACTCCTTTCGCGGGATTTGATAGCTAGACAACTTCTGCTTCAATGCTGCATTGTCTTCCAATACCCTGATGAGTTTTCCACGATAATCGTGAAGCGTAACGTACATCGGAGTATTCACATTGGTGAAATAGTTGATGTAGTATTTGAAGCCGTTACTGAAAGCCGCGTCATTGGTCCCTTCCTTTTTCGAAAGTTTGTACTTTTTCTTCTTGTCGAGACTAACTGCATATACTTCGCGGCGAAGCGGAGACTCGGCTGCAGCCTGATAATAGAACAACTCCCGGTGTGGATCGTAACCGTAAAACTTCGTCACATCGTAATCACCGTCAGTCAGACGCTTTACTTTGATACCGCTAAAATCATACAGGTAAAGGTGGTTGTAACCATCCTGCTCGCTGGTTATCACAAAGTGTTTGTTGTCCGGAAGGAATTTCAGGTTGTCCAGAAAATCGGTTTCGATGTAGCGCTTATTTTCTTCGGTGTAAACCTTACGGGTATCGCCGGTAAACGGGTTGGCAAATAGAATATCCAGCTTGTTTTGCAGCCGGTTTTCCCGGAAGACGGCCAACTCATTGCCATTAGGTATCCAGCGGATGCGCGGAATGTATTGGTCGGTTTCTTCTCCCAAATCAACATCGAGCGTCGTACGCGATTTGATATCATACACGTGCACCGTAACCGTAGAATTCGGTTCTCCGGCCACCGGATATTTGTAGGTATAGTTCGACGGGTACAAACGGTTCTTCATTAATGTCGGATCTTCACCTTTGTACATCGGGAAACTGTAAGTTGGAACGGCTTCCTCGTTGAATTTCATAAACGCCAGCTTCTTGCTGTCAGGCGACCAGGCAAATGCCTTGTTAAACTCGAACTCCTCTTCGTACACCCAATCCGGTGCACCGTTGATAATATGATTTCGCTTTCCATCGAAAGTAATCTTCCGTTCAGTTCCAAAACGGAGACTTTTTACAAACAGGTTATTATCGCGCACAAAGGCAACCCGCTCGCCGTTGGGCGAAAAAGTGGCCAACTGTTGCCGCCCTTTTTTCGACAGCGGAGTCACTTCTTTGGTGGTAAAATTATATACGTAGTATTGGGCAGTGAATGAGCGCCGGTAAATTTTGTGCTTATCAGTCATCAGCAAAACGCGCGACTCGTCTGAACTGAACTCGTAATCGGTAATTTGTTTCAGGGAATCAATTTTCAGATCGGATACCGACAAAACCGTCGCGACTTTTTTGCCCGTCTTATAACTATACTTCACGATTTCGGTTCCACCTTTCTCAAGCGTTGTGTAATGAAGACCATCCTTCATTGAACGCAATCCTTCTACAGTTTTGGGACGGAAAGTTCCTTTTGCCACCACATCGGCCAGCGTAATCTTCTGCGCCTGAACATGCGGGACAAAGAAAACCATCAATAATACCAGAAAAAATAAACTCTTCCGCTTCTGCATAATGTTTTGGATTAATGAAATTATATCTGTTTACTTATTTCGACTTCCGAAATTTCCAGACTTAAAAATGCGCCTGAAATAAATTAACCACCAAAGATAAAAATTCAGCGCTCATTCGGGTATGTTGTAGGCAAGGGAATAAAATTTATGAAACCATAAAATTAAGCAGGAGTACAATTTTAGGAGTGTCGAGATTATGATTATCTTTGCAGGCTGAGAAGAAAACAGAGAAACAAATGATAAAAATTACACTTCCGGATAATTCTGTTAAGGAATTCGAACCTGGGGTAACCGGCTTCGATATTGCCCGCTCTATTAGTAACCGGCTGGCAAAGGATGTCCTGTCCATTTCGGTAAACGGGCAGGTTTGGGATTTGACGCGTCCGATTAACGAGGACGCCAGTATTAAGCTGCATACCTGGGACGACCGCGAAGGAAAAGAAACATTCTGGCACTCATCGGCTCACCTGATGGCTGAAGCAATTGAATTCTTCTATCCGGGAACCAAGTTCGGAATTGGTCCGACTGTCGACAACGGTTTCTATTACGATGTTGACCTCCCTGACGGGAAAGTTCTTTCAGATAAGGATCTGCCGCAGATTGAGAAGAAAATGATTGAATTGGCCCGCGAAAAGAATGACATTGTTCGTCAGGAAATTTCCAAGGCTGATGCACTGAAAACATATACCGAAAAAGGCGACCCGTACAAACAGGAGCTGATTTCGGAGCTGGAGGATGGAACCATCACTCTGTACAATCAGGGTAATTTTACCGACCTCTGTCGTGGTCCGCACTTGCCGAATACGAGCTACATCAAAGCGGTTAAACTGACCAGCATTGCCGGCGCTTACTGGCGTGGTGATGAGCACAACCAAATGCTGACCCGTATTTATGGTATCACTTTCCCGAAGCAAAAAATGCTGGAGGAATACCTGGTAATGCTGGAGGAAGCCAAGAAACGTGACCACCGTAAGATTGGTAAAGAGATGGAACTGTTTACCTTCTCGCAACGTGTCGGACTGGGGCTGCCGCTATGGTTGCCGAAAGGTGCCATGCTGCGCGACCAGCTGGAGCAGTTCCTTAAAAAGGTTCAGAAGAAATTCGGCTACGAGCAGGTAATCACTCCCCACATTGGTGATGTGAACCTGTATAAAACTTCCGGCCACTTCCAGAAGTATGGCGCCGATTCGTTCCAGCCCATCCACACTCCCGCTGATGGAGAAGAGTATTTGTTAAAGCCGATGAACTGTCCTCACCACTGTGAAATTTATAGCAGTAAACCGCATTCATACAAAGACCTTCCCGTTAGGATGGCTGAGTTTGGAACGGTTTACCGGTATGAGCAAAGTGGCGAACTGCATGGATTAACCCGTGTACGTGGCTTTACCCAGGATGATGCCCATATCTTCTGTCGTCCCGATCAGCTGAAGGAAGAATTCCTTAAGGTTATCGATATTATTTTTATTATATTTAAAGCTCTTGACTTTAAAGATTACACCGCTCAGATTTCACTCCGCGATCCGAAAAACAAAGAAAAGTACATCGGCTCGGATGAAAACTGGGAAAAAGCGGAAAGAGCAATCATCGAAGCTTGCGACGAGAAAGGTTTGAATACGGTAACCGAATTGGGAGAAGCCGCATTTTACGGTCCAAAGCTCGACTTTATGATCAAGGATGCGCTGGGACGGAGCTGGCAGTTGGGAACCATCCAGGTTGACTACAACCTGCCGGAACGCTTCGAACTGGAGTACATCGGTGCCGACGACAAACGTCACCGTCCGGTCATGATTCACCGGGCACCGTTCGGTTCGATGGAACGCTTTGTAGCTGTTCTTATCGAGCATACCGCAGGTAAATTCCCGTTGTGGCTAACACCTGAGCAAGTGGTGATTTTGCCCATCAGCGAAAAGTATAATGATTATGCGCAAAAAGTTTCAGAATCCTTAAATAATTCCGATATTCGCGCCATAATTGACGAACGTAACGAGAAGATTGGCAGGAAAATCCGTGACAACGAGTTGAAACGTATTCCCTATCTTCTTATCGTTGGTGAAAAAGAGATGGAAGAAAATACGGTTTCCGTTCGCCGACAAGGTGAAGGCGACAAGGGAACTATGCAACTTGACGAGTTCGCAGATTTTGTCAATAAAGAAGTTCGCGAACAATTGTCAGCCTTTTATAGTTAACCGTAATACTAATTAATCAAAGGAGGATTTAGCCATAGCAGTAAAAAGAGGCAGAGGCCCAAGGCCAAAAAGAGAAGACAAACTGAGTTTTCGGACGAATGAGCAAATTCGTGTTCCGGAAGTTCGCGTGGTAGGAGAAAATGTAGAAAATCCGGGAGTTTATCCCACCAGAGAGGCATTACGCATGGCTGATGCCATGGAACTTGACCTGGTGGAAATTTCCCCGAAAGCTGCACCGCCGGTTTGTCGAATCACCGATTATCAAAAGTTTCTTTATCAGCAGAAAAAGAAACAGAAGGAGTTGAAAGCCAAAGCAACGAAGATTGTTGTCAAAGAGATTCGTTTCGGTCCGAACACCGACGACCATGATTACAATTTCAAGCTGAAGCATGCAGAGAAATTCCTTCAGGATGGTGCAAAGGTCAAAGCATTTGTGTTTTTCAAAGGTCGCTCGATTCTTTTTAAAGAAAAGGGAGAAATCCTGTTATTGCGGTTTGCACAAGATCTGGAAGAGTTGGGCGCTGTAGAGCAGATGCCAAAACTCGAAGGAAAACGAATGACCATGTTTATTTCGCCTAAGAAGAAGAAGTAATTCGAATTTAAAGATTAGACTGTAATGCCTAAGATGAAAACAAATCCCGGTGCTAAGAAGCGTTTCAAACTCACCGGGAGTGGAAAAATCAAAAGGAAGCACGCGTACAAAAGTCACATTCTGACAAAGAAAACGACTAAGCAGAAGCGTAACCTCACTTACTGGGGTACTGTAGCCGACGTTGACAAGGCTGCCGTGAAGAAGCTTCTCGCAATGAAATAATGTATTTCATTCCTTTTGAACAGAGATTAGAAAATATTAGTTACTAACCGGATGATGAGCAACTAAGTGCTTTTGAAACAATAAACCCGCCATTATTCAAATTGTAGAAATTATGCCAAGATCAGTAAATCATGCGGCGTCGAGAGCACGTCGCAAGAAACTCCTGAGCGAAACCAGAGGTTACTTTGGTTCTAGGAAAAATGTCTGGACGGTTGCTAAAAACACATACGAGAAAGGTCTTCAGTATGCGTACCGTGACAGAAAGAAAAAGAAAAGCCACTTCCGCGCATTGTGGATTCAGCGTATCAACGCTGCTGCACGTGCCGAAGGACTATCCTACTCACAGTTTATGGGTAAACTGAAAGCAGCTAACGTTGAAATCAATCGTAAGGCTCTGGCCGATTTGGCTATGAACCACCCGGCTGCATTCACTGCCATTGTTGAGAAGGTAAAATAAATTTTTTCGGATTAGGTGAAATAAACATTCAGATATAAAGGAAGCTCATTCAGAGCTTCCTTTTTTTGTCATTCACCGAAAAAAGTCTTCGTCGTCTATCCCTCTTCTTTACGGTGCAAAACCATTCCTACCTTAACAATAATTCGCACCGGCTTTTCCTCAATAATCTTATATTTGTAATTCTTGAAAAGGAATATACACCAATTCGATAAAATTTCATATGAAGATTGCGCTAATTGGTTACGGCAAAATGGGAAGAACAATTGAGGAGATTGCCATTAGCCGCGGCCACGAGATTGTCCTGAAAATTGATGTCAGCAATGCCGCCGATTTAACTGAGGAGAACCTGAAGAAAGCGGATGTTGCCATCGAGTTTACCACCCCCGATTCAGCCGTCGATAACTACCAATTGTGCTTTGCTGCCGGAGTTCCGGTTGTAAGTGGTACCACGGGTTGGCTTTCCCGCAGGAATGAAGTAGAAAATGCTTGTCAGGAAAAAGAAGGCTGTTTCTTCTATGCATCTAATTTCAGCATAGGCGTCAATCTGTTTTTCGAATTGAATCGCAAACTGGCGCGAATGATGAATGCATTCGACCAGTACAATGTGAGCATGACCGAAGTTCATCATACGCACAAGCTCGATGCGCCGAGTGGTACAGCTATTTCGCTCGCGGAAGATCTCATCGGTGAAGTCAAACGGGTCGATTCCTGGACTATCGATAAGCCGAAATCAGCTACCCAATTACCCATCGAAGCCATTCGCGAAGGCGAAGTACCGGGCATTCATACGGTGAAGTACGATTCTGAAGTCGACTACATCGAAATTACTCACAGCGCCAAAAGTCGCAAGGGTTTTGCACTGGGGGCTGTGCTGGCTGCTGAGTTTTGCCAAGGGCGAAAAGGCATTTTGTCAATGAAAAACCTGCTCGACGAAATGGCTTAAAATGCTATTGAAACACATCATATTCTGTAAGATAAACACACTTTCGAATGAGAAGTATTCTGACAAACAAATGGTTTAAATTCGCCGTCGTAGCCGTATTGTACACCCTGTGGGTTATTTGGCTCGGTATTTACTGGTGGTTCTTCGGCCTCATCGTTATTTTCGATATCTACATCACCAAAAAAGTACACTGGGCTTTCTGGAAAAAGAAAGATCCACCTGGAGGAAAGCAGACCAAGACTGTTGAATGGATTGATGCCATTATCTTCGCAGTTATTGCAGCATCCTTTATCCGGATGTTTTTCATCGAGGCCTACACGATTCCCACCTCTTCCATGGAGAAAACCATGCTGGTAGGCGATTACCTCTTTGTTAGTAAGACCGCTTACGGACCGAAACTTCCCAATACCCCGATTTCGTTCCCGTTCGTGCATCACACCATGCCGCTGACGAAAACAGTGAAATCGTATTCTGATGCCATCCAATGGAAATATCACCGATTGAAGGGATTTGGCCATGTGAAACGCAACGACGTGGTGGTTTTCAACTTCCCGGAAGGTGATACGGTAGCCGTCAACATGCAGGCGCAAAGCTACTACCAGTTAGTCCGAATGTACGGTCGCGACCGGGTTTGGCACGACAAACGTACTTTCGGCGACATTATTTACCGCCCAATCGACAAACGTGAGAATTACATCAAGCGTTGTGTGGCCATTTCGGGCGATTCGCTGAAGATTGTCAATGGCCAGGTTTACGTTAACGGGAAACCGCAGATTGTCATTCCCGGCCTTCAGTACGATTACATTGTTACCACCGATGGAACTGCTATTAATCCGGAGGCACTCGATCGGTTGCACATTTCGAAGGCCGATAGGCATCGAAACGGCGCTCAGTATATGTTCCCGTTGACCAAAGAGAATGTAGCAAAGCTGAAGAAATTCAGCAATGTGATTTCTGTTGAACGGATGAATATGCCGGCCGGTCGTCCCGATCCGAATATTTTTCCGTTCGATCCGAAGGACTATCCCTGGAACGTCGATAATTTCGGCCCGATTTGGATTCCCAAGAAAGGAGCAACGGTTCATCTAACACTGAAAGATCTTCCGTTCTATCGCCGGATTATTCGTGTTTACGAGAAGAATAAACTGGCCGTGAAGGACAGCACGATTTACATCAACGATAAACCGGCTGATTCATACACATTCCATATGGACTACTACTGGATGATGGGTGATAATCGACACAATTCGGCAGATTCGCGTTACTGGGGATTTGTGCCGGAGGATCACGTTGTGGGTAAAGCGTCGTTCATCTGGCTGTCGCTTGATAAAGACAAGTCGTTCCCGGCCAACATCCGCTGGAACCGATTCTTCAAGAAAGTAAAATAATTGTTTATCAATATTCAGCACAAGCCGGTACCTCCAGTACCGGCTTTTTTTTGCCTAAACCTTTCGTATTTTTTCGTTAGAAATAACTGATAATCAAATCCCCCAACTAGGGAACTTACACTAAAAAACGCGCTCTTTTGTAATTCCGGAGGCTGAGTAAATACCAATTTGATAAAACAGTCATTTGTTATTCCACACGTAGATCGATTCCCTGGGATGAACAAATACACGAATAACATCAACCACTCTTGACTCAAGAGATAAACAGATTTTCGAATGAGAAATATTCTGACAAACAAATGGTTCAAATTTAGTTTTGTAGCTGCCGTTTATATTTTGTGGGTAATCTGGCTTGGCATATACTGGTGGTTCCTTGGCCTGATTGTCATTTTCGACATCTACGTCACGCAAAAAGTGCACTGGGCTTTTTGGAAAAAGAAAAATCCACCGGGAGGAAAACAGACCAAAGTAATCGAATGGGTAGATGCCATCATCTTCGCGGTTATTGCGGCCACTTTTATCCGTACATTTTTTATTCAGGCCTATACCATTCCTTCTTCTTCCATGGAAAAAAGTATGCTGGTTGGCGATTACCTTTTCGTCAGCAAAATGGCTTACGGCCCCAGAATGCCGATTACACCAATTTCCTTTCCCTTTGTGCAGCATACCCTACCACTGACCAAAACAGTCAAGTCATATTCCGATGCCATTCAGTTTAAATACCATCGCTTAAAGGGCTTTGGGCATGTGAAACGAAATGATGTCGTAGTCTTCAATTTCCCGGAAGGTGACACCGTTGCCGTAAAAATGCAACTGGAAACAAGTTATTACCAGTTGGTCAGAAGCTATGGGCGCGAACGGGTACGGAATGACAAACGCACTTTCGGCAACATTATTTATCGTCCGGTCGACAAGCGTGAGAATTACATCAAGCGCTGTGTCGCGATTCCGGGTGATTCGCTGAAGATTGTGAACGGTCAGGTTTTCGTTAATGGGAAACCGCAAAAAGCGATTTCCGGGCTACAATACAACTATGTTGTAACGACCAATGGAACGGCCATTAATCCGGAAGCACTCGACCGTTTGCACATTTCAAAAGCAGACCGACACCGGAATGGTGCTCAGTACATGTTTCCGTTAACCCGCGAAGACGTCAAGAAGCTAAAAAAATTCACTAACGTGATTTCCGTTAAACGGATGAATACACCTGCTGGGAATTCCGACCCAAATATTTTTCCCTTCGCCCCGAAAGACTATCCCTGGAACGTCGACAATTTCGGCCCGATATGGATTCCCCAAAAAGGAGCGACTGTTCATTTATCGCTGAAGAATCTGCCCATCTACCGCCGTATTATTCGTGTTTACGAGAAAAATAAACTGGCCGTAAAGGACAGCACCATTTACATCAACGAGCAACCAGCTGATTCTTACACGTTCAAAATGAACTACTACTGGATGATGGGCGATAACCGGGACGACTCAGCTGATTCGCGTTACTGGGGATTCGTGCCGGAGAATCATATTGTCGGAGAAGCTTCTTTTGTTTGGTTGTCTCTCGATAAAGACAAGCCGTTCCCTGCCAACATCCGCTGGAACCGATTCTTTAAAAAGGTGAGATAAAGTCTCTATTCATATTCGTTCTTTTAAAAGCCGGTATATTATTTGCTGGCTTTTTTATATCCTAATTTATCTGACAAATGAAAAGAGCACGACCAATACTAAGTTTCCTATGCAGCCTCCTGATATTGTACAGCTGCTCCACCGGGCAATACATTCACGATACCGGAAGTATTGAGCGACAAAAAGAAATGCACCGGAAAAGAACCGGCATCAACGTTGGGGACGTAGCCTTGCAGATGCTCAATATTGTTACACTGGCTTCGCTGAATTTGGATATGGAACCGGAGACCACTCCCCGCTCCTTCAAGCGAATCAAGCTCTATAATCACTCCAGCGATACCATGAAGGTGAACCTGGTAACCAACGTCTTCTGGTCGGACGATGAGTACAACGACATCCTCGATATCCGGATTCCCCCGAAACAACACACGCGGTTAATGGTACCTCTGGGAGCCGATTACAACGTCTATTTTCATGACTCGGATGAGGAAAAGGACGAAATGATAACCATCAATACTGCAGATTTTAAACGAGTAGGCCTGACACCGGGAATGACGCTCACCGGAGAAAAATAATTGACAGAGAACCATTCTTCTTTTATCAGCTAAGCGGAAAACTGTATCTTAGAGTAACGAAAAACTCTTGAATTATGCAGCGTGGTTTAGTCACCGGACTCATACTCGGAATTATACTGGTTGTTTTTGCCCTGCAAAATGCCATCAGCGTTTCCGTAAAATTTTTGATTTGGCAAATACCGGAAATTCCTCTGGTTTTGCTTCTTTTGTCTGCGATTTTAATTGGCGTGGTGTTAAGTGCCTTGTCCAGTTATCCGGCCAAACAACGTTTGAGAAAGGATAACCGCCAACTAAAAGAACGCATTGACGAACTGGAAGAACAGTTGCTGGAGTACCGCCAGGATTTGGAAGACCTGGAACAGGAAGAACAGAAAAAGAGAGATGAGGGCGACCTGATTCGCGGCGATTCCAACAGTACATTCTTCGACGATTAACGAATATTTTCCAATGACCGAAACACATACTGCTTTACTTTCCACAGCTTACCTGGGACCTGTACAGTATTATTCAAAACTGCTTCGTTACCCCCAAATAATCATTGAACAACACGAGAACTACCCGAAACAAACGTACCGCAATCGCTGCAGAATTCTGGGTGGAAACGGACCTCTGACATTAAGTATTCCGGTTGATAAAGGCCCGGAGTTAAAAGTAAAAACCAAAGATGTCCGCATTGCTACCGCAGAAGATTGGCAACGGCTTCACTGGCGAACCATCGTTTCTGCTTATAACAACTCTCCCTTTTTTCCATATTACCAGGATGAACTGGCCCCGTTTTTTCAAGAAAAGAAATGGAAATACCTGTTAGATTTCAATTTGGAGATACAGGAAAAGGTGATGGAATTGCTGGAAATCGATGTTCAGATTAAACTGTCGACAGAATTTATCAAAGAGGAAACGGAAGATATGCTCGATTTACGCGAAGTAATTCATCCTAAAAAGCAAAGAAGCAAACCGGATCCACACTTTTCTCCTGAGCCTTACACGCAGGTTTTCGAAGAAAAATTCGACTTTCAGCCCAACCTGTCCGTTATCGATTTGCTATTCAACGAGGGCCCCGAATCAATGAATATTCTGGAAGAATGTTTTAAGGAATAAATGTGAGGGAAGGCCTAGATTACCTCCATCACAAATTTCTGGATAATTTCGCGGTGATCGAAGGCCATTTCCGGTAACGAAATAATGGGAAACCATTCAGCTTCCAACGCATCGTCGCCACCTTTCACTGGAACAGGTTCAGGAATCTGCCCTGTAAATACCACGGAAATAGTGCGGGCCCGCGGATCCCGGTCGACAGCATCGAATGTATAAAACTGCTTTAGCTCCACACCGGTTAAAGCGGTTTCCTCTTCAAGCTCCCTTTGACATGATTCAGCCAGCGTTTCGTCCATATTCACAAATCCTCCGGGCAACGCCCATTTTCCCTCAAAAGGATATGCTTTTCGGCGAATAAGCAGCACCCACTGCTCGCCGTTACGTTCTGCTGTTACTATGGCATCAACTGTTATTGCCGGCCGGGGATATTGATAAGTGTAGGACATATAATTACAAAACATTACTTTGAGAGCAATTCACCGTATTTACTTATGCGAACTACTCTCTGCTACAAATAATCCAAACGCAACAAAGATTCAAAAAAATTCCGCCATCTCATCATTGCTCACTCCTCTTTTTTCTTTTGGGAATAAAGCCAGATTAAATAAGCCACAATAACTATGGCTAAGATGTATCCGATGAAATGCAAATGGCTCATAAAATTTGAATTTAATTAACCATCAATGATTCTCTTCATTAGGCGCATCTTGTGCGTATATTTTCGGGTCTCTGCATTGTAAATTCCAAACTGGTCAACATTGTCGATTCTCACTTTTCCGGAAGAGTGAATAATCTTGTTCCGCTCCCAGATGATGCCTACATGCGTAATTAATCCTTCGTCGTTATCGAAAAACGCCAAATCGCCCGGTTGTGCTTCGTCAACAAAACTGAGATGCTGACCAATCTGAACCTGCTGCGATGCATCGCGCGGAATAGGTATTCCCACCATTTTATACAAAACCTGTGTCAATCCCGAACAATCAACTCCCAAAGGAGAACGACCACCCCATAAATACGGCGCATTGAAATATTTCAGTGCGTTTTCGATGATGGTGGCTCTTACATCGGGCGGCGATTCAATCGTCACGTTTCCCTTTATTGTATATAACGAATCGTCGATCCGAAAGGTTTTATCCGACTGATTATAAAAAGGTAAGGAACTGCCCGCAACAATCAAAAAATTATTGTAGCTATCCGAGCTTTGAACAATATTGAATACATCTGTTGTTACTACTGCAGGAAGTTGCTGCAGTTGTGTTATGAGTGCATTATCCACTTCGTTGACCATTTTCCGGTCAATCCATCCCTCGTATCCATCAAGCTCAATCCGGATGCGGGTCCACTTCTCAGTTTCTTCCAAAATGGCGTAATGTTCACCAAACAGAACTTGTGTGCACATTTCACTCTTCTCGGTCGGCTCCGTCCGAACCGGTATTATACTGAGATTGGAGATTCCGTATCTCATCAAAATAATTATTATTTTTGGTATTAAACCCAAAGATAGAAATTTTATCGAATCGTGATTTTGAGGAACGGAAAAGAGGCTTGTAAGCATGAATATAGAAAATAAACTAAAGTCCAGAGAATCATTCTGGCACACAACTTTCGTGGTAGCGCTATTTGTCATCACCACGATTCTGATCTATCTGGCACTTCCGGGCGAAGCTCGCTTTAAATATGAATTTCAGAAGGGACGCCCCTGGATGCACGAAACGCTTATCGCCCCTTTCGATTTTGCGGTTCTCAAAAGTGATGACGAACTCAAAGCAGAACGCGACTCCGTTCTGAGTGCCCAGCTTCCATATTTTACTTACCAGGATTCAATTGGTAAAGAGCAAATAGCAAAACTGAAAAGCCGGATTGACAACCTGGAGCAATCCAGCGATTCGAAAACAACCGCGAATACAGAAGTAAAAGATCAACTGGTTAACCTTTACCAGGAAGTTTTCAAACGGGGTATTCTCGAGCAAAGCATTTCCGACTATGCTGCATTAAAAGGGAAAGATGATTTGATGCTTGTGGAAGATCATGTCGGACGCAAAGTGCCGCTGGGATCCGTTTTTTCCCTGAAAACAGCATATAACTACCTCTCATCGGGACAGCAGCAGTTGGCTGATAAATATCCCTCGTGGCAACCGCTACTGGTCAAGTTGCATCCGGAGGTTTACTTACACGCCAACCTGATATTCGACGAAAAAACGACCGATTTCGAGCGACAAAAACTACTTGACAATATTTCTACTTCGCGGGGAATGGTTCAGGAAGGCGAACGCATCGTTTCGCAAGGTGATTTAGTGACTCCCGATGTCTACCGGATTTTGGAATCGTTGCAAAAAGCTTACGAAAACCGTCTTGGTAGTAACTCGACAGAATATTATGGCGTACTGGCCGGAAAAGCCATGTTTATCCTTCTCCTGGTGCTGGTGCTTTTCCTGTTTGTTTTCAACATACGTCGCGAATTATTGAATTCAAAACGGGATATCGCTTTTACCCTTTTGATGACCGTCGTGATGATCTACTTCTGTCGACTGGTCGTTTCCACTAATCCGCAGCTCGTTTACCTGGTTCCGTTCACGGTTCTGGCTCTCACAATCCGAACATTCCTGGATGCCCGGTTGGCTATTTTTGTGAATACCATCGCCGCACTGATTGTGGGATTTATGGTACCCAACGGATACGAATTTGTCCTGTTGCAAATTCTGGCCGGTACAGTTGCCGTGATTAGTCAGGATAAATTGTTAAGAAGAGGCCAGTTGGTAATCACTTCTGTGTTTATTCTTCTAACGTACGTTTTTGCATTCATTGGCATCTCCCTCATTCAGGAAGGAAACTGGGATGCCATTAACTGGATGCAAATGCGATGGTTTGTTGGTAACGCCGTCTTAACGCTGATTACCTACCTGCTGGTTTATATATTCGAGAAATCGTTTGGCTTTGTATCAGATGTAACACTGATTGAGCTTTCCTACTCGAACCAAAACCTGTTGCGTAAACTGGCTGAAGAAGCGCCTGGAACGTTCCAACACTCATTGCAGGTTGCCAACCTCGCTGAAGATGCCATCACCAAACTGGGTGGCAATCCGTTGCTTGTCAGGACAGGTGCGATGTATCACGATATTGGAAAAACCAAAGCGCCGCATTTCTTTGCCGAAAACCAGGCCAAGGGGATTAATCCCCACGAAGAAATGTCGCTCGAAGAGAGCGCTCAGGTCATCATGAACCATGTAACCGACGGTGTAGCATTGGCTAAGAAATACAAGATTCCGGAAATGATCATCGATTTTATCCGGACCCATCATGGAACAACCAAGACAGGCTACTTTTACCTGATGTCGAAGAATGAAAACCCGGAACAGCAGATTGATGCTTCCAAATTTACCTATCCCGGCCCGGTTCCTTCGACAAGAGAAACGGCTGTGGTTATGCTCGCTGACAGTATTGAAGCTGCATCCAGAAGCCTGAAGGACATCAATGGAGAGTCGCTTTCCGATTTGATTGATAAAATATTCAATTCAAAAATTAAAGACGGACAGCTCGATTACGCTCCCCTTACCTTCCAGGATATCACACTTCTCAAGCAAATATTCCTGGAAAAGCTTTTAACCATCTACCATGTTCGAATGGAGTACCCGGACGAGAAAAAGGTAAAAAAAGTTAAACGCAAAACAATTCGTTTAGAACGACGTAAGAAAGATTAAGATTTTCAAATCCACCCCATAAATGAAAAAGATACAATTTCTTTTGCCAATCGTCCTGTTGGCGATTTGGGTTTTGTCGGGATGCCAAAAGAATGACACACCGACGCCGACACCTTCCGGTTCCAGTGATTCCACCGGAACGGTCGTTTCCGGAGTAAAAAATACTGCCGAGCTTTTTAATAGTTGGTACCTCTGGTATAAAGATATGCCGGACGTGGATCTTTCGTCATATACCGATCCTTCGAAATATGTTGATGCCATACGATATACCAAAGACCATTGGAGTTTTGTGGCGCCTCTCCAGGAAATTCTCGACTTAATTCAGAGCGGTCAGTCAGGTGGCTGGGGTGCCGGCTTTAAGTTCGACCTGTCCGATAGCCTGCGTATTGCCGATGTTTACACTGACAGTCCGATGGGACGGGACAGTGTGGCCCGTGGCTGGATGATTCGCTCACTCGACGGGCAACTCGTTAAAAATATGAGTGTCGATGCCATCAACCAGGAACTCGCCAAAAACCAGGTCACTTTTGGGTTTGTTCTTCCCGATAGCACCTACAAAGAACTAAGCATTGTAAAGGGCAATGTAGTGATGAATACAGTCCAATACAGCCACGTTTATGACACAGACGGTGAGAAAACCGGCTACCTCGTTTTCTCCGATTTTCTGGAGCCCTCCGTTGCTGATCTCGATACAACTTTCGCGACCTTTAAAGCTGATGGCGTTTCGAATCTCATTCTCGATTTGCGCTACAATACAGGAGGATTGCTCTCAACGGCCGATTCGTTAATGAGTTTAATTGCCGGAAATAAATACAATAATCAAACGTACAATGTGCAAAAGTTCAATGACAAGCACACTGATGCAAACGAGAACAACGTGGTCCACCAGGCAGCCAATAGTCTGAATTTAAATAAGATTGTTGTCATAACATCCTCTTCAACTGCTTCGGCCAGTGAGCTGACCATTTCGGGTCTGATGCCTTTGTATCCGGTTACCCTTATCGGGACACAAACCCTCGGAAAACCGGTTGGCATGAGCATCTTCTCTGACACACAGGACAGCCTTGCTATTGCTCCCATCAGCTTCCGCAATGTCAACAGTGCCGGCTACAGCGATTATTTCGATGGTATTCCTGTCGATTACACCGTCTACGAAGACGTCAAGTATCCGTTCGGTGATCCCAACGAGTTGTGCCTGAAAGCAGCACTTAATTACCTGTCAACCGGAAGCCCCGGAACCGCTGCCGCTATGCTAAAATCGGGTACGATGCCATCAAAGCTGCTTAGCAAGGGTACCGATGTAACGGTGACGAATTTGTATGATTGGAAGAGATGAATTACGAGAAGACATGACTAATCCAGTGAATTGTAGTATTCGGTAATCTTGATCAGATCTTCGTCTTTTTTGGCAGAGAGGTGATTGGTCTTCATGTATTTTTCAATCTGTTTGACATGATCGCCAAATGCTTCCGGAAGTTTCCTCTTTCTTGTTGGCAATTTCTCTGCTTTGCCTGATTGATCAAGCAACCAGTAGCTATCTGCTCCCTTTTGGAAACGTGCTGGCTGAGCTCCCTTATAAGCCTCCTCAGCTTTGGGCCTGATTAGTTGGATTTTATCTTTTAAAAGCAAACTTTTTTTGCCGGGAGATATTAATTGGAAGTAGCCCTTCATCCAACCTCCACCGCGGTTATAGGAGGTCAATATAAAGTGCTTTCCTTCCTGAATAACTTCCTTCAGGTCTACGGTGTTTGGGTCAATAATAATCGTCTTATCTCCTTTCAGCATTTCAAAATTATCCTCATAAATATTGTATCGAAGTTCTGCGTCAATCCATTGGTCTCCCACGTTCGCTTTTGAAGCAACAAAACCATCAGTCAAAAATGGTGACCCATTGACATTAACGTATCTTTCTCCTCTAATATTAGATTGATTACTTTCTACGTAATTTATGAGTTCATCTGTATTTGTAATCACTGGTTGCTGACCAAACATGTAATTACTACAAACTAAAAAAATGAATAATATCGAAAACTTTCTCATGGTATTTTGATTTTTACATTATTACTTCACTACTAATTTAGTGTTTTTAAAAACGGGAATTTGAGGAGTAAGCAGATACACCCCCTTGGGAAGCATCGAAACATCCAATTGATTTATACCTTCATGCAACGGGTAAGTTCTAATTTTTTGACCAGATATATTGAAGATAAACAACGTATTTCTCCTTGCATTATTCCTGACATTTATAATCTTGTTGGCAGGATTTGGGTAAACCACACTATTCTCATCATTGTAAAAATCTGTAAATCCAGTCTTTACATCCACCATTATAGTGAAATTTTTCATATATGTATTATTACCATTATCTGTCACCCTTATCGTCAATGAGTATTCCTTTTTATCATCATAATTAAAGACCATCGCAGATCTTAGTGTATCATTTTCAATGTAAAACTCTGAAGTTTTATATCCTCCTGCAACTAAAGGTTGACCATAACATTCATATTTGAAAGTATCCTCCGGTGTCTCATCTACTACCTTTACAAGCGAAACAAAACTTCCTTGCGCAATGCCCTCTTCAATATGAGTATTTGATAATGTTATGTCAGTTGGAGGATACATGGAGTCATCAAAGAAATCAGCCGGAACAATTCCTATGACAGCTGCACCATTCAATGAAAAGTTATTACCGTTCACCGTCAAACCATCTAAATCATAATAGCCGTTCATTGAACCACTATATCCCCAGTTTACATGAAACAGATTTCCTTTAATTCCATCCAAATTAAAAGCATGCCCGGCTTCATCATTATCTCCATCCCCCGAATATATAACCGGGCGAAAATTCTTTATTTCATTAGTGAGTAATTCTCTCCATTCAGAGTCGGTTTTTGAACTTCGCTTCACATATTTTACGGAAGAGCCGTATGAAAAATAAGTTATTAATGCATCCGGGACGTTAAAAGTATAAGCTCCAGAACCGTCCGGAGCGAAGTCCATATCAACCGAAACTGCACAGTCATATAACAGCAGTGCATTGTATTCGTCTGACCCGGTCATTGACATAGAAGGCCAATGATACAAAGAGGAACTAAAATCCTGTTCCAATTTACCATAAGTTCCATGAAAATAATCGTGATACCCAACACCGGACACCGGATATTGATAATAGCTCATTGCCTGAGCCATGGCAACAGCTACACATCCAACATATGTGTGACCTCCGGGTCCAGCTTCATCAAGTGGACAAAATTGATTCCAACCTTTTCCCTGATTAAAATTTGCTCGGATAAAAGGTTCAACATCACTAACAGTTGCAGATTTTAGCGTTTCTCCGGTATAAAGCACATTCCACTGCGGATCAACCACTCCATTACCGTTATGAATTGCCTTTCCGATTCGGGCCCGAATTTCTTCAAAAAAATCACTGAACGGATATTGAGTTGTCTCCTGTAATTCAAAGTTATTCCCTTTTCCAAATCCCAGAATGGCTTCAACCTGATCATCTCCGGCCAGCCAAACCCAACCTTTATCATCTACTGTTACCAGATAATCAGTTATGACGTTGTCTCCAAATGCCTGGACAATAACATTGTCAGGTGTTCCCTCAATCACAGAGACTTGCTTTAAAAAGTTTAAAGCTACTATCTTCGCTTTTTCTTTTGAAATCGGGTTTCCCTGAGTCACAAACTGCATCAGTAACAGGACGGGAAACAAAATGGACTTTAGGACTTTCATAATTACAGCTCAAATATTACCAAAAGGCTCCGGTATATACCGGAGCCTTAAAGCTATCTTCATAGTATCAAACCCTTTGTGTCTATTTCTTATCATCCAAAATCTTTGCGTGAGATTTAGGAGTACCGTAGACCTTCGGTATGGATGCCGATTTTATACTCACGGAAGCAGCTGCTGGCTGTTTCGTAAAGTAGGTATCTACAAAGGCATTATCAAGATCAACATAGTTAAAATCCTGATCATATCTAGAATAAAACCAAATGAGTGATAACTCGAAATCACCATTCGCATAGACTGTAGCTACCATTGGATCCCCACTATTCGATTCAAAGTAAACGTGAAGATCGTCAGTGGTATCATCTGGTGTTCCATTGTCATCCATATAAACATGAGAATATGGAGGGAAAGTCAATGTACCAAAATCACCGTCAAATGTAGCGTACACCGGTTCTGTTGACCCTCGCAGACCAGTCATTATAACGCCATTTGGATCATCAGGATCTGCTTCAATAGTAATTGCATCCGTTTCATCATTTGCAGAACCATAATAGCTAGTTGAATATGCACTATAGGAACCGATAATCAGGTCACGAGTATATCCATAAGAAACTAACCAATATAATCCAGACTGACCAGCGCCATCTGCTTTACTTTCTATTGCAGCATTAGGATTGTTTTTAGAATCGACAAATACACCTTCAGGCAAACTCAACGACACCCAGTTACCAATGTCCGGTAATTCTGGTTTATAAAGAGTAACGGTACTATCCGCTGGGTTTGCATCGATATAATTAGCTGGGATTTCAAACGTGTAAACTCCTAGACCGTCATAATAAGTCATCACAGGAAGTGGGCCACCACTAGCCAAGTCCATATCCGAATCAAATTTCAGAGTAATAGCAAAGTTCTGATCGCCAATACTTGCACCGGACTCCGGAGTAACAGCTATCATATTGATAGTTTCTACCTCTATATACCAATAGGCATTGCCTTCAATTGCACCATCCACAACTGCAGTATAAATACTATCTGCCGGATTTCCTACCAAATCCTTAACAGCACCTTCCTCCATGTTCAACATGATCAATTCTCCGGGGACAGGTGTTTCCACCTGACTAATTATCAAATTCCTACCGGACACCGAAATAGCATCGGCTGGAATTGCTGATACAACTCCTGTTGAATAGTAAGTTAATGAAACAGATTTAGTGTCATCAAAAGCGATTGCTTCATCGTATGTCAGAGTAAAAGTCGAACTTACAGCGACTCCGTCGTGCCCAGATGAAGGAGTATATCCAACCAGCGAAGGCGAAACGTTGTCTGTAGTCTTAATAATCTCTGTAACAATATCGGAGATCACTCCATCTGCGTTACTGGTAGCCGCAAAAATCTCATAGCTCTTATTTGGATCCAATGGACCAATTGTCCATGATAAGGTGCCATCCTTTTCAATAGCACTTAACCCTGTAAAAGCTGCATCAAGATTTTGCTCAATAAGATTTTGCTGCGTTGGAGCTACCGCCGAAGTGTCATCATAGATAACAAAGGCCGCATAACCTTTCATATCTGATGAAAGGCTTAAAACAAAAGACGAGTCCTTAACATCTGTAATATTTAATGTAGCCTTAGGCGCAGACAGCACACTAAGTGAGTTATAAGGCTCATCCTCCTTACAGCGACTCATTGATAGCATAATCAACAACGCTGCCAGGACTACATATACTTTATTTTTCATAAGTCTTTCTGTTAATTGGTTAAAAAAAACTTCTACAGTTCTAAACTCCGACAGGAAAACCTGTCGGAGTAATTTTATTTCATTTACTGTAGGGTCCAGTATGTATCGAATACGTCCCAGACATAACCATCATAATCTCCAGTCATTGCTTCACCCAAGAAGTCAATGTGTATAGAGCCATCATCCGATATTTCACCAACAATTGGCACGCTCTTATTTAAATTCAGATTTTCGTCGCCGACATAGAGTAAGATATTACCGTAACCATAACCATCACCAACATCTGCCCCGGCTGCAATAGTAATCGTCATTGCATCCAAATCAACCGTAGCGGAAATGGGAAGGTTTCCGTATGCAATACCGGTAAGGATTAACTTACTGACATCTGCCGGATCGGGTTCTGATGTGACCGTCCAGGCTTCATCCCAGGCACCGGGACTACCGTAACTCTTGGCTTCAACTGAGAATGTACCAATCCACTTACCTAAAGGATGCTCATCATCTTTGACTGTCAAAGTATATTGATCGTTCGCTCCGGTGCTATAACCTTGCGAATTGCTGCTTAGCAAGATATTGACACTCTTGTTACCTGTAAAATCACTATTATCA
Source organism: Prolixibacter sp. DSM 2831 (assembly GCF_056493735.1). Taxonomy (NCBI): domain Bacteria; kingdom Pseudomonadati; phylum Bacteroidota; class Bacteroidia; order Marinilabiliales; family Prolixibacteraceae; genus Prolixibacter; species Prolixibacter sp. DSM 2831. The sequence goes on from NZ_CM151379.1 coordinate 2,863,718, forward strand.
ATAGTTTTCACCCTAATGGTGTCATACCCCCATCCATTGGGATAGCTTAGTGTTTTTGATTCGTTTAAGATTTCAAAATCGACCCCCTCAACAGCCGGGTTATCAAGTCCTTCTGCCGAGAACTCAAAATCCACCGTTACAGCAGGAGACCCTGGTACAGCCGTAACCATCACCGGTATAGCGATAACCGCACCTTGTTCACTAACCACACCACTTGATGATGGGAAAGCAACAAAAGCATCCTCTTGTTTAAACACAATTGGATCGTTAATATCGCAAGAGCTGAATAACAGAACTCCGGCGAATGTAACTAATATGATATTTAATAATTTTTTCATTATACGAAGGATTTTAATTCATTAATAGCCCTCATTCTGAACCATGTTCTTATTTGCTTCCAACTCATAAACAGGTATAGGCATTGCCCATAAATAACTCGGAAAGTCCACATTGACTGGTCCAGAAATTTTACCATCTTCATTCACCCGCTCTAAGGAGCGACCTGTACGGGATAAATCCCAAAGTTGATGTCCCTCAAAACAGAGTTCTAAACGTCTCTCTTTGTAAACATCAGTCAAGAATACCGCTGGTAGCTCAGATGCTCCGCGATTGCTGCGAATCATATTAATATCATTCTTTGCATTACCTGATGCGCCATTGAGTACTGCTTCGGCACGAATAAGATACATTTCAGATAAACGAAGTACAGGAATGTTATTGACTGCATCATTACCTTTCCCAGGAAACTTACCAGGCCATAGATAACCTGCAGCTTTGTCGGATGACACAAAAAACTGTCCCCGTACATCGCCAGGTTCAAACATATCAACTAGCTCCTGTGAAACACAAATATCACCGTAGCCTTCTGGATTATACAGATATCCAACTTCCTCGAGACCAGGCCAATCAGATTCGGTCAGATTACCATAAACCTCGAATATCACTTCGCTTGCTGCATTGGTACCCCATACAAGAGGATATTCATCGGCCGTATACATCTGAAACTTTCCGCTACCGATTACTTTAGTCGCATATGCGGCAGCATTATTCCAATCCCCCATATAAAGATAAACCCGTGCAAGGAGTGCCTGCACTGCATATATATTAGCAAAGGCTTTGGGATCAGCAGCTCCGGAGGATATTCCCCGGTCTTCATTCATTAATCCTTCTGCGGCTTTCAAGTCAGCCACAACCTGAGTATAAACTTCCTTTACAGTATTACGGGCCGGCAAATCTATTTTCGTTTCGAGCACAATAGGAACACCAGGGGTTTCACCACCCTGATAAGTGTATGGCTGCGCGTACATCCTCACCAAATCAAAGTGACCAAGCCCCCTAAGGAAAAGACATTCACCTTTTAGTTGATCTTTCTGATCCTGTGTTACTCCGGCTTCATCCAGCTCGTCGATTGAATTTAGTACATTATTAGCTGCTGCAATCGTTACATAGGCAGGATTCCAGAGCCCAGCTGTATTAGAGGCATTATTCCCCCAGTTATATTCGGTTTGGTAACGCCCTGTGTTTAGAGGACTTGATTTAGTATTTCCCCCTTTAAGATCAGCATCCAGAATAAATTCTGCTCCATACCAATTATTATCATACAACGTGGAGTATGCTGCATTGGTCGCTTGCACCAGCCCGTCATAAGTTGACAATACTTTGCCATTGTCGAGCTCCAAGGGTGGTTTTTTATCAATGATATCCTCACAAGAGGAAACCAAAAGACCCAAGGCAAGCAGTGTATATAATAATATCTTATTTCTTTTCATTTGGTATTTATTTTAAGATTAAAAACCAAGGTCTACACCAAAAGTTATGGTACGAGGATTTGGGTATGTCGCATATCCGCCGCCGGTAACATCTCTTTCTGGATCCCAATAACTTACATCATCCCAAGCATAAAGGTTAACAGCGTTCATATAAATACGTGCGCTATTTAGTTTAGCCTTTGCAACCCATTCTTTTGGAATATTATATGAAACTGTTAGGCTTTTAAACCTAAGGAAGGAGCCGTCTTCCAAAAATCTAGACGTACCCCATGCATTGGAATCTGAGGTATTGTTAGGGATTGGTTTTGGATTAGGCACCAAGTCTCCAGGTTCTCTCCAATAGGGAAGCAGATTGGCACTTTGAATGCTACCCCAGTTATAACCATCAGAGTCGATATACCTTCTCTCCATGATATAAACCGAGTTTCCATAAGAAAAGTTAAAGTACGCATCAACTGTGAATCCTTTCCAGGAAAATGAACTAGTGAAACCACCGAAGAAGTCAGGGTCAACCTTTCCTTTATAAACTCGTCTTGCATCAGCAGCATTTTCCGTGATTTTACCAGCCTCATCATACCACAACGCATTTCCGTCGACCGGATTCACACCTGCATAATCGTACACATAATACTCGGAGAATCCTTTTCCACCAACGCGATAACGACGCCACCAACCATCTGCAATTTCCTCCTGACCAGCTAAATCGGTAATCTGTACTTTATTGAAAGAAATATTAAATCCAAGGTTCCATTTAAATGGGGCTTTTACTACGTCATAATCAGCAGCAACTTCCAAACCTTTGTTTGTTAACGAACCGACGTTTTGCGAAATACTCGTAAATCCAGTGGTTCTCGATAAAGGTACAGAGAGCAACATATTCGAGGTTTTACGATCATAATAATCGACAGTTGCATTAAAACGCTCGAACAATGTAAGATCCAGTCCAATATTCATCGATGTATTGTCTTCCCATGTCAAATCTGGATTGGCTAATTGATTTGGAGCCAAACCACCCAGACCGTTATACGTACGTGAACCATAAACACCATAAGATTCGTAATTTCCGATGGCCGCATTACCTGAGATACCATAACTTCCTCTCAATTTGGCAACGTTAACCCAACTGAGCCCATCCATGAACCCTTCGTTGTGTGCGTTCCAACTTCCACCAACAGACCAGAACGTAGCCCATCTGTTATTCTCACCAAAGCGTGAACTTCCGTCCCTACGTGCACTAAGCGAGAGGAAATACCTTTGATCAAAATTATAGTCCAGTTTTCCAATAAAAGACTGAAAAGCCCAGCTGCTCAAACTATAACCAATATCCTTGTCTTTTGATACATTTGACAGATAAGGAAGATCTGCACTCGCACCGCCTCCTTCCATGGTATATGCGTAATATTTATTATCGGTTACCTCGTACCCTACTAATGCATCAACGCTATGTTTCTCTCCAAATACATTATTGTAACGAAGAGTATTCGTTGTAGTCAAGGTACGGTTTTGGTTAACCGCCTCATACACGTAACCATCATAGTTTTCACCATCTGGAGTTTCAGGGTTCCAATAAATCCTTCCCTGGTTAGTCAAATAATCATGTGAGTTCTGGGTTTTGAATTCCAGACCAGGAATAATTTGATACGTAAAATACAACGATGCGAAATAGTGATGATCCTTATTCCATTGCTGGTTTAATGCTACGTTACCTAAAGGGTTAGAATTATTATTTGACGGCAAGTCCCAATTGAAAGTACCATCAGGATTATAAGCATTTTCCCATGGCAACAAAGACGAAGCAGCCCAGAAAGGGTTAGCATAAGCAAGATCATTGGCCTGATCTTTGACGTATTTGTATGCACCGAAAGATCGAAGACCAATGGTAGCCTTCTCAGAAATTTTATGATCCAGGTTTATCTGCATACTGATTCGTTCCATCCCTGAACCAATCTGAATACCCTGAGTGTTATAGTATTCACCGGATATCCGGAAACGAGTTTTTTCATCACCGCCGGAAGCAGACAACTCATATTTCTGATTAATACCTGTTCGGAAAACTTCATTCCACCAATTCGTCAACTCTCCTCCTAATAGAGATTTTGGGAAGTACAAATTTGAATTTGCCAAAGCAGGATTATCGGGATCTTGTCCGATATTTCTTACCGCATCTCTCATATAAGTCCAGATCTCCTCTGGATTCATAAAGCGGAAATTTGAATCGTTGGTTTTTTGTGAAAAACCATATTGAGCATTTAACTTGAAAACTGTTCGCCCAGCCTTACCTGTTTTTGTTGTAATCAGGACTACCCCATTTGCTGCCCGTGATCCGTAAATAGAGGCTGCCGCTGCATCCTTAAGCACCGTGATAGACTCAATGTTATTAGGATTTAGTGAGGCTAATACGTTGTTCGTGTTATTAGTTAAGGAATAATCTCCATTCACAACAGGGACACCGTCAATAACATACAGCGGTTCTTTACCTGCATTAATAGAACTGTACCCCCTAATCCGCAATTGAGTGCCGGAGCCAGGTAGTCCAGATCCACTATTGATCTGCACACCTGCTACTTTACCCTGCAGGAGTTTCTCCGCAGAACTTACAGGAACATCTTCCAACTGCGAGGAACTAACAACATCAACCGCTCCGGTTTTTGCTTCTTTTCGTTGTGTACCATAAGCAACGACAACGACTTCGTCAACACCAACTACATCTGGTTCCATTTGAATGTCAATTCGGTCGCTCGTAATTGGTACTTCCTGTGTCCTCATTCCAACAAAGGAGAAGATTAAAGCCTCTGCGGATTCAGGAACTTTCAATGTATACCGACCTTCCATGTCAGTAATAATTCCTAGCGTTGTACCTTTAACGCTTACTGAAACACCAGGTATTGACGAGCCATCCTCTGCATTAATTACCTTTCCGGTAATCGTTCGGGACTGCGCATACAATACCTCCATTCCAATAAATGCAAAGAATGCAAGTAATAGCACAAGTTTTTTCATAAATAATTGTATTAAAAGGTTAAGTAGTCGTGAAGCCAGTTATTTTACATAGACGGTTAAAAATATAAAAAAAATATTTTTTAATGAAAATTAACATTTTTTTTCTTTAGTTAAGAGTAAGATTGTCTGCCAATCCTCCTTTTTGATTACAATTCAATGCCCATTTCGCGATCAGCTTAACATTACTCACCGCATTGATATACTGACATATAAAACAAAAAGGCTCTCTGAATCCAGAGAGCCCTTGAGCCTTATTCTTAAAGATATGCTTATTAACATATCTTCAATTTTTATGTGTTAAAATGTGTTAGTAAGCTTCAAATTTCCATCTGTTTCGTGGAAGCTCCGCCATTATAAACCGCCACCAACACTATAGTTGAAATAAAAAAGAGCCCCTGCAAGGATAAAACCTACAGAGGCTTTCTAAAATAAGTCTAAATAAAGTTTATAGAGGACCTATCACCGTTTTAAAAAAACACGAACTGTTTAATTACTAAACAGAGGATTTCAGCTTGTAAGTCCCCCAAGCCTTTATTGCTTAGTTGTCTTTTGTAAATCCAGTATAGCGATATCCGGCAACACGATACTCTTTATATCCATACTGCGCAGGATAAGTGTCGTCGTTAAACGATACATTAAACACAATGCTGTCTGCCGGCATTCCACTTGGTGTAGTCGCAGCACCATACAGAATCTGACCATTTGTGATAGTCAACTTCGAATCATACGCTTCATTTTGGGCGTCGATTGCCTGGAATGTCTGCGCATTAAGATCGATATTCATTTTGGTCTTAAAATCCCATAAAGTTCCGTTGTCATTGATCCACATCTCGGTGGAGCTATTGGAAGATGTATTATACGTATCAAGATGGAAGTGACCTAAGCCAAACAACTCATCATCAGTATATACCACATTGCCAACTGAGTCAACAGCTACGGCTGTCACATACCAATCACCAGCCATCTCTTGAGTTGCTGTGCCGCCAATTTGATCCTTCTCACACGAAGTCATAAAAAGGACACTTGCAACCAGCACCGCTGTATATAATAATATTTTTTTCATATCTATATCAACAATTTTTTAGTTAATAATAATGTTGAATGTCATCAATCCTGCATAATCCATCGTGTAAGTAATTTGGCCAGTTGCGGGATCGACTGCACTAGCAGACATGCCGTCCATTGAGTCACCCCAAGCCGGCACATGGCTACTCAGTGGAGTAATTGTATTATCAGCATTCAGCTGAAAATACCCATTCATGGCATATTGAGGACCATATCCTGCATGCTGATCATAATAGCCTCCCATAAAGTCGGTAATATAAAATTTGCCAGGCTCAGTCTGCAGAATAACAATATTATATCCACTGAAATTCACGATTTTGCCGCTAGAAAGCCAGAGACGATAGGTTCCTTCACCGATCGTATGTATACCTGATGAAATAATGGAAGGTGTTGGATCAGCAACATAAACAGTACGTGACCCACTTCTTGAGATACCATCAGCATTCGTAATCTTGTATGTAACTGAATAGATCCCGGGTGTACTCGTATCCACTGTTGAAGTAGTGACGATCTGATCGGAAACGTCTTCACCGTTAAGCATGGCTTCGGCTCCGGCATCCTGATAATTGGCTCCTTTATCCACAATGACTACCGGATCACCCAGAATGGTCAATGTCGGATAATATGTAATATCGGTAACGCCTGCAGTGGTAACATCCTTACAACCTGAAAAACCAACAATTGCAAGCATTGATGCCACTACTAAGATCAATATTTTATTTTTCATCGTATTCGAAATTTAAATCATTCATATTTTATTTCGCCCAGAATACCGGTGTTCCATCTCCCTCATTGGCAGGAGCATTGTTATTACGGCTGGTTGAACTTTCTGCATATCTGAAACGTTGCAGAATTTTATCAGCTCCAAGTTTCGTATTGTACTTAATCGGAGTATAGAGTGTACCGGGCTGATAAACCTCAGGAGTATAATCATAGGTTGTCTCGTTGTAAATATCTGCTCCGGTAATGGTTCCGAACTCCGGATACTTGAGACGACGCATCTCACACCATGCTTCAAAGTTATTGGTTCCTCCCAAAGCAATCCACTTCTGCATACCAATCAACTCTTTGTACTTGCTGTTATCCCATGGATATTGGTTGGTATAGACATCAGCAGCATCAGCAGCGCTAAGTCCGGCATCAGCAAACGATGCATCAATAGCAGCCTTGTAATGCGTTTCAGCATCGGCCGAAGAACCATAACGGGCATAATATTCTGCCTTGAAGAATTCGATTTCCGAAACCGTAATCAAGTTAACCGGCATATCATATGAAGCGACCGGACGACAAAAATCACTGGATCCGAATGGAGAACCACCGAAGTTTGTTCCGGAAACACCTCCCTGGTATTTTCCATCTGCATTGGTCTCATAATATTTACTTAACCGGGCATCGTCAGTTGATTTCAAGGTTTGCAGATAGGCAATATTACCAACGACGTTCACCTGTGTTGAACCAAAATAGGATGCAAATTCTTCCTGGTAGAACGGGTTGGCTTTCCCGGTTTCATCTGCCCATATACCAGACCATGCTACATTTGATGTCGGGAAATTATTTTCCTGAATGAGGCTCGCTAAATCAGCCTGTACATCCTGTACATCACTCATGCGCATAAGAATTTTCAATTTCAATGCATTTGCAAACTTAATCCACTCATCGACAGAGGTAGTTCCAAACAACATGTTGGTGCAAACTACATCTGAAGAAGAAACTTTGGACAATGCATCATTCAGTTCACCAAGAATTCCCTGATAAATGGTCAAACCATCATCATACTTCGGAGTAAGATTATTCAGGTCGAGTGCCTCGGTATAAGGTACGCTACCATAAGCATCCACTAACACCTGGTAAGTAAACGCACGCAAAGTAGTTGCTGCCAAATAAGTTCCCCACTCTTCTGAAGCCTGTGCCTGGTCACGTACCGTTTGCAGGTTTTTGAGTGTGTGTGAAAATAACTGCGTATAGTCTCCGCTTGAGCGTGTTGCGGAAACAGCGAATTGAGAATAGTCTAAGTAGTTACTCGTTCCAAAATCCTGAGCATACTGCTGTGCGAGATAACCACCCGTGATACGGAAGTAGTCTCCATAGCTGGCAGCCAGGTTCATTTCGGCGCCAGGAAAGATCATACCGGGAGTAACATTACTTTCTGATGGTGAATTGGGATCCGTATTGATATCCAGGTAATTATCACAAGAAGTAAGCCCCAGTAGAACAATTGCAAATATGAATATTATCTTTTTCATAAATCTCCGATATTAATATTTTATACTAAGGTTAAAACCATAAATACGGTTTGCTGGATTCACATACAGTTCCCCGAACTGACCTCGCAAATCCGAACCTGTAGTACTTGACTCAGGGTCAATGTAGTAGTTATCTTTTGCAGTCCAAATAAATGCATTATTAACAAATGCCGAGACTGATATATTACTCAATTGAGTTGCTCTAACCCATTTTTTTGGCAAAGTATACGAAAGTGTAATATTCCGCAGTTTGGCAAAAGTGCGATCAACCATATAGGCCAATCCGCCCTGTCCATATCCATACAAATTGAAATAGTCCTGGTAACTTCCATCCGGCAGCTTCAGTGCTGTACTATTTTCAGTATAACCGGTAACATTACCATCAGCATCAGTTACTTCCTGTGCCGAATTAGGAATAACAAATGGTTTGCGATCGTTGTAAGTCGTCACGATTCCATTTCCGGTAAACTGCATCAGGTTTTTCGTACGTGAGAACATAGAACCACCATAGCGAACGTCGAGGCTGGCACTCAGAGAAACCCCCCAGGCCGTAATACTCGTGGTAACCCCGCCAGTCCATTTGTGGTTCATGTTCAACCCGGTGTCTTCCACTTCCTTCGTCAGAACCGGCTGACCAGCTGAATCGACAATCAGATCACCATAATACTGACTACTCTTATCGGTAACGTACTGAGGTAAATAGGTGTAATATTCACCAATTGCCTTACCTTGCTCAGCATACATATAGACAGCATCGTTCCCGGCAGAAAAGTTATAGATGGTTACTTTTCCACCTTCCAGACTGGGCGGCACAGACAATACCTTGTTCCGGTTGAGTGCAAAGTTCACATCTAAATCCCAACGGAAATTCCGGGCTTTAACAGGAGTGGTATTCAGCAACAATTCAACACCTTTATTCTGAACATCACCAAAGTTCGTTACAAACCTGCTGAAACCGGTAGATGGATCAACCGGCAGCGTGAAGATTTGATCAGATGTTTTCCGATCATAGTAAGCTGCGTCAATTCCAATGCGGTTTTGGAAGAATTTCAAATTCAATCCAAACTCGGTCTCCGTTGTCATTTCTGGTTTTAGATTTGTACTTGGAGCAATAACGGACGCAAGGAAAGAATTCGTTCCGTTCATCGGAAAACTTGCGATATCATTGCCATAATATCCGTCTGCATAAGCCTGCAAATAACGGGTACTGGTATAATACGGACTGGCATCATTACCGGTCTTACCGTAAGCCAGTCGAACCTTACCGAATGACAATACGCTGTTTTTGGGTAACATTTCGGTGAATACCCAGCTCAGGGTTGCTCCGGGATAGAAATAGCTGTTATTCCCGATAGGCAGCGTGGAAGACCAGTCGTTACGAGCAGAAACTTCAAGGAATAGCATATCCTTATACCCCAAAGTAGCATCACCCAATGCACCAACCAACCGGCGTTTAGTCTGTGATTCGGTCAGGAGTGATTTGGTAGCACCATTGCTTAAATCCCAGAATCCGGTATAAAAGGTCAATCCGTCGGTTTGTCCTGCCATTAAAGTTGAAGCCCGCTCATTGATATTCATACCAACGTGTGCATCTACAGAGAATTCACCGAATTTCTGGCTGTAATTAGCCAGGAAGTCATGGTTCAATTCATAGGAACGTCCATAACGGGCATATACATTACCAGTCTGATTCATGTTGCTCGGTGCATAACCGTAGTCATTATTGATCAGAGCATCATCCAGAGCAATTTCGGGGGTACCAATTTTGGAATCATAATCCGTATAATCAAAACCGAAACGATATGTCAGGGTCAGTGCTTTTGACAGATTGATATCCGCTTGCAACTTGCCATGGATTTGCTTAGAATCCATATGGTTATAATTATTGGCAATCGACCAATACGGGTTGGTAATTCCGTAAGGAGTGAAATAGGCTTCCGGAGTATTGAACGGACTTGACAGGTCTTTCTTATCAACCAGTGAAATATCACGTGGGAACTCATACAAACCATCAATTACAGAAACTCCCTGATAGGTACTTACCAAATCAGTCTTTTTTCTGGCAAAATTCACAGAAGATGAAACCTTGAACCAATCAGCGCCTTCATATGATGAACGAAACGCAATGGTATTTCTTTTGTACAAATCAGCATCTGATGGCATAACACCATTATCGTGCGAATTGGAATAGGAAGCATAGTAATTAACTTTTCCGTCGGCTGAAACTCCACTTAACGAGATATTATGTTTCTGAGACCAACCAATATCAAAAAAGTCCTTGATATTATTCTTCTGTGCAGAATAATTGTGAATCAATTGCTGATTGTTCCAGATAGGGCCATAAACCTGGCGAGAACCATCCAGGCGGGGTCCCCACGAACCGTTCTCAATATAAGTCTGGTTTCCATTCCATCCTTGTCCCCATTCATTCTGCATTTTAGGAAGCAAGGAAATCTGACGAGCCTGCAAACCTCCGTCATACGTAACAGAGAAGTTTCTTCCATCCTTACCTTTGCTTCCCTGTTTGGTGGTTACCAAAATAACCCCGTTAGATGCCCGGCTACCATACAGCGCTGTCGCCGCTGCACCTTTCAATACGGTAATTGACGCAATATCATCAGCTGAAATATTGGAGATACCTCCGATACTCATTACCTGTCCTGATTTATTAAGAGCATCAAGATTAAGTGAATTGTTCTGTAACGGAACGCCATCTACAACATAGAGAGGCGCGTTACTTCCGTTAATTGAACCAAAACCTCGAATCGTTACAGTCGATGCGGTACCGGGATCTGAAGAAGAGTTCTGGACCTGCAAGCCGGCCACTTTTCCAGACAACGAACTAGTAACGTCTGTGTTACGTTCTTTTATTAAATCATCGTTATTCACGGTAGTGGAGGCGTAACCAATTGATTTTTCACTTTTCTTAATTCCGAGAGCGGTTACAACAACCTCGTTGATACCAACCGTTTCGGATTTCATTACAACATTGACCGTGCTTCCAGTGATCGGCACCTCTTGTGTTTGCATACCAACAAATGAAAACACCAATGTTTTGGCATCCTTGGGTACATTAAGTGTGTACTTACCATCAATATTGGTAATCGTACCTAATGTGGTACCCTTGACTGAAACTGAAACACCGGGAATGGTACTTCCGTCGTCGGCAGAAGTGACCACACCCGATATTTCCCCCGTTTGCGCCCAAAGAGACTGCAAACTGATTGCTAATACTGTAAGTAACAGCGCAAAGTTTTTCATAGATTAAATTTTTAGATTAATAAAACAAATCCCCATAGCGGCCTCACACCAAGCCACTATAAGATTCACTTTAAATTACATACAAACCCTAATAAATTTGGAAGTAGGGCAACAATCACACACAATAAACTTAATACAATAAGTATTATAATCCTTTGGCATTTTTTCACCAGAGGAACAAAAATAAAAAGAATTTAAAACAAACCACGGCCTTTGCTATCCACACCTGTAATCATAAATTTGATTTTATTGATAATCGCAAGTATGTTCATATGATAAAACCTTGGTTTAAGTATTTTTAACGCTTTTATTTCAAATCGTTTACAAAAAGAGAGTTTTCGCGCAATTTGCTTTCACTATAAATAGCTCAACCCAATGTGCTTCAATATCGGCCGTCGAAAGTTTACAGTTTGGTAACATAAATTAACATTTATGCAGTAAGGCATAGATGACAGCTCAAACTGTAGTTTCCCTTAAAACCTCATGGTTTAACCCATCTTTGTTTCGACCATGCTGACAATTTCCTTCTCCATGGCAACAGCCTGGTTGGCTATCTCCTCGCCCTTCGCCAGCAACTCTTTCTTCTTCATTTCGTCGGTTAAACCGGAAGCATTGATTCGCACATTCATCCAGGCACCAAGAACGGCAGTACGGGCACACAATGCGCCAACACCTGCATCGGTGACCGAGTTAGGATTCCCTTTCTCTACCATGGCACGGATTACATCAAACGATGCCAGCGAGGTTTCCATGACCGAAAGCGGAACTTCCATCGCATTGAGCGTGGCAGCCTGAATGGCTTCCGTACGTGCTGCTTTTTCGTCATCCGATCCTTTCGGCATACCGAAAGCGGCCATAATATTATTGAAAGCCTGCGTATCTTCATCGACCAGTTTCAGCAATCGCTCCTGAATCTCCATGCCTTTCTCTGCCCATTCGGAAAATTCTTCCCAGCGCTCATCCCAGCCACGTTTGTGAGCCGAGAGGTTAGCCACCATGGTAGCCAATGACGCTCCCAACGCTCCGACATACGCCGATACCGAACCGCCACCCGGAGCAATACTCTCAGAAGCGGTTTCTTCAGCAAAGCCGCGGGCCGTTAAATCAACCAGCTTCTTATCTTCCTTATCATCAAGCATGTACTCAATGATTTTTTTATCCGGATCAAACGGTTGAAGTTCGTCAAGACCTAATGATTTGACAGCTATTTTGATGATTTCCCTTTCCGGGATACCGGTCGAACGATTTTGCTTTCGCAGGAAATATTTACCGGCGTCGAGAATGTACTTCAGTGGCATTATTCCCACCAACTCCGATCCTGTTACTCTGATACCACGTGATTCTGCACTTCGGCAAACTTCATCGAATGCTACATGAACCGGTGTAACAGTTAAATCAGTTAGGTTCATCGAAATCTGGGCAATTCCGTATTCTTCAATATACCATCCGATTGCCCGAACCTTTTTCAACGTACCCGGAATACGAACCGGCTCGCCGTTTTCGTCTTTTACCATTTTTCCGGTTACGGGATTACCTTCCCGCTTTACTCGTCCGGCTTCGCGAACATCGAAAGCAATGGCATTGGCACGTCGCGTCGATGTCGTATTCAGGTTAATATTATAGGCAACCAGAAAATTGCGGGCACCGATGGCAATGGCACCAGTCTTTGGAACAAAGGCGGCAGGACCGAAGTCAGGTTTCCATTCAGGGCGTTTCAACTTGTCACGCAAAGCCTCGTATTCTCCCGAACGGCAAAATGCCAAACTTTTTCGTTCTTCAGTAAACGCGGCAAATTCATAGGCATAAACCGGGATTCCCAACTCATCTCCTACTCGTTTACCCAGTTGACGGGCATATTCTATTGTCTCTTCCATTGATATTCCCGCTACGGGTACCAACGGACAAACATCGGTAGCACCAAAGCGCGGGTGCTCGCCCGAATGTTTCGACATATCGATTAGTTCGGCAGCTTTTTTAATGGCTTGAAAGGCCGCTTCAATGACCAGTTCAGGCTCTCCTACAAATGTGACAACGGTACGATTGGTGGCATGTCCCGGATCGACATCCAGCAACTTCACACCTTTTACCAACTCAATTGTATCCGTAATTTTTTTGATAACAGACAAATTACGTCCCTCTGAAAAATTGGGAACGCATTCGATAATCCGTTTTGTCATAGAACTCTCATTTTTTTAGGCACTACAAAATAGAAGTGTTTAATTGGGAATACTATGATAATTCACATCTTTCTCACGCTTCACTGAATCTCGCCCCTTAGGATTACCGTCTCTATAAGTTCGGAATTGTATGCGTACGGAAAATACTGATATGAAGGAATTTCCCTGGTGATGAAAACATTGGCCGCCTTGCCGCGGGCAATACTTCCATAGCCGTCGCTAATGCCCATTGCATAGGCGGAATTAATTGTGGTAGCGTTAATTACCTCTTCCGGAAGCATCTTGTAACGGATGCATCCCAGCGACTGCATGAATTTCATGTCGCCGGAAGGGGAAGAACCGGGATTGAAATCGGTGGCCAATGCTACCGGAAGTCCTGAGTCTATAAGCTTTCGCGCCGGCGAAAGGGGTAAATCGAGGAAAAAGGCAGCCCCGGGCAAAATGGTAGGCATGGTATGTGAATGTTTAAGAACATTTATTTCATCATCCCCCAAGTATTCGAGGTGATCGACTGAAAGCGCCTTATTTTTCACACCAACCTGTACTCCACCGGTAAGGCCTAACTCATTTGCATGTATTTTGGGCAGAAGACCATATTCTGCTCCGGCTTCCAGTATTCTCTCGGTATCGGCTACCGAGAAAAAGCCGGTGTCGCAGAATACGTCGATATAGTCAGCCAGCTCCTCTTCCGCTATGCGTGGCAACATTTCATTGATAATCTGATCGACATAAACGGACGGATTATCCCGGTATTCCATTGGAATGGAATGTGCCCCCAGGAAAGTCGACTTAATAGCCAGCGGAGTAGACTCTTTTAACCGGCGAATAACGCGCAGCATTTTGATTTCATCCTCCGGGTTCAAACCGTACCCACTCTTAATTTCGACAGCTCCGGTCCCTTTATATATAATCTCTGATATTCTCCCAAGAGCTGAAGTGCAAAGCTCGTCCTCACTCATTTCGTGCAAACGTCGGGCTGAGTTCAGAATACCGCCCCCTCTTCGCGCGATCTCTTCATATGAAAGACCTTTTATCTTATCGACAAATTCCTGTTCACGACTTGTCGGGTAAACCAAATGTGTGTGCGAATCGCAAAAAGACGGAAAAACCATTCTTCCGGTGCAATCTATTTCCATCAACACATCATAATTATCCAGATCGTGCGTGCTCAACTCATCCATCGGACCAAAGTCAACAATCATCTCATCGCGCATCAAAAGAAAAGCATCCTGAATGGTATGGACTTTTGCCATATCTTTTCCGGCAACCCAGAGTTTGGGTTCTTCTTCTACCTGCACCAGCTCCTTGATATTTACCAACAATACTTTCATCTGCTAATTTTTTTTAGCTCCCTGAAAATCCATCAACAAAATCGATATCCAATTGGGAGTTTTTCCTTTTTCACCAACTTTTCATACCCGGAAAATCAATGGACCATGATTCTCTTCCAACAGAATCCAGACTCAATCCGTGCATTGCATCTATACATTTTTCAGTACCGACTCCATGACTTAATTTCTGAAACAAACGGGAATACCATCCCAGGTAGTAACAGAATAAGTTTATTCAGGCCAGCCAATTTCATAAACTCCATACTGCTTAATCAGTACGAAAGTTTAATAGTAATAAATAAATTTAAGGAAACGCGGATAAAAAATGAGACTTATCAGGCATAAAACTTTAATTTTTTTATCCCTTTAAAAATTCAACCTAACGTGAAACTAATTACAACCAAAACATTAATTATCAATATAGTTACATCTCAATTTAAATATATGGTCCTGAATTAGCACTCAATTGCTTATTTTTGACAACCGCTAAACTAATTGCTTATGATAAGAAAAGTACCACATACCTATGTCATTATTTTCCTAATTATTCTCTTTTCGGCTGCACTTACGTGGATTCTTCCGGGAGGTGAATTCGCCAGAGAAACCATTACGGTTAACCACGTAGAAAGGGAAGTCATCGATAGCAGCTCCTTCCACTATGTCGATAAAACGCCGCAAACCTGGCAGGTATTTTCAGCATTTTTCAAGGGGTTTGAGAATACCTCCAACATCATCGTCTTCATATTAATTATCGGCGGTGCATTCTGGATTGTCAACGAAAGTAAAGCTATCGACATGGGGATTTACTCCTTTCTCCTGTTTGCCCGCAACCTGGAACACCACCGCTGGTTACGAAAGATCGGCATCGATAATCTCATCTTCGTTTTAATCATGCTGATGTTTTCGGTATTTGGAGCTGTTTTCGGCATGAGCGAAGAAACCATTGCATTTATCATCATCTTCGTGCCGCTTTCCATTTCCATGGGATATGACTCCATTGTCGGGGTATCGCTTTGCTTCGTGGCGGCAGGGCTTGGATTTGCCGGTGCCATTCTCAACCCGTTTACCATTGGAATTGCACAGGGACTTTCTAATCTTCCGCTGTTTTCCGGTATTGAATTCCGGCTATTCAGCTGGGTAGTGATTAACCTGGTTGGGTTCATTTTCATCATCCGTTACGCGAGAAAAATCAAGAGAAATCCAACAAAGTCGCCCGTATATGAAGATGATGCTTACTGGCGTGAAAGAGGAAACGCGCACATTGAAAACCTGAAATTCCACACACCAAAAATTGCCTGGTGGGTTTTTGGCTTGCTTTCAGTCATCATGATATACACCGCTTTCCGCTATCCCATGACCGAACTGAATATTGGAAACAGTAAATATCCCATGCCGGCTATTCCGATCGCGACCTTCGCCTTCCTGGTAACAGGAATCCTCAGCCTGAGGAAGACCGTGCATTATTTCATTCTCACGCTCCTGCTGTTCACTATTGTATTCCTGATTATCGGTGTTATGGGCTACGACTGGTATGTGATGGAAATTGCAACCATTTTTCTGGGATTGGGAATTGCCTCCGGATTAGCAACCGGAAAAAACGGCAACGAAATTACCAAACTCTTCATCGAAGGTTCGAAAGATATTTTGTCAGCGGCCATGGTCGTTGGACTTGCCGGAGGTATTATTGTTATTCTAAACGATGGTCATATTATCGACACATTGCTCCACTACATTGCTGAATCGATGAGCAATCTGGGCAAAGTTGCTTCTGTTGGCATGATGTACATCTTTCAAACCATGCTGAATATCATTATTCCATCGGGCTCGGGCAAAGCAGCTTTAACCATGCCAATGATGTCGCAGTTTTCCGACCTGATTGGCGTTTCCCGGCAGGCCACGGTTATGGCTTTTCAGTTTGGCGACGGATTTACCAACATGATTACTCCTACTTCCGGAATTCTGATTGCTGTATTGGGAGTGGCGAAAATCCCTTACGAGAAATGGGTGAGATGGATTGCGCCTTTAATGGCCATTCTGATTCTTATCGGATTCCTGTTGCTTATCCCGACCGTGACCATGAAACTGAACGGATTCTGATAGAAAAATTTACCAAAAGAAAAAGCCCGTCCCAAATTGGGACAGGCTTTTTCTTTTATTCTTGTCCGAGATTACTCTGCTGGAGAAATAGCTTCAGTAGGACAAACCTCTGCGCAAGAACCACAATCTGTGCAAAGTTCCGGGTCAATTTTATAGATTTCACCTTCACTAATCGCTTCTACCGGACATTCGTCAATACAAGTTCCGCAAGCAATACATTCGTCATTGATAACGTAAGCCATAACTTAAATGGGTTTTTATTGATAACATTTTAACAGGAGCAAATGTACAAAGTTTGACTAAAAAACAAATTCTCTAGATGTGTTAATAACATTTTTTGGGGAATTTTATAATCATTCCAAAAACGGCAGAAAGCCGTTACTTTCAGCTGGTTTTATTATTTTCGTTTTAGATTTCGGAAATACGACCTATACTCAACTTAAGCTAAAACCAACAAATGGAAATATCCGGGAATATTCTAACCGCTTTTCTGCTTACGCTTTTTGCCGGTTTGTCAACTGGAATTGGTAGTGCAATCGCCTTTTTTACCAAGCGCACCAACACCAAACTATTGAGCGTGGCTCTCGGTTTCTCGGCGGGTGTGATGATTTACATTTCCTTCATGGAGATTTTCCCGCACGCCCAGGAAATCCTGATTGGTAAGCTCGGTAAGTTGCGGGGGCACTGGTATTCGCTCCTGGCCTTCTTTGGTGGCATGCTACTGATTACCCTCATCGACAAATTCATTCCCAGCTTCGAAAACCCCCACGAACTGAAAGCTGTAGAAGATATGGACGACAAGAGTAAAGCCATCGCTTTTCGGAAACTTTACCGGATGGGTATCATGACTGCACTTGCTGTTGGAATCCACAATTTCCCGGAAGGCCTGGCCACATTTGCGTCAGCACTCGAAGATCCATCCATTGGAATAGCCATCGCGATTGCTATTGCGATTCACAACATCCCGGAAGGAATTGCTGTTTCGGTTCCGGTATATTATGCCACCGGAAACCGGAGAAAAGCGTTCTGGCTCTCTTTTCTGTCGGGAATATCTGAACCGGTAGGTGCGTTGCTGGGATACCTCTTGATTATGCCGTTTGTTACACCGGAAAATATGGACTTGATTTTCGCCTATATTTTGGCCGGTGTCGCCGGAATCATGATTTTCATCTCCTTCGATGAATTGCTTCCATCGGCCGAAGAATACGGAGAACATCACCTTTCGGTTTACGGTCTCATTGGCGGAATGGCCGTAATGGCGCTCAGCCTGATGATACTTTCGTGAAAAGAAACTATGCTTCTTTCTTTTTCATCTGTTGCTGGTAATATTTGCAGTAAGACGTCAATCCGCACTTCTCGCACTTGGGTTTGCGCGCCAGACAAATGTATCGTCCATGCAAAATCAGCCAGTGATGTGCGGTGGCGATCAAATCTTCGGGAATATATTTTATCAGCTGCTTTTCCGTTTCCAGCGGCGTTTTAGCGTTTGTACTCAATCCCAGACGGGCCGCAACCCGAAAAACATGCGTGTCAACCGCCATCGCTGGTTTGTTGTACACCACTGACGCAATTACGTTAGCCGTTTTCCGACCTACACCCGGCAGCTTGATTAACTCTTCTACCGTATCCGGGATTTCGCTGTTGAACTTTTCCACCAGCATTTTCGCCATCCCCACCAAATGTTTGGCTTTATTATTCGGATAGGAACACGAACGGATGTATTCGAACACTTCACCCGGCTCCACTTCGGCCAGTTTTTCCGGCGTAGGAAATCGTTGCAGCAGTTCCGGTGTTAGCTGGTTTACCCGCTTATCGGTGCATTGAGCCGAAAGAATGACGGCTACCAGCAATTCATACGGGTTGGTGTATTCCAGCTCGGTTTCAGCAATGGGCATCTCCTTTTGGAACCACTCGATAACGTGGGCAAAGCGTTCTTTTTTCTGCATGGGTTAATTTCGTTTGCGGTAAAATTAATGGTTTCGTTTATGTAAATCGTCATTCCAACTGAAAACAACGGGAATTTGTTCAGCCGTACTTGATTTTCACGCTAATGTGATAAGACCAAACATTTGTGGTTTTTCATGTAATTCCTGCTATTTTTGAGGGCTAAAACAGGGATTGCATGAAGCCATATCTTCAGGTTGAAAATCTGACAAAATACTGGGGCGAACTCGCCCTCTTCGAGAATATCAACTTCACCATTTCAGAAGGGCAAAAGGTAGCCCTGATTGCCAAAAACGGTACGGGAAAATCGACGCTGATGGATTTGATTTACAACATCAACTCGCCCAGCGAAGGCAGCATTTCCATTGCCAGCGACATTCGCGTAGGTTACCTCCGGCAAACACCCGATTTGGACCCGAACGATACCGTGATGCAGGCCGCATTTAAATCGTCGGACGAACTGGTGGAAACCATCCGGCTGTATGAAATGGCTGTTGAAAGTCAGGATACCGAAAAGCTGGCGGAAGCCATGGAGAAAATGAACCGGCTGAATGCCTGGGATTTTGAAGTGCGTATCAAACAAATCCTGACGCGTCTGAAAATTACCAATTTCAATCAGCGCATCAGCCAACTTTCCGGAGGACAGCAGAAACGGGTGGCACTGGCCAACGTTTTGATTACCGAACCCGACTTTCTCATTCTTGACGAGCCCACCAACCACCTCGACCTGGACATGATTGAATGGTTGGAGAAGTATCTTGGGAAAGCTAAATCAACGCTTTTCATGGTAACGCACGACCGTTATTTCCTCGACAGAGTGTGCGACGAAATTCTGGAACTGGATGACCAAACCATTTATCGTTACAAGGGGAATTACTCGTATTATCTCACCAAACGCGAAGAAAGAATTCAGCAACAAACAGCTGAAGTAGAGAAAGCCAAGAACCTGTACCGCACCGAACTGGAATGGCTTCGGCGAATGCCACAGGCCCGTGGCCACAAAGCCAAATACCGGATAGAGAATGCATACAAGTTGCAGGAAAAAGCCTCGCAAGGACGTTCAGAAGAAACCGTAGAGCTGAATGTGCAAGGCGCCCGGTTAGGAAAGAAAATACTGGAAGTGGAACATCTCTCCAAAAGCTTTGGCGACATCCGGATTTTGGAGGATTTCTCGTATAAATTCAGCCGTTACGAAAAAGTAGGAATCGTCGGGGAAAACGGAACCGGCAAAAGTACCTTCCTGAATCTGATGACGGGTGCTATTCCCGCCGACAGCGGAACCATCGATGTAGGTGAAACCATTAAATTCGGATACTACCGGCAGGATGGCATCAACTTCAAGCCTGAAGACAGGGTACTGGATATTGTGAAAGATATTGCAGAAGTGATTGACCTGGGCAACGGACAGGTGATGACGGCTGCACAGTTTCTGAACATGTTCCTCTTTCCACCGGAAGTGCAATACTCGTACGTGGAGAAATTGTCGGGAGGTGAGAAAAGGCGGTTGTATCTATGTACTGTCCTGATTCAAAATCCCAACTTCCTGATTCTGGATGAGCCGACCAACGACCTCGACATCATGACGCTCAACGTGCTCGAGGATTACCTAAAAAGCTTCAGCGGATGCGTGATTATCGTCTCGCACGACCGGTTCTTCATGGACAAGATTGTCGACCACCTGTTCGTTTTCCGGGGCGAAGGCCAAATCAAAGATTTCCCGGGAAATTACAGCGACTACCGCGACTGGAAAGAAGAACAGGATAAGCTGGAACGCAAACAGGAAAAACAGGAGAAAGCTGAAAAAGCGGAACCGGCAAAACCAGACAAGCCGAAACCGCGCAAACTCACCTACAAGGAAAAGATAGAATTCGAACAGCTGGAAACGGAGATTGCTGAGCTGGAAAAAGAAAAAGCATCCATCGAAGAGGCGATGAATGCAGGCAACTTGTCACCAGAAGAACTGGTCGAACAATCCAACCGGCACGGTGAACTGCAAGACTTGCTGGACGAAAAAGAGATGCGCTGGCTCGAACTCAGTGAGCTGGCCTAAACGTTTATCTTCATCTGTTCTTCCGCTTAGCGGGAAAAGAAATTCACCGGTTAGTTTCCTTCCAGCGTTTTCTTTCTCTCCAGGTATTCTTCGCGTGAAATTTCACCGCGGGCATAACGCTCTTTAAGGATCGTCATGGCTGCGTCGTGACCAACATCTCTTGGCGGTTGCGAAACCGGACCACGTGTTAAACGCACGATAAATAAAACGACCAGAATAATAAAGGCAAACCAAATGAGCCATCCAAAGGGCCATCCCCAGCCCCAGCCAAACTGAAAACAATCGTTCATAACCATATCGTTTAAGTTTCTCTAGTAAACTTACAAAAATACCCGGGAGCAACCCCGGGTATTTCATATGAAAAAAGTTAATTTTTCTTATCGGGATACGTGGCCCTATCGTACTTGCAACAACCCGGAAGGTTGTCGTAAGTTGCATCGTCAGCCTTATCGAACTGAGTATCGTGTCCCACTTTGGCAATGGCTTTACTGATGCTCTTCTCATTGGTTTTCGAAGGATTGTAAGTCACTGCCAGCATCTCTGTTTTCATGTTCCAGTCGGCTTTCGCTACCCCGTCGACGCTCTTTGCTGCGCCTTCGATGCGGGCTTTACAGGAACCACATTTCCCGTAAACCTTAAATGTTTCCGTCTTCTGTGCGTTGTCAGCCAATAAAGACTGCGCACCCATCATTAAAATTCCAAAAATCAACGTTACAACTGCTTTCTTCATGTGTCTGCTTTTAAATAAATAACTAGTTAATTATTGTAAGTCTTTCTTCTTTTGTTCAAACTCTTCTCTGTCAATCTCGCCGCGTGCATAACGCTCCTTCAGAATATCAACCGGTGATTTTATATCCTGTGAGGCAGCGGGAGAATGATGATGATGAGGGTAATGATAAGGCTGATGTGTTCCGGTTGCCCGGATGAACAGCCAAACAAGGCCAATGATGAACAACAGGCCGATGATCCAGCCCCAGCCCATTCCAAAGCCCATTCCGTACATATTTCCAAATCCGTGCATCATGATAAACCTCCATTTCTTATTCGTTAATAACTTCTATGATGTCATTATCTTGAAGAAAACTTTCCTAAAGCGAAGCGATCACCCGTTCCAGTTTTCTTAAAATCTCCGTTGAAATACAGAACAAATCGTCGTTCTCAACCGCCTGCATCGAAGCCACCGGATTAACGGCTGCCACTTCGATTTCCCCGCTTTCCAGTTCCTGAACAACCACGTTGCAGGGAAGCATCGTCCCGATTTTGTCTTCGGATGCCAGCGCCTGGTACGCATAAGGCGGATTACAGGCGCCCAGAATCTTGTACTTCCTGAAATCGATATCCACTTTTTCTTTTAGCTTTTGCTGAATATCAATCTCCGTCAACACACCAAAACCTTCTTTCTGCAAAGCTTCGGTAACCTGACCGATTACTTCGTCGAAGCTGCCGTTTAGTTTTTTGTCGATGTAGTACTTCATTTGGTGCCTGTTTTTATTTCAACTTTACATCATAAAGATATTAACCACTTGTTGTTAGTGTGTTACACAATTCATCGAATGTTTTATATCATTTTAGGAATTAACACACTTTAGTATTTGCATTTCAGGTCCTGCGACCTGGTTATTATATCGCCGAGATTCCGTTTTCATCGGTTCTCACTTTGTATACCTCTTCTACCGGCGAAACAATCACCATTCCATCTCCCCGGTAACCGGTCCGGGCATTTTTTCGGATAAGTTCCACCAGTTCCGGTACGCGTTCTTTTTCGACCAGAATTTCGAGTTTCACCACACGATAGGCTTCCGCAAAAGGATACTTACTGCTGATATGTTCATGCTCCTGGTCGGCGTATTGACCGGTCCCTTCGCACTCCATCATCGTCATGCTGTGGAAACCGTTCCTCTCCAGGGCATCATACACTTCTTCCATTTTCCGGTAACGAATATATGCTTTGATAAGTCTCATAATTTCGTGCTTTTACTTTGACAATGAATACCAAAACATTATTTAATAGTGTCGCGGGTTTCGCCGCAGGTCAACATGTCCGAACCAAAATACGGGTTGCGGATATCTGACGACTCGCTCAACCAAAAAGCTCCCTTGTTATTGAGTGCCATCGGGCAGAACTGGTAATAAGTAGTTACGCCTGTCAGGCCGAAGCGTTTCACACTTTCGTAGAAAGCTTTGTTAAAGTTTGCAAAAGCCGCTTTCTGCTCATCCGGTTTTGCCGTAGACGTAATCGTGGCAATGTTGGGCTTCATCACATTCAGCTGCTTCATCCACGCCAGGTGGTTGTCTCCTTTCAGCTCTTCCATATCGACTTTTCCCAATGCTGCCTGAACAGCTTTGGCATCGGTCTGTACTTTGTCGAACTGCTTGGCGACGAAAGCATTTTTCATCTTCAAATAAGCCTTGTACACATTGGTAAGCTGTTGCTGAAATGCTTCGGAAACCTTCGCGTCGGATGTTTTTTCAGCCGTTTTCGCTTTCGCGGAAGAAGATGACTTACTTCCGCCCATATCCATTCCGGGCATACTTCCCGCACCGGATTCGCCGCCTTTGGGATTCATCATGCTGGGTTTACCGGCCAACTGCGCCGATGCATCGATTTTAAAGACGCCGTTCACGGCAATCTCCTCTCCTTCTTTCAAGCCGTCAGCCACCACATAATTGTCACCCGATTCGGGACCTAAAGTGATTTCCCGCATTTTGAAAGTCGGCTCTTCGCGGTTGGGCACTTTCACATACACAATGGAGCGTTTGCCTGTCCATAATACTGCTGTTTGCGGAATCAGCAACACTTTTCCGTCTTCAGCCCGTTGTGACGTGACAATGCCGTTGGCAAACATTTCAGGCTTCAACTCCAGGTGAGGATTGTGCACCTCAACCCGAACATGTGCTACACGTGTTTTGGCATCGATAAACGGATCGATGTAAGTCACCTTTCCATGGAAGGTTTCTCCCGGAAGGGACGACACCGTGAACTGCACTTTGTCGTTGTTGCGCAACCACGGCAAATCGGTTTCATACGCATCGAACATAACCCACACGTCCGTCAGGTTGATGACTTCGAACAGGCTGGCCCCGGTTTTCACATAATCGCCAAGCGACACCTGTCGTTTGGTCACCGTCCCCGAAATCGGTGACAGCACCTCGAAATCTTCCTGAATCGTGCCCTTCTGCTCGATGCTGTTGATTTGTGCATCGGTCAAATTCCACAACTTCAGTTTATTTCGGGCGGCCCGGTACAAATCCGGATTGGTATTCTTGTACTGAATTGCTTCCAGCAGCTCTTTCTGTGCCGTAATCAGCTCAGGCGAATAAATCAGCGCCAGCTTCTCTCCTTTTCGCACATGTTGCCCGGTGAAGTTCACAAACAGCTTGTCAATGCGTCCTCCATAACGAGCCGTCAGCTCTGCAATGTTTCTTTCGTCGGGTTTTACACGTCCCAGCAAGCGAACTTCTTTGGCCGGATACCCTTCCTGTACCGTCAGGGTTTGAACATCGGCCAGTTTCATGGCTGCTTCCGTCATCGGAATTTCATCCGCTGAAGCCGATTCTGTTGCTTTCAGATCCGTTAGTGGAATCAAATCCATGCCACAAATAGGACATTTCCCGGGATGATCCTGACGGATCTGTGGGTGCATGGAGCAGGTCCAGATGGTGGCTTTTTTAGTTCCGGCCTCTGCCTGCTCATGATGATGGTTGGCCGGTTCGGTCGCGTTATTTCCACTTCCGTGGAAAAACAACCATCCCACCAGCAATCCGGCTACGACCGCGATACCGATGCGGTACCACTCTTTTTTCGACAGGCTGATATATTTTTTCATTTCGAATTTCATTGTCTGTTTATTTACCCATTAAGTAATCGATAAAAGCGACTGAAGCGTTCCGGTCGGCCCGTGCCTTATCCAGTTCCAGTGCGTACTTCAACACCTTACGCTCCATCCGCAATACCTCCTCGAAGTTTTTTCCGTCGGTTGAATACGACGATTCGAGAATGTTCAGCGAGCGATGCGCCAAACTAAGCTGGCTACGGAAAAGTGCCACCCGGCGAACAGCATCCTGGTAATCGCGGTAGGCTCGTTCCAAAACACTGTTCAAAGTATTCACCTTGTCCAGTTTCTGGTTGGTCGCGGCTTCTTCCTTGAACTGCGCTTCCTGAATCATTGCCTGATACTTTCTCCGGTATAGCGGAATGGTAATTCCAACCGAAGGGAAAAATGCGTCTTTACCGGCATCCGCGCTGGTCATCGAACCTTTTCCTACGAAAATGTAGTTGAACCCGATAGAAAATTTCGGGCTGCCAGCTTTGCGGGCTGCTTCCTGCTCGGCCTGGTAAGCTGCCATCAAGTTGTCCAGTCGCTTAACCTGATGGTTTTTCAAGCTTACACTATCGGCAATTTGCTGCATATCCAGTGGCAAATCTTTCACCCATAGGGTATCCGGAATCTCCACCGTTGCATGACGATCACGATTCAACCGGTTATTAAAGGCCACTTGCTGCGTCTGGTAATTGTCATTCAAATAAGCCAGCTGATTTTCCAGCTCACCAATTTCCATTTGCAGGCGATATTCATCTACCGTGGAAGCCATACCGGCCTCGATTTTCACCAACGCCAGTTTCCTGAAGGATTGCAACAACTTCAGGTTTCCCTTCGTAATCGCAATCGACCTTCCGGTGAAATAGAGATTGAAGTAATTGGATCGCAAGTCGTAGAACAACTTCGACTTAGCATCTTCAAAGGCTTCGTATTTCGTTTGCGCCATGTTGGTGGCTACATTCTCGCGGGCCTTCAGCGTTCCAAACCAGGGAAACATCTGCGTGGCTGAAATCTTCGCTTTTTGCGGTCCCAGCCGGGTTTCCACCGGTTGAATAAAGTAACCAAACATGACCTGTGGATCGGGCAATGTTCCTACCTGCGGCACTTTCTGCAGTGATGCGCGGTAGTCATTGAATTTGGCTTTTAATCCCGGGTTATTTTCTGCTGCCTGCACCAGGTAGTTGTTCAGCGCTTCCTGCGCCAAAACTTTTTCCTGCGAAAGCAGAACCACAACGAACACCAACGGGATGATATATATTAATCGCTTCATGATTCAATCGATTTTTGTTTGAGGGCTTTCTTCACCTTTTTCTCCTGCCACATACTATACAGAACCGGAACCACGAACATGGTCATCAGCTGGATGAGCATTCCACCAAATGTGGGAATCGCCATCGGAACCATGATATCGGAACCTTTTCCGGTAGAAGTAAGCACCGGAATCAGGGCAATAATCGCGGTAGCTGCAGTCATCATCGCGGGACGAACCCTTTTTCGACCAGCATGCAGTACCGATTCGCGCACTTGTGCAATGGTCTCCGGTTTCTCTTTGGCAAAAACCTGTGTCAGGTATGTTCCCATAATCACCCCATCGTCGGTGGCAATACCGAACAGGGCGATAAATCCGACCCAGACCGCCACACTCAGGTTGATGGTGTGCATCTGGAAGAGGCCGCGCATGTTGATTCCCGCTACACTGAAGTTCATGAACCACGGCTGGCCATAGAGCCACAACATCAGGAAACCTCCGGCAAAGGCAACGAAAATACCGCTGAAGACCATCGATGAGGTAGTCACCGAACGGAACTGGAAGAAGAGAATCAGGAAAATCAGCAACAGCGAAATAGGTACTACCAGCATCAGGCGTTTGGTTGCCCTCACCTGGTTTTCGTAGTTACCGGTGAACTTGTAACTCACACCGGCCGGTACTTTGAATTCGCCATCGGCAATTTTCTTTTGCAGGAACTTCTGCGCGTTCTCTACTACATCCACCTCGGCATGTCCCGGCTTTTTATCGAAAATCACATAGCCTACCAGGAAGGTGTTTTCGCTCTTAATCATCTGCGGACCGCGTGTGTATTTAATTTTCGCCAGTTCGCTCATCGGAACCTGAACACCGGTCGGTGTCGGAATGAGCACATTCTTCAAATCATTCGGGTTGTCGCGGTACTCACGGGCATAGCGTACCCGAACAGGAAAACGCTCGCGGCCTTCCACCGTCGTCGTCAGCTTCATTCCGCCAATTGCACCGGAAATATAGGTTTGCATATCCTGAATGGTCAACCCGTAACGGGCAATGGCATCGCGGTCAATCTTGATCTCCAGATACGGTTTACCTACCACCCGGTCGGCAAACACGGACTGCGGTTTGATGCCGGGAACCTCTTTCAGAAATTTCTCCAGTTCGAAACCAACATTCTGGATGGTTTTCAAATCAGGGCCAAACACTTTAATTCCCATTGGCGCCCGCATACCAGTCTGCAACATCACCAGTCGCGTCTGAATGGGCTGCAACTTAGGAGCGGAAGTCAGTCCGGGTACGGAAGATGCTTTCACAATGGCTTTCCAAATATCGTCAGGCGATTTGATGCTGTTGCGCCACTGACGGAAGTATTCGCCATTGTCGTCTTCTATCAGTTGACTCTTATCAATCTGACGATAGCCGTCTTTCTTTGGATTGTATGTCGAACCGTCTTTGAGCATAAACGCGTCATCATCATTCACTTTAAAACGCATGCGATGACCGTTTTCATCAAGGATATACTCCGGACGGTAATTGATCACATTCTCAAACATCGAAATCGGAGCCGGGTCGAGCGCCGAATTCACGCGTCCCCATTTACCTACTACATTCTCTACTTCCGGAATAGCGTTCACACTTTTATCGACTTGCCGAATCACATCGATGTTCTCCTGAACACCGGAGTGCGGCATCGTGGTCGGCATCAGCAGGAAAGAACCTTCGTCCAGCGACGGCATAAACTCTTTCCCGATTCCGGGGAACGACTTATCCAGCGAAGTCCAGAGACTCGTCGTCCGGATATTCCACCCGACTTTATTCATCGTAGCCGGAATAAATGAGAACGTTTTATCGAATCCCTGCCAGATAACAATCCCCAACAAAACCAGAGTGATTGGTATGCTCAGGAATTTCCACTTGTTCGCCAGACACCATTTCAGTATATAGGAATAGTAATGAACGATGGTCATCAGCGTTCCCAGTACGGCACCGACAATAATGGATACAAAAAGGAAATTCACGAACAGACTGTTCTCTGCTCCCAGTGGCATCCATTCGGACGACAGGTAGTAAACCACAATCACAACCGCTATCGCGATGTTAATCCACGTAACGTACTTGCGCTTGTCTTCCGGCCAACGGTATTCCAATAAACCATTTACTCCGAAAGCCAGCAATGCCAATGCTACCCACGAATGATAGATAATCGGAAATAAAATACCAGCAGCTATCAACGCTGAATACCACACCCGGCTGGTCCGTTTTTTATCGAAACGAATGCCGAACAGGATATGTGCCATGGCTGGAATCAGGATAATTCCAATTCCCAGTGAGGCCAGCAACGCAAATGTTTTGGTAAATGCCAGCGGTTTGAAGAGTTTTCCTTCGGCGGCCTGCATAGCGAAGACCGGTAAGAAACTCACCACCGTGGTTGCCAGTGCGGTAATAATCGCCGAAGCCACTTCGATGGTCGCATTGTAGATGACATTCAACAGGTCGTGTCCACGGGCACCACGGTTCTCAGGCATTTCGAGGTGCCTGACGATGTTCTCCGTGAACACAATCCCCACATCAACCATGACACCGATGGCAATGGCAATACCTGAGAGAGCAACAATGTTGGCATCCACACCAAACTGCCGCATCACAATGAATGTGATGAGCACTCCAATCGGCAACAAACTTGATATCAGGAACGACGCCCGGAGGTTCAGCACCAGCACAATCACCACGATAATACTAATGAGAATTTCGTGCGACAATGCCGACTCCAGCGTTCCCAACGTTTCTTTAATCAGCCCGGTCCGGTCGTAAAACGGCACGATAGTCACTTTCGAAACCGTTCCGTCTTTCAGTGTTTTCGACGGAAGTCCGGGGGATATTTCTTTAATTTTCCCTTTTACATTGTTGATGGTTTGCAGCGGATTGGAGCCATAACGGGCAACCACTACACCTCCCACTGCTTCGGCGCCGTCTTTGTCCAAACCACCTCGCCGCGTCGCCGGTCCAAAAGTAACGTGAGCAACATCTTTTATCCGGATAGGAACATTGTTGTGAACAGCCACAACGCTCTGCTCCAAATCATGAATATTCTTGATGTACCCAAGCGCACGAATCATATATTCTGCCTTGTTGTACTCCAGGGTTCGGGCGCCGATATCCAGGTTGCTCTTTTTAACGGCAGACATAATCTGCGCTACATTCACATGGTTCGCCTTCATGGCGTCCGGATCGATATCCACCTGGTACTCTTTCACAAAGCCGCCGATGGAGGACACCTCAGAAACTCCTTTCGCCGACATTAACCCATACCGAACGAAATAATCCTGAATCGTCCTCAACTCTTGCGGGTCCCAGCCTCCGGCCGGGTTACCATGTTTATCGCGGCCTTCCAAAGTATACCAGTACACCTGTCCCAATGCCGTAGCGTCAGGCCCCAAAGAGGGTGTCACATTATCCGGAAGCGTTCCCGCCGGAAGCGAGTTCAACTTTTCCAGTATCCGGGTACGGCTCCAGTAAAAATCGACATCATCATCGAAAATGATATAGATGCTCGAAAGGCCGAAGATGGAGTTACTCCGGATAGTCTTTACTCCGGGTATTCCCAGCAAGGATGTCGTTAGCGGATAGGTTATCTGGTCCTCTACATCCTGAGGCGAACGCCCCGGCCACTCGGTGTAAACAATCTGCTGGTTCTCTCCCAAATCGGGAATCGCATCGACCGGCACCGGATCGCGGGGCAAAAATCCTGTGTCCCACTGGAAAGGTGCCGAAACAATTCCCCACGCAACAAATACCAGAAGCGCCAGAAATGTGACCAGTTTGTTCTCTAAGAAAAAACGAATGATCTTATTTAG
This sequence comes from Prolixibacter sp. DSM 2831, assembly GCF_056493735.1. Lineage (NCBI taxonomy): Bacteria > Pseudomonadati > Bacteroidota > Bacteroidia > Marinilabiliales > Prolixibacteraceae > Prolixibacter > Prolixibacter sp. DSM 2831. The sequence continues at coordinate 2,893,573 of NZ_CM151379.1, forward strand.
CATGCTCTTTTGATTAAGCAGTCAATAATCGATTTATAATATTGAAGAAGTACGTCCGATTAGTTTCGTCAGGGTACTGACAAAACTTAAAATCAACATACATTATTGTTTTTCAACACAATAAATCAACAGAGAAATACTTGCATAAGGGCACACCTATCCCCTGCATCGTAAGCGGGGAGTCTGTATCGGTGAGTATAAAAGGAAGTATTACCTTCGGCGATAACAGGAAGTTCGAAATCGGAAACCACCATTACCGGAGCGATAAAATTCATTACCGGAGCCTGAAAATCGTTATCGAAATTCGATGCCAGAAAATCATTAACTACCTGGTAATGCTCGTGTGTATCGTGGCAACCATCCATATGATGTCCCGGAGAGCAGCATGACTGCGCAGCAGTATAAACGGACACATCAAACAACTGACCATTCGAATAGTGTTTGTTGATCGTTACCCCGATGGTAGAAGCTAAAAGTATCAGGGCTGTAAGGATATGTCCGGTTTTTCGAATCATATTAGATGGAACAAATCTATGGATTCCACTCAGAAAACAAAAACAGCTAAATGTTATAAAATGTTTAAAGTGCCGTTTTCACCTTATCCACTTCTCATTAAAACATTAACTATATGCCACTTAAATAAAAAGCTAAAAAATATTAAAAGTGTTAACGGCCTATCCGGCTTTCTCAGAATAGATCAACCGAAAAATAATCAACCATAATATATCGCCAGAAATTTCGTAACTTATTTCTCCGGAGTTGCCATTTAAGAATCAATCAAAACCTAAACCTGTCACCATGCGTATGCGTGCTTTCTTAATCGTTGATGCTGTAATCGACGGATTACTTGGAATTGCTCTGTTGTTATTTAGCCCCGAAGTATGGGAGTTCACAGGAATTCCGGGCGCTTACTCACGGTTTTACCCTAATTTACTGGGCGCTGTTCTGCTCGGTATCTCCATATCACTAATAATAGAAGCAAGAAGGAAGCAAAAAGAAGCTTCTCCGGGACTTGGTTTTCGAGGTTCGCTTGCCATTAATTTCAGTGCTGGTGTTATACTGAGTTTATGGTTGATTTTCGGACATCTTCCCATCCCCTTCAAAGGAATTATCGTTTTGGGCACTCTTTCCCTTTTTCTGCTTGTCTTCAGTTTCATCAAATGGTACATCTACCACAGAAGGCGTCATCAAAACCGCTTTCCCAACTACAACCATTCCGAACAGAACTAATTTCCGAAGCTAATTTACTACACAGCAAGAGGCTGGCGATGAACTTCACCTCGATATTATTGTTACATAATATTGAGAATTCATTTCTCTTTCGGATGAAAACAGACGGCCGACAACACCTTTCCCAACCTTGCCGTGAGTCATCCCACTTTCGTATATAACTTGAAAACTCAACAATTACAACTTATGAGCACAATCAATACAATTGAATTGAGGACGCTGAATAGCGATGATTACGAAGAACTGAAAAAATCGATGATTGATGCTTATCCCAACTGGCCCGGTGCCTACTGGAAAGAGAATCATTTTCAGAAACTGCTGCAAATTTTCCCGGAAGGGCAACTGGCAATCGTTGTCGACGATGTAGTAGTCGGATGTGCTCTTTCCATCATTGTGCAATATTCGCACTTTGGCGATAACCATACGTACGAGGAAATCACAGGAAAGTACAGCTTTAATACGCATACGCGGAAAGGAAATGTTCTGTACGGTATCGACGTGTTCATCCGTCCTGAATTCAGAGGAATGCGCCTGGGAAGAAGACTTTATGACGCACGAAAAGAACTTTGCGAAAACCTGAACCTGGAGGCCATTGTTTTTGGCGGACGTATTCCCAACTATCATAAGCACGCAACGGAAATGACGCCCAAAGAATTCATCCAGAAAGTAAAATTCAAGGAACTATACGATCCAACACTTACATTCCAGCTGGCGAATGATTTTCATGTAAAGAAAGTATTGAAGGGGTACCTTCCGGGCGACCGGGAATCGAAAGAATACGCGGTATTGCTGCAGTGGGACAATATTTACTACGAAAAAAAATCACCCAAGCTTTCTGCTACCAAATCGGTTGTCAGACTGGGTTTGGTGCAGTGGCAAATGCGCTCTTACCGTACATTGGATGAACTATTCGAACAGGTGGAATTCTTCGTCGATGCGGTTTCGGGCTACAAAAGCGACTTCGCCCTCTTCCCGGAATTCTTTAATGCGCCCTTAATGGCGAAATACAACGACTTGGTCGAGTCGAAAGCTATCCGGGAACTGGCACAGTACACGGATGAAATACGCGACCGCTTCCTTCAGCTAGCCATGGCTTACAACGTCAATATTGTTACCGGAAGCATGCCTTATATCAACGAAGATGACAGGTTGCTCAATATCGGGCACCTCTGCCGGAGAGATGGGACCTACGAAAGGTATGAAAAGATTCACGTCACACCTGATGAAATAAAATTCTGGGGGCTGGCAGGTGGTAACCAGGTTAAAGTTTTCGATACCGATGCCGGCCGTATCGGCATTTTAATTTGCTATGATGTCGAATTTCCGGAACTTCCCCGCCTGCTGGCACAACAAGGAATGGACATCCTGTTTGTGCCGTTTCTGACGGACACACAAAACGGCTATTCCCGGGTTCGCTACTGTGCCAGGGCACGTGCCATCGAAAATGAGTGTTATGTGGCTATTGCCGGAAGCGTAGGCAACCTGCCAAAGGTTTCCAATATGGACATTCAGTTTGCCCAGTCGGTGGTATTCACGCCCTGTGACTTCCCCTTCCCGACTACGGGAATAAAAGCCGAAGCAACACCCAATACGGAAATGATACTGGTTGCCGACGTGGATCTAGACTTGCTGAAAGAGTTGCACTATTTTGGAGCCGTTCGCAACCTGAAAGACCGTCGCACCGACTTGTACGGATTAAATCTTACCGACGAGTAAATATTGAACATGAAAAAAGGAGCAGCTCATTGACTGCTCCCCTCTCTTTATATTAGACAAAAATGTGTAAGCCTTATTGTGCGGTACCTGATGACTGTGTGGTCAAATCAATTGTACCAACGTCAGTCTGTGTTCCCTCAACAACTTTTACATTGTCTACTGATTGCTTACTGAAACCAGAATCGGTAGCAGGATCAACCTCAACGGTGTACACATCTGCCGGAACACCGCGCAACATGAAGCTACCGGATACAGTATCAACATATGTAGACAGCGTATCCATGCTCGGAGAAATGGCATAAACCACACCTTCGGTATTGGCAGGGTTCACCATTCCTTTAATGCTGCCTGAAGTAGCTTCAGTACTTACCCGGATGACTGGTTTCAGATTAAAACCTCCATTCCCGAGCGCTACAATCGACCGTGCAGCATCAAAATCCATTAAAATATCATAGGTCACTCCTCCGACGAAATCAGCATTCAGCTGTAACTTCAAACCACTGGACGAGCCACTGGGAACTTTCATTGAATAGGTATTCCCATTCATCACCAGCGAGTTGTCTGTTCCGAGTTTTACACGAATCTGACTGTATTTTCCGGCCGGAATATTTTTATTGGCAAGCAATGTATCCAGACCATTTGTCAATTCCAGCAAATTGTATACACCGGCATGAGCCCCCAGGTCGATCTCGGATGTTCCTTCCGTTGAATCGGCCGGCATCAGCGTGATGGCCTGAACATCCACATTCACCTCTGAGAAATCGGCAGGTGCATCGGTCATGTGAACTTTCACCGTTGCCTCTCCGGGCGTTGAATTGTTACTATCGTTATTACATGCAGCTACTCCAACCATCAGAGCGATGGCCATTACGAATTGAATTTTTCTCATCTTTCCTTAGTTTTTGATCTTTATTTGCACCGGAAACCAACTTTCAAGTATTTCCGATGGGGTTATTAAATCTAAAACAATGCAGAACGGTGGGTGAACTGCATCTCACCAGCTTAAAATCTAGGTAAATTCACTTAAGAAGATCTTCAATAAAAAATGCTATTGTCTTTAGGTCCCTTTGTTCTTTCACAACAGCATAAAAATATAAAAGTTTAAAACGTTCAAACTCTAATTAATGTTAAAAAGGGCTGACCTCATAAAGGTCAGCCCGAATTGGATTTGAGCGTATTTCAGGGATTTAAATCTATGAATGTTAGTTATTCCCCGTTGTCGTTTGCTGTATCGTCGTCTTCTTTGTTTCCCAGATGACCGTCATGATCTTCATCTTTTCCGTACCGTGTCGACATTTCCAGATTGTGTTCAATCACTTCCTGAACTGCCGCATTGACGTCACTCTGCTGCTCAGTCTTCTCAATCAAAATGTACGGATTTCCGTTTGCGTCTGTCTGTACGGTTAAATCACTGAAATCAACATGATCCGGATTGGTTTCCCGATTAGCGAAGTTAAACCAATCATCCAGATTAAAGGCCACAATAATGTTATTCACCGAATCTAAAGCCACTTTGAAACCTTTGGTTCCGTTGGTATTAAAGTTGATCTCCTTATCCATATCATACTTTACAGTGAAAGGAATATTGTCGTATTTCTGTTGTTGAATTACGCCTGTATATGTTCCCTCCAGGTAAATGGAATGCTGATAAATGGAATCTGTTTCGGTCGCCAAAGCGGAACCATCATCTTCATTGGTCTCATCACCTTCGACTTTGTCAAGTTTTAACTTGATGCCAGTATACGTTCCCGGGAGAAGCGCAACCGGCTTTAATTTCGGGGTAATGGAATCGGTAATTAAATCGACAATGTATGGTCCGTTGAATTCAATTTCTTTCTCCTGCTCCATCTCTGCTTCGTTGTCAATCTCGCTGTCAGGCATGTTAAACTGAATTTCCTTAACGGCTATTTTCGCCTGGGTCAACGTAGCCGTACCAATCAAACTGCTGTCTTTTCCTGTAATTGAGATCGAATTCGTTGGTGTGCTGGCTATCGAAGCACTTTTTACCTGTGTTGTGGAAGTTACTCCCTGAATAGAAAGTACTGTGTTGTCTCCTTGTGGAAGTGTGTCGGTCGCGTTGCTGTCTGTTTTATTACAGCTTGCCATTCCCAACAGGAAAGTCACGCCCAAGAATAAATTAAGCAAATTTTTCATGATGTAGTTTTTAAGTTTCCCTCCCGCTCCATAGTGGACCGGATTAATTAGTCCTTGAAATACCCCACTTCAACAAACAATTCAATTCCATGCTATTATACTTATTCAACCATAAAACAACGGGGTTTGTTGGAATGGTTGAATCCCTTTTCAATCGTGAATGGTTATTTTCAAGGCCATTGAAACAAAAGAAAAATTGCTTAATTCGCGTTTCAATCACCTACATCTGTATTTGGGTCTTTGATCTATTTATGTAAACGTGCATATTTCTATATTATTTTATGCATTCCTGAAATTGTATGTTATCTTTCCTGAATTATGATAAAAAAACACTGGCACTAAACGACTTAGGACCAGAATATTTTTTTTAAGACAACCGATACAACCAATCACTCTATTTTGTAAAATTGCTGCCGCCTGGAGCCGACCGGCTCATGCAGGAAAGTCAATGATATCGTAGTAGAATTATTATAGGTAACAATGGTTGCCTGATGAAACCTGAAGAGAAAATTGAAGCCGTAGAGATGGTCTTCAAAGGACTTGATGAACATCTCGCCAAAATATCGGACCAAACGGGTCTGAACTGCGTGACACATTGCAGTCTTTGCTGTCATAATAAAAGTATCGAGGCTACGCCACTCGAATTCTATCCATTAGCCGCTTATCTTCATCGAGTGGGGCAAATGGATGCTTTCCTGGAAAAACTGGATAACCTGAAAGAGGGAGATCTTTGTGTTCTATTGGATAAAAGTGCGCAGCAAAGCGGAACCTGGGGATGCTCAGCTTATCCCTACAGAGGTCTGATCTGCCGGATGTTTGGATTTGGATTCCGGTTAAACCGGATCGGAATTCCCGAATTGGTTACTTGCAAAACCATGAAAAGCAATTTCCCGGATAGTGTACAGCATGCAGTTCAACTATCATCCAATGAGACGGATAACCTCCCAATCTTCCGTGATTACAGCATGCAACTTTGGGCGATTGACCCGGAATTGGCAGGAAAGCCAATGCCCATCAATCAGGCCATTCGAATAGCTGTGGAGAAACTATACTCTTATTTTGCTTACCAGGACGAGGAAAATGTTGCGAAAGTGATTCAGCTCACGACACCGGAAGACCATGAGCCTCCGGTGCTAAGCCCCGACGGGTTCCGGCCGGCAGTCTGACTAAAGTTGCTTCGCAGCACATTTTCTGCTATTTGCGGAATTGACATAATCTGCTATTTTTGCTTTCGCGATGAAAGTTTCATTACATAGCAGATTATGGCTCATCATTTTAGCCGCCGTCTTTATTTACCACGACGGTATCTGGCACGCGGAACCTGTTGGCTCCGGCGAACCGGAACAGATCTGCTATATGGAGCACGAGGATACACCTCAGATTTTCCGGATTCCCGCTCCTCATCATCACGACGCCAGCAACGAGCACGGTGAATGTACGCAACCCAATCACCACAACTGGCTATTCACCTCAGTTTTACTGCATTTCAATCCACAATTCATTACGCTCTTTCCAGAGTATAAACTTAACTCAGACGAACCGAAAGAAACAGACTATCCAATTGCTATTCTTCCGGTTTATCATGATCCTCCCGTTAAGGTCTCAACCGTCAGAGGACCTCCCGAATATCGTGCTTAAATACTCGTTTCCCGACCGAACCTGAATTTTCCGGTTAACGGTATAGCTACGCCATTTTCTGCGAGCTTTCCGGGGAATATTCATCAATGCGATATTCATTTCACTTACATTTTTATCATGAAGAAATTCAGATTGCTCCTCCTGGCTCTATCGATTGCCGGGGGAATGACAACGGCTTGTCATAGCACTCATAATCATGAAGCTCAAGAAGAACACGAAGAGCACGCAGCCGTTGAAAAACAGACGTACACGATTTACGACCGTAACAACCGTTACGAACTCTTCTTCGAGTCGACTCCTTTTATCGAAAACGAGAAAGCCGAGCTGCTGGTGCATGTTACCCGCTTGCCGGAATACAAACCGCTGCAACAGGGAAGTCTGAAACTTCTGCACAATAACAAATTGGTTGCCTCAGCGAATCAGCCGGAAGTTCCGGGCATTTTTCATTTGGCCTTTTCACCGAAAAAGACCGGTCCAATCGACCTCAAAATGGAACTGACCGACAAAGGAGTCCCTGTTTTGTTCCCGCTGAACAACATCAACGTCTATGAGAACCATGATGCTTTTCACGAAAGTCAGCAGGAACACCACGAGAATGCCAAAGCCATTGCATTCCTGAAGGAGGAAGCTTGGAAAATTGATTTTGCCGTTGCACCGGTGAAGGAAGAACCGTTCTTCGAAATCATCAAAACATCCGGTGAAATCATGCCGGCGCAGGGCGACGAAATTGTTGTAACGGCCAAACACCGAGGAACTGTTCTTTTGGGTGGCACCCAGCTTCTTTCCGGAGAACCAGTGAAAAAGAACGAAGAGCTGATGACCTTATCAGCGTCACTACTGGACGGTAACCTAAATCAGGATTATCTAAAAGCCAAAGCGGCTTACGATAAAGCCAGCCAAAATTACGAACGTTCCAAACAGCTGATCGATGACCGGCTGATTACGCAAACCGAGTTTCGCTCAGCGGAAGCCGAATTCAAAAGTGCAAAAGCCGTTTATGAAAATATCAGTCGCTTCCATACTACACAGGGAGAACGGATTGTTGCACCGCAAAACGGTTTCATCAAAGAGTGTTTGGTGTCCGAAGGTCAGTTTGTGCAAGCAGGACAAGCATTGATGGTTATCACACAAAACCGGAAACTAACGCTTAGGGCTGATGTACCTCAAAAGGATTATGCACGCTTGCCAAGTGTTTTCTCGGCCAACTTTATCACGCCTTACGACCAGCAGGTGCACTCCATCGACAATTTGGGTGGGAAAAAGATCACCTTCGGAAAATCGACTCTCGATAAAACCTTCTTCACGCCGGTGTATTTCGAAGTTAAAAACACCGAAAACCTGATTCCCGGATCATACGTGGAAGTTTATCTGAAAGCCGGTTCTTTCAAGAATGCGCTGACGATTCCTCTCTCTTCATTGATGGAAGAACAAGGAAACTTCTATGTTTTTGTGCAAAAGGATGGCGAAGAGTACCTGAAACGGTACATCACTCCCGGAAGAAACGACGGCGAACGCCTCGAAGTTTTATCCGGGCTGGAAGCTGGTGAACGAGTGGTAGCCAAAGGTGCTTACCGTGTTAAACTAGCTTCCATGAGTGGAACTGCCCCGGCACATAATCACAATCACTAACCTCCTGAATTCATTTACATGCTAAATAAGATCATACAATTCTCATTGCACAACCGGCTGCTTATCATTGTCGGAGCGCTACTGCTGATGCTCGTCGGATATTATTCCGTTAGACAGATGGAGGTAGATGTCTTTCCCGACCTGAATGCGCCGACCGTTGTAGTAATGACCGAAGCACACGGGATGGCGCCCGAAGAAGTGGAACAGCTGGTCTCCTTCCCCATCGAAACAGCCATTAATGGAGCCACCGGATTGCGACGGGTACGTTCGTCATCGGCCATGGGCTTTTCCATTGTCTGGGCCGAGTTCGACTGGGGGATGGACGTTTACAATGCCCGGCAGGTAGTTGCCGAAAAATTGATGACTATCCGCGACCGACTTCCAAAGGGTGTGGGAAGCCCTACTCTCGCACCGCAGTCTTCGTTGATGGGCGAAATCATGGTTTTCACCATGACAGCCGATTCAACATCGCCCATGGAGCTGCGCACACTTGCCGACTGGCAGGTGCGGCCGCGAATTCTCTCCGTTGGCGGAGTAGCCCAGGTGACAACCATCGGCGGTGAATACAAAGAATACCAAATTCTGGTTAACCCGGAAAAGCTACGCTATTATGGCATCCGTTTCAATGAGCTGATCGAACTGCTGAACGGTTACAACGATAATGTGCCCGGCGGCTTCATCGAGGAATACGGAAACAGCTACATTGTACGAGGAATCGGCCGTTCCAACGAAGTGAATGAGTTGGGTAACACGGTTATTCGGGTAGCGAATGGGTTCCCTGTTAAGCTTTCAGATGTAGCAGAATTACGCATCGGTGCGGCGCCAAAAATCGGAGACGGTTCTTACAAAGGAGGAAAAGCGGTTGTGTTGACGGTTTCGAAACAACCGAACGTTAACACCCGAGAACTGAGCGATAACATCGACGCCGAACTGGCGGCTATTACGAAAACATTGCCACCCGATGTCAAAATCCACACCGACGTCTTCTCGCAACGAACCTTTATCGATACATCGATTAGCAACGTGGAGCGTGCGCTAATGGAAGGTGCCATCTTTGTGGCCATCATCCTGGCGCTCTTCCTGATGAACTACCGAACGACGCTTATCTCGTTGGCAGCCATTCCACTTTCACTTTTAATGTCCGTTATCGTGATGAAACTGATGGGCTACACCATCAACACCATGGTACTTGGTGGGATGACTATCGCTATCGGATCGCTGGTCGACGATGCCATCATTGATGTGGAGAACGTGTATAAGCGTTTGCGGGAAAATATCCGGTTGCCAAAGAGAAAAAGGCGCAAATCGCTCAAAGTAATCTATGAAGCTTCGGTCGAAATCCGGGCTTCTATCATGAATGCCACCCTCATCATTATGGTCGCATTTATTCCGCTCTTTTTCCTTAGCGGGATGGAAGGCCGCATGTTGCGGCCGTTGGGCGTCGCGTATATCATTTCGCTGTTTTCATCGCTGGTCGTGGCCATTACGGTCACGCCTGTTCTTTCCAGTTTATTGCTCGTAAACCGGAAGCGACTGAAGAAGCACAGCAAAGGAAGCTGGCTCGAGACCAAAACGGTTGAATGGTACAGAAAGGCTCTGGTTCAGGTAATGCGGGCCAAAAATCTCACCATCGGTCTTTCGCTCGCTCTTTTCATTGTCGCATTGATTTTCCTTTCGCAATTTGGTGGAAGTTTCCTCCCTCCTTTCAACGAAGGGACACTGACCATCAACGTGGCTTCGATGCCGGGAATTTCACTGGCCGAATCGGATAAAATCGGACGAGAAGCAGAAAAGTTGCTGCTTTCCGTTCCCGAAATTCAGGTTACCGAACGCCGAACCGGACGAGCCGAATTGGCCGAACATGCGTTTGGTGCCAACGTCTCAGAAATCGACGCACCTTTTCACCTGGGAAAACGTTCACGCAATGCTTTTCTAAAGGAAGTCCGGCAAAAATTGAACACGCTTCCCGGCGTCTCCATCGAAGTCGGGCAGCCCATTAGTCACCGCATCAATCACATGCTTTCCGGTTCCCGGGCCGATATCGCCATCAGCATTTACGGCACCAGTCTTCCGGAGATGCACGATTTGGGCGAACGCATCAAGTCGCTGATGACGGGTATTGACGGCGTAGCTGATCCCTTCGTGGAGCAACAGATTGAAATTCCCCAAATCCGCATTCGCCCGAAAAGGGAAATGCTGGCCCGTTACGACATCCCGATGAAACAGTTCAACCAGTTTGTGGATGTGGCTTTCGCCGGAGAAAAGATGGGCGATGTGTTTGAAAAAGAACGCTCGTTTGATTTGGTCATCCGTTTTGACGATGAACACCGGGGGAACATCGAAGCCATTAAGAATGCACTTATCGACACCGGCGATGGACGCAAAGTACCGCTGTATTACGTCGCAGATGTTCGTTCCGAGTCGGGCCCCAATACCATCAACCGGATGAATGTTCAGCGAAAGCTGGTCGTTTCATGCAACGTGGCCGGACGCGACCTGAACTCAGTGGTAAAAGACATTCGCGATAAAGTGGAACAGGAAGTTGTTCTTCCGGAAGGCTATCGCGTAGAATATGGTGGCCAGTTCGAAAGTGCAGCCGACGCGCAACGTAAGCTGTTGCTGGCGTCGCTGTTTGCGCTGCTGGTTATCTACCTGCTGCTTTACCAGGAATTCAAAGACATGAAAGTTACCAGTGTTATTCTGCTCAACTTGCCTTTGGCGCTCATCGGCGGTGTGATGGCCGTCGCCTTCACATCGGGCGTAATGAGCATTCCCGCTATCATCGGGTTCATCACGTTGTTTGGTATCGCCACCCGAAACGGTATTCTGCTGGTTTCCCGTTATCAGGCACTGAAAAACGAAGGTGTAGGACTCTATCGACGTATCATTCGAGGATCGGCTGACCGGCTGAATCCGATTCTGATGACCGCTCTGACAGCAGCTTTAGCTTTGATTCCACTCGCGGTGAACGGCGAGCTTCCGGGCAACGAAATCCAAAGCCCCATGGCCATTGTCATTTTGGGTGGTCTACTTACTTCCACCTTGCTGAACGTATTTGTGATACCGGTGGTCTATTTCCGGTTAAACCGGAAAGAAATAAAAGAGGAGGAAAAACGATGAGAACAGAAAGTATGAATAAGAAAAGTGCTATGAAAATCCTGCTCCTTTTTACGATGATCTTGATTTTCTCGCCAGCCATGGCTCAAAACGAGCTCCAGCAGCTCCTTCAGGCAGCCGAAAAGGCGAATCCAAGTATGGAGGCTGGCCGGAAGCTAAAAGATGCAAAACAATGGGAGTACCGCACAGGTCTGACTCCTTCCGATCCGGAAGTGGAATTTGGTTTCATGCCCGGAAACACGGATGCACTAGGTAACAAAAAAGTCTTTTCAGCAACCCAAAGTCTCGATTTTCCTTCAGTGTATCATTACCGGAATAAGCTGGCAGATAATCAATCGGAAAAGGCGGAGTGGGATTACAGCGATTTCCGGCAACAACTATTGCTCGAAACCCAGCTCACCTACTACGAACTGGTATATCAGCGAAAGCGCGACCGCTATTTAACCGATCGGGTGCAAAACACGGTGAAACTCCACGAATCGCTCAACCGAAAAATGGAACGAGGCGAAGCGACAATTCTGGAAGTGAACAAAGCCCGCATTCAGCGCATCGAACTGGAAAATCAGCTAACGCTCATCAAGGCAAACGAGCGACAATTGGTTGAAAAACTCACCTGGTTGTGTGGCGATTCGTTGCCGGCATTAAGTCAGTTTTCCTACCGGGAAGAAATCCTGCCGGGAAAAGACTCATTGTTCAGTGACATCATCCGTTCGCGACCCGATCTTCTTTCGGCGAAAGCAGGAAAAAACATCGCTGAAGAAGCTCGTAAACTAGCCGGAGCAAAGGGCTTACCCAAACTCATGGTAGGTTATGAATCAGAAACGGTTCCGGGGGAAAAATACGGTGGACCGAAAGTGGGGATTTCCATTCCATTGTGGTCCAACAAAAACAATGTAAAACGAGCCAAAGCGCAACAGGAATGGGCAGCGGCACAATACACCGGCCAGTTGAAACAGGCCTGGTTCGAACTGGAGCAAACCTACAGCCAGGTAGAATCGTTGCGAAAGTCGGTGGAAAATTACCGGAAAGGCCTGGAAGAGATGTCGAGTGTGCCATTGCTGAACAAATCGCTTCAGTTGGGGCAAATCTCAATCATCAATTACGTCACCGAGATGAACTATTATATCGGTGCTTACGAGAATTTTCTGAGCGCCGAGCATGATTATTATCGTGCGCTGGCGGTTTTAATGCGGTACCAGCTATGACCGAAAAAGAATTGCGTGGAGAGAAATAGAGAATCGATGCGATATCAATGATAAATAGTTGAATTCCCCCAGGTCATCATGCCTGCGGGGAATTTTCTATTTTAAAGTAGTTACGATCTTCGTGACCAGTTCGCTGAATTTCTTCATATCGGTGTCCGGCATAATTTCCATCAACTGCGCTTCGCACTCCTGCCGTCCCGTATCAATCTGTTCCTTCACGCTCTTTCCTTTTCCGGTCAGGTTTAACGTGATGGCTCTTCGATCATTCGGGTCGATTTCCCGGATCAGAAAACCATTGTTTACCAGTTTGTCCACGACCCTACTGACGCGCGATGGTGAAAGATCCATGTTCTTCGCCAACTCCGGACTACTGATTTTCTCGCAGTTATCCAGTGCCGAAAAGAATAATAATTCCGATTGCGAAAGTCCTAAATCGTCCATTAAACGCTGATCGACCGAAGCACATTTGCGCCTCAGTTCATAGATCATAAACATGATTCCATTCCCGTTCTCCATTGTATATTAATATTTTCGATTCTTTTCCGGATACAAAAATACAAATAAAGCAAATATTTACAAGCACATTTTTTGCTATTAGCAACTTTTTTGTCAGAAAAGTTTGTTTTTTAAAAATCACTAATTATTTTTGCATCGAAACTTTTGCTATTGGCAATATTTAATAAACGATATTTAAGAACCACAAAAAAAGAAACAACATGGCATTAGAATTTTTGACAAAAGACACTTTTAAATCAAAAGTATTCGATTTCGAAAATAACCAGGACTGGAAATTCGAAGGTAACGTACCTGCTATCATCGACTTCTACGCTGACTGGTGTAACCCTTGTAAAATGGTGGCTCCTATTCTGGAAGAACTCCAGGAAGAGTACGGTGAAGAAAAACTAAAAATTTATAAAATAGACACGGAAGACCAGCGCGAACTGGCTGCTATGTTCGGTATTCAGAGCATTCCGTCATTGCTGTTCATCCCGGTTGAAGGTCAACCTCAGATGGCCATGGGTGCACTTCCTAAAGACACCTTCGTTCAGGCTATCAGCGATGTACTTAAAGTTCAGGCAAACTAAAAAAAGCAGCACTATTTTATGAAGCATGAAGTAGGAATTTCCTGGAAAGAAGACATGGCTTTCGAAGCCGAAGTCAACGGGCACAAAATCATGCTGGACGCGGACGAAAAAGTGGGCGGCAAAGACCGTGGCCCTCGTCCGAAACCGTTCATGCTGACTGCCCTGGCTGGCTGTACCGCCATGGACGTTATTTCCATTTTGAAAAAGATGCGGGTTAATCCCGATAATTTTGATGTAAAAGTGTCAGGCGAACTGGGTGAAGAGCATCCGAAGGTTTATACCAGTATGCACATCACTTATCAGTTCTGGGGAGAAGATTTACCCATGGAAAAGCTTGAAAAAGCGGTAAATCTTTCACAGGATCGGTATTGCGGTGTTTCCGCTATATACCGGAAAGCGCTTCCTATTACATCATCTATCGAGGTGAATCCGGAAAGTAAATAACTGTTGCAGAAAAATCACGCCCCGGTCCGTATGGTCCGGGGTTTTTTATTTAAACCCTTACCATGACAACTAACTTCGACCAAATTGTAGATCGCTCCGGAACAGGCGCCATTAAGTACATCCGGCGCAAAGCGCTTTTCGGACGCGAAGATGTCATCCCTCTTTGGGTGGCCGATATGGAATTTCGCAGTCCGGAACCGGTTATTGAAGCACTGCACCAACGTTCCAATCACGGCGTTTTCGGCTATACCCTACCGGGAGATGATTATTTTGAAACCATCCGGGAATGGCAGGACTCGCATCACAACTGGGAAATCGACCGTGAGTGGATGAGCTTTGTTCCCGGCGTTGTTCCTACCATTGGGCTGGCATTGGAAGCTTTCACCCAGCCGGGCGAAAATATTTTGGTTCACGCTCCGGTTTATACTCCGTTTTTCGATGTTCCTCAGAAACTCGATCGACAAGTCGTTTTCAGTAACCTGAAACTGGAGAACGGAAAGTACCACATGGATTTTGAAGACTTGCGGAAAAAAATGAAAGAGAACATCAGCATCTTTATCCTGTCGAATCCCCATAATCCGGGTGGTCGTGTATGGTCTGAAGACGAATTGAAGGAGCTGGCTTCGATCGCTGCAGAAAACAATGTGTTGGTCATTTCAGACGAAATTCACGCCGACCTGGTGCTGAATGACTATCGACACATACCATTTGCTACGGTTTCAGAAAAAGCAGCGATGAACAGCATTACACTCATTTCACCCACAAAAACCTTCAATATCGCTGGATTATCAGCTGCTACCGCCATCGTTCCCAATTCGGAAATTCGTGAAAAGTTGAATCACCGGATGCATGCGTTGCATCTTTTCCGTGGCAATATTATGGCTTACGAAGCGGCACGGGCTGCTTACCAACACGGTGAAGCATGGCGAAAAGAGTTGATCTCCTACCTCGAAGAAAACCATCGCATCGTTCATGCTTTCTTTAAAGAAAACCTTCCGGAAATCATTCCCATGGAAGCCGAAGCTTCTTTCCTGGTTTGGCTCGATTTCTCGCAAACCGGGCTTCCGCTTGAAGATGTTCGCGAGCGCCTCATCTGCGAGGCTGGTCTTGGACTTTCTCCCGGCAAAGCTTTCGGACCGGGCGGAGAATATTACCAACGAATGAATATCGGGATTCCACGACAGTTGCTTCTCCACGCGCTGGAAAAAATACACCAAGCTTTTCACTTCCCTCGAAGTAAAATAAACTCAAGTCGCATCACAGTTCATCGTTGATGCGACTTTTTTTACCTGCCTCCTGCGCCGATCAGAAATTTTTGCAGCATAGCTCTTCTCCCCTCATTCCTTGATTTTTACTTTTCACAATTTTTCTTACTTTTGAATAAATACATTTTCGACATATTACAAATGTTTTATGATGCGAAAATTCTTATCGAGTTGTATCTTTAAAATTGTTGATGAAAAGTCCTCTTACTTCTCTCAACGCAATTACCGCTAAACCATTTATTATGCTGCAGAAAAAAATCTTTCTCGATGAATCGGAAATGCCACGGCAATGGTATAACCTGGCCGCGGACCTGAAAATGAATCCTCCGCTTGGACCCGACGGGAAACCGGTTTCACCCGAAATGCTGACTCCCGTTTTTCCGATGAACATTATTGAACAGGAAGTCAGTACCCAACGCTGGATTGATATTCCTGAAAAAGTGCTTGAATTGCTTTCCATCTGGCGTCCCAGCCCGTTGGTGAGAGCTTACGCTTTGGAAAAGGCGTTGGGCACTCCGGCCAAAATCTACTACAAAAACGAGAGTGTGTCTCCGGCCGGAAGCCATAAACCCAACACAGCCATTGCTCAGGCTTACTACAATAAAGAATTTGGCATCAAACGCATTACCACCGAAACCGGTGCCGGGCAATGGGGTAGCGCTCTGTCGTTTGCCTGTGCCCAACTAGGACTCGAGTGCAAAGTGTTCATGGTCCGGGTGAGTTTCGAACAAAAGCCTTTCCGGCAGATGATGATGAATACCTGGGGCGGAAAATGCATTCCCAGTCCGAGTATGGAAACAGCGGCCGGCCGAGCCGTGCTCGAGAGCGATCCGGATACGCCCGGAAGTTTGGGTATTGCCATCTCGGAAGCCATCGAAGCGGCTGTGACTGACCCAACCGGTGAAACCCGCTATTCGCTGGGCTCTGTTCTCAACCACGTGATGCTGCATCAGACAATCATCGGTTTGGAAACTAAAAAGCAGCTGGCCAAGGTCGGCATCAAAAAGCCGGATGTGGTAATCGGTTGCTGTGGTGGTGGAAGTAACTTCGCCGGACTTTCGTTCCCTTTTGTAAACGACAAGATTAATGGCGCTGATATCGAAATTATTGGAGCTGAACCCGCTTCGTGCCCGACTCTGACGAAAGCTCCGTTCCTCTATGATCACGGTGATATTGCCAAGATGACTCCCCTCCTTCCTATGCACAGTCTCGGACATACTTTCATTCCTGCACCTATTCATGCTGGTGGACTTCGCTACCACGGAATGGCTCCGCTGGTTAGTGCAGCAGTAGAAGCTGGCCTGGTAAGTCCGGTTTCCTTGCATCAAAACGAGTGTTACAACGCCGGTGTTTTGTTCGCAAAAACGGAAGGAATCATTCCTGCTCCGGAAACGAACCACGCCATTGCAGCCACCATCCGCGAAGCGTTGAAAGCAAAAGAAGAAGGTAAAGAGAAAACCATCGTCTTCAACTTCTCCGGACACGGATTGATGGATTTGGTTGGCTACGACAAGTTTCTGCAGGGACAGCTCACTGATTATGAATTACCCGACGAAGAAATTGCCAAAACCGTCGATCTCCTGAAAGATTATCCCAAACCGTAAATATTTAGAAAGAGGCTGTCCAAAAAGTAAAATTGGACAGCCTTTGTTTTTGTTGTCCCTTTAAGGTTTGTATCTTAAAGGTGCTAATGACAACACGATCAAACGTACGATTTAAAAGTGTTACTTCCCAACAGTCAGTACTGTTTCCGGGTAACCTAAGCGATAAAATAGCGGCTAATCACCCGGTTCGTCTGGTTAATCAGGTTGTTGACCAGTTAAACATAGACGATATTTTATCGACGTATAAAGGCGGCGGAACAAGTTCGTATCATCCTCGGGTAATGATTAAGATACTATTTTACAGTTATCTGAACAATATCTATTCCTGCCGGAAAATAGAACGGCAACTTCAGGAAAATATCCATTACATGTGGCTTTCGGGTGAAGCAACGCCTAATTTTAGGACCATTAATAACTTCCGCAGTCAGAAATTAAAAAATAAAATCCATCAGTTGTTTGCCTCCATGGTTCGGTTAATGAACGAAATGGGGTACGTTAGCCTTGATGTACAATACATCGACGGGACCAAAATCGAAGCAACCTCGAATCGCTACACTTTTGTTTGGCGTGGCTCAGTTGAAAAATACAAGGAGAAGCTTGAAGCCAAAATCGAGAAAGTACTAAAAGAGATTGAGGAAAGCATTGAAGTGGACTCTGCTGCTCCTGATGAAGATTCTCTGCCACAGACGATTGATTCCGAACTGTTGCAACAGAAGATTCGCCAGATAAATGAGCAACTCTCAAAACTAAACAGGAAACAGCAAAAACAGTTGAAACAATTGGAATCGGATGCCTTACCGAAGCTGAAAAAATACAAACAGCAACTGGAAACCCTGGGCCAAAGAAACAGCTACTCAAAAACGGATACCGATGCCACCTTCATGCGCATGAAAGAGGATCATATGAAAAACGGGCAGTTAAAGCCTGCTTACAATACTCAAATCAGCACGGAGAACCAGTTTATTACCCATTTTTCACTTCATCAGCGCGCCGGCGATACCAGCACTCTGATACCACACCTTGACCATTTTGAATCACTTTACAACAGGCGATCGTCCACGGTGGTTGCCGACTCAGGCTATGGCAGCGAAGAGAATTACCAACATCTGGAAGATCAGGGCATAAAAGCCTTTGTCAAGTACAACTACTTTCATAAAGAACAAAAAAGAAGTCAAAGGAATAATGCTTTTTTGCCAGCAAACCTGTATTACAATCAGCAAAAGGATTTTTATGTCTGCCCCATGGGACAACGCATCAGTAAGGTGGGGAGTAACAGTCGCAAAACACAGTTGGGATATGAATACCAGGTGAGTATCTACCAGGCACAAAATTGCACGGGATGCCCGCTTCGGGGGCTGTGCTATAAAGCCAGGGGGAACCGAAAGCTCGAAATCAACCACAATCTAACCCGATTACGCCGGTTGGCAAGAGAAAGGTTAACCAGCGAAGAAGGCCTTTACCACCGCAGTATGCGCCCCATCGAACCGGAAGCGGTGTTTGGGCAGCTGAAATCAAACAACAAATTTAACCGGTTTACCCTCAAAGGATTATCCAAGGTAGAAGTAGAGTTTGGGTTAATGGCCATTGGACACAACTTGAGGAAGTTAGTGGCCCTAACTATGTCCAAACATCCGAAAAATTCCGTTCCTTATACAATTATTTTCGTTTTTGAAGCAATATCCTGCACAAAAGCAGACATACAACAATGCCTACCAAAAATCAGCAAAATGTTCGGAACAATCAGGCTAGCTGCTTAAAAAATGAGGCCGCCCTTTTTGGACAGCCTCTTTTTTTGCTCCATCCTATTTAAAAATTCCTTCCGACTTCTTTTATCAGGAAAATTGCTGACAGATGACATTGTCTCGGTTTCATTCTTTCGGTAAGTTCGTACTATGCCTAAATCTTACCATAACCATTGAGGTAAAATTGAGGAACCGGCGTATCCGGCAAAACCATAAACGAACGAAATTTAGATGAAGACCGACATTGAAATTGCACATTCCGTGAGCATGAAGCCCATCACGACAATTGCTGAAAAACTGGGCATCGGATTTGACGATTTGGAATTGTACGGGAAGTACAAAGCTAAAATTCCACTTCAGTTTATTGACAAAGAAAAGGTAAAGCAGCACAAATTGATTTTGGTTTCGGCTATCTCGCCTACACCTGCCGGAGAAGGAAAGACCACTGTTTCCATCGGTCTCTCGCAGGCCATGAACCGCCGCAATTATAACACAACAGTTGTCCTGCGTGAACCGTCTCTTGGACCGGTTTTCGGAATCAAAGGTGGAGCAACCGGAGGTGGATGGTCGCAGGTTTTGCCAATGGAAGACATTAATTTGCACTTCACCGGCGATTTTTCGGCGATTGAAAAAGCGCACAATCTGCTGGCTGCGTTAATCGATAACAATCTGCAAAACAAGCAATATTCGCTGGGTATCGATCCACGTACTGTCGAATGGAAGCGTGTGATGGACATGAACGATCGGGCATTGCGACAATTGGTTCTGGGTTTGGGTGGCACCACTTCCGGAGTTCCCAGGGAAACCGGCTTCGATATCACAGCGGCCTCTGAAATTATGGCCATTTTGTGCCTGGCTGACAACTTTGAAGATTTGAAAAGGCGCCTGGGTAATATCTTCATTGGATTCACCTACAGCGGCGAGCCCATTTATGCCCGCGATCTGAAAGCGCAAGGTGCCATGGCGGCTTTGCTGAAAGACGCGATTAAGCCCAACCTGGTGCAAACCATCGAAGGCACGCCGGCCATTATTCACGGTGGACCGTTCGCCAATATTGCGCAGGGAACCAACTCCATCATTGCTACTCGCATGGGACTTTCCCTTTCGGATTATGTGGTAACGGAAGCAGGTTTCGGATTCGATTTAGGTGCCGAAAAATTCATCGATATCAAATGCCGTTATGGCGATTTGCAGCCTTCGGCCGTTGTTTTGGTCGCCACCGTACGTGCCCTGAAATATCACGGCGGCGCTCCACTCGATTCTCTGAAAGAGGAAAATCTGGAAGCGTTGCAAAAGGGGTTTGCCAACCTTGAAAAACACATCGAAAATATGTTGCAGTTCAGGGCTTGTCCTATTGTTGCCATTAACCGTTTTACCTCGGATACCGATGCCGAAATCAATCTGATTGTGGAGAAATGCAAGTCAATGGGCGTGGAAGTCTCCCCCATCGACGTTTGGGCGAAAGGCGGAGAAGGTGCACTGGAACTGGCCGATATTGTTGCCGGAACATGTGAACGATGCGACAACCAAATAACACCGTTGTACGATTGGGAATGGGACGTCCCGAAAAAGATCGAAACCGTCGCCAAGCGCATTTACGGAGCCGAAGCCATCGATTTTTCCAGCCAGGCCAAAAAAGATTTGAAGAAGATTGAAAAGCTCGGACTGGATAAATTGCCGGTTTGTATTGCCAAAACACAAAAGTCACTCTCGGATAACCCGGCATTGCTGGGCCGTCCGAAGGATTTCGTGGTAACCGTACGCAATATTGAAATTGCATCAGGTGCTGGTTTTGTTATTCCGATTACGGGTAACATTATGCGAATGCCCGGATTACCGGCTAAACCTGCCGCCGAAAATATCGATATCGACAACGAAGGAAATATTACCGGCTTGTTCTAAAACCCGTTACCGAACCAAGTTCCCCTGTAACAGATTGTTATGGGGGAATTTTGTTTTATTAACGTCGAATAATAATTTAAGTCGATGTTTTTCAATAATTTAAATTATAAATTTTTAAACCTGACCAACAAACCTTTGCTTTCCTGTTCAGTTATTAAATAGTGAAAGACAAATTGATTTAGTTAAACTCAAAAATATTCTGTTATGAAAATCGCATTTATCGGATTGGGAATCATGGGAGGCCGGATGGCTAAAAATCTGGTAAAAGAAAATCTGGACGTAACCGTTTACAACCGGACGCACTCTGCTGCCGACGAACTGGGTAAATTAGGTGCCACGGTAGCGCAATCGTCAGCCGACGCTGTGAAAGAGGCTGACGTGGTTATTTCGATGCTCTCAACGCCAGGTGTGGTTAACGATGTTGCGTTGGGTGATGCAGGCTTCGTAAAACGCATGAAGCAAAATGCACTGTGGGTTGATTGTACCACTGTCGACCCGGGTTTCTCGCGGGATGCGGCGGCTAAAGCCAGAAGTCACAATGTACGCTTTATGGACGCACCGGTTGCAGGAAGTAAAATCCCGGCGGAAAAAGGTGAATTGGTGTTCCTGGTTGGTGGAGCTGCCCACGATATGCAAGAGGTTCAGTCGTTATTCGATATCATGGGAAAGAAAACCGTTCACGCCGGTGATACCGGAATGGGAACGTCACTGAAAATGCTGGTCAATTCGCAGCTGGCCCAGGCAATGGCTGTTTTTGCCGAGTCGGTTGTTTTGGGCGAGAAGATGGGATTCTCCCGTGACTTTCTCCTCGAATTCTTACCTGCACTTCCAGTGACGGCACCTTTTATCAAGGCAAAAGCGGACAAAATTAAATCGAACGACTATTCGGTCGAATTCCCGTTGGAGTGGATGCAAAAAGACCTGCACTTGCTGGGATTGACCGCTTATGACAACGGTGTTCCGCAGTTTATGGCATCAGTTGCGGCCGAAATTTATGCATCGGCAAAAGCCGAAGGATTTGCCCGGGATGACTTTTCAGCCCTGATAAAATCACTTGAAAAAAGAGCAAAATAGTTGAATTTGCCATAAATTAGATCGAGGAGACGGGACTACAAGAGGAGCCGGTAAATTGTATTACCTCATATAGCTTAATATGAATGCCGGAATTGTCATATCGATCGTATTTGGTGTAGTCTACATTATTCTCACCCATTTTATTGCAGAATACATCGGAAAAAACCGGACCATTGGTTATGGGCGTTCCGTTTTCTGGTGTATTTTGCTTACACCTGTTATTGGTATTTTTATCGTTTTATTAAGTCCAAAAACGAAGGAATAATTCAAAGGTAATCCTCACTCATTCTTCCACTCATTAACATATTGATTTACTGCACAAAAAACTTCATTTTTTTTTACTCTCCCACATACCAATTTCACAACATCATCGTTTTTTATAAAACAACAGTTAAAAACACACAACTAAAAGATTATCTGTTATTTATCAATAAAATATTGACCTATCAGAGCAGTCAGGTTTAGAATGATGGATTCAGTTAGTTGAGCAAGGCTTGGTTGACTTTTTCAAAACCAATTTATTTTTTTCGACCCAACCAATCCCTTCCTCCCCGAGGAACCCGAGAGCGAAAAAGGGGCGATGTTTACAGCATCCGTCCCTTTTTTTGTTGGCTTAAAATAAATATCTCTTCATCCAAAAGGTTCGATATTTGTTATATCGTTATGGGCTATATTAGTTAACGAGCATGAAAATCATTACACTTTTTGTTTTGCTTCTTGTTTCTCTCAGTCTTGCTAATGAAAAAGCATTATCACAAAATGTGATCAGTCGCAAAAATGAAGTAGATCAGAAACTCCGCACATATCACATTTCCCGCGAGGAATTTGGCTACTACCAAATCCTGAATAACAAAGAACACCGACTAAGTGCCTTCCGGGATGATGATTTGATGCTCTTGTCAAAAATTATCCTGCTGCACCGAATCAATGAAAGCCGGGAAAAATATCATGTTCCGCCGTTAAAGCTCGATATTCTGGCCAGCCGCGTTGCCAATCAGATGAGCCGGGAATCGTGTGACAACGGCTTTTTCGGACACTGGAACCTTGAGGGCGAGAAACCCTATCATCGATACGCCTTTGCGGGTGGAACCGACCATGTATCGGAAAATGCGTCCGCTCTTATTACTACCGGAAGGATTTCGCCGGAATTCGACGACATTGTCAAGTTGATGGAAAGCGCTCATTCCGGTTTTATGGAAGAAAAGGCTCCTAATGACGGCCATAAACAAACGGTTATCGGGCCATTTCATAACTACGTTGGTATTGGGACAGCCTGGTGTGATCATGGCTTCCGGTACTATGAAGAATTTATCGACCGTTATTTGCAGTTTCATCCTTTCCGGCAAACTATTAAAAAAGGAGAAACGGCAACAATACAATTCCGGTTGCTGGATAAAAAGCTCTACCCGTATGCCATCATCGGTTACTACGAGCCGCCGCTAAAGCCAATGACACGTGACCAAATTAACCGGCTGAATAGCTACAACGATTTCTCCAGGGATATTGCCTTTCAGCTGTGGCCCTGGCAAATTCCATCCGCCAACCGCGACGGCTATATCACTTTGCGGAAACGCTTCAACAAAAAAGGGCTGTACTACATTCAAATTTACCTGAGCAAAGAACCTTACGAAAACGGAAGAAGAGCCAGTAACCGTGGTAAGATTCAGGGCTCTGGAATTGTCATCAGGGTTCAATAAAAAAAGACTTTCCTTACCAGGAAAGCCTTTCTCTCAATTAATCAACCTATTGTTTCAGTAACACTGGATAAAAAGGTCGTTCTATATTTAGAGTTTCAGCGTAACAAAACGTTCGTTTGGTGTCATACAAATGCCGCAACGAGCAGGGCCTTCACCGGCATAGGTATTACCGCACACCAGACAAACCTGGTATAGCGACGGCATACTCTTCACTTGGTTGTTATCCAGTGAGGCAAGCGCATTTTCGTACATCTCTTTGTGCTTCTTTTCCGTTTGGAAGGCATAATTGAAAGACATCAGCGCAATGTTCACCTTTTCGTTGGAAGCATCTTTCAAGAAGTTGGGATACATCGTTGCTACTTCGTACGATTCTCCTTCGATGGCATTCTGTAGATTTTCACGCGTACTTTTTACATCAAACTCAGGATTTACATTCGGAACTTCGGCACCCAACTGCTTCAATGCCGATTGATGGTTTCCAGCATGAACTTTTTCTGCTCTCGATGCAGCTTCGAATAACAACGCAATTTTAGGATATCCATCCTCTTTAGCTTTTTTCGCAAAGGCTGCGTATTTGGCATGAGCGGTACTCTCTCCGGTGAAAGCGTCCTGCAAATCTTTAACGGTTTGCGTACTTCCTGCAGCAAATACAGGCGAAATTCCCAGCATCAAAACAAATGCCAGTAACAAGGAAGAAAATTCTTTTTTCATCATGGTTAATGTTTGTTTTTGTTCTTTATTTATTATGAGAACAAATCTAATACACCAACCTTAAAAGGCGTCTAAAGAGAAACTTAAGAACAACTTAAATCAGACTCAAACATCCGTTTCTATCATATTTTCTTCCGGAAAAAACAAAATAAACTCGGTTCCTTTTCCGGGTTCACTTTTTACTTCAGGCTTAATATGTAACAACCCACAAAAACGCCTTACCAGTGCCAGGCCAAGGCCATTGCCTTCGATAAAGGAATTCCGGGATTCATCGACGCGATAAAAGCGGTCGAAAATCCCATCCAATGCGTGTTTTGGAATACCTGGCCCCTCATCGGCTAACGCCAGAATAGCAGTATTTCCTTGTTTCTTCAGGGAGATTGATATTTTAGAATTGGCCGGGCTATATTTAATTGCGTTTGTAATCAGATTCTCCACAATCTGCTCGAGCATAAACCGATCGGTCCGTAAAACAATTTCCGGAGTAAAATCCAGCGCCAGCTTTATGTTCTTTTCAGCAAACCGTGTTTCGAACCGGGCCAGAACTCCTTCCAGTAAGTCTTGAACATCGACACTCGACAGATGAACCGGTGCTTCGTCGCCTTCGTAGCGAGCAAGCATCAGGAGTTTATCGACCAAATCCGACATGCGGTTCACTTCGGATAAACTACTGCTGATTTTTTCGATATAATATTCAGGCTCACGGCTTTTCCGCAACATTACCTCCAGGGTTCCCTTCAGAATGGAAAGTGGAGTTCGCAATTCATGGGAAGCATCTGATGTAAACTGTTTTTCACGAATCACCGCCTCTTCCAGGCGCTCCAGTAACTGATTGATGGTCTGCGTAAGCGTATACAGTTCGTCTTCGTGCAAAGGCAATGGAATTCGTTCGCCCAGATTTTCCCTGCTGATTTTTTCGGCCGTCTCGGTTAGCCGGAATACCGGATGAATACTCCGACGGGCAATCAAACTGGTAATGAAAAACAGCAAAATAAGGACGATCGGAAAAGCCAGAATCAATACGCTGCGTAGATTCCGCAAGACAACTATCGTACTTTCCAGCGGAACGGCCATGTCCATATACCCTTTTAATTCATGCAATGAATCGAAAATCGGTGTTTGTAACTGCCTGACAGGCTGTTTGGAAAGGGTAGTATTGATGAAAAAGCTCGCGGTACGATTCAGGTAAACATTCAGTGAATCACCGTATAAATTAGGAGTACGTTTGATAATCTGACCGTGAACGTCACTTATTTGCATGAAGATCGGATTCACCTCAACCTGCTCATGCTCATTTTCATTCCATTCATAAGGATTTGTCATGACAATCTCACCATCCAGAATAACAAAACCTTCGTTTAACTGCTCCGATTCTGCCGACAACTCGCTATCCAAATGCCGGTAAACACTCTGATGCACCACCATGTAAATGAAAAAAAACACCACCAGCGTCAAAATAGCAGTGGTGCCCATGTAATACAGAGCAATTCGGTTGCTGAAGCTAAGTCTCATTCGCAGGTTTTGTGTTTGTCGTTTTTTAATCCTCTTGTATGATGTACCCCACACCGCGAATGGTGCGGATAAATCCCGGTTCATCTTTCTTATCTATTTTCTTCCGGAGGGAATTAATGTACACGTCAATTACCGATGTGTCATAGTCGAAATGAATATCCCACACATGCTCGATTATCCGGGTACGGGAACAGGCTTTTCCTTTATTCCGAAGCAAAAATTCCAACAGTGCAAACTCTTTTTGCGTTAACTGAATCTCTTCTTCCCCCCGAAAAACCTGATGGGTATTCAAATCCATTTGCAGTTTTCCTACGCCAAGGCGAGATGTTTCCCCGGAAGGCTCACGCAACTGGACCCGGATCCGGGCCAACAATTCCTCAAACGAAAACGGTTTTCGAATGTAATCGTTGGCTCCCATCTCCAGGGCGAATACAGCATCTTGTACGGTGTCGCGCGCTGTTAGGAAAATGACAGGCATCTCCAGCCCTTCTTCGCGAATCTGCCGGACAATCTCCACACCGCTCATCCCGGGCAACATCCAGTCAACCAGCAACAAATCATATTCTTCACCATTGTCCATAGCCATCTCCTGCCCCTTGATTCCATCCTCTGCTACATCTACGGCGAAAGATTCCTCTTCAAGACCTTCTTTCAAAAACCTGGCAATCCCCGGTTCATCTTCAATGACTAAAATACGCATAGTGATTCGAACTAGTAGTTAGATAAGTAATTAGTTGTTTCCAAAACTAAATTCAACACCGGCTGCATGTTTGTAAACCAGCTCTCCTCCATAATATCCGGTGCGGGCAACTGATAAAACGGTAGCTAAAAACAAAACCAGTGCTGCCGCCTTCAATATTCCCCTGTATTTTTCCAGCCAAACCAGAACAATTCGGAAAGCCGAAGTAATTAACGCAAGCCATAAAGTCAACGTTCCTGCATCTTCGTGCACCTCAACAGCTTGTTTCAGCGAACCCGACTCGATGCCATCGCCCGCCATATGTCCGGTAATCACCGCAGCAATGGCTCCAAGCGTTCCCAAAATTAATAAATAAAATCCGGCACGGGTAAAGAATTCCTTCTTCACGAATAAACCAAGTATATCAGAAAAGAAACCGGCAATTAACAAGGCTATAGGAAAGTGAACAAGCATGGGGTGGATGTGCGAAATATCAATCATGTCGTCAAAGTTTAAATGAATTTATACGTTATGAGCTGCGGAAACAATCACCGCCCCAACTTTACGTTCTTCTTTTTTCTTCTTCGTAAGGCCAGAACTATTGTAACTCGCTAAACTCTTGACAAATTAACAACGGCTGAACTTAAGCGGTTCTCTGTAAAAACTTAAAATATGCTTAATTCTGTATATCTACTATAACCCCTGGATACAAGAACGACTTTGTTTATGGTATTTCACCTCTTCTTTATTTTCATTTCAGCAGAACGGAACAATGAACAAAAGGGAATATTCTGTTATATCTCTCCATAGTTTATGTTGTATAACTCCTTAAAATCCTCCACGTTACCGAAAACCGACGATTATTTTCCTTAAATTTATATAAAGCACGATTGCTCATTTATCCAACCAAAACCGGGAGGTGCACCATGATACTCACTGTCACGTTAAATCCGGCCATTGACAAAATATTGATCCTAAATGGATTTGAAATCCACAAGCTGCACCGGCTCGACAGCCGGGAAATGAGCATGACAGTTCCCGGGGGAAAAGGAGTCAATATTGCACTGAATCTGAGCGCCCTTGGAAACGATACCATTGCAACGGGTTTTGCCGGTGGGCACGAAGGGCATTTGCTTTGTGACTCGCTGCGACAAAGCGGCGTTACCACCAGCTTCATTTTCACCGAAGGTTCCACACGAACCAACACGTCTATTCTGGATTTACAACACGAAACACTGACCGAAATTAACGACTTTGGACAGGAAATTCCGGAAGATGATCTCGTGTTTTTGTTAGAGAGCTACGAGCGGCTGCTCAACCGCGTGGATATGGTGGTTTTGGCTGGTTCGCTGCCCAAAGGCGTGATTGAAGATGTCTACCGTCAGATGATTATCATGGCGCAGGGACACGGTATCAAAGTGGTTTTGCACACAGCTCCCAAATACATCGACCCGTTGATCGACTCCAGTCCATTTCTGATCAATCCCGACATGCGCAGTTACCACCGGTTCATGGGCCGGCCACTCGATGGTATCGATGCATTCCTTCGGGCAGGAAGAGAGATTATTTCTTACCAGAAAGACACCGAGTTTGTCATCTTCACACACCGGATTGAAAACGTGGTGGCGGTTACCCGGAAGCAATCCTATATCCTGCGTCCGAGAGATTTGAAAATTGTCAATATGTTGGGTTATGCCGATGCATACCTGGCGGGGTTTATTCATGCCTACCGGCAGAACCTTCCTACGGCCGATGTACTCAAATATGCTTCTGCTGCCGGACTAACCAACATTGAAGTGCTTTATAAGGAGATACGCGATACGGACCAAATTGAGGCCAATCTTCAACGAATCGATGTGGAGGAAGTGTCATGAAAAGGGTAAAGGATTTCATATACAAAGACATTCTTTCGGTTAACGAAAACTCTGATCTGCGGCGGGTCATCATTACCATGAAAAGGCATCGGGTTTGTGCCATTCCGGTAGTTAATCAGTTGGGCGAATATGTGGGATGCATCAGCGAACAGGATATTCTCAATGCTTCAGTTCCGCAGTACATGAAATCGATGTACAATACTTCTTTCATGGCCGATTTGGATCACATTATTGGTCATTTACACGATATGCTTGACCAGAAAGCCATCGAATTTACCGATTCAAGCTACCCGACTGTTGCACCAAGTGATTCCATGTCGTACGCGGCCGATCTGCTGTTTCGTTCGAAGAAAACTGCGTTGCCGGTTCTTGAAGGGAAAATGCTGATTGGTCTGATTACAAGAATAGAAATACTAACCGTATCCCTCAACGGAAAAAAACTAAGCTAAGGAGGTTACCTATGACGGAATTCCTGAGTTGGCATCTCGACACCATTCACATTATCACCACACTGGTTATTTTCATTTTCACATTTGTATTTATTACAACCGAAACGCTGCCCAACGCCATTGCGGCTATGGTTGGTGCTTTTTTACTGGTCGCATTTCACATTGTGAACCAGGAAGAAGCTATCGAAGCGATTGATTTTGAAACGGTCGGGTTGCTTAGCGGAATGATGATGACCGTGGCTGTGATGCGAAAATCGGGACTATTCGAGTACATTGCCATCAAGAGCATCAAGTTGACGGGTGGCAGTCCCTGGCGAATACTGGTAGTACTGTCGATTGTTACCGCTGTTCTGTCCGCATTTCTCGATAATGTCACCACCGTGCTGATTATAGTTCCGCTCACCTTCGCGGTAGCCGACACGATGAAAATTAACCCCATGCCCATTTTGATTTCAGAAATTCTTTTCTCCAATATTGGTGGTGCAGCCACGCTTATTGGCGATCCTCCGAATATCATGATTGGAGGTGCCACAAATCTCGATTTCATGGATTTTATCGAGAATAATGCACCGGTGGTAGTGGTGGTTTCCATCGTTACATTTTTCCTGCTTCGTTTGATTTATCACAAAAAACTCGCCGTTCTGGTAGCTGACAAGGAAAAAATCCAGGCCTTCGACGAAAAGAGGGCCATCCAGAATAAACGTTTTTTTTATACTACACTGGTTATCTTTCTGATCATCATTGGCCTTTTCATTACACATCACCTGCACAAAATCGATCTGGCTTCTCTGGCTATTGGCGGAGGCTTTACCATGATGATGGTGACCAAGCAAGACCCCGAGGATATTTTGAAGGAAGTAGAGTGGCCAACGCTTTTCTTTTTTATCGGTTTGTTTGTGATTATTGGTGGTTTGGAAAAGACCGGCATCATTACTTTTCTGGCCGATAAAATGGTGGAAGTAACTCATGGCGAAGTCGAACCGGCAGCACAACTCGTGTTATGGATGTCGGCATTGTCAACCACTTTTATTAACAGTATTCCCTATACAGCCACCATGATATCCGTTGTCAAAGAAATGGCCATCAATACCGACCAAAGCATTGAGCCGATTTGGTGGGCACTCTCACTGGGCGCTTGCCTGGGTGGCAACGGAACCCTGATTGGCGCTGCGGCCAACATCATTGTTGCAGGCTTTACGCAGAAAACACCCTACCCGATTAAATTCAAAGAGTACTTCAAAATCGGATTTCCGCTGATGCTGGTTTCTATTGTGATTACTTCGCTGTATTTATACTTAAGATATTTCTGATAAACTGACAGAGAATACCTCGAATTGGCACAAACAGCAGAATTGTTGTAATTTTACTTATTGAGTAACGCTAATCAACCAAACGTTTATTTATGAAAAAAATCAAATTTAACCTGACAGGGAAAATTGTCCTTCTCGTGTTGATTGCTTTTATGCTAATCCAGTTTATTCCGGTTCATCTGAGCAATCCTTCTACATCTCCTTCGAAAGACTTTCTTCACACCTATCAGCCTCCGTCCGAAATCACGGATATGATGCGAAACGCGTGCTACGATTGTCATTCCAATGCAACTCAGTTTCCGTGGTACGCGAACGTCGCACCGGTTTCCTGGCTACTGGAATCACATATCGACGAGGCTCGTGCCCACATCAATTTTTCGGAATGGGGCAGCTATCCGGAAAAAACCGCCAATCTGAAGCTGGAAGGAATGGTTATCGATGTAAAATCCGGTAGCATGCCACTCACCTCGTATACCTGGATGCATTCGAAAGCGAAGCTAACAGATGCTCAGAGAACCCGGTTAGTTGAGTATTTTCGATCACTACAATCGGGAAATTGAAAACCATAATCCTCAACGAAATAAAAAGGCTGCCTGTAAAAACAGACAGCCTTTCACATTTTCACAACTTAGCTGATATCCCAAATAGTTTCTTCGTTTCAATCACTGTTAATAGTGATTATTGGAAACCACTTTCCCTTTCGAATCAATTTTCACAATCGCATAACCATTATGCCGAACATAAACCTTCACCCGGTAGACAGCATTCAACGGAAGATATTTCGGTGTCATCATTAGCTCTTTCACATGCGCCAGACGAATAACTTTACCTTTGAATGTGTTTTTGATTGTATTAACAACAACTTCCGGCAAAACCGAAACGCGCCCTTTGGCAATAACAAATGAACCATCAGGTTTAAATATACCGGTCATTTTTAGCCCTTTATACAGAAAATTTAACTGATACTGAGTAGGTGGCGTGTGAACAATCACCTGGTAATCATCTGGCACGTAATAGTTGTAATCCAGATCATCATTGTAATAGTATGGAGCATCGCCTATGCCATCGTATAACTCGCCGTCGCCATAGTACTCATCAGGGAAACCGTCGAAATTAAAATCTCCGAAATACGCGTCACTTGTCCAGTCAGACAAATAATTATACTTATCATTTCCGGTCCAGGATGTAATTGTTCCACCAGGAAAAATCTTGTTAAATGAGCTGACGACTGATGCCGGAAGCTTTTGTGTTTGTCCAAATCCCAAAGCCGGGATCAACAAAAATGAGATGACTAATAATTTTTTCATGATAATCATTTTTACTGAGTTCTATAAAATAACCTTCTATGAATTCCGTATTGATTACCATGAAACCTGATTCCGGTAGGCGAGGTTCTGTAACTAACTATCAATTAATAAAAAACAACTTTTCTTATATAAAAGATCTAAATTTCAGAAAACGGAAACGACTTAATTAACTGACCTGATGCGCATTGAACAATAACAACACAATAACTATAAAACACATTACTTTTATAATTTTAACCTAACATACCTGAGACTTACGGTATTCTCCAGGCGTTACGTCGAAATATTCCCGGAACCAACGCACAAAAGACTGATGAGTACTGAACCCACAAGTTTCACCTATTTCCCTTATTGTCATCGATTTTCCGGAATCACTTTTCATCAGTTTCTGAGCTTCCTCCGTTCGATGTTTATTGATATACTGATTGAAGTTCATTCCGAATTCCTGGTTAATTAGCTGCGATAAATAGGTTCTGTTAGTTCCAAGAGCCCGGGCCAAAGCGGGCAGATTAATATCCGGATCAAGATATATTTTTTGTGTCTGAACCGCCTCCTGTAAACGAAACCTCAGCCCATCCAAATCCGTCATATTTCCCAAAGGAGCAGCTAAAGCAACCACATCGGGCGTATAAATTTCTTTCTGTTTGTTTCCATAGTACCCAACGATCCAGAAAAATACAGTCAACGGGACAAAGGTTAAAGCCAATAGATGATCGTTCTCCAAAAAGACCGAACGTTCCATGCTGTGAAAGAAAACCCCTGCAGCCAATGTCATAAAAAAAGTGAGGTTATATATGCGAATCCAAGGAATATTAACATCTTCGGTATGAGAAAAAATATCATTCATCCTCTCCCGGTGTCTTCTTATCTTTCGATTGGTTAGCCAATAGTAAAATAACCCGAAAAGGATAAAACTATTTTTCGCTAATCGATCAACAAAATAGGCCAACTTTAAACCGGGATGATTGGCCGGAGTACCGGTCAATATCTCCGAAATAAACCGGTATCCATCTTCCTGCGAAAGCAGAATGTAATGAACAACCGCAGCAACGATGGTCGCCACAGCCGGAATAAGAAAATGGAAAAGTGACTTCGTTCTCCAACCGTTTTCACTGGTTAACGTATCGATGTATACATAAAATGCCGGAAATTGTGACATCGCAAAAAATACAACCGGTACGTATATCATTTGGTAAAATGAATAATATGCACCAAAGAAAGCAACTGCTGAAATAAAAGCAATCATACCGCAAAACATGAAGAAAACGAGCGATACATTTTGGGTCGTTTTCCGGTATTGGCTACTTAATAGAACCACAATCCAAAAAATGGTAACAAAAAGAGGTGTTAGGAGTAAAAGGTTTTTTAGTTCAAGCATAATCAAAGAGGAGGTAAAAATCGTCAAAATCTCAAATGCCTAGCAACCTGAATATTACAGCTTCCAAATTTGATAATTATTACCCCAAATATTAAGTTCAATTCATAATTTTAAGCCTAAATATATAAAATTTTAAAGGCTAATCCTGACATCCTTTCCCTAGATGTCAACACGTTAAGAAATTTCACTTTACGATTATTGATTTTTGAACTTAACTAACGGTTATGAAAAAAATTCTTGCGGCAGCTTTGTTTGCCTTATTGATTTTCCCGACTGTATCAAACGCTCAGTTTGGGAAAAAAACAGTGATGATAACAGTCGACCCCAAAGATGCCAATATCTACGCCAACGGTGAATTACTAGGACAAGGTTCCGTCGAGCTGGTGATTCGCAAAAACGACTGTGTAAAGGTTGAAGTTGGAAAAACCGGTTGGTTGTGGCAATCAGCGAGGTTTTGTCACCAGAAAGGTTATGCTTCTCCCCCTAAATCAAAATATTTTGAATTGGTACGCGACGACGCCTTTGAAGCTTCCATTAACGGAGCTGACATTTCCAACATCGATATTCCGATACGCGTATCTGAGGGAATGAACGAAAAAGATGCCTGGCGGCAGATGGCCCAGATTATTACCTCCTATTTTGATGTAATAGAAGTCACCGACCGCGAAACAGGCTATTTAAGGACAGCCTGGCATCTGGATAACTTCAGTCAAGCGAGCGTGCGTACCCGGGTTATTTTGAAAACAGCATCGAGTGATCCCCTCATGTTCAGTCTCAAAGTTGTGAGTGAACGGGCAAATGGAAAAGGAGTAAGCGCTAAAGCGGATGAAAGGTACCAGGAATGGGACCGCGTACTGCGTAAATTCTCCGGTATTATGGAAGAAGTGCTGACCCGAATGCAATAAGAGTCTAAATACGACAAGAAAAGCTGGCTCCGGTCAGCTTTTTTTATTTTATCTCTTCAGAAATCACAGTCAGCAATCTTCTCCGATTCTCTTCGACTTGATCATTCAGTAATCAAATTTAACTGTACCTTTGCCGCAACATATACGATGACCATGAACAAACTCGGAACATTTCAGGCGTTGGAGGTACTTCGTCTCGTTGAATTTGGCGCTTACCTCGACGGACAGGAACTGGGCGACATTTTACTTCCCAAACGGTACATGCCGGAAGGTTGCAAAGTAGGTGATTTCCTCGAAGTATTTATCTACCTCGACTCGGAAGACCGCATCATTGCCACCACGGATGAACCTTTGGCGGAAGCCGGTGACTTTGCCTTGCTGAAAGTTGTTTCGGTGAACCAGGTAGGCGCTTTCCTCGACTGGGGATTGCCGAAAGATTTACTGGTGCCCTTCAGCGAACAGAAAAATAAAATGCAGGAAGGACAATGGTACCTCGTTTATGTGTATGCCGACGACGAGAGCCGACGTATGGTTGCTACCGCGAAGCTGGACAAATACCTCGATAATGTTCCGCCTGAATATCAACCAGGACAGGAAGTAGCTCTCATGATTCACAGCAAAACCGACATGGGGTATAAAGCCATTGTGAACAACATGCACTGGGGAATGCTCTACCAGAATGAAGTATTCCGTACCTTGAAACAGGGAGAACGGCTTACCGGTTACATCAAGCAGGTGCGCGACGACGAAAAGATTGACGTCAGCCTGCAAAAGCCAGGCATCGAAAGCGCCATGGACCTTTCAGATAAAATACTGGAGATGCTCAAAGAGCAAGGCGGCTTTCTGGCTGTCACCGACAAAAGTTCACCGGAAAAAATCTATTCTTTCTTCGGCGAAAGCAAGAAAAACTATAAAAGGGCTGTTGGGATGCTTTACAAAAAGCGAATCATCACCATTGAGCCTGACGGAATCCGCCTGAATCGACAGTAAAATAACAGAGAAAAGGATATTTTAACGGCGTCCCTTTGGCTGTTCCGGCGATTATCGTTAATATTCATTATCTAAAAAAGAACAGCCATGGCAAATTCAACCAGTAAATTTGCAGTTATTGGAATGGGCCAGTTCGGACGGGCCATCGTTCGAAAACTGACTCAGCGTGGGGCAGAAGTGCTAGCCATCGATACCGATGAACAGATCATCGACGATATAGCTGAGGAAGTAGCTTATGCCGTTGCCCTCGACGCCACCGACCCCAAAGCACTCGCTTCTCAGAACATCAGCGATTATGATGCGGTTGTGATAGCGATTGGTAACAACTTCGAGCAGTTAACACTGTGTGCGGTTACCCTGCTGGAGCTGGAAACCAAGCGTATTATTGCACGTGCGACCGGGACAGTGCAGAAAACCATTCTCGAGAAAATCGGTATCCGCGAAGTGCTTATTCCCGAAAGCGAGGTGGCCACCATTGTTACTGAGAAGCTGCTGAACCCGAGCATTGTCTCTTACCTCGAATTACCCGACGATTACCGTATCGCCGAACTAAAGCCGCCGGAAGTAGCCATTGGCCGGACCGTTGGCGACCTGGCCCTTCGCGACCGGTATAACCTGAGTTTAATAACCATTACCAAAGAGCTGGAGGTGATTAAGAACGGCCGGGTGATTCTCGAAGAACACATCGATATTCCCAACTCTTCTACCGAGATAGGAGAAGACGATTTTATGCTCATCTTCGGCAAGCAGGTCGATATTGAACGCTTTCTGGAAATCAACGAATAATAAGGCTATCCGGTGCAAGCCGTCATCAGAACCAATCGTGCATGAAGCCCATTTTTTCCAAACAACAACTTGAAAACATCAACACGTTCCGGTACAACATCCGGGGGGTGATTAACCATATTATGCCGGTTGCCCGGATACTGGTTTCGCTGGCAGCGGTAGGCAGCATCGTCTACTACTACGGCTTTCCGCAAAGTAGCGACACGGCTTTGGTGGCACTCAGCATCATTCGGTTCAGCTTCTACTTTTACATTTTCAAATACCTGCTGTATTTGCTGCTGGCACAACACACCAAAGAGTATATCCGGGAAAACCGAATGGAAAGTATCATCATCTTCGGCCTCATTTTTTTCGGCTTACTTTATCTAATCTTCGGGCACCAGATTCTGAAGAATTTCAGCGAAACATATTACCTCTCATACATCCTGCCCTATCTATTGCTGTTCGTCCAGCTGTACTTTCTCATTATCGTTTCCATTGAGATTGGGCAGGCCAGCCCGATAATTGCGAAGCTGGATTTGGGACCGGCAGCACTGCTGATTCTCTCCTTTTTCATTCTGATTCTCGTAGGCACCGGCTTACTGATGATGCCGGAAATGACCGTACATCACCACATCCATTTTGTCGATGCGCTTTTTACCTCGGCCAGTGCCAGTTGTGTTACCGGATTGATTGTCGTCGATACAGCCACCTATTTCACCTTCAAGGGACAGATGATCATTATGTTCCTCATCCAGCTGGGCGGAATCAACATCATCTCGTTCGCCACATTTTTCACGACCTTCTACCTGCGTTCCACCGGTGTGCGCTACCAGTCACTCATCAAGGACTTTCTTAGTACCGACAAGTTTTCGGATACGCGGTCTATTCTCCGGCAGGTTGTCTTCCTGAGTGCTTTCATGGAAATTACCGGAAGTGTGCTCATCTATTTCCTTTGGGGGAATCATTATCAATTTGGTTCCGGTCGCGACCGTGTTTTTTCGTCGGTTTTTCACGCCATCTCCTCCTTTAATAATGCCGGTTTCTCGCTCTTCACCGATAACCTCTATGAGCAAGGTGTGCGAAATGCCTACGGACTGCAAATCGTGGTCGCCATACTGGTAATTACCGGAGGTTTGGGATTTATTGCTTTGCAGGATATTCAAAAGAAATTTTCCTTCCGGAAGAAAAAAAATGCACCGCATCCGGCTTTGCAGGTTAACACCCGCCTGGTTTTATGGGTGAGCGGAATTCTGTTGCTGGCCGGAACCGCTATCTTTTACTTTTTCGAAGACGACACTTTATTGAAAGGACAGTCGTTAGGACACGCCCTCATCACGTCCTTCTTTCAATCGGTAACGGCACGTACCGCCGGCTTTAACACGGTAGACTTCGGACAAATTGGTTTGCCCATGCTAACCATTTTCATGTTCCTGATGTATGTGGGCGCCTCCCCCGGCTCGACCGGAGGCGGTATTAAAACCACCACTTTTGCTGTGCTTATCAAGTCGGCCATCGACACGCTGCGGGGGAAAAAGAATGTGGAATTTTTCAAACGGACCATCTCGTTCGACAACATTAACAAAGCATACTCGCTGGTGCTTTTTTCCATCGCGCTGATTTTCCTCTCAACTTTTTTACTTAGCATCTTCGAACCAAAAACCGATTTTGTCCGGCTACTGTTTGAAGAGATATCGGCCTTTGCCACCGTGGGACTTTCCACGGGAATTACCGCCGGATTGTCGGTTGGCGGGAAAATCATCATCATTGTTTCCATGCTGGTTGGTCGTGTCGGACCGTTGACACTGGCACTCGCTCTCAGTAAAAAAGCTATTTACACCCGCTACCGGTATGGCCGTACAAACGTGATGATTGGCTAACACAGTTATAAAAAAAAAACGGCTCAGAATCCTCCACCACTTCAGAAAATTAAGTACTTACTTTAAAGCAACCAGACTAACAATAATTTCACTGTTAATAAGTGGATTGACAGCTTCAGCGTATGTTTTGTACCGATCTTTCAAAACTGTCAAATATCATAAATTCGGCATTTACCCAGCATTTGATTATCTTTGTGAAATAAATGTCCAACCGGATATTCTGTGGTAGATTTATTTACCGGGAACGGCCGGAATGATGACAGAAATACCGTTTTTATTCGAGACCGCAACACTACATATCATAAAAGAAGCCTACGAATGCTTTTCATAACTCTGTTCAATCACCTCACACCAAACAGAGTGCGTTCGGAAGTACTCCTTTTATGCGTTTTGAATACCGACAAACTCAATCCCCGCTTTCAATCATTCTGTTCATATTTCCCGCGTTATTCATCGTCTACAGCATATCCGCCCGGACAGAGTTGAAAACATAAACAACTTGCTGTCAAAATCCTGACAACAACCCGTTGTGTTTCAACGAAGCTATGTTTAACAAAAACAAATTGTATGATTGACACTGAAATTTTTAATTCAGATCACAAACCTAGTCCGAAACAGAAAGAAGCAATCATTGACTTCCTCTTCACCCATCTCGAAAAGTATGGTGACCCGAAGCCTGATATCCAGAAGGCATTGGATTACTCAATGAATGAGGGAGAATCATTTGGTGGTTTTACCATCGTATCCAGCAATAAGGATCAAATCACCGGAGTCGTACTCGTTAACCGGACCGGCATGAAAGATTACATCCCCGAAAATATCCTCGTTTACATCGCTACTCACAACGAAATGAGAGGTCAGGGAATTGGTAAGGCCCTCATGCAAAAAGCTATCGATGAAGCCGAAGGGGATATCGCATTACACGTTGAGCCAGACAACCCGGCCAAATTCCTGTATGAGAAATTTGGTTTTACCAATAAATACCTTGAAATGCGTTATAAACGAAACGGTAAATAACAATGGCTTTCCTGGCTCTGAACACGGATAAATTAAAAGAAAACTACCAATATCTCGACACACTCTTCAAGGAGCATAACATTGAGTGGGCTGTGGTTTCGAAGGTCCTCTGTGGCCATAAATCATACCTGGAAGAGGTCATCAACCTCGGCGTAAAGCAAGTTTGCGACTCCCGGGTATCGAACCTCAAGACCATCAAATCCATTGCTCCCGAAATGGAGACCGTATACATCAAACCGCCGGCGAAACGGGCAATCAAAAGCATTGTCCAGTATGCCGACATCAGCATGAATACGGAATTCGAAACCATTAAACTGCTCTCGAAGGAGGCACAAAAGCAAAAGAAAACCCACAAAGTCATTATCATGATCGAGCTGGGCGAATTGCGTGAAGGCGTTCTTCGTGAAGAGTTTATCGATTTTTATGCCAAGATCTTCGAGTTGCCCAACATCGAAGTGGTGGGAATTGGCACCAACCTAACCTGCCTGTACGGAGTGTTGCCCAACCACGACAAACTCATTCAGCTCAGCCTGTATGAGCAGCTCATCGAGGCAAAATTCAACAAGATGATTCCGTATGTTTCGGGAGGTTCGTCGGTGACCATACCGCTCATCGACCAGGGATTGCTGCCCGAGGCCATCAACCATTTCCGCGTAGGCGAAACCCTGTTTTTAGGAACGGAACCCTATACCAATCAGCAGTACAAAGACATGCACACCGATGTTTTCCAGCTTTACGCTGAAATTATCGAGCTGATTGAGAAACCGGTGGTTCCCATGGGTGAATTCGGCGTGAACGTGGAAGGCAAAGCCTACGAAATTGATGAAGAAAAACTGGGCGAAACGTCGTACCGGGCCATCATCGATTTGGGCTTGCTGGATGTGGAAGAAACACATATCG
The DNA here is from genome assembly GCF_056493735.1 of Prolixibacter sp. DSM 2831. NCBI lineage: Bacteria > Pseudomonadati > Bacteroidota > Bacteroidia > Marinilabiliales > Prolixibacteraceae > Prolixibacter > Prolixibacter sp. DSM 2831. The sequence goes on from NZ_CM151379.1 coordinate 2,932,752, forward strand.
AACCGGTCAATCCGAAGCTGAACTTCGTGGGCGCCAGTTCCGATATGATTGTTATCGACCTCGGCAACAACGAAGACAACTACAAAACAGGTGACCTGTTGGAATTCAAACTCGATTACATGGGTGCCCTCAGGGTACTGAACTCGAGGTACATTGATAAAGTGAAGCGGTAAGCAGATATTTGCTCAACCGCGTGAACGGAGGCTTTGTTTTTCGACTACGGGAAACATCGCCTCCGTTTTCATTTCCTACCGGAAAGGTTTTTATTACAGTTAATAATTGCTTAGCCGGACAGGTAGTAGTTTTTCGCCCGATTTTTCCGAAATTTCGCAAAACACACTACCAACATGGCCTTCGAAAAAGATTGGCAGTTTAAAAAGTTTTGTGCTTACGGATTCCTGAAGAACCTCCGCTTCTTCGAACCTTTCATGGTGCTCTTCCTGCTGGGTGCCGGCCTCTCCTACCTGCAGGTTGGTTTGTTATACAGCCTTCGGATGATTCTCCAGAACGTGCTCGAAATACCGGCCGGCATCATCTCCGATGCATTGGGCCGTCGCCGGACGATGATCACCTCTTTCGTTTTTTACATGCTGTCCTTTGTCGTATTTTACCTTTCCGGGAAGATGCCGGGCTTTGTTGTCGCCATGGCCATTTTCGCTTTGGGAGAAGCCTTCCGGACCGGAACACACAAGGCGATGATTTTCGAATACCTGAAGGTGAAAGGCTGGGAATCGGAAAAAGTGACTTATTACGGCTACACACGGAGCTGGTCGCAACGTGGTTCCGCACTATCCGCACTTCTCGCAGCGGGCCTGGTTATTCTGACCCAAAATTACCGGATGATTTTCCTCTTTTCCATCGTCCCTTACCTGCTCGACCTCATCCTCATTGCCAGTTATCCAAAAGCACTCGACGGAAAAACCATGGACATTCGCTTTTCCGATATCGGGAAGAACTTTAAAGAGGTTCTTTCCGACTTTTGGTATTCGTTCAAAAATCCGTTGATGCTGAAGACGATTGCCAACAGTTCCATCTATTCAGGCTATTACAAGGCTTTAAAGGATTTCCTGCAGCCGGTCATCAAAAGTCTGGCGCTGGCGCTCCCCATTCTCACGCTCCAGCCGAATGAAACCAGAAGCGCGGTGTTGGTCGGTGTCATCTACTACATCATCTATCGTTTATCAAGTCTGGCAGCACGTCATTCAGGCAAATTCTCGCTTCGGTTCCGTTCGCTGCAAATGGCTTTGACTCTTTCCATCTTCATTGGCGCCGGTGCCGGATTAGTCTCCGGATTGTTCTACCAACTACACATTCCGGCAATTGCGGTTCTGTTTTTCATTGCTGTCTACCTGGTGGAAAATCTGCGTAAGCCAATCGGGATGAGCTGTACCGCCGACCTGCTGGAAAAAGATATTTTAGCGACAGCTCTATCTGCTGCGTCTCAACTGGAAACCTTGTTCGGCGCTGTTTTCACCGCTTTGCTTGGATTCCTTGCCGACCGTTTCGGACTGGCCAACGGCCTGATGGCTGTTTCGCTGCTACTGATGGTACTGACCCCGATATTTTTCATTCGGAAATCCCGCACGAAAGCTTAAATTTGTGGCGTAACTGACACCTTGAATGATGAATATCGATTTGAATTTACTGGAAAAGCGGTTTCCGTTTTTCGAGCTTTCATTACGCTATGCTATTGCTGAAAAAGGCATTTTGCAAGAGCTGGAAGATGGCGAAGAAATTATTCGCGAAGGCCAGTATATTAAGTCGGTTCCGCTGGTTCTGGAAGGACTGGTCCGTATTTCCCGCCTCGATGATCAGGGGCGCGAGTTGTTGCTCTATTACCTGCATCCGGGTGAGGCGTGCGCCATGTCGCTTACCTGCTGCATGGGACATACACAGAGTAATGTCCGCGCTGTAGCCGAAGCTCCCACCATTTTGCTCCGCATTCCCACTCCTCTGCTCGATCAGTGGATGAACACCTACCAAAGCTGGAAAGAGTACGTAATGTACGCTTATCGCAAACGCTTTGACGAACTGCTGGAGACCATCGACAGCATTGCTTTCATGAAAATGGACGAACGCCTGGAGAAATTCTTTGCCGATCGTTTCCGGTCGACCGGAAGCACGTTGTACACCGGAACACACCAGGATATCGCCTTTTCACTGAACACCTCCCGCGAAGTCGTTTCCCGTCTCCTGAAAAAGCTGGAGAAAGACGGCGTCATTACGCTTTCGCGGAACAAAATCGACTATGCCGGGATGGTGAAATAAAACCCGGTTTTTATGCGGTTTTCCCGAAGTTAATCTTCCCCCCTTTTCAACCTTTTCCCTTTTGGAGATATTATATCTGTCCAATTTCACTGTCATTCCCGTCAAGTTCTGTAATTTTGATTTAGTTTAAATAAAAACCTAATCGAATGACAAATTACATGTGCCAGACGTGTGGCGTCCAATTTGAAGCTACAGAACAACCTCCCGAAATCTGTCCTATCTGTTCTGACGACCGTCAGTTTGTTCCTTGGGACGGACAGAAGTGGACCACACTCGAAAACGTGCAAAAATACCACGCCAACCAACTACAGAAAGTTGAAAAAGGAATCTACACCCTCCAAACAACACCCGGTTTTGGGATTGGACAACGGGCCATTTTCATTCAAACTGAGCAGGGCAACATTCTTTGGGACTGCATTTCGCTCATCGATGAAACCACCGTCGAACTGCTCAACCATCTGGGCGGCGTGGATGCGATTGCCATCAGCCATCCGCATTACTACTCAACCATGGCGGATTGGAGCCGCGCATTCAACAACGCTCCCATTTACCTGCACAAGAAGGATGCAGACTTCGTGTTCCAAAAATCGGAGAACATCGTTTTCTGGGAAGGTGATTCGTTGGAACTCTGGAAGAACGTGAAATTGATCAATCCGGGAGGCCATTTTCCGGGAGCCACCGTTCTGCATCAGTACGATCCCGAAAAAGATGTTTACTCGCTCTTTACCGGAGACATTATCAATGTGGAGCCGGATATGAAAACGGTCTCTTTCATGTACAGCTTCCCCAACCACATTCCACTATCGGCTAAGGATATTGAAATCATCCGGGACCGGATGGAAGGCATCCCGTTCGAACGGATTTTCGGCGCCTGGTATAGACGAAATATCATGAAAAACGGTCGGAATATATTCGACTCAACCATAGCCAGATACTTAGAAATCGTTCGTCAGGATTAAAGAAGAAGTTATTTTTGTTTAATTTTTTACTCTATTAATTAAACACTTTTAAGTTCTATACGTTTAAGAAACTGTAAGAAAAACGAATACGACACCTAGTACAGCAAAACATGATAACGTTCCATTCGCACTCCGGAATACACACGCTGGTAGCACGCCAGATTATTGAGGTTGGTATTGATGAGGCCTGGGAATTCTTCTCGTCACCTGCCAACCTTCGGCTAATTACGCCACCGGAAATGGGATTTGTCATCACATCGCCGGCTCCATCGGCTACAGCCTACCATGGACAAATCATCTCATACAAGCTTCATCCGGTTGGTAAAATAAAAACCAATTGGGTCACCGAAATTACGCATGTTTCGGAAAAAAAGTTTTTTGTCGATGAGCAACGAAAAGGCCCCTACCGCATGTGGCACCACGAACATCATTTTAAGGACCTGAACGGACGGGTTGAAATGACCGACCGCGTAACTTACCGGCTGCCTTTTGGCGTGCTGGGAAAATTGGTGCACAACATCTTTGTCAAACAAAAGCTGCGGGAGATATTTGTATACCGGAAAATGAAAATCGAGGAAATCTTCAAGTCATAAAAAAGGCCATCCCTCTCGGGATGACCCATACGTGTAAAGGGTTGGGGTAACAGTTTAATCCATATATAAAAAACCGTATGATTCGTTGTGTTGACTGATATCCAGACCGACTTTCTCAGCTTCCTTCGATACGCGAAGCGGGACAATCTTATCGGTAATCCAGTACAGAAGGTAAGAACCTCCAAAAGTGAAAACACTCACTACGACTAAAGCCAGCAGGTGATACAAAAATGTTTTTGTTTCACCGTTAATCAAACCGACACCTCGGGCAAATACCCCGGTTAAAATCATCCCAACAATACCGCCCATTCCGTGAGCCGGAAATACGTCCAGCGTATCATCGAGGGCTGTGCGGCTGCGCAGAGTAATAGCATAGTTGCTGACCACCGCCGCGGCGACACCAATAAAAATGGAGGCACCAATGCCGACATAGCCGGCAGCCGGCGTAATAGCCACCAAACCAACCACGAGGCCAATCGCCGCTCCCAAACCCGAAGGCTTATGACCCCGGGCTCCGTCAAGCATAATCCATGCCAGCATGGCTGCTGCCGAAGCGGTGTTGGTATTCACCAACGCAAGTACTGCCGTTGAAGATGCTGCCAATGCTGAACCAGCGTTGAAACCAAACCAGCCAAACCAGAGCATTCCTGCTCCGAGCATTACAAACGGAATATTGGCACGTCTTTCCGGGCCTTCGATGTCATTTCGCTTACCCAGGAACATGGCACCCGCCAGTGCGGCAAACCCCGCCGACATATGAACGACCGTACCTCCGGCGAAATCGAGAACGCCCCAGTTATGAAGTATACCGTTCGGGTCCCATGTCCAGTGAGCCAACGGCGCGTATATAAATATCGTGAACAAGCTAATGAAAAGCATGTAAGCCCGGAAGCGAACCCGTCCGGCGAACGAACCGGTAATCAGGGCCGGAGTGATGATGGCGAATTTCAATTGAAAGATGGCGAACAAGGCGAACGGAATGGTCGGCCCTAAATCGGGATTAGGTGCCGCTCCCACATGATTAAACATGAAATAGGTCGTCGGATTTCCAATCAAGCCGGTACCCGGTCCACCAATGCTGTCGCCAAAAGCCAGGCTAAAACCAACCACAATCCAAATGATGCTCATCAGGCCCATGGCCATAAAACTCTGGAGAATGGTTGAAATGATGTTGCGCGGATCGACCATCCCTCCATAGAAGAAAGCTAATCCGGGAGTCATGAGCAGAACCAGTGCTGTTGATGTTAACATCCAGGCTACATCACCGGTGACAATGGCATCTCCCCCATCGCCGAAACTGGTGGTTGGGAAGAATATACCCAGAATGGAGATAATGATTAAAACGATAAAGGTACGAAGCCATTTGTTCTTGTGTCTCATGACAATTTTTTCTTTTTTAAAGCTTAATTTTCACAATTCATTGGTTTTCGGACACAAAAATATATTTAATTATGACGAAACCATATTTATATGTCAATTTGAAACTTTAAAGTTCTTATTTTTTACATTCTGATAACATTGATACCAAATTTCATTTTTAAATATTTTCACAACACCCCATCCTCAAAGAATGTATGCACAAATTATTTTTACTATTTTCAAATTAAACCCCTCATTTATTATACCCATATTCCATTTTACAACAAAATAGAATCTTCTCTTTAATCATTGATATATGCAGACTTATACCTACTAAATCATATCACATATTTCGGAAATACCCCTCCCTCACAATAGGGTATACTTTCAATTTGAAAGTTATTTTTTCATTAATACCCCTTGTTTTTTATGGCTAAAACCCATTTTACTTATATTTTTACAATCGACACACTGATTTAGGTAACACTTTATAGATTTTGAACCATGTTTGATAAGGGTTTAACGGCATTTATGATCATTGCCACCAGTCTGGTGATGCTCATGACTCCGGGCCTTGCCTTTTTTTATGGAGGCCTGAGTTGTAAAAAGAACATTTTGAATATCATGATGCAGAGCTTTGTCTCGCTGGGCATCACTTCGCTTTTGTGGATTTCCATTGGTTATACCATGTGTTTTAGCGGAGACCTGGCACACGGAACCGACTTCTCCGGAATCATCGGCAATTTCGACAAAGCATTTTTGCACGGCATAACGGCTTATACGCCGCACTCGGCCGACCGCAATTTCCCGGAATTCATTTTCATTGCCTACCAAATGATGTTTGCTATTATCACGCCGGCACTGATTACCGGCGCATTCATCAACCGGGTGACCTTTAAATCATACATTATATTTCTCATCTTCTGGCAGATTTTTGTCTACTACCCCTTCGTGCACATGATTTGGGGCGGAGGCATCCTCGCTCAATGGGGCGTGCTCGACTTTGCCGGGGGAATTACGGTACACGCTACCGCCGGATTTGCCGCACTGGCCTCCGTACTGTTCGTGGGCAAACGAGCGGAACAAGGCGACGGACCGAACAACATTCCATTGGTGGCCATAGGGACTGCGTTGCTATGGTTTGGCTGGTACGGCTTTAACGCCGGAAGCGAACTGAACGTGGATGCCATTACCGCGCAGGCATTCCTGAATACCGATATCGCTGCTTCCGCTTCTGCCGTTACCTGGCTGATTATTGAGTGGACTACCGGAAAGAAAAAGCCGACGTTTATTGGCCTGATGACCGGGGCGGTAGCCGGACTGGCTACCATTACGCCGGCGGCTGGATATGTCTCGCTTGATTCCGCGCTGTTTTTCGGATTGCTGGCCGGAGTTGTGTGTTACCTTGCGGTGAAATTTGTGGAATACAAAGGCTGGGACGATGCCCTCGATGTGTGGGGCGTTCACGGAGTTGGCGGTGTGTTGGGAACGCTGCTGCTCGGATTCTTTGGCAGCCTGGCGGTCAACCCGCACGGAGCCCAGGGCATCCTGAACGGCGGAAGCCCGGTGTTCTTTCTGAAACAACTGACCGCTATTATCCTGGCATCTGCCTGGGGATTTGTCTTCACACTGGCTATGCTGAAAACCATTAATGTACTGGTACCGGTGAAAGTAAAACTGGCCGATGAGCTGCAAGGCCTCGACCTGGTTTTTCACGGGGAGGTTGCCCGCCGGCAATAATAATACTGAACGAAAAATATTTCGAAAACCCTTGATGGGAGCTGTTCTGAGGCTTCCGTCAGGGGTTTTTTATTTTAAAGAAAGTGACCTTGCTCGTAGTAAGGGAGGTGGTCATTTCGGGCAATGACAAAAAATGCACGGATATCATCCCAAATTGAGAGGACCGGTTTTCGGGAATTTCCCATTAAGAATATTGGCCAGTTATTATCCCTGAAACGGGAATTAACAACCAAACAACAGCCGCGCCCGCCAAGCAGTGCTTCATAATTACATCATTATGAAGGGCATCTGATTGGCTAAAATCATATTTCTTATTATTTTTAATATTCATATTCAAATTTATGTCTATGTTATTCAAAGTATTTAGTCCCCCTGCCGAACTGAAAACCTATGTCCATTCAATACAAATAATGGAAGTAGACAAAAGTGAGAATTCCGGCCGGAATAAGATTGTACCGTATGGCTATGCAGGCCTTTTATTGCATTATAAAGACCCCTGTGTACAAACCGACCGGATAAATGGTAAGCGATTATTGCCACAGGCTTTTGTTACCGGGCTGACAGACCAGCCGATAATAATAGAGGCGTTAGGCAACATAGGCACGATAGCTGTGAATTTCTATCCGTTGGGGTTATATCATTTTTTGAGAAGTGCGGTATATGAATTTACCAATTCGACGGTGGAGGGCACCGAAGTACTGGGACCTGAAATCGAAAAATTGCACGACAGTATCCAATTCACTTCATCTGTCTACGAAAAAATCGATCTGGTCAACCGGTTTTTAATCAAAAAGCTAGGAAATATTGACTACCGAAACAGCATGAAAATTGAGTACGCGCAGAATGCCTTAATCGCTTCAAAAGGTATTATCAATATTGCACAATTATCAAAAGATTCGGGACTAAGTTTATCATCGCTTGAACGCCAATTCCGGAAACAAATCGGATTTTCTCCGAAATATTATGCAAGAATTTTGCGGTTTGACTATGTGTTTAAATTAAAACAAATGCGAGGAGATGTCAACTGGCAGGATATCGTTTTTCAGGCTGGATACCATGACCAGGCCCATTTTATTAAAGAGTTTTCAAAATTTGCCGGCGAACCCCCGAAAGGCTTTTTCCTTCACCACCTTTTTTCTTCGAGGTTTTACTCTGGAAAGTAGGGTTACTGACTCATAATCAATGGGCCAGACTGCCGATTTTTTACAATTTTAAAGAGCTACGCCTAATTATCTTCAGTCCATAATTCATAACATAATAGATAGATTATGCGTACTTTCAAACTAACTTTCCTGATACTGTCGGTTCTGACAGTGTTATTTGGTTGTGAGGAGCAATCAAGCAACGATTCCAATGTACTGGAAGCCTGTTTTTCAGTATCCCCGGATGTTATCTATGCAGGAACAAACGCTGCATTTAACCCGTCGTGTACCAAGCAAGCGGTCTCCGTATCCTACTACTGGGATTTTGGGGATGGTGGTTCATCGACCCAAACAAGTCCGGTCCACGTTTATGCCTCTCCCGGCAGTTACAATGTCGTATTAACGATAACCGATCCGGATGGCAATACGGCCAGCCACTCAACTTCCCTGAAAGTAGAGGCCTTCGCTGTCCTTGAACACGCCGGAAATATCAATACCGACGAGGTCTGGGAAGAGGGTACCCATCTGGTTACCAGCAATGTTTATCTGAATAACGCCACCCTCACCATTATGCCGGGAGCAACGGTTAAATTTAAAAAGGGTACATCGCTGATCATTGGCCAAAGCAGTGAAAACTCGGCTCTCATAGCAAACGGCACGTCAGATAAACCGATTGCGTTCACATCCAATGCCAGTTTACCATCACCGGGAGATTGGGACCTGATCAACTTCAAAGACGGAACAATGACCTCATCGAGCATGAAGTATTGTGAGGTCAGTTATGGCGGTGGCTATAGCAGTTCCAGTGCGATGATCAACATTGAAAACACCTCACTTGTCATCGAAAATTGCAGATTTTCTCATAGCTCTTCATCAGGGTTTAACATTGATGGCGACGGTTTCTTTCAATCCTTTGTCAATAACGAAATCAATGATTGCGATGGCTTTGCCATCCACCTTTTTCCGAACGCGGTAAATTCCATCGGAACCGGGAACAGTATATCTTCGGAGCTGAGTATCGGAATAAAAGAGGGTTACTATACGATGGACAACTCCACCTGGTTAAATCAATCGGTTCCATATATCATTGAAGGAGACGTTTATGTTGGCAGCACAACCGGGGCGGCCTTAAATATCTCACCCGGGGTTATTCTCAAACTAAAAGAAAATGCGAGTATCCTGGTGGCATACGGAAGTTCAAAAACAGGGACATTAACTGCTGAAGGAACGACATCTGAACCTATTTTGTTTACCTCTGCAGCGGTAGCAAATGAAACACCCGGCAGCTGGGATCGGATTGGTTTTTACGACGGTACAAGTCCCAATACATCGTTAAAATATTGTACCATTGAATATGGAGGAGGATACAGTTCATCCGAAGGGATGATAGTGGTGGATAACTGTTCCGTAACTATAGAAAATTGCGAAATCAGATATTCAGATAATTATGGCATCAGGGCCGGTATCAAGGGGATGTTCAATACTTTTACCCAAAATTACCTGCATGATAATAACTCTTTTGCAGTAAAGATATTTGCCAACAACGCGCATACCATCGACACCGGTAACACCATTGAAAGCCCGTTGGGTATTGAGGTCAACGCCGATACCTATACCCGGGCAGATGAAACCTGGAGGAAACAGAGTTGTCCTTATGTGGTGAATGGTGTCGTGAATATTATCAGCCCCACCACAGCAAAACTCACAATAGAGCCCGGAACAATGATTAAATTGATGGAATCCGGCATGTTTAGGATTGGATATGGAACCAACCAGTATGGCGTTCTGGTAGCCAATGGTACTGCTTCTGAAAAAATCACCTTCACCACCAGTGCTGCTGCAGGAAGTGAGGCACCCGGACAATGGAAAGGCATTTTCTTTGATGATGGCACGGCAAATGGTTCCATTTTAAACAACTGTACCTTCTCATATGGCGGAGGCTATTCATCATTATCGGGAATGGTCAATTGTAGTTTAACACCATCAGGTGTACCTGTCATCACCAATTGCGACTTCTCCTATTCCGAAGCCTGGGGGATCTATTTAGGGGCAAACACAAGCCCCAATATGAATGGTAACTCATTTTCCAATAACACCCTAGGTGATATAAAAAGAAATTAAACAATCAAAAACATCCGGCGGTCGCCTGGGGATTTGTCTTCACGCTCGCTATGCTGAAAACCATTAATGTGCCGGTACCGGTAAAAGTGAAACTAGCCGATGAGCTGCAAGGCCTCGACCTGGTTTTCCACGGCGAAGTGGCCCGCCGGCAATAATAATACTGAACAAAAAACAGTTCGAACCCCCTTGATTGGAGTCTGCAAGCTCTGGTCGGGGGTTTTCTTTGCACAAATGTGCGTGCCTCGTCCAACTCTCAGGGAAGGCATGCTCATACCTCCACGCCGTTACTTTTGATTTATGATAATAAAAACCTAATTTCATTGGGAAAATGAGGCGGATGGGAAGATTGGCAATTAATTTGAAAATATGAACATTGAATATCAAATAATCTTAAAGGAGAGAATTACTGATTCTCACCGTAAGACTTTTGCACAACTATTAAAAAAACAAGGAAAAGTAAAAGGAGATCTAAACTTAAAGGCAGATAGGTGTAAAATGATTGCTTTTGCAATCTTAAATGGCGAAGCTATTGGTTGTGGAGCTATTAAAGAAAAAACACCTTCTGACTTTTTAAAAGAAAAAGGTAATTTACCCGATGAGTCTCAAAATTTCGATTGGGAACTAGGTTATATTTTTACAAAACCTACATATTCTGGAAAAGGAATAGCTTCTACATTAATAAGCAATCTGATTACAGAATATGGAGAAGACAATTTAATGGCTTCAACTGAAATTTCAGCGAACCCAGGAATGGTGAGAATTTTAGAAAAGAATGGTTTCAGGCGTTGTGGGACTCCTTGGAAAAGTGGAATACATTCGAATTATTTAGGACTCTTTCTAAAATACAAGTAATTGGAATGAATGAAACTCATAGAAATATATCACTAGTAATTGAAGTTGGTAATTCTTTTAAATTTATCAAAAGAGGTCTTGGCGAGATTCAAAAAATTACAGGAGCAAATGATTTTTACCATCCGGCACTACTTTTTTTATCAAGTGGATTTGAGAGGCTTTTTAAAACAATGCTTTGTCTAAACTATAAAGAGGTTAATAACAGACTGCCATCGTATAAAGAATTATTGAAAGGGAAAAATGGACATGATATTTTATACTTAAAATCAGAAATTGAAAAAATATGCATACCTGTAAATCGACCTTTTGCAAGTATGGATTACGATATAATAACCAAAGATAAAATCATCAACCGTATTTGTTCAACTTTATCTGAATACGGACAAAAATCTCGTTATTTTAATCTTGATGCAGTTTTGGGGAAAGAACAAGAATTTGATGCGATTAAAGCATGGGAAAAGATTGAGACTAAAATGTTAATAGAACATTTTGGAGAAAAAAAGTTTTATAGCTTGTTACAAGACCCGAAGAATTTAGACGCGCTTTATGAGAAATCAAATGAACTAATTACTTCAAGAATAGAACTCTTTACCAGAGCAGTAACCAGACAATTTATTTTTGGAAACTTCTCAAAAGATTCTAAAACATTTTTGTTTGAAATTCAATTATTTAGCGACATTGATGATGAGCGTATTGGAAAAACAGATTATAGATTTTAATGAAAAACTGGCTATAACAATGTATATATAAAATAGGTGTAACATTAGTATATTCAAGGGGTGTAGACCCTTTTAATTTGCAACGGTCAGATAAGTTTGAAACCCGCAATTACCTAATTTACATATACTCACCGTTAGGCAACTAAAAATCATGCAAGCAAAATCAAAAAATAGAAATATAATTATGACAGCAGAAAGCAACAACCAACCCTACCAAAACGGGTACATTGATGTTTCGGAGCAGCACTCACTCTATTTCGAATTGTATGGAAATCCGGAGGGAATTCCGGTGTTGTTCCTGCACGGCGGACCGGGAGCCGGATTTTCAGACAAAGACAAACAGTTCTTCGACGAAGAAAGGTACAACGTGATTTTCTTCGACCAACGGGGCTCGTCGAAAAGCAAACCATTTGGCTCCATCGAGAACAATACGACGCAGGACCTCATTGACGACATCAATAAAATACTGGACCACTTAGGATTTGAAAGCGTTTATGTTTTTGGTGGTTCGTGGGGAAGCACCCTAGCACTGGTGTATGCCATCCATTCGCCAGAACGTGTGAAGGGTTTAGTCCTGCGAGGTATCTGGCTGGCCAATCGATACGGACTAGATCACTATATGAATGGCGGAATTAAGCACTTCTTCCCCGACGTTTGGGAACGGTTTGCCAAACTGGTGCCCGAGGGAGAAAATCCGGTCAGTTACTATTTGACTCAAATGCTGTCGGATGATGAAGAACTCAGTGAAAAATATGCGTATGAATGGGCCTATTATGAAATGTCGTTTTATACCATCAATAAAATTGCCGATCCGGCTGAATCATTAAAATCCTTCTCGTTCAAATCGATGGCGATATTGGAAGCCCATTACATTAAAAACGATTGCTTTTTGCCGGAAGATTTCATCATGAACAACATCGATAAAATCGCCCATATCAAAACCTCCATCGTACAGGGAAGGTATGATTTTATTTGTCCTCCGGCACAGGCATTCAGGTTACATTCCCAATTGAAAAATTCAGAGCTGCATATGACGATTGCAGGACACTCTTCAACGGATGAAGAGACTAAAAAAGCCTTGATTAGTGAACTGGAAAGAATAACAACCGGGAACAAATAACCTGATCAATCTGGCTTAAGATGAAGACTATTTAATAATCTTCATCTCCTTTGCCGACTCTTTCCGGGTAACCAACATGGGAATGGCAACACCGGCCGCCAGCGACAGTAAAATGAACAAGGTCTTCAGTCCATTGCTGACGGCTGAATTCAGAATGTCGCTGTAGCTGTCGGCGTGCGTGTCGCCGGCCAGCCTGATCAGGCCCAGCATCATTCGATAGGCAAAAGCACCGGGAACCATGGGAATGACCGCAGGAATGGAAAAAACCAACGGCGGTGCATGTTTGCTGTGGGCCGCGGGAATACTCAGAAAACCGACCAGCGTAGCTCCGGCCAGCGACGCCAGAATAATATTGCCACCGAAATGCAGTATGACCAGCTTGGTGATTCCGCCCAGCGCTCCAACCAGCCAGATAACCGGCAAAGCACGCTGTGGCACGTTGAACAGCACGGCAAACCCGATGGCTGCAAATCCCAGCCATACGCCCATCTCCAGAAAGTGATACAGTTCCGTCATCGCCTAAATATTATAAATTATCATGGCTCCCAACATGCCCAATGCAATGGCAAAAGAGATAATCATTCCGTTGGCCCCACGCACCAAGCCGTTCATAATGTTTCCGTCGATTAAATCGGTGAATGAATTGATTAACGGTACACCCGGAATCAGAAACAGCACCGAGGTAGCAAAAGCCAACTCGGGATTACCGCCCAGTCCCCACTTCACGGAGGCGCCGGAAATCAGCGAAGCAGTGAGGGAGGCGAAGAAAACGCACATGTAACCGTTGAAGGAACGCTTCGCACTCTCCTGCCTGACAAATAACCCGGCAAAGGTGGCCACAAAAGCAACGCCCATTTCGGTCGCTTCGCCGCCGAATAAACGGCAGAAAGAAGCGCCGGCCAGACTAACCAGCAATAAAATGACTAACCGGGGATAATGCGGTAAACTTCGCAGCCGTTCTATCTCTTCGTTGATTTTCGGAATATCCCATCCTTCTTCCACGACCCGCCAGCTCATTCGACTAATACCGGAAACCACTTTAAAATTGACGCCGTGTGGCGAAGTTCGCTTCAAGCTACTGAAGAAGTATTGCGACTCCTCCTCCACCAACGTAAGCATCAGGGCGCGGTGCGTTACCAGCAACTCGGAGTTATAGCCCAATGCTTCGGCAATCCGGGAAATGGTCACCCGAATACGGCCGGTACTGGCGCCGGAGCTCATCAACAAAGCCCCTATTTCCAATAGTGTAGAAGCTAGTTCTTTGGTTCGCGTACTTACTTTTTCCATATTTTCAGGAATCGATATCCGGATACAAAATTAGGCCATTCCTGCCGGAACTCGGGAGCTAATCGCCATTTTTAACGATATGTTGATTTTATTTCCAGTTGAAAAGCGGTGTAGCTATCTCTATAGGCAATCGATCGTACCAGGACACATCATCGTTCCCGGCTACGAACCAGTTATTTTTATACTTTTGTTTATCTGACTAAACTCGAAACACATGAAAAAGCTAAGCTTCCTTTTCGGATTCCTGATTCTACTTGTTTCCTGCCAACAGGAAAAACAACCGCAATTTACCAGCATGTTTAACGGGAAAAACCTTTCGGGATGGGATACCTATCTGACGGCACCTTACGATACGTTGCAAAAGCTCGGGCTGAATTACGGCGATCCATTTCCGGATTCTCTCGTTTTCGGAGTAAATAACGATCCATTGGGCGTTTTCACGGTAGTGGAAAAAGATGGTGCCCCGGCCATCCGAATTTCGGGACAGATATTCGGATGCATTGCTTCGCAAAAAGAGTACGGAAACTATCATTTCCACCTCCAGTTCAAATGGGGTGAGAAGAAATGGGCCCCCAGAACAGAAGCGCCGCGCGACTGTGGTTTGCTCTATCATTCCGGCGGTCAGTTTGGCGTGGGCTCCAGCACCTGGATGCGCTCACTGGAATGCCAGATTCAGGAACGGGATTGCGGCGACTTTTACCCGGTTGGCGCTGCTTACACCGATATTCCGGCTTTGCCGAATAATGAAAACCGGTTTTACACTTACAAAGTGGGAGCTCCGCTGGTGACTTTTGGTGGAGACCTCTGGCGCTGTCAGCGTGATAAAAACTGGGAGAGCCTACCGGGAAAATGGACTTCCATCGACCTGTATACGGTTGGCGATACCAGCATTCACGTGGTAAACGGACACAAGAACATGGTGCTTTTCCATAACCGGCAGGTGGTTGACGGGAAAGAAGTGCCGGCGACCCAAGGCAAAATTCAAATTCAGTCGGAAGGTGCCGAGGTATTTGTGCGTGATATGAGAATCACGCCCATTACACATCTTCCCAAAGCATTACTGAACCAGAAGTAAACTGATATCGTTCTTTCGGTTTACCGGATACAACAAAATCCGTTGTTTGTCTGAAATGGCTGGCAACGGATTTTTTACGTATCAGAAGGTTCGGGAGTAGGAAAAGGATGTCATCCCTCCGATACAGTCTAAGAATGTAGGGTCAGGACATGTCCTGACCGCGGGGATGATATAGCTTTGGCAAGCTGGTTAACACCATAGGGATGACATCCTTAGCCTACATAGAAACCATTGCAACCTGGAAACAGCACAACCGGAAACCTGAAATAGGCCTCCACGTGCGGCGCAACAACGTTTCCATTTCAATGATGGCCGGAATGTGCGCCTCTTACCGTTCACACAATCTAAACCCGGGGTGGCGAAAACTACGTTTCCTTACCCCGGGCTACGCAATTTCAGCCCTTCAGGCTGACGGACGTAATAGCTGTAAAGTGTAAACCTGAATATTGGATACAGCGCGGCCACGATATATCGTGGCCCTACAGCATTGGCGCAACCTGAAACCTTGAAATCAATGAGAAATGAGTAATGAACAATGTAAGAGTCGAAAGTCGAAGGTCCAACGTCTAAGGTTGAGCAAAGCGAAATCCCGACCGTGCGTCGGGTTCTAATGTCCGGAGTCTTCTGTCTTTTTTCCAACCACAGGAACAGCGAAGCACAACCTGAAACCTTATCAGTCTAAAGTCTATTGTCTGATATCTGGTGTCTTACGACACAATTTCCGGTGTCACCGGAATGGTAAAATAGAAGGTACTTCCTTTATCGACTTTGCTTTTCACTCCTATTTTACCACCATGCCGTTCGATAAACTCCTTGCATAAAATCAATCCCAAACCAGTTCCACGTTCACCATGCGTCCCCTTCGATTTGAATTTCATATCGATGCGGAAGAGCATATTCAGATTCTCCTTCGCGATTCCCATTCCCTCATCTTTCACCCGGACTTCCACGTCATGACTGTTTTTCTTCACTTTCACAGCAATCTTTTTCCCTTCGCTGGTGAATTTGACCGCGTTACTCAACAGGTTCCGAACAACGGTATTGATCATGTCACGGTCCCCAAACGCCATGATATTTTCTTCCAGTTCGGTTTGCAGGTGAATGCCTTTCCGTTCAGCGGGAACCCGGTGTAGATTAATGTTCTCGTACACCACATTCGAGAGATTAAACGGACGAGGCTCAAAGTTAATGCGGCCGGTCTGTGCTCTCGACCAGGTCAGCAGATTCTCCAACAAGGAATAAATTTCCTTAATGGCATCGTTCACCCTTTTCATGCCCAAATGCTTGTCTTCCTCGTCGGCGTGCTCAAAATCCTCCAGCAATAAATCGGTAATGGAAAGCAGACTGGTAAAGGGATTCTTCAAATCGTGCGCAATGATGGAGAAAAATTTGTCCTTTGTAGCATTCAGTTCCAGCAGATTGTGTTCCGATTCGGTCAGTTGGCGGTTGGCCTCAGCGATTTGCCGGTTCTGCCGTTTCAGTAGCCGATTGGTTTTCGCTTTTACCAGGTAGTGATAAATCAGCAAACTAATTCCCAAAGCAAACAAAAACTCAAACGACATAAACCACCAGGTACGGTAAAACGGCGGCGTAATGATGATGCTCAGTCGCGCCTGATGCGGGCTCCACTGACCATCAGAGTTCTGCGCCTTTACATTCAGCACATAAGTTCCGGCATCCATATTGGCGAAGGAAATGTAGTTTCGGGTACCGGCATGAGTCCAATCCATATCGAGGTTTTCCATCCGGTAAGCAAAGCGGTTCGTTGCGCCGACCGGACATTTCAGTGCGGCAAATTCCAGTGCTAAAAACCGATGTCGATAATCCAGCTTGATGGTATTTGCATAAGAAATGCTTACCGGCAGGGTAAATTTTCCTCCCTCTTCAGTCACCTGGTAAATGCCTTTTTCTTCCTCTTTTATGTCCCGGTCCGGTTTTACTTGCACTTCACTGCCAAGCACATCCATACTGGTAATAACAACCTCCGCATCGTTGGCAACCGGTTTCAGTTTATCCGGTTCGATAATGTTCAATCCGTAAACTCCGCCAAAATAAAGTTTTCCATTGCGTCCCCGGTGATAAGCGCCTGCATTGAACTCATTACTTTGCAAACCGTCGTTTACGTCGTAGTTCTTCGTTGAATAATCTTTCAGGTTGAACCGACAGATTCCACCATTCGTGCTCAGCCAGAGATTCCCCTCTTCATCCGGCAAGATACCGTAGACCACATTACTGGGAAGTCCGTCCTCAGTGGTGAACCGCTGAAATTTACCGATATGGGTATCGAAGCGATTAAAGCCATCGTTGGTGGCAACCCACATCACGCCTTCTTTCTCCTCGAAAATGGAGAAAACATTATCATCGGATAAACTTTCCGGGTCGTTTGGATCGGAACGGTAATGTGTGAACTCTCCTTTTTGAATATCGAGACGATTCAGCCCTCCACCGTAAGTACCTATCCACAAATAACCCTTTTCGTCCTGCAGAATGGACGCAAAGATGATGTCATGCGAAAGGCTATGAGGGTCGCCGGGTTCATGTCGGTACCGAATGCATTTCCCGGTTGTCGGGTCCATCCGGTTGAGCCCTTCCCGCGTACCAATCCACAGGTAGCCATCTTTGTCCTCATAAATCACTCTGGCCGTATTTCCTGTCAACGTGGTACTATCATCCGGAATCGAACGGAAATGCTGAAATGTGCCGGTCGCCGGCCGGAATTTGTTCAATCCGCCACCATCCGTACCCACCCAAATGTTTCCTTTCCGGTCCTGAAAAACGGCCCTGACAGCTGATTCGGACAGTGAAGAAGCGATGCCTGGCTGATGTTCGTAAAAGGTAAAAGTTCCGTTTTTCGGCCAGTATCGTGCCAGTCCCCGGTCGTTCGTGCCTATCCACAAAGTACCGTCGCGGGCTTCAAGTATCGACCAGACGAAGTTACTGGGCAAGCTGTTTTCTTCCAGCGGATCGTGCCGCCACAATTCCACCTGGTGCGCATTGGGATCGTAGATACTGATTCCGGCACCGAAAGTTCCGACCCAGATAACGCCCGCCTCATCTTCGTATATGCAATTGATAAAATTCTCCGACAAGCTTTCAACATCGGCCGGACTATTCACATAATGATTTTGCTCTCCGGTTAAGGGATCGATTCGATAAAGACCATCCCCGTGCGAACCGTACCAGATATGCCCCGTCCGATCCCGCAGAATCGCTTTATTTGTATTGATCGACAAACTATTGGTTGAAGCGAAAGAACGAATTTTTGCTTGCAGTCTATCCGTGGCAAAATCCAGTTTCGAAAGCCCGAAGCTACTGACAAGCCACAATGCCCGGTCGCCATCCACAAGCAGGTTTTCCACGATCTGCCCGTCACTGTGTTCCTCGTCGGAGTTGGGGATTCGGTAGTGGCGGGTTCGTTTGGTTACCGATGAATAGTGCACCAGCCCATCGGTGGTTCCAATCCATAAGTCACTGTCTTTTATAGCCAATGCGGTCACCGAAACAGGAATTCCCTGGGGAAACAGGCCCGGAGGCTGAGTAACAACTCCCTTTGCCGGGTCGCATTTAAAAAGTCCTGCATCTGTGCCTATCCACAGCGTGTTATTGTTCTCAGGCAACAAGGTATTGATGCGCACCCGATTGGCGGCAACCGGCATTCTGATTCGTTCCACGGAAAGACTATCCAGTCGGATGCGATTCAGGCCGCTCAGCGTGCCAACATACAGATACTTTCCTCCATCATGAAAAAGCGTAGTAATGGTATCGCTGGTGAGGGAAAGTTCGTACCCCGGTTGATGTTTGAACCGGGTAAAAGTTTCGGTACGTGGATCGAACCGGGTAAGACCGCCTCGGGAGCCAAACCACAAAATGCCGTCGGGAGCAACAAAAATCTGCTCAATCCATTTATACGTCAGACTATTTGGATTTCGTTGTTCTGGCCGGTAAATCGTGAAATTTTTGCCGTCGTACTTGTTCAGACCGTCTTCCGTGGCAAACCACATAAATCCCATGCTGTCCTGCCGAATACAATAAACCGAACTGAGTGACAACCCATCGTTGATTGTTATTCGTCGAAACCGCACATGGTTGCTGTTTCCGTAAGTCGAAGCAGTAGATGAAAGGAAAAAACAGAAAAAAAAGAAATAGCTGACAGCTTTCAATCTCATCCCCTTTAGTTTAGTTGGTCAACACGCTCCATCTGCCCCCTTGCGCACCCGATATAGTAAGTTAAGGATAAAACCCTTTGAAATCAACGACGCAAAAATGTTTTCACCACCTCTCCCGCCATCAATTCCTTTGGTTTAAACCAATTCGTTTTTACTTTTACAATTCCCTAACTAAAAGACGCATCATGGATCACCGTTGTTACACTTGTCTGGTTAAATCGTTCGATAAATTACTCGAATCGCATCCCTTTCCGGAAGAAACCAAAGAAGCGCACATGAAAGATTTTCTTCGCTTTCTGGGTGCTGAAAACGGGAAAATGCTGCCGGCTGATGTCAGTCGCCGGAACCACCAGAAAATCCGGGAGATGTTGCAAAACGATGATCCCTACCGGGAAATCAAGATTCAGTCGAACAACGGTTTGATGGCTCAATACCATCACTGGAAGGAAAAAGTGCAGCAAAGTGACAATCCTTTCGAAACGGCCCTTCGTCTGGCCATTGGCGGCAACATTATCGATTATGCAGCGAATCCGGAATTTGACGTGGATGAGACTTTTGAAAAAGTCCTGACCAGCGACTTTGCCATTAACCATTCGCAACTGCTTCGTGAAAAACTGGAACAAGCTGACACGGTTCTTTACCTGGGCGACAATGCCGGCGAAATCGTCATGGACAAGCTATTTCTCGAGACCTTGAATCATCCGGGAGTAGTTTACGCTGTGCGCGGAAGACCTGTCATCAACGACGTAACCCTGGAAGATGCGCAAAGCGTCGGCATTGACCAATATGCGAGAGTGATTAGCAACGGAGCAGATGCACCTTCTACTCTGCTACACCTCGTTTCCGACGAGTTTCTGGATGTTTACCGGCAAGCTGATGTTATTATTTCCAAAGGACAAGGCAACCTTGAAGGACTTCTGGGAAACCGCGAAAAATCAATCTTCTATCTGCTCATGGTGAAATGTCCGCTGATTGGCGATAAACTAGGTGTGCAAAAAGGCGATTTCGTTGTCGCACACAACCACCTAATGAGAAACTAATTACCTGACGGGAAAACAAACAACCAGCATTTTACCCCTCAATACCAAACCAACTAACTATGAAAAGATTTACGGCAAACGGACAAAAGTGGCTCAAAATATTCCATCTCTTTTTCGTCGCTCTTTGGATTGGCGGCGCTTTCAGTATTAACCTGAAACAGTTTTTCATTCACCCGGAAACCGGAGACGAGCTTTACGGTATCATGTCAACGATGGATTTCATCGACTGGTATGTGATTGTGGTCGGTGCGAACGGAACCTTGCTGACAGCACTTCTATATTCCATTTTTACCAAATGGGGCTGGTTCAAACATCGCTGGATTACGGTAAAATGGATCATTTTACTGGCGGGAATTTCCTTTGGAACCTATCCACTCGGTCCGTGGCTGTCGGAAATGGCCGAAATCTCCCGAACACAGGGATTGGGAGCTTTTCACAACCACACCTTTCTGCACAACCAAAAAATGCTGATGATTTTCGGAACCATTCAGCTTTGCACAATTCTCTTTGCATCTGTCATTTCGGTACTAAAACCATGGAAGAAGAAGCTTAAGTCCGCCTAAGTTCTCTTTTATTTTAACGTTCGTTAAAACATTTCCAGCAAACGTCGTGTTATTTTTGCGACAGTTTTTAAAAGAACCGGACAAGTTTTATAACTCCGATGAGACGGAACCGATTTAATCTGCTTTTACTAGTCGCTTTTCATCTGGCAGCGTTTACACAACCGTTGCTGGTACCGTCTATTCACTGGTATGTTCACCATCATAAAGCCATTCACACTTCCGGTGATTCATCGGTTCTCAGTCATGAAGATACTTGTCCGATCAACCAGTTCCATTTTGTTCATTACATTGGAACGGATAGTGAGCAAGCGCATGTTGTTTTAGACGGTAAACCAATCGTCAACACTCTGTTACCCGAACAGCGTTTTGCCGAGTTTACTCACTTCTTTTTCCTGCGAGCCCCACCCGCACTTTCACTCCCACACACTGCATAAATTATAGCCTTTAGCTCATTTCCCGGAAGGAAATCCTAATCGGCTAATCCGAAGCCACCTGAATCCTGCGTGTTATTTCGCATAGGATAACTGTGTATGTTATTCATAGTGACTTCGATCAGAAAGGAATATGTTCCGATGGGAACGTATGTCCGAAAAGAACATCAGGTAAAATGAACACATCTAATAAGTTGAAGAAAATGATCAAAAAGATATTCCTCATTTCCATTATTGTTTTATTGTTACCATTTATCGTAACAGCAGCGCCTGCTGACGCGGCCAAAACTTCACTTACAGGAAAGGTGACTGATGCCAAAACAGGCGAATCGTTGCCGGGTGTCAGCATCTACTTCCCCGATTTGATGACCGGAACCGTAACCGACATGAACGGTAACTTTAAAGTCGACAATCTTCCTGCGTCCAAAATGATGGTCCAGGTGCGGTTCATCGGCTACAAGCTCATTGCCGAAAACATCGATTTATCGGAGGTGCATGAGAAAAATTTTGCCATGAATCCTTCGGTAACCGAAATCAATGAGGTGGTGGTAACCGGACTTTCCAAGGCTGCTACCCAAAACCGGACGCCAACTCCCATCGAGATTGTACCCAAAACCAAATTGCTGCAAAATGCGTCTTCGAACATTATCGATGCATTGGCAAAAGAACCGGGTATTTCGCAGGTGACTACCGGTGCCGGAATTTCCAAGCCGGTCATTCGCGGTCTGGGCTTTAACCGCGTTGTTGTCGTGAATGACGGTATCCGCCAGGAAGGTCAGCAATGGGGCGGCGAGCACGGAATCGAGATTGACCAGTATGATGTCAAACGGGCCGAAATTCTGAAAGGTCCCGCGAGTTTGGCTTATGGTTCCGATGCCATGGCCGGCGTCATCAACCTCATATCAGAGCCTCAGATACCTGAAGATCATCTGCAGGGCGGCGTGCTCACCAACTACCAAACCAACAACGGTATGCTTGGCTATTCGCTGAATCTCGGTACCAACAAAAACGGACTGCTTTGGAATCTGCGTTACAGCAATAAACGCGCTCATGATTATAAAAATAAGTACGACGGTTATGTGTACGATTCCCGTTTCAAAGAAGATGCATTGAATGGTGTTATCGGGCTGAACAAAGCCTGGGGATACTCACACCTGATTCTGAGTTACTACCATATGGTTCCCGGCATTGTGGAAGGCGAACGCGACAGCCTGACCGGGAAATTCCTGAAACCGGTGATGGTGAACGGTCAGCCAGGGGAAACACTGGCAACACACTCCGATTTCATGTCGTACAAACGGGGAATGCCTTACCAGCAAATTCACCATTACAAGGCGGTTTGGAAAAACAATTTCGTTACCGGAAAAGGAAACCTGAAAACCATTTTCGGATTTCAGCAAAACAACCGCCAGGAATACGGCGATATTGCCAATCCTGAACAGTACGGTTTGTACCTCAAACTGAATACCCTGAACTACGACCTGCGTTACCTGGTCCCCGAATCCAATTCGATGAACATATCCTTCGGGGTTAACGGCATGTTTCAACACTCGATAAATAAGGGAACGGAGTTTCTTGTTCCGGATTACCATCTATTCGATGCCGGTGTTTTTGTGCTGGCCCGAAAAAGTATCGACCAACTCGATTTGAGTGGTGGCCTGCGTTTCGACCGTCGTTCGGAGCACGGAGAATCGCTCTACCTCAACAATACCGAGGAACCGGTTTCTTTGGGTACTCCGGGTGCCACCGAACGCTTTCCTTCTTTCCATTCCGATTTCAACGGGATTTCGGGAAGTCTGGGAGCCACGTACCAGTTCTCGGAAAATATCTACGGAAAAATGAATATCTCGCGGGGATTCCGTGCGCCCAACATTGCGGAACTCGGCTCAAACGGCGTTCATGAAGGAACGCAGCGATACGAAATCGGTAACCCCGGTTTGAAACCGGAAAACAGCTGGCAATTCGACCTGGCTATGGGGATGAATACCGAACATGTCAATGCTGAGGTAGACCTTTTTAGCAACCGGATTCAAAACTTCATTTTCTCGCGAAAGTTAAACGGCGTTGCTTCGCAGGATTCCATTATTGACGGTGCTCCGGCTTTCAAATACGTATCGGGTGACGCGCACCTGTACGGTGGCGAAGTTCATCTCGATATTCATCCGCATCCGCTCGATTGGTTGCATTTCGAGAACAGCTTTTCCTATGTGCGCGGCGTCCAACTCAACCAACCGGACTCGACGAGGAACCTGCCGCTTATCCCGGCACCACGCTTTCAGTCAACGCTCCGGGCTAATATTCTTCCGAAAGGTAAAACGCTGCGAAATGGTTACATCGAATTTGGCCTGGAACACGATTTTGCCCAAAACAATTTCTTTGCAGCTTATGGCACCGAAACCCGGACTCCGGCATACACCTTGTTACATGCCGGCATCGGAACGGACATCTACTGGAACAACAAGAAACGATTCTCACTTTGGATTCAGGCCAATAACCTGGCAGACGTGGCTTACCAAAGCCACCTGAGCAGGTTAAAATATACCGGGATGAACTATGCTACCGGACGTGAAGGCGTGTACAACATGGGACGAAACTTCAGTTTTAAACTGCAAATTCCCATCGATTCAAAGCTTTGACAATCATTTTCAACGGAAAGCCTGCTGAAAGAAGTGGGCTTTTCTTATACAAATGCTAAAAAACGTTTAAACCTTTTTCGTTATTCTTCATCAAAGCTTTATTCAATCGCCGAACGTTGTATAATAGATATATCATGTTGTGATGTAAAATGCAATGCGGCTTAGTTAGTAGTTAGCAGGCAGCCGTCCCTCCCCGGGATGGCTGCTTTGCTTTTGGTCCACCCGGTTCTGCTTGTCAAACGCCCGTTCACTATTTATTTCGATTCTCAATCAGGAGACACTGCACGCTCCTTTCTGCTATCTGTCAAATAACTAGATACCACTTATAGTACAAGAGGAAGAATAAAGACAGGAGTTAACTCTTTCGAAAATAAAATGAACATATCGAAAAAAATAGATATCTGGACATGGAAAGTATTAATTTTGCTGTAGAAAACTTTAACGATCGATACCATGGCAAAAAAATTTCAGGATGATGCCCTACTGTACCACTCACAGGGCCGGCCAGGAAAAATTGAGGTAATTCCAACCAAACCGTATAGTACCCAGAAAGACCTTTCATTAGCCTACAGTCCGGGAGTTGCTGTTCCTTGTCTGGAAATAGAGAAAAATCCGGAAGATGCGTACAATTACACGGCGAAAGGTAACCTCGTAGCTGTTATCTCCAACGGAACAGCCGTGTTAGGACTGGGAAATATCGGCGCTTTGGCAGGCAAACCCGTCATGGAAGGAAAGGGATTGCTTTTCAAAACCTTTGCCGACATCGACGTATTCGATATTGAGCTGGACACGCAGGACGTCGAGAAATTTATCCAAACCGTCTCCCTGATTGCTCCTACGTTCGGCGGTATCAACCTCGAAGACATCAAAGCACCGGAATGCTTCGAAATTGAGCAGCGATTAAAAGAAACGCTGAATATTCCGGTGATGCACGATGATCAGCACGGTACGGCCATCATCTCTTCGGCTGCATTTCTGAATGCTTTGGAAATAACCGGTAAGAAGATTGAAGAGGTAAAAGTGGTGGTGAACGGAGCCGGCGCTTCGGCAGTGGCCTGTTCCAAACTCTACTTTTCGCTTGGCGTGAAACGCGAAAACCTGGTGATGTGCGACTCGAAAGGAGTCATTCACCGTTCGCGAACGAATTTAACGCCTACCAAGGCGGAATTTGCCACCGACCGCGATGTCCATACACTGGAAGAAGCACTCCGTGGCGCTGACATGTTCCTCGGATTATCGGTCGCCGATTTGTTGACGGAAGAGATGGTTCGTTCAATGAGCGACAACCCGATTGTCTTCGCTCTCGCGAACCCCAATCCCGAAATCTCGTATGAAAAGGCAAAAGCTTCGCGTCCCGATGTCATCTTTGCTACCGGCCGAAGTGATTATCCCAACCAGGTGAACAACGTGCTTGGATTCCCGTACATTTTTAGAGGTGCGTTGGACGTTCGGGCGAAAGCCATTAACGAGGAGATGAAAATCGCTGCAGTAAAAGCGCTTGCAGAATTGGCAAAAGAACCCGTTCCCGAAATTGTTTCCTCTGCTTACAATCAGAATACCATGAGCTTTGGTCGGGAATATCTGATTCCCAAACCGCTCGATCCCCGTTTGATATCGACCATTTCGGTGGCTGTTGCTCAGGCAGCTATCGAATCGGGAGTTGCCCGACATGAAATTGCTGACTGGGATGCTTACCGCGATGAACTGGACCGCCGACTTGGGCACGATAACGCGCTTATCCGGACCATCCGCGACCGGACGAAAAAATCAGGAAAACGGATTGTGTTCGCTGAAGGCGGTAAGCTTAAAATTCTGCAGGCAGCGCAAAATGTGCTTCACGAAGAGATAGCCACCCCGATTCTCCTGGGGAACAAAGAAAAAATTCTCCGGCTTGCCGAGGAAAACAACATTGACATCGAAGGCGCAACTATCGTCGAATTCTTTGGTCACGGTGAAGCCTGCCGTCGGGAAGAATACGCCAAAGTGCTTTTTGAGAAAAGACAGCGCAAAGGACTTACTCTGCAGGAAGCCAACGACCGGATGTATAACCGCGACCATTTTGGTATTATGATGGTGGAAATGGGCGATGCTGATGCCTTTATTTCAGGTTATTCGACTAAATATTCCGATATCATCCGTCCAGCACTGCGCATTATCGGTACCAACAATCCGGGCAGACACATTGCCGGTATGTACATGGTCATGACCAAAAGAGGGCCGATTTTCCTCGCGGATACCACAGTCAACTCGGAGCCAAATGCTGAGACACTGATGGCAACCACCTTGCTGGCCGACAGAGCTATTCGCCGTTTCAACATCGAACCGGTGATTGCCATGCTCTCCTATTCCAACTTTGGTTCGGTCCGAAAAGGAAACCCGGAAACACCGCGCAAAGCGGTAGAAATGTTGCATGAGCAGCATCCCGATGTGATTGTTGACGGTGAGATACAAGCCAACTTTGCCCTGAACAAAAAGATACGGATGGAGAAATTTCCGTTTGCCAAATGGGGCGACAAACATATCAATACGCTGATTTTCCCGAGTCTCAGTTCCGGAAACATCGCGTATAAATTGCTCCAGGAACTTGGCGGTTATGAGATTATTGGCCCGATATTACTGGGAATCGACAAGCCGGTTCACATTATCCCCATCGAAAGTTCGGTTCGTGAAATTGTGAACATGTCAACCATCGCCGCTCTCGATTCCATTTGCATGGAAAAATGTGACGACGAAGATACGAATGAGCCCATCGGCTAGTCAGTCAAAAAAGAAGTTAACAAAAGCCGGAACGAGCAGCGAATTCGTTCCGGCTTTTTATTTTGTTTTTACCCATTACAAATTTCCGGAAACCGGAATTTCATCCCTTCATATGCCTGTATCGAATTTCAGCAATTTGTAACTTTACACATTGAAAATCTGCACATGAGCAGACATTTTGTTGATTCATTCTGATACAAGCTAACGTATGAAAACTGCCATTATCTTTCGATCCAAACACGGAACCACCGAAACCGTTTCCCGCACCATGGCTCAAAAGCTGAGCACCGACGAGGTAACCCTCATCGACCTGAAGAAATACCCGAAACCCAACCTGCAGGATTTTGGACGCATTGTAGTAGGCGGCTCTATCCATGCCGGAGCCGTTCAAAAACAGGTAAAGAATTTCTGCACGGCACACCTCAACGACCTTCAGCAAAAAGAGGTAGGATTGTTCATCTGCTGCATGGACCGCGAGTTGCAGGAAAAAGAGTTTGAGAATGCCTTTCCGGACGAGCTAAAAACTCATGCCAAAGCTACCGGCATTATGGGCGGCGAATTTGTCTTCGAACGGATGAATTTTCTGGAACGGTTTATTGTAAAGAAAATCTCGAAAACCGACCATTCCGTTTCGGATATCAACGAGGAAGCCATCGATGCTTTCGTGAGTCGTTTGCAGGGCTGAATAGAAAACACACCCTAGTCACACCTCGCCGCCAGAATTGGCCTTCTGTTTTCTTTGCCGAAAAAAGAATAACTTTAGGTAAAATGAATCGTATTTGCCTAACCACCTAAACTAACAGAACTTATGAAAAACATTGGCATCGAAATTAAATGGGCTCTTATTTTCGTCATTATCCAACTGTTGTGGATGTTGCTGGAGCGCATGGCCGGCCTTCACGGTGAAAATATCGACAAACACGCCGTATTCACCAACTTTTTTGCGATACCGGCCATCGCCGTGTATGTGATTGCCTTGCTCGACAAACGCAAAAACCATTACGGGGGATTTATGACCTACGGACAGGGATTCATTAGTGGCGTTATCATCACCGTGATTGTCACCATCCTGAGTCCGCTGACGCAATACCTGGTTAGTACGGTGGTTTCACCCGACTATTTTGCGAATGCTATCGAATATGCAGTGAGTAATGGCAAACTAACACAGGAAGCTGCCGAAACCTATTTTAGTCTGAAAAGCTACATCATCCAGGGATTGATTGGTGCTCCCATCATGGGACTCATCACCACAGCTATTGTAGCGCTCTTTACCCGTAAGAATAATAAGCCGGAGGCAGCGGAGGCAGCGTAAAAAGAATAACGCTCAATAAACAAAGCTCCAATATTCTAGGTATTGGAGCTTTTATATTTTGCCCCCGTTACAACATTTTTATCACAAATTAGCAACACTTCAACTTTCGAAGGGTTTCATGCGTTTGCATGTTATCAAACAACCTTGCCGGCGCATTTTAATGGCATTTGTCATCTTTCAGCTTGCCGGATGGTTGTTATTTTGTTAACAGACTTCAAATCGCAAGTAATGAGTAATAACGACAATCTCTCCTTTTCAAGAGAAGAACTTCAGGACGAAATCAAATACCTGCGCCTGCTATCCGACCGCTTCCAAAACATCCAATCTGCCAGCACCGAGGTCATCAACCTCGAAGCCATCCTCAATCTTCCGAAAGGAACCGAGCATTTTTTGAGTGATATCCATGGCGAATACGAAACTTTCAGTCATGCGCTGGCCAACGCATCGGGTGTGGTCCGCAAGAAAATCGACGACGTATTCGGCAAGAATATCCGGGAAAAGGACAAGAAGATACTGGCCACGTTAATTTATTACCCGGAAGAGAAACTGGATTTGGTGCTGAAAGAGGAAGAAAATCCGGAAGAGTGGTTTACGGTTACGCTGCGCCGTCTGGTAGTGGTTGCCCGGGCTGCTGCTTCGAAATACACCCGTTCGAAAGTGCGAAAAGCCATGCCGCCCGATTTCGCTTACATCATCGACGAGCTCTTGAACGAGAGTGGCGAAGACAAAGAAAAATACTTCGAAGGCATTATCAGCACCATCATCCACATCGACCGGGCCGATGCATTTATCATCGCCATCTGCCGGTTCATCCAGCGACTCCTCATCGACCGTCTTCACGTTATCGGCGATATTTTCGACCGGGGACCGTCGCCCGAAAAAGTGATGGACCGTATCCTGAATTATCACTCCATAGACATCCAGTGGGGAAACCATGATATGTTGTGGATGGGAGCCGCATCGGGCAACCGGGCGCTGATTGCCAACATGATCAGGATTTCGCTCCGGTACAACAACATTGATACGCTGGAAGACGCATACGGAATCAACATGATGCCGCTGGCCACACTGGCGCTTCACTCATACGACAATGACCCTTGTGAAAAGTTCATTCCACTGGTTCTCGATAAAGGGAAAGACAGGGACCTGGTGAAGAAGATGCACAAGGCCATTTCCATTATTCAGTTTAAACTGGAAGGGCAAATCATCGAGCGCAACCCACAATTCAACATGCGCGACCGGTTGCTGCTCGATAAAGTCGATTACGAGAAAGGGACCATCAAAATTGGGAATAAAACCTACGAGTTGCTCGACAAGAACTTCCCGACCATTGACCCGAAGAATCCATATCAGCTAAACGAAGAAGAAACAGCGGTAATCGACAAACTGGCCAATAGCATTAAAAATGCCAACCGTTTGCAGAAACACATTGCCTTCCTGTTCTCGCACGGTAGCATGTACCTCACCTTTAACGACAACCTGATGTATCATGGATGTATTCCCATGACGAAAAAAGGTGAATTTCAGTCACTGGAAATTGAAGGAACGGCTTATTCCGGCAAGGCTCTTTGCGACCACTTCGACCGGATGGCCCGTAAGGCATACCAATTCCGCTTTCAACGGAAGTACGAACCCATCAGCGATTATATGTGGTACCTGTGGTGTGGTGCTTCTTCTCCCCTTTTCGGGAAAACGAAAATGGCGACATTCGAGCGTTATTTCCTGGCAGAGAAAGAGACGCATGCCGAAGGAAAGAATTCATACTACTCGCTGGTTTACGATGATGAAGCGTACTGCGATAAAATCCTGAATGAGTTCGGCATCGGCGGCCCCAATTCGCATATCGTCAACGGACATGTGCCGGTGCAGGTGAAGAAAGGCGAAACGCCCATCAAAGCAGGAGGCAAACTTTTCGTTATCGACGGTGGTATGTCGAAACCGTACCAGAAAGTGACCGGGGTTTCGGGCTACACACTCATCTACAACTCGTATGGTTTGGTGCTGGTGGAACACGAACACTTCGATTCGCGGCAAACCGCCATCCTCGAAGAGAAAGACATTATCTCGAAGCGGATTTATATTGAGGCTAGTGCCCAGCGTATGCGAGTAAAAGAGACCGATATCGGTAAAAGCTTGCTGGCGCAAATCGAGGACCTGCATAAACTCCTCGCGGCCTATAAACGCGGTTTAATTAAAGAACGTTTCTGATAAAAATAAAGGAGGCCCGCCAGCCTCCCTATAAAGTGTGAATACACATATCTCAGGGGGCTTTGCCCCCTTTTTTTATTGCCTTGCCTAATTTTGTAGAAGCCCTTCAGGCTTCTATCATTTTTTCGGCCTTTTTACCTGGGGGCGTTGCCCCCAGGTTTGGAATTTCAGACTTTCAGCCTGATACAGATAAGCTGACGTTGAATAAGCAATGAATTTCAATTGCCCATGGCTTTAGCCCAAATTCTTTAAGCCTGAAGGGCTCACATTCCAAAACTTGGGGCAACGCCTACGAGTGTTCGAAACCTTGTAAGAAGTTATCGAAAAACCAGGCTTGGGTCTCCCCCCGCGAAGGTTATCAGCATTTTAGTAATTAATTCATCAAGTTCAATTCGGAAGCGTCTCACTGCAGTTTTGTACCCGAGGTCATTACTTTTCTTATACATCAGAATTAAAATAGCCAGAATCAGGGTTAGGTACAATACAATTTTGATTCCATTGAGCGTTGTCGATACAAAATGAGAAAAGTTTAATTCCTGTTTGATAAAACGAAAGAATACTTCAATATCCCATCTTTTATGATAGATGGCTATTATCTCCTCAATATTCAAATCAAAACAATTAGTCAAAAAGCATATTTCTTCTTTTCCCTGTTTCTCCCTTTGGGTCCTAATTAGTCGGTAAGGGGCACTTAGTTTACTTTGTTGGTTATACAGACGAATAAATTGATCGCTAATAATAACCAGGTTATTACATTTTGGGACTTTAATTTCGGCGGAACTGATGAGCTCATATCTGGCTTTTGGGTTTATTCTGGTGACAAATTGTATCCCCTGCTCACAAAAGTCTGTAAAAATATCCCGTTTGTTCACCCCTCGATCGAAAACAAAGATACCGGATTTATCTGCATGATTGAAAATAGCTAAAGGAATGGTTTTGTTTTCATTATGTTCTTCCTGACTGGTAAATATTTCTGCTCCACAAGGAAAAATATCGGTCATTAATAAGGTATATTTTACCTGTTTCTTCTTATGGTACTGATTGCCGACAATCATTCCTTCTCTAAGCTTATTTGCTGTTTCGGTTACCAGCGTAGAATCAACCCGGACAATTGAGTGACTTTCTGATTCTTCCGGGGTAAAACGTTTTGCAAAGGTGGCATAAACAAATTCATAAATCTTCTTGAAGTACTCAGGATTCATTGTGGCTAGTCTGTCTGAAAGAGAATTGTAGTGCGTTTGACTTTGTTGATCAATATTGAAGAGGAATTTAAACTTTTGGGAGTTATATATATCTTCCAGCTCTCGAAGGCTTATTTTGGTACTTTCAAGGTAACCATACAATAACAGGTAGAACATATTTTTGCCGAACATCTTTTTTACCTGATGATCGACTCCTGTAGCATCGCTCAAATCTTCAAGAAGAGAATCGGGGATCATTTTTAATAGCTCCTCCGCAGTAAGCTTATTTGAAGTGCTTTTGGTCAAGATAAATACCCGTTAATAGTAGTAAAGATAGTTGTAACTCCATTGTTTGCACAACCATTACCACAATAGTAATTACCAATATATCAACATGTTTATGACTAAACTTTAAGTTTTGATATTTGCTTATGATGACATGTTAATAGAATGTTGAAAAACGACGGGGTAATTTAGAATTTTAAAGATTTTCATGTTTCGAACACTCCTAGGCAACGCCCCAAGAGAATGAACCTACTGCAACCCCCAGCCTGAAGGGCTGGCACAAACCTGAAAAGCGAACGAATCTAATATCAACCAGTAAAAACTCTAATCATGGGCCAATCACTCTCACAATTATACATTCATCTTATCTTTGGAACCAAAGGGCGTTATCCGTTCATCTCACCAGAGATAAAGCCCGCACTTGAAGCATATATCACAGGTATCTTTAAAAATCTGAAAAGCCCAACGATGATGGTTTATGCCAATCCTGACCATGTTCACATTCTGTTCCGTCTTTCTAAAAATCATGCACTGTCGAAAATAGTGGAGGGAGTCAAGCAAAGTTCATCTAAGTGGATGAAAGAAAAAGGAGTTGAGAAATTCGCGTGGCAAATCGGGTATGCGGCCTTTTCGGTTAGTAGTTCAAAGTTAGATTCCGTGAAAAGGTACATTCAAAATCAAGAGGAACATCATCGAACAACCAATTTTCAGGAGGAAGTAGAGACGTTTATGAAACATTACCAGGTTTCGGAATATGACGGGGAATATTTTTGGACGTAAACGGTGAAGGGTGGAAGCCCTTCAGGCTTCTGTCTTCGTTGGGGCCTTCTATCTGGGGGCGTTGCCCCCAGCTTTGGAGTTCCAGGCTTTCAGCCTGCTTCGGACGCCAACCGACAATCAGATTCCAGACATCAATATTAAATGAACAACGCGCCAATATCAACCACCGGTGTTTGGCACAATACAATTGAGAAGATGAACACGCCACCAATAAAAGAGCCTGAAAGGCTCGCATTCCAGAACTTGGGGCATCGCCCCAAGAGAACGAACCTACTGCAACCCCCAGCCTGAAGGGCTGGGCCCCGTCTCCCAATCGTACAAAAAACATTAATGAGACAAATGAGTAAAAGAAGACTTGTATCCTCGACAAAAAGAAAGCAAAACATCCCCGTTTCACAGGCCAAAAACTGTCTTCAAAATACTACCTTTAAGGTCAAATACTGATTTAATCGATGAAGTTTACTTCGAAGTTTCATGGCGGCATAAAAGCCCTGGTTGATATTGCTCTGTATGATGAAGGTGAAGGCGTATTACTGAAAGATATTGCTCAAAGAAACTACTTGTCTATACGATTTCTGGATCAGATTGTTGCCTCGCTGAGAAAGAACCAGTTAATCTTCAAGAATAAGGGCTACCGGACGGGATACAGACTGGCCAAAGACCCCAATTCGATTAGTTTGTATGATGTTTACATCGCGTTCGAGGGCAAGTTGGATGTATACCATTGCGTAGACGAAGCAACACCCTGTCCTGTTTCGCCTACCTGTGCAACACATTTTACACTTGAAAATTTAAATAAAGAAGTAACTTTATTACTCCGTAACCAAACCATTGGCGAAGTGTGCCAACTACAGGCTCAGCTGAACCATCAGTCCGATATAAAAGCTACCGGGTTGCTCAACGAGAATTAAACATACACGGTATATCATAAAATTTCCGGTCTTCTGACCGGAACAAAACGTAACCAATAACCAAACTAAAACAACTATGGGACAATCACTGGCCAAACTTTACATCCATCTTACATTTGGAACAAAGGACGGAATTCCTTTTATCAGCCCAACGATCAAACCGAGGCTCGAAGTATTCATTGACCAAATTCTGGAAAAACTGGAAAGCCCTTCCGTTCATATGCATGCCGATCCCGATCACCTGCACATCTTATTTTCGCTGTCGAAGGACCAGCCGTTAGCAACGGTGGTGGAAGCTATAAAGGAACAATCGACCCAATGGATGAAGGAACAGGGAATTGATGCCTTTGCCTGGCAAACGGGATATGCG
This sequence comes from Prolixibacter sp. DSM 2831, assembly GCF_056493735.1. Lineage (NCBI taxonomy): Bacteria > Pseudomonadati > Bacteroidota > Bacteroidia > Marinilabiliales > Prolixibacteraceae > Prolixibacter > Prolixibacter sp. DSM 2831. The sequence continues at coordinate 2,966,627 of NZ_CM151379.1, forward strand.
GCATTCACGGTTAGTAGTTCGAATGTTGATTACCTGAAAAAATATATCCTCAACCAGCAGGAACACCATCAGAAAATCAGTTTCCAGGAAGAGGTGGAAGAATTCATCAGGCAATACCAGGTTGCCGAATACGACGGAAAGTATTTCTGGAACTAATCAATGGAAGCTGATGGGGGCAATGCCCCCATCTTTGGAATTTCAGCACCTCGCCCTGTGTGATTAGTGCCTGAGTTCCTCACCGTTTGTCTTAATTCTTCATTACCTCCCCCTCCGAAACCGGGGTTGTTTTAGGCAATTCGAAAAAAATATCCCATCTTGGGAAACGTTTTTCACGAATTAGTCAATAACAATAACCTTTCTCTAACGAACAGCGATGAATCGACTACAATCTGTCATCGGAGGGATGATTTTCATTTTCGGCCTGACCGGTCAGGCTCAGGCACAGCCGGCATCGAATTATGACCAACACAAGGCGTTCGACCCTACATTTATGAGTGAACCCGGAACGGCTTTTCGCAGTGGCAGCGGCGCTCCCGGTCCTATGTACTGGCAAAACCGCGCCGACTACAACCTGGCCGCCACACTCGACACGACACAACACCAAATTTCCGGAACCTCGGAAATTCACTATACCAACAACAGTCCCGACGCCCTGCCTTACCTCTGGTTGCAGGTAGAGTTGAACCTCTTTAAGGAAGGTTCGCGGGGAAGTTATTCGGGAAATGTACCGACCACGGCCGGTGGCATCGATATTCAATCGGTAGAGGTTACCCAGGATGGGAAGACCTATAAAGCCGACCATGTGATTACCGACACCCGGATGCAGGTTCGTTTGCATCAGCCGGTAAAACCCGATGGCGGCAAAGTAACTGTTACCGTGAAATATTCGTTTCACATGACGACGAACCAGTTCCGACTGGCGATGATGGATTCGAAAAACGGTGCCATTTATGATGTGGCCCAGTGGTATCCGCGCATGTGCGTTTACGACGATGTACGAGGCTGGAATACGCTTCCTTATCAGGGAGCCGGCGAGTTTTACTGTGAGTACGGCGATTTTGATTACAAAGTGACCGTCCCGGCTAACATGATTGTGGCAGGTGCAGGAGTACTGCAAAATCCCGAAGAAGTACTGACGAAGACTGAAATCAAACGACTCGAAAAGGCGCGTCAGAGCAACGAAACTACATACATCATTAAACCGGACGAAGTAGGAAAAGCGGAAACACGCCCTAAACAAGACGGCATGCTGACCTGGCATTTCAAAATGGAAAACAGTCGTGACGTATCGTGGGCTGCCTCGAAAGCTTTTGTGTGGGACGCCGCGAAAGCCAATCTTCCGGAAGGAAAAACCGTTTTGACCATGTCGGTTTACCCGAAAGAGAGCATGGGTAAAAATGCCTGGGACCGTGCTACCGAATACCTGAAGCACAGCATCGAGTCGTTCTCGGCCGATTGGTATCCTTATCCATATCCCACCGCCACAAATGTTGGCGGCCCGGTTGGCGGCATGGAATATCCCGGCATCATTTTCTGCAAGTGGAGTATCAACAAGGCGAACGTGATGTACTTTGTCACCGCGCACGAGATTGGGCACAACTGGTTCCCCATGCTGGTCGGCTCCGATGAACGCCGCTTTGGTTTCATGGACGAAGGACTGAACACCTTCATCGACATATATGCACAAGACAAGTTCAACCAAGGCGAATTCGGCCCGAAACGGGACGGCGAGTATGACCCGGAAGGAAAAAATCCGGCGCGTGATATTGTTCCGTTTATGACGAAAGACGGTACCGAAGCCATCATGAACTTCTCGGATGTGCTGCAATGGAAGAACGGTCACATGGTGAATTACTACAAAACGTCGCTGGGCCTCGTACTTTTGCGCGAATATATACTCGGACACAACCGTTTCGACTATGCCTTCCGAACCTACATCGATCGCTGGGCCTACAAACATCCCAGACCGGAAGACTTCTTCCGAACCATGGACGATGCCGCCGGTGAAGATTTAGGCTGGTTCTGGAACGAGTGGTTCTATCAAACCTGGACGCTGGATCAGGCGGTAACGGCTGTGCACTATGCCAAAGGCAAGCCGGAAGAAGGTGCCCTGATTACGCTGAAGAACAATGACCAAATGGTAATGCCGACGACCGTAAAAGTGGTGGAAAGCAATGGTAAAACCAGTCAGGTGAAACTCCCGGTGGAAATCTGGCAACGAGGCGGCACATACCTGTTCAAATACGCCTCCACCTCTCCTATCGACTCGGTGATTGTTGACCCGGACAAGCAACTTCCGGATGTAAATCCATCCAATAATGTCTGGACGAACGATAACAGACTTTCCGGAAAGTAAATCCGCTATAAAGACATTCTAATTGATATGAAGCCGGTGAAATTCGCCGGCTTCTTTATTTCTACCTAAACTGACATCCGAAGCTGACGTCAATAAACACCTCTGGTAGATAAAGTTATGAACAGAAAACTTTTACTGGTTTGATAACACCCCAATATAGCTTGCCAAAAGCATTCTTCAGGATAAAACACTACTCATCAATCCATTATTACCTCCAACGTTATTCACCATAACCCGCTAATTGCAGGCAAACCGGAATATGCAGCGTTTGTTTGTTCATATCATACCGGAAGCATCATCTAACAGACTGACCTTTTTTTCGTAATTTAAGTACCGGAATAAGAAGGACGGATAGAATAATCCATTTAGGAGCGCTAAACCTGACAGCCCGAATGAAATAGTTTGGAGCTGTTGTTACCAAAGAAGGACGTTTCGTAGCAAGATAAGCTGCAGATATTAACGAAACTTCCTGAACTCTAAATACGACCACCATGGAAAGAAAGAGTTTCATTGTTCGCAAGCCATCACGATGGTTCCCTTCCCGTAGAAATTCGATTATCATCTTCGCCATACTTCCATTGTTATTTAGCCTGATTACCCTTGCCGGATGGGCAACCGGAGTGGATGTGATTACCCGATGGCATCCACACTATATCCCAATGGCTCCTAGCACGGCTATCTCTTTTCTCCTTTTGGTGACGGCTGTTTTTCTCTCGTTCTTCCGCCCTCTCCCTAACTATTTTCGATTGGCCAAAATACCTGTGCTTATCACCGGAATCATTTCGTTGCTGGTACTTATTCATATTATTTCAGGAGGTCATTTCAACATCGAAACTATCATTGTTTCCCATCCGCCTCATTTTCACGGTCTCGAAACAGCCCGCATGTCACCGGCTACCGCACTGTTCTTCCTTTTTATTTCGCTGTCCTTATATTTTTACTTTTCTCATGCCCGTCGATTTCGACAAGCAGCCAGCCTGATGTTAACTTTATGTCTTGGAATCATAGCTCTCTTCGACTTGGGCTATCTACTTGACAATCCCTTGCTATACGGTGAAAAAATTATACCTCCGGCCATTAACACCGTAGGTTCCTTCACCTTTCTGCTAGTTGCCATCTTACTCCGTTTCGGTTTCCATATCTTCCCGGTCAAGCTGTTTACCGGCGACTCTTTGCATGCCCGGTTGTTGCGGGCTTTTCTTCCTCCGGGAATCATCATTTTGCTGCTTACCGGCATACTGGAATCCCGAATGTTCTCGCTATCCGAAACACAGGTCTTTTTCTCTTCACTAATTATCATTGTGGCCATCTTTGTACTCGGATTTGTTATCATGCGTATTTCCGGGCTTATCGGAAAAGAAATTGACCAGTCTTTCAGGTATCGTGCCAAAGCGGAAGCTGAACTGCGCGAGAGTGAAGAACGATTCCGAAAGTCCATCAGCGAAGCTCCCTTTCCGGCGATTATTCACGCAGATGACGGGCGGATACTCTCCCTGAATAAAACGTTCACCGATTTGACCGGCTACACGCTGGACGATCTGTCAACAATGGAAGACTGGATCAGTCATTCTGACGCCAGACTTCAGTCAGAAATCAGAGCCCATGTGGCAAACCTCTACCGGTTGAAAGAACGAATTGACGAGGGGGAATTTCCGGTTCTGACCAAAGACCAAAAAGTTCTCACCTGGGATTTCAGTACTGCTCCGCTAGGAAAACAGCCGAATGGGACCAACCTGCTTATCAGCATGGCCAAAGACACCACCGAACGAAAAGAAGCAGACCGGCTCTTAAAGGAAAAGGATAAGTGGCTCAAAGAGTCGCAACGAATTGGCCGAATCGGCTCTTACAACATCAATTTGAAGGAATGGACATGGACTTCCTCTGAGATTTTCGATGAAATACTTGGCATCAACGGGGATTTCGAGAAAAACATGGACAACTGGCTAAAATTGATTCACCCCGACCACCTGGAAGAAATGGGCGCTTATTTTAACGAGGTAGTTATTGGAAACAGGGAGGCTTTTAACCGGGAATATAAAATAAAACGACACAACACAGGAGAAGAACGCTGGATCTGGAGCCATGGAGAAATCAATTATTCCGATTCCGGTGAACCGGAAACCATGATCGGAACGGTTCAGGACATTACCGAACGAAAGTTCAGTGAATACCAATTCGAAAAGTCGCTTTCGCTGGTGAAAGCAACGCTGGAATCAACAGCCGATGGCATTCTCGTTGTCAGTAGTGATGGTAAAATCGTCGAGTATAATCAGAGGTTTGCCGAGATGTGGAATATTCCGGAACACATATTAGTCAGTCACAGCGATGAAAAAGCCATCAACTATATTCTGGAGCAACTCGAATATCCCCAACAATTTATCGATAAAGTAATGGAACTGTATGCCGAGCCGGAAGCAACTTCGTTTGACACGCTCGGATTTAAAGACGGACGCATTTTCGAACGCTATTCACAACCCTTACGGATGAACCAGCAAAGTGTTGGAAGGGTGTGGAGTTTCCGGGATGTTACCGAACGAAGAGTAATTGAGCAGAACCTGAAAGAGACGCAGTTATTGCTGAAATCAACTATCGAAAGTGCTAAAGACATCATCATTTTGGCGATTGACAAGTCCTACTGCTATTTAAATTTCAACCATACGCACTGGTTGACCATGAAACTGGTTTACGACGTGGAGATTGCTGTAGGAATGAATCTTTGGGACTGCATCCGGTCGGAGGAAGATATTCAGAAGATAAAACCCAATTATGAACGGGCACTTCGGGGCGAATCTCACTCACAAACAGAACACTTCGGCGATGGAGAAGGCGGATTTTATGAAACCTTTTACAATCCCATTATCAACGATAAAAATGAAATCATCGGAGCAACGGCCTTTTCCATCAACATCACCGAAAGGAAGAAAGCGGAAGCCGAACTTATTCAGGCAAAAGAGTTGGCCGAAGAAAACGACCGCCTAAAGACGGCTTTTCTTCATAACATTTCCCACGAAATCCGCACTCCCATGAATTCCATCCTCGGCTTCTCGGACTTGTTATGCGAAGAGGCAATCAGCACGGAGGAAAGACGGAAATATACAAGTCTGATTACACAATCGGGAGAGCACCTTCTTTCCATCATTACCGACATTATCAATATCGCAACCATTGAATCGGGCCAGGTAAAAATCAACCAGCGGGAAGTGAATCTGAAACGGATAACCGACAACCTCATCAGCCAGTTCCAACGGGAAGCGGAACAGAAAAAACTGGAGTTACGGCAAAGTATTCTTTCTGAACCACAAGAATTAATGTTGCTCACCGATGAAGTGAAACTGATTCAAATTCTGAATAACCTTTTGGGCAACGCAGTAAAATTCACTCAACAGGGATTTATCGATTTTGGCTACCGGGTAGCCGGGATGTTTATCGAATTTCATATAAAGGATACCGGAGCCGGAATTCCGGAAGAACTACAAGAAAAGATTTTCGAACGCTTCCAACAGGCCGATAGCAACATCTCGAAAGAATATGGAGGAGCCGGTCTTGGACTCGCTATTTCAAAAGCATACGTAGAACTGTTGGGGGGACAAATATGGCTGCAGTCGGAACCGGGGAAAGGCTCTGTATTTCGCTTTACCATTCCTTATATTCATCCGGACATCGTTGCAGAAGATGAGGCGGGAAATACGGTCTCTGACACTCCAACCGATGTATCAACCATTTTAGTTGTTGAAGACGAAGAGTACAGCTTTTTGTTGCTGAAATCTATGCTACCGGAGTTCCGTCTGGTTCATACGACCCAACTAACAGATGCCCTTCATATTATTCAGGCTAATCCTAATATCAATATGGTTTTCACCGATATTAAACTTGTGGAAGATGGAATCGACCTCATCAAAAAAATAAAAGCTTTTCGTCCCCAAATGCCCCTTATCACCATGACAACATATGGTCAGAAGAAAAGGTGGAATAAAATACGGGGCGTAACATTCAATGAATACATAAAACGCCCTTTCAAGAAAGAGGATATTAAAAGTCGCCTGACAAAATTTATTCAGTAGCTCTTCTTATTGCTTTTTCATCACAGTCGGTGTTCTTACAAACTGTGCAAATACCAATGAAGCTAATGCAATCCCGGCTCCGCCGATAAACGGAATCCGCCAGTTGTACATCCAGAGCAAACCGCCAAACACCGGAATAACCACTGCCATGATGTGATTAATGGTAAATCCCACAGCCATGGAGGGAGCTATGTCTTCGTGGTCAGCCTTCTTCTGGAAATAGGTGTTAATGGCAATCGAGAAGCTGAAAAAGAGATTGTCGACCAGATACATCGCCGTGGCCACGTTTTTGTCTTCAATCAGTCCATACCCGAGAAAAACCAAAAACAGACTGGCGTATTCAATGGTCAGCATCGTCCGTTCTCCAAACCGGTGGATGGCTTTGGCCACCTGCGGACTCAGGAAGAACGTCATGATGTTGTTCAGAACAAACAGGATGGTAATGTGTCGAACCGAGAATCCGTACTTCTCCACCAGAAGGAAAATCGCAAACACCACAAAAATCTGCCGGCGTGCACCAGCCAGAAAATTCAGCGTGTAAAAAAGCCAATACTTCTTTTTCAGAATCAGTTTTCGCTGCTGCGGAGGTTTGGTTTTATCGACCGGATCACGTGTCAGCGCGTACAACCCGGTCAGGATGAGAATACCACCAAACAACCAGAACATATTTTGCAACGGAAGAAAACTACTCAGCAACCAAATAATACCGCCTACCGTGATGTTGGTCAGTGCACCATAGCTTTTAAAGCTGGCCAGTACCCTCGGCACGCGTGTATGATCGAAATACTGAAGGCTGAGTGATTGATTGGTAGTCTCGAAGAAATGAAAGCCCACCGACATGACCACCGTAGTAAAAATCAATCCGCCAAACGACGGGAAGAAACCGGCCAGCAAAACTCCTCCGCCAAGCATGATGATGGAAAGCGCAGCAAACCGGTGCTCTTTAATTACCAGCAACAGGTAAACAACGAAGAAGGTCAGAAAGCCCGGTATTTCACGAACGGATTGTATCACCCCGATTTGAAATCCGTTAACACCCACTACGTCCACCGCGTAATTATTGAACAAGGTTCTCCATCCCTGAAATCCAATAGCAGAAGAAACCACCAGCAACAGCAGATAGCGGTACATCGGATTGTCGCGAAAAGTCCGGTAAGAATTCATCATCTCTCAGTTAGATTAAGACGACAAAAGTAATAAAATGAACCAGTAGCGGGTTTTATTAGATGTGAACACAAAATGAATGTTGCTTAATATTTACTTAAAAACGTTCTTTTCAGCATTGTCAAATATTCCTTATTTACTAATTGTCAACGCACTACACCATCAATGTTTATTGACCTTTTAAAATTTTCGCTCTGTGTGACTAAAGTTACTGAAGGAAGCCTTCTGCAAACCTTTCTTTGTAGCGTCATTCAAGGTTACATACATGATAGGTTTTTTTAAAAGCTATCGATTAAGAATTCTCTTTATCATTCTTGGAGGAATTGCCGGGTACCTTTACTGGTCCCAAATCGGATGTGCTTCCGGCACTTGCCCGATTACTTCAAACTGGTATACGAGCAGCGGTTACGGTGTTTTGCTTGGCTGGTTACTCGGTGATTCCTTCAGAGTGAAAAAGGGACAGAATGAAGAAAATGCAACGAACTAGCCAGATATCCGTACTGATGGTCATCTTCCTTTCCTTGTTGGTTTCGTGCAACCTGGCAGGAAATGGCAACCAGTCAAAAATGGCAGACAAAGGTAATGAGAAGAATTTGGTGGTTGTAAAGGATATGAGCAAGTTCACTGAAATAATAAACGGGGATACTCCCGTACTCGTTGATTTTTACGCCGATTGGTGTGCACCATGCAAAATGATGTCACCGATTCTCGAACAGCTCTCCAAAGAGATGCAAGGTTCGGTAAGAGTGGTAAAAGTGAATGTGGACAACAACAGAGAAGCAGCCATGCAATATGGCGTACGAAATATACCTACCATGCTCCTGTTTCGCAACGGACAAATCAAATGGCAGGGCGTCGGCGTAATGCAAGCCGACCAACTGAAATCTATTATTCAACAGAATAGCTGATATTGGTTATGATTTAGGTTTGGTTAGGGAAAAGGTTCGGTGGCCACCCGGCTGCCGGCCCTCCTTCCCGCTTTTTTCAGACAGTCCGTTGGTAATTCCAGTAAAGCTTTATCGAATTAAGACAAGACAATTTACCCATAGCGAGTAAATCGTGGAACTATTATAATAATCAGATGAAAAGCAGCATTTTAGTAAACGAACATTATTGTCCCAAAAATCATCCGTGTCCGGTCATCAGAGTATGCCCGACGGGAGCGATTTCGCAGAAGTCACCATTTCATGCACCCGAGATTGATGATGATAAGTGTGTAAGTTGTGGAAAGTGTATGTATTTCTGCGCGTTTGGGGCCTTTCAGCCTGGCAATTGATTTTATCCCAGCTCATAAGTTCATTGTGTCCCTCTGCCGTTAAGGTGGGGGGATTTTTTTATTTCATTTCCTACCTATCACAAGTTCCAATACGCGGGTCGTTTCATCGGTAATCTTGTACCGGTCGTCAATGCGTTTTCCAATCACCCAAACCACCTGTTCCCCATTGGTCACCAGCCAGGTATTTTCCTTCTCGGGAAGGCTCATTTTCTCATCGATAAAGAAATCGCTCAGCTTTTTAAAACCGGTCATTCCCAACGGTCGGAAATAGTCGCCCGGTTCCCATTTCCGTATTTTCAAAGGAAACTGAATTTTGTCCAAATCAATACAGGCAACTTTTGCCGAACGGGGAATCCTAAAATGCTGGTCCCGTTCCACCTTTCGTATTTGGATGGACATCGGCTTAGCTAAATCTTTGAGTTCTTCATCGATGTAATAAACCGCTTTCTCCTTATCAGGAAGTCGGGTGATGATGAGATATTCCCGGTCGCGGACCAACCGGTGTGTTGGCGAGAAAAACTGTCTTCCGGATTCACCGTCCAATGTTTCTTCAATCTGAGCAACCACTTCGCTATTGAAATGAAAGGGCTTCAAAAATTCAAACAGGTAAGTATTCAATGGCTGCAGCAATTTCAATTCGCTAATGGAGAGATGATATTCCCTTCCTTTGCGCACAGCCACCCGTTCCCAGCATTGCTGAATTTCCTGGAAGTAAATCGTTGAAACATCTTTCAGGTAGTGAATGGTCTTCTGCAAGCTTTCGCGGAATGAAGGATTCAGTTCTTCCATCAATGGCAGCAACTGATGCCGGATTTTGTTTCGTTGAAAATCGAGGCTGGCGTTAGATGAATCATCGCGGTATTCCAGCTCGTGCTCCAGGCACCAGTCGGCAATTTCCTTTCTGGAAGCAAACAGCAACGGGCGGACCACTCTCCCGTTCTTCGGCTTGATGCCCGTCATTCCTTTCAATCCGGTTCCCCGGGAAAGATTGAGGAAAAAGGTTTCCAGCAAGTCGTCGCGGTGATGTGCCACAGCAATGGCGTCGTAATGATTTTCAGCGCGGATTTTTTCAAACCAGTCGTACCGTAACTCACGGGCAGCCATCTCGATGGAGTAACCATGCTCTTCGGCGTATTCCTCCGTACTGAACGATTGATGATAATACCGTCGGCCATACTTTTCCGCCAACCTGGCCACCAATGCTTCGTCACCATCTGATTCCTCGCCACGCAGATGAAAATTGCAATGCGCAATACCCAAGGCATATCCGGCCCGTTCCAACAGATCGAGTAGCACCACTGAGTCCATTCCACCACTTACGGCCACCAGAATAGTATCGCCCGACGTAAACAGGTTGTGACGTTGAATATAGCTGACCAGTTCGTTTATCATCACTTCGTTTTATTCAAAAATACGATAATCCAGTTAACCAAAAGAAAACCGGAGACGATTTCAATCACTCTCCGGTTGCGGTTATCCCAAAAAATACGTTTACAACTTAAGAAGTACCTGTCCCCGGTTCTTCTTGCTCAACAGACGCTCAATATACGTATCCAGTTCATCGAGTGAAATGGTTGTAACCAGGTTATCGAGACCTTCCGGTTTCCATTCTTTGGCCAGTTTTTCCCAAACGGCTTTCCGTTCCTCCAGCGGTGTTTTCTGTGAATCTACTCCCAACAACGAGATGTTATTCAGGATGAAAGGATAAACCGTTGTGGGCAACTCACCCGAACCTATATTTCCGCAAGTCGTTACGTTCCCACCATATTTACAGGCTTTCAGTAATGTAGCCAGCGTATTTCCACCGACCACATCAACCGCACCGGCCCATTTCGGACGAAGGAGCGGCCGCCCGGACTGGTCATCTGTTTCCGATTTATCAATGTGCTGATGCGCTCCGAGTTTTTCTATCACTTCCCGGCTGTCGTCGAGATTGGAAGTCGCAGCGATGACTTCAAAACCTTCCTTCAACAGAATTTTTACTGCCAGACTTCCCACTCCGCCGGCAGCACCGGTCACGACAACCGGCCCCTGCGATGGTTTCTGGCCGGCGTCCAATAACCTTTTCACCGAAAGGGCAGCCGTCAACCCCGAAGTACCCAGCATCATGCTTTCGGCAAGTGACAATCCTTCGGGTAGAGGCACAATCCAGTTGGCCGGTACGCGAATGTATTCCGCGAAAGCGCCATCCGTATTCATTCCCAAATCGTAGGAAGTGACGGTCACTTCATCGTTGGTTTTGAACAATGGCGACGAACTTTCTTCCACGACTCCGGCTGCGTCGATTCCGGGTGTATGCGGATATTTTTTTGTTACACCCCGGTTTCCTGAAGCCGAAAGCGCATCTTTGTAGTTGAGCCCGGCGTACTTTACCCGAACCAGTACTTCCCCTTCCGGCAACTCACTGACGGAGCGATTTTCCAGTTTTCGCACAAACTCACCATTCTCTTCCGATACCCGGTAAGCTCTGAATGTTCTACCTGTCATATCAATTTTCTTTTCTTGTTCTTTCTATCAGGCTAACAAAAAAGAAAGCAGCCCCGTTCAGAGACTGCTTGTATTTTTTAGGGCAAAAGCCTGTTTTATTTTTCCGTTGCCGAAACCTTCTCGATGATTTTCAGAATGACATGGCACGCTTTCTCCATCGATTGGGTCGGAATGAATTCGAACTTGCCGTGGAAGTTATGTCCGCCGCCAAAGATGTTTGGACAAGGCAGTCCCATAAATGAAAGGCGGGCACCGTCTGTTCCACCGCGAATCGGCTCAATCTTCGGTTCCACTCCTACTTCTTTCATCGCCTCTTCAGCCATATCGACAATATGCAAAACCGGCTCGACTTTCTCCCGCATGTTGTAATACTGGTCTTTCAGTTCCAGCTCAACGGTTCCTTCACCAAATTCTGCGTTCACCTTACGAACGATGTGTTCCATCTCGGTTTTGCGATCTTCGAAACGATCTTTCTTGAAATCACGAATGATATACTCGAGTTCAGTTCGTTCTACGCTTCCGTTAATCGACAACAAATGATAGAACCCTTCATAACCTTCGGTATGTTCCGGCGTTTCGTGGCGTGGCAGCATACTGATAAACTGGCTGGCAATACGCATCGAGTTCTTCATCTTGTGCTTGGCCGAACCGGGATGCACACTGATTCCGTGAACTACCACTTTGGCAAAAGCCGCGTTGAAGTTCTCATATTGCAACTCACCCAACTCTCCTCCGTCCATGGTATAGGCAAAATCGGCTCCGAATTTTTCCACATTGAAATAGTCAGCTCCCTGGCCAATTTCCTCGTCCGGCGTAAAACCAACGCGCACTTTTCCGTGCTTAATTTCGGGATGACTGGTCAGGTATTCCATAGTCGTCACAATCTCGGCCAAACCGGCTTTGTCATCGGCTCCGAGCAACGTTTTGCCGTCGGTTACAATCAACCGCTGACCTTGATACTTCTTCAGGCCGGGGAATTTATCGGGCGACATAATAATCTTTTCGTCGTCATTCAGGACAATGTCTCCTCCGTCGTAATTCTCGACAAATTGCGGGTTCACATTCTTCCCTGAGAAATCAGGGCTGGTATCCATGTGCGCGATGAAACCTACTGTTGGTACTTCCTTATCGATATTCGACGGAAGTGTCGCCATCACGTAGCCATTGTCATCCAGCTCCACATCTTCCAGACCGATACCCTTCAATTCTTCGGCCAATTTCTGTGCAAACGTAATTTGCCCGGGTGTACTGGGCGTCAATCCGGTCTTGGAGTCGGACTGAGTATTTATCTTTACATAACCGATAAAACGGTCGACAACCTGGTTCTCCATTTTTATCATCAAATTTGCAGATTTAAGAGTCCGAATATAGCGATTTTTGCCGAGAGAGAAGTGCAGAAAATCACTGTAAAGTAGTGAAAGTGACGAATCTCATTATTTCTCAACCGAATGGAAAAAACGCACATAAAAAAGGGAATTACCGAAGTAACTCCCTCTTTTAAATATGATTGTGCGACTAACTTAATAAGCCAGTGCAAACAAGACTCTTCTCTTCGAAGGTTTACCGGTTACCATACAAACGCCTTCTTCCTCCTCACCCTCGAACGGGATACAGCGAATTGTTGCTTTGGTCTCCTCTTTAATCCGGGTCTCCGTCTCCGAAGTACCATCCCAGTGCGCCAGAATAAAACCGCCTTTGGTATTCAGTACTTCTTTGAACTCCTCGTACGTGTCTACTTTCACCGTACTTTCCTCACGGAATTTCCAGGCTTTCCGGTAGATGTTATTCTGAATTTCTACCAACAGGTCGTCCACGTACTGGTCGATGTCCTCGAGCGACTGAACTGATTTCTCCAGCGTATCGCGACGAGCTACCTCGACGGTTCCGTTCTCCAGATCACGAGGGCCAATGGCCAGACGAACCGGAACACCTTTCAATTCATACTCGGCAAATTTCCATCCCGGGCGCTGCGTATCACGATTATCATACTTAACGCTAATGCCGCGTGCCTGAAGTTTGGTAATAATTTCATCCACCTTCTCCGATACTTCAGCCAACTGTTCTGTTTTCCTGTAAATAGGTACAATCACGACCTGGAAAGGTGCCAGTTTCGGAGGCAATACCAAACCATTATTGTCGGAGTGAGCCATGATCAGTGCTCCCATCAAACGGGTAGAAACGCCCCATGAGGTCGCCCACACATAGTCGAGTTTTCCTTCTTTACTGGTAAACTGAACATCAAAAGCTTTCGCAAAATTCTGTCCCAGAAAGTGTGAAGTTCCGGATTGCAGCGCCTTACCGTCCTGCATCAACGCCTCAATGGTGTAGGTTTCCAACGCTCCGGCAAAACGTTCATTCGCCGACTTTGAACCCTTGATGACCGGCACAGCCATGTAATTCTCGGCAAAATCAGCATAAACATTGATCATGCGTTCCGTTTCCTCCATTGCCTCCTGCTTCGTGGCATGGGCCGTATGGCCTTCCTGCCAAAGGAATTCAGCGGTACGGAGAAACATACGGGTACGCATCTCCCACCGCACTACGTTTGCCCATTGGTTTATTAACAATGGAAGATCGCGGTATGATTGAATCCAGTTTTTATAGGTATTCCAAATGATGGTTTCCGAAGTCGGTCGTACAATTAACTCTTCTTCCAGTTTTGCATCGGGATCGACCACCACACCATTCCCATCCGGATCATTTTTTAGGCGATAATGAGTAACTACGGCACACTCTTTGGCAAATCCTTCTACGTGATCGGCCTCTTTTGAGAAGAAAGATTTGGGGATGAACAGCGGAAAATAAGCATTTTCGTGCCCGGTTTCCTTGAACATACGATCCAACTGGGCCTGCATTTTTTCCCAAATAGCGTACCCGTATGGCTTGATTACCATACACCCACGCACTGCTGAGTTCTCAGCCAAATCAGCCTTCACAACCAGATCATTGTACCATTGTGAATAATTTTCTTCTTTTGATGTTAGTTCCTTAGCCATCTTCTATCTTTTGGTATGGAATTTGCTTTATTTGCAGTGAATTTTCAAGCTTACAAAGTAAAGAAATTCTCTAAGAATATTAAATACTTTTGGGAGGACATAATCATGAAATCAAGGCTAAAACTGCTTACTGCCATTGCGCTTTTCCTGGGTGGATGCTCCACCGGTTCGATGGTATCGAGCGGGTATGTCGACGACATTTATTACTCGCCTGGCGATAACCCGCCCCCCGTTGTGGCACAGACCAGTGTTTCGCAACAAAAAGAAACCACGCCTCAGCGGCAACAAGTGGTTTCCAACATCAAGGAATCGGCCAGCGGCAAAACCGTTGACAATTATGTGCTGAAGGATGGTAGTTCACGTTCGTATGGAAATACTGATGCGTACTACTACAACGACCAGCCCGATTATTCCGACACTACTTATTATTACGATGAGGATTCGTTAAAATACGTCATCAATAATTATTACGAACCCAGTGACAACATGAGCTACAGCTCACGGATCCGTCGCTTCCATGATCCCTATTTTTACGACCCATACTGGGATTCATACATGTGGGACCCGTATTACTACGGACCTTCGTGGAGCATCAGCTGGGGCTTCGGATGGAGTAACCCGTGGTACAATCCATGGTATTATGGTGGTTGGGGGTATCCATACTCCTACTACAGCTGGGGTGGCTATTACAGCCCCTGGTATTATGGAGGATGGGGATACCCATATCACTCTTACTATGGTGGCTGGGGCGGTTACCCATACTACGGTTGGGGCGGATATTACGGCGGCGACTATCATGTAGACCGTTATCACGGAAGACGCAATTATACCGGCCGCCGTGGAGGTTCCAATGCCATTAATTACGGAGGAAGTAGCATCAATAGTGGACAGGCCTTAGGCCGCTCCATTCCGGTTGGTTCTTCCAGATCATCTTCTTCGGGTGCTGTAAAAGATGCTTCTTCATCTACCTCATCCGGAAGAAGAACAATTGGTGGCGCCGGTGCTACCGGAACCCGTTTGCAGGGAACCCGTCCGGGCACGTCACCTGATAAGTCGGGTACCATTAACCGTGGCACTACGACTACTACCCGTACCGCTACTTCAACCCGTCAATCCGGAACATATTCCGGTACACCGGGAAGGAATAGTCAGGTACAGACCAGTCTCCGTCGGGGAACTTCTTCATCAGTTCGCTCAAACTCAGGAACGGTCATGAGCCGGCCAAGAGTTCAGACTCAAACAACAACCCGGAGTCGTTCTGCCGTTCAAACAACAACGACTACCAGGAGATATACGCCAAGTTATTCGAAACCGAGAATGAATACGCGGGCTACGTATAACAGGTCTACCACTCGTCAGTATACACGGCCGAGCAGTTCGTCAACAAAATCGAGCTACAGTCGTTACAGCAAGCCGAGCAGTACCTCCGGAACACGTAGTTCAGCCGTTCGTTCCAGCAGCTCATATCGCCGTGGTTCGAGCAGTTCATCCAACAACTATCGTTCCGGTAGTTCAAGCCGAACTTACCGCTCATCCGGTAGCAGTTACCGTTCTTCGGGCAGTTCGAGCAGCGGAAGATCATACAGCTCACCTTCGTCAAGCGGAGGAAGCCGTAGTTCTGGTGGAAGTAGCGGTGGAAGCTATTCCGGTAGAAGAAGGTAAGTTGTGGCGAGTCCCGACAGAAAGAATGATGAAGAACTTTAATTCCTTTTGACAATGAAAAAGATAATCATGACCATCAGTGCGCTATTGGCACTGACACTATATGCTTCAGCTCAATATGTTGACCAGGCGCTTATGCTGTCTCAACAGAGCTACGGAGTCACAGCCCGGGCGAAAGCAATGGGTAGCGCGTTTGGCGCGCTGGGAGGTGATTTTTCATCTCTCAGCATTAACCCGGCCGGGATAGCCGTTTACCGCAGCTCGGAAATGACATTCACTCCCGATGTCTTCCGGTTCGATAAAACGGAAGCAACCAACCAAGGGTATATGGCTGATGATTCAAAATATAATTTCAGCATTGCGAACGCAGGTTACGTGGGGACTTATCGTCCCGGCGACACCGAAAGCGGGCTCGTATCGGTTAACTTCGGACTTGGATTTAACCGGCTGCGTAACTTCCATCAGAATTCGCTGTCAGAGGCTATGAATTCGCCTTATTCGCGGATGGATGCTTTCGCCCAAAATACGAATGGTATCAACTACAACGACCTAGTGACGACCGACAGTTACGATCCTTATTACAACGGAATTCCGTGGGAAAGTAAAATGGCCTGGGAAAACTACCTAATTGATGTGGCCAATCCGGGTAACGGAGACGATCTGTACAATTCGATTCTGTACCAGGGCGAAACCGTTAATCAGCATTACGCTATTCAGCGCGAAGGTTATATTAATGAGTATGTACTGGCACTGGGAGCCAACTTCAGTGATAAATTCTACATTGGAGCAACAGTCGGAATCAACGATTTGTATTACCTCGAAACATCAACCTACGGTGAAGACGGCGGTTCCAATGGCTTCGGTAACTTCGATTACTACAATTACCTGAGAACAACCGGTCTTGGATTCAACGTTAAAGTAGGTATGATTTTCCGGCCGATTCCGCAACTACGATTGGGAGCTGCGGTACACACCCCAACATTCTTCAATCTGAAGGAGAATTATCACTCGTGGATGTCTTCCAACCTTGACGCGAGTGTGGGTGCCGGAGCAGGCAGCCACCGCGAAGAAACACCGCATGGTGATTACAAATACGATTTGGAGACCCCCTTCCGCGCTATCGGTAGCGTTGCCTACCAATTTGGGAAGAAAGGCTTGCTTTCGGTCGACTATGAGTATGTGAATTATAACAACATTAAACTGCGCCACGGCAGCGATGGATACGATTTCTATTCAGAAAATCAGGATATCAGTAATTACTACCAATCTATCGGTAATATCCGGGTAGGTGGTGAATACCGGGTGACACCCGCCATTAGTTTGCGCGGAGGTTACGAATACTATGGAAGTCCGTATAAATCGACAGTGAGGGGTGTTTCTCAACCGAATTCCAATTACCAGCACGTAACGTATAACGGCGGACTTGGTTTCCGTTTTGGCAACACCAGTCTCGATATTGCTTACGGCTTGACCGATTTGACCCGTTACAATTATCCGTACCAGTTAACGGGTGTTCAGGTAGAACCGATTAAATATCACTCGATGGTACACGATGTAATGTTTACCATGGCATTCCGGTTCTAACAACAAAATACTATAAAGCAAAAGGAGGTTTCACCCCTCCTTTTTAGGAATTACTATTTAAATAAAAAGAGGCTGTCCAAAAAGGGCGGCCTCATTTTTTAAGCAGCTAACCTGATTGTTCCGAACATTTTGCTGATTTTTGGTAGGCATTGTTGTATGTCTGCTTTTGTGCAGGATATTGCTTCAAAAACGAAAATAATTGTATAAGGAACGGAATTTTTCGGATGTTTGGACATAGTTAGGGCCACTAACTTCCTCAAGTTGTGTCCAATGGCCATTAACCCAAACTCTACTTCTACCTTGGATAATCCTTTGAGGGTAAACCGGTTAAATTTGTTGTTTGATTTCAGCTGCCCAAACACCGCTTCCGGTTCGATGGGGCGCATACTGCGGTGGTAAAGGCCTTCTTCGCTGGTTAACCTTTCTCTTGCCAACCGGCGTAATCGGGTTAGATTGTGGTTGATTTCGAGCTTTCGGTTCCCCCTGGCTTTATAGCACAGCCCCCGAAGCGGGCATCCCGTGCAATTTTGTGCCTGGTAGATACTCACCTGGTATTCATATCCCAACTGTGTTTTGCGACTGTTACTCCCCACCTTACTGATGCGTTGTCCCATGGGGCAGACATAAAAATCCTTTTGCTGATTGTAATACAGGTTTGCTGGCAAAAAAGCATTATTCCTTTGACTTCTTTTTTGTTCTTTATGAAAGTAGTTGTACTTGACAAAGGCTTTTATGCCCTGATCTTCCAGATGTTGGTAATTCTCTTCGCTGCCATAGCCTGAGTCGGCAACCACCGTGGACGATCGCCTGTTGTAAAGTGATTCAAAATGGTCAAGGTGTGGTATCAGAGTGCTGGTATCGCCGGCGCGCTGATGAAGTGAAAAATGGGTAATAAACTGGTTCTCCGTGCTGATTTGAGTATTGTAAGCAGGCTTTAACTGCCCGTTTTTCATATGATCCTCTTTCATGCGCATGAAGGTGGCATCGGTATCCGTTTTTGAGTAGCTGTTTCTTTGGCCCAGGGTTTCCAGTTGCTGTTTGTATTTTTTCAGCTTCGGTAAGGCATCCGATTCCAATTGTTTCAACTGTTTTTGCTGTTTCCTGTTTAGTTTTGAGAGTTGCTCATTTATCTGGCGAATCTTCTGTTGCAACAGTTCGGAATCAATCGTCTGTGGCAGAGAATCTTCATCAGGAGCAGCAGAGTCCACTTCAATGCTTTCCTCAATCTCTTTTAGTACTTTCTCGATTTTGGCTTCAAGCTTCTCCTTGTATTTTTCAACTGAGCCACGCCAAACAAAAGTGTAGCGATTCGAGGTTGCTTCGATTTTGGTCCCGTCGATGTATTGTACATCAAGGCTAACGTACCCCATTTCGTTCATTAACCGAACCATGGAGGCAAACAACTGATGGATTTTATTTTTTAATTTCTGACTGCGGAAGTTATTAATGGTCCTAAAATTAGGCGTTGCTTCACCCGAAAGCCACATGTAATGGATATTTTCCTGAAGTTGCCGTTCTATTTTCCGGCAGGAATAGATATTGTTCAGATAACTGTAAAATAGTATCTTAATCATTACCCGAGGATGATACGAACTTGTTCCGCCGCCTTTATACGTCGATAAAATATCGTCTATGTTTAACTGGTCAACAACCTGATTAACCAGACGAACCGGGTGATTAGCCGCTATTTTATCGCTTAGGTTACCCGGAAACAGTACGGACTGTTGGGAAGTAACACTTTTAAATCGTACGTTTGATCGTGTTGTCATTAGCACCTTTAAGATACAAACCTTAAAGGGACAACAAAAACAAAGGCTGTCCAATTTTACTTTTTGGACAGCCTCTTTTGTTTTGTATGATAATGTATTTTATTCTTCCTGGAAATATCAGATAATCATACCTGCACCAACTGTGTTGTTGGTAGCCTCATCAATCAGGATAAGACTTCCGGTTGTACGATTACGTTTATAGGAGTCGAAGAAAAGTGGCTTGGTAGTTTTGATACGAATTTTCGCGATATCGTTCAACCCCACATTTTTATCATCGGTCACTTCTTCCAGCGTATTAATGTTCACCTTGTGGACCACTTCGGTTACCATGCAACGCGCTTCATTAGACGTGTGCAGCAGTGTGTATTTCTTCCGAAGAGCCATGGGCGTTTCGCTTAACCAGCTTACCATCAATTCAATTTCCTGGCCTTGCTGTGGTTGATTTTCAGCATCTGAAATCATCGAACCACGGCTGATATCAATATCATCTTCCAAGCGGATGGTCACGCTTTGTGGCGGGAAAGCTTCTTGTTGTTCTTCTCCACCAAAGTCAATGGCAGCTACTTTCGATTTCATCCCGGAAGGGAAAACGGCTACTTTCTGGCCTACTTTAAAAACACCGCCGGCAACACGCCCTGCATAGCCACGGTAATCATGGTACTTATCAGCCTGCGGGCGAATAACATACTGTACCGGGAAACGGGGATCGAGCAAATCTTTGTCATGCTCAATCGGGATATTTTCCAACAACCCAATGAAGGTAGGTCCATCGTACCAGTCTGTATTCTTCGATGTCTCCACCACATTATCGCCTAACTTGGCGCTGATGGGCAGATAATGAACGTCTTTATTTCCGAGCCGATCAGCGACTTTGCTGAAATCAGCTTTAATTTCTTCGAAACGCTCCTGGTTGAAATCGACCAGGTCCATTTTGTTCACGCAGACAATGACGTGCGGAATCTGCAACAAAGCTGCAATGTACGCATGGCGACGGGTCTGCTCGATAACGCCGTTGCGGGCGTCCACCAAAATAACTGCTGCATTGGCTGTCGACGCACCGGTTACCATGTTTCGGGTATATTGTACGTGTCCGGGAGTATCGGCAATGATGAATTTCCGCTTCGGAGTGGCAAAATAACGGTAAGCCACATCGATGGTGATTCCCTGCTCACGCTCGGCCCGTAAACCATCGGTCAGCAATGCAAGGTTGACCTCTTCGCCTCCCTTACCAACACTGGCCCGTTCAATGGCCTCCATTTGATCCTCAAAAATGGCTTTACTGTCATATAGTAGTCGTCCGATAAGAGTACTTTTTCCGTCATCCACGCTTCCTGCAGTGGTGAAACGTAAAAGCTCCATATCGAGATATCCGCTTTCTTTTCCAGACATATTTCAGTTTTAATTAAAATGCAGAAACGGCATCCGCTTCTGCCGGGTTATCTATTTTGAGTTAAGCAGGTTCTGTTAAAAATATCCTTCCTTCTTACGGTCTTCCATCGCCGCTTCCGAGCGTTTATCATCGGCCCGGCCTCCCCTTTCGGTTACCCGGCTGATGGCCACTTCCTGGATAATATCTTCCAGCGAATCGGCGGCAGAAAGAGTCAATCCGGTACAGGTGATGTCGCCAATGGTGCGACAACGTACTTTTCGTTTTTCCACTTTTTCACCCGGTTTCAATTCCATGAAAGGCGCTTTTGCCAACCAAACACCGTCGCGCTGGAAAACTTCGCGTTCGTGGGTATAATACAGGCTCGGCATTTCAATATTTTCGAGAAGAATGTATTGCCATACATCCATTTCGGTCCAGTTACTGATGGGGAATACACGGAAGTGCTCGCCCACGTTCTTTTTCCCATTGAAAAGGTTCCAAAGCTCCGGACGTTGGTTCTTCGGATCCCACTGTCCAAAATCATCACGGTGAGAGAAGAAGCGTTCCTTTGCACGTGCCTTTTCTTCGTCACGGCGTCCGCCTCCCATCGCACAATCGAATTTCTCTTCCTCAATGGCATCGAGCAGTGTTACCGTCTGCAGCATATTGCGGCTGGCATTCGGGCCTTTCTCTTCCACCGCACGACCTGAATCGATTGAATCCTGAACGTACTTCACGATCAGCCGGGTGCCGGTCGATTCAGCCAGCTCATCGCGAAATTTGATGGTTTCGTCGAAGTTGTGGCCGGTATCAATATGCATTAAAGGGAATGGTACCCTTGCCGGGAAAAAGGCTTTTCGTGCCAAGTGAAACATAACGATGGAATCTTTTCCACCAGAGAAGAGCATAACGGGATTTTCGAATTGTGCAGCCACCTCACGAAGAACGAAGATTGACTCTGCTTCCAGTTCCCGTAAATGATTTATAGTGTATTCTTCCATAGACGTTTGATTTTCCTGAATCTGATCCTTTACGCGGGTATGATAAAATTATTTTCTGTTTAAAAACAAGTACCCGGTCAGGCCACAAAAATATATAATCTGCCTAAAAAACGGTCCTGTTAAGCAAACAATTAATCAACTCAATCCGTATTCACACTTTCGGAATTGAAAAATACCGTTATTTTTGCACTCACGTATTGAGAAATCCCAAACACATCGGGTATGAAAGAAAGAATAGATGACCTGAATGAAAAATTTCAGGGGGCAAATGTTGGCGAAGTACTTTCCTGGTTTCTAAAAGAATTCAAGGGAAAGATAGCTTTATCCAGCAGCCTTGGAGCGGAAGATCAGGTGTTAACCCAAATGGTTACGGGCATTGATAAAGAAGCAACTGTTTTTACACTAGATACCGGCAGGCTATTCCCTGAAACCTACGACCTAATTCACCGCACAAACACTAAATACGGTATTAAGATTAAGGTTTACTTTCCGGAAGCTGCCCGCGTGGAAGAGATGGTTGGCAAAAAAGGGATCAATCTTTTCTACGAAAGTATTGAGAACCGAAAACTATGTTGCCATATCCGGAAAATTGAACCGTTAAAGCGGGCTTTCAAAGGTCTGGACGTATGGATTTGCGGTTTACGTCGCGATCAGTCGGTTACCCGCCACGATATGAAACTGGTGGAATGGGACGAGGCTAACGGCCTGATTAAACTCAATCCGCTTATCGACTGGACCGAACAAGACGTGTGGGATTATATCAATGAAAACAAAGTTCCGTATAATCCGTTGCATGACAAAGGCTATCCGAGTATAGGCTGCCAACCCTGTACCCGGGCTATTATGGAAGGAGAAGATGTGCGTGCCGGACGCTGGTGGTGGGAAAACCCCGACACGAAAGAGTGCGGCCTTCATAAACGCTAAAAAATATTTGAATTGGGAAAGGGATTGGGTCCCTTGTTAATGGAAAAAGAAAAAAGCGTCCGGAATCCGGACGCTTTTTTTTATGCTTGTAATCTCAATAAACCTATTTATCAATCGTATTTGTGCTTGGGATCGTCACTCAACTGGAAGCCTTTGTTGTATTGCTCCATTGCCTGCAAGCTCATACCCATCGATGAGAAACCTCCGTCGTTGAACAGATTTTGCATCGTGACCTTCTTGGTCAAATCAGAGAACATTACGAGGCAGTAATCAGCACACTCATCAGCTGTCGCGTTACCCAGTGGCGACATCCGCTCGGAGAAATCGAGCAAGCGGTCGAAACCTTTTACTCCGCTTCCCGCTGTTGTCGGCGTAGGCGATTGTGAAATGGTGTTTACCCTCACATTTTTCTCACGTCCGTAAATGTAACCGAAGCTACGGGCAATCGATTCGAGCAACGATTTGGCATCAGCCATGTCGTTGTAACCATAGAACGTCCGCTGAGCTGCGACGTACGATAGCGCGATTACCGAACCCCATTCGTTGATGGCGTCGAGTTTCTTTGCTGTCTGCATCACTTTGTGAAAAGAGAGTGCCGAAACATCCAACGTCTTGTTCAGGAAACCATAATCCAGGTCACTGTAATGTTTTCCTTTACGGATGTTGGGTGACATTCCGATGGAATGCAAGATAAAGTCAAGCTTTCCACCCAAAACTTCCATCGACCGGACAATCAGTTTTTCCAGATCCTCAACATTCGTTGCATCAGCAGGAATCACTTCCGTGTTGCATTTTTCAGCCAACTTCTGCGTTTCTCCCATCCGGAGTGCAACCGGTACGTTGGTCAATGTAAAGGTAGCTCCTTCTTCGTATGCTCTTTCGGCCACTTTCCAGGCAATTGAATTGCTGTCCAAAGCACCAAAAATAATACCCCGCTTACCTTTCAATAAATTATAAGCCATAATCTTAGATATTTAAAACTTGATCTCTTTTCCAAAGGCGGCAAAAATAAAAAAGTTATGATAAACCTTTTTCACCAGATTATTAAATAACACCTTTCCAACCCATAATGGTCAAAAAAGTTCACGATAAAGCCAAAAAAAAGCTCCGTTACCGGAGCAGTTCCTGTGCATTTTGTAAGGCCGCATCGGAGATATTCTCTCCGCTCAACATCTTGGCTAACTCTTCTACCCGCTCCTTTTCCGACAGAAGCTTTAGGTGAGTAACCGTCTCGTGTTCTGTATCCTGTTTGTACACCCAGAAGTGGTAATCGCCCTTGGCAGCCACTTGCGGAAGGTGAGTTATGTTGATGACCTGCATGCCTCCGGACATCTCTTTTAAAATACCGCCCATTTTGCCGGCAATTTCGCCCGAAATTCCGGAATCAATCTCATCAAATATAATGGTCGGCAATGCCTTCGATTTTGAAATCAGCGACTTAAGCGAAAGCATTAAACGGGACATTTCACCACCCGAGGCCACTTTCGATATCTCACAAAGTTCTGTATTCTTATTGGCCGAGAACATAAAACTAACCTCGTCGATTCCGGTTGCCGAAGGCGTACCGTTTGAAGCAAGGTCAACTCTGAAACGCGAATTGGGCATCCCCAACTGCAATAAAAGATTATTCACACGCTCTTCGATAGCCGGCAAAACTTCTTTCCGCTGCTCTGATAATTGCTCAGCCAGCTTTTTCACTTCAGCTTCAGCCGCATCTCGTTGCTTTTCGAGCTTCTCAATTTCCAAATCATACGAATCGATATCCGAAAGCTTTGCATCCAAAGATTCCCGAATTTCTATCAACTCGGCCACTGTTTCCACCCGATGCTTTTGTTGCAGCGTATAAATTGAATCAAGGCGTTCGTTCAGGAACTCGATACGTCCCGGATCATACTCTATACTTTCAGCAGCACGTTCGGCCTCATCGGCAATATCTTTTAATTCGAGGTAAGCACTTTCTAAACGCTGGTTTAGCTCCTCTCCTTCCGGGAAGAATTTCGACACCTTGCTTAATAAGTTTATTCCATCCTTGCTCCCGCGAACAACCGAAGGACCATCACCATTCAGCAATTCGAAAAGCTGTGTCAGGTTGCCTTTTATCTCTTCCGCATGGTTGAGTGTTTCCAGCTCCTTTTCCATCTCTTCCTGCTCGCCATCAACCAGTGCGGCACTTTCGAGCTGTTCGAACTGAAAACGGAAGTAATCCAAATCGGCTTTCGACTGATCGGCTTTTTCCACCAATGCATTTAGCTCCTGCACCGTTTTCCGGTAAACGCGGAATTTCTCCCGGTAGGATACCAGTAAATCATTGTGACCAGCATACAAATCGACTACCGTGAGTTGAAAATGCTGGTTATTGAGTTCGAGATTTTGATGCTGCGAATGAATGTCTACCAGGCGCAATCCCAAATCACGCATGGCTTTCAGGTTCACCGGTGTATCATTTACAAACGCTCTCGATTTCCCTGAAGGACTTATCTCTCGCCGGAAAATTGCCTGGTCTTCATAATCGAGATCGTACTGCTCAAACAACTCTTTCAATCCATAAGCCTTTACGTTGAAGACGCCTTCCACAACACATTTCTTCTCGCTGTCTTTCAACGCTGTGGTATCGGCCCGTTGTCCCAAAATCAGGGATAAAGCACCCAGGAGGATCGACTTTCCAGCTCCGGTCTCCCCGGTAATAATGGTAAAACCGGGATGGAATTCCACGTCGAGTTCCCGAATCAATGCATAATTACGAATCTTAAGCCGTTTTAACATAGTATCCTTTGTTAGTGGCGTTTAAATCCCATCTGATTTTTGAATCTTTTCGTATTTACCCGAGTTCGACGGGTCACACTCCGAGAGCACCGTCATCACCCTGCGCTTCTCGTCAGGTGTTCCTTTCTCAAAAATATTCACCAACTCATCCGACTTGGCGTCGAAGAAAATACGGTTGATGTAGGTATCCGGTTTCGTCCGGTAAATGCGCTGTATGTCGGTTAACGCATCGGCAATCTCGGCCCTTCCCACATCTGGCTTATCGGCCATCACGTCTAGTCCTTTCCGGTAATACCGGTACATTAAATCGTGAAAAGCAGAATACGAACGGTTCAGTAAATTCTCAGTCAACCAGTAACGGTTATAATCACTCTCGTACGCTTTCCAGCCTTTCTCCCGCGCATTCTGACACCGATTTACGATGTCCTGCGCTTTTTGAAAATAGGGCGTTCCGCCTTGCGGCGAAAAGGTATCATAATCGAAGCCTATAATAATGTAAGCATAGTAGGCCAGAATATTTGTCAACGCATCGGTATTGGAAGTTTCATCAAATTGAAGTGGTTGAAATTCGACATACCTAACGTGAAAATCGTTATCCTTAATATTGAGTACGGTTGATTCGTACGATGAATTGAAAACCGGCCGCCTGGATTGTATTTGGATGGTTCCCTTGAACTCGTCAGCAGCCACCTGTTGGGTTATCTGGATAAAGACGTTGCATTCAATCCGTTCGTCCTGCGAGAAGACGTTATCCGTCCATTTACGGTTATTCATGAACTCGTAAATATCCTTCTGCATCGACTGAAATATCTGTCGATTGGTTCCTTCAATCCGCGAACTGGACACACTTACATTACACCGCAGCTCCTGTCCAAATGCGGTTACCGAAAAGAAAACCAATAAAATAACGAGGATTGTTCTCTGCATACCGTTCTCTGTTTGTCTGCCTAAATTTAGCAAAAAGGAACAGAAGGTCTACTTTCTTTCCATCATATCGATCATCACATTGACGATATCAGCAGCCACTTCGGTTTTAGGCTTTAGTCCAAAGCGATGCTGTTTTCCGTTGCGTTCGATGATGGTAATCTGGTTCGTATCATGTTGAAAACCGGCGCCCTTATCCTGAAGTGAATTCAGCACAATGAAATCAAGATTCTTCTTCTCCAGTTTTCGTTGAGCATTTGTTTCTTCATCGTGCGTTTCCAATGCAAACCCAACCAGCAACTGTCCTTCCTTTTTTATTTTACCTAAACTGGCGGCGATATCAGGATTGGGCTTCAGATCAATGGTGTAATTACCTTCTCCCCTTTTCACCTTCTGCTCTTCCTTTTTTACAGGGGCATAATCGGCTACCGCAGCCGACATCACCGCACCATCGCACGAAGGAAATGCCTCCACAGCTGCGTGATACATCTCTTCAGCTGATGTCACGTCAATTTTTCGAATATTGGGATGGAAAATACTCAACGCCGTTGGGCCGGAAACTAAAATCACTTCCGCCCCACTATCGGCTAATGAAGTCGCAATGGCATACCCCATTTTACCGGAAGAATAATTTCCGATAAAACGGACCGGATCGATTTTTTCGTGTGTAGGACCTGCTGTAACGAGGAAGGTTTTATTCAGCAGTTTTTTTTTTCGTTGAAGAAGGAGATGACCTTTTCAACGATGACTTCCGGCTCTTCCATCCGGCCTTTACCGACCAGACCGCTGGCCAGTTCACCTGAGCCCGGATCGATAATCAGATTACCGTACGACTTGAGAATCTCGATACTCTGTTGATTCGACGGATGCTGAAACATGTCCAGATCCATCGCTGGAGCAACCATCACCGGGCATTTGGCCGACATATAGGTAGTTACCAGCAATGTATCGGCTATTCCATGGGCCATTTTTCCCATCGTTGAAGCCGTCGCCGGAGCCACCAACATCAAATCAGCCCAGATTCCCATATCGACATGACTGTGCCAGGTTCCATCTTCACTGGAAAAAAATTCACTGACCACCGGCTTATTGCTGAGGGCCGAAAGAGTCAACGGAGTAATAAACTCCTTCGCCGAAGGGGTCATCACGACCTGCACTTCGGCTCCTTCTTTCACCAGCCCCCTTAAAAGATAAGCAGCCTTGTAGGCTGCTATGCTTCCGGTTACGCCAAGTATAATTTTCTTTCCCTGGAGTTTCATGTATGCGTTAGTTGTTACCGCAAAACCAAACACTCATTGAGTGCCGGCCAATATTATTTCCGGTCTCTGGCCGGATTGCGGAAATAAATCTGATCGTCTTTCATCTCCTCGTAAGCGATGAGGGTCGGCTTAGGCAGACGCTCATAAAAACGAGAGATTTCAATCTGCTCACGGTTCTCGAAAACCTCTTCCAGGTTATCGGTATACGAAGCAAATTCCTGCAATTTTTGATTCAGCTCCTCTTTCAACTCAGCGTTAATCTGATTAGCACGCTTGGCCAGGACCATGATTGACTCATAGATGTTTCCTGTACCTCTTTCCAGTTCCTGCAAATCGCGCGGAACAGTTGTGGTAGGGGCTTTGGTCTTCTTGTAATCCATATTATTTATTACTATCGATTTTTAAATCTTCATCCGTAATATTCAACATCTTCTTCGTATTGTTGAAGAATTTGTCGGCTTCCTTCCGATGATCACTGTTTGGGTAATCATCTATAAAGGTATAATATTCGTCAAGTGCCGCATTCAAGCGGTTCTCTTTTTTCTCCGGAATACTGTTTTCTGCCAGCAGGTATTTCGATTTCAGCAACAGGAACATCAACTCTTCGCGATACTCCGAATCCGGGAAGTCCTTCAAACTATTCGACAACGAAACAACAGCTGCCCGGTAGTCACCCAAATCGTAATACAAACGACCACTCAAATATGATTTGTAAACCAGCTTCTCGCGAAGTTCATCAATCAATTTAGTGGCTTCTTTTACATTGTCTCCATTCGGATAGAGGTTAATGTAAAGCTGCAATGCATCGATTCCCTTTTTGGTGATCTCCTGATCGAGCCTCGGGTTCGGTGAATTCTTGTAATAACAATAACCAATTAAATACTGTGCTTCCTCAGAGTAATCGCTTCGGGGAAATTCTTTCAGCAGTTGCCTGAAATAATGCCCTGCAAGCAAATAATCTTTCTGTCCAAGGTAACTCTTGGCCAAATAGTAATAAACCTGATCCGCCCGGCTTGTTCCCCTGTAAATATTTACCAGTTCCTGGTAAAGGGTCGTAGCCCGGTTGAAGTCGTTATTATCGTAATACTCTTTGGCCTTTTTGTATTTAAATTCGTAATCGGTACTTTTAAGAACTTTCTGATAGTCACTACACGAAGCAGCAACAGTTGCCAATAAGGCGAACAGGAAAATAAACTTCAGTTTGCGAATCATTTTGCAAAGATAATTTTTTTCAACAAATCAAAACATCAAATTCTCAGAATTAAAAGGTGGTAGCTACCAACCTTCCCCCTAAAACTTTCACCTGTTTTACAACCTAATTTTAATTAGATTGAAAACGGGGAACAAAGGTTGCAAAAAGTCCTGAAAAGTTGATGCTTGCAGCCGGAAATTCGAATACGAAAAATGCCGCTCTAACGCTCTTTTTACTTCATGTTCAGCAGGTAGGGGGTGTTTGGTATAAAATCAAAAAAGTTTACTTTTGCATTGTTTTAATCAAAACCGCATGAATCGTGGATATTTTTGAGAAAATAAAGACAAACAAAGGAAATATTGGCCAGTACAAGAAAGAAGCTCATGGCTATTTTTCTTTTCCGAAACTCGAAGGAGAGATAAGTCCGAGAATGAAATTTCGCGGAAAAGAGGTACTTACCTGGAGTCTTAACAACTACATTGGCTTGGCTAACCATCCGGAAGTGCGTAAGGCTGACGCTGAAGCTGCAGCTCAATATGGTATGGCGTACCCAATGGGTGCCCGTATGATGTCCGGACAAACCAGTAAGCACGAAGAGCTCGAGAAAGAGCTGGCAGATTTCGTTGGTAAACCCGACGCGTTTCTTTTGAACTATGGTTACCAGGGAATGGTTTCCATTATCGATGCCATTGTCGGAAGAAATGACGTTGTTGTTTACGATGCCGAGTCGCATGCCTGTATTCTTGACGGAGTTCGTCTCCACATGGGAAAACGCTTCGTTTACCTGCACAACGATATGGATAGTCTGCGGAAGCAGCTCGAACACGCCACCAGCTTAGCTCAGAAAACCGGAGGAGGTATTCTCGTTATTACCGAAGGTGTTTTCGGAATGTCTGGTGACATGGGCCGTATCGACGATATCGTTGCGCTGAAGAAAGAATTCAACTTCCGTCTGCTGGTTGACGATGCTCACGGTTTTGGAACCATGGGTAAAACCGGTGCCGGAACAGGTGAAGAACAGGGAGTTCAGGATGACATTGACTTGTATTTCGGAACCTTTGCCAAATCGATGGCCGGAATTGGTGCATTTGTTGCCTGTCCGGAAGAGGTTTGTGATTACCTGCGCTACAATATGCGTTCGCAGACTTTTGCCAAGTCGCTGCCGATGCCAATGGTAATTGGTGCACTGAAGCGTCTCGAACTACTGCGCACACAGCCGGAGCTTCGCGAAAAGTTGTGGACCATTGTTAATGCACTGCAGAATGGATTGAAGGCTGAAAACTTCGATCTGGGTGTGACCAACTCTCCGGTAACCCCGGTTTACCTGTCGGGAAGTGTTGCCGAAGGTACCAATGTAGTGATGGACCTGCGTGAAAATTACAATATTTTCTGCTCCATCGTTGTGTATCCGGTTATCCCGAAAGGTCAGCTGCTGTTGCGTTTGATTCCGACCGCCAGCCATACACTCGAAGATGTTGAATACACCATCAAGGCATTCTCGGAAGTACGGAAAAAACTGGAAGCCGGAAAATACTCAACTACCAAAATGGCTCAGATATCGTAACCGATATAAAAAGCATTCAAAAAGAAAAGCCTTCCGTTTTGGAAGGCTTTTTTTATTTGTCAAAATCAGTGTTCAGCAAAAATCAGCTATTCTTTTCCGAAAGGTAACGCTCAGCATCGATTGCGGCTTTACATCCCGAACCAGCAGCGGTAACTGCCTGCCGATAGGTACTGTCCATTACGTCGCCACAGGCAAATACACCTTCAGCATCAGTTCTGGAACTGTTACCAATGGTATGAATGTATCCGACATCGTCGGTTTTCACGTAATCTTTGAAAATATCAGAGTTCGGTTTGTGACCAATCGCCAGGAAGAATCCATCGATTTTAATCTTAACCTCTTCTTCATGGGCTTCGCCCTTATTTTTCCATAACGTAGCTCCTTCAACTACCCCATCGCCGAACAGAGCCTTGGTCTGATGTTTCCAGAGAACCACTATATTCTTGGTATTGAATACACGCTCCTGCATCACTTTCGAAGCACGCAACTCGTCACGGCGAACAATCATATAAACTGTTTTACACAGTCCGGCCAGGTACAATGCTTCCTCGGCAGCAGTATCACCACCACCAACAACAGCCACGTCTTTACCACGATAGAAGAATCCATCACAGGTGGCACAGGCTGAAACGCCCGAACCAGCGTATTTCTTCTCGTCCTCCAAACCAAGATACTTGGCTTCTGCACCTGTGGCAATAATTACCGTATCGGCTTCGATTACCTTCTTGTTATCGATGGTAATGCGGTGAGGAGGACCATCTAATTCAGCTTTTGTTGCCAGTCCCCAGCGAACATCCGTTCCAAAACGCTTGGCTTGTGCTTTCAGGTCTTCCATCATTACCGGGCCGGTAATACCTTCCGGGTAACCGGGAAAGTTCTCTACTTCGGTTGTTGTCGTCAGCTGTCCGCCTGGCTGCAATCCTTCGTACATTACCGGACTCAAATTGGCACGTGCTGCATATATAGCTGCCGTGTATCCTGCGGGTCCTGATCCAATGATCAGACATTTTACTTTTTCAACTTCTCCTGTGGGTTCGGTCTTTTCCGACTGATTGTCCCCAAGATTCATGGATTTAAACATCTCTATAATTTTTTCGTTTTTAATTCCTTTTATTTGGTCACAAAGTTACGCATCAAAGCGTTTTCTTCCGAAAAATATCAATTGATTCTTATTATCTGAACATAAACAAAAACTATGAAGAGATGCTTGTTGCCAATTCGAAATTCAGGATTTTTGAAAACCAATGCAATAAGCGTAAACACTCGGACAGCGGGAATCTTTTTGAGTTGAAAATTTTGTAAAATTGAAAAAGCAACCTACATTTGCATCCGCATAAGCAAATCGGGGTGTAGCTCAGCTTGGTTAGAGTACTCGTCTGGGGGGCGAGGGGTCGCAAGTTCAAATCTTGTCACCCCGACAGATTTGGAAAGCCTGAAACGTCAATAAAAATAAGCGTTTCAGGCTTTTTTTATGCCTCGACCTGTTGCAGAACCTCTCAATATTTTGTTAAAACAAACCCACTTTCAGGCACAAATTCGCTACTTTAGGTGACACAAAAGTGTACACAAAATCACCTCCGATATGGCAAGTGTTTCCTTAGTTGTGAGAGATCGAATACTAAAAGATGGTACCGCGAATGTAAAAGTCCGGATTACCCATAAATCGATTAACGACTCAAAAAGCTTTCGTCGGGAGATTCCGACTGATGTTTATGTAAAGCCTACACAGTTCAAAAACGGACGTGTCGTCCGGCATCCGAAAGCACAAGAGTTAAATATGGCACTTTCGACCATTAAAGTGCACGTGGAAGGAATTATCGCTTCGATTAAAACGCCGACCAAATTCCTCACCATCGAGCAAATCATGGACCACATCGAAGAGGTTTCTACCCCGCAAAGTGAAACAGATGAAATTAGTTTCTTTGATGTCATTGATGAGTATATTGACCGTTTGAACATGAATGTTAGAAACAAGGCTGGCATCAAAAAGGAAAACCGAACGGCACAAATCTACCAATGGACGCGTGAGACGCTGTGGGATTATACTCGGACAGACATTCCTTTCTCCGAAATCACACCTCAATTCCTGGAATCTCTTTTCATTAACCTCAGCAACCTGGGAAATTCGGTGAATACGATCTCCATTCACATGAGGAACATCCGGGCTGTTTTCAACAAAGCCTATGAGTGGGATTACCTGGAATACGGAAAATACTACCCTTTCAAAAAATACAAGATCAAGAAAGAGGAAACAGACTACCGGGACATGTCTTTGGAAGAACTCAGAAAATTTATCCAATACCAGGCTCCGGACGGTCGTCGCCAAACAGCCAAAGACTTTTTCCTCATCAATTTCATGCTCGTTGGAATTAACGTGATTGACCTCGTCCATCTCACGGAAGAGGATATCAAGAATGGACGCTTAAAATACACACGATCGAAGACCGGTCGTAAGTACAACCTTAAAATACATGACCGGGTACAACCCCTGCTGGAAAGATACAAAGGGGAATCACATTTGCTCCGTTTTATTGAGTTGAGCAACGACCATAAATACATCACCAAAACGCAGAACAAGTGGTTGAAGAAAATCGGAGAAGAATTGGAAATCGGTCCGATTACCACCTACTGGGCGCGATACACCTGGGCCAACATCGCCCGTAACGTGTGCCGGTTACCCATGGATGACATAAGACGTGCCCTGGGGCATGGTCCGAAAACAACAACCGATATCTATGTGAACGAAGATTACCGGATTATTGATGAAGCGAATGCGAAGGTAATCGAGACGGCATTCGAAGGTTTTGAATAAACCACTAAAACCGAAGAACGTAATCAACAACTCTAATTAGTCTGTTTTATGATTGAATTCTTATACTTCTTTGACTTATATCAGAACGAATCAGAACGCAAAGAGAAGGTCAATTTGCACTCGGATGAATTCTGGCATGATGTGATTCTCTTCTATTGCAAGCATGAACACGCCAGAAAGAAATTACTCAGCGGAATCAGGATATTGGCCCTTAGTGAGGATCTTGCGGGTTTTAGGGACATTGAATTGACCCTGGAAAGGAATAGATCACTAATGGGGTTAAAAACGCTCACATGTCCCAGCAAGGTCAAAAACGACTTTTGGGAAAAGTTAAATGAGGTTTTGGAAGCAGTCAAAGGCAAAGTTTTAAAGAGAGAATTCAGACAATTAAATCAAAACCAAACGCAGAATGCCTCCCAAAGCCCCATTGGGTTTACGTGTAAAATCCCGAAGCGCAAACTAACTGAGATCTATGATTTCATGACTGCCGAGAAATATATTCAGACTCCGAAAGAGAACTTTGAAAAAGTCTTTAACTCACATCCAACCGAAGCCCAAGAACCAATTATTTGGCTTATTAAAAGCGATCGCGGCCAGATGGCGGGGCGAGGTAACAAGATTGCTCTGTTTGTCTTTTTGGAATTAATGCTTGGAAAACTATCTAATGTGGACCTCAAAAAGACCGCAAGACTGTTCGTTGATAAGAAGGGACCATTCATCTCTGATAGTCTCAAGCGCCCCCAAAAAGACCGTATCAATTTTTATGGTTTTGAAGACACCATAAATTCCATATTAGATCAGTGAGAAGGTGCTCAATTATAGAATACCCTTCAGCCAATTCCTAGCTGGAATCACTGAATTTCGTTAATCCCTAAAAAACAATACCCATGAAGCCTAGTAAAAAATACAGTAAAGAATCAAGAATGAATTTCGTTCGACAGCTTATTCGATTAAAAGCAGAGGCAACCGGAAAATCCCCAAGGGAAGTTGCTGCGGAGATGGCTGAAGAACTGCGACAACGGAAGGAGCAAAGAATGAAGCTACGTCAAAATTGACAAAATCACCATCACATTTATTCCCCACCGCCGATTTCTTTCGTCAAAGAAAACTTATTAATGACATTAGGTCTTTGAATTGGTCGTTTTCCTATTAAAAACCGGGAAAAAGTGGACCACCTACAACCAACCGCAAAACACTCTTTTTCTGACTATTATATCCCTAACCAATAAAAGTAGACCACCTAAACTGGTCGACTTAATTTCGTATAAGTCTTCCCACCGGGTCAACTTCCTACAGTATTATTGTGGTGTAAATTTTAAAACACTTTTACCATGAGAAATTTTAAAACCACCACTTTCATCTCTGAAGTTGAAAAATCAATTCTCAATATTGCCAGGGAAATAGCCGGAAAAATCAAGGATTCGAAAACGAAGGAATACAACGAATATGAATTCTTTCCTGGGGAGAAAGTGAGAATAAAAAAAGGAAACCGGGACGATAAACTAGTCACTCGGAAAGAAGCTGCCAAAAACTTCTATATTGACAAGCACACATTACGAAATTGGGAACGTTTCGGAATACTTAGTAGCTTCCTGGTAAACAAAAGGCGTCGATATCCGGAGAAGGAAATCGAACAGTTAATCGCATTAATGCACGAAGGGAAAGTAGCTCCATTTTAGTAAAACCAACACACGTAGCTACCTGCTATATTGGATTTGCCCATAGCAGGTAGTTGACTTCTCCAAATTCATCTCTGCAGAGACAATTATCTCTTTTCAATATCATCATCCGCCCGGGTAAGGATGATCTATTGAATCCCTCGTTTACTTATAACCTCAAAAACAACAACATCAATGAACCAAGGATGGATAAAACTCCACAGGAGTTTATTAGGACATGATCTGTGGTTATCCGAACCATTTACCCGAGGTCAGGCGTGGGTAGACCTGCTTATGTTAGCGAATCATAAGGATGGATTTATCCGTGTAAAAGGCCGGCGGGTACCAATAAAGCGTGGCCAGGTGGGTAGCTCGCAAACAACCCTTGCACAAAGATGGCAATGGAGCAGGAAGAAAGTATCCAATTTTCTGAATGAACTCAGGAATGAAGAACAGCAAATTGAGCTCGACACCAGTTCCGCAACGACCATAGTCACAATACGAAACTATGACCGGTATCAACAAGCTGACCTGCTTCAGGAACCGCAAAAGAACAGTGAAAGAACCACAGAGGAACTGCAAAAGAACACTAACAAGAATGAAAAGAATGATAATAAAGATCATTTAGCACTGAATGTTCCCTTTGTCGATTTCTGGAACGCCTATGGAAAGCAGCAGGGAAATAAAATCCAAGCGGAAAGATTATGGACCAAACTAACTGACATTGAACGCACGAAAGCGATGGAACATATTCCTGTTTATATAGATGAAACCCCTGACACAAAGTACAGACAGAACCCGGTACGATATCTAGATGAAAAGACATGGGAAAACACTCCGCTCAGCAAAGTCAGGACATCTTCCCACAGAAATAAGCTCATTATTGAAAACTGGTAATTAATTGCATAAAATATTAAGCATATGTTTGACAAAGTACCCCCTCAGGCCCCGGAAATTGAGAAAGCTGTTCTAGGAGCAATATTACTTGAGCCAGAAAAAATCGAAGAAATCAGCGACAAACTTAAACCTGAACATTTTTACCTGCCAATACATCAACACATTTACAGAATTATACTGGAGATGCTTCAGGCCTCCAAGGCAATTGATTTAGTTACCGTAACTGAGGAATTAAAAACTAGAGGCAAATTGAATGAAATAGGCGGTCCAGTATATCTGTCAGGTTTAACCCAGAGAATTGGAACCACGTATCACTTGCCAAATCATACCAATATTGTTATTCAACGCTATCTTCAACGAACCATCATCCAAAAAGCACGAGAGACCGAAGCAAAAGCATATGATGATTCAATGTTGGAGCACCTACCTAGTTTATGGGGAGAACTGGAAGAAGAGTTCAACAATATCATCTTCGGCAATGATACAGGAACCAGTCAGGCTGATGTCCTCAGAGAAACCATTATTGAGTTGGAAGAAGATGCCCAAAAAGTCAAAGAGGGAATCGTACCTGGCATAAATACAGGATTCCCATCGCTTGATAAGCTAATAGGTGGATGGCGAAAAACGAATCTGGTTTACCTGGCTGCCAGACCAGGGATGGGGAAAACCTCCCTTGCTTTGAAGTTTGCTGTAATGGCAGCTAAGGCAGGATATCATGTTAACTTTTTCTCGTTTGAAATGAAAAAAACCGATCTGATGCGGATATTACTTTCTGCGCATTCAGATGTCAAACGAACCAACGTACGCGATGGAAATATCGAAAAAAAGAGTTGGAAGAGCTTAAACCAAGCCGCTACTGAACTTGAAAGACTCCCTATTGAATGGAATGATTATGCAGGTACAGATGTCAATCAAATTAAGTCCATCGTTCGACGTAATCGCAAAGCAAATCGCTGTGATTTGGTTATCATCGATTACCTTCAATTAATCATCCCTTCCACGGCATCCAAATTCAGGGAACAGGAAGTAGCCCAAATCAGTCGATCCCTGAAAACAATGGCCCTTGGAGAAGATCTCCCCGTCATATGCCTCGCCCAACTTAACCGGGAAGCAGACCGGGAAGAACCCAGACTATCACATCTGCGTGAATCAGGTTCATTGGAACAGGACGCAGACATTGTATTATTTCCCTGGCGCCCGGGATATATAAAAGAAGGAGCCGAGACCGAAGACAAAACTCCGATTCCTTCCAATGAAATAAAATTAATCGTTGCAAAGAACAGACGGGGCAGCTTGGGTAGTGTTAAAATCAGGGCCAATGAAGAAATGACACGTTTTGAAGAAATCTCCTAACTACCCATCAAAAAATCGCCTCACTTGACTCCTGTGTTTTCTATTATTCACACATGCACAAACATGTATACACTGAAAAACCGTAAAGCAAAGATTATCTGCAAGAAAGAAGCAACTAATTATACAATTATGTTACAGCTTTTTGAACCACTATTACAGAAGAAGCTTCGTTACACCGGTAATCTTATCGGTCATGAAATTGAAAGTCTGCATTCGGGTTAATTGGTACTCCTCGTATTTACGACCGTTTTCACCTTTGTAATCGCAGTCCCCAATTTTGGGGAGTGACAAATTCTCGTACTTTTTGTTTAGAGTGTCACAGTCTCGACAAACATGGTCGTGTCTTTTCCCTGTCAGTCGTGCAATTTCACGGCAGACAATTTTGCCACGCACTTCTCAAAGAGCTTTATCGACTCACTATCAGACGTTAGGAATATTGTCCGAGCGGACCTTGTTTTTTCAAGAGTAGGAGGCCCTGATAAAGGAACACGAATGCACAAAGATGTAGCCATGGAGTTTGCCCGATGGCCTTGGGGGAGTTTCATATATTTCACTCCTGCGTATCGGCAAAAGTCATAAAATCGAAAGTCTGCATTCGGATTAATAGGTACTCCTTGTATTTTTGACCGTTTTCACCTTTGTAATCGCAGTATCCAACTTTGGATAGTGAAAGCTCCTCTTATTTTTCTTTAAATATGCCAATATCACGTAAGACGTGATTGTGATGTTTGCCTGTCAGTCGTGAAATACGCTGGAATTTCAGCGCATTATTTATTGAGGTATTTTCCAAAGTGAGAAATCACACTTTGACTGATTTAGTGGAGGTTGCTGAAAAAGATTCCGGTACCTGGATGCACAAAGGTGTAGCAATGGAGTTTGCCCGATGGCTTTTGAGAGAGGCTCATAGCTTTCATTACTCCGCAGTTTTTTCGGTCATCAAATCGAAAGTCTGCATTCGGGTTAGTAGGAACTCTCTGTGTTTCTGTTTACCTGTGCTTGGGATAGTATAAAACGTTTCTATGATCAATGGATATTCATCAACATCAAACCTTCCGCATCCTTCTTCAATCGTCTCCTTTTTTAAATAGTTATACTGTTTGCGCTGGCCTCTGTCATATTGTACCTCTCCTCCGATGTGAGGAAGGGTCAAATTTTTGTAATGCTCATTTAATTTGTCGCAATCTTTTAAAACATTATCGTTTCTTTTCCCTGTCAGTCGTGCGATTTCACGGCAAACAATGCGGTCTTGCCCATATCAAAGAATTTTATCGACTCATTATCAGCCGCACGGGGAATTCCCCGTGCGGACCTGGCTGCATTAAAGTAAGGTGGTTCGGTTAATGATGGTATCTCGATAGTGTCAAAGTAAATGCCACTGAAATCGCTCATAATTTCGGAAGACAACCAAGTGATTGGACTAAAACCACGCAGGCAAAAGAGTTTTTGCGCATATTATCAACGTCACGGAATATTGTCCGTGACCACCTTATTTTTACAAAAACGGTGGGTGAAAACCACAATCGGGGAACCTGGATGCACAAAGGTGTAGCGATGGAGTTTGCCTGTTGGCTTTGGGGGCATGACATTTACTAATCCGGATCAGCTAAGGTCATTAAATAGAGGTCTCATTCAGGTTATTTAATACTCTTTGAATTTCTGATAGTTTTCCACATTGTATTCGCATTCCCCAATTTTGGGGAGTGGCAAATTCATGTACTTTCTGTAACAATATAGATTCCGATGAAGCTATGGGAAAATCCCATAGGTTTGGATTGGTCCAACTCTACCCGTTCGGAAGATATTCCGTGCGGCTAATTTCAAGCACATTAGGAGGACAGTTCTATAACTATTCAACAGCACTTAACACCAATCGGAATGCTCATCCAATAGCCTCAGAGCACTATCAATGAGGAAATATAATTCTACTTTTGTGGGCATAAATACCGTTTGGGGAATACCCCTAGCGGGCTGAATCAATAGCCATTCAACCCAGCTAATTAAACCAACGTAAAAAGGACAACCTGATGGCTGTCCTTTTTTAATGTTTTCCATACCCCGTTTCCGGCTCCGCGGCCATCGCCTGCCTTACGTCTTCCTCCGCCCCCGTCACCGTTACCTGCCCGTTCATCAGCATCGGCAACAACCAGTCGCGAAGAGTAGCGAGTTGTTGGTTTTGTTTTTGATTAATACTAATCAAAGTATAAGAATCGTCGAGTTGCTTATTTATGGACTTAAGTAGATTACTTAATTTATCCTTTGGTAACGCTATTCTTAATTCAAGTATGTCTGTTGGAGAAATAGATGGATATGCAGAAACTGAAAGTTCAGCAATCTGTTGCAATCTAGTAGTTACCCAATGAGAGGAAATAAATGTATATATCAAATCATTGCTTACCCCATGCTCTTTTGAACTTAATTGCACAAAACCAGTGGAGGCAATCATGTTTTCAGTTGGTTCTTTGATAATACCGAAATGGCACTGATTTGGTCTGACAGTTGAATATAAAATATCATTCTTTGAAACAATACGTTGAGCCCTGCTAGGTATCTTGTCTGTTAAGCAATTTATATATTGCAATGATGAAATACGATTTTCTGTCAAGCTACTAGTGTCCAGATATTTTATTTTAGTGAAACTTTTAGATCTTGAGATTGAATTATAATTATGCTTTAAATAGTCTTTCAATTTTTTCACTTCCCACCCCTCCGGAATCTCCCGTTTCAACTCAGCATTGTACACCATCTTTCCACCGGACGATTTGTAGGGCTTTCCTTCGAGTTCCGGTTTTCCCATGGCTGCAGCCTGTTCGGCCGAAATGGGGAAATCGAACTGTACAAACCAGTAATCGTACAGAGTTTTGGCCATCTGCTCCAACTCAGCATTGATGTGGTTGTTGAGTTCGATTTTGGTATCGAGAGATTTAAGTACTTTGGAAATTCGTCCTTGTTCTGGTATTGTAGGAAAAGGAAGCTCAAAGTATTTTAGAGTATTCTCATTTACACGCTTTCTTCCTGAAGTGCCCTCCATACAACTTATAGCTCTTTTTCGAAAAGTCGGGCTTATGGCTAAGTAATAAATAAAATCGGATATGGTCCGCGTAGTTTCCCTCAAAACGATGAATTCAGAAGAACCAAAAGCAATTTCATCTTCACCAAGAATATCTACTTGAGCCGTTTTCCCATTTTCCAGCGAAGGAGTTATTTTGGCAAGTAAAGTATCACCGTTTCTAAACTTTGGGCCACTATTATAGTTACTGATTTCAAATCCATTAATTTTTCGTTGAAACTCAGTTAACATACCCATCGGAATTTTTTTTGCCAGGGTTCCCTTTTTCAACTTTTCCGTTGGATTAAAATTAACCGCCTGACCAATCTGTAATTTCCTCCACTTATTCATACTCTAATCCCTCCACCTGCTTTCGAATTTCATTTTCCAATTCAGCCGACTCCCGAAACAGTTGATTAAGGTTGCTTTTGTAACCGTTCATTTTGGCTTCGAACTCCTCCGGAGTGATGTCAACATATTCAATTTTCACCTCGAAATATTGTCCGGCGCTGAGGGAATAGTTTTTGGTCTTGATTTCGTCATATTGAACCACCACAGAGAAGTCATCCTCCGGAACTTTCCTGTTGAAATTGCTGATGATTTTGTCTTCTTCAGCTTCAGAAAGTAATGTCTTCTGGTTTTTACCATCCTTGATGGTTTCGCCCAGGCTGGAGGCATCGATAAGCACCACGCCATCCTTATTGGTATCGTCGATAAACAGTATGGAAACATTGGTATTTGTAGTAGCAAAGATATTGCTGGGCATGGAGACTACTCCGGCCAGCATCTTTTTGTCCACCAGTTTCTGCCGTATCTTTTTGTCAATCCCACTTTGGGCGGTAACAAAACCAGTAGGAACCACCACAGCCGCTTTTCCCCCTTTTTGCAAACTGTAAATGATGTGCTGCAGGAAGAGTTGATATATAGCCATCTTGCTTTTATCCTTTGGGGGTATAGTTGGAATACCCGCAAAAAAGCGCGCGTTGTTTTCCTTCGTATCCAAATCGTCGCGAAAATCGGAAAAATCGAGTTTGAATGGTGGGTTGGAAACGATGTAATCGAACTTCGCCAGTTCCCCTTTATCATCCGTGTGGTACGGGCTCAGAATGGTGTTGCCCTGGATGATGTTTTGAATGGAGTGCACCAGGTTATTCAGGACCAGGTTCAATCGTAGCAAGGTTGACGATTTTTGTGAAATATCCTGCGAGTAAATGGTACAACTGTCCTCACCAATAGCATGTGCTAAATTCATTAATAAGGTTCCGGAACCCGCAGACGGATCATAGCAGGTCACATTCTGCACCGGTTCGTTAACCAAAATGGCCGCCATGATTTTTGCTACGGCATGGGGAGTAAAATACTCAGCATAAGTACCCCCACTGTTGCTATTATAGTCCTTAATGAGGTACTCGAAGATGGTGGCATAAAAATCGAACTTCTGATTGAAGATGTGCTCGAAACTAAAGCCGGTAAGTTTGTTGATAAGCGCCCGGCAAAAGTCATCCCGTTTGGAAGTATCAGAAATGTACTCGCTCAACCGGTCGAAGAGGGTCACTTTGGTACCCCCGGCTGTCTTTACCGAGAAAATGTCGTTGTTTCTGATGGCAATGTCGCGCAACGTATCGTCGAAGGTTTTGGCAAAATCGGGTTCGTTCTGCAGGTCGAACAGGTGCGATATGAAATGTTCGGGTTTCAGCCGGGCCGTATCGGCATTCAGCTGCATCAGCAACATCTCATAATCGTTTTCCGAATAGGTACTCAGTTCCTGTTCCCAGTTTTCCGCTTTGGCGAGCTTATCGTCCAGCTGCTTTACCTCGTAAGCAAATTTGTCGTTCAGAAATTTATACAGGAAAACCTGAGTGATGATTTTGAACTCGTTCCCGTCGTTTCCCAGTCCATAATTGGTACATACACCCTTCAGGCTATCGATTAACTGTTTGGTTCTGTTTTGAAATTCGATGGTTGTCATGCAACTACTCCGTTATATTCGTCCATATATTCTTTTACCACTAACCGGTTAATAAACCGTGAACTTTCCACATCCAGCTGAATGTGGTTTTCCGTCACAAACTTGTTAACGACCAGCCGGACCATCAGCTGTTCAAAATAGCTTTCGGCCTCTAAAATATGTGTATTTTTCAACACTGTCTCATCCGCTTCTTTCTTGATACTCTCCAACGCGTCAAAAAGTTCACTCTCCCGTTTCGAAATATTGCCCCGTTCCACCAATCGCTTATGGATACGGGCATATTTTTCATCCTGGTGGTATTTGTCGCGTAATAAATTGTTCTGCCGGTTCAGCTCTTTAATCTTCTCATGAATCTTCCGCAAACTGGCAATGTTGGCTTTCATCTCCTCCTGCGATATTTCGTTGAGCTTTTTGTTCTTAAACAAACGCTCCAGCTCTTCCTTCAAGGAAACAAAGTACGGGTCCTTTTTATCGAAATTGCCGGCCAGTGCCTCGCGTGTTTTTCGCAGGGTTTCTTTTAACTCGTCAGCAATAATCAGCTCCTCTTCCGAAATCTTGGTAAACATGAACAGCACATCCTCCAGGGCCACATTCAGCAAATTAGTGGTGTCGGCACTGCTTTCGATGTGTTCTTTCAGGTTCAGCAAATTCAGGTGGTTGCAGGCTTCGCGGTACAACACATTCACCTTTTCGAAGTCGTATTTCTCAATTAAATCGTAATGACCAAAAAGACGAATCAGGTTGTACAGGCTCCGGTAATTCTCCAGGGCCTTCTTGATGGCCTGCATCTTCCCGATGTCGCTGATTTGGCTAATCTGTTGTGAGAAGATTTCGGCATTGGTCGTATCGAAATGAAACAGAAGCTCCTTTATTTCGGCAATTTCGCCTTCAATCTCTTCTTTCGATTTAAAAAGGTTGGAATAGTGCTCCAGTTCATCCCCCAGTTCCGACTGTAACTCTTCGAAATACGCTTTGTTGGTGGCATCAAATTCTTTTCGGATATCGGCAAAATCGACCACATAGCCGTATCTGAAATCTCTGTAAGGCCGATTGACCCGTGTAAGCGTCTGCAACAGGTTGTGTTTTTTAATGACACGTCCCAGGTACAGTTTTTTGAGCCGCTTGGCATCGAAACCGGTTAGCAGCATATTGTAAACAAAAAGGAAATCGATTTTCCCGTCCTTGAAATCTTCCACCCGGGCTTTTCGCTCTTCCTGAGTGCCCTCATCGTGCAGGATTAAGGCAGCAGTTGTTGCTCTTCTGTCGTTCCTCGTTTTCGTATGATAAGGTGTTTCACTGTCGGCAGCCGCTTTTAACGCCTCTTCCTGTTGGGGAGCCTCTAAGTGAATGGTTTTAGATGCATACTTTTCGTTGAAGATGTGGTACAGTTGCCGGGCCTGTTCCGAACTATCGCAAACAACCATGCCACCAATGGTGCTGTCGTTATACGTCAACCGCCCTTTTTCAAAATCTTCAACAATGTAATCGAGCATCGGCTCCACAAATTTATGATGCGCAAAAATAACCTTCTTGTCGACATCTCCCTTCAAAACCTCCACTTCATCCAACGCTTTTTCGAGCACCATCTTGTAGTTGGTCGAAATCTCCTCGCGGATTAAACGAAGAGTGTACCCATCGGCTATGGAGGCATTGTAGTAATATTTGTGGATATAGTTCCCGAACAAAGCACGTGAGTTATAATCATCGCCCAGGAGCGGCGTTCCGGTCAATCCAATTTTAATGGAGTTCGGATCCGATTCTTTCAGGTTGGCCAGGAAACTACCTTT
The DNA here is from genome assembly GCF_056493735.1 of Prolixibacter sp. DSM 2831. Lineage (NCBI taxonomy): Bacteria > Pseudomonadati > Bacteroidota > Bacteroidia > Marinilabiliales > Prolixibacteraceae > Prolixibacter > Prolixibacter sp. DSM 2831. Next base: position 3,010,500 of record NZ_CM151379.1, read on the forward strand.
GGGATTGTAGCTCCGGTGAACCTCATCGAGGAAGTACACCCGCTGTATGTTAATATCGTAATCCTTCCGGGAAACCACATCCGGATCATCCTTGAACTTATGAATATTGACCACGGTAATTTCCGGCTTACCCGAATGATTGTGGATAGCCGTTGTCTTTTTGATTTCCCGGGAAAACTCATCTCTCGAATTAACAATATGCACCACCAGACCACGACTGGCAAACTCCCGCTTGGCCTGCGTCAGCAAATCCAAACGGTCTACGATAAAATAGAACTTGGGAACCACCGGTTTATCCTGTTTCTGAAAATAATCAGTCAGGTATTTCACATTATAAAACGTCAGCGCTGTTTTACCACTTCCCTGGGTATGCCATATGATTCCTTTCTTCACCCCCTCGTTTAACTTAGCCTCAATGGCCTTGGTGGCGAAAATCTGCGGATACCGCATCACGTGCTTTTCATATCCCTTGTTGCCTTTTACATAAGCGATGGAATATTGCAGCATGAACTTCAAACGTTCACGGCCAAACAACGAAGTCGAAAGCCGGTTGGTCGGGGTATTCGGGTCTTTATTAGTCAGGAACTCCGGATTGTGTTTAATGATGGGCAGATTGTTGTCTTTCAGGATAAAGTTTTCCAGCTCATCATCTTCCGGAATCAGTAGCTTATCCAGCTCCAGGTTCTCCTCCTCCCGAAAGTAATTGAAAATAGGTTGGTGATACGATGACGATGCATAGAACGCTCCCTGGATGGGGTCAGTCGATTCATCGTCGTATTCCATATTGTTGGAGAAAACCATCAACTGCGTGATATTAACAAACCGTCTGAATTTCTTGTTACTGAACCGCCTGTTGATTCGGTCTCTCTCCGCCAGAACACCTTCCCGGTTATTCGGCTTTTTCACTTCAATAAAAGCCAGCGGCATACCGTTAACCAATAAGATGATATCGGGGCGGAACTCTTCGTCACCGTTTTTGTAGGTCAGCTCAGTAACGACATGAAACGTGTTGTTGTCAAAATTCTCGAAGTCGATGAGTTTGGTTCCTGACTTTTCCGTCAGTTTTTCATAAAAAGCCTTTCCCAAATCCTCGTTGTCTAAGGTCAGGAACGTTTCCTCGGTTAGTTTGTCAATTTCGTCCTCATCAACATCTGGGTTAATTCGGGAAATACTTGTCTTGAAAATATCCGTAAAGATGTTGGTCGTTTCATCCCATTGGGCATCCTTCAACGACAGGTAGGTATAACCCAATCGGGTCAAATGGATGATGGACGGGATTTTAACTCGTGAGTCTTCGTTAAATTTCATTGGTGTAGGTCTATTCAAAAATACTTCCTAAGATACATTTTTCGAAACACAATTATGTTCCATCAAAAACAGAATTCAATTTGCCTTTCCTATTAGCTCATTGAGAAGACCTAAGGAAATAATTGACAACACATAAAAAAATGAGTTGTACACATATGTTTCAGAACGTTGTGACTGTCAATTATACGAAGCTTAGTTGAAGAAATGTGGCCCAACAAATATTCTAAACTGGATACGATTGAGAAGCTGGCTAAATATCTCGGTTTTTTATGAAAGACTACCGGTAGAAAATTTACCAGCAGTCTGTTATCGTACTGTCAAACACCAATCGGAACTAAATCAAGTCAGAAATAATACCAATCGCTATAAACTAGTTATTTAGTGTATTTTTAATATACATCAACCTTTTGAACGACTGTGGGTAATTCAGCTTAGTATTGAAATAATTATATGATATTTCTAACCTGGAACTATATTTACTTTCGTAAGGATCGATATTTTTAAAAAGCTTCATTTTACTCGCATTTAGAGAGCTTGATTTTCTAAATTTTTGCAAATATGCCCTTAATTCTTCCAAAAGCATAAATGTTGACGTTAGCCGCGTCTCGATTGGTCCGCCATATAAATACCGAAGGGGAAACTCTGACTCTTCATCCGTCCACGCGTCCCTAAACGACAACATTAAAGAAGTATTTGTAATCGCTTTCCAAAGTTCTGCAACCAAATGTTCCACGGTGAACTCCATATTATATTTACCGGATATTCCATTAATTTTGCTTTCGAACAAATAAATATTTTCTCTTTGAATTTTAGAGTTATCAATTAGCCTACACAGATCTAATAAATATCTCAATTTCCTAGCTTTATCCTCAACAATACCAAATAATTTAAGCCTCCTCTCTAAGGCTATTTGACTTGGCCTTTTTCCTTCGACCTTGGCCTCTGCCAAAATTTCGTCTCTTACAGGCATTGGAAAAGTATTTAGTTGTACTCCGTCGCTCGTAACCATCGACGCCAAGGTTTCGTCCAATCCAGGCCATGGGATAGAATTAAATTTTTCCACATCTTCTATGAAATCCTTCCCTGCTGAAGAAAAAATAGAATTAAAGGCGTCTTCATAGTGTTGCCAAAAATGAATAAATCTCTGTTCGATAGATTCCAGGTCTTGACTTATGTATAGATTATTAATCTCTTTCTTGTGTAACTTACATTTTTTTTGGAAAACCTTCAGCAAGAAATAGACTTGGAAGACAATTGAAATTGACACAATCACAAAAAATAAGGATTCATTTGATTTGCGAGGCATAGTGCTTGCATGAGCAATTAGGTTTTCACCAAATCCTATCATAGCAGCAAAAAGATTCGGTTTAAGCAAAAAAATGATTGTAAAAAATATAATAATAAAACTAAACAGATAATACTTCTTTTCTTTCATATTGAATTTTTTAACTCAGTTAAATCGCAAAGAATCAACCTGTCTCTTATATCCTTTAGCATAAAGGGGGGTAGATTCCTCAGTTAAAATCAGCGCCGCACATTAACGTTGATTTCGAGAATGTTATCAAAGATTCTTTCTGTCTTGGGAATTATGCTTTCTAATATTCTTTGGTAGGTATCAGACATATCGAATCCCTCTTCTAACTGAAAAATTGCATTTCTATTTTCTGCCAGCCATGATTTACGAAGCCTTTGAAGTAAGTCAGAATTCTCATAATGACTAGATAAAAAAACTAATGTTTCTTTTACATTCCTTAGCACCTGAATAAATCTATACTCTTCCTCCCAATAAAAAATCTGTTCAAAGATGGCAGAGCGAACAAAATAACTTGCATTTCCGCGATCAAGTAGTTCAATTATTGTGAAAAAAGGTGAAAGGCTTGAAAGTGAGCGATAAAATGCTCGGTAACTATTAAAAAAATCCTCTTCCTCAATACTATTGAAAGTGATAACCCCATACTTCTTAGGTGCAATATGATATTCGTACCCCTCCCTTATTTGAATCAAGTCCCTAAGTTTAGTAGATAAAACATCAAGGCCCTCGGTTTCTGACATAAACAACTTTCTAAAATCGATTTGATAACTTTCCTGTAATTCTCTAAACAAATCGAGTAATCTTTTATCGTCATTATATTGTTCTCGCTCGGCGAACCATCGTTTTTCATTCATAAAGTCTCGATATGACTTATATGTAAGTAACAGTAGCAAAAAACTCACAGACAAACCGACAATTATTAGCCAATATCCACCTGCAAAAATTTTTTCGGTGGAAACTCCCAAAAATGTTGTTGAAAAGTTTCTTGCCGCACTCTTTAATAGGAGGTAAAGCACAACCAGGTTAATAATTGAAAATACAAGATATTTGTATGTTGATGAAGTGAAATGAGTAAAATAACGTTTCATAAAAATTAATTGCATAGTACTTTGTATAAAAAAGCGATTAATACTTATACCACTCTAATTAACGTAACAATTATTGACTTCTTATATTTGAGACCAAAATTTTTCAATGGATATCAAATTGGTCGAGCGACCCGAGGATGCAATAACATAAATAGAAACATCTCAATTCCAGCCCCTTCTATTCCTTTGTTTTAAGCAAGAATTCCATCCAGCTTTCCATTTTCCTAAAATGAATAGTTGGGAGTGGTCAATCACATCTCAGGAAGGCTTTCAGATGGGATTTGCGTCCTCTCCTGTCGAAATCTGCCCCCAATTCGTGTAATCCTTTTAAAATCTGCGTAATCCGTATTTCCTTAATTCGTGCAATTCTGACAAAATTCTCATAGCCCCTCACTCACCCCTTCACCTTTTCTCAATTTCTCCCATTCTCATCCAAACCTCATCCTTATTCCGCTTATTCCTCCCCATCCCTTTGATGAAGTACAGCTCCCATTGTCCCCAAAGTTGATTTTCAGGGAACTGATTTTAGTGTAGGTACTTCTGAGCAGTTTTTCTCAATCCTTAAAGCAAGTAGAACATTTACGGGTGAAACAGTGTTTTTACTTTGTCAAACAATGAAATATTCTGGTCATTTGCTGAGCAGCATCATATTGCTCACGATGTTAATCGGTGAACAATTGCGGAAGCAGTTTTAAGTATTATAACTACCATTCCTAAACAGACCCAACACCTAACGTAGTAAGAACTATATAATACTTATACGATGAAAAAGCAACTATTAGATGACTTACACAACCTGGCTCCAGACATGAAGTCGTGGATGAGTCAGATGCACGAAAATCCGGAAGTTTCGATGCATGAGGAAAACACTTCACAATTTATAGCAGGTCTGTTAAAAACATTTGGCGGATACGAAATAGTTGAAGGCGTTGGTAAATACGGTATGGTAGCTACGCTAAAAGTAGGCGAAGGCAACAAAACCGTAGGCATTCGTGCTGATTTTGATGCCTTACCCATTCAGGAAGAAAACGATCTGCCCTACAAAAGTAAAATCGTTGGAACGTCGCATCTGTGCGGACACGATGGACATTCAACAATGTTATTGGGTGCGGCAAAATATCTTGCACAAACCAAAAACTTTAACGGTACCGTACGGCTTTTTTTCCAACCGGGCGAAGAAACTATGCAAGGTGGCCCTGCCATGATTAACGATGGTTTATTTCAACGTTTTCCTGTAGATGCAGTTTATGCCATGCATAACATACCCGGATTGGAATTTGGGAAGTTTTACTACCGTGAAGGGGCCACCATGTCGGCAGTAGACAATTGGGAAATTGAATTGAGGGGAAAAGGCAGCCACGGGTCGATGCCCGAGTTAGGAATAGACCCGATTGTGTGTGGTTCTTCATTGGTCATGGCGTTGCAAACCATCACCAGCCGCAATGTATCCCCCTGGAAAAATACGGTTGTCAACATAGGTTCGTTCCAGTCGGGCAATGCCGGAAATGTGGTTCCGCAAACGGCACTGCTTAAACTCAGTGTCCGCAATATGGACAACAAGGTGCGTAAAATGGTACTTGACAAAATAAGAATAATAACCAAAGCACAGGCAGAAGCGTTTAACTGTAAATATGAAATTCGTGAAGGAATTCCGGGAACGGTGTTAATGAATACACCTGAGAACACAAAATGGGCTTCTGAAGTTGCCCGGAAAACGTTTGGTGATGACCAGGTGATAACCAATGCCAATCCCCTGATGAGTAGCGAGGATTTTGCTTTTATGCTTGAAGAATGTCCGGGTAACTACGTGATGTTGGGAGGCGGAGAAGGCTTTATGGTACACCATCCTAATTATGTATTCAATCAAGACCTTTTACCTATCGGAGCAGCTTATTGGGTGAGTCTGGTTGAAGAGTATTTGAAATAGCTGTTTTAAGCTCGTCATTAAGTTTTGTTTATTAAATTGATAATCAAAAATTCGAACAATGAATTCAGGTTTACACTTTTATAAGCATTAAGTTGTTGACATTTTCCACGTTTTCCGGAAACAAAAACGAAATTTTCAACAAACGGGATAATTGAAAATGATGAATATCGGAGAAAGATAGTAGCGAGGTAAAAGCAGACTTATGATTTGAAGATTGTTTTCTAAAAGAGATTAATATGATTCACATATGTTTTAATAACTTATTCGTAGAGCATCTTCAAAATAATTTGCCGGTTATTTTAGACCACTTGGGTACTTTTGCTTTTGCAATCAGTGGAATTCGTCTTGCATCTGAAAAAAACTTCGACTGGTTTGGAGCTTATATTGTAGGGCTTGTCACTGCTATCGGAGGTGGAACAACCAGGGATATTCTGCTGAATGTAACCCCTTTTTGGATGCAAAACAGTTCATATCTTATTGTTACAGGGATTGCACTTATCGCTTTTCTTTTGTTCAGGAAACTTATTTTCAAACTAGAAACAACGCTATTTCTGTTTGATGCTATCGGGCTGGGACTTTTTACCGTTGTCGGAATCGACAAAAGTTTAGACGCTCATTTTCCGTTTTGGGTAGCCATTTTTATGGGAATGATAAGTGGGGCTGTTGGCGGTGTTATACGTGATGTAATGATAAATGAGGTGCCATTAATTCTCAGAAGAGATATTTATGCTTTAGCTTGTATTCTGGGTGGAATCGTTTTCGGAATTTGTATGTATTTTTCAATTTCACCATACTTAACCAATATCATATCGGTATTAACTGTGATAATAACTCGACTTTTAGCCGCTCATTTTCATATTCAGTTGCCTACAGTTAAGTGACGATTCCAAGCACATAAAGTAATTACTTTGGGGTAGACAGTCATATATTGCAATTAGCTTCCAGTACTTATACAACCGGTGGTGTTTGGGTCACACTTTTTGTGGGTCACTGCCCTCGCATTACAGCACTTTGCCTTTCGATAATTGGAGGTTTCAGTGCGTTTTACCGAGTGCCAGTCCATCCTTCTAATAAGCAGTCTTAGGAGCGCTGTCAAAAAGCTGTATCCTTCATAGATATCCCACAAAAATACTGTTACCCTAATAACAAATCCCCAAAAGCAATGAGAACAGAGGTATTAAAAACTTTCTTTTTATGGGTTCAATTTTTATTTCTCGACTTACCAAACACGTCTGGCCACCTTCATCCGATTCTTTTCAACACAACATGGCAACTCTGTGTATCCGCTTGTTAGTTCCTAGGTTTTACTCGATTTTATTTAAATAGATAGTTCTACCAAGCATGTGCCGATAGAACTATCCATATGCTTCGGCAGACATCAACTATTTAGTCTTATACTGATGAAACAGAACCTCTGTTTAACGGAATACACTACTTTGCTATTTCCTGTAATATACATTGACAGGGCTAAGCTTTGCTGAATTTTTATCGCCTTTCCACTCCCTAAGCTGAATACGGAAATCGGCCCAGGAAGACGGGAATCCGCCCCACACATTGTTCAGTATAGTCATCTGAATCGGATAATAACCAGCCTCCAAAGGAACAGTAATATCTGTAGGTACCGATTTCTTTATTTTACCATCGTTGTCGATCAATAATTGATTTCCAATCCGCAATTCATCCGCATTGCAATGCACCTGATATAAACCTGCCTTGTCAACTTGCAAATAACCCGATATAATTCCAGCTCCCTGAGGTTCTCCTGCAATACTCTTTCCATCGTTGTAAACAGGAATTAGTTTGAATAGCTGATTAGGCAGAGAAATAACGGTATCCTGCCAATTTTTAACACTTTCGAGCTGGCTTACGTATTTATAGTATCCTTCACCTGTATACTTCAAACGAAGCCCTTGTTGCAGATGAACAGCATGTATGGAAGGTATCGGCTCGGTTTTTATCAGGTGAATCGTCCGTACAGGACTCATTTTCCCTTGGGGCAGAACGGAACACAATTTCAACGTCGTAGTTTTTGTAACAACAATCGGCCTTGTATACGTTTTTGAATTTTGAGTCGGCGTGCTGCCATCTTCAGTATAAACAACCTGTACCGGCCGATTTGTAGTGAAGCCTAAACGCAGTGAATCGGCAAATTCCATGTGATTCAGATTCCCTTCCGGCATAGGAATGTAATACTTAATTTGATGCTCATCCAGGCGTATCTGCTGATCATCGATTCTTCGGATAAAATCCTTTACATTCTTTAAGTCAGGATGGGTCCATCCAGTTTCAGCCACAGCCAAAGCTCGGGGGAATAACTGATAGTCAAACTGGTTTGGCTGATAAAGGTATTCTGACCAAAGATTGCCTTGCAGTCCCAAAACGTGATGGCCCATTTGGGGATTAATTTCCTTTGGAATCGGATGGTAGGCATAGATCTGCTGCAACGTGGTCAGTCCTCCAATCTTTACAGGCTCGCATAGCGGGCTACCCTGATAGTGATCCAAATAGAGTGCCGATCCAGGCGTCATGATTACATCGTGTCCGGCATTGGCCGCTTCAATACCTCCCTTTTCTCCCCGCCAGGACATAATCGTGGCCGATGGAGCGATCCCTCCTTCCAGAATTTCATCCCAGCCAATTATTTTCCTACCCTTTTGTTCCAGAATCTTCTCCATCCGCTTGATGAAATAGCTTTGGAGCTCGTTCACATTTTTCAGCCCTTCCTCTTTCATTCGGGCCTGACCTTTGGGACAAGATTCCCACCGGACTTTAGGACACTCATCTCCCCCTATATGAATATATTTCGATGGAAAAAGGGCACATACTTCATCCAACACATTGGATAAAAAGGCAAATGTTGAATCGTTCCCGGCACAATAAACATTATTTTCCACGCCCCATACAGTCCGTGGCTTAAACGGACCACCAGTACAGGAATACTGAGGATATGCCGATAGTGCTGCTAATGCATGACCAGGCATTTCTATTTCAGGAATGACCACAATATGCCGGGCCGCAGCATATTTTACAATATCTTTTATCTGGTCCTGGGTATAGTATCCTTTGTATGTGTCACCGTTTGCATTCGTCCTAGAGGACCCAATTTTTGTCAATTCCGGATACCGTTTGATTTCAATACGCCATCCCTGATCATCAGTAAGGTGCCAGTGAAAACGGTTGATTTTGTACATGGCTAACACATCCAGCAACTTCTTAATGTGATCGGCTGGTAAAAAGTGCCGGCAAACATCCAGCATGATTCCCCGATAAGCGAATTGGGGACTATCATCTATACTTACACAGGGTAATACCCAGCTTGCCTTCACCAGCCTGGTGCTTTCAATTTGAGGAGGCAGTAATTGCAGCAAGGTTTGCACACCATAATACAAACCGGTCTCTGTCGCCGCCTTGATGCTAACCTGACTGGTGGTTACAGACAAACGGTAACTTTCCGAACCATGAACTGCCGTAGTATCGATTGACAGTAAGAAATCCGCACCTCTTATTGAAGTTGCTGATTTCAAATGAATTCCGGCAGCAGTTTCCAGTTTTGAAGTCAAAAGTGAAGCAGCTCCGCTCTTAGAAGGAGCCAATAGAGACATGTCGTTTTTGACAACGAAGTGCCCTTTCCGTTCTACTAAGTGATTGGGTTTTGGCACAACATTAATCGTTGAGTTGACAGCCGAATAGACCGACTGTGGGAAAATCAGACTAAAAATCCAGGTAGGAAACAGTAAAACAAGAAAAAGCTTCTTCATATCTTTTAAATTATCTTTTTACCAGAGAACATCATCTCCATTTTCTGACCTCTTGTCGGAAAGCAAGATTAGGGTGACCGCTCACTTACGCTCCGGCTATTTCAAATTAAATGAATGACTAAATTTAATGAACAAAATTCAATGTATTGTTTCATGATTAGAGGTATCTATATCTTTGCCGTGATGGTGGATTCCATCATGGCACTATTCATCTCCAGCACCTCCAGATACCGTAACTGATTTTTCGCCCGAACCATGTTATGTTCCGGATAACTAATTTTGTAATAAACATCTCCGTTTAGGTAATCGGTCAAAAAACGAACAGCCTGCTCCCAAGCCATATACCGGCAGGCAAACGCCAGGTTTTCCTTCTCTTTTTTGGTTATGAACTTGTCGGCTTCCGACAGATATCCCCGGGCAAACGCGTTATAGATATCGGCAGCAAAGTCGACCTTCGACAGGTCCGGCTCATCTTCAGCCGCCGTATTGCCAATGGTGCGGATGGCATCGCCAAAGTCATACAGGGCACTGCCCGGCATCACGGTGTCGAGATCGATGATGCAGAGCGGCCGATCCGCCTCGTCGAAAAGGATATTGTTGATCTTGGTATCGTTGTGGGTGATCCGAAGCGGCAGCTCACCGTTGTCCAGCCACACCTGCAGGCGAGTCATTCCGGCACTTCGCTCAAGTAACTGTTCGATGATTTTCGGGATCCCTCTTGCCCGGTTTTGACAGTCCGATTCGATAGCTTTTTCAAAAGCATCCAAACGACTTAGTCCATTGTGAAAATCCGGTATCGTTTCGATTAACTGTTCACCGGAAAGATCTGACAGTTGGTACTGAAAATGCCCAAATGCCTGTGCTGCCAAAAACGCCTGGTCCGGATTCTTAATGTTTTCTACACTGTGGCTCCCCGGAATATACAAAAACAACGTCCAGTAATTCCCCTGGTTGTCTTGGGCAAACAATTCGCCCTTAAGGGTACGAAGATACGTCATCACCCTGCGGTCGACATCGCTTATACCTTGTTCCTGCGTTACATTACGGATATGACCAGTGACTATCGATATGTTTTTCATCATTCCGGGAATATTTTTGAATATTCCGTGATTCTTCCGTTGCAGGATGTAGTCGGGCCGATTTGAAACGGCTGTCTTGCCCAAAAAAGTATCATTGATATGACCGTTTCCAAATGCCGTCCAATGCTCGATACGAACGTCCTTGAGAAATTTATCAACGACCTGATTTAATTGTTCATTCTTCATGACAAAATGTTTTTTCAACTAATTCCTGATGATCTCCAGCCTGGAAGTATGATCAGTAGATAAAACCGGCGTGCAGATGTGAATCAGTCCTTTCATTTGGTTTTCATCAAAATACCAGCCAGTCTTCTCCGTTCCCCCGTCGCTTCGCGTCCGTCTCTTTTTTAATTTCTTTCCGTTCAAAACCACTTTTTTAGGAACCGTGCGACTAACAATATCAAGCAAGTACGTGCGTTTTTTCTCCCTTCCATGGAAATCCCCCTTCGCAGCATTAAGCGTCACCCGGATGGAGCCGTTTCCAGTTGTTGGAGAGGAAACTTCAAATCGGGTAGTAGCATAAATTCCTTTGCGGTAGTCCCGGGTCAACCCGTCGTCTTCGTACATGGAAAAAGAACTTGTCCCATATGGGAAGATTCTCAAGGTCAATGTATCTTTCAGATGTTGCCAGTCATACATCATCGGCTGGTACATAGGAATAATAGCTCCTCCTTTGACAAACAATGGCAACTTATCCAAGGGAGCCGGATAATCCATCAGCGTTTGTTTTCCCTGGTATTTCGTTCCCTCCCAGTAGTCAAACCATTCCCCGGCAGGCAGATAAATACTGTCACGTTTTGCCTCCGATTTGAATACCGGTGCCACAAGTAAATCCTTTCCCAGTAAAAACTCATATTTGGCCCGGTTGCCCCAGGTAACTGAATCGTTAGGATATTCCAGAACAAGGCCCCGAACAGCCGGAACACCGGTTTGATGGGCAACCGCACATAAAGTATACATATACGGAGTCATCCGTTGCTTTAGTTGCAGATATTTCCGGTTAATTCTGGTAAAGGGTTCCCCGAATAACCAGGGCTGCTTATCTTTAATACCGTTTTTATTGTTGGTGGCCCAGCCGGACATGGACATAAACGCCGGGATAAAACATTTCCACTGTAAATCCCTTACATACGTTGAATCACTTCCGCCAAAGATTCCATCAACATCGCTTGTTGCACAATTCTGGGCCGACAAGCCTGAGCCAATTACAGTTGGGATATGCCAGCGAATATAATCCCAACTCCCGTTTTGATCACCCGACCACAACACGGCGTTACGCTGGCAACCAGTCCATCCGCAAACCATCCATACAAATCCCCGTGCATTGCTGTTCTGCTCGATTCCTTGATAGGCAGTTCGTGCTGCATCCATTGCAAACTTATATCCAGGTCCTACCCAGGCAACATCCAATTTACAAAGACGAGACCCGTACTGTCCTACCTCTTTGGCAATTTTACTCACCCCATTTTCTGTCCAAAGTCCCGTATAAAAACCTCTTTTATGTAATTCCTTGATAACCATCTCCAAATCGGTATATCCACAACCATAACCATCGTTGGGAATAATCCAGCCACGCGGCATATCATGTTTGATGTACTGATCTGCAATCAATGGAATAACGCTGGGGGTCAAACCATCAAATCCTGTCGTTGTCGAACCGTTCGTCGGTCCTGATTTTGCTCCCCGGTTATAGCAATTGGAGTCTCCCATGCCGAGTCCCCAACGCGGCATCAAAAAAGGTTTTCCGGTGATATCGGTGTAATCACCAAGAATATCCTTCAGGGATTTTCCAACAAAATAATAGCAGTCGAAACGACTTTCATCCTGAGATAATTTCAAGGTGTCTTTGAACGAATAAGAACCCGGGGCAAATGTGTTTCGCATAGCACCGTACCCCTTAGTACTCATATAAAAAGTAGCAGGATTGGGATTCCCTCCGTCCTTCCAATTGTAATCGATATCCAGCTTAATGGTCTTTCCACGGTGCGAAAAGCGTCCATTTTGCATTCCGCCTCCAAAGAACTGCTCTCGTGCACCTCTCTTCAAATATTGTATGGTCTCCTTACCGTAAGTGATTCCGCGGGTTTCTTCCCATACCAACGTTTTATTATCACCACGGTACAAGGAAAAATGCAGTGGTTGTTTATAGGCCCTAAGAGCAAAAAGAGGCGTTTTTATCAGGTAATAACTTTCCTGATCGCTCCAATCGGCATTTACTGTATCTGTAGGAGTATGGATAACAATCTCGTCACCGGCCGGATTGGTAAAGTCGCCATCGTAAGCCATCCAAATCCGAAATATATCGTCACGAAGAATCTGCACCCGAAAATGCGCATGGTCACAATTTATGCTGAAATGGTTACCTGACGCTTTAAATCCGGTAATATTTCCAACGCTGCAGGCTTTGGAGTAAAGCTCTCTGCGGATGGTATCATTCGATTGGCGTGCATCATCTGCCATCGCCGTATAAAAAACAACCTTGTGTAGTCCTATATTGGCCAGATCAAGACCGGGAAAAACCACCCGGACTGTATCAATAATTCCTATAGGATGTCGTCGGGATGCAGTGATGGTAGTTTCTTTTAATGGACGGTTATCAATCTTCAGAAAACATCGCACCGGTTGTGTAACGGGTTTCGCTCCCAGGTTGACCACCCGGAATACCAATGAATCGTTGGTTTGGAAAACATTACCCGTACTTTTCCTCCCTCCCATGGCCAGTGATTGTAGATCCTTTTCCGGCCCTTCAGAAAGAGCAATATCGTCAATCATCCAATACCACTGGTACATATTCCGCCACCAAAATCTCAGGTAAACTGTCTTTTCTCCGGCAGCGGCACGTGTTATATTCAGTTCCACGTTCATTGGATTCGGACAATCAGTCGCCGAACCAATGCCGTTGTGCACGTCATAGAACATCCAATTCTTTTTGTCATGACTCACACCCACCATCAAACCAGCCTTGAGCCCTCTCTTCTCCCACTCACCCCAAAAGAAATTCTGCTGAAAAGTCAGTATCACTGATGATTTATGGGAGCAATCAATAGCAGGAGTTTGAATATATGCATTCGGAACAATTCCAGCTTTTTTCCATTTCCGGATATTTTTGTCGACCCGAACTCCTGGCGCAATCTGTAAGAAATATCCACCGCTCTCGGAAGAGATAGGTGGCGCCTGATAATTTCGTCCGTATGATCCCGGATAGGGCTGGTCAGTAACAAACCAGGTCGAACTACTGTCATTCAATGCGACATTTTCCCAACCGGCAGGAAGTTTTCCGGTACTGAAATCCTCTTTCCAAAAGACATTATGTGTGCTATCCTGGCCATAAGCTATGGACAAGCAGTTAAATATAATATATATAAATACAATCGTTAGTTTTTTCATTCCTATCCCCTCGATTAGATTGATTGAAATGTGATTAGCTCGCTTATCTCACAGTTCATTAAAAAGTTACTGAAGCTTCCCCACCCCATTTATTGTTTCAGGTTTCAATGCATGCATATCGAAAAGAATAATACTATTTTCTCCTTTCTTCAGCCATGCACCAGGACAGAAGAGCCGTGTCTGAGGTCCCCGGTTCCAATACCGCCCCAGGTTATGGCCGTTTACCCATACCACACCTTTTTTCCATTTGCTCATATCCAGGTATGTATCCCCAATTTTCTTCAGAGTGAATGTGTCACGAAAAAAGATGCCCGGTCGCTTTTGACTATTATCTGAAAAATGAAGATGACGAATGTAGGTAGTATCCATCGGAAGATTATACACGTCCCAATTCATCAGCGTCATTCCATTCAACGTAACCCGGTCGGTTATCCCTTTCCTGTCGATTAGATATTGTCCGTAATTAATGCGTCCCATTCCCTCAACCAAAATATCGAGTTGTGGAAAGCGACTATCAGTTTCAGGTAGTTTTATACTGTTTTCTCCTTTGCTTCGGTCAAGCGTACCCACATAATGTCCATCGATGAACACTGTCGCATAGTCATGCAGGGATGTTATATGCAAAGTGCCGCTTTTGTGTCCGACCAGTTTGGTGCGATACAAGATATAGCCATGACTCTGACCATACATTTCCATGGGGCGTGGCTGAGCAGATTTTTTCGGTTCCGGCAGATTATCCCACAGAGAAGCCATATGACCGGGTTGTAGATTACTTATCTCAATTACAGGCGGAGTTTTGGGCACCGGCGGAAGTTTCTTTCCATTCGGCAAATAACCTGCAATCAAGCGACGAAGGGCAAAATATTTATCGGTGGGATGCCCCATTTCATTAATGGGGGCATCATAGTCATAACTCGTTATATCCGGTTGGTATTCTCCTGAACCGGTAGCATTCGCACCGGCATAAAATCCAAAATTCGTTCCACCATTAATCACATAAAAGTTAAACGACTTTTGATGGTCCATGAGCCATCGAACGTTTTTTAAGAGTTGAGTAGTATCAGTTCGTGCCCATTTTTCACCCCAGTGGGTCAACCAACCGGGATACAATTCACTGCAGAAAGAGGGCACATCCGGATTCATTTTCGTGGCCTCAGCAAATGCAGCTTCACCAGCTGCCGGATCTAATCCAATAGCTGCTCCTTCCAATGAACCGGCCTCGAGCATATAAGGAGCGGCACCGTCAGCCGTATAAAACGGCACATCAATTCCGTTTTGACGCCAAAGATCGGCAAGCCAATGAATATAGTTTTGGTCATTTCCATAACTTCCATACTCATTTTCAATCTGAACCATGAGGATAGGCCCACCGTGACTCGCCTGCAAATCTTTCACCTGTAGTGCCAGGTTCGCGATGTATCGCTTCACTGCCCGGGTATAGCGTGGGTCCATGCAGCGCACTTTAATATCAGGTATTTTAAGCAAATAGGGGGGCAAGCCGCCAAAATCCCATTCTGCACAAACATACGGCCCTGGTCGCAAGAGCACCCACATCCCCTCTTCCTGTGCTATGCGAATAAATCGGGCAATATTGTGGTTCCCTTCTGTAAAGTCGAAAACTCCTTTTTTCGGTTCCTGGTAATTCCAAAAAATATAGGCTGCGATCGTATTACATCCCATTGCTTTGGCCATCCTGATACGGTTACGCCAGTAAGCCTCAGGAATGCGGGCCGGATGCATTTCACCGGAAATGATTTGAAAGGGCTTACCGTCCAGTAGGAAGTTGTGTTTTGAAAAGGCAAATGAATGTGAAACGGACTGTCCCCGTAACGATATAAAAAGAGTTAGAATTAAACCAGTAAGTATCAATTTTCTATTCATAGGTATCGTACAAGTTTAGCTTTGAATTATTGTGCATCGACATAAGGTCGGATTAACCGGGTCCATTCCATATAACCTGCCCCGGTTAGGTGAAGACCGTCATTGGTATAGGATGGATTTAACCTGTTTTCATTTGCAAGGGCAAAATGTGAGAACAAATCGATGTAATTAAAACCGTTGTCATGGCACCAATCTTTCAATTGATGGTCGATCCATTCCACATCTTTTTCTTTGTCCACATGATTAGGAAATTTATGAAAATGGTCGTTAACCGGAAGAAGACTTTCTATATAGACGGTCGTTTTAGATGAAGCATCCCGAATCTTTTTGGCAATCATACAAATGTTGTCAAATACCTGTTCTTTTTTTACTCCTGCAGCCAGATCATTGATTCCAATCATCAAAAATACTTTGGCAGGTTTCCCTTTTGTTATATTGTCCAGCCGATATAAGACACCTTCGGTTGTATCACCGCTGATACCCCGGTTTTTCGCGTGGGAATTCCCCAACAATTCGGCCCACTCTCCACCATTCGTGATACTGTTACCCACGAAAATGATCGCGTTTGGTGTAACCGGAAGGTGTTCAAACAATGTTCGCCTCTGGTTATAATACGTTGAAAAATTGTTGCTTTGCGCAAAAGTTGTTGCGGAGAGCAGGGCAAATACCATTAATGTCAGTAGTCGTGTCATTTTTCTCAAGTTAGTACCTTAATCATCCATCTTATTGGCCACAGTAGGCCTCAACACAATCAGTTGCAGTAAAACAGCTGCTGCAACCGGGAGAGACAACAGAGCCATATCCCGTCCAAGATTTCCTGAGTCAGTCGCTTTACCCAGAAGATCAGTAATAAACGCACCGGCAAACACCCCGGTCATATTCATCAGGCCATAACCAGCAGCCCGGTGACGTGGCGAGACAAACTGGCACAAAATCGGCATGTTGTTGGTATCAAACATTCCATAGCCCACGCCAAAAAGAACAGCTCCGCCCAGAATGCTGATAAAACCAGTTCCAAATCCCAATGAAACAAGGGCCGGAATCGTCAGGCTTAAGCCAATGGCTCCGGTATAAATTCTGCCTCGCAGATTTACCTGAATCCATCTGTCTGCCAGGATTCCGCCAACCAACACACCAACAAAAGAAGATGCTGCTATGGTGATAGTAGCCAGTGGACCCGCTTTTGCCATTTCAATACCAAGGCTTTGTGAAAAAAGTGTAGGCAACCAGTTCTTCGTTGCCCAGCCAGGGAAACTAGGAGCCGCAAAGTAGAACAGAATCACCCAGAAACTGATCGTTCCTAACAGTAGACTTAGACTTTTATAGACCGACTTTAAGCCTTCATTGGTTTTATGCTTCTTCTTTGTCCCGGTTTTAAAACTTGCACTTGTTACTTTCTTATCCCGAAGGAAGAGAATCAGAATAACACTATAGGCTACACCAACAATCCCGAATGAATGAAAAGCAGTTTGCCACGAAAACAGGCTGGCTACGGTGGCACCAAATCCCCCCAAAGCTTGTCCCAGGTACAGGCCGGTCATATGAATACCGATGGCCAGTGAGCGGGTATTCCCCTGATGGTAATCGGCAATTAATGCCAAACCCGCAGGAATATACAGAGCTTCGCTAATTCCCATAATGGCCCGCAACACATACAATACCTGAAAACTGTGAGCGTAACCCATTGAAAGTGTCACGCTTGACCAGACGCCCAAACTTCCTACGATAAGCCACTTTCGGTTCACCCGGTCAGCTATCAATCCGGCTACCGGACTCATAAATCCATAGATCCAAAGAAAGACAGCCATTAATCGCCCGAAATTCTCTGCTGTTTGGAGTTCTTTTATGTCCCCCATCATCGAATCTTTCATTGTAGCCAGCATCTGTCGATCCAGGTAATTCAGCAAAGCCACCATCCATAAAAGTCCGACGACAACCCAGGGATATATTTTATTCCAGTTTATTTTTGTCATTCGAAAAGAGTTTACCAGTTCAAGAAAAACGCTTCAGTCTTATTGATACAAAGAATTATTGTCTGTCTGACGGTATTTGTTCCAGTGTTTTCCACACTTGAAACAACCCCCGAGGGACATGAAAGCATCCTTTCCATTTGCCACCTTTCAACGGCAACAGGACCTCACCTCTGCGATTAAGGTAGCCATACCATTCACCATATTCGCTGTCGGTGAAATTCGACCAGGTATAGTCATGGACCTTTTCAAACCATTGCAGACAACTTTGGTTACCTGTCAATTGGTAGCCTTTTATCAGACTGATAAGCGTCTCGAGATGTACCCACCAAAGCTTCTGGTCCCATTCAAGTTGTTGAGGAGGATAACCTTTTACGTCCAAAAAATAGAGGATACCCCCATACTGGTTATCCCACCCTTTTTCCAGAGTCCTGAGAACAATGCTGACAGCTTTATCCGCTAATTCTTTCTTTTTAAGGCGCACAGATAAATCCATAATAAACCACATGGCTTCAATGGCATGTCCGGGATTGAGCAGCCGTCCATCAAATGAATCGGAGAAACTTCCATCTGAATTGACATTTTCCAAAATCAATCCGGTATTCTGGTCATAAAAAATTACCATCACTTCGTGAACACACCGTTCAATCGTTTCCTCAACAATATCCCGCGGAAGCAACTCCTCCAGTTCAAGTGACAGGTTGCACAGTATCATGGGTAATGCAAATCCTTTCAATGGACGGGTTCCCGGAACACTCTTATTGTATTTTCCTTTCGGATTATCAATTCGTTCCAGAATCTGATAGAAAGTTTTACGGGCGATTTCCGCATACCTTTCATTTCCGGTAGCCTGAAACAACTGTCCAAACCCCATGGCTGCGAAACAATCGGAAAAGATATTGTACGGTTGAATCAACGGTTTCCCTTCCCGGGTAAGAGAAAAATACCAATTAAGTTTCCCGTCGTGACCGTTCTTTTCCATAAAACTTGCCCCCAGAAGTGCCATATTCAACCACTCCTGTTTCCGCTCCACTTTGTTATATAGCTTGGAAAACATCCATATTTGGCGGCCCTGAAGCCATACAAATTTGTCGGTGTCATACACTTTTCCTTCCCTGTCGAGACAAGTATAGTATCCGCCAAAGTTTTCGTCGGGTGAATTTGAGAGCCAAAAAGGAATTACCCTTTCCAACAACTCATCCTTATATTGACTTGCTAATGCTTCGAAATTCATCATCCTATTCTAATTTAGAGGCACTAATTCAATTTGAAGTAATCGTTCCCCGGCTGATGACTGCCGTTCGGATTCCCGGTCGCACCTCACCTCCGGGAATGATAATCTGATGATTCCACCAGAATGCGGTGGTTGTCACCTGGGTTTTTCCCGGGATCTCACCAATTTTTCTGAAACTTCCTGTCAGGGCATCATATAAATATATGTCCTTACTAAAACCAGGATGATGAGATAGGGAATTAATCTTTTGATCAATCAGTTCTTGCCTTTTTTGTGCATTTGTTTCATGGACAATTTCATCGTTGTAACGTTCCGTCTGGTTATAAATCTTCCCCTTATCACCTCCAAAAAGCAGGGCATACCTGTTGTTATAGGCCAGCCCCGTACCGGCAGACAATCCAAAAGCACTGCCTCCGGGCAATTTCAGCTCACCAACTAACATCCAAACCTTTCCCGAAGGAGAATATTTCCAGATGTGCTGAATAAATTGGGAAGTAATGCCAGATTTCCGCCTTCCGCCAAAAAGATAAATGCATTCCTCATGGCCATCAAAGAGACTCGCTGCGACCATATGTGACATGGCTTCAGGCAAATTTGGCAATTTGCCCCAACCCTGCTCCGGTTCATTTATTTTGAATGCTAAGAAGTGCTCTGTCGCACTACCGGTATCGTCGTCTCCTCCTGCCACGTAGATGGTAGAGTCAATTAATGTAGCGCCGGGGCTGGTCAGGTGATAAGGTAGCGTTGGCAAATCTTCCGTAACAACAGAATCACCTTCCACCTGAATCCGGAAAAACCGGTTGGAAAGTCCATTTTCGTCTTCACCACCAATAGCATATACAGAGTTATTTGCAGAGATGGAAGCGCTATATGCCAGTGAAAAAGGCATTTTAGTTATCAAACTCCAGTTGGCCCCATGATGTCCCATCTTCAATACATACAAATCGTTGTAATAGGTTTTTACTCCTCCTTCCCAGGGGACTTTATTCTTAAAGTTACTACCACCTGCAACAACGATGCAGTTATCGGTAACTCCCGCGATTAAACCTGACAAACCATACTGAACCTGCCCCTCAACAGGAGAAGGGATGACCGCCAGTGTATCCCATTTTATTTTTATGGGATGCTGATTGATGGTTTTATTTTCTTTACACGATTGAAAAAATAAAGCCATGATCACAATCAAATTCAAAAATCTCATTATAAACCATTTAATACACTTTTCCTACTCGGCCAATACCGAGAATAAATCGTCCATATTTAAACGCTGAACATCTCCGCGAAACCGCTCGAAATCCGATGCGCTCATATTTTTTACAGGTAACCGGAATTCTCCGCAATCAAAGTTAACATACTTCATATATGCTTTCCCTGTAGCAATGCCTCCATATTTTCCCAGTAGCCGGATCATATCGATAGATTTTTGCTGGAGTCTGCGCGCCAATTCAACATCTCCGTCGTCATATGCTTTTATTAACTTATAATAAAGTGGCGCTGCATAATTAAAGGTACTACCAACGCCTCCACGCGCTCCCAATACCAGAGCCGAGAGTAGATTTTCGTCCCTTCCCCATAGCATATCATATTTCCCATCATCAAAATTTAAACAACTAAGAAAATCCATGAAATCTTCATGGGTATACTTTATCCCGGCCAGATTAGGAATCAGAGGAGAAGCTACTTTGAGAAAGTCATACATGGAAACATTGCATCCCGTAAGCACTGGAATATGATAGAAATAAACAGGCATATCAGGCACTGACTCGGCCACTCTGGCACAAAAACCGGCTAACTGTTCAGCGCTCTCTGGTTTAAAATAAAACGGTGCCAGTAAAGCGATGGCATCAATCCCATTTTCAGATGAATGCAATGCATTATCGATACATTCCTGATAAGAAGTTCCCCCTACCAGATTGATGATTTTTACACTACCTCCTTTTTCTTTTTGCCGGGTAGCCCATCCCTCAGTTACTTTCATTCGTTCCTTCTGAGAAAGCGAAACACCTTCACCAGTCGATCCATTAATAAAAGCACCGGTAATTTGGTTAGCTTCCAGGAAATCGTAGTAGGCACTAATGCGTTCATAAACCACGTCCCCTTTCCTGTCCATAGGTACAAATGGAGCAGCAATTAAACCGTTAAGCTTTTGCATATCCTTGATATAAATTATTTTTTAATATTTATTTGAAAAGTAGGAGCTGGCAGTCTGCCTTCATTTACCAGATTCCCGTGGGAAAAAGGGTTCCAGCCATACCTGACTCCAACCAGATTATTCAATGTATCAGTAATGATAATTTGTCTGTGGCGCAACACTGCATGCATCGGATGGTATATACTGTCTACTCCTGCCACTTCAAGTCCTCTCAAGTCTTTTCCGTCGGAAGTCATCAAATCATTGCAATGCTTTAACGTCAATATCAGCTTATTTTGATAAAACCGATGTCTAAATGGAACGGGACCATCTGAACTAATCTTTCTTCCGTAAACATGGTGAAGAGCCTGTAAGTAAAACCGATGTGCAACAGGTTGTTTTCGGATATAATGAACATTGGTTGAATCTCCTACATCCATTGTCACAACCATATGAACATTAGCCATGGAATCAGCCAACTCCCTCTGCATATTCCGAAATGCGGGCCAGTCAGGTCTGTTCAGACTGGAAAGCTGTGCAAAAACAAAAGGTAAACGCTGATCATTCCAACCGTTTCGCCAGGAAGCTACCATAGCCCGGAATGCCGTGGGATAATACCAGCAATTACGCGCATTCGACTCTCCCTGATACCACAGAACACCTTTAACAGGGAAACCTATGACATGGGAAATGCCCGCTTCGTAAATATACGCAGGTTGATACGGATGTCTTTGCAACGGATTCTTGCTCAGGCTGATATTCTTTTCAGCCCGTTGTCTCACCCACTTCATTACCATGTCATTATTCTTCCAGGTATCGAGGTTGAGCACATCAACTAGAACGGGGTTAAATTCCAGTGTTTTCCGGTCGATAAATGATTCGATAGGAGCTCCACCAACTGTTATTTGGATCAATCCAACGGGGACATGAAGTTTATTTTCTAAGTCTTTTCCGAAATAATACCCAATAGCAGAAAAACCCGATGCCGACTCAGGAGTCGATGGTTGCCAATGACCATTAAAGTATTTCAGTTGGTCCATCCTCTGAAGCGAAAGTGAATCGAATTGCACGGCACGGGTTTGTAGAAAACCATGATAATTAAAAAGCCTTAGATTCGAATTTCTCGCATGCAGAACTGCTGCACTACCGTGTTGTGACTGACGAAGCATAAACTGCATATTCGATTGGCCACTTATCAACCAAACTTCACCTACCAGAATATCCGTCCAATGTACCTTCAGGGTATCATTTACCCAGATTCTCAGTGAATACGGTCCACCTGCAGGAACTTCAGGTAAAGCAATCTTCCATTTTCCTTCGGTTCCTACAGACACCTTCTGAAAATTATTGTGAAATTCAGCTTTAATCACGTCATGACAATTAGCCTTTCCAAAGAGTACGATAGGTTTTTTCTGCTGAAAAACCATGTGTTCACCAAAGACAGGAGCGAGTTGGAAACCACCAAAATTCCCATTCAGCGCCGAATAAACCGTATGAGCCATGATTAGGGCTCCTTCTGCGTTAGGATGCAATGCATCAGCAAATAAATCGGGGCGGTCGTAAAGAGGCGAATGCAAATCGATGAGTGAAACATGGCAATTGGACGCAACTTTTTTTATGCATTGTTGTACTTGCCAAAACCAATCTCTTGTGCCCGACTTAAAGCGCGGGTGACGCGAAAATATAGGCGTCATCAAACATATATACACTTTCGAAGGCCTGCCACTTCTTGTTTTAAAAGAATAAATCAAATTCTGGTAGTTGCTAATAAAATCATCCCGATAGTTTGGCCAATCACGCGGGTCAGTATCATTCAGTCCCAGATGTATCACCACAATATCAGGTTGGAATGCCAGTGCCTCCTGATATTCGGTAGTTTTTATATATGGATTATGCCCCTTACTCAAAAGTGTAGCACCACTATGCCCGAAATTTCGAACATCATAGCGGGGTCCAAGCAACAGTTGAAGTTGATGGGGGTAGTTATCCCGTTCACGATTCACAAGCTTATAGCCATAGGTTACAGAATTTCCTACACAGGCAACCCGAGTGGTCTGCGCACTGACTGGAAAACTAAGTGCAAACAACACAACCAGCCATCCAATATATTTTGCTACTTTAGGATAATACATTTTCTTTATTACTACCAGAAATTAGTTATTCATTAACTTAGCACAGAATTTCAAACCCGTTACCTCCCTTACTCCCTCTTTTGCTACTTTAACCGGAATGAACGTAAACATCCACTTCCATGAGCTTCCGTCTTCGGGTACTTTGAGTAAAACATGATTCCATCCCTTCTTAAGCATGATAAAAGTCGGAGAACGGTAATAATAATTCTCATCAGTAAAGGGTATTTCAGCTGATTTCGCCCGAAGGCCAGGATTGTTCCATTTGGGTGCAGGAATAACTCTTTTATTCACCCAAGCTATTGGATGAGTTTTTAGCCACAAGCCTTGATTGGGTAAAGGCCCTCCTCTTCTACCTCCTGAGCGTGACCAATCAAAAAATCCAATCCAGAATCCTACCGACTGCCTTTTGGGTGACCATATATTTGTTTCGGCATATACCGTTCCCTTATTTGCCTGAAAATAGGAAGGATAACCAAAAAAGTGTCGAATAAAAATGGTACCACCATAAACTGAATCAGACCAGCAGAAGTCTTTTCCCTTATAATGGTAACTCGCTTTCAAGCTGTCCTCAACCGGGAACCTTTTTGTTAGGTCGCCGCCATTGTCAAACGGTCCAATCATCCGCCAGTCAACATCCGTTTGTTTCACATAGGGAAATGGTTTCCCCTTGAAATACCGGTCACGGTGTTGAATCAATCGCTCCTCAAATTTTTGAAATAACAAAAATGCGTTACTATCATGTGGCAGTAACTTGGCGAGGTAACGAGTCCCGAAGTCAAGCGATTGTCCCTTCCAGCTAGTTTCACTATAGGTCAGCATTCCCGGATAAACCGGATTCTGACTTAAGATATCAGAAGGCTTTTGAACATTATTATCATTCCAACAGCAAAGTATTCCCCCCATTCGAAGAGAATCACCATGTGCCGATTGACAAATCCGGTCAAAATAGAGCTGACTGATACCGCCCAGAGCATCCAGATGATTGAGGTAGTTTAATCTCGAATCAATATAACGATGTCCTTTCCTAGGTTTTCCGGTACTTGACCATAATTGAGTAATAGACGTGCTATCGCCCGGTATGCCAATACCCGGTCGCCAAACAATTACCTGTCGCCCCAGTTGATGTAATCGGTAGATTAAAGCTGCGAGTAAACCGGGAGCTGGCTTTTCAAAATTATGCCAAACCTCATCGGTTCCCAGGTGGATATAAGGCATTTTGTCCAACGAGATAAGACCACATAATTCGTTCAGCAAGTCCGTCATAATAGGTTTAACACGGAGGTCACTCATTGAATCAATGGCAAATGCTTTACGAAATGCTTCACAATGTCCCGGGACATCAAACTCCGGAATGAGTGTAATATATCTCCGGTTACAGTAATCAACCAAATCGATAAATTCTTTTTGCGTATAATACTTCCCCTTCCAACGGCTCATGGAGGAGGGTGAATTGAGCTGTGGAAACTTTTTGCTCTCAAGTCTCCACCCCTCATTGTCGGTTAAGTGCAAATGAAATACATTCAACTTGTATGCAGACATCACGTCGATCTGTTCTTTCAGCAACGAAACCGGCATAAAATTTCGCCCAACATCTTGCATAAAACCGCGAATTCTGAAAGCTGGCCAATCAACTATTTGACAACCGGCAATAAACGACTTTCCATTTTCTGAAACGACTAATTGTCTTAAGGTTTGAACTCCTCTAAATAAACCTTCGCTGGTTGCAGCTCGCAGCGAAACCGAGTCTTTGGAGACATTTAAAAGATATCCTTCCTCTGAGTGGTTTTTAAGGCCAGGTATCTCTTTCGAAAGAGAAACCTGGATAAACCTTCTGTTATGTCTACCGACAGCAACACTTTCTTCTTCTCGATTTCCGTTGTTTCTTAGAATATCCATTATTTCACGGTAGGCCAGGTCTTTTTTATCCCCGTCGTATTGCAGCACATATGGTATGTTGAGTGAAAAATCACCATCATTCCAAACGAGCTTCTGCGGCAATGGAAGCAAAGCTGGTTGTTCACTACCCCCTGTACTATTTGCCCAGGCCTGCGATAATGCCAAGAATACTAATAGCAGACCAAGACCTACAGAAATACCGATATGTTGAAACCTCCTCACCGTGATTTATTTTAATTTTCGAACAATGCTTTCACTGGAATTTTCTGAAAGATCAAATCACCAGTGCCTTCATACAAAATTCCGATCGTTCTGTTATCCACCATTGTCATACAGGAATATCCGTAACCGGAATTTGCGTTTAGTTCCAACTGATATTTCAATGGCCAAGTCATTCCCTCATCAACACTCGATTTTATAGTCATATGAGCTCTTTGCGTTTTGCTGTTAGGATTACTGAAAAACAGCACTTGTTGTTTTTTCCCCTGAAACGGGACAGTAGAAGAGATCAGACTGGCCTGGCAGTTTGGTTCTGGTAAAGCAGAATTGGAGGACGGGTATCGGGTCCAGGTTTTCCCAAAATCCTTGGTGATATAAATTGCTCTTCCGTTGGTTGCGCCTTTGTTTTTTCGATTTCGGTCGTCACGCATATTCAGCATTAAACTTCCGTCCCTCAACTCAGTAACCTGCGATTCAGTCGTATTCGACTTAGCGCCGGTACCAATATGCCAGGTTTTGCCGTGGTCCCTACTGAAGATGATGGTAGAAAAACACGTATATTCCCCACCGTCAATGGCTTTTTCTCCAGTATTAACCTTGAATTGAGCCGGGAAAACCAGAACTCCGTTTCTTGTCATGATTCCCCTACCCGGCCCCTGTAGGAGCAATTGCCATTCCGGATTCTTTACCTGTTTCGTAATATTGATTGGCTTGGACCAGGTCAAGCCATCATCCGTACTTTTTACGAGTAAAAGTTGTCCTGTTTTATCGGGAGACATACCAGGCTGGGACCCTCTCCAGGCAGTCATACCACCGTGTCCGTGTAACCATAAAGCCGCGACCCAAACAGTATGCGTTGTTTGGTCGTAAAAAATACAAGGGTCTCCGGTTCCGTTCAGTTTCCTTGGTAGTCCTCCCCATCCGGCTCTGTCCATAATCACCTTCATCGGTTCCCAATGTTGACCACCATTGGTACTCCGGCTCATACCAATAGCAATATCCCCTTGCAAATCTCCGCTGGATTCATACCGGTTATCATATACAGCGATCAATGTTCCATTTGCTGTTGTAATTAAACCTGGAATGCGGTATGTGTGAACGCTATCCTCTCCGGCAGCCCGAACAATCCGAGCCAATCGAAATGCGTTATGGCTTTTAATTGCTATACTTCTCCTTAAACCCGTACCGAAAATGACCTCAATACTCTGTATTTGAAATGTTGATGTCAAGTCAGCATCTGGAGTGGCTTCAAAGTTTAGATAAAATACCTTTTTGTCCAGTGCTACCCGGTGATGAAGAGTGAGATTTACCGCTCTGTCTATAGCGCTACTACTCGCTAATTCAATTGTATCCTTATGAGCAATATATTGAAGCGATATTCTGGAAATACTGTTAATATCACTCTTCTCCGCAAAATGAATAATTACCTGCTTTATCGTGGTGGTATCAAGATCGCCGTCAGCAGAACTCCTCAACTCAACCAAATAATTATTCCTTTGATTGACAAATAAGGGGATCTGTTCTGTTGCAACCGCTATATTTTCTCCATACGAAACATCATTTTTCGTTTTCGCCGTATTCTTGCATTGAGAGAAAATTACCAATATGCTCAGGACAAGAAAGTATCGTATCATAACAATCAGTTTAATTGGTTAGGACCTATTGATCTTACTGCAACTTAACCCTTTAATTTTAATAAGGGTAACACTCAATCAAGATTTATTTGGGTGAATAGGAAGGGAACGATTAGCCGTTCCCTTCCTAAAAAGAGTCACCCAAACTCTAAATCAACTATCTAAACGTTAATAACTAGTAACCTGCAGTTTGTTCCAATTGAGGATTTCTTCCAATCATATCGGTAGTGATTGGTAATATTAATTTATACTCCTGTCCCGCAGCTAAGTAATCGTTGTTATTGATTACCCAACTGTCACCGGCACGGCGTAAGTCCCACCAACGCTTTCCTTCTCCGATGAATTCCTTCAGACGCTCATTCAATATCGCTGCTATATTCTGATCCTTTGTGCCATTTTGATAGGCATTTACTGCCGGATCATAATTACTTCCGTAAGCTCTTTTGCGTATCTGATTGATCTGTTCGGAAGGGTCTTCACCCAATAAATTTTTAGCTTCTGCCAACAATAGTACAGCATCAGCATAGCGATAAACGGGTACATCATCCACTTCTATACGCTGGCCACTTTCTATAATTCCGGAAAATTTAGTGAGAATAGATGTAACATAATGGTCAGCATTATAAGTTGGATACCCACTGCCATCATTGTATAGTCGCATAAAAGTTGCATTTCTCCTGGAATCCAATGTATCATCAAGTACTGTCAAAGTATGATCAGTAGGCCCATAACGATTGGCTCCATTTGTGATATAGGTACTCATCGAGTTGCCCTCTTCATCAAACAATGGATTAATTTCTGTTCCACGACCAGTGAATAAACTATAGAAATTAGTTGCCTGATCCTGCTCATAGTTGAATGCAAAGATGATCTCCTTGTTATTTTTATTACTGGCTTTAAAAATATCAGCGTAATTGTCCAGCAATCCCACATCGGCATTTTGCTGTAAATCAAGCAACGCTTGCTTTGCTGCCGTATAATCTGCACTACCTCCTCCAAGATGGGTGCCAGACCAAATATAGACATCTCCTTTTAAGGTCAATGTAGCTGCTTTTGACCAATAAATCCGTTTATTGTTCTGGAACGAATAATCATCTCCAAAATGAGACAGTGATTGCTCTATATCATCCTTAATCTGAGCCATGACATCGCTTTCTGATGATCTGGCTTTTCCCGTATTCGAAGGGTCGATATTCAGAAGTGGTTCAATGGTAATCGGAACCTTTCCCCAAGTTTTGAGCATAGTATAATAAATATATGCACGAATTCCATAGGCCTGGCCAAGCATATAATTCTTCTCATTCTCGTCATTGAAGGTAATATTGGGCACATTGTAAATGAAATCATTCAGGTTATGAATAAATCCATAAAAATTAGCCCAATTGGTAAAAGGAACCTGCGTTGCAGAGATTGTCTGTTGAATCAGGGTTTCATCTGCAGGGGATTCCACTGTTTTGCCTCCCCATATATCAGACCGAACTTCACCTAACTGCCAAAGTGTGTAGGCATAACTTCTGAAACGGGCATGAAGGCCTGTTTGTGCGGCCCTGGCTCCATCTTCGGAATCCCAAAATCCTTGAAATGTTAACTGACTTGTTGGTTTCAAATCCAGCTTTTTCTCACAAGAAGTCAAACCGATCAGTATAATTAAGAAATATGTTATTCTTTTCATCTGTTTCCGATTTAAAATTAGCGATTAGAATTTCACGTTCAGGCCAAGTGTATATACTCTCGGGAGAGGATAACGGCCGTTATCAATACCACCAACTTCAGGATTAGCACCGGAATACTTGGTCAAATAACCCAGGTTGGAACCGGTAAAATACACCTTGATGTGTTTGACATAGTTCTTCATAAAATCCGGATCAAAATTGTAACTTAAGGTTACCTCTCTAAGACATAGGTAGTCTCCTTTCTCCCAGAATTTACCATTTTGTCGGGCGCGATACGATTCACCGAAATTCATGTGCGGATCGGTAAAATCATATCGTGCGATATCTGTATTACGATTCTCCGGAGTCCAGGAATTGAGCACGTCGGTTGTTGAATTTTGCGCTCCCTGTACCTGGGCCAATCCTCTTACCCTGGCTTCGCTGTATATGATATGACCAAGCGCATAATCAGTTTTTACATAAAGATTGAATCCTTTATAGCTCAGGTTGGTGGTGAAGCCACCAGTTACAGACGGAGTTGTGCGTCCCATGTAAACCCGGTCCCGATAATCAATTGTATCATTGTGGTCTACGTCTACCCACCGGACATCACCGGGGTAACGCTCTTTTTCCTTACCAGCCTGGAAGTAGGCATCATAGCGGTTTGCGTCTTTATCGACGGAAGCCTGGTCAGGATAGATATAATCTTGCTGAGCAGCATAAACGGCGTCCAAACCAACACGTTTTCCTTCCTGCAAGCCTCCTACCCAGACAACTTTACCCGCTTTGGGGTCATAAACCTGGATTCCCCCCTGCCGGTTATTCTCGTTGCCGTTATCAGGTAATTTGACGACGAAATTTTTAACGGTATAGAAGGTAGCTCCCACATTCCAGTTAAATCCGTTTTTACGCCTGATGATATCTGCATTCAATTCAGCTTCAAAACCTTTATTTCTAAGGGTTCCGTTGTTAGTCAGAATACTACTAAATCCGGTCCAGTAAGGCAAAGTCAGACCTGCAATCTTATCCTTAATATCGCGCACGAAATAGTCAAGCAGAATATTCACCCGGTTATTGGCAATACCCAAATCCAAACCAGCATCAAGCGTTGTTGATCTTTCCCACCGTAAATCAAGGGTCGGAAGCGCTGTATTTCCATAACCTGTCTGTCCGTCGTAAATCCCTAGGTCACCGTAACTTCCGTATACGCCATAATTACTGAGTACGTCCACATTACCGTTCACACCATAGCTTAAACGAGGCTTAATGGTAGAAAAAATCTGGCTGATAGATGAGTTCTTGTAAAAATTCTCATTATGTATATTCCATCCAACTGAAACCCCCGGGAAAACACCATATTTATTATTTCCCAGACGGGAAGACCCATCACGCCTGATATTAAAATTGAACAAATACTTCATTTTATAATCGTACGTCAAGCGTCCGAACTGAGAAATAATTCGGTTTCCTGTATAAGTAGAACTCGGGACACCTGATGCCTCGCTACCAGCATTAAGAGTTGGAATCAAATCAGAAGGTGAATTCTTGGTTGCTGCCCAAAGATAAAACTGATCTGTATTATAGTATTCTGCTCCTAACAAAGCCGTGAGGTGATGATTTTCGGCAAACGTCTTTTTATAAGTTAGCATAGCAGTATATTGGTTGGTTACTGTTCGCGTCAGGTCAGCTGATGCTGTTCTGGAAGTAACCATCGAACCACCGCTCTGATATGCTTTATCAAATGATTGATTAACGTTATTAATTGTAAAGTAACTTCCCCGTGCGCTAAATTTTAGTTCAGGTAAAATTTGCCAATCAAGATTGACACTGGCAGTAAGCCTCTGTTCTAGATTCTTTTTAACAAATTTATCTTTGTAATACAGTGGATTTCCAAAAGAAATGTTTGTTCCAGGGTTCAAAGTCGTACTTAGACTACCGTCAGGATTATTGTTATAGATTCTTGATGTGGGAGGTTGTCCGGCAGCTCTTTGAAACACCCAGGAATAATCAGGAAGATAAGTTCCTTTTTGAGAAGAGCTGGAATATAGAATATTTGTGCTAACCCTCACATTTTTCATCACATTGTAACTGGCATTCAATTTACCGGAATATCGGGTAAATCCAGATCCCAGCACAATTCCAGCATCATCAAGGTATCCAAGTCCCAAAGAATAAGTACCTTTTTCATTTCCACCATCAAATGAGAGGTAATGATCCTGCACGTAACTGTTCTGGTAATAAAGATCAGACATGTTGTTTTCCTGGTAGATCAACTGTTTATTAGGATCCAGAGGGTCTGTCATTGTCTGCCATCCGGCGTAGTTCAAAAGATACTTGTTTTGGTCGGTCAAATACATCGTGGTAAAAGGAGAATCTGTAGTATTATTTCCAGTTCCGAAACCTCCTGAACGACCATTTAAAAAACCTGCATCAAAGTTATTACGCCCTGTGACCATCGTGTAGTTCTGCACTGCCAACCGATTGTAATAAATGTAATCATGGGCATTTAAGTATTTATAAGATTCTCTTCGACGATTGACCCCATACTTGACCGTATAGCTAATTTCAGATTTACCAACTTTCCCTTTTTTGGTGGTAACAAGGATAACACCGTTGGCTGCACGTGCACCATAAATAGCAGTAGCAGCTGCATCCTTTAGTACTTCCACAGAAGCTATATCGTCCGGATTGAGGGCATAGAATGAACTAATAACCCCGTCAACGATGACAAGTGGTGAACCCGACCCATCCCAGGAAGTCCCTCCCCGCATGACGATACTAGGTGTAGAGCCAGGTTGACCTGTAGTGTTTTGAACGCTAAGTCCTGCCACGGTACCTTGCAAAGCTGAACCTGCATTGGAAAGTGGAATACTTTCTAAATTTTTCGTGTCCATTTTAGAAACAGAGGTGGTCATCTGAGCTCTCGATTGTTCACCATATCCTACTACTACAACTTCTCCTAAAGCAGTAGTAGCTGTTTTCATGGATACATTAATCACACTGGAAGTCGACAACCGAATGGTTTGTTTTTCGTAACCAATCATTGAATATACAAGTTGGTCGCTTCCTTTTGGTACTAACAAACTGTAGTTACCCTCATAATCACTTACTGTTCCCGTGGTTGTTCCCTTAACCACAATTGTCACGCCTGGCAGTGGATCTCCACTTTTCGCATCAACAATTTTTCCAGTAATTGTTTTTTGTGCATAAGTATGACTACTCAACATCATCATCAAGACTATACTACACAAATACAATAGGTTGCGCAAGATTTTCTTCATAGATTTGAACTTTTTATTTTAAAAACCCAAACGTCTTATGTATGACATAAGACTCGTCGAAGTAAGTGAATTAATTTTTTATTTCAAAATATTTTCGAAATTTGCAGTATTAAGTAATACATATTAGTAATTCCAAATATGACGGAAAAAGATAAATCAGAACTACTAACTGCAATTGATACAAGGAGTTTAGTTGATAAAGTCGAAATGAAGCTGGTTGATTTCTTCATAAAAATGAAGCTTCAACCAGGTGACGCCATTCCCAAAGAAGTAGAATTGACCACAGCAATGGGGGTAAGCAGAACTGTAATCAGGGAATCGCTAAACCGCTTAAAAACAATGGGTATAATAGAATCCAAAAAGCACAAAGGAACGATTATCAAAAGTCCTGATCTTTCGGTGATTCTCAAAAAATCCATGATCCCTCACATTCTTGATAACAGCACTCTAAAAGACATCTTTGAACTGAGGCTGGTGATTGAAATAGGAATGGCTGATTTCATCTTTCGAAATATAACCGATGAAAAAATTACTGAACTTGAAGAAATCGTAAACAAAGAGCCGGAATTTACTAGCGACGTTTTATTTGACATTGAACATGAAATAGAATTTCACGGTAAACTGTATGAAATCACCAATAACAAGACATTAACAAAATTCCAGGAAGTACTTTTACCTGTTTTCAATTACGTATATGACAGTGGACTAATCAACAAACCTATTTCCAAGAAACACTACGTTTCTCATAAAGGATTGGTAGATGTATTAAAAAATGGTTCAGCAGATAAATTCAGGCGAGCAATGAGAAAGCATCTGGAAAATCATTTTCAAAGAATATCTGACATTTAGGTTCCTTTTAATGATGGTATTACTTTCTGAAGTAACTTTCTATAATTTGAAATAATGTAACAGAATGTAGCACAAAAAACACTTTCTCATATAGCAATATGGAGTCTGGACGAACGCATGTGCGCAAATTCAAATCTTGTCACTCTAGTAGAATTCAAAAGCCTGAAACGTCAATATGAAAGAACGCTTCAGGCTTTTTTATGTCCCAATCTGTTTCCGAACTTCAAAATATTGGTATTTCTAATTTTGAGATTCCAAGAGAAATAATAAATATGCTGCACTCCAACTAAAATGTTTTGAATTCAAAGATCGCCCGGTTTTTGGATCATAATTTTCTCCAATAGCATTTTTCAATAGAAGTCCATCTGCATTATGAAGCAACTTATATTTCAGTCTAGACGCATCTTTCGAAAAACCATAATTTTTCAAGCCTTTAATGCCCAAATAAGCCTGGTCTATCCATACCGGACCTCGCCAATACCCATTCAATGGATCAAACTCTGCATCCGATGCGTCAAGAGTTGGTAGCGGAACGTAGGTATTAAACCGTGCTGAGTCAAGCATAATTTGCCTCACACCCCTCGCCTGGGACTGGGACGCAAGTCCAGCCCAAAGGGGTAACCAACCCTCCGGACCGTATACTTTAACGAACGATTTGTCTTCTGTCCTTTTATCAAAAAAGTAATGTGCCTCTTCAGACCAGAAATATTTGGGAATGATCCCCCCAAGTCTTTGGGCTTCCGCCAAATATCGATTTTGATCTTGTATTTTTTTTAATATACCCGCAAGTTTAGACAAATATTGTTTTTCTTTTTGAAGATAAACATTCAAATCAACAGACTCCTGATTGAGTGACCATGCTGAATCGTTCACCGGCACAATTTGTGATTTGTCAAACCGGACAGCATTGTCCATTCCACTTTCCCATTTTGCTGCAATTAATGTTCCGTCAGTTGAGCCGTACTCGCAGATGCCATTCTGGTCATGATCCCGATTCATATACCACCACTGATGATATTTATTCAGTTTAGGATACATTTCTTTTACAAAAGCAGTATCTCCTGTTTGCTGAAAAACCTTCCAAACAGCCCAAGAGGCCAAAGGTGGCTTTGTATCCCTCCAATTATTCTCAGTAGAATCGAAATAGATGCAATCTGCAACCATGCCAGTCGGGCCCTGATAGTCAAACATACTACGGATACTTTCCTTAGCCAGGTCAGGAGCAAAAAGCGCCAATGCCACAGCATGTTTCCAGCTATCCCAAGCCCAAAAACCATAAAATCCTTGGTAAGCGGAGGATGGAAACACTCCTGCATGTTTAAGATCACCAGCCGGGGACCGCCAATTAGAGATCAGGGTCTCAACGCATTTGACGATTAATGAACGAGGTTCCGTTAAATGACTAAAAATTCGACTAAGGTAGCCGTTCCAGCGCTTTGAATTCTCTACCAATACTTTTAACGGTTGGCTAAGCCAATCCGCAATCAACTCTTGGTTCGAGTTTGCTTCATCATTATTAAAGAAATAAGATTGCACAAAAGATACTGTAATACTTTCACCAGATGAGAGACTGTACCTTTGTTTCGCAAACAACAGCAAACTATCTCTCTTCGTTTGAAAGCTAAAATCACTGGCAAAATCAGTCTCTAACAATGAGCTGTCTGGCAAGACAATCTTCAATTGGGTTCCTTCTTTGCTAATTTTACACCCTTTGAGCCAAATATCCCCTTTCCAGGAAAACCTGAAAGTGCTCCTTACCTTTCCAGTATTTGTCACTTTATTAAGTACAAGAGCTGAACGAGGGCCAGCAAATATCAATTTCTGAACGACTCTCAGCTCCCCTGCTTTTAACTTTTGAATTAGTTTGCCGGGAAAATAATGCAGTTCAATAGAATCGGGCGAGTAGCCCAGCACTTTACCGCTTTCATCCAACAAACGAAGATGCATCAGGCTTTTTCCGATCCACCGTCCATTCATCTTCATTAACAATGGCCCGCAAAATCCGCCTAAATACGCAGTGCTGTCTTTGGGTGGCAGTGTATACGCATGCCACGCCCCATGATCTGAAAAACCGAAAGCATTAAGATTATCCGGCGATTTTGGAACAGCCTCAAT
The DNA here is from genome assembly GCF_056493735.1 of Prolixibacter sp. DSM 2831. Taxonomy (NCBI): domain Bacteria; kingdom Pseudomonadati; phylum Bacteroidota; class Bacteroidia; order Marinilabiliales; family Prolixibacteraceae; genus Prolixibacter; species Prolixibacter sp. DSM 2831. The sequence goes on from NZ_CM151379.1 coordinate 3,045,353, forward strand.
CTGTAAAACATCCGGATATTGCTCCCGAATATTTTCTTTGGGTGTTTGGGTTCCGCAACCCGAAATCAAGAGAAATATAGGTAAGAAAAAAAAGCATTTTGTAAAATTCATAACACGTTTGTTAAAAGTTTACTGGATTCTGAATCTGCTTGGCCTTATAAAACAAATTGTCCCCAGTCTCAAAGGGACAAATCCAATAGGTATAGCGGGTAGGTTCCGCTGGGATCAGGTACTCTGGATGAACCGGAGCCCCCCAGCTAGTATCGCCTCCCAATCCCATCTGCTTTTGATCAACCAACAAGGTCACCATCCCGCCGGGTTTGATTTCTCCACCATGCCTCCGTTTAATATGGTAAGGCACATAGTACAATTGTTGATAGTCGAAAGGCAAGGCATTCATGCTTAATGGCTTTTCCCCGACTACCAGAACACCATCCCCACCAGCAGAGTGCAGGGCCAACCATCTGACACCCGTTTTATTGCCTGTTTCCTGTGGTCTGACATAAGGGTGGAATTGCCCCCACAAAGAACCTTTGTAATGACCGATTGCTGCGGAGGTGTGACGATCGGAATAGTTTTCGTGTGGACCGCGGCCAAACCATTCCACGCTATCGTAGGCATAGGGCAAATTCAATTTCATTCCCATCCTTGGAATAGACGGCAAATTTCCTGAAGCAGGTCTGTAGTTTCCTTTAACCCGGATGATCCCATTGCCTGAAATTCTGTAATCCAGCTGATAGGTTCCCAACGAATCGGGCAACATAAAGAGGGAATGGATATCCACCCAGTCCACTCCGGGGACAATTTCAAAGGCTTTCAGTTTGCGGTCTCGCCCGGAATATTTCCATTGTCCGCAACGGCCAAATAAATTATTTCCCAAATCATTATCGGTCATTGCTCTCCAGAAATAAGGTTCAGGACCTGATATCATTAGTTCTTTTCCATGATAACGATATCCCTCCATCAGGCCGGTTTTCTTGTTAAACGTCGTTTCTCCTCCATCGAAATGAAGATGAACAGTTTGTCCATCGTGTGTAAGCTCTACGTTACCCGCTGTAATTTTTGGAATTTGCCCATTGTTGTGCCACGGCAGTTTGAATTGTTCCCAGGCAACCAAATGACCCGCAGGAATGAGGAAATTCGACTCCTTGGTAAAAGCATCAACACGCAAAAAATACTCTGCTCCCGGAACTAACTCAGGCCGCTTTAACCCCAAGGTTACCAGCTGTTTTTCATGTGGTTTTATCGATAACTGATCAATAGAGCCTGACTCCACCACTTCCCCTTCGCATCTAACACTCCACTGAAACTTCAGGCCCTTTAATGAACGAAAATCATACCTATTGGTAATATAAAGCTGATTTTCGGCAAAAGGCACCGCTTCAAACTTAACGGGTTGGTATACTTTCTTGACTTCATAAATGTGTGGGTGCAGGCTTCGGTCAGAAGCAACTAACCCATTCGCACAAAAATTAGAATCATTCACCACCTTGTATTCCCCAAAATCACCACCGTATGCTGCAATGGTATCCCCATCATCATCAACCTTGCGGAAGGTTTGGTCAACCCAGTCCCAAATAAAGCCCCCTTGGAACTGCCGATAATGCTCAACCAAATCCCAGTAATCCTGAAGGTTTCCCTCACTATTCCCCATCGCGTGCGCATATTCGCAAAGAATGAGAGGACGAGGTGCTGATTTCTCCAGGTACCTATAAATTTTATCAAAACGGGCATACATAGGACAATAGATATCGGTATACCACTCTTCACCTGCATCTTCACTCTGTACCATCCGGCTCCTGTCCCTAGTTTTGATCCACCTGTAAGTGGCCTCAAAATTCCGCCCTTTTCCGGTTTCGTTACCTAATGACCAAATAATCACCGAGGGGTGGTTTTTGTCCCGTTCGACCATAGCTTTTGTTCGGTCTAGAAACGCTTTTTGCCAATTTGGCTTATCCGCCAACGTTTTTCTGGGATTGTAGGGTTCGGCTCCATTGGCTTCGATATTCGCTTCATCGATCAGGTAAATCCCGTACTTGTCACACAGGTCGTACCACTTCTCCTGATTAGGATAGTGGGAACACCGCACTGCATTAATGTTAAACTCCTTCATCAGCCGGATATCCTGCAACATTAACTTATCCGTGATGTACCGACCGGTTACAGGGTCGTGCTCGTGTCTATTCACACCCCTTATAGTCACTGGCTTCCCGTTAACCAAGAATTGCCCATATTTTACTTCGACCGTTCTGAAACCAAAAGGGCGCGATATATATTCTAAAGCCTTTCCCTTTTCATTCTGAAGCTGAATGACCAACAAATAGAGATTTGGAGTTTCTGCAGTCCACTGCCTTACACCAGGGAACCTCGCTGAAAAATGTGCTTTTGAGCCCTCCTTGGAGCTTGAAAACGTACTCGAACCACTGGAAATTTCCTTATCCGTCCCAGCTTCCCTAACCGAATATTTAATTGTATAATCTCTTGAAGTTGATTGTAGGTTAGCTACTTCTACATCCAGGCCAAACCGCCCTTCCTGATATGTGCTGTCCAACCCGGCGTGGATAAAGAAATCGCGAATATGTACCCTTGGGCGTGCAAACAGGTAGACATCTCGCTCAACCCCACTGATCTTCCAATAATCCTGATCTTCCAGATAACTGCCATCACTAAATCGGTAAACCTCCACAGCCAACTGGTTCTTTCCGGGTTTTACCCAACGAGTAACGTTGAACTCAGCTGGTGTCTTACTACCCTGGCTATACCCTACTTTATGTCCATTTACCCAGACATAAAAGGCTGACCGTACCCCTCCAAAGTGCAGGAAGACCTCCTTTCCCTTCCACCTTGCGGGAAGCACGAAAGACCGTTTATATGATCCTACAGGGTTATAATCGTGTGGGATAAAAGGCTGATTGTTAGGAAAAGGATATTCTACATCTGTATAGATAGGAACACCGTATCCCTGTAACTCCCAATTTCCTGGCACCTTAATATCGTTCCACCCCGACACATCAAAACCAGTCTTGTAGAAATCTTCAGGTCTGTCAGCCGGGCGTTCAACCCAGTTAAATTTCCAAATACCGTTCAGTGAAAGGTAATTGGGCGCCTTTTTCATAATTGTGTGCGATGGATTGTATTGCCCGGGGAAAGCAAAAAAACTTGCCCTTGGGGCTTCCTTGTTAATACCGGTCACCTGGGGATTTTCCCAATCATTTACATCCTGCGCCCGAACAAAATCAATGGAAACCATCAGGACCAAGAGCATCCATTTTATACTTTTATTGATTTTCATGTCTTCTAGTTTAATTTTTCTATGTTCCGGAATCAGGAGTTTTTTAATAGCAGCCCCGCCGGAAAATTTTTAAGCACAAATAATACAGGCGCATTCAACGTCGGGCTCAATAACCCCTAGCAACAAAAATGCGCCATGCCAACACAACACTGCCACAAACAGCACCTACTGTAATGATCAACGCTTTCAACCCTATGATATCATGGTTATACACAATCTTATCATGTAAGCCCGCCTAACCGAACTTTCAGGCACAAACAATAATGCAAAAATCGACGATGTAATTAACTTGTTTTGATTTGTATCAACTGGCTTTGTTTCTAAATAAGAAGCCCGGCAGTGATACGTGCCGTCAGGATTCCAAAAATTCAGTATAATTCCTAGTCTATTTTGTATTCTAGTTCACCAGAAAAACCACTTGCTTTATAAAAACTGGCCTGATGATAACCGGTTATTACCCGATAATGACCTGAAAAAATTCTATCCAGCAAAACGTCTCCTGTATCTATCAACAATGGTTTTCCCTCAAGGGCATTCAGCTTCCCCGGCGTTGCTGCGATAATGACATTTTCTTTTCCGATCAAGGTTAACACTTGAGGACTCAATTGCTGGTTCCCACGCCCAAGCAAAAACCCTTGTCCGCCCGTAGGAGTAATGATCAACCAGACTTCCTGCCCCTGCAGGTACCTGAGTATTTCTTTTTCGCTGAGATCGGCAGCGATTAATTTTTTGTTCTTAATCAGGTCAACTCCAAGTAAAGTTCCATTAACCCCCAGTTGGTCCAAAAAAGTGCGTAAAGTCGATCCTGGTCCAACTAAGTAGTCAACATCCTTTTCCAGTTTTTCCAGCAGATCCTCAGCAATAGCCTGTTGAAAATAAATCTCTCCCGGTTGTGTTCCTGTCTTCTTGTTTTGAACGAAAGACAAGACACGGGGAATTTTCAGATATCCGTACAGCCTGGCGTTAAGTATTTCACTCCTGTACAATTCTTCGTCCAAATCTACAACCTCCGCCTCAATAAAGGTTTTTATCTCTCCTCTCAGAAAACCTTTGAGAATACTACCAGCAGCGGCCGGATGAGTGGCAAATACACCCGACTGAATTTTCACGCCAGCGGGTATGCCTAATACGGGGAGTTCCATGCCAACATTCGAACATATATCACGAGCGGTCCCATCTCCGCCAGCAAACACCAACAAATCAACTCCCTGCTTTATCATATCAGAGGCAGCCGACCGTGTGTTTTCGGCTACAGGATAAGCGGGACTTGGAACAACAACAATTGAATACTCAAATCCCAATTCCCGGACCACATCTTCTCCCATTTCTCCTGGACATGTAACAAAATGAAACTGTTCCTTTTCGTCTTTAAGTAAACTCAAAGCTTCACGGGTTCGGATATTAGTTCGGGAGACTGCACCAAGTGATATTGCTTTTTGACGAATCATTTCACCATCCGTGCCTTTTAGTCCGACACTTCCCCCCAGCCCTGCCACCGGATTAATTATCAAACCAATAGTTTTCCTTCTTTTCACTAAATCGATATTTGAGAGTAACCCTAAATACCTCTGAGATAGTGTTTATTCCCAGAGGTATTATTTTGAGAGAGAGTCAAGATTATTGCGCATGCTTTTGCAAAAAAGCCCTCCAAGTTATAGCCCACTTCTGCGGATCGTCGTCCCAACTGCTATCGATCTTATGCACAACACTCCTGTGTGGCGCTGTTTTCACTATTTCAGGATCAACGCGAGCTTCTTCCGCGATGTGTCTTAAACCATCCAGGTATTCATCCAGTTCTTCTTTTGAATAGGATTCTGTCGGCTCAATCGTGAAAGGTTCAGGCACAATAAAAGGATGGTGGCTGGACCAAAGATGAAAACCAAAATCGCACATTCGAAGCGTAAAATCGTGCGTCCCAACCCCCGTATCCCTGAACAATTTCTCCCAGGAATAACGTACTTGTTCAATCCGTCTTTTCCCTCCAGAAAATGGCGACTCTGCCCCGTCAATGGAGGTAATGTGCTTCAACAGGTAGTTGTTGTTCAGGACAGCGATTTGGCTCGAAGCCTTCAAACCATCTGCTCCAAGTGCCCTGACCCAGGCATAAGCTCTTAATATCACCGGGAACGGGCCCAAAAAGGAACGTGTTTTCCCGATGGTATTGGGAAGATTGTGTTCCAGAACGTATTTGTCTCCGTCGAATCCAACCAACGGTACAGGAAGAAAACTTTCAAGCTCCTTTGTTACCCCAAGTGCTCCGGCTGCAGGCCCACCACTTCCATGAGGACCGGAGAATGTTTTGTGAAGATTGAAAAAACAAAGATCGAAGCCTGCTTCCCTTGCCCGGGTGATCCCCATTAGCCCATTCAGGTTCGCCTGATCATACCCACAAAGGCCACCCACTTCATGAACGATTTCAGTAAATTCATCGATCCGAGGATTGAAGATTCCAATATCTTCCGGGTTTGTAATAAATAATCCGGCTGTTCGTTCAGACACCGCTTCTTTTAGCGCTTCAATGTCCGGAAAACCTTGTTCGTCGGGATAAATGGTGATGATCCTGTATCCTTTCGCAGCAGCTGCTGCGGCATCGGAAGGGTGCGAAAAAATTGTCGTGATCAACTCATTACGGTGACTATCGCCTCTTGATTCATGGTATTTCTGCATGATGGAAGCCATGACCAAAATAGCATGGGAACCGGAACTGGGCTGTAGCGTAAAGCGATCCATCCCGGATATCTCTTTCAAAAAACTTTCCATGCCATACATAATTTCGAGTGCCCCCTGAATGGTTGATTCATCCTGGTGTGGATGTATTTCTGCGGCTTTAGGACTCCGGGCAATCACCTCGTTGATCTTCGGATTGTACTTCATGGTACAGGTACCCTGCCCAATATCGACGTTCAGGTCTGCCCCCAGGTTTTGCTGGGACAGACGCAGAAAATGTTTTAATACCCGCATTTGCCCTACTTCAGGGAGTGCGGGTGCTGATGGGCGAATCATGTTTTCCGGCAGGACAGATATTCCGTCGCCGACTTCATCCCAAATCTCTTGCTCCACCTGAGGAACAACAATACCTCTTTCACCTTCAGTGCTTAGTTGGAAAATAATTTCTTCATCCCATTTTGCCTGATGAAAATTTCGCAGGTGACTATTCTTTTTTATTTCCATGTTCAATTTTTGTCTGGTAAAAACTTGCTTTCCATCCCCCCATGTTATGCCACGGCCTCAGTCAACGCCTCAACTAAACTGTCGATATCCTCTTTTGAGAGCATCTCGGTTACGCAATAAAGCGCGCAACCTTTCAATGCTGGAAAATCATCTTCCAGAGCCTTTCCCCCAAAAATCTTCTTTTGAAGCAGTACTTGGTTTATTCCAGCTACCGTTTTGCCAGTATCAAGGAAATCAACAACGAACTCTTTAAAATGTGGAGATTGGAAATGAATTGAGACACCTGGTATTTGTTCCAGCTTTTTCATGGCATAACTTGCTTTCTGTAGCAGATGCTGCCCTTGTTCATACATTCCCTTTGGCCCCATCAGCGACAAATACACTGCAGTTGATATTCCATAGAGCGCAGCTGCAGTTCCTATAAACTCTTTTCCTTTCTCCCTAACACCGAAAGAGGTACGATCATAGGCAACATCGCCAAACCCCCATTCACCTTCAACGGACGTTTTACATATCCCAAACAGCCTAGAAGGAAATTCCATCACATATTTTTCGTCGTCGCGCGTAGCGATAAAACCGCCCAGAGCCCCACCGAGATATAAATGGTTTCCTAATCCCTGTATATCTCCACAAACAATGTCTGCCCCATATCTCGAAGGGGGAGTCAAAACTCCCAATGAAACCGGATCAGTGCCTACAACGACAACTCCTCCTTGTTGGTGAACCATATCAGCTATCTGTTGTCCGTGCTCCTGAATCACTCCCAAATAAGTTGGGTTCTCAAAATAAACTCCTGCCACTCCAGGATGTAATTTTTGTCTAAGATCGTCCAGATCCAACTTCCCGGTTGTCGGATCGTGTTTCAGAGTATTGATTTTCATGACCGGCTCGCAGTAGTTTTTCAGGATTTTCATCCGGTCAGGAGAAATAGCCTCAGATACAATCATTTCGTCTCGTTGAGTAATTCTTCCCGCCATCCGGATTGAAGTGCTGGCTGCTTGCCCCCAATCATAGGTGGGGACATTGACCACATCCAGGTCCAGCAATTCCGCCATCAGGCTTTCATATTCGAATAAAGCCTGAAAACGTCCATGATCTTCATATGGCTCTCCTGCATAAGCAGTCAGGAATTCTGCACGGCCGGTTATCTCATCGCAGATTGCCGGGACATAATGCCTGGCAACACCGCCTCCTAAAAAACTGATGTTTTCTTCACATGAACTGTTCTTTGCTAAAATACGGTTGACTTCCCGTTTCAAATCCAGTTCAGAAACCAATGCATCGGGCATATTCATTTCGCCACGAAACCGTAAACGTTCTGGGATGTCTTCATAGAGTTCATCAATATCATTGATCCCAATCTCTTCCATCATGGCTGCTTTCACTCTCGGACTAGAATTCGGAATATATGGATGAACTATTTCATTTCTCTTTTTTATCATGATCGTTTTTCTTTTTTCTTTAATGACACTTAATCAAGCGATGCCTCCACCGTCAACCACCAGATGCGCCCCAGAAACCCATGATGATAGTCCACTAGCCAAGAACAAAACTGCATTACCTATATCTTCTGGGGTACCAAGTCGTGAAATAGGACGATGAGAACATTCTTCCCGATACCTATCGTTATATTCCCCTCCTAACTGTTCGCACTCACTTTTTAACATGGGTGTATCCACATCTCCGGGACAGACAGTATTGACACGAATGTTGTCTTTGCCATGGTCAATACACATAGCCCGGGTCATATTCAAGGTTCCCCCTTTCATGGCACAATAAGCAAGCGCATTCTCTCCTCCTCGCAACGACCATCCTGAACCAGTATTAATAATGCTGCCTCCACCTCCCTTTTTCATATATGGGATGATAAATTTTGAAAGCAGGTACTGTCCTTTCAGGGAAACGTCAAGCGCCAAGTCCCATTCTTCCGGTTCCAGATCAACTGCATTCTTCCGGATAGCAATACCCGCATTATTATGTAGGATGTCTATTCGCCCAAAGGTTTTGTAAGTGAGCTCGGCAGCGTTCTTGCAATCATCAGGAGAACTGACATCGCATTTAATAAAAATAGCTTTTACTCCAATCGCCTCTATTTTAGAAGTTGCTTCGAGGCCACTTTCTTCGTTAATATCCAGAAGTGCGATACTGGCCCCTGCTTCCGCAAGCCTTTTTGCCGAACCAAATCCTATACCTGATGCTGAACCCGAAACAACCGCTACTTTACCCTCTAATGAAATCGATTTGAGAATGTTATTTGTAATTGTCATGACTCTCTAATTCTAGTGATTTTTATTCGTAAAAACTGATCATACCCCCCTTCATTCACTGTTCTTTTGAACACAAAAAAGGGTTCATAATTACTTCCCAACTTGTATTAGCGAGATTTTTAAAAGGAAGCATTAAAAATCAGCCCCATTCTTCAAGAAAAAAATGGAAGCTGATTTTTCTTCTTCTATTTCTATGAAAAGTAAATTACAACGCGCTGTTGCTATTTAACTCTTTGCGAGGTATAGGGAAAAAATCGTTCGCTGCGGGATCAAAATTGGTACGACCAACAGATTCTAACGCCTCCTTTGCTTTTCCCCACCGACGTAAATCATAAAATCGAAAATTCTCGAGTGGAAATTCCAATATTCGTTCATGCTCTATTTCAGCCTTAACATCATCATAAGATGAACCAGTCATTGGTGGCATATCACCGTGAACGTCGCGAACCTGATTGATAAGAGGAATAGCTTCATCGGTCCTGTTCAACTCATTGAGAGCTTCAGCTTTCATTAACAAGACATTAGAATAGCGCATTAGTGGAATATTATACCCGGATTCTTCATCGTCGATATTTGCATAATCGGGCAGTAATTTGCGAAATACAGCTCTGCGTTCCGTAGTAAAATAATAGTCGTAATTGTGACTAAAAATCTTATTACCTGTATAAAAGTATTCATCATCAAAGATTAATGTAGCGTACATTCGTTTATCATAAGTACCTGCATTGGATGTTTTTCCTTCCTTTTTAAATTCACTAACCAGCTTGTCTGCCGGAGAAATTTCATCCCAACCGCCAATCTCCTCGGAAGCAATCCAGAACTGAAGCTCCGTATAATAATTTGCTCCATTGTCACGATCAAGCGAGAACTGAAGTTCGAAAATTGATTCGTTAGAATTTTCGTTAGTTCCATTAAACATCCCCAGGAAATCACTTTCCAACGAATAGCCGGTTACATGATTGAATGCGTCAACAGCGGCATTCAGATCCGCCTCCTTGTTGGCAGGTTCTTCATATGCACGAGTTAGATACGCCCATCCAAGATATGCCCAGGCAGCTCCGGAAGTTGCACGACCAACATGCTCTGCAGGCTGAGATTCCGGCAGGTTTGTTGCCTGTTTGAAATCCCGGATAATGGATTCCCAACAATCGGAACGTTCTGAAAGCGGTTGATCAAGTTGCTCTGCTGAATTGATATACTCTTCTCGCAGTATGATCTTCTTCCAATTCAACAATAATTTCATGTGATAATACGCTCTCAAAAAAGTAGCTTCATTAATGATCTGACTCCGGTAAGTGGCGTCCATATCAATATCTGCGACCTTCGTGATTACTTGATTACAATAGTTTAAACCGGTATAACAGATACGCCAATATTGAGCAAGCTGTGTATTAGCATCAGTATAGGTGAAGTCGTACAATCGTACCCAGTCTTCATAATTTGTAGCATCCCGACCGATGACCATCATATCTTCCCGATATGCTTCTACCGGCCACTTTATCTCTGCAAAAGACCAGGTTCCTGTTGAAAATTCAAGTTGTGAATAGGCTGCTGCCAACCCGGATTCAGCATCGCTTTGGCTTTTCCAAAAGCTTTCAGAAGTTACTTTGTCAGGTGATTCGACTGTAAGGAAATTGTCGCATGCAGCAAAAATGAATGCTACAAAAGTTAACAGAATCAGTAATATTTTTTTCATAACTTTCTATCAATTTTAGGCTACTTATAAAGTAATTTGAACCCCCATCAGGAATGACCGTGTAAATGGAAAGATATAATTATCTACTCCTGCGTTTAGCACACTTGAACGTGAAAACTCGGGATCTATTCCTGAATAATCTGTAAAGGTGAAAACATTGTTTGCACTTGCATAAACTCTTAGTTTATTAAGATGCATTCCAGAGACTAATCTTTTAGGTAGGCTATAACCTAGTTGTATCTGACGAACTTTAACAAAATTACCGTTTTCCAAGAAACGTGTACTTTCACGAGTATTGCCGTTAGGATCGCCCAAAACCGCTCTTGGCATAGTGTTACTGTGATTTTGCTCCGTCCATGCGTGAACTGTTGTAGAAAGGAAGTTACTTCCTGAACTCATCGCTTCATAAAAATAGCGGTTTCCATTGTAAATTTTTGCTCCCCAGGCACTTCCCAAAGTAGATGAAAAGTCAAGACCTTTCCAGTTAAGATTTAGTATCAGATTAGCTTCAACCTTCGGTATGCCGGATCCAGAATATGCCATATCCTCATTGTCCAAATTTCCGTCCCCATTTAAATCCCTAAAGCGAACATCCCCGGGTTTGGCGTCGGGCTGAATAACCACCTTTTGACCGTCAACCATCGTATAATGATCCTGAACTTCTTGTTCATTCTGGAAAATACCGTCCATTTGGTACAAATAAAATGCCCCAATCGGTGAGCCCACCTGGGTTTTTGTAGGAAAATGTGCATCTCCATATTTAAGACCTGTGCCGTATATTATCTGGTTATTATTGGCAAGTTCCAGAACCTCATTTTTTACGGTTGAAAGATTCATTCCGATATTATAGGTAAAATCTCCTTTTTTCTCCTTCCACTGGAAATCAAATTCAACTCCGGAATTCCTAATTTTGCCCACATTCAAAGTAGGATCATCCATTCCTGCAGAAGGAGCTAAAATTTTAGTAATTAGCAAATCACTGGTGGTCGAGTTGTAATAATTAACAGTTCCGGTCAACTTGTTATTAAAAAGGCCCAAATCAAAACCGATATTTTTTGAGTCTGTGGTTTCCCACTGCAAATCAGAGTTAGCAAGCCCTGTTGCAATACTACCAGGCCAAGGCAGTTTTTCAACTCCCTGAACATAGCCCTGACTTTTATTATTGACGGTTGTGACCAGAGTTTGAAAATCATAATATCCAAGTGCGCTTTCATTACCCAGACGGCCGTATGATGCCCTGAATTTTAAATTATTGATAATACCATCCTTGGGAAAGAAACCTTCCTTTGAAATTACCCATCCGATTGCTGCAGACGGGAAAAATCCCCAGCGGCGTTTTGAGCCAAACTTAGAAGAACCGTCTCTCCGAGCAGTTACCTGAAAAAGGTATTTGTGTGCAAAAGCGTAATTAAGACGTCCAAAAAATGAGGCTCGATTATAGGTAAAATTACTTCCATCTCCCGAAAAGCTACCTCCAATACCTGCGTCAATGGTTTCCAAATTCGGGTCCAGAAACCCTCCGGTTGAACCATCCACGGATGTACCATGCCATTCAGAATAAGTAGCATTAATAGAATTACCCACCATCATATTCACTTCATGTTGTCCAAACCCCTTATTGAATGTTAATATATTTTCCTGAACTTGTTCTTGCCAATAAGTTGTTCTAGCTGAATTCATTGCATACAGAACTCTATCTTGCACTGATGGAGTGAACGGTGGAGTGTGATAATGATAGGAGTTAAAGGAACCTCGATATCCGTACGACGCTTTGAAGTTTAGGAAAGGAGCCAATTTGATACCAAGAGCAACATTCCCCGTCATCGTATAATCCCGGTTCTTAACTTTAATATTTTCATATTCTGCCATTGAGTTCCTATTCGCAGGCAAATCATTTTTATTAGTTAGTCCATAGCCCTCAGGTTGAGTTGGATCATAAACTGGAACCAATGGTGAGATCGCATATACTTCTTTCAGCGAGTATTGTGGTTGTTGGTTATTATCAAAATTTAATCCAATATTGGCGTCTAATGAGAAAATGTTTTTTGTAAATGAATAACGGGCACGGGCTATATCTTGGATATACCGGTTTCCAAGCATAATACCTTTTTCATCTGAATGAACAAATGACAAGGAATACTTAGAATCTTCCAAGCCACCTCGCGCTGCAAAAGAATAGTTCTGGGTAAAGCCGTTACGAGACATTGCATCAAACCAATCAGTATTTGCATTATCACTGGCAGTAATGTAGCTTGGAAGCGCTTTGCCTGCATTCTGATACATCTCGGTGTGTACTTTAATATATCCATTTGCGTCCAACATATCTAGTTTATTGGCGACATGAGAAACACCCAAATACGAGTTCACGTCGATGACCATACCACCCTTTTTCCCACTTTTCGTTGTTATTAGAATAACTCCGTTCGCAGCCTTGGATCCATAAATAGCAGCTGCAGCGCCATCTTTTAGTACCTCAACAGACGCAATATCAGCTGGATTTACCGTATTAATATCCATTGGAAAACCATCGACTAAAACATAGGGTTCATTATCAGAAAATGTGTTGACACCACGGATTTTAATATCAACATTTGACCCTGCATTCCCTCCCTGGCGCATGATTGATACCCCTGAAATCTGCCCGGATAGAGCCTCCGCAGGATTGGTTTGCAGACGATTTGAAATATCATCTCCCTGTACCGATGAAATTGCTCCGGTTACGTCACTTTTTTTGACCGTACCATATCCAATCGCTACGACTTCATCCAAGCCTACCGTTTCATCTTCCATGATTACGTTAATTGAAGTCTGCCCTGCTACTGGTATTTCCTGTTTTTTCATTCCAATGAATGAGTAAACAAGCACCGCATCGTTGGGCACCTTGCTCAATGCATAGTTTCCATTTGCATCAGTAACAGTTCCCTGGCCGGTCCCTTTAATCACAATCGTTACTCCGGGTAGAGGTTGACTTTTCATATCAGTAACCTTACCTGTTATGGTTTTTACTTGCTGGGTAGCGGTGCCAATATTATTATCTTCGTCAGTTTTTGGAAAAAGAATAATATTCTTGTTAACAATTTTATAAGAAATCCCAGTACCTGTAAGGAGATCATTCATTATGGCCTCCACATTCTTATTACTCACATAAACCGTCTTCCTTCCGATGTCACGTAACTGTTCGTTCTGGTAGAAAAACCGGAAATCAGTTTGCTCTTCAATCTGTCCAAAAATCTCCTTTAGTGTCCCGTTTTCAACATTAAGGGAAATTCTTGAATTCTGCGATAACGAAGCAGAAGCATCAAAAATGAAAAATAAAATCAAGAAGGTAGTTAGTTTCATGATTCGCAAAATTTTCATCCACCCAACTCTTGCTGGGTTACTGGATAATCGTGTTTTTTTCATAGATTTGAATGATTTATAGTTATTAAATCAATTAATGAAAAGGTGATTATTCGTTGGCGCGGGTGTCACCTTTTCTTCGTTCTCATTTTCAGTTAATTGTCGTTTTTATAAGTTAGTGTTATCGTTTTATTGTTTATTTCATACTTCATTGGAATCGTTAGGCTAATAAAATCAAGTACTTTGTCAATGCTTAAATTGTTAATCGTTCCTGTATAATGTTTGTTTTGAAAGCTTGTTCTGTCATATATGATCTTGACAGCGTAGTACCGTTCAAGTTTATTTATCAAATCACTAAATAACTCATTATCAAAAACCAAAACGCCCTCCCGCCATAAAACCTCGTTGTGGACATTTGCCGTTGTTTTTATAAATTTGTGTTGCTCTTCATCATATGTCAATTTCTGACCAGGAATAAGTTCAATTCCTTCGTTGTTCCCTGACAAGGACATAGAGATTTTTCCGGATAGAAGAGAAGTTTGAATAATTTTAGAATCCGGATAATGCGAAACATTAAACTTTGTTCCTAAATCTATAATTTTTGCATCCCCGGTTTTTACAATAAAAGGTTGGTCTGGATCATGTTTTACTTCAAAGTATGCTTCTCCAGAAAGAATTAATGTACGTTTATTCCTCAATAAACTATACTTGATATCCGTTTCCGCGTTCAACCAGACTAAACTTCCATCAGGGAGAGTAACTTTGCTCCGTTGCCCTGCCTCCGTAGCAACTTCCACATAATTTTTAGTATGAAACACACCCGCTACAGAAGCAATATAAATCGATATTCCTGATATAGTAACAACTGCAGCAACCGCAGCAGCAATTCTCCATACCTGACCAAATCGAGTCCTTTGAGGTTTTTCTTCTCTATTGGAATTGATACGGACCAGAAGCCTTTTACGAGCATGCTGTAATCTTTTATCAGGCAATGGATTGCCAGGTTTCTTCCAGTATGCTTCCAGTCCATCAGCAAAAATCTCATTCTGGGTTGAAAGATTTTTCCACTTCGCCAAGGTATCCTTCTCTTCCTTATTAGCCATCTTTAGCAAACTGTGTGCGATTATTTGAGAAATAGTTTTCATTACCAGAGTAAAGTTTATATCCTTGTTGTAATAAGGACACAACTTTCCTATGATCTCCCTAAAGAAAAATTGAGTTTTTTTAATATTTTTTAAAATTATTGCCCTGGGATGGCGAACTGATGAACCTAAAATGCTAGTAAAAAAGTCATTAGGCGCTTTGAATTTTGAGGATGGGAAAGATCGATATTAAGCTGTTCTGCGACCTTCTGAACAGCGATTGCAACCTGATTATCTACCGTTTTTACTGATATATTAAGTATGTGTGCAACTTCATTTCTATTTAAGCCATCTTCTCTTATCAATTTAAAGACAATCTTGCATTTAGCCGGAAGTTTTTTTACAGCACAATTAAGCTCATGTAACATCTCATGTTCAACAAGCTCATCCTCACCTGTAGCCTGATAATCCGCCAATTCAATATGAGAATCCTCCAACATATCAAAATCAAAATTCTGTTCCTTTCTCAATGAATTGATGGCCGTGTTTCTTACAGAAACGAACAAATAGGTTTCAATGTTTCTGATGCTATGTAGTGAATCTCTTTTGGTCCATAATTTCAAAAATACGTCCAGGACAATTTCTTCCGCTAACAATTCGGACCTGGTTATGGTAACAGCAAATTGCACCAGGCGTCTGAAGTAAAAATCAAAGAATTTGGTGTAGGACTCTTGGGTCCGTTCTACTTTGAAATGTTCAAATGTATATCTTCCTTCGTTTTCCAATATTACTCTTTTCGCGGATTGAATCACACCGTCATAAGTTTAACATTTTTGTAAAAGAAAAAAATCCTCTTCATCTTACAATTACAAAATTTGCCTCAAAAAGAGCAAAGTAAGATAAACGGAGATTCTTAGTGCTGAAATTCTTTATGTTGTTAAATATGGTTTTTGACTTAATCCAGAAAAAACCTTCCCCTTTAATGCACTTTAATTTTAAAATTCTCCTTCTACGCAAATAACCTTTGATTTCGATTTCTTTATTCTTAGGATCTTCATCGCGACCTCAATGTGACACAATAATGTACACAAACATTTCGATAAATTTAATATTTACCTATACTACCGCTCTTTACGAGGATTTGGATTTCCGTCTGGGGGGCGAGGGGTCGCAAGTTCAAATCTTGTCACCCCGACAATGCAAGATTCAAACAACATCAAAAGCCTGTTAATCGTATGATTATCAGGCTTTCTTGTTTTTTGTCATATCAATTCAAAGCAGAATATTTCAGTTTAAATGAGAACCACGCGGTGACCTCTTTTATTATGTATCTTTAGGTCACCAGAAACAATGTAATGTTCTGTCGGGGAGTTCATTGCAATTTCATACATACATCAGTTATGTTCAAAATTGATGGTTTTTGATGCCCTTTCAAGGCCCGTTCCGGTGACCTTTTTAGGCCAAAATCCATCAGAAAAATGAAATTGTTATGAGAAACACACACACCTTCACCATCAAGTTCATCCTCAGAATGAACAAGTTCCGAAATCATCGGGCACCCATCTATGCCCGCATTTCCGTTGATGGAGTCCGGAAAGAGCTGGCCATCAAAGAAACCATCGACCCGGACGAATGGGACAATGAAATCGGCAAAGCCCGCGGAAACCGGCCTGAATCACGTTCCCTGAATATCCGGTTGGTTCGAATCAAGTCGGAGCTGATGCAATGCTACCAGGATTTGCGCATGCAGCACAAACTTATTACCGCCGATAAAATCAAGAATCTTTACCTCGGCGTTGAGGTGGAACAGTTCAGCCTTTCCAGGTTGATCGATTACCACGAAAAGACCGGCAGAGAAACATTGGCACCCGGAACTTTAAAAAATTACTACACCACGCAGAAATACCTTTTTGAATTTATCCGGAAACGGTACAAGACGTCTGACATATACCTTTCGGAGATCAACTACCAGTTCATTACCGAGTTCGAATATTTCCTGCGAAGTCATCAACCAGCCGACCACCAAAAACCGATGCGGAATAACGGGGTGATGAAACACATGGAGCGTTTCCGCAAATTACTGCACTTGGCTAAACGTTTGGAATGGTTGGTTCGCAATCCTTTTGAATCCTACCATTTCCATTTCGAACCTGTCGACAGGGGTTATCTGACTGTTTTGGAACTTGAGAAGCTTGAACAAAAGACATTCACCATCGAACGCATGCAGCTGGTTCGTGACCTGTTCATTTTTGCCTGTTATACCGGTGTTGCTTATGTCGATATATCCAGGCTTACTCCTGACAATTTAAGGCTGGGCATCGATGGTCAGAAATGGCTTTTCTACAAACGTAAAAAGACAGAACAATCCGTCGCAATGCCAGTACTTCCCAAAGCCATGGAAATCATTTGGAAGTACAAAAACCATCCGCGGGCATTGCATCGCGGAACGCTCTTTCCGGTCCTGACGAATCAACGTTTGAATAGTTACCTTAAAGAAATTGCCGACCTGACCGGTATCGATAAGAACCTGACATTTCATCTGGCGCGTCACACTTTCGCCACCACGGTAACCCTAAGCAATAACGTGCCCATTGAGACGGTGAGCAAAATGCTGGGCCATACCAAAATTGCGACCACCCAAATCTATGCACGGGTAATTGAAACCAAAATTAGTCACGACATGGAGAAACTGAGAGAGAATCTCAATCAAACAAGTACAAATTTTATGCTTAACAAAAAAAGTAGTAAATTGGGGTAAACCAATTAAGTAACCAGACAGGAAATCTGAATTGACGTTAAAATCTATAGGCTCTTTAGCCGGGAAAACTTTGTTTTCTTGCCTGATAGAGTCTGTCTTTTTCGTCATCATTGAAGTAGGGATAATGCATTGATATGCCGGTTTAAGGAGGATGATAGCGGATTTCCCGTTGATGTTCAAACCTAAATCTCAATGAAGAATGAATTTCGTACCCTGGAGAAATCCGTGATTGGGAAATTATCCGTCACCTCTTTCTTTTGCCGGTCTTTCTCCCAGGAAGAGCTTCAAGCCTGGGACAAAATCTGTCTGGAAGAAATGAAGAAAATGGAAGATGCCATCAGGTACCAGATCTTCCATCAGGAAAACAATAAGCAGCTGTTGAAATACATCTCCGCTAATCAGGCTGCCATGGTCCGAATCCTGAACCATCTTTACGCACTGTTCTCTTCAGCCGCCAGACTGGTTCCAAACAAATCCCAGTTTACGTTACTCCGGATGGGCCAGCAGTTAGCCTATAAGCTGGAAGACTTTCTGGGCTTTCTGGCCGAAGACCACCCGGAGCTCTTCAACTTTGACCGGTATTGTTCCGCTTTTTTTCACCAAAGAATGGCTGATATTTTCAGTCGGCAAATTGTACCGGTTCAGGCGTACCTGGAAGAACATCTCAATAATCCGATGTTGGCGTCACTGATTTTTAAACCCTACCGGGAATTCATCCATATCAGCATCCGTAAATACACCTATCGTAAAATAAAATACCTCAATACCCTGTTGGAACAACTCTCTCAACTGGTTGATAAAAAACTGACGGATGCTGAGCTGAAGAAAGAACTGTTGGTAACCATTCTTTACATGAACTACAATGCGACCAACCTGTTTGTTGCCTGTTCTCGCTTAATTGCTAAAGCTTGCTACGAACACGAATCCACAAAACAGCAGTTGCATTACCTCCACCTGATTCGGAAAATAATAACGCAGGTCGTGCCGGCGCCTAAACTGGCATTCAGACCCGAACGCCCTTCTCTCCAAAAGCAACTGAAACAATGGATTTCCCAGGAAATCACTTATCTGCAAACCAAGCTCGACCTGAACCAGGATATTTCGCTTGAAACACCCCTAACAGACACTGAAATTAAAAAACTGCACACCCACCTTTCGGTGGCCCAGCTCGCTTGTGTGCTGAAAATCTACATGGAAACAAATGCCATTAAAAATGAAAACATCTCGGAGGTCATCCGCTCATTTGCCAAACTGGTCCGGACCGACAATAGCCGCAATATCTCGGAGGACAGTTTACGAATCAAATTCTACAATTTAGAGCATGCCACTTGTGAGCGGGTGAAAGAACTGCTCCGCCGACAACTGGATTATCTCGACAATGTGTAACCAGGCACCGGCTTCAAATCTCTATATTTTTAATGAACAAGGTTGTAACCCCTAAAGAAATTTAGGCTAAATTACTCGCTGACAAACAGTGCCTTAAGGGGGTTCTGTAACCCCCTTGTAACTGGATCGGTATTGGTTTCTTTCGTTGCTTTGTTAGCAAACCATTTTAAATCAACTGTTATGCCAAACGAAAGAAATCAGCACCCGGAAAACCGGGGCATCTATCGCGAACAGCTGGTCACCACACACGACCTTCAAAACTTAAAAGAAGAACTTCTTTCTGACTTCCGGAAGCTCTTAAAAGAACAGAATCATCAGCCGGTCAAAAAATGGCTGAAATCCTACGAAGTCCGCAAATTGCTTAACATCTCACCGGGTACACTCCAAAATCTCCGGATAAACGGCACCCTGCCGTACACCAAAATCGGAGGAGTCATCTACTACGAACAAAGCGACATTCAGCAAATGCTCGAGTCCCGGAAAACAAAAGGACACTTTGTATAAACCGGGTTTGTCCGTTAAGCCCATCTGATTTACCATGCAAACCTTTCGAAAATAGGTTAATCGTGAAGTACAATGAACTACATCCGGCACCTGGCGGCATTCTTCTGGTGTGTGGAACAAGACGATCGCCTTACCCCGCACCACATCAGCCTTTACCTCGCCCTTTTCCAACGGTGGAACCTCAACCGGTTTCAGAATCCCATCTCCATCAACCGGGCAGAGATGCTGCGAATGTCCAAAATTGGTTCGGTCAATACCTATTCACGGTGTCTGAAACAGCTGCATCAATGGAAATACATCGATTATCAACCGTCCCACAACCCCCTTAAAGGGAGCCGGGTGAACATGTTCATTTTTGATACAACTAGTGAACAAGTAGTGATCCCTTTAATAAACATTAGTAAACAGATTAAACAAGAAACTATAGAATACAATGAACCAATCCAATCTCAATCAAAAAAAATGGAACAGGAAACCAGGTACGGGAAAATGCCCGAAAGCGCTGCCATGCAAGAGAAGAAACCCCAGCCGGAAAATCCCGCCGGTACATCGGCAAAAAGTAAAATCCCGCCTCCGGAGGAACATGTCAAAATCTACTTCCTGGAGAAGGAGTTCCCTGAAGTGGAAGCTGAACGATTTTTCAACTACTACGAATCGGTAGGCTGGAAAGTGGGTGGCCGCACCCGGATGAAAGACTGGAAAGCGGCGGCCCGGAACTGGATGCTCAATGCCCGGAAGTACGGTCCGCGACAACCATTGAGCCCCCGGGACAAATCAACCGAGTACAAACCTGATAATGGGAAAAACTATGCCGAACCACTCTGAACTTTTCACCGCGCCGGGAGTCATCTCTTTCGGGAAAGGAACCGTCAACTACAGCTTTTCAAGCTGCCTGGAATTCATGGAACAAAAAGGCCGGGAATTATTCGGCGACACTTTCAAAATCTATGGTGAAGACCGGCCCATCATTTTCAAGCTCCTCATCTGGGCCATACGTGACCAGGAGAACGCGCAGCGATTAAATCTCAACCTCAACAAGGGAATCATGCTCACCGGACCAATTGGGTGCGGAAAAACCAGCCTCATGACATTGCTCCGCTTTTTCATTCCTCCGGACATCCGGCACAACATGAAATCCTGCCGGGAAGTCAGTTTCGAATTTCACAGGAACGGGTACGAGGTCATCCGGAAACACAGCATTCTGGCTTACGATCGTTCCACCGGCGGGAAAAAGCCCCGGGCCATATGCTTTGACGACCTGGGAACCGAACAAAACCTGAAATATTTTGGCAACGAAGTGAATGTCATGGGCGAAATACTGCTCAGCCGGTACGACCAGTTTGTATCTGACGGCATGCTCACACACCTGACAACTAACTTAACGGCCGGTGAAATTGAAGAATTCTATGGCTCCCGGGTCAGAAGCCGCATGAGGTCCATGTTCAACCTCATCTCGTTTGATGCCAATACGCAAGACAAGCGGCATTAGCCTGCTACAACTCCCTGCCATCGCTACCCCGACTATGTGGTGGCAGGGGTAGTCTGTTTGCCTCTTTATGGGCTAAGCCAATTGCTTCCAGAACCTATTCCACCCCCCACGAGACATGTCGCGGATGCAAAATACGGTTTTCGAAAAATTCATCCTGCCCGTCATCAATCCTAACATTCTGTTGAAATCGTGATTGATAAAAAAGAGCCTACTAAAACTCTGGGAAACAATTCCACAAATATCAAATGGATAAGTCCAAAGTAAGTTTTTATTTCTACCAAAAAAAAAGAAGGGGACTTTAAGCCTCTCTTAAAAGGAATATAAAAACGACGAGAAAATGTTTTTCTTATCCGGAATCGGAATGCCTAATTACGCATTCGCGAAAGAATACTCCGGGAAATCACACTGGCGATGCTGTCTGCACCCGCACTGTCAGGATGGACACCATCATCAAAGTATTTACGCAACGAAAGCAATGGGGTATTTGCATCAATAACGAGCAAGCCTTTTTCCTTGGCAATTTCCTTAATGACGTGTATCTCTGACTTAACAATCTCATTTCTTATTCGGTAAGGATTATCCCAAACGGGCGACGGCAGCACAAGAAATATTTCCGGTTTTAATGAAGAAGATTTCAGCGTATCAATCAATGATTCATAGTCCGATTTAAATTCGGAACCATGTTTATCCCAGTTTTGAGGCTTAGTGTCATTCGTTCCAAGCATAATGGTAACAATATCAGGATGGAAAGCCAACACCTGCGCAATGACCCCGGTGTTCCAATAACTATAGTTACCTTTCTTCAGCATTGTTGCCCCACTTTTGCCGTCATTCTGTACAATGTAGTCTGAACCGAGCAGCTTTTGAAGTATTGGCACATAGGAAGGATGCCCATGCCAACCTTCCGTAATACTATTCCCCACACAGGCAACCTTAACCTGGGCAAAAAGAGGAAAGGATACAAAAACAAAAACCAGGATTAATGACACTCGTTTTGAGAAGATTTTATCCATAACTTCATTTCTTTCTTTACAGTAAATATTTGCGAATCAATTAATTCTCCAGACGTATCTTTCTTATTTTGGTATAATGTTTAGATTATGCGCATATACCGCGACACCTGTGGCTTTCCCTTATCTGTTAGTTTCAATATGATGTGAGCCGTTTCTTTGTTGTCAACCTTTGGAGCAATAATGCAGACTCCATGAGTGTTTTCTGCTCCCTCAATCCTGATTAACTATTTATAAGTCCCGGCTTCGGGGTAGCTAAACCACTAAAAACCGGAACGATCTCCGTCCTGTTGATCGCGGGATGTTTAAGTTAACAAAATATTGGTCGGTCTATCCACAAATCATATTCACCCATCTAAACAAAACTATATCAATTCTTTTCTGTCACTTTCCGATATTGAGCAATATCTTCGATCGTTACAACAGTCATGTTGTTATTCACAGCAAAGTCTGTAATCTCAGGCAGTTTCGCCATTGTTCCATCTGCATTTGTCAATTCACACAAAACAGCGAATTCTCCCAACCCCGATAATTTCATCAGATCAATACTACCTTCCGTATGTCCTCCTCTTTCGAAAACGCCATTATCCCTCGCGAGTAAAGGAAACACATGACCTGGATTCGATAAATCTTCCGAAGTTGCATTTTCGGCAATCGCTGTTTTGATGGTTGTTAATCGGTCCTTGGCTGAAACACCTGTTGTTATTCCCTCTTTTGCTTCAATTGAAATAGTAAATGCTGTTTGATTCTTACTTGTATTGTTCTCAACCATCGGCTTTAATCCAAGGCTTTTGCATTTCTCAGCAGTTAAGCACAGGCAAACGATTCCACTGCACTCACGAATCATTAAAGCCATATCTTTCTCCGTCATTTTTTCCGCAGAGAAAATTATGTCTCCCTCGTTTTCTCTGTTCTCATCATCTACAAGTAATATTCCATACCCTTGTTGCAACTTTCTGACAGCATTTTCTACTCTTTCTTTGCTGTTTTTTCCAAATGAATCCAATGTAACCATTACTCCTATTTAATTATTAATACTAAGCTTTCGGAGCAAAGAACATATCAACATACAACTGTTCAATCACAATTGCATTTTACCCGATATTTTTCTTCTCTCATCCAGACTTTAACTGTCGGTTTTGGAATTTCACCAAATCAGTCCTTTTTCAAGGAGTCGCGGACTTTAACCGCCGGTAGGGAATTTCGCCCTGCCCCGAAGAAAATCGGTTCAAATTTATGTATTATTTTTTTTAAACGATTACTACCCTCATTGCCGTGAAGAAGTTTAATTCATGAAAGGGGAACGCTTTTAGTTCCTTTTTCCTTTTTTGTCCTCCATAGGCTTCTTCAATTTTAGATTTCATTATTCATTTGTGATATCTCTTCTTATCGTTTTTCAATCTCAATTGAACTTCGGTTAACTGTTTGTCCCAATTCATAAAATTTTCGATTCTCTACTTTGGACATTAAGTTGATTTTTACTTGCTTCGACTTTTCACCTTGAATCGAAATCAGAAGCTCCTTTGAATCACTCAGATACAAATCATTCATTGCTACATTCTTTGAATTAGTAAGCGTGATGGCAGGAAATTTTGTCGTTTGAAGATGTAGATTCCGAATCGTCACACTGTCAGCATCCATGCAAACCATGCCCTTAGTGGCTTCCATATTTAAATTCTCAAGGTTCACATTCTGCAGGTTCATCTCAGGCAGTCCCTGTAGATAAATGGCCTGACGGGCTCCTTTACAGGTAATGTTTTTAATGCTGATATCTTTAAATTGGGGCGTTCCTTCATTCACCGAAGGAATACTTTCCTCATCCGACGAGGCACCCGTCTTTTTCAATTTTTTGGCAGCTGAAGGGTTATAGTAAAGGTTAAAGGAAATGGCAACATCCGGAACATGAATCATATCGATATTGGAAATATAAACCTTCTGAACCACGCCACCACGTCCCCGGGTACTTTTGAAACGCAAACCGATATTGGTTCCAATGAACGTACAATCTGAAACATGCAAGTTTTTTACACCACCCGACATCTCACTTCCTACAGTAAAACCACCGTGCCCATGATAAACCGTACAATTCTTTACAATCAGGTTTTCGGTTGGCATGCCTCTATCACGCCCGGCTTTGTCTTTACCTGATTTCACGCAGATGGCATCGTCTCCCACATCGAAAGTACAATTAGTGAGCGCACTGTTTTTGCAGGATTCAATGTCAATCCCATCTCCATTTTGCGCATACCAGGGATTACGAACATCAACATTTCGAATGGTCAGATTTTGACACATTAGCGGATGCAAACACCAGTCTGGTGAATTTTGGAAGACCGGTCCATCGAGTAGCACCTTATTGCAGTTGATCAGATATACCAAAACGGGCCGCAGCCGATCTTTGATTTTCTGGTAATCCTTCAGCGTTTTAAAATTCTCCGAAATATCATTGTCGGTCAGCTTAGCAGCCGTCAGATACTGTTCCGAAGGATACCAGACGTCACCTTTCTCATCTACCACTCCGCCTGAAGCTACTAGTTCTTTCCATTGACTGCCCGTTAATTTTGCCTTTTTGACAGGTCGCCAGGCATCACCCGAACCATCAAAAATCCCATGACCGGTAAAGGCAACGTTTTCCAAATCTTTCCCGTAAATCGGAGATAAACGATGGACACTTTTAACGCCTTTTATGTTGATATCAATCAATGGATACAAATCTTTATCGGTACTAAAGAGTACCAGCGCACCCTCTGCTGTATGGATATTGACATTGCTTTTCAGAATAATCGGACCCGTCAACCATATTCCACGGGGTATGTTTACCGTGCCACCACCATGCTCCGATACGACATTGATAGCCTTTGCAATCGCCTTGGTATTCAAGGTTTGACCATCACCAACAGCGCCATATTTTGTAATCGATACCGAAAAATCAGTAAATACTGGTTCCACTATTTTAGGCATATCAAACTCCAGCCCTTGATATATCGAATCATTATTATGAATGGCACTGGCACTGTTCTTTGGACTACATCCAACTAACACCAAAAGAAACAGATAAAAATGTTTCTGTATGAAATGACTGATTGTGCTCATCTAATCTTTTTTATATGATTTAAAACTTGTTGTTATACCTACCCAGAAGATTGTTATCCCAAATCATTTTACACTCTTATATTTCACTACCACTTCCTGGTCTTTGTTGATGGCTAGTTCGTATTGATTACCGGCAATCTTTTTTATCGTAGCCGTTTTACAAACAGGTGTCGACAGACTCCTGAAACGTAAGGTACCCGTTCCTGTATCTGATTTTACCTTAATCTCTTTTGTTGAACAATACACATGAATTTTGCCATTAGGAGTCGGAACATCGCCTTCCATCCACTGTAAACCGCCCAAACTAGGCTCCGCAGTATAGGATTGATATCCCGGCTTAACCGGTTTAACCCCCAGAAAATATCTTCCCAATAAATATATTGGACTTGCTCCCCATGCATGGCATAGGCTTTTCCCAAAAGGACGCCCATACATACTCAACAACTGAGGATATTTTTCCTTCGGATTGTATTTTTCCCAGAATGAAGTTGCACCAAGTTTTAACATTCCCCCCCAGTAGTCACGGATTTGGTTCAACACATACTTTTGTTCTCCCAGAGAACAAAGCGCTGACAAATTGTAAAACTGCATATAAGGTGTTGTAATTTTCAATGCATCAGGATTAAGCAGTACGTTTTCTTTCACTGCCTCTCTTTTTTCGGGGTTTAGGTAGTTAAACAATACCGCGAAAATATTAGTATACGGTGTGACCTGGGTACTTACTACTCCTTTCACCCGGTTGTGGACGAACGCATTCTGCTTATCGGACCAGAAAACGGTAAAAAGTTTTGTTTTCAAATCAGCAGCCAGCTTTGTGTATAACTTTTCGCTACCGGAATCGTCCATCAATTTTGCGCACGTCGCCATGGTTTCGAGGCTCCGACAGAAAAGTAACTGTTCGAAACTAACCTCACCGGCTTTGCTCATTTTAAAGTCGGCCCAATCAATAAATACCCAGTCGCCGGCCAATCCCTGCATCATACCTGCACTGTCACGACGCGAGAGACAGAAGTCCATCAGGCTTTTCATGCGTGGATATAACTGCACAATCAGCTTTTTGTCACCTGTGTATTGATAATAATCATAGATACCCATAAACCAGTAAAAGGTATAGTCCATGATGGTATTAATATGACTCGTCACAGGGTCCTTCCCCCTTAGGGCAAACGTGGTACGACGAACCGCAGGGGAGTTGAAAAACAGGTAATAATTCATCAGATAGCTCTGATAAGCATCGCCGCTCCACATCCACCGATCACGCTTAATGCCATCGAGGAAAAACTCCCGGGTCGTCAGATGCAGCGTGTAGGCCGCCACATCCCATATTTTATTGATCTGATCATCATTGCAACGGAAACTACCTTTGTATTCAAGCGGCAGATACTCATACTGCATTGAAACCGAATCATACGAAAGCGAATTGCCTTTCTCAACATAAACATATCGAAAAGCTTTCGAGTCGGGTGCGGTGAAATCCTTGGCTATCGCATTTTTCACATGAAAACGATCCAGTGTTTCACAATGATCAACCGACAACGCTTCGTCAGCCGATTCGCCATAGTAAACGTTTAATGTTCCCTTCCCTTTTAACCCGTGAAATTTCACATAGCCAAAAGTCTCTTTTCCAAAATCGTATAAAATGCCGTTATTCTTATGTATTACAGAAACAACAGGCATCGGTTGGGTGGGCAGTTTGAATTTCGACGGAAGGTTGTCGGGTGAGTTAAAGTTCCAGGAAGCGGCATTAACATATACCGTTCCCGAAGAAGTGTCGGAAGCCTTACCCGAGGAATCGATCCACTCTTTGTCCTCATAGGTTACTTTCCACGAATCGTCGGATTGAATGGTTTTACCCTGGACAAAGATTGCCGGTACGCTTGTCTGGTTGTACACTTTTATATTTAACGAATGGAGCCCTGCCGGTATGGCAATTTTCTCGGGAGAACCATAGAGCAACTTACCGTCAAGCTTCACATTGTATTTTCCCTCCACCTTAATGCTGATGGTATCAGGAGCCGCAAGTTTGTATTTATGCGAGAATTCTACCAACACATAATGACTGTCCATTTTCCAGAACGGTGGGAAAAAGGTCCCACGCTCGGTACGACGGTTCTGTACCTTATTTCCTAACCAAATTGAGTAATCACCGGGATACCAAATCCAGGTTGCCTGTTGAGCATGTACCACTTCTGTAGGGACAATGGAAAGAAGCCCTATCAAAACAACAATAAAGATTTTCGCTTTATTTAATGCTGTTAATGTATTCCTCCAACATGGTGTATCCATCTTTTGCAATTTTATTTCGATCATCGGGATTATTTGGATCAAGGCCATTCTTTTGTTCCCATGCATCGGGCATACCATCGTGGTCGGTATCGGTTGGAGGTGTAGTACTATTAAGTGTCGGAAAACCGCCAACGTCGTTTTGTGAATCAATTATGCCGCAAATTTTTGTGGTATCGGGCACCTCTTTATATTGCTTGTACACCCCTTCATACGTTGCGGTACCAGTTTGAACATCATGAATAATTCGTTCATCAACAGCATCCCGTTTGGGGAGTGAACAACCGGCCTGCTCAAGAACGGAGTTATAAGCTTCCTCTGCCGTTTGTTGGTTAATAGGCATTGATGGCCAAGCACTAGTGAGCTTTATAATCGAGTAATCTCCACTGCCTCCTGAAGGTTGTACGCCACCATCCCAGTTATTGGCCGTCACTTGATTATTTCCCACCATAGTATTATCTGCGACATACCATTTGCCATAATCCGTTTTTACGTCACGATAGCTTGGATTAACAATTCGATAGGATATATTACCCGGGCGCGTAGCAGGGCCCGGCTTATAGTAATTGGCCACCATATTGATCTCCGTAAAGGAGTGGTTCGGGTCCGAATCTCCGACTTGTTGTTTTTCACCTCCGTAGCTACTATTGTACCCCCAATTGTATACTACATTATTTCTGAAGTCGGTGTATCCGGAACCAGAGGCAAAACGAGGATTACGACTGGAATTATCTGCTATAAGATTATGATGGTACGTACTATAGTTAGAGCCCCATATAGCTCCAAACCCGTGAGGAGCAATCTGACTTGGGTCAGCATCGTTAGGGTGATTTGCATTAAATAAACTTTCTGAAATTATACACCATTGAACGGTAATGCTGTCACAATGGTAAACAGACATTGTTTCATCTACGCTCCAACTTGCCGAAACATGGTCAATAATAACATTCTTGGTAAACCTGCTACCTATTGCATCATTGACATCTCCTGCAAGATCGCCTAATCGTGTTCTGATATAACGAATGATGACCTGATCTGCACCAATTTCTAATGGATAATTGGCGATACAAATACCATCACCAGGTGCAGTTTGCCCTGCAATGGTAATATTGGAATGGCGGATAGTCAAACTACTTTTCAGGTATATTGTACCTGAGACCCTAAACACAACCGTTCTTGCTCCGGATGCTTCAACTGCGGCTCGAAGACTTCCTGAACCGGCATCATTCAAATTTGTCACTTCATATACTTTACCACCGCGTCCTCCAGTTGTAAATTTACCATACCCTTCAGCTGTCGGAAAAGCCAGGTTGGTTACCTTGTAAATAACAGTGCTGTCCTGGTTATTTCCCGTATTATTGTCTACAGGATTCGTTACCTCGTCTTTCGTGCATCTGGACACTAAAAACATTAATGCACTTACAAACAGAACTACATATTTTGTTTTCATAACTATGGATTTGATGGTCTGGTTTTTAACTCTTAAATTTATTTTTTCTATGTTAAATTGATGAGTACATGCTTATTTTGCGGTGATGCTATTCAAATATCTTTCCAGCATCGTATATCCATCTGGTGCAACATTATTTCTGTCATTTGCATTATTAGGATCAAGATTGTTTGCCTTTTCCCACGCATCGGGCATACCATCCTGGTCGGTATCAACCGGAGCAGGTGTAGAGAGCAGCTTTGGCCAGCCCCCAACATCCTTCTGGCTTTTAATAATTTCACCTGTACGGTTCCTGACATCATTCACGATGCGACGATCGACCAAATCGCGTTTTGGCAAAATGGCCCCACCGGTGTCAAGTACTCGCCGGTATGCTGTTTCCGCATTTTCTTTTTTCACAAGGCCGGATTCAAACGGTTTGTCCTGCTTGTAAGCCCTAATTTCCTTGTCTGTCCAGCTTTTACGAAACTTCACCAGGCTCCACTGATTCCCGGGTAGTTTACCGTTGTAGTAATTTCCTGCAAAATATGCTCTGTTATAAGGCGACCCGGTAGAATAAGCTATCCCGTTCAACTCTGAGTTTACTCCCGGAATTAGAAAATTATCCACGAAGTTGAGACGAGTGACACTGATAGAATCCGCATTATACCCGGCATGTCCTCCACCCCAGTTGTAGATCACATTGTTCCTGAAATCGAGCAACAAACCTTTGGGATCTTTATAGTATGGATGACTATTATAGTTTCCGGGGCGTGGGTTGCGGCCACGATTATTTGCATAGAGGTTATGAAGGTAACTGTATTTTGCACCTCCGGTTCCCCGAATTAAGGATCCGAAACCATGATTGTCCGGATTCAAGCCTTCTGTGATAAAGCACCATTGCACCGTCACATTTGTTAAATTGGGTTTGTGGGTTGCGACTGATAAGTCTTCATCCAGGCTCCAGCTGGCAGAACAATGGTCGATGATAATATCCTTACCAGCGGAGACACCAATAGCATCTTTACCCTGCTTACTACCTATGCCATATGTTCCGTCACCCAAACGCACACGGATGTAGCGAATAATAACATCATGCGTTAAGATCTGTAGTGTTCCGCCTTTCAGACAAATTCCGTCACCCGGCGCAGTTTGTCCGGCAATTGTTATATCCGGGTTTTTTATTCTCAATCGGTCCTTGAGCTCAATTGTTCCCGATACACCAAACACGACTGTACGGGCCCCCTTCTGCTCCACTGCCCAACGCAAACTACCAGGACCACTATCATTAAGATTGGTAACATAAAGGACTTTCCCTCCGCGTCCTCCTTTGGAGTATGCACCGAATCCTTCAGCCCCCGGGAAGGCTAATTGTTGAGCATTAAGCACCGTTCCGCTAAGAACAATTAGTATAAATAAAGTGATTACTTTTCTCATTTTGTAGCTTTATTGGAGCAGAATTTAAGATTATTGGATTACTGCTATAACCACGTTGACACAGTGCTAATCATGGAGTACCATGCCATGGTGTGTTACCGTCAAATGTGATTTACCATTCCCGTTCCTGGAATACAATAAATATGCTTATAAAGACTTGAGTCCATTGAGAACTATTAAGGAAACAGTAATCTAACTCGTTGTGTGAAACTGTTTGAATTCAAGAAAAATCAAACTTATTTACTCTGAACCCGGTCAGGGCAAGGTTAAAAAGGCTGAAAAATCTTCACATCACTGAATTTCACACAACGGGATCTTCTTAATCTACAGTTACTATAACTCGCTTGTAACGAGTTAATACAGGTGAACCATTATCTTTAACCGAGCAAACAACATGAATCGTTTCCCCTCTGGAAGCATTTTCCGGTACGATGAACGAAGCTTCCGGTTCATTGGCATTTTGGATTTCAACATCTCCTTTATACGTCTCAGCCTCCTTATACTGCCACCACTTATAAACCAGTTCATTACCATCCGGATCGTAGCTTCCCTTTGCGCTAAGTTGAACTTTAGTGCCCGGTTTTGCCGTTATGTTCAAATCGTTCTTCAGCTTAACAACCGGAGCATGGTTACAATCTGAGTAGGATTTGACACACCAATCTGCTCTAGCCGCAAAATCATTCTGAAGAGCATCTGTCCAACGGGTAATTGGCTTGAAATACTCCTTCATCAAATCCAGGTTTTTGGGGTATTCGTGTTTCATGTATTGCCGCCCCCATGCTGTTTCTGTATACCATCTTCCTTTTGGATAAGTGTAGCCGGTTTCTGGAACAGGATCAAGCCAGGTATTCGCTCTGACTTTGGTGTAGCGGCCACCCCAACTTCCCCAATCGGGATGATCCATGTTGCCATCTCTTAATCCGTTAATAATGGCATAAATGAATGATGGAGAATCGCCTTCCGATCTAAAATCACCCGCCTTAAATCCTCCCTTATCTCCAGCCTTATGTGCCTGGTAGAGCGAACAGAGTGGCCCGTGACCTTCCAGGATATGTGATTTCATCCAGTCGGCTTTAAAGTATTTTTGTTTATCTGCCGGTAATATTTTGTCCCATTGGTAAGCGATGGCCCAAAACTGATCGCAGATGATGGTCAGAATATTATATTTTCCCCAGTTGGGTAGAATATACGATTGATAAGTATCATCCTGTTCCCAAATAAAAAAGAACCGTAACTTTTTTGCCACATAAGCCATTTTATCCGGGTATTTTTCCTGGATAGTTTTCAATGCCCGGGCAAGTGTATTCGTTCCGCCCCAGGCCAGAAACCAAATCGGCCGGTTATCCTTTTCATTCAGAAGGAGTTTGACGATGAGTTCGGAACCCGGAGTGTTCTTATCCATGGCCCCCTCTTTTGATACGTTTCCCAAAACCGTCCGCTTCCTCAAATATGCCGGAGTAGGATAATCCGGATCGTTCTTCTTCAGATTTGAATAGACCTGGGAGTAAGCATCCAGATATGGGTTCATCCAATCATCCCCAGTCCAATTGTGTCCGTGCGAATGGTATTGCGAACTTGTAGTGATGATACCCTCGACATTGAAAACATCAGCATAAAGCAGGAATCGAACCATCGAACACTGGTCATCAATCTCGGCATCTGTCAAAACAACGACACGTGGCTTTGTATTTTTATACTGCGCGGTTACTTTACCAATAGCAACCGAAAAAAGAAGTGATAAAATAAGAATTTTTTTCATAGCAGTTTCCCCCTATTATTGTTTATGCATATCCTTGACATTATGCAACCATCATTCGTTCCCTTGTTCCGCTCATCATGATTGCTTGGATTTAAAATCTTGTTAATATTCCACTTAGCAAGCGATGAAATAATGAATTATAAATCACTTGGTAACGGTAACAATTACGCGCTGGTAACGGGTCAGTCGAGGCGTTCCATGGTCTGTCACTGCCAGAATAATATGGATTGTCCCGGTGCCTGGAGGCATAACACGTTTAGTTGGCACGATAAACCAGGCCCTGGGCTGGTCAAAATCTTTAATTTCGATCGGCTGCCCACTTCGCGCGCTTGAAACAGGAAAAGTACCAGCTTCCTTATAACAGAACCAATTATAGGAAAGTGCGTCCCCATCAGGATCACTCGAACCGACAGCACTGAGATTGACGCGCTCTCCGGGCTTGGCAGTCAGATGTTTTTCACCGTCAATTTTCGGTACAGGGGGATGGTTGGCTTTATCATAAGGAAGAATCGTCCAGTCCATTCTGGCGGCAAAATCATTCTGAAAAGCGTCACGCCATCTCCATATCGTTTCATGATTACCCGAATGCCATCTGCCATCATATCCAAAAACTTCGTCGATAGCATCAGTCCAGATGGGACGGGTTTCCGGATATAGATACCACCGATGCATTCTCGGAGTGTACAACTCATAACGGCCACCCCAGCCTCCCCAGTTGGGATGCTCCGGGTCACTTAATCCATTATTGATCAAATTCAGGAAAGATGGTGTATCTCCCTCCATTAGAAACTTCCAACGAGGATACTCTGCGCCAAGGGGACCCTTTTTTCGAATGTTTCGATCCAACCATTCATTTGTTACTTCCGAAAAATCTGCACCAGCAAAGCGGCCGTGAAAGAAATCGCCGCTAATACCGCTCCAGGTCGCATAATGATAAGCACCGCCAGCATTAAATCCGGGACTGACGATGTAAAACAAATTCGGAAACTCTTTTCTAAGCCATGGACCGGTATCATCCTGGTCTGATATGGCATAAACTCGTAACCTGGACACAAACGCTTTCAACTCTTTTGTTGAACGTGTTTTCCTGACTTTCCACAGGGCTTGCGCCAATACATTTGGACCTCCCCACACACAGACCCAAAGAGGTCTTGGATCAGCTTTGTCAACCGCCTGGATTAATAGCTCGGAAGCAGGCGAATCCTTACCTTCTCCAATAGCCTTCATACCATATTCCGGAAGTCCTTCTGTAATTTTCGAACGTAAATAATCACCGGTAGGAAACCCGGGTTCATTTTTTTCAAGATTGTCTCTTACCTTACTATAGGCATCTACAATCTCCCGAATTCGTCCGGGGGCGACATGATTTTTTTGATGAATAGAAGTGGTCGCTGCCAATCCTTCGATGTCAAATTGATTGGCATATACTAAAAATCGAACCATCGACATGGCATCGTCCGGCTCATTCTCAATATCAGTCAGTACAAAAACCCGCGGTTTTTCATGGGCAGAGGTAGAGGTGCAGGCAATCGTAATGATCGCGAAAAGCACGAAAAGCTTTCTTACTATCTTTAAGCTTACAGGTTTTGATTTGTGCATCGTGAAGATTTTTTTCTCCTACTACTAAGTCTGGTTGTATCAGCTACCGGAATTAACCTTAAAAAAACATAACTGCCAGTACTACTAACAAATACCGACAGTTATTTAAAAAAACTAATTTACTAACCAATAACTTTTGATGCGGTAATAATACCAAGCCCAATCAGAAATAAAATAAACATAATTAGTAAGATTCGATTGGTCCCGCTTGGTGCACCTTTAAATTCTTTCCAAACAAACACTCCCCAAAGGATAGCTACAACCGGAGCAGCATTGCTAAGAGCATATGAAACTGCTGGATCACCAGCGCCCACTGCCATAAAACTTACTACCATTCCGGATGCCCAAAGAAAACCACCTAAAACTCCGATTGAATGAGTTTTCAAGCTTCCTGCAAAGTATTGTCTCATTTTAACAGGAGAACCTTCAACCGGCTTTCTCATAAAAAATGGATTGAAGACAAAAGTGGTCAGGAAAGCACCAAGTGTAAAGAAGAACACACCGCTGTAAGGGCCAAGATTCCCGGTCCCTCCGGTTACAAATTGATGATCCATTGACTTGACGACTAACCCATAAAAGAAAGCAATAAATAATCCGGCTAAAACGGACAAAGTAATGCCTTTTGCTGAAGGCTTTTTCTGCTGTGAGGCCAATCTTTTGTAGGCAACCATCGTTAAAACAATGGCAACAAAAATGATACCCACTCCAATAAACAACATAGAGGTTGGTATGGCTTCTATTTTAGCACCACCATATACCTCCAGTATAAAATTAAAGATGATGCCCCCCAACCAGGCAATACCACCGCCGATCGGAAATGCAACTGACATACCTGCAACAGCAATAGCGGCAACCAGTAACAAGTTACCGATATTCCATACTAAGCCACCCAACATCGCATACATAATACTTTGTGTATCTGCTTGCTGTAAGTCTGCCCAAAACGTTCTGCCATGTTCGCCAAGGGTACCAAATGTAAAACCCCACAGAAGTGCGGTAAGTACAAGACCCAATACAAAGTCCCAATAGAACAATTCAAAACGCCATGTTTTAGCGGCTAACTTCTGAGTATTTGACCATGAGCCCCACATTGTCATGCAGAAGACAAAAGCGCAAACGGCCAGCCAATAATTACCAATTAAGACCATCGATTTTTCCTTTCCATAGATTTGGTTACTAGCAAATTATTCATTTTGTTAAAATCCCTATTGATTTAGTCTCGAATTATGATGATATACCTATTTTGACATCATTTTCTGGATTGCTCTGTGGAAAATATGCTCTTGCCCGGCTCTTCACAACAAAAAGCAAGCAGCTGACTAAGAGTTAATTAAAAACAAACTCACCTATAAAAGGCTCTTTGCAGTACGATATAAACCGTCTCCAGATATACCATAGTGATTCAGTATTTCAGTTTGCGAACCTGTAACTGTATCTTCGTCGGGAATTCCTACGATTTTAAAAGGAACATAAAGTTTCTCTTGCATTAAGATAGATGCACACGCTTCACCTAAGCCCCCGTTTACACTATGCTCCTCTACTGTAATAATTGCACGACACTTTTTTGCAGTTTCGACAACTTTTTCCGAGTCAAGCGGACTTACGGTATGCATACTTATCACTTCAGCTTGTATTCCCTCTTTTTCCAAAAGCAGAGCCGCTTCATAAGCCAGGGCGACAGTTTCCCCACAGGCAATAAAAGCAACATCCCCACCTTCACAAATCGTTGATGCCTTGCCTATCTCAAATGTGTTTTCCAACCGCGGAAGGTTAGGCATCGGTTTTTTCCCGAACTTCAGAAAAACAGGTACCTTCGATTTCGAAGCGGCAATAACTGCCTCACGAGCTTCATAATTATCAGCCGGAACCACGACTTGTATGTTATGTATAGCTCGAAATACCGCAACATCATGTGTCGAATGATGAGTCGTGCCCAACGCTCCGTAACTCACGCCGGCACTAATTCCAACCAGTGTTACGGGTTGATTGGAGTAGGCCACATCATTCTTAACCTGCTCCAATGCCCTGGCACTCAAAAAACAAGCGGGCGATACAGCAAACACGTTTTTCCCGGCAGAAGCTAATCCTGCAGAAACACCTACCAGATTTTGTTCAGCAATACCTACTTCAACAATTTGCTCTGGAAATTTCTCTCCAAAAGGACCCAATTTGCCAGATCCACGCGAATCGCTCGTTGCTGCCAAAATATTGGAATCTTTATCCGCTAGTTCCATTAGCGTTGCAGCAAACACTTCCAGATTTGCCTTTCCCATTGTCAGTGTTTTGATCGTCATGTTTAGTTTACAATTGAATGTTTTACAAGCTTTTTTTCTAGTGCATCTAATTCATCCATCGCTTGCTTGTACTGTTCATCAGACGGAACGCCGTGATGCCATTTTTTTTCATCTTCCATATAGCTGACACCTTTCCCTTTTACTGTATTGGCAATGATCAGAGTAGGTTTCGATTTTTCTGCTGGCAACTCATGAAATACTTTTCTGAGCTCAGGAATACTATTTCCGTCAACAGAAACAACCTCCCAACCAAAAGCTTTGAACTTTTCATCAATTGGGTAAGGACTACAAACTTCACGATTTCTACCAGTGATTTGCAGGGTATTATGATCAAGGATAGCCACCAGGTTATCCAGTTTGTAGTGGGCGGCCATCATCGCAGCCTCATAGTTAGAACCTTCCGCCAGCTCACCATCTCCCAGTAAGGTGAAAACGTAGTTTTCTGTTTTGTCCATTTTTGCAGCCAATGCAATTCCTGCAGCAATCGATAAACCATGTCCCAAAGCACCGGTATTAAATTCAATACCTTTCACTTTGCGTGTTGGATGGCCAACATATTTGGACTGGTATTGACACATAGTCTCCAAATCGCTTTCCGGGAAAAATCCCTTATCAGCAAGTACCACATATAAAGCTTCTACCGAATGTCCTTTGCTCTGCACATAACGATTACGATGCCTTATTGCAAAATTTTCCGGAGTAACCCCCAAGACATCATTGTAAAGAACATTAAGAATATCAGTACAAGACAAATCTCCCCCAGTATGCCCTGCGTTTGCCAGCTTAATATACTTAAGCAAAGCCTTTCGGTATTTAACCGATTTTAACTGGAGTTCCAAATCTGTGTATTGACTCATAGCTAATGAATTTTCTTTTCTTATTCCTCCGCTCAGGATCGTTTCTCCTCGATACATTTTCAAATTGTTTTACAACTTTATATTGCCCCATACAGGGACATATAGAATACTTCCAATGTCTTCTCCCCTGATATTATACCTGATGAAAAATCACTGATCACTTATACCATTAAGAGCCAATCCAGGTTAAAAGCACTAGTGACTCAGGTAAGGACAAGGTTGACTATATGATAATCTGAATTCTTTACTCGTGTTTATAAAGATCCCACCCTAAATAATTGCCAATAGCTTCTTCCAATACTTCGCTCACATGGCCGCGAACCATAGCGACATGGTGTTCAAAACCATTTTTGCACATAAACTTCATCAGATTTTGCAGGTTCGGGATTTCGCAAACAGCGATACCACCGTCCATTCCATAAGGATCGTCAG
This sequence comes from Prolixibacter sp. DSM 2831, assembly GCF_056493735.1. Classification (NCBI taxonomy): domain Bacteria; kingdom Pseudomonadati; phylum Bacteroidota; class Bacteroidia; order Marinilabiliales; family Prolixibacteraceae; genus Prolixibacter; species Prolixibacter sp. DSM 2831. The sequence goes on from NZ_CM151379.1 coordinate 3,082,530, forward strand.
TCATTTTACCTTCTCCAAGGTAAGTTTTGATGATTCCCTTGTTATCATCGGTGGAAATTCGGAAATAAGTCATGTCACCAGCAGCAACTTTCCCCTTCACTGCGCCGAAAGTATCTTCACTCCCCAGAACTGTTCCCAGAACATCAAGACTTCCAATTTCAATCTCACTCTGGAAGAACGATTTCGGATAATTGCTACAGTGGGTAGCTACTACTTTGTCACGATCCTCTGCAAAATTGTTGTTCCAGTCAAGAATAGCTGAAGGTGTTTGAGCTGCCAGTGCCAAAGCATACATAGAAATGGTGCCCGCCACGTCCACTTCGCAAGCTGATGGCATAAGCTTCTCTCCCATCATACTCATAGTAACACAGGCAGCACAACCGAAATTCTTCTCAATGGATTCCCAACATTGCAGGGCCGATATATCAATGTTGTTTTCATTAATCCAGTTTTCAACAGCCAATCCGAATCGTGCCTGATGAGCTACCTTACCCTTCGAAGCTATTCCACAAGCTCCATACATTTGTATCGATTCAGCTTTTTCAAGAACAGCAGGATCGTCTTTATCAATCTTCTCTGCAGCGGCAATAATTTCCGACATATCAACCGGAACAACGGTAATACCGTATTTCTGCAGCAATTTCTCACTATAGCGCATAGTCTGGAAACCAATCGGACGAGTACCAATAGCACCAACGCGTAGATTGCTCAATCCTTTCACCACGCGACAGATACTGGCAAACTTCACCAAATCTTTGGTAAATTCGGCACTGTCCAAACTATAAGTGTGGTAGGTGGTGTCGGTGAATTTGATGCCATACTGATAGAAGTTGTTACACACCGAAAGCTTTCCGCAGAAAGCGTCACGGCGGCTTTTTACGTCAACTTTATCATTATCATCATCTACGGCCTGTACCAAGACAGGTACGTTCAAACCAGATAGTTTGATTGAGTTGACTACCCCCAATTCATCTCCAAAGTTAGGTAACACCACGATGATACCTTCAATCAGATCACTGTTTTTCTTAAAAAGAGCACCGCACTTAACAGCATCAGCATATCCCTCAATATTACCGGTCGGTGTTTCATCCTCAGGTAGGATTACATAACCGAATCCCATACTATCAAGTTTGGCTAATACCTTCTTGCGGGCTTCAACAGCTAGTTTATAATTGAAAATGTTTCGTGTGGCGATGATTACGCCGAATGTTTGCTTTCCCGGTTTCATAGTATTGTCTTTTTATTGATTTACCTAATTTATTTGCTTATGATAATCTAGCCCGCTCTACAGCTTTTTGCCAGCCAGCATAGAGTTTTTCAGTTTCTTTTTCCATCATGGCAGGTCTAAAAACCTGATCTACATCACGAAGAGATCCAATCTCCTGAAGGTCCTTCCAAAAACCGGTTGCCAGCCCGGCCATATAGGTAGCACCAAGAGCTGAAACCTCTTCTATATCCGAACGAACAACTTCATGATTGAGCATGTCAGACTGAAACTGCATCAGAAAATTGTTATGGGTTGGACCACCATCGACCCGCAACTCCTGCAACTGAATGCCGCCTCTTTCCTCCATCAGACGTATCAGATCATTAACCTGGTAAGCGATGCTCTCCAATGCAGCCCGTACAATATGTGCTTTGTTCGTGTTTCTGGGCATCCCCGACAAGCAGGCACGCGCTTCATTGTCCCAATAGGGCGCTCCCAGTCCAACGAATGCCGGGACCAGATACACGCCATTATTATCATTGACAGACTTCGCCAATCCTTCTGTTTCAGATGGGTCACTAATTAACTGAACTTCATTCTTCAACCAATTAATTGTATCACCCGTACAATGAATATTTCCCTCAAATACGTAGTAAATTTGATTGTTCATGCCATACCCTATAGACGTAACCAAGCCCTCAGGCGCATCCAACGACTCGTTTCCAATATTCAGCATAATAGAAGAACCCGTCCCATAGGTTGCTTTAGCCATCCCAGGACTGAAACAGTTTTGTCCGAACAACGCACCATGAGAATCCCCAAGCAGTCCCGCAATCGGTAATGCTTTTCCGAAAGTCACATCAGGATCACTGTACCCAAAAATTTCATCACTATAACGAACTTCCGGGAACATATTTCTTTCAAGATCAAATAAGTCGATTAATTCACTATCCCACTGTAAAGTGTGAATATTGAACAGCATGGTGCGGCATGCATTCGAATAGTCAGTCGCATGAACCTTGCCCCCTGTAAGCTTCCAAAGCAACCAGGTATCCATGGTTCCCAGAAGTAAATCACCAGCTACGGCTCGTTCTTTTACTCCCTCGACATTTTGCATCAACCAATGCAAACTACTTGCTGAAAAATAGGGATCAATCAGCAATCCAGTCTTGCTTTTTATTAATTCATCATATCCCTTACTTTTCAGTTCGTGACAATAAGGTGCACCGCGCTGACATTGCCAGACCATGGCGTTGTAGACCGGCTTCCCTGTATTTTTGTCCCATACCATCACCGTTTCTCTCTGATTGGTCAGGGAAATAGCAGCAATGTCATCAATACTGATCTTTTTTTCTTCAAGCACATGATGCATGGCCATCATTGTATTTTCGAAAATCTCAACCGGATCATGTTCCACAAAACCGGGTTGAGGGTAATATTGCTCATGACCAACCGTAGTTCTGTACCCTACTTTTCCTTTTTTGTTAAAAACGATTGCCTTAGTAGCAAATGTACTTTGGTCGATTGCTAGAATATATTGCTGAGAACCATTCATTTTAATAACATCAATTAAGTTTTCCCATTATTGATTATTTCCGTAATATAAGAACATACCTTTCTTCTATAAGGCAAAAGAAATTTTTCGAAATATAAAAAGAAAATAATAATAAATCAAACAAAAGACTCGCAAAAAAAAGAAGTAAATAGTGGACCACTATTTGTATCGTTTTCAATACGATATAATCAAGAAATAGTTAATCCTTTACAGCCAAACAGCAAACAAACATCAATATTTAGCGTCCAATCAAGAAAATTGTGGAAGGAGCATTTCAAATTCCTAAGCCAACGAACACAAGACTAGCGCAAAAATTCGTTCCCGCGCTGTGGTTGTGCGTCATGCAACAACAATCTTAATATCATTACTCTTAAGCATTCGAATGTCTGCCTCACTAATATTCGAGTCCGTTATCAAAAAATCAATCAAGGAAAGGGCTCCCAGGCTGGCAAATGCACTTTTCCCCACTTTACTGGAGTCGGCAACCAGGTAAACTTCATTGGCTGACTCGATCATCGCACGCTTCACAACAAGATCGCTGATACTGGGATAGGTAAGACCAGATTTCAATGTAATTCCGGCAGTAGCCAGGAAGAGCTTATCAACATGCAGGCCGTCGAAAGAATCTGCCGCTTTTTGCCCTGTCAACGATAAAGTCGGTGACTTAAACTCACCTCCGGTAACCACCAGATTTATCTCAGGAATCCCTCCGAGTATCAGGGCGATGTTCAGGGAGTCGGTAATGACCGTCAAACTCTTAAAGCCGGTAATCAACTTTGCGATTGCGGTGGTTGTTGAACCAGAATCCAGAATAATGGTATCCCCATCGTTAATCAGTTCCAGTGCCTTTCTGGCAATTGCCGCCTTTTCTGCAATACGCTCCTGGTTGTGTAAAGCAACGTTCTTTACATTCATTCCAATATTTTTGAGGTAAGCCCCACCATGCTCCCGTTCTACATAACCGCCTTTCTCCAGTTTCTCGAGATCCTGTCGAATGGTGACTTCAGTGACTTTAAAAATCTTACTAAGCTGCATGACCTTGGCATGCCCGTCTTCTCTGATTAAGTCCAGTATTTTCTCCCGTCGTTGTTGTGGTAGCATTATTTTGGTAATAGGTTACACATTCTTTTAGTGCAATTAACTTCCTTACCTCTATTGTAACTTACTTGATTTTGTGCCAGCTTATATACCCACTCCGAAAATTGATTCTCCCTTAATACCCCGGAACCATAACAGGCTTTTTTTCGATCATCTGTTCTAACCCCCACCAGTACTTGTGTAGTTACCATTTTTCGATAAAGAAAATCTCTGAATCAATGATAACTCCAAAATCAGAACATTAAAACCTGAAGTCAGCCACCTTTCAGTGGCGGACTTCAGGTATTCTTTACGTTACAAATTAATAAACTAATTCAATATGGATAGCTCACAATTTCATACGCCATCTCGGATCTCCTGAATCATATCTCCCGGGGAAAACGGTGTTTACAATCGTAAAATCACCTTGGAATCCATTTCCAAGAGGTTCAGCATCTGTAGGGTCTACATAATCATTACCTGCATCAGGATCTGCCCATAAATCTGCTTGAGTGCAACCTGCGTTTCCAACAACTAAACCAGCAGGAACTTCAGAATCATCATGCCAAACGAAATCGGTTACGATATAGTTACCAGTAGCCGTTATTGCAGCATTTGAACTTCCATTAAGAAAATCTACCTCAGTTACGCCTTTATTAGCGTGACCGAAAATACAATTGGATATTGTCCAGCTGTTTGTTACATCAACACCATCATTCCTAAGTCTGAAAATACTATTATTTTGGTTTACAATGGTGCAACCGTCAACAAGTACATTCTCAACTGAATTTCTTACATAAAATAAAAATTCACAATGATTAAACGTACTGTTTGTATAATTGATATTTTTTATCATCTGGCCGGTTTTGCCATCAGTGTAGGCAACTCCATAACCACCAATCCAATCTAAATAACAATTATTTATATTAAAATTATTAATGACATCATAATCCCCTTTACTTTTTAAGACGCCTCTAAGATTATAGATATAACAATCATCAAAAGTAATTTCATTTACAGTAGTGTTGTTATTGCCTGGGTACAATACATAATTGCCGTTACTGGGTGATAACAAGTATAAGTTCTTATAACGTATGTGATCGATATTTGCACCTTCCGGCCAGTTTGCACTACTATTAACGATGATCCTTGCTTTATCCTGTCCAATTCCTAATTCGCCTTGAATGGTTACTGACTTATCAAAAGTGGTAATTGGATTATAAGAAGCACCAAATTTCAGTAAAATAATGTCACCATCACTGGCAGTTGCATATGCATTTACAAGCGCATCAGGGTCCGTACTTTGAGTAAGGTCAATTACTCCGGGAGCATTTGGATCAACATCGGCTGCTTTCGTTGTATATTTAACCCAACCTCTAAGGGTGGCTCCACTATAAATAGCTATTTGGTATGTTGTTGCAGGTTGAAGTCCATTAATAATCCACTCCCCACTTGTTTGTCCGCTATCGGCAACGGCAAATTCGGGCAATAATGGATTTGTCAGCTTTATATCATCTGGCGCAAAAACCTTGATGCCAGTCACCGGAAGCCCTTCAACACTCCATCTTAATCTTGCTTCCACATCAGTAACATCTATATTTAAGTTAGGAACCTTTAAAATGCTTGGGAAACGTTCTGTTCGCACAGAACCTAAATCTGAAAATTTACTATCATATATAGAATCTGACGCATCCGCTTTGGCTCTCACCTGATAGAGCATATTCCAATATAATTCATCGCCAAGATTATCTTGATTAAGTACTACATAACTCGTATCTACTTTAACTGAATACTCAACCGTATTGAAGGAGTCTCTACTCAATTCGATGGTATAACCTGAGGCTTTACTTAAATTACCCATGTTAACGATTATCGCATTACCCTGAGCAGACAATGGTTGATTGAGAACAGGTCTGAATAACCGGGTTTGTTCATATATCGGATTATCCTTTTTACAGGAAGAAACCATTACCGTTACTACACATAAAAACAAAATTGTTTGAATGCTAATAGTATGAATTATATTTTTCTTCATTTGTCTGATTTTTAGAGATTAATTTTGAAATCCGTAACCATCATTTGCCAGAACACCACCACTATTATCGATAGCTACCGATGGAATAGGTTGAATATATCGAACAGGTGAAGATTCAACATAAGGTCCAAAACACTTGTCTAAGATGGAATTATAGTCATTTGTACCACTGTCCCATAAACTACTAGTCCAGTCGGCTCTAACCCATCCATTTACGAGCGGCAAGGTATTGCCATCTAAATCTGCGCCAGTACTTGGGATATAGCCAGGAGGCACTGCGCCATTATTGTATAAACCATCTTTAAAAATAGTTATTTTCTTATTATCAACCCGATAATAGATATAAGATGCATGTTTGGCTGATGGATTATCAGTTAAAGATTCATCAGCTAAAGCTTTAATTTCATCAACTGCCTGTGTCATTTTTTGCGAATATAATCCCCATCTAATTAGGTCATACTTTCGTAATAATTCGCCACCAAATTCCCAGGCTCTTTCATTAACAATAGCATTAAAGAAAGACTCTTTGCTACCAGATACTGAATTTACATAATCATCCACTTTGGTAGCCCAATCACCTGGATCAAAAGCTCTCTCCCGTACTCTTTTTAAAGCATTTTGTGCCGCTTCGTCGGGCCCGTTTAATTCATTTTCGGCTTCCGCAAACATTAATAGTACATCTGCATATCTCATAACAACCCAGTTTATTCCGGTTCCTTTAAAAGAAGCTGTACCTAACGATGGGTCACAATATTCTTTACTCCATTTCCCTTGTGAAATATCAGTCATACGCACAACAGAAGGAACTAAATTTTTATCCAGATCATACATACCACAAGTAACATCTCTTCTTAAATCTTTCGCATCAAATGAATAGAAATAACTTGGTGCCATGCTAAGATCGTGACCGCCTTGTCCATATGGGTTATTAGGACCACCAGCAAGTCTCATACCAATATTGTATCCAACTTCGCCTGTAGTAAGCGCGAAAGGAATTTCAAATAACATATCACTATTACTTGGGTAGATATTTTGACATTCATTTTTAAATACTTGTGCAAAATCTCTTGGTAAAGTCCTGTCCTTTAAAGTCATTAATTTTTGGCAATAATCTCTGGCAATTGTGTAATACTCTGTTACAGAATCACCACGCGCTTTAGTCATATCTGGTTTTAAGTAATATCCGGCACGTTGCAATGACAACCTGGCAATCAGTCCTATAACAAACTCTCTGTTGACTTGTTGTATCGATTGTGGCAGCTCATCCGCCCATTTCATGGTAGGTTCTGCCTTTATTAAGTCTTTGATCATAGCAGAGAGAATCACGTTTCTATCTGTTTTAGGAAGGTTAAAATCCATACCTGCTTTAGGCGCTGCTGTTGTAAAAGGAACATCGCCCCACTGATATACCAGGTTACTATACCAAAATGCTCTAATTGCATAGGCTTCACCTATGAATTGATGCATATCAGCACTAGCGGCTGGATCAGTTTTTGAGTTGTAAAGATCACTTGCTAAAATACCATCAATTACTACATTACAGTCCTTTATTGCAGCATAAGCTGATTCCCAGGCTTTCTTTAAATCTCCGTTACCTGCTACGGCATGTAATCCGATTATTTGGTAGTTATCCTTTGAAGAGGTTCTATCGCCACCGAAACAAATATCGGAGTTACCTTGCATGGTTATAGAAAGTCTGGTTCTATATCCATCTTCACCAAATTGTCTATAAACATTATTTGTTGCTTTTCTGGCATCATCAATATTAGAAAAAACCAGCGTTTTATCAAATGTTGAAAGTGAAACCGGATCTAGAAAATCCTTTTTACAGCCAGTAAAAATTACCGCTATTATTATGATTATAAGATTTATAACTTGCTTCATAATAAATATTTTTATAATTTATTTTATATCTTCTTTGAATTAGAAAGTGACATTTACTCCACAACTAAAGCTTCTGCTTTTTGGATAAGTAGAGTAATCTACACCAGGCGTTAACGCTTTATAACCATCACTCCTGGACCCATTTGCATCAGGATCATAACCAGAATATTTAGTCCAAAGATATAAGTTGTTTGCACTGAAATAAATACGCAATCTTGAAATCAAAGAACTTCTCAATGGCACGGTATAGCCAATATTTAGGTTACTAAACCTAATATAAGAACCATCTTCAACAGCCCAGTCAGTAAGTACCGGTGTTCTTCCGGCAAATGACATATTACCACTCCAAATTGTTTTTCCTGCATTCATTTTTCCTAACGTAGCCAAATCTGTAATCACTGCACCTGCAGGGCCATATTCGCCTTTTGTATCAACATATGTAAATCTCTTAGAAGGATCCATTGTAGATAGCATATTTTGATAACGCCCGCCATTGCTACTATACAACATATTAAATGCAATTTTTCCGGTATTGTACTCATCATTACCATAAGACCAGCTAAAAAATGCTGAAAAATCAAATCTTTTATAGTTGCCGGTTAAACCAAAACCACCGGTAGCCTTTGGCAAAGTATGTCCAATTACCCGACGGTCTTCAGCATTAATTACGCCGTCTCCATTTAAGTCTTTTATTTTTATATTACCAGGCCTAAGCTGATTAATTTTTAACAGCGGTGTATCGTCTACAAGCGGATTGCCATTAGCGTCTTTAGGTTTTAATATATATTGACCAGTTGCTGCATCATAGCTTGAAAAGTCGTCAACAGTATAAAATCCATCACTCACATAACCTACGATTAGTCCAATTTCACTTCCAACTTCGGCCAGGTAATCCAAATTTTCTTTTAAATCTGTACCAGCCCAATTTGAAGCTGTAGCCAGAGATTGTGTACCATCGAGTTTATCAATTTTGAACCGGTTAATGCCAACATTTGCATTTATTGATATTGAAAAATCCTTTTTATCTACAACTCTGAAATTCAGACCCAATTCTGCACCTTTATTAGAGGTATTACCTATATTTTTCCATTGATAATTAAACCCTGAAATGGGAGCTATTTGTGCTTTAATCAACAGATCTTTCGTTTGATTACTATAAACATCTAAACTACCGTTTATTCTATTTTTAAAAAATCCGAAATCTAATCCAATATTTTTACCAACGGTTGTTTCCCATTTTAATTCAGGATTATATAACACACCGCCTGGCGAATACATAAAATAATAGGACGCAGATTGATTATTGTTAAAACCAGGCCCCCTGGTATCGGTAGGTGAATTTGGAGCAAACAATAAATTCGTTGAATTTGATGGGATTCGATCATTACCAGTGGTTCCGTAGCTAAGTCTTAACTTTAACTCATTAACAGCTTTTGACCCCATTAAAAAAGGTTCACTGGAAATTTTCCAACCAGCCGAAAAAGCCGGGAAATATCCTACTCTATTATTTTTTGCAAATTTACTAGATGCATCACGACGTAAGGTTGCCGTAAATAAATATTTGTCTTTGAAAGTATAATTGACCCTGCTAAAAAAGGAAAGCATATCTGAATTGGCAGCCTCACTCGTACCTTGTGATGTATATTGATTTTGGCCTAGTTGCATATTTGCAAATAACGCATCCGGAGTCATAGAATACCTAAAACCACCAGCCTGTACATCCTGTTCTTTACGACTATAAGAACTTACTTCCTGACCCAACAATACATTTAATTGGTGTTCTCCAAGATTTTTAAAATTATAATATAAGGTATTCGTAAGTTTATAGGAACGGGATTGTTGATCCTGTTTTAAACCAACAGGCAATCCTCCGTTTACTTGAGCAACACCTGTTAAAGGGCCATAAAACCTAAGATTTTCGTAATTTTTATTTTCTATTGTAAAGGCTGATTTAGCAGTTAAGTTATCTAAAATATCATAAGTTAATGCGGTATTAAAGACATAGCTTAAATCAGTTCTTTTTCTGTAATCTTGTTTTGCATATTCAACTGCATTCAACTGATCCAATAAAAACTGGTTGTAATAAGATTGGTCAACAGCATTTGGGTCAATAATCATCTGGTCTGCTAAACCATTTGTTGGTTGTGCGGTAACGATACGAGACACTCTTAATTGTGATGAACCAGAGGTTCCGGCACCATTTACCACTCTATTGGTTACTCTGGCACCTAAATCAAGTTTTATTTTCTTAGAAATCTTATGATTTAATTTAAAAACAAAAGCATCTCTACTTAGGCCAGAACCCACCATAAGACCATCGTCTCTATTTCCAGTGTAACCAAGCATCATTTTAGTAGCAGCAGTACCACCTGTGACGCTAAGATTATAATATTTAGAATAAGTGTTATTTCCAAATAAATCGTTTTGCTTGTCTATAGGTGCAACATTTTTATATAACTCTAAATCATCATACACACCAAAGTCTTTGGTGAATTGATCTAGCGTATTATTCATTGCAGCTGTTTCATATTGCATTTGTACAAAATCATATGGAGATAAGACCTTGTATTTCCTTTCTTTCGGGAACGTATTTAACTGTACATGGGTGTCAAAACTAACAGTAGTCTTACCCGCTTTTGCGCTTTTTGTTGTAACAAGTATAACGCCATTTGATGCGCGGGAACCATATATAGCAGTAGTAGCGGCATCTTTTAAAACATCAATACTTTGAATGTCTGCCGGAGCAATATTATTCAAATTATCAACAGGAAAACCATCAACCACATATAAAGGAGCATTGTCTTGCGAAATAGAACCTCCACCCCTTACACGAATAATGACATCAGAGCCCGGAGCACCATCCATGGTTTGAACTCTTACACCAGGAAGTCTACCTGCTAAAGCTTCTGATACGTTTGTAACGGGTACCTTAGCTAAAGCCCTTGACGATATGGATGCAACAGAACCGGTTAGATTTTCCCGTTTAACTGTTCCATAACCAACAGCAACTACCTTAACTTCATCTAACTGACTAACGTCCGTCTGCATTTTAACGTTAATAGTTGACCTGTTTTTCAAAGGAATTGTCTGCTTAGCATAACCGATATAAGAGAACACCAATGTAACATCAGGACTTGGTACACTTAATGTAAAATTCCCCTTTGAATCGGTTATTGTACCGGTTGTGGTTCCTTTAACCACAATTGTAACCCCTGGCAAAGATTCTCCATTTGCCGCATCAGTCACTGTACCTTTAATCGTTTTACTTTGTGCAAATGCCTTCACACTAAATAGCGTAAAAATTCCAACTAGTAAGACCAAGATTATCCGATTGGGAATTTTAGACGTTTTGCTTAGACATGGAATCATAATTATTGGATTAAGTTTGAATTAATAATTTTGAACTGTTACATTCATCATTTTAGTTTTTATTTTGTAATGGCTTTATTGTATTTACTTTTTCCAGCTATTCCATTTTTTACTCCCCATTTTTTATGTTAAAGAATTATATTTAAAAGTATGAAGAGCATAATTGCCAACAGAAGAACTATTGACGGAAGTATTATTCGATTTAAATTTTTCAGATTTTGCCTCGTCCGCTTCATAGTTTTAGTTTCGTTTAGTTCATTAAATTTTTCAGAAAACAGATATTGATACTATGGCCGATGGCTGCTGTGCAAAAGCGCACCCAGAAGCAAAAAGCAGTACTGAACTATATTTGACATATGCGATTTCAAACATCTTTAAATGCAATAGTATTTTCCAATACTTCATGTCCATCAGTTCTCAGTATTTCATCATTTTCAAAACTAATAAAAACCTTTTCGAAGATTTTCGTTAATTCATTTGGCTCCAAATGTAAAAAAGAAACAAACATTAACAAATAAAAATCATATTTATTTTACCTTAACATTAACTACTTTGGTTTTTACTCGCAAACTTGAAAAATATTATGTCGAAATAAACAGACATCGAGTTGATTAACATCAAGTATCATTGGCTGGTAAAACATATTCTTACTGGCTCTATATCTGCATCTTGTAACTACTAATAGACTTAAGGAAAGGTGAGGTTACACATTAATAAATCAAAAAAACACCAAATAATGGCTGTTTCGTTTGAGTAAATATTTTTTTCGAATATTAACATTTGGATTCTGTTAATTCACTCAATCCAATACAATCATAACCCTTTGACTTAATGAAGAATTACTCCTGATATAATATTTTAATTACGAAAACTTTTAAGTTAAGAAATCAACTAACGAAACGAGCATGACAATAATATTGACTTAAACGCAACGAACTGTAATCAGGCGAGTTCCATATGATGCCTTTGAAAACAGGCAAATGATTTCGACCAGCGAAAAAAAGGAAAGTGGATGAAACTTAAAAATTTACTGCAAAATCAACGGCGCGAAAAAATATTGGAACTTTTGAGAGAAGACGGTTCAGCTAAAGTTGCCTCTTTGTCCGTATTATCGATAAATCCGGAGCTTGTTTTGTGCTTGAAGTAACCTGACACAAATCAGTCAATTGACTCATTTCGCCTCCCACTGGAGGCATTCAACCGACTCAGGTTGGTGGACCAATCATGTCAACATTCTCCAACACGATTTTCAGATTCAGTGAGCCCAAATTGGTGGAACCTTCCTGATCTTTCATTCTTTTAGAATACAGACTTTTAAAAAGTAAAAGGAAAACTAAATTGACAATTACGGAAGCAATTCTATTGTCATCCCTGTTTATAAACAGTCGCATTCCCAGACGAACAAATCACAGAGGAACCTATTGAAAATGAAAAAAATAGTGAATATATTCGACGAAAGATTTTTTGTTATTCTCACCAGAATATTAAAAAATCCTTTTGGGCAGTCTCTTCCTAAAGGTTATGCAACAATAATCTTAACCTCATTGTCTTGAAGCATTTTACTGTCTGCCCCAAGGATCTTTGAATCAGTAATCAGGTAATCAATTAAAGAAAGGGCACCAAGACTGGCAAAGGCGCTTTTCCCCACTTTACTGGAGTCGGCAACCAGGTAAACTTCATTGGCTGACTCGATCATCGCACGCTTCACAACAAGATCACTGATACTGGGATAGGTAAGACCAGATTTCAATGTAATTCCGGCAGTAGCCAGGAAGAGCTTATCAACATGCAGGCCGTCGAAAAAATCTGCCGCTTTTTGCCCTGTCAACGATAAAGTCGGTGACTTAAACTCACCACCGGTTACCACCAGATTTATCTCAGGAATCCCTCCGAGTATCAGGGCGATGTTCAGGGAGTCAGTAATGACCGTCAAACTCTTAAAGCCGGTAATCAACTTTGCGATTTCGGTGGTTGTTGAACCAGAATCCAGAATAATGGTATCCCCATCGTTAATCAGTTCCAGTGCCTTTCTGGCAATTGCCGCCTTTTCTGCAATACGCTCCTGGTTGTGTAAAGCAACGTTCTTTACATTCAATCCAATATTTTTGAGGTAAGCTCCACCATGCTCCCGCTCGACATAACCGTCTTTCTCCAGTTTTTCGAGATCCTGTCGGATGGTGACTTCGGTAACGTTAAATATTTCACTAAGCTGCGCGACCTTGGCATGCCCGTCTTCTCTGATTAAGTCCAGTATTTTCTCCCGTCGTTGTTGTGGTAGCATTATTTTGTGTATCGGTTACACGTTATTTTAAAACAATTAACTTCTTTACCCCTGCTATAACTTACCTTATTTTTCAAAACAAAAAATAATACAAGGTCAATTCGATGCAAAACGAAAAATAAAATCATTCAAAATTGAATCGGTTAGAAAAGATGTACATATCTTTAAACACTGATTATTCCATGAAAATTGATGCAAATGTGCAAGAAATCTTTCACCTAAGCATTATCGCATCATTAATTATCAATGACCTATGAAAAAGCTATTGATTCTCCTGTGTTCAGCATGTTTACTTTTTGCCTGTACACAAAAGGAAAGCAAATCTAGAAAGCCGGATTGGTTGAAAGTGTCAAAGAATGGACATTTTTTGATGGATTCTCAAGGAAATCCGTTTTTCTGGCAGGGCGATACCGGTTGGTTGTTGTTCACCAAATTAAACAGGCAGGAAGTCCTTCATTACCTGGATAACCGGGCACAGAAAGGCTTCAATGTTATCCAGGTAATGGTGTTACACAGTGTTTCTGCTAAAAATATGTATGGCGATTCAGCGCTGGTGAACCGTGATGTGGCTCATCCACTGGTAACAGAAGGGAGCTCTTTCGACAAACCGGAAGAATATGACTACTGGGACAATGTGGATTACGTAATCAACGAAGCCGGTAAACGGGAAATTTACATCGCAATGGTCCCTGTTTGGGGTAGCAATGTCAAAGCCGGAGATGTGGATGTGGCACAGGGTAAAGCTTATGCTGAATTTCTGGCTAACCGGTATAAAGATTTTCCTAATGTCATTTGGGTCAACGGTGGCGATATTCAGGGGAATGACTCTATTAATGTTTGGAACACCATTGGGAAGACACTCAAAAAGCATGATCCCAACCACCTGATAACATTTCACCCACGAGGACGAACACAGTCTTCAATGTGGTTTCATAACAAAAAATGGCTTGACTTTAATATGTTCCAGTCGGGGCATCGCCGTTACGACCAGGACGATACAAAGCTGGCTTACGGCGAAGATAACTGGCGCTATGTTCAAACTGATTTCAACTTAAAACCAACCAAACCCACCCTTGATGGAGAACCTTCGTATGAAGGAATTCCGCAGGGACTGCACGACACCAACCAACCCTACTGGAACGCCTCTGATGCCCGCCGCTATGCCTACTGGTCAGTTTTTGCCGGAGCCTGCGGACATACTTATGGTAACAATGCGGTGATGCAGTTTTACAATCCTAAGGATAAAGAACCAGCCTACGGTGCGAAAGAATACTGGACCGAAGCCATTGAGGATCCGGGGGCCGGACAAATGCAATACCTGAAGAAACTGATGCTATCGCGTCCGTATTTTGAACGGGTTCCGGATAAAACGCTGGTGAATAGCAGTACGCAAGGTGAAAAATACAATTACGAAATTGCTTCCCGCGGTAAGGATTATGCATTTATCTATACTTACAATGCCAGGAACATTGCCGTGAACATGGGCAAAATTGAAGGAAAGCAAGTCAAAGCAAGCTGGTATAGCCCCCGGAATGGACAAACTACGAAGATTGGTCAGTTTGCCAATGAAGGGGTGCACAAATTCAATCCTCCGGGTGAAGTGAAGGATGGAAACGACTGGGTACTGATTTTGGATACAGTAAAGTAAATTATAGAATACCTTGTCAGGAAACCCAGGAACCCACACTATAGGCACGACAAAAAGAACTTGCTTAGATAGTAATCCGGTTTTCAATCCTGAGCATACCTGTTCATATGGAAAAATAAAAATCCGCCATCAAAGTAGGCAGATTTGAATAAGGGGCTGTCCCCAAAATAATTGGACAGCCCCTTTTTCATTTACACAGTTTTTAGGATAGTGCTTTTTTTTACAATTTTTTTCTGTTCATATTTTTAGGCTGATGTTCTTCTTTTAGCAAAGCCCAATACCATAAATTAGTCTATATTCTACTGTTTTGTCTCACTCAACAAATAATCGACCAGATTATGTGCGGCTTTCATATTTTCGAACGACTTTGGTAAACGACTGTTACCGATGTATTCGTTATACAACCATGGGTCGCCGATTGCCAGTACTTTGCCTTTTCCAAACGTAGTTTCTGCCATCAATATATGCTTACCGTCTTTCAGAATGGGTTTGGCATTTTTACTTAGCAAAATTGGAGACACCTCTTTCAGATAAATTTTCTTGACTCCTTTGAATAATGGGTGATTCGGCAGGTTGGTTTCGGCACCCATTTCCCATTGATGATTTGTCACCGGATTAAGTGTTGTCGGCACAAAGTGGAATCCAAACGTCCCGGCCAGTTGATTTAAGTGAGTGAATTCACAGTTGGGACCGTCGTTAGCCAGCAAGAGCAGTACGCCCCCATTACTTACCCAGTTTTTAATGGAAGAAATATCAGGCCCGGTAATGTAATTCGGATGTGGATTCTCACTGGTCGTATCCGGATCGACAATAATATAAACATCTAAGCCACCCAATACTGACGGTATCGGGGCCCGTGCAATGGTTTTAAGAATGGCGCCTTTTGCTTTGAACACATCTCCCAATTGTGAGAAACCACTATTCAACGTATCGGTCCAGGTGTAATGATAAATCTGACCTGCCTTATTACGTTCGTGATTGAACCAATTATCCAAACCAACAACAGGACGCTGTGCATCCTCATGCTTGGCCAATCCTGTTGGTAATTTACTCGAAGCCTGTGTGGCCATCGTCGAATCTCCAATGGTATAAAGTTGAGTAACATCCTTTTTCTCGGAATTCCCCATCAAAACCATGGTCACTAGAAAAACTAAGATTTTGAAATTCATAGAATTATGTATTAGTTATTATCCAAATAATACCTGGTATTTATGCCCCAAAACAGGGAGCCGCCCCGGGATTACTGACATTATCGGTTAAATCATCCACAGTGCACGCATCCCCATCATCGTTTAACCCGTTGATTTTATTCATTTTATGACTACTTTATTTCAACCGTGCTTTTCCTGTTCACTATGCTATTTTTCTATTTTCTCAACCCGGAACCAATCGATATCGGCGTTTCCGGCATCGTTTATTTTTCCGTTACGCAAGGCGAAAAAACCCATTTTGGCGCCAATCCAACGTCCCGGAACGGCATGGAAATTTTCGCCTGCCGTGATGAATTTTTTATTGTCGGCACTGTAGCTAAAGCTGCAAATTGCTCCTTTCTGTACCTTGACCCGGAAGTAGATGGTATTACCGCTAAATTTCTGCTGGAAAATTTCCTTTTCCGGGTTGCCTTTCGGGGCATTATGGCAGGTTATGGTTTTTACGACCACTTGCTTGTTTTCTTGCTCGAGTTTGATGTACTGATAATCTTCGCCCATGATCACCAATCCAACTTCTTCGCCATCGAAATGGTTATGGAAGGTTAGTTTGGCGGTCACCATAAATTCTTCAGCGGGAAATTTCTGAAGTAGCAGATTGGGAACCGACCAGAGATTCACAAAACCATCCGGTTTAGGAATACAGTTTAATCGGTAAAAGCCCAGTCTTCCTGAAGGAAAACCCCAGGTAATTTTCGGATTGGCATGCCATTGCCATTGCAAACCCAATGTTGGGCTGTTGAATTCGTCACTCTCAGGAGGCGTTACAATTGGATACGTGCGGCCAACGTCAGGCTTTTTCCAGGTCAAAACCGGTTCGCCGATTCCGTTGCCATTTTTATCAACACCAATAACAGGCCAATCATTTTTCCATGTCATTGGCTCCAGCAAAACATCACGACCATAGGCCTCTTTTTCCTGGAAATGAAGAAACCAATTCTGACCACCAGGAGTATCCACCCAAGCCCCCTGATGCGGCCCGTTTATATTTGTTGAGCCTTGTTTCATCACCACTTTTCTTTCATAGGGGCCAAATACATTTTTTGACCGCAATACAATCTGCCAACCAGTTGATACGCCACCTGCCGGAGCAAATATGTAGTAATAACCGTGGCGCTTGTAAAATTTGGGCCCTTCCACTGTCGGGTCATCTTTATGACCATCGTAAACCACTACATCATTCCCAATTAGTCCGGTGCCGTCGGGCTTCATGCGACTGACCATTAGTAAACTTTTTACTCCGGCCCGACTTCCGGCGAAGGCATGAACCAGGTAAGCATTCCCATCGTCGTCCCAGAGGGGAGACGGGTCAATCAGTCCTTTTCCAGCTTTTACTAACAAAGGATCCGACCATGGACCTTCCGGATTTTCAGCTTTGACCATGTAGATTCCGTAATCCGGGTCGGGATAAAAGATGTAATATTCTCCATCGTGGTAACGAATACACGGAGCCCAAACGCCATTGCCATGCTGTGGTTTGTCGTACACATCGAATGGAGGTTGTTTGTGTAGCGCATAGCCTATCAAATCCCAGTTGACCAGGTCTTTTGAGTGCAGAATGGGAAGGCCGGGAATACAATTGAACGAGGAAGCTGTCATATAGTAATCAGTGCCTACCCGGATGGCGTCGGGATCGGAATAATCGGCATGCAGAACAGGGTTTTTATACGTTCCATCGCCATTGTCAGCTACCCACACTTTTGATACAGGAAGGCTTTCCGTAAGTTTCTGGGCAACTGCATGGCCCATAGTGCCGACTACGAGCAACAACCCCAGGAGATATACTTTATTTCTTCTTTTCATGATTGACATTTAAACTGTGGTCTATTGTCATTTCAATTTCCAGCTATTCAATTCGTGTAATCCGAAGCGCCATATATGGTTTCCCCGGTAATTTTACCGAACGGTTCTCCTTATCGATGAAATAATAGTTGTCTAATTTTTTAACCTCAAATATTTTATTCACCTGAGTGATGGTCATATTCCAGGTATCAATAATTTCTACTTTGAATCGCATACCGTCTTTCAGGTTTTTATGAGGTAATTCAAACTTCCATTGTTTTGGAGCCTGTTTTCCGAAATATTTCAGATAATAGTTTCCGGGCTCACCTGCCATATTGAGAATATAGGCCTGATCTATAGGGTTTAGTGCAGGAGCTGCATCAACAATCTTTTTCAGGAAAGCAATTCTGGCCGGACTCGTTCCAATTAGTCCACCACCATTTGAAATCCATCGGCTGGTTTTATATGATTCGCCATGGGTCGCATATCCTCCACCTACATAGGTCGTCCAAAAACGATGCGTCATCTGCTGACCGGTCAGTTGTCCCCATCTACTGTTTATGTTACCTTCATAATTGATTTCGTCTAAGATGATGGGTTTTCTATAGATATCTCTTAGCAGTGGTACCACACCAGGTTCTTTTGAAGCATTGTAATTCTGAAGGCTCACATGTGTAACCCACGGCTCCGTGTAATGATAAATCCTATCTCCATTATGTATGGAACGAAGATGATGATAGGGATCCTTACGTTGAACCAGCTTAAACAATTGATCCCAGTCTTTATCCGTCAGACTTTCAATAAAACTGTTTTCGTTGGACAGACTCCACCAGACATTACGATAAGCGGCAAACCGCGCCACACAATACTTGATCAATCGTTTATCCGTAGCTAAATCTACATTTTCAAATCCCCATCCTCCATCATATGGATTCAACAGGATGACATCAGCCTGTACGCCAATCTCATTCAATTGCTTAATACCATTTTCTATCCGCTGAAAAAAGGCAGGATTAAACCGTGCATAATTCCAGTTTTTGGGAGGTGTACCTTCAAACGGAAAAATATCCAGCTTATAGGGACCTTTTAAATATCTTTTATTGAAGGGAGGAAGTACCAACATCCTGGCCTTATTAAAAGGAGAATGTTTCATGGTAGCAATGGTCTCCTTTCTAATCGAATCCGGAGAGAAGCACCATTCATAAATGGTCGTCCCAAACGGAATGAAACGAGTTCCGTCTGCATACGAGAAATTATAGGTATCCGATACCTTTACCGGGCCATGATCATTGTCAGATGGCGGCGTACAGAAAAAAGAGCCTTTGATGCCATTGAGTTTGTCATTGTTGCTATGCGTTACGTATGTCCAAGTCCCTTCTTTATCGGGCATAAACCGGATTTTAAAGATGCCGTTACCATCGTAAAATCCATCGGGTTCAAAAGTCTCTTTACCATTTGTAAATACGGCGCTAAGTTCTAGGCCGACAAATGGATTCCCGGTACTTGGACCTTTCAATGTCACCTCGTAAACTCCCCACTTTTCAACGGATTTCTTTGGCGATTGCGAAAATACCAGTACTGGAATCAACAATAAAATTATACTTACTAATTTTCTTTTCATCGATTTTATTTTTGACGAAAATGAGTTCTTTTCTCTTGTCTCTTTTTCGAAAAGTTTAAATGGAATTCATATAAACTTCAATGTTATCATATTTCGGATCCAAATCGTGCCCCGTTGCTTTTGTCTTTTTCAGGTCTAGT
Organism: Prolixibacter sp. DSM 2831; assembly: GCF_056493735.1. Lineage (NCBI taxonomy): Bacteria > Pseudomonadati > Bacteroidota > Bacteroidia > Marinilabiliales > Prolixibacteraceae > Prolixibacter > Prolixibacter sp. DSM 2831. The sequence goes on from NZ_CM151379.1 coordinate 3,102,337, forward strand.
CCATGACTGATTTCCCATTTGTCGGGAATGCCATTTTTATTTGTGTCGACCGGAGCTTTCACTTTGGGGTACGTTGCAAAACCGCCTTCCGGCCAGTCAGCTGGAGTTCCAGGGATAAACCCGGTGCCATTTTTGACCGTCTGTGCCACATACGAAGTGATGGTGTCCCTGACCGGCTTGGTCGCGCCACCTTTTTCAAGCACCAATCGATATGCTTCTTCTGCAGGTTGGGTAACCACAGGAATCGAAGGAATAGGCGCACTGATAACCGCTACATCCGATTTGCCGAAAACGCTTTTAAAATCAGCCGGCAGCTTGTTATCTCTGCCATACCATTGTGCATATTTCGTGTTTTCGCTCCAGGCATATTTCGGGTTACCTTTTGAATCGGGGCCTTTTTTAAGCGTATTGCCAACATAATTCAGACGCAGATAATCGTTTGATGAGCCATAGCCCGTGCCCACAAAATTGTAGATGACATTGTTTCTGAAATCGTAGGTGAGCATGTCTATGCGCGGATTGCGCACACGTCCATGCGCCAAAAGATTATGATGCGAGGAAACCCAACCCCAGCCAACGCCTACGGAAATCATCGAATGATTCCCTTTCTCATGGGTTGAAGCTGTTGGTGCCCCATAGATATATGACCACTGGAGGGTAGTAGCTTCCCGCCTATGCTGGCCATACGTGTTGAAAACCTGGTCGCAGGCATAAGCAATGTCGCAATGGTCCGCAATAATGTTCATTCCGTTTAAATCAAGTGCATGGGTTTGTTCTCCTAATAGGCGTTTAAGATTACCAGGCCCCTTAATATCACCGACGCGAATACGGAGGTATCTAAGAATAACATCGTGTGTATTTACGCGAATTCCAAAATTTCTGATTTGAATACCATCACCTGGAGCTGTTTGCCCGGCTATGGTAATATAAGGATTCTTAATGTCAAGTGGTGCTTTTAACCTGATGGTTCCTGAAACAGCAAAAACAATGTAGCGCGGTCCTTTTGCTTCAACAGCCTCACGCAACGTGCCATGAATCAATTTTTCTGGCGGTAGTGCTGGGAATCCCGGCAATAGTGGACGCCCTTCCCCGGGATGTTTATTTCCCAAAGCATCAACATAAGGGATCCATTTTCCTTTGCCTAGTGTTGTGGCATATTCACTTGCCTGTCCATAGGTACCTTCCGGTCTACCGGGACGGCCATTTGGCAAATAATCATCCAATGAAGTTACCACGAAGACTTTACCGCCTCGTCCACCCCTCGAATAACGACCAGCGCCCTCAGCTCCGGGGAAAGCAAGCGTTTGACTATCTGCAAATTTCTCAACCGGACCCCAAGGCCTCAATTCAATTTCGACATAAGGGGTTCCATTGGTTGAACCGGTCAAATTGGTCACTGTCATTAGAACGTCATTGGGCAGCAAATAACGCGAAGCGAGGTAAAAATCACTTGGTAACCGTCTTGCGCCATACGGAGCCAATAGGTAGACAATGCTGTCCAATTTTTGTAAAAACGGAGGTATCACTTTTGGGTCAAGAAACGGAAACGTTGGTGTTAGTTTTTTTTCCATTGCAAGGGCCTCCACTCGTCCATGCTGCACACCAAACAAGAGCGGACGACCAACGTGGAGCTTCATGACGGGATATTCCCGATCAAAAGTATAGTATTCAGATTCATAAGCATATTGTCCGAATATTTTCTCGCCGGGCCATCCGTTTTCCTCACGACGATCGCTAAACAAAAGAGGGTATGCTTCATCACCTTGTGCTATTTTCGGCATCCGGTCGAACACTTTTCCTGCAAGCGCCTCCGGCTGCATTTCCCAGGGATTTTCTGTCGTCAAAAGTTTTCCCAGGAAAGGGAATTCCTTCAACAACGTCTGCGCCTCAGGTGTACCTTTCAGCGGATTAGAAGCTTGCCCGGAGAATACCCCAATAAATAGTATAAAAATCAGGGTAGTGACCCCTTGTTTCAAGATGCCATTCCCAGCCCTGGGGTAAATCAAACTAATTTTGTTTGAATTCATTATTATCAGATTTTAGTTGGTTTACATTCATAAATTGATCGTAATAGTTTTTTCTTGTTATAGAATAACAAAAATAAGGAAAGAATATAACAAATAAACGAAAGCACAAAAATTCTTTTCTTTTACGAATATAGGGCAACTACTTAAAAATAAACGGTTGCTTCCTGTCAATAACTGTTATTGGGAATCTGTGCCAGAGTCAACTGAAATACACCCAAGACTAATACTTGCATGAGTATAATTTTAAATTTTGTCTCTCATAACGGATTCCCATTCATATCAATCAAAATCGTTAGGTTGTCCTTCACCCTGCTTTTCTAAATAGAAGAGCATATATACATCTCAACGGCAATCAATTACTTCTCCAGATCGACCATTCCGTCATTCCTTTACATTCAAACTTACCAGCTTAAGCCATGTCACATTCGTTCGTTCCACACGAAGCTTTTTTTTATTGCCAACAGAATTTCCTTTTACCTTGATTAGAATTGTCCTCCCGGTATAAGTACAAATATGAAAGTCTTTTCAATCCAGCTTTTAAAGACGCTCATTGATTACTTATTAAAAATGGAAACATTCCCCAAAAGGGGAAGTCTCCATTGAATCGTTTCCTCAGTTCTTAATGAATGCTGTTCAAGTAGTTCTCCAGCATGGTGTAACCATCTTTCCCAACTTTATTTCCATCTACAGGATTATTGGGATTAAGGCCATGTTTCAGCTCCCATTGATCAGGCATACCATCATGGTCGGTATCTGTTGGGGCGGTAGTACTTTTAAGTAATGGCCAACCGCCCACATCGTTTTGAGAGTCGATCATTCCGGTCTTCTTTGATTTATCGGCTACTCTTTTAAACTTTATATATGCTTTGCCTTCATAGGTAGCATACCCTCCTCTGGCATCATTGACTATTCGAGTATCAACAGGGTCTCTTTTGGGTAAAGTAGCACCTGCATTTTGAAGCACTAAATTAAAGGTTCCCTTAGCCGATTGCTGATTAATCGGCATGGATGACCATGCTTTTTCAAGTTTAACTAAATTGAGATTAGCTTTACCTCCTTTAGGTTGTACGCCACCATCCCAGTTATCTGTTGTCACTTTATTATTCCCTTCAATGACGTTACCAGCAACATACCATTTCCCGAAATCAGAGGTATTATTGCGAAAAGAAGGATTGATAATTCGATAGGCTCTCTCTCCAGGCTCAGTTGCAGGACCCGGTTTGTAATAGTTATTTACGATGTTAAACTTTGAAAATGAAAATCTGGAATCACCTACCTGCTGGTTTTCCCCACCATAGCAGGTGTTGTACCCCCAGTTGTATATCACGTTATTTCGGTAATCGGTGTAACCTGAACCCGATGCCATTCTGATATTACGGCTCGCATTATCAGCAATAAGATTGTGATGATAGCTACCATAGTTTGATCCCCATATACCTCCAAACCCGTGAGGCGCATCTACACTGGTATTGGCGTCGTCAGGATGGTTTGAGTCGAATAGGGCTTCTGAAATAATACACCATTGAACAGTGATACTATCACAATGATAAATCGACATGACTTCGTCCTCACTCCAGCTTGCCGATACATGATCAACGATAAGGTGTTTCACAAACCTACTGGATACTGCATCATCAGCACGACCCGATTCGTCGCCAAGCCTTACTCGCAGGTACCTGATGATCACCTGATCGGCACTAATCATTAACGGGTATCTTCTCAAACAAATACCATCTCCAGGCGCTGTTTGTCCGGCAATGGTAATGTAGGGATTTCTAATCCGTAAAGCCTTGTTCAGTATTATGGTCCCTGAAACCCTAAACACAACAGTTCTGGGACCTGACGCTTCAACCGCCGCACGAAGGCTACCGGGGCCGTTATCATTCAAATTTGTCACTTCATATACTTTACCGCCGCGTCCTCCAACGGTATATTTCCCATAGCCTTCAGCAGTTGGGAAAGCCAGTTGCTGGGCCCATGTAGCAGTAACGGATAATAAAAAAAATACGAATAGTGAAAGAATCTTTTTTCTCATAGCAATCTAAATTTTAGTATTATGCCTATTCTCAATTATTTCATTTATCAATTTCTTATAACCAAAGAAACTACCCGAATCTGAAATAAAATGGGAAACAATCTGGAAACAATCTGAAATTCTTTCCAATTGACAACAATTAAGATATAACACATCAACATTTTCTTCTCAATAAACTCATTATCCATGATCAAAAAGAAAACTAAGCTTAAACCAAATTCATCCTTAGCTGTGTCTAAAATGACCAACCTTTTCCTGCTCAGACTATTCTACCTGATGATTCTTATTTCTACGTATTCATAAAAAGAAAAAAGAGCTTTTCAGCTCTTTTTAATCAAGTAAAGTACCGGAACACAACACCTCCGGTTATTCAATGTTGTTGAGAGTGCAGATGTATTCAGATCAGTATTACCTTCCTTATCTCAATAATTGCTATGCACAGTGCTAATTCTTCTGACAATTCAATTTACTCTCACCTGCTTAAACTGCAAACCTTCTGGTTCCATATGGATTTCTTACACGCCTTTGCCACATGAAGCATATCCTTTCCGCCGCTTTCAACTCAACTGATAATTCGTAAGGATCAGTGAATTAATTTATGCTAAGCCAGAATTGAAGTTCATCGTCAAGGTAACATCCAGGTTGCGCGAAGTGCGAAGTCTGCCTGGACTTGAGAACGCCAGCGGTAGACGGTTTTTGGGCCGGCAGGGTCATCAAACCAATGATTCTTGGTAGAGTCTGGGCGTACAAATTGTCCACCCCAACTCGGCTCAGATGGATTTTCAGGGTTATTCAATCCGTTTACCGCACTAACCAGGTAAAGGAATGAAGGCGAGTCTCCTTCCTTCTGCCCCGGTGATTTCGGATCCCACCCGCTTTTGGGGTATACTGCGCCCAACGGCCCATGTCCTTTGCGGATGTGCGCGTTAATCCATGTCAGGTTCGCAAGTGTTGTATCAGAGCCAGCCGCGTTCCAAATCATCCCCTTGAAATTATTCTCTGAGCAAATCACGAACAATTTTGGGAAATTATCGAGTAGCCACTGCGCAGTGTTGTCCTGTTTTCCAATTAAATAAATACGCAACTTACTCAGGAAACGTTCAAGTTCAGCAGGAGTACGCGTATTTTTAACTTTCCAGATCGCCTGTGCAACTTCGTACGAACCACCCCAGACACAAACGAATACTGGCCGATCATCAGGTTTGTCCACTATCCTGATAATCGCGTTTGAAGCCTCCGTATCCATATTCTTACCTAGATTTTTCATACCATTTTTTCCGTACGTCCCATCACGGCCTTGCCAGGTAATCGAACGCAAATAGTCAGCGGTTGGATACCTCTGATCATGCTTCCTCAGATTCTCATCCACTTGGTCGTACAGATTTAGAATGTCCAAAATATTTTGTTTTCTAGCGATATAGGCCTTGGTGCCTGATGTAGCGATCAGACCCTCGACATCGAAATCATTTGAGTAGAGAAGAAAGCGGATCATCGACTGCACATCATCTGGATCACTGCGTTTCTCGGATGGGCCATAGCCCAACCCACCGGGGATAACGTCAACTGGCGGAAAGTCAGACATAATAATTACTCGTGGCTTAGCCTGCTTGTTTTGAGCAGTTCCCATGTTCGTATTCGATATTACGCAAAGTAATATCAAACCAATATTCAGAATAACCTTTGATTTTTTCATAATTAATTGACTACTTAATATTTTAGTTGGTTTTCAAACTCTACAATTTATTTTTAAACAATGAGCGTTCTCAACAATACGGTTGGAGTTGATTGATTTAGGAATCATAACCACTTCGTGCCGTAAGTTCCAGTGCAAGGCAACCTGCGCCGGAGTCTTGTTGTATTTTTCAGCTACTGGATACGTTTTTATTGTTCCGGAAATTGCCAAACGGAACACATCAAAAGCGTTCATTGATTACACTATTATAAATAGAACCAAATGTAAAGCGAAGGCCAATTTCCATTTTAACTTCGTATGTTGTAGCCAATTTACGGCGTTGTAACAGAACATCTTCCAGCGAAGCATCGCCTTTAGATAGATATAACTGATCGTGGACCACTTGTGCTTTCATTTTCCCATACACCGAAAACTGTTTCGCCAATCGAACCGAGAATTTAGAATTAAATGTCAGCTTGTTTTTTGAAAAATCGTGAAAATAGTTGGATCCCTCCAGGCTGGACTCGATGGTTCCCCAGGGTTGTACCAATTGGAGTTCCAGTTTTATAGCCTGGTAAGCTCGAATCTCTCGTATTTTGTTGTAAATGGTTTCTTCATAATACACATAATTCTGGACACCCGTGGTGTAACGCAAGATAAAAACCTTGCGGTTGCTCATGTCCCATGGAAAAATATTATACTCCAGTCCGGCATACAAGCGCTCTGAATTCTTGGTATTTATATAGGTATCTGAGAGATATTCACCAAAAATGCCGGCTGACCAGCGTGGATTCAGGCTCTTGATGTAATTGGCTGAAAAATCGGTGCTATTTTGATTGTTTACAATCTTTTCTCCATTATCAAGGTAGCTTTCATGATCAATATTATATTCTCCCTTGAATTTTGTTTTCCAGGCCTCAGTCACTTTCTCACTTTGAACTTCGGTATTCAACGAATATTCGTTTTTACTGGCCTCCATTTTCAGGTAACTGCCTGCATCTACCTGAAATACCCACTTCTTCCAGGGATCATTATATTTATCAACGACTCGTTTACCGTCCCTCATGCCCAAATTAATATCAAGCTCGTCAAAATAGCCGGTTTTAGAATAGTATTGCAGTATTCCGGTCTCAAGCCTCTTCAATAAACCCCGACGGATGTCATCATCCGAATCCAGTTGGTTGCTGGTATACCCATACTCAAAATCCTGCCCTTTAAGCGAATTCAACCCAATAAAATTAAGATAATATTTTTTACCACCACTACCCGTCTTTGAATCACTCACTAAAATCTGGACGTCGGCCTCTTTCGGATCACGGACAAACGAAACAAATTTCAATTTCTGTCGCACAAACGAAAAATCACAATCATGACAATCCAAAAAGAAATTCAGCGAATGTTTTTTCTCTATCGGTGCTTGTCCATAGCTTTTATTATTCAACTGAATAAACAGCAAAAGGATCCCCAGTAGAGTTATTTTACTCATCATCAATTTCGTATTAATTAGCTGGTGAAAAATAAATTATGAATGCAATTCAGATCAGGTCTAATCTGAAAATAAAAACTACTATTTCAACCAAATTTTACTTTGACAGATTCGAAAAATCTGGTTGTTTTTCCCTTCGTTCCCCAGCCCAGAAAACAACAAGATTTATCTCCTGATTTAAAACAGACCTGGTCAACCAGGAGAGAAATCCTGTACCCTTAACAATGTTTCAACGTAGACTTAAGGTCTCTGTCGTTTTACTACAGCGAGCCAATCATCATTTTTTGATGGTGCGTTGAGCAACACGGGCTGACCGCCATCAACAATCTTATCAGGAAAAAGTGCGCCACCTTCTCGTGGGTTAAACCAGGAAACACTGAACTCGCCCGCTGCCAGGGTCATATCCAGGGTCGCCTTACCGCCATGAGGCAGATAGACCAGGTAAAGTTCACTTTTGCTGGCAAAACAATAGAGCGAGTTATCATGTGCATAGTTTCCGACCAATTCATCTTCATTTTCCATTTCCCAAAACGGGATTTTTTTCTCCTTGAAGAAGTCAAGAGCGATGCGGCAATAGTCCCACGATTTATCACGACTGCGAAAATCTTCCGCCACAATGTCGTTTTGAGGGAGTTTGTACCCAAAATAATATTCCACGCCGGCTCCACCTGCCATTAGGTTTCCCCAAAGCGTGTATCGCCGTATGTCATTTAGGTCGTAGGCATCGTCACCTTTCCCGGCTGTGCCGCTAAATCCTTCGTAGCCTGGATCAGGTGGCACGCCAAAACTGGCAGAACCCTGTTCATCGTTAGCAACAACCCATGGTTTGCCTGCCTGGTCTGAGGCTTTTACCCACTGAAGTGTTTTCGCATGCGTTTCATTATACATATTTTGAAGCGAAGCGCCGGTTAGCGCTGATCCGTTTCCGAGAAGTGGCGGGTAGACCCGATCCTGCATATTGGGATAAGTGTGGATGACAATATGATGAATATAGGGATCGGTGTCGCTGATGTACTGCGCCATGGCACGTTGCTCCTCCGAAGTCTGCGTGTTTTCCTCGCCAAGGTTCCAATTCAACGCAAGATTCTGACCGAAGCGGGCGATCAATTCGCGCAGGTAGAGCCTGCGTTCAGGCCCCAGGGCACCGCCATCAAGCGCTTCCGGAACTGGAAGCTGGCCATCGGCCTTTCGGGGAATATCGATAATATCTGCCCCTTTGCGTTTCCGCTCGTCATCGTTCTCCGTTTCCTGCAATTTAAAGTGCAGGTAGAGCCCCTGCTGTTGAGCGTAAGCAAAAACGATTCCCCACTGATCAAGCTTTGAGCAGTCGTAGTGCAATTTGTCATTACGTTCAACAAAAGGCCAAACATCATCACCATCACCTCCTGCATTGTAGGGGATGAAAGAGATGGAATTCACTCCTTTACTTGCCAAATAGTTGATCGCGCCAATCAGGCCTTTACCTTTATTTCCATGCCATACCGGGTCTCCTTGTTTCCAGTCTTTGAGATGAGCCGACCATGTTTTAAGTGGTACTTTCTCTTTCATCGCGTTGGTATTGTCGAAGTCAGCAGTTCCCAGCAGCGTTTCGGGTGCATCCGAACCTGCTTTTAAGAAATACTCACCGGTACCGGCAAACTGCAGGTAATGACGCCCAACATATTGCAAACGTCCTTTCCCTCGGAAATCACGACCAGTCTTGTTAGTTGGCTTAACGTTAAATGTTCCGGTAAGGCCATTGAACGGTGCAACGCTTTTGCCAGGCAAATCAGAAATGGCAACACCCGGACCACGAACAAACGAAATGTGATAAGTCCATTGACCGGTTCTGTCTGGAGACAGGTGGGCGCGCCACACGTTGCCTGATTTCGCACCAGATTCAGCCGCATTCCCATCAGCGGCAAAATAACCGGGGACTGTATATTGGGGCGTACCTGATTCATGCTCGAAAGTAACGGTGAAGGAATAGTCTGTGAACGGATTGGGAGCCGTGTCTGTCTCGTTGCAAAACGGCCCTGTAAGATCAAGTGTGATATCATGCCACTGCCTAAGTTCTCCCGAGATGGCCACATGACCGTCGCCATCTACATCATGTGCCGCATTGGACTGTGCAAATGAGGTGGGTGCAAACGCCAGCACAACAAGCACAGAGGCTATGATGTAATAGAGTCCTGTTTTGCTAAAGGTGACTTTAGATTCCATAATCATTTCATCTAAGGATAGTTAGTTATTTGAAAATATCCTAAATGCCATAGGATATTTTCAAATATTTTTTTCAAGACTGGATTTACATCAATTGATGCTGTTTAAATAGTTCTCCAGCATGGTGTAACCATCTTTGCCAACTTTATTTCCATCAGCAGGATTATTGGGATTAAGGCCATGTTTCAGCTCCCATTGATCAGGCATACCATCATGATCGGTGTCTGTTGGGGCAGGCGCAGATTTAAGTAATGGCCAGCCGCCCACATCGTTTTGTGAGTCTATCATTCCAGTCTTCTTTGATTTATCGGCTACTCTTTTAAATTTTGTATATGCTTTGCCTTCGTAGGTAGCATACCCGCCTCTGGCATCATTTACTATCCTAGTATCTACAGGGTCTCTTTTGGGTAAAGTAGCACCTGCATTTTTGAGCACTAAATCAAAGGCACTCTTTGCCGATTGTTGATTAATCGGCATGGATGACCATGCTTTATCAAGCTTTACGATTTTTAGATTGGCGTCACCTCCTTTCGGTTGTACGCCACCATCCCAGTTATCTGTTGTCACTTTATTATTCCCTTCAATCACGTTACCGGCAACATACCATTTCCCGAAATCAGAGGTATTTTTGCGAAAAGAAGGATTAACAATTCGATAGGATCTCTCTCCTGGCTCAGTTGCAGGACCCGGTTTGTAATAGTTGTTTACGATGTTAAATTTTGAAAATGAAAATCTTGGATCTCCGACTTGTTGGTTTTCGCCACCATAGCAGGTGTTGTACCCCCAGTTGTATATCACGTTATTTCTGTAATCGGTGTAACCTGAACCCGATGCCATTCTGATATTACGACTCGCATTATCAGCAATAAGATTGTGGTGATACGAGCCATAGTTAGATCCCCATATACCTCCAAACCCGTGAGGAGCATCTACACTTGGATTGGCGTCGTCTGGATGGTTGGAGTCGAATAGGGCTTCAGAAATCATACACCATTGAACAGTGATGCTATCACAATGATAAATCGACATGACTTCATCTTCACTCCAGCTTGCCGATACATGATCAATAATAAGGTGCTTGACAAACCTACTGGATACCGCATCATCAGCACGTCCCGATTCGTCTCCAAGCCTTACTCGCAGGTACCTGATGATCACCTGGTCAGCGCTTATCATTAACGGGTATCTTCTCAGACAAATACCGTCGCCAGGCGCTGTTTGTCCGGCAATGGTAATGTAGGGATTTCTAATAACCAGTTTGTTATTCAGAAGTATTGTACCCGAGACCCGAAAAACAACAGTTCTGGGACCTGACGCTTCAACTGCTGCACGAAGACTACCCGGACCATTATCATTTAAATTTGTCACTTCATATACTTTACCGCCGCGTCCTCCAACGGTATATTTTCCATAGCCTTCAGCAGTTGGGAAAGCCAGTTGCTGGGCCCAGGTAGCAGTAACGGAGAATAAAAAAAATAGGAATAGTGAAAGAATCTTTTTTCTCATAGCAATCTAAATTTTAGTATTATTTCTATTACCAATTATTTCAATTTCTTATAAGCAAAGAAAGTACCCGAATCTGAAATAAAATGGGAAACAATCTGGAAACAATCTGAAATTCATTCAACCGAACAATGAATCAAACGCAAACCACTAACTAAAATTTGGATTTAAGTCAAAACCGCTTCTCCTTTTTTTAAGGGAAAAGACGGTTTCAAGCCAGACACATCTGCGATTATTCCCAAATTAGCCAAACCCTGCAATGTTCGAAGTTGTACCTTTTTGAATTCCCGCTGAAATGTTCAAATAATCTGTACTGGTTATCTGATTCAAAAGGCTGTATTCTATAGGTAAAAATTGAAGAGTAAATGATGGGACTATTCCTTAAGTTCAGTGATTACAAAAAGATAATCCGTCATTTTTGACGGATTATCTTTTTATTTTAATTATTCCTGGGGTAAGCCATAGCCATTCGTAATTTGTCCGTTCGATTTGCTGATTGTTTCGAAAGGAATAGGAAAATAATATCTTGGGGGATCATCCGGCGATGTTATTCCTGAAAGAATATTTCTTTGATAGCTGGAAAAATTATTCACAATATCAATCCCCCAATTCGTCTTGACATATCCTTCACCTTCCAGGGTGGCAGCTTCCGCACCGCTAGGATCAATATAATGGAATAAACCTTTAATGGCTAAATTATGGTCGGTACCAACCACTTTCCCACTTACAGCTTCCAATGAACTATAGTCATATTGTCCTCTCCATCCAGGGTAAAGAGCTGCATTCGTACTATCCGTACAAGTATAAGTTAACGGATTGTCCAGATGAACCATTTTGGTCCAGATATAATCTGAAATTTCATTGCCATTCGCGAAACGATGATATCCCTGCGCCTTGAGGTCGTTAACCATTGTCTGCATTTCCTGTTGAACAGCAATTGCTTTTTCCGAAAACTCACCTGAGCGTATCAGGTCCCAACGACGTGTTCCTTCACCCAGCAGCTCAAGTTTACGCTCATGCAATACAGCATCTTTTAATGCCTGTCCTGATAATCCACTTATATCATGACTGGAATTCCCAAAAGCTCTTTCTCTAATTTGGTTAACCAAACTGATTGCATCGGCATTCTGACCCAATTCAGCTTTTACTTCGGCCTGCATCAACATCACATCCGCCATTCTCAAAACAGGCCAGTCCATGCCTGATGATCGAGCATGATCTGTATAAGGTGGGTTCATTCGATTCTCATCCCACTTATTGGTAGCAATTCCACCATTGCATTTGTTTCCTGGAATGAATGACAATAATTTTTCATTACCATCCCCGTTACTTCCTGTTACTGTTACACTGGCATCTCTTCGCTTATCCCCGTTTTGGAAATCACCATAATATACAGTAGGAATAATACGAAGAGCACCGTACGTCTTACAGGGAGCTGCATTTGAACCACCCCCGTTCGAAGGCCGACCAAAGGCATATGGATATTCGCTATTAGTCCGCCTATCTCCGCCTTGAATATTACCCAGCTGGAAAATTGACTCAGGGCTTACCTGCAAGTTCTCAAAATACTGAAAGTTCATTTGGAATGGATTGTTGGCATATGATCTGCTATCAGTGGTAATCAGATGGGCAGTTCCAGCATTATCCATTGCTGCCTGAAAATATTTTTCAGCTACTTTGTAATAATCAAGATAATCGGAACGTCGGGCATACACACAACCGTATGCTTCATTACCTTTTTTGTCAAAAGTTACATTCCCATACAAACCAGGCATGTCGGTACGTATTGTCTGATAACCACCAGAATAAAGAGCCAACTCACCTATCAAGGCATCACAAAATGTCCTGGAAAGACGTTCTGCGTTTACACCTCCCTCTCCAAGCCGGTACATAAGTGGTTCAGCCTTTTCAAGAGAAGCGATTAAATCATCATATATATCGAAACGAGAGGTCAATTTATAGTTCTCCACATAGTTATTCTCATAACCATAAGGAACATCGCCAAAATGTTTGACCAAATCAAAATAACACATCGCCCTCATTGTCATTGCTTCACCATACAACTGAGTCCAATCGGAAACCTTACCGGCCGCCACATCAGCTTGATATGCCTTTTTCTTTGCGATTAAATTGGCTACCTTGGTCGCCCGGGCAAGAGTAGTATAAAGACCATCAAATCCACTTTTTATATAATCAATCGGTAACTGATCAGTCTGCAAAATGGCATTCATATTGTTACTGGAATTTTCCTCCGGATACATTTCAGCATCCGACCCAATCGGATCATTCCATCGGTAAACTCCCATGATACAAGATTGACGATAATTGGCATAACACCAGGATAACGTTTTAAACGTCTCCGAAGGTGTACTTGTAACAAAAGTACCATCAACATTGGATGGAGAGGAAGTATTCAGAAAATTATCCTGGCATTGTGTAAAAGTGACAGGTAACACAATTGCTATTATATAATATATTAATCTTCTCATAATGGTCACGTATTTTTTTTTATAAACTAAGATTTACACCGACGACAAAAGACCGTGCACGTGGATACGTCCCAAAATCCAATCCGGTTGTAGGATAAACAGCGTGGTTATGTGACGGATCGGCATTTACCTCGGGATCGAGTCCGGAATATCCGGTAATTGTAAGCAAGTTATAAACACTACCATATATACGAAGCCGGCTTATCCCTGCTTTTGTCATTAATGATTTAGGTAAAGTATATCCCAAAGTAAGCGTATTCAATCGAAGATACGACCCATTCTCAATACCGAGAGTCGAGGTAACTCCTACCTCATTATATGCCAACGGTAAAGTGGCATTCTTGTTGGCAGCATTTAGTTCTTCCGGCGTAGTCAGCCTTTGAAGTTGTCCGTTGACAACATCGTAAATTTTATAAGAGTTATTCAGAATAGCCAGCTTGTTCTGATATACTCCTGATTCTTTCGGACCATACAGAGAAGCCAGTTTATTGGCATTATAGATATCATTTCCATAACTCCAGTTGAAGTACATTCCGAAATCTACATTTTTATAGGTCACATTAAGATTAAAACCACCTGTATGTACCGGATTCGTATTTCCTATAACAGCAATATCGTTTTCATCTATTTTACCGTCATGGTTCAAGTCCTTATATTTGGGAAGTCCCGGATATGCATACTGTGTAGAAGGGCGATCCCCGGAGCTAAGTCCATGCACAACACCAATAAAACTGCTAAGGTCGGGCACGCCAGCTTTCAACGTGTATGTTCCATTATTGTAATTAAAGTCATTTGGCGTATAAAAACCATCGTAAACAAGTCCCCGAACCAGTCCGACAGGATGCCCTTCTTCCAGGATGTAATCATCAGACGGGTATGATGCGCTCCCCGCCCAACTCGCTCCGTAAAGCCCACTTACGTTAGGTGCAAGTTTATCTACATTGTTCCTGTTAAAGTTAATATTGCCACTGGCAGTTACTCTCCAATCGTGGTTTTTGAAAATCGTTCCGGTAAGTGATAGTTCCACCCCTTTGTTACTCGTCTGTCCAATATTAGCATAAGTAGCTGTAAAACCTGTAATTCCCGGAATACTAGTCAACATCAGCAGATCTTTGGTCGTATTCCAATAAACGTCAACAGTTCCCGACAATCGGCTGTTCAAGACAGCAAAATCGGTTCCTAAATCACGAGTAATGGTTGTCTCCCATTTCAGATCTTGGTTTGCCAGCGTAGAAGAAGATAAGTCATAAGCAGATTGACGTTGTTGATCAATAGCATATTGCCATCTCTGATCGGTCTCCGACGTCCACTTTTGTGACCATAAACTAGAACTGATTCCATCATTACCGACTTCACCGTATGAAAGACGAAGTTTCAAATAATTTAGCCAGTGGATATTCTTCATGAAAGGTTCTTCCGACATTCTCCATGCGAATGCACCGGCCGGAAAATACCCCCAGCGATTCGTAGGCGCAAATTTAGAGGAGCCATCGGCACGGAAGGTCAGCGTAAACAAGTACCTGTCCAATAAAGAGTAGTTTACACGGCCAAAGTAGGACATAATGCGGCTGGGCGTACTTACACTCGAAGAAATTGTACTGGAACCGACCGTCTGATCATACTGGTTAATCTGGGCGAACGCTGTTTTCATGTCAAAATTTGAAGGAAAATGGTTGGCCGAAACTTCCAGGTTGGTACCACCGGAATTGGAAACTTCCTGTCCCGCCAGCAGATTGAATTTATTATGTTCATTGATACTGACTTCATAATTTAATGTATTTGTCCAACGCATTCCCCAACTATCCGATTTTCCATAATCAGCATTGCCAGCATATAGTTTTTTTCCGGTTACATCATCAACATAATCGTTGTAAATAGCACCTGACCAGTATTTCTTTTGTCCCCACGACCGGCCTATACTAAAAACACTATTATATGTCAGCCCTTTAACAACCTTCCAATTTAATGTTGCGATACTTTTAAGAGATTGATTCACCCTAAGTGGATAATAATCCCTCACCCGGGCAGCAGGACTGTAAGTATCCCACATCGAATTCTTCCCGTATTGCTCAATATTACCTTCTCGCAATGCACTCAAATCGCCTAAAATATCTGACGTCGCAATCGGACGGAACCGATAGGCAGAAGAGAGCAATGATCCACTCCCATTCGATGTGCCTTCATCTCCAAGATTTTGAATATCAACATAACGTGTATCCAGGTTAAATGTAACGTTGTCGAACACTTTTTGATTAAGTTTAAACGATACGTTGGCACGTTTCAAATATGAATTTAGCTTCATCCCCTCATCATCCAGATAGTTGGTTGAGAAAAACATCTTTGTTTTATCGCTTCCTCCTGTAATCGTCAAATTATGGTTCCATGAAACAGAATTGTTATAAACCTTCCTCTGGATATCGTTGGAAGACAGATTCCGATAGCTTTCAATTCCCCCTGGATTATTGCCTGTATATGCCCCGATACCAAACAATTTTTCAAATGGTTCCCGGTAAGAATTTCCGTTCGCGGCAGCATTAGCCCAAACATATTTCAAATAATCATAGGGATTCAGAGCTGCCAAATATCTGGTAGGCGTATTGATTTTCATGTAACCGTCATAAGTAACAGTCGCTTTACCAGCTTTTGCCCCTTTGGTGGTAACCAGAATTACACCATTGGCTCCACGAGCACCATAAATTGCTGTAGATGAGGCATCTTTCAGCACATCAATACTTTTCACCTGGTCAGCAGGGATGTCGCTCAAATCGCCAGGAACCCCGTCAATTAGGATCAATGGCTGATTGCTTTGCGATATGGAACCTCCACCCCTAACACGGATAGAGATTTCTGCCCCCGGACGACCGTCTTGTGAAGTAACACTTACACCTGATAACTTTCCTTGCAGAGCATGGGCTACATTGGATGTAGGAGTAGCCAAAATCGCATTTCCGGTGACAGAAGCAACAGAACCTGTCAAATCCTTCTTCTTCATCGTACCATAACCAACCGCTACTACTTCATCCAGGCCAATTGAACTCTCTTCCATCTTAACATCAATTGTGCGCTTTCCAGCCACGGCAATGTCTTTCGTTTTCATTCCCATAAACGCAAATTCCAATGTTGCTCCCTGAGGTACATCGGTAAGCGTATAGTTTCCACTTTGATTCGTAATCGTCCCAATGCTACTTCCTTTGATGACAACAGTAACTCCCGGAACCGGAGTCCCCGTATTATCTATCACCTTTCCGGAAACAGTGATTTTCTGCTGGCCATAAACCGGAGTCAAACATTGCAGTAAAACCGTCAAGAATAATAGAGAAGAGAATCTCATGAATTGAGGCCTCATCCATATCAATCCTTGCTTCGTTCGAACCTTTGCTTTCATAACTTCCATTGATATTGAAATTTGGATTTAAAATTAAACTACACTCATGCACACATGAGCAGACATTAGTTACCTACTTCTTTTTCAATAAATTAAAAGAGGAGAAATTCGTACATTGTAGTTAGAATGACATACCAATCACCCTCTTTCACGCGAAGAACGAATCACACTTATGTTATTAGGAAAAGCAAAGCTTGCGGTCCACGGGAAATCTTTATCTGAACCTTTTTCATTCTATTTTACTAGTGAACATTCACGGTTCAGTGGTCGATATTCAAAACAGCACTTTAATATTTTGACATTCCAGCACTGGAACATACTATCAGCATCTAATTCTTTCGAAAAATTAAGCATTGTGAAATTTTTAAATACATTTCGTAAATTTTCGATACCTTTTTCACATTCAAATGTAAAATTTAAATAAATAAACAATAATTAGATTAACTTTTTTTAAACTATATCAATCTTCTTTATCAATATTTAATATTAAAAGATTAGCTATGTTCATAATTTCAACGACACATCGAACCATTCGTCAGAACAATTTCCCAACAGCCCACTATGTGTCACTTACACATCTAAACACAAATAAATGAAGAAATATATGATAATGTTCCGACAGGACACTGAACAGAAATGGCGGCAACAAAAAAATCGTAAATCACTTGTCATTTTCAAGACACCACAAGTCTTCAAAATACTCTCCACCAAACAAATATCCCTATCTTAAAGCCCAACAAAAAAATTACAAACAAAATCACCGAATTCAATTTTCTTTTGATGAAAACAAAAAGTATAAATTCAATTACGCTTCTTTGCGTTTTTCAATTTTATGGTTTCAATTAGTAATTTTCCCATTCAACAAATTTACTGGACCGCCCCACCCCAATTTTTTGATTTTATCTATTCACTGGATTCCAGGGCTTCAATCTCATTGTGAAAATGTATCCAGGTTAATTGCCCCCAATGAGTACTGTCTTAACGAGCGGAAATTTTAATGTTGTTTTCCATTTCACTGGATTTTTTTCCAAAACAAGTTTTCACACCTATCTCAAAAAACCCTTGAGCTTGACTGGTTACCCTGGTCCTGTTGAAAATATCAGCATCCGGGAATTTCCGGCAATCGGCTCAAAAAGTGGATGATGAAGGAGGGCCCCCCATTCTCTCAAAAACATATGGTTGTGCGACCTTAAAAAAAAATTAACGGCATTTCTTTCGGTTCACATTATAGCAGACGAATAACATTAATCCGGATCACCTTCTCCTTTATTCATTTCCGCTTTCAGGAAAAAAGCACCTGTCAAGACAATGTTTTTTTTATTCAACAAAGAATCCGGACTCAAAACCTGAATAAAATCCTCGTTTCTTATCCCGGTATTGACCCTGGTCTTTTTAAATACCACACTTTCCCGACCGGAATTTTCTTTTTGTTTTCTTACGTATATGAAAATGTATTCAGCATTTTTGTCCCGCACAACGGCACCTGCCGGAAGCGCGTATACTTCATTCTTCGGAGAACGTACGCGGGCTTCAATGTACAAGCCAGGAGCCAATACCCCTGCAGGTTCAATCTTCCCAGTCACCATCATGCTTTTTGTTTTAGGATTCAGCACCCGGTCAATTCCCGTAATTTCCCCATGATACCTCAACGAATCGTTAAATGCAGGAACTGAAAAGACAAATGTTTCTCCAACGTGGATTTGGTTAATATCTTTCTCGAATACCGTAAGGCGCGCATATAATTTACTGTTGTCAGCTATTTCAAAGGCGACTCTTTGCGGGTTGATCAATTCCCCCTTGTGAATGTTAATCTGAGAAACTGTTCCCGAAATTGGAGCCTTCAGGTAGATCGAGTTTTGAATATTACCGGCCTGTACGTCTGCAGGAGATATCCCGAGAAATTTCAGTTTCTCCCGGGCGGCAAAATACATGCCCCTTGCAGTTTCATATTCCGACTGAGTTTGTTGATATCGTTTTTGCGCACTCACGTTGGCCTCGCTAAGAATTTTCTGGCGTTGCAATTCCTTCTTCAAATAATCAAACCGTCCTTTGGCTCCCAGAAAATCCTGCTGAAACTGAATATATTCCGGATGTTTCAGACTGCACAAGATAGCTCCCTTTTGTACATGGCTACCTTCCTGGCAATTGATCATTTCAACATTTCCGCTTGCAAAAGGGCTTACTGAAGCCAGGTAATTGGGTAACAAACGAATGGTTCCGTTTACAGAAACTTGTTTTTGCATCTGCTTTTTAACGAGTTGTCCCATGGTTACTCCTGCCTGCTTAACCTGTTCCTCGCTTAATTCTACCTTATCCGGATTTACCTTTTCGATTTCGGATACCTCATCCTGCCCAGGTCTGCTCTTGGCAGACTTCTGATTACATGAATACAAGCCTGATATGGCAAAGATTGTGAATATGAATAATATAATTGTTTTCATTTTTATTTCCCGTTTATATAGTTGATATATAAAACTGTTTGATTGAATTCTGAAAGAATTTCAAGCCAGGAGATTTTGATATTGACAGCCCTGTCGATGTTCTGTAAATATTCAACATAGCCAATTTCTCCTGTTCGAAATAAGAGCTCAGCGTTCTGAATCAGTTGCCGACTCAAAGGCAACCCGTCGCTTTCATAATACTCAAGCTGTTTCTCGAGCGTTTGATACCTGAGGGCCAACTGTCGTTGTGAAGTCTGCATTGCAATCTTCAAATCATCCAGGTTCTTCTGTTCAATTTCTTTTCCGATTTCCGCGGCCCGAATTCGCCTTTGCTGGGCACCGAACCACAATGGTATTTCTACTCCTATCTGCCAGGCGTAAAAGCCCTTCTCACCATTGACCTTTTCTCGGGCATACTCGCCACTGATTTCCGGCAATAGTTGCGATTTTCGAAGTTTTATTTCACGGCTTGCCAGTTTTACTCTCGATTGCTGATAATTCAATTGAGGATTGCCTGCCACTGAATCGGTCAATTGTACTCCGGTCGAAAGAGCGGATTTTACCTGCTCCGGGATTATTGAATCGGGAAGCTGGATATTCATCCAACGCTGGAGCATCCTTTGAGCCACCTTCAGATCCGAACTGGCTTTTTCAAACTGCAACCCGATTTGCTCTTGCTTACTTTTAGCCGCCAACATCTCCAGTCTCGATGCATCTCCTGTCTTAAAACGCAATAAGGCAGCCTGATAGAACCGACCATACAAGCTGTCTATCGATTGGTAAAACAGCCATTTCCTCCAAGCAACACTCCAGTCGAAATAGGCAGCTGACACTTCCCTCATCAGTCTGTTTTTATGCTTACTGTAATCCAGCTCAGAGACCTTTGTCTTTTGTTTGAGATATTTACTTCGCTTAATCGATGTAACAGGAAATTCAATTGTCTGTCCAACACCTACTACTTTTTGAATCGCTTCTGCTGAATTTGGGTTCACTTCATCCTTCCCCATATAAACACTGGCTTTTGGGGGATCGAAAGCTGTTTTTTCAAGGGTACGTTGCTGTTTTATAGCAAGCTCCATAGCCTGCAGACCAGGATTATTCTTAAGGGTGGTCTCAATGGCTTCGTCCAAACTCAGTTTATGCAACCGTCCGTAGTCCTGCGCATGCGTTACAGCTGGTAATCCAAATATGATAAACAGTATCATTGCAACGACGTGCCCTTTCTTCTTCATTTTAGGTGGATTTTCGAACATGGAATACAATAACGGAAGCAAAACAAGTGTTAGCAGGGTGGAAGTCACCACCCCTCCAATCACCACTGTTGCCAAAGGGCGTTGCACTTCCGCACCTGCCGAAGTAGAAACAGCCATCGGCAGAAACCCCAGAATATCTACCGACGCTGTAAGGAAGATCGGCCGAAGACGGGAACGAGTAGCCTTAAGTATTCGTTCCTGAAGATCCGTGACCCCATCTTTTTTAAGGTCGTTCAGGTAGGAGATCAGCACTAATCCATTTAATACAGCCACTCCAAAAAGTGCGATAAACCCAACGCCCGCGGAAACACTGAAAGGCATTCCCCTGAGCCAAAGCGCAAAAACTCCTCCTATCGCCGCAAACGGAATAGCGGTATAAATCAATAAGGTCTGCTTCAGCGAACGAAGACTGATAAAAAGAATAATGAAAATCAGGGTCAGTGCCAAAGGTACAACAAGCGACAACCGATGGGTTGCCCGTTGCAGGTTTTTATACTCTCCACCATATCTAATATAATAGCCTGGGGGTAGGTCAAGTTTTTCACCCAGTTTTTGCCTGATTTCTTTCACCAGCGATCGAATATCGCGGTTTCGTACGTTAACCCCCACGACTATCCTCCGGTGCGTATCATCACGTGAAATCTGGTTAGGACCTTCTTCAAAATGTACATCAGCAACTTCTTTTAGTGGGACCCTGCCTCCGGAAGGTAATGGAACATATAGATTTTTGATGGATTCAATGTCTCTTCGGAAAGCTTTCTTTAACCGAACAACAATGTCAAAACGCTTTTCTCCTTGATAAAATGTACCAGCAGTCGATCCTGAGAGCGCTGTTCTTAATAAGGTATTCAAATTATTTATTTTCAGCCCATATTGAGCCAATCTGTTCCTGTTGTAATCTACAACAATTTGTGGCAAACCTGCGATCTGGTCAGGCCGCACGTCTGCTGCTCCCTGTATGGATCGTATGATGGAAGCTGCCTGATTCCCTTTTTTCTGCAAAACGCCAAGGTCATCACCATAAATTTTTACAGCAAGGTCGGCTTTGACACCCGATAACAGTTCATTAAAACGCATCTCAATAGGCTGCGAAAATTCAAATGACATTCCGGGGAGCACCGACAATGCCTCCTTCATTCGGTTGGCCAGTTGTTCGTAAGATAGGTCCGATGGCCAATCATCTTTATCTTTTAGTGCTACTGCGATATAGCCCCCCTCGATGGGATCGGGATCCGTCGGCACTTCTGCTGCCCCAACCCGCGTTACTACTTTTTCAACCTCAGGGAAACGAGATAGCAGGATATTTTCCACTTTCTCAGATGCCTTGGTTGTTTGGGTGATGGAAGTCCCTGGTGACATGCGAAATTCGATCGCAAAATCCCCTTCCTGAAGTTTAGGAATGAATTCACCCCCCATATTGATGAATACGTAAGCCGCTATCCCCAGAAGGACGATGGACATTGTAATAATAGCGGTTTTCAGACCTAATGCCTTTTGGATGGTTGGTATGAAAATCCTGTTATCAAGCCATATCATGAATTTATCGCCAATATTTTTTCTGCCAGCAGATTTCCCATATAGCAGCAACGAACTAACCATCGGAATATACGTCAGGCAAAGTATCATGGCTCCAAAGATGGCAAAACCAAAAGCCAGAGCCATAGGGATGAACATTTTACCCTCAACCCCTTGTAAAGTTAGAATGGGGATGAAAACAATGAGAATAATAATTTGACCAAAGGTGGCTGCGTTCATCATCCGGCCGGCTGAATGGAAAGCGATATCATCCAGTCTGGACCGCTTGTCAATGCCTGACAATTTTCTCAGGTTATCGTTGTTTCTTGCCAGTTGCACCGCCATAAATTCGACGATGATAACAGCTCCATCCACAATAATACCGAAGTCTAGTGCCCCAAGGCTCATTAAGTTCGCGGAAACCCCTAGGGCATTCATCATGCCTAAAGCAAAAAGCAAAGAAAGGGGTATAATGGATGCTACAATCAAACCTGCCCGCAGGGTCCCTAAAAGAAAAACCAACGCGAGAATAACGATGACTCCTCCGATAAGCAGGTTTTCTTCGACTGTCCCTGAGGTTTTTTTGATCAGTCGGGCCCGATCGATAAATGGCTTAATAACAACACCTTTCGGAAGGCTCTTCTGGATTTCAACAATCCGCTTTTTAACGGCGTCAATCACGCCCATAGAATTGGCTCCACGAAGCATCATAACAACACCAATCACCGTTTCTCCTTTACCATTTACAGTTGCAGCTCCATACCGGTTCGCATGTCCGATTTGCACAGTCGCTACATCTCCAATGGTTAACGGTACACCATTCCGGGTGGTAACCACTGTCTTTCGGATATCGTCCAGGGATCTCACCAGGCCGCGCCCACGCACATAATACAGATTCGGGCCTTTTTCAATATAACTTCCGCCGGTATTTCCATTATTGTCGGCAACCGCTGAATAAATATCAGAAATAGTAAGGTTATAACTATTTAACAGGTTGGGATCGACAGCTATTTCATATTGTTTAAGATAACCACCAATTGAATTGACCTCTACAACCCCGGGGATTCCGGATAATTGCCGTTTGATAAGCCAGTCTTGTATGGTCCTTAACTGAGTAGCATCGTACTGATCCTGATATCCCGGTTCAGCCTCAACCGTGTAGTGGTAAATTTCGCCAAGACCTGTACTGATTGGCCCCATTCGTGGAACTCCCAGCCCCGAGCCGATTTCATCCTGAACCTCTTTTAATTGTTCCGAAACCAGTTGTCGTGGTTTATATATGCCCATGTTGTCATCGAAAACAACCGTCACCACTGATAGTCCAAATCTGGAGATTGACCGGATATCTTTTACACCAGGCAGATTATTCATAGCTAGTTCAACCGGTTGCGTTATGAACTGCTCCACTTCCTGTGCCGCCAGATTTTGTGATACAGTTATCACCTGTACCTGGTTGTTTGTAATATCCGGTACAGCATTGACCGGAATATTCAACATTGAATAGATGCCCCAGCCGACTAAAATTAATGTGAATAAGCCAACGATTAGCTTATTTTTAATAGAGAACGATATAACATGATTGATCATTTTCCATCTTGTTTAATTTGGTTTATCATTTGAAGAAACGACCTTTCGGATTTTTTCTTCTCTTGAACGAAAAGACTTCAGAAATGGAAAATGCTAAATAATTAATTTACAATTTATTAGATAGATTACCGAAAAATTGTACGATAGTACAATCACCGGGATGAATGATAAGAAAATCACTTGATAGATAACAGTAGAAACATTTGAAATACCTGGAATGGCTGAGTTTCCAAGAGGAATGTCAACCGACAGGTTTGCAACAGTAACATCGTTGTAACTCTGCGCGGGAATATATGTATCATATTGGTCATCCCAGGTTTGATGAACACCACCAGGAAAATTGATTTCCAAAAAGGCAATGCAGTAAAAAAAGCCAACAATTGGAAGTAGTATTTTAATCCAGTTTCTCATCAAGTTCTTAATGCCTTTTCTGACCTAACAAATTTAAAAAATATTTGAGAATCATTCTGAGTTTTTGCATTTCCTCCATTATTTGTTTATTGACTTAACCAGAGGATATTTTTAATCAAAAGCCCCATCATCCACCCATATTTAAAGGCGTTCATTGATTACCTTGGTATAAATGGATTCATATGTCAACCGAAAATTCAAATCGATATTGGGATTGTCGGTCGTTGCCTGTTTGCGACGTTTTAGCAATACTCCTTCATGAGAGGCATCACCTTTGGGGCAATACAGTTGATTGTGGACAGCCTCGGCCTCAAATTCACCATAAACGAAAAATTGCTTCGCTAAACGCACAGAAAATTCAGCATCAAAGGATAACTTATTATTAGCAAAATCATACAGATAATGAGACCGTCGCAAAACAGGTTTTTGAGACGGTCTCTTTTTTATCAGGTAAAATACCGGAACAAAACACCTCCGGTTATTCAATGTTGTTGAGAGTGGAGATGAACAGTTACAATTCAAGTTTCTGTTTTTTTGGAAAGTTGACTGAAGGTCGTTCACCGTTTGACTATTCCTCAGAGATAAAAACAGGTAAATTCTGGATGCTAAACTCTCTTAACAAAACGCCAGTCATTTCATGATATTTAACAGACCATTTTCCTCATTTTGGTTTGCCCAGATACTGAACGAGTTCTTCAAAAAACTTTTTAGCCATCTTCATATTTCCTTTATCATTCGGATGGTATCTGTCATAGGGAACCCCAGGATATCTGCGCCCCCACATATCTCCGCCTCCGTATGGTGGTTTGGCCGTAGGATCTGGAATGCTATCACTGTAATCCAGTCCTGCTCCATTTTCCATGTCCACCATAATAATTTTTATTTTGTCAGTTATCCGGTGAGCTACTAACCTGGAAACTTCTTCATTAAACCGGCTGGTTGGTACTGAATCTTCCAAATAAAACCGTTTGATGATTTTACACAGAAATACCGTTATCGGATGGTTATTTTTGACCGAATACGCATTAATCATATCCAGCATGTCCATAACTTGGCGGGGTTTCTGTGCCCAGTCTCTGCCATTGGTACCCACATGAACCAGGAGAATATCAGGCTGATATACGGGCAATGCCTCTTGAACCTTTTCGGTAATCGCAGGGATGGTCCAACCCGGATAGGCCTCGTTATTCCAATCATACCAATTCGGGTCATCTTTCGGCCGCTTACCATGATCCTGTGAACCAACAAAATCGACGTTATAGCCTGCTTTGACCAACATCTCATACAACGCTTTCCGATAGCCGGTCCTTTCCGCTACAGACGGATAGTGATAATGTTCTCCCGCTGTAATGGAATTCCCCACAGGCATAATTTTGATTGGTTTTGCTGCTTTTAGGTTCAGACCGGCAAGCAGCAGAATCAAAAACAAAATAAAACTCAACCCCGCGGTAATGACTTTTGTTCTCTTCTCAGCGAAAAATAGTGGAAAAGAACTACGACACAGCAAAGTACCGGCATTTTTGTTCCTATATGGCATGATGAATTTTTGTTTAAGACTTGGCTGATGATTTCTGCCCAACTTCGCTACTACTACTTTTCAGACCATTCGCTTTTTAATAGAAAATAAAATGCGCTGTTTATGGAATTAGGTTTGGTTTTCAGTATTCTAATTATATACTTTTGTTTAACCAACTAGTTGACAGATACGTTTCCAACATCTTCTTGTACAAGCCATTTTCGGGCATCTGGTAGTTCTGTCGTTATATGGCAGTTGATAAAATCAACCTTATCTGTATGTCTAATAAAAAAACCATAGGCATTTGTAATCCCAAATTTGCTTCCTTCCGGGTATTTCCCATCATACTCCATAACCGTTTGGTTGGTGGTATTTATCCCACCTTTTAACGCTAGATTTAAATTCTCAAAAGTTACATTCTGAATATTGTGCCCTTTAATCCCCGTGATTATAGAAGGATATTGTTGTGTAAATCCTTTGCCACTAATATTTTTAAACTGGATATTGGAAATGCTTCCTATTCTTGGTTTTCTTCCCGGAACCGTACGTTTTCTATTTGCCAGGAGCATAAAAATGGCTTGCCCTGAATTTGATATCTGACAATCGCTGATATTGATATTATCAAGCACAGCGCCATCCATCGATTCGATTACCAGCGCCGAATTTTGATGTGCATTTTTCAGGATTAATCCGGAAACGTCAAAATTCATGAAGCTACCGATGCCATCTGTTCCAAGCTTAAAACAGTTTCCGGCATCTACATTCAGTTTGTCGATAACGCAGTTGCGAACGACAACATCTTTACAGCCATATTCGCTTCCGCTTTTAAAGCAGATGCCATCATCTTCGGATTTAATATTGCAGTCTTCTATATTCACATTATGGCAATCCACGATGTCTATCCCGTCGCGATTTGGTGTTAGTTTGCCGGTACGCACTTTTATATTGCGAATGGTAACACTATCAGATTCAATATACACCTGGGTCCAGCATCCTGGGTCTTTCATGGTAATGTCTGAAACCGTAATGTTTTTGGATCCGACAAATGCTAAAATTGAGGGTCTGTCTTTCTCAGTTCCCAGCTCCTTAACGTTCATCCACGGGGAATAATCTCCCTGACCGTCAATTTTACCTTTCCCCGTTATGGTTACATTTCGTACATGATTGCCGTAAATTAACCTACGTTGACAATCATGTAGCATTCGGTTCGGAAATTGGGTCTCAATCTTGTGATGAGGATATGCGGCTTCTGCATCTGATTGAATTCCCAATATTGTCGCAGCCGAATCTATTTTTAGGACCATATCATTCCCAAGCACTAATTGTCCTGTTAAGAAGGTTCCTTCTGAAAATAAAACGGTGCCCCCTGTTCCTTTACAAGCATCAATAGCTTTTTGAATGGCTTGCTGGTCGTTGGTTACTCCGTCTCCTTTTGCACCATAGTCATAGACATTGTAGATGTCTGTTTTTTTTTCAGCATTCGAACATTGAAATAAGATGGGAATTAAAAAAAACAGTAAATATTTATTCATCTCCTATGGTTCTTCAATTTTTTCGTTGTCATCATGTGTATTGCACATGAATGGAATATGCTTATCTTATATATTCGCTAATAACACTATTTCATTTTGTTAGTTTTCCCAAAGCCACTTCCATCGTTTTGCCCAATCCAGCAATGCTTCGTTTCGCCACTTTAGTATCGTTTTAGCTCCTTGCCATTGCCCGTCGAATAATTTCGGATCGGAGCGGTCGGTATACCAGTGGGTACCTAACTGATAATCTGCAGGTCCTGGTTTGCCCGGCCAATGGTCATCTACCACAAACGTACCTTCACGGGCCCAAAATCCCGGAATACCTGAAGTAATCGTATACGTTAATGTCTCGGCCTTCTTAGGCGCATATCTTACCCCATAGTTGCCATTGCCAAGGTAGAAACCTCCCCACTTTTGCCCCGCAACCTTCAGTGTAAAACAGGTGGAATCAGATGGAATTTCGATTTTCGGCCCCTTGAGGTGGAATTCCAGTACAGAATAAACCGGAACCGTATCAGCAATTGTTGTATTTTGGTTGAAAATAATCCGAGGACTGTGGTTCATCTTTTCAAAACTACCGCCCCAGCTTTCCCCCTCGGGATTGTTCGGCGCACCGTTCATCATATACAATACCGAGGGTGTATCCCCCATCTTGATCCGACCGTCGTAGTATCTTTTGAAATCTTTTCCTAAGTATCCCGCACCACGGATATAACGAGCGTAATAGTTATCGGTATTCAGGCTGTCCGGTACACCGGTATTGGAAAAGAAGCCCCTGTAGGAAGCATTCACCTCGATAAACCATAAATCAGGAAAATTTTCGGCAATATAGGCGTAGCTATTAACGCTCCATTTCTTGTTTGGCCCTCCAATCCAGTAAACTTTGATTTTACTCTGAATTTCCGGTGCATCATGCAATGCCTGAGCCAAATCGTCCAGGCCACCCCAGACCAACACCCAAAGTGGCCGATCGCTTTTCCTTTTCGCACATTTGATAATCCAGTCTGAGCCCTCGCTGGCCTTGGAGTATCCAACGTACGGTGCTCCCCCGCGACGCCCCTGCTTGGTCACAGATCTCAGGTATTCGGGTGATGGAAAATCTTTCCTGTGTTTCCGAAGCTTGGGCAGATCCTTTTCATAGAGACCGATCGCTCGCAAAATCTGGTTTTCATTACCATATCCATAGGAAGGAGAAGAAACGAGCCCCTCAATATCAAACATATTACTATACATCAGCAAGTGAATCATCGATTGATTATCATCCGGATCTGTACCTCCAATATCCGTGCTGATAAGCACCCGTGGCTTCTCTGACACCGGCTGCTGAGCAAACAGGGGAGCGCTACAAACTAAGAAACTAAAAATCAGTGCAATTCTATTCATGATCGGATAAATTTTATTTCAAAATATTTTTAATAAATTCTTTATCAATTGC
Source organism: Prolixibacter sp. DSM 2831 (assembly GCF_056493735.1). Classification (NCBI taxonomy): domain Bacteria; kingdom Pseudomonadati; phylum Bacteroidota; class Bacteroidia; order Marinilabiliales; family Prolixibacteraceae; genus Prolixibacter; species Prolixibacter sp. DSM 2831. The sequence goes on from NZ_CM151379.1 coordinate 3,130,826, forward strand.
TTATTAGCCGTCTGTTACTCTTTTTTATTTGACATACAGAATTCGACCTTCCGGATTGAACGTTACATGGACATTTTTATGTGACTTTGTCAGCCGAATCGTATACGTGACTACTCCCCCTCTGTCGGTCATATCTGCATCTCGTATATCATACTCTTTATAAGATTCATGGATGGTACTCATAATGGCAGACGGAACCTTAGATTCCGGAAGATCTTTATGATATTCCAATAAGTTTACTTTATCATCAAACAGAAAGACTGCAGCATCTCCGGCGATGATATAGTACTTTTTCCCGTTTTCTATTACGTATTTGGCTCTGTCAATTTCATCTAACGGACCGTAATTTGTGCGTATATATTCCATGATGGAAGCTGGAATCTCATCGTCTTTCAATTCTTTTCGATATTTAATCAAATGCCCCTTGTCATCAATCCAAAAATACCGGCGCTTTCCATCAATTTTGAATTCTATTTGATATTCGGTTCTCCCTCCTTCTTCAAATTTGTCCGCATCGCCCACGTCGAAAAAAGGTTCTTTAGAACGAATGGTTTTAAGAACAACCCCGGGAATTTGACTCACGTACAAGTCCTGGTGATATTTTAGGATCTGCCCTTTGTAATTTATCGTCACTTCGTTCAACTTGTCATTTACTTTACACCTCACTTCATAGTCGCCATCTTTTAGTTTCCAACGAATATCTTCCGCATTAGGAAACTTTAACTGAAAGGAATTCAAGACCACAGCGGGTATGTTTTCCTGACTAATACTCTGTGCTGCTGCGCTCATCCCCAAAAGGACGAAAACTAATACGTAAATCGTCTTCTTCACCTTTTCAAATTTTGTTGATACAAAGAAAAAACATGAACCTGTAATAAAATGGGAAACAATCTGGAAACAATCTGGAATTTCGTCGTGGCAAAAACAAATAATAATCAACTATTAACTAACGCTTCTCGCTTACTTCAAAGACATGTTTCCCATTGAACGAATAGAATAGCTTCAATCCAGATGCATCAGTTATGGCACGCACAATTGCCAGTCCCAATCCGGTTGAACCTATATCTGTTGAGTTTCTGGCAAAACGTTCAAACAGTTTATCATCCAGCTTCACTGATTCCTTACTTGTGTTTTCAATGGTGAATGAGGATGAAGAAAGTTTGACAAGGACCTCCCCTCCGCGTTGGTTATGGAAAATTGCATTTTTTACCAGGTTCATGACCAGAATGACTGCAAGGTTCTTGTTCATTTTAAAAACCCAATTATCTTCTTTTTGATATTCGATCTTAATATCCTGGTATTCCGTGTAATCTGAAAAATCCTGAATAATCTTGCTAAAAACTTCATCGAAAGAAACTTGTTCCACTGAAATGTATTGCCTGTTCTCAATTTTTGAAAACAACAACAGGGATTTATTCAGCCCTGAAAGTCGACGTAAGGTATCGATAATGCCACCAAGTTTCTGGATTTGATCTTTAGATAAATCCTCATCTCCGGCAAATAATTCGAGTTTATTAATTCCGATGGCCAAAGGGGTTTGCAATTCATGCGCAACATTCTCAATAAATTGCTTTTGGTTGTTAAAAATATCTACGTTGGTCCTTACCAGATTTGTAACCGAATCGTTCAACATTCGGAATTCCTCAATTTTTGTCTTAGTGGGTTCGGGAATGGCTCCCCTGTCCAGCCTGAACTTATTGAGGTAATTCAACAGTTGGTAGAAAGGTTCCCAGGTTTTCTTCAGGACAAAATTGTTGACCAGAATCGAACTGGCGAATAGCAGCAGGTACAACCAAAATAATGAGGTGGCGATTTTTTGAATTAATTTGGATTTATCTATCTCGTGTGAGATAAGCTTCATTTCATAATATTTCCCATTAGATGCAACAAAAGCGGTAGTCAACAACCTGGTTTGGTACGTCTTGTTTTTGAGGTTGGAAAAAACGACGGTATCTTTGTATGTATCCCTAACCTGAAGAGCAAACTCTTCATCTACCCGTTTTATGAGATAGTTATTTTCCTCAAAGGTATCCTGTTCAGCGATTAGAGAATCATCCTTTAATTTGTCGATGACCACAATTTTATAATCGGCAAGGCCTTCATCGATGGTCTTTTTAACTTGCTTAAGTACCTGATAATAGAACAGAATCGCCCAGAAACTGATCAGGACAAACAAAATCGCAGAAAGCAATGTTAATGTGTGATTAATGAGCTTCATTTCACAATCAATTTGTAACCCATTCCGTAAACGACATCGATATCAATCATGGCATCACTATTCCGTAGTTTTTTTCGCAAGTTCTTAATTTGCGAATAAATAAAATCAAAATCATTGGCCTGATCAATGTAGTCACCCCAGATATTTTCAGCAATTGCTGATTTACTGGCAACCCTGTTTTTGTTCATCATTAAGAAGACAAGAATATCAAATTCTTTACGGTTCAGATTGACAGGTCCATCATTCACCAAAGCCAATCTTTCTTCAACATTGATCTTCACATTTTCCAGCTCCAACATCTGGTGGTTATCTGCTCTTCGGCGGCGTATGACCGATTTTATCCGCGCATTCAATTCGGCCAGGTGGAAGGGCTTGGTCAGGTAGTCATCAGCCCCAAGGTCAAGCCCCTTTATTTTATCATCCAGAGAATCTTTTGCTGAAATGATAATGACACTATCTGCTTTTTCAATGGTTTTCAATTTCTGCAACAGTGCCAGACCATTTCCATCGGGTAGCATAATATCAAGAAGAATACAGTCGTAATCATAAGAAACAATCTTGTCCAAACCGGAACTAAAGGTCCCGGCCTCTTCTACTATATAGCCTTCATCCTGAAGAAATTTCCTGATTAGTTCCTTCATTTCGGGTTCATCTTCTATGACAAGGATTTTCATATAACTGAGTTTATCGTTGGTGAACAAAAGTCATATTGCCCACTTGAAATTTGACAACAAAACGGCCATAAAGTAATTCTGCGCACACAATGGCAAATGAACCGACAAGCTCAGCACATCATGCTGAAATGTATATTTTCGAATTTTCACGAGATTCTTTTGATTTAGCGTAAAAATGAAAGATTCTGGCTCGTTCCACCTGGAAAGTTTGCCAGTATCTTTCACTTTTTCAGAATAAAACCAATTGAATTTTCCCATTCAACTGCAGCAAAATTTTGATTTGTTAACCTGCATCATGCATTAGAAAATTTATTTCGCTTCCCGGACTATCTTATTCTCTGGTACGCTTTTGTCAAATTCTAAATGATCAGCCTTTCCTGTTATTTTTACCATTTCTTTTCCAGAATGATATTCCAGGTTGGTCAATTGAACATGACTTACATCGTTTAGCAGAATAGGTAGTTTCTCCGGGGCTGTTTCAGCAATTTTTAATTTGTTGATCGTTATACTGTCGCTAAAGGATATACTTGCTGGTGAACCAACTTTATTGGAGATGGTCAGGTTGTCAAATGTAATGTTTTTGGCATCCTTCACGTCAATCCCAAGCTTTCCTCCCAGTTCAATATTCTTAAATGACACGTGGTTAACAGGCATTTCTGGCAGCCCGATGATTTGAATAACATTGTGCTTTGCATATTCACATCGAATATTTTCATAGTGGATATTCTCCACCACAGGTGTTCCGCTGCTCACTTTCGGCTTCGGAAGCCTGTCCCCGCCGGAATAAAGCATATTAATCCGAATGGCTTCACGCTGAATGGTATCAGCAGATATATCTTTAAACCAACAATTCCGAATGTAAGCGCCCCTTCCCCTGTCGGTTTTTATCCGGATCACTCTGTCTGTGCCGTTGAATCGACAGTCATACGCGTATACATTTTCAACGCCTCCTGACATTTCGCTTCCGATGACAATACCTCCATGACCTCGCAACCCTTTGTTGTGACGGATCAGGATATTTTTGCAGGGCATTCCGATTCTCCGGCCATCTTTATTTCGCCCGGACTTTATGGTGATACAATCATCGCCTGTAGAAATGGTGTTGTATTCAATCAGTACATTCGTGCATGAATTGGGATTGATACCATCACCATTTGGGGTATGGCCATATTCGCCTTCGGTAAGGATATGAATGCCCCGAACAATTAAATCTTCACAGAAACTGGGATTGATCGTCCAAAAAGCACCATACTTGAAGGTTACTCCTTCCAGCAGGACATGTTGGCAATACAGTGGGCCAAAAAATACGGGGGGCAGATAATTATCCAACGAATTAAAATGCCTTTCCTTTAGAGGAACCTCATTTTCATTCATTTCAATTAATTTACGATTGCCAAATCCCGGTTTTTTACGCTGTTCCCACCAGGGTTTCCCCTGTCCGTTCAATACTCCTTTACCTGTAATCGCAATATTTTTCTGCTTAAACGCATAAATGAAAGGTGAATAAGCATACACTTCCGACCCTTCAAAATTGGTCAATACTTCTGGCAAATAATCGTTGAAATCCTGACTGAAAAGTAGTTCGGCTCCTTCGTCCAAATGAAGGTTGATGTTGCTCAATAACACAATGGGGCCTGTTAACCATTTACCCGGAGGAACAACCACGGTACCGCCACCAGACGCTGATAGCTCTTTAATCGCTTTGTTGATAGCTTTCGTATTTTTAAATTCGCCCCCCTTCTTTGCCCCAAAATCGGTAATAGTTACAGATTTATCAGGGAAATGTGGCCTATGAAAATCGAATTCCCCGAAAGGTGTAACGAACGGCTCGATCTTATTGGGAACCTGTGCCCATGCATGTTGGCACAAGCCTACTAATACAATTTGTATCAGTACTAATTTTAATGTTGATTTCCAGTTCATAATGATTGTTTCTTTGTTTTTAGCATATGTATCACACTATGGATTCCTCTGGTCTTTAGAAGAATCTGGCCACAAGACCTTAACTACTTCTCGGGCCATTCGCTTTTTAATAGAAAATGAAAGGCACTGTTAATAGAATTGGGTTTAGGCTTCACTATGATGAACTTGTCATTTTCTAATAGGCGTATCATTTCGGCACCGGCGTAAAGTACCGGACCATAACCATGAGTGGCGTAAATGCTTCTGCCCCGATAGTAATAATAGGTATTGTCGCTTGCAAAAGTAGTTCCTTCACAGGTTCCGTCTACAGCCCCGTTTTTTAAAACGCGTGTATTGACGGCATTCCAGCCCATTATCGCAACCGGTCCGTACACGTGACTAATCCATCCTTCATTGATCCCTTTGGCAATACAATACGTAAAAATGGCTGTACAGGATGTTTCCAGATAGGTATCATTTTTGTCCAGTAAATTATGCCAAAAACCGGTGCCATCCTGAAGATGAGCCAAAGTACGAACCATAGAACGGAACAAATCCAAAACCTTATTGCGGCCAGGGTAATTCTCAGGTAAGACACTCAAGACTTCAGACATAGATAAAATTGCCCAACCGTTTGCACGTCCCCAGTAAAAGCGAGGATCATACTCTCCGGAGTTTTTATTCCATCCGTGATCAAACAATCCAACTGAAGGGACATACAGTCTCTGAGCCATTTGGAGTATTTGTCTTACTGCATCATCGTAATATTTATGATCTCCGGTAAGTTTACCCATATTCACCAGGAAAGGTACACTCATATACAGATCGTCTGCCCAAACCGATACATACTGTGGACGGTGACGTGCAAGTGTACCATCTTTCAAACGGAATTGCCTGTTGGAAATATAATCGGCAATGGTGTCTATCAACGGCAAATAATCCTTGTTCTTATTCTTCAGATAGGTCTTGATCATCGCCGCACCGATTGACCCGCAGTCGTCCAACGCCTTAAAATTGGGAGTTCTGCCCCAACCGCCCCGGGCTTCTTTACCGAATACCTCATGGTTCTTCTCAAAATAGGGCAGGGTTTTAACTACCAGATTAAAAAAACGGGTATTGTCGGCAAAATATGTCGAGTCACCTGTCACATCATCAATGTATTCGAAAGCAGAAAGAACCACTCCGTTGGTATAAGACCATTCGCCGGCAAATCCTTCTGAAACGCGTGCATTCTTGTTCGGCGTGGTAAAATCAGTAATCTCTTTTCCTGTTTTTGAATCGATAATTTTCAAATCGCAGGTCGAATCATAATAGTTCCGCACCCGGTTTAATACTCCTTTAATACTATCAACTGATGGATAGGTGTAAGGAACAGGATAATCCGGAACTCGGCTCTCTGTTTTTTCCTGTGCAAACAGGTTTGAGGTATTTAGTGAAATGCAAACGATAAGCAGCACCCATTTGTACAAGCTCATCCGTTTTCTGCAATTTGGCGCATCTTTAACTACGGAACGATAAATCCTCATTTTACTTAAAGTTTTCATATTTACTGTATGTTTGATTTAAATCTATTCAACCGTAACGACCACACGCTGGTAACGGGTCAGTTGCGGAGTACCGTTATCTTTCACTTCACAAATCACATGAATGGTTTCGCCCGGAGCAGCATCTTCGGGTACTTTGAATGAAGCATCCCGCTGATCGGCATTTTGAATATCGATGACTCCGCCATAGGTATCTGCTTCTTTATATTCCCACCATGTGTAGCTTAATTGATCGCCATCCGGATCGGTTGTCCCTTTAGCGCTCAGTTGAATTTTGCTACCGGGTTTTGCCTTTATGTCAAGAGCATTGGCCAGTTGAACAACCGGAGGATGATTGGCATCTTTGAAGGGCTTTACACACCATTCAGCGCGTGCTGCAAAATCGTTTTGAAATGCATCCGACCATCTCCAGATGGGTTTAAAATATTCTTTGAATGCTTCGCTTGTGGATGATGTTAAACCTGCTTTTTCACTCATCCTCCCCCAACCTGAGCCTCCATACCAGCGACCTTTTGGATATTCATAGCCTTTAACCGGTACAGAATCAAGCCAGGTATTCTCGCGTACCCTTACATAGCGGCCGCCCCAGCCGCCCCAGTCCGGCGATTCAGTACTGCGCAATCCGGTTGGAATCTCATATATAAAAGCGGGTGAATCACCTTCGGAACGGAAATCTCCTTTGTCAAAACCGTCCTTATCACCCGTGTGCGCCTTGTAAAGCGAACACAAAGGCCCATGATTTTGCAGGATATGTTTGTTCATCCATGCAGCATCAAAATACTTTTGCATGTTTTCAGGCTGAATATTTTTCCACCGATAGGCTATGGCCTCAAACTGGTCGGAAATGATGGTTGGAATATTATATTTCCCCCAGTGAGGGCGGATGTAAGACTGATAGGTTGAATCTTGTTCCCATATAAAGAAAAAGCGCATTTTTTTTGCGACTTCAGCCATTCGTTCAGGATGTTTCTCTTCAATGGTTTTCAGCGCCCGGGCCAGGGTATTTGTACCACCCCAGGCCTCTATCCAGACGGGTCGATTGTCTGATTTATTCAACAATACTTTTACAATTTGCTGTGACCCCGGTGTGATGGAATCCATCTCGCCTTCAGACGCCACATTTCCAAGGAACGAATGCGCTCTCAGGTACTCCGGCGTCGGGTAACCCTTACTGTTTTTAATCAGGTTGGGATAAACTTTTCCATAGGCATCAAGGAAGGGTTTCAACCAATCATCACCGGCCCACCGATGTCCATGAGAATGATATTGAGAACTTGTCGTAATAATTCCTTCGATATCGAAATCGTTTGCATAAAGCAGAAAACGCACCATGGAACATTGGTCGTCAATCTCAGCATCGGTTAAAACGATAACCCGTGGCTTTATTGGACTTACAAATGTATGTTGCGAACTGGAACACCCCATTATTATCGTAATCAGCGATAATAAGAATAGAAACGAAAAATTAGAGCGCATATTATTTATGTTTAGTTGTGTATGAAATATACCTTAGTCGTTCCCGATTAATTCAACCGACTGTAACTCTGCAGAACTTTCCCCACAGACACGGTAAACATGCCCGGTTCCAAAACCTCATGCATGTTCCGGTCGAAGAATTTCAGTTTGTCCAAGGTATTTTTTAAATCCACTATTTTTGATTCCCCTTTCGTCAGAAATATTTTCTTAAACCCTTTCAACTCCACCAATGTCTTCACACTGATTAACATTCAAATAGAAACTTTACCAAGAAAGACTTCATATATTTTTCGACGATTACGCAAAAGAACAGGTATAGCATAAGCTTTCCACTATGCTATACCTGTCCAAAAGACAATTAAATTAGGGTTGTGTTTGTAGTTGAACAGTAATAACCTGATCTAACGTTAAAACTTTGTCATAAATTTTTACCTGGTCAATCAGGCCCCTGAACATCCGCTGGTAACCATAATGGATGCACTCTTGATTGAATTGCCCGATAGCCAGATGACCAATACCCTGTCCGATAGGTCCGGCCGGATAAGGAAACTCATTATCCATGTAGGCTTTACTGACGTTGTCGCCAAAATAATATTTCAAAGTTCCACCATTATCATTCGCATCATAGGTGACGGCAAAAAACACCCAGTTTGAAGCACTGCCAAGCGGGTTGGTTGTTATCTTGGCACTACTTATCGCCGCTGACTTGTCTGGCCACTGGTTAATACCAGTATTGAGACTACCACCTTTCATATAAACGATATCGAAACCATCATGGCCACTATTAATCCATGAAACAACACGGTTCCCTCCCGAACCAGTTTCGTCTAATTTGTTATTAACCCAACCGGTCACCGTAATCTGAGTCATACCGGCCAACTCAGGTATCATTGTTGAACTATGAACGTAGTTATAAGTATCGTATTTTGTACCAAAATCGACTGAGTGGGTTCCGCCACTTCTCGGTACATTGTCCGACCATGATGGTATATTTGCACTCATGTCAAGGGCATCATACTGGGTAGCTAATGAACCGGAATTGTGAACGACTGTGTCCTGACCTTCATCGAAATTGTAGGCGAATAAGGGCTCCGGAACAGGTACAGGAGTATAATCTATTGGTGCAAAATCTGATTTATCATCAGCATTATCGACATATCCCGGAGGAGCCTCACATGCCATGATGATATCATTGGGATCGCCAAGGCCATCACCATCTTTGTCCGCATAGAATGGGCTCGCCTCTTCACATGGAAGATTATCATTGTTGTCAGTATTGTCGGCAACATAACCAACTGGCTGAATAGCGGAGTAGACAAAAACCAGTGGATTACCTCTTCCGTCCCCGTCCTTGTCCTCGTACCAGGCCTGCTTAGGGTTCCAGGGATTAGTCTTCGTACAACTAACCATGGTAATACCAATTAAGGCGATGTACATTATTGCTAATATTGATATCTTTTTCATTTTTGTTTCATTTTTGTTTTGTACAAGATGCATTTTCCAGCAGCCGTTTTTCAAGCTTACAGTCTGAAATGCTTCAAATACCTGGCTTGAAAAACTGGCTAAATGGCTACAAGACAATTAATATCCAGGATTCTGGTCATCGTTAGTCAACCCTTCATTAAGCGTAATTGCATTTTCAGGTATCGGGCGCAGGTACCATTTGTCCTGGAAGGTAATGCCGTTTTTCTCAAAATCAACATTGTATTTTTCGAGCATGTACTTCAACATTTTTGTCCTTCTCAGCATGGGCCATCTTCCATCATATTCGCCCAGCATCTCTTTCCCTTTCTCCAGGAAGAGGGCTTCCAAAGCCGATTGCTGGTCGGTAGCGTTATCCAGCGCATTGGTCAGATCGGTTCCGTTTGGATCAATTTTGTTACCCGGACGATCAATCACTTTCTGCACCAGATCACGGGCTTCGGGAATCTGATTCAGGGCAATACAGGCTTCAGCTTTCAGAAAATAGGTCCCCGCAAGACGGGCCAGCACAATATCCCTGACGCTTGCACTGTACTCGAGAGTACTGTTCAACGCGTTCTCCGGGCAATCGAACTTCTTAAAGCCTGGTACACGCCCACTGGTACCACCCCAGGCCTGTTCGGCATATTTTTGCCGGTCGTTCTTCCAGATAGGGAAAAGAAGGAACCCACTCGCCAGGTCACGACCCGTCATAGTCTTCACTTCCTGTATATACTGAGCACTGTCTGCTGCTGTCAACTCCGTTTTGTTGGGATCCCAAATTACAGGGTTATAATACATCACCTGCTCTGTACCATCGGGGTTATAATAGTTAAAGTAAGGCTTGTACGTATACCACATAAAGTCATAAGCATAGCGTTCGTCGTTCTGCTGGAAACTATGGTGAATCTGGTAGGCCGGGATTAAGGTTTCAGTGGAGCGCTTCATTCCGAGACCCGCGCTTCCGCCATAAGATGCAAAGAGAGACGATTGTGTATTACCATCTTTTTGGACATCAGCGATCGAGTTCAGGCTGTACTGAACCGTAAAGATGAACTCTTTATTGTTTTCACCGGCCTCGTCCCAAAGTTTGTTATACGGGATGCTGATGTCTCCTTTACTGGAGATCACCGCATCGGCATAGTCCTTGGCTTTCTGAAAGTCGTCCGCCGAGCCCATATCCCATCCCCGGCTCAGGTAAACCTTGGCTAGGTAATGATTGACAACGTCCTTGTTTACCCTGCCTGGCGAGGCGCTGGCAGATACCTCGGTCAAGGCCTGTTCCATCTCGCTAATCACAAACGCATAACTGTCGGCCAAACTGGACCTTGGAATGTTTATTTTCGGGCTGTTGGTATATTCGTCACTGATCACGATCCCCCCAAACTGCTCAATCAGGATAAAATGATAAAAAGCCCTTAAAAAACGAAGTTCACCATCATACTGTGTTCTTTGAGCATCGCTCAGGTCTGTCGGCAGATCGTTGTAATACAGCCCTGCATTGGCAGCCTGGATAGCCTTGTAGCAATTGGTATAAAAGTCTTCTACATGACTTTCAGACGGGTCCAGGGACTGATAACGGGTCAGTGCCGCCAGGGCTACTGCATCTTCCGCCTTTGCTTCCTGGTAAAGGTCTGTCCCTGCCAGATCAAGAATCGGTGTAGTTCCGTAAATACTCCTCAGGTCGGAATAAGCAGCAGTCACCAGTGTTTTATATCCGTCTGCCGTACTGTAAAATTTATCATTGGTTATCCCTCCTTTGTTGTCCTCATTCAGAAACTTACTGCAAGAGGTGGCAAACAGCAGAAGGATGCTTAAGTATATAAATATTGACTTTTTCATTACGGTATGTTTTTTTTATTAGAACTGAAGATTGACACCAAACTGATAAGTCACATTGGCCGGGCCATTACCGTCCCTGACCCTGGATACAGCATACTCGGGATCATAACCTGGGTAATTGGTGAATACAAAAGGATTTAGAACATTGGCGTAAACACGCAAACGTTTAATCCCTGCCCTGTCGAAAACAGCGTTTTGATGGAAGGTATACCCCAACACAATGTTTTTCACTTTAACAAACGATGCATCCTGGTAGTAGGCAGTATTGCCGTTAAAGTTGCTGTTGTTCGCATTCTTGAAGATCGGGTACTTCGCATTGACATTTTCTTTGGTATTGGTTGTCCAACCCACATTAGTCGCATAGCCGTTGGCATCCAGTACAAAATTATTCCAGTCAATAACCGGTACACCCGCTGGCATATAATAATCATAGCTGGCGAGTTTTACAGTACTCCGACTGCCCTGGTCCAGGTAGATATGGGAGAAGTCGTCGTCGATCAACATGCCTTGCTTGGTAATGATGTTAAACGAGAAGTCCCAGTTCTTAAACTTCATATTGGAGCTCATTCCTCCGGTCCAACTGGGATCTGGATTTCCCAGGATAACTTTATCGTCAGCGGTTAACTTACCGTCTCCGTTCGTGTCGATGGTGTGTGCCTCCCCGGGAAGTGCCGTATGATTATCATAAACGGTTTTACCGGAATCATAGTCAGCCTGGCTCCAGACACCCTGAACGCGGTAATCATAGATCACATTGATCGGCTCCCCGATAAAGCGCTTTTCTCCAACCACATCTACTTTCCTTCCATACAAAGACACAATGGCATTCTTGTTTTTGGCGAAGGTAAAACTGGTGGTCCATGAAAAGTTCTTGGTTTGCACGTTGACAGTGTTCAGCGCTACCTCGATCCCTTTGTTGCTGACCGAACCAATATTATCGCTCATGCTTGCCACGCCACTTTCAACGGCCAGTTTCCGGCTCATTAACAATCCGTCGGACAGCTTGTCATAAACGTCCACTGAACCGTTTATCCGTTGATTAAAGAAACCAAAATCAAGCCCAAGGTCTGCCTCCCGTGTCTTTTCCCATGTAAGACTCTGATTTACAGGACTTCCAGGAGCAAAACCGGTCCACACGTCACCTCCAAAGTTATAGAGTACTGTACTGCCTACATCAGGACCTGCCTGGGTGGCATAAGCTCCTACTCCGTTGTTGTTCCCCGAGTGACCATAACTGAAACGCAGTTTCAGGTTGGATAACCAGTCGGCCTGCAGAAAGGATTCTTCCGATGCACGCCACGCAACCGCAGCGGATGGGAATGAGGCCCATCTGTCCGCCAACTTGGAGCTACCATCATAACGCATTGATGCAGTCAGTAGGTATTTACCCTTGTAGTCATAGTTCAATCGGGCCATGTAAGAGACCAGAGAAGTCTCCGAATAGGAAGATGAACTGTTCGCCGGGTTAAAATCACCACTAAAAAGGTTATACCAATCTGAGTCATAAGGCATACCCTTGGAATCTACCTTTAATCTTTCGGTACGGGTAGAATAGGTACTGAAAAGACCTGTTGCGGTTATGTGGTGGACATCATTGATATCTTTTTTATAGGTGAGCACATTGTCCCATGAGTAATCAAAGGATTCCGTGTTGTCAGAACTTGCTTCCCGCGTCGGCCTGGGAATTCCTCCATAATAGGTATCCTGGATGATACCATTAAAAACACCTTTTCTATTTCGGTAAAACCGTGGAGCAAGCGTGGACCGGAGGGTCAAACCATCAACAGGACTTACCTCCATGTAGGCCGAAGCTAGCACGTCATAACGCCTCGTCTCGTTCTTACCAGCCGCAACTTCCGCCAACGGGCTAAGCGTTCCGGTTTGGCCACGGTCCGAATTAAGGGCAGGATCGGCACCCGGCTGTGCAATGATACTTCCATCTGGCGCATACGCGTTCCAGTACGGTGCCATCTTGTTCAGTTCATTATAAGCATTTGGATAACCTTCGTCATAAGTAGTTTGAGACAGGTTAATCGTGGCCCCCATCTGGAAATGTTTCGATGGCTTGTGGTTCACACTGACATTGAGGTTATAGCGGTCCAGGTATTCCTGCTGGAAATTACCAGCCTCATTCTGATAGCCCATCCCCACGTTGTAAGTCAGATTGTTAGCCGATCCAGACATATTGAGGTAATGGTTCTGCTGGTGACCTGTTCGGGTCAACAGGCCAAACCAATCCGTGTAGTCCTGCGTGTAGAGCTTGTTGGCAACCGTATAAGCACCGGAACCATCGTTCCTGGCTGCAAGTGGCCCTGGCTTACTACCTTCCGGAAGTTCCCAGTGACCTGTATTCTGGTTAAAAGTATAGTAATCCATCACCCGGTAATCGGCAAACTGCCGGGCACTCATAAAATCTGGCAAACGGGCAATCTCGCGGATACCATAATAGCCGTCATAAGAAATATGCAATTTGCCACCTTTCGTATTTTCGGCATTCTTGGTGGTGATAATAACAACACCATTGGAACCCCTGGATCCATATATGGCGGTCGAGGAAGCATCCTTCAAGATATCAACCTTGACAATATCCTGGGGGTTCAAAAAATCAATATCCCCAGTAACAATCCCGTCAACAACGTATAGCGGGTTACCCGATTGCAGCGAATTCTGGCCCCTGATCTGAATACTCAGGCCACCACCCGGCTTGACCGAGGTCTGAGTGATATCAACACCCGGAACCTTCCCCTGGATACCTTCCAAAACGGTGGTCGTCCCTTTACTGACAATATCGCTCGCACTTACGGAGCCTACTGCTCCCGTTAGGTCCGACTTCTTCACCGAACCATAACCTACCGCTACAACTTCATCAAGCCCGATAGCTTGTTCAACCATTTTCACATTAATGGTAGTCCTACCGGCTACGGGTATTTCCTGCGTTTTCATACCCACAAAGGAAAATACAAGCGTGGCATCACTAGGCACATTTGAAAGCGAATATTTACCATTGGCATCAGTAATTATTCCATTCTGTGTCCCTTTCTCCACTACAGTTACGCCTGGAAGCGAAACTCCCGAAGCATCTGTAACCTCCCCCGATACCGTGAGCTTCTGCTGCGCATAAACAGGCGTCAGACATTGCACGACAATCGTCAGGAATAATAAGGAAGAGAATCTCATGAGTCGAGTTCTCATCGCGATCAATCTTTGTCTGGATTGATTCTTCTCTTTTGTCATTTTCATAGGTACTAAAATTTGGATTTGAATTAGGCGAAGCACATACAACCATGAGTTAACATGATTCTTTATATTCATTTTCAATGATTAAAAAAAGACTCCATTTTCCATCGATTATTTTGTTAGGTTTAATACTGAACACTAAACTCCCAAGAATAAAATACTTTCAAACACTAAGAATGTCAAAATCAACAAATAAAACGAAGCTTTCAGCACATCTTTGTTGTTCCCCAACAGCAAATACGAAATGCAAACCATTAACATTCGTAATTTTTCAATACATTTTCACAACCCAAATGTAAGATTTTAGTAAATTTTAACAAAAAATATTTATTTATTTTTTACTTTGATGTAAATTGCTTTCGGTTTTGTTAATAATTTCAAATAGTTTTGCATAGAATTTAGCAAACATAAAAAAGATTTACCTATGTCGAATCGCTCATCTAACACAATCTATTCTACTCTGTATCTACATACTACACTTAAACATAAAAACAAAATTGTAGGGACTCGCATCAATAAATCAGTAAGTAAAAACAAAAAACAAACAAATAATTATTCTTTCGTTTACCTGAATATTTTATTCGAATATTATTATTTGCGTTCTATTAACTCGCTCAGCTTAATCGGGGCATACTTGTCTGATTTATTGGGGTGTTATTAATCCAAATGAAATACCTTCACTACCATACAGTTTAAGTTAAGGGAGCAAATAATGAGTTTTCATATGAAAAAGAAAATAAGTAATTGACTCAGAGCGACGTAAGAAAAAAAATAGCAAGAGAATGAAACTTAAAAATTTACTGCCAAATCAACGGCGCGAGAAAATATTGGAACTTTTGAGAGAAGACGGTTCGGCTAAAGTTGCCTCTTTGTCCGCATTATTTAAAGTTACTGAGGTAACCATCCGACAGGATCTCGAGAAACTTGAGAAAGACGGCTTCGTTGAACGGGAACACGGTGGTGCCTTTCTGAAGAATGTTGAGGACCAGGTACGAAACTTCTCGCTTGTCCACCAGGAGAATATGGACAAGAAAGCATTGATTGCCGAAAAATGTCTGGAATTTATCGAAAGTGGAGATACGATTATCCTCGATTGTGGCTCCACAACCACTGAAATAGCAAAAAGGTTAAAAGGATTGAAGAATATAACCGTTATTACAAACGCATTGAATATTGCACTTATCCTCGGGACAGAACCTGGAATTGATACAATTCTTACCGGCGGTGAGTTTAAAGCCCCAACTTTATCATTGACAGGGCAAAAAGCGGCAGATTCTTTTAACGGGTTAAATGTCCACAAATTATTTTTGGCAACTGCAGGAATTTCTTTAAAAGCAGGCCTCACCTATCCCAGTATCAGTGACATTGTTGTTAAAAAAGCAATGATTGAAGCCGCCGATACGACATATCTTGTTGCAGACTCAACTAAAATAGGCAAAAAAGCACTAGCAAGCCTGGGGGCATTGACCATTGTTGACTACATTATTACTGACGAAAGCATTAAAAACAAACACCGACAAGTATTTGAAGAACACGAGATAGAATTGATTATTGCACAAAAAGACAAAACAACTAAAGAATTTATAAAAGCAAAAACCGACACGAGTAATGTTCTCTAAACCTGGCATAACCCGTCACATTAAATTACTTTCGAAAACCAATTGCAAAAAGATGGACTTTCCTCCCATACGGAAAAAATTAATTTAATCAACAACCTTAATACCGTAATCAGGGTTCTTGTTTGCCAACCTTTTTTGCAACAAGTCTGATTTTACCAACGAATTTTAGGAACCCACAAAGTCACGCCCCGGACTTGTGCTGCCTTTACAGCTGATTCGGAGCCTTCCTTTAGCTATTCTTCCAGACATTTGGTCGACAAATCCGGAGCTTGCTTTGTGCTTGAAGTAACCTGACACAATCAGTCAATTGACTCCTTTCACCTCCCCCTGGAGGCATTCAACCGACCCTGATTGGTGGAACAATCAGGTCAACATTCTCCAACACGATTTTCATATTCAGCGAGTCCCAATTGATGGCAACTCCCTGACATTTCATCCATTTAGAATACAGAGTTTAAAAAAGTAAAAAGAAAACTAAACTAAACTGACAATTACGGGATCAATTTCATTGTCACCCCAGTTTATGGAAGTCGTATTCTTAATTGAACAAATTACAGAGGAACTTGCTGAAAATGTAAACAATAGTAAAAATGTTCGACGAAAGATTTTTTGCTATTCTCAACAGAATATCAAAAAAGCCTTTTGAACACCAACATCAAAACGATTACGCAATAATAATCTTAATGTCATTGTCTTGGAGCATTTTACTGTCTGCTTCCCTGATTTTTGAATCGGTTATCAGGAAATCAATTAAAGAAAGAGCACCAAGACTGGCAAAAGCGCTTTTCCCAATCTTACTGGAGTCGGCAACCAGGTAAACTTCATTGGCTGACTCGATCATGGCGCGCTTAACAACAATATCACTGATACTGGGATAAGTAAGGCCGGATTTCAATGTGATTCCGGCAGTGGCCAGGAAAAGTTTATCCACATGAAGCCCATCAAAAAAATCGGCAGCTTTCTGACCGGTTAATGAAAGCGTAGGTGCCTTGAACTCTCCTCCGGTTACCACCAGATTAATCTCAGGAACCCCCCCAAGTATCAGGGCAATATTCAGGGAATTGGTAATAACCGTCAGGTTCTTAAAGTTGTTGATTAATTTGGCAATTTCAGTGGTTGTTGATCCAGAATCCAGAATAATGGTGTCGCCATCATTGATATACTCCAACGCCTTGCGACCAATGATAGCTTTTTCCAACAGATTATCCTGATTTAGTAAAGCAATGTTCTTTACATTTAATCCAATATTTTTGAGGTACGCCCCACCATGCTCCCGTTCTACAAAACCGTCTTTCTCCAGTTTCTCGAGATCCTGTCGAATGGTTACCTCTGTGACTTTAAATATCTTACTAAGCTGCACGACCTTGGCATGCCCGTCTTCTCTGATTAGGTCCAGGATTTTCTCCCGTCGTTGTTGTGGTAGCATTATTTTGTGTATAGGTTGAACGTTCTTCTAATAACAATTTATCTGAATTCTTTTCTTCGCCCTGCTAATTACACCCCACACGACCAAACACAAATAATAAAAAGCAGAAACGAAGACAAACGAAATTTAAATCTTTCTCAAACTAAATCTTTCAAAAAATAGTACATATCTTTGGACTCTGATTGAACCCGGAAAATCTACGCTATCATGAAAGTAATCTTTTTCTTGAGTATTATCGCATTTTTATTTACTCAATGCGATACATCAAAAAAAACAAAAAATAAGGAGAACACCAATCAAAAACCTTATTCATTATTGATGGCTGAATCAGTGATGAACAACAATCCTAAGGCGTGGACGGTGGACTACCAGTCGAAACCCAACTGGGGATATGTTCAGGGCTTGGTTTGCAAGGCACTCCTCCAGGAATCGAAGGAGACCGGTAATCCAAAATATTTCAATTATGTGAAAAACACTTATGCGGATGTACTAATCGATTCGACAGGAAACATTCTGGGGTATAAAAAGAAGGATTTTAAGCTCGATGATATTAATTCAGGAAAAATCCTTTTTGCGCTCTACAAAAAGACCGGGGATAAGCGCTACAAAAAAGCCATTGAAACTCTTCGGGACCAGCTTCGGGAGCAACCCAGAATACCACAGGGAGGATTTTGGCACAAAAAGATTTACACCAACCAAATGTGGTTGGATGGTCTCTACATGGAGGCTCCGTTTTATGCTCAATATATTGCTACTTTCGGCAATCCGTCAAATTTTGACGATGTCACCAATCAATTTTTATTGGTTGAAAAACACCTAAAGGATCCAAAAACCGGGCTCTATTATCATGGATGGGATGAAAGTAAAAGTGTTTTCTGGGCCGACCCGAAGACCGGACTTTCCAAGAGTTTTTGGGGAAGAGGTATAGGCTGGTTATATATGGCCACCATCGATGTGCTCGATTTTTTGCCAAAAAATCACAAGGACTATAACAAACTTGTTAATATGTTCAAAAATCTGACAGACGCCATTATTCACTATCAGCAGAAAGATTCCGGTGTTTGGTACCAGGTGATGAACATGCCAGCCCGCAAGGGCAACTATCTGGAATCGACCTGCTCTACCATGTTTACCTATGGAATGATTAAAGGAATTGAAACCGGAATTTTAGATAGTAGTTATAGTAAGCCGGCCATGAAAGCTTATAACGGGATTTTAGCCACTTTCGTAAAAACCGATAAAAATGGGAATCTTGAAATTACCTCAGGTTGTTCCGGTGCCGGATTGGGACCTGCAGGAAATACCCGACGCGATGGAACTTTTAAATACTACATCAGTGAACCGGTCCGATCAAATGACGGCAAAGCCATTGGTCCTTTTATTATGGAAAGTCTATTGATTGAGAGCAATCCTGTTTTACGGACGATGGTCAAATAATTTTGAGTCGTTCAGATGCGATTTACAAAATTCGAATTACAAATTTTAACCATAAAAGCTCTTTAAGATGAAATTCAGAATCGAAAACTGGAGTAAATATGGATTATTCTTCCTGGGAATAATCTCTTTGAGCCTTTTGAGCTGTTCTTCCAAAAAGAACAACAATTCATCTGGTCATGCAGTAAAACCAAGGGTCATTGTGAGTTCAGATATTGGTGGTACTGATCCGGATGATTTTCAATCCATGATTCATTTTCTGATGTATGCGAATGAATTTCAGGTGGATGGAATTATCGCCTCACCTTACGGCAAAGGTCGAAAAACAAATATCTTACATATCATCGATTTGTATGCAAAAGACTACCCTAAATTGAAAAAACATGGCGATTTTCCTTCCCCTAACCAATTGCGTTTGGTCGCGAAACAGGGAGCTACGGATGGAAATCCGGCTAAAGGATGGGGAGAACCTTCCGAAGGTTCAAAATGGATCATAAAACAAGCGAAATCAGATAATCCTCAACCTTTGTGGATACTTTGTTGGGGCGGACTGGACGATGTGGCACAGGCTCTGCATGATGCCCCGTCGATAGCCTCAAAAATACGGGTTTACTGGATTGGTGGACCTAATAAAAAATGGAGTGTAAGTCCTTACCAATACATCGCCCGAAATTTTCCCAATTTGTGGATGATCGAAAATAACTCTACCTATCGGGGGTGGATTATTGACAAAAGCGCTAATCCTGACCTTAAACCAAAGCCATTTTACGAAAAATACATAAAAGGGAAAGGAGCGCTCGGGAGTGATTTTGGCAATTATTACGGTGGAGCAATAAAAATGGGAGACTCGCCCTCGGTTGCCTACCTGTTGAACGGAGACCCGGATAACCCGGCAGGGCAAAGTTGGGGAGGCAGTTTTACAAAGCTTCCGTATAGTGCATTTCGAAATTACAACCGGAATACAACAACTACGGATACGGTTCCGACTTACAGCGTTGTGACCTGGACATTTGACTCGAAAGAAAATATCGCTGCCAGTGAGAATCCGGAAATATGGATGGAAATTGATGGACAGCGTATTAATGGATTTTACGCTGGCAATGGTGTTTTTAAAGTGCGTTTTGTACCCAAACGAATTGGCAACTGGAAATACACCGTGAATTGCTCTGCGAAAAGTTTACAGGGGCAAACCGGTGAATTCGTCAGTGCAAATCCGTGGCCGGGAGCAGAGAATCCAGATAACGCCAAATTAAACAACTGGTGGAGCGATCGAACAGATAAAGACCTGTACGTCGGACAATACCAGGGAGCGGAAACAATAGCCAAGTGGCGTAAGGATTTCCTGATGGACTGGGCAAAAAGATTCGAATGGATTGCAAACTAAAATTGGAATAGTCTGCGGGCTCTGAAACTCAAATAGTTTCAGAGCCCGCAGGTTATCATCAATCATTATCAGTAAAGTTACAGCACGTTTTCCAACTTGCTCAAGAAGGTTTTTCAAAAAAAAACGATTTTTAACTCTCACCATTTCTCCCATTCTCACCTTCTCCTCAACACTAACTGTCGGGAGCCTTTTCACTTTAACCTTTGCCTGAGCCTCTGCCTTCGCCTTTCACCATTTCTCCCATTCTCATCTTCACCCTTTCTCTAATTCCCCACGTGCCTGCAGGCCGTTGCCTAACCAGGTAAAAAAAGCCGGGAAGTCAACAACCTTCGGCACCGCACAAAGCCGGCCCGGCCTGTTCGTTCATGTCACCTCATCATTGTCATTCCCTCACAGTCCGCACCCGCTTTCTTTTCCGTCGCATTCCCGCTTCGTTCAACCCCCGGCTATACATGAAGCTGCCATCCGTGTTAATCCGTGAAACGAATCCGTGTGCATCAGTGGACATAATTCGCGTAATTCATGTGGGTAGTCCTTGTACGCTGCCTTAATTCGTGAAATTCGCATTTATACAGAAATAGCCATCTCACACTCGCACGCCGGCTGTTATTTGAGTCACACTTTTCGTGTGGCCACCGCCAATCCTATTACAGCACTTTGCCTTTCGGTAATTAGAGGTTTCAGTACGTTTAGCTGAATGCCATTTCGTCCATCTATTACGTAGTCTTAGGAGCGTAGTCAAAAAGCTGTAGCCATCCCGGGTGTCCCAACAAAAAGACCGCTGCCCCCATAGCGCCCCTGGCAGCGTTGCGCCCCAAATAACACCCTGCCCACCAACTGAATTTACATAACATGTAGTTCATAGGAACAACCCCCACAGCCCAACCGTGGGCCTGATTGTCCTATAACCTAATTATGTAAATCAGTAAGCCCCAACCACACCACCATTCCATAGCATCGTCATCCGTCCGCGTAAATCCGTGTCAATCAGTGGCCTCCAATTCTCCCACTCTCCCATTCTCCTTTTTTGCCTTCGCCTGAGCCTTGGCCTTGGTCTGAGCCTCTGCCTTCGCCTTCCACCATTTCTCCCATTCTCATCTTCACCCTTTCTCCAATTCCCCCAGTGCCTGCAGGCCGTTGCCTCACCTGGCAAAAAAAGCCGGGAAGTCAACAACCTTCGGCACCCCGCAAAGCCGGTCCGGCCTGTTCGGTCATGACGCCTTCACGTTGTCATTCGGTCACAGCCCGCACCCGCTTTCTTTCCTATCGCACATTCACTCCGTTCAACGCCAGACTGCATAGGAACCCCACTCCGTGCTAATCCGTGAAATAAATCCGTGTCTATCCGCGCCATCCAATTCGTGTAATTCGTGCGCGTCAGCCTTGCGCGTTCGGTAATTCGTGTAATTAGTGTGTCCAAGAAAAAAGCCACCCAAGTTAGGCGGGTGGCGACATAAGCACACTTATTCACCAGGCAAGGTCAAGCCCTTCGGGTTTTGGAAAAAATCTCCATCCTCCTTCGTCGAATTGTATTTTTGCCAAAAACCTTGCCTTCAGCCGGCCCGCCTGTTGGCTGGCTTTCTTTTTTCTTTTTCGGTTTCTGTTTTTCTTTGAGAAAATAATTACGGTCTAAAGTCTGTAATCTATTGTCTTAAAACTTAATTCTTAACACTTAAAACTTTGGATCAAAAAAGACCTCCCTTTCGGAAGGCCTTTCCACACAAACCTCACACACGGTCACCATCCGGTGACTTCTTTCTCCACTTGCCCCTGACAAGCCTGCTCAACGTCAGAGAAACAACAAAACTCACCACCGCGCCGACAGCAGCTAAAAGCGCCGTTTCCAGTAAATCCTGCCCCGTCAGGTTCACCAGGGTACTCAGCAGCGTTCCGCCTAACGTACCGGCGCGGGTCCCACCATCAACAGCCGTCATGCTCACGGCACCTCATCGCTTCCGGACTCTTCGTCCTCCACAGCCACCTGGCTCACAGCGCCGGCGACGGTGCCGGCTACCGTCAGGTATCCAGCCAGTGTCGTAACAGCTGCGGGCAAGGCAACCGGAGCAGCCAGTAAAGTTCCCCCAACAGCCGCCAGGGCGAGCCCGATAGTTCGTAATACCCGGAAAAATTTCGGGGTGCGTGCTTTAGCTCTTTTAATTAAATTCATGTCCAACCATTTTGGAATTACGTGTAATGTGAAGAAGAACTTCTTCATCTCTTCGAATAGCCGGCAATACATGATTCAGTAATCGTTGATTCGCCGGCCTTGATTGAGTCCCGTAGCCGGGCCCAATAGTTTGGTCACCGGTGCAATGCATCCAAACAACTCGCGCAGGGCATCATTGGCCGGGTGAAACAGAATCCAGGTGCGCCCGGGAACTTTCAAAACCTGTAAGTGCCAACCCCGTTTTTCCGTGTAACGTGCCTTCAGGTGATAACACCCTTCCGGGATACAGGAAATCCTTTTTTGATTGGCCCGCCAGGGTAGTTCAATGGTGTGGCAGATTACCTTCCCCCGGCAATAAACCACACCATTCGTTCCACTGGGGAAATAACTCCGGTAGAGCTCCAGGTCCACTACGGCAGATCAACCGCGACAATGGCCATGGCATTCAAAGCACCACTCTTCAGCGGATAAGCCTCACCATTGACCATCTGGAAGAACTCGATGGAGAAGGCCAGGAAAATCGGCGACGGACTCGCAGCTTCAATCTGCACCTCCAGCGATTGAGCCTCGTGTTCCACACTGTCAATTTCCACAAAATCGCTCACAGCCATTTTGGTAGAAAAAGATTCCCCCTCAAAGTCAACCGTTGCCCCCAAAGCACCAAAGCGGAGATGGGTAGCATCCTGCACCATCGCCAAATCGGTCGTGGGTACCAGTGCCGGCAGCGACACCTCCAACGCGCCGGTTGCCCGGTCAACGGCCGTGGCAAAAGGAACATAAATCGTTCCTGCCAGCTGGGCGCCTGCGTTGAATTCAAACCCTTTCAGCAAAGCCGGGTTCCCGTCGCTCACGGTACGCTCACCGCGGGCGTTGGTCGCATCGGCCTGGATAACCTTCAGCATCTGCGTGGTCAACCGGTTCGAAACCCGGTTATCAGCGGCATGCACCATCAGCTGCCGCAGCGCGTTCCGGAGCAGCTTACTCGCTTTCCCGGCCCGGCCAAACTCCGACCCGTTTTCACGCGTCCTCACAAACGCCGGGTCATTCTTGATGCGGTCACCATCGACGCCGCCTTTCGTACGGGCATAATACTCTCCGCCGCTCTTGTAGAAGGAAAGATCACCAATCGCTCCTTCTAACTTAATCAACCCCTTTTGTCTTGCCATAACGCATAGATTTTGGTTACTTCCAGCAAGTTACCGTAACAGCTGCGCCATCGCAAAAACCACCTTCCGCCAAAGGTCAAAACGGGTCATTTGTCCCTAAATGTCTGTCAGGATGGAAGATTATTATTAAATTTCTTATGAATATTCCGGAAGATACTCCGGAATTTAAGTAAGGATAGAGTATAGATAAAGTACAAATTATGCTGTTGCACCGAACTTGTATTTACCCCAAAGATGTGCAGCGGATAACCGGTAAAAGTGAGCGGTCAGGAAGAAGGCTGCTGACCAAAATCCGTCAGGAGCTGGGAAAAGCTTCCCATCAGTTCATCACTGTTGAGGAGTTCGCTAACTACACCGGTTTGCCGGTTTCCACCATCCGCCAATACCTTGTCGATTAGCCCTAACCGACAACCACAGCACCCCTTTATCACTTTTCCATAAAGTTTAAATCAATTTAATATCAATTAGTTGCAAACAAAATACAAGAATGCTAATTTAGTGGATAGTTGAGGCACATCAATCGCGTTCATTCCATTTCAAAAGAATTGAGAACCACGCAGTGACCTCCACTGAAACCGTTCTGCTAATCCATTGATATCATACAACATACAGCATACGATACAAATCTTGTCACCCCGACAGATTAAAAATCAAAGAGGCTGTCCAAAAAGTAAAATTGGACAGCCTTTGTTTTTGTTGTCCCTTTAAGGTTTGTATCTTAAAGGTGCTAATGACAACACGATCAAACGTACGATTTAAAAGTGTTACTTCCCAACAGTCCGTACTGTTTCCGGGTAACCTAAGCGATAAAATAGCGGCTAATCACCCGGTTCGTCTGGTTAATCAGGTTGTTGACCAGTTAAACATAGACGATATTTTATCGACGTATAAAGGCGGCGGAACAAGTTCGTATCATCCTCGGGTAATGATTAAGATACTGTTTTACAGTTATCTGAACAATATCTATTCCTGCCGGAAAATAGAACGGCAACTTCAGGAAAATATCCATTACATGTGGCTTTCGGGTGAAGCAACGCCTAATTTCAGGACCATTAACAATTTCCGAAGTCAGAAATTAAAAAATAAAATCCATCAGTTGTTTGCCTCGATGGTTCGGTTGATGAACGAAATGGGGTACGTTAGCCTGGATGTACAATACATTGACGGGACAAAAATCGAAGCAACGTCAAATCGCTATACGTTTGTTTGGCGTGGCTCGGTTGAAAAATACAAGGATAAGCTTGAAGCCAAAATCGAAAAGGTATTAAAAGAGATTCAGGCAAGCATTGAAGTGGACTCAGCTTCCCCTGAAGAAGACAACCTGCCACAGCCGATTGATTCCGAACTGTTACAAAAGAAAATCAACCAGTTAAATGAACAACTCTCAAAACTGAACAGGAAACAGCAAAAACAGTTGAAACAACTGGAATCGGATTCCCTGCCCAAACTGAAAAAATACAAACAGCAACTCGAAACCCTGGGGCAAAGGAACAGCTACTCGAAAACCGATACCGATGCCACCTTCATGCGCATGAAAGAGGATCATATGAAAAACGGGCAGTTAAAGCCTGCTTACAATACTCAAATCAGCACGGAGAACCAGTTTATTACCCATTTTTCACTTCATCAGCGCGCCGGCGATACCAGCACTCTGATACCACACCTTGACTATTTTGAATCACTTTACAACAGGCGATCGTCCACGGTGGTTGCCGACTCAGGCTATGGCAGCGAAGAGAATTACCAACATCTGGAAAATCAGGGCATAAAAGCCTTTGTCAAGTACAACTACTTTCATAAAGAACAAAAAAGAAGTCAAAGGAATAATGCTTTTTTGCCGGCAAACCTGTATTACAATCAGCAAAAGGATTTTTATGTCTGCCCCATGGGACAACGCATCAGTAAGGTGGGGAGTAACAGTCGCAAAACACAGTTGGGATATGAATACCAGGTGAGTATCTACCAGGCACAAAATTGCACGGGATGCCCGCTTCGGGGGCTGTGCTATAAAGCCAGGGGGAACCGAAAGCTCGAAATCAACCACAATCTAACCCGATTACGCCGGTTGGCAAGAGAAAGGTTAACCAGCGAAGAAGGCCTTTACCACCGCAGTATGCGCCCCATCGAACCGGAAGCGGTGTTTGGGCAGCTGAAATCAAACAACAAATTTAACCGGTTTACCCTCAAAGGATTATCCAAGGTGGAAGTAGAGTTTGGGTTAATGGCCATTGGACACAACTTGAGGAAGTTAGTGGCCCTAACTATGTTCAAACATCCGAAAAATTCCGTTCCTTATACAATTATTTTCGTTTTTGCAGTAATATCCTGCAAAAAAGCAGGCCTGGAACAAAGCCTACCAAAAATCAGGAAAATGTTCGGAAGAAACAGGTTAGCTGCTTAAAAAATGAGGCCGCCCTTTTTGGACAGCCCCTTTTTTTTATGTCTACTGTCGTTTTCCTGCCGCCTTCATAAAAAATACTTGCAAGAAAATTTCATTAGCCTGCTACAATGCCCTGCCGCTGCTACCCCGTGAAAGTGATGGCAGGGGTGTTCACAACAATATTTTTATGGCACACTGATCTTTACTTAACATTGCTTACCGTTTCCAATAAAGCTAAGCAGGCAAACCCCCGGTAGTAGTTTGCCTGCTTATCATATCGGATGACTCTTGCTCTAAAGGGTCACATCTTCATTCAACCGGATATCCCGTGAAGAGGCGCCCACTTTGATGTTGAAGACTCCTGGTTCGAGTTTCCAATGATTCTTCGATTCGTCCCAGAATTTAAACGCATCAGGTTTGAGGGTGAGCTCTACCTTTTTTGTTTCTCCCGGAGCCAGAGAAATCCGTTTGAAACCTTTCAGTTCTTTCAGGGGACGTTCTACCGAACACTTTTTGTCAGTTACGTATACCTGGGCAATTTCATCCCCGGCCCTTTTCCCGGTGTTCTTCACATCGAAGGAAACAACTACATTATCACCTTTTTTGTTGACGTTTAGGCTGTCATAGGCATATGTTGTATAGGACAAGCCATATCCAAACGGAAACCTGACATCCAACCCTTTCTTGTCATACCAGCGGTAGCCAACAAAAATTCCTTCGCTGTAAGTATCATCATAAGTATAAAACCTTGCTGTGTCCTTATCATTGGTAAACACATTGGCCAGTCTTTCGGGAAGTATTTCATCATCAGGAACTCTTTTTAGTTTTTCTGAGGTGATCTGGTCATACCCTGCAGCAGGTGAATCTGCAAATCTTTTTTCAAAGGTATAAGGAAGTTTTCCTGAAGGGTTCGCTTTTCCCGTCAGTATATCCATTAATGCGGATGCACCTGTTTGTCCGCCATAGAATGCCTGAATGATCGCTGCCGGCTGGTCCTCCCATTCCATCTGAACCGGTCCTCCCGTTTGCAGGCATACAATCGCATTTTTATTCAGCGAAACAGCTTTAGTTATCAAGTCATTGTCTGGAAGCACAAACGGACGATCCCTGCCTTCACTCTCTGCATCTTTTCCTTTTTCCGGAAATCCACAAAACAGTATGATTTTTGAGGCAGACCGAAGGTCCTTTGTCGACGGGTCTTCCACATAGTTGACATTGTCTTCTCCAAACGTTTCCTTTACCATTTCCAGGTAGGTTTTGTTGTCATATCCGTGGACATGGGCGGAACCACCTCCGGCTAGTTCTTTCCGCATAGCATTGTTTCCAGCTACAAGGATTTTTCCTTTTACCGTCGTCGGGTCGATTGGAAGAATTCCCTTGTTTTTCAAAAGGACAATCCCTTCCAGATTGGTTTGATAGGCAATTTTCGCTCTTTCGTCCCAATTGTTAATCAACGAGCTGTCTCTGTAATTCTTATCGTAGAACCCGGCATAAATGCATGTTCTCAATATCTCTTTCGCCATTTGGTCAATCCTTTTTGACCCGAAGATTTTTGACGAATCCCTTTGCATGGCCAATCCGGTTGGCATTTCCAGGTCGACGCCACTTTGAATGAATTTCTCACCGTTCCAGACTGAGTTCCAGTCTGTCATCACCAGTCCTTTGAAACCAAATTGATCTTTCAGGATATCGGTCACCAAATGTTTGTTCTGCGCAGCCCACTCACCATTGACAAGGTTATACGATGTCATCACCGCCTTAGCACCGGCGTCGACCCCTTGTTTAAACGGCTGAAGATATATTTCATGTAGAGCTCTGTCAGAAATGATGGAATTGCTGAGCCGCCGTCTGAAATCTGTTTCGTTACCGGCAAAATGTTTCAATGTTGCAGCAGTTCCGGTTGATTGCAGTCCCCGAACATAAGAAGCGATGAGCTGTCCTGCCAGGTACGGATCTTCGCCTACGTATTCAAAGTTCCTACCACATAGCGAATTGCGCATGATATTCATCCCCGGTCCCAACAAAAAATGAATGCCACTGGCACGGCACTCCTCCCCAATCGCTCTGGAATATTGGTAAGCCATCGTTGTGTCCCAGGTTGCCGCCAACAACTGAGGACAGGGAAAAGCGGTTGTTTTATCGTAGTAATAATTTTTGTTTTTCCTGATGCCGGCGCTGGCATCGGTAAAATGTACAGCGGGAATGCCAAGTCTTTTAATGGGAAATGTCCCCATCACGTCTCCACCTACCAGTTTGAACCGTTCTTCAGGCGTCATTAATTTGACCAATTCCTCTGCTTGTTTTCCAGCTTGTTCAAAGGTTGCTGGTTTCTGCAACAGTTCCTTTGCTTTTTCTGTGGGGGTTTGGTTGCAGCTTGAGAACAAGGCTGCGATGAATAATAGAAAAACGAAATTTTTCATCTTTTTTTAAATTTTTTAATTTCTGAATGTTCAAAATCCCGAGCCACCGATCGGGACAGGAACTCACAAGAATTCTAATCATCCTCGGATGTCTGTTTTGGAATGAAGAAAATCCATGTTCGTTTCATTTTGATATATGATAAGCTCTTGAACTAAAAATTTGATGTAAAAATCCTTGTCGAGGATTATAAATGTAGAAAATATTTATCGTTCCCGTCCGGGGAATCTGTTGTTTTTTCCCGGATTTACGTTAGATGCGGGTTTTATAGCGTATTTGCTTGATGAGGTGGCTGATTCCCATGATGACTGTAAAGCTGTTAAAAGTACCAGCGTACTATCGGCCAAAGCACAGGCTTCTCCCAGAACCCGATTGTCTATCCTCGGATAAGCCAACGTCACCTCTTCTTCACAACTTTGTAATAAAATAATTGTTTGCTAAGAAAACCTTTAAAGTTGGTCCTTCTCTCGGAGAAAAAAAGGAAACAAGGAGGGACTACTAAAAACAAAGAAGGATGTTGCAAATGATATATGAATCGAGAATCTTGAACGCGACCGGATTTTCGCCTATCCGGTAATTTAGTAACAAAAATAGAGGTTGTAATTTCACCAACATGAAAGGAAGAGAAACGATAATTTGGGTAGGATTGGTGTCCTTTTGGTTATTCCTTATTCTTGAAATTACACTCGATATTTGGTTCGGTTCAAAATTTCCGGGTTACAACTGGAAAACAGAATCGATGTCATACCTCGGGCAAAGCGGAAGCCCGATTCAGCATTGGGTATCTTTATGGGGCGTATTCTTCTCGGTGCTGGTTTCTTTATTCGTCGTCGCTTTTTACAGGGTATACCCTTCGAACACGTGGCTAAAACTGGCCGCCTTTTCGTTGTTGCTTTACGGACTGGGAGAAGGAATCGGTTCGGGTTTATTCCCCATTAATCCTCCTGATACCTCCATTACCGTGGATGGAAGATGGCATAACATTTTTAGCGGAATCGGGGACACAGGAATGGTTCTTCTCCCACTCTGGCTGATGCTGATGTTTCCCCAGAAGGAAAATCGAAAATTACATGCTTACCTCTGGACGGTAGTTGGAATCGGCCTGGTGATGACATCCTTCTTTTTAGTTGCCAAATATTACCAGCCCGACAATTTTATCTTGCATGACAAGGGAGTGTGGCAACGGATTTACACATTGAATTACTACGTGATGCTGCTCGTTTTGAGCTTCAAAATGCTTCGTGATAAAGACAAAAGATCATAAAAAAGGGGAAACAAGATGCACTCATTCCCCCTTTACCGACATCCGGAAAATACTAATCAATCATTTTATTTCTGCCACCAGGCTTTGTAGGTAGTTGTCTCCTTTCCACCCATTTTCTGTATTTCGTCGTTGTAGTTGGTGGTGTTGATGGTGCTTTCGGTGGTCGGATACAGGAATCGCGTAGCAATATTTCCACTGTTCATGTTGGCATTGCCGCCGGTCTGCAAAGCCGGATAACCAGTGCGCTGATATTCAATCCATCCTTCGAAGCCATTGTTGATATTGACCAGCCATTTCTGGGTAATGATTTGCTTCATGGAAGCATCGCTGGAAGAACTGTCGAACTTCACTCCGTCGTGCGTCAGGTAGTTGGAAGCAGCGGCCGCATCCAGACCAATTTCCGCGTAAGCGCCCATCACCCCCTTGTTGTAATAGCTGGCGGCGTTGCCCGGGATATAACCTTTCAATGCTGCTTCAGCCAGAATGAACTCCTGTTCTGCATAGGTCATCACCCGCGCTTCAGTGAGGTAGCCGTTGGAACCGCTTTTAAAGCTGCCATTGAAGTTGGAAGCGGCAGCAGCCTGTGTGCTGGTCGCATCGACGACAATGGGCATTCCGCCGTAGTTGTCGAAACTGAATGTTCCGGTAGAAGATGCATTCGCGGTTACCGCAAAATAATCACTCACCCGTGCCGTGTCACCGGTTGCTTTAAACGTATCGTAGAGAAGACTATTCATGTACTTCACGTTGAAATCACCCGAGCGCTCGGTCAGACTGACAAAGTTGTAAGGAATGGACGTCGGCAGTTCGAGTGCCGCACTCTGCGTCGCATCATCCATCAGCATGCCGTCGTTAACGATGGCTGTCATCTCAGCGGACACATCCTTTTGAGAAGAGATTCGCAGCAGGTAACGCAACCTCAGAGCATTGATGAATTTCCGCCAGGAGGCCACATCCGAGTTAAACAGCAAATCACCACTAACATTGCCGTTCGCGTTAGACTTCAGCAAATCGTCTGCTTTCTTCAGGCTGGGAAGAATTCCTTCATCCGGATCGGTATAAACCTTTTCCTGCGAATCGTATTTCGGCGTATAGGTTCCGGAAGCTCCCTGAAGAGCGTCCGAAAAGGGAATATCGCCCCACAGCTCTGTCAGCTGGGCAAAAGCGTATGAGCGCAAGGTAAGCGCTACGGCCTGCAACATCGGGTTGCTCTGTGTTTTCCCGAGGTCGTACAATGTATTGGCGTCGCGGGCTGCCTCATACATGGCAGTCCAGTACGGCTCATTGGTGACCGGCGAATAACGCGT
The DNA here is from genome assembly GCF_056493735.1 of Prolixibacter sp. DSM 2831. Classification (NCBI taxonomy): domain Bacteria; kingdom Pseudomonadati; phylum Bacteroidota; class Bacteroidia; order Marinilabiliales; family Prolixibacteraceae; genus Prolixibacter; species Prolixibacter sp. DSM 2831. The sequence continues at coordinate 3,161,745 of NZ_CM151379.1, forward strand.
CGCCTGATTGTAGTACGACTGGCTGAACGTCATATACTGGCCATAACCGTTGCCCAGCGTCCATGCCATGCTGGAGTTGTGGTAAAATTCCGAAACAATGGTATTGGACAACATGGTCGTGGCATCCGGTTTTTCCAGGCTGTTGGGATTGATATTTGCGTTCGTCAGTTCTTTGGAACAGGAACTGAAAAGCAAACTCGCTATGATGGGAACGATAAGAACAAATCTATTCTTTTTCATTTTCTTCGTATTAATCGGTTACATTAGAATTTAAGATTCAGTGAGAATCCAAGACTTTTCGTCGACGGAATACTCAGGAACTCCGTTCCGGGCAGAATTTGCTGACCGCGCAGGGCAAGCGTTTCCGGATCGACATCCTTATTCTGGGTGAATTCCAAAACATTTCTGGCTACAAACGAGAGGTTCAGATTGGAAGCCGCAGTAGACTTCGTGTGGAAGATATTTCTGAAGGTGTAGCCCAGACGAAATTGCCTCAACTTGAGGAAGGAAGCGTTGTACATGAAGGCTTCGTTGTTGGTAGCGTTGTAATACGCATTGTAATAGGTCGCAGCATCTACCCGCACTGTATTGGGAACATAGTTGCCGTTGCCGTCATCCATCACTCCTTTTCCAACAATTCCGGTTTCGCGGCCCGGCAAGGTTTCAACCGACATACCGCCGGCCATTACACCCAATTCGGTATACGAATAGAATTTGCCGCCCTGATGCCAGTCCCACAGGAAGTTCAGGTTGAAGTTCTTCCAGGAAAGGTCGTTCGACCAGGTGAGGACAAAATCGGGATTATAGTTGCCCAACAACGTGTTTTGACTTGTCGTGAACTGAGGCACGCCGTTTTTGTACACGATGTTCCCTTTATCATCCCTGACAAATGAATTTCCGTACATGTTACCCAACCGCTCTCCTACTTTGGCTATGTATTGGATGGCCCGATAGTAGCGGTCGTACTGCGTTACCTGGGCATACGTATAACTGGTGATTCCGCCCGGCAATGCGGTTACTTTGGCTACATTGTGACTGAAGTTAAACGTCATGTCCCAGTTCAGCTTATCGACGGTGCTGGAACGGAACGGAGAAGCTGTTAATACCAGCTCGATTCCCTTGTTATTGATGGAAGCTCCATTGACGTAAGCATTGGAGTAACCCGATGAAACCGGTACCGGAAGTTTCACCACTTCGTTTTTGGTATCCGAGTTATAAACAGCCGCGTCAATTCCAATGCGGTTATTCAGGAATTTCATATCCAAACCAAATTCCGTGGTTGTGGTCGACGAAGGTTTCAGGTTGGCATTCGCCAGCACACTGTTGCCGGTCGTCAACGGATAATTGTTAAACGGAGTCTGCGTGACGTACGTATTGTTGATGGAATACGGATCGGCATCCCGTCCCACTTTGGCAGCAGAAGCCCTGACTTTCAGCAACGAAATGGCTTTCGGCATTTGCACCATACTGGAGATGACCGCACTCAACGAAGCCGAAGGATAGAAATAGGAATTGTTTCCTTTGGGCAACGTGCTGGAATGGTCGTTACGGGCCGTCACATTCAGGAAGAGCTGACCTTTGTAGTCGAAATCGCCAATCGCATACATACTGTAAATGAGCTTTTTCGATTTTTCCAGAAGCGTAGGCAACTGGTTTTTGGCATTCGAGAAGTTGTACAATCCCGGAGTAATCAGCGCGTTGGCAATATTCCGGGTATACGTAATGTTTTGCAGGAAGCGGTTGCCTCCAAATGAGCCGCTGGCATTGAATATGGAACTCTGCTTTTTCTTGTAGCTTAACAGGAAGTCCGTGTTATTCTCGAAATAGTTCACATCGTCAGTACGGAAACCGCCGGTAGGAAAACGCACAGTAGTGAATGCGCGGTGACCTTCGCGGCTATCCACATAAAAATCCGATCCGGTTCGTACCATCAGGTTCCAGTGCGGGTCGAAATCGTATTTCAGTGACGCATTACCCAGTACCCTGTTTTTATTGAAACTATTCACGTTATCGTAAAGCGTTACGTACGGGTTATCATGGTTTTTCCAGTAGCGGAACTGGTTCTGCTGGTCCCGGCCTACCTGCCACTGCTTTTTCAGTGAATTGATGTCGATGTTCATCGGCATGCCGTAAACTCCGAAGAAAGTATACATCACACTTTCCGAGCCGTAACCAATGTTCGGACGGTTGGAACTGCCACTGTTGATGAAATTGATGTAAACGTTGGAAGTTAACTTGTTTCCAAATTTATGCTGACCACGCAACGCAACGGTGTAGCGTTTCAGGTCAGTTCCGGGCAGAATGCCTTTGTTATACAACTGACCAAATGAGAAGCGGTAACTTCCGTTGTCCGTTGCACCGGAGAACGCCAGGCTGTTTTCGGTCGTAACGCCTGTCTGCAGGAATTTCTTAAAATGGTCCGCATGTCCAATCCACGGCGTTGGTGTTGCTGTTTTGCCACTTTGTCCCAATGCAACGAGGTCGCCGGCCTGCAAATTCGTTCCCGGTACCGGGCTGTCGAACTGCAGCACATCTAATGACGGGTCAAATTTCAGTCCCCAGTTCGGGATATTATTTTCGTTGGAAGTTCCTCCGTTGACAAACGAATAAGTGGTCGGTGAACCGGAAAGCGGGTAGGCATCAATACCTGCACCGTATTGATTTTGAAGACGGGGTAGCTTTAACGGCGTCTCCAGCGTGGTGGATGAATGAAAGCTGACGCCAACCAATCCTTTTTTCGAGGCACCTGTTTTCGTGGTAATCACCACTGCACCGTTGGCTGCGCGCGAGCCATACAAGGCAGCGGCAGTAGAACCTTTCAGTACGGTCACATCGCCAATGTCATAGGGATTGATTTCGGCAGCACCATTGCCCCAGTCAACTTCGGCCCATGTACCTTCGCTGGAGGAATTCTCGACCGCATCGTTGAAATACGTTTCATTGTTAATCGGGACACCATCGACAACAAATAAAGGCTGGTTACTTCCGGAGAAAGAATTCTCGCCGCGAATCACGATGCGGGAGGTGGAACCTACTCCTGCCCCTCCGTTGGTGACATAAACACCGGCCAGCTTTCCGCTCAGATCGTTGATTAGGTTGGGAGCCGTTACCTGTGTTAACGCTTTCGGACTTAACGTCTGAACAGCATATCCCAGATTAATTTTTTCCTTTTTAATCCCGAGGGCCGTCACCACCACTTCCTGGAGTCCGGCTTTATCCTCGTTCATGGTCACATCGATATTGGTTTGGTCGGTAACCGGCACGGCCTGGGTGGTATAGCCCAGATAAGCGAAAATCAGAACAGGATTGTCTTCGGTGATGTTCAGCGTATAGTTTCCTGAAACATCGGTCACAGCCCCATGGGTCGTTCCTTTTACCACAATACTTGCTCCGATTAACGGCTGACCTGTTTTGTCGACTACTTTCCCCGTTATCGTCTTGCCTAAGGCAAACGCTTGAGAAGACATGAACAACAATCCAAGCAGCCATAACATAAAACGTCGGCCGTTGCGAATGGATGGCTGTACCGCAAAATGATTTTTCATGAGTTAAATTTTGGATTCAATACTTAAAAGAGTTGTTTTTCAATGGTTGAGAAGCCAGGCGAAATAATCATTCCGGGCTATATCAAACAGTCACGTGATATCAATCTGTTTCTCAACTCCGAAAGTGGGGAAGCGTCATTAAGGGGACTTAAATCATCATTTAAAATAAAGTCAAACCCAAATTAAAACCGGATTAGAATGAAATTAGCATCGAATTATATTACAATAATTGTTTACGTATGTAATATATTTTTAACCGTTAGCTATCAATCGTAATACTTTTGTAATAACCAATTAGCCAAACTGACACGCCCTAAAAACAACATCAAAAATTAGCCTAACTGATATAGAAACAGGTATTTCATTAGCCAACCGAATAACTATCCGAATTTAGTAACCGTTGGAACAGGAACACGATACTCCACTAAATCACAACACCTTATCATTTTTAGTTGCGACACAAATAGGTGACGACCATCTAACGCCATGTAACATCTTTGCAACAAGCTGTCAGCAAGTCGTTTTTCGGGAATAAGTCACCTTACAAGTGAAATTCGGGGAATGAAAAAAGACCAAACTCAGGGGCCTTCATGGTATAGAAGAAGCTTCCGGGTTCAGTCTTTTGGGAAGGAGAAGAATATATGATGGATTATTGGTTTTCGGGATGCATGTGGGGTTTGTACATTAGATTGTAAAATATTCAGATACTGATTCGTTAACTATTCAGTGATACAAAATGTGACCATCATAGTTTACTGCTCCTGCATAACGTAGCCAAAGCCAATCCGAGTCTTAATCAAACTCTGATGATGGCCATTATCCATCTTATTGCGCAACGAGTTGATGTAAACATCCACGATATTGGACCGCTGATCGAATTTCTTATTCCAGGCTTTCTCGCTCAGTTCCGAGCGACTAACCACTTTTCCCCTGTTGACAGCCAGGTATTCCAGCAGATTGTACTCTTTCGAGCTGAGTTTGATGGGCCGGCGATTCCGGAAAGCAGTCTTGGCATACCGGTTAATTTCCAGGTCGGCAATCTGGATGGTATCGACAGCAACCGGAGCTTCCATCACTCTTCTTAACAACACTCGGATTCGCGCCTTCAGTTCGCTGGTATGAAAAGGAATGGACAGATAATCATCGCAACCACATTCAAAGCCGCAAAGTTTATCCTCGATTTTTTCCGATGCCGATAAAATCAGTATTGGAACCTGGTAATTGTTCTCCCTGACGCTTCTGCACAACTGATAACCATCTGATTCAATCGTTTTCACAGCTATCAGGACTAAATCATAGTGTCCGGACAATGCCAGCGCTTCGCCGGTTTCATCGACGTAGGCAATGTCGGCTTCATATCCAAACTCGTTCAGGCTTTGTTTCAGTGATGAGGCGGTCTTTAGATTTTCTTCAATGATCAACAGTCTTTTGGTAGACATTCCGGGTGCTTTTGGGTTCATAATCAGTTCCGTCAATTACTTCAGAACAATAATAAACCCAAGGCTTTAAAATGAATTAAGAACCAGATTAAAATGAGATTAGAATTTGATGTTATTTCAAGCGTTATTGGGAAATGAAACCGTTACCTCAGTTCCTTTTTGCAGCACGGAGGAGATGGATAAGGTTCCCCCGTGTAGTTTAATAATCCGGTGAGCCAGCGACAAACCGATACCGAATCCTTCGAAGCTCCGGGCATTGGTCCCCCGGTAGAAAGGCTCAGCGATATTCTGAAGTTCCGCTTCAGCAATCCCCACGCCCTGGTCTTTGACAGAGACCGTGACGGAACCGGCTTTCCCTGTTATTCCGATAACCACTTCCTTATTACCAGAGAATTTACAGGCATTGCCGATGATATTGCTAAAAGCTGCCCACAGCAAGCTCTCGTCGCCCCTGACCGACAACCACCCGGACTCTTCCGGTAAACGGGACATGTCGATCCGGATTTGATTGTCGGGGTTGGTGTTTTCCCATTCATGAACCAGCTCTACCAGTAATTCATCTATCCGAACCGGCGTGTTCGTCATCTCCTCGTGGGTGTTTCCGGCCTGGGCCAGTTTCAGCAGACTCGTAATTAAACTGTCGAGTCGCTCCGATTCCTTTTCGATAATCTGAAGCGCCTTTTTATAATCATCCGCACTCCGCTCCTGTTGAAGGGAGACTTCCGCTTCACCCAGGATGGCTGTCAACGGATTCCGCAACTCGTGGGAAGCGTTGTTGACAAAGTTGCTTTGCAGCTGAAAAGCGGTTTCCAGCCGATCGAGCATGTGATTGAAGGTAACAGCCAGCTCCGAGATTTCATCTTTGTTGTCGGTTGCATCCAGACGAAGGTGCAGGTTGTGAACACTGATATCGTTTGCTTTTGCCGTGATGGCTGCCATGGGTTGCAGCACCTTTCCGGCATACAACCGTCCGATAAAGTAAATGACAATCATCCCGATGAAAAAGGCTATCAACAGCACATGCAACAGGTTTTTGAGCTGAGCCTGTCCGTACCGGTTTTTTGCCGACACAATCACCACAAAATTGCCCTGGTTGTCGAAGTAAAGCATACCCACATGATAAATTTTCCCGGTTCGAAACCGGGCATGCTTTTGGCTAAGAATCTCGACCAGGAAAGAGGGACTGAAATTCCGGGGAATATGTTGGTTATTGATCAACCGTTTCATACTGTCCGTCGGGATGATCGTCTCTTTTTCTTCCGATAGCTTATGGAGGTATTTTTCCTGAATTTCCGCGTACATCTCCGAACTCACTTCATCCTTCTCAAAATGAATTCCGGCAATGATGTTGGCGCGTTCACTCAGTCGCTGGTAAAATTCGTAATCGGTATACCGGTCGGAGAAAATGTAGATGAAAACCATGATGACCAGCAGAACCGAACCGGCGAGAAGTGTGAAGATGAGCGTGATTTTATTGCGGATTTTCATAACCGGACTATTCCTCTTTCATGATGTATCCCATCCCCACCACCGTGTGAATCAGCCGCGAATCAAAGCCTTTGTCGACCTTCTTCCTCAGGTAATTCATGTACACGTCAATCACATTGGTGCCCATGTTAAAATTGATGCCCCAGACATTTTCCAGCAGGTCGACCCGGGACAGCACCTTTCGCTGGTTCTTCATCAAATACTCGAGCAGGCGATATTCTGTAGAAGTCAGCTTAATTTCCCGGCCTGCCCTGACCGCAATTTTGGTGTTCCGGTTGAGCATCAGATCGGATATCTCCAGCTGGTTTCCGGTCTCGAGGGAGAGATTCTTTCTTCGCGAAAGCGCTCTGATTCGTGCCGTCAGCTCCTTAAATTTAAACGGCTTCACGAGGTAATCGTCGGCGCCCGAATCCAATCCTTTCGCAATGTTATCGGTGGTTCCGAGAGCTGTCAGCATTAAGATGGGGACGTCGATGAAGCCCAGCTTCCGTATCTTCGTACAAACTTCCAGGCCATTCATCCCGGGAAGGACAATGTCCAGAATCACCAGGTCGACTTCATTCTGGGTCAGCAATTCCAATCCGGTAGGACCATCGTATGCAGCAAAGACCGAGTAGCCCTGCTCTTTCAATCCTTTTTTGATGAATGCGACCACATTCTGTTCGTCCTCTATCAGCAGTATGTTCATCGTTGTGAAAACAAAGAATCGCTTAAAGGTAATTTTATTTAGATTTTTTCAAGTTAAGCTGAGGTAATTTTTGAAGGAAGAAAGGCGAAGGGAAAGGCACAGGCGAAGAAACAGGCCGAAGGAACGAAATTGAGAGTGGTTAGGCGGGTATAGTCCGGATGGGGTGAGTAAAAATTAACAATCGACTTATAAGTGAAGCATTATACCGCGTAGCGGTTTGGGTATTGTAGAATCGAGGCGATAAGTGCTGATATTTTCCCCGTAGGGGATATACAAATCGTCAATTCCGGTTAAAGGTATCTAATGTATAACTCCTACGGAGTATGCGGTCTTCCATTCAACATTTCAGCTACAATACCTAATGCCCTACGGGCAATCGCTCCTTGGTTACACGTAGAAAGGGGCAATTCGGACGCAGTCCGGATGGGGTGAGTAGAAAAACGATAACACAAAAAATCACCCCGCCGAATCTTCTTCAGCGGGGTGGTTCATTTCATCCGGTGGTTACAAACACTTTAAGCAACCGGTTCGTCGCCCGACGTAGTGTCGGTGGCGTCACCTTCAGCCGGTGTTTCCTCTTCCTCCTCAGGTTGCGGCAGCGGCGTCGACGAGCCGTAAATGACGTAATCGTTGTAATACGCCTCATTTTCGCCGTTCCAATACCGTTTGCCCGCATCGCACACCAGGGTAATCATCGCATAGAGTTCATTGCCTACGCTGGCTCGCTTCTGACTGGCTTCATCGCGCTGAGCGATTGTTTGGCTTACCCCGTCGATAGCATCGTCCAGGTCGTTGCAATCTTCCGTCAGTCCTTCGGTGAATGCCGGCATCCCTTCGGCTAACGAAATTGTTTCGCCAAACCGTTCGGCTGTTTGCAACAGGTTGCGCCCGTACCGAACCAGTTCATCATCCTTCATTTTCGATGCCCCGGTAAAACGAAAACTTTTGAATTCCGGCGAATCGCCCCCCAACAACAACTTCAAACGCAACTGGTACATATCAATCGAACGCAACAATGCTTTCCGGGTGCTTTTCACCAGGTCGCGTTTCATCGACAAAATGCCTTTCCAGTATTCATCGGTCTCGATGGCTTTGCTGGCATCCACCCCATTTTGCAATTGGGTTTCAAAATCTGCTGAAAATCCAAGAGAAAGAAAGGCATCCTTATCCCGCTCATAGAGATATCGGATGTGGTCGCCCCGTTGGTTTAGTTCGGCATAGCCGAAAGAAAAATCAGTGGTTTTCTCGGTCATGGTGTTCAATTTAAGTTTGGAAAGTTATTCTGGTTATATCCGCTCCGGTTCAATGATTTTTGTGGTGGAACGGTCAGGGAAGCAACAACTGTTCTTCCGTATAGTACTTCCCCCTATCGTTTGCAATCGCTTCACTGATGCTTTAGGGGGAGAATTAGCTGATTGGTCCGGAGCAAAATCTCCGGAGTTCAATTGGTCTTTTTCTGATATCATTTACAGTAGGGCAGTTATCAAGGCAGGTTCCGCAACACTCAAGGCCACCAACGAAACGCTCAACACAACTTTGGAAGCGCTCAAGGCTAATCCGGAAACCGTCGAGGCTATTCTGGAAATGCTCAAGGTTGGTTCGGAAGTTGTCAACGCTACTTAAGAAACGCTCAAGGCTATCCGCGAAGCACTCAACACAACTTTGGAAATGCTCAAGGCTGGTCCGGAAGTCGTCAAGGCTACTCAGGAAATGCTCAAGGCTACTTCAGAAGCCTTCAACGCTAACCGGGAAGGCTGACAATCCTGCCTTGACAGGTTCTGCACTTGTGTTGACGACTTCTCAACCTGTCCCGACCGCTTCCCGATGTATGTTGAAGGATTCCTGACCGGGCTTGACTGCTTCTCTGGTTGTCTTGACTCCTGCCTAAACAGGCTTGACGGTTTCGATTGCAGACCTAATGACTATCCATGCCGCGTTGACTATTTCCCGGGATATCCCGACAGGATAACTGCGACAAATCGGGTTCAAAGAACGCTCACGTTCGTTTCGGAATTGAAAAAAGAAAGCCTCCGGCCTTCCTGCCCCACTGTTCTGTATGCCCGCTAAAGTTTCCGTTTTTCTGTCCTGGAAACGAATGAGTTTTTAACTTAAGTAAAAAATATGTTTTATGCCAAAAATTTTGATGAACGGTCGCTTTTTTCTGATGAACGGACGGATCTGGTATGCGAACAAAAATTATGATAATAGAAAAACGGGGTTCATGAAGGAACTGAAAACCAATTTCAGAAAGATTTTTATTACCTTGAAAAGCCTTAATGACCAACAAAATGAAAACTGACCGAAACAAATTAAAAATCCACTGGGCAAGTTTAAGATATAAGATACCAAAGGTACACATAACACTCCCGTATGGGAAATATATGTTACTTTTAGTACACATATAAACTAGTTATGCAAAATATTAAAAACCACAAACTAACTGATTTATGGGGATAAAACATCACGAAATATTTCAAGTTTATCTTCCGAAAAATATTGGAGAGGATGGAGATTTAGCTTCAATGCTAATGGAAGAAGCCCATATAATTTCAAATGGTGAAATGACTCCGACATTTGAGCCTAATGACCAAGATAGAAAACCACTAGATGTAATTCTTCTCCCGTCATTAGTTTATGCTGCCAAGAAAAGATTTGAGACAGAACAAGAGCAAACTAGAGAAATAAACGACACAATTGATGCCGAATTTAGTAGAATGCTATTGTCGATAAAACCAATTTATAGACTGACTGAATTTATTGAGTACCACTACGACAATTGTAAATTGGATAAAACTATCTTCCTCAAACACCTCAAATTTGTTGTGTTGCCATTGACAAAGAAAATTATTGAACACAATTCTGCTCAAAAATTCAAAATAGAATATCCGGAGTACTCTCAAGTTGAAGAGCTAATTATTAATTGGATAAATGAAAAAACAAACTTATTAGAAACAAAAAAAGAAATTAAACCGGAGAATAAGTTTGCAACAAATATTGAGAGAGCAGAAAATATTATAATCAACAATAATAGCAAGATTGGAAAACAAAAGAATCAAACTTCCAAAAAATCAAAAAGAAAGACATTACAAATAATTGGACTGATAATTTCTATTTTGATGTTGGCGATTGCTTTAATTGTTGATTGGGACAGAATATTTTAAAAATAAAATACTTTGCATAACAATTTGCAAATTGCATTGCGGGTGCAGTGGTGTGCGTTGTCTCTGCTCCTTTCTTGACCGTCTTCGTCCTGCGGACGCTGACGCTCTTCGAAATCCGCAACGACAACTTGCAAGTGACCGTTAGGCAAAATTTAAACAAACCAAAATCATGAATATTCAAACTTTAAAAGGTCCAAAATCAGATAAACAATATCAAGACATAAACTTCTTCAGAAGAGGTGGAATGGGAGAAATTTATTCATCCTTGGATAATGAGAGTGGTCTCAAAAAGGCAATAAAAATTGTTCCTGTTGGAAACGATGAAGAGTATGCATTGTTAAAATCTGAATTTGAAATTGCTGAATCATTAAAACATCAAAACATTGCTGACACCGAGTATTTTGGTGAATTTGAGCAATCTGGTGTAAAATATATATACAGCGTCATGCCTTTTTTCGAGAAGGGGAGTTTAAGGGACTTGCTAGCAAGTCAAACAAGCAATTTGGAAATTAAAACAGCTATTAAATATTTCATTGAACTTGCGGAAGGCTTAGATGCTGCTCATAAAAAAGTAATACACCGAGACTTAAAACCGGAGAATATCTTAATTGGGAACAATTCTGAGTTGAAGCTATGTGATTTTGGATTAGCAAAACTCATTGATGTCAAAACTCGAACTCGAACATTCAAAGGCTCTGGAACGCTTCCTTACATGGCTCCTGAATGCTGGGTGTTTGATTCAAATACAACTTCTATGGATATCTATTCATTGGGAATAATATTCTATGAAATGCTAACACTGAAATTGCCATTTGATGGTCGTAACGAAAATGAATTTAGGGATAAGCATTTATATGAAGCTCTTCCAAATCTTTCAAATAGTAGAGTTGATATACCGATAAGGCTAATAGAAGTCATAAATAAAATGACAAACAAAAGACAAAATGAGAGATACTCTTCTGTCAGTGAAATAGTAAGAATATTGAATGAAATTTCATATTCTACTGCACAAAATAACGATGCAAATATTGACTCATTATTAAAAAAGGCAAATCAAAAAATAAGTGTTACGGAGCAAGCAGAATTAAAAAGAAAGCAAGAGCAAGAGTTAATTGATAATGAACTTAAATTTATCGATTTCTCAAAAAAAACAATATTTGAAAAATTCAATCAAAGAATTCATGTATTAAATCAGAGCTTAGAACGTGAGAAAATTAGAATTAACGGTAATCAAAATAATTTCACGGTGAGTTTCATGAATAAATCATTCTCTACTTCATATTTCTCAAACGCAGATATTCCCAATATGATAAAGAAACGAAAAGAGGCAATTCTACAGCACCAGCAAAGACAATATGGTATGGTTATGCAATCGCCTCCGCCAACTTTCATAGAAAAGGACAATGTTTTATTAATTGGGAAAGTTGTATTGTACAATGGAAGATATGGACAAGAGCCTTGGGGCTACAACCTTGTATTAAGACGAGCAAATCAACAAGATTTATATGGGGAATGGTGGGTTGTATACTTTAATGATTCAGCTTTTAGTAATAAATCAAATGAGCATTATGCTATTGATATACCTGATTTTTACCAAGAATACGAATTTGGCAGAGGAAATGTAATGCACACAAGAACAATGGAGTTAAGCACATTCGAATCCAAAGTAGTAGATAGTTTAATTGGAAAAATCTTAGAATAAAAACTTTGCCTAACACAGTACATATTGCAGGGCGGGGTTCGGTGGTACGCCAGCTGCGGATTCCTGTTTCGCAGTTCCGTGTCCTCCGGACAGGAACGCCTGCCTGCCGGCAGGCAGGCTCTCCGAAATCCGCTCCGACAACATGTACCAACCGTTAGCGGTCAGCATAAAAGAACAGAACAACAAGAGAATAGATGAAAAATAAATGAGTTTTTGGGAATCCATATCGACTTATCTTCATAAGAAAAAAGAAAATCACTTTTGGAGAAATCCTGACTGTTACCTCGCAGCAATTATTTTAAATGACGAGAAAGAACAAGTTTATGGAATAGTAAAAAAGGAATTGGCACTTCTTGAACGAATTCCAAAACCAGAAACAGGGTTCTTTTATAAAGACGTGGTTAAAGTTAAAGGACCGACAGGAAAACAATTATTTCGTGACGATGAAATTAATGAATATCAAGCAATCGAACTGTATAAATCTTCTAACATTCCGACTTTTACATTTAAGGCAATAATTCCAGATTCAAATGACTACTTTAAGTTTTTAAATTGGTTCGATGAAAGTGGACAAAAAGTAGAATTTCCTTGGTCTCCTAAAGACAATAATAAAGAATGGAGAAGTGGACGTTGCACTGCTGAAAATTTAGAGCATGCGAAGAAAATATTAAACGGTTTTATTAACAAAAAGGAAGAAAGACAAGTCAAGGATATTAACCATTGGGATTATTACTTGAAAATGAAAAAATGAATAATTTCAATTAACAATAACTTGAATTTAAGAAATAAAAATAAAAGCCGAACCGCTAACAATTTGTATATGGCAGGCGGGGGTTTTAGCGGTCATTGAAAGACATGCCATCAGTAATCAATGATGAACCATTGAAAACCAAAACATGAGAAAGATAATCGCAGCAATCAATATGACAGTCGATGGAATTTGCGACCATACAGCAGGAATTCCGGATGAAGAAATACATCAGCATTATACAGCATTATTAGGACAGGGAGACGCTATTCTATACGGCAGAACAACGTATCAACTCATGGAATTTTGGCGATCGTTGTTAGAAAATCCTTCTGAAGAAAAATCAATGAACGACTTTGCCCTGGCTATTGACAAAATTCCGAAAATTGTTTTCTCTCATACGCTTAAAGAGGTAGATTGGGAAAGTGCCACCCTGGCAAAACGTGACTTAAAAGATGAAGTTTTGGACCTCAGGCAAAAGCCGGGTAAAGACATTTTGATTGGTAGCCGCAGTTTAATTATCCAACTGCTGAAACTAAACCTGATTGATGAATTCCAACTTTGCATACATCCAATGGTGGAAGGAAACGGTTTGCCATTATTTGAAGACATAAACGACAGGATTATTTTTAAGCTTGTCAGGAATAAAACCTTTAAGAATGGAGCTATCATTCTGTATTATCAACCGAAAAACGAATGAGAAAAAACAACGAACCGCCAACAGATTGTCATATGGCAGGCGGGGGTTTTAGCGGTTTGATAAGTAAAACCAGTGTTGTTGCCACCTCCTACCAACGTAAACCATCAATCTAAAACTAAATACCATGGAGAAAGCAAAGCAATACGAAGTTGTTGGAAATAAACTAAAATGTCCAATCTGCGAAAATGAAACATTCGAAACTCGCAAAACGATACTAAATCGAACCTGGTTCACTATTTTCCGACTACAGTCCTGGGACAAGACAGTCATCAATTTTGTTTGTTCAAACTGTGGACATATCCTACCGTTTCTCAGAAAGGATTGAGTTACCCATCGGATGCAACGCTGAGATTCGGGCCTTCATCGATAAACCTTCCCCTGTGTTCATTGTTCCAACGTAAGCATATTCAATACCGGAGGAACCATGAGCGAAACAGTAAATCATATCAAACCATTGGGCTTTCAGTGGGAAGCCCTCGACCCATTCTTGTTTTGTGTGCATCACGAAGATTTTTTCCCGAAAGGAAATGCCGACTTAGGCCCCGACAAAAAGGAATTGGTGGGAAGAAATATCGGCCAGGATTTCCATGTGAAAGATGGCTGGCGCATGTATCACGGGCAGACCGTTCCGGGTTTCCCACCGCATCCGCACCGCGGGTTCGAAACGGTAACGGTAGTTCGCAAAGGTTGGGTCGACCACAGCGACTCGATGGGTGCAGCCGGCCGCTACGGTAACGGCGATGTGCAATGGATGACGGCAGGCAAAGGGTTACAGCACTCTGAAATGTTTCCGTTGGTGAACCAGGATACAGATAATCCGATGGAACTTTTCCAGATTTGGTTGAATTTGCCGCGTACCAGCAAAATGGTCGAACCGCACTATAAGATGTTCTGGAACGAGGATATTCCTCGCTACGAAACGGATGACGGGCAAAACAGGAAAACAAAAATTGAATTGATTGCCGGTCGAATAGACACCCTGGCAGCTCCCGTTCCTCCACCAGATTCGTGGGCGGCAAAAGCCGAAAACGAGGTGGCCATTTGGGTGATTCATATGGAACCAAACGCAACATTTGAGTTGCCCTCTGCTTCACCCGGGGTTAACAGACGACTGTATTTTTATAAAGGTGACCAGCTTCAATTGAACGATACAAACCTGCCGGCATACCATTCGGCCGATTTACAAGCAGACCAGCAGATCAACATGACTGCGGGTGAGGAAGCCTGCTCTGCCTTGATTTTGCAGGGACGGCCCATGCGTGAACCGGTGGTTCAGTACGGACCGTTTGTGATGAATTCCAAACAAGAGATTGATGAGGCTTTTTCGGAGTACCGGCAAACACAATTTGGGGGCTGGCCCTGGCCGCAGGATGAAGTCACTCATGGCACCGATGCGAAACGGTTTGCCATCTATTCCGACGGTACGAAAGAGGAACGGTAATACACTTCGAACACCTTAGCAACCGTTATTGCCCGGGGAATACGGCTCTACGGGCAACTTCGTGAAATAGCGTTATTTTTCCACCGGAGAGTACTGAAAGCTACAAGAACATGCTGTGAAATCAATGCTCATAAGAAAAATACAGGAGCCGCCGACTTAGATCATACTGCCTGTCTTACCGCGGTGCTGCCGTTGCAATTTCTATCTTTCCGATATAAATCTACTATCATTGTTTCCACAGTTGATGAACTTAATGCATCTTTACCTACGTAAAACATTTCAGCTTTGGAATGAACGAAAAGAACCTACATACCCGAAACGACCGTACCTTTGTATTCATGTTCCTAAATGGTTTTTTCCGTAACCAATTCAACCGTTGGAGCCTTATTGTCGCCACGCTCGTGATGGTCGGCATCTATGGTTATTTCCTCAGGTTTCGCGACATCCGGGTATTTCCTTCGCAGCACAATTTTGCCGTTGGCTTTTACGACGACCGTGCCAATGGGGGCCATTCGGAAATTGTACAACACAGCGTCACAGATTCGGCTATTACTCTCGATTTCCAGTTAAAGAAAGGATTTCTGAGCCCGTACGTCGGAATAAGCATCGGTCCCACCCGGGACAGCATTATCAATCTGGCCCACTACAACCAAATCCGGTTGACGGTGGCCGCACAGGGCATCAAAAACATCAATTTCTCGTTGTTTACACGGAACCCCTACTTCCGCCAAAAGGGCAACAGCAACGATTTGAATTTCTATACCCTGGTGGAGATTTCGCCGGAGAAGAAACAATATACCATCGATGTCAACCAGATGAATGTGCCCGATTGGTGGCGCAGCGTGAATCATATTTCGCCACAGGAGAAAACCCGCCCCGACCTGAAACACGTTCACAACTTCAACATGGGAAATGCTTACGCACCAGTGTTGAATACCACCTGCTCTTTGCACATTTACTCCATATCCATTGTTCGGGATAATAGCCGGCTAGCCGTCAAGCTAATCATTGTATGGTTAACATTCTTCATCCTTTTAGTTATCATTTATCACCTCCGCGCCTGGTTGAAACGGAAGCAGGTTTCCATCACCATTTCTTACCGTTCCGTGGAAGTGGAAGAAGAGAAACAACCGGGCGAAGACTTTATCGACTACATCAACCGGAACTTTCAGGAGCACGAGCTTTCCCTCGAACAAGTGTCTGAGCAGACCGGCGTCACACCGCGCCGAATCGCCCATTTCATACAGGAAACCTACGATTGCAACTTCAAAACCTACATCAACCGCATCCGGATTAACGAATCCCAACGGTTACTCCGCGAAACCGATTTACCCATTGGCGAAATTGCATTCAAGGTAGGATTCGGCAACCAAAGTCATTTCAACCGCGTTTTTAAAAATCTAACAGAATTAAGCCCTTCGCAATACCGCGAAAGTGTGCGCTAGCACGTTGCACTTTTTGCAAAAAGATTTCCATTTTTTGTCAAAAGAAAGAAAAAGCATCCTCCTAATATTGTGTAGAAGGGAATCGGTTGCGGCATGATAACGGCACAAATTGTCATGGCCGAATCTCTTCAATAAGCCAATAAAACATTAATCCAACACAAATGAATTTGATAATGAAAACCAGGTTGACCGGCATTCTCATGCTGAGTTTGCTCACATTGCTTGCTTGTCAGAAAAAAGACAATCCTAACACCCTCTCGATTAATCCTTCTCAGGTTACGTTCCCAAAAGATGGCGGCAGCGCTCTGCTGGCCCTGCAGACGGATGCTGATTCATGGAACATCAGCAATCCGGCGTCCGACTGGCTCGTTCTATCGAACACCAGCGGGACCGACAAGAATGCCCAAATCTCGTTGAAAGTAGAAACCAAAACGTTAACCGCCCGCACCGATACGCTCACCATTATGGCCGGTGATGCCACTCCGGTTCAGGTGATGGTTTCGCAGGCGTCATCAGACTATCTCTACAATCTTTCGTCCAGCGAAAACAGCCTCAGTTTGAAACGTTCAGGTGACTCAGCGACGCTAACCGTTACGACCGATGCCCAGGAATGGACGATGAGTACTGATGCTGCTTGGTTACAACTGAGTAAAACAGCCGGCGGACAAGGCTCGACCAGTGTTGATTTGACCGCACCCGAAAATACCGGAACCGATGCGCGAACCGCTACCCTTACCCTAACGGCTGAACATGCTCCTACGGTAGAAATTACCGTTACACAAAAAGGTGAGATTTACCCCAGCTACAATACCTCACCACAGGCACCCGATGAAACCGGAATGACCAGTACCGCCGCTGAACTGGCTGCAAAAATTAACCTGGGCTGGAACCTTGGAAATTCGCTGGAAGCTACCGGCGGTGAAACGGCATGGGGAAATCCGAAAACGACGAAAGCGTTAATTGATTTGGTGAAACAAAGCGGATTCAACGCTATTCGGATTCCTTGTTCCTGGAATCAATATGCCAATGCTGCTACGGCTGAAATACAGGCTGATTGGCTGCAACGGGTCAAAGAGGTCGTTCAATACTGCATCGATGATGACATGTATGTTATCCTGAATATTCACTGGGACGGCGGCTGGCTGGAAAACAACTGCACGCAGGATAAAGAGGAAGAAGTGAATGCCAGGCAGAAGGCGTTCTGGGAACAGATAGCCACTACCATGCGTGATTTCGACGAACACCTGCTCTTTGCCAGCGCCAACGAACCCAACGTCGACAATGCCACACAGATGGCGGTGCTGGAATCGTATCACCAAACATTCATTGATGCCGTGCGTTCGACCGGAGGAAAAAACAGTTACCGAGTACTTGTAATCCAGGGACCATCGACTGATATCGAAAAGACCAACCAACTCATGACAAGTTTGCCAACCGACGAAGTAGCCGACCGGTTGATGGTTGAAATTCATTATTACACTCCGTGGAATTTCTGTGGTATGACCGAGGACGCCGACTGGGGCAAAATGTTCTATTACTGGGGCAACGGCTATCACTCCACCACCGACACCGAACGTAATGCAACCTGGGGCGAAGAACCGACGGTGAATGACTTCTTTGGTCTAATGAAACAGCAGTTTGTCGATAAGGGAATTCCAGTGGTCCTGGGCGAATTCAGCGCGGTACGGCGTTCGGATTTAACCGGTGATGCCTTGACATTGCATTTGGCTTCTAGAGCTTATTTCCTGAAGTATGTGACACAAAAGGCAAAAGAAGACGGAATCTTGCCATTTTATTGGGATAATGGTTCGATGGACAATAACAATTGTGCTATTTTTAACCGAAACAACGATACCGTATTCGATCAGCAGTCACTGGACGCTTTGGTTCAAGGTGCCAATGCTGCTCAATAGCTGGTATGGTTGTCTATGATGAAATGAACACGGAAATTCAAACCTATTATTATTCATATCATGAAGAAAACTTTGTTTCTGTTTGCCCTGCTGGGAAGCGTACTGTTTTTTAGTCCGGCGATGGCCCGCAATCATTCGCGGAAAGCAGCTGAGAAAGTCAGGACTATTAGCGTTGATTACAACCAGGTAAAGGGCGATTTCAATCACATGTTCCGGGAATGTGTCGGTGCCGGTCGTGCCAACGAAGGTTTGCGTGCCGACTGGCAGCAACAGCTGGCCGTTGCTCACAAAGACTGCGGCTTTCAATACATCCGCATGCATGGCTTGTTAACCGACGATATGGGCGTTTGTAAGATCAACCGGAAAGGCCAGGTGGAATTCAACTTTCAGTACATCGATGCACTATATGATTATATCCTGAGCATCGGGATGAAACCGTTTGTCGAATTGGGATTCATGCCCAATGCTCTTGCCAGTGGTGATAAAACCATTTTCTGGTGGCGGGGCAATGTGACGCCTCCCCGGGACTACGACCAATGGGCTGATTTGATCCGTCACCTCGTACAGCATTTCACTCAACGCTACGGCGCTGACGAAGTGAAAACATGGTACTTCGAAGTCTGGAACGAGCCGAACCTTTCAGGCTTCTGGGCCGGGACGCAGCAGCAGTATTTCAAACTATACAAATACACAGCCGAAGCCATTAAAAGCATCGACAAAGATTACCGCGTGGGCGGCCCTGCTACAGCCGGTGCGGCCTGGGTTCCGGAAATGATCAATTTTTGCGAGAAGAACCATGTTCCCATCGATTTTATCAGCACCCATACCTATGGCGTAAAACAAGGCTTTCTGGACGAATACGGAACCACCGGTACCGTGCTGAACAAGGATAAATGGGCCGTAAGCGGCGATGTCATCCATTCGCGCAAGCAAATATCCGAATCGTCGATGCCCAATCTGGAGCTGCACTACACCGAATGGAGTGCCTCCTATACTCCACATGACCCGATTCACGACAGTTACCACGAAGCGGCTTACATTCTCGAAAAACTGAAACAGGTAGGTAATGCGGCCAATTCCATGTCGTACTGGACCTTTACCGACATCTTCGAGGAAGCCGGACCACGCTTTACTCCGTTTCATGGCGGCTTTGGATTGATGAATTATCAGGGAATCAAGAAGCCGGCTTTCTTCGCTTATTCTTACTTAAATAAGATGGGAAAGACGGAACTCCAGGATGCTGACAGCGCTTCGTGGGCCTGCAAAGATGCCGACGGAGATATGCAGTTGCTGTTTTGGGACTTCACCTACACCCTGCCCGATTCAGTCAATAATCAGGCGTATTACATCAAGAATTTGCCGGCCAAACCGAAAGGAAAGGTGAACGTGGAACTTAGCGGAGTGCCTGCCGGAAAATATCAAATGGAAGTTTACCGGATTGGCTACGAGATCAACGATCCTTACACAACCTATTTCCAATTGGGAAGACCGAAACAACTCACCCGACAGGAGGTCGCCTTCATCAAGGAAAAGAACAGTGGTGCCCCGGTTGCTGAAGACCTGATTCAGGTGGACGCTACAGGCAAATTCAGCAAGGAATTCCCCCTAAGGGAAAATGACGTGTATTTGGTGAAGCTGGTCAAACTCTGATTGAAACGAAATACTTTCTAAAAAAGAAAAAGAGATACTCGGTCCTTTTGAGTATCTCTTTTTTATTTAACCTATGAAAAACGACTATTCCGATGCTCCTCCACCGTCAATGGTTTGAATGGAACCATCTTTATTGTATTTCAACTCGGTCACCTTAACACTTCGCAACCAGGTTTTCCCGCCTGATAATCGGGCATCGTGATAAAACAGATACCACTTTCCTTTAAACTCGACAATAGATTGATGGGTAGTCCAACCGACCACCGGAGTCAAAATCACTCCCCGATACGTAAACGGTCCGTAAGGATTATCTCCGGTGGCGTAGCAAAGTTTGTGTGTATCGCCTGTTGAGTAGGTGAAATAGTATTTCCCGTTGTATTTGTACATCCAGGAAGCTTCAAAAAAGCGACGGTCGTGATCGCCAGCCAACAGAGGCTTACCGTCTTTATCGAGAATTTGTATTGTTTTGGGTGCTTCGGCAAACTGAAGCATATCGTCGCTCATCCGCGCCACCTGGGGGCCTAATGCCGGTTTATTGTCAGCTGGCTCCTTGCCACATTCAATTGCTTTACCATTTCGGTACCGTTGTAACTGACCACCCCAGATACCGCCAAAATACATGTAGTATTTTCCATCGTCATCTTTGAATACGGCCGGATCGATGCTAAAACTGCCTCTAATGGGATTGGGTTCAGCTTTAAACGGTCCTTCAGGCTTGTCACTAACAGCAACACCTATCCGAAAAATATCTGTTTTATCCTTAGCCGGGAAATACAAATAGTACTTTCCATCCTTCTCTGCAGCATCAGGAGCCCACATTTGGCGCCCCACCCATGGAACACTATCCTCATCAAGAGCGACTCCGTGATCGGTTACCTTTCCGTCGATGTTATCCATCGAGAACACGTGGTAATCGCGCATGGCGAAATGATCGCCGTTGTCATCTTGCGGAATGCCGGCATCGATATCATGCGAAGGATACACATAGATTTTTCCGTTAAAAACATGGGCAGATGGATCGGCGATGTAGATATCTTTCACCAAATACCGGGTTCCCCCCTCACTTACTTTCTTGTCAGATTGCGCTGACTTACGCCCGTTGCTGAATGCCATCAAAACAAGTGATGTTGCAACAACCGCAAACGCCATTCCCTGTAATACGTATTTTTTCATCTAGTTAATTATTTATTCTGGTGCATTGTTTATTGGTTTTTGGATATATCTGTTTTTCTTATTTTAATCTGCCACTTTCGGGAGGTCCCAGATAGGATGTTTTTTCTCCACCGGTATCCACAACAATTTTTTGAAGTACGACTGCCGGATCAATCATCCAGACTTTCAGCGTATGTTTACCCGGACGCTCAACCGGTAAACTGACTTGTTGTATGTTGATCTCGTTGCTAACCCAACTGGCCCAGTTCCGGTTATTTTCGTCCTTGTTCATGTTAATGACAACCGGCTTCTGATCGTCAAATGAAACGGCCAACTGCAATCCATTATCATTGTAGAAATTCAATGTAGGCGAAAGATACAGGTTCACTTTCGCTGTGCCGGATTGGTACAGGTACATGTTGTATTCCATATGCGGACCATCCGAGCCGGCTGTTTGTTTATTTGCCGTTACCGGGAAAGGAGACATCGCTGAAAGCGTCCGTCCCAAACCGGGGATTTCTTCCCATTGAATTCCATTAGCCGGAATGTTCCGGGTATAATGTGCGGCCTCCATTGAGACATAGCCGTTACTTTCAATAAATCCATTAAAAGTCTTTGGGTTTGGCTGAGTCAGATGCTCGACGACTGCATTCACGGTAATTGTTTTGCCCCCTTCCTGTTGTATTTCGACCGCTACCGTGTGTTTACCTTCCGGGACTTTGTTCCAGTCGGCCGACAGCCAAATCCGCTGGTTCTGTTGAACGGTACCGCTTTCCGGCTCTGCTTTCAGCCAGGGTTCTGCTGATGTAATCTTGTATTTGAAAGACTCTTTCCCACGGTTAAACACATCGATGTAAACCGGCTTCCGGTTGAAATTATCCATCTCGGGAAGTTCCGCTCCAAAAGTTCCTTCCGTCAGGAATGTGTCTGCCCCTTGTATCGCTACTCCCATTTGTGCCTTTTCAGGAATCGTAAGTTTATCCAGTTTCGGCATGCGGTTGTACTTCGGCTCCTGCCAGTAAGTGTAGCCAATGTGCGTCTGAGCCATCATATGATTCCACTTGCCGTCGGCCAACTTGGTATGGTAGTAAACCGTTATCAATGAATCCTTCTCAAAACGCGCCTTGACGGAGTCGCCCCAGTCGTTGGTCACAGCGCTCCCCCGTTCAAAAGCCTGTTGGTTTTTCGCGGCTGCGTAATACAAGGCATTCAAATTGGCGCAAGCCGTAATTGGGTGCAGTACCAACTCGTAATATGCATCTTTGTATTTCGCCGGCATTTTATCGCCCAGCTCTTCTGCTTCCCGGGCCAGTTGATTGTATTCGTTCACCACCCGTTCATACTCCTGGTAATGATTGAGGCTATAGGTTGCAGGCGAAAGTAATTCCGGTTTCCGGCGTCCGTTGTATTTTGCGTACAACTGGAGCATCCGGCCAATTTCTTTGGCATGTTCGGTGCCGAATTGCTGGGCAGCCCAATTGGTCGTATATTCCGGCAACTTCTCCTTCGGCATCGCATCCGGGTTCCAGGCATAGTCCAGGAAAAAGGAGATGGGCAGTTCCATCGGTTTGAGGTCCCCCACGTTCACCAGCCAGATGCGATCGACCCCGTGTTTGTATGCCAGATGCATCTGCTCCCACACCCGAGGCAGCGGATTGGTGTTTAGCCATTTGTAGTTACGCGGTCCGCCCACATAATCGAAGTGGTAGTAAATACCGTAACCACCGGAACGAGGTTTGGCATCCAGTTTAGGTAATTTGCGGATATTTCCCCAGTTATCATCGCACAACAACAAAGTCACGTCATCGGGTACGCGCATCCCCTGATCGTAATATGCCTGCACTTCCTTATAAAGCGCCCACAACTGAGGCGTATCTTTAGCTGGTTTGCCTGTTACTTGTTCTATGATTTTCCGTTGGTCAGCTACAATTCGCTCCAGCAGGGCAATGTTGGTCTTGTCTCCCATTGCTTCGTCACCGTCGCCACGCATACCAATGGTCACAATGCTTTCGTGGTGGTCCATACGCTCAATGCCTTTGGTCCAGAAGGTATCCAGCACTGCCTTACTCTTGGTATAATCCCATGGGATGCCTTTCTTCCGGTAGGGAGCCCACTCGGCATGAGCCCGCATCATTGGTTCGTGGTGCGACGTTCCCATCACGATTCCCATTTCGTCAGCGAGTTTCGGGTTTTCCGGGTCGTCACTGTTGAAGCTGGCCCACCACATCGCCGGCCACATGTAGTTGCCTCTGAGGCGCAACAGGAGTTCAAATACCTTTTCATAGAACTTATGATTGAAACCGCCGTAATTCTGGACTGCCCAACGCCCCAATGCCGGCTCTTCGTCATTAAGAAAGATTCCCCGGTATTTTACTTTCGGCGAATCCACCAAATAACGGCCCGGCTTTACGTAGAGCGATGTGCGTACCGGAACCGGTACATCAGCCCACCAATTCCACGGCGAGACACCCATGTTCCGCGACAAATCGAACAAACCGTAAATGGTTCCCCGCTTGTCGCTTCCGGCGATGACCAACGCCTTCTTAACACCCGGAAAAGGATTGTCGACAACCTGGGTAACGGTTGCTTCCCATTTGCCTTTGATATCGGAAACATCGATCTTGTGCTGATCGATGAGTTGCTGAATCAACGAACTCTTTCCAACCGTACCCGCCAGAATAATCTCCTGTGTCTTCGGAATATCTCCGACTACCAGCATGGGCTTTGTCTGCGTTACTTTTTGCAAGTCGTTCTGAACAAAGCCCGCAATGAGCTTCACGCCTTTATAATCATCGTTGCCAATAACGATAGGCGCTGTTTTGCCATCCTGCGCAAGCGTAAAGCCGTTATCAACTTCAGTCGTGCTAATGTAATTATGAGTGGGTTGATTGTTCCCTTTCGGAGCAACCTGCGACTGACACGATTGCATCACAAACCCAAGAGTAAACAAAAACACCCATAGGCTCCCGCTCCATATTTTTTTTGTTCTTCCGATTTCCTCCATAATGACTTATTTATGCTGACTGAATATTTTTTCTGTTTCTTATTAAAATGTGTTATTAATTGCCAACACGAGCAACTAAGGATAATCATATAATCGTACTCGCTGTATCATCCATTTCCCTGAAGAAATGCGGACATGCCGTCCCTGATGAGTCTGGTCTCCATTCAACCGCCGGAAATGCCAATTCCCTGCTTGTTTCTCAGCTTCATCGACCGTTAACAGTCCCGTATTCAATTGAGAATTTTCGGCGTTCGAAAAAGTCAGAACCAATCCGGTTCCAATTACCCAAAACTCGTTGTCTGCTGTTTGAATAATAATTCCTCCGGCCGCCGGCCAATCCCTGGATGCTGCCTCGGGTGACCACCCCAATGTATAATCGTGGGATGCAACAACCCGGTATTTTCCAAACGTTAACGTGTCCCGCTGATGCTCGTAATTGAACCAAACTCCTGTCTGAGGATATTTGTCCAGCATATCACTAACCTGCGAAATCAACCGATAGCTTTTTGTCAACGAATATTTTTCGGGCTCATCCGTTGATTCGATGGAAAAAGGACTAAATCCAATGGCATGGTGCTTTCCCAGAATATAGAAGGCTTGTGTTCCATTTTCTTCGCCTCTGCGGATTTCCGGAATGAAAAGCGGATTGTCCTCCAAATCATACATCTTACTCCACTCTCTGAAATCGCCATGATAAATATCGGGTGACAGGAGGTTGATATTTGATGCTGCGGCTTTCCACACATCAATTAAATGAGGTAACGGACCGCCACTAGGATATTGTCCGGGTTTCAGACCGGGGCGGTTCAAAGCGCAGTTCACATACAATGGAACTGACAGGACTTTCTGACCCGCAGCTGCAATATTATTAGCATAGGATGCGAGGTACCATGCTATAAACACCTCGTCGGTAGCCAGACTCTTACCGAAAACCTGCTCCCAGTTCCCCTTCGTTTTGTATCCATGAGAAGACCAAAGTTGCCGCAAGTGAGGTTGTAATTCATTCTTATGACTAACGAGGTAATCGATTAGCTTTTGCGGTACATCTTCTTTGAATTTCTGATTAGCTGCGTCGGAATAATCCCGGGCATCGGGCAGCATGCCAATTTCATTCTCCACCTGAACCATAATGACCTGATGACTATTATCTGTCTGAGCAATATGTTTCAGTAATTGCACATAAGCACGTTTATCTGCTGCCAGATTCTCTTTATAAAAAGGAGAAAGAATTTCGGCCGAACGGCCCGCTTTATCTTTGATCCTTGGGAAACGTTTCGAATCGTCTTTTACCCACGACGGCGCATAACATGACATGCTGTTTTTCCAGCTTCCAAACCAAAGCAATACCAGCTTGATTTTATTTTCGCGGGATTGACGAATCATCTGGTCAATCAGTTGAAAATTGAACTGATCTTCCTCCGGTTCGACCAATTCCCAGTAAACAGGAACAAGAACCGTATTCAGGTGCATAGCTTTCAGCTTTGGCCAGATGGCAGTCAAATAAGCACTATCGGATGATGATGAATTTCCTAACTCTCCTCCCAACATCAGGAATGGTTTACCATCGACCATCAAATGTGTGGTTTGTCCAATCTTTTCTAAATGTGGTAAGTTCACTTGCTGTGCAGTCAGTTTTAAACTAAAAACAAGCAGGATAAACAACAGTCTTGCCTTGTGTAGTTTCATATACAGCTGATATTTTTTGTAAAAAACAGAAACAGCTTGAATACCATTCCTGTTTCTGTTACCTATGAAAAAAACAAACATAATTATCTGACTGGTTTTCCAATCAATCTTTTAGACGATTGCTCTCTGTATTCCGATTCGTTTCTTTCTACAAACTTCTCAGTTTTTCAACAAGTCATCTGTTCGAAACAGAGTCGACCATCCAGTTGGCCCGTTGAGCAAAGTCGGCCTGATATTGCGGTTCCCACTGATGAATACTTGAAGGCCCCGGGCCATCAACCCAATGATTAGTCGTTCCTGAACGAACATATTCACCTCCCCAACTCGGCTGAGTAGGAGATTCCGGGTTATTCATCCCTTTTACAGCACTTACAAGGTAAAGAAAGGACGGAGAGTCTCCTTCCTTCACTCCGTCGACTCCCATCGCCGCCAACGGATAGACCGCGCCCAACGGTCCGTGATTTTGACGAATGTGTGTATTGATCCAAGCTTCATTCCCCAGTGAATCATTGGGACCGCCAAATATCCCCTGGTAGGTGTGGTACGAATAGATAATAAAAAGGTCTGGAAAATTATTCATCAGCCAGTCTATGGTGCTGTCTTGATGTGCAATTTGAAAAACTCGAATTTTACTGAGGAAAGATTTCAGCTCAGTGGCACTGCGAGTGTTCTTTACTTTCCAGATGGCCTGGGCTAGATTACTGCAATCACCCCAGAAACAAAACCATACAGGTCGAGAATCGGGTCGGTCGACAATACTGATAATAGAATCAGAGGCTTCACTGTCCTTTCCGGGACCAATATTATGACTTACCGAACCACCCCAGGTACCCGAGCGTCCCTGGAAGGTAACCGAGCGCAAATAGTCAGGCGTCGGATAACGTGAATCATGCGCCTTTAAATTATCATACACCTTAGCGTACAAATCGAGTATGTCAAGGATATTTTGTTTGTTTGCAATATTTGCAAACGTGCCTGACGAAGCAATTAACCCTTCAATGTCAAATTCATTGGCATAAAGCAGAAAGCGCACCATCGATTGAACATCGTCAGGATCGCTGGTATGATCGGCCGCGCAGCCACTCATACAAACATCTAAAGGCGGAAAATCTGTTGAAATTACTACCCGATAAGGTTTGTCTGCAATGGATTCCTTGTTTATCCCCTGTGAATACGCAAGTGAAGTAAACAGAAAGAGGAAAATGGCTGTATAACAATATTTCATGGCCTTACATGCATTTAGAATACCAGATTCGCTGTATTCGTTTATGATTTAAAATTCGGTAAATCCGGAAAACCTTATTTACGACCTCAAATAACCTTCCATCTACTTAGGCAGGATGGTTACGATGATTCGTTTATACCTCGAAAGCTGAGGTGTGCCTTTGTCGGTAACTTTTAGAATGATATGGGCTGTTTCCTTTTTCTCCACCTTAGGAGCAACAACCCATAGTTTATGTGAATTTTGAGCATCAGTTATAATCTTTTTCTTATAGGTGCCAGCTTCGGGGTAGCTAAACCACTGAAAACTGAGATTATCTCCATCCGGATCGTAAGAATTACTTGCATCAAGCAAAATCCCCTCTCCTGATTTTACCGTGATTTCTTCGGGTGTAGTTAATACCGGTACCGGCGGATGGTTGGCTTCCTTATAGCTTTGGGTGCACCAGGCCATCCGGGCAGCAAAATCATTCTGAAAATCATCGCGCCAGCGCCACAAGCTTACTTTATTGCCCGTAAAAGTAACCGTATCCATCTTGATAGTTCGTCCGTATTCAGAAGAAACACAGGGTGTGTACGTATCACTTGCATTGGTCCATATGGCCCGAGTTTCAGGTTCATGTGGAACACCTGAGTTTCCTTTCTTTTCTTTGGAAAAATCAGGCTTATACAGTTCGTACCGGCCGCCCCAGCCGCCCCAGTCGGGATGCTCCGGCGCATTTAGGCCGTTAGGTATTAATGACAACCAGGATGGAGTATCGCCTTCCATTCCGTAAGCTACATCAGGGTATTCAACACCTAGGGGTCCATGCCCTTGTTGGATGTTTTTTGCCAGCCAGCTGTTGCTGATCTTATCATTGTTGATGCCTTTTATAAAACTGTTGATGGCAACCCAGGTAGCACTTCCGTAATCATCACCGGGACTAACAATGTAAAACAGCCCGGGAAAATTCTTGCGAATCCAAATGCCACTGTCATCCTGGTCGGATATGGTATAAACCCGGAGTTTGGCAATCAACCTTTTTGCTTCGGCTTTTGACTTTGTATGCTCTATCGTATACAGCGCTTGTGCCAGGGTATTGGCTCCTCCCCAAACTGCTATCCATAAAGGACGATCATCCTTTTCTTCCAATATCTTGACAATCCATTCCGAACCTTCGGAGTCCTTACCTTCGCCCACTCCCTTCATGCCATATACCGGCAAACCATGTTTCACTTTCGACAAAAGAACTTCTGCATCCGGAAAACCGGCTTCATGCTTTAACAGGTTAGGCTGAACCTTGCCATAGGCACGGATGATTTTTCGAATAGCTTCAGGAGCAACACTGGTCTTCTTCCAAACTGAGGTGGTTGCAATTAGTCCTTCGATATCAATGTCATTCGAATACAACATCAACCGGACAAACGACTCGGTATCATCCACTTCCGCTTCAATATCCGACAATACTATTAGCCGGCTTTTCTGATTAGTTCCCGCAAAAAGATAATGAGGAATGAGGAACAAAAGAATTGCAAGTATTGATAGTCTCATGGTAAATAGGTTTGTTTATAGTTGGCAAATAAGTTCTTCTTCTAGTTTTACTGGCAATGCGTTAAACTATTTTAAAATCGCAAAACCTATTGATATTGCTGGCGTTGTAAGCTTTTTTTGTTTTTAGGATTTGAAATGAAAGTTGATTCTATAGACAAAGAACACTAAATGGAAAGTCAAAAAATTCAATTACTTATGATTTTTGATATTTCAAATATCATTGAATTAAATAATTAACGCATCAGTAGTATTCTAGTTTTATGAATCATGAAACCTTGAAAAAATATTATTGGAATCAGCCAAAAATAGCTGATTCCAATAACTTCAACTTTCTATTTCACGAGTTGACGATTAATTGTAACCCGGGTTTTGGTAAGCTGCTTTATCTGCTTCGCTCATTTCCAGGCCATCGATCTGACTCTGTGGAATTGGCCGCAGATAGAGGTACGGCTGAATATTCCGCGTTACCGTTTGCGGCGTGTGGTCTCCATAATTGGCTCCACCAATTTGATAAGTACCTGCAAGCTCACCCCATTTCTGTGTGCGTACCAGGTCGAACCAACGATAACCTTCACCATAATATTCGCGTGAACGCTCAGCAAGAATGTAATCAATCGTGATATTTGCCGGTGTCGCAGCTACCATCTCAGCACTATGGTCTTCCACTTTTATGGAATCTCCATTGTTGTCATAACGCCATTTTCCGGCACGTGCCCGGATCACATTGATCAAATCCCGTGCGCTTTTACCCGCTGTCGTTGCTGCTCCTTTCACAGCAGCTTCGGCAGCTATAAAGTAAAGTTCCGAAAATTTAGCGATGTTAAATGGACGAGTGCTGGCAGCGTTTGGCTGCCCCAGCCCTCCATTGTTATCAGTGCGGTAAGTACCCAGTTTCCATAGACCTGGATATACAATCCGGCTAATTCCACTCGGTGCAATCACAAAGTCAGACCTTCCAGGCACTTCAGCTGCACCTATATTGCTATTACCTTGCCCGCTGGGATATGTAAGGGCCGTTGACGGATCATTATTCAGGAAAGTTAATATGGCATCACCTGGCTGCACCTGCATATAATTGGCGTTATATACCGGACCGGTAACACCTGCTTTATCCCAGTTGCCGCGATAAACAGTCGTAAAAGTACCATCGTATCGCGAATCGTTGGTTTTGTCAGCAAAGGTGTTTTTAATCACTCCAATCGTAGGACACATACGGGTCCACGGACGTCCCAGGTGCTGCTCCGCCTCACGCTGAACAGAACTCATGGCTGACCATTCTGTATTGGAAGAACTACTGCGAATCACCGTATAGTTCCACGTCATCATCCAAACGGCACAGTTATCATGATCCCCTGCACCACTGTAGGTAAGACTACTTCCGTTGTAATATTCACTGGTCTCGGTGTGATCGGCATACAGCAATATTTCATTATTACGGTCATTCGGCGCCCAGTTAACGTCGTAGTAAGTGGGCTGTAGTCCGAATGGCCCTGGATTGTCGATAGCTGTTGTTGCCACATTATACGCCTGCTGAAAATACCATTGAGCATCGTGTCCGTCGGGATCAACCCGATCACTCGCCGGATAAGTCGGAATGTTATTGGGGTTTTGGAGCCACCATCCGTATGTCAGATAAGCTTTAGCCAGATAAAGACGGGCAAGCGTCTGGGTGGCACCACCTGTTACGCGTGGATCTGCCGGCAGGTCGTTTACTGCTTTTATTAAGTCGGGGAATATCGCTTTGGTATATACCTCCGGCACGGTATTACGGGTTGAAACCCTCACCGGAGATGTAATGAACTTCAGTTCTCCTGCTCCCAAATCCAGAGGAACTCCACCGAACGTTTGTACCAGCAAGAAATAGTCAAACGCACGAAAGAACCGGGCTTCAGCAATCAGAGCATCTGAGATACCTACTGCACTGGCATTTTCGATGATACCACTTGCCGTGTTGATATCCGGGAAAGCCGCTCCCCACAGTCTGTCACTGCGACTGTCGGTGGAGGTGATATCCCCCTGTCCCGTCATATCCATCACTTTAAAGTTCTGGTCCGCACTCTGAGCATAAGTTGCTTCATCGGTACCGGTTTCCAGGGTATTATAGAAGTAAGCTTCTCCGTAGATATAACGCAGGTGGGCATACAGAGAGGTCAATCCACCATAAACACCTTTTTCGGTCTTGAAAAAATCAGGTGTATAAATACTACGCGGCTGCTCATCCAGAATATTGTTCGAGCACGACGCCAGGAACAACGATATCACCGTTAGTACTATAAAAGTTTTTATATGTATACGTTTCATTATTGTCCTCTTTTAAAATGTCAGATTAATACCAAACAAGTAGTTGCGCGTTGACGGTGTATTAGTACCCAAAGTCAACAAACGATGTCGATAAGTACTGGTTGTTGCCACATTTTCATCACCGTATGAGTTCGTTTCGGGATCCAGGCCTGTTTGGCTGTGGAATGGCGAGAACAGAACAAATGGATTCTGTACAGTCACGTAAACCCTCAGTTTGCTCAAGCCGGCGTATTTCATCCAGTTGCTGTTGTGGTTGAAATTATACCCTAGTGACAAGCTGCGAATCTTCATGTACGATGCATTGAAGTACCCCAGGGTACTACCGTACTTCGGATTGTCGCCACTTGATATACCGCCCGGTTTCGGGTATGTAGCATTCGTATTTTCCGGTGTCCAGTAGTCCACTTGTACGTTATTTCTTCGTCCGCTCAACAGGTTCAGGTAACCTGATGCAGAGTAGAGGGTACTGATGAGAATACCACCATGCTGGAATGTACCGACACCGGTAAAATCAAATCCCTTATAGGTTACACGCGTGTTGAAACCGCCTTCAAAATCGGGATCTACACTCATGATTTGACGGTCATCAGGTCCGATGGCCCGGGTAGGTGTACCATCTGCATTGTAATCACCGGTATATTTCACTTTGATCATACCAACATTTCCGCCCGGTTCCAGGATATCCAAATAAGGATCTCCTTGTTGCCAGAGACCTATTTTCTGATAATCATAGATCACATTAATCGGATGCCCCACGAACCACCAGTTAGCTTCGTCCTTTTCCTGTCCTGATGCAAGGGAAACCAGCTTGTTACGGTTGGCCGATACGTTAATACCTGCTTCCCATGTCCAGCCATTGACGTTGTCAAGAATTTTACCGTTAAGAGAAAATTCCAAACCTTTGTTTTGCGTTTGGCCAATATTGGCCATGTAACTGCTCACGCCGGATGTACTGGGCAGATTAACACTCAGCAGAATATCTTTTGTTTTGGTTACATAGTATTCTACCGTACCAGACAAGCGATCATTCCAGAGGCTAAAATCCAAACCATAGTTCATTGTTTCAGAGTACTCCCAACCTAAATTGGGGTTGGGAAGTTGCGATACATAGTAGCCGGTGGCATAGTCAGTCGGGCCAAAGTTGTATGGCCGGGTGCTCAATTGCCCAAGCGTAGCGTAAGGTTGAACAGCCTGGTTGGAAGTTTGTCCATAGCCCACACGGAGTTTCAACATATCAAGTTGCTTGATATTCTGCATGAACGATTCGTTCTTAATATTCCATCCGACTGATACCGCAGGGTAAGTATGCCACTGATGTCCCTTCGCCAGCCTTGAAGACGCGTCAGAACGAACAGTTGCTGTCACCATATAACGATTATCGTATGAGTACATTACACGCCCCATCCACGACATCAGACCACTCTTCTCATATTTCTGCTCGTTAGGGTCAACAGTGATTTCACCTTGTGCCCGCCCCAGATTGTAATATTGGAAGGCATCAGACGGAATATCCTTGGCGAACATGTACGACCGATTATACTTCGTTTGCTCTGCAGAGTACAACCCCACTACATTGATATGATGCTTTTCGTTAAAAGTGCGATCGTAAGTTAAGAGATTCTCAATTGTCCAGTTGGTAGTAAGTGAGTTACTGACAGAAGCTGTTGAAGGAGTTGTCGCGTTGCTGCTGTTAATTCCCTCTCCTGTGTAACCACCTCCATTACTCATGCGAAAATTCAAACCAAGATTGACACGATATTTCAAGCCATTTACTTTCGGAATTTTCACCTCACCATACAAAGAGTTGTATGATCCAAAAGCCTTCGTTTGACTCAACCACTGATTCTTCAGACTATCTAGTACGGCTCTTGAATAGACCCAGTTTTCGTCCAGCGGCATCTTAATGGTTCTTTTCCAGGAGCCATCCTGGTTATATGGGCTGGCCAGAGGAGACATGCTCAAAACACCGTAAAGTCCCACCTGCGAACCATCTGTTACGTTATAATTATTATTCGTCGTGAATCCGAAGCGGAAACTTTTTCCTACCGATTGATCTACAGCTCCCCGCAATGTGAAACGCTCGTATTGTTGTGTAGGTATAACCGCTTCATCATGGTAATAACCGGCACCAAAACTGTAGCTACCCTTGTCGGTACCACCGGAAAGACCAACATCGTGGTTTGTTACCACAGCTGTTCGGTATAACAAGCTTTGCCAATCAGTATTTACATCATTCGATTCATCTTCTCCATTTGAATACTGACCGGCAGCCTGACGAAGAGCAAGCAACTCAGGACCATTCATCATCGGATATTTGGCAAAAACACTTTTTAAGCCGTAGTAACCGTTGTAGGTAATCTGTGCTTTTTGTCCTCGTCTCCCCTTGTTAGTGGTTATCAATATTACACCGTTGGCTCCGCGTGAACCATAAATAGCGGTTGCAGACGCATCTTTCAAAATATCGATGCTCTTGATATCACTGGGACTGATATCGCTAATCGAGCCGGCAAACGGAATACCGTCAAGTACGATCAGCGGGTTGTTATCAGCAGTCAGCGAACGCGTACCGCGGATGCGAATCTGCATATCGGCACCCGGCTTCGATGATGTCTGCGACATCTGAACACCCGGCATACGTCCCTGCAGTGCCTGTGTAATATTGGAAGATGCTACTTCGCGCATCTTACTACCATCTATTGATGCTACCGAACCGGTTACCGCTTCTTTCCGCTGTGTACCATATCCAACGACTACCACCTCATTCAGCCCGACATTTGAATCCTTCATGGTAATATCGATCTGTGAACGGCCGTCTATGGCAACCTCCTGTGGTTCCATTCCCACAAATGAAAATACGAGTGTTTGTGCTTTTTCGGGAATCGACAATGTGTAGTTTCCGTCAGGATCGGTAATGGTTCCCATGGTTGTCCCTTTTACCACGATGGAAACGCCCGGAATCGGCTTTCCCTCCTTATCGGTCACCTTTCCTTTAATGTCCTGCTTTTGCTGTGTGGCAGGCTTCTTTACATCAGCCGGTTTATCGGCCTTTTTGATAATTACTGTCCGATCGTCGATTTCGTAAGTGAAACCGTACGGAACAAGTACCTTATCAAGAATATCTTCCACCCTGGCATCTTTTACATTGACATTCTGGGCGGGAATATTTCTCAATAAGTCGGAGCGATACAAAAAACGGAACTCCGTCTGTTCTTCAATGTTCTTAAGAACATCCTCAACTGTAGCATTCGCCACTTTTACCCGGACACTTGTCTCTTGTGAATAGACACTTGCCGTTACATTTCCGAAATCAAGGAGCAGGAATGCAAATGCAATTCCCATACCGAGCAAGATTCTTCTTAACCTACCGTGAATAGCAGGTATACTTCGGTTTTTTTTCATAGATTTGAATTGTTTAGATAATTACTATTTAAACGCTCACCAAAAAGTGATTGGCGGGAAGTGTACGCACCATTTCCCGCTTTTTTATTTTACTGTTACCAGGTTGTCTTTTATCGAAAATTTGACTTCGTCCGTTTTTTCAATCAGATCCAATATCTCTGAAAAATCCGAGTAACGTTCCAGATTACCAGTGAATTGAATTTGTTTTGCCCGTTGATTTGAAAAAACGACATGAACATCATACCATCTTGATAATGTGTTCATCATGTCATCGAGTTGTTCATCTTTAAAAATAAATCGCCCGTTTTTCCATGCTATATAGCGGGCCGGATCGACCACCCGTTTTTTAATTTGATTGCCCGTCCGACTTACTCTACTTTGCTCGTTGGGAACAAGCGATTGTTGCACGTTTGGATCATCTTTTAATTGCACATTCACGTGCCCTTCGACCAACGTGGTGTATGTAACCGAATCTTCCGGGTACGCTGAGATGTTAAAATGCGTTCCCAGAACCGTGACGATTTGGTTGCCTGAGATAACCCTAAACGGTTTGTGCTTATTTTTTGTCACTTCAAAATAGGCCTCTCCGGTTAATTCAATCCGTCTTTCGTCTCCCAAAAATTTAACCGGATAGTGTAATGTACTTTCTGAATTCAGCCAGACTTTGGTACCATCGGCTAACACCAGGTAATATTCTCCTCCCCTGGGAACTTTCAGTGTATTATAGCTCAGTTTTTCAGAGGATTTCGACGCAGCGGTGTACTGCAGCTTGTTTCCAGAATTTTTAAGCGATGCACCGTCTTCTTTAATCTGGAAAGTGTCATTTGCTGCCAGGTTAAGGCTTTTTCCGTTATCGAGAATGAGAACCGCCTTTTTGCAGCCAGGTTGAATCGTATTTACGTTTTCTGCCACGTGAACTTGCTCCTGCCCCGGCTTCGTATAATAGAAAAAAGTAAGAGCAACAAGCAGTGAAGCAGCCACCGATGTGATGACAACCAACCGGCGCCGTGTATTCGATTTTTTTCCGGAAATCCGATGCTTCACATTATTCCAGGCTCCCTCGATCTCGTCGCTTGCAGGATTGACAGTCGAGCCGCGTTCGTAATACTCCTTTAGACTATTGTAATAACGCTGATGCTTCTCGTCCTCCTGCAACCACGTTTCAAGCTTTGCTCTCTCCCGCCACGTAGCCTGATTGTGAATAGCTTTCCAGATAATTTTGATATCGATCGAGTTGTCGCTTTTGCTCATTGACAAGAAATCTTTACTTCTGAGACACGACGAATAAGAAAATGGGTGACAGGACTACAGAAAAAAATTAATGGAGGTTGTTTCAATTAATCTCTTTTTCAGTTTCTCTCTCGCTCGTTGAAGCTGTGTTTTTACCGTGTTGGAAGAGATTTTCTTTAGGCTGGCAATTTCTTTTGTTTTAGCCCCTTTCAAATATTTCATGGTGAAGATGTCCCGCATTTCTTTCGGAAGCGACTCCAGCGCCTGATGTATTTGATCTGCAATATCAGGGTCCTGCAGGAGTGACGGATCGGCGCTGTTTAAACTGGCCTCCAGAAACAACAAATTGTGCTTGTCTTTCACTTTCAAATCACGCAGATAGTTCAGACACCTGTTGCGCACCGATTGATAGAAGTAAGCCCGGAGAGAACTTTTCACATCCAGATGCTCTCCGTTCTCCCACAAATAA
Source organism: Prolixibacter sp. DSM 2831 (assembly GCF_056493735.1). Lineage (NCBI taxonomy): Bacteria > Pseudomonadati > Bacteroidota > Bacteroidia > Marinilabiliales > Prolixibacteraceae > Prolixibacter > Prolixibacter sp. DSM 2831. Next base: position 3,197,658 of record NZ_CM151379.1, read on the forward strand.
ATGAAGAAATTCTGCACAATGTCATCGCTGACAGTCTTGTCAAAAACAAATCCGTCGGCATACCTGATTAGCGAGACGTAATAATCCCGAAACAGCACCTCGAATACTTTACTGTTACGTTTCCTTATTTCATCAAGCAGTATTTTATCTTCAATTTTCATTGATTTGGAATGTAGTCAACTTAGTAAAGGCTTCTGCTTAATAAAATTCACCATGCATTGCCCCCTGCAATATTAATCCTTAACATAACCCGCCATATAAAATTAACCTTACAGGTGCTTAAAATTAATTTTTATTTACGTACTTTGTACGCAAAGTATATATTTTTTTCTGATGAACGAAATCTTGCCTAACATTTCTATCGACAATGCCATTTTTGGCTTTGCTAACGGAGAGCTTAAAATACTGCTAATCAAAAGAGATAAGCAACCTGAATTTGACCGATGGTCGCTTCCTGGCGGTTATGTTTACTGCAATGAAAACATGGATGATGCTTCCAGAAGGTTGCTGCAGGAATTAACTGGTATCTCCAACCTGTTTTTATCTCGTGTAGACGTATTTGGCGATACAGACCGATATCCCGATCGCCGGGTTATTTCTGTTTTGTATTGTGCCCTGGTGAAACCGGAACAATTTGAATTACTTGCCGGTGCGCACGCGAAAAAAGTAAAATGGTTTGAGGTAAAAGGAATTAAAAAATTACCGTTTGACCACAACAAAATGATCGATACAGCGCTTAGCTGGCTCAGAGACGAAATATGGCGAAAGCCGGTCCTCATCAATCTCCTGCCGGAGAAGTTTCCGCTCAACCAAATGCACGATCTGTTTCAGACATTTCTTCATGAAACGATCGACAACCGAAACTTCAGGAAGAAAGTGATTTCACAGGAACTGGTGGAGCGGCTGAATGAAAAAACCAAAGGGGGAAAACAACGGCCGGCATACCTATACCGATTGAAAAGGAAGTAAAAATCAATTACATCAACATTACATAAATCAACACAAAATATAATAGTACCATGTTTGATATTAATGGAAAAGTTGCAGTCGTTACCGGAGGTGGCGGTGTTTTGGGAGGCAGTATCGCCCGCAGTTTGATAGAAGCAGGAGTAAAAGTGGCCATCCTCGATATCCGGGAGGAACAAATCAACAACCGGGTGAAGGAACTGGAGCAACTGGGCGGCGAAGCTTTTGGAATTGTGGGTAGTGTACTCGATATGGAGGAACTGCGGCAAGCGCGCGAAACTCTCATAAAGAAATGGGGTAAAGTAGATATCCTGATCAATGCTGCCGGTGGCAATATGCCCGGCGCTACTTTAACGGAAGACCAAACGGTTTTTGATATGAAAATTGAGGACTTTCAGAAAGTGACCGACCTCAATTTAAACGGGACCATCTATCCTTGCCTGGTTTTTGGCGAAGCAATGGCGCAGCAAGGATCAGGCAGCATTGTCACTGTTTCGTCAATGGCCACCTACTCTGCCATTACACGTGTACCCGGATATTCGGTAGCTAAAACGGGTATCAACATTTTCACACAGTGGATGGCCATGGAAATGGCGACGAAATTCAGCGAAAAAATCCGTGTGAATGCCATCGCTCCCGGATTCTTCATCGGCGACCAGAACCGTAACGTGCTCATCAATCCCGACGGCTCGTATACCGAGCGCAGTAAAAAAGTAATCGGACGCACCCCAATGGGGCGTTTTGGCGATATCAAAGAACTGAATGGCGCCGTGCAGTTTTTATGCTCTGATGCCGCTTCTTTCATTACCGGAGTTATCCTGCCGGTCGATGGCGGATTTAGCTCATTCAGCGGAGTTTAACTTAAAAAAAGAAAAGGCAGAATATGGCTCTGGAAAAAACATGGCGATGGTTTGGTGAGAAAGATCCCATCAGGTTGGAGCAGCTGGCCCAAATCGGAGTGGAAGGCGTCATAACAGCTCTTCACCATATTCCTAACGGCGAAGTTTGGCCCAAAGATGAAATTCTAAAGGTAAAAAATGCCATCGAAGCGCATGGCATGCGATGGAGTGTGGTGGAAAGTCTTCCGGTAAGCGAAGGCATTAAAATCCAATCGGACGATCGCCCGAGGTTGATGGCAAACTATCAGCAATCAGTCCGTAATCTGGGTGAATGCGGTATCGATACCATCTGCTACAATTTTATGCCGGTGCTCGACTGGGCCCGGACCGACCTTCATTACCAACTTCCCAATGGTGCTGAGTCGATGTATTTCGACTTCCCCACCTTCGTGGCATTCGATGTCTTCATATTGAAACGCCCGGGCGCAGAAGCTGACTATCCCAGGGAACTGGTTGACAAGGCCCGAACGGTATTCAATAAGATGACGGAAGAAGAAGCGGAGGAGCTGGCTTATAATATTATTGTGGTAACGCAGGGATTTATCGACGGAGTGATTGATGGTTCGGTTCCCGACCCGAAAGCGTTGTTTCTGGAATTTATCGATCGCTACAAAGACATCGACAAAGCGAAACTGCGGGAAAACCTCAAAGCCTTTCTCGACGATGTGATTCCGGTTGCAGAAGAAGCAGGTGTCCGACTGGCCATTCACCCGGATGATCCTCCCTTCCCGGTTCTGGGACTCCCCCGCATTATTGGTCAATTGGACGACTACGAGTGGTTGTTCGAGGCCAACCAGTCACCCAACAATGGTATCACTTTTTGTGCCGGATCACTTTCCGCCCGAAAAGAAAACGACCTTCTTAAAATCATCGAAAAGACCCGGGAGCGAATCCACTTTGTCCACTTGCGGAACACGCAAATGCTCGAAGACGGAAGCTTTTATGAATCGGGACATCTAACCGGCACACAAAATATGGTTCCCCTGGTAACGTCGTTGTTGCAGGAGCAAAAACGCAGAATCGCATCCGGGCGTTCCGATTTCAAAATGCCGGTAAGGCCTGATCACGGACTCAGGCTTCTCGATGATTTTAATCACCCGTATAACCCCGGATACCCACTCATCGGCAGATTGAAAGGGCTGGCAGAACTCGACGGTATCATGACAGCAGTTGACTATGCCCTCGCCCATGAGGATTAGGCGTCTCGTCAGTCCTCCCGTTCTGCCCAAAAACTGCCGCCTTAGAATAACGAAACCAATCACGATGTTATGAAGAAAATTATCTTGCCTATTCTCTTTTTCTGTACCGTGTCTCTCGCGTCGGGACAGTCATTCCAAGCCATCCGGGACAGCATCGCCCGGTATAGTCAAATCGATTATTCGGACATGCTGCAACAGCTCGGCATCAAACAGAGCGAAGTACGTCCCGGGCCATCTGGCAATCCCAGGGATCCCAATGCGGCTAACCGATCGGAAGCCAAGGTTAATCACTATACGCTGCCTGATGCCTTATGCTTAAATAACGGAGAAGAGGTAACCGATGCTGCTACCTGGTGGAAAAAAAGGCGCCCTGAGATTGTCTCCGGCTTTGAAACGGAAATCTATGGCCGTCTGCCAAAACATCTCCCCGACGTAAGTTGGCAAATCGTTTCGGTGAAAGACACCATGGAAGGTCAGTTTCCCATCAGGAGAAAGCTCCTCAAAGGAGTAGTCGATAATTCATCCTATCCATCCCTTTCGGTCAATATTGAGTTGCTGGTGGCCACGCCGCTGCATCTTCACAAAGCAGTCCCCCTGGTGATGGAACTGGGGTTCATCCATTCGCCTTTCGGGAGAAAAATGAAACAGGCAGTACCCAATTATGCCGGAGAACCAGGCTGGAAAGAACAGCTGCTGTCCCACGGCTGGGGTTACGCCATTATTGTCCCGACAAGTTACCAGGCCGATAATGGTGCCGGCCTAACCCAGGGAATCATCGGACTGGTTAACAAAGGTAAACGGCGAAAACCGGAAGACTGGGGAACACTCCGGGCCTGGGCCTGGGGAGCCGGCCGGGCGATGGATTATTTCGAAACGGATAAGGATGTTGACGCCAAGAGAGTGGGCATCGAAGGATTATCGAGATATGGAAAAGCGGCACTGGTGACCATGGCATTCGAACCACGGTTTTCGCTGGGATTCATTGGTTCGTCGGGTGCCGGCGGAGCAAAGATCCTGAGACGGGTTTTCGGAGAACAAGTGGAGAACCTCGCTTCTGCGGGAGAATACCATTGGTTCTGCGGAAATTTCATCAAATACGCCAGTGTACTAACACCCGATGACTTACCTGTTGATGCCCATGAACTGATTGCCTTGTGTGCTCCCCGTCCCGTTTTTATTAGCGCGGGATCGCCCTATTACGAAGGGCAATGGATCGATGACCGGGGAATGTTTATCGGGGCAGTTCATGCCGGCCCGGTTTATCGCCTCCTGGGAAAAAAGGATTTAGGCTCAACTGAATTTCCGCCATTGGGAGAAGCACTCACCAGCGGAGATATCGCTTTCAGGCAACATGCGGGATGGCATAGTACCGGCCCAAACTGGAGCACCTGGATTGCCTGGGCCAGTCGTTATTGGGGGCGAACTAAATATTACAATCCACAACTCCTGTCAGATGGCAAATAACACCCTGACTTTTTGATGACAGCACTCTCTTGATTCGTGCTATCAAATGATATTTCAACCGATTAAAACCATAAAAAAACAGATATTCTTTGCTATGTATCGTTATCCAGACTTTTCCAACGCACATAAAACAAAACTTTCCCGTTCCATCCGGCATATTTTCTTCCCGGTAGTCATTCTGCTCGGAATGATGCTTATCTTTTCGGACTTCTCCTTTGCCCGCAACCCCGAAAAACCGAAGACAACAAAATCGTGGGTAGGGACCTGGAGCACCGCCCCGCAGCTGGTCGAGCCCCGGAATATGCCACCGGCACCAGGACTAACCAACAATACGTTGCGTCAGGTGGTTTGTGTTTCCATCGGCGGGAAACAACTGCGGTTCCGGTTTTCCAATGAATTCAGCAAGAATCCGGTGACCATGAAGACTGTCCACATCGCTGTTTCGAAAGGCGGAAGTGAAATAGAGTCGTCTACTGCCAAAGAATTGACCTTCGACGGACAACCGGATGTCACGATGGAACCAGGCAAAACGGTTGTCTCCGACCCGGTTTCATTCAATCTCAAACCGCGAATGCAAGTGGCCGTAACCATTGCTTTCGGAAAAACATCGCCCGACGTAACCGGACATCCGGGGTCACGCACGACTTCGTATTTGCTCGCAGGGGACCATTCCTCGCCTGATGCTGATTTCTCGCAAGCCGCCAAAACCGACCACTGGTATGTGATTAACGGCATTGATGTGATGGCCCCAAAGCGTGCAGCAGCCATCGCGATTCTCGGGAACTCCATCACCGACGGACGCGGTTCAGGCACGAATAAACAGGACCGCTGGCCCGATGAACTGGCTCTGCGCCTGTTGAAGGACAAGCGGACCCGGGACATTGGCGTACTGAACATGGGAATTGGAGGCAACTGCGTACTTCACGGCGGTCTCGGCCCCACTGCTCTCAGCCGGTTTAACCGCGACATTCTCAAACAGCACGGGGTGCGCTGGCTAATCATCCTCGAAGGGGTCAACGATATCGGCGGAACACCCGACAAGGAAGCTGCTGACAAAGTAGCGCAAGGCCTCATAGCCGCTTATGATAAAATGATTGATGAGGCACATGCAAAGGGAATCAAAGTGTACGGAGGAACCATTACCCCCATCAAAAAGTCGTTCTATTACAAGGATTACCGCGAAACAGCCCGGCAAACCGTGAACAAATGGATTCGTACCAGCGGCCATTTCGATGCGGTGATTGATTTTGACAAAGCCATGAGAAATCCGAAAGATACGTTGAGTCTTCGACCGAATGCCCAGTCAGGCGACTATCTTCATCCCAATGAGCTGGGCTATCGCATGATGGCCGGTGCCATTGACCTTTCGCTTTTCAAATAGAACAATACTTTTTTATCGTTGTAAGACACCGTAAGAAATTTACAGACCCAATAGCTAAACATAAAAGATAAACCGATGAAAGGAACAAACTACGCAATCAAACCGAATATTCCGTATCGAATAGCCTCATTGCTGGTGGCCATCTTATTTTTAGGCATCAACCATTCATTTGCCGGAAATACTGGTGATGGTCATCCCGATTCTGCAATTTTACCCGTAAAATCAAGGAATTTGCTGAAAGAAGCCGGTTATCAACAGTCGGCTATCGATAAAAAGATAGCTCAAACCTATGACCAACTCTTCCATGGCCCTCACCATATCTATTTCGAGGTGGGCGATTCGATGGCTTATATTTCCGACCTGAAGAATCATGATGTTCGTACCGAAGGCATGTCATACGGAATGATGATTGCCGTTCAGTTGAACAAAAAAGACGTTTTCGATCGGATTTGGCGCTTTTCCAAACACTACCTTCAGCATCAATCCGGACCACGGAAAGGGTATTTCGCCTGGAGTTTCAATCCCAAAACCATGAAACGGAATTCCGAAGGCTCGGCATCGGACGGTGAACTGTACTATGTCACCACGTTGTTGTTTGCATCGAACCGGTGGGGAAACGATACCGGCATTAACTATTATGCTGAAGCCAGAAAGATACTGGATGCCATGTGGCAGAAAGACGGCACCGGAAATATTTACCATCTCATCAATGTGAAACACAAGCTGATTTCGTTTGTGCCCGAAGGTGGCGGCTATCGCTGGACCGACCCGTCATACAATGTGCCGGCCTTTTTCGAAGTTTGGGCTCACTATGCCCACGACGGACACGAACAGTTCTATCGCGATTGTGCCGACTCGGCCCGCGTATTTCTTCACCGTGCATGCAATCCGAAGACAGGTTTAAATGCCGATTACACCAATTTTGACGGCACACCGCATTCCACACCCTGGATGCCCGCAGCGTTCCGCTATGATTCGTGGCGGGTTCCGATGAACATTGCGATGGATTACGTTTGGTTTGGAAAGGACAAAAAATGGCAGGAAGCTTACGCCGAAAAGTTTCAAAACTTCCTGCGCTCCCGCGGAATCAACTCATTCAAGGATCAGTTCAACCCGGATGGTTCGAAACCGGAATACATTCTTCCGGCAGGAGGTTTCCAAAAGCTGAGGCATTCGCTGGGATTGGTAGCTACCGCGGCTACAGCCTCCCTGATCACGGTAAACGAAGACAAGAACAGCCTCGACTTTGTGCGTGCCCTCTGGAACGCCAAACTCGAACCGTACAGCGACGGCTACTTCGATCCGTATTACGACGGACTGATGTATCTATTCAGTCTAATGCATCTGAGCGGTGAATACCGAATTATCACACCCGGAACAGCGAATCAATAAATCTTCCGGTAAACGATTAACAAACCTCTAAAATCAGAATCCAAGATATGAAAGTCACATCCACGCTTCTTATTTTCCTGTTTGCCGCTCTTACGCTCAATGCCGAGAACGGGCACGACCTATGGCTGCGCGCCAAACATACAGCCACGGTCAACGTTGTTTGCTCCGGAAACTCCCCTACTCTCGAAATCGCCAAACAGGAATTGCATCAAGGCTGGCAGGGCAAAGCCAATGCAACGTTTGTGCTAAAAAAGAAACACAATAAACTAATCAAAGGCGATGGTTACCGCCTTAGTTCCGACGGCATTGAGGCAAACACCGATTTAGGTATATTATATGGCGTCTATGACCTGCTGCGCCGTCAGCAAACGGGAGAAGCCATCACCGAACAGGTAGAGAATCCGTCGTACGAACGGCGTATTCTCGATCACTGGGACAACCTGGATGGCACCATCGAACGTGGTTATGCCGGTCGCTCCATCTTCTGGCACGGCAAAGACTCGCTGGCCGTAACAGAGAAAGATAAAAAGCTGTGGCAGGAATACGCCCATGCCGATGCTTCGATTGGCATTAACGGCGCTGTCCTCGATAATGTCAATGCTTCGCCACTGGTTTTGACAACCAAATACCTGAAAAGAGTGCAGGCGATTGCCGAAGTCCTGCGTCCGTATGGTATTAAGACTTACCTTTCGGTGAATTTCGCTTCCCCTTCGGTGATAGGCGGACTAAAAACGTCGGACCCGCTCGACCCGCAGGTGAAAGAATGGTGGAAAGATAAAGCCAAACAAATCTATAGTCTAATTCCCGATTTTGGCGGCTTCCTGGTAAAGGCCAACAGTGAAGGACAACCTGGTCCGCAGAACTTCGGCCGCACGCATGCCGACGGGGCCAATACCATTGCCGATGCCGTGAAACCTTATGGAGGTATTGTTATGTGGAGGGCTTTTGTATACAGCGCCAAAGACGAAGACCGGGCCAAACAGGCCTACGATGAATTCATGCCGCTCGATGGGAAATTTCATGACAATGTGATTGTCCAGGTGAAAAACGGTCCCGTCGACTTCCAGCCGCGCGAGCCTTTCAGCCCGCTATTCGGAGCCATGAAAAAGACTCCGGTGATGCCGGAACTGCAAGTAACACAGGAATATCTTGGACAGGCCATTCACCTGGTGTTTTTAGCCCCTATGTGGGAAGAGTTCCTGAAGAGCGATACTTACCAGGAAGGCAAAGGAAGCACCGTTGCCCGTTGTACCGATGGCAGCATCTTCCAACAAAAGCAAACGGCGATTGCCGGTGTAGCCAATATCGGGCTGGACACCAACTGGTGCGGACACCCGTTTGCCCAGGCCAACTGGTACGCCTTTGGCCGTCTGGCCTGGAATAACCAATTATCCAGCGACCAGATTGCTGATGAGTGGTTGAAACTCACATTTAAGCCGACACCTGCAGAAGACAAGACCAAATCGACTGTTCTTCCCATTGTATGGAATATCAATTTTCTGAAACCGGTGAAACGAATGATGCTGGAGAGTCGTGAAGCTGCTGTCAATTACATGATGCCATTAGGCTTGCACCACCTGTTTTCGGCCAACGAACATTATGGTCCCGGCCCGTGGTGGGCGCCCAAAGGAGTTCGCAAAGACTGGACCCCTCCTTACTATCACCAGGCCGATACACTGGGTATCGGGTTCGACCGGACCGAAAACGGTAGCAATGCCGTTAGTCAGTACCACGAACCGCTTCGTTCGCTATTCAATGATGTGAATACCTGTCCCGAAATCTACCTGTTGTGGTTCCATCACCTTCCGTGGAATTATCAAACCAAAAGCGGATTGACCCTGTGGGACGACCTGTGCTATCATTACCAGGAAGGTTTGGACCAGGTGCGTAGTTTTCAGAAAACGTGGGACCAAGCAGAGCCATACGTCGATAAAGAACGGTTTAGCGTGGTACAAAAGAAACTCCGGGAACAGTGCATCAATGCCCAGGTGTGGAAAGATGCCTGCCTGCTGTACTTCCAGCAGTTTAGCCGCATGCCGATTCCGTATAACATCGAACGGCCGGTACACAACCTGAAGGATTTGATAGAAAACGATATGAAAAGAAAAAGATAAACTTCACGTAAGAAACCGGCCCGGAATTGAATCCTATCCGAGGATATAATATATTGGGCAGGTTAGGAATTATTATCGAAAGAATTAAAACCAAGTAAAGTATCATGAGAATAAAATATCCGTTTTGGTGTTTGCTTATCGGTCTCTTTTTTATGGCTGGTCACACGCAGGCCCAGGATAAGCTGTATCACAACGAATTTCCGCTGAAAGACGTAAAACTACTGGACGGGCCGTTTAAACATGCCCGCGATTTGAATATACAGACGTTGCTGAAGTATAATGTCGATCGCTTGCTGGCGCCCTACCGTAAAGAGGCAGGACTGAAACCCAAAGCCCCCAGCTATACCAACTGGGCCGGCCTCGATGGACACATTGGCGGCCATTACTTATCGGCCATGGCGATTAACACCGCAGCGACCGGTAATGCAGCCTGCAAGCAACGGTTGGAGTACATGATTTCCGAATTGAAGAAATGCCAGGATGCCAACACCGTCAACCATCCGGGCTGGGGTAAAGGATATGTAGGTGGCGTTCCCAACAGCAAAGAAGTTTGGAGTACCCTGAAGAACGGAGATTTTAAGGCCTATCATAAAGCATGGGTTCCGTGGTACAATGTGCATAAAATGTACGCAGGTCTGAGAGATGCCTGGTCGTATGCCGGTAACGAAGAAGCCAAAAACATGTTCCTCAAATTTTGCGATTGGGGAATCAATATCACTTCCCGCCTGACAGATGCCCAGATGCAATCGATGCTGGACACCGAACACGGAGGGATGAATGAAATGTTTGCCGATGCTTACCAAATGACCGGCGACAAGAAATACCTGGTAGCTGCCAAACGGTTTTCACACCATATGCTGCTGGACCCGATGTCGAAAGACAGTGACAACCTCGATAACAAACATGCCAACACACAAATTCCCAAAGCCATCGGTTTTCAACGAATCGGTGAACTGTCGCATGATAAGAAATACGTGGAAGCCGGCCGGTTCTTCTGGCAAACCGTAACCCAAAACCGGACGCTGGCATTCGGAGGAAACAGCCGGAGAGAATTCTTTCCAAGCGCTTCGTCGTGCACCGATTATGTGAATGATGTGGAAGGCCCGGAAACCTGCAATTCATACAACATGCTGAAGTTGACAGAAGACTTGTTCCGGGTACACCCGAAAGAGAAATATGTCGACTACTACGAACGGACGGTATTCAACCATATTCTGTCGACTCAAAATCCGGAGACCGGAGGATACGTGTATTTCACTCCTGTGCGGCCGCGCAGTTACCGGGTCTACTCGGCGCCAAACGAAGCCATGTGGTGCTGTGTGGGCAGCGGTATGGAAAACCACAGTAAATACAACGAGTTTATCTATACCCACAAGGGCGATTCACTGTATCTGAATCTCTTCATTGCCTCGGAACTGAATTGGGAACAAAGAGGCGTGAAGATCAAGCAGGAGACAAAATTCCCTTACGAGCCGCAAACCAAATTGATTGTCGAGAAGGGCTCTTCTCATTTCAGCTTAATGGTTCGCTACCCGTCGTGGGTGAAAGACGGTGCTTTGAAGATAACCGTCAACGGGAAGAACATTCCCTACAAGGCTCATCCGGCATCGTATATCGCGGTTGACCGTTTGTGGAAAGCCGGCGACACCGTTACGATTCAGTTGCCCATGCACAATACCTATGAGCAGCTGCCCAATGTGCCGAATTACATTGCCTTACTGCACGGGCCTATCGTACTGGGTGCCAAAACGGGTACGCAGGACTTGAAAGGACTGATTGCCGACGACAGCCGGTGGGGACATATTCCCAGCGGGAAAAAATTCCCGTTAAACACCGCGCCCATCATTATTTCGAAGGACAAGTCGAAAATTCCGGAGGAGCTGGTACCCGAGAAAAACAAGCCGCTGTTCTTTACGGCGCCGAAGTGGAAATTGATCAACCCGATAAAGGTGGAGCTGGAACCGTTCTTCCTGATACACGACGCCCGGTACATGATGTACTGGATGACGCTGACCCCTAAACAGTATCATTCGTATCTCGACTCACTGTCGACGCTGGAGAAAAAGCGGATGGCACTGGATAAGCGGACAATCGATTTTGTGGCTCCCGGAGAGCAACAACCCGAAGTGGATCACGCCATGCAGGATTCCAACTCCTTTTCAGGAAACAACCGGGACGATTTTTGGCGGGACGCCCGCAACGGTGGCTATTTCAGCTACCAAATGGCAACCGATTCGGCTACCAACCTTAGTTTAATCGTCCGTTACTGGGGCGACGAACAGGGAAACCGGAAATTCGATATCTACATCGACAACCAGAAATTGGTATCGGAGGATAACACCGGGAAGTGGAATCAAAAAAAATTCCAGGAAGTAACATACCCGATTCCCAATTCGATGGTTGAAGGGAAAACACACGTCCGGGTGAAGTTTCAATCGCTTCCGCACAGTACCGCCGGAGGTGTTTATTACATCCGCCTGGCGAGGAAGGAAGCCGGACCGGAGAAGCAGTAATGCATTTTCATCGCTGTACCCCTTTTCCCTTTCAGCAGGCGTCGTTCATAACCTGGCCGTCGAACAACTATCGGGTACGCCTGTTGAAATGGATTGGGTACAGTTTGTCCGATAAAAGCGGAACGAAATCAACTAAATACCAAGAGTAATGAAGAAACGAATACTGGGAAAAACAGGATTTGAAATTTCGGAAGTAGGATTGGGAACCTGGCAGGTAGGCGGGAAATGGGGCAGCCTGTTCAGTCACCCGAATGCCGATGCCATACTGAATTCGGCTGTCGATAACGGCGTGAACTTTATCGATACTGCGGATGTGTATAACGACGGTGACAGTGAAAAAGCGGTGGGCCGCCTGGTGCGCTCCCGCAGCGAGCGGATTTATGTGGCTACCAAATGCGGCCGTCAGTTTTCGCCCCATGTGGATGCGTCGTACACGACCGAGGGACTTCGCCGGTTTGTGGAAGACAGTCTGAGGCGGATGGAGCTGGAGACGCTCGACCTGATCCAGTTGCACTGCCCGCCCACCGAGACGTACTACCGGCCCGAGATTTTTGAGCTATTCGATACCCTGAAAAAAGAGGGGAAAATCAGGAACCTGGGCGTGAGCGTAGAACGGATTGATGAAGCGTTGAAAGCCCTGGAATACGAGAACGTGACCACGGTGCAGATTATCTTCAACATGCTGCGGCAGCGTCCTGCGGAAGATTTCTTCGCGGAAGCGGCAAAAAAGAACATCGGGATACTGGCGCGTGTGCCGCTGGCCAGCGGACTCCTCACCGGGAAATTCACGCCTGACACCACCTTTGGGAAAGACGACCACCGTACCTTTAACCGGAACGGCGAAGCGTTTGACAAGGGCGAAACCTTTTCGGGTGTGGATTATATGAAGGGACTGGAAGCTGTGGAAGAAATCAAAAAACTCTTCCCGGCGCAAACGAACCTGGCAGCCATGGCCCTCCGATGGATACTAATGTTCAAGGAAGTGAGCTGTGTCATCCCGGGGGCATCGAGGCCGGAGCAGGTGCTTTCCAACGTACAGGCATCGGAATTACCGGAACTATCGGCAGAGCAGATGGACGGCATCCGACAGATATACGAGCAACACATCTGGCCCGATATTGCCAACGAGAAATGGTGAGTTGGTGAAGGCGAAAGAAAAGGCAGAGGCGCAGGCTTAGGCAAAAGAAAAGGAGAAAGGGAGAGCGGGAGAAGATGAGATGGGGAGAATGATAGGAATGATTTGAATTTTCTACTCCAGAGGCTTGGGGATAAAAATTCCGTCAATGAATCGGGATAACGATGAATAGAAAGGATGGCATCCGAAATGGATGACATCCTTTTTTTGATAACCAAATCCGCGCCGGTATATCTACTCACCCAACCCTCTCTAACATCGCGAGGGGCAATTCGGAGGCAGTCCGGATGGGGTGAGTAGAAATTAACAACCGACTTATAAGCGAAGCATTATACCGCGTAGCGGTTTGGGTATTGTAGAATGGAGGCGATAAGCGTTGACATTTCCCCGTAGGGGATGTACCAATCGTCAATTCCGGTTAAAGGTATTCTAATGTATAACTCCTACGGAGTAGCGGTCTTCCATTCAACATTTCGGCTACAATACCGAATGCCCTACGGGCAATTCAATAATAAAATCCTGCCGTTTGCATCCGCACACTGGCAGTTGAGCCTGGAACAGGCCGAAGGTCTGAAATTCCGCAGCCTTTCAGGCTCGGTTCATCATCCCAAACCACTGTCGGGGTCTCCGACCACCGACAGGGTTCGCACACAAAAAAATCACCCCGCCGAATCTTCTTCAGCGGGGTGACTCATTTCATCCGGTGGTTACAGATAATCTATGCAACCGGTTCGTCGCCCGACGTGGTGTCGGTAGCGCCGCCGTCAGCCGGTGTTTCTTCTTCCTCCTCATCCGGAAGCGGCGTCGACGAGCCATACAACACAAAGTCGTTATAATAGGCATCATTCAGCCCCTTCCAATACTTTTTGCCCGCGTCGCATACCTGGCTAATGAATCCGTACAATTCATTGGCTACCGAAACACGTCTCAGGCTAGCTGCGTCGCGTTGGGTCATCACCTGACGGTAATTATCAATGGCATCGTCAAGCGTCTGGCAACTGGTCCGTAGCTCTTCCACCGGCGAAGTTTCGCCTTCCGGCACGATGATAACACCGTCGAGACCATCGGCTGTTTTCACGATTCCCCTAATATATCTCACCATCTGTTCCTCGTTCATCTGCGAAATTCCGGCAAAACGAAAACTGCGGAACTCAGATGATTTATTGCCCAACAATACTTTCAGGCGGATCTGGAACAAATCGTGCAACCGGGCCAGAGCATTGCGGGCCTCATCGCGTTTATCACGATGCGTAGCCAGTACCCCTTTCCAGTATTCGTCCGATTCTACATCTTTAAAGGCATCGATAGCCGTGCGGAAATTCGTCTTAAATTCTGACGAAAAACCGAGGGACAGCATAATTTCTTCATCCCGCTCATAAAGCAGGTAAACATAGTCACCCCGTTGTTCCAGCTCGGGGAAACCAAAAGGAAAGCTTGTGTTTCGTTCTCCCATACGTTAGGTACTAAAGAGTTAATTGGATTGGTTTTTCCGTGAAATTCTTCGCAATAATTTCTTCACGGTTTAGCAATAACTATTTTGATAGTGCAGCATTACATCCGGTACCGATGATCAACAAGGTCGAGTCACCTTCCGGGGGAAGCAGGTTATGTGAAAATAGCTGAACGATTCGTTCTCTATGTCCACTTTGGGTATTCAGGTGTTTGGCTAAACACCCGAACTATTTGTTCCATCTTGCTAAGCATTTGTCGAAACAGACTAACTATTTGTGCCACCTTTCCAGGTATTTGTCGATACTCTCCAGGTGTTTGCGCTATGATTCCAAATCTTTGTGACATTTCACTAAGCATTAATATGAAAAGTCTAAATATTTGTGGCGGCTTGCTAATCGCTTGTTTCCGGTTTCCCTGATGTTGTCACAACATTTCTGAACTCCGGATTTACAGACAAACTCCTTCAACCTGGCCTCAACTACTTATTTCACGACATTTACCTTTTAATTTATTGCAACGAACAGATAGAAAATAATATATACTCCCTGGTATATTCTCTCAAATTGCAACAAAGAAGGGCCAAGGGACTAGTATGCCAAAGAACGCTCTGAATCCGTTTTGGGTACAAAAAAAGAAAGCCTCCGGCCTTCCTGCTCCACTGTTCTGTACGCCCGCTAAAGTTTCCGTTTTCTGTCCTGGTAACGAATGAGTTTTTAACTTAAGTAAAAAATATGTTTTATGCCAAAAATTTTGATGAACGGCCCGATTTCTTCCATGAACGGCCTGATCTGGTATGCGAAGGAAAATTATGATAATAGAAAATGGGGGTCTATAAAGGAACTGAAAACCAAATTCAGAAAGTTTTTTATTAACTTGATGAGCCATAACAACCAACAAAATGCCAACAGACCGGACCATCGTACTTGAAAAAGCCCGACACCGTGATAACATGGTGGTCACCCTGCGGTTTGACTACAACCAGCAGCTGATTGACCGCGTAAAGCAAGAAACCGATGCCCGCTGGAGCCAAACCATGGGATGTTGGTATGTTCCGGCAGAGCAGTTTGATTTGCACACCTTTTTTGAAGCATTGAAAGGGATGGCTTATGTTGACTACTCCGGACTAAAACAAGAAAAGCAGGCACCGCAGAGAGAAGAAAAAGCGAGAGATTACAGCCATCGCAAACAGATTGAATTGCCCAAAGGCTATTTGGAGAAACTGGAACAAAAGCGGTACAGCAGCAGCACCATCCGAACTTATTGTGCTTATTTTAAAGATTTCATGTTTCATTTTCGGGAATATCCGTTAGATTCAATCGATTCAGAAGCAATCAATAGGTATATTCATGGCCTGGTCAAAAACGGGCGCATATCAGCGAGTCAACAAAATCAACGAATTAATGCAATTAAGTTCTATTATGAGAAAGTCATCGAGGGCGAGCGACTTAACCTCTCCGTAGACCGCCCCCGCAAATCAAATCCGTTGCCACCTGTACTCAGTAAACCAGAAATACAGCAAATCATAACAAAGTGCAGCAACATTAAGCATAAATGCATTTTATCACTCATTTACTCGGCGGGATTACGCCGAAGTGAACTTCTCAATTTGAAAATTACCGATGTTCAATCGGACCGAGGTTTAATACATATTGAAGGGGCCAAAGGGAAAAAGGACCGCTATACTCTCCTTTCGGCACCACTGCTTGAACAACTAAGACGATATTACAGAGAATTCAAACCACAAACCTGGTTATTCGAAGGTAACTCAGCGAACTCGCAGTACAGCGCTTCCAGCATTGCCCATATTTTGGAAAGAGCCAGGCAGAAAGCCGGGATCAAAAGGCGGGTTACCCCCCACATGCTGCGACATTCATTTGCTACGCATCTGCTGGAACAGGGAACCGATTTAAGATACATACAAGAATTATTGGGGCATAGTTCTTCTAAAACCACGGAGATTTACACCCATATTTCAAAACGATATATTGAAAAGATTAAAAATCCGTTGGATGAACTTTTTGAAAATTCAACATAATAATGTACACAATACATCCCAATATGGGTGTATAACAACAACTCATCGACTGGCATAAGAGAAATAACAACAATATTGATACACACTAGTTGTGTGCCATATAAATGAAAACCAGCATGTTTGAGATAGAAACAGAAATTACAATATTGATAAATCGTAAATCAGACCTTAACCTGATTAAAGAGAAAATCATAAAGAAAAAAATTCAGTTTCCAGTTTATATCTTTGAATATGAAAGCTATTTCAAGTTGACTTTCTCCAGTGACTATGAAGAATGGGAATTGGATACAGCAATTCTTGATAGTTTGCCCGATTACGAATTCACGTCAGACCTCGAAAAAGGTAGAAAAGAAATTAGATTACAGATTTCAAGATATCAGTCAGAATTACAAACTGACGGTTGGGGCAGACCTATCCAAGACCCTTTAAATGAAACAAAATACTTAATTCGAAAATCAAAGAGCCAAGTTGAAAATTTCAATCCCAAAGTCAAGGTATTGTTTAAAAACGATGAAAGAGATTATTACATCAATATTGTAAAAGGGATAGATAAAAATTCAGGAAAAAAAGGCTTCTTGGTACTTAATGAATTCAAAACAAATAAAACAGATAGCGAAACTGATTTTTTCAAAGATAGTCTATACAGTTCACCAATTGAAGCTTTTCAATTTGGATTTTACAAAATGCGGGAACTAGTAAATAAAGACTACAAACTGTTTGAAGAAAACAAAAAGAAAGAAATACAAAAACAACAAAAGTTACCACGGAAACTAATCAGAAATTTCATCAAGTCTTGTAACAATAATGACATTGATGGAATTCTTGAAAATTTAAGAGACAACGTAACTTTTGAAAAAGTAATTAATTGGCAAACAGTGTTTTCAATAAAAGGAAAAGAAGAATTTAAAAAATATGTTGAATCTTCTAATCCTGACTTTTGTGGAAGGGAACTAAAAATTAAATCATCATGGGATTTTAATAAATCATCTGTAACAATTAATGTTCATTTCTTCCCCAAAATAAATGATGAACAGATACCGACTAATACATTACAATCGAGACGATTTACGTTTGAGATTAATAAAAATATTATTGATAGTATAATTGAAAAAAATTAAATACGGCACACAACAAATTGTATATGGCAGGCGGGGGTTTTAGCGGTCTGACAAGTCAGACCTTGCGCCCACTTTCCTGCGGGTCTGACACGATTTCTTCCAGAAATCCCGCCCGACCACATACAAGTGACCGTTAGGGGTAATTATAAAATACTACTACAATGAAACTAAAACTTACCTTATTTCTAATTTCTTTATCCTTTATCGGATTTGCTCAAGAGTCACATATTGAAGGAACAATTGATGGAATTGACAATGCTACAATCCATGTCCTTGCTTTACCCTTAAAAGAAGGGGCAAAACCAATTTTTGATACCACTTCATGCACAGATGGTAAATTTAATTATACACTGAATTATGGTGTTAACATGTGGCATTTGGTTATAATTAGTAGCGATTCGTTTAATGCTGTTTTCGGTTCAGAAAAAAGTAATAAACAAGAACTTCAAAACAGGGACATCCGATTCTTTATAAAACCCGCTGAGGACATAGTGTTTTCCGCATCATTGGCCGATTATGGAATCAAGTTTAGCATCGCAGGAAACGACATTGGTCGGCAAATGAATCAAGTAAAAGAAGCAAAATTTCCGTATTCCGAAAGATTCAACCAATTAACGATCCAAAAGGAAAAGGAACCTAAAGGAAGCAACAAAATTGCGGAGTTAGATAAAGAATTACAATCCGTTAGCTGTCAATTAGACAGCATTGATTTGCAAATAATTGCCAAACACCCGAATTGGGAATATTCTGCGGAATTACTAGCTAAATTCCCTTATGATACGATTGCGAAATATTACATTAGATTTACGCCAAGAGTTAAAAATTCAATTTTCGGTACTCATGTTTCAAATGCGCTGACTGCATCTGAAAAAAGTTTGCATGCCCCATCGTTTTCCCTTCCTGATACAGCTGGTAAAAATCATTCGTTATCTGATTACAAAGGTAAATACGTCGTTCTGGATTTCTGGGGTACATGGTGTGGCTCTTGTGTGGGTGGATTTCCGAAATTGAAAGAGTATTATTCAAAATATAAAGATCGAGTTGAATTCATCGGAATAGATTGTCAGGATCACGAAGAGCCTTGGAAAAATGCAGTCATAAAATATGAACTGAACTGGACAAACCTCTTTGCTGCGAATAAAGTAATCACTGACAATTACGGCATTACCAATTATCCGACAAAATTTATAATTGATAGAGAGGGAAAAATCGTATTAAAAAGTAGCGGAGAGGACAATGAATTTTACGAAAAATTAGATGAATTATTGAAATAACAACCGTTAACAATGTACATATTGCAGGGCGGGGTTCGGTGGTACGTCAACTGCGCCCCGATTGGTCGGGGCTCGCATCGCAGTTCCGTGTCCTTCGGACAGGAACGCTCTTCCCCCGAAAATTCGGGGCCGAGGCATCGGAACGGCAACGACAACTAAAAAGTGACCGTTAGCACATCAGCTCTTCTTCTCCGATATCTGCCGTAATCTTTCCAGTACTTTGCTGGCTTCCTGAAAAAGCGGGCGCCAGTCGGAATTTCCGTACTCAATGGCTTTCCATTCTTCCTGAACGTGAAAGGTTCCTTTGTTCGTCAGCAGGTAAAACCCTACGTTATGCCTGTCGGGCAGCAGCGTTGTAGTTGTTTTTTCGGCTTTCCCGATATAATCCTGTCCCAGCCCGACAAATGAGCGAACCGCTTTCCGAACTTTCCGGTATTGTGCGCCGCCAATGATGCCGCCCCCCGAACTGACATACATGCTGGCATCGCCATTCTGGAAGGCTACAACCGTTACGGTTCCCTCTCCTGTGTCCCAATCCATCACAATACCAAATACCTTTGTTGCTCTTCCTGTGCTCTGCGCCCCAACCAGGTCGGGGGTGATTTTCAAAGCCATTTTTCGTAAATCGTAGTAGCGATTTTCAATTTCCTCAGGTTCGCCTCCCTGGTTGGTCGTTGTAAAGATTGGTTTCTGCAGCGTTTTCTTTGGAGACGGGAAGGCAAAGAAAAAGCCCGTGACAACCACCAATATTACCGCAATGATTATGTATATCGCCATATGCCCCTGTATTAGTTCGTCCTGTACAAAAGTGCTTCTCAACGGTCACCCTACCACGAAACTTCTACTAACAATTACTGGCCGTGTTCTGTCTGTTTTTTACGTCTTCCAGCGGCTTAAGTTAATGATTATTATTTCAAAAGATTCGTAGGCATTCGTTTTTCCTGAATACCATGGTGGATTTGCGGGGCAAAAAGAAGGGGATTCACCGGCTTTTATCCCGGTTCCTCCCCCATCTTTACACTAATTGCTATGTCAAACCCTAATAACTGTACATCAAAAAGTTTATATTTTCGGAACTATTGGTTTTGAGTTGGTTTTCTTCCGCTGGCAATTTTGGCCGCCACGATTTCTGCGGCTTTAATGAGCGGGTAACCCGCCGGTGAAGCCGTCAGGCACGGATGTGTACCTATTTGTGACGACAACAGCGCATTGACCGACATCCGGTTTTCGATGGCCAGGCCAATTACGTTGGTTAGTTCTCCTGCACTCAATCCACCAATCACCTCACCGCCAATGATGATTCCCGAGCGCCGGGCCACCACCAGCTTCACCAGTTGTTTGTGCGCATCGGGCAAATTGCCGGGATGTCGATCGACACCTTCGAACAAGCCGGTTACCACTTCAATGTTTTCTTCGGATGCCCGGGCTTCCGTCACACCGGCAGTTCCGAACCCGGTATCGCCAATGGCGGTAGAATAGATGGCAATGGTACCACTAAAGGTTTTGATGACATGTAGATTGAACAGGTTCATGCCGGCAATACGGGCTTCGGCACAAGCCGTAGAAGCCAGCATGGTAAATACGCGCCGGCGTGTGACGAAATCGCGTTTTTGCGCGCAATCGCCCACGGCAAATACGTCGGGTGTGTGGGTGCGCATGTATTCATCGACCGCAATGAAGCCGCTTTCGTCGATATCGATGCCTGATTTGGCGGCCAGTGCTGTATTAGGCTGGTATCCCATGGAGAGAATTACCGCGTCGACCTCTTCGTTGAGACCATTTTCGAGACGTACGCCGGTCACCATATCGTCGCCTACAATCTCTTGCACACCGTTGCCGGTGATGATATTCACGCCCCGTTCTTCGAGCATGGCTTGGATGCGATCGGACAACTCCACATCAAATGCCAGGCTTAAAATGGAAGGCTCCTTTTCGACCAGGATGACCTCTTTCCCATCCCGCACCAATTCGTCGGAGAACTCGACACCAATGAAGCCGGCACCAATAACCGCAACACGCTTGCAAGAAGCGAGCTTTTGTTTCATGTCGTCGAGATAGATTTTATCCTTCGGAATCACGAAAACATTTTCCTTTTCGGCCCCGGTCAGCCATTTGGGTTTGACCGGAACCGAGCCGGTAGCAATAATAAGTTTACCGAACTGAATGATATCACCTCCGGCCAGCTGAGCGGTTTTGGCCTTTGCATCGATGGCTGTTACTTCGTCCACAATGGACTCGATTTCATTTTTGGCCATCAGGGCATCGACCGGCATGATGTTTTTGGCACTGTCGCCCAACGTGCCGAAAATGTATGGGATACCGCAGGGAACCATCACATCCTTCTGTTTCTTCACCAGGATAAATTTCTTCTCCGGATTGGATGATTTACCGGTTATAGCCGCAACCATACCGGCCGCGCTTCCTCCAATTACTAATACATCGGTTGTTTTCATGTGTTTATTTTTTGTATTCAAGGTTTTCATATTCATGGCGGCCAATTAGCTCAGTTCAACCGTGGTTTTTCCTTTTCCGTTACCCGTATATACCTGAACATATCCTTTCATGACGCAGCA
Organism: Prolixibacter sp. DSM 2831; assembly: GCF_056493735.1. Taxonomy (NCBI): domain Bacteria; kingdom Pseudomonadati; phylum Bacteroidota; class Bacteroidia; order Marinilabiliales; family Prolixibacteraceae; genus Prolixibacter; species Prolixibacter sp. DSM 2831. Next base: position 3,219,173 of record NZ_CM151379.1, read on the forward strand.
TTGTAATGTCGCAGATAAAAAATCTTGTCGCGGTATTGTACCTTGTCTATCAATCGCTGATGCAACAATGATTGCAGTACCGATTCATCGGCCTGATCGTTTTCCAGAAGTTTCAGCAGGGCGTCTTCCCGTAGCGGATGGACCGCTGTAATGTTCAGAATGTCTTCGAAAGCATTGCCGGTATATCCTGCATCGACGCCTTCGAAGCCGGTGAGAAGTTCGGTATTCAAACCAACAGAATTAAAAAGTTGCCACGCTGTATTCAGTTGTTCTGCAGCCGGTCTATCAACATGCTTGTCGGCCGGCGGGCGAATGGGAATGGAGAGGTAAGCTGTTTGAGGGCTCAGCTCTTTTACCAATCCGGCCAATTGTTTCAAATGGACCGAATCATCATTGTAATTCCGGACCAACATCGACTCCGAGCATAGCGTGCCGAAAAACTCGTCGGCGAACAGGTACACTCCGGACCAATAGTCGTCGAATGACAATCCAGCAACGGGCCGGTTGAGCTTTTTCCAGGTTGCTTCATTTGCCGCATCGACTTTTACCGAAACCCAATCGGCCAGTGCCAATGAACTTCGGACTTCCTCCCGATTCAGCAACGAAGCATTGGTAATAACAGCGACCGGGATGCCCAGCGTTTTCAAGCGGGTGATGGATTCGCCGAGATTTAGATCGAGGGTCGGTTCTCCATTCGACACAAAAGTCAGGTAGTCAGGATAGTCATCGGGCTTCAATCGCCCCAGATGCCTTTCGACTTCCCGGCAGATCACTTCCGGAAGGTAAAATGCATCCCGTTCGGTTGTATGCCGTTTCGTTTTCCCTACCTGGCAATACAAACAGTTGTACGAGCATGTCTTGGGAGAGACAATGTTGTTTATCCCAAGGCTCTTCCCTAACCTGCGCGATGATATGGGCCCAAAACCGATCATCAGGACACCTGTTTAAAATTCCTTCTGAAGCCGGAGTTTTACCGATCTACCGGGCATCGTCAAAATGCCCAGATTGATCTGATACAATCCGTAGTGGCTGGCAACTTTTCGCCTCTCTTCCATTAACCAGAATATGTGCTTTAAAAGAACCTCTGTCACTTCACCAATGCATGTCGCAGAAATAATCACCGGAATAAAATACTCACTCACCATGTGGAGATTGCGACCAAATTGTCTGGCTACCAACACATCGATGTGTAAATCTTTCAGAAAATCGATGATTGCTTTTCCCTTCCGGGGCGAACCATGCAGGTACTGTTCATCGGATTGGATAAACGGATTCTGATATTCATCAATCAGACTCAGTTCGTCATCCTTGTATTCATAAATCAGGAACTGTTCAGCTTCGCCAAAATGCTTTTTCTCAAAAGCATGCCCCTGACTAACCGCAAAAGCGAAGCGCAAAGATTCTTTCATAAGCACACGGTTTAAGAAACTGACATGGAACAATTATTAACTATCAATTCAAAGTCGTTCTTACGCAGGCACCTCTTTTACCTGGTCGATTTTTTGCGCCAACTCTTCAAATGCTTTTATCAGAATAGCATTTCCGGAGTTGAATATATTTTTCCCCTTGTCGCTCAACTCACATACATCGGCCACCAACGGTATCTGCGAAAGCAAGGGCACACCGTATTCGTTGGCCAACTGCGCTCCTCCTCCTTTTCCAAAGAGGAAATATTTTTCATCGGGATGTTTTTCGGGTACAAACCAGGCCATGTTCTCCACGATACCGGCCACCGGAATATCGACACCATTGGCCACGAACATGTGGGCGGCTTTTCGTCCGTCAGCAATGGCCATTTGCTGCGGCGTCACCACGATGATAGCCCTGGCTCCCGGAAACTTTTGTGCAAGCGTAATGGAAATATCACCGGTTCCGGGCGGTAAATCAATGACCAGGTAATCCAGTTTTCCCCAACGGGTATTCTCGATCAACTGCGAAAGTGCTTTGGAAGCCAACGGGCCGCGCCAGATGACCGCGTCCTGCTTTTGCATGAGAAACCCCAGTGACATCACTTTAATGCTGAATTTTTCCACTGGTTCCATTTGCTCGTGGCCGTTTTCCATCCATACACGGGGCTGGGCACCTTCCAGTCCCAATGCCATCGGAACAGAAGGCCCGTACAGGTCGGCATCCAATATTCCGGTGGCATAGCCTTCGCGCATAAAAGCCACTGCCAGGTTCACTGCCACGGTTGATTTTCCAACACCCCCTTTTCCTGAAGCTACCAGAATAATATTTTCCACTTCCGGTAGAATCTTCGTTTGCATTTTCTTTATTTCCATGTTTTTCATTTATACAACGTAACTACCATGTTGTCAATCGCGCATGAAAATTCATGCGCGATTTTGAGCGACAAACCACCATGAGACGTTAGCCGCGACCTCTTCTTCGACGACCAGCACCCCGTCCGAGGCCTCTTCCCCAGCCGCCTCTTCCGAGTCCGCGACCAAACGGTGCCTCACTTACTTCATCTTTTCCGGGTTCGCATTTACCCATTGCTCTTCCGGTGCGGGGACCTTTTCCCAGCGGTCCGGTTCCATTTAATCCAGGCATTTTTCACCTCCCTATTTTTGGTATAAATCCACTTTTTAGTCTTTTACCGCGGCCTTCGCCACCACCGCTTTTCCGGCGTTTGCCAAGGCCGGTACCGAGTTTGTTCTTACCGGTTAAATCTTCCGGTTCTTTGCAACGGCCCAATTTCCGTCCGGTCTTCGAGCCTTTCCCTTCCGGGCCTGTCCCGTTTAATCGTGGCATAACATCTTGATTTTTTCATTCACATCGCCCTCTATAATTCATGGCACAAGGTTTCGTAATACTCAGCTCCCACAATCTTCTGCTGATAACGCTTTCCATACATCACAACCGGGTCGTCAATATTCACTTTCAGCAGATTCGCTATCACCGGGCATCTCGCTGAAAACAGGAAGAAAGTCTCTTTTTCGGTTTCATTGTGTAATTTCCAGAAGTTGGAAGGCCCCTTGGAAATAATCACATCAGCCTCCCGATAAATCTTTCCGAATGTGCTATTGGTGGACAAATTGCTGAATGATGTAAGTTCTTGCGGAATGCCTTTTATCTCTGCCACACGCTCGATTCCTGCATGCCTTGCATCATCGACCGTAGCTTCATCGAGAATCCCCTTTTCTCTGACCGCGTAGTGAGTATTCGGATGGTGCAATTGCTCCAGCAGCAGTTTGTCGGTGACAATTTCCCCGGCTTTATCGCCTATGAACAACACCGTATTCGCTTTCCGAACCCGGTTAAACAACTTACCCGAATCATCGATAACCGGTCGTAAACGAGCAGCTGATTCCAACGACAACTTCAGGCTATCCACCGCCCCCTGGTGATTCATGATATAATTACCGGCCAGCGTATACTGCAGTGCTCTTTGTAGCGGGTTAATCGATTTAGAAATATCGTTCCGAATCGTTTCCTCCAGCAGGAGGAATTGCTCATTGCAGTGTATCCGCTCATCACTAATAGTCTGCTTTATCTGACATCGTCTTTCCAGCAGGTCATCCAGGAAGACCGGTAAAGCCGGCGCTGTTTTCATCTCACTTTCAGCGCTCGCCATAAACCGAATGGCATCCAGCGCGACTTCGTTGGCCCGCTTGTCGTCCGGGCAATGTCTCTGAATTAATTGCTCAGTCTGCTTTACGATACATGTGACGCATTCCGGAAACATAGTTGGTTCAATTTAGGAAGGTATAACACCAATTCGTCCAAGTCGTAACGACTGATTGCTAACCTTCTGTTCATGAAACAAAGGTAGGAAACTAAATGAACATTTGTTCATTTTAAATGAAAAATTCGAATACAATATCTTTCTTGAGGATATATCAGAGTAAAAATATCTCAGATATACTTCAATTGAACCTTTGAGAAAGAATGAAGATGGGCGTGTAATGAAGAAGGGAAGGCGAATGCAAACCGATGGCTTCCGGCTGGCAGTAGTGCTGTGAAAAAAGTCAACGACAACTCATTAGGGTTGCTCGTCCTGCTCCCGGTTATCGATGAACTTTTGCTGATAGAGTTGATGATGGTAGGAACCCTCTTTTAGCATGGTACGTCCACACTTCGGGCATTTCACTTCCCGGCAGGGAATTCCCTTTTTGTGTTCCAGACGGAGGTCACACTTCACGCAGATGCAGTATCCGTTATATTCTTCAGTTTGTTTGTCCATCGGTTACTCGGGATTTAATGATATGATGTTATCTGAATGACATTTACGACAACTACCAATGGGTTTGAGCGTAATCATCACCTCTTTGCAATCGTTACACCGAAACCAGTAATCATCGGTAGCGTAATTCCCGCCCTGAATCAGGATCGCTTTTCCCTCCACGAAGGCAGCGGCAATGGTTTTTCGTGCCCGGTCGTATATACGGGTAAAGGTCGGACGGGAAACCCCCATTCGCTCAGCCGCCTCTTCCTGTATCAGATTTTCATAATCGACAAGCCGGATGGCCTCGTATTCTTCGACCAGCAAAACAGTTGGCTCCAGATTCTTCATCGGCACACCAAAGGGCCTGAAACCTTCCATTACCGGCGGCATGGTTACTCGTCGACTTCTTTTTCTGTTCGGCATAAAATTGGATTTTCACTACAATAATACGAAATTTAATGAACATTTGTTCCTTTTCAGCTCCTTAAAGACCTTCACTTCACTGCACTGCAGACATACCAAAGTCTCTTTTGTTCTTCTTTTCCTGAACGCAAAAAATAGCAGGTCGTTTCCAACCTGCTATTCGAACCATGATAATCTAATCCTCGCTCTATTCGCAAAAACTAGTTTCTTCGCTTTGCTTTCCAGTATTCTCTGAATTTCTTCTGGGTCATAATTCCGATGGGGCCTTCGTAAATTCCTCCGTCTCCACCCGAGTCGTACACTTTTATCTCAATCCGATTTTCTCCTGTTTTCAATGTGTTGGGAGGAAGAAAGTAATTCCGGAACTCGCGGTATATGTTGCCATTGTTTTCTCCGAATTGCCCGGTTTGTCCGATGTAATTCCCGTTAATGAACAGCATGTCGGCATCGTCGATGCGGCCAGCCAACATGACCAAACGTTGTGAGGCCAGATCAGCACTCACGTTAATTTTCTTTGTATATACGGCGTACCCGTCATAACCGAAGTATCCCTGGTTCTCCCATGCGCCCGGCACATGAATCGGCCTCGCACGGCTCTCATTGTAATCCCTTCCTTTGTTGAACTGCCATTCTCCGGCCAGGTTAATATCGAATTGCGGCAAAAAACCAGCAGAGTAAATTTTCAAATCACCGCCGATGATTCCTCCGTCCAGCTGAGCATCGTAAACCCGAACTGCAATCACATTTTTTCCGTCATAGTTTATCAGGTTGTTAGGAACCTGGTATTTGCGTAGCGCCTTGTAAGCAGTCGAGAAACGTGGCGGGAATGAACCTGTTTTGCCAATTAGCGTGCCGTTGAAATACACTTCATCAGCATCATCGATGTACCCCATCTCCAGAATCACCGATTGATTTTTCATGGAAGCGGGTATGAAAGGTGAGAGCCTGTACCAGGCGTAGCCGTCATAACCATTATATCCTTGATTCTCCCACCGGTCTGGCACCTTAATCAAATTCCATCCGGAATCATCATAATTCGGCGATGCCCACTCCATGTTGTCTCCTATCCGGAATTTCCACATTCCGTTCAGGCTTTGTTCCAGGGGGCTGAATGCTGCGGCAGACACATTTAAGCTACCTATCAGTACCAGGAGCACTATCCATTGTATGGTGATAATTTTTTTCATGTTAATCGAACAAATGGAGCAGGTTGCGTATAATTGAATGCCAACTGTCATCATCATTGTTGTTATTCCGCTGCAGATTTTCCCTCAGGGCTTTCACTTCATCTTCTGTCGTAATTCCCACCGGACCTTCGTAAATTCCACCATCCAAGCCAATATCCTTCACCTCAACGGAAATCAGGTTCTTATTCCTTAATAAATCCGACGGTATTTTGTAGATGCGATACAACTGCCATGCCCTGTCCTGGCGAAATCGGGAATAGCCTGGCAAATCTTCAACCTCTCCTATTTTCTCTCCATTCAAATATACCTTGTCAAAATCGTCGATCTTACCCAGCACGAGATAGAGTTCCCGTCCTTTTAAAGATTCGGGTAGTGAGAATCGCTTATGATACCAGGCTATTCCGTCAAAATCGCCATATCCCTGGTTATCCCATTTCATCGGGACGTATATATCAGCCCAGTTCCTGTCGTCTGTCGCCGGACTGTTCATGTTGCCAAAATTGTCGATACTGAATTTCCAGGTTCCGCTTAAATCCAATGTCATCATCGCCTGATCGCGATCGTAATACAAGCCAAATCGATTGGCTCTGAGGATTCCGCCATCGCCTCCTTCATCGAATACACGCACGGCAATTACATTATTTTCTCTTTTTAGCAGCGAAACCGGTACAACGTATTGCCTTTCCACGTTATAAGCTGTTCGGAAATTCGGTGGAAATTTTCCCGTCTGTCCTATCTTCTTTCCGTTAACAAATACCTCATCTACGTCATCAATGTAGCCGAGGAAGAGCATCAGATAACCGGAGGCCGGCAAGCTCTGGATGTTAAAATTTTTACGGTACCAGCCATATCCGTTATACCCTTCGTAGTAATTTTCCCATGCACGTGGAGCATAAATCTTATCCCAATCATGCACATCGGCCGAAGGAGTTGCCCAAACCGGATTATCGCCCACCGTGAACAACCAATTGCCCCGCAAATCGGCCAGCGACCTCCAATCAGACGCCTTAGCCTTAAAGACTCCCGCCACTGCAAAAATGAATAGATAGACAATTATGAATTTACGAGTCATGATGGTTGTTATTTGCGTTACAAGATATTTAAAAACTCCTTTCGTCCGAATCTCTGGTTAGCCGTTCTATCACGGCGTAGTGTAGCGAAGATACAGATTGAATGTATATGCCTCTCCTGCCAATGCCCTGTCGGCTTTCACTTCCTGTTTGCTAAACATATATTTAACAAAGTCTTTGGCTTCCTTGTTATCGGTAATTACCTGCAGAAGTCTCAGTGTCCGGTCACTATTCACATAAAAGCTAATGGTCACATTCTCTTTCAGTGAATTGATATTGTGCTCGTAGAAATAGTTTTGCAACTGACCGATTTCCTGTTGGAAGTTTTTCTGGATGTCACTGGTCAGATTTTTTTCGGCCATATTCAATCCCGTCTCCCCGGCGAAAGTCAGGCCCGTCATCATTAATACTGCGACGATTGCTAAAATTACTTTTTTTGTTTTCATCGATTAAGGCTTTTGTTTTCATGATTAACTATCACAAAGTAAAAGCCCCGATGTAACCCCGCTGTCAAACGCAAGTCATAAGATGCCACAAGTTGTCACAGAAATGTCACGGGAAGAAAAGAAGACACATAAAACGCTATAGACAAATGACATACACAGATAAGAAAATATTTCAATTTTCTGAAAAAAACTACCGATTTTGTCTGGATTAAAGCACCAGCTTGTAGCCAATACCGTGAACCGTCACGATGTGCTGGCTGTCTTCCGTATCAATTTTATTCCGTAACCGGACAATGAAGTTGTCGACAGTACGGGCGGTTGGTTGGTAATCCATGCCCCAAACCTGGTCGAGAATATCATCCCGCGAAACAATCCTTCCGGAATGCCGGTACAGGTAATGCAGTATTTCAAATTCCTTGTACGACATTTTCACGGGTTCGTCATTATGTAACGCCTCAAAATCATCGAATGAAACCTGAAGTTGTCCGATGGTCACCCTTTGTGGTGATTCATCCTGTTTAACGTTTGCCGTCCGGCGAAGAATAACCTTGATGCGGGCCAGAAGCTCCCGCAGACTGAAAGGTTTGGTGACATAATCGTCTGCCCCCAGCTCCAGGCCGAGCACTTTATCCAGCTCTTCGCCACGGGCAGTCAACAAGATGATAGGTGTGTCGTTGCCTTCCGCACGGGTTTTCTTACACACATCAAATCCTGACATGCCGGGGAGCATTACATCCAGTAAAACCAAATCGTATGAACCCGACTGGAGCTTTTTGAAGCCGTCATCGCCGCGGTTGGCTGTTTCCACTTCGTAACCTTCAAATTCCAGGTTATCGCGTAAGCCAATCAGCATGGCTTCTTCATCTTCAACGATTAAGATTTTGGGCATGGTTCTGTTTTTTTACCGGAAATTTTAAAATGAATGTACTTCCCTCTCCCAGTTTACTGCGCAATCCCACATTTCCACCATGTGCTTTCATCATCCGTTTCACCAGGTTCAATCCTAATCCTGAGCCTTTGGCTTTATGCGCCAAATCGCCCTCGGTTACCCGGAAAAACTGTTCGAAGACATGCTTCTGATTTTTAGGTGAAATACCGATGCCGTTGTCTTCCACTTCAACCCAAACGGATTTGGCTTTCTTCACCAGTCGGATGTCAATTTTCTTATCTTCTTCAGCGCTATATTTGATGGCGTTGTCCACCAGATTCACCAACATCGTTTTCACTACATCACTATCGGCATATACCAGGGCTTGATCAACTTGCGACGAAAAACGGCAATCGACCTGCGAAGCCTCCAGATGTGACTTCATTGAGGCCATGATTTCGGGAACCAATTCCCCCAGGTCGACCATCGAGAACTGATATTTCAACCGGTTTTTCTCCAGTCGTGAGAAGTTGAGAATCCGGTTGACGATATCCGTTAACCGGCCACTTTCCTGGTGAATGGTATGCAGGTATTCTTCCTGTTTCGCTTCGGTTTTCACCCGCTTCAACAGTAAGGTTTCAGCATACATGCTAATTAGTGCGAGTGGCGTTCGTATCTCGTGTGATACATTGGAAACGAATTCTGATTTCAGCTCAGCCAGTTTCATCTCCTTGCGGATGTTCCAGATAACAAAATAGAGTCCCAACAGTACCACAATCGTTAGGCCGATCAGCATGTAATTGTCCCGTTGTGTACGCTCGGACGCCAATTCTTCGAGTGTTTTGGCCTTTAACCGGATTCCCAGTTGATAGCTAGGAATGTACCACATAGCTGCTTTCTCAATTTTTCCGGCCAATTCATCATTCGCTTCAGTACTGTAAACCACGCTACCGGATGTAGAATCGGAAACACTGATGAAGAAAAGGTCCTGCGCTATCTGTTGTATCTGCGGACTCATGGTCTGCAAGACAAATGTTCGTGGGTTGATCACCAATTGACAAGCATGCTCTCCTTCCCGATTTTTTTGCAGAAAATAAAGCATTAGCGTACTGTCGGTCATCATCTTCGAGTCAACACGCTGATAATTCGATTTCAGAAAGTCTTGTAGTTTTTGAATTTCTGCCGGGGATGGCCACTCCTCAATACGGATAGCTTTACCACTATTGAAATACTCAGCCTCAACCTGGTGCGATGCTAAATCCAAAAAACGAATCGCTAAAACGGAACGGTTGTTTTGGAAAAGATTGTCTACCAATCCTTTCTCCACATCTCCGTCAGGTGCTACAGGTTGGTCGAGACTTTGACGCCACTGATTAACAACGTTTTCAGAATATTGATTAACCGAATAGAGAATAGATTCCAACTGCGTACTAAATACGCGCTGAACCATCTTTTCATTTTTAGTCAGGGTTGAGAACTCCCGGACCAAATAGAAACTCAGAGGTAAAGCAACTATCACTAATAAAACCAGGCTTATTTTGGCTACAGTTCGGATCATCAGCTTGTTTACATTTTTCAGAAAACCTGATAAAGGTATGAAATCAACCCGAATTTTAGAGGAATTCGCTCAATTCTACACCACGCGATCTATCTGGAAACTACTTTTTCTGATGCTGCCAGCAATATTTCGAACCGGGTTCTGCTTTTCGGGAACATCGTTTTCCCGATTTGGTGATGGCCTGACACTGTCTTGAGGTTGGTGCCTTCGTTGCCCCGGTTTTCGAGCGATGGTGTGCGCTGGCAGAATAGGTCGACGTTCCGGTGGAGTTAAACGACCAGGCGCCCGGATTGACGGCTGCTTCCAATTTATTTTCAATGCTGTCGGGCAATTCAGAAAAGAAATTAATGCCCGTCATCGCTTCTACCATATCCACTGAAACCACGTATTCCGGCAGTGTTTTTGTCCCTTTTTCATTCGGGAGAATAAAAGCAATCATTTTCTTTTTACCATGCGGATCGTATACCACTTTGTAGTAAAAACCGGGAACCGTTATCCGGTCAGGACCAATGAAGCCAAGGTCATTCTTAAAAATCGGGCCGGATACCACATAAATATCACCATCCATCAGAGCCCAACTTCGCACCTGCGCTTCCAGTTTTTTCCATATTCCCCGGTTGAAGCTTGGCTTCTGCGGAGACATGTTCGACAGGTAAAACGTTTCCGACATCGATTTATGATTGAGCCGCATGGCTGCTGCCGGACAAAGATGTCCCCGGTCGTAGCCGGAACGACTGTAATCAGCCAGCGAAGCAGAGCCCGTTTTTACTTCCGGATCGGGCCGGAAGTCATCTGTACGCGACTCTTTACCCTTTACATCAGCCGACGTGAGATGATAATAGACCCAGTTGGCCTGTTCTTTCGATTCATTATACGACAGGGTATAGTAGGTGTGTTTTACCGTTTCGCCCGTGCTTAAAGGGAGAAAAGTCTGTGCCCATCCGGCAAAAGGCAGCATCAAAAAAATACTTACCAGGATTCGTTTCATAGCTATCATTTGATATTCATCTAATCAGTGGTCCGGCTTCGTCTTTTGACAAATCGACGCATTATATGTTCAATACAGTAAAACGCATGACTACTCTGAATATTGCGGATCTTAAGGAAGAGAGGAGGTTTTCAAATGCTGCAAACCGATAACAGACTAACAGGCAATCACTGACAAGAAAAAAATTTCTGGTGTTCCTGAGAAAGCGGAAGAAAAAACCGCAAGAACGATGTCGATTTCGCTCCTGCGGTCTATTAATGGAAGGTATGAAGTATTGTTATCTATGAGTCCCCGGTTTCATCGACTCCGGGATGTTCATATGAAACAGAATATACCGCGCCACGATGTATTCGCCTTCCGGAATTAAATGAACGCCATCTTTATTCATGGCCTGAAAAACCGGGTGAAAGGGCTGATAAATGTTGATGAAATGACACTGCTTCTCTTTAGCAATGCCTGCATAAACTTTTACAATATTTGCCAATCGCTTGTCTCCGCCATGATATTTTTCGAGAATACAGGAGTCGGGACTCATGGGCGGAGGAGAGATTAGTGTAATGTCAGCTTCTTGATTCCGTTTGCGGTAATACGTTCGGATGCTGTCGATTAACGACACCATATTCGTTTTCACTTCCTCCTGCCTTTGGGCAAATACCTTTTTGGCGTCATTGGTTCCCAACCAAATTAGAATATGCTGTGGAGCCTTTCCATTCAATGTTTTCTCAGTTTCCTGAAGGTATTGGTGAATATTGTGCAGGGTATTCAACCGCTTTTGTCCAAGATTATCGAAACCAATTGTATTACCGGGAATGGAATGATTGACAATTTCCACCGACGGTAACAGCCGCTGAAGTTGAACCGGCCAGGCATCCGGGCCGTGGCCATTCGAATCACCAATGGTTAACCAACCGGGCTTCTCTGCAAACAACGAAGCCGGCAGCATCAAAACAATCATCAGAATAACGATACAAAATACAGGATTTGTCTTTTTTATTTTCATAACTCCGTCAATCTTTCAAATACATTCATCTTGTTTTCCTACCGGGACATAGTCCAGCGCCACCTTGTCCAACATTTCATGTCGCCCATCGAACACGGTCAGATGGATGTTTTTGTATGACTTATGGTAATATATTTTGCGATCGCCAATCGTCGGTGGAGCGGCTGGTCTCCGAAAACTGCGCTCGGCCAGCAACGTAACGATATCCTTGCATGGAACCAGATACTTTTCGGGATGCCGGGAGCGCTCCTTTACCAACTTATTGTAGAATAAAATGGATTGCGTAATTGGCACCGAGCCGAGGTAGCCATCATTGGCTCCAGTATAAATGAACAACTGAGAACCGTCCCTTTCTTTTGCCGGATATTTCATGAAAATCGGAGAACGTTTTTTCGCTTCCGCTACATCGAGACTCTTCCCTTTTGATGTTGATGCCAGGATATCACCGGCATATTTGTTCTTCCGGGCCACCGATTCACGATACCAACTCACAAGATTCGAAATTGGCACCCATGCCGAAAAGCTTTTTACGTTCCGGTGAATTTCCATGAAGGCCAGTAGCGTCGCGTATCCACCACCGGAAACGCCGATAATGTGGATTTCGCTGGTATCAACCTGACCGTGCTGAACGGCATAATCAATGGCGTCTTCTATATCCGAAATCACCAACGGACTTCCGCAAGCCTTCGAATTGTTGTTCGGGCCTCGAAAATCGGGATGGATGTAATTCCAGTTCCGGTTAAGAACATGTGTAGCCAGCGGATCATTTTGTGTGTAATTGCCACTCCATGTGTGCAGCGACACAATCAATGGCTTTTTTTCAGTCCCCGTAGCCGAATGAAAAACGGCGGGTTGCATCGTTCGGTCGGCCGAAGACCGAATCTGCACAACCTGAAATCCGGATGGCCACGATTTATTCAACGTATTATCCCATTTGGGTTCTTTCTTCGTTTGCCCGAAAGCTATTCCATAAGTCTGTATAAGAGTTAGCAGCAATCCGTAAAAAATAATTCGGCGTATGTTCATCATTCCGGGCTATTAAAGTTTAATTTTTACTTGATTACCATTCTCCTTAGCAGTTTTCAGGCGAACGGTAATCGTTCTATTTTCGTAATCGTACATCCAGCCAGTCGCTTCCTTTCCATTCACCAAAATAGCTCTCGGCTGCGATACATCATGGAACACAAAACGCCAGTAACGATCCGGCTTCATGCCTTTGTAATTTCCGACAACAGATGAAATGGAAAAATCAATCTTATCGTCTCTCTTCATCGTTGAGAAAGTTGTTGAAGCGATTCCATCCTTCAGGTAGCCGCTACTTTTGCCATCATCTTCGTACATCCTGAAGCTCGATTTTTCGGTAGACGGATAAATATCGACCGTCAGGGTATCGTTGTTCCCGCTTTCGATAGTTGGCGCGTAATTCCTGGTAGGAATAATCGCCCCTTCTTTTACAAATACGGGTATCTTCTCCAACGGTGCCAAAACCTCAACCTCCTGGTTCCCTTCGTATTTTTCACCGGTGACCTTGTCAATCCATGTTCCTTCCGGGAAGAATATCTTCCGGGAAACGGCTCCCTGCTCGTAAACCGGAGCAACCAACATTTCGTTGCCAAACAAAAATTCATACAAATGGCCCGGGATTTTGCCAATCATGTGTTGACTCTGCAGTCGGCTCCGCAACGCGTAGGTGTAGATGTACGGAAAAAGTTCCATGCGTTGGTGCGCATAATTTCTGAAGAGCGTATCGGCCTGCTCTGAATAGAGATAAGCCAGATTGGACGTAGGATTTTCTGGCTGAGAGAAAACTTCGGTGATGGGGCAAAACATCGAAAATTCCATCCACCGGATGTAAAGTTCATTGTCCAATTGGTCGGTTTTTCCCATGTCGAAACCGCCGGTATCGTTGGTCAGAAACGGTATTTTACTGGTCGCCTTCGATGTATCGGTGTACATGGCAATGTTTTCCTTAAATGCCACGCGGGGGACCCATGAATTAAACTCCTTGGTGGGCTTCTCCACAGTCCAGTCTGAGCGGGTATCGTCCGTCCACTTGGTTGGATAACGTTCGTATGTTGGGCTGTCTGTACCTCCGGTATGCGATAGAATGAAACCCCGTCCTTCAGTTTCTTTGCCGAACTTCTGTGTCATCTCAAACATCGCTTTACAAACGCTGATTTTCGATGTTCGATCGAGCTTGATAAAATCAGCACCTTCGTCAAAAAAGTGCTTCATGCGCTTTTGAAAGTACGCCACCGCTTTCGGATTATCGAAATCGATATTCCCGGTAGGTGTTGCCACTTTACTTTTGGTGGTATTGAACATGGCTGTGGTCGTTCCGGCATTGTGCCAGGTATCCGTATTCGTGAATACCTTGGAGAAATACCCCCGCTTTTCGAAATCGTTAAAAGCCGCTTCATTGCCTGTTTTCTGTATGCAATCCCAGATCCAGAATCCGCCTTTGATATCGTTTTTCTGCATAAAGTCCCACATTGCTTTTCGGTTGGGGAAAGCCGTTGTATCCGCCACGAAGTCGATGTATTTTTGGGGACCTTTACCATGATTATCAAAGCTCCAGAACCACGAATCAATCCAATAGGCATCGATGGGGTAATTGTGCGCTTTTATGTCTTTGATGCGCTGAATGGTTTGCTGTTGATTGGTATAGCCTCCGTACAATACGCCAAACGCCCAGGCGGGAGGAATGACCAGGTTGGAATCAATTTTCATTTCCGGCATTGCAGCCTCCACCCTCTCGGAGTGTTGCTTTGGCGAGCACGACTGAAAACCGGCCAATCCGGCAATCAGAAGAGTCAAGATTTTTTTCATCGATGTTTTTTTATTCATGATTTAGCAGTTGATCCTTTTTTCAAGGCTGTTGCGATGAACTTCTTGCCAGTCGCGGTTAGGTCGTTTTTCCAACGCAAAAGCCATATTCACCCAAACAGTATGTTTCTCTTTCAGAAGCATACCGGGATATCAATTCCTTTTCGGAAATTGACAAACGAACTTATCAATAATACAATTGTTCGATTCGTTACACTTAATTGAATTCGGTTTTTCATGAACTTCATCAAACAAATCAACCTGCTGGTTTCATTTCTACTCGAAATGGGACTCATCATCCTGGCTGGCCTTTGGGGCTTCCAACAAGGAGAAAGCAGCCTGATGAGATACGTTCTTGCCGTCGCTGTTCCGGCTATTATTATTTTGCTTTGGGGCATCTGGGCTGCACCGAAATCCAAACGGCGATTGAAAAACCCGGTCCGAACCATCTTCAAACTGGCAATGATGGCTTTAGCCATATTCTTTGCCTATGACACCGGGCATCGGGGCTGGGCTTTGTCCTTTGCGGTTATCACCATTTTAAATGTAAGTCTCGCCTACCTTTGGAAACAGGATTATTGATTATTTTTCGCTTTCGCCGAGGAAGAAATACTAATACAACCTTTGGAGGATTTCGTCCATGATTACCGGAATTCTTTTAATCAACCTGAAATGAAAAGCAGAGAAGAACTTATAATAGCCAACTGGGAGAATCTTACCTCCCTATGGAAAACAGCGGCAACTCCCTTCCGGGGAAATGTCGCCGGAGATGTATTTGACTATGCCGAGATTGGAAATTCCGACTGGCCTAACCGGTTGTGGTTTCACGATGATATTACGCAGGAAAGCGTGGAAAAAGCTTTGAAGAAAATCGAGTCTTCGAGTTTGCGTTTTGCCATTCCCTACCGGGATATCTACAACAGTCAATCCAACCAGATCCTGGAAGAAAATGGGTTTACTAAAACATTTGAACAAGTGGCCATGTCGTTGCCATTGACATCAACTTTCCAGCTGGACAACAAACTTGATTTTAGCGTTGTGTCCAATCCTACCGATGCGAAGAAATGGGCCGATATTTATCCGTCTGCTTTTGGTTACCGCATCACCGAAGAGACGTTACTCAACACGATGGGCTCTATCAAATACATTCTGGCATTAAAACAAAATCAACCGGTGGGTACAGCCATTCTTTTTCAAACCGTTTCGATTGCAGGTGTTCACGGCGTTGGCGTGATTCCGAAGATGCGGAGAAAAGGATTGGCCGAGGAAATCATGAAGTTTTTGCTCAACAAGTCCATCGACACAGGATCTAAATACGCCACGCTACAGGCTTCCGCAACGGGCAAAGGCTTGTATAAGAAGCTGGGCTTTGACGAGCAATTCACCATCCGTAATTACGTCAAGGCTCAAATGTGAATATCCTCTTTGGAGAAGCAATATTCTACTCATAAAAGAAAGACGTATTCAACATCAAATAATTTTATAATAAATAACTGAAAAACAATTCGTTAAAAATTCATAACAAAATTGGTTGTTTCAATTATTTGAATATATTTGCCACTGACAAACAATAATGTAAGCAACTCACAGTTTGTATTTTACATTATCTCAAGACAGATTAAGCAGGAATACATCTTTCTTTTATGCCCAAAAACCATTTTTTATACCGCTTTATTTTCACATTCTCTGTGTTGATGTTTCTGGTGGGGACCGTACATTTGTATGCCGTCACTCCACCTTCTCATCCGTATAAACAGGAGCTGAATCGAATCGACTCGTTGTATAGCTGCCTGCAACCTTCGGACATCAAACCGTCATACGCGGTTTTCCGGGATGGACTCGTCGGTTATTATTCCATTGAGAAAGAACACAAACTGGAAAACAACCGATATCTGACTTTGATTGATATGTCGTTAGCATCAACGGCCAAGCGGTTGTGGGTAATCGACCTGCAGTCGATGGAAATCGTTGAGAATACATTGGTGGCACACGGAAGAAATACCGGTGTCAATTATGCGGTGAAATTCTCCAATGCGCCCTCATCGCATATGAGTAGCCCGGGATTTTACATCACCGGAGCTACTTACCACGGGAAATATGGTCTGTCGCTTTATCTCGACGGAATTGAACCCGGCATCAATGACAAAGCCCGCGAGCGTACCATCGTGATGCACAGTGCGCCTTACGCAACACAAAAATTTGTGAAAGAGCATGGCCGACTCGGAAGAAGCTGGGGCTGCCCTGCCGTTCCGCCATCCAAAAGCAAGGCGATCATTGAAGCCATTAAAGACAAATCGTGCCTTTTCATTTACTCACCGGTTCCGTCTTACTTGAAGAAATCAAAATACCTGGGATTTCAATTCAATTCGTCGGGAGATGATTTAAGCTCCTTGTAAATAGGTTCGTCTCTTGAATAGATATCATCCCGGAATTGCAACCGACCATCATCGTTTTCCCACGCTGTCAAATAAACTAAAAACACTTCCGGCTTCCGATTAAACCGGACGACCTGCGTTTTTCGTGATTTAATCGTTCTATTGATTTTCCGCGAGGTCCATTCCGGCTGCTCCATTAACAGATGCTGAGCCAAATCAATCGGATTTTCAACGCGGATACACCCGGAACTGAACGTTCTTCGTACCCGGTTGAATAAACGTTTACTGGGTGTATCATGCAGAAAAACATTGTATGGATTGGGGAATACAAATTTAACCACTCCAAGAGCATTCTGGCCTCCCGGAACCTGACGATACGTGTATCCCGAAGCATCAGAGCTTCCGAAATTCATTTCATCGGGCTTCATTTTCACTCCGTCATGATCAAATACCTGAATATTCCGTTCAGCAAGGTAATCCGAGTCCTTTTGAGCTTCCGGCAGGATATCATACTTCAGAATATTGGGCGGAATGGTCCAGGTTGGATTAAACACCAGATACTGCAAAGTAGAATGGAAAACTGGTGTCTTACGGTAGGTACGCCCAACAATTACTTTGTGTTCACCAACAGGTATGTGATGATCATACACAAACAGCATATAGTCCGGAATATTGATCAGGATATAGTAATCCGGGAAAAATTCCGGCAACCAACGGATTCGCTCCAGGTTGACTTCGATTTGCCCAATTCTTTTCGACACCGGCGTATTCATTGCCGCCAAGGTCTGTGGACCGATGGTTCCCAATGCTTCTAAGCCATTATTTCGCTGGAACAGAATGACCGCTTCAGACAACTGGTCGTCATAAAAATCCGGTTGTTCCGGTTCCGGTCCGTCATATTCGCCGGTACTGCGCAATCTTTTCCTTACCAATGAAATTAGTGAATCATCGCTACCAGGCTTGAGAATTTTCCCGGACGGTATTGTTTCCCAGCCTCCCTGTTTCTCAATATCCCGGTACTTTTTCAACTGATACCTCAAACCTTCGTACAAATGGCTTTGGGGTATGATACTCCTGTAAAAGTCACCAACCCGAGCGTAAGGAAGCTCAATTAGAAACCGGATGATTCGATCATCGACCGCAGAAATATTCCACCAGGGAGTAATGGTTTGCGGATCAATTTTTCCGTTGAGTAAATGTGAAGAAATCAGTATAAAGGCATCCGTTAGTAAAATATCCCGGGTGGCAGCATTTTCATTTCCCGTTTTACGCGCAAGCGAATCAAGAATTTCCAAATGATAATCCGAGGGTTGCAGACCATCCACATCACAGTGACGGATGAGAGACATCAGTTCGTCAATTCGCACATCACTGGACCAGAACGGCGTATAGAAATGCTCCTGATACTGTTTCTGAAGCGTGGGTATGCAAAACAAATTGATTGAGTCATTCAATGTCGGCTGGGCAGCGAGATGCTCTACTTTCTTTCGAATCCACGAGGTAACCGATTCACCATCGGCAGAGAGGACAGCGAAGAAAATAACGGGTAAAACCAGTATGTGACGGAGTATTTTCATGGCACGGTTTCTTTGATGATACTCGTCGTATACTCAATTCGGGGGAAGAACATTTAACGGTGGAAGAAAGGCAATCAATCAGAAAGCAAACTGCACTTATCGGTGTTCTCCTTACCTACTGTTGCTTAGTATAAAGTTACGGAACAAGCAGCCGAAAATCCTAGTGCAATCAGCATTTCCTTCGAATTCGTCTGTAAATCGAATGTTATTTTCAAAAAAATACCCGGAAATCATGTCTGACTCCCGGGTTTGATATCACTTTGTTTTTGTATTCTATTTCTCTTCTGTCACTTCCGTTGCCGGTGAAATTCCGTTTTCATTGAAGGCTTCCACCGTAAAGTAATAAGGCTGATCGACATTCAAACTGCGAATATCGAGCGAATCTTTGCCATAAACCAGCCACGAATTATAAAGCTTGTCAGGAGCAATTCCCCAGCGCACATTGTATCCCTGTGCTTTGGATTGCGCTTTCCAGGTCAGGTGAGCATTGCGTCGATCGCTGTTACGCATTACGTCAAACTGTTTCACTTTTCCCGGTTTCTTCCCATTTCCGTTTCCGAAGATTCGTAATCCGGAAATGGCCAGGTAAGGCGTCGGCACGTGATAGCTGGTAAACCGGATGTAACGGGCCTTCGCCGGCTGAGCTAGTTGTACATAGTCGTTAGGAACGTCCTTGTGATTGTTCCGCTTATCAACAATAACGGACCAGGTCTTTCCATCGTTGGAGCCTTCGATTACGTATTGCTCATAAAGATTCTTTTGCCGGCCATAAATATTGGAATGATAATCATGGTAATTAACCTGTATGGCCCGAATGGTTGACACCGAGCCCAAATCCATCTTCAACCATTGAGGCTTGTCCATATTGGCGGCCACCCAGAATGTTTTCACGTGTTCGTCATTCACATGCTCCGGGACAAAATCCTTCAAATGCGACGATGCTTCGATCGGCTTGTTGTACGAAAGTAACATCCAACCAGTGAACTTTCCCTGCTCACCAGGCTCAGCCGGTGCATAATGCGGATAATCGCCGTAATTCATATTACAATGCATCAAACCGTCTTTATCGAAAAAGGTAGGAAACATGCCAATCCGGCGTTCGAATTTGTAATTCACTGAGATGTGCATGGTAGCGAAATGCCAGAGTACTTGGCCGGGTCCCTCAACCGTGCTTCCGTGACCGGCACCGTTAATGAAACCGCCCGGTTTGTAGCTAACCGGATTATTCGGCATATACGTGTACGGCCCCAGCGGCGAATCGGCTATATATACCCCGTCGGCGTAAGTATTCCACTCGGTACCCGGAGCCGCATATTGCATGTAATATTTGCCATTGTGCTTTGTCAGCCAGGCGCCTTCCATGTACCCGCTGAGTTTCGGATCATTATGATTCGGGCCGAAGCGCTCCCAACCATGCTTATCTTCGTGAAGTTTGAATAATTTGACGGTTTCCGATTTCTTGATAAAACGTTGTTTCGGGTCCAATTCCATCCCCCTAATGGGAAAAGTATTGGACGAGCCCCAAAACATGTAAGCTTTTCCATCATCATCCATGAAAAAGTCCGGGTCCTGCAGATTCCACAAAATGGCCGGTACGGCCTTCCAATCACCCTTTCGGGGATTGTCGGTATAGAGCAAACTCATATTCCCGGAAGGATCGCCGGTGACATACAGGATGGAATCTTTGTAGTTGTAGGCAGCCGGAGCATTGGAGCCCTGAAAATACCAATCCTGTGGCTTGATGAATTGCCAGTGAGTTAAATCGTCGGAGTACCAATAGCCCAGCGAGCGGGTGACGAACATGTAATATTTTCCACGAAAGGAAACTACAGCCGGATCGGCGCCCGAACGGTACGATATATTCCGGTGCGAATTGACAATCATGTAGGTGTAATCGATGTTGATCGGATTACAGTAGGTAACCGGCTGTTCAGCGGGCTCCTGACTCGGTTGGGCTTCTGCTTTAAATGCCATTGTGGATATCCCCAACACAAGAGCAGCAAAAACAAATAACTTTCTGGTTTTCATGTTGTGTTTCTTATTTTTCATAGGACAGATGAAGTGCATTCATCCAATATGCTATTGTACTTCAAAAATAACAGACATCGGGCATTTATCATTCACCAGCCTCGCTTTTCGTACCCCGATATCATGCTCAGGACAATTTATAGTGTTTACTTCTGCTATCACAACCATGTTACATTTTATTGTAAAACACCTATTTAGATTTCTTCTAATTGTCTGACCAGATAATAATTAGTAACTTTTTATTTCACCAAAATGACGGATAATGGCACTTAAAAACAAAGTTTTTAGCCTGGCCGTAAATACAGCAATTACTAACCGAATCTTCCGAAACATTGCTTCACAAAAACTGGACAGGTATCTACACAAAGCATTTCTAGCTGCTGAAAGTAATGCACTTCCCACCATGCTGGAGAAACGCTATCAGTTTGTTTCGGCTATGCTTCATGGCATCAAAAACAATCTGGATAAAGGCTACATATCTCCGGCCACGATGAAAAAAATGCTCAGTGTTTTTATTGGCGAAAACCTGAAGACCGACCGGCTTGAGAAAAAGAATGACGCGAGAGAAATTTACTTTCAAAAATACGGTGAATATCCGCCAGCCTTTTGCGTGCTGTCACCTACGCAAGCCTGTAACCTGAACTGCGACGGTTGCTATGCGGTGAGTGACGAGACGGCTAATCATCGTCTTTCATATGAAACCGTTCGGCATATCGTTAGAGATGTGCACGATATCTTTGGCAGCCGGTTTATGACCATTAGCGGCGGTGAGCCTTTCATTTATAAGGATTCAGGAAAAACATTGCTTGACCTGTTCGAAGAGTTCAACGATATGTTTTTCCTTATTTACACCAACGGCACACTAATTACCAAAGAAGTAGCACAACGGCTGGCACAACTGGGCAACGTAACACCTGCCATTTCGGTAGAAGGGTATCAACATCAAACCGATGAACGCAGAGGCACTGGCATTCATTCTCAAGTAGTGGATGCAATGGCTAATTTACGGGAGGCCGGCGTACCGTTTGGCATTTCGGTGACCGCGACGAAAAAGAATGTCAATATTTTGCTCGACGACTATTTCTACGATTACTTTTTTGGACAATTGGGTGCAACCTATATGTGGCAGTTCCAGATGATGCCGGTAGGTCGTGGAAAGGAATTGCTCGATTTGATGAT
Source organism: Prolixibacter sp. DSM 2831 (assembly GCF_056493735.1). Taxonomy (NCBI): domain Bacteria; kingdom Pseudomonadati; phylum Bacteroidota; class Bacteroidia; order Marinilabiliales; family Prolixibacteraceae; genus Prolixibacter; species Prolixibacter sp. DSM 2831. The sequence continues at coordinate 3,240,866 of NZ_CM151379.1, forward strand.
TACGCCCCGTCAACGAGTCGAACTTTATCACATGTGGGAAAAACTTATCGAACAGAAGCGCTATTGTGTCGCCGATTTTTGGAACAGCGGTGCTTTAACTGAAGGTTGCCTGGCTTACGGGCGTTGGGGTGGTTATTTCTACATCAACTGGGATGGGAAGATCATGCCTTGCGTTTTCGTGCCTTTTTACCAGGATAACGTGAATGATTTGTATGCTGAAGGGAAAACACTAGCAGATGGACTGCACTCGAAACTGATGAGAAACGGCCGCAAATGGCAACATGAATATGGCTTCGAGAACGGACATCACCGGGAAAATATCCTCATGCCCTGTTCTATCAAAGACAATTTCGATAACTTCCGTAAGAATATCCTGCCGGATGAAGCCATCCCGGAAAATCCACAAGCAGAGGTAATTCGTACCGATGAAGAGTATTACCGGTTTCTGACTGAATACGACCGCGAACTCTCGCATCTGACAGAAGAAATCTGGCAAAAAACCTATCTGGCTTAGCCGAGAAAACAACAGAGACAAACCGATGGGTTTGCCTCTGTTTTGTACCCTGAGTTAATGCGACTCTACGAGCATTTTAGCCGGCTGTTTCCAAACTTCAGGTGTAATAACTTTCCCTTCCTTCGTTTTTAAATAGCGGCCATTTATCGCCATCTCAGTATTGAATAAAAGATCAGTAACACCAACGTCGAACGATTCATCACCCTTTTGGGCAACTTCCACTTCGTACCCGTTGAATGTCAGTATTGATTTGAGGTATTCGGCACGTTCGGAATTGACTGATTGTTCCACAATGGAACAGCGAACGTTATTGATTTCACCAACTTGATGATGTGTGTTAATAGCCATAACCTTTCATTTAAAGTTGTGAACTGATGCTGTCGATGTATTGATAGAATACACCGGCGAAGCCGAGTATGATAATACCAATCAAACAAACTGCCAACACAAAATTGGTTAGCAGACTCTTCTTGACGACAGGCATGCGTTCTTCTTCCTTATCGATGAACATCGCTTTTACCACCCGCAAATACGTGTATAACGATAGTACCAGGTTGATGGTTGCAAAGCCAAGCAGGACGTACATGCCCGAGCCCATTCCGGAAGTGAGCAGGAACAGCTTACCGAAGAATCCGGCTGTCGGTGGAACACCGGCCAGGGAAAATAATGCCACCGTAAAAATGATAGCATAAAATGGGTTCGATTTGTACAATCCCTTATAATCACTAATCGTTATTTTACCTGTTTCGTCTGAGATGGCTTCAACAATGCTAAAGAGCGCGATATTGCTCAACAGGTAAATGACCAGGAAGTAAACCACCGAGTCGGTTCCCATGTTGGATGCACCGGCAATACCAACCAGCACGAATCCAACCTGTGCAATAGATGAGAAGGCCAGGAAGCGCTTGAGGTTTTGCTGCCGCAAAGCGAAGATGTTTCCTACCGTCATACTCATAACCGAAAGCACACTGATAGCCAACAGCCACGCATTTTCCAGTTTCCCGAAAACGGTGTAAAGTACTGTAATGAAAATGAAGATAACCGAACCTTTCGATACGACGGCCAGGTAATTGGTGACCGGCGTCGGGGCTCCTTCGAAAACATCGGCCGTCCACATGTGGAATGGAACGATGGACATCTTGAAGGAGAATCCTGCCAGGATAAATACGAAAGCAGTCAGGGTTAAAGCATCTTCATGGATGTGCTGAATGATGGCATCGAAACCAAGGTTGCCAACCGCTCCGTACAACAGCGAAATCCCGAAAAGGGTAATTCCGGTAGAGAAAGCTGATGACAAAATGTATTTGACACCTGCTTCTGACGATTTCCGGCTGTCGGTGTTGAATGCAGCCAGTGCAGCCAGTGGCAATGACGAAAGTTCCAGTCCGAGGTACAATACCAAAATGTGACCACTGGAAAGCATCACATACATTCCCAGTACACTGGAGAACATGAGCATAAAAAACTCTGCCGGCCTTTTCGATTCAATAATCCACTGTTTCGCCGAAAAGGCAATCAGCAACAGTCCCAGGTTCAGGATATTCTTCTCCAGCACAATCAACGCTGTGGTGTGGTAAAATCCCTGAAACAGGTATCCATCTTTGATGGGGATAAATCCGGCCACAAAGTTGATGATGAGCATCACATTGACGATGTTCATGAAGCGTTCGGGCTTTTTGTCTACTCCCATGAGATTGAGGATGAACAGCACCACAATCATCAGGGAGATTAGCCATTCGAAACGCATGATTATAATTGATTCGTTAATCATCTTTCAATTGTATTCCGTTGTTAACATTGAAATTTTCTATCCTTTTTCCGAAGTCCACTCTTATCCTGCATGCAGATGGTTAAAAATTTCCTGAACATCGGCATTAATGAGATGCATGAAAAGGAACGGGGCCAAACCAATCAGCACAATGCCCACGATGAGAATCACTGCAGCCCAGCGTTCGTTCCAGCTGGCATCTTTCAATAAAGCGTATTCCTTTCGGGTAATGGTTCCCCAGATAGCGAACCCGGTTGCCCGGAGAATATACACGGCCGTAATCACAATGGAAGCAGCTGCCAGAATGGTAGCAACCCGATAGAAGATGCCGGTGTGCACCCACGAACCGACAAATACCGTCATCTCGGAAACGAAACCACTGAATCCAGGCAAACCAAGCGATGTTAAACCGGCAATGATGAAAACAGTCCCGATGAAAGGCATCTGCTTCAGTACACCGCCGAGCTCATTGCTCATTCGGGTGTGTGCCCGGTCGTATATCATTCCGATAGCAGCAAAGAAGAGGGCTGTCATGATCCCGTGGGATACCATCTGCAACACTGCTCCGGCGAAAGCCACCTTCGTAATCATCGCAACCCCCAGTACCACGAAACCAACGTGGCTTACCGATGAGTATGCGTTCATATATTTCAAATCCTTTTGCATCAATGTGGCCAAAGCGCCATAGAAGATAGCGATGGTGGCCAGGATGATGAAAATCCAGGAATATTCACGGGCCGCATCAGGCATCAGGTAAGTAGCGACACGCAGCAAACCGTAACCTCCGAGCTTCATGGAAATACCGGCCAGGAACATCGAAGCGGCTGTCGGCGCGGAAGAGTGACCATCGGGTGCCCACGTGTGAAACGGGAACATACCGGTGAACACCCCAAACCCGATGAAGGTGAGGAAATAGAGAATCACCTGCACATTCATGGGAAGATGCATGTGCGACAGCTTCATGATATCCCAGGTGTGCTCGCCGCCAAACCAGCCTGAAGCGAAGTAAAGTCCGACAATTCCCAGGAAGACCAAAGCCGAACCGGTCATCAGCATCAAAGCCAGTTTCATGGCATTGTTCTCTTTCTTTCCGGTTCCCCAGATCCCAATAAGGAGATATTTGGGAATCACCGCCAGTTCGAGGAAGAAGAACATGGAAAACAGGTTGAGCGAAATAAAGAAGCCATATGCTCCAACACTCAACAGCAACAGCATGAAGAAAAACTCTTTCACCTGCTTCTCTATTTTCCAGGAAACCAACACACCGGCCAAAACAACGACCGCAGTCAGTAAAATCATCACCAGCGATATGCCATCCACACCAATGTGATAGTTGATGCCTAACGGCCGAAACCAGGCACGTGATGATTCGAACAGCATTTGTGCTGTTGCTCCGGCATGGCGTAACGAAACATATTGTGCCGTCAGCCAACTGGCAAAAATCACCTGAAGCGCACTTCCTGCCAGCGTAATTTTCCGGATGAGTTGATCGCTTTTAACCAGCAGAATACCTACGACGGTCAAAAGCGGTATGAGTATCAGTAGAGACAGAATATTCATCGTTATGCGAATTTATAGAGTAACAACACCACCAGAAGCAGTACGCCACCAAAGAAATACATGGTGTAAGCCTGCAGTTTTCCGGATTGAACACGCTTAATGGCATGCGACAAAGCAATCGTCAGACTACCGGTTTTTTGAACCGTACCGTCAACTACATTGCGGTCGAACCAGGCTGACGGCCTTCCCATCAGTTTGAAGACAATCTTTTTGGTGATAAACAAGTATATTTCGTCAATATAGAATTTCCGGTAAGCAGCGCGGTAGAAACCTCCCAGCGCGTTAACAATCCGTTGCGGTACATCCGATTCTTTCCGGTAAAGAATAGCGGCAGCCACAATACTCAGGACACCTAATCCTACCGGGAGAATGATATGGCTCAGTTCGATAGGCAGTTCCAGTGGTTTTCCTGTGGCACTAACAAAATCACCGAAAGGAATAAATCCGCCAAATACTGCTCCGACCGCCAGTAACATCATCGGGATCATCATGGCCCACTCGCCTTTCTCATGGTTATGTGCATGAGCATCGGGTGTTTTATGCCAGAAAATCATAAAGTACAAGCGGAAGATGTAGAAGGCAGTCAACGTACCGGCAATCAATCCAACCCAGTAGATGAGCTGATTACTTTGTTCTGCTGCGCTAAAAATGGCTTCCTTACTAAAGAATCCTGCAAAAGGAGGAATTCCCGAAATGGCCAGAGCTGCCAGCAAGAAGGTAATATGCGTAATGGGCATCGACTTCCGCAAGCCTCCCATATCTTTCATCTCATTACTGTGAACGGCATGAATGATAGCACCGGCACCCAGGAAGAGCAATGCTTTAAAAGAGGCATGGGTGAAGAGGTGGAACATACCGGCAGTAAAGCCTTCTGTTTTGCCGGGTCCCCATCCGGCTACTCCCAACGCAAACAGCATAAAGCCAATCTGCGAAATGGTTGAATAAGCCAGCACCTTCTTGATATCGGTTTGTGTACAGGCAATCGTAGCAGCAAACAGTGCGGTAAATGCTCCCACGTAACCGACAACGGTCAAAGCATCGGGTGCACCCACAGCAAATATCGGGAACAGACGGGCTACCAGATAGACTCCGGCCACTACCATCGTTGCGGCGTGAATCAAAGCCGAAATCGGTGTAGGACCTTCCATGGCATCGGGTAACCAGATGTGGAATGGAAACATCGCCGACTTACCGGCACCGCCAATGAAGACCAGAATCAGTGCCCAGGTCAGCGTACTCATGCCCAGGAACGACGCTCCGGTCATGGCTACCAAATAGGAGGAACCCGGATGTGAGAGTCGTTCAATCAGGGTAAAGAAATCGTAGCTGTGTGCGCCATAGCCCAGCATCAGGATACCAATCAGGAAACCCAGATCGGCAAAGCGGGTAACGATAAACGCTTTCTTGGCAGCAGCCACAGCCGACGGACGACTGAAATAGAACCCAATGAGCAGATACGATGAAACTCCTACCAGCTCCCAGAAAATGTACATCTGGAAGATATTGGTCGAAAGCACTAGTCCCAGCATGGAAAAGGTGAACAATCCGAGGTAAGCATAATAGGTGGTATACCGCTCCTCCCCTTTCATATAACCCAAACTGTAAACGTGCACCATCGTAGAAACAAACGTAACGACCAGCAACATCATTACAGAAATGGGATCGAGAACCAGTCCCAGATTAATCGATAAATCCGTATTAAACGGCAACCAGTTCAGTTGTGCCGTCAGGTACGGGATGAATTCACCTCCTTGCTTACCGATAACGAAAAAGTAATCGTAAGCAGTTACCAGCGCAAGAACCAGCGAAGCTCCTAGAATCACCGAGCCAATCACTCCAGAGAAGCGGACCGAAATATGTTTTCCGGCCAGTCCCAGCAACAGGAAGCTGAGCAACGGCAATAACGGTATGAGTAGTACAATATTATCTAAAGTCATAGCTTAGAATTTCATGGTGTCAACTTCCTCAACATCGACTGTGTTAAACTTGCGGAACAGGTTGATGATAATGGCAATGGCCAGCGAAACCTCTGCCGCAGCTACCGCGATGATAAAGAGGGTGAAAAATATTCCTTCCAGCTGATTCGGAAACAGGTACTTGTTGAACGCGATAAAATTGATGTTCACGCTGTTCAGAATCAATTCCACCGACATGAGCATGGTAATCATGTTACGCCGGGTGAAAAATCCATAAATCCCCAGGAAAAACAGGGCCGAACTGAGAATCAGCAAATGTGCTAATGGTACTTGTTCCATAACGTTATTTCTTTTGAATTTTCACTGCAATCACAATACATCCCACCAGTGCCGCCAGCAGCAAAAAGCTGACAATCTCAAACGGGTAAACATATCCGTGGTGATGGTAATCGAGCATCTGCCGTCCAATGCTTCGGGCTGAATGATCGATTCCTGCCTCAGTCGTTACTTTGAATGCAGTCTTATAAAAGACTCCCAACACGACAATCAGACCGAAAGCAGCCATGCTGGCTCCTGCCACAATTCGTTTGAAAAGGGGCTTCGGCAGCTTGTCTCCTGCCTGGTGTGTCAGGAAAATCGAAAAGATAATCAGGACGATAATCCCGCCTACGTAGATTAACACCTGCAGTGCCGCGATGAAATCCATGTTCATCAGGATATAAATTCCGGCAATTCCAATTAAGGAAAATAGTAGGTATATCGCCGCGCGGAATATCTTCCGGGTAAAAACGCTCATCGCACCAAAAACAAGCACAAGAGCCGAAACGATATAAAATATGATGGTTGATGCACTCATTTCTTTGCGCTTTTTAGTTTTGAACCAGGTTGATTGAGCACCTTGGTAAGTACTTTCCGGTCGTAAACCGAATGTTCGAAGGCGTTGGACATTTTAATCGCATCCTGCGGGCATGCATCGATGCATTGGCCACAAAACGTGCAAAGTCCCAGGTGATAGACCCACTTGTCCAATTCCTTTTTCTTTTTGCCCTCCGGCGTTACCACCTGTTGTGTAATGATTTTGATAGAACCGTTAGGGCAGTTCATCTCACAAATGGTACAGCCAGTACACAAGTGCTCGTTATTCTCGTCGTGCGGAAGAACCACTTCGCCCTGAAACCGGTCAGGAATGTATAGGGTGTCGCGGTTTTCCGGATATTGTTCCGTCAGGATCTTCTTCGGATGCACCAGGTAGTGCCCGGTGAGCATCATCCCTTTCCAGAGAGAAGAAAACCCGTACCAGATTGCTCTGAAATATTGATATATGCTATTCATCTTACCCTCCTTCATTTACAGATACCATCCCATCAGGGCAATGAATGCCGCAAACAGAACATTGATTATACTTACGGGAAGCAGGTATTTCCACTCCAGTTTCAACAGCTGGTCGATACGCAGTCGCGGGAAAGTCCAACGGAACCACACAATCAGGAACAGGATGAAGAATGTCTTGCCGAAGAACCAGACAATTCCGGGAATGTAATCCATGAAATGGTTTAATCCTTCGAGTCCCGCAATGTGGAACGGCATCCAGCCTCCGAGGAAAACAGTAGCTGCTACCATCGACAACACGAACATGTTGGTATATTCCGAAAGGAAGAACATAGCGAACTGCATTCCCGAATATTCGGTGTGGTAACCGGCTGTCAACTCCGACTCGGCTTCCGCAAGGTCGAAAGGTGCCCGGTTCAGCTCTGCTGTACTGGTAATAATGAAGGTTACGAAGGCGATAATTACCGGAATGTGTCCTTTAATCACCCACCAGCCGTCGGCTTGCGCCTGAACAATGCCGGAAATACTCAATGTTCCGCTCATCATCACGACAACAATCAGTGCAAGTCCGCCCGATAGTTCGTAGCTCACAATCTGCGCTCCGCTTCGCATGGCGCCCAGCAACGAGTATTTGTTGTTGCTCGACCAGCCGGCCATCAAAATCCCAATCACCGAAAGGGAACTGACCGCGGTAATATAAAATACCCCGATATTGATGTCCCAAAGCTGAATGCCCCTGGCAAACGCAATGGGCACTATCGTCATGAAGCTCACAATGGTCACCACAAACGGCGCCAGCTTGAACATCATCTTATCGGAATTCGTCGGGACTAAACACTCTTTCAATAAAAGCTTCATCACATCGGCAATAGCCTGCAGCGATCCGTACTTTCCGACGCGCATCGGGCCAAGCCTCATCTGCATGAACCCGGCCAGTTTCCGCTCAGCGTAAACCATCAGAACGGCCATCGCTACTACCAGCAGAATCACAGCAACTCCGGCCAGCACCAGCTCGATTCCAAACGCTACGTGCGGATGGAAAATGCTGTTCAGCCAACTGTCAATGGCCCGGGTTATTTCTAATAATGATATGGATAATTGCATTTGTATCGTATTATCTTATCTGTCGATATCTGGAATAATTAAATCAAGCGTGGCCATCATCGAAACCATGTCACCGATTTTAGCGCCCTTCAACATCGGCCGCAAGGCATTCAGGTTCGAGAAGTTGGGCGTCCGGAACCTGACACGATACGGCTCTTTTTTGCCGTCGCTCACGATGTAAACGCCCAGCTCGCCACGAGCTGTTTCCACCCGCTGATAATATTCGCCGGCAGGCAATTTCACTACTCCTTTCAGCTTCTCACGGTAACTTCCTTCCGGGATGTTGTCGATGAGTTGCTCGATGATGCGAATCGACTGCTCCATCTCCGCAATGCGCAGCCAGTAACGGGCAAAGTTGTCGCCCTTGTCATTCAAAACTTCCTCGAAATCAACCTTGTCGTAACCATCGTAGGGATGCAATTTGCGAACATCGCACTTCACGCCGGAGGCGCGGGCGACGGGACCAGTACAACCTAATGAGATAGCATCTTCGGCGGTCAGTTTTCCAACGCCGCGGGTACGGGCCTGCAAAATGGCGTTGCCGGTCAGCAACTGATCGTATTCGTGGAGGTTGCCTTTCAGCTGTTCAATCAGCTTTTTCACCTTTTTCACGAAATCGGGATGCAGGTCATTCACAACCCCACCCGGTGTGATGTAATTCATCGTCAGGCGTGAGCCACAGGTTTCCTCGAAGATTTCCAGAATCATTTCGCGTTCGCGGAAAGCGTAGAAGAAAGGCGAAACAGCACCGAGGTCGAGTCCCAGTGCTCCCCACCACAACTGGTGCGATGCCAGACGGCTCAACTCGGCCATCAGTACGCGGATAACCTGCGCACGTGGCGGTGCTTCAACCTGCAGGCCTTTCTCAATAGCCAGCGAACAGGCCTGGTTGTTCATATGCGCCGAAAGGTAATCCATCCGGCTGGTGAGGTAGATAAACTGTTTGTAGCCCAGTGCCTCCGACATTTTCTCGATGCCGCGGTGGATATACCCGAGGTGAGGCTTCGAATCGATGATGTCCTCACCGTCAAGCCACAGTTCCAGGCGTAATACTCCGTGCGTGGAAGGGTGCTGTGGACCAACGTTGATGACAAATTCGTCGCGTTTGATATCTTTTGTTTCCATAACAGTCAATTACAGGGATATAACATCGTCGTCCTGGTAATCCTTCCGAAGCGGATAACCTTTCCATTCGTTACTCATGAAAATGCGTCGCAAATGCGGATGTCCCGAGAAGCGAATGCCGAACAAGTCCCAGATTTCGTTCTCGTACATTTCGGCAGCTTTCCACAGCGGCTCCACCGACGGCAGCTCAGCATGGTCTCTGTCTTCCAGCTTAACCTTAATCTCCAAATCGTGGCGGTATGTAGTGGAAGTCATGTGGTAAACCATTTCAAAATGCGTTTGCCAATCGATAGCTGTTTCATCAAAAAGGAAATCGAATTTCGTGGCTTCGTCTTCCTTCAGCTTTTTAGCCACTTCAAAAATCTCATCCTTTTCCACCCAAAGCACAGGAAAATCGATGTTCTCTTCCTGCGTCATTCCCGGAAAGGTTTTCTCCAGGTAACTTTTCAGTTCTTCTTTAGTCATCGTTTTCCTTCTTTTTCGGTTTGTCAATCACATAAGCTCTCGAATGCCTGATTTTCTCCTGCAGCTTCATCATACCTTCCAGTAGCGCTTCGGGACGAGGAGGACAACCCGGGATGTACACATCCACCGGGATGATATTATCCACGCCTTTCACAACCGTATAGGAGTTGTAGAAGAAAGGCCCGCCGGTAATGGTGCAGGCCCCCATGGCAATTACATATTTCGGTTCGGGCATCTGGTTGTACAGACGTTTCAGCACCGGTGCCATCTTCTTGGTAATGGTTCCCGCTACAATAATCAGGTCGGCCTGACGAGGAGTAGCACGTGCTACTTCGAAGCCAAACCGCGACCAGTCGTACTTAGCCGATGCCGCTGACATCATTTCGATGGCGCAACAGCTGGTTCCGAAAGTAAGCGGCCAAAGCGAGTTGCTTCGTGCCCAGTTACTCAGCTTATCGATATTCGAAACCAGGAAGTTGGTATTCCCCGACTCATCTTCGTAAATCTCGCCGGGAAACGGTTCGGGATTTTTATTTACATCCATGACAGGGCTTTCTTTTTATGGGCATATAACAGGCCCAGGAATAACACCAACACAAAAAATACAATCTCGATGAAGGCAACCATGCCAATTTCCTTGAACACGACGGCCCAGGGATAGAGAAAGGCTATCTCCACATCGAACAATAGAAACACGAGGGCGAACAAATAGTAGCCCACATGAAACTGAACCCATGTTGTGCCCTGCGTTTCCATGCCGCATTCGTACGCCTCACCCTTTTCGGGATTATATCGCTTGAGCGAAAGCTTGTTGCCCAATCCAATTGCCAGTGCGGCAAAAGCGAAACCGCAGAACATTAACAGTAGAATAGATACACTGCCCATGTTGTATAAATTTTTATTGATAAATGATGATTCACTGAAATCGGAATACCGGGTTGGGAATTCCATCAGATTGTTCTTCCCGGGAAAAAGAGATATCCGGCGAAGAATGATGATCCGAACAGTCGGATCAGATCATAAGTGACTTATAAAAGAAGGGATTCAATGAAATAGATGAAATCATCCGTTTCATTGAGCGGGACGGTATGCATCGCATGATCACTGAACGAACAGGTAACCGATTCCAGTTCCGTGTTCAAATCACGCTTCAGCACTACGAAATTTTTAAGGAGTTGAACTTCCAATTCCTGCTTGTTCTCGTCAACGCAAGTCAGAGCAGCAGGATCCGGCTCTTCGGTGAAGAAACCATGAGAAGTGGAACTATTGGCCATTTCAGGACTCCTGAATTCGGCCACGCGTTTTCTTGTCGAAAGCTCGTGTACCGCGTTGGTAAAATGAGCATACCCCACTGCGATTGGTATCAGCAGTAATAAAATGGCAATGATATTTTTAATCGCTTTCCTCACTTCTCAATCAATAACTCAGCTGCAAGTTTAACACAAATTGAAAGCCACTACACCCTGATTTAGTTATTTTTAACCATTCTAAGTAATGATAATTTATATCAACAAAACACACAGGCAATCATAAAGTCATTAATTTCAATAAATTAAATAACACAACACATCCATATACCTGCAAGGTTTCATATTGGAGACTGCTATTTATCATATCAGTATTACGATTTGAGTAATCTCTAATTGTCGCTACTCTGTCATCCCAAATGACTGTCACTTATTTTATCCCACCCTCTTCGAAAAAAAGCAATCTCCTTACCATCCACTCTCCGTTGTGACCTCAGACAAACATGAAAAGGCAAATTCCCGGCTTCGAATTGCCCCCGGGCAGATTCGAAAACTTTTATTGGATGAGTTCAATCTGATCAACTTCAAAATTCCTTTAGAATTGAAAATTACGTTTGAGTCGTAATCAAAATTCAGGAAATTATGAAAACGACTTTTGTATTGCTCGCCTTTTTAGGGATGAGTCTTTGTGCGCATGCACAAAAAGCGGTATTACCGAATGCCGTAGCCGATGCTTTCTCGCAGAAATTCCCCAATGCACAAAAAGTGCACTGGAACCAGGAAGAAGCCGATGAATGGGAAGCTGAATTCTATTTGAACGGAACAGAAACTTCCGCGTCATTCAATCCTGCCGGGAACTGGCTGGAAACCGAGACCGAAATCAGCAGACGTTCCCTTCCAACAGCGGTGAAGAATACGTTGGCCAGTCAGTTTGCCGGCTACAAAACAGGAGAAGTCGCCATCATCGATTCACCCACTTTTTCCGGTTACGAAATTGAGCTGAAAAAGAAAGAGCAGGCTCTGGAAGTACAGGTGACCAAAGAAGGTGTACTGAAACATAAACGAATTTTGAAAGACGGAGAGGATAACGATTAATCCATGGCGCATTATTTCCTGTTGAAACGAACTTGCTTTTCCTGTACAAGTCGCTAACGAAACCGGATAACCCAACTTAAGTGATGCCTGTGTTGAAGTAATGTTCAATTGATGAAACAGACAATGAATTGGAAAAAGGCCCTTCCGGTTTCGGTGGTGGTTTTTATGCTCACCATTTCGACCGGGTACGGCCAGTTGAGCATCAGTATGGGATATGGCCTGCAAATTCCCGGTAGGCAGGATTTAAAGTTCAGGTACTACGAAAATGGGGTTCTGATGAAAAATCTGAAGACATCGAAGGCCATATCATCGTGGTCTCCGGTGTCGAACCTCAGCGTAACCTATTGGCACCATAAGATCGGATTTGATGTTAGCTATCTGAAATGGGAAAACAAGAGCCGTGGCGTTCGCTTTCTCACCGACGAAACCCCACCGTTCACAAAAATGGAACAGTCGCGGAACCTGTTTTTGTTGAGTTTCCTTTCCAAAACCCGGAATCCTTTTCGGAAAAAAGGAGCTGAAGACAATGGCAGCTATGGTTACTGGGGCGCAGGAATCGGCGCCGGAATTACCGAAACGAATCCTGGAATGTTCCGCAGTGTGAAGCTGGCCATGCAGCTCTTGTACGGCGTTTCCATTAAACTGAATTCCCACGTCCGCTTTTTTACCGAGGCCAAATACCTGCTCGCTCACGACGCCGACAATGCTCCGCCATCCACCTTCACCGGCTGGAAAGTGGACACGTCGGGGCACCCGTTCCCGCTTCGTCCGCATCCGCACCTCGATACCCGGTTTTATAATCTGCAGTTCGGACTTCGCTTCCTGTTATGATTTCCCTTTCACTTATCACAGAATAGTTAACGATGAAAATAATCCGATTTAGCCTGCTCGTGTTGCTTTTGTCCGGTAGCAAAATGGTCATGGCACAATCAGCAAAGCAGGAAGATTTTAGACCGCACGGAAAGGCCGTCGTGCAGGTCTTCAGCAATTTTACCTATCGGCTGAGTAACTTCAAAGGCAAACCATCGTTCGACATATCGCGGGCTTACCTGGGATATGAATATGCTTTCAGCCAGCGGTTCTCGGGCAAGGTGATTTTCGACGCGGGCAGCCCCGATACGAGTGGCATCAAGTTGAATGCCGTATTGAAGAACGCTTACCTGCAGTACCACAACAATAACCTGAAGTTCCGGTTTGGCGTCATCCCAACCAGTGAGTTTCGGTTGCAGGAGAAATTCTGGGGACACCGCTATGTCGCGCGCACATTTATGGATGCATATCACTTTGGCCCGGAAGCCGACCTGGGGGCTTCACTTGCGTGGAAATGGTCGCCCTATGTGCAGTTCGATGCGTCGGTGCTGAATGGCGAAGGTTATCAAAAGCTGCAGCAGGACAGCGCCCTGCAATATACCGCCGGGTTAACCATCCAACCAGTGAAGAAACTGTATGCCCGCTTCTACTTCGACTACATGAAGAAAGGGGTCTCGCAGAATACCTACTCAGCTTTCCTGGGGTATGCCGGAACGAAAGTAACCGCCGGACTCGAGTACAATTATCAGTTGGCGCATGCCAATGTGAACGATCAGGACCGTTCGGGGATTTCACTCTATGCCACAATGAAACTAAAAAAACATTCCAACCTCTTCGTCCGGTACGATAAGCTCTGGTCGAAGCGAAACGATGGTGCGCTGGATGGCTGGGATGTGCTGGCCGACGGAAGGCTCTACCTGGCCGGAATTGAATTTCACCCGGCAAAGGGAGTAACGATTTCGCCCAACATGAGTGGCTGGTATCCGGTTCACGATACCCATCACATTGTTAGCCGGTTCAACCTGAGTCTACAATTCAAATTCTGATGTTGATCCAATTCATAATCCATGAATGAGCATAGTAATTACTTATCATCCATAAATCCATTTAAAATGATGAATCGAATTGTGTTATTTTTTCTTCTGAGCATGTTCATTGGTCAGGCTCAGGCTTCCAATGATTTCAGGAAGGCATTAGGTGATGATGATCAAACCGGAAGCCAGTTGATCCACGACTTCCATATGCATACGGCACAGTACACCGATGTGGTCCGGTACTGGCAGGCAAGTCGTTCCCGGGATAGTCTGCAGACGGTTACCCGGACCAAAGCGCACTATATTCTGAAGAAAGCCATTCTTCCTACCGGTCTGATAGCTGCCGGACTGGTGACCATGGCGGTTCCCCGGCAAACGGTGCTCAGCAAGTACCGCATTCACAACACCATGCATGGCTGGAACCCGACATTTCACACCTCGGCCGACAATTATCTGCAATTTGCACCGGCTGTTGTGACATTGGGACTGGGAGCGATGGGCGTGAAAGGACGCAACGATTTTCTGAACCAAAGTCTGCTTTTTACCAAGGCCGAACTGCTGATGTCGGTAGTGGTGTATGGCATCAAGCATGCTACGCGGGTGGAGCGGCCCTATGGAGGCGTGTTTACTTCCTTCCCGTCGGGGCATACGGCGCAGGCGTTCCTGTCGGCTACCTTCCTGGCCAAGGAATACGGGCATATTTCGCCCTGGATTAGTGTAGCCGGGTATGCAACGGCTACTGGTGTGGGCGTGTTGCGTATGATGAATAACAAACACTGGATTTCGGATGTACTGGCTGGTGCAGGCGTGGGAATTCTCTCGGTGGAGTTCGTTTACCTGACGCATCAGCACCGCTGGGGAAAGAAGCGGAACCTGGTGTTCGCCCCAACATTGTATCAAAAAGGCGGTGGCGTTTCCATGGCGATGACGTTTTAGAAAGCTGTTTACTAAAACAAGTTAACAACTCCAGCCGCGGTGATAGGCTTAATAATATTGGAGAAACTGCTAATAATATGTCACTTTAAAACCCGATTCTGCCTACTTTTACCATTCGGGCAACTTTAAAACTGTTTTTCAGAGATGAAAATATTAATAGTGGAAGATGAGCAATCATTGGCTGACGATTTAGTTATGTATCTGGCAGCCGAAGGAAACATCTGTGAATCGGCTTATGACTACTTTACAGCCGAAGATAAGCTGGCAGCCTTCCATTACGACATCGTTTTACTCGATATAAATTTGCCTGACGGGAACGGTTTGCAGCTGTTGCACCAAATGAGAGAGCATGAGCCACCTCCCGGTGTGCTGATCATTTCAGCCCGGGATTCGCTGGACGACAAACTCAAGGGCCTTGATTTGGGTGCCGACGATTACCTGACGAAACCGTTTCATCTGGCTGAAGTGAATGCCCGGGTAAAAGCATTAGGTCGCCGTCGGTTATTTGGTGGAAAAACCGAAATCCGTTACCACGAAATCAGTATCGACCCTGAATCGGGAACAGCCCGAATCAATGAACAACAACCGGATTTGACTCGCAAAGAGTTTGCCTTGTTGCAGTATTTCGTCACCAACCAAAACCGGGTGATGACGAAGGAAGCCATTGCCGAACATTTGTGGGGCGATTACATGGAAATGGCCGGGAATTTCGATTTCATCTATACACACATCAAAAACCTACGCCGAAAACTGACCGATGCCGGTGCCAACGATTACATCCGGACGGTATACGGCATGGGCTACAAATGGAGTGACGAATAAAACAACAAAACGCATATTGGTGAAACTGCTTCGAAAAACCATAGGATATCAACTGTTGCTGACCACCCTCTTTTTTGTGCTGGCCGGATTTGCCCTTTTCCGGATGATTAACGGAATTGAAAACGAAGAGGTGGACGAGAACCTGACGGCGATGCAAATGAATATCGAGCTACAGCTGAAAAAAGGAATGACCGTTAGCGACGCTCCTCCTCTTTTGATTATTCATCGCTTAGAGTCCCCTATAACGAAGGAGTCGGTGAGGATTCAAACCGTTCGGCTCCCCGATCCCATCGAAGGGGACAAAGAATCGTACCGGCAACTAACATCCCGCACAACCATCAACGGTATTCCGTACGAAATCGTCATCCGCAGCCTGCTGGTCGAAAACCGCGACATGGTCATCGCCATCAGTAGCTCTATCGGCCTGGTATTGCTGCTGCTTTTAGCGGCACTGTTGCTCATGAACTATTTTATGTCGAAGCGGTTGTGGGCTCCCTTTTATCACACACTGGGACATTTGAAACAGTTCCGCCTCTCGGGCAGTACACAGCCCCAACCTTCCGGCACCGACATACTGGAATTCCGTGAACTGGAGAATGCCATCACCGAACTCACCAACAAAGTGCGCTCGGATTACCAGGCCCTGAAGTCGTTTACCGAAAATGCCTCACACGAAATTCAAACGCCGCTGGCCATCATTTTGTCCAAACTCGAAATGTTGTTGCAATCGAAAGACCTGTCTCCCGAACAGTCAAAGCTGGTGCAGTCGGCCTACCGGAATGCACGCCGTTTGTCTCAAACCAACCGGAGCATGGTAACGCTTACGCGGATTGAAAACCGGCAATTCAATCAGAATCAACCACTAAAGGTCAGCATCATACTCGACGAACTACTGGAACAACTGGAAGATTTCATCACATCGAAGAAGTTAACGGTCGAGAAAACTTATGCAGCAGAAGCGATCTGGCATATCGATCCCGATCTGGCGCACATTCTCCTGTCAAATCTGCTGGGCAACGCCGTACGCCACAACATCAAGGGCGGTAAGATTCAAATTCGGTTAGAAGGACATGAATTGCAAATCAGCAATAGCGGCAAAGAACCGTCGTTACCCGCTGAGAAAATGTTTGAGCGGTTTCAGACCGGAGGCGAAACAGGAAACACGGGCTTAGGCTTAGCCATCGTGAAAGAAATTGGTGCAGTAACCGGCATGACGGTAACATACGATTACGCGGACAACAACCATATCCTCACAATTCTGTTCTAACTTCAGATTCTATTCAGATTTGAATGGTAACATTGCCTTCGTGTTGAAGTCAAAACAAAAAATCAAATGAAGAATAGCGTATTACCCTACATCATTGTTCTTCTTACCCTTACAGGAATATCGGCTTGCAGCGTGCAGGTACCGAAGGCAGCCAAATCGAACCTGGGCAAAATGTTTCCCGAAGCGACTCAAATCAGCTGGTCGCACGAAAACCTGCACGAATTTGAAGCGGAATTTCAATGGCAGGGACGTGCAACATCGGCTACTTTTGATGAGAAGGGCAACTGGAAGGAAACAGAACAAAGCATAGCACCTGAGCAGTTGCCAACGGCCGTTCAGGAGGCGTTAACAGAAGGTTTTGCCGATTTCGTGATTCAATCGCCGGAGAAGCTATGCTCACAGGAATACGCTGTCGCTTATGAAATGGTGGTAAAAAATAAACAGGCCCGGGTAGAACTGCTTTTTGCACCCAATGGCCAACTCCTGAAGAAAGAGTTGTTGAAAAGTGAGGACGAAGATGTTGACTGATGTACCGGCCAGTGCCGGATGAACAGATAATAAACATGACGAAATTGAAAATTCGGAGTTTACTTTTTTTATGGTTTTGTATCGGGAGTGGAATAGTGCAGGCACAGCCGTCGCTGGATGACTACCTGAATTCCGCATACGCGAATAATCCTTCACTAAAAAGTGGGAAGAATGCGGTGAAGTCTGCAATCATCGACAGTGCGTTGGTGCGCTCGCAGTTTGGTCCCCAAATTGGCTTTCAGGGCGATGCCAGCTATTATCCCACCAATGGAAAGTGGGGCTACGATGTGGCTCTTTCCAATAAGGGAATGTTGGGATCGGTGGTCAACTTCGACCAGGCCATCCCGTTTCAGAACCAGATGAAACCAAAATTGAATGCAGCCTCCCTCACCCGGCAGAAGGCCGTCAATTCGCTTCAGCTAACGCGAAAGCAGATCAAACGAAACGTCACCCGGCAGTATCTGGTCACCTATGGCGACCAACTGCAGTACCGTTACAACCGTGAGGTGTTAGACACGCTGAAGAACGAATCAAACGTGTTGCTGGAACTCACCCGCGCCAACGTGTATCAGCAAACCGATTACCTCGCATTTCTCACCAATGTGCGGAAGCAGGCACTCCTGGTGACTCAGGCCCGTACTCAACTGCTGAACGACTTGTCGCAATTACGGAATTTGTGTGGCATCCCCGATTCAGGTGTCGTGGCACTGCCAGCGCCGCAAATGATTCCTGAAGGCTCGCAAATGACGTCTCCCACCGCGTTCCTGAAACAATATCAACTCGACAGTCTCCGGTTGCTGAATCAGCAGGAAATTAACAAGCAACAATATCAGCCCAAACTGAAACTGCATGCCGACGCCGGCTACATGTCCTCGTTTGAAAAGACGCCCGGAACCAATTTCGGTGGCGGCGCCGGACTGAGTCTCTCCATTCCCATCTACGATGGTCATCAAAAAGAGTTGAAACAGCAACAACTAATACTGCAACAGGAAGATTTGGCGGCACAGCGCAGTTATTTCCAACACCAATACAATCAGCAAATCAATGAACTGTTCCGGCAGCTCGGCCAAATGGAAAGCCAGCAAACCGATGTGAATGATCAGCTGAAGATGGTGAACCAACTCATCCGCGCCAACCGCAAACTGGTGGCACAGGGCACTGTCTCCATTCCGCAGTATTTCATGGTCATTCAGAATTTCATCGATCTGAAGAACGAACAGAGCCTCATCCGTGTTAAACGATGGTTAATCATCAACGAAATTAATTACTGGACGGAATAACCGTTCCGGGAAAACGATATACAAACGAATTTGTCAGGTATGCCATTCATGAAGAAAAATAGTATCCGTTTTTCATTGTCAGCTCAACGCTATTTGCTGGCCGGAGCCATTGTGCTCGCAGCTTTGACTTTCAGCGGATGCGGTCAAAAGAAATCAGCTTCAACTGCCGACCCATCGGCTCCGCTGCCCGAGGTTCAGGTAACCCATGTCAGGCAAGGGACCATTCAACAAACCGTACAACTCAATGCTACAGCCGTCTTCCGTCGACAGCATGTATTGAAATCACCTGTCACCGGATACGTCGTGAAGTCGTTCGCCGAACCGGGACAGATGGTACAGAAAGGAGATCCGGTATTCGTTATCGAGACGAAAGAATCGAGGGCGCTGGGCAACAGCCTCGATAGTCTGAACCGGAAACTCGGCCTGTCGGGAAGGATGACCATCCGCGCCAGCGTATCGGGTTATGTGGCAGCCATCAGTCACCAAACCGGCGACTTTGTCCCGGAAGGGGAACCGCTCGCCACTCTCAACGATAAGAACAGTATGGCTTTTCTGTTGAACGTACCGGTAGAATGGCCATCGATTATTAGCCGAGGCCAATCGCTTCCCGTGCAACTACCCGATGGAAGAAAGCTCAGCGGAGTGGTCACCGAAACGTTGCCTTCCGTTGATCAGGCTGCGCAAACCCGCCAGGTGATTATCCGGGTGCAAAAAGCGGGCGTCGTTCCGGAAGGCCTTATCGCCAAAGTATCATTAGTACAACAGGAAAAAGCGGGTGCCCAAATTCTTCCGAAAGCCGCCGTTTTGGCCAACGAAACAGAAACCCATTTCTGGGTGATGAAGCTGGACGGTAAGGAAACCGCCGTAAAAGTTCCGATAACCACCGGCATTCAGACGGCTGACAGCGTGGAAATTGTTACCCCGCAATTCAAGCCAGCTGACGAAATCCTGACGACCGGCAACTACGGTGTCCCTGACACGCTGAATGTAAAAGTGATTCGCTAATCACGAAACTTTTTCTATCGATGAACACCAAAGACTTCTATACTGCATTTAAAAAACCGGTCACCTTTTTCCTGGCTGTTGTTCTGTTGGGAGGTGTCTATTTTTATTCCAAACTTCAGGTTTCCCTTTTCCCGGAAGTTACATTCCCAAAAGTAAAGGTGATTGCTGATGCCGGACTGCAACCCGCCAACCGGATGATGGTGACGGTAACACGTCCAATGGAAAACGCCATTAAACAGGTCCCCGGGCTGAAGATGATTCGCAGCACTACCAGCCGGGGCAGTTGCGAAATATCGGCATTTCTGGACTGGAACTCGGACATCAGTTTAAGTCAGTTGCAAATACAATCGCGCATCAATCAGATTCGCGATCAGCTTCCCAGCAATATCAGCATCACGGTGGAAAAAATGACGCCTTCCATCCTGCCGGTCATAGGTTACTCGCTGGAGAGCAAATCCCGTTCGCTCATCGATTTGAAATACATGGCGACCTACCAGGTGAAGCCTTTTCTTTCGCAGGCGGATGGTGTGGCTTCGGTGGCTATCCTTGGCGGAAAACAGAAGGAGTACCGCTTCATTCCCGATAGGCAGAAGATGAGCAGCCTCGGCATCACGTTGGCAACATTAAAGAGTCGCTTCGCGGCTACCGGCTTCATCCGCTCCAACGGCTTTCTCCGCGACTACCGGCGACTGTATCTCAGTGTGACGGACGCATCGATGCACGATAAATCGGACGTGGAAAACATGGTGGTGAAGAATGACGGCAACCGCGTTATTCTCCTGAAAGATTTGGGGCAGATCAAGATTGAGAAGGCCACCGAATATATTAAAGTCAATGCCAACGGAAGAGAAGGCGTGCTGGTGAATATTGTGAAACAACCGGGCGCCAACCTGATTTCGACCACCGATGCCGTGCAAAAGAAATTGGCGCAACTGCGGAATTCACTTCCAAAAGATGTGACCATCAAACCGTATTACGTCCAGGCTGATTTCGTCAACAGCTCCATCCGGAGCGTGATGGATGCGTTTTGGATTGGACTGGTACTGGCGATTGTCGTGGCGCTCATTTTCCTGCGTTCGGCGAAAGCCGGAAGCACCATCCTCATCGTCATTCCCATTACGCTGGGCGCTACACTAACGGTTCTCTACACGCTGGGATACACCTTCAACATCATGACGTTGGGAGCGCTGGTGGCAGCCATGGGACTCATCATCGATGATGCCGTGGTGGTCATCGAACAAATTCATCGAACACACGAGGAATATCCTGACGTTCATTCCCGCGAACTGGTCGGCAAAGCTATCCGGTACCTATTTCCGGCCATGGTAGGCTCGTCGCTCAGCACCATCGTTATTTTCATGCCTTTCGGCCTGATGTCGGGTGTAGCGGGTGCCTACTTCCACATCATGACCAACACCATGATGATTACGCTCATCTGTTCGTTCCTGGTGACGTGGCTGGGCTTGCCGGTGGTTTATCTGCTGCTTTCGGGTAAACCCAAAAAGAAAGCGGCCCAACAAGAAGCCCATGTATTGAAACAGCAAACCTGGGTAAAGTTTTTCACTCACCGGGCTTACATCAATGTGTTGATTGTGGTGTTACTACTGGGCGCTATTGTCTGGATTTACCCGCGACTGGAAACCGGTTTCCTTCCGCAAATGGACGAAGGAAGTATCGTGCTCGACTATAATTCTCCTCCCGGCGCCTCACTGGATGCAACCAATAAAATGTTGGATGAAGTCGATAAGATTATCACGGCTGTACCCGAAGTAAGAGCCTATTCCCGGCGTACCGGGGCACAAATGGGCTTCTTCATCACCGAACCCAACCGGGGCGATTATCTGATCGAACTGAAAGACCACCGGAAAAGAACCACGGAAGAAGTGATCAACGATATCCGCCAAAAGGTAGATGCCAAAGTACCCGGACTGACCACCGACTACGGACAGGTCATCGGGGACATGCTGGGCGACCTGACCACTTCTGTTCAGCCTATTGTCATTAAGATATTCGGAAGCGATGACCAAAAGTTGCGGACGCTCGCACAACGAGTCGATACGCTGGTATCGAAGGTGAAGGGTACCGCTGATGTGTTCGATGGTATCGTCATTGCCGGCCCGTCCATTTCGATTGTGCCCAATTACATAGCCATGGCCCGCTACGGCATCACGGCTGACAACCTCCAGTATCAAATGCAGGCTGCTGTGGAGGGAAACGTAGTCGGCGATATCTTTAACGGAAACTATATCTCGAACATCCGCATCATCGATCACGATAGTACCAATGTTGACCTGACCCGGCTGAGGAATCTCAAGGTATTTATGCCGGGTGGTCAGCTTATTCCGCTCTCACGCGTCGCCAATATTAAATTTCACACGGGTGAATCGGAGATTGAGCGCGAAAACCTGCAAAACATGTACGGTGTGACAGCCCGTCTGGCCGGTCGCGACCTGGGTAGTGTCATGAGCGACATCAAAGCGACCATTCAATCCAATTTGGTCATTCCCCATGGTTACAACATTGAATATGGAGGCGCTTACATTCAGCAGCAACAATCATTCAAGGAGTTGCTGACGATTCTGATTATTGCCAGCATGCTGGTATTCGGCGTTATTCTGTTCATGTTCCGGGAACTGAAGGCCCCACTCATCATTCTGCTCATTTCGGTACTTGGGTTATCCGGAGGTTTCCTGGCTCTTTACCTCACGCATACGCCGCTTAATGTCGGAAGTTATACGGGCCTTATCATGATTGTTGGTATCATTGGTGAGAATGCCATTTTCACCTATATGCTGTTCAAGCGCGCCTTTAAGGATACCGGTAAGGTGCATGAATCTATTACTCATGCCATCAGTGTCCGGTTGCGCCCCAACCTCATGACAGCTCTTTGTGCCATCACGGCCCTGGCGCCGCTGGCATTGGGAATCGGTACCGGTGCACAGCTGCACCAGCCACTGGCTATCGCTGTAGTTGGAGGCTTTATCGTAGCCCTTCCGTTGTTGCTGATTGTTTTGCCGGGGTTGCTGAGTCTGACGCATAAGCAAAAATAAGTTTCAGGTTAAAAAGAGCGTTAAGTGTTAGGTTTTAAGAAGTTTTAGATTTTGCTTCGCGGTTCCTGTTGTTCTCCTCCGGTTCATTCGGTAGCGACCAGGTAGGGCCACGATACATCGTGGCCGCCTCGCAACCCGTAGGAGGAAGTTCGAGGTTGTTACTGTTGTTTCGCTTCAAAATTAGTTTCTCTGATTTCCTGCCCCTCCCAGCCTCCCCATTCGGGGAGGAGTAAGAGTATGCGAATCGCAGCACGTTTATCAGCAAATGGTATTATTTTTTGACGTCGACGCCCATATTCTTTGTGGTAACGCTTCCGTTGTTGATTGTTTTACTAGGGCTCTTGAGCTGACGCATAAAGACAAGGAGAAATAGGTTTCAGGTTGGGTTTTATCCCTCACGGGAATCCTCTACGCCGCTGCGAAAACGGTCTATCGAAGTCGAACATCAGAAACGACAGGAACAATAGTTACCGCGAAGTGCAACCTAAAACGACGCAACCGAACCTGGAAAAGGTAACAGCGCGGCCACGATTTATCGTGGCCCTACAGCCCCGGAACAACTTTGACCGTCTAAAGTCTTTCCTCTGGTATCTCAATTCAAAAACTAAAAACTCTTCTAACTACAGAAACCCCCAAAGCACAACCTGAAACCTGTAACATGAAATCCTTTAACCATAGAAACAACAGGAACAACAGGAACAATAGGAACAACAGAAACTCTTCCCAACCTGTAACCTGAAACTTGAAACCTGAAACCTCCGTCGCTTTTCTTATCTTTGCCTCTTCATTCCGTCGTGTGCCATCACCCGGCAACGGCGCCAACAAAACGTTTATCGATGAAAAAAGTCTGGGAAGAATCCTTTAAGATAGCCTCCTACCATCTTGATTTTCAACAGGAGTTAAAACCTTCCGTTTTACAGCAATACTTCCAGGAAGCGGCCGGCAACCATGCCGAGAGCCTGGGAGCCGGTTACGACACTCTCATGGAACGTGAATTGTTCTGGGCCCTGTCGCGCATCCGCATAGAGATTGAACGCATGCCCAAGTGGGGCGAAACCATTCGCATCGAAACTTGGCCCGTGGGAGTCGAACGGTTGTTCTTCCGCCGCGACTTCCGTATGTACGACGAGCAGAACAATGAAATCGTGCGAGGTGCGTCGGGTTGGTTGCTGGTGAACGCGAAAACCATGCGTCCGCAACGAATGGCAGCTCTGGGTGTGGAAATACCCGATAATGCCGGAAAATTCGCGCTCGAAGGTTCCCTGCCCGACCGGATTTCCCTCGAAAATCCCGAGCCAGCGTTCCGGAAAGTGATTCGTTACGACGAAATCGACATGAACATGCACGTGAACAATACCCGTTACCTCGATTGGGTGACCGATTGTTTCGATCGCGAGCATTACGAGCAGAATGCTCTCAGCGCTTTCTCGCTTGAATTCCTATCGGAAGTACGTTGGGGCGATGAGATGGAGATGCAAATTGAGCATAACGGCACCGATGCCCGGGTACAGGCCGTCGAGACCGCTTCCGCGAAAGCGTTATTCAAAGCCGAAGTAGAATGGCGGAAACGTAACTGATGCGCTTTCTGCCGAAAGGCAATTAGCAATAAAAAAACAAACCAATAGCAGGGTGTGTTGCACCGTTGAGTCGATGCCAGGCACCAGTAGTATGGATTACCGTCCTGCCGCACACCGCATCTGCTATTGGCTGCCTGTCATCCCTCAAGCGAAATTATTTCTTCGGGACCTGTGGTTTTGCCTGTTCCAGGAAATACTGGTTCTTCAGTGAGTCCATCTGCTCAAACAGTTTATCCATCTTATCCATGTTATTTTTAAACCGTTTGGAGAAAAAGTCTTTCCGGTAAAAGTCGTACTTCAGCAATGAATCCTGGAAGAACAGATCGTTGAAGAACGGCTCTTCAGAGAATTTATATTTGCCTTTGAAATAGCGTTTGAACTGGGCCACGGCACTATCGCGCATAATCGAATCGTTCTGGAAGTTGGAATAGTAAGATGAATAGAGGGAATCGTATTTGACCAGGTTACCATTTTTATCGTACTTCCTGGTCACTTTGATATCGGTCTGAGGTTTATCCTGATCTTTCATTACTGTTTTCTTTCGCTCCTGTCCGTTGCAGCTGGCAAGTCCGAGTGTCAGCAGGACAGCGACTAACATGAATCGCATCATAACTACACGGTTTTTAAGTTTGACATTCCTGGTATTTGTCGAACGACGTCTTCTGTTTCTCTTCGATGCCCGGATTTCCGCCCGGGAAAACGGAACATATTAGCCTGTTGGGATGAGGTTGACATGTTACGGGATTAGCCGCGTGGCGGCGGCGTATCGACGTGCCAGTAGAGACGCTCGAAAACATGAAAAACCGGATGCGTTAGAAAATGGTCAGAGGCAGGTTGTAGCGGATTGAATAAGCCTTTGTTCATCATCGCTGCGTCCTCCTTCTTTAGGTTTACTGTTTTATCAGTGTCATGCTAAATAGTAGCAAACTTCACTCCATAAACACTGGCATTCAGTCGTCTGTTCGTTAAATGGCGTTAAGAAGGATTAAACTATCGGAAACGAGTCTGGAGTTGCAAAGGTTTCTGTCGTTACTGTAGTTTCTTGTTGGTTAGGGGTTGTTTCCTCTATTCTTTTTCAATCCCGTATACATCGACGGTTAACGAAGCGTATTGAGTCCGGAACAGTGGCGTCATGCCGTTCTTAAGGGCCACGTTAATGGAACGTTGGTTCCGGATATCGATGACGGAAACGAACCGTTGGGTTTCGATGTTCTCCCACCCGAACCGCTTCAGCTGTTGCGCTATTTCGGTTCCATAGCCTTTCCCCCAATACTCGGGAAGAAGTGAATAGCCAATCTCGTATTCCGACTTGCCATCGATTACCTGCGGCAGTATTCCTCCCATCCCGATAAACGCTCCGGTCTCTTTCAGTTCAACCGCCAGGTGTCCCAGGTTTTGCGTCCGGTACCGTTCGAACTGTTTGGTGATCCATTCCTCCGCCAGCACCTCTTTGCTTTTCGACAAGTCCAACCCCAAATACGCCAGGTTGTCGTTGCCCACGAAGAAGTCCACCCACCGGGGGATGTCCGCTTCGGTTAACTTCCGGTACCGCAACCGTTCGCTCTCCTGCTCGAAATAGTTCATGCCGGCATGATTGTATTGGTTCACATCAAAGCTACGAAGGTTTTTAGATAAAAGCGGGATGTTGGCAGGCAGCCAGGGAACGAAGCTCTTTTTAAGCAGAATTTTATGGACCTTGTTTATTGACTCTTATTTTGTTCTTCAGCAATATTAATGGCCACTATGTTTCATGGCTCTTTCATGTCCTTTGACTAACAATTCGTAAAATGCTTTGTCCTTCGACTGAATCTCATTAAACTCTCCCGGAATTGCCTTGCTTGAAGGGTGAATCTCGTTAAAAAAGAAGTAGAAGAAAGACTCTATTTTGTCGTTCGGTTTTCCTTTCAAAAGCCTATACGTCAGACCAACATTTTTTAAAACCTCGGACCGGAGATGATATTGAAAGTAGCTCACGGCATCAGCTTCCCAATGACCTCCAATTGAAATATTGATACACTTTTCCAGCTGCTTCTCTATTGGGATACTGTCCAGATCGAAAAATTCGGGAATGTACTCGTGCCCGTCATATAGTGGAGCAGCTTTTCCATTTTCATAACCAAAAGTTTCCTGAAATTCCCGGAATGAGTTAGGAAATAGTTCAAAGTATTTGCGCTGGTTAACCAGGCTTCTATCATTCTTTAGGTTGGTAAAAGCAGTTTTTAGCTTTTCAGTATTAACTGACTGTCCAAAAGTGTTGATGAACAGAAATGTTAGCAGAAAAGTTAGTAGTGTTTTCATCTGTAGTCGTTTATATATTCATGAGATACTTAAGTGTCTTAATCTTTCTTCCTGCCCACCGGAATCGCTCCAGTTCTCAGAAATAACGAAATCACCTGAATTCTTATTGTTCAATCATAATATGTGGAAGATACTATGCTCAGCCTTTATTTCACATGGTCATATTGCTTCACAAGGTCCGTTAAGTCCCAGGTTCGAAAATCTTCCGATGTAATTTGATGATATACTTTCTCGTTGTCCTTAAAAAGGGAAGCAATCTCTTCTACCATTTTCTGTTTGGAATGGGGAACCCTGATATATTCATCCGTGGTGTCTGATTTGATAAAATAAAAACTCGTCAGACCTGTCACAGCAACTCCCATTAAACCACCGTTATAGTTTTTAGGAGTGGAGGAATAATGACATAAATCGACTTTCCCCTTTACGATTCTCTCCGCAAAAACATGCCCCCTTGAGTTGTAAGGCACACTGGCAAAATATTTATCGCCACAACGAAACCCAATAGCCTCATTGGGATGATATTTTCTCTTCCCTTCAGCAGTCTTTATCTTCACGTTAATTACAATTCCATTTTTTGGAATCGTAATATTTCCGAAAACAGTATCTGCTTTATTGGAAGTTTTAGTAGGCCTTAAAACAACATAGTCACCAGAGGTTTGACTGAATGCAATAGATGAATAAACAATTAATAGAAGAATAAGCAGTTGTCTTTTCATTTTCCTTATTTACCTTTTTACCAGAGCGTTATTTATTTTCTGTATTTACGATGCTAATTGTTAGGTATATTCATCCATATCTTCAACCGGTCGAACTCCTCCGGATGATCATTCAGCCATTTTGCCGCTTCGTCACCGTCCGATTCTGAGATGTAATAACTGAACGGTTTCGTGAGATTCTCATTAGCCATCCGGTAGAAGAACGACACATAGAAGTCCCACCAGAACCCCTTGTGATCTTTCTTCAGTTCGCCCATCACCTTAAAGATGTTGTCGTTGTTCTCGGCAAACAGTTCCAGGTCCGTTTTTCCCTTGTTCTCCTCGAGGGAGTTGGAAGCCTTCGACAAACTGACCATCATTTCGGCAGCGCCAAAATCGGGGTCTTCATCTTCCGGAACCACCACGGAGATGTTCTTCTCTCCTTCCCGGGTGACCCCGTGGTCGATGTAGTTTCTCAACGTTTGGTATTCAACGGCTGACCGGCCGGAGTTAGGCTCGAGCAACAGGAAAAAGTAAAGAGGAAGCATGGCTTTTATCCGCGAGCCTTTCCTCTCCATTATCTTACTCAGAATTAAATGACTGCTGGCATGCGAC
Source organism: Prolixibacter sp. DSM 2831 (assembly GCF_056493735.1). NCBI lineage: Bacteria > Pseudomonadati > Bacteroidota > Bacteroidia > Marinilabiliales > Prolixibacteraceae > Prolixibacter > Prolixibacter sp. DSM 2831. The sequence continues at coordinate 3,268,906 of NZ_CM151379.1, forward strand.
GGATAATCGGTAATGGCCTTGATGGCTAAATCGTACGCCTTATCGGTTTCGCCGGCGTTAAAACAACAGATGGCATAATTGTAATACACCAGATAGTGGTGGAAATCCTTCGCAGCGCTTTCGTACACCTTCATGGCCTTTTTGGTCTTCCCCTGCATATCCAGCGCATTCCCGTAGGTGATATAGGCGCCTAAAACATTTCCGTTGTTCAGGTCGATGACTTTCTTACTGAATTTCTCTGCATTTTTATAGTCTTTAGCAGCCAGGTAAGAAAAGGCTATTTCGTAATTGGCTACGCTCGAATTGGGAGCTATTTCCAGCACCTTTTGGTAGGTCTCAATCGCCTTCTGGTATTCTCCTTTGTCATGCAGCGCAACGCCTTCACGAATCATATCTTCGACTTTCTGGTTTTGTCCATACGCCAAATGAGTCACGAAGAGAAAAGAGATGAGGATAAGAAGTTTGGTTCTTGTCATGGTTGGTTTATTTGTTTAGGTCATGATATGGCTAAAGATTAGCTTGCGTCTGGCCTGCTTTTTAGCTATTCCTGTTTTTCCTGTCCCAAAATAGCGAAATCGATTGAATTTTTATTGTTCAGCCGGATGTTGTTGAATAGTAGAAACGAGATAGCAGAGGTTTCAGGTTTCAGGTTGTGCTTCGCAGTTTCTATTGTTTCTGTGGTTTCTGTGGTTACTGTTGTTACTGTTGTTACTGTTGTTTCTATTGTTGCGCTCCAATCGACGGTATCACCATTGCGCTCGAAACAAGGAACGCATTTCAATCAGATCCATCTCGCGAGCGCTTTCCCGCACGCAATTCCCTACCCGGAGTTATCACCCCGGGCTAACAATATTTGCCCCACTCCGGGGTCAGGTACCGAGAAGTTGCGGGCAACGGTGTCAGGTCTCTATCGTTAGCAATGTCTCTGTTGTTTCGGCGGTTACAATTGCCCCGTTGCTTTAGCTCGGGGAATAGTAGTCGCGAACCAATTCACGGGCTTTAGCCCAAATATTTTCATTTCGTTCAACGGTTCCCCCATTGCGCTCGAAACGAGGAAGGCATTTCAATTAACTCCATCTCGCGAGCGCTTTCCCACACGCAATTCCCTACCCGGGGCTATCACCCCGGGCTAATAATATTTCATCCCTCCGGGATTTTAACAAAAGAAGAGAAGACATCATCAATAAAGAATTTGACATTCTAAGTTGCGATAGTCTCAATTTCGCCGCCAGGCGAAAGGTGTGTTGGCCCGTCAAAGTCGCCGGAGCGTGTGTTAGCCTTGTGGGAGGACGGATCACTTTGACTTGATTCTTTTTGTTTCGTTTTTCTCATCTAAGGAGAAAAATGAAATCCCGTCCGGAAGGACAACTGATTATTAAAAAGAAAGATGTTTTCAATGTTGCAACATCACCATTGCGCTCGAAACAAGGAAGGCATTTCAATCACCTCCATCTCGCGAGCGCTATCCTTCATCACATCTCTTTACCCCGGGTTGAGACCCGGGGCTAACAATATTTCATCCCTCCGGGATTTTAACAAAAGAAGAGAATATATCATCAATAAAGAATTTGATATTCCAGGTTGCGATAGTTCCAAATTCGCCATCAGGCTATTAAGAATGGCCTTCGAAGTGTATGGCGGTAACGGGTCAAACTGGATTTTTTCGGGAAGGACAAAGGAGCGATGCCTGTTTGAGTCCGACGTTAGGAGGACGAGTTTGCGTCGCGGGACAAAATCCAGATTGGGCACCCGTCGCAATACAATTCACAAGCCTTGACCTTTTCGTTCTTTTGGGTTAAGCCAAAAGGACAAAAAAAGATGTTTTCAATGTTGCAACATCACCATTGCGCTCGAAACAACTATTCCATTTCAATCAATTTCATCTCGCGAGCGCTATCCCACACGCATTTTCCTACCCCGGGTTGAAACCCGGGGCTACCAATATTTGACCCGCTCCGGGGTCAGATACCGAGAAGTTGCGGGCAACGGTGTCAGGTTTCTATCGTTAGCAATGTCTCTGTTGTTTCGGCGGTTACAATTGCCCCGTAGCTTTAGCTCGGGGATTAGAGGTCGCGAACTCACGGGCTTTAGCCCAAATATTTTCATTTCAATCAACGCGAGCGCTATCCCGCAGGCATCTCCATACCCCGGGTTAATCCAAAAGCATCGGGACGGGGCTATAAACGTTTCATCCGGGATTTCTCCTGATGGTTCGGGACTCATTTTTCAATTTTGTTCTGTGTTCATCTGTGGACCACCATCTTGGCGTCCGTTGTGTATAAAACCTCGCGTCCTTCGTGGTAAAAAGTTTAACCACAATGTGCACAAAGAAAGCACAATGTTCACAAAGACATCGATGAATGTCCGGCTGTCCTGCCGTTCCGTTTACTGCCGGCCTGGTAGGGCCACGATACATCGTGGCCGCGTGTCAATCCTGAAATACCGGTGTTTCTGTTCAACGTTAACATATGCGGCGCAAGAACATTTGTGTTTCAATTTTTTTCGAAACATGCGCCTCTTTTTAATGTACTGAATTCAACCTTGGGGCGGCGTCATCGCGACTATTGCCGCTCTTCCTTCCCCCAAGCTATGGACTTACGGTCCTCCAGACCTTCCTCTGGAGCAACCTCGAAGCTGAATTAGCGTAATTAGCTCTAATTGGCGTAATTCGTATTTCTCTATTTCCTCGCCTTCCCAGTCAGGGATTCAATCGTCATTTTCAGAACGATGACGGTATCGAATGCCCGGTCGATGTATGCTTTGCCCTCTTTGAGATAATCGGGAGAATACTTCTCTACCAATAGCAGAAGGCCTTTGCGTTTATCATCGCCTGCCGCCTCGGTGATGGTTCCGGCGGCAATGGCACTCTCGAAACGGGTGCTGAACTTCGCCGGCAGGATTTCCGTTTTCCCGACCACACAAAAAGAAGCATGAGGATGAGCCCGCAGGAAATCAAGTTTAGCCCCTTCGGTAGCACAATGAAAGTAGATGGCATCACCGACGTAAGCGTAACTCAATGGAACACCATATCCTTCGTTTTCGGGTGTGCTCATCGACAGAACGCCGTACTCTCCTTTACGCAGGATTTCCAGGGTATCTTCATCGTTCAGGCGGCGCTCCTGTTTTCGCATGGGACGATTCATGTGCATGTTTTTACCGGGTTGATGATAAGGTTTGCTGGTAAATATAGCGAATCTGTGGTTGGTGTAGTAGAGACGTTGCATGCAACGTCTCTACGGATGTGCGGTGTAAATCACGGATTCGCTATTCGCCAAAAGGTCCTGATTTTTTTATTACGTACATAGGCGTCTCGGGGCACTTGTGTTAGAACATAATAGACCCCTAGCATGTCGGCACATGCTCCTGCTGCATTAAACACCAGGATATGTTCGACCAGACCATTACTTCCGAAAATGAATAGGAAAAGTAAGCCTACTACAGATATGATAACGAAAGGTGCCAGCAAAACCCGAATGAATGTATTCCTTTTCATCTCTCCCAAATAGGCAGCAAAAGGCGCAAAGCCTTTGAAGATAAATCCCAGCCAAACATTGGGAGACGCTAATCTTTCAGGGAAAAAAAGCGCATGTATTAATTCGTGTATAGGAGCAAATATTAAGAAGGAGATAAGCATCGTGGTCATATTCAACTCAAAATGAATCCCCAGCATTCCCATCAATACAATAATTAATGCACCATTGAAAATCATAAAAGGAATAGCCTTTAACTGGGTCGTCCACAAATCCGTTGGTTCTTTTAACCCGGTCCATTTTTCATCCGGATGAAAATTAGGGTCATCAGGAAACCGGTTGAAAATAAATCTCATCTGTCTGGTTGGTTATTAGTTTTATTAAATAAAAATAAAGATTCATTCATTAACAAAGTGATTGATCGCATGATAGAAGACGCGAAGCATCGCGTCTCTACGGGCGTCTTTCGAGAGTGGTTTTAAGGGCTTGGGCCAAGGCAGCTTTGTTCAGGCCAGTGCTGACGTATACGATTTTTCCGGTTCCGTCTATCAGGAAAAAGGCGGGGGCCACATCAACACCATATTCGGTAGCCACGCTTCTTCCCTGGTAAAGCGTCGGATAAAGCCGCTTCTGTTTTCCTATGTAGTTCTTGAGATTAGATGCTTCCTTGCCGGTCATTTCGATACCGTAGATAGCCAGCTCGTTTTGTCCGTCCAATTCATGCAGTTTGTTCAGAAAAGCGGTGGCTTCGTCATCGCCCTCGCAGTACGGAAACCAGAACTCAAGCAACACCGGCTTCCCTTTCAGTTTCTTCAGATTGACAAAACCTCCCTTCAAAGCCGGAAGCTCCCATAGAGGTGCTACCTGCCCGGTTTTGACCTGCGCCCTGTTTTTCAACGAAGCGAAGTACTCCTGCTTCGACATGCGCAGATAGGACTTCGGAAAACGGTCGTAATTCCAGGCCGATTTCTCCATTCCCTGATCGATCCCCAGGTAACGAAAGGTCGATTCCCAATACCCTTTGTTGTCGGGGTAGTTCCACCGGAACTGAACGGGAAGTCCCGCTTTTTTCGAGACAGCCAACACATAATGATAGGTCTTTCCCGGTACGCGTTTCAATTGATGGTTGGCATTCGGATCGATCCACAGATTCTTCATGTCGATGGACATCACCCAGCAGTCCTGCTTCCGGATGGTCCGGTCCTTTTGCCGGGTAATGGTGATATCGGGGTTGTCGATCATTTCCGGCAGCAGCTTCCGCAGCACATACACCGAGTTGATAAGGTAGGTGGAGCTGTTCACATCGAAAGCGAACTGGTGATTGGAATAGATGACGGTTTTGTCGAACGGATTGCTTTGAAAGAACTGATGCCCGTTGAACACCTGTTCGCCACTGCTGGTCATGAACCGGTACCGCGCGCCCAGGATGGAGTCGGAGCTGGTGAAATCGAAATAACAGAGCGCCGAATCGAGCTTGTCGGTTCCCATTTCCCGCTGAAACGTATGAATGGTGGTTTCGTACCCCACCGATTGCATCCGGTTCATCCGGTCTTCCGTTTGCCCAAGAATATCAGCCGGTTTTTCCTGGCAACCGGCCAGTAACCAGCTCCCCGTCAGCAAAATCAATCCTGTCGTAACCGTCCGTCTGTTCCACTTCATGTATCCGTTTCTTTACAACAATGCTTTGATGTCCGCTAAGATACGTTTATCTGTGGGTTTGTCATAGAGACGTTGCATGCAACGTCTCATATCAATGCGTTGGATAGAGATGCAAAGCATTGCGTCTCTACAGGGCCGGTTCTGCCTGTGGACTGCTCCAGCGTTTGTTCAGCCAGCGCCAGGTGAGGATGAGAATTCCCACCGCTATCAATAACACGATACCGTACATTAGTTTATCACCGATACTGTCGCTAAGGGATTCATTCGCGTCAGCTGTATTCATCATGGCAATATAACCTATCAGGTTGTTGACGAAGTGAATGACGATCCCCGGGATGATGGATTTTGATTTCCAATATATCCAACCGAGCAATAATCCGGCTAAAATAGCACTGGTGGTCTGCCACATATTCATATGCGCCACACCAAAGATAACAGCTGACCAGATGATGGCTTTGGCTGGCGAATAGTTTTTCAGCAAGCCTTCCAAAATCACTCCCCGGAAGAGAATCTCCTCCAATACAGGTGCAGCGACTACCACCGTCAGAAAAGCAAATACATTGGGCTGAGCCAACTGAGACATATAATCATTAAACCAATCGGAGGCAGGAAGCAAATCTGTTACCGCTGAAATAAGTGTGGAGGCAGCGACTGTCATCAAGCCTACGACCAACAAGACCTGGTAAGGTTCCATGTTGAATTTCAACCGGTATTCAGGTTTGTCAAACTTCCGGATGCGTTTTATTCCCAACCGGGCCACGATGAAAAATGACAGACCATACGAGAGCAACAAGGCAAATGAAGCAAGAAGCTGGCCATAAGGCAACACATACTCCCTGTTCAAAATCACCACAACTAAATAAGGGATGGATAGTGGAATGGTGATCAGAAACAAACGGAGCAGCAACAGAAAAGACTGTCCGACATTGGGATAAAAGGATTTGGGGGCTTCGGGTTGGGGGCTTTCTTTAAACATGGTCTTCAATCATTTTTGTTGGTTAGGTTGTAGAGACGTTGCATGCAACGTCTCTACAGTGTTTTAATGTTCGTTCACGGCCGTCACATAGGTTTTACAGAGGATACGTTTCCGAATTCTTGCATAGGCCCAGGGGCGATAGAATCCCAGGGTAACGATAGTTAACAACCACTGTCCCCAGATGAACAGGAAATCAGCACCCGGCTCGATATCGTATCCGAACACATAGGCTCCGTCTTCCTTTTGAGCGGTGGTCCGTGCAGAAAAATAAGTGTATAACCGCAGGAAAGCCATCGGCAAATAGATTCCCAGCGTTATTACCGACAGGAATGCCTCCAGGGCAATCTTGCCAATGGCATGCTGCCATTTCGTACTCCACTGAATATGGTAATCTTTATAATTAATGTTTATCAACCAGTTATAATACAGATAGTAATATGGAATGGCCAAAATGAAAACGAACAAGAGTGGGAAAAATGCAAAGGCTGATGATCCACTTTTGACGGATAAAAAAGCCACGGCAATTAATGAAACTGCCAAAATCGGGATGAAAATCACCAGAAGAACGATGACAAATAGTGTACTCCCGCTTCCCTTGAACCTGAATTCGTGTCCGCTGTACGAACTGTTATCGATAAAAAAGCGATTGATATCGCGGGCAAACCATGCGGCATAGACTCCAAGGGTGATGACCGATAGAAATATTCCCAGCAATACCTTTCCAAAAAATGTCCAGAATCTTCCATCAAAGCGAAGACCGGTTTCGCCATACTGAACATGCTCGATGGTGATCCGGGCGATGAGATAATAGGTGAGCAAACCGGTAATTACCGAGAACCACAATATCAGTCCAAGATAAGGTTCTTGAATCCGATTGATGCCAGGTGCATATTTCTCATAGTAATAAACGCCCATCGGAATGATAGTAACCAGATAGTACAATAACCACACCGGCAGAAACTTCTTTCCCGTTAAGGTAAAATCGAAATAGTTCTTCATAAAATTAATTTTGCGATATATATTGATTGTTGGTTATTCTGTCTGTCTAATTGATAGCTAAGCAATCTGTCTTTTCTTCTGCGAAATTGGCTATCGGCTTCCCAAATTAGTAAAAAGGTGCTAACCTTATTGTTCATCAGGCCCGGTAAATCGGTCATACCAATTAGCAGTATTTCCGTTCATCAGAAAATTTGATACGTTCATCACAGAAAATTGAACGTTCACCATTAAAATCGAACTATTGAGAATGGATATAAATTAGAAGGAGACACCAGACATTAGATGCCAGAGGAAAGATGAAGAGGGTTTTTGTTGTTACTATCGTTAGAAAGGTTACAGGTTTCAGGTTTGGCTTCGAGGTTACTGTGGTTAATGTGGTTGAAAGAAGACCGTTGTGTAAACCTTAACGTCCTTTGTGGTAAAAATGTAAACCACAATGAATACAAAGGAGGCACAGAGGTTGACAATGGTTCTCCAATTCCCCTTTGACTGTTCTATATCTGTGGTTATCTGTCAATTTCATCTCGGTCCATCTGTAGATGATTCTCCCACTCTCCATTTCTCCCCCTCTCACCTTGGTTACACCGGCGAGGGGAAATCGACGACTACGCGGGTTCCGACATCGACGGTACTTTCGACATGAATGGTTCCGTTGTTCTTCCGGACGAACTCCCGGCACAACGCCAGGCCCAGTCCGGACCCACTTTCGCCTTCCGTTCCCTTGTTCGACCGGCTGTTCTCCAGTTCAAAAATACGGTGTAACCTGTCAGGTTTTATCCCAATACCCGTGTCTTCCACAACCAAACGAACGCCATCCATCCTGTTTTCTGTCGAGATGGAAATGTGCCCGCCTTTCGGGGTAAATTTTATGGCATTGGAAACCAGGTTGCGAATTACCGTTTCGATCATCTTCGTGTTGCCACTGATATATGCTTCCTCTCCGCTTTGAAGTTCCAGTCCAATGGACTTGATCCGGGTCATACCTTCGAAGAATTCGATGTTGGAAGCGACTAACTGATTCAATTCAATCAGTTCCTCTTCATAAATTGCCAGGTTTTGGGACGTGTTGGCCCAGTCCAGCAAATTCTGCAAAAGGTGATAAGTCGACAGGCTCAACACTTCCATCTTTTCCAGAAAAATGAGTTTCTCTTCCTCTTTCAGGTCCTCTTCGGTATTCATCAGGTTCAGGAAGTTCATGATGGTACCGACCGGACCTCGTAAATCATGTGCGATAATGGAGAAGAATTTGTTTTTCGATTTCAGCTGTCCTTCCAGCTCCGTGTACAATTGCATGTTTACTGCCGAAAGGAACCCAAAGGTTAGCGCGGTCATGATTCCCCCCGAGATTCCAAACGAAATGATCCAAATATTTTGAATCTCTGTCGTGCTATAAGATGACCGGCTTAACACAATGCCAATACCCGCCAGTAGCAACAGCAGAAAAGCCGCAAAAGAAATGGCATTGAGCCGGAAAGGATTCCGAAGGTACCGCTTGTTTTCGTCCAATTGCAACATCTCATAGATGGCAATTACGCTGTAGATCATCAGAATTAGCAGGTGTATCCCAATCCGGACAAGGTTGAGTGGAAACACGAAAAAAAATACCAGGGACTGTACGATATCCAGGGCAGGAATTCCGATCAATATCCACCAGTTGATCTTTTTCTCTTTAAAAAGCCAGATGCCGGACAGATAAATAAACAGCCCAACAGTAATGGACAACATCGATGCTACCCCAGATAAAAAGCCTTGCATCGGAGGCATTATCCTGAAAAGGAATCCGATCCCCATCAGCAGGTTTCCTGCAGCCCAACACATCGGCCCTTTCACCCTTACTGTATTCCGGTGAATGAGCCACATGTAAAAGCCCATGATCAGACTAATTCCGGCTGCAATGACAACAATTATTTTGAGGCTGAACGGTTCCATTTCCATCTTTACATAACAGTCTCGCAATTTAGTCACGAAAATGCTTTGTTCCGCTCTCTTTAGGTAATTTTAAGATAAGCAGGAACAATCGGAAAGACCAAACCAGATTTGATGAAGGTCAACAGGGCCGTTTTGAATTCTGTTAGTCAGCGACATCTCAGCTGCATTTAAAATCTTTCTAAAAAAAACTTGATAACCAACTGACGGCACAACGATGGCAACTATTTTATCAACTGCCGAAGGTGCTCCTCATCGATTCCATTGGCCGGATGAAACGAATCCGACTCCATATAATCCAAAATCGAACGGTAGAGTTGTGCCGCTGCCGGGTCATCGGAAAGCTCATCTAACCTTGACATGCAAACCAGTAATTTTCCTTTTCCGACTTTGTACTCGAATATCAATCCAAACTTGTCGCTACGCTGCAGGTTGTCGATGACCTGAACAATAGGACGGTAGTCTTTAGCCGTTTGATTCAGGTTCAACGGATGACTGTGCTTAATGATGGAAAACCATTGCCAATCGGTATGAAACTCCGTCGGGAAATGGTTGAACAGCGGATGGTCCGGATTGGTCAATATCCCCAGGGTACCCGGAGAAACCGGTTTATGATTTCCTTCGCTGATCTGCTTAAACATTTCGTAGTTCCAGAAATCAGGTGGGAATAAACCATCCACGCTGTTTTTCTTTACTGCCTCTTTTGAAGGGAAGAGCAATACTTTTTCCCCCTTGTTGAGTTTATCGAACAGTTCGTTGTTTAGCTTTGCGGTCACATAAATATCAGCTTCCGGTTGTACCTTTTCCGGTTCCGGATACACCCATACCGGATAGTTGTTCCGGTAATCGGTTCCTTCGATGCTCAAGGCAATGGTTAATTTCTGAGGCACGGCTATCTTCGAAAGCGGAATACGAATCTCTCCAACGCTGTCGACTCCTCCCATGGAAATGGTAGGCTGCCCGAAGCTTCCCGATTTGATGACTTTCCCTTGTTGATCTGAAACCGTCCATTTCAGTGGTTGCTTCAAATCCCGGTTCGAATAGTTGGCCACTTCCACGCCAGCCGTGAACGTTTCGTTAACCGTCCAGCCATACTTTTTAAACTCCAACAACGGAACCACATCGTTGCAGAAGTTCCGCCACTCGTTGCGGTCAACTACGTGCTTGCTGTCCATGAAGGCATCCAGAATGCCCACCAAAGCCGTTCCCTGTCCGGGATAATCCTGCAAATCGAGCAACTGGAAACCGGCCAGTCCTTTGGTTCGCAATGCCGCTTCAATTTCATCGCGATAACACAACGCCGACCAGGCACCGGAAGCCATTGCAAACAGACTATCCTGATCCAACATGCCGGCTTTCTTTAACCGGTTTCGGAAAACTTCCAGGTTGCGGGGTTTCAAAATGCCCGTGTATTTCTTAATCTCACTGTAGTTGGGATAAATCTGGTATTGCCCCACTTCATGGCTAATCAACGGAATCTTTATCTGCGACACCGGATAATCGAAGTTCACCATCGTCGACGGCTTTTCGGTATTCAGGATTCCGCCGTCGCGGGAATCGACAAAAGCCTGTGTGAGTCGCACATGCGTCAGGGTCGTGTCGTGCGCGTAAGGTGTACGGGCTGCTACGTGGAAATCCTCAACGGGCAGTGGTCCCGAATAACCAATGTTATCATTCGAGCCTTGCGTGTATAACGGACGACCGTCAGCCTTCTTCAGGTCAGCAATCAGCTTGTCTACTTTATCGAGATTGCCCCAAAGCTCGTTTCCGGGTGACAGCATCACAAACGAAGGATGGTTAGCGAAGTTCTTCAGCAAAGCCAAACCCTCTGCTTTCAGCTTATCGGCCAGCGTATCCGATTCCAAACCGCCCCAGAAAGGCAGTTCCGGCTCCATGTAGATTCCTAACCGATCGGCTGCCTCGAAAGCTGCTTCCGGCGGTGACCAGGTATGAAAGCGGTAGTGATTAATGCCATACGACTTGGCGATCTTCATCACGTGCATCCAGCCTTTCACATCCATGGGCGGATATCCGGTTAACGGAAAAACGCAGGCGTCGTGTTTTCCCCTCAGGAAGGTAATCCGACCGTTGATGGCAAACTTCATTCCCTTGGTCGTAAACTTCCGCATCCCGAAGGGAACCTCCTTGTTGTCTTTGATATCGTTATGGCTGATAATGGCGTTGAGATGATAAATTGGTTGATGATATTCGTCCCATAAATCCATCTTATCGCCCAGCGTGTATTCCAGGTTGATAACCGAATCACAGTTCACCTGAAAGTGTACCGTTTTCAGTTGGGTCTCCTTTCCATCGAGCGTTTTAGTTACCTGTAGAGCCACATCTACTTTATCCAAGTTCAATCCGTTATGGATGCCCATCTTCACTTGGATCTTCTTATCCTTGATATCTGGATAAACCTGCAGGTTGGAAATATACGTTTTCGGGGAAGCTTCGAGGTAAATCTTCCCGATGATGCCGTTCCAGTTGGTCTGGGTGTCATCTGCATAGGCATGCACATTCCCGTAAGGTGTTAGCTTCCGATCATTATCGACCCGCACCGTAATCGTGTGCTTCCCGGGAGTAAGAAATGTCGACACATCAAACTTCTGTGGCGATTCCAACAGCAATGAACTACCAACATACTGATCATCAATCCACACCTTCGAAGGCTTAGTCCGTTCCATCACAAAACGGATGTGCTTCTCCTTCCAGTTCTCCGGAATATTGACCGTCTTCCGGTACCAGGCCGGCCCTTCGTAACGGTATACCCGGCTCAAATGCATCGTAGTGGAATCGGTATTAAGAAATCCTTTGTGGTTGGTATCGGTCGTACCCGGAAGTTGAACAGAGTCGTTTAACGCGGTGTCATACCACTTCCCTTCCACTCCCCGGTTAGCTGAATCCAGCCGGAACTGCCAGGTTCCTGACAAATCGATGTCTGAACGGTAGTTTTTGGTTGACGTGGAGCATGAAGAAAGAATGCTAACAAAAAGAGCAAAGATGAATGCGTTAAAGAGACCTTTCATGGGATTGATGATTTTTTGGTTCGGAAGTCGGATATTCAGATACCAGCAGACCTTCCTGTCAGTTTTACAAAATGCATCCAAATATAGGGAAAAGATGATAAATCAGAAGGGTATACGAAAAGTCTCAGCACAAAATTTTCGACTTGTAAATTGTCATCAGCCTTTCCGTTTTACCCCTATTCCGAAACCTCGGAACCCTAAAGGGGACTTTAAGCCGCCCTTTTAGGGGATTTGGAGGCAAATTTCCGGAGACTACTTACAATTAGTTTTGATAATGTATCATGTCTTTTGCGGAGGTACTCAAACTCATCATATCATTCAGCTGCTTGTTTCTTTAATTGAATGGTTTTATTGGCGATTAATGGTTTGGCCCAGATACTGATGAACAACAGGTAACCAAGCGTCAGGTAAAGAACGAACATTCCCTGTCGCAGGCCAATGAGGTCTTTCAGCCCACCAATCAGTAACGATACCAACGCCCCGCCGGCAATACCACTCATCAGTATTCCTGAAAAGGTGCCATGATACTTCGCCACACTATTCAGCGCCAGCGAAACGGTTATCGACCACATCACCGAAAGGGTGAAACCCAGTGCCGGGAAACCATAAATGGCCATCTGTTCGCCACCAAACAAGGTCACTGTCAGGATGATCATGGCTGCAATCACAAAGATGCGCAGCACCAGTTTACTGTCGATAAACTTCAGCAACAGCATCCCCAATAAACACCCGATGGTCAGCATTCCCCAGAACCAGCCGACGGCCGCCGCACCTTCCACTTCGGGGCGCAAACCGTGATAGGTACGCAGGAATTCCGAAATCCAGTTGGCAATGCCCTGTTCCGTTCCCACATAAGCAAAGATGCCGAAGAAGAACAGAATAACCGTTTTGTCTTTTAGCAACTCTTTGTGGATGGCCCACGCTCCCGTTGTTTCATCTTCTTTCCGTTCCACCTTCGGGAAACGTGAAGCCACAATGATCACGATCATCAGCAGCGTAATGACACCAAACACCCAGTAGAGCGATACCCATGGCAAATGTTCCGGCGTGATCTTAGCCAGAATCTGCAGGAACCAGTTCGATTGCGGTCCGCTCTTGTCGAGGTTGAGCACCAGGTACGAGTAGACATACGGACTCAGAAACGATGCCCCGCCGAAGACTAACTGTGCAAACACCGAATAGAAGGCGAAGTGCTCCTCCCCGCCCGATACCCTTAACAGCGGGTTAATGACCACCTGCATCAGGGCCATGGCCGCGCCGATGAAAAACAGCGAACCGAGAAAAACGGGATAGCTGGGAAACAGGGCAAAAACGAATGCTCCGATGGTAGCCACAATCCATCCGCCACTCATACTGATTTTCTCTTTGTACTTCTCCACCAGCATTCCTGACGGGATAGACATCAAACCGTAGGCGATGAAGAAAGAGAAAGGCAACAAACCGGTCATCGCGCCACTCAGGTGAAAACTATCGGACACATTGGGGTTAATGGAACCCAAAATGTTGGTAATAAAGGAAATCACAAAGAAAACGATGAACACCAGGGCCACCATGTAATAGTTCCGTTTCATAGGCATCTTTTGTCTATTGAGAATACTGTATTAATTTCGATTCTATCTGTTATAGTGTATTGTAACCTTTCATCTCAATTACCGGTTGTTCGCCGTTCAGGTCTTTGGTGTTCATCTTCACCGTCAGTTCCCGCTCTTCTCCCGGAAGGAGCGAAATATAGTTATCATTCCAGAAAACCGGCAATATCATTTTGTGTGACTGATCGGTTTTCGCTTTCAGGCCAATGAAGAACGCCAGCTTGTCCGAAGGATTCTTCAGCGTTACTTTCACCCAGGTTTGGTCGCCCTGCTGCTCCACAGTCTCTGTCTTCTCCACCTTCACCTTTGGTAGCTCGGTCAGGGTCGTGAAGTCAGCATATTCTTTTATCGGGGTGACATACCATTTTGTATTCTTAAAATCGGGCACATCTTTCTTCTGCGACAGCCAGTAAAAACTATGGGCTATCTCCTTCCCTTCCGGGGAAACGATGCGCAGATCGGCAAAGTAAACCGGCGTAGTACCACGCATTTCCGGCAACGACAACAGTTCTTTCGACGTGTATTCATCTACCGAGAACGGAACTTTCTTGTTGAGAACTACATTTGAATGCAAATCCAGCACCTTTACTTCGGCCGTTAGATCTTTGAAACCATGCCGGTAATCGTTGGATATGTAGATGCCGTGGTTGCCGTAATTGTAAATGATGTTCAGCGGCTTCAGGGCGTTCTGCGTACCGAAGAAAGCTCCGTTGGGTGTGAGGTAGTAATCGTACAACTGCCAGTAGAGCTTCGGCCAGGGAGCATTCAGCATCCACTGAATGACGCCACCTGCATTGGCTTTGTTCACCGCAAAGGCTTCGAACATGGGCCGGATGGCTTCGTAATTGGCCAACTGGGCCTTCATCTCAAAGTCGTCAATGTTCTTCGCTTCACCATACCGATGATTCAATGCTTTGAGATACGTATCGATATTATGGAACTCGCCACGGCCACAGTGGTAATTCCAGATTTCATTCACCGGCCAGAGCTTGTCTGCCGGGAACATTTTCTTCAATGTCTCAATCGGTGGAATCTGCGGACCGGGACCGGTCTCCGTATTGAATCCGAAAGCGCCTCCGTTTACGGTATCGATGTACCAGTAATTCGGCGACACGTAATCGTACGGGCCATTCATTTTCACGGCTGTCGGGCCGGTTACCTCACTCGTGCGAACCGAGCAGGCCGATAATGTTGGGCGGGTCGGATCGGAGACTTCGAGGTTCTTCAGATATGTTTTCTCCAGCGCCGGACGCGGTAGCATATCGCTTCCCAGTACCCAGACAAAGATGCTGGGATGATTGCGCAGCCAAAGCACCTGGTCATCCAGCGAGTTGCTGACGAGCTTTATCTCTTCGGGTGTTTGCACACCACCAAACTCATCACATTTCTTGCCTACATAGTTTTCCCACTCCCACTCACAGCTCCAGCCGACCATGATGAGAATACCATTTTCGTCGCAAAGTTTGTACAGCTCATCACTTTCGCCCCAGAAACCTTCCAGCCGGATGGTGTTCAGGTTCATCAGTTTGGTATATTCGACCTGCGCTTTCAGGTTATCCTTGTTTTCGCGCAACAGCAAATCATCGGCCCAGCCGCCACCGCGTATCTGCAGGTCACGTCCGTTGATTTTATAGGCTCTTGAACCCGCTTTGTTGATGTAGCTGGTTACCTCACGAATACCAAACTCCTGTGAACGCTTGTCGGATATTTGGTTGTGGACCTTACTGCTTACGTTCAGTGTGTAAAGATTGGGATCGCCCATGGTCACCGGCCACCAGAGTTTGGCATTTTTGAAATTCAACGCCGGATATTCCTTCGGCGTCCAAACCACCATCCTTTTTTCAAATGGTTTTAAAGCCACCTCTTTTTTCACTGTAACATCACCTATCTGCGCCTCAACCGTGGCTTCCACTTTCATTCCGGAGTGGTTGACCACCTGCGTTTCGATGGTCAATGCCGCTTCGTGTTCATTCGTTGTATTCACCTTCGATTCTACAAACGGATGCTCTATCGAAACCGGTCCGTTGAACCGAAGTTTTACACCACGCCAGAGTCCCATGTTTTTGTCCGGCACCTTGGGAGTCCAGTCCACAAAGCCGACGGTAAAATCGCCGGGCTGCGGCGGATAAACATCGACCTGCAACCGGTTCCCCTTCTTTTTCAGCTTCCCGGTCACATCGATTTCGAATCGCTGGAATGCACCTTTCAGCGTATCAGCCGAAGCGATTTGCTTCCCGTTCAGGAAAACGTCGGCGCTGTAGTTGATGCCACCGAAACAGAGGCGGGAGTATGTTCCGAGTAAGTTCTTAGGAATATCGAACGTTTTGGTATACCGCCATTTATTGTTGAACCACTTACGTGGCACCTTTTCGAGATTGTCGGAAAAGAAAGGATCTTTATACTTCCCATCCTTCACCATGGCGGCAAAAACAGTGGAGGGAACATCGCAGGTGAGTTCGTTTTTCGATGAATACACATCGGGCTTAATGAGTTGGCCGTCATCACTCCATTCGCCGTATGGCTGGAGGGTCCAATTCTTATCGAGTTTCAGCGTGGCCGATTGCTCCTGTACGTAGCCACAACCTGACATCAAAAGGAGAACCAACAGACTCATGATGGTTTTCAGATTACCTTGGAATTGCATGTTGTCTGGAATGTTAGTTTATGATTACAATGAACGATTTCATTTTCAACATATAGAGCACAAACTTACCGGAAAAGCGAGCGTACCCATTCAACGAATCGCTTAAATGTATTCATTTTTGCGGGAGAATCTAAAAGTGTTCAAAAGTATTCAACAAGACACCAGACTTGAGACGGTTTCAGGTTAGAGGGTTTCAAGTTTCAGGTTGCGCTCAGAAATTGCTGTAACTGACATTGTTCCTGTCGTTACTGTGGTTACTATTGCTGTGCTCCAATCAACGGTACGACCATTGCGGTCGAAACAGCATCTGTGTTTCAATCGAATCCGGCTCGCGACCGTTCTGTCCGCGAACACCCCTATCCCGGGCTATTAAGATTATACCCCTCCGGGGCAATTTTAATATGCGTTTAATTGATTAGCCGAATACGGGAACCAGCGTCAACAGGATCGCCAGCAGAAAACCTAACCAAAAGAGTAATTTCATCATGGTCTGGACAAGTTAATGATCGCTTTAGTTAGAAATGCATATCGGTGTAAAGACAGTTGACGATGAAAATACCCTTACGTCACATCATTCTTTAACCCGAGACTGCCCATTGAAGCTCCTGCCGCTAACTGATATCTTTCAGTTCGATGATTTTATCATCCCGGAAGGTGAAAACTGATTTTCCTGTCATGGCAATCCGGTCGCCGGCTTTGAATTCTTCGGAAAAGTCAATGGCCAGCGTGGCACTGAAATCCACATCCACTGCAACCTCCTGTCCATGGAACTGAAAGTTGGAAATGACTTGCTCTCTTTCGCTGAAGACTTCAGCGGCTTCCCGGGCCTGTTCCCGCAAAGCAGCCTTCCCCTCTGTCGTCAAAGTCACTTCACCTGCTGATATGTTTTCGAAACGAGCCTCTTCGTCGATGTCGACCAGCATCCGGTCGACGTCGAAGTGATTGTAGGCATCGACATAGTTCTCAATGATTTTCCGGTAATCGTCCTGCGTCATAATTCTGATGTTATTTGATGTTGTACTTCTGTATCAGCTCCTCAATTTGATTTTCTATCTCATGCTCTTTCTCCATCCTGGTTGCAGATGATGATCACGTTTCCGGTCTTCTGGCCGGTGAGTACATACCGGTAAGCTTCGGCGATGTCTTCCAGCGGATAACGACGATCGATGACCGGCCGGAACTTTCCCTCCTCCAACAGCTTTTTGATGAAGCCAATGCTACTTTTGCGGTCGGTTGGTAACGGAAAACGAACCTGCTTACCGCGCGTGACGGGTGTCCACAGGGCGAGGAACGGATTCTCGGCATTAGGGCCCAACTCCGACGAGATGTACACACCACCCGGTTTCAGAATGGACTTGCACTTCCCGAACGTATTTTTCCCCACCGCATCAAAAACAAAATCGTACTGCTCGCGGTCCTGCGTAAAATCTTCTGCCGTATAATCAATCACCCGATCGGCACCCATCGATTTGAGCAGATTGAGGTTGGGTGTATTGCCAACAGCCGTCACTTCGGCTCCGTAGTATTTCAGCATTTGCAACGCAGCTGAGCCAATGGCACCGGTAGCACCGTTCAGCAAGACCTTCCGGTTACCGCCCAACGGCACCCGTTTGATGAAGTTGTAGGCATAGTGCGCACCTTCGATGCTGGCAGCAGCCTGTTCATATGTAATTCCTTCCGGGATGATTTCTATCGCTTCGTTTTCCGGAACCACCATGTACCCCGCATGCGAACGCAGTCCGGCATCGTTGAATCCCCAAATCTTGTCGCCGGCTTTGTAGGCCGTTACCTGACTTCCCACGGCGACCACTAGTCCGGCAAAGTCGGTGCCCGTCGTTGCATCAGAGGGTTCCAGTAAACCGGAGAACAACCGGATGACGGCGGGCTTTCCCGTCAGGATACCACAGTCGGTGCGGTTAACGGTCGCCGCATACACTTTCACCAATAGTTCGTTTTCCCGGGGAACGGGTTGCTGAATTTCCTCTACGGTCAGTACATCGGGGGAGCCATATTGCGTTCGAATCGCTGCTTTCATGCAGTCAGGTTTTGGTTAAAATGCAATCGATAAGTTACTGAAATTTTGGCAAATGGATGGCTTCGCCGGTTATAGTTATTTCTGTTGTTAGAAGAGTTTTAAGTGTTAGGTGTTAAGAAAGAAGACTCCAGAGGAAAGACATGAGACGAAAAACATTTCAGGTTACATGTTTCAGGTTGCGCAACTTGCGACTTTTTCCTTTTGCCATTTGCCTTCTTACTTTAAAACTTAGTTACTGTTGTTCTCCTTTGGTTCATCCGGCTGCAGGCAGGTAGGGCCACGATACATCGTGGCCGTGCAGAAAATGGGTTTTAGGTTGCGCTCAAAGGTTCCTGTAACCGACATTGTTCCTGTCGTTACTGTGGTTACGATTGTCAGGGTTCGAGGAGAGGTATCCTCTTTGCGTTCTCAGCGAAAATCTTTGCGGCCTCTGCGTGGAATTTTGGGAAGTTTCAGGTTACGGGTTGCGCTTCGCGGTAGCTATTTCTGTCGTTGCTATTGTTGGCGCAACATTTCCCGCAGGGATACATATTCATCACCTCCAATCAATTTAGGCCTGGGCACTAATCCCGTTCACCACACCATGGATTGAATATTACAAGGTTAATTACATCATTCATTAATGTCTTTGAGCACTTTGTGCTTTCCTCGTGTACATTGTGGTTCATGTTTTTTTACCACAAAGGTATTTCACACCACAAAGAGTTCCTCCTTCGAAGCCGAACAACAGGAACCGCGGAGCGCAACCTGAAACTTTTAACCTGAAACCTGTAACCTCTATAAGTTCTCATCCAGGCAGTACACCAGGTACCACTTCTTCCCGATTAGTTCGAAGCGGCATTTAGAGCTGAAGCCGGTGTCGGGGATCCAGACGTGCTGCGTAAACTCCGTGGGTGTTTTGTGGTAGGTCACCTTATATTGGGTGGTGTCGATGTCGTAAATCTTCGTTTTCATGATGTGCCAGTTCTTTTTCGTCCACGGGGTGGTACCATCCACTTCCACGGCAGCTCCCCCGATGGGAAACTTCAGGCGCGATACCTGGAAAGCACTGTCGTTGTGGAAACGGTTGTAGAACTGGTCGAAGTCCTCCACGGCTTTGCTTTTGCTCTTTGCGGCGGTCTCTTCCTGGTTGGCTTTCGAGGCGTTCACGGCCTCTTTCTTCGTGTGACATCCCGGCAGACTGAGCCACAGCAAGCCCACCAATATCAACAAGGTTACGGGGAGATGGTTAGCAATCTGTCTCTTCATGAAGCAAGGGTTTTTGTTGGTCTGTTAAACGTTACGGTATTTGTTTTACATAGTTACAAAAATTTTGGGCAGACTGGAAACCAATCGCTTCAATTTCAACACAAAAAAAGGGTCAGGAAATGTCCTAACCCTTTTACCGAATATCTGAATATCCTTTATCTTCTTCGTCCGAACAACCGCAGCAGAAGCAGGAACAGGTTGATGAAATCGAGGTACAGGATGAGTGCCCCGACGATGGCTTCCTTCTTGTCCTCTTCGGTTCCTTCGTTCCCGATGACGTTCATCTTTTTTATCTTCTGGGTATCGTAAGCCGTCAGCCCCACGAAAATCAGCACGCCGGCGTAGGTGGTGAACCAGTACAGGGCCGGACTATGAAAAAACATGTTGACCACCGAGGCAATGATGACCCCGATGAGTCCCATGAACAACAGGCTGCCCCAGCGGGTCAAATCGCTTTTGGTGAAGTAGCCGTACGCGCTCATCGCCGCGAAGGTACCGGCCGTGATGAAGAACGTCGATGCGATAGAACCGGCCGTGTATAACAGGAAAATTACCGAAAAGGTCAGCCCGTTTAACACGGAATAGAGCACAAACACCAGCGTGGCGGTTTGCGCCGACATCTTCTGTATCCATCCCACCAGGTATCCAACCATCAGGAACTCGCCAATAATCAATCCGAAGAACAGAATCTGGTTCTGAACAATCATCCGCACGATATCCACATGCATGGCTGTCCACATGGCGACTGCCCCGGTAACCAGCAGGGCAAACGACATCCAGCTGTATACTTTCACGAAGAACCGCTGCGTTTCGGCCAATGCCTCTTCCCTCGAAATTCCAATGTAATTGTCCATCTTTTTCTATTTGATAATATCATTCATTTTGTAACTGCCGAAAATAGAAAAACGCCGGAAGAAATCTATACGTTAATCACCCTTGTTTTCGACAAGGTATCGTGCCAACCGGTTTTGCTCTCTCCCAAAAAGGAAAAAGCTTCGAAAGGAATGAAGCGACACAGTGTGCGGATGAAGATGGCCTTTAAACCGGGTTGCTCCCCCTGCATATTAACGACTTTTGTCTTCGTAATGAATTTGGCAACGGACCTTCCGGTGGAATATTCAAAAATGACATAGTAGATGGTTATCACCGTGTATGCCATGGCATAGTTTAATAGTACGTTATCCTCTTCGAAAACAGAGAGCAACGACGGCGAAACGATCGCCAAAAGGAACTGAAAAAGCACGATGAGTACCACACCAAAAATAATAAACAACACCGTATCCAGCAGGTAATTGATAAACCGCTTACTCAGACTGGCGGTATTGAACAGGACATCTCTACGAACCTGTTCTGCTTCTCGTTTGGCTTTTAGTTCCGAATCTTCGGAATAGTGTTCGCAGCTGTTTTCGAAGTTGGCGAGTTCGTTGGTCAGTCCGCAAACCAGCCCCAGCTGGCTGTCGAACTTCCGGTTGTGGCAAACCGTACAAAATTTGAGGTGTTCTTCTCGGGTCATGATGGATGTTATTTAGTCATTACTTTGATGAGTACTTACACTTTGCCTAAATGAAACTTGCTAGAGAAATAAGATACAAATCCGCCTCTAATCAGCATCTTGAGATATGTCCTTCCATTGTGTATCCTTTGGTTCAAATGTTTGGTGTAATTCATAGTGATACACTTTCCCTCCATCTAAAGATGAATACTTTAAGTTTATTATTCTTCTTAATTTTTCAGTATCAGTCCTATCCATAATTTTTTCAAACTCATCTTTTCCTATAGTAAACGACCATTCTGAAGTGGTATCTGGATACCTAACTAAATCATCCGACTCGTGAGAAAATAACAAATTAGATTCATAGTAAATCCTGACTTTAAGACTGATAATTCTCGTTGGGTTATTCTTAACTCGAAATGCAATCCTGAAAGGAATAGGAATAATTATCTTCTTTTCTGAATCAATTACTCCGTAATTTGACGCCCAAACATATGGTCTACTATTCTTTTTAAACTCTTGACGTGTCCAATAAAGAGAAATAACTGAGGTAATTAATGCGATAAGAGCAATTAATACAGGAATCCAATCCTTATACCAAGGATTATTGGGCCAATTTTCAATTATTACTTTCGCTGATTCTAAGTTCATAAATATACTTTTACTTAAGATACTATCTATCCAAACCTTAAACAAAACAACAATGAAAATATTCTCCTAAACAAATTCCATTAAAAAGTATAATTCACACTACCGAATATTCTTTGCAATTTTTATAGAAATTCGTTTCCATATTAATTCTGATGATACATCTCTACTTTCTCATTTCGAAGAACCACTAAATAACTGTCTACATGTATATTTTCGCCGTCCTTGTTTCTAATTCTTGCTTTATGAATACTTTTATTAAACTCTTTAAAGCCAATGTCACCTTTACATTTTCTCACCACTGAATTTATAAACTTCTTATTTGACTTATTACCGATCAAATAAATGGTTTCGGTACCATGATTAATTTTCTTTAGGTTATTAATATAAATCCGTTCTCCATCCTTATCAATCTTAAATTTTTTTCCTACTATACGAATAGCAAATTTGCAATACCGCCCATTATATTCATTAATACTTTTCTCATCAAATTTTCGATTAGCAAAATGGTATAGAAAATAAACCATCATTTTTACTTCCTCAAAAATTTGGTTGTTATCCCGTCTCTTCCCAAATACTTTCTCTCCTAGGAATGTCATCTCAGTAATAAAAACAGGAAAGAATATACCATTCTTATCAATATCAAAGAATTTTTCATAAAAGTCATTAACTTTTTCCCTTTCGATGCCATCTTGTAGATAATCCTGAATAAATTCATCTAAAACTTCGAATTTTTCCTTTTCAAAAAGCTTAAATGAGACAAACAAATCTATAGCATCCTTCTGATACTTGGCAATATATTTTTTTGCTTTTCTTAACAATGAATAGGATACAAATGCAAATGTAGCATTTACTACATTTTTGTTGTGATTTGTACTTTTATGCATCCTTAGAACTAATTCATCTGACTTAATAAACTGTTCCGCAGTCTGCTTTTCATCAATCCATTCTAGTTTTACAGTGGTTGGTGTTAAATTTGGAATTTTTTCATATAAATCATATACAAAGCCATTAACTTTTGATTGAATATCATATTTTACATAGCTGCGTTCAGCTGATTCTAAAGCCCACTTAAAAAACTTGCTTATAAGTGCGATTAACATTTCAAGTTTTGCCGGATGAGTCAACAGATATCCTACAATGGTACCTCCAAGAACTATTCCTGCAATAAAAATTGTAATAGAAATATTAAAATTCAGATTTACAGTCAAGAGCTCCATATCACTTTTCATTTAAATAACTATTCAATTGAGCAATACAACTAGGCAGATCGCAGACTAACCCAATATTTCCACTATCTGGAACTATTGCACTAAGATTTTCTATGGTTATAATTCGTTTACAGAACTTACACCTAATTTTGGAATTTATCAAATTCTCATATAGTCCTATATTCTTTAACAGTTCTATCAATTTATCATCATGGATTGCTTTAATTTTTTCTGTGTCTTTTTTCATTGGGCTTAGTTGATTTTCATGTTTGCTTTTTTAACCTAAAAGCATATTATGTGACAGTAGAACATATGCCGTAATTGACATTTTTATCATTTTCTTTCTATCGTTTTTCAAAATAACGGTATTTCAGAACATAATATTGTTCACCACCATGTTAGAGAGAATATCATTAATAGCCCATTTTCCGTTCACATACCAGATCCGACCGTTCACGGAAGAAATCGGTACGTTCACATAAGAAATCGAACTATTGAGAATTAATATAAATTGACAAAAAGACGTTAGAGGAGAGACTCCAGACATGAGACTTTTCAGGTTACGGGAACGGTTTCTGTTGTTGGAAGAGTTTTAAGTTTTAGGTGTTAAGTGTTAAGAAAAGAGGCAAAGACAGAGTTGCGATTGAGTAGGGTCAGGACATGTTCTGACCGTCGTTATGGTTCACAATCACCGCCCCGTAAAGCCTGAAAGGCTGATATGATGTTTAACCTTGATAACCAGAGGCGCACAGGCCAACAATCAGCAAAGAACGTCCGTTGCTGCGTTTCCTGGGATGTCATCCCTCGGAGGGATGACATCCTTAAGACCACTGATGAAGTTTTTGCCGGCGATGCCGTTAACAAGTGCTTAAACCTCTACTTTTGGCCGGCGAAGCCATTAGTAAATGATTAAACGCTCACTTTCTACCCGGGGAAGCAATTAGGATATGCTTAAACTCCCACTTTGGGGCCAGCGGAGCCATTAGCAAATGATTAAACCTTCACTTTTTGACCAGTGGAGCCATTAACAAATGCTGAAGCCTTCACTTTTCGTCAGGGAAGCAATTAGTAGATGATTAACAGCCACTTTTCGTCAGGGACGCCATTCGACAATTCGAAAACGCTCACTTTTCGTCAGGGGAGCCATTCGACAACTCGAAAAGCTCTCTTTTGGCCGGGGGAAGCCATTCGAGTACTCGAAAAAGTCCACTTTTTGGTCGGGGAAGTAATTCGAATAATCGAAAACGCTCACTTTTTGTCCGGGGAAGCAATTCGACAACTCGAAAGCGCTCACTTTCCGTCAGGAACGTAATTCGACAATTCGAAAGCCCTTCTTTCGGTTCGGCAAGCTGCAGGATAACTCCCAAGATGTCAATTATATATTTGTTTTAAGTGTTAAGTTTTATGTATTAAGAAATACCATTCATCTATTTCCATTCCAAAGCATGCAGCGGGTTATTTCTTTGGAACAATTTATTCCTTTCCGGACGGTTACAAAACAAGTTTTAAGGAAAGAAGGCCGCTGAGAACAGTAGGGTCAGTACATGTCCTGACCGCTGCGCTCGTTCAAGGTATGCCATGATGATGTGCCCATAAATCGGTATATTCGGTACAAACCGTCAAACCGCATGCAATTATCGATCGTCATACCGGCCTACAACGAGGAAGAGGTGCTTCCCCGAACCCTCGAACGGATTCAGGCGGCTGTCGGGGCGCAACACCTCCCGCAAGCGGAGTGGGAAATCATTGTGTGCGACAATAACTCCGACGACCGGACCGCGGAACTGGCTTCGGGGCAGGGCGCCCGGGTGGTGACTGAGCCGCACAACCAGATAGCAAGAGCGCGGAATACCGGCGCGGCCGCTGCTTCGGGGAAATGGCTGCTGTTTATCGATGCGGATACCTGGCCCGACGAGGCGCTGATGAAGGACGTGCTGGCTATCATCGGCGAGGACCAGCTGATTGGCTGCGGCTCGACGATCAGGATCGAGGGCGGCACCTTGTTCAACCGCCTCCGGATGGAACGCATCAACCCGGTGTTCCGGTTGCTAAACATGAGCGGTGGCGCTTTCCTCCTCTGCCGGAAAGATGCATTCGACACCATCGGTGGCTTCAGCGAGAACCTCTATGCCCTGGAGGAGGTCGACCTGCAGTTTCGCCTGAAAAAGTACGGGAGGTCACTGCACAAAGGGTTTAAAATACTGCACGCCCACCCGGTAGCCACTTCCGGACGCAAGGGCGAGATTCGTTTTTCGTCCATCCTGCGAATGATCGTTTCCAATTTCATGGCGATTATCCTGTTTCTGCTCTATTTCATCCTTCCGAAAAAATACATCGGGAAGGTGGGCCGGAAGATGCTGGGGTATTGGTATAAACGATAAACCCGGTTTCAGGTTAAAAGGGTTACAGGTTTCAGGTTGGGGTGAGCGGTTAGAAGGGTTTCTGTTGTTTCTGTGGTTTCTGTTGTTGGGCTGCGCCATTTTAGGTTTTAGGTTTTAGGTTTCAGGTTTCAGGTTTCAGGTTAGGCTGAGGGGTTAGAGGGGTTTCTATTGTTCCTATCGTTACTGTTGTTACTGTTGTTGGGATTGAGGCTGTTGTCAATCCTGCCAGGCTGAAGGCCTGAAAGCCCATAGCCCGGGGTAAGGAATTTCGGTGCAACCGGGATGACGCCACCCCGGGTTAGGATACATGCGATAGCTCAAGGCGCACATTCCGCCCATCAACAATGAACCACTGTTCTTGCGTCGCATAGCCAAACCATGATTGGAATAATTACAAGTTACTATTGTTCCTGTCGTTACTGTTGTTTCTGTTGTTGGGCTGCGCCGTTGCAGGTTTCAGATTCGGCTGCGCTGGTGCTGTAGGGCCACGATACATCGTGGCCGTGAGTACCCCTTATCAGGTTCGGCTTCGATGAAGGGGTTCTTCGTGTCCGTTGTGTGAAACTTAGTGTCCTTCGTGGTAAAAAATTAAACCACAATGAACACTAAGCAAGCACTATGTGCACAAAGATATCGTTGAATGAATGGTGGTCAATCGACGGCTTAAGGAACGTTCTGTTCAACGCCGGCATGTGCGGCGCAGGAACGTTTTCATTCCAATCCTGTTTCGAACGTGCGACTCTTTCCTATGCGGGGCATTCGAGCCCGGGGCGGCGTCGTACCTCCTTGCCCCAGGCTATGGAATTTCAGGCCTTTAGCCTGACGAACAATAGCAACCTTGCAGCACAACCTGAAACTTGAAACCTGAAATATCTTAACTCTATCGTCTCATGTCTGGAGTCTAATGTCTTCTTCGAACAACAGTAACCACAGTAACCCCGAAGCGCAACCTGAAACCATATAGCTTACTCTTGATGCCCGGTCACGATATATCGTGACCCTACGAGACCATCAGCTAACGGAACGAAGCTTAACCTGGAACCTAAAATCTCATTTTTAAGAGGAATACATTATCTTCATGGCGCGTTTGACCGCCGCTGGCGGCAGCGCAGCTTAATCATCCTAATCAAAACACCACAAGCTTTCAACATGAATTCAACGAACAAACACCTATCCACTTTTTCGGATTCCAAGAGCCACTATGAGATTCTCGACGGGCTGCGCGGCGTGGCCGCCATCATCGTGGTCATGTTCCACCTCTTCGAGGCGTTTTCGCTGGGAAACCCGTTTACCCAACACATCAATCACGGTTACCTGGCCGTCGACTTTTTCTTTGTCCTTTCGGGCTATGTGATTGGCTATGCCTACGACGACCGCTGGGGCAGAATGACGCTGGGCAGCTTCTTCAAACGGCGTCTCATCCGGCTGCACCCGATGATTATCATGGGAATGATTATCGGTGCCATTGGCTTTTATTTCAGCGCATCACCCATCCTGTTTCCCTCCATTGCCGGCACTCCGGTTTGGAAACTGTTACTGGTGATGGTGATTGGGTTTACCCTGATTCCGGTACCGCACTCGCTGGATATTCGCGGCTGGGGCGAAATGCACCCCCTCAACGGTCCGGGCTGGTCGCTCTTCTTCGAATACGTGGGCAACCTCCTGTATGGACTCTTCATCCGGAAATTCTCGAACAAATGGCTGTCGGTGCTGGTCTTTCTCTCCGGCGCTGCCCTGATACACCTGGCGGTCACCAGTCCGCACGGTGACGTGGTGGGCGGCTGGTCGCTCGATCCCACACAGCTTCGCATCGGGATGACCCGGTTGATGTACCCGTTCTTTGCCGGACTGCTGCTGTCGCGCATCAGCAAACCGGGACGCATCAAATACGCTTTCCTGTGGAGCAGTCTGCTGGTGATTGTGGTACTGGCCATGCCCCGCATAGGGACGGAAGAGAATGTTTGGCTGAACGGTCTGTACGAATCGTTTGCCATTATTGTTGCCTTCCCGCTGATTGTGTACATGGGAGCCAGCGGCAAGGTGACCGGGAAATTCGCTACCAAACTGACGCGTTTCTTCGGCGACCTCTCGTACCCGCTGTACATTACGCATTATCCGCTGATTTATATCTTCACCGCATGGGTGATCGACAATAAGATTCCGCTGAAAGAGGGCTGGCCGATGGCTGTGCTGGTGCTCGTCTCGGCTATTGCCATTGCTTACGCTGCAATGAAACTGTACGACGTGCCGGTACGCAACTGGCTGGCCAAACGGTTTATGCACAAGACGGTGAAATAAACATATTATTTTGATGATAACATGAAGAGCAAGAAAGAGCTGAAGGAAGAATACAAACAGATGAAGTTCCCGATGGGGGTGTTCCAGGTGCGCAACCTGACGAACGATAAAGTGTTGGTTGATAACAGCACCGACATGCTGTCGAAATGGAACCGGCACAAGATGGAGCTGAATTTCGGCGGTCACCGGAATGTGACTTTGCAGAAGGATTGGACCACACAAGGGGAAGATAACTTCGTTTTTGAGGTACTGTCGGAACTGAAAAATAAGGACGACGAGCAGGATGCGAATTACCCCAAGGAGCTGCGTGTCCTGCAAAAGATGGTCATCGAAGAAATGAATATTCCGCAGGAGCGGATGTATTGAAAAAAAAGAGACGCGCTATAGCGCGTCTCTTCGGATATTGTCTCGTCAACACGGGTTGTCTCTACCTGAACGCATCGAGGGCGACAGTCGGTTTGCCGCTGTTGTCAAAGGCTCCTTTCGTGTAGTTGTTCCAGTTACCATAGGCTTCGGGCTCCCAGTAAAAGACGCCCAGGCCCTTATCCCCCGGAAGGGACTTTGTTTTGGCAATGATATCGGTTAAGAAACTTTTGGCTGCTTCCGGCTGGTCCCAGCTCATCCCCACTTCGCAAATCATGATCTCCGAGCCGTAACGGGATATCAAATCCTTCATGTTCGCCAGGCACTTCTCATCGTCCGATTGCCAGGAAGTGGCGTCCGGATATAACGACATTCCAATGACATCCCATTTCCCGCCGTTATTTTTCAAACCGTCGAACAGACAACGGAATAAACTGTTGTCCCAACCATTTTGCAAATGAACAATCACTTTGGCATCGGGGAAAACCGACTTGACCGCGTCGTAGCCGGCAGTGGTGAGCTCCGCATAATTCTTCATGTTCTCCGAAGCTTTCCCGTCAGGCCACAACATGCCATTGCCGGTTTCATTGCCGACCTGCACCCATTCTGGTGAGATGTCGTTTGTTTTTAACAGATTCAACACATCGGTAGTATGATTGGCCAGCGCTGTCTTCAAATCGGCAAAGCTCAGATTCGCCCAGGCAGCAGGTTTGATCTGCTTGGATGGATCGGCCCAGCTGTCGCTGTAATGAAAATCGATCAGGATGCGCATGCCCAGGTTTTTGGCCCGCATGGCTTTCGTCAGGACATCCTGTTTGTTGCACCAGCCATCGGACGGATTCACCCATACCCGCAGACGAACGGCATTCATTCCCAAACTATTCAACAGCTTCAGGCCATCCATCTCTGCCCCCGATGCGTTAAAAAACTTTTTACCGCTGGCTTCCATCTGTGTTATCCAGCTCACATCGGCACCCCGGGCAAAGCTATCAGTAGTCGGAGTGGGTGTCACCGGTGGCGTATTGTCTTTGCTACAGGAAACGACTCCCACCAGAAGCAGTGAGAAGATGAATAGGATTATGGGATTACTTGTTCGTTTCATTTGCTAAAAGTAGAGTAAAATAAACAAAAAGAGACGCGATTGATCGCGTCTCTTCGGATGTGGATTATGAAATTGTTTATGAATCGGACACGGGCCGTTTATTTGGCTTCGATGAAACCGTCGACCTCGTCTTTTTTACTCTTTACTCCGCGTTTCTTTGCATCTTCAATGGCCTTGTGACGCTGTTGTTGCAGTTCTCTTCGCTGATCATTCCCCCACACCACCAATGCAGGCGGAATCGGTCCAAAATTGGCTTTGTAGGTTTCGATGGCTTTGGTCATCTCCTTCGCTTTTTCAGGATACTTGTGAAACAGGTCGGTCGTTTCCGAGGGATCATTCTTTAGGTTGAAGAGCAGCGTATCGTGTGCCGCGGTACTGGCTCGCCAGAAGTTTCCCACGATTTTGTCCTGCGGCAGGGTGATTTTCCAGTCACCTACCCGCAGACTGGTGACGTCTTTATTATTGCGGAAGTAAGCGTACACATTGCTTGGGCTCTTCTCTCCACGCAACAATACGCCGGTAATGTCGTAACCATCGAGCCGGATGCTGTCGGGAACGGCAACTCCGCAGATATCGGCCAGGGTCGGAAACCAGTCGAGGTTCCGGACCACGTCGTGATCAGTACGTGGCTTGATTTTCCCTTTCCAGTAAGCGATGAGTGGAACACGAACACCTCCTTCGTAGCTGGTGGTTTTTCCTTCCCGCAAGGGTTTCGCCTCTCCTCCCAGCGGCCCCTCCTGTAACCACGGACCGTTGTCACTGGAAAAGATGACCATCGTATTATCCAAAAGTCCCTGTTTCTTTAGCTCGGCCATTACCTGTCCAATGCTCCAGTCAACCTCGAGCACGGCATCTCCGTAAAGGCCCGCGCCCGATTTACCCCGGAACTCGGGAGAACAGAAAATAGGTACGTGCATCATGTTGTGTGCCAACTCCAGGAAGAATGGTTGGTCCTTATGCCGGTCGATGAACGAGATGGCTTCCTCGGTGTATTTCTTTGTCATGTGCGACTGGTCGATGTGAAACTGGACTACATCGTTCCCGCGCAAATAGACTTGTTCGGCCATGTCGTTGCTATATGGTATCCCGAAATATTCGTCAAATCCGTTTTGCAACGGAAGGAATTTTTCGCGGCTTCCCAGATGCCATTTTCCTATGATACCTGTTGTGTAACCGGCTGTTTTCAGCAGTTCAGGAATTAATAATTCTTTTTGCGGAATACCAGTATAGTTACCGGGGAAAAACACCTGCTGAATGCCCATACGTGCGGGATAACGTCCGGTGAGCAAACCTGCCCGTGACGGGCTGCAAATGGGAGAAGCAGAATAGGCATCAGTAAACCGGATTCCGTTTTCCGCCAGTTGATCGATGTTGGGTGTTTTCCATTTCTTCTGACCATAACAGCTAATGTCGGAATAGCCCATGTCGTCGATAAAGAAAATAACCACATTGGGTTTCTTCTCCACAGGTACTGGTTTTACCGCATTGCCCGCCATCGGCGATGTTAAAGCCAGGCCCAGCAAAAAATTTTTTGTTTTCATAGAACCGGATTTTATTTTACGATTTGGTTTTACAGGTTGAACAGGTACATGGATTCCTGCAGGTTAAGGTTCTGAAATTAATGATTTTCAGCAACAATATCCTGAAATTCCAAGGTTGGGCATTTATCATTTTCTGTTAAACAAGAAATCATCTCTTCCCGGCAGCTTTCCTTCGCTGACTCACTTTCTTCAGCAACATTTCCGGCTCATCGGTCGTAATGAAATCGACGCCCTGACGCAAAAGCTCATCCATCACCTCCGGCTTATCCACCGTCCAGGCATTTACTTTCAATCCGTTGCTATGAGCGACCTCCACCAATTCCGGATTCTTTTTAAAAGCGCCAAAATAGAAATCGATGCCCCACATGCCGTCCGCCTTCATCTGCGGAACACCGACTCTATTCTGCAAAGGCATCAGCCTCGCTTTTGGGTCCAGTTCGTGAATCCGATTCAAAATATCGTAACTAAAGCTGATGTAAATGACCCAATCCTGCGCATGCAGCCGTTTCACCATGGCTACTACTTTGTCAGCCAGCTCCAGCGAGCGTTCCCTGCTGATGATCGACGGCTTGAGCTCGGCAATCAGATGCGTCCGGTGCTGAGTCATAGCGGTTTTGATATACTGTTCCAACGTCGGAATGGGTTCACCGTTGGAGAGCTTGAACTTGAGTAAATCGACGTAATTCGTCTTCTCGATCGTCAATCCCTTATAAGTGTTGTCATGATGAACCACCAGCACACCATCGGCCGTTTCGTGAATATCGAACTCCGAGCCAGAAACACCCAGTTTCATGGCCTGCTTTAACGATGCGATGGAATTTGTCGGCAGTTTTTTTGCTTTCCAGGCTCCCCGGTGTGCAATTACACCGTTGTTGGCAAAACCGTCAGTTGAATTTCTTTGCTCCCGTTTCTGATGTTTTTTAAGCGTCCTGTTGAGATTTTCAGCCTCATGAGCCCATGCGTCGGATATTCCCTGCAAAATGAATACAACAAGGATTGACAAGATTAATCGCTTCATTGTTTTTATGCTTGTTATGATGAGTTTAACGGATTAAGCAAGATAAATATGGGGGTCCGGTCACTGCATCTCAACCGCTCCACATTCTTTATACAGTTTTCTATGATAAATCACTTAAGCCCGCGTGTGATTTTGTTAACAGCATCTTTGCCATCGCACAAGGGTTTCAGCACTTCTGCCGGGTTGTCGATATTGTATTGATCTCTTGATTATGAAAGCGATAATGCACGGGAACGCAGTGAAAAAAATGCATGTGAGCTTTGGGTACAATCATTCTGCTCCCGCATGGGCAAACAACTCAACGGCCCGGGCGACCTGTTCTGGTTTCCCAAGGACATAGGCAATGTCTCCTTCCCGGAAGATGGTATTTGCTGACGGATGTTCATGCAATTCTTCGCCTCTCTTCAGCGCCAGCAAAGTCACACCGAATGTGCGGCGAAACTGCACTTCGGCCAGGGATTGACCGATAAGCGGAGAGATCGGTTCTACCTTTAACGCGATGATCTCGAGGTTTGGGATCTCATTCAAAATATTGTGCTGCTTGGGTACAAACACTTCAGCTTTTTCACGAAAGATGCCGTAATGGTCGTCACGAATTTGTGCGACGGTACTTCTTATCTCGTTATCCGGAATGAGGTAGTGCTTCAGAACCCGCTGGAAAAGCTCGATGGCGGTTTCAAACTCCTCCGGAATTACCTGGTCGGCACCAAGCTGATATAGTTCCTCCAGATCATCGACATAGCGGGTGCGTACCAAAATTTTAGCATGTACGTTTAGTTGCCGGACTTTATCGATGACAGCCATGGCCGTAATCACATCGCCAATCGAAATAACAATCAAATCGGCCGTATCGATATGTGCTTTTTGCAAAATGGGCTCATTCACCGCGTCTCCGTATATCACCGTCTCCCCTTTCAGTTGTCGCTGACGGGCAACAGCCGGATCGAAAACGATGGCCACGTATGGCAGCTTCATGTGACTGGCCATTTTGGATAAACTCAATGCCCGCGAATCTTTCCCGATAACGATCATATGATTCTTCAAATGGGGAATTTCCATCTGCGGAAGCGGGAAAAGTCCATCCACCAGAAAACGGGGAATTGGCCATTTCAGCAACCACTCGCCTACCGGATGAGCCATTTGAAGCGTAAACGGTGACAGCGACATCGTGACTACGGCAACTGCCAAAAACAGCTGATAATAATAAGGAGAAAGAATTCCATAATCGACACCTTCCTTTGCCAGGATAAATGAGAACTCTCCCACCTGGCTCAATGCCACTCCGACCATGATAATCCCCCGAAAGGTATGCCCCAGCAAAAATGCCGTAAAACCCGCCACGATGAATTTCAAAATCAGCACCAGCAGAACCGTCAGGATAACGACCACATAATGGTTCATCACGAAGTTTAGGTCGAGGAGCATGCCTATGGAAACGAAAAAGAAGCTGGTGAACATGTCTTTAAAGGGAATCAGGTTGCCAAATGCCTGGTGGCTGTATTCGGATTCCGACACCATCAATCCACCCAGAAAGGCGCCAAATGCCAATGATAATCCCAGCCAGGATGAAAAGAGTGCAACCGACAGACAAATGAGCAAAATACTCATCAGAAACAACTCCTGGTTACGTGTCATCGCTACGGCATGAAGCAATTTCGGCATCAGCCACTTGTTGCCCAGATAAACCAGGGCGATGATAAGAACCGCCTTAAAAAGCAACAACAAAACATCGGAGCCAATATCCGTTCTCATTCCGGATAGCAGAGGAGTAAACAGCAGCAATGGCACCAAAATGATATCCTGAAAAATTAGGATGCCAAGTACCGTCCGGCCGTAGTTGGATGATAACTCAGAACGTTCCTGCAAAACTTTAAGAACGACTGCAGTACTACTCAGGGCAACCAGGAAACCAACAAAAAGGGAGGCCGCCCACGACAGCTGGTAGGCCAGCGCCACCAACATGGTAATGCCGGAAGTAACCAGTAACTGCAGAAATCCTCCGACAAACACAATCCGGCGAATGCGTAGCAAATGCTTTAGCGAGAATTCCATGCCGATTGTAAACATCAGCAAAACAATGCCAATTTCTGCCATCAGTTCGATTTCATGAACGGACGAGATAAGCGAAAATAGATGAGGGCCGGCCAGCACGCCGGTAAGGAGATAGCCAATGATGGTTGGCACACGGATTTTTGTGAAAATGAAATTCACCACCGTGGAAAGGGCAAAAATGATGAGTATGTCCTTCAGAATTGAGATGTCCATAACCCGCTATCGTTAAAACCAGCTTGTATATTCAATTTACTGCATTCCTGCGAGATGGACGACATCTGAAAAGGAATTTCTGCGCTTAGCAGAAAAGAACAAAGGGACTGTCCGAAAAACGGAAACAGTCCCTTTGTTTAGCCACTGACGCGAAATGCTCGTTCAGGCAATTTCTGACAAGATCGCTTTTTTGGATTTTACCCCGGTGATGCGCTTGTACTCTTTTCCATCCTTGAAAACAATCATCGTTGGGATGTTGCGGATATTGTATTTCTGAGCCAGTTGCTGCTGCTGATCCACATTCACCTTGGCAATGGTGAAACTGTTATTTTCCTCAGCGATTTCGTTCAGCGTAGGCGCAATCATTTTACAGGGACCACACCAGGGAGCCCAAAAGTCAACCAAGACAGTTCCTTTCCGGACCACTGTCTTGAAATTTTTATTGTTCAGAATTTTAATCTTGCTGCTGGGAGGTACATTCTCCAGATTTTTCATCTTTTTAAAGCCATAAATCAAATAGGCAATAAATAGTACAGCAATACCTCCACCAATGTAAAGTAACATCATTTTACCACATCTTTCTATTGACAGCGACGCTGTTGCATTCCATCAGTAAACTACTGATAATAACGGCTCCGCCATCATCGGGTTATCACTAAATTTCCACAAATATAATACATACATAAAAACATCTATATTTTTATATATGAAAGATTTATTAAGTCGTGGGAAACTGAAGTTTTTAGCCTGTACAAACAACAAAACCGGGCAAGTGAAGTCAAAATAAATGCCCATTTATACTCTTCACTGTACCCGGCCGGTTTCTGTTATCTAAATCTATACCTAAACTGATTCTGTAATATTCCAGACAAAAGCCCGAACACCCACCTCTTCATTGATGGCATCCATGCTTTTTACTTTTTCCAACAGCTGTTCCACCTTTTCGTCGGGAACAACCGTCATGACCGCCGAATTCATTTCGGGCCAGGTGTGCGTTCCCAAATGAGGAGGTCCCGACACCGAGCCTCGTCCCCGAACGTCAGCCCACTGCGTGTATCCCCTGATTTCCAGGCGGTCGAGCATGTACTCCACCCGTTCGGTATTGGCCTGATTATAAACGATAAATACTGCTTTCACTTCGTATGTTTTTTAATTTGTTCCTTCAATCACTCATTTTTCCGGTTAAACCGGGAAGACAAAT
This sequence comes from Prolixibacter sp. DSM 2831, assembly GCF_056493735.1. Taxonomy (NCBI): domain Bacteria; kingdom Pseudomonadati; phylum Bacteroidota; class Bacteroidia; order Marinilabiliales; family Prolixibacteraceae; genus Prolixibacter; species Prolixibacter sp. DSM 2831. Next base: position 3,303,998 of record NZ_CM151379.1, read on the forward strand.
ACTGCAACTACTCAGCTTTCATCTTCCCGGATAAAGGTTAACCATATGAATCGTTGGACAAACTCACTGTTACTTACAGCGAATTATTTTTTATCCATGAAAATGAATTTCTTTCTTAACGCGGTTTTCTTATCCCGCTCTCCTTTTTTGGAAACCACGGCATAAAGTACCGGCACAATAATCATGGTAATGAAGGTCGAGAAGACCAACCCACCGATAACCGATATACCCATGGGGCGCCAGATTTCTGCACCTTCACCGCCGCTGATAGCCATTGGCAACATACCCAAAATAGTCGTCAGGGCCGTCATCAGTACCGGACGCAAACGTGATTTACCAGCTACCCGGATGGCATCATACAACTCCATGTCGCGGTCACGCATCAGGTTGGTGTAGTCGACCAGCACGATGGCGTTTTTCACCACAATACCGACCAGCAGAACCGCTCCAAGCGCCGCTACCAGGTTCAAATCAGTTCCGGTAATTAACAATGCCAGCACTACTCCCGCAAACGAGAACGGAATGGAGAACATGATAATGAACGGCATTTTGAATGACTCGAACTGTGACGCCATCACCAGGAATACCAGAACCAAACTAAGTAATAACAACAGTCCCAAATCGGTGAATGATTCCTGCTGATCTTCGTACGCACCTCCAACATCAATCATCACTCCGGTTGGCACATCCAGCTTGTCGATCTTCTGCTGAATTTGTCCGGCCAACTGGCCCAGTGATGTTTTGTACGGCGTAACTGAAACTTTCACTACACGCTCGCGCTGACGGTGCTCGATGTTCGGCGGCGACCAGTATTCTTCAACTTTACCAATCTCCTTCAGCTTAATGTATTTGCCGGCCGGCGTCATGATGGAGATATTCTCCAAGTCGGTAATCGAGCTGCGATACTTCGGCGAATAACGTACAATCACGTCGTACTCATCGCCCTGCTCGCGATACTCGGTAGCCGTCAATCCTTCTACACGGTTCCGAATCATCGCTGAAACCGAAGCGGTGCTTAAGCCATGCAAAGCCAGCTTATCGCGATCGAGGACCACTTTCAGCTCAGGCTTCTCTTTATCACGACTGATTTGCACATCGGATGCCCCTTTGATTTCTTTTATCCCGCTGGCAATTACATTCGCCAGGTGCGAAGTTGTATTGAAGTCGTAACCGTAGATGTACACATCCACCGTATTCGAAGCTTCCATCCCACTGGTAAATGTGAATGAATAGTTTTCCACTTCCGGAATCTCATCCAACTGTTTACGGAGCGCCGCTGCGACTTCCCAGACACTGCGATTTCGCTGGCTGGGTTTATCGAGCGCCATCATCATGTTAATGATGTTCGACCCGGTTTGATTGAACATGGAGATGAAACCACCGGAATCATCAGAACCGGTAGAGGTACTGATCAACTTCACCTCCGGAGCCTTTTTGTGAACAATCCCTTCCACTTCACGGGCTATCTTATCGGTCACCTCTACCCGTGTTCCCGACTGCAGTTCGATTTTCAACTGAATCCGGCTTTCGTCGGTCTGTGGCATGAAGTCGGTTCCCAGATTTTTAGCCAGGTACATTGAGGATAAGAAAATGGCCAACGCTCCCAGAAGTATCACTTTCTTATGGTGCAAACTCCACTTGATGGCTTTTTCATAACCCCGATCTAAAGCGTTGAGCGCACGGAGGAACGTATTGTCGTAACTGAAACGGGACGGCTTCTCTTTCTTCGGCTGCAGCTTCAGCAATTTCGAACTCAACATCGGCGTCAGCGTAATGGCGGCCACTGTTGATGTAACTACCGTGATAGTGACAATCCATCCCAGCTGGCGGAACATAACACCGGTCATTCCCGAAACCAATGTCAGCGGGAAAAACACGGCCACAATCACCAGTGTGGTAACGATAACCGACAGCCACACCTCGTTGGTTGCGTAGATAGATGCCTCCCGCGGGCTGCTCTTTCGCTCTATGTGCGTAGATATATTTTCCAGAACCACAATGGCATCATCCACTACCATACCAATCGCAATGGAAAGCGAGGAAAGTGATATGACGTTGATGGAGTTCCCCGAAATGTAGAGGTAGATAAACGCGACAATCAGCGATATGGGAATGGTGAGCGCCACAATAAATGTTGCCCGCCAACGTCCCAAAAAGGCCAGCACCACCAACACCACAAAGAGGAGTGCGAACATCAGGGTTTGCGAAAGGTTCGAAACCGAATCCTTGATAAAGTCGGACGAGTCGAAAATGGTTTCAATTTTCACATCCGGAGGAAGCGTTTTCTCCAGCTCCGCCAAATGCTTCTTGACTTCCCTCGCAACTTTCACCGTGTTGGCTCCCGACTGCTTCATGACGAACATCCGGAGTCCCCGCTGTCCGTTGATGCGTTCGTGAAGTCCTGTATCTTTCAGGGTATCTTTCACCGTGGCTACATCGCGCAGATAAACCGGATGGCCATCGCTGGTACCCACGATAATGTTGTTCAACTGACGACTATCGGTAAACTCACCTTCCACACGAAGCTGGTAGTCCATTTTCCCCATCTTCACGTTACCGGAAGGCGTATTCTGGTTTTCCGCCCGGATGACATTACCAATCTGACCGATGGTCATATGATAGGCATCTAACCTGCTTGGGTCAACGTTGACATAGATTACCCGGTTAGGCTGGCCGGCCAAACCTACCGAACCGATTCCATCGACCCGGTTAAGCGGGTTAATGATTTTCTCATCCAGTATTTTCTCCAATCCGGGATAACTCTCTTTCGCGTTCACCGCGTAAAAGAGAACCGGCATCATACTGGAGTTAAACTTGAAAATAACCGGTTTTTCACAACCATCGGGCAACCGCTTCTCGATCAGGTCGAGTGCATCGCGTATGTTATTGGATGCCTCGTCGAGATTCGTTTCATACTGAAACTCCAGCGTGACTACCGAAAGGTTTTCGTACGATACCGATGAAATATTTTTCAGCCGGTCCACCGAGTTCATCCCGTCTTCAATCACCTTCGAAACGTTCGTCTCGATATCTGAAGCACTGGCTCCCGGATAAGTGGTCATCACCGTGATGGCAGGAAACTCAATTTCCGGATATAAATCCACGGGTAAGTGCACCACCGAGTAGATTCCCATGACAATAATGGCCATGAAAATCATCAACGTCGTGATGGGGCGCTTCACCGCACTTTTATATATACTCATTGTTGTTGCTTTTTAATTGATTTCTGATTCAGGCAAACGGGATCACTTCACAACTTTGACTTCGTTGCCATCCACCAGGTTCGCCTGTCCTACCGTAATAATCTGGTCTCCGGTCTTCAACTCGTTCGAGATCACTTCCATGTCGGCATCGAAACGCTCGCCAATCTGAACATCAACACGCTTTGCTTTGCCGTTCACATATTTAAAGATGTAGCGTTGGTTGGTTCCTTCCTGCTTCAATACAGCAATGGCCGGTACCAGTTTGGCCACATCAGTTCCCACATGAATAGACACTTTGCCATACATTCCGGGACGAATTTTCTCTCCAGGATTCGGAACCGTAATTTCTACCGTAAACGTTCTCGATGCCGGGTCAATAGCCGGATGGATACGGTAAACTGTTCCTTCGAAAACCTTACCGGGATATACATCTACCGTCACATCTACTTTCATCCCTTTGCGAATGCGTGGAAAATCCTTTTCCGTAACATTGATAATGGCTTTTAGTGGATTGAGCTGCATCAGCGTCACAATGGCTGCCTTGCCAACCGATGTGTTCGGTGAACCGGAATACATCTCGCCATCTTCAAAGTACTTGTTGGTAATCACCCCGCTGAGCGGTGCCCTGAGTTCCGTATTTTGTTTCAGGAACTGCACGTTCTCTTTGGCTACGCGGTACTGTGTCGCCAGCTGGTCGTAACTTTGCTGAGTTACCGTACCCGTCTTCTGCAATGTGTCGAGACGACCAAAATCGGTCTTCAGGTTCTCCAGTTGCAATTCGGCCTGCTTCAACTGTGTGCGATCCATTTGCACCAGCAGTTGACCAGCTTTCACATGATCACCCACTTCCACATATATCTTCTCAATCCGGCCCGGACTGGCAGAGGTCAGGTAGTTTTCGTGGTAGGCCACAAACGAAGCTGTCTGGTTAATGGTACGGCTAACTTGCTGCGGCTCGAGAGACATGACCTTTACCGGCCGCACTTTCACGCTATCCTGCTTCACGTCGCTGGCCTTCTCACTGCCTTTATTTCCGCATCCGGCGGCAAAAAGCGTAGTAGCGGCCAACAACATGATTAGTTTTATTCTGAAATTCATGATTATCTGTTTAGGATTTATTTTATAGATCATTCAACAACTTTTCCCAGGCTACATATGCCTGAAGCAACTCCATGGTGGCTCCCACAAAATTGTTCTCAGCCTGCAAATAATTATCATTAGCCTGCAAACGCTCGAGACTCGATGCGACACCATGCTCGTATTTCAAATCGAAATTCCGGTTAACACGAAGAGCAACTTTCACATTCTGTTTCTGGCTGTTATACTTATCGAGCGCATTATGCAAGTTAAACCGCAACTGTTTTTCCTGAATCTTCAGCTGGTCTTCCAGCAAGTCCTTCTGGTTTTCGGTCTGTTCCAGGCTAATGTTCGCCTGACTCACTTTCGATTTCCGGAGTCCGCTGGAAAAAATCGGGATACTCAGGTTCAAACCGATGACATCTTTCGGCGATGCATCGAAGTTCGGTTTCAAAATCTTCTCGGTATGACTGTAGTAACTGCTCAGTGTCGGCAGGTAAGCCGACTTCTGTAGCGCCAGTTGCTTCTTCGACAATTCGACCTGCGTTTCCATCAACTGGTAATCCAGATTCCTCTGAACCGACATCGAGCTATCCATCAGTGCCGTGAAATTGATGCGGTCAATGATTCCGTCAAGCGTTTGCGTCAGTTGAATTTTTTCATCACCCGGAACTCCCAGCTGAAACCGAAGCATGTTGTAAGCCATTTCCACCTGCCGATCTGCCGAGCGAACACCGTTCTCCAGCGTCGATACCGAAACGGATAGTTGATCAACATCGGTCGATTCCGCCATCCCTACTTTTTCCATCTGCTTAGTCTTGGCTAATGTGCTGCGCATGTTCTCGAGGTTCTTCTTTAAGATATCGCGCGTTTGCTCACTAACCAGAATCAGGTAATAGCTATTGGCCACCTGCTCTTTGATGTCCTGTTTCGACTTCCGGTAATTGGTTTCCGACAACGACTTGTAAATTTTCGCCGTTTGCAGACCTACGAGATAACTTCCGCTAAAAAGCAACTGCGAAACCGTTGCCGATACGTTAGAAGTAGTTGCAAACGGGATTTTTGTAGGCGGGCTGTTCGGATCAAACTGAATGGTCATCGAGGCTCCCAAATAATTCGAATAGTCAGCCTTGGCATCAATCTGTGGCAAGCCCGATGCAATGGATTCCCACACTTTCTTCTGTGCCGCGTCTACATCAAGCCTGGCATTCTTCACCTGCTTGTTGTAATCCAACGCGTGATCCTGTGCCTGTTTCAGCGTAAGCTGCAATTCTTCCGGCGGAAGTGCAAATGCTGTCGTCAGACCAGCAATCAGGAAAGTCGCAATCAACACTACTTTTCTCATACACTATCTATTTTACACTCTATATATTTCTGATTATTTATTCTTAATGACTCCTTCAAAACTTTCCAGGTACTGGTCGATTAGTTTCCGGCCTTTGTCGGTACTGATTCCCCTTAGATAGGGCATGAACAGGTGGAAGTGCCACTCTTTTACCGACCAGGAATCACTAATCACGTCGTTCTCCTGGGTGTTCTGGGCCAAATCGACCAGCTGCATCCAGACCGAAGCTACAATGTCCATGTTGATGTTCTTTTCAAAAACGCCCTCTTCAGCGCCTTGCTTAAATAACTTCAGCATGAACTTATGTGACTTTGCCGTGTAGTCGCGTGTGACCAACGCCAGGATTTCAGGATAATGCTTCTTTAAATCACTGAAGAACCGCGGATTGATCTTCTGCATCACCTGGTGATTCTCTTTTCCAATCCGGTACAGTGCATCGATAACATTTGGGGAGTTATTCACGATTTCGTTCAACGTTTTCCCATGAACCTCTCCTCCCGCAATGATGCCTTCTCTAAGTAATTCTGTTTTATCCTTGAAATTCTCATAAATGGTTCGCTTGGAAACGCCTAACTCGGTAGCAATCGCATCCATCGTCACACTCCGGATGCCATCCCTGGCAAACAACTCCATCGCTCCCATCATGATTCGTTCACGTGCATTCATCTTTTCCGATTTTCTGCAAATATTGAAAACTATTTCGGTTTATTTAGTTTTCTCAACATGATCTAATCGTTAAATTGAAAACTATATCGGTTTTTTTAGTTTTCACTTATGTATAGTGGTTGCTTCACAAATCTTATTGTTGTTGTCACAAAGAAAAGTGCCCGGTTATTTTCATAATTTAAATATGCTGCTAATTTTGTAAGAGTTAAGCGTAGCATGCTCAACCAATTAACTAATCATTTACCTAATCTGTTATGAAATTAAACACTCACTTGATCAAATCAGTGGGACTGCTGCTACTGGTATTCCTGCTATCCGGCCTTTCTTCCTGCAAGCAAACCCAAAAGAAACAGGAAAAGTACATTGGACTTCAGCTCTGGTCTGTCCGCGACCACATGAAAGATGACGTTAAGGGCACCATCGAAGCAGTTGGCAAAATCGGTTACAAGTTTATCGAGGCTGCCGGCTATGCCGATGGAAAATTCTACGGCATGGAGCCTACAGCATTTGCCGATTTGGTGAAAGCCAACGGAATGGACTTCCTTTCGTCGCACACCGGACAGGCGGTGCCCGATTCAACTAACTGGGACGAGGTAATGGCCTGGTGGGACCAGTGTATTGCGGCACACAAAGCGGCCGGCGTGAAATACATCGTTCAGCCGTTCATGGATAACGTCGGTTACGAAAGCATCGAAGGCGTGCAACGCTACTGCGATTACTTCAATGCAGTTGGTGAAAAATGTAACGCGGCCGGCATCCGTTTCGGTTACCACAACCACGACGCCGAATTCAAGGACATCGACGGGCAAATCATTTACGACTACATGCTCCAGCACACCGATCCGGCCAAGGTCTTCTTCGAAATGGACCTGTACTGGATTACCGAAGGGGGTAAAAACCCGGTGGACTACTTCAACCAATATCCCGGACGATTCCTGATCTGGCACGTGAAAGATAAAACCGAACTGGGCGGCGATGACAGCGTAATGGATTTTAAACCCATTTTTGCCGATGCCCAAACCGCCGGTATGAAATACATTGTGGTGGAAGTGGAGGAATATAATTACGATCCGCTGAAAAGCGTGGAGAAGAGTCTCAACTTCCTCAACAATGCACCATATGTGAAATAGGTTGTTTATGGACTACATCCTGAGGGGCAGATTCGTACGTCGGGTCTCCCCTCTTTTTTGTCCGTTTTTCACGTACACCTACCGGAAAGAATAAATGCTTTTCCGGAACGCTCGCGCGGAATAGCTGTACAACATGTTCGACTGATTTCTGACCCGAATTTCCTATCTTCATCGGACAGAGTAAACCAAAAAATCAAACCATAATGAAGTCAGCTACCGCCCCTCACGTGAGCGTGATTTTCCGGGACGAAGATTTCTCCAATCAAACTTTTCGTTTCGAGGAATTTGAAGACTGTCTCTTCGAGAACTGTAATTTTTCGTCGTGCGATTTTACCCGCACTGTATTCCTCAACTGCCGGTTCGATAACTGCGACCTGAGCAGCAGCCGTTTTCAGCAGTCCAATCTCGAAGGCGTTATTTTCGACGGCTGTCGTTTAATCGGTATCGATTTCACCATGATAAGCCGCGTGAGGCTTGATATGACTTTCAACGATTCCGAGCTGGAGATGTGCAACTTTACCGGCCTTTCCCTCGAAGAAACGTCTTTCGAAAGGTGCCGTATCGATGAGTGCGAGTTTGTGGAAACTATTTTGAAAAAGGCTAAATTCAGGGAAACCGACCTGACCGGAACCTTCTTCCGGCAATGCGACCTGACGGAAGCCGATTTCCGCAGAGCCAAAAACTATCGCTTTAATCCGTGGGAGAACCGCATGACCAATGCCCGCTTCTCTACACCGGAAGTACTGTCGTTTCTGTCGCCCCTGCAGATTCTGGTCGATTGATAAGACGGCATCTTTTCTGACTGAAAATCAAATTTAACTGGTTAGCTTCTTTTTTGTAACTTGTGGATTGTTACATCTATAAAAGACTAAACCATGTCACATATCCTCATTATGCTGGCCCTTTTGTTCCAGGGACAACCGGCCGCCAAGACATTCAAGACCGATACATTTCAAACCGATAAAGGAAACCTCGCCATTACATTCATCGGGCACGGAACCCTGATGATGATGTGGGACGGGAAGGTCATTCACATCGACCCGGTCAGTCGCGAAGCCGATTATTCGAAGCTTCCGAAAGCCGACCTGATTTTGGTTACGCACGAGCACGGTGATCATCTCGATCCGGCCACCATTGCGCAACTCCGGAAAGAAGATACACAGGTCGTTGTCAGCAAAAGTTGTGAAGGGAAAGTGCCTGACGAGACCGTTCTTTCTAATGGGCAAAGTATAACAGCCGATGGCATTCATGTGGAAGCGGTACCGGCCTATAACCTGGTGCACAAACGCTCCAACGGACAACCCTTTCCCCCGAAAGGGGACGGTAACGGCTATGTGCTGACCATGGGAGGCAAACGTATTTACATTGCCGGCGATACGGAGAATATTCCCGAAATGAAGAACCTGAAAAATATCGATATCGCTTTCCTTCCGATGAACCTGCCCTATACGATGACGCCGGAACAAGCGGCTGAGGCTGCCCGCAGCTTTATGCCAAAGATTCTTTACCCCTATCACTTCGGGCAAACCGATCCGCAAAAGCTCGTGAAGCTGCTAAAAGGCACGTCCATCGATGTTCGGGTGAGGAAATTGGAATAGCTATTCGCAACCTGTTCCGTTCAAATATTTTCCAACCGGCTAAAGCTGCAGAAGATAAAATTCTGAATGCTGTGCGACGGCGTCATGTGGTCGACGGTGATGCAACGGATTTTCCGGAAGAAGTTTTTCAACCGATCGCTCATCTTCTCTTCGGAATACTGTTCCACTTCGATGCCGCTGCAATGGTCGGGCCCTTGTTCGGAGAAGGTTCCGATAACGAGGTAACCTCCCGGTGTAATATTTGATTGAACGCAGCTCAGATAGTTGTTGATTTCCTTCTCGTCGGTCAGGAAGTGAAAGGCAGCCCGATCGTGCCAGAAGTCGTATTTCTCCATGGGCTGAAAACAAGCCGCATCCGCTTCAATCCACTTGACTTTACCGGCATCAACTCCCAGTCGTTGTCTGGCTTTTTCGATGGCTTTCGCCGAAATGTCGAGAACGGTAATGTCAGTGTAACCAAGTCTCAGCAAGTGATCAACGAAGAAACTGTCGCCTCCCCCAATGTCGATGATCTTTGCATTGAACGGCAGATTAAACTGCCGGACGAAATCGAGTGATGTAACCGGCACCGATTGGTACCAGCTCACCTCGTCGGTAGTCTTCTCCTGATAGATGTGATTCCAGTGTGCTTTTCGTTCGAGTGTTTCCATGTCTCCTGATTGATTTGTAGTAAGGGTGGTATTCCTGAAACTTCTTCCGGTCATCTTTCCGGAAATCAAGCATTTTTCTATCACATTCCTTAAAGTTAAAAATTTATCTATCTGTGAATAATCAACAAGGTCAATTCATAACCACTCTATATATCCACAGGAATAAACTTATGTTTTATTTACATCGTTTTTTTGAATCCTGAAACGGGTTATCCCGTATAATCCGGCAGTCGACCTTTACCATACCTGGCCGAATAACCAAATTCAGCCTGACATCTTTTCGTCATGCTTGAACCAACTCACCGGTTTGCTGTTGATCGGCAGGGGTACCGGAAGGCACCTTTACCATTGACAAAAAGACATGGACAGAGACCAAATAGCAAATAAAAATAATCCGCTGAAAATCAATCAGAGTAACCCGGGGAAGGTGGTATTGCTCCTGTTGCCTATCCTGATTCTCGGTGTGATCAGTTATTGGGTTACCGACAAGAATCCGCAGGAAACAGTCAAACAGAAGAATTTAATTCCGGTAGGCAAATCGGCCCAGGCATCGATTGCGAAAGGTTTTGCACCGACCATCAGCAATCCGACGACTCCGCCCGGAACAGCTCCCGATGGAATGGTGTGGGTTCCCGGCGGAACGTTCTCGATGGGGGCAACCGATCCAACCACGTTACAGGATGGCGGACAAGAGCCCATGAATGATGCGCGTCCGGTTCACCGCGTTTACGTGGATGGCTTCTGGATGGACCAAACGGAGGTTACCAATGCCGAATTCCGCAAATTCGTTGAAGCGACGGGTTACGTTACCACAGCCGAAAAGAAACCGACGCCGGAAGATTTACCCGGTGTTCCGGCCGATCAACTCGTAGCTGGATCAATTGTCTTCTTCCCTCCGCAACAGCAAGTGCAGTTAAGTGATTATCGCCAGTGGTGGCGGTTCGTTCCCGGTGCCAACTGGAAACATCCTTTCGGTCCCGGAAGCGATATCAAGGGAGAAGACAACTATCCGGTGGTGCATGTGACCTATGCTGATGCGGAAGCTTACGCGAAATGGGCCGGCAAGCGACTGCCCACCGAGGCGGAATGGGAATTTGCCGCTCGCGGCGGATTGTCAGGTAAACCGTACGTGTGGGGCAACCAGTTGACGCCCAATGGCAAATGGATGGCCAACATTTTTGAGGGCCATTTCCCCGAATCGGACGATGCAGCCGACGGTTACGCCGGTATTGCCCCGGTAGCCCAATATCCGGCCAACGGTTACGGGCTGTACGACATGGCGGGCAATGTGTGGGAATGGTGCCACGACTGGTACCGCGCCGATTATTACCGCCAACTGGCGATGACCAACGATGTAACGAACAATCCGCAGGGGCCGGACACCTCGGACGACCCGAACGAGCCCGGTTTGCAGAAACGGGTGCAGCGGGGCGGTTCATTTCTTTGCACGAATCAATATTGTACACGATATATGGTAGGTACCCGCGGAAAAGGAGAGATTAGTTCCAGTACCAACCACATCGGATTCCGGTGCATCAAATCACCTGGTACCCAATCCCCCTAGGGAAAGGTACGAAACACCGGAAACAGGCCTGTGACGAGCATCAGGTCTGTCAGACCGGAGAGTATGTTTCGAACATGTCTCCGGTTTTTTCTTGCAACCTGCCCGGCTAACATCCTTTTAACAACAGCTCATCAGGGAAACCGGCATTATTGAATATTGTCGTTCGAATATGTATCTTCCTCCCCGATTATTCATTACCTAAAACCAGTATTCATGCAGGATGCCTACTCTTTCGGCCTGCTGGCCCTGACTTCGTTCTTCACGCTCTTTAACCCGCTGGGAACGATGCCCATCTTCATATCGATGACGTCGGAACTGGATGAAGCCAAAAGACGAAAAACCGCCAGAAAAGCCGTCATTGTTGCATTTGTCACCACGCTATTGTTTGCCTTTTCAGGACAGTTGCTCTTCCGGTTCTTCGGTATCTCGGTCAACAGCTTCCGGATTGTCGGAGGGATTATCTTCTTTTTAATGGGACAAGACATGCTGCAAGCCCGGCTCGGTAAAATCAAGCTGAGCGAAAAAGAGGCAGAGATCAACGCTTATGTGAACGATATCTCCATTACCCCGCTGGCCATTCCGATGATTTGCGGACCGGGGGCCATCACCAACAGCATCGTGTTGATGGAAGATGCCAACACCTTCGCGAAAAAATTGCTCCTGGTCGCCTCCATTGCCCTGATACTCGGGTTAACTTACCTTATTCTGATTAGCGGAACTGCGATATCCAAAAGACTGGGCGAAACCGGAAACAAAGTGCTGATGCGTCTGATGGGACTTATCGTGATGGTGATTGCGGTGGAATTCTTCTTCAGCGGACTGAAACCCATTGTTCAGGATATGATCAAATAAATGCTGACTTATCCCGCTCCGGCGGAAACGAAAAATCCCCTGAAGAAACTGTTGTCCAGTCCTCAGGGGATCGTCAGCGTTCGTTGGGATTAGGTATATCGATGGTTACTAATCACTTTCTTATTCAATTCGGCTATGCATTCTTGAAGGCTTTCTTGCCCGCAAATGCAGCACAGCTGACCAGCTCCTCTTCAATGCGCATCAACTGGTTGAACTTCTCGATGCGTTCGCCACGGCAGCCGCTACCCGTTTTCAGGTGACCGGCATTCACGGCAACGGTCAGATCGGCGATGAACGTGTCGACGGTTTCGCCGCTGCGGTGCGATACAAACGCGTTGTACCCGTTTTTGTACGCCAACTCAATCGTTTCGAGCGTTTCGGTTACCGTACCAATCTGGTTCAGCTTGATGAGGATGGAGTTCGCCACTTCTTTCTCAATGCCTTCCGCCAGGATAGCCTTGTTCGTACAGAAGAGGTCATCTCCCACCAGCTCGATGCGGCTGCCCAGTGTTTGGGTCAGGTTCTTCCAGCCTTCCCAGTCGTTTTCAGCCAGACCGTCTTCCAGTAACACAATTGGATACTGGCGGGCCCAGTTGTCCCACTGTTTCACCATGTCGTCGCTCGTGATAAGTTCTTTGGTGCTTTTGAAGAGGCGGTATTTTCCATCTTCCCACAGCTCGCTTGACGCCGGGTCGAGGCAGATGCTCACGTCGTCGCCGGGTTGGTAGCCGGCTTTGGTAATTCCTTCAAGGATGACCTCCACCGCTTCTTCGTTGGATTTCAAATCGGGAGCGAAACCGCCCTCGTCGCCCACGCCGGTACTGTATCCTTTCTTCTTCAGCACCTCTTTCAGAGCATGAAACACTTCGGCACCCATCCGGATAGATTCCCGGAAGGAAGTAGCTCCGTGCGGCGCAATCATGAATTCCTGAAAATCGACGTTGTTGTCGGCGTGGCGGCCACCGTTGATGACGTTCATACACGGAACGGGCATCAGGTAGGCATTGCTGCCGCCGAGGTAACGGTAGAGCGGTGTGTTGGTGGCGGTAGCCATGGCACGCGCAAAAGCCATCGACACGCCAAGAATGCCATTGGCTCCCAGGTTCGATTTGTTTGCTGTTCCGTCCAGTTCGAGGAGCAGCAGATCGAGTTCGCGCTGACTGCCGAAACAACGGCCAACCGTTTTGTTGGCAATCACGCTGTTCACATTTTCAACAGCTTTCAATACCCCTTTTCCGCCGTAGCGTTTCGGGTCGCCGTCACGCATTTCGAAAGCTTCGCGCTCACCGGTGGAGGCACCACTGGGCACCATCGCCCGTCCTGTCGTTCCGTCTTCCAGTTTCAAATCGACTTCAACAGTCGGGTTTCCCCGCGAATCGAGGATTTCCATTGCTCTTAGCTTAGCAATCTTCATATCATCAAGGTTTAAAAGTAAAACTCCCTTTTCTGCCCGGCTTTGTTCAGCAAAACCGTCACCTCTTCCACCGTTACCAGGCAACCGTAGCGCATGGCCTCCAGGTCTTTTTTAATCGTCTCGTAAAATGCCATCACCTTATCCTCCTCATCGATAATCTCCACGACGGTGGGAAGCTTTTCAGCGACCTCCCAGAATTTGTACGAGTGAATTACCGAACTGGCTCCAAAGCCCATCACGCCTTTCACGACCGTGGAGCCTGCCAACCCGGCTTTTTTTGCTTTGAATACCAGCGATTCGTATAGACTATCGTTGCCCAGCTTATCGGTGGAGCCGATGAAAATCCGTAACAGTAGTGTCTTGTTTGATTTTTCCATCTCATACCAGTTTTATCGTCATTCGTCCAATGTACACCGCCACCAGCCCCAGGGTGAAGCTCAGTGACGCATACGTGATAAACCGAAGCCACTCGCGGCTTTGGAGTAGTAGAAAGGCATCGTCGGTGAGTGCCGAAAAAGTGGTAAATCCGCCGCAGATGCCCACTGTCAGAAAAATGCGAAACTCCGGCGACAGCCAATCTCCTTTCCCGGTTAAACCGAAAATAAAGCCTGTCAAAAGGCTGCCCGGAATTGTTCACAATCAACGTCCCCCAGGGAAAGACCGTCGGGGTGTGAATTTGAATGTAGCGGGAGACGGCGAACCGGAAGGCTGTTCCGATAAACCCTCCCATGCCTGCAATCAGTAATGACTTCATCACACAATTGAAATTTAGGGTTCAAATTTCATATCGCAGAAGTCATTAGCCTTTGGGAGGCGGTTAATGGCAGACTTCATTGCCCATATCAAATGTACGGATTAATCAGGCTGGTTATTCTCCCGGTAGCTTTCATTAACAACTTTTATGATTAGGAAACTTCCCGAAAGGAGGAAACAACCGGGCAGCTATCACCCGATACGGGTAAACAAGAAAAAAGGTGAAGCACGCCGGTTCTCAAAACAAGAGCCGGATACTTCACCTGGTATCTTTGCTTGATGGTTGTTAAAAATGTTGGAGGAGTAACACCTACGGAGTAAAGGAGCCCTGTGCGACATTTCTGCTACAACTACTACAATACTTGATGCCCTACGGGCAATTCGGTTTATTATTGAATGGGCGTTTCATTATTAATCCCGAATATTTCACGCAAAGGCCGGCGACTGTAACCACCCCAAACCCCTGAAGGGGCTTCAGGACTGTGACTAACTATTGGAACAGCACTTTTTATTAGCCATTTGACAGGAATAGCGGTAATATCAAAACGGCAACTACTGGCACCGGGAAAAACGCACCGACCCAAAGTTCCCTTTAGCATCCCGGGACGAAAAAGGATGTCATCCCCCGGGGGATGACATCCTTATGTGTTACTTGCTTTTGTTTTCTTTCGTTATATTACTCCTCCCTGATCAGGTAGAGCCGGTTGTCTTCCACCTTATAATACATGGGCGCTACGGTGATTTTCGGGTAGCGGTTGCGCAGGCGTTTGACTTCAGATAATACGAAATCGATTTCGTTGCCTATCTCGAAAAGCGGGGCAAACTGATTGAAATGCTCTTCGGCAAACGTCCGTTCCCATCCGGCTGATTCGACCAAACCACCGATGAACTTCTCTTTTTTCGATGCCAGGTTCACCATGCCACAGTTACTGTGCCCGATGATGGCAATGTGCTTCACATTTCCTATCGAGATGGCAAACGATACTTTGAATTCGCTGTAACGGAGATTGGCACCACCCGCCCTGATGATGAAAGAGAAATTGTCGGGGATGTTGAGATGTTTCCGGTTATCCATACACATACCTACCAGCAGCTGTGCTGAATCATACGAATCGAAATCCCTGCCGAGATCATGATACTCCAACAAATCACCAATCGGCGTATCCCGGTACTCCGGGAAGATGTCTTCTTTTGTTTTAATCGGTACAAGTCTGTTCATAGCTTTCGTGTCATTTTTGCCGGATGATTTACGTTCATTTATTTCCGGCCTTCGTTTTAAATGAATGTCTTTATGATGTCCTCCGTATTTAAAACGGTGGCAAATTCTTCGTTCAGGCTGGCCAGCGCCGTTTCGTGAATGGTTTTGGCAGAATAGTGCTTACCGTCGAAACCGGTTTTCGGAAACGTGGCAGTGGCGTCGTTTACCACGTAGGTGTCGAAGCCGAGGTTACCGGCCATGCGCACCGTCGTGGAAATACAATGATCGGTCGTGAGGCCGACGACCACCAACTGACGAATGCCTTCGTCGTGCAGGCGCTGCTCCAACCCGGTGTCGATAAAGGCACTGTTGACCGTTTTCCCGATGACGGGTTCCCCCTCTTTCGGCTGCACAATCGTCTGAATGACATTGCCGGGCTTTCCTTCGGCCAGCGGCGATTGCGGGAGGACCGAGTTGTGTTTCACATGAATAACCGGGAAGCCGTGACTGCGCCATACCTCCAGCAGCCGGGCTGCATTTTTCTCCGCGTCGGGATGATTGCGTTTGCTGCCCCAGTAAGTCGGGTGGTCAAATCCCTGCTGGATATCGACCAGCAACAAGGCTGGCTGTCCGTCGGGGATGAACGGCTGAAGCGGTTCGTTGGTTGATGCCTGCGTGTTCTCCATGTTTCGTTATTTGGTATCGATGGTTTCGACCTTTTCTTTTATGGCCTTCACGCGAATGCGTTTGTAATCGATGTTCCATTTCCCGTCGACAAAACAGATCGGTTCAATCCGTTCCTGCACTTCGGCTTTGATGACTTTCGCATCTTCTTCACTCACGCCGTCGAAGAATTGCTTGCCAAACATCGCCATCCAATCGGCAATGCCGGTCTCTGCATCGGCCAGTTCCGTGGGGCGGTCGAAATGCTCGGCCCGGACTACCCGGAATCCGGCTTTTTCGAGCTCCGTAGCATACTCGCCAATCGTCGGGAAATACCAGAGTTGTTTCTCCGCCTGTTCGTGGTAGCCATGTTCTGCCAGGACCTTCCGTAAGGCTCCGACGATGTTTTGCACATTGCCTTTTCCACCGAACTCGACCACCAGGCGGCCGCCCGGTTTCAGGTTGCGGTACATGCATTTAACGGCTCCCTTGTAATCGGTTACCCAGTGAAGCGCTGCATTCGAAAAGATGGCATCGAACCGTTGGTTGAACTCAAAATCGGACGCATTTCCGACCTCGAAATCGATGCTGGGATATTTGCTTCGTGCGTCGGCGATCATTTCAGGCGAGTTATCCATTCCTACCACCCATGCAGCACTCTCTTTTATCTGACTGGTAAGTTGTCCCGAGCCGCATCCCACGTCGAGAATACGTTCATTTGCTTTGGGTTCCAGCCAGCTGAGAATTCCCTGTCCGTATTGATACACAAATGCGTGCTTGTCGTTGTATAATTCAGGATTCCAGTCTTTTGCCATGTTAACATTCCTTTCTAGGTATGGTGGAGACGCACTATAGTGCGTCTTTACTTCCCTTTTACAGAGACTCTACCAATACCCTACCCCTAAACAAATAAGCACGCGTTGGGTTGAGAGTTTTTGTACTTGCCAGTCATTTACTATCTCTTTTTGCCCATCAGCCACGCGACATTTTCCTGGTGCTGATGTTTTTACCCAATGGAACCGGGCGCTGTTTGTCGTAATTCTATGGATTTCCGCCGGTGACACAGTTTAATGAATACTCCCAAGGTTAACTACAAAAGGAACTCCTTTAACTACAAAAGGAACGTCTTTTCCCGCAAAAGGAAGACCTTTAACTGCAAAAGGAACGTCCTTTCCCACAAAAGGAAGACCTTTAACTGCAAAAGGAACGTCCTTTCCCGCAAAAGGAAGACCTTTAACTGCAAAAGGAACCCATTAAACGCGAAAAGGAAGGCATGGATCGCCAAAAGAATGTCGTTGAATGACAAAAGAGAGCAGTTAAATTTAAGATGAACCCGAGCAAATAGCAAAATAGGCAGGGTGCATTGCGTCAATCTTTGTCGGAACCGGGATGGCGCAGATAATTGTCTGAACCGGGATGACGCAGATTAACCAGATTACACAGATTGGGGCGGCGGCGGTGTGGTATGACCGGAGACGGGCGTTGTATGGCAGATTTAGAGACGCCCGACTCGGGCGTCTTTACGGGTGCGTTGATGGTGGTGAATAATTGTCTGAACCGGGAAACCACAGATTTACCAGATTACACAGATGAAGGGCGGCGGCGGTGTTTGATGGGTGGAAACATTGGGGGAATGTTTTTTTGAGACGCAAGGAGTAATTGTCTGAACCCGGATTACACAGATTTACCAGATTACACAGATGGGGACGGCGGCGGTATTGAATGGGCGGAATCATTGATGGGGGTTTTGAGACGCCCGAATCGGGCGTCTTTACGGCTGCCCTATTTAAAATTGAAAAGCACCTTTCCGCCCGATTCGGGTTTCCAGATCTTTTTGTTCTGGTCGTATTGGTATTCGGTGCCCAGCCTGATTTTGGCATTTCCGCCCGAATGGTACTGCCAACCAAAACCGACGTGGGTTTTCGGATAAAAGTTGGGCATCTGGAACGTTGGATCGGAGCTTTTGCCCTGCGTCACATATTGTCCCCAGGTTTGCAGTTGCAGCCAGTCGGTCAGCGTATACCGGAAGAGCCAATTGCCACCGATAACCGTTTGCTTGCTGGAGAAAAGATATCCGTACTGCGTGCTGATGAAAGCGCCATAATCCACCGACAGGTTATTGGTCAGGCTCATCGTCCCCAGTTGCCCTCCAAAATTCCGGTAATCTCCCAGGCCGGGATATTTGGGTAAGACCGATGCCAGCGAATCATTTACCCGAAAGTCCGGGTATTTCAATTCCTTGCCCATATCCGGAACGAAAATCTTTTGAGGAAGAAGAAGGTGTGAGAAATCATTCTCCGGAAACCACAATGCCGGTTGGACCTGCAGCAGGTGTGGTTGTACCAACAGATGCTCCGTACTGCTTTTCCATTTGATCGAATTGCCAACGTCAACCGAATCTGTTTTGGTCTCTTGTCCCTTCGCGTTTAATACCGTCAGAGTCTGGATGACCAGGAGAATTAACCACACGTGTTTTTGTTGCATAACACCGCACATTTTTATGTAATATACGTAAGACGATCCAAACACGGCAGAGGTGCATGGATTTTTTAAAAATTGTCTGAACCCGGATTACGCAGATTTTTGGATTTCCCGGATTAAAAGGATCATGCGCCCATCGACGTTTTAGGCAATTTCAACCAATTCACACCCATGAACAACGTGATCGTAAAGACCCAATACCTTGTGTTTCAGAAAAACACCCCTTCAATGATTCGGTCTATCAAACACCACCGCCGCCCCCCATCTGCGTAATCTGGTAAATCTGCGTAATCCGGGTTCAGACGTTTTTTTGAGAGACGCCCGAATCGGGCGTCTCTACGGGTGCATTGTTCATGGGTACAAATGTTATTATCTTTGCCGATGATATTTCAACCGTTTGCCTCATGATTCAGGATATCTTTCCCCACCGTTTCGACAATCAATACCGCGCTGAACAACACATCGGAGACGAGGACATTGTGCTTTGTTACCGGGACAACACGTTGTTGCTGAAAACCGACGGGGAGACATTCGGGCTACCGCGAAAGAAGGATTTCCCGGAGATTTCGGAGCAGACGGAAAGCACGTTCCTGTTTACCCTCGATGATGTTCCGTGTTTCCTGGTGTGGGATGAGCTGGCCGCGAAGGAACCGGATTTTGCTTACCAGGAAATCAGTTTCTTCCGGACGATTGAGCAGCCGGAAATCGCGTGGGTGAGCATTGCGGGGTTACAACTGGTGAACTGGTACACGCAGAACCGCTTTTGCGGGAAATGCGGGAGCCGGACCGAACACAAGTCCAACGAACGGGCGCTGGTGTGTCCGAATTGCCATACCACCGTTTATCCCAAGATTTCGCCGGCCATTATTGTGGCCATTGTGAGCGGCGATAAACTGCTGCTGGCCCGCAATGCGAATTTCCGCGGCAACTGGTTTTCATTGATTGCCGGGTACGTGGATGTGGGCGAAACGCTCGAGGAGGCTTTGGCACGCGAGGTGAAGGAAGAGGTAGGCCTCGACGTGAAAAACATTCAGTATTACAAGAGCCAGCCCTGGCCGCTGTCGGGTTCGATGATGATTGGTTTTGTGGCGGAGGCCGACGAACACCAGCCCATCCGCGTCGATGGCAACGAGATTGTGGAAGCCGCCTGGTTCTCCCGAGGCCACCTGCCCAACCACTCCTCCACCATCAGCATTGCCGGCGAGATGATCGCCAAATTCGAGAAAGGCGAATTGCAAGGGTGCGGTGAGGTGAAGAAGGTGGGGGTTTGAGAGAATTTTCACATACCGATTAAAGTACTTAGCAACAACGGATTCAAAACAATTCATCCATCATTCCGTAGCTAATATATATAGTTAAATTAATCCCTCCGAGATTGATAGTAGATTTTGTCTCCTCACAGCTTTCCATGCTAGAATCAATGTCTTCCAATTACTAAGTACCTAATAGAATTTCAAATACACTTGACTTTGAAGTAGCCTAAAATGTCTTTGATATAGAATACTTTGGCTTGTCACCATAAATATCACATAATCGTTTAAAGTAATCTTCTCTTATTACCAGTTCTGAGCCATCTAATTTGGGAATTTCATCTTGAATACTAGCAAAAGTGCCTAAAGCCACATATTCTGTTTGCCAAGTCTTCAATTTTAATACTACATCATCCTTTGAGTCATATCCTACAAAACCATCATTAAAATCACCCAAACGCAATTCTAACATTTCCATAATTGATGGATTTAACCATAAAATTTTAAAGTATTCTAACTGAAATTCATCTTGAATAAGCGAAAATATTGGAGTCTTTTCAATTGGAAAATCCAAATATCTTTCACCCCATAATAATTTCATTTCTAACCGATACGGAGCATATGGAAATATAGTAGAATGTCCTTCATCAAACACAACACCACCAAAAATTTTTCTATCGATTAATTTATAATGTTCCGTTTCAATCAATTCATGTTCGAAGTGTGCAATTCTAACCCAACGGCTCTCATCAATGTATATTTCTTCATTGAATGCAGCGTAATTCTCATAGCTTGATGCTCTTTTTAAATTATCTGGCCTTATATCCATGGAAAGGTACTGTGCAATAATTGATTTAATATCAATCTTTAAACTTTCAAAGACATCCTGTACATTATTATATGAATTCAGCTTTTCATAGTATTCAGTATTAAAAAGCTCTAAGAGATAATCTGAAGAAAATATGTTGTTTACCACTCTTTCACACATGCGATTACCGTAGATTTCTAAATATTCACCATACTTTCGTTGAAAAGTTGCTTTAAATTTTCCAAAAATATTTTTGGTGTCAATTCCTGCTCCCTTTAGGATGGCATGTCGCTTATTCAGTCCTTCCAACCATTCGTATTCATCATCTGAAATAGGATATATTAAATCATCTTTTGCTTTTACGATGGACTTCCTACTCAAATGAAATGAACTTGCGATTGGAATATCTATTAGAAAATAATTAGTAGGATAAATCGATTTTAACTCGGATTCGAAATTTTTAATGTATCCCTTAGCAGTCTCTTCAAAAAGAATTATTAACTGTACGACTGCTAGAACTATAGATTTTTTAAAGTATTCATGATTTGAAAGAAACCATCTTATAGGTTTTATCAACCTTTGGGAGTCTTCATATAATAAAATCGAAATACTTGATAAAACAATATGGTACTTTTGAACAGTATAAGATTTAAAACGACAAAATAACAGACAAATATGAATCTCTTCTAAACTCATACTTAGTTTATTAGAAAGAACTGTATCCCAATCATATGTTTCTCTCGAGGGCAATCTATATTCAATTATTTCATACATTGAAAGCCAAGATTTCTCAAGTTGTGAAGTATTATAACCAACACTTGAAAGAGCATTAAATAAATTTGCTGAAAAGACACGTTTATAGCCCAGATTTAAATTTGAATCCAATAACTCAAATAAATAGTCAATGCTTTTATTGGGATTAAGCTTATATGCTGTTTGGAAAGCGCCTAAGTTTGACAGACTCTTAAACCATCCATCTGTTTGATAAATAAATCTTGTCATCCAAAAAAATACAGATAATTCAGTATTTGATTCAAATATTGGAGTTATGTCAATGTTTCTCTTGTCATGGTAGTCCTCATTCTTCCTGACTAAATGCTGAATTAAATCTTTTAACTCACGAGTAAGAACCTGATAACTATCAAATAAGTAAATTAATGATTGAACTTCTTTCTCAAGAATTGGATTTTCATTTAGGTAAACAGAAAGCTCGGAAAGAGTCATATCAGAAAATTCTTTCCGATTAACACATTCTCTTTTAACTTTCACTATAGGGTCAATGGTTGTAAACTCCCTGCGTGGATCTATTGTGCTTGAAGCAACAAGAGCATTTGATAGTTTTAACTCATTCTTATATTTTCTAATCTCTTTCAGGAGATTCTCTGACCTTTTTGAGTTTTGTTTTATTGATAACCTTGCACTTATTGAAGCTGCTAAAGTATTTCTCGCAACTGGCAAACTTAACTTCTCAAACAATTTAACAGAATCCATCAAAAATGCATCATCTGATTCAACCAAGAATGTTTGATTTAAAAATACTTTCGTTAAAGAGTTAATTTGAGTTTCAGGGTTTGTAATCAAATGTTTTAAAGAAGATTCTAAGCGCCAGTCATATCTTGTAGACACCAATTCATTGAGCAAATAAAGAGATGCATTTAAAGGATTAATTTTATAGAATTTCTCAAACCATTCTACAGGAAAATGTTTTGTATCCTTGCCATCAGTATGCTGAACCACAGAATCTACCAATTCTTTCAACTTTAAAATATATCGATTCCCTAAAGAATTGTTTATCGCACTAAAACCAACGATACTTTCGGTTAAATCTTCGAGAGTTAAATCTCTACGCCATGTATACCCTAATACATATTCAACCCCTCGATTGAAATACTCTTCGATTTTCACTGGCTCATTAATGAAAGCATATGCTTTTACAAGTTGAAAGCAATATTCTGAAAGAAATGCATGAAATTGGGTATCTTTGTTCCTTTCGTATTGCCCAACCAATAATTCGACCACAAAGGCTGAATTAATTGCATTAATATTTTCGATAAGTAGTCTAAAGAAATTATTAGTCGCAATTGGGCCACCAGGAGAGTTCTGAAAATATGTTGTCGTTTTAGTACTTACCTTATCAAGTATCCTTAATACATAATTCCAATCTTCTTTTTTCTTAATAAGGGATAATCCTTCATTCAGGGAATCAAAAATAAAATCGTGCAATGAATATAAATCACAAGTTCTTGGCTTGCCGTAAAAAGGCTCTACATTGTATGCAAGAAAATCAAATGCATTTCTGATTTCCAAAGAGCCATTTGTTTCTGATGTTTTAATTTGCTTAACCTTTATAAAGTAAATTAGCCAATTATAAAACCAATTATGTGATTTAAAAACCTTGATAACATCTTCGATTAGCTCAACATCATTGGATTGACTTTCTATTTGCATAAAAAACAACTCAATCATTGGAACCTCGTCATCGAAAATATTATCAAATTTTAGAATTTCTTCCGCTAATAAAATAAGGTTTTCATTTTCTGTTTCTTTTTTATCATCAATAGTGAATACTTCTTTTATTTCTTCATGCTTATCTATTAAATCGTATACAAATGCACTTGATCTGAATAAAGATAACTCTCTAATAAAAACAGCCTTAAAATCAGGCAACTCTCTTTTTTTTAATTTCTCAGCGACATTGATTAATTCCTCCTCGTTATTTTGAGATATTAGAATCCTTATATAGTACTTGAAATCATCTAATTGAATAGATTCGCCTAATTTAAAATAGTCAGAATAGTATTCCCAAGGTGCAACCGAGCCTTTTGAATCGATTAAATAACAAACTTGTAAACCTTTTCTTTTTGTTAATGTAGGCTTACCTTCAAATATTAAGTACTCTGAAACAGCTTCAAATCCATTTATGTACCCAAAGGCTTCTATGTAATGCTCAAAAGCTTCATTAAATGAATCTTCTGTTCCTGTTAAGATTTTATTTATTTCGTTAAGCACTATTATTTTCTCTACATCTCTTGATTCTATACAAGCTCTCGATAAGAAATAATAGTTATTTTCAATTATATCCCACGGATGCCCTGCGTAAACACATTTCTTAATGAAATCTTTTGAAATGAAACGCAGCATCCTCTCATAATAACCACCATCTGTCAATACCTGTAAATAATATCGATAAGCCTTAGGGTAACGATAAAAATCTAGCTTATCAAACCATTCAATTACTGGTCGAAATATTCTGTTTTCAACAACATCATTTGATTTAAGTTTTTCTAATATAAATCTTCTAAAACTCTCGTGATATATTATATAGCCTTTTGAAGATGTATTTTGTTTCAAAACAGGTTTCAGTAGATCTAATGTTTCTTCTACATATGCCCCTAACCCTGTTATTTCCCTCAGTTCTTGTTTCGTAAGACTAAAATTTACTGCTGATAAAGCAAATGGCACATCATTACTCAGATTCTGCTTTGCCAACAAATAATCATAATACTCTTTTAGATTATACGAATAAAATGGTAGTGAGTCAAACACATCTAAACTCACCTGAGATAAGTTTTTAATTTCTTCAATTAGGTAGGTTAGGTATAGAGGATTACCAGAGCTTTTTTCATATAATAAGTCTGATATAAGTTTATCGCCTAATTCATTATCATCAAGGTGGAGTCTAGACATTAAATCTTTTACATCTTCAATATCCCAACCGGGTATTGGAACCTGAGTATAGCCATGGAGATTCGCTAATTCCTTAATAGGTTGTGATGCGACAAGAATTGTTAAATTATCTGATATGTTTATCTTATTGATTTGGCTAATAATATCAACATCATTAATACTCAGATCATCATAAGGTCTGTAACTAAAAACTCTCTCAATATGGTCCAATCCATCTATTACTAATACCGTCGGTTCGCTTATATTCTCAATGAGTATATTTAATTCAGATAAACTACTTGCATATCTTTGCCGTTTTTTATCCTTTAATTCTGGATATAAATTAAGGATTTCAGAGATTATATTTCCGTAAAAAACATCAGTCTTTATTCGTTCTTTTTGAAATTTGTCTTGAAGGTCTGTATAGCAATAATGCTTTACAGTATTAATATCGTTACTATTTAATTCACCTATTAGGTTGTTTACAAACCATGACTTTCCACTTCCCGGTTCTCCCTTTAGAACTATTCTTTTTTCTGATTTGACAAGCTGTAGGATTGAAGTAACGTTCTCTTTTGTTGGTATATTTTTACGCTCATCAATTGGAAAACTTTGCTCAATTGAACCAAAATCGGTAACAATTTCAAATCGTTTAAATATTTCTTTTGTTGTAATCGGTGTACCTTTGCTGCGAGACATTCTTATTAGAGCAGAAAGAGAAAGAATAAACTCTTCTTTGCTTTTCTTATTATTTGGAAAAATTCCTATACCTATTCGGTCTACTTGGTCTAAAATGATTTTCTCTAATTGTCCAGGCTCATAAATACTTAAACTAAATTTAGGAAAATCTACTTCTATTGTAAAAGCTCCACAAAATCTCAAGAATTCATCTCGCTGAATTCCATTTGACTTTGTTCTAAATCTTCTCCATTTTTCAATCGGCATTTTGCTCTTTGGCCATAGTTTCTCTGCGTTTATTTTGTATAGACTAGTATCGTGGTTTTTAAAGGTCCTCTGCTTATTTTGGATATCTAGAACGTTCAATAATTCATCTTTGGGCTCATTCCATGCCAAACAAAGCCTAATATCTAGCGTGTCTTTTTGGGGATGGTTATTCCATGAATTGAATAATTCGTCAATTGCTAAGTTGTATGAACCATCAGTTGATAAGTCCTCTTTTTGAAAAGAACGATTATTCTCTGAGTTACTATATTTAATTTGTTTCTTGAATAATCCCTTGCTGTTTATAATCGTTAAATCATCAAATCTATCGGCATCAAATTCTTTTTTGTCTATATAAAAAGTACTTTCTTCATCTTCTAGAATCCAATAAAGAATGAAGTAGGCAGTTAACAAATCTTGATACTCATATCCTTCATGTGCAGTATTTAAGCCCATAGAATCTCCATATTGAGGGTTAAGAATTGTGCTCTTTTGCATATCTTGGATTGTGTGTCAGCTTGTGCTATTTGCAAATGTGTGTGATGCGCGTTGACTTTTCTGACTATTCTGATGGGGAGAAGTGATTGTACTAAAGTCTTTATCGGTTTGTTGTTAGGTCGCATTTCCTCTTTATAACAACTCGGATAATACTGAGTGGTCGATTTTTCTGTCTTCATATTGTTGGATTCTTTGGTGCATCCAAGTTAACAAAATCTTTTTGGTTTTCGATGGGTGGGGTTTCGGGCTGGTGAGATGGTTGGAGATTTGTGGAAGCAAGTGGATTCAATTGGCAAAATGAGAAAAAATTTCCCAGTCATTTCGTAATTCGTCAGCTTCTTGCAGTTATTTCATGTTTGTCGAAATAATATTCTTGATACCATATGTTTGAATGACATCGTATACAGAATCTGATTGTTGAGATTTGGGCCTTTTAAGAATTCGATTGATTCTGATATTTCTATACCTACGTTTCCTTGTTAATTTTAGAATTCTTTTGGCTTTTTCATTAGGATTAAATTGTGTTTCACTCTTTTTCCTAGTAGTCGCTTTCAAAAGCGACAAAAATATTGGTTTTAAGAACTCAATTTCGGCTTTATTTAAAAGGTCAGAATATTGTTTGTAGATATTCCTTTGCTTAAGCAACTCCAAAACCAAATCTGGTTCCTTATTTAACCTTTTCGCAATTTCGAGAACCGGTAATTTCTCAAAAGCTTTAACCTTTTTCTCAAACTGTTTTTCTTTATAGTTGAGACTGTCATTTAAGTCAAACGACTTTCTCTTTCTTTTTTTCATTTAGTTGGTTATTAGGCTTCTTCCAAGTTAACAAAATCTTTTTATTTTTCAATAAACTGGGTTTCAACTTGGTGAAATGGTTGGAGTTTACGATTACCGATTCTTCGGAGCCGTTTGATAGATAACGGGCATCTGTCCCTTCCACCTACTCCATACGTCATTGTTGGTGATGAGTTCAGCCATAAAATGACCGACATTGATCCGGCTGACCGTTCCGGCATTAAAAATCGCACTTCGTGTGGGGGAAGGATGAACCTCGTATCCGGTGACCTGGTCTTCGTTTACCAAACCATCGGGACGAACAGCTACCCACTCAATGAAACTGTTTTTTTGCCCCATCTGCGTCCGTAAATAATCGGCCGCCTTTTCATTATCGACATGTGGAGGCAACAATAACCGGAGCAGTGCGATGACCAACCGTTGCCCCATCGAAATGGGTTCGTTTAAGTCGCGGTTCCGGTTGCCGGTCGTGTTCATCAATACAAATTTCACGGGCTTACCCGGTGCGTTCTTTTGAATGGAATGGCAAAGGAGGATGACAGCGTCGGTCACCAGTCGTCGGGGTTTTCCGTATAGCCCTTTCCAATTCGGATGATGGCCTAAACAAGAAGCCACGGCATCACAATCGCGGATGTATCCGGCCATTTCATCTACCGTGATTTCGGATACGCTGGCTTGAATGATGGACAGTTGGTCGTTGGTTTTCCATGTTTCGGGTAATTTCTCAGGCGAACGAACAATCACCTTTACTTTTTGCCGGGAATTGAGCAGTTGCTCCACTACATGTTTTCCGGTTGCTCCCGTTGCACCAACGACTAATGTTGTCATAGCGTATGTTTATTCATTCATTGAAATATGCGTCCTATCCGAACAGATACCATCAAGTTAAGGAAATTAGTTGGGTTTTGGCGGGTGGGGCTTTGGGATGGGGAGATGGGGAGCGTTTGCGATGGGGAGATTGGGAGAAGGGGAGATTTGGGGAAAGCGAGTTAAGTTGGCAAACTAAAGGACAGTTGCCTGCTTATGACACTTCTGTCATTATTCCTACTTTCATTAATTAGTATTCACATCTCGCTTGTCCAATGACATCAAGCTCTTTAAATGTCTTTTTATAGTTCGATTTATTAAGTGACCTCTCCAGGTTTTGCTTATTCTGTGTCAAAAAGTTGATTACACCAATGTAATCGAGTCTTGTTTTCAAAATCTTTTGCTCTTCATGTTTTGTCAGATTGCGCTTTGAGTTAGCAAATATCAAAAAAGAATTAAAGAGTTCAATATCCCGAAACTTTTCTTTACCAAAAATAGAAGACAATTCAATTTCGACAATACCACGGTCATTCAATAATCGAACTCTCATGAATTCATTTTTGAAGGACATCAAAGCTCCCATTCCGGGACCGTTTTTACTTTCGTATTTAGCAAGCCCTAAATTTTCGAAAGTATCTCTGAATACGTCTTGATATATTTTTTCGATTTCAGAAAGCCAAGTCATTCTTCTGTCTTCATTTGGTTGCTGTTTTGGTGCATCCAAGTTAACAAAATCTTTCGGGTTTTGGATGGGTGGGATTTCGGGATGGAGAGATGGTAGGAGATTTGGGAAGAGATGTGGTTTGAGATGGCAACCCAACCTCGACCTACTATATGACAATTTGTTGGATGCCCTGTGATCTTAACTTTCCCACGTACCAAATGTCTCCACAATTCTCCACTTATCATTTTCTTTGGCCATTACAAAAAAATATCCTTGACCACATAATCCTCCGCAATGATAATCAACTGACAATATCAGCTTGGTCAAATTTTCATTGAATAATGGTGTGCTTATTTTGATAAAATCACTTGAACCATATGTCTTTTTTAATAAAACGTAGCCAGAATCAGGATCAACGTTTGTATCAAAGAATGCATTAAGCTTTTTTCTTGATATTAATGTAAACCAGCTATTCTCTTGATTGAGTTTGAGAATTAAAGTCGAGTCAATCTCATTATACATATAATTGGCATCTTTTGAGGTAAGAAAATTATTTTCTACAAGAGATTCAAAGACTTCTTTAGAGTAAATAATCATTCCTGGAGGTGGAGGAGGAGGTGGTGGTGTAATTGAGTCTAAGGAATCAGATTTATCAATCTGATTTGGATTTGTTTTGAAAATTGGGCGGGTCTCTGCTTGTACTATCGAGATATCGCTAAATTTGAATCTTAGAAGCTCATCTACAACCACATTAAATTCTCTTTGCTTTTCAACATCATTGTGTTTGTCAGTATTAAAATCACATGAAGTCAATAACAATCCAAGAGTTATAAAATATATCAGTTTCATAGTTGTATTCTATTATTAGGTATCACGGTCACTTGTATGTGGTCGGGCAGCCCCGATAGTCCCCGAATTTCCATATGGGAAAAGATTACATACGGTTTTTTTCGCTTTCGACTTGCTTTATCAATTTAAGGTTTTCTTTTTCCAATCCAGTGAGAAAGTCATTCACATTATCATGCTGTGCTGAATACCAATCCTGCTTTTCAAAATATTTATCCATTTCTCCACCAGGTTTAAATCGGTAGCCATAACGAGCGAATATCTCGTTGCGCATAATCTTCAAATCTTCTTTTGACATTTTTTCCAGTTCATTTTTGCTCAATGGTCTCAATGACGCTTGAGTAAATCTCCCCGAGAAATAATCAGAGGGGGGAAATGATTTTGTGCCAATTTCAGATCCATCTTTACCTGTTGCTCCACTCCATGAATTAAAAACCCTTAATCCTTTGGAGTTTTTTGCCCCATTATCATACTTTACAAACTCGCCATTTGTCTTGTCAGAATAGAATTTGTTGCCAACGATTTTGACATTTTTCAAATTCTCATAGTTCCAAACCCATGATTTGCCATCTTTACCCCAAGCGCCATATCTAATCTGAGCATAACATTTACCATTTCCGAAAAGCACCAACAGGTCAGATTCATTTTCTGAATCTCCAAAATGATAAACAGATTGATACTCAACTGTCAATTTTGGAATCCATGGGGTTACCTTTGAGTCACTTACTTTTTCTGTTCCAATTACATGTCCCAATACCCTTCCTGGTATCAGGATAATAATCAAACCGATAATCAATTGTTTATTTCTCATGATGACAGTTACCTATAACGGTCTACAACATCTCGCAATTTCGAGTTAGTTGTTAGGTTGGTTCCAAGTTAACAAAATCTCTTTGGTTTTCGATGGGTGAGGTTTCGGGATCGGTAAAGATTCAGAGAGAGCAGTTTTAATTGGCAACGGTAAATTATATGTTGTCGTTGCGTTCCGATGCCCCGGCCCCGAAGTTTCGGGGGAAGAGCTTCAGCGTCCGATAGGACATGGAACTGCGAAACGAGCCCCGAAGCCTCGGGGCGCAGTTGGCATACCACCGAACCCCGCCCTGCAATATGTACTGTGTTAGGCAGTGTTTTTTAATATTTTCTTTTCCAATTCATTAATTATTCTTTTCCGAGTCATTCTATTCATTACTGGGTAAAATGGTGATTTCAGGTTTGTTCCCCAACTGAAAGTAATCACATTGATTAAAATTACTTTGTCTGCAAATAAAATATTTACCTGTCGGTCAGAATTTAATATGCCTGTATCGGGGAAAGTCACAATAAAATCTTTATTGTTGTGTAAAATGTGCCACTTCTCTTCTATCAATGTCTCAGCTACAATCTGTCGATTTGTTTTTGGGTCAATTCCATTGACTTTATAAAACTTATCAACCTTAAACAACCAAATAATCAGGTAAGTAATCCATGTAAGACAAAATATTGCTAATAATGAAATGATTGTCCAATGGTGATAGTAAATGTTTTCTCGAATTAGTCTTGACACATAAATCCATACTCCGTAAACAGGTAGTACAATGAAAGCGATATTGGCTAAAAAGTCAAAAAATAGTGTCAGGATATGTGTCTTAATTTTTAATTTATTCCTATTTACAGATAATTTATAGTCAATACTGTCTCTCATTTATTTCAATTTATGTTTTTTCGTTTTGTTCTCGTTTTTCAAATACTGCCTAACGGTTGGTACATGTTGTCGGGGCGGATTTCGGAGAGCGTTCCTGTCCGAAGGACACGGAACTGCGATGCGAGAATCCGCAGTTGGCGTACCACCGAACCCCGCCCTGCAATATGTACTGTGTTAGGCACTGGTTTTTTTCTTTATTATTTTCAGTCCGAATAGTTTAATTAATACAATTCCAACAATTATAATTGAGAATAAAGTTGGAATGTGAATTGGTCCAATCATAATGTCAATATCTAAATCCCAATTTTCCCAAATCCAAATTGACAATAAACTTCCCAAGATTACCATTAGAACTGAGATTAATAGAAATTTTGTCCAGTTAAATTTACCATTTCTAATAACTATAAATGCAACTGTCACAATTCCCAAAAGCATTGTTATTGAACCTAAATAAAGATTCAAAGCAATTAGTTCTAAAATTGGAGTTGGCAGTTGTTCTTCCATTTTAATCAGTCAATTTTTTTGAGTTTTAAATCAATTTTATTTTCAATTAGCTTTTTCTTAAATTCTTCAATGTCTAATTGTCCCAATGTATTTGATTTTAAGTCCTCGGTTGTTGGCTCTTTTTCCCTAATCTTTTTAATTATCCAATATTGATTTTTTGAATTCTTACCTGTTCCTGTTTTTGCGATTATCCACTCATTATCGTAAGCGAATTCAGTTACAGTCATTGGAACGATTTCAGTACCGCCTCCACTGCATTTTTCTTTAGAGTAAAATATTCTCCTGTCAACATTGTCATATTCGGATAAATAATAATTGTTGCCAAGATGTTTTTCTTTAATAGTCAAACAACACGAGCTAATAATTAAACTCAGACCTAAGAATATAAATGCTATGGTATTTTTCATCTATAAATCACTGTCTTGGTTTTGTTTAAACTTGTGCCTAACTAGTGTGTATCAACATTGTTGTTACACGCCCTTATTGGGATGTATTGTGTGGTTAATATTTAGAGTTGCCAAAAGCATTATTGGTTGCTGCTCCCCCATGCAAATGGGAAGCTGTTCTGCTAAGTCACAAGTCTGATGATGAATGGTCGAATTGTCTGTCTTCATGTTGTTGGATTCTTTGGTGCATCCAAGTTAAGGAAATCTTTCGGGTTTCGAGGGGTGGTTTTCGGGCTGATGAAGTGGTTCTGTTGTAAAG
This sequence comes from Prolixibacter sp. DSM 2831, assembly GCF_056493735.1. NCBI lineage: Bacteria > Pseudomonadati > Bacteroidota > Bacteroidia > Marinilabiliales > Prolixibacteraceae > Prolixibacter > Prolixibacter sp. DSM 2831. The sequence continues at coordinate 3,335,758 of NZ_CM151379.1, forward strand.
GAGCCCGGAAGGTTAGGCAGAACCGTTAACTAATGGTATGATTTTTCAATCCTTGTATTCAATCGACTATCGCTCCCTTCTTTCTTTCTGTTCTCCTGGTGTTTATACACAACTACACCGATGAGGAACAACAAGAGAAAAGAAATCAATGTATTTCTCCAGCTCTTCCTGTTTGATTCATAAGGACCAGACATTTCATCTGAAAGCTTTCCTTTAAATCCTTTTACCATCCAAACGACAAAGGCTCCGATTATCTCAAAAATAAAACTCGAAAACAGGTTGTTCATCGCTGTAGTTTTGATTCTGTTGTTTTACGTTTTGGTTCGTAGTTAATCTTCTCAATCATATTCTATAACTCAGGTTTTATTCCAATTAAATAAACCGTGAATATGATTGCTGCTATATTAATCTTTATAAAATCCCCATCTCCAAGCCCGAATGTAAATGTGAGTGGTATCGCCCCAAACTCGAAATCAACGCCATTACTTCCCAACTGATAGCCAATGCATTGTAGTGCAAAAAACAATAGAAGGAACCAATATGCAGCATTTGAACCAAGAAGTAGCTTAAGATTAATATGAACCATGACATATGCAAAAACAACAACGCCGATCAAAACTAGTATGGGCCACATATTCTTCAGCACGATCTGGTCTGCCGGAAGTGCCAGAATATAAACCACTGAGAGTACGAAGGCCAGAACAAATGAAAACCAGAAATTAATCAAGTTATATAGCGCAATATTCCTTAAATGCCTTGGTGCTCTTTTGGAAAGTCTATTTAATTCGCTAAGTGAATCCTTTGGTGTAATATTTCAACTAACTAATTATAGATACATTTCGATAGGGATTGCTGCTCCCCCATGCAAATGGGAAGCTGTTCTGCTACGTCACAAGTCTGATGATGAGTGGTCGAATTTTTTGTCTCCATGTTGTTGGTTGTTAGGGCTCGCAAGTTAACGAAATCTTTCCGGTTTTCGATGGATGGAGTTTCGGAATGGGAAGATGGTTGGCGTTTACGATTGACGATTCTTCGGAGCCCTTTGATAGATAACGGGCATTTGTCCCTTCCACCTACTCCATAAGTCATCGTTTGTGATTAGTTCAGCCATAAAATGACCGACATTGATCCGACTGACCGTTCCGGCATTAAAAATCGCACTTCGTGTGGGTGATGGATGCACCTCGTATCCGGTGACCTGGTCTTCGTTTACCAAACCATCGGGACGAACCGCTACCCACTCAATGAAACGGTTTGTTTGCCCCATCTGCGTCCGTAAATAATCGGCCGCCTTTTCATTATCGACATGTGGAGGTAACAACAACCGGAGGATGGCGATGACCAACCGTTGCCCCATCGAAATGGGCTCGTTTAAGTCGCGGTTCCGGTTGCCGGTCGTGTTCATCAATACAAATTTCACCGGCTCACCGGCTGCGTTCTTTTGAATGGCATTGCAAAGGAGGATGACAGCGTCGGTAACCAGTCGTCGGGGTTGTCCGTATATCCCTTTCCAATTCGGATGATGGCCTAAACAAGAAGCCACTGCATCACAATCGCGGATGTATCCGGCCATTTCATCTACCGTGATTTCGGATACGCTGGCTTGAATGATGGACAGTTGGTCGTTGGCTTTCCATGTTTCAGGTAATTTCTCAGGCGAACGAACAATCACCTTTACCTTTTGCCGGGAATTGAGCAGTTGCTCCACTACATGTTTTCCGGTTGCTCCCGTTGCACCAACTACTAATGTTGTCATATCGTATGTTTATTCATTCTTTGAAATAAGCGTCCTACCCGAACAGATACCATCAAGTTAAGGAAATTAGTTGGGTTTTGGGATGGGATTTTGGGATGGGGAGATGGGGAGCGTTTGCGATGGGGAGATTGGGAGAAAGGGAGAAAGGGAGCGGTTTTATTTGGCAACAGTTTGTATGTGAGCAGTAGTTTAGATTATTCTAATTAGTATCTGAATTACACCAGTCAAACCGAGTAATAATCCAATTATTATATCTAATTCAAATTCAATTCTTTGCGTTAAATACTCAATTTTAATTTTGTCTATAAGGCCTACAAATAAAAAAACAACGCCTAATGCATTAAATATTAATCCAATTATTGATAGATTATAACCTAGTAAGATTTGGTTCTGAATCAATGTTATTGGGTTTGTCAATAATTCAATATTCCAGCTTATAGCATAAAATGCAAGTCCAATTAATAAGATCCTCTTCTTTAACCACAAGTATGCAAAAGTAAAACTAGTCATTGCTATTAAGCCATAAATTAAGTCGAATACTGCTTTTTTTGTTTGATTGTCAAACTGGATAAATAATCCAATAATCAGAAACAATGAACAAATATAGGTTACACCCATATAATAGGGTTCTCTGTATTTTTCCATATTAATATTGCTTGTCATTCTTGTAATTTTGCGTTGGAATTACTACTGCGTACAAGTGTGTATCAACATTGTTGTTACACGCCCTTAATGGGATGTATTGTGTAGGTTATAATTTAGCGTTGTCAAAAGCAGTATGGATTGCTGCTCCCCCATGCAAATGGGAAGCAGTTCTGCTAAATCCCAAGCCCGATGGTAATTGGTCGAATTTTCTGTCTTCATTTTGTTGGCTGTTAGATTCGTCCCAAGTTAACAAAATCTCTTTGGTTTTCGATGGGTAAGGGTTCGGGATGGGGAGATGTTCAAATGAGGGAGTTCCCAACCCCCCAATTGATTGGGGGTGAAGAATGGTCTATCCGGCGTTGCCGGAAAAGGACAACAAAAGAAATAGTTGTTTTTCAATGTGGCTACACCACCATTGCGCTCGAAACAGCAAATGTATTTCAATCATGTCCGTCACACGATCGCAATCTCACGCACGCTTCCCTACCCGGGGCTCATCCCGAAGCATCCGGGCTAATAAGATTTCATCCCTCCGGGATTTAACCGCCCTAATTGCAGGCGTTTCTACAGTTCATTCAACACCGATACCTTTCAAAAATGTATTCCAATCCCAATAATCCCGAGCTGTACGGATTAAGTTATTTTCTATTTCCACTACAGATACGCCTCTCACTTCAAAACGCTTATTGGTCGCCGGAATATTCATATTCGGCCAACCCACTGTGTTGGTACCGGTCCAAACCCATTCCACCATCGCCATATCTTCACTGGCTATCACATCAACTATTTCGAATTTCGAATCAGGAATACCTATCATCGTACCATTAAGATAATTAGCTATTTCCTTCTTCGTATTAAATTTCATTCCTCTGGCTACTTCTTCATATAAACAACTGTCTGCGAAAAGAGAGGTAAGTTTGTCCGAATCCTGGTTTGACCAGGCTTCAAGAGCGGCTTTGGCTAAAGCCTCATTATCACGAATGTTCTGACTGCTTTGATTACACCCGAACAAGAACATCAGTATAACAACAGCGATGAGGAAACCAATTTTTCTTTTCATCTTATTATCGTTTTAAGTTAGGATTCACGAAAGCTTGTTAACCAGCATGTATCACACACGGCTGCGATTTTTCTTTTAACCAACTTTTGGGTGTCATGCTACTGTCAGAATCGAGGGCATGACAACACCTGGTATGTTGAGTGGTAAAAAACGATAGGAATGGCTGCTCCTCCACGCCAACGGGAAGGAGTTCTGCCAGGTCGTAATCCCAGTGATGAATGGTCGGTTTTTCTGCTCTCATTTCACTGGCTATTAGGTTACAACCAAGTTACTAAAATCTTTTCAATTTTGGATGGATGGGATTTGGGGATAGTGAGGGGATTGGGGAAAGAGCGGGTTTTTGTTGATAAAGCGGTCCCAATACTGACCAGGAGAATTTTGTTCCACGCAAAGGACGCGAAGAAATTCGCTGAGAACGCAAAGATATGGCCCCGGATATACTTCTCTTTAGTAGATACCCGGAAACAACCGGTAACGCACGCGGCGCGTATAATCGCGGTACCCCGGCAATTCATCCTGCAATGTTCGATCTTCCAGCCGGGTCCGTATCACGGCAATGACAAGTGCAACGAACACCGGAATGATGGTCCAGACGGACCCCAGCGCCAGCACAATGCCTGGCAGCGCCAGCATATTTCCGGCATACCCCGGATGCCGGACGAGCCGGTACGGACCGCTGTCACAAACCCGGTGTCCCCGGTCGGTTTGAATACGTACCATGGTTGAAAAGAAGCGGTTTTCGACCATCGCCCATCCCCCGAATGCGTATCCCAACGCAACGAAGAGGAAGCCAACGATGTTGAGCCACACCGGAAACTGAGGTGACCACCCAAAGCGGTGATCGAGTCCCGCCACGATGTATAAGGGGAATGATATGGTCAGTATCATTAACGGAGCCAGCACTTTGTCCCACGATTTCACATCCTGGGATTTTCCAAATTTGCCCCGTTCGGCCAGCAATCCCGGATGCCTTTTCTCTGCCCACAACCGCGGACCGATGGCCGCTGCCGTAATCAGCGCTGAATACAACCACCCCTGCCACCAACCCAAATCCCATCCGCTTATCATGAGCACCAGCGGTACCAGGAGATACGTGATGATTAATCCAGCCAGATATTGCGGGCTTACTGATTGAGGTGCCTTTTGATCGACTGTTTTCGGTGCCATAGCGATTCCTCCTTATTGAACGGTGTGTTTTGTTCCGTAGTATAGGCCTAATGATAATCTGTCAGTTCTTTTCGTCCTTATTTCTTTGGTTGTTAGGACATAACTAAGTTAACGAAATCTTTCGGGTTTTGGGAGGAGGATTGGACTGGTGAGATGGGGAAGATTGTGAATATAGCGTCCTAAGATGGCAGTACGGTCCCAACGCTGACCAAGAGAATTTTGTTCCACGCAAAGGACGCCAAAGAAATTCGCAGAGAAAAGAAATATCCATGGATACACTCGGTTACGATTCTCTTTGTCTTCTGATAATCCTGACTACACGGTTGTAGATAATTTCCGCTAAATTCCAGTCATATCCATCAAAGTTAGTGGTATTATTAAATTGAATGACCACCGTATCGATGTCTTTGAAGTATTTGGCAATCGTTTGGTAACCGGGAACCAGACCGGTATGGTTGTAACGATAAATGGAGGAATAGATATCCTGCTCCTTTTTATCTTTAAATACAGAGCCATCGTTCAATGCCCGTAAGAATGTCCCCACATCCTCTGCGGTAGCCACCATGGAGCCATAATCGGCATCCTTTATATCCTGCTCGACGCCGACGTAATAGCCGCTCATCAAATCGTTCATATTCACGTCATGAATCGAACCGAAGGTATGTTTTAATCCAAGCGGGTCCAAAATGCTCTTCTTGATGTATTCAAATTTGCTCTCCCCCGTCACCTTTTGAATGATTTCACCTAGCAACAAATAATTGGTGTTGCAATATTCATAGTCTTTTCCCGGTTTAAAGTCAGCCGGCAAATCGAGTACCCGTTTCAGCGCTTCTTCGCTGGTTTTGGGTGGGTTGGTCCAAAAATTTGGGGTAGCAGTAAAATTGGGAATGCCGCTCCGGTGCTCCACCATCATTCTCAGGGTAATTTCATTGGCGTATTGAATTCGTCCCACCAGTTCGGGCATGTAATGAGCCAATGTACTGTCCAACGACAAACGCCCTGCATAAGCCAATTTGGTAATCGCGACGGCATCATATAATTTCCCGACGCTGGCAATCTTGAACAGGGCGTGCGGGTCGGCCGGTATCTTCTTTTCCTTGTTTTTCCATCCGGCAGCATAAAATGCCGGCGGTTTGCCTGCCTCATCCACATATACAATCATCCCGTCAAATCCATATTGAATGCCTTCATCAAGCTGCTCCTGGATGGTATTGGGCAGTGGCCTTATCCAGGCTCGGACCAAAATCCAGGGTACGAAGAACATGGAGATTGCGGTCCCAACAAACAATAGGATTCTGACGATTCGTTTGGTTTGTTTTTTCATCACTTCAATTTTTCAAAACCTGTTAAATATAGGCGAACGAAGTTATGTTCAGATAACTTTTTTTATAATACGCTGTTTACTCGAAAAAAATACAAAATAAATATACTATTGCAGCATCATTGCGATAACCGGACGGGTCATTTCTACCTCTTTCAGGTCAAGTTGGAGTCCGAGGGGCTTTAATTGTTGTCCAATCATTTCATAGATGGGCTTCATTTGAGCAAAGGGACCAATAACCGATTGCCGGGGAGTTGCTCCATGATTGTTTTGGATGGTTTTATCAGCACCAGCATCCATGAGCATCTGCACTATTTCAATGCGGCAGAAGAATGCGGCAGCATGCAAGGCGGTCGAACCTTCATTATTCTGAATGTCGAGGTTCGCATGTGCATCAATTAACGCTTTGGCAATAGCTGTTTTTCCAAAAGTCGCAGCCATAATTAAAGGCGTTGAACCGCTCATGGGATCCTTCATATTGATATCGGTTCCTGCTTCAATGTGTTGTTTCACTACCTCGAGGTTGCCGGATAAGATGGCGGTTTGAATGTCGGTTTTGGGCTTCCCGGTTATTGACGCCGTTTTCGTGTTATTGTTTCCACCCGATGATGCACATGCATTTAGTAATAGAAGGAGTACGAGTGAAAAGTTGACCAACATTTTTGAAGAAATCATTTTTAGTGTGTTCATGACTTTAAATTTTAATATTTTGACTTTGAAAACTGTCTTACAAAGGTGAACTATTCGTTCATGCTAGGCCTAAGAGGTATGCAGCTAAAAGTGTCAAGTTTGCGTTAGGCATAAAAAATTTGAAGCAGAAATAACAATTTTGAAGCAAGTGGTCCTGTTCATCATTCTGAGAAAGGCCGCATAGTATGCATTTGCTTTAATTTTTCTACTTTCGTTTCCATAGGAATCAGTAATGGCAATTTTGGGGTCAGACTTCATTGAAAGAGCAGAAGCGGTTATTCTTGAGAATATCGCGAATGAACAGTTCGGAGTTTCCGAACTGGCAGATGCTATGCGTATGAGCCGCTCCAGTTTACTCCGAAAAATCAAAGCGCATACAAAGCTTTCTGCCAATCAATTTATTCGTCAGGTTCGCCTGACCAAAGGGATGGAACTGCTCCGGCAGACTACATCGACGGTCGCTGAGATTTCGTACCAGGTAGGCTTTGGGAACACTTCCTATTTTATCAAATGCTTTCGGGAACAATATGGATTTTCACCCGGCGAGGTCAGAAAGGGAACTGTGGCTGATGAAAATTTATCTGAGCAGACAACCTTTTTGAATCGATACAGATGGCACCTGGTTTCAGTCGTGGTTTTAGTCCTGATAATTGGTTCAGCCCTGCTTTTCGGTAAAAAACGTACCGTTTCCGGTGGGAACAAAATGGATAAATCGATTGCCGTGTTACCTTTCAAAAACGAAAGCAGTGATACGTTGAACCTGTATTTCGTTAACGGGCTCCGGGAATCGGTGTTGAATAACCTGCAGAAGATTGGAGACCTCAGGGTGATTAGCCGGACTTCGGCCGAAAAGTATCGAAGTTCGAATAAGAGTATTCCGGAAATTGCGGATGAGCTGCACGTGAATTACCTCGTAGAAGGGAGTGGGCAGCGGGTTGGAAACCAGGTTTTGCTCAATGTCCAGTTGATAAACGCTTCCACCGACCAGCCCGTTTGGGGTGAGCAATATAGCCGTGAAGTGAAAGATGTATTTGCTCTTCAGAACGAAGTGGCACGAAAAATAGCCGATGCTATTCATGCAAAAATAAGGCCTTCCGAAATGGACCAGATTGAGAAAAAACCTACCGGGGACCTGTTAGCATATGATTATTACCTGAAAGCCCTTGTTCCTTATAACACGAGAACAAAGGAAGGTTTGGCCGAAGCCATTTCGCTATTTGAAAAAGCTACCGGGCAAGATTCACAATTTGCATTGGCTTATGCCTACATGGCTTTTTCATACTACTATACCGACTTATACCAAAAGCAAAAACAATATACAGAGCAAATTAACAGCAATGCTGACAAGGCCCTGCTTTACGATCCCAAATCAGCCGAAAGCCTCATGGCCAAGGCGCTGTATTACATGCAGGTTAAGGAATACAGATTAGCGGTGCCCTATCTGGAGAAGGCGCTGGAGTACAATCCTAATTCATCATCGGTGGTACAAATGCTCTCTACTTTATATGCCAGCGAGATTCCCAATACGACAAAATATCTGACATACGCATTAAAAGGAATACAACTGGATATTGCTGCCTATGATTCCATTACCAAAAGCTATATTTATTTAAACCTAAGCAACGCGCTTATCCAAAACGGTTTTGTGGAAGAAGCGACCACCTATATCAAAAAATCGTTGGATTACAATCCGCAGAATGATTATGCTCCGTTACTGAAAACTTATATCCTGTACGCTAAAGATGGTAATATAAAGGACACTCAAGAACGATTGCTTCAGGAATGGAACAAGGATACGACCCGGTTGGATATTTTGCAGGAAGTGGCCAAATTCTATTATTATGGGGAAGAGTATAATCAAGCCTTTCATTATTATCAAAAATTTGTCAAAGCCAGGGAGAAGTACGGTCTGGATATTTATCCGCAGGAAGATGTAAAGATTGCCCGGGTTTACCAAAAAATGGGGCTGGATGAACAGGCTGCTCAGTTTTTCAAAGCGTATGCCGGATATTGCGAAAAAGACCAATCCATTTACAAGAGTGCCAGCATGGCGGTGAAGTACGCGTACGAAGGAAAAAACGATAAGGCGATTGAGCAACTCAAAGTATTCGCCACACAGGATAATTATCAGTACTGGATTCTGTTGTTCCTGGATAAGGACCCGATTCTGAAACCGCTGAAAAACAACCCGGAATTTAGGAGGACCATTCAAAAGATCAAAAACCGGTTTTGGAAAAAACACGATCATCTGAAAAAGATATTAGAGAATAAAGGACTGGTATAGTCAATCAGATTTCAAAAAGTTAAGCAGTGACAATCATTCCTTTCGCCTCCAGCAAGTCAATCTGATTTTTTGGCACCGGATTTCCAATCAGGTTCACATATTCCAGATTCTCCAATTCAAACAGAGGAGATACATCATCAATCTGGTTTCCTGACAGGTCAACCACTTTCAGATTGACCAGGTTGCTTAGTGTATCGATATATCCAATCTGGTTATTGGCCAAATACAATTCTTCCAGGCTTTTTAGATTCCAAAGATTTTCAATATCGGATATCGAGTTGTTCGAAACATCGAGTATTTTCACATGCAGACAATGTTCTACGCCATCCAGCGTCTCCAGTCCACTGTAGGCCATTTCAAAATCTTCGAAATCTTCGAGGTAATAAAATGGAAATTCGATGTTTACTCTTCCGTACTCCCGCAACTTCACCAGGTTGTAAAACGACCTTTCGTAGTCAGCGGTCCCGGCTTCATACGCTTCCCGATTCTCCTCATCAACATCTTCGAAACCAAATCCCTCGTCTGTATTCACGTCCCAGGCATACTCCGGATGGTAGTCAACATCTTCATCTACTTTCGTGACGACAACAGAATCAATATCATCCATCAACAGGATGTGTGAATGTTTGCGGAGCTTCTCGTAGTTGTTTTGTTCGTACAGAACTCTAATCTCCCGGCGAAACTGCTCTCCCCTATCAGGATGATACAACATGACTAGCCTGGAGAAACACCGGGCATCCTTTTCTTCGTCAATGGAAACATATTCCGATATCCTGTTGGCCATTTCCCGGATCTTACGGTAATTCCGGTTTTTATAAAGCACAATGAGTTTCCCGGTGATGACATTCAGGTTTTCGTTGGAATATGCTTTTACCAAATCGTGATAAAGTTCTTTTATGTCCATATTCGGCGGTAGATTGCTGGTTTTGGGTATGATGGGGAACAGTAAACTAAATGAGTCGTGACGGATTGAGGGTTGCCTTTCTGTCCAATCACGATGAACTTTATACGCGGCAGAATGCTTGCGAAAGAATTGGCCTCACAAACATTTGCCTCACATTTATAGATAATACTTCGCTGCACTTCAGCCAATTTCTCATCTAATTTCTATATCGAGTTAATTAATTCTTGAAATTCGTTTTTATGCTCTCCACAGCAATAGGTTGCAATAGGAAATGAATGTTGATGAAATTCACATCGTGGGTCAGTCCAATCTTTATAATCCATTCCTACACAATATTCACAATGAGTACAATCTTCATCAATATTTGCGTATGGTTTTCCCTTTTTAAAACCACTTTTCCAGAATCTCTTATTTGCAGGACAAGAGTCAATAAAGTGTAAATACTCATAGTCGTCAAATCTTATAGTCTTTCGCTCGTACTTTAAAGCATAATTATCTTTTAGTTTTTTTATAATTCTTTTTAATTTGTCATTAAAGATCCACTGTTTATACCTTGTACCATTTATTAATTCATCTTGAAAGGCTGTATCTTTTATAAATAAGTCTCCCTTTCGATAAAGAGTTTCAAATAAATCTTTTGCATGAATTTCGATAGCTGAAATACCTTTTTCTTCAATTGACTGTATTTTGGGCCAACATAATTCATGGGTTACAGTTATTTCGACAAGTAACTCTTTCCCTTTACTCTCGATTATTATGTCAGGAATTATATCATCTAATCTATGCTCAAGCTTTACATTATCAATCGGTATCTGTATCGGTTCAAAAACGACAATATCTGAATTTCTTAGTTTTAATTCAGGCGTTGTAAATGACTTAGATTTTGAAAAAAGGTCTTTCGATAACCTATGAATGATTGTCTCTGTCCCTTTACCACAATCTTCAGAATTGTAATGAGCAAAATGATGTTGTTTCTCAAAACCTTTCTTTGCTATCAACTTGCTTTTACAAGCTGGGCAGATACAATCACAATCCAATCCACTCTCAACCTCGTCAATTGAGACGATTACGCCATTTTTCAATCCATATGGTTGTTTTATGCTGTTCATGCGTATCCCTAACAGTTATACGTGTACCTTCACTCTTAAGGTGTTAAAAGATAATATGGACTAAGGCTTTCCCACACTAGTGGAAATTCCTTCAATCGAACCACGAAACTGTTGATTATGGGGCGATTTTTCTATTCTCACCTTGTTAGTATCAGTTTCTGTCTCCCTACAAGTTACCAAAATCTTTCGGATTTTTGGTTGGTGTTTGGGCCGGTGGAATGGTTGAAGTCTACTTTTCTGATTTGTCTTTTTCAATCTGTTCTTTGATACTATTCTCTAGTTGCTCCTTCAAATCTTCATTTCTTTTCATCAAGGATTTCGTCTTTTCAATTTCCTTGTCATCCTTCAAGCCCTTCAGTTTATCTTTTAATGCTTCCTGCTTTTTCTCTATCTCTTTAATATAGTCCCTTTTAATTTCAATTTTTCCCGATTCGATAGCCTCATCAAATATCAAATCTTCCGGAGATTTTTCTGTAACCGGTTCTATTTTCTTAATGACTTGCTTAGGGATGAATTCTTTCTCGTCCACACGTCGTTGGTTCATAAAAGTCGGTGATACAATTTCTATTTTCTTCTCGTGAAGTCTATCCATGACATGGGCGTTAAGAAGTGAACTTGTGCTGAAATAGCTACTACTGTCCTCTAAAAAACCATGAATTTTGTATACGACTGAAAAATCCCCCAAACTGGTAATATAAACATAAGGGTCGGACAGTCCTGCTGAAATCGCTGCCTCTTTTAATGCTTTCTCAATAGTATCACGCGATATGTCGTATCCTAACGAAACGGATGCGGAAATCACAGTGTTTGTCTTGCGTATCAACTTAACAGGATTGCTGGCGATATAGAGATTGGGAATCGATATAAAATTGCTGTCTTCGAGTTGGATTTCTGTATGAAAAACACTTTTCTTAATCACTCTGCCATGTAAGTCTCCAATCTTTATCAGGTCTCCATTCCTAAAACGGTTCATGGATTTGTTCATAATCCCAGCTATCAGGTTGCCTAAAACCGTGGTTGAACTTAAAGCAATCCCTGCACTAATAATTATTCCCAGAAAGGCCAGAATTTGCCCTTTCAGTGATTTATCAATGGGCAAGACCAGAATAAAAACCAACAGACCAACGAGAACCAGGAAAAATGAAATCGCTCCTCTTGTAATGTTTCCATTTGATGCCGTTGATTTCATTCTCTTAAAAACCCACGAGTTGAAAATCAAAAGGACGACTAAAATCAGTAAAACAACCGTCGGTTCAATAAATGATTCAAATATGTGTTCCATCTTCCCAATTCTTTTTTACTACTGTGTCCCTTTTCGTTCAGCGCACCTGTTCATGCCAATCAAAAGTTTTCTTTCCTTATATTTTGGATGTTAGGGTTGTAACAAGTTACCAAAATCTTTTCATTTAGGTTTCAGCGCCAATCAGACAGACTTGTTCTATCTCAGAATGCTACAGACATATCTTATTTTGAAATCCGATCGACTTCCACTCCGTATCTATATTCCTTTAGCCATGAACTGTTTAACCTTCGATACAAGAAGATCAGGCTCGTCCACATAAATAAGATGGTGACTGTTTTCAAAAAGCACAAACTCCTTTTCATGCTGATACTTATCAAAAGTATTATGAACCGTATTTGGAGGAACATTGGTATCGTTCTTACCTGCCATAAATAATATGGGAACACTTATTTGATTGATATCATCTTCTATGTCTATTTTGTTTAAGGAATCAAACATTGTTTTTGCAACTCTCAGCGTAGTCAACTGCCACTCTTTATCAAACTCCTTGTATCCTGACTCCTCAAGTATTTTGCCCACTGACAGATTTTTTGCGATTCCGCCATAAGCCTGACTTGCCCATTTGCTTTTCATCATTAGCTTTTCAAAAGTGTCAATGGGCGGGTTCGCTTTTTCCGACAGTTCCTTTATCGCTGCTTCATTCTGTACCGATTTTGCCCATTTCATTGTATATTTAAAGCCTTCTGAATTAACCTTTTTGAAATTGAAAGGACTCGCAATCGCTATGAATCTATCAATCTTACTATCATCTCTCATCAGGTACAAGGCACCCAATAATCCGCCCCAGGAGTGTCCCATTAAGGTAATCTTCTTCCTGTTCAATTTTTCAGTCAGAAAATTCACGACGTTCTCAACATCTGAAATATGATTCTCAATGGTCTGGGTACTGTCCGGAACCGGCGACGACTTTACCAGTCCTCTTTGATGCAGGTATACAACAACGTATTCTTCTTCTAAATTTTTCCCCGCGTATACCTGAAAAGGTAACAATCCCAAAATTACATCTCCGGGACCGCCATGCAAGAATAAAATCACCGGCTTGGTCCTATCTTTTCCCTTTATTTCGGCATATAATTTTGTGTCGTTGCTGTTTATAAATACCTTTTCGTTAATTGACTCAACTTTTTCTGAGGTAGAGCTTTCGGGGTTTGTATTCGCTTTTGCTGTGGTACTGAAGCCAAATAAAAAAACAAAGATGCAGGCTGATATGATTGTTTTAAAAGTCATTGGGATTGAATTTTTCATGTTATTCCTTTTTATTTTGTCTATAACGATTGCTACGTGTGCTCAAGCGCACCCAGCGAGTGGGGACACTGACATTCCCCCAAAAATCGTTCTATAGTTCGGAGATATCGCCAGGTACTACACTCGCGACAAAGCCTTATTTGTTTTTCAGCTCCAAATAATACAGCTTAGCGGCTTCCTCAATTTCGTCATCAAATGAGTCATCGAATTTGAAGCTGTATAGTCTCCATTCATCTTTAGGTTTATAAAACTGAAAAGTCAATCTTAAAAACTGCCTGTCAAATTTCAAAAAATAAGATTTCAGGATGTAAGAATCTCCTAGTTTCTTGGTTACTATTTCCTCATATCCATAATACTTACCAACCAGATCTTCATCAAACCTGCCTAATTGATTTTTGATATTATCAATTGCATCCTGGACTCTAGCTGTCCAAGGATTCGTAGCATAAAGATCATCCAGTGCTTTTGAGGAACCTTCTTCTTTGTAGGTTTTAAAAAATTCTGCAATCATTGATTCTGGTGTTTCTTGAGCTTGCCCTTGTAAAACCAGAAATATTACAAACACGAATCCAATACTCAGCTTTTTTGTCATAACATATTTGGTTAGTTATTTTAATGTATACTAGCGTCGTTGTAATGTAGTACGTTTATTTCTTCCTGTTTGAAGAACAGACACGTTCTCCAGCCCCTATCCAGGCTGACGGTAAAAATCTTTTTCTGTATTACGGAGCTTGTGAAAATCGGTCAGTTTTTCTTTTTTCATTTTGTTGGTTGTTAGGTCATTTCGAAGTTAACAAAATCTTTCGATTTTGGATGGATTTTCAGGTTGGAGAGATGGTTGAAAAGACTGGGAAAGAGACCTCACTTTGGGATTTCCAGTTTTAAAATAACATTTTCACCATCCTTACTCCTATACCCTATTCTAACCAATTGCCCGTTTCCTTTTATTGGTCCATTGCTTTTCGAGCTCTTATGAAATCCATCGATTATCACATAATCTGAATATCGAAAATGAACGCCTTTGACTGAAAAACTCTCAAAATGATTGGGACTTTCCTGTGCTGGTTTGAAATCTTCAATCTTGCCTTCAACTTTCTTATATGTCTTATTCTCAATCATTAATTTTAATTCTCTCTCATCTTTGAGAATCGACGGAATCTTCACCAAAAAGACAAGAAAAATCACAGACGATACCAGACCTATACTCCATCCGATGAATAACAGAATCTGACGTCTTAGTGAATAGTTTTTATACTGTCCTTTAATGAAATAAACGATTCCGAACCCAATTATTGCGAACATGAAAATCGGGAAGATATGCCAAACAGCACTCCGATCAAATTGATACTCATATATTGTTTGGTATCCTGTCATTCTGTTGGCATTAACGATTGATATATTTTAGGTGACATTGGAATGGCAATGTACTCATCTAATGAATCGTATTTTCGGTTGGTACCGGGCTTCCTTTTCTTCTTTGATTCGAATGGAGTTGATGATTACCAGAATGAAGTTGTAGGCATACAGGAAGCCGTAAACGACATATTTGATGGTTGGATTGATCATCAGCGCGGGCGACATATCCTGGGCCTGGGCAAACCGGTAGATCGTTATACCCGTAAAGGTTACAAAAGCCAAAACCAACAACAACGTCCAGGTTATCTGGAAGTTTAGTATCTCCCTGATCAGGCTTTTCAGTCCGGCGATTTTCCCCTTTTTGAAAATCCACAGAAACAACGGGATAACAATCCCCAGCAAGGGAAAAAGGATAAACCCCAGCGACGAAGCGTTCAAAGCTGACAAAAAGCTTTTATCGGTCTGTTCTTCCCAATCGATTATCTCGTCAGGCGTCACTTTTAATGTATTGGCCAGCTTTTTTAACGTGTCACCTCTAGGCTCGGTTTGCCCTCTTTCAATTCGTTGAATGGTCCGAAGACTTAATCCGGTCTCGTCTGCCAGTACTTCCTGCGATAACCCGCTTTTCATTCGAATCTCTTTGACTCTTTCCGACAAATTCATGTTTTTCATTTTCATTGATTTGGTTCAGCGTAAAAATAGGTTGGAACCCTTACGCTGCTTGCGACTATCGTGTGACATGTTTACGACAAGGGTGTCAATTTTATTAGCGAGAAAGGTTAGTTGCCGAGTTTGCATTTATTCTATCAATTCGAGATATCTACTACTCATCCAGCCCAAAGAATAAGTAGACTCCTTATTATTATCTCCAACTGCGTCCCCGTCCCTATGAACACCCGAAGTATTGTTATCAATTTTCACAAACCACCAAATCCGACCTGTATCATCTTTTCTCTCAGCTATTGCATAGCCCATTGTGTTTTTTGAATAAATATCTATTGTGTTACCATAAGCATCAAAGGGTCTGGCAATTTCCGTAGTATCATCAATTACCGGTGAGAATCTAAGTTTGTATTCCTCATTTCGGATTTTGAACGCAATTGGCCTATCAAAAAAAACGGTTGGAAAAACCATTTCAGGGACATAATCTTCTCTTGACTGTAATGAGTATTTTAATTTTCCTCCCTGAAGAGTTAGTACGTAGTTTTCGAATACATTGGTAAAGCCTCCGCAGCAAGCATAATTATTTATTCTAAGTGCCATTTTCTCTCCTGAGTGGTAGGTTGACACATCATAAAGTCTGCCAATAACAGAGAGAATACATTCAAAACTGATACCATTTGAGCGGTAGACCTGAGTTAAACCTCCATCCAAACCTCCCTCTCCTGAAAATAAAATATCTTTCAATCCATCCTGATCAACATCTACAATATGTATTTCGTCTATGTTGAAAAATCTGAAGATATTTTCAGACTCATTTAATGATTTTATCCGTTCTACATATTCTTGTTTTTCATTTTTGTTAAAAATGAGTTCCCAGTCTTTAAGTTTAGATAGTGATTCTTGATAGTTAAATTGAGCGAAGCAACTTGTGTTGAACAACGTAAATAGGATGAATAGTTTTGTTTTCATAGTTTAGCTTTTAACGGTCGTTTTGCTTGGCAATAATTATATACATCTGCCCCATTATACATGCGCCGTGCAATATACGAATTGTGGAAATTTCCGGCCTCAATCTTTCTTTTCCGTCAAATCGAAGATAACCGGAATCGTGTAGCCACGATTGATTCTTTTTCCGTGTCTGTAAAGCACCTCCCATTCCGGTATTGATTTAATTACCCGGATGGCCTCTTTATCATACAGCTCATTTACGCCCCTTGCCACTTTCACGCTATCAATCTTTCCATTGTCGTCTGCTGAAATGATGTGGATGTAAACCCTTCTCTTCACCGAGTCGGATGCTGGCAGATTCTCCCGTCGCACACTGTTTCTGACGTATTCTCTCAAAAGCATCGGATTTTCCATATACTTCGACTTTTTTGTTTTCGAGTTATCCAGTTTCTGGCATTCCATCAATATCCCATCCTTGAACGTAAGGGCTAGTTCCGTCTCGTAAATGCTTTGGAATCCGTCATGTATATAAAACACTAAACGACCTTTAGGCGCATACAGTTTCCCGTTCACCCAGTCTGCCTTGACTTTTCCATTGTGGAATCGCTGAGGAAATAGTTCTTTTAAATCTGCATACTCTTTTCCGATGCTGTCTTTTTCAACTCCTCCTTTAGCTGATGCCGCAACTCCCCTCATTTCTGTGGGGTAACATGCATTTCTAATTTCAACCAGATACAACTCATTATTAATCACTTCCCAGGTTGCCACATAGTTTCTCCAACACGCTGTATAGAAGCAACCAGTGCCGCCAAATAACAACCTTGGACTAATAAAATCCGGTTCCGGATATGAAGCTAATGGGCAAGCGTACAAAGAGAGAGTATCTCCGTTATAGATTAATATATCAGGAATCTGAGCTGTTCCAAATGCATTCCCCGACAGGGTTAAAAACAAGATGATATACAAGATTCTTTTCATCAGTGTTAATTTCGGTTCCGATAATATCTATTTTATAAAGCCAAATAGCTCATCATGTTTTTGAGATACCTTTATTTTTTCTCTGCCCTGGTTACGTATAGCCATGGATAAGACAAGCCCATCGTTGAACAAACTCCCAGTTCATTGCTTGTTGGCTTTCTCAGGTTAAGAAGTATGATTATTCCGGGGTCTTCTAAATTCTGTGGTAAATTCTTGGCAATGTAAACGCCTTCTTCCGGCGAAAGCCCAATCATGTCCTCCACATCCTCTAATCCTTTCGTAATTTTAATTTCGTACAAGCCACAATCCATGTTAAGACCACGTACTTCGGCCTCGTATGGATACGATGAGCTTGTACTATCGTTGTTTTCGCATGAATAAACGGATAGAACGATAAGGAGCAGGCTAAAAACAAAAATCCTGGCTGTCTTCATTTTGTTGGTTGTTAGGTCAGTCCCAAGTTAACAAAATCTTTCAATTTTCCGTTCGTTCCTTACGAAATTTAGAGATGAGATCTTGTTTTATCCTTTAGATAAAACGCTGACCAATCTCTGGGGCTATCCTTGCCTGAATTTCCCCCTATTATTTACATCCTTCTAATTCACAGTCTTTCCAATCGATGGGTTGGCATTCACCTCTGATGAGCTTTTTTATCCGTCCCACCCGCTCCCGGTTTCTATCGGGAAACTTGTCGACCCGATACCGATTGGGATTTAACAACGTAGCTATCAGCGACAGGTATTCATCATTTGACAGCTCATTGAAACTCTTTTTAAAATAGAATTTGGCTCCATTGGAGAAACCGTGAATCTCGTTTCCATCGTTGTCATTTCCCAAATACGCGTAGTTATAAAACAATTTTAACTGGTCTGCTTTCGAAACGGAAGGATCGAATATCAGCCGCGTAATGAGCATCAACCTGATCTTCGCCAATCCGGGATGAAACTGCTCAAAGTAGAACAGCTTGACCAATCCCTGACTTATCGTCGTCCAACCGGCACCCTGCGAATGAAAATCCAGTCCCTTATGCAAATAAAAGCCGGGGTCTTCCACCGTTAGCATATCAGCAATTCGCTGTTCACCGATGGAATCAAGTTCGAGTGTACAGTTTTCGGATTTCAATAATCCCTGAACCAACCGCTCTGTTTTGGATTTGGCAATGATTAAATCCACTCCGGGAATTCCTATGATCAAAAGCCCGATGATGATAAAGAATATTTTCAACCTTTTGTTTTTCATCTAAAGTAACTGGTTGTTGGCTTCAAGAAAGTTAACAAAATCTTTCAATTTTACCGACGTTCATTGCTGTGATTTGGTGAACGTCAAGAACAAACCGGGAAGTCTTCTTTCTTCTGTCTCTCCTCTGTTGTCTCTGGTCTTTACATTTAAAACTTTTTCAACAAAACAATAAAACACTGCCTTTCAACGTTTTTACATCGGAATATCCGGAACATCGTTATTAGGAAGTTGCGAAAGCAACCATAGCAAGATTTTAACCGGTACCGGTCGTCGGGCGATCTAACCCCCCAGGTCTTTCGTTTAAGACGGAAGGGCTGCCGAAGGACGCGAAGAAGGTGGAATTCGCAGCATATCTCCGGCGACCGGCCGGTTTCCGGATACTTTCCTTGTTCACTTTCCCAGAATTTAATGCAGATTATTTACACCTTGGGCAGCATCTCCAGCAGTGAGGGGACCTCTATGAAAGGCATAAATTCCTTCCATCCCAGTAACGAATAGAGTATGTGAGACACCGGCGCCGCCAGGATCGTGAGCAAAAAGTAGGTAACGGCTTCACTTCGCTTCATACGAAACCAGAAAATGGGGAACAACAAAGTCAGTAGTAACGGAACCGGGTAATATATCCACCAGGGCAGTCCAAAACCGGTTGTGTATCGCTCCCACGCCATGCAAACTATGGCCAACAAACTTAACACCAACAATACCATCAACTGCTTCGTTGGATTGGGATACCGCTGACGCAACGAAAATCGTACCATCAGAATGATGACGATGACGGATACAATGGTGAGCGAACTGAATTCCATACGGTTGGTTTTTGGTTACTGGTCATTTAGAATTCTGCCTCGTTGAATAAGTTACGGAATTTCAATGAAACGTTGTAGGAAAGTCGCTCGTGGAATCGCGTTTGTCATGATTTGATCACATTACGTGAAGAAACCGGTTGCCTATTTCGGGATGGAGATCACGATGCGAAAACCATCGGGATCAACATACGTCATTCCATTTGCTTTCCAGTAAGGATTGACCGGTTCCACTGGTTGAAAACCTTTTCTTTGGATTCGTTGATTCAATTCCGTGTATTCCTGCTCCGTTTCAACATAAAATACCAGCAAATCATCTTTGTCAGCGTGATGATTCGGTGCCTCACCAGATTTCGTGTATTCGAGGTGCCAACCAGTTCCCTCCTTTCCCAGGAAGATGCCATCGTATCCATCGTGATCATGGAATCCCCCTAATTGTGCCAATCCCACTGCATCACAGTAAAATTCGAAAAGTGGTGCAAAATCGTTCGTGTGCCGGGCTACGCGTAGTTTCATCTGTTGTCAAGTTGTTTTATGGGAATAACAGATGAGACAGTTGGAGGTTTCAGGTTATGCTTCGCTGTTTTTATTGTTCCTGTAGTTTCTGTTGTTAGAAGAGTTTTAAGTTTTAGGAGTTAAGTTTTAAGACCAGAGACGCCAGAGGAAAGACATTAGACTTTAGACCTCTTTTTTGTTCATTTCTCATTATTCATATTTTTTCCTTCTCCAGTTTAAACAACTGGAATTCCAGCAAATCGACATTGTAATTCGGATTGTACGGATTACTCAATGACAAATACAATCCATCTTTCGTGATGAAATACCCATTCATGTCGTATACATCGGTTGGAAAAAGTGTTTCCCCGATGACTTTCATGTCTTTATCCAGAATCATGATGGAAAAATCCGGGGGATAACTGATCAAGTCTCTGTATGATCTGTCTTCTGTACACTCATGTTCCTGGATGGCAAACCGGTAAAAAACATCCCGGTAGGGATCGGCTACCAATCTTATATAATGAGGATTCAGTCCTTGTCCAAATTTGAATTTGCCATTCCTAACATCGATATACTTGCTTTTGGCCGGATATGATTTCCAGTTTTTTGCGTCATCGGAAACAAACACATCTTCATAGTACATGAAATTGACGAAGAACCTGTTCTTTTCAACGAAAAAACCGAAGAACGGCGGATAAAATTTGCTGGTCCAAAAGTCTTTGGGTAAACCAATATCCACCATTCGGGCAGTCTTTGCAACCGTATCAAGCTCGGCAACCATCCGGACTTTCTCCGGCGCAATGCTTTTATAATTGCTTTCGTCAAACCCCGGATAAAAAGGAATATATAATTTCGAGTCCTTAAAGCCCATGCGCATGTTCTCCAGCGAACGAGAATTGGGGGCATACACCATTTGGTCCTGCTGATACTTTGAATAGTCAATCGTCGAAGTCCGCTTCCCTTCCTGATTGATGATGAACAGCCTTCTCTGGAAATTGGATGTTACGCAGATACTGTCATAACTCAGTACCTCGAAGCCATTGGCATCTCCCACGCCATTAGGTCCCCGTGGTTGCAACTTAATGATGTTGACCAGCTTTTCCGAGTCAAGATTAAAAACACAAAGCTGGTGGGTATACCCGCTCAGGTAAAACAGGTAGTGGGACGAATCGGGCGAGGTGTAGGGCTGTAAACAAACCGACCGGTTTACAAGCCAGCTATTCAGTTGAAAGGTGAGCTTTTTATCTGCCGCCTTCAGCTTAGTTACATAATGTGCGTTCTCTGAAGCATCATTCTTTCCTGCCCGATTTGAATGGCACGAAACAAAAATCAAAAAGATTACGATGATAAATAATGGTTTCATTGGTTTTCTGGTTTGAGGTTATATGTTGACAATTTCACGGTTACACCATTTCAGGTTTCAAGTTACAGGTTCGCAAGATGTTGCTGTGGTTGACATTGTTTCTGTTGTTTCTGTCGTTACTATTGTTTGGCTTCGATGTAGAATTCTCTCTGTGCCTGTCCCAAAGAACGTCGCGGGGTTCATCTGTAGATAAAATCTTGCCCATCAGTGGAGGGTTTTGGCGTTCTTTTGCGAAAATCTTTGCGTATACTCTGATTAATCCAAATTTTCAGGCTACTTTTTTGTCAGCTATTCTGGGATCAAGACACAAGTAGTTTATATCATACTTTTGTCCGGATTCCAGGATCGCATAAATTATTCTCAGTAGTTTGTTGGCTACATTATTTAGTACTAAATAAGAAGGTTTCCCTTCTGCTTTCTTTCTGATATAATAGTTTTTCATCTCTTTGTTGTAAGTGATCGCAGATGTTGAACATAAATACAGAAGTGTTTTTAATGATCGATCACCCATTGAACTTATTCTGTGCTTTTTTACCATCTTGCCACTACTGTTAGGGAAGGGACAAATTCCTGCAAAAGAAGCAGCCTGGCGGGCTGTTCGGATCTTTGTAAAGTTATGTGTCTTTATGATTAGCTCATTGGCTGTAACAGGTCCTATTCCCTTTATACTGCAAATAAGTTCACTGTTCTGAGCATATTCCTGGTTGGCGTTGATTATTTTCTGTATTTCTTGCTCAACTGAACTGATTTGTTCACTTAGATCAGCGATCACCTCAGTTGCGATATAGTGAGCTCTTAATGACTTGAACGGAAGCCTGCCTTTGTCTTTCCCTTGCGTTAAAAGTATCTTTCTGTTTTTCACCAACACTTGCCGTAAGTTGTGTAACTCACGAAGTTCATGGATGGTCTCATCTGCATATTCAGCCGGTCTTAGTTTATCAGAAAACCGTTCCCCATACTCTCTTATCCTGGCTGCATCTACCGGATCACTTTTCCCTTTTTGAAGACCCAATGAGTGCTTAATCTCATAGCCAGAAACAGCACTGATGCTTACTTCAAAACAGTTAGCAAGAAAAATAAGTAAGTCACCATAAATGCCTGTATGTTCGATGCATAAGGTTGAACTTGAAGGTAAATCAGATAAAAACTCACAAATAGAATTGTAGTTGTTTTTAACTTCCAATTCTTTAATAATTCCCTCTTCAGAAAGAAAATTCACATTAAACTTTTCCTTTGAAAGATCGATACCATAAATTTGTCTCATAGTGTTTTATTTATAGAGGCTCCAATTGAGTGGCAAAAACCGTGATAATGGGTTATACCCTAAATACTCTCTGGCTTTAACTCAAACGTATGTAGTTCTTAATACGCAAATTAGGTTTAAAACCTGGTCCTTTGCTAAAGGTAACGCTACATACGGGAGTCTCTTATTTATGCTATGAGTATAACCAAACTTACTCCTCTATTAAAATGCAAGTCTAACGGTCCTTTGCGTGGAATGAAAATGATTTCAAGTTTCAGGTTCGCCAGAAGTTACCGTAGTTCACATTGCTCCGGTGGTTATGGTCGTCCCGTCGGGATTTCTCACTTCCCCACCTTCTCACATTCAGGGTTTCGCGGTTTTATCATTCTGACAAGGAAATCCCTAACAATACATGGCTGTGTTGCGCAAAATACATCTCTACTTCGTCGCCTTCGCTGACTTTATCAAAAAACTCCCTGGAAACATCATAAGCAGCCTGATTGATAATCAACTGAAATTTATCGATGGATTTCATTTCCTGATTCGATAACGTACCACTTCCGGCTTCATGACCGGTATGTTTCATTTTTCCGGTGACTTTTTCCATCCTGACGGTTCGGTAGCCCGCTTCCAGGTCCCGGTTCAAATCACGGTTAATCCGATGCAACGTCACCCAGCTCAATCCAATAATACCCATATCAATAGCCACTAGCACGGTATGCTGATGAATGATATCTGTCATGGCCAAATCGATGAAATTGAACAGGATTCCTGCCAGCAAAATCATCCCGGCAAAAACATAGCCGCTTCGTTTTTCATACTTCAAAAGGCGAATGTCTTCTTTGGTTAGTCTTCTTTTCATGGGTTAGTAATTAGTTTGTTTCTCGATCTGCAGAGATAAAAAAATTCACTTATCTCAGGGTTAGTTTAGGCTATTGAAGATAATAAAATTTGTGAAATAAATTCAATCACATCATTGACTTTCACTAATAGCCAATGTATCTTTCGATTCCTAACACCTCCCGAAGCAATGTCTTACTTAATATATGGAGGAATCAAATCATGCAACGTCCTATTAGCATTTTCCTGTTGGCTCTTCCTCTCGCTTTCCTTTGTAATTGCCAACAATCAAGAATCAATGTCGATGAAGAACTGTCAAAGGTAAAATCCCGCTCTAAAGGAGTTGTTGCTGCTGAATCAGCGAAAGACACTGAAAAAGCAGTAAGCTTCTACGCCAAAGACGCTGTGATTCAATACGCCGGTGGTCCACAAATTCAGGGGTTGGACACTCTAAGAGATTTGTATCAGCAAATGTTTTCAACACCTGGGTTTAAATCGTTTTCCGGAAAGACAACAAACATGTTCATCTCACAAAGTGGCGATTTGGCTTATGAGATCGGCGTTAATCGAGTCATTATGGAAGGAAGTGACGGGGATTTACTGGACAAGGGAAAATATCTGGCCGTATGGAAAAAGATTGACAACAACTGGTATATCGTTGCCCTGAGTTTTACCAGCGACACGGCACAGCCGGTTCCGATTCAGGAGTAATTTACATTTTGTAAACCTATTTCAGGACAAGACAGTTCGATTGTTCGGAAGGATGCGCACTTTTCACCTCATAGTTCTTTTGGTTTCAGACCAGATTCAGGGTTTAATGAAGGACATTCTCTGCCTTTTGCGTGATGAGCGTCATCGCTTTGCTCTCCTCCTGTATCTCCACCATGTCGAAACCGGTGAGTTTTAGGAAGAGCTGGATTTCGTCTTTGGTGAAGGCCCGCAAGGTGGTTTTATCTTTATGTTCGGTGACTTTCCCACCGCTCTCGATGATGTAGCGGGCCTGCCAGTTCCAGGTCCAGCCGGTTTCGAGGTTCTTTTCGAGGTGACTGATTCGCTGTATCTTTTTATCCGGCAATTCGATGGTTTGCTCGAAATCGCCGAAATTCTCGAAGATACCTTGGGCTTCGAAGACACCGAAGACAAACAGCCCGGTTTCCTTCAGTGCGTTGTGAATTCCGGTGAGGGTGTCGACGATTCCTATGTTGTCGGTGACATACGCCAGCGAACGACCAGTGATGAGCACGGCATCGAACTCATTGTTGAAACGGAGGTTGCGCATATCGCTTTGAACGAACACATCCTGTTGTATCTCTTGCCGGGCAATATCCAGCATTTCTCCAGCGACATCCAAGCCCGTGTAGTCGTATCCGTTGGTGAGGAACCGGCGGGCCAGCATGCCCGAGCCGCATCCCACTTCGAGAATCTTTTTGCAACGGTTCTTCCGCAAGAGGTCGTCGTAGAAGCGGTACTCTTCATCGTAATCGAAGATGTGCTGGTACATCTCGTGATACACGCGGGCCAGTGTGGTATAGAGTTGGGTCATGGTTTGGGACCTCTTTTAAGTTCTCTCCGCTTAGTTTATTATCTATCGTTGAAACTTTAGTAATTCTTCTACAAGCAGATATACCTTAGATGATTTTTCTACAGGAAAATAAGTAGAACTTACGTCAGCATCTCGCGCTCTTCGTATTGCATTATCTATATACGGAAGATAGTCACCATCAAATTTCATACTTGTCGATTTTTCATGCAACTCTTGCTTCAACTGTCGCGGTTTTTTGCTTTCTAAAGCATCAATATCTCCTAAATGCATCCACAACCAAATTTCGAAGCAAGGATTACTCATCGCTAGATGCCGTTGAGAACTTTTCGAACAGAAATCATTAACTAGTTCATACTGCTCTCTAGGATATGCGTCAACGTCAAGTACAAACCAGATTTGATCATCGGATTCTATATTAACTCCTCGATGGGGATCTTCAACAAAAGTTTTCACTCTATCGAGCACTCTCTTTGGAGCTGATTCACCATTTTGAGGTGGAAGAGGATGAATAAAAGCTTTTCTTGGTTCTAAAAGTCTCCTTTCGAGCTCGCTAAAATATTTGGGCTCTTTTCTTTGTCCTTCATAACCAATAATAATCATTGAAGCATCTCGAAACGCTTCTCTTCTTTGATATGATAAAGCTCTTCTCTCCATTAACTATTTCCAATTTAGATCAGCCAAGTTAGACATAAATGGGATTGCTCCATATCTACCTTGCAAATAACCTTTCTTTATGTCCTTATCATATCTTTCGCTAAAATCACTCAAGGGGTAAAAATCACTACTTCCGTCAGTACTCTTTTCGACAAACCAAATTTCATCCTGTCTTAAAATATCTTGATCTAATAAATTACTCTCATGCGTGGTAAATATCAACTGACTTTTCACTTTTGAGTTGTTTAAATATAAATTCAATAGTTGTTTAGCTAAAATAGGATGCATACTTCTTTCTATTTCATCAATAATTACAATCCTATCATGGAAGATTAAATCATAAAAAGCTGGCGTTAATTCAAATAATCGATTTGTTCCATCAGACTCTTCGTATAAATCAAATTCAACATCATTTATGTGAATAGATTTTATTACCAAAATCACTGGTTTTTCATCAACAATTGTGGCAAAATTCAACTTATTATCTTTATAGAAGGCTCTTCCTAATGAATACTGTTCAGTTTTATCGATATAATCTTTCTGTTTTTCATAATGTTCCCAAAGCGAATCCTCTATTTCTTGTTTTAACTCTTTCTCTTCATAACTAAAAAATACATCAAATGGAACTTCTCGAATACTTAAAGATTCTACCCCCGTCTTTGATTCATTTAAAAGTTTACTAGTAAACAGTCTCAAATCTTCTTCTGAAGATATAATAGGTACAGAAAGAAGTTCTCCATAAGGATCTATCACCTTCAATCGTGAAAACCAACCTAATGCTTTGCTAAACAAATCTGTTTCTTCAAATATTTCATACGCGACTGAAAGAAACGGCACATTTTCTTTCAATAACTTTTTCTCGTAGCCCCGCACAAAGCCTAGCTCATCATCTGTTATCAATGAACTGAACTGAATCGGTTCGCCATATTTTCTCCTGTATACCAAATCCTCGGTATTTTTATCTAAAGACTCGATAACGTACAACCACTCATCTTCAACACGACCTTTGTTTAGTTCTATGCCATAATCAAAATGAGTATTTTGGTGTTCAAACTCAACCCGAAATGTAGTAGCCTTATCCTTATATGACTTTTCAAGTCTAAATTTTTTGCTAGCAGGCACAATTATTGGCTCATCAGCTGGTTCGTTTACTATAATATTTTTTAAAAAGGCAAACGCTTTTACTAAATTGCTTTTCCCAGACCCATTAGCTCCATAAATAGCAGCTGATTTAATAAGCTTAACACCTGAATGAGTCTCATTAATATGATCTTTATGTAATTTATAGTTTTTCCCGGTCAGCATATTAAACTCAGTCTCATCTTTGAAAGACATGAAATTACTGACAACAAATCTTATTAACATATCTATTCGTATTTAGAGAGAAAGTTTCTCTTCTTTCTCTATTTTTCATACAAAATAAAAAAACACAACTCCAAAAACAAAACAATTAAGAGAAAATATCTCTTGTAATTCTGTTAAATCACCTTGTATTATTGATATGCTTTAAGATGTAGGCGCCGTCGTTAGGAATAACTCACTCTACAATAAAATCCATACCTAAAAGAACACTGATTATCAACATCTTTTAAATTGGTATAACTATTGAAAATGCAGTTGGTCTTAATAAAACTGTACAAATGGGGTATACCACGACTTCATCTGAAAATAAATCTTAGTCGGTATAATGCAGAAGATATTGTCAACACTGCAATACTTTTATATATCTCTTACCAGGCCGGTTGCTGCACAAAGTAGTTCCGCTTTACTTTCATTAAACCGTACTGCAGGAAAAGGTACGGCAGCATTTCGATGAACAACACCGTAAGGCCTTCACGCAGGGTTAACGGCGAACTGAGTGCGGTACTGTCGGTGAAAATCATGAGAAACAGGGCCACAATAACCACCATAAACACAAGGATACTGTAGAAGAACTGCAGGTAGGCGAAGTTCCGGAAAGCGATCACTCCTACCCTTTTTTGCAGACTCAGCTTTTGGGCCAGCCGGAGGTAATGATAACCGTTCAGGATGAAGGCCAGTACTACTATCAGGATACCATAGCTGTACAACGTCTCATCAATGACGCGCCCCCGCTCGTAAGCCATCAGGATGTAGATGGGAATGGAGGTCACGATGATCCAGTTGATGTTGACAGCCGGCTTCCTGATTTCGAGGAGCAGTGAGAGGTATTTCTTCATACCAGTCAACAAGCGGACGAGCGCCATGAGGCTCAGAAACAGCACGAGGCCGTAAAGACGGGTATCATCCATGTCGAGCATTTGCAGGATGATTTCGACCACCAGCATTGAGAGGAATATCCAGCCCGATGAAATGCCCGCATGAATGTAGCGGAAGGCTTTGGTCTCCCGGCCAATCCGCCGATCATCTTCGGGAACCGGCGGTGGGGTGTCGCGGAAGAAAATGGCCAGCTCAGGCACGAGCACTGCCTTTTCCCATTTGGTCAGCCCCTGTTTCCAGACCTTCGTCGTTTCACCAATCTTTCCTTTCAGTTCATCCAGGCTAAACGGTCCGAATCGATCGCCGTCAGCAATGTAATACCACTCTTTCATAAATTTTCATTCCTTGCTCCCGGTTAGGTTCTTTTTCATCCATAATACCGGAGCGCCATGCCCAAAAGACGTCTCCATTTGCCAGTTTTGCCGGGAAAGGTTTGCTCAGATTTTATTCTGATGTATTATCAAAAACGAACAGGATCCGCAATTAGTACACGAAAGTAGTATTTCTAATTTAATTTATTGTTCATTAGCAATCACTTCAGACTATTAAGAATGGATATAAAATGGTCGCCGGTTTCAGGTTAAGGAGTTTCTGTGATTACTATTGTTCGACTTCGATGAGGGGATTCTTTGTGGTCTTCGTGAAAATCCTTGTGTCCTTCGTGGTAAAGAAAAAGCTCCTCGCAAAGCCCGCAAAGGTTTTCGCAAAGAGCGCAAAAGGCTTTTTACAAATGGTAACTGCAAAGGATAAATCCTGAAACTCGGATTTATCCTTTTTTACCTCCTGTTTTTGGAGGATTGTTAGCTCTTCCTCGTCCGGATGGTTTTCCAGTTGTGCTGGGAGCATTTTTTAATCCGCTTGATTTTGAAATAACAATTAAATTGAAGTTTGTAATAGATCGATTAACCGTTACAGACAACTAATTCGTATTCATCACGACTCCCGAACCGGTAATCGTTTGCGTAACGGTTGGGTTTCCTTTGTAGAAAACACTTCCCGAGCCGCTGATGCTGATGTTCAGGGCATCGTTAACCGTGACGAAGCAAACACCGCTGCCGGGAATACTGATGTGGCAATTGTCCGAAACAATCGGATAGGCGGCAAAATTGCCGGAGCCGCTAATTACAACGTCCAGATTCTTCAAATCGGGAAAATTCTTCGTCCCCATCACGTTTCCACTTCCGGTGATGGTAACCGACAAATTTTCACAACCACCGAAAGCGTTCATCTCAATGTTTCCCGAACCGGTAATGGTCAACACCAAATCATCCTGCCCGGTAAAATCGTTCACTTCGATGTTTCCCGAACCACTGACCAGCAAGCTGCTGATGACAGGAACGGTGATATGAATCGTTAAATCGTAATTAGTGTAATTCCCGTCTTCCAGTTTCACGGTCCAAATGCCTCCTGACACATTGGTTTCCAACCGGTCGATGATATTCTGCTGAGCCGACACTTCCACTGTTTGTGTGGCTCCCTGTGTGATAATGATGTTGGCTGCCCCGGCCAAATCAATGCCGGTGAAATCAGGAACCGTAATGGTCTTCGTGACCACCGGGCCTTCGCCTGTTATGCGGATGGTGTCGCTATCGCAGGAAACCAGCCACAGGATTGGCATTATCAGGGCGGTAATGATAAGTGCAGGTCGTTTCATATTGGCAACGTTTCAGGTTAATGGTTCATCGGTCTTTCCATACCTGAATAAAGTTACACAATCCGAAATTCAAATGCATCTTCCTGAACGTCATTTAAAACGCCAAAGATTTGAAGGTTGAAATGAAGCTATTTTTATGACCGCTCTATTCCTGCGGGTTCTCGTTGAAGCTAATCATCCAGTTGATGCCAAAAGCATCAGTACACATGCCGAAATAATCGCCCCAGAAAGTGGAAGCCATGGGCATGGTGACATTGCCACCTTTCGACAGGGCCATAAAGAAGCGGTCGGCCTGCTCTTTGCTTTCGGCTGAAACAGACAATGAAAAGTTATTGCCTACTTTCAATTCGGGAGCCCAGCCGCCGGTATCGCTACCCATCAGGATATTATCCTTGCTAAGCGGCAGGGAGATGTGCATGATTTTGTTTTGGTCCGCTTCCGGGATTTCGACACCATCTTGTGGCGGCATGTCTTTGAAACGTCCTAGATAGATAAATTCACCACCAAAAACAGCCTTGTAGTGGTTAAAAGCCTCCTCGCAGTTTCCTTTAAATGTCAGATAGGGATTTACAATTGCCATGATCTCAGAGTTTGGTTACACAGAAAGTTTTGTTCCGGATGGTCCATCCGGTTACATAACACTGCTGCCGGATAAAAGTTTGCCGTTTAACTATTCTCCAGCGAACAGAGAAAGCTATCCATCAAGTTGTTCAACTTCATTTCGGTCGCAGCATCGTTGAGGGTACCATCTGTTCCAATTTTCCCTTTGGCTCCTTTGATCAACAAGCTCCCGTTCTCCGGAACTGCGGCGCCCAGTGTACCCATAATCAACCGGAGTGATTCGACCGCTTTCTCCCCTGAAGCGGCCGCCACAATCAATGCAACCGGCTTTTTACTGAAGATGGTAGTAGAGACTGTCCATTCAATAGCATTTTTCAAACTTCCCGGCAGGCTGAAAACATACTCAGGGGTACAAATAATAACACCGTCGGATATGGCAATGCGATTCCTGAAATCGACTACGCTTTCAGGAGGTGTTTCGGTATCCTTGTCGGGATTGAAATGCGGTATTTTATCAATGCCGTCATACAAATCAACCGTTATTCGACCGCTGTATGTTGCCGCTATTGCTTTCAGCAGTGCAAGGTTCACCGATTGCTGTTTGGTGCTTCCCGATATAGCCAGTATTTTCTTTTTAGAGCTGGTCATGCTTTACTACTTCACATCAACAAGATGCAAAACAGTTTTGACGAGTAAAGGTTGGCCGGGAATTCTTTAATGAAACTTCTCTCCTTTGGCCATCATTTCCAGAATCTGTTGCATACGTTTCTTACGGGTTTCCGGTCTTTTTGCTGTATTCAGTCTGTATGCAATGGCATACAGATTGGCTTTGTTCAGTTTTCGGAAAAACGCCAGCGCCTCTTGATTGGCCGATAAAGCTTTCATAAAATCATCAGGGATGGTCATGTTGCTTTGTGCTTCATAGGCTTGTTGCCATCGTCCATCCGCTTTGGCGCTTTCCACTTCTGCCAGTCCGGTTGGTTTCATTCGCCCCTGTTTCATCAACCGTTCTACATGCCCGGTGTTCCGCTTCGACCATTTGCTTCCATTCCGGCGCGGAGTGAATCTTCTCAGCCACGATTCTTCGTCGTATTTCTTCAACTGTCCATCAATCCATCCGTAACATAGCGCCACATCCAGCGCTTCGTCATAAGTCACGGTTTCCTTTCCCGAGTCTTTTTTAAACAATCGCAACCAGATGCCGTCCGGGTTGGTATGGTTCGCGGCCATCCAGTCTTCAAATGCTTTTCCCGATTTGAAAGGCAGGATGGGTAATTCGTTTGGCTTTTCTTTTTTCATTCTGACTTCTCCCGTATCTTCAAAAATGGATGAAATACGTATTCATACGGGCAAAATTCAGACAGGTTCCGTTAAATAATTCAACAGAGACAAGATAATTCCCTGTCTCTGCGATTTTGGAGCATTACGACTGAACTGCTTCAATCCGGCTGGCTGCACCCGAGACAATTCCTATCCGGTTCCAGGCGTTGATGGTGATAATGCCCATGATAATTTGGGCCAGGTACGTTTCATCGAAATATTTGCGTGCGTTGACGATCAGTTCTGGCGGAATATCTCCATGTATCCGGGTAATGGCATCTGTCAGCGCCAGGATGGCTTTTTCCTTTTGGTCGAACAGGGCGGTTTCTTCCCAGGCATCCAGCAAAAAGATGCGTTGTGGTGTTTCGCCATACTTCATCGCATCAGTAGTGTGCTTGTCGATGCAGAAGGCACAACCATTAATTTGCGATGCCCGTATTTTGATTAACTCGCGATGAATATCGGTTAGTCCGCTGTTTTTAAAGTAGTGTTCCAAACCGAGCATAGCCTGGTATGCTTCTGGTTGTACTTCGGCAATCTTTACATGTGCTTCCATGACATTTGCTTTTAGTTCGTGACAAAGTTGAGCATGAAAACACGAGAAAAACTTAAACGGGTTTAAGAAACGGATGTATCAGTCTTTTTTCTGAGTTCACTCAGATATTCGGGCGTCATACCCAGCAAAGATGCCAGCATATATTGCGGTACCCGTTGCACAAATTCCGGATATTTTCGCTGGAAATTGAAGAACATTTCCTCTTTGGAGCGACTGTACAACAAACCAATGCGAAACAACGACGCCGAAAAGGCCCGTTGCAGTATTTTTCGAAAATAGGTCTCGAAGGCAGGTATCGTGGCGAATAACTTTTCACTGGTTTCATCGTCCAGTGAGATGATAACCGAATCCTCAACGGCCTGGATACAATATTGGCTGGGAACTTTGCGATCTTTGCTGGTATAATCAGTCATCCACCAGTTTTCGATGGCAAACTGAATGGTCCGTTCGTTCCCCTGCTCATCGGTAAAGAAGAGCCGCAAGCATCCGGATGCCACAAAATGATTGGCCCGGCAAACGTTGCCGGCAGTTAGTAAAAACTCCTTTTTCAGTACCTTTCGTTCGGTAACGCTTACCGTAATAAAATCGGCCTGGTCATCCGTCAATTGGGTAAACTGGCGAATGTGTTGAATCAGCTCCCTATTCATGGAATTTTATTTTCCCATTACGGAATTGAGTGGGAGAAGGTAACAGGAATTGTTATTAATTAGATTCAGCTAACCGATAAGTGTGCCTCAACAATTCGGGGCCGCCGAATGGTCCGTGTCCGGGAATGACAATGCGCGCTTCCGGGAATTTGGCCATCACCTTTTTAATGGTGGCCGGATAAGCTTTCAAATCGCCATCGGCCGTGTTGCCCAACGTACGCGAATTCATACTCTTTACCAAACAACCGGGAAACAGGATCTTCTCTGACGGAATCCAAACCACAATGTTATCGGTCGCATGGGCCGGCCCCAAGTAATAACATTCGATGATTTTATCTCCTAGTTGCAATTGCAACGAATCTGTGAATCCATGATCGGGAACGGGCAAGCCTTTTACTTTCGCGCTGTCGACGGTTATCTGGTTCGCCCACGACGGAATATGCTGCTGTTGCAAATAAGCTAGTCCCCCCATGCAGTCAATATGCCAGTGGTTGGGAACAAACCCGACAACTTCTACCTCCAGCGAATGTTTGAGCCAATCCACCAACGTCCGGGTTTCTTCTTCGGTTACCGGTGTGTCGAACAGGAACGCCTCCTTTCCGTTGACGAATATCAATCCGTTGGATGAAACCCGTCCAAACGGCGGTATTTCCGACTGCGAGATATGTACATATGTCCGTTCGGACAGTTTGACCAACACAATATCATCGGACACTTTTATACGCTGCGCAATTTGCTGCGCCCATACTTGTCCCTGCAAAAAAACTATCAGGGAAATCATCAACCATTTCTTCATATTCACCGTAGTTACTTTAGGAAGTTTATATTTTATGCCAGCGCCTGATGAATGTAATCGAGACGGACTTTTGCCTCAGGCTCCTGTTCGAAGATGTCATCAAGCTTCTCGCAAGGATAATCATTGCAATGAGCACAGTTTTCTACCCCTCTTTCCCGGGCACAATTCCGGATGCTGCAATTCCGGCACCCCGAGAATATTCGTCCTGTTTCAGCCGTGCAGCCATCGCAGTCGGTAACATCGCGCAGTTGAATATCGATTCCATACTCCATCGCGCACTGTCTGACAATGTCCTCCCGCATCGCCTGTTTCCGTATCAAATCCGTCTCGAGCGTGGCCAGATGAATGGGGCATCCGTCGCAATGCAATCCACAATAAGCCATCATGATCGTTCGTGTTTAGGTCTCGTTTCTTTTTCCCGTAAAGGGAAAGCATTTGTTTATTTCAGACGGAGCCAAATTCCTATCTGTTCTACCCGCCGAATCCTTCCGTCGCTTCGTTGCCCTGCGACTATGAGATGAAATAGCTGCAGGTTCTCTTTGATCCGTTGTCAGCCATTCCATTGAAAAAGTTACGTAAAAACTTTGCATTTATCCTAACGGGAAGCGGCTCAGTGTGCTTACATTTTCCTTGCGGAGGTACCAGTCGTTGGCTACCAGCTCGATTTCCTTCACCTGAAAGGTGCCGAAGTCAAAATCCCGAAACTGTTCCAGCTTATCCAGGAAGGCTTCTTTTTGCCGGAGCGGTTTCCGGAAACGAATAACCGTAGAATGGGCCGTCTGCAGAACATACCGTTTGTCGATGGATTGCTGCAGTTCTGATTTCCCGAATTGCTTCCGCAGACTTTCGCGTAACTCATTTAGCCGGTCGTTTTCACTGAATCCCTGAATCATCACTCCTGACGGCGAAGCTGTAATTCCTTTCATCCGGATTGAAAAAGAGTCTTCGCCTGCCATACTTTCACGAATCAGCTGATTGTAAGATGGTAAATCAATCTGTTCCGGATGAAATCCGGAGTAACAGGAAATAACCGACAAAAGGGTGATATGCAAATCGGAAGCGGGATAATAATACTGGTCGGGCTCTGTATCTTTCAACTTACTCATCCAAAAGAGAATGCGCTCCTTCACCTCTTCGCCCGGGCGAACCAACAGGGTAATTCCTCGCCGGTCATCCAACGAATCATCCAGTAATTCATCCGTAACAACTCCCTCATCCCGAATCTTCACTATCGATTCAGTATATAAGTTGTGATAATGTTCTGTCAGTGCGATTTCATTCATGGGATTTGATTAGCTGTCTTCATTTATCCTGACTTCTCTTGCCAAGGTATTTAAAAGTAGGAAAAATTCCACAGCGTGGAAAAAAGCAGATATACTGTCGATTTAGTTTCATCCCTAAACGTTAATTAAAGACAAAAAAGTATTTATCTATTGCTTTTAGGCCACAAACAGTGTAACTTATTTATTCTGTATCATTTAAGTAATCATATTATCATGAAAGATCAAAAGATTATTGCTGTTGTGGGGGCTACCGGGGCACAGGGTGGCGGACTGGTTCATGCCATTTTAAATGATTCGTCGGGAGAGTTTAAGGTACGTGCACTAACACGGAATCCCAATTCCGATAAAGCGAAAGCACTGGCGGAACTGGGAGCTGAAGTCGTGGCCGCTGATGTTGATGACAAACAAAGTCTGGTAAAAGCATTCACCGGAGCATACGGTGTGTATTGCGTTACCTTCTACTGGGAACACTTTTCTCCCGAAAAGGAGAAAGCACATGCGAAATCGATGGCAGAAGCAGCTAAAGAGACTGGAGTCAAACATGTTATTTGGTCGACATTGGAAGACACCCGCAAATGGATTCCGCTAAGTGATGACCGAATGCCCACTTTGCAAGCGAAATACAAAGTCCCTCACTTCGATGCCAAAGGTGAATCGGATGCTTTCTTTGTGAACAGCGGTATTCCTTACACCCTGCTTCATACTGCTTTTTATTGGGATAATTTCATTCACTTTGGAATGGGACCGCAGAAGCTTCCTGACGGACGACTGGCGATTACTTTCCCTATGGGCGACAAAAAGCTTCCCAGTATCGCAGCAAAGGATATCGGAAAATCGGCTTTTTACATTTTTAAGGCCGGGACAACTTACCAAAATAAAACAGTGGGCATTTCAGGTGGCAACTTAACCGGACAACAAATGGCAGACAGTTTCTCCAAAGCGCTCGGTGTTAAAGTTGTTTACAATGATGTACCGCCTGATGTGTACCGAGGGTTTGGTTTTCCGGGAGCCGACGATTTAGGAAACATGTTCCAGTTTAAAAAAGAATTTCAGGATTATTATTGTGGTTCAAGGGATGTGAATTTTACGAAAAAGCTCAATCCGGAACTGCAATCATTTAATGAGTGGCTGACTGAAAACAGAGAAAACATCAAAATTTAAGAACTAAAAGAAAAGCGTTATTGAAGTAGTCTGGCCTTACCTTTCCCAATCTGCCACAGTTTTCTTCCGACCAGGAAAAACCAGAGGAGGTACAGTGGTCCGGCAATTGCCATCAATAATGTACTGGCTGCCGGGTAAATAAAACCCGCGAAGATGTGCAGAAAGTCAACTCCGTGGGTTACGAGGCCGGTGTAGGCGGTGAGTTTACTGAATACGGCACTTCTCAACATCACCCAGGAGATAAAGATGCCGCCTAACTGGGTCAGTACACTTCCCACAATGGCTCCGGTTCCGTGCCACATGTCAGAAGCGAAAAGTACTTCGCCGGCAGCAATCAGGCGGCGTTGTTCCTCCGGAGTTATGGCGCCGGCATACCGGTTGCTCAGGTATAACCATGAAAATACAGAAGGTGTGGCCAGGAAAAGCGTAACACCAATAAATACCATGACTACCGATAATGTGGTGATTCCCTGGTTGGATTCCTTCAGACTGAAGTAAAGACCGGCGAACAGCACGTAATATAGCGGGATGAATATAACCGTCAGGATGTCGAGACGGAGCAGGCCGACCAGCTTATTCTCCTGCAACATGCTGAAACACTCTTCTACCGTTATCGGTTGGGTGCCGACGGTGACCAACAATATCATCGTTGCAACCGAATAAACAATCAGGATAAAGGCTGCAATCCCGGCTATTCTACAGAGTCTTTTTACCCCTGCATGTCCGGCTATCCATTCCAGTGTTGTGTCTTGTCGCGACATCATGCTATTACTTTTGATACTGTTTGTAAAGCTACCGCTTCGGAGAAATACATACTACAACAAGTCCATCTTCCGGCGGGATGTAGCAATCAGTGCCAGTCCAACGATTCCAATGGTAATTCTGGCCGGCACGGGTAACAATTCGAAAAACATCATCGCTGCTCCCGTCAGTGCCAGAACGATACCGACGTAAAACTGAATGTTGTAGATAGTCTTTCTTTTCATTGCTCTGAGTTTAGTTGTCCGGTATGCTATTGGTTATGCAACGATTCCCCCAAACGGAATCTATACTCAAGTTACCAAAATTTGACCAATCCTCTTAGCTACTTCCGGGAAAACTATTGGTGAGTAGCCTGCACTTGCTCCCTTTCCACACTGAAAGATTCATTCCGCTGCAATGCAAGAATGACCTGGCTTATCAGGAAAATACGGTCGTGCAAAAGAGGATAGTTGATCTTTTCCGATGTGTCGGTCGGTTTGTGGTAATCTTTATGCAAACCGGAGAAGAACATCACGGCCGGGATACCTTTTTCATAGAACTGATACTGGTCGGAACGCATGTAGTACCCAGTTAAATCGTGCGAATTGTTGAAAGTATAATCGAACGAACATTGCGGGACTAGTTGGTCGACCTTTTCAAAAAGGGCCGCGAGTTTTGGCTGCGTGTCGGTTCCAAGGGAATAGAGATAAGCCTCTTTCCCGATGTGTTGAGAATCGACACGTCCAACCATATCAATATTCAGGTTAAGCAACACTTTCCCGGGTTCGAAATCCTCACGTCTTACCTGGTATTTAGCGCCCAGATCTCCCACTTCTTCACCCGTCGTCGCCAGGAAAACCATGTTGTATTTCAAATCCGGAATACCGGAAAACAATTTGGCTAATTCCAGCATCGAAGCCACGCCGGAAGCATTATCATCGGCACCGCGGAAATAAAAACGTCCGTCAGTTCCCATATGATCGTAGTGCGCCGTAATATAGATGGAAGTATCGGACGTGCCCTTCAGCATCCCGATTACATTTCGCCCCGTCGTTCGGTTCACTATCCGCTCACATTTCAGCCGAACAGTGTTCACCGGACAATCAGCAATCGCTTTAGTTTCGATCAATTGATTAAGGTCTCTGGCAGACATCTTCATCAAATGGCGAATCTGCATATTGGGAATAATAAATTCCACAAAACCAATACTATCATTTTCAGACCGATCACTATCAGCAAACGCATATCGTTTCCTGGTCATGAAGTTCTTAAAAGTTCTCCGGATGGATTCGAATTGCTTATCGTTGTAGGGATTAGCTAAAATTAACCCTGCGGCTTTTCTTTTTTCCAGTGCAATCTTAATATGATACGCTGAACGCAGATTCTTTGTAAAAACCAAAACCATTCGGTTTTTTACATCGATTTGATCCAGTTCTTCCGGCCTTCCGTTACCGCCGAAGACCAGCTCCAGCTCCTTTTCCTCATTTGCGGGTTCACGACTCATACAGGCCATCTCCTGAAAGTCATCGAGCTTTCGGTTGCGGGCCGTCTTCAGATAGGTTTCGCCCCGATAATACTGAACCAGCTTAAAATCGTCGTAGTAGCCGTTGTCTCCTGCTTTCGACAGGCCGTATTTTGCAAACTCTCCGTCAATATACCGGGCCGCTTTCATCTGCCCGATCGTTCCGGTCAGGCGCCCTTCCATCGAATCGGATGCCAATATTTTGATGGTCTGCTTTAGCTCATTTTTATCAATTGAAAATTGTTTCGCGTGGAGTGCGGATTGCCCATAGACTTGAGTTGTCAATGCAACAAAAAGGAAAACAAGAATTCGTTTCATCTGTCGTTTAGGTTAGTGAAAAAGTAAAGCCGGTCCTTTGAGTAAAACCAGCTTTCTAAAGCTACAAAACTATTATCACATCTAAAAAGATATCTTACATCTGCGGATTGAGATACCCGGACAAACCAAACATTGCTCCACCCAAATCTGTTAAACACTACAGAAGGACTTATCTTTTTATTGAATATTAGAATAGCAAATCATATGATAAAATTAGGAAATACGGACTTACAGACTGCTCCCATCGTATTCGGGGGCAATGTTTTTGGATGGACACTCGATGAAAAAGAATCATTCAGGATACTGGACGAGTTGATCGACGCTGGTTTCAATACCATCGATACGGCCAACGTCTATTCCCGCTGGGTCGACGGAAACCAGGGCGGCGAATCGGAAACCATCATTGGGAAATGGATGAAAGAGCGACGCAATCGCGATAAAGTGACGGTGATTACCAAAGTAGGTTCCGATATGGGGCAAGGCCATCGCGATCTTTCTGAGAAACACATCCTGGAAGCGGTGGACGATTCGTTGCGCCGGTTACAAACCGACACCATCGATTTGTACCTCTCGCACTGGGATGATGAGAATACACCGGTGGAAGAAACCCTGGGAGCTTACGAGAAACTTATCAAAGCCGGAAAGGTGCGCTTTATCGGTGCGTCCAATCTTCCGCCCGAAAGGCTGAAAGAATCGCTGAGAGCCAGTGCTGAGAACAACCTGCCGCGCTACGAAGTGTTTCAACCCGAGTATAACCTGTACGACAGGCAAGGTTTTGAAGAAGGTATCGATCCCGTTTGCCGGGAAGAAGGGTTGGGCGTTATTACCTATTTTTCGCTGGCCAAAGGTTTCCTTAGCGGGAAATACCGGAGCAAAGACGATCTCGGGAAGAGTGTGCGCGGAGGTGGCGTGGAAGGCTACCTGAATGAACGCGGTTTTCGCATTCTGAAAGCACTCGACGACCTGGCCGCCAAGCATGAAGTTTCGCAGGCAGCTGTGGCACTTGCCTGGCTCATTCACCAGCCCAATGTAACTGCCCCCATTGCCAGTGCAACGAAAAGCAGCCATCTGAAAGCTTTCACCGAAGCGGTGCAGATGAAACCGGAACCGGAAGATCTACAGTTGTTACGAGCAGCTTCAGCATATAAATAATCTTAAGCCGAAAATTTGAATCCCACATCATACGGTTTCGTATGTTAAAATGAAGCCCATCAAACAAAAATGTATATGATTAGAAAATTAATCCCCGTACTGCTCTTTGGGATCCTGTTAAGCAGTTGTAGCCAAAAGCACAAGGGCCATTCGGCAAATGAAGACACGGCCGCTAAAACGAAAACCAAAACAGAAAAAGCGGCCAAACCCAAAATCCTGTTCGTGTTGACCAACCACGATCAGAAAGGTGACACCGGCAAGAAAACCGGTTTCTTTCTTTCGGAAGCCGCTCACCCGTGGGATGTCTTAAAAGACAAATACGTCATCGACTTTGTCAGTCCGAAAGGTGGAAAAGCGCCTGTTGACGGATTCGATTTGAGCGATCCGGTGAACAAAGAGTTTTGGGACAATCCCGAGATTCAATACAAAATCAATCACACGCTAAAACCTTCGGAAATTAACCCTGACAACTACGTGGCGATTCATTTTGTTGGTGGCCACGGCGCCATGTGGGACTTCCCTGAAAGTAAGCAACTGGCAGCCATTGCCGCGAAAATTTATGAACATCATGGCGTGGTGAGTGCTGTATGCCACGGGCCTGCTGGCTTGGTCAACATCAAGTTGGACAATGGTTCCTATCTCATTGCCGGGAAAAAGGTAACCGGTTTTAGCAATGAGGAAGAAAAAGCCGTGAAACTCACCAATGTCGTTCCGTTTTTATTGGAAAATAAACTGAAGGAGCGAGGCGGAATATATTCCTGCACATCAAAGTTCACTGTGCATGTCGTGCACGACGGACGATTGATTACCGGACAAAACCCACAATCGGCGAAAAAGGTGGGCAAAGAAGTACTGAAAGAATTGCAGAAGGATTAACTTCCGGATACGATAGAATATTAAAAAAAGCTCTTGCATTCCCCCGCAAGGGCTTTTTTTCCCACACATATTATTTAATATTAGCATATTACCTCATTTTTTACCTTTTGATGATGCTTCGTACAGATTGAAATACTAAAAGGACACCTCCAAACGTATTTCAGAGAAATCGATTAACCTAAAAATCTATCCAAAATGAAAGTAAAGAATCTCTGGAGCGTCATGTTCATCGTTTTCGCTTTGATAACAAGCTGCAGCGATGACAACAACGGCGTCGATGAAATTGAACAAAAGAACAGCGAGGAACTCCTCACAGCTCATCCCTGGAAATTTAAAAGCCAGGAAATTAACGGCCAGACATCTGATTTTATTACCAGTGGTTCCATTCCTTATATTGCTATTTTCAATGCTGATGGAACCTTTGCCATGGCCAATTTTTATCACTACGAAGACAACCTTCCCTGGACTTTCGATGCAGAACAAATCTATGTAGATGAGCAACTGCTGAACATCGATGAAATCTCGGAAACGAACCTGAAGATTAGTTACACCGACGAAGAAGACGGCGATGTGACGCTCTACTTCGAATCGGAAGAACCCGCTGACGCCTTCGAGGGAGAGGCTATCTATGGTAAGCATTATAAAGTAGCCGAAGCTGTTTTTAATTCGGAAACTCAAACCATGGAAAACAATCTTTCGCTCTTCCGGTTCCGCGCTTTGATTGAAGATGGAATGGCGACAGCCACCTCTGAAAAAGCAGTTAGTCTGCCCTACACCATTGTCTCCAAGACATTTGTTTTTGTGGAAGGAATGAGCGTAGGATACGAAATGGAAGTGGACGCAGAAGGTGATTTGCACCTTTTGTCAATGGAATATGTTAGCTCCGGTCCCAAATCGGCCAGTGTAACGGGTACGACTGATACTGAAAGCGCTTACAGCTTGTCATTCCGGTTTACCGAATGTGAACTCTCCGACTTTCTCACCGGTCCCGACTGGAAACTAACTGAAGTTGAAAAGAACGGACAGGTAACCACCCAAGACTTGCCCATTGACCTCGGTACCATCTGGTTCATCAATCCACTCAGCAAAAAGATTGAGGAGCGCCCGACCGCAGCGGATGATGTCGCCGAATATTTACTGTGGGACTTTGTTGGTACGCCTACGGCCGATAATATTCAGCTGGAAGTTACCATCGATGGCGGTGAAGTTTTAACGTTTACAGTTATCCAAATCAGCTTAACCGAACTGATTTTCGAAACCGAGTATAACACAGATGCGTACCGCTTTACGTTCTCTGTGGAAAACGAGCAGGACGTGTAATCTAATAGTGACTTTCTCAGATTACATGTTTTTATTCAATAATTCAATCACCTTAACACCAAACATTTTCCTGCAAAGTGTTTGGTGTTACTTTTTGGGATAGTGAGTAACCACTATTTCGTGAAATGCTTCGTCAAAACCCCCAACAAATCGTGGT
Organism: Prolixibacter sp. DSM 2831; assembly: GCF_056493735.1. Classification (NCBI taxonomy): domain Bacteria; kingdom Pseudomonadati; phylum Bacteroidota; class Bacteroidia; order Marinilabiliales; family Prolixibacteraceae; genus Prolixibacter; species Prolixibacter sp. DSM 2831. Next base: position 3,377,672 of record NZ_CM151379.1, read on the forward strand.
TGAATGCTGTATCCAATTCCGGAAGTGTCTTCAAACCAAAGATAAAAGCAATGGCAACCGGATCGGCCCGATAGTCGGTGTGCCCCTCGTAAAATTCATAGCGCATGATATAATAAGGCGCCATTTCGCTGAAATGCAGCGAGGCAATTTTAGTTTCCAACTCTTTTCGCTGCGCAGATGTTAGCTGACTGTAGTGCTCGTCCAGGAAGGTCTTTTCTTCCGGAGTCAGAGCGCGACTCACTGTAAAATCAAAACTTCCCTGAACTTCATCCTGAAAGATGGAAACCTGCCAGCCTTTGCTTCTCTCCCCTTTGAAATTCAATTGATGGCCGTTATAGAATATCACGGGTATGTTGTCGTAAAATCTTTTCCAATGCCCTAACTCAATTTCCTTCAGGACAAGATTCCAAACATGAAAAAGGGGCTTAGCCATCTGCGGATGCGTCAGCCCCATGGCACGCACCAGCTGATTATCGCCTTTCAGTACCGAAAGAATATCTTCGTCTTGTGCCATAAAACCGGCATGGGAAAAACCATTGGGACGTCCTATCTCATTGATAATTTTCACCGGGAATCCCGTAATTCGGTCCTTACCTTCTAACTCCGCTTCATCATGCAAACCAGTCTTTGCCAGCGCCGGGAAATCGCCTTCGTCGACACCGAGCTGTTGCCCCTTTCCCATCATCCATTTAAATTGGTTGCTGTAAAGAAGAGGTTGACCGTTTTCCACTGTAACCGAAACAATTCCAAAGGTAGAATCCTTCTTCATCACCAGAATTGCTTCTGTCCCGTACTTCAGCACCGACGGGGAGGCGATATCCGGTTTCGACAGGTAGGTGAGCGGATAAAAGAACCAATCCTGATTTGCTTTTGTCTTTTTCCCCCGTTGCCCCAACGAAAGGCCGGTTGAGAATATCAAGACAACCAGCAGCAGCCCCAGGCGACGTTTCCACCGAACGAGATGTTCTATCCTATTTTTCATGGCTCTAACAGTTTCAGTTCTTTCAAAATGTCCTTTGTTATTTCGTAGCGTGCCCGACTGGTTCCGTTGAAATCATCGGATACAAAATTCATGGCATAAAAATAGGGCCGGTTATCCTTTTCAAAGTACCCGACCAGCCACATGACGTAATCAGTGTCGTTCAGAACTCCGCCACCCGTCTTTCCACTGAGTGTCCAGTCGTCTCCTTTTTCCAGCACGATAAGCTTCTTTACCTTTTCAACGGATTCCTTCGAAACCGGTAAATCATCGTGATAGAACTTGCGTAGAAAAGCGATTTGCTGATTGGCGCTAATTCGGAATTCTCCGGCCAGCCAGAACCGGGTAGGCGGACCGTCCAGATTCTTATTTCCATAGTCAAACGCCTGCACGTATTTCCGGTATTTATCTATTCCTATCTTTTCGGCAAAGCCGGTATATACCCATACACAGGAATATTTTATCGCTGTACCTAAGGTTTGATCCTGATTCCATTTCTGAGCCTGCCACTCATGTCCATCCCATGGAATTACCTGGTCAGTATCGGAAACAACACCTTCTTCCAAAGCAATTACCGAATGGGGAATCTTAAAAGTGGAGGCAGGAATAAATCCGGAATCGCATCCTGCCGGATTGTAGCGAATGAACTCATTGTTCGCTTCGTCGAATAACACAAAACATCCGTTGACACCATACCGGTCAAAGTAAGGTTTGAAATTTCGCTCGGTCATCTTTTGTCCGTAGCCTAAAGAAACCAGTGATAAAAGGAAAAACAGGTTCAGTAAATTTTTCATGGTAAGTCGTCAGTCAATTCAACGTCTGGTTATTCCTTCAGCGGATCATCCTCCAGAATGGCGTAGTGATAATTGTCTATCCACTTTCCACGGATGGGCAGAATTTTACGGCGTAAACCTTCGCGCGCCATCCCGCATTTTTCCAGTACCCTGATGGATTTGATGTTTTCGGTGGCCACACCAGCTTCCACTTTGTGCAGATGGAAATCTTCGAATCCGGCTTTTATCAATCTTTTTGCCACTTCCGTTGCATAACCTTTTCCCCAGTGAGCCGGAAGGAGCTTGTAATAAATCTCCCCCAGGCGGAATTTATCCAACGACAAGGTAAAACCGGCCAACCCGATAAATTCACCCGATTCTTTCAATACTATTTTCCAGGTGTATGATTTGCGTGGGTTATCCGTCTGTTCCTCAATAGCAGGTCGTATCAGCTCTTCCGTTTCGTCCCTGTTCTTCGGTATCCCAATGGTGTTGAACTCATCAACAGCAGGGAAAGAATGCAACCGGTGAATATCGTCCAGATCATTCCAGGTGATTTCCAGCAATTGCAACCGTTGCGATTCAAGTTTCATGATTTACAGTTCAGTTGAAAGGTTTGATTTGCTTAAAGATAATCAGGAAAATATGGATATACAACGGAGGTTCTTCATTCATTTAATGCTCCTGATAAGGAATTCCGTATTTATCGAACAGCTGCTGCAGATAGGTCACACTGCCAATGACGCCCAATTTTCCTTCCTGTCCGGAAATCAGCCCCACCAGGTAACCGTTTTGGTCAATCACCGGTGAACCGCTTCTTCCTTCCCCTCTCACATTCCCGGTGAGTGTCTGCACATAAAAGTAGTTTCCCATGTTCTTAAAACACTGCATTTTTATCAGCTTCGGATAACGATTATCCTTTTGCAGCGCTCCCCAGCCTACCGCAAAAACCACTTCGTTGGGACGGACCGGTGTATAGCGAATTTTGAGCGGATAAATATTTTTGTTCTTTCCCTGAAGAGAAAACAGAATCCAATCCCTATCCTTCAGCGTATTAAATTGCCCGATGGGTTCATTAGATGACTGATTGATGAGCTTTTTTATTTCCACCTGCTGCTCCGGCCGGTTTTTCGGATACATTTTCCATGACACAAACTGAGGCCCCAAATCGATGGAAGATAATCCCTGGTTGATCTCAAAAACCATGAACAGGTGTTTACAACTGACCGCCAGCGTATCTTTTCCGGTATCGACCAGAAATGCATTGGCAATTCCATGAAAGGTGGTGTCAGTAAATTCAATGTCGTTGGTCAAGGCAAAAGACGGCCACTCTTTAACAGGTTTCGCCATCCAGCTTTCTTTTGCGACCTCTTTTTTTTCATTACATCCGTTAAAAATAACCGACAATAGGACGGACAGAACGAGCAAGTAAATAGGTTTTGTTTTCATTGGTTTGACAATTTTCTGAATTCCCGGCAGGGATCTATTCGTTATCTCAGGTTAGCCATAAAGAAAATGGCTGTTGTACTTCGCAAATAAAATTACGAAAGCACAACAGCCATTCCAAGTTTTATTGTCGATGCTCTTTAATGCGTATCCTGAATGAATTTCGCCGTGTTATCGTGTAGTTCCTTCAGTGAAGGAATATTCAGATAAACCATATGTCCCGACATGTAATAATGGTAGGAGATATTCTTCTGCAAAGCTGCCGGCATGGGTAAATGACGCATTTCGTAAACCCCTTCGAAGTAAGGCGTGGCCAAATCGAAGTAGCCCATGTTCAGCATCACTTTCATCTTCGGATTGTAAATCATCGCCCGGGCCAGGTCGGGCATCACGTTGGGGAAAATTTTCCTGCCGCTTCCCGGCGCCTGATGACGTGAATCCCATTTGCGACCGATGCCATCGCCAAACGGTTGATAAGGTACATCTTCCCTGAATTTCAATGTCGAATGCAAATACGTGTTTGCCGTGGCAATGTAGATCCCGGAAATGGCTTTGTCCATTGGATCGAAGGCAGGGCGTTTGCTCAACGGATCGACCATATAGCCTGAGAAGCGGGTATCCAAACGGCCGGTTACCTTATCCTCTTTTGCCAGCAGATTCTTTTCAAATCCCGGTCCGGTTACGCGCAGGTTGGCTTTCCTGATATAATTAACAGGAAGGCCAGTATATTCGTGCAGTTTCTCTGCCGTTTTGTTGAAAGTTGCAGAATCAATCGTCACACCTTTGCTGAGTGCCGATGCAAAATCTCCGAGTGCGAAGTCTTCTACCTTCCGGAGAAGCGGTTCTAGCTTTTCGGGCTGATTGGGAAGTTTGTGATGATACCAGGCTGTAGCCGTCATACTCGGCAAAACCAGCTGATGCGCAATTTCGTTACCGGGATTCAGGGCAGCCATTCCCGAAACATTATCATAGTTCAGAATCTGCGAAAGCATGATGACGCCATTCAAATCGATGCCATGATTCTCGCCCAGGTAGTAGGCAACCATCGCCGAGCGGAACGTTCCGTAACTTTCGCCGAACAAATACTTCGGAGAATTCCACCGGTTAAATGTGGTCAGGAACTGTGTGATGAACGAAGCAAATGCATGGCCATCCTGGTCGATACCGTAAAAATCTTTCGGGTCGCCGGCTCCTCCTTTATCTTTCCCAATCAGCTGACTGTAACCGGTTCCGGGAGCGTCGATAAAAACCAGGTCGCTGGCATCGAGCAGGCTGTAGTCGTTGTTTACCAACGAATAAGGCGCTGCAGTCCGGGCTGTATCAGCCGCATCAACACGTTTGGGTCCCCATGCCCCCAGATGCAACCACACCGATGCACTTCCCGGGCCACCGTTATAAATAAATGTCACCGGACGGTTGACCGGATTACTTTCTCCCGATTTAAAATAAGCCACATAAAACATGCTGCAGGTCGGTTCCTCCTTTTTGTTTTTCAGAACTAGCGTACCAGCTGCCGCCTTGTAATCAATCCGCTTCCCCTCAACGGTCACCGTTCCACTCGTTACCGATTTCTGCGGGCGGGTCAATGTTGTGTCTGGTTTTACAGGAGTTTGTGAATGTTTGGACTCATTTGGATTTTGAGCCGATAAATCCATCGCCGAAAGCATTATGACAATCAGGACGGAAAGAATCAAGTTAAACTTCATTTGTATCTGTTTAAGTTAGCAATGAGCTTTTGTCAAAAAAGGCTGGTGGTTAGTTTCCTGATGATTTAGTTCTTTAAAAATAGTTTTTTTACCGAAGAGTATGGCATCCTGATTCAGCGAAAGCTAATTGAGCACCTTATTCACACAAAAAAGAGGACACTAAAAGCATCCTCTTTCTCTATATAGTCAACAAATACTGTTCAAATCAAACGTCGATACCGAACATGATCCGGACGAGATATCCCAAACCGAATGAAATCAAACCGACCACCGTACTCAGGATAACCATTTCCCAGAAACGTTTCCGGAAAGGCTGATCGTTGGCAATGGAGATATAGTAACTATACAGGAACACCACCAGGACCGAATCGATAACCGCCACAATCAAAGCAACAAACGGCGAAGCAAATATTAGGTAGGGTACCACGAGAAAAACCACGGCTACGATGTATGCCAATCCAGTAAAGATGGCTGACTTCATTGCACCTTCGTGGCGTCCTTCCGACTTCGTCGAAAGATACTCCGATGACGACATCGACAACGCTCCGGCTAATCCGGTAATGATACCCGCCAGTGCCACCAGACGCGTATTTTGCAATGCAAATGTCAAACCGGCCAACGTCCCCAGAATTTCCACCAAAGCATCGTTCAATCCCAACACAATCGAGCCGATGTACTTCAGCTTGTCTTCCTCGAGCAAGGCAATTAACTGATCCTCATGGTCATTTTCTTCCTTGGCGATGATTTTGGCCTCCGGAATTTCGTCTGCTATCTCGTTGTAGTTAACCTGGGCTTTCTCCTCCCCTTTCTCCATCAGCTTAATGCCAAACGTGATACCGAAAATCCGGGCTATCCAGTAAAATTTCCAAATCTTCAATTTACTCGGAGCCACTTCCGTTTCGGTGTACTCCTTCCAAATCTCATAATGCTTGTACTCATCGTCGGCAATGCGGCTCAACACCTCTGCATTATGCGGGTCACGCTGTTTGGCAGCCAGCTGCTTGTAAATATGATATTCTGTAATTTCGTTTCCCTGGGCAACCAGCAATTGGCTTCTGGTTTCGGGGAACAATGGTTTACGTTTCATCGATGTTTTTGGTTCTTTTGATTTGACGCAAAACTACATAATGTTTGGAAAAAGCTGCTGTGTTTTCTGCTTCCTTTCGCTAAAAATCTCATTAAAAAACTCTTCTGTTTTAAGGACTGCAAATGCGAACGTCTCGTCCCCCCCAACCTGAAACATGAAACTTTTTAACCTGAAACCTTTTGTGGCCGGATTTGTCGGATAAATGTCCTTGCGGACAGGATGGAACGATGTATCTTTAGCTTGTCACGTGAAACAAGAAGGCCATGAAGAAGCAAGAGAACACTCCCGTTAAACATATCGTTATCCTGGCGTCGCCCAACACGTCGCTGCTGGATGTAACCGGTCCGATGGAAGTCTTCGCGAAAGCGAAACAGTACCTGCCCGAATTGACCGACCAGCCGCCGTTTGTTTACCAGCTGCATGTGGTGACTAACACTCCCGAGCTGCAGGTGACCACCTCCACTGGATTGCCCATCGTGTGCGAAAGTAACCTCTTCGATATCCGTTATCCCATCGACACGTTGCTGATTGCCGGCTATACTACCGGTTTGCAACTGCTCGACCAGCGCATCGAGGCAGATGAGCTGCCACCGCACATTTCCGACGTCAGTCCGGGCAAAGAGACCGTGCAATGGTTACGGACACACTGGAAAAATATCCGCCGCATCGGTTCGGTGTGTACCGGCGCATTCCTGCTGGCCGAAGCCGGTATCCTGGATGGCCGGGAGGCTACCACTCATTGGTACCGCTGCCAGCTGATGGCTACCATGTACCCCGAAGTAAAGGTGAACCCTGATCCCATCTTTGTGAAAGATGGTCCGGTGTATACCTCGGCCGGGATTTCCACCGGACTGGACCTGGCCCTTTCGCTCGTGGAGGAGGATTATGGCCGTGACGTAGCGCTTTACGTGGCCCGTATGCTGGTGTTGTATCTCAAGCGCCCGGGCAACCAGTCTCAGTTTAGCGTCGTACTGGCGCAACAGGAGGTCGATTACAATCCCATCCAAACCATCATCGACTGGATTCCGGAGCACCTAAATGATTCCCTTTCGTTGGAAAAACTGGCGGAACAGGCATCCATGAGCCCGCGGAATTTCTCGCGGGTTTTTACCCGGAAAACCGGCATTACCCCGGCGCGTTACATCGAGAAGGTACGGGTGGAGACGGCCCGTCGCCGGCTGGAGGAATCGAACCTGACGCTGGATGAAATTTCCGGAGAATGCGGTCTGGGGAGTGCCGACACGCTTCGACGCCTGTTTCTACGACATCTGAAAACCTCGCCCAGTGCCTACCGACGAAGTTTCCAGACAGCTGTACGATAAGGTTACCCCGGGCAGGAAGCGCTTTTCAAGGCTACTTGCTTTCTTCGTCCCCGCACGAACGAGACAAACACGATGCTGATGCCGCCGACTAAGATGAGGTCGTACCAGGCCAGGCTCATCAATTCCGTCACGGGAATAAAGAGTAGCAACAGGTAAGTGATTCCCGACAGGAGAATATAGGTAAACCCGCCGACCAAACCACCAGCTATCCCAGCCATTTTGGGGAACCGACTCAAGCTGTAGGTAAATGAGTTATTGAAGATGAAAGCCGACGCCATCACGATGAAAAAGGTAAACCCAATAAGCGTATACAGGTTGGGCGCTATCCGGAAGAACAGTATCATCAGGGCCAGCGTGGTAAACTGTACGATGTTGGCGATGAATAGCTTTTTGTTTAAATCGGTTTTGATAAGTGCTTTTCCCAGTAAATTTCCGCTGAGCCATCCCAGTCCGACAACCAGCAGCGAATAACCGACCGTGACCGAATTGTAGTGAAACGTATGCTCAATAAGGAACGGACTGGTGAGCGTGAATATCATCGCGACTCCATAGGCGAGACCGGATAAGGTGATGCTCAGAATAAAATCGAACGTGCCCAGCATCTTTGAATAGTTCGCGGCGATTTGCCGGAAATGAAATTTGGCAGGCGTATGCAAGGTTTCTCCGCTGAAAATCCAGTCGAGAATAAAGCCTGCCATGGAAGCAGCTCCCAGGAAATAAAAGTTGTACTTCCATCCAAAACTGGTTTGCAGGTAACCGCCGATAAACGGTGCCGTAATCGGGCCAATGGACCATACAATGGTCAAAATGCTAAGGGCATGTTTCAGTTTCTCGCCCTTGAACATATCCACCAGGAACGCTCGTTTGGCGACCAACACAATGCCAATACTGACACCTTGGATAGCCCGGAGAATATAGATCACGTGAATATCGGGTATAAGTGCGATGGCGAAGCTGGAGAGTGAAAATACCAGCAACGAAATCAGGTTGAGCCGGTGCCGGCCAAAGCTGTCGAGCAAGATCCCCACAAAGAGCTGGCTGATGCCATAAAACACCAGGTAGATACTCACGGAAGCCTGCATGTTTAATACACTCACGTGTAAATCGCGGGCCATAGCCGGCAATGAAGGGGAATACAAATCAACCGCAATTCCCGATAACGGTGCTATGGCGTAAGCCAACATGGTGGCAAAGCCTTTATATTTTTCCTGAATCATTTTCATATCTGTAAGTTGGCTGGGCTGAACGAAACCATTGCGTATTTGAGAGCACGATCCGGTCAGTCAGCGAAGTCTTTGGTTTATTGTGATGTTACTGAAATGTTGCACAGAAAGTGCAATGTCGTTTTACTGTTGTATGCTGTGCTTATTGCTCGTCTAAAAATTGGCTTGTTGTTTTTACTTTCGCATAAAAATAGTTGAGAGCTGCCAGGAAACTGTTATGAACTTCATCTGCTTTCACTATTTGTCCGTTGATCTCCTGGTCCCTCGTTGCACCAGCATCACCTATTAATGTGATGTTAAATCCGAAATCTTTTGCTGCCCTGGTGGTGGAGTCAACACACATATGCGTCATCATACCGCAAATCACCAAATCGGTAATATCATTGGCCCATAAATAATCAAGCAACTCTGTTTCTCTAAAACTATTGGGATAATGTTTGACAATTACTTTCTCGTCTTCCAATGGTCGTACATTTTCATGAATCTCAGCCCCCGGTGTATCGGGCAGAAAAAATGTTGCTGTCGGTCTTGTCGCTATATGCTGAATATGTACGATTGGTAAACTTTCATCCCTGAACTTGTCAAGAACCAGTCTGGCATTTCTACTGGCTCCAACCGAACCGACGAGTGACATAGTGCCTTCGTCAAAATAGTCGTTCTGAATGTCAATAATTAACAATGCTGTTTTCATATGCTTTCTGTCATTATCCTGTCATCCTAATTTCCCGCAACGAGGTGCAGAAAGTCATTAAAAAATACCAGAGGAAAAGTTGATGTTCCCCTGGTACTTGTATTCCGTTTGCTTTGAGACCGAATTGACTAAACGCCGTTTCGGACGAATTGTTTTACAATGTAGCAAAGTAGGCTGCCGTGCGCACCATCTGCGATACGAACGACATTTCGTTGTCGTACCACGAAACGGTTTTCACCAGCTGTTGATTTCCGGTAGTAACTACCTTGGTTTGCGTGGCATCGAACAGAGAGCCGTTGGAAATCCCGATAATGTCGCCGGATACTACCGGGTCTTCGGTATACCCGTACGACTCGTTAGCGGCCTGTTGCATGGTTTGGTTGATTTCCTCTATGGTAACGTTTTTTTCCAGTATGGTATAGAGTTCAACCACCGAACCGGCCGCTACCGGAACACGCTGTGACGAACCATCCAGTTTGCCTTTCAGTTCCGGAATCACCAAACCAATTGCTTTGGCTGCACCGGTGGTGTAGGGCACAATGTTGTTAGCCGCCGCCCGCGACTTGCGGTAATTGATTTTCGGGTCGGGTGTGTCCATCAACGGCTGTGAGTTCGTGTATGCATGAATCGTACTCATTTGTCCCGCTACAATACCGAAGTTCTTATTCAGCACATCGGCCATTGGTGCCAGGCAATTCGTCGTGCATGATGCACAACTGATAAGGTTATCAGATGGCTCCAGAATATCGTGGTTCACATTAAAGACAATGGTTTTCAGATCTGGTCCGGCCGGTGCCGAGATAATGACTTTCTTGGCTCCTGCTTTCAGGTGCGCGGAAGCTTTTTCCGGAGATGCAAAAAATCCGGTGCATTCGAGTACCAGATCGATGTTCATTTCCTTCCAGGGCAATGCTTCCGGATTGCGTTCGGCCAATACCTTTATGTTTTTCCCATTGACCACCAGGATATCGTCACCTGATTTTATATCAGCATCGAAAGTGCCTTGCGTAGAATCGTATTTTAACAGGTAAGCCAGCATCGACGGTGCGCTGAGATCGTTTACTGCCACCACTTCCAGTTCCGGGTGAGCCTGCATTTTGCGGAAGGCCAATCTCCCGATTCGACCAAATCCATTAATGGCAACTCTAATCATACCTTGTTCATTTTTGATAGTTCAACTGAACGGATTCGCTGTGTTCATCCGTGTTCTTTTTACGACCGCAAGGTACAGCGTCCCAGATTTGTCTGCAATGACAACTTTCCGACAAATTCAGCCAAGGAGAAGTTTCAGGTTTCAAAATTTCAGGTTACAAGTTTCGATAATAAGCTAACATGAAACCTGTAACCTGAAACCGTTTATCTTTTTCTTGCTTTGAGCTCGGCAGGAACCAAACAGGAATAGACAAACTGATTGACCGGCACATCGACATTGAACTGGCTGGCGAGTTTGACCACCGTGCCGTTCTGGTATTCCAGTTCAGAAGGATTGCCGGCCCAGATATCACGAGCGAGCGACGTTGTGGAGTCGGGAGCGAGTGAGTCGATAAAACCAACATTCTTTTCCACGAAATCTTCACCGAAAGGAATTCCTGCTTCACGAGCCAGGGTCACGATTTCGTTGAGCAAATCAACCATGAGTTTTCGCGTTTCGGGTATCGAACGAAGCTCTCCGTAATTGGTATTGGTGATGGCCATTAAGCCGCTCACGCAAATAAAGATGAACTTCTTCCACAGCTCCTTCTGAATATTTTCGGCCAGGGTCGCCTGAATACCTGCCTTTTCCAGAACGACCTGTAATTGTTGCACCCGTTCGGTTTTTGTGTTATCGGCTTCGCCAAACACAATCTCCGGGGTATGAGCAAAGTGGTTGATGACTCCGGGAGCCTCTACCTTGCTAATGATTTTGCACAAACCGCAAATTACCGGTTCTGGTCCGACGGCTTCGCGCAGTTCGTCGTACGTTAGCAAACCATTTTGCAGGGGCAGAATGATTGTGTTTTCGCCGATAAGGTGATCCAGATGAGCCGCCATATCTTTCACCTGCCAGGCTTTCAGTCCAATAAGGATTAAGTCGACTTTCCCAATGGATTCAATATCATCGGTTGCCTGCACACCGGTTAAGTGGAAATCACCCTGCACACTTTTCACGGTCAGACCATTGGCCTGCATCGCTTCGAGGTGTGCACCCCGGGCCAGAAAAGTTACTTCATTACCGGCCTGAGCCAGCCTTCCACCGAAATATCCTCCAACCCCTCCTGTTCCTATTACGGCAATCTTCATCACTCCGCTCCTTTCTGTTTTATTTATTTGATTGGTTAAATACCACTTTGAAATCGTCTTTCATGCTGACAATGTTCCATCCGTGCACTGACATAGAATCTTTCCAGGCGGGGCAAGGTGTTCCGTGCCATGGACTATATTCATATTCGCGTTTAGCGTCGTCGTGATTCAGCATGAACGAAATATTGGGCAGCGGATTGGCCGAAGCCATGCGAAACATGCCCCAGTCGCCGGTGGTATTTCCAAAGGCAAACACTGGTGCTTTACCGATGTGACGATAGATGTTTATCGCTTTGCCGTTATTATTGTTCGATGGCTTAAATATGGCAGGCTCCAAAACAAATTCTGTTCCCTTACCGGTATGAAAAACCGGTTGCATCGCCTGACTGGTACCGATGAGATGGCTACGATCGAAGCCCAACGCCTGCGGACAAACGCTCCACATCAATCCTTGTAGCGAGCCGGATACGACATACACATCAAACTGGTTCGCTTTCAGGTATGAAATCAATTCGAGCATGGGGGGATAAAACATTTTGGTCAGTGGAATATGATAATCCCGGTTCATGGCCGTATCGAGATACGCTTTGCTGAACTGCACATATTTTTCGTTATCCCAGCCTTTAAAGGCATTCATTATCATGGGTTGGATTGATGGTCCCCAATGATTGATGACTGAAGTGTCTTTGGGATTCACTCTCAGTTTTTCGGCATAACGATACAACGGATTTTGCAGGAGCGAACTGTCTTTGTCTGCCTGTAGGCACAAGCCCTGAACAGCGCTGTACATCTCAAACCAAAGCGGTGCTTCGCAAGCCAGCGTTCCGTCCATGTCGAAAACCGCGATGCGATCCCTTACCGGAATTTGTGGTACTTTATTCTTGACAAAGTCAATGATTTTGGCCTTTTCGGGTGTGTTATTCCACGATGGCAGCGGGTCAGCTTTCGGCGAAGTGCAGCTCACAACTATAAGAGCCAAACCAAGCAGCAATAAAATCGTCCTTTTCATCCGTCTGTATATCAATTAAGTTTTAACCAAATCGCTGGTCTTTTAACTCATGCTAAAATACAGAGGACATCAGGAATGGAGGTAGCTTTTATGTAAATTAATTATGAATAAAGCATTCCTGCATCAGCAGAAAAGCGTACTTCTTCTCCCAAAACAATTGCTATTTCGATTAACACAAAATCAATACTGCAATATCAAATCGATTAGATTATCGTCGTGGCTGAGCCCCATTTTCTTCCTCAACCGGTACCGATGGTTTTCCACACCACGAACGGTAATGCCCAGAAGGGGCGCAATCTCCTTGGAAGAAAGATTCATACGCAGATAAGCACACATGCGCAAATCCTTGGTCGTCAAATCCGGATAGTCGTCTTTGATTTTCCGTAAAAACTGCTCATGCGCCTGTTCGAAGTTTGTTTCAAAAACCTGCCAGTCATCATGACTCGAAATATTTTTATCGATCTTCCTAACGATGTCGTTAAAATATTTATCCGGATAACGGGTGCCCAATTGTTCTTTCTGATGCGTCAGCAACTGCTTCAAATCAAGCAAAAACTCGTTCTTTTTTATCATCGACATGGTGGAGTTAGCCAGCTCTTTACTTTTATGCTCCACCTCGGTCCGCAAATTCTTGTTCCGAAGCAATATCAGTTCCCGCTCTCGCTTTTCGATATGAAAGCGTTGCTTTTTCCGGGTGCGTCTTACCCCCCAGGTCTGAAAAAGGATGGAAATAATAACCAGTATGAGGAAATACCCGATTTTTGCCAGTGTAGTACTGTACCAGGGCTCCAGTACTTCCAATGTTAGTGAATTAACACGACTCTCATTATTCCATAAGTCAGTTGCTTTCACCTGAAGCTGATAAGTTCCGGCGGGAAGACGGTCGAAACGGAACACCGACGACTCGGACTTATCCGACCATTTCTGGTCGATTCCTTTCAGAAAGGCCTGGTAAAAAACCGGTTCGGCGGAGTAATGCGGAAATGAATAGCGAACCTCGATGCTGTTGCGGCTGTAACTCACTTCCAATGCATGGTTAACCGGAACCTCATTGATAGCGTCGTTCCTTCGGTTGATGAGTTGGAGTTCGCGTATTTTCGGTGCAAAATTGGAAATAGTTTGCAGTGTGTCGTTTCTGGACGCATCCAACCAGGCAATGCCGTTTTCCAAACAAAGAATTCCTTTATCTGCCGTTAACGGCAAAATATTCTCGAAATCATCGAACAACGGGTTTTGTTTGAAATACGAAGTCGGATAGGACTTGATCAAATGTACCTCATTCATGGTAATATAGAACAAGCCAATCTTTTTCGATGAAATCAACCAATAGTGATGATCGGGAGCTTTGACAATTTTGTGCGCTTCGCGGTAATCTCCGATGCGCTGATTCAGATAGGTGTACGGAATAATCGTATCGTTCAAATCATCGTAGGTAAACAACTTTTCCTTGGTCGTGAATACAATCCGGTCTTCCACTTTAAACACATTCAACGAATGCTCTTTTCCAAACACCGATGATTCGCCGTAATACTTCTGCCCCACCACCTTGTCGCGTTTATCATTCAACTCCAGTTTGTATATCCCCCGGTGCATATGACTGGCCCAGACATTTCCCAAATGATCGATTTCGATGTAACGGATCAAATCGGCAAATCCCTGAATGATATTCTCCACCTCCAAGTGACCGTTCACTTCTTTGTAAGACACCAGGTTATTGTAAGTCGACTGTAAATAATGGTCTCTTCTTTTGATATCTTCCCGAATAGAAAAACCACCTGAGTTGCGGGAGATGAACCGGGCCTTATCGTTCTCGACGACGATGGTTCCTTCATTATGTCCGACTACCAATTGGTCACCAATAACGCGCAGATCCCAGTTTTGTGACTGCGTGTGGGGAACCAGTTTGTACTTCGTATCCGGCTCGGATAAGTCTTTGGAGAAAAGTCCCTGGTTGGTACCTAAATAAATGTGATTCTGAAAAATAGCAGCCGAATAAACCGCCCCAATATTCGGAATACTCTCAATCCTGACACCGTTGCTATGGCGGTTTCCGATAAAATCAATTCCGTGGTCAAGTGCCAGCCAGATATTGTTGAACTGATCGCCGGCTATTCCCAAAATAGTATTGTTTTGAAGGCCATTGGAATGGTTGTACTTTTGAATTAGCTTCTCCGACTTATCGAACACCACAATTCCATCGACGATGGTTCCGATGACCAGGTTCCCGTTCGGCATAAAAAACCCACGGTTCAATTCATTTTCTCGGAAGTAAGGGGTCAGGTTGGGTTTCCATTGTGTTAATTGCTTACCATTCCATATTACGATACCGCCGGAAGCGGTTCCAATCATCAGTTGATCCTCTTTGTAGGGAAGAATAAACCGGATAATCTTACCAGCAAAAAACGGATCGATGGCTACAGGAGAAATTTTCACCCCGGATAATTGGTAAATTCCTTTATCTCTCACTCCTATCAATATCTTGTCCCGAACCCGGTTCATCACATTCGTGAAGCCAGGCAGACTGACGGATGTAACCGAATCATTTTGATATAAGAGAATCCGGTTAAACGACTGAAAATAAATCCGGTCCTTATCACTGGCTATATTCCAGAACTCTTCGTTCTTCGAGAAATACTGTTCGGCCTGCGGATTGAGAGAGTGATAAACCAATTCACCCGATGGTTGCCTTTTCCAGACTCCCATTTCGCGGTAGCCACTGGTATAAATCAGGCTATCGCCTACCGCGAGAACCGCCCGTAGAATCGTTTCGTTTGGCAGCCGATGCAACCTCCAGCTCGTACCGTCGAACGCCAGTAAGCCTTTCGCGTTGGCAAAATACATCATCCCGTCGTACCCGGCACTAACCCCCCAGTTTTGTGCTGCAGCCCCGTATTCCATCTTACTGAAGTTATTGATATCTTCCATCACCATATGTCGCTGACTCGCAGCCATCCATATAGAATCCTGTTCCTGACAGTATACGGATAGGTGAGGTACAAACATCAAACAAAACAGAAAAAAGCAAGTTCTTCCCATCGCCTGTCGTTTAATTTCTTATAGCTTTCAAATGCCTGTTAATTCCCCGTTTCTGCCCAAATATAACGATGTAACAAACTCTTTTTATCATCATTCTGTATGATTTTATCAAAACATGTTGTACATCATATTAACATTTTTTCACATGTTTTAATATTTTATGACACGAATAAAGTCTGTCTAGCAACCTGTTACATATTCCAACATTATGATATGAGTGGCAATGATGAGGCGTTTTTTACACTTCACTTCGATGTGAGAATAAGTAGTGTGGAAAGATTTTAAACAGCTAAAGAGAACCGGCCTAATTTTAATTCCACAAACTGTTACAAAAAAGTGAACCTATGAAAAAATTAACGATTCTCTTTTCTTTATTAATTTCGGTTGCAACAGTTTTCGCCCAACAGCGAATAACTGTCTCCGGTACGATTACCGAAGCTGCTACCGGAAACCCCATCCCGGGGGTAACTGTTCTAGTCAAGGGGACGACCACAGGAACTGTTACTAACTTCGAAGGTAAATACACCATCGAAGCAGCCGGTGACGCTGTATTGACTTTCCGCTTTGTAGGAATGGAAAGTCAGGATATTGCCGTTAATAACCGAACGAATATCGATGTTTCGATGCAGCCCTCTACCCAACAGGTCGATGAGGTTGTTGTAGTAGGTTACGGTAAATTAAATGTAAAAGACCTGACTTCATCTATCGCTACTGTGAAGTCAGATGAGTTGGTTAAAACACCCACCGGACAGGCCATGCAGGCTTTGCAGGGGAAGGTTGCCGGTGTACAGATTATCAACTCGGGAGCTCCGGGTGGTGCACCAACCGTTCGAATCAGGGGAATTGGTTCTTTCCCCGGCAGTAGTGATTCAAGTCCTTTATACGTTGTCGATGGAGTATATTTCGATAACATTGACTTCCTTAACCCGTCTGACATACAAACTTTATCGGTATTGAAAGATGCCTCAGCTGCAGCAATCTATGGTGTAAGAGCAGCCAATGGCGTTGTATTGATTACAACCAAAAAAGGTACTTTGAATACCAAATCGCAGGTAAGCTACGACGGTTACATCGGGGTTCAGGTACCTCAGAATGTATTGAAAATGGCCAACGCAGAGCAGTTTGTCAACTACGTTAATCAAACGGGAGCAGCTGCTGATATTAGTTATATCGCCAATGCCATGCAGCGTTACGGCAGAAGCCGTATCAACCCGAATGTACCGGATGTCAACACAGACTGGTATAAAGAGATCATGCATTCGGCATCACGCCAGCAAAATCACTCGCTCTCTATCACCGGTGGTGACAAAAACACAGATTATTCAGTGGGAATGAGTTACTTTGAACAACAGGGGCTGTTAAAAACCAAAAACTCCTACGAACGACTGAATCTCAGGGGAAACCTGGATCAGGAGGTCAATAACTGGTTGAAAGTTGGACTGAACCTGAACTTAAGTAACGGTATTAAATATATAGCGGATGACGGAGCCTGGTTTGCAGCTTATCACGCTGTCCCAGTCTTACCTGTATATGATCAGGATAATTACGATCAACTGACAGCAGATAATGTTGCCTATGCAAGCAATTATGCCAGTGCACAATTGTTGGGGTATCGTGGGGCACAAAACCCGTTCTTTAACCTTGCATACAGAAATCACCGACAAGATATTAAGAAGGTATATGCAGGAGCTTATAGTGAAATCTCCATCATACCCAAAAAACTGACATTCAAAACGGACTATAACGTGTCATGGATGTTCTTGAGAGACCGGAATGTTGGTCTGCCATACTATGTTACTACTAACACGAACAGGCCTCTTTCAACCCTCAACACATCCAGAACGTTGCAAGCCAATAAATATTTCGACAACGTACTGACCTACACGGATAAATTCGGTCGTCACAATATCACTGCCATGGCAGGAACCTCGTACCGCGACGAGTGGTACGATTGGTTGGAAGGATACGCAGAAGACGTACCGCTCCAGCAAAATTCATGGTATATTGGCCAGTCCCGTTCTGAAGATTCAAAAACCGTTAATGACAATGCGGAAAGAATCTACGGTATGTCCTATTTCGGCCGTATTGCCTATAATTACGGAGGTAAGTACCTGGCGTACGTCACCCTTCGTAGAGAAGGAACCTCCAAGTACCAGGAAAAATGGGGTACATTCCCGGCATTCGGACTTGGTTGGGTCGTTTCAGAAGAAAGCTTCTTCAAAAACATAAGATTCATTAACTACCTGAAACTTAGAGGTGGTTGGGGCCGACTCGGAAATGACAAAATTGCCCGTCAGGATGGAGCCAATACGACTACTCCTGTTTACATCGCTGTCGACGACACAAAAACTGATGGTACCACAACGACCAGTACATTTGGTTACCTGGGATGGGAGATTGTCGAAGGTAAAAACGCTGGTCTGAGTGCCCGTTTATTCGACAGCCGTCTGAATATTGAGTCTGACTACTATATCAGGGATACCAAAGACGCTGCCATTCCTGTTCTCCTCAAACTGCAGCCCGGAAGCGTTCTGAAGAATGTGGGTGTTATCCGGAACTCCGGATTTGAACTCTCGTTAACCTGGAATGATCAAATATCAAAAGACTTAAGCTATACAATCGGTGCCAATATATCCACACTGAAAAATGAAGTACGAGACCTCTACGGCCAACAATACCTTGACGGCGGACAAGCCGAATTCCGTCAACGGTCGCAGGTGGGTGAACCGCTGCTCTCATTCTACGGATATCAGGTTGCCGGTGTATACCAAAACCAAGCCGAAATAGATGCCGATCCGATCGCAACGGATAATGGTCTTGTTCCCGGTGACTTCAAATTTGTTGACCAGAACAACGACCAGGTAATCGACGATAATGACAAAGTATTCTTAGGCTCTTATTTCCCGGATTTGACATACGGTGCAAATCTTGGTTTAACTTATAAGAACATCGAATTCTCGATGAGCATCATGGGACAAAGAGGAAATAAAATCCTGAACCGAAAAAGAGGCGAGATCATTTGGACCAATGACACGAACATCGATGCCGACCTGGCCAATGGACTATGGCATGGAGAAGGAACTTCCAATAAGTATCCTTCAGCTGCGGCCCTCAGACGTGGTTGGGACCAGAACTTCAGCGATTACCTCCTTGAAGATGGTTCATTCTTCCGGATTCAAAATGTCCAGCTTGCCTACAATATCAAAGGCTCGAAATTGTTAGGTGCCGGTATGCCCGATGCAAGGGTTTATGTAACCGCAGAGAAACCTCTGACTGTATTTAACTACAACGGCTTTAGCCCGGAAGTTCCCAACGGTATCGACCGTCAGTTCTACCCGGTTCCGGCAGTTTATACGATTGGACTTAATCTTAAATTCTAAATTCTCCGAAAGATGAAATTAAACAAGATAAAAATACGCTATTATCTGCCTGTTCTTCTCAGCGGGCTGTTAATGCTACCGGTATCCAGTTGTACCGACAAATTAAATGCACCTTTTGAAGATGAATCCTTTACAAGTGATGTGGATTACTCGAAAGGACAAGACATGATTCTGCCACTCATCGGAGCTTACTCCAAATTCTATGATCAATCGTGGGATGGAGCTATCACCTACAGTTTACGTGGCGACGATGTTGATGCGGCCGGTGACCAGGCTCCTATGCAGGAGCAGGACAACTACAGCTACCAGGCCAGTCACTGGAATATCAATGCGTTATGGGAACACCAGTATGATGCCATTGTGAATGTTTTCACCGAAATCGACGAAATCAACAAGTACCGGCCTGCTGCCAATAATGATGCGCTGGCAGACCAGTATATTGCTGAATGCCGTGTCATGAGGGCGTGGGAATACCTGACACTGGCCAAAACCTTCGGTGGCTGTATTATCATCGACCAACTGGATAACATTCAGAATACGCCGGTGAGCAACAAGCAGGAAGTAATGCAGTACATCGTAGACGAAATGACCGAAGTCATCCCGGATTTACCAGCGGTAAGGCCCAATGAGCGGACCGACGTAAAAGGAGGTATTACTGCGTTCACTGCCTACGCCATCCAGGCAATGGCTTACCAGGAAATGGAAAATTACCAGGGAGTTGTTGATGCCACTTCGGCCATCATCAATTCCGGTAAGTTCAGTTTGTCAAACGACTTTTACCACCTGTTTAAAACAGCCGGTAAATTGAACGATGAAAACATTCTGGAGTTCCAATTCTCAGATTTTGGACAGGGACAGGGTGACAGTTTTAATCACCTGTTTGCTCCATACGGCACCGGAGCCTGGACACCTGTAGTTGCTGGAGCTGGAGCTGGATGGGGATTCTATGCGCCATCGCTGAAATACGTCGAATTCATGCTCGACAGAGGTGAAACCGTTCGCTTGGAAACATCCGTTGTTTTCACACCGGACGGCATCACTCAACTTCAGAACGACTACGGTACACTTCCCAGTTGGATTAGTAATACAAACAGGGAAGGCGACGTGTTTAACAATACTCCCCGTTTGAATTTCGGAAGTGGTAAGTTTATCCAACCGTCGACTGAATTGATACCTGGAAGAACTTCTCCGGGAAGCAATAAGAATTTCATTGTCATCCGGTATTCCGAGATGTTGCTGATGTATGCAGAAGCCCTGACCAGGGGTGCGTCGAGCAATATCAGCATGACCGCCGATCAGGCCGTGAATATGGTAAGAGAACGTGCAAATTTGGGAGATCTGAGTGGTGTAACAACACAACAGGTTCTCGATGAGAAATTTGCAGAGCTTGCCACCGAGTGGGGTATCCGTTTCTTCGACATGGTACGGACTAAAAATACAACTGAACTGAGCTATGGAGGCAGAACATTTACCATGGACAAGGCTTATTTGCCTTTCCCGGCAGCTCAAATATCTAGCTTACCACAGTTGGCAGACGGAGTCCAAAACTAAAAAACTAACTGAAATGAAAATATACAGTAAATTAATCGTTTTTGCATTGACACTCTTCCTGTTCAATGCATGTACGCAAGACTATATCGACTCAATCACTAAGGTAGATCCGGGAACCGATGAGTCGGCACCGCAGATAACCGTGAACTTTCCGCCGGACGGATATGAGCTTCAGACGAATGAAGCGGTTACATCTATCGATATTGATTTTAAAGTCACAGATGACATTGAAATCCAATCGATATCTCTGAAGGTTGACGGAACTGAAATCAACAATTACAGCGAGTTTAAAGACTACCGTGTAGCCATGGAGAAGTATACATACGATAATGTAACGACAGGCTCGCATGTTCTTACCGTTGAAGCAACCGATACGGATGGAAAAACGTCAACGACGAATGTCAATTTCACCAAAGCTCCGCCTTACGTTCCAAAGTATGCTGGAGAGACATTCTACATGCCGTTTAACAACGAATACCGGGAGATGAACAGTCTGACACTGGCAACTGCTGTTGGTATGCCTGGCTTCACCGATGGTATTCAGCAAGGAACAGCTTACCAGGGAGCAGCTGATTCGTATTTAACCTTCCCGGGAACTAGTTTACAAGGAGACGAATTCAGTGCGACATTCTGGTTGAAGCTTCCTTCGACCATCGATAGTCCAGCCGGACTTTTGGTGATGAGTCAGGAAGATACAGCTAATCCGGATGCACAAAATGTAAGAACAAGTGGTTTCCGCCTCTTTTACGACAATTCAGGTGGACTGGCCCAAATTAAAGGTAATGTGGGCACCGGCGACGGCGAAACCTGGGTTGACGGTGGCGATGCAGCTAAGTTCGACCCGGCAGTTAATAACGGTTGGCTCCATGTAGCATTCACGATTTCCAAAACCGAAGCCACTCTTTATGTAAACGGTCAGCTCATTAAGCAAAGTGCTACCACCGGCGTTGATTGGACCGGTTGTGATCTGCTTTCCATCATGTCCGGTGCTCCGCGATTTACCGGTTGGGGACATTATTCCTGCACGGGAGATATGGACGAGTTACGACTCTACAACAAAGCACTTTCACAGGCGGAAATTCAAACCATGATGTTGAAAGAAGAATCAACGTTCCACATGGGCTTTAACGGTAATTATAAAGATGCCGTGAGCGGCGAGGTTGCAACAGTTGTAGGTTCTCCTGACTATGCCTATGGCGACGGTGTTTCCGGTGATGCCTACCAGGGAGCAACAGATTCTTATCTGACATTCCCGACAACCGGTTTGCAGGGAAGTGAATTTAGTGCGAGCTGCTGGCTGAAACTGCCGTCAACTATTGATAGTAACGCTGGTATTTTGGTGATGGGACCGGAAGACACCGCGAATCCGGATGCACAGAACGACAGAACAAGTGGTTTCCGCTTCTTCTATGATAATTCGGGTGGTCTGGCCTATTTCAAGGTAAATGTCGGTACCGGTTCCGGAGAAACCTGGGTCGATGGTGGCGATGCTGCTAAAGTTGACCCGGCTGTTAACAGCGGCTGGATTCATCTGGCGATGACGATTTCAGGAACTGACGTGGCCTATTACATCAACGGGCAACAGGTAGGAACCGCTACAACTACCGGAATCGACTGGACAGGTTGCGATTTGTTCTCCATCATGTCAGGAGCACCCCGGTTCACCGGATGGGGACACTTGTCATGTACAGGAGAGATGGATGAATTGTACCTGTTCAATAAAGCACTTTCAGCTGATGAAGTAACACTACTGGCAAATGAGTAGCAGCAATACAGTGGTATTTTAAGCATACACCAACTGTAAATCCGCTGCGTTCTCAAACGTCATTTTTCATAGATTATAGATTAGATAGGTTCTTCTGACAGTGGGAATGGCTGCCCGGAAGCATCCGGGCAGCTTTTTCTATCTAAACTACCTGCCAGACAAGGCATGATCTGTCTCTTCTATCCTTTTTAGAACAATCTTTTTTTGACATCCGAATAAACCAAACAAACAGGGATTCTCATCCCTGAAAGAGCACCGAGCATATGAAAATATTGATAACAAGCCTACTCCTGCTCCTGATGGCTGGATGCGTTCATTCTGCTAAAAAAGACGGGAAAAAGGAAGTAGATACCGGGAAATATGCTGACCTGACTGACAATCAATTGTTGGATACGGTCCAATACCAAACCTTTCAGTATTTCTGGGACGGAGCCGAACCGAACTCGGGGTTGGCCCGCGAACGGATTCACATGGATAATGAGTACCCGCAGAACGACCAGAACGTAGTAACATTGGGAGGTTCCGGCTTTGGAGTGATGGCTATTCTGGTAGGAGTTGAACGTGGTTTCATTACCCGTGAACAAGCATATACCCGTTACCGGAAGATTGTCGATTTTCTGGCGAATGCCGACCGGTTCCATGGCGCATGGCCACACTGGCTGTACGGCGAAACTGGAAAGGTAAAGCCTTTCAGTAAAAAAGACGATGGCGGCGATTTGGTCGAAACAGCTTTTATGATGCAAGGTCTGCTGACAGTCGCTGAGTATTTTAAAAACGGGAACCCCGCCGAACAACAACTGGCTTCCGATATTCAGCAACTATGGAAAGAAGTGGACTGGAACTGGTACACCAAAGGAGGCGAAAACGTTTTGTACTGGCACTGGTCACCAGATTACGGCTGGGATATGAATTTCCCGGTAGGTGGTTACAACGAGTGCCTGATTATGTATGTGCTGGCAGCTTCGTCACCCACCCACCCTATTCAACCGGCCGTTTATCACGAAGGCTGGACCTGCCACGGAGCCATTGAGAAAGACACGGTTTACTACGGCCTTCATACCGTCCTGAATCATTACGAACACAACAACGATCCGGTGGGGCCGCTGTTCTGGGCACACTACTCTTACCTGGGACTCAATCCGCATGGATTATCCGACCAGTATGCCGACTACTGGAAACTCAACCGCAACCATGCGCTAATCAATTACCGTTATGCGCTCGACAATCCGAAAGGATATAAAGGTTACGGAAAAGAGCAATGGGGACTGACCTCGAGCTATTCCATAAAAGGATATGCCGGTCATCATCCCGGTGAAGCGGATTTAGGTGTGATTTCTCCAACCGCTGCACTCTCATCGTTTCCATACACACCCAAAGAATCGATGCAGTTTCTGAAATACCTCTACCTAAAGGCCGATTCACTGGTTGGAAAGTATGGCCCGTACGATGCTTACAGCGACACCTACCATTGGTATACGCCTCGCTATCTGGCTATCGATCAGGGGCCGATTCCCGTGATGATCGAGAACTACCGGACCGGTTTGCTCTGGAAATTATTCATGCAAAATGAAGATGTTCAGAGAGGTTTGAAAAGACTGGGATTTACCGTGACATCCGAATCCGCTAAAGCGGAAGATTGAATTACAACCATTAACTGAACCGAAAATGAATAAAAGCAGGCTAGTCGTTCTCATCATTTTAATCGGGCTTTTCCGCACCGGATGGGCACAGGAAGTCACTTTCTTTACGGAAGGAACGGACGCGACCTACTACGACCAGGGACTGGTGGATGTGGCCAACCTGGGCGAAAGCACCTTCGAGCATACCTATCCGCCTGGAGCACCGCAATACGACGACAAAGTTCCCTGCACAACAACGGCTTACCAGGGAGCTACTTCGCTGAAATTTAACTATACCTCCTCTCCTAACGGAAACTGGAAAGCAACGATCTTCCGTAACGATTGGTCCACAGCCGATATCTCGGGAATGGATTCCATTTCGTTTTACGTTTACACGGATAATGCTTTCCCGGCTTCGGCCCTGCCGCTAATTGGCATCAGGGCCATTCAGGCCGGTGGCACTTCCGAAGTTTCTTCCCAGTTATACGCGCTGGCCGATTACAACAACGACCTGCAAACCGGACAATGGAACCGGGTTACCTTTCCGCTAAGCGTAATCTTTAACGACGCGAACAATAGCACACTCGATTTCACGAAAGCAAAGGGAATCATTTTCAACCAATCGGAGAACGATAACAGCTCGAGGCTGATCCTGATTGATGAAATTACCGCTTTTAAAAGCATCAGTGACGTACCGGCTGTCACCGGACTTACTGCCACAGGTTATGACAGCCATGCCGAGTTGAACTGGACGATTCCCATGAATGATTTGTCCTACCGGATTTATGCTTCGTTCGATGGTGGGCAGACATTTGAACTCAGAGGCGAAACTACGCAAAATTACTACCTGGACTTCGTTCCTGCGAATGCAAAAAATTCAACCATCACGTACCGCGTCACTGCTACCACGCAAGGCAAAGAATCGACTCCGGTTGAGCAAACGGCTACCCTCAGGGACTTTACTGATGATGAGTTGTTGGATATGACCGAAAGGTATGCGTTTCGCTATTTCTGGGAAGGCGCTCACCAAGCAACAGGAATGGCACTGGAACGCTCCAATGGTAATGGAACAACGGCTGCTTCGGGTGCTACCGGAATGGGATTGATGGCCATGATCGTGGCTTATGAACGGGAATATCGTCCACGCGACGAAATAAAAGACCGGATTCTGAAAATCCTGAATTTTCTCGAAAACTGTGACCGTCACCACGGAGCCTGGTCACATTGGTACGATGCAGACACATACAAAACAAAGCCTTTCAGTACCGATGACGATGGCGGAGATTTAGTTGAAACATCATATGTGGTGCAGGGACTCATTGCCCTAAAAAACTACTTCACGGGAACGGATGACAAATCGGTTCAAATTAGGCAAAAGGCCGATCTGCTATGGAAAGGCGTTGACTGGGATTGGTACCGGCAGGATGGACAAAACGTGCTGTATTGGCACTGGTCGCCCAACTACGGCTTTGCCAAAAATATGAAAGTACAAGGTTGGAATGAGTGCCTCACGACTTACCTGATGGCTGCCGCCTCTCCCACTCATGGCATTCCCAAAGAAGTGTATGAGCAGGGCTGGGCCCGCAACGGTAGTATCGTCAACCAACGCACATTCTACAATTTTCCCATCAGTTTGTCACCCGACTGGGGCGGTCCGTTGTTCTGGATTCACTACTCCTTCCTGGGAATCAATCCGCACGGTTTGAAAGATCAGTATGCCGATTACTGGTTGGAAAATGTTAACACGGCGAAGATTCATCACGCCTACGCGGTCGACAATCCAAAGAATTTCCCGAACTACAGCGACAAGTGTTGGGGCCTCACCGCCAGTGATGATCCTGATGGCTATACTGCACACAGACCATACGATAACGACAACGGAACGATCAGTCCGACGGCTGCTCTGGCCAGCATGCCATACACGCCCGAAGAATCGTTGAAAGCATTGAAATATTTCTATCGCGAACGGGGCCAGGAACTGTTTGGCTTGTACGGACCTTACGATGCATTCAATGATGCTGTAAACTGGGTGCAACCAGCCTACATCGGAATCGACCAAGGTCCCATTGTGGTGATGATTGAAAATTACCGTACCGGTTTGCTTTGGAACACCCTGATGAAAGATAGCGACGTGCAGGCCGGATTGGACAAGTTCGGTTTCCAGTACGAAACCTCAACCGACGTAAACGATATTCTTAGCAACAAACAGGAATTCAGCGTATATCCCAATCCGGGAAACGGACAGGTATACATCGACTTTCCGGCTATCAATACTCAGCGTGCAGTTGGTGTGAGTGTTTTCGCTCTCGACGGCCGGTTGGTTCTGAAAAAGAACCTAACAAGTTCCGGTACTGAGATTTTTGTCGACTGTTCTGCTTTGCCCGACGGAATGTATATCCTGCAGCTCGTCAACGGGAACAACTATGGCCAAACCAAACTGGTCATTCGAAAATAGTTGAACGATTAAAATTTCGAAGAATGAAAAAACAAACTTTGCTAGTGCTCTTGCTGCTCTTTACCGGCATCCTGAATGCCAAAGAGCTCGAATACAATCAGGTATTCTTCGAAAACTCCCTGATGAAGAAAAGCTGGTTTTTCAGCGAAACTTCTTATCAATCTCCCAGCTTTGTTCTGAATATTCAGGGCAAACTTCCGGTAGAAAACGAGAAATCTTTCACTCCGGGAAACAGTCTGCAACTAACCTACCAATCCGCTCCGAACGGCCAATGGAGCGCCCGGTTGATGTTTCCAAAATGGCGCGGCAAAGACTTTATCAAAAACGGCGACTTTCTTTTCCTGCACTTATACGTGGCGGATGAAACAGCCCGAACAGAACTACCCAATATTTCCATTGAGTTGAAAAATAAAAAGACATCAAAAGCACTTGCGCTGGCGGGTTATCTAAAAAATTATTCCTCAAGGAAGTGGATGGAAGTCAAAATTCCGCTGAAGGATTTCGAGGATGGCTCTTCCATTAAATTTCAGCATAGTGAGGATATTCAGTCCGTTGTATTTCAACAGGCTTCGACTGATGGAAAATCTCACCATCTATTGATTGATCAGGTGGAGATACTGCCGGAAGAAACCGACGCTCAGCCTATGGCAACACCGGCTTTGAAAACGGCAAAAGGCTATGAACGACATGTCGATTTAAGTTGGAATCCGGTTAATCCGGAAAACGTGAAGTATGTAAAAATCTACCGCTCGGAAGACAATATTCATTTTCACCCAGTTGCTGTTCAAAGTCCGCAGTATGCTTCCCGCTATGCTGATTTCACTGGTTTCCCGGGAAAAACGTATTACTACAAAATCAGTTACCTGAATTACCGTTACCACGAATCGGAATTATCTCCTTCTGTAAAAGCAACAACTCACGCCATGACCGACGACGAATTGCTGGATATGGTGCAGAAGGCTTGTTTCCGTTACTATTGGGAAGGAGCAGAAGCCAACAGTGGACTGGCGCTGGAAGACATTCCCGGCAGGAAAGATATGATTGCTACCGGAGCATCCGGTTTTGGTCTGATGGCACTTATCGTAGGAACGGAACGGGGATTCATTACGCGTGACCAACTGATTCAGCGCTTAACCAAAATTGTCTCTTTCATCGAAAAAGCGGATCATTTCCACGGGGCCCTTCCTCACTTTCTAAACGGTCCTACCGGGAAGGTGGAGCCGTATTTCGGCAAATACGACGACGGCGGTGACTTAGTGGAAACCTCCTTCTTCATGCAAGGATTACTGGCGGCACGGCAGTACCTCAACCCCGTGAATACACAAGAAGAGCAACTCCGGAACCGGATGACAAAAATATGGGAAGGAGTGGAATGGAACTGGTACAAACAAACCGCTGACAGTCCGTTCCTCTACTGGCACTGGTCGCCCGACTACGCCTGGCACATTAACCACCGGTTGATTGGTTGGAACGAAACCATGATTACCTATCTACTGGCCATTGCCTCATCGACGCATTCAGTTTCGCCGGAAATGTACTACAGCGGATGGGCCAGTCAGGATACCATCGCACAGAAATACCGCTCGGCCTGGGGCAAATCAAAGGATGGTTCGATGTACACCAACGGAAAGACGTTTTACGGGGTGAACCTGGCTGTAGGTGTCAACAACGGCGGTCCGCTGTTTTTTACACACTACTCCTACATGGGCTTAAATCCTCACCTCTTTCAGGATAAATACACCAATTATTTCGATAACAACCGGAACATTGCTTTAATCAACTATCGGTATTGTTGCGAAAATCCGAAAGACTTTACCTACTACGGAGAGGATTGCTGGGGACTGACCGCCAGTGACGGACCATGGGGTTACAAGGCCCGCGAACCCCTTCAACGAATGGACGACGGCACCATTGCACCGACAGGCGCGATTGCCTCTTTTCCCTATTTGCCGGAAGCCTCAATGAAAGCTCTGAAATATTACTACCGTGATTGTGGTTCGTTTCTGTGGGGCGAATACGGTTTCCGCGACGCCTTCAACCTAAAGCAAGACTGGTGTGCCAACATCTACATGGGGCTAAATCAGGCATCGATGGTTGTGATGATAGAGAATTACCGAACCGGCCTGATTTGGAAGCTATTCATGCAAAATAAAGAGGTACAGAAAGCCCTACAAGAACTTGAATTGGAAAGTAAGAAAAAACAATAAAGACCAAACACACTATGAAGCAACGAGTGAACATGTCCATATCGCTTTTAATATGGCTAACGCGATGGACGAAACAGTTAAAACGGAAATTTTATCTGCCGGTAGTGCTGCCAATTCTGGTAGCAGCCTGCACGTCGACA
Organism: Prolixibacter sp. DSM 2831; assembly: GCF_056493735.1. Classification (NCBI taxonomy): domain Bacteria; kingdom Pseudomonadati; phylum Bacteroidota; class Bacteroidia; order Marinilabiliales; family Prolixibacteraceae; genus Prolixibacter; species Prolixibacter sp. DSM 2831. The sequence continues at coordinate 3,406,341 of NZ_CM151379.1, forward strand.
AATCATCAGTCTCCCATGGACCGGAAGATTGATGGCCTGATGAAACAGATGACCCTGGAGGAGAAGATCGGACAGTTGAACCTGCCGGGAGCCGGTGATATCACCACCGGTGAAGCTACCAATTCCGACATCGCCTCTCAAATCAAGGCAGGCAAAGTCGGTGGCCTTTTCAACATCAAAACCGCCGAAAAAATTCGGGAAGTACAAAAAATAGCTGTCGAGCAAAGCCGGTTGAAAATTCCATTGATCTTTGGAATGGATGTCATTCATGGATACCAAACGGTTTTCCCGATTCCGTTGGGACTGTCCTGTAGCTGGGATATGCCGCTGATTGAACAGTCTGCTCGCATTGCAGCGATTGAGGCCAGCGCCGACGGTATCTGCTGGACCTTCTCTCCCATGGTGGATATTTCCCGTGATCCGCGCTGGGGACGAATGGCAGAAGGAAGTGGAGAAGACCCGTATCTGGGTTCTGAAATTGCCAAAGCCATGGTCAAAGGCTATCAGGGTGACTCACTGACCAAAAACAACACCATCATGGCGTGTGTAAAGCATTTTGCTTTGTATGGTGCCGTAGAAGCCGGGCGTGACTATAACACCACTGATATGAGCCACATCCGGATGTACAACGAATATTTTCCGCCCTACAAGGCGGCGGTGGACGCCGGCGCGGGAAGTGTGATGACGTCCTTCAACGAAGTCGACGGAATTCCGGCCAGCGGCAATAAATGGCTGATGACCGATGTTCTGCGCAAACAATGGGGCTTCAAAGGATTCGTGGTAACCGATTTTACGGCGATTAATGAAATGACCGCCCACGGAATGGGTGACCTGCAAACGGTTTCAGCACTGGCATTGAAAGCCGGAGTTGACATGGACATGGTAGGCGAAGGCTTCGTCAAAACGCTCAAGAAGTCGTTGGAAGAGGGCAAAATTACCCAAGAGGAAATTGATCGGGCTTGCCGGTTGGTACTCGAAGCGAAATACAAGCTGGGATTGTTCGACGATCCGTATCGCTACTGCGACACGCAGAGAGCAAAAACAGAGATCTTCACACCTGAACATCGTAAAATTGCCCGCGAAACAGCAGCCCAAAGTTTTGTTCTGCTCAAAAATGAAAAACAGGTTCTACCGTTGCAGAAAAAAGGCACCATCGCCCTGATTGGACCATTGGCAGCGAACCGCGAAAATATGGACGGTACCTGGAGTGTAGCCGGCGATTTCAAGAAATCAGTTTCGCTGCTGGATGGCATCCGGAATGTGGCCGGCGATAAGGTGAAAGTTATTTACGTAAAGGGCGCCAATGTAGTTGCCGACTCAGCACTGGAAGCACGCGTAAGTATATTTGGCAAACCCACCTACCGGGATAACCGTCCACCGGAAGTGATGATTCGCGAGGCGGTGAATGCTGCCCGCAAAGCAGATGTGGTGGTGGCAGCTCTGGGCGAAGCCGCAGAGATGAGCGGTGAAAGTTCCAGCATGTCGCACATTGAACTGCCGGAGAATCAGCGTGAATTACTAAAAGCACTGCTCAAGACCGGAAAGCCGGTTGTCATGGTGCTCTTTAACGGACGACCGATGGCCATCAAATGGGAACAGGAACATGTTCCTGCTATCCTCGATACATGGTTTGGTGGAACCGAAGCGGGCAACGCCATTGCTGATGTGCTGTTTGGTGATGTCAATCCTTCCGGAAAACTGACTGCAACGTTCCCGCAAAACATGGGACAAGTACCAATTTTCTACAACCACAAAAACACGGGCCGGCCGCTTCCGAAAGGAAAATGGTTCACGAAATTCCGTTCCAATTATCTGGACGTTTCCAATGCTCCGTTGTATCCGTTTGGATTTGGCCTTAGTTATACGACTTTCGACTACGGCAAAATAAAACTGAGCAGCGCTTCCCTTACCGGAAACGAGACGCTCACCGTTTCGGTTCCGGTCACCAATTCCGGAAACCGGGAAGGCAAAGAAGTAGTTCAGCTCTACATCCGCGATATGGTGGGAAGTGTCACCCGTCCGGTGAAGGAACTCAAAGGATTTCAGAAGATCGGCCTGAAAGCCGGTGAAACCAAAACAGTGACCTTCAACATCACGACTGACGACCTGAAGTTTTATAATTACGATTTGAAATACGACTGGGAACCGGGTGATTTTAAAATCATGGTGGGCGGAAATTCAAGAGATGTGCAATCAGCCAGGATAAACTGGCAGGAATAATTTATAAAACGTCAAATTATGGAATCTCATTTTTTAAAAGGGAAAACCATTGCAGCTGTTGGGGTGGGAGCTTTAAGTTTGTTTTCTGCCTGCAATCAAAAGGCACCGGCGCCTAAAAAGCCCAACATCATTTTCATCATGAGTGATGATCATGCTTACCAGGCTATTAGCGCATACGATCAGAAGCTAATTCAAACGCCCAACATTGACCAGATTGCCAACCAGGGAGCGCGTTTCGATCATTGCTTCGTCACGAATTCGTTGTGTAGCCCAAGTCGGGCAGTGATTCTCACGGGGCAGTACAGCCACCGGACCGGCGCGCGGGACAACTCTTTTTCGATGAGAATTAAACCGGACATTACGACTTTCCCCATGCTGTTGCAAAAAGCCGGTTATCAAACAGCCATTGTTGGGAAATGGCATCTCCTCAACAAACCGAAAGGTTTCAACTACTCTTCCATCCTGATTGGACAGGGAAATTATTATAACCCCGACTTCATTACGAATGGGGACACCGCACGGGCGCATGGTTATGCGACAGACATTACCATGAACAAGGCGCTTAACTGGCTTTCGAGTATGCGGGATAAAAGCAGTCCGTTTTGCCTGATGATTCACAACAAGGCGCCGCACCGCGATTGGCTGCCCGATACGACCGATTTCCACGAATTCAGCAAAGACCTTCCTTTGCCGGCCACGTTGTTCGATGACTATTCCGGACGCGGAAAAGCCGCCCACGAGCAAATGATGGAAATCGACAAAAACATGCATTTGTATAATGACCTGAAATATAACGCATCGGGGCCGATACCTAACGACGCACCGACCGATCTCCATCGTGAGCTTGACCGCATGGATAGTGCTCAGCGTGCTACCGTACTTAAATTCTACGCCAGTGAAGATGCGAAGGTGGATACGTCCAAAATGACGCACAGGGAATTCGTTATCTGGAAATATCAGCGGTACGTAAAAGATTACCTCCGCTGTATTCGTTCGGTTGACCGGAATGTAGGCCGGTTACTCGATTATTTGAAACAGGCTGGATTGCTCGACAATACCCTGATTGTTTACACCTCGGACCAGGGAATGTATCTCGGAGAGCACGGCTGGTTTGACAAACGGTTCATGTACAAACAGTCGTTCCGGACGCCGCTGCTAATGCGCTATCCGCCCAAAATCAAGCCTGGCACAGTTGTAGATGGCATGGCAATGAATCTCGATTTTGGCCCAACCTTCCTTGATTTGGCTGGTGTTCCGAAACCTGATTATATGCAAGGCACTTCACTGGTGCCGTTGTTCGGTGGGCAAACGCCGGCAGACTGGAGAAAGGCAGTTTACTATCATTTCTATGAATACCCCGGCTGGCATGCCGTGAAACGTCATTACGGTATCCGGACACAGCGATATAAACTCATCCATTTCTATTACAATGTGAACGAATGGGAGTTATACGATCTGAAAAACGATCCGGAAGAGATGCAAAATGTTTACGACAACCCGGATTACCGGCAAGTCAGAGATTCGTTGACGACGCAGTTGCGCTTGTTGCAGAAGAAATACGGGGATTCCGATTCACTGGCAGAGAAATTTTTGGAGCATGATAAACCAATGATGGATAGATTTAAGAACGTCTATTAATGACGATGAGACATTGGATTGATTCTGTCTGAAAGCGAACTATCCATCCAAGTGTAGAGTTCCCCGCCTGAAGCTAAGCAACGGGCGGGGATATTCTTTTACTTCAAACTTTCAATTTCGGCAACCAGGCGTTGCAGCGTTTTTTTGCTGTTGTCCAGCTCGGTTAAAATGCCGGCTTTGGTATCTTCAAATTTCTCCTTCGCCGAACTGAACAATCCCTGGTAGTAGTTGATTCCCTTTTCGAGGTTACCGGCGAACGACGACAAGTATTTTTCCTGCTTAACCGTCACCGACTTTTTGGTCTCTTCCACCTTATCCTTCAGGTAATCGATGTAAATCTTTAGCTCTTTCACAAACATGTTGGGACGATCGGCACGGGCCATCATATTGCCACGACCATAAATGTGATCGGTAATCTCCTTCAGACTAACCACTTTATTGAAATAGGCCATATTCGGTCCGGGACAAACAGATACCCCTTCACCTTCGTCTTTGGTATCCATATGATGCGCTTTCAGGGCTGATGTTCCCAGTCCAACGCAAATGCAGGATTTGTCGATCACCGCGTTCACTTTTTCCTGATAAGTCTCTTCTGACATTCCCTCTTTTTTCAGCTCTTTCAATTTTAACAGCTGGTAATGCCGCGAAGCAGGACAAATTCCCTTTTCGGTGAATTCGTTGTTCAACGCCACATACTTCTTCGGGCACGGACTTCCCGGCTTTCCACCCTGGGCCCATGCCATTTTCTCCACATCTTTTGTGTTACCACGAAGGTTGTTGAAAGGCACGCCCAGCGGAGAAATGTTGCTCAGATACAAATCGTCCTCTTTGGCTTCCGCCAGTTTATTCATGGTTTCATCATCTACGGTGGTAGCTTCCGGAACCAACAAAAATGGGGAACCCCAACCGACAGAATCAATCTGGTAATGCTCGATGAGGAACTGATGCTCTTCCGCCGTTCCTACACCGCCTTGTGCGGTAATTTTCAGCGGAAGCGTATGTTCAGGAACAATCCGGTTCTTTGCAGCCAGCGCCTGTACCATGATGTCGTGTACGTCCTGTATTAGTTTTTCCCGGTTATCCCGGAATTCCGCCAAAATCGGTCCCATCAGGTTGCCTTCGGTGGCAAAAGCGTGACCGCCGCAGTTCAGGCCCGATTCAATTCGGTACTCCGAAACCCACAGGCCTTTCTTCGCCAAAAACTTTCCCTGGATAAACGCCGAGCGGAAATCACTGACTTTTAAAACGATTTTCTTTTTGACGTATCCATTTTCATCGGGAAAGAAGTCGTCGAAATGTTCCAGGTAACTGTACAAACGTGGATTCATTCCGGCCGAAAGCACAATACTCGAATGCAAATCGCTGTTGGCAAAACCGCGCAACGCAGCGTGCGCATCGTTAAACTCAACCGGTAATTTCTCTTTATGCTGGTAGTTGTCTTTGTCAATTTTGGTCATGATGTTGACATCGATACTGCCCATCGAGAGGTTCTCCCGGAGCCAGTTGCCAACTTCATCCCAATTGATGTACTTTGCCGTCCGCTTCTTGAACTCCTGTTTAATCATCGAGCTATCGGGCAGCATATTGATGTATTCCCTGATTTCGTCTTTCTTTTCCAGTGCAGCGCTCTTCAACTCTTCGAGCTTTCGTTCAGCCACGCTGTTCATCAGGTTGAGATACGAGGTGATCCGCTTGGCGCGAAAATCCTCAATCTTCTCGGAAATTTCCTGGTAAGGCATTTCGAACTTTTCGCAATACATCTTCCGCAGTTTCTCGAGCAGCATGTCATCTACCAGCGAAATGACAGAATCGATGCCCAAATGCGCAACCTTCAGCGGTGTGTCAATGGTATATCCGATTCCCATAACGGGAATATGAAACGAGTGAGTATTGGCCATAATGATATTTGTTATTCGGTAAACGCTGGATTGGGCTGCAGTGGCTTGCGGGTATTTTTTTCGACCGTGGGAAAGTTCCGGCCGGCGGGAGATTATCTGTTCTTCCTCTTCAAATCCTTCACGTCATTGCTGCCTCGAAGGCAACGTTCAACTCTTATTTTCTCATGCTATGTCATTCAATCGGCACAAGATAACGGAAATTTGAGGGCCACGGCAACCCGAGCGCTTATATAGATTTCTTCTGCATTACGTTTACAGGTTTCAGGTGCAGCTGCGCGGGTTCAGGTTAAAGGTTAAAAGGGTTTCTGTTGTCCCTATCGTTAAAAGGTTTCAGGTTACGCTACGCGATTTCAAGTTTCAGGTTATGCTTTATTTTAGTTGTGCTCCAATAGTTACGATGTTTTTTCTGTTACTCGAAGCCTTACAGATAATATATACATAGCAACTTCTTAAATGATTCGTCCCCTACATCGCCCATAGGCGATACGTGCGTTTGCCCGTCAAAGTTGCCCGGGCAGGAGTTGGGGGGAGCGGTTTTTGGCGGGGATTCAGGATTGTGGGTAGGGAAGAAAATAACCGTGACGCGGGTGGAAGGATCACTTTGACAAGATTTTTGCAATACTTTTCATCGAATGGAAAAGTATGAATAATCTGTTAATACTATCCGTGTCCATCCGCGGATGATCTCTGCTTTAGCGGGAAAAATCGTTATGCTTTTTGCGTGAAATATCTAATTGAAGAAAAGTTTCAAGTATTAAGAAAGATACCAGACAAAAAAAGGATGTCATCACTCAGAGTGACAGACATCCTTTCATATTTTTTTGAATGAAACGCTTAACTGAACTTCAGCCACGAACTGTCTTCACGGTAGTCAACTACCGGAACGGTTTTCATTTCGAACTTGTACGAGCTGACCAGCATGGCAATGTCGTGCCGGATGGTTTCAATGCTTTCCTTTACCAAGTCACTACGGAAGCCTTTTGTTCCGAGATCGACCACATGATTGGCCGCAATCACCTTGCTGATGATTTTTCCTAAATCGACCACTTTCCGTTGCGGTAAATCGAAATCGACTTTGAAATTCACCAGCGACTTGAAATAGTCGGCTGCCCGCTCGGTCAGATTATAAGACTGGAAGAAATCCAACAGGTTCACCTCTTTCTTCTTCCGCATCATCTTCAGAACACCTTCCGATATCTGCGTGTACAGCATGTCGTTCGAGCCTTCGAAAATCTGGAACGGACGGGAATCCATGATTCCCCGCGAGCCTACGTTCTCGGCCTTGTAGCCGTTCGCTCCCAGTAGCTGTGTGAGCGTCTGTGCCGATTCCTGCATCAGGTCGGTAATGTAAGCCTTCATGCTACCGGCTTCCACAGCATCCGGCGACAGATCATTTTCGATACCACTGTGTTCTGCACTACGCGAGCACATGGCCGAACTGATGGTAAATGCACTCTGAATTCGGGTAATTTGGTGCTTCACCTGGTCGAGGGACATCAGCGATTTCCCTCCGACAAAGCGCGAAGTTACCTGTTCGATCGCCTCATCCATCATCCGGTGAATAAAGCCCATGCCCATTCCCGGGAACTGAAACCGGCTGCGGTGCAACAGGTCCATCATCAACTTCAATCCGGTGGTCTCCGGCTTCAGTTTATTCTCTTCGGGTACTTTGATATCAATCTTATTTTTCCCGTAAGGAATCGGATATAATCCAATGTTGTTGTAATACTCTTCTACTTCGATTCGTTGTTCCGGTTGGTGGGCGTCACAAACAAAAAAATCAATGTCGCGTCCCAACCGGCCATCTGCCGTTTTAGGCCTTGAAGTCATGAGCCAGTAGTCGGCCATGCCTGTTAACCCCTGCCAATGCTTGGTACCCTGAATATGATAGTGATCCCCTTCTTTCACATTGAATGTATGCATGTTGAGTGCATCGCTGCCATAATCCGGTTCCGTAATCATCAGTCCCCCCATATTTTGCTTATTAAGGAACCGTTTGAAGATGTCGCCTTTGACTGAATCCTGGGCATACTTCACCACCGGTTCCAGAAAAAGAGCGATGTTGATGCCGAAAATCAACGACAACGGCAACGACTCGTACGACGCAGTCTCCAAAACGCCCAAACATTCCTTTACCTTCACTCCCCTGCCTCCATAGGCTTCAGGAATGGCAACCGATAACGGATTCCGGGACATGATGTCGCGCAATACGACGGCAGGAAATCCCCTCTGCTGAATAAATTTCTCAATGTCGTCCCGCTCATAAAAAACACTCTTCAATGTCTCTTTCAACGAGTTGAGAAACGTGCTAAACGGAATTTGACCTGTACTTTCAGAAATAATCATTATTGTATTTTGTTTGATGTAAATGCCATGCTATTTAAAACGCCTCTAAATTTACGCTTAATCATGCAGATTCCATAAAGGAATATCAACATACAACAGCAAGCAAAGGGCTAATAATGTTCACAGGCGGGAATAAAAAACAGTATAACTGTCGTTATGATTAATACAATCATCGTATTCAATCACCTCAATGTGCTCTTCGCCCCTGGTCCTTCTACTTAACCGATATATAGATATCGACTTCAGCCCTGTTCCAATCCAAACTGCGCTCATCGTAGATTTCATAGTCGGCATGGTACGCCCGGTCCATGTCCGAACGCCAGATGTACTGCCAGGCTTCTGCAATGCAAGCCGGCATCTGCCCCCGGGCAGTCACTTTCTCAAAAGCTCCTCCCGGAATCACCAACTCATCCATTTCTTCGGGAACCGGAACTCCCTCTTCCACGGGGCAGCCAATGAAATAAGAAAATGCCTGCGTGTAATCACTATCGTATTGATGGTATACCGCTATCACATTTTCGTTCACCTTGCCGGGAACACGACTGGCTACCGCTTCTTTTTCAAAACGCTGCCAGAGACTTCCGCAATCTACCATCGACTGGCCATTGTCGTTCGTGGTTTTTCCGGGCAATGCCAGCCCAATCAATCGTATTGGCGTCTTTACCGTATATTCTGTCACTTTCATCATGGTCTTCAAGATAAAATGTATGCGATGATACGAATTTCAGACAAGGTCGTTCCACGATTTGACCAAACGAACCTGCTTCGCAGTAAGCTAAGTTATTATGAGAACAGAATTTATTACCATTCAGTTCTTGATTAATGCATCTCCCGGTGGAAAGCGAAGGAATCCATGCCGGAGAAATTTTCATAACTTTACTTAGATAAAAACAGAGACTATGGATATTCAGGCTTTAAAACTCGAACTGGTTGAAAAGATATTGCAGACCGATGAACCATCTCTTTTGCTGAAGATTGAAAAGCTATTTCGCAAAAATGAGAATGATGATTGGTGGGAACAAATTCCCCCGGAAGTTCAGGATGCTATCGCTGAAAGTCTGGATGAAATAGAGGAGGGCAAAGTTTTTACGCACGAACAAGTGATTCGGGAAGCAAAAGAACGTTATGGATTCTGATATCCAAATTATCCGGACATCCAAAAGACAAATAACCACAACTCAGTTTCACGCAAAGACCCGTTAGACTTGCATTTTAATAGAGGAGTAAGTTTGGTTATACTCATAGCATAAATAAGAGACTCCCGTATGTAGCGTTACCTTTAGCAAAGGACCAGGTTTTAAACCTAATTTGCGTATTAAGAACTACATACGTTTGAGTTAAAGCCAGAGAGTATTTAGGGTATAACCCATTATCACGGTTTTTGCCACTCAATTGGAGCCTCTATAAATAAAACACTATGAGACAAATTTATGGTATCGATCTTTCAAAGGAAAAGTTTAATGTGAATTTTCTTTCTGAAGAGGGAATTATTAAAGAATTGGAAGTTAAAAACAACTACAATTCTATTTGTGAGTTTTTATCTGATTTACCTTCAAGTTCAACCTTATGCATCGAACATACAGGCATTTATGGTGACTTACTTATTTTTCTTGCTAACTGTTTTGAAGTAAGCATCAGTGCTGTTTCTGGCTATGAGATTAAGCACTCATTGGGTCTTCAAAAAGGGAAAAGTGATCCGGTAGATGCAGCCAGGATAAGAGAGTATGGGGAACGGTTTTCTGATAAACTAAGACCGGCTGAATATGCAGATGAGACCATCCATGAACTTCGTGAGTTACACAACTTACGGCAAGTGTTGGTGAAAAACAGAAAGATACTTTTAACGCAAGGGAAAGACAAAGGCAGGCTTCCGTTCAAGTCATTAAGAGCTCACTATATCGCAACTGAGGTGATCGCTGATCTAAGTGAACAAATCAGTTCAGTTGAGCAAGAAATACAGAAAATAATCAACGCCAACCAGGAATATGCTCAGAACAGTGAACTTATTTGCAGTATAAAGGGAATAGGACCTGTTACAGCCAATGAGCTAATCATAAAGACACATAACTTTACAAAGATCCGAACAGCCCGCCAGGCTGCTTCTTTTGCAGGAATTTGTCCCTTCCCTAACAGTAGTGGCAAGATGGTAAAAAAGCACAGAATAAGTTCAATGGGTGATCGATCATTAAAAACACTTCTGTATTTATGTTCAACATCTGCGATCACTTACAACAAAGAGATGAAAAACTATTATATCAGAAAGAAAGCAGAAGGGAAACCTTCTTATTTAGTACTAAATAATGTAGCCAACAAACTACTGAGAATAATTTATGCGATCCTGGAATCCGGACAAAAGTATGATATAAACTACTTGTGTCTTGATCCCAGAATAGCTGACAAAAAAGTAGCCTGAAAATTTGGATTAATCAGAGTATACGCAAAGATTCCTACAGAGAACGCAAAGGCGATACCTTATCGAAGCCTAACAACAGTAACGATAGTAACAACAGAAACAACTGGAAGCAAACATGAAACATGAAACCTGAAACCTGTCCCTCTTTACTCGTTTCCCTCCTCATTCACAACCACAGCCGCTGCAGGAGTGGTTCTTCTTTGCTGAAACCATACCACGAGAACGATGGCCGGGATAATTAACAATGTACAGATGAGCGAACCTTCGAATCCGAAGCTCCCTCCGTTAATGAGTTCATTACCTGTATCAACTACCTTGAAGACTCCTTTTGACGCGCTTCCGCTTACTTCGTATCCCAGCACCGGCCCCTGGATGAAGTTCCAAAACAGGTGCAGACTGATGGGAAACCAAAGATTCCGGGTGTAGATGTAGGAAGCTCCCAACAGGATTCCTGCCAGGAAAATATTCGTTATCCCCAGGAGCGAAACGTTCGGATTAAACGAATGAGCACCTGCAAACAGAACCGCACTGATGGCTAATGCCAGGTATTTGTTCATCGCTCCCATCAGGGTATTCAAAACATATCCCCGCATTACAATCTCCTCGTTGAGTGCCACCAGGATAAAGAGCAGGAAGCTTAACCCAAGACTTTCTGTTCCGCTACCCGCCTGTTGCAGACTAATATGACCGGTTGCATAAAGCAGCAAAGTACCACCGCCAATAATAACAACAGCAAACAACAACCCGTAGAGGAGCGAACGCGGCCCATTCTCAAACGAAAAACCCAGCGACTTAATACTTTTCTTATCGATCGCTTTCCGGAAAATCCATACCACCAGGAACACTCCGATGACGGTTAAACCCATGATCACCAGATTTTGCTCCGTACTCAGTGATTTCATCGCATCCGGATCGGTGAAGGGAACCTGCATGGCTAACAGTCCCATCACCTGCATAAATACGCTGGCAACGATGTAAAGAACAAGAAACAATACAATTTTTCCGAGCACCAGAAAGGTGTTGGCGGTTTTACTTTTAGCAAATTCTGCGGTCATAATCTCACGATATTTTCTGATTGTATAATTCTCTAAGAAAATGAAAATTTTAATTGGTCACGCTATCTTCTCTTCGCTACGGTATATATAACACCCCATTTCCGATGGATGATCCTGTACCCAGCTTTCCCGGTCTTCCTTCCGGAGAAGGTGTACCATCAGGAAATCGCCCGCTGCAGCCACGGTAAAGAAGATAGCGAATATGAGCATAGCCAAATTACCTTGCACCAGGGCAACAATAGCCGGAAGAACGCCCAACAGCAATCCCGGCATGATGGCGCCCAGCACATAGTGTTTTACTTTGAGCGGCTCTTTGCAATGACAATAAGGAGTTAACATCTTCCATCTCATTCCATACCGGATGGATTTAGACCCATGTTTCGTGTAAAATGACCAGGTGATGCCATGAATTAATTCTTTCATGATTATACCTGCCAGGATTACCGGAACCGCCGGCAGCATATTAACCCAAATATTGTCCATATACGCCCCAATCCTATCCACCGGGTATTGATGGTGCCAGATGAAGTAAAAAGGAATTCCGTACAAAAACAGGACGGGTGTGAGGATTAAGAAGCCAAACAGGTTGGCCCAAACAATATTGATAGTGAGGTTTTCTTTCGTGAGATTTTCGAGTTCTTTCATAATGTTTAGTTGTGGTTAATCAGTTGATTGGTGCCCGAACGTGACTTGGCGTTACACGATGATTCAAAAAACTGCACAGCTGTACCCTTCCAATATTGAAACAGAAATCCCGACAGAAAACTGTTCGTGGCAAACTAGTGTTTAGCCGAATCAGGTTCTGCGCGAAGCAATGTGTTCTCGTGATAACCCGACTTCCAAACACAAAAAAGATCCTCGTTTTCGGGCAGATTCAATAGCCTGACAACATCTTTAAAATCCTTTTTGCGAATATTCGCAATGCGGTTGTCGATGATCCTGTAATTCTTTAGAAAATACTGAACGGACAACGAATCATTCTGCACCTGTCTCCTGATATGATTTAAAACAACATGACACTCGCCTTCCATCATGAAAACAATGTTATTCTTCTCTTGCCCAAAACCAAAATGCACAGAGAAGACCACCAATAGAGCTAGTACTATTCTTTTCATCTTCCTTAGGTTTATTGGAAGTTATACCGCAATCCAATCAAACTCCGGAGTTTCACCTCATCGTCGAAGACATACCCCGGTGCCAGCTCAAATAAAACCGAAAGGCGCTTGAACTCCTGCAACGGGAATACTTCCAACTCCATTGGAAATAGTAGTGTATTGCCTGCACCACCATCGGTGAACAAATCGGTTTTAAAACCAACGCCAATCGAAAAACGATGGTACTCCCGCGCTTTCAACCGGTAAAACAGATCCAGTTCCGTCGAAACATCTTTGATAGCCCGGTTGGCAAAAATTTTCAATTCACTTGCGATAGCGTTATCATTCAGGGTACGTACGGGCAGGTTGACCGATATAATTCCGGTGTTGTAATACGTTAGTGCCACCTGGGAATAAGCGTTCCCGCCTGCCAGGAGACTAATAAACAAGCTGGTCAGTAAGAGGATTCGTTTCATCTTCACGACTCCGTTGGTGACACCAATGGTACCTTCGTCGTTTCGTGTTTCACCCGTTGGGTCCGGTAACTCCGGATATACAGGACCACCCCCAGCAGGAACAACAGCGGCCCCATCCGCAGATGCTGGCCCGCATAGGTTAAATTGATGTCCTGCATCAGCGACGTCCACTCGAAGTACGTAGCATACAAGGTGATGAACAGAAACCCCAACCACAACCTTCTCTGCAGCTTATTTCTTCTGGTTTCCAGGAACAATAAAACTCCCGACAGCAGGAAAAACAGGTAGCCAAAAATGGTCGAAGTCAACGATAAGTCACCCGATTGCCCGGCGTAATCGAAGAGCGGCAACGGGATGAATTTGGTCATTACCCCGTGGGAAACAAACCCGTCGGAGAGGTTAAACTGCAGCCTGACAAGGCTGGAAAACACGAGGCCCAGTATCAACAGGCCCAATAGGATTCTTGGTTTGGTCATCATAGTAGTTTGGATTTAAAGCAACCCGTTGTGTGAGACGATTCGAAGTGGAGAAAAATCAATGTTTGATACCCTTACCCGGGAATTCGCGGCTAAAGGAAAACTCCGATTTTTCAGGCTTCACCCTTTAGGGTCGGGGTAAAAAGCCTGAAAAATCTTCACCTGATTCACTCCCACACAACGGTTCACATCATTCATTAGTGGATTATAAAATAAAACAGTCGTTATTTATCGGTAAAAGTCATTTCGTTGTGCATGGTCATCGGGATTTGCATGTCATTCGGCATCTGCGCATTGGCTTTCACGGTGGTGGTACCCTGCATTTCCTGGCTCAGCTTGGCTTTCTTAATCCAACCTGTTTTCTTGTCAACCCATAACTCCGACGTCATGCTCCCGTCCATGTTATATTTCATCTGCATCCCATTGTTTTCGATATACTGGTCGTTATCCACCGTGTTAATTTTCGATTCACCCGTAATCAGGTAATCGTCCGCCTCATCGGCTTTGTAGGTATAGGTGGTGGTGATTTCCAACGGCATGCCCGATGTTTGTTTATTCTCAATCACCCAGGTATCGCCCTTCGCTACCGGCTTGTCGGGATAAATCGCCAGGCTTTTCTCCACGTTGCCTTTAAAGGCATCCTCGCCATACGAGCGTACCAGCTGTGCTTTGATTTGCGCCTTCTGTTGCTCGGGAAGTTGCGGGAAACCCTCAAACATCGATTCGAACAGCTTGCTGAGGTTCTTCACCTCGGTGATTTTTCCTTTTGTCGTCATCTTTACCTGGAACGGACGGTTCTTCATCGACTTTAAAATCGACGAGAAAACATCCGACGCATCGTTCTTCTCCGAACTGAAATTCATGGTTCCCTGCGGCATCTGCATCGCCATGCTCAGGCTGTCGTACTGCACATCCATGTCGTAACCCGCAGCGGTCACCGCGGTTACCTTGTAGGTAATGCTGCCTTTGATGTCCATCTGGATTTTCATTTGCTGGCCTTGCACCTGCTGGTCGATGTTGATGTGCGAGTTCATCACCTGTGTGTACGACTTCCCCTGCTGCAGGTGAAGCGACAATTCCGTTTTCTTCGCCTGGCAGGTAATCGCTACCGACAAGGCTACAATCGTTGATAAAATTAATTTCTTCATGGTGTTTAATTTATGTTATTCAAAGTTAATGACGTTGCCGGATTAAAAGACCGACCGCGGTAATACCAGGCGTTGTTATCCTTGCTTTCCATGTTTGCCGGTATCGCTTTTATCCTTTGCATTTATTTTTCTTTGTTGATTTTAAAGCCAATTCTTGGCCTGTTTTTATCAAGCAGTTCCCGTTTCATTAGTTCTCTTATTGCTTCAAAAACCAATTTGAATTGACTGTCGTATTTTGATTCAAGTTCAAAAATTTTGCGTACAATTTCTTTATGATTTGAAAGAAATTCCCTCAACTTAACAAAAGCACGGACAATGAGCACACTGGTCTCTATTGCAGTAGGTGTATTCAAAACATTCGCCAGCATAATTGTTCCGTGTTCAGTAAAAGCATATGGATTTGTACTCGAGAACTTCAATTTCTCGAGGTGGTCGCAATTTGCGATCACCTCTTGTTTCTCTTCGTTGGTCAACTGAAACATGAAGTCTTCCGGAAATCGCTCTCTATTCCTTTTTACCTGTTCATTTAACCTACTCGTTCTCACCCCGTATATTTCAGCCAGGTCGCTATCGAGCATAACTTTTTGTCCTCGGATGACTAGGATTGCTCTGTCAATTTTCTCTGCCGGTATAATACTTTTATTTTTCATCATATAAGGTGATCGCATTTTGCGATATCCTCTGAAAATTTAATGAACTTCTCTTCTAATATGCCTGGCAGGTAAACGCTACCGACAGGACTACAATCGTTGATAAGATTAATTTCTTCATTGTGTTTTTAGTTTATATTATTCAAAGTTTATGATGTTACTTGATTTCTCAAGACCAACTGCTGTAATACCAAGCTTTTTTTCGTGCTTTCTGCGTTCGTTTTTATAAATATTTCTTAAGACTTAGCAGAAGAATAATTGATGCCACCACCATTAATACTTGCTTGGCATAAAAACAAAATACGCCAACATTGTATATCCATTTTTTACCGATGTCATCTTCTTTCAATTCATTATTATACTTAAATTTTGAATTAAAGTACTGAAATAAAATATTGAAATAATCAAAAAGCAATGCAGAAACACTTAATATAATTGTTATCAAAAGGCTTTGTCGCAACTGAGGAATTTTGTCATTAAACACTTCAATCCGTAGCGTGAGAATAGCAAAAGCGACACCTAATATTCCATAAACCACATATCGTGTGATTTCGCTCAGCTTTTTCGAGCTTTCTTTATAATTTCCAAGGACACTCATTTCTCTTAAAATTTACTTTGAGAGCGACTTCCTCTTCCGAAACTCCCAATCATTTCGGGCCTTTCAAATATTCCAGGGACTGGTCCTGTTTTTTTACTCCAACTATCCAGATACCCTGATTCATTAGTTGAATCAAACCTCTCGTTATCTAATGAACTTATATGTAGCCAATCTCCAAAATTGAGATTCTCGTTTCTTTCAAACTCTTCGGTCAGGAGCCGAAAACAACTATCAATTATATTCTCAAGTTCTTCTATTGGAACTTCTGTTTTTACATCTTCTTTGATTTTCTTCAGTATAGTTAGTCTGTCCATGATATTTAGTTGTTGTTAGTATTTAGTGTTTTTATTAAATAAACACCACCGGTAAATTTATAAGGTAAATGGCGGATTACGTATGAATCTCCGTCCGGTTATGGACGAGAGATTGAGCGGAAATCCGCTGCTCGCATATCACAGAAACCGCCATCTAATTTATAAAATGTTAGCAAGCATTTTTATTTTTTCCTTTGTCAAATTTAGTTCTTTCAAAAGCATTGTCGAATATTCTTTTACAATATCAGGCATGTCAGACTTGTCTATATCTGTTTCAATGAAATCAATGGAGTCGTCTAATGACTCAAAAAATTCTCCAAGAGTTATTTTGTTTTTCATTAAATCAAAAACTGTTTCTCTCAGTTCGTCCAACTCTGATTCAATTGTGATAAGAACATCAAAATCATCCTCATATAAATCTAAGTCATTTTCATCGTAAAATTTCTCTATGTTATCAATCTTTGACTTAAAATCATTCGCTAGTTTTCTTTTCTCGTCATGACTACAATCTGAGATACTATCAATAAACTCTTTATATTCTTTTGCTGATTTTTCAAGCAAATCTTTCTGGTCTTGTGGTAAACTCTCAAAAAGTTCGTTTGCTTTTCTTATTAAATCAATTGGAATTGGAATTTCAACTTCTATTGAAGTCGTTTTATCAGATTTTTTATTAACCTCACTTGTTTTAGGTGAAAGAGATGGAGATGATTGTTTGATCAGTATTTCTCCTTCCTCATTGCACATATTAATAAAGTCATTCTCAGTTAAAATTTTTATCTGTTTACCTTTTTCAATTAATCCTTCTGCTTTTCTATGTTTTGAACTTTTGTCATAACCTGCCAATCTTGTTGAATCCTGTGCGCCAACAACTAAAATTGTTGTTTTTTGTGATACATTATCAAGAACGTTACAGCCAATTTTTGCAGCAATTCCAGCAGCTTCTTTTCTTGGAATTGATAATGCTCCTGTAAAAACTATATTTTCGCCATATAAGGCCCCCTCACGATTACCGTCTTGTTTTATTGTTGATGAACTAGAAGTACTTGAAATGTCTAAGTTTATAGGTTTGCCTACTCTTATTAACCAATCATCAATTTGCATCTCAGTGAATTCACATGCTTTGTAAACTATGAGACCTGCGGTGGTTGCATCCTCCAATGCATCATGATGGTCAAAACTAATTTCTAAAAAGTCTGCAATATTTTTTAGTCCATATCCTTTGTATGCAAATTGTTCCCAAGTTCGTCTAGCAATTTTGGCAGAATCAAGCCATTGAGTATTTATTGACGGTAAGCTATACTCTTGACATACCCGATTAAGAGCTGTTCTGTCAAAAGGCATATGATGGATTGTTATTTTTCCTTCTAATCGTTTCACCAATTCAGGGTATAATTTGTCAAAAGTTGGTGAATTAACTACATCGGATTCTTTAATCTTGTGAATCGATACATTAAATGGGTCAAAGTATGATTCTGGATTTATCAAAGAACTCCATTTGTCTATAATTTTGCCATTTTCAAATTCAGCAATTCCAATCTGGCAAATGCTGGAGTAGTCTGCATTTGCCGTTTCTACGTCTATTGCTAAGTATTTCATAGTTGGTGGTTTTTTAAATCCTTGCTAACGCAGTTGTATATGTAGTCCGTCTATTTTTCATTATTTCTCATTCTAGTTTCAATTACCGGGTGGGCTGTCAATCATTCACCCAACCGTCCGCGGAGTTCATCCAACGCCTGCCGGAGTGCTTCCAACCGTCGCAGTTGATGTTCCAACGACCGGCGGAGTAGTTCCAACACCTGACGGAGTAGTTCCAACGACCATAGAAGTAGTTCCAACCGCTTGCGAAGTAGTTCCAACAGGGTGACGAGTTCTTCCAACTGCCGACGGAGTAGTTCCAACGGGGTGACAAGTTCGTCCAACCGCGGACTGAGTAGTTCCAACCAATGTCTGAGATGTTCCAACGCCCCGGCTACCTCTTCCAACCGTTCGTCGGGTAGTTAAAAACCCCCGGTGACTGTCTCCGGCACAGCACCGGGAGAATCCTTCTCTCCTGTTCGTTCGTCCTGTCGGGGCCGGGAAGGGGCTTTACTCGTTTCACCTCATGCGGCGGACACTAATCAACAATTACCCGCGCACGGGTGTACTCCTCATAAAAATCCTGGTCTGTAAACTGGAACCGAATCATCAGCTTGTCGAGCTGGTTATTCAGCAGGTTATTCGCTTCGTCGAACAAGTCGCCCAACACCGTTTTAGCAGCAAACGCCTGGTTGCGAATGGTGCGCGGCTTCCCAATGAGCGCCTTGAAATTATCGAGGCTCGTTTCCACCTCCACTATCATGTCCTCGGTGAGCATGTAATCGGTCAGGTTCGCCAGGTTGTTCCGGGCTTCGGCTATCACCGGCGTAACCATGGTTTCCACTTCCGTCTCGCGGCAATTGCGCAATTCCGAAGCAGTTATTTTCACTTTGTCGGCCAGCACCGGGTCGTCGTTCATGGCGGCGTAAGCCTGCAAAATCCCCGATATGATGACCGTTTTCTCGGCCACTCCCCGGCGCACATCGGCCTTGTTCTCGGTAACCGCTACACTGGCGGGGTTGGTTTTTTCGTTCTGGGCAACAATCCGCTGAATGATTTCGTCGAACTCGTTCTTCCGGGCTAAAAACACGGGAATCACGTTCCATTTTACGGAATGGTTGTCCATCGCCGTCTGCGTATTGATGAACATGCGCAGATGATTGTTTTGCTTTGCATCCATAGGCTAAATCATTTTTATGGTTTGATATTAGGTTAATCCCGGTTGCCGGTATTTTGACAGTTTGTTTTCCCCTACTGCCGGCGGCAATCCGGTGGTTTAATCGTCTTGGTCAATGAACGCGGATTTCTCTTTTTCCACCTAATGAATGCACAATGGTATCGAAGATAATACATTATGATCAAGAATCATAACATTTAAAAGCTGTTTTACAATAGAATTCGGTTGAAGATTTCAGGTTGGACTGCGGGGGTTACAGGTTAGAAGGGTTTCTGTTGTTTCTATGGTTACTATTGTTGGAAGAATTTCAGGTTTCAGGTTTCAGGTTGCGCTTCGATAAAGTGACTCCCTTTGCGTTCTCAGCGAAAATCTTTGCGTATACTCTGATTAATCCAAATTTTCAGGCTACTTTTTTGTCAGCTATTCTGGGATCAAGACACAAGTAGTTTATATCATACTTTTGTCCGGATTCCAGGATCGCATAAATTATTCTCAGTAGTTTGTTGGCTACATTATTTAGTACTAAATAAGAAGGTTTCCCTTCTGCTTTCTTTCTGATATAATAGTTTTTCATCTCTTTGTTGTAAGTGATCGCAGATGTTGAACATAAATACAGAAGTGTTTTTAATGATCGATCACCCATTGAACTTATTCTGTGCTTTTTTACCATCTTGCCACTACTGTTAGGGAAGGGACAAATTCCTGCAAAAGAAGCAGCCTGGCGGGCTGTTCGGATCTTTGTAAAGTTATGTGTCTTTATGATTAGCTCATTGGCTGTAACAGGTCCTATTCCCTTTATACTGCAAATAAGTTCACTGTTCTGAGCATATTCCTGGTTGGCGTTGATTATTTTCTGTATTTCTTGCTCAACTGAACTGATTTGTTCACTTAGATCAGCGATCACCTCAGTTGCGATATAGTGAGCTCTTAATGACTTGAACGGAAGCCTGCCTTTGTCTTTCCCTTGCGTTAAAAGTATCTTTCTGTTTTTCACCAACACTTGCCGTAAGTTGTGTAACTCACGAAGTTCATGGATGGTCTCATCTGCATATTCAGCCGGTCTTAGTTTATCAGAAAACCGTTCCCCATACTCTCTTATCCTGGCTGCATCTACCGGATCACTTTTCCCTTTTTGAAGACCCAATGAGTGCTTAATCTCATAGCCAGAAACAGCACTGATGCTTACTTCAAAACAGTTAGCAAGAAAAATAAGTAAGTCACCATAAATGCCTGTATGTTCGATGCATAAGGTTGAACTTGAAGGTAAATCAGATAAAAACTCACAAATAGAATTGTAGTTGTTTTTAACTTCCAATTCTTTAATAATTCCCTCTTCAGAAAGAAAATTCACATTAAACTTTTCCTTTGAAAGATCGATACCATAAATTTGTCTCATAGTGTTTTATTTATAGAGGCTCCAATTGAGTGGCAAAAACCGTGATAATGGGTTATACCCTAAATACTCTCTGGCTTTAACTCAAACGTATGTAGTTCTTAATACGCAAATTAGGTTTAAAACCTGGTCCTTTGCTAAAGGTAACGCTACATACGGGAGTCTCTTATTTATGCTATGAGTATAACCAAACTTACTCCTCTATTAAAATGCAAGTCTAACGGGCCTTTGC
This sequence comes from Prolixibacter sp. DSM 2831, assembly GCF_056493735.1. Classification (NCBI taxonomy): domain Bacteria; kingdom Pseudomonadati; phylum Bacteroidota; class Bacteroidia; order Marinilabiliales; family Prolixibacteraceae; genus Prolixibacter; species Prolixibacter sp. DSM 2831. The sequence goes on from NZ_CM151379.1 coordinate 3,427,044, forward strand.
GTGGAATAAAGGAAACTCTAGGGCTACCGTTGCGCGGTTTCGTACGGTCTATCGAAACGCTTCTCCCAGGCCCCGTTTTTCTTCAGATGGCTATTCCAATAGAAGTTGGTGAGTCCGGTATGTTTTAGCAGATTGAACATCATCCGGCGCCTGCCAGATAAGGTGTAAGGCTTGCGCAGGGCTTCCATGATTTCCGGTGAGAACTCGCCCCGCACGGCGAAGTACCGTCCCAGCTCTTCGAAGCGGTGGAACAACTTCCGTGTCATTCCCGGAGGCATGATTTGTATCCCCTCGACGTCACCCCGGATAACCGTTCCCAGGTATTCCCGCTTCAGGCGCTTCACGAACTTGGCGAGGTAACGCTCCACATACACTGAGTGAATGGCTTCGGGGAACCCCGACTGCACAATGAACCCGATACGCCGCGGCCGAACAACATCTGGTTTCGATATTTCTTCGAAAAACTCCTTCACCATACCCGGCATGCAATCGGTGTACAGCGGAAAGACGACAATTATCGTCTCAGTCTGCTCGAACAGCGACAGGGCTTCCTCTTTCCGTTTCTGTCCGGCCAGGTAATGAACCGGCACTTCATCGGTGCATTCCCGGTAGTAGCCTTTCAGGAAGCGATCGATTAATATCTTCGAATTACTCTTCTTACGCCTCGGCGAGCCGTTGATAATGGCTAGTTTCATGGACGACCTCCTTCACGTTACTGGTTTCGATGCATTTCAGGTATCGCTGTTGCGCATGGAAGTTCAGGGCAAACCGATCGTAGATATCACGAACAATCGCCAGGTCTTCTTCATCGGTATCGGGCTCTTTGGCCAGAATCACCCCAAAGTCGGGATAGTGTGGGTACCGCTTGATGTGATGCGACTCGCCATTGCGCATTTCGATGTACGGATGCAGCAACGCGACAAACCGGTCGGTCATCCGTTTCAGCAACGAGCTGACGAAGCCAGCCATCAGCGGCGAGGCGAAAATCACAAAGTCGGAATTGATGACCGCCCGCAGAACTTGTTCGGCGTCATCGTGGGTATTGCACCTGCCCGGCGTTTTCCACCAGCAGCTCCAGCATCCCGAGCAATGCTGAATATTCATTTGGTTCAGGAGAAAGAGGTTGACCCGGTGCTCTTCGCGAAGCTTCCTCGTCAGCTTTTGGATATAGCCCGAGAAGTCGCCCGAAGTGTCCGACATATCTCCGTTCAGGATCGTAATGTTCATCACAGGAAATTGAACAGGTTAAAAGCCAATCGATTTTACTGTTCAAGTTACGCAATTCCCTATTGGCCATCAATGCTGTAACCGAAATGTAACATCGGGTAGAGCTCCCGGCTGGTAGGGTCATGACCGTGCTTTCCTCCCCTGTTGCGCCTTCTGCGTGCGGTCACAATATATCGTGACCCTACCGAGCAGCAGTTAGGGAACATCGCAGCACAACCTGAAACATGAAACATGAAACATGAAACCTGAAACCGCAAAGCGTAAAGCGTAACACGGAACCTTTCTTTATTCCACGCAGAGGCCGCAAAGATATTCGCTGAGAACGCAAAGAGAGTAACTTCATCGAAGCCCAACAATAGTAACCATAGAAACATTTCTAACTACAGAAACTGGTTAGCACACGGCCACGATATATCGTGACCCTACCGGGCCGGCAGTTAACGGAACATCGAAGCACAACCTGAAACCTGTAACTTGTAACCGCGAAGCGTAACCCTACTCTTTCTTTATCCCAAAATTCCTGTCAATCTTAATCAGTTTGGCCATGATGAAACCGGGGATGGTACACAACATCACCCACAGGAAGAAGTGCTGGTAACCGACCGTTTCCTGTATCCAGCCCGACACCATGCCGGGCACCATCATTCCCAGGGCCATGATTCCGGTGCTGAAAGCAAAATGGGCTGTCTGGTATTTCCCGGCCGACACGTACAACATATAAAGCGTGTAGGCCGTAAATCCGAATCCGTAGCCCAGTTGTTCCACTCCCACCGACGTAATGACAATCCACGTAGCCGATGGCTGAACATACGACAGGTACACGTACACCAGGTTCGGCAGGTTCATCGAGAAAACGAAGATCCAAAGCAACCGGCCGAATCCCATTCGGGAAGCCAGCCAACCTCCGAGGATTCCACCAACCGTTAGTGCAATGATGCCCACTGTTCCGTAGGCCAGCCCCACCTGCTCGGTCGACAGCCCCAGGCCGCCCACACTCTTCGCGTCCAGCAAGAAGGGCGACGCCATCTTCACGAGCTGTGATTCGCCCAGCCGGAACAACAACAGAAAGCCCAGGATGGTCCAGATCTCCTTTTTCACAAAATAAGCCCGGATGGTTTCTCCGAACCCGGATAAAACGGTATCCAGGCTCACCGAAGCCTTGTGAACATCCCCTTCGGGATGCGGCAGGAAGAACTTGTGATAGATGGCAAACAGCACAAACAGGATAGCCAGCACGGCAAAGGTAAATGCCCAGGCAAAGGCAATGCTCTTCTGCGACTCCGGTTCTCCGAAGTACGACGAGCCTTCGAGGTAGCCAGCCAGGATAACCAGAATCCCCTGCCCTGTCACCATGGCTATCCGGTAAAAGGTATTCCGGATACCCACAAAAAAGGCCTGCTCGTTTTCGGTCAGTCCCATCATGTAGAAGCCGTCCACCGAGATGTCGTGCGTGGCGGAGCTAAAGGCCAGCAACCAGAAAAATGCCAGCGTCCCTTTGAAGAAAAAGGTGGTGGGAAGCGTGAAAGCCACGCCGGCCAGTCCCGCCCCGATGAACAGCTGCATGGTGACAATCCACCACCGCTTGCTCTTCAGTACTTCCACGATGGGACTCCAGAACGGTTTTATCACCCACGGGAGATAAAGCCAGCTGGTATAAAAAGCAATTTCGGCATTGGAAATATTCAGTCGCTTGTACATGATAACCGACACGGTCATCACAACGATGTATGGCATCCCCTCCGCGAAATACACGGTGGGAATCCAGCTCCAGGGATTTTTCTTTTTCTGCGGCATGCTATTCTTCAGTATCGATGGGCCGTTCGAGATACGGATAAACAGGTTCGGTGAAGTGATATTTCCGGTACAGCTTCTCGCCGTCCTTCGACGTGTGCAGCGCCACCTTGCTGATGCCCCGCTTTTTCGCTTCGTCGAGCAACGCCTCCAGGATAACTGACGATACTCCCTTTCGACGGGCATCCGGAACGGTATACATGTTCAGGATATCGCCCTCGAGATACATCGTTTTGTATATATCGCCCGGAATCTCCTTGATGACCATCCCGCCAAAACTCACAATCCGCCCCTCCAGCTCGGCATAAAAGGCAATGAACCGGCCTTCGGTCAATGCCCGGTCAAAATAGTGCGTGAGGTCTTCCAGCAGTTTCAGTTTGTACCGCTCGTCCATTACTCCCTGGAGCTCGGTGAGGTATCTCATCCGGTAGGCGACCAGCAGCGGCACATCGCCAACATCGGCTCTACGGACAATCAGTTGGGTAGGATCGATTTTCATCTTGTTTGTATTCGGGTTTAGTACATTTCGTTTAAAACATAAAAATAGCATAGTTTTCTGGATGTAGCGGAATGGGCGTATTCATTTTGTGCTTTTTACCGGGAGGCGAACACAGGCCTTATGTTGTATTAATAAACCATTCTAATTCGTTATCGCTATCTTCTGTTTTTTCAACAATAAGTTTTTTGATAAATATTCTATAACATTGAAAAACAGTGATGCCACACCAAATAATGCTAGCAAAGTGCAACGAAAACCTAACTCTTCATCTTATCTGGTTGAAACCGCCACTCTCCTATCGCGTATCAATAAAAAATCAAATAAACCAACATGAATCCAAAGGTTGACGAGTTTTTAGGCAAAGCCAGAAAATGGCAGGATGAGATGACGAAACTAAGAAGCATCGTGCTCGATTGCGGGCTGAACGAAGAAATAAAGTGGATGCATCCCTGCTACACCTATCAGAACAGTAACGTGGTATTGATACATGGATTTAAGGAATACTGTGCACTCCTGTTCTTCAAAGGCGCTTTATTAAAAGACACCGATGGGATTCTCATTCAGCAAACAGAGAACGTGCAGGCAGGGCGACAGATTCGGTTCACCAACATCCGGGAAATCGTCGAACTGGAAGCGACCATCAAAGCCTACATCTTCGAAGCGATTGAAGTGGAGAAAGCCGGTTTGAAAGTGGAGCTGAAAAAGACGAAGGATTATCCTGTCCCGGAAGAACTTCAAACAAAGCTGGATGAAAGTCCGGCCCTGAAAACTGCTTTCGAGGCTTTAACACCCGGACGGCAACGGGCCTATCTTTTTCATTTCGGTCAACCCAAACAATCGAAAACCCGGACGGCCAGAGTGGAGAAATGCATTCCGCAGATTCTGGATGGGAAGGGATTGAATGATCGGTAGTATGACACAAAAAAAGCAAACAAAAGAGCCGGATAATACAGCCGTTAGAACAGCACTTTGGAGAGCCTTGCATGTGCAGGTAGATGCTGAACCTCATATCCTCGAAGATGGAATCGGGTTGAAATTGGTCGCTCCGCCCGACGGCTGGCAGGAACGTCCTGATATGAAATACACGCAACGTCTTCGGGCTTCGGTGGTGGCCCGTGCCCGACTGATCGAAGACTTCGTTGTGAAACAGAACCAACAGGGAATTGGCCAGTATGTTATTCTTGGTGCCGGCCTCGACACCTTCGCCCAACGCAGACAGGAGGCTGTTTCCCCGCTTCATATATTTGAAATCGATCAGCCCGATACGCTGGCGTGGAAAGAACAACGCCTAAACGAAAAAGGGCTGGACATTCCTGATGATTTGCATTTTGTTCCCGTCGATTTTGAGACTTCTTCGTGGTGGGAGCAACTCCTGGCGGCAGGATTTGACATCAACCAACCGGCAGTTGTCGCCTGTACCGGTGTGAGTTTGTACCTGACCGAAGAGGCCATCGTGGCGATGCTGGAACAACTGGCCGGACTGGTAGCAGGCTCCCGGTTGATCATGTCATTTTATCTTCCGCTGGAGCTATTGGATAATGTAGACCAGCCGATGCAGCAAATGGCTGAGAAAGGTGCCCGCGAAGCCGGAACACCCATGGTGAGTTTCTTTAGCCCGGATAAAATATTGAGCATGGCCCGTGAAGCCGGTTTTAAGGAAGCAAAAACATTATCGACAAAAGATATCGAAGAATCCTATTTTGCCAACCGCACCGACGACCTGATGCCCGCCAGCGGCGAAGTCTTTCTGATAGCAACAACACAGACCGGAAAACGCTAGCCTAAGCTAATCGGATTTTGTTACTTTTTGCGATAGCCACTCTTACTCTTGTTTAACTCATCTGGTCCAATACCGCTTTAAGGACAAGCGCATGATTGCGCTCGGGGTTTCTTGCGGCATAAACCAGAATGAGGGAACCATACTGAACCTCAAGATTTTTTAGTCTCTTAAGCTCTCCTTCTTTTTCAGATAACTCCCGGGCATAATGGTGTTGAAATTCGGTCCAGCGTCCTTCTTTATCCTGGTGAAACCATTTTCGCAGTCCGCTGTCCGGGGCTACTTCCTTATTCCATTCATCCCAGAAGGCAGCCTCCTTCCGGAAACCTCGGGGCCACAATCTGTCGACCAATACACTGTATGACCGACCGGAAACAGCCCCCTCATAAACCCTTCGAAGCATAATCATGATTTATCCGTTGTCTCGACACTGCTTAGCGATGGCTGCCACGTGAATCTTCGTCGTATTCAACACAGGAACGCCGGCGTAACGCTCCTCTTCAAGAATTAATGGCAATTCGGTACAGCCAAGAATGATAGAATCGATTCCCCGTTCCCGAACCATTTTTTCGATGATCGCTTCCAGTTGTTGCCGCGTTTCGTCTTTGAAAATACCCAGTTCAATCTCACTGAACAGTTTGTTGTCGATGAATTCCCGGTCGTTTTCATCGGGCAACACCACATCCAGGTTCCTGCGGTGAAAAACATCCGCGTAAAAGGTCGCTTTCATTGTTAAGCCGGTACCAAACAGCCCGGGACGCTTCGAGCCTATTCGCTCCACTTCATCGCGGGTCGCCTCCACAATGCTGAGCAAAGGAATGCCCGACCGTTCCCTCAATGCATCGAATAACTGATGAGGCGTATTGGCACTCAGAGCGGCAAAATCGGCCCCCGCCCTCTCCAGCTTGTCAATCTTCTCGGCCAGGTAATCCGTTGCCTCCTCGTACCGCTCCTCACGCATCAGCCCGATGAAAAACGACATATTCACGCTGTAAATAATGATCTCCGGGTAGTTCAGATCCCCATCGCCTGTCTTAAATGCATCGATGAGTTCTTTGTAATAATCAACCGTTGCTTCCGGTCCCAGTCCTCCGATAATTCCTATTTTCTTCATGAATCAATGATGGTCATTTGTTGATTGGCTACCGATCCCCGGGTATCTTCGCCCCGCAGGACTTGGATTGCAAAATCAATCAATTTTTACTGTAAAGGTATCATTTCAGGCATAAAGGACAATAAAGTCTTTTATAAAAAGAACGAAATCCTAAACAATAATCAAACGGTGGATGGTTAAAGGAAAATGGAGAGAGAAACGGAGTCCCAAAGTGTTCTGAGCATGATTTCCATAACAGACTTGCCCACGGAGCCGAACAACAGGAACCAGGGATAAAAATATTAAGGTTAAAGACTTGTTTCATTTCCGGAGTCTTTTCTTAACCTGCTCTAGCAACATATCATCACCATTGACTGTTAACTTGATATCTGTAAGACAAACAAATGTCCATGAAGGCTTCAACCAATCACAAACTGCTTTACTACTTCAACAAATGGGTGGATATTACCGAACAGGAAGAAGCGATTATCCTTTCGGCTTTTGAGCAGTCTTCAGTGAAAAAGAAAAAGGATCTGTTGGTTCCCGGCGAGGTTTGTCGGTACGTCTATTTCGTCACGAAAGGTGGTTTGCGGTCCTATTTTGTCGACTCGAAGGGAGTGGAACACATCTATCAAATCAGGCTGGACAACAGCTGGATTAGCGACCTCGAGAGTTTTTTTTCGCAACGTCCGTCCAAATACTACATCGAGGCGATGGAAGATACACAGATGCTTCGCATCTCACACGAACGGCTGGAACAGCTTTACCACGAAGTGCCCAAACTGGAACGCTACTTCCGCATCCTGTTTCAGAAAGCCTACATCAATGCACTGGAACGACTGAACGCCACCATGTGGGAATCGGCTGTTGAGCGGTACAACGATATGCTGAAAGAACATTCCGACATCTTCCAGCGCGTACCGCTGACCTATATTGCCTCCTACCTGGGCATTACCCCGGAGAGTCTGAGCCGTATCCGAAAGAAGAAGTAGGCCGACAGAAAACGAGGTCCTCACTTCTTTCTCCTAACCCACATCAAGTTCATTTCTTATCATAGATCAAGTGTACGAGGCCTGTGCCCACCGTACCTTTGTACCTGATGATTGACCATCGAACGATAACATTTTTTAGATAACGTCATCGTTGGTCAAACCGTAAAGAGAATATGAACAGGAAGGCATTTGTGAAACGACTTTTGGCAGCAATGCCAATAACATTTACAGCAATGAAATTAAATGCTCTACATAACATCACCGATTCGTTGGAGAACACGCCTAAAATGCCCGTTCTTTTCGTGGGGCACGGCAGCCCGATGAATGCGATTGAGGAAAACGAATTTGTAAAAGGATTTCGAAAAGTGTCGACCGGGATCGAAACGCCCAAGGCCATTGTGGTTGTTTCGGCTCATTGGGAAACACAGGGAACCCGGGTAACCGCCATGGAACATCCGCCTACGATTCACGATTTCGGAGGCTTCCCGAAAGAGCTCTACGAGGTACAGTATCCGGCACCGGGCATGCCGCAACTGGCAGAGGAAGTAAAAGGGCTGGCCCATACCACCGAGGTCCATCTCGACGACAAATGGGGACTCGATCATGGCGCGTGGTCGGTCATCCGGCACATGTATCCCAGGGCCGACATTCCGGTGATACAAATTAGCCTCGATTGTTACAAGAATCCGCAGGAACATTACGCACTGGCCAAAGAGTTGGCTCAACTGCGACAAAAGGGTATCCTGATTGTCGGAAGCGGTAACATCGTGCACAATCTCCGGATGGTCCGTTGGGACAAGCTGAACGAGAACTACAGCTACGACTGGGCTCATGAGGCAAACGAGAAAATGAAACAATGGATTCTGGACGGGAACCACGCCGCGTTGATGGACTTTTCGAAACAGGGTACCGCCTTCAACCTGTCGATTCCGACACCGGAGCATTTCCTGCCATTGCTCTATGCGCTGGCACTTCAGGACAAGAAAGACGATATCACCCTCTTTAACGATGAACCCCTTGGCGGTTCGTTATCGATGACCTCGGTTAAAATCGGGTAAGAGGAACATAAGTAATAGTAACATTAAAACGTATCAGAAAATGAAAATAGCAGTAACAGGAGCAACAGGCCAGCTAGGAAGCCTGGTTGTTGAACAATTGAAGAAAAGAGTAGCAAGTGAGAACCTGGTAGCTTTGGTGCGCAACCCCGAAAAGGCAGCCAAGCTGGGCATTGAAGCCCGTGCGTTCGACTACAACCAACCGGAAGGTTTGAGTGATGCATTGAACGGTATCGATCGGCTGGTGTTGATTTCAGGTAGCGAAATCGGGCAACGGGCCCGGCAACATGCCAATGTGATTGAGGCGGCCAAGAAAGCCGGCGTACAATGGATTGTTTATACCAGCCTGCTTCACGCCGATACTTCGTCGCTGAGCCTGGCGGGAGAGCACATCGCCACCGAGAAAGCGCTGAAGGAATCAGGTATCGCACATACGGTTCTTCGTAACGGATGGTATACCGAAAACTACACCGCTTCCATCGAAGGAGCGCTGGGGGCCGGAGCGTTTGTCGGTAGTGCCGGCAATGGTAAAATTGCCTCTGCCACCCGTGCTGACTATGCCGAGGCTGCAGCAGTTGCCGTTACCGACGAGCGTCACAAGGGGAAAGTATACGAACTGGCCGGTGACAAAGCGTACACGTTAACCGACCTCGCAGCTGAGATTTCGAAACAAAGCGGAAAGGACCTTCCTTACAACAATCTGCCGGAAGCAGAATATGCTAATATCCTGAAGCAAGTGGGCTTACCGGAAGCTTTTGCAGGTGCTATTGCCAGCTGGGATACAAGCGCATCGAAAGGTGATTTGTTCGACGACTCCCGTCAGCTTTCCCAACTAATCGGACGGCCGACCACTCCACTGGCTGATACCGTGAAGGCTGCGCTGAAGTAATCCTATTCAGCAAGTACTTGATCAATTCTGTTTGCCTGATCCGGTTTCCGGGGATGGCAGACAGAATTGTTGTATGAAGCTATCTGAGAGGAAGAAAAATCATCGCTCTTCTCAATCTTACACCAACAGATATTATCATGAAAGACCAGGGACAAATTCAGAAGATGACAGAGAACTATTCGGGGACGGTTCGCCTGTTGAGTATCGAAAAGGAAGTGCTTCGTTTTCAGTTCCTGGTGAATCATTCGTTACAGAAAGAAATCACCCTGGAAGCGGGATACCAAACCATTGCCAACAAGTTTTTCGGGCAAGACATTCCTACCGAGGCCGAAACCGAGTATGCCATTAATTACATCGAGGATGAGTTGATGAGCACCAAAGATCTATTGAACAGGAATGAGATACTGGTTTCTTCCGATGAACACCTGGCTGAAGTGTTCCGCAAGAACGGTCTTACCCAAAGCTCGTATTCCCGCGGGGAAGTGGAAAATCTTTTCAGCCAATATGCATCCATCATCACGGGGCGACCGTCCTCAATACAACGTATTTCCGTAACCCGGAAAGATTTTGCCATGATTCTCCTGTTGCGCGAAATTACCCACCACCTGGATTTTGAAACCATCGACCTGGTTGGCTAAGAAAGGAATGCCGGAAAACACTTCAAGCAAATTCAGGAAGTTTTTTATTACCTTGAAGTGCCTTAACGAACCAACAAAATGAAAACTGACCGAAGTATATTGAGACTTAAATGGAGTAAAACAACAGAGATTTCCCCTCACGTAAGCCAATCTTCTCTTGCAAAAATAAAAACTCCACCGGATGCACTCTCAACTGGTAAAACATAGATTGCCAGACGATTGAAAACCAGTGCATATATAAAAACATTTAACCTACGTGCAATATACACGTACTTAGCTGTCATTAAACAACCCCTAAACGATAAAATGAACGTGATGAAAAAAGGACTTATCCTTACAATTGGATTGATTTATGGATGTCTGGCATTAGGTCAAAGTAGTAAAACCGAAGCATCAATTCATGACTTAATAAAGAAACATACTGACGAAATATTTGATAGTCTAGTCGAAATCCGCAGAGACTTTCATATGTATCCTGAAGTTTCGGGGCGAGAACGGAATACTTCAAAAAAAATTGAAAACTATCTACTTGCTCTAGGATTAAAGGTTAAAACAAATATTGGTGGATATGGTGTTATTGGAATATTAGAAGGGGATAAAAAAGGCAAACACATAGCTTGGCGTGCTGATATTGACGCAATACAATCAGATTTACCTGACAAAGTTGAGTTTGCATCTAAAAACACTGGTGTAAGACATATTTGTGGGCATGATGTTCACACAACAATTGGATTAGGAATTGCCAATGTATTATCTCATTATAAGGACAAACTCAAAGGGACGGTATATTTTATATTCCAACCGTCTGAAGAAAATTTCGAAGGAGCGAAAGCAATGATTGATGATGGTTTTCTTAATAAAATCAATCCAGATGAAATATATGGTATTCATGTATTTCCAATGCCAACAGGTATTATTTCAACGAAACCCGAAGAGATGTTTGCCTATAATCGGAGAATTAGACTGACTTTTAAGAAAGATATACCAATTGATAGTATTAAACATCTGACAAAGATTATAGCCCAAGATTTATTTCGTGTAAAATCTGAAAGCAAACCATGGGAACTTCAGAATCTGCTGCATCCAGAAAAGGGATTGGGAAGTCCAGAAACTTCTTATCAGGACTATTTATTTATGTATGATAAGTTGAATATAATAGAACAATACGATAAAATATTATTTGAATCAACTTTATTTGAAACCGATAAAGCTAATTTGAAAAACATCCTAAACAAAATCAAAAAACATGTTTCCGTATCAAAATACAAAGACAAATTGATTTCAATCAATTATGTGTCTGAAAGGCCAACTGTGGTGAATAACAAGGAACTTACAGAGAGCGCAATTAAAACTATTAGTGAGATTTATGGAGACCAAAGCATTTTTCCTGATTATGGACAAATTCCGCTTTTCAATGATGATTTTGCTTATTTTCAACAACATGTTCCTGGAGTCTATTTTTTGCTAGGTGGTTCAGATTATGAAAAAGGCTTAATATCAATGCCACACTCTCCTGATTTTGCAGTTGATGAAGAAACCATTAAAGTTGGTGTTAAATACTTTTCATCATTAATTATAGAAAGAACAAAAACTGAATAAAAACGCAAACTTAGGAATTGTCATATGGCAGGATTTCTATTGGACCCCGAAGTTTCGGGGCCGCGCGACCGCATACAAGTGACCATTATAGCACACAAAATGAAAAAGCTACTTACATATACAGTGATAGTCCTGTTTGTTTTGCATTCCTTACCTCATTTTTGACAGTCTTAAGCAATTTGCTACTTTAGGGGCTTTTGCAACGGAATGGTGCTGTTTGATTGGCTTAGGCGTGACAACACCTTATTTAAAAAACGCTGGTACATGTGCATAAAAGATACTGCTACCGCAAAATAAATAGTGTAAGACGTATGATGAGGAAGATAGTTAAAATTTATTTTTTGTTCTTAGCTTTTATGATTCTGACAACCGGATTGAGATATTTCCAAATGGATATTTTCAATTTGAAAAACGTTGGAGAAATTTCGCCCATATTAATTTCAGTGATATTTATTTTGTTGATCAAGAAGGATTCCTTCAAAATGCTAGCCTTCAACAAATTTGAACTTAAACCTTTATTTCTGCCCATTGTGGCAATCATTTTTGTCATTGCCATAGATTTCATTGTTCAGTTTAGATTTCATCTTATTCAGCCACCAGTATTCAACATGTCATTTCTGGTTAGCTTGCTGATTTATTCCGTCCTGTTTACTATTATGCTTGGAGGATTCGAGGAAATTGGTTGGAGAGGATATCTAACCAGTAAAATCATTCAGTATAAACTATCGTGGAGTCAATTGATAATTATTACAAGCGTAATTTGGTCAATTTGGCATTTACCAACCCATTTCGCAAAATTTGAGCATCACTTTTATATCCAGTATTCAATCTTTGTAATAAGCTGTTTTGAATTTAGTATCATCATGGCTTATTTGAGAATTCGAACCAACTCAGTAATTCCGGCAATTATTATGCATTCATTGATCGCTTTGTTATATGCGAGTTTTTTCAAGCCAACCTCCAATCATATGGACTTATATTTCCTGACGTTTCCAAGTATTGTCATGATTCTGATGTTATTGCCGGTTTCAATATATTTCTATAGAAAAGGCCATAAGATATATTCAGATAATTATTTGAAAACGCCTGCACCCGAATATGTAGGATAGCTCATAAAATATGAACCTCAGAACATCATTAAGGGATTTTGTTTTAATTGACTCTGACTTTTTCAATTGGGGCATACCAATACGTTTAACCATGTAATTGACAATAAAAAGAGACCAGAACTGGCCAAAATAAAATGTCATATGGCAGGAGGTGGCAACAAAGACAACACATCCCTCCTTCCCGAAACCTTATGACATTGGAACGACAACAAGCAATTGTTTGATTTTCGTAACTATTCGTTTGAATTTTGTTATGAGCAATTCCACCTATCCCATATTTTTGTTTACACGAAACCTAACTAATTGAACGAATGAAAAGAAGTACCAACTATTTAGGGAAACCGTTATTAGCAGCATTATTTTTATTGACTACCTGTTTCACATTTGCTCAGAGCTCCGACAGTACGGACATTTTCAATCATTTTTCCGGCGCTATTTCCATTACGAATAAAGGAATCTCCACGGTTCCCTCGTTTACACTGGGAAAACCAGCTGCCGAACTGGACCTGTGGGTAGGCAAAGGCAATTTGCGCTTCGAACCCATTATACGCATATCGATGGAGGGAAAACCGTGGTCCCTGATATTCTGGTGGCGCTACAAGTTCTTTGAGAATGATAAATTTCGATTCAGAGCAGGAGCTCACCCGGCCTTGCTTTTCAAAACCGTAACAGCAGAAACGAACGGTAGCCCCAGTGAAATCATCAGAACTTACCGGTACCTCGCAACCGACCTTGCCCCCACTTTTTTTCTTACCAGAAATATCAGTGTTGGTCCCTATTACCTCTATTCGCGTAGCCTCGAAAAAGATGTGGCGCGAAACACGCACTATATTTCCATGGTGGGAAGTTTTTCAAACATCAAACTATCTGAAGATGTAGCGTTTGGTATTACCCCACAGGTCTACTACCTCAGGCTAGACCAACGCGATGGCCTTTATGCCACATCAGCTTTTTCTCTGACCAAAAAGGATTCTCCGTTTTCCATTGCTGCCATCATCAACAAAAAAATCGATAGCCAAATTGCAGGAGAGGACTTTTTATGGAACGTAAGCCTGGTTTATTCGTTCAATAAGAAATATGTTGCATCGGAAATGTCCTTCATCAATAAAGATTAACTTAACTGATAAAATGGATTTCAAGATGGAAGATGCAGAAAAATTAGAAGAATTTTACCAACGGAAATTCGACTGGATACCCGATAATATTCACAACGATCTGGGACATTTCAATGTCTTCAGGGTGGAACCTTTTACCGTAAAACCCCCTCGCCCTGTTCCTTACCGGAGGCGCGACTATTACAAGGTTACCTTGATTATCGGGGAGAGTACCATACACTACGCCGACCGGGTTTTAAAAATCGGAAAACAGGCACTGGTCTTCTCCAACCCGCAGATTCCGTATAAGTGGGAACATTCCGAATCGGTGCACAGCGGCTATTACTGCATCTTCAACCAGCACTTTTTCCGGCAATATGGTAACCTGGAACAGTACGAAGTTTACCAACCCAGCGGCTTGCATGTATTCGATCTGTCGGACGAACAGGTAGAGAAGGTTCAAAGTGTCTACGAGCGAATGTTCGAGGAAATCAACTCTGATTACATTCACAAGTACGATGTGTTGCGGAACTTGGTATTTGAGCTGCTCCATTTCGCCATGAAGATGCGGCCCAACTCCAATCTGGTAAAACAACAAATTGATGCCAATCAACGAATTTCAACCTTGTTTATGGAACTTCTGGAGCGTCAGTTTCCCATCGATGATTCTCATCCCAAAATCAACCTTCGCTCCGCATCCGACTTTGCCACTCAATTAAATGTGCATGTCAATCACCTGAATCGGGCGATAAAAAACACCGCGCATAAAACAACTACCCAGCTTATCTCCGACCGCATATTACAGGAATCCAAAGTAATGCTAAAACACAGTAGCTGGAATATCTCAGAAATAGCCTACGCGCTCGGTTTTTCGGAAGTGACTCATTTCAACAACTTCTTTAAAAAACACACGGAAATGACGCCCACAAAATTCAGGAATGTTTGATTTTCGTAATTAGTGGTTTGAAATCTGTTAGTTCTTCTGCCGAACAGTAGCAACCTTTGTAACAGTAAGCTAAAAACATCAGAATATGACAACAGAAATTCAGAAACGAAAACTAGGAAACAGTAACCTCGAAGTTTCCGCCATCGGTCTGGGCTGCATGGGTATGAGCTTTGGATATGGTACCGTTGCTGATGAGCAGGAAATGATAAAACTAATACATACTGCGGTTGATAAAGGAGTAACCTTCTTCGATACCGCCGAAGTCTACGGACCTTTTATCAATGAGGAGCTGGTGGGAAAAGCATTGGAACCCTTTAAGGGCAAGGTGGCCATTGCCACCAAATTTGGCTTCAATATTACGCCACAAAACAGCTCGGAGGGAGCCAAAGATTTACCGCCCCTCAACAGCCGTCCGGAGAACATCCGTAAGGTGGCAGAGGCGTCGCTGAAACGCCTGAAAGTAGAAGCGATCGATTTGTTCTACCAGCATCGGGTCGATCCAAACGTCCCGATGGAAGATGTGGCCGGTACGGTGGGTGACCTCATCAAGGAAGGAAAAGTAAAACACTTTGGTTTGTCCGAAGCCAGTGTCAAAAACATCCGCCGGGCTCACGCCGTGCAACCGGTGACGGCCCTGCAAAGCGAATACTCTCTTTGGTGGAGAGAGCCCGAAGAAGAAATCATTCCCACGCTGGAAGAGCTGGGCATTGGATTAGTCCCTTACAGTCCGCTCGGAAAAGGTTTTCTTACCGGAAAGATTGACGAAAACACCACGTTCGGCGAGAAAGACTTCCGCAGCTCAGTTCCCCGTTTGTCACCGGAGAATATCAAGGCGAATCTGGCATTCGTTGACTTTATTCGTCAAATTGCTGAAAAGAAAAACGCCACTCCGGCACAAATTGCATTGGCATGGTTGCTGGCTCAAAAGCCATGGATTGTCCCCATTCCGGGTACGACCAAATTGCATCGTCTGGAAGAAAACATTGGAGCCGCCTCCATTGAATTCACGGCAGAAGAACTAAAAGAAATCCAGGACGAAGCTTCCAAAATCAAAACACAGGGAGGTCGATACTCCGAAGGCGCTCAAAAGCTGATTGACCGGTAAACCCGGCTTAAAAAACCACATCATAAAGCAAACTCCGGGGAAAGGTGCGTTGAGATAATCTGAACGCTTCATTCCCCGGAGTTTTTTGTCCCGGAATAGTGCTGCGATTTCGGAATCAGGGCGTTTATTTAAGTAATTCAGGTAAGCAGCTGAAATTAAACCAAACCAACTTTACAGGGTCCATGCATATAAGGCTTAAAATCTTTAAAAGAGCATCTTATACAGAAATACGCAGGATTAAATAACCCTCTGCATATCGATTCCGTAATATGGGTAATTAAATCAGTAATGCGTATAACAACCGCCTAATCAATTATCAGGAACTTTGCATTGTCAATCTGATAAAAGTGAAGTTTATGATATCTGAGAAATACAATACTTACAAATCAACTAATACCAACTAATCATGAAACAACTTCTCTTCACCTTACTTTTCGCATTCGTTTCCTGTTTGTCTTATGGACAGCAGGATCTATTTCATTCTAATCCGATTGTTTCTCCGGAAATAAATGCAGACCACACGGTCACTTTCCGAATTATGGCACCTAAAGCACAGGAAGTAAGCGTTTCCGGCAGTCTGAATGGGAAGAATGCCTTTGCAAACATCACTTATGAGATGCAAAAAGGAGACAGTGGAGTCTGGACCTTCACAACTCCGGTTCTGCCGTCCGAATTCTACCGGTACCATTTTACGGTAGATGGGGTGCGAACCGTTGACCCGGCAAATGCTCATGCCATTCGTGACGTCGGCAACCTGTCGAATGTTTTTCTCATCGGTGGCGGCAAGGCTGATCTCTACAAAGTGAACGACGTTCCTCACGGTACGGTTGCTTACCGGTGGTACAATTCCCCCGGGAATAGTAAAATGCGCAGAATGGCGGTTTACACACCTCCGGGTTATGAAAACAGTACAGCGAAATATCCTGTGTTGTACCTGCTTCACGGAGTTGGCGGTGACGAAGAAGCCTGGTTGGGTTCAGGAAGAGAATCTCAGATTATGGATAACCTGATTGCCCAGGGAAAGGCTACACCTATGATTGTGGTGATGACCAATGGCAATGTTTCGCAGGAGGCCGCACCCGGTGAAGGCATTCAGGGATTCGTGAAGCCGACGTTTATGCTTCCGCATACCATGGACGGGAAGTTTGAAGAAACGTTTATCGACGTGATGAAATTCATCGAAAGCAATTACCGCACCCCGGCAACAAAAGAGAGCCGAGCCATTGCCGGTTTATCTATGGGAGGTTTTCATACAGCGAACATTTCATTGTACTATCCGAATACCTTCGACTATGTGGGCTTGTTTTCATCAGCATTGGGTGTTCGGCCGATGAACAACAATCCGTCACCGGTATACGAAAACCAGGATGCAAAGCTAAAAAAGCAGATGGAGAATGGATACAAACTATACTGGATGGGTATGGGTGTTGACGATATGCCCATGATTTACAATGGAAATAAGAATTTCAGGGAAAAGATGGATAGCATAGGCATGAAATATGAATATGTGGAATCCAAAGGCGGACATACCTGGAATAACTGGCGCGATTATTTATCCATTTTTGCCCAACGATTGTTTAAGTAGAAAATACCCCCTATACCTCACCGGCAGTTTTTTTTTGAGCAAGAATAAAGCTGCCGGTGATGCTTCCTCAATGGTACACACGGGATACCATGGTTTGAAATTCTTATTCATTGGATTGACTATCTATTATCCGCTTTTGTTCTTGCTAACGCATTTTCAAATAACCATACAGCGGGAAAGTAGGATTTTCGATCAACAAAAAACAGGAGGTGTATGAATCAGGCCAACAGAGACATTTTTGAGAGACTTCAGTCGGGTGAGTCAGTTCCGTATACCGACCCTCAACATAAACAGATAGCCGACGCAGGTGCACACACAAGAAAACTAGTAGCAGAACTTAATGCTTCTGCCGACGTGGACCACATACGCAGGTTGTTGAGTGAAATTACGGGGACGAAAATCGATGAGAGTACCACCGTATTTCCTCCTTTTCACGTCAACATCGGGAAGTTTACCCGTATTGGGAAAAACGTATTTATCAACTTCTCCTGTACTTGTCTGGATATGGGAGGTATTACCATCGAAGACGATGTACTGATAGGCCCCAACGTAAGCCTGCTGACGGAATACCATCCGTTGAAACCATCGCAAAGGAAAGCGCTTTCGGTGCAACCGGTGCGTATTAAGCGCAATGCGTGGTTAGGAGCCAGAGTAACCATTCTTCCCGGCGTGACGGTTGGTGAAAATTCGGTGGTAGGTGGCATTCCCGCCAAGGTGATGAAAAATCTCGGAGAATAGCTGGCGAACAGCGAAAGCCCGAAAGGCATTATCAAGACAAAAGCAAGTAAAGACTGACAGACAAACTAATCACTAAAACAGTTGACATATGAAAACAATCAGCAAGAAAGTATTATTCGTTGCGAGCGTTATGCTCTTCGTCATGTCCAGCATGGTTTGTGCGGGACAGGAACCGACAGCAAAAAGTGACGGTATTTTCCCGGAAGGAAGATTGGCACCCGCCAAATTCTTTACAGGAAAAGCGTGGGTGACCGGATTGGTAGCTAACGACTCTGTTTTTACGACAGCTGCCGGAAGCGTGTTCTTTGAAGCCGGCGCCAGAAGTAACTGGCATCTGCACCCAAGTGGTCAGATTCTGATTGTCACCTCGGGAGTGGGTTATCACCAGATTAAGGGACAGCCCATCGAGATCATCCGGAAAGGCGACGTAGTGAAATGTCCACCCGACGTTTTACACTGGCACGGTGCTTCCAAAGACAGTAGCATGTCACACATCTACATTTTGCCGAATACCGAAAAAGGCATGGTTGAATGGAAAGGTCCGGTGACAGACGAAGAGTACGCAAACATCGACTAAGTATAAAGGAGCAGAACAAACCAAATGGTGTCTCATAAAATTGAACTAGCATGGCAAGAATATTCATAACAGGCTCATCCGATGGACTTGGACTTTTAGCTGCCAAAGCACTGGTCTCAAAGGGCCACCAGGTTGTTCTTCATGCCCGGAACGAGGAACGGGCAAAATCCGCGATGAACGACGTTCCTGGTGCTGAAAACGTTCTCATCGGTGACTTGTCGAGTATGGAAGAAACCAAACGGCTGGCGGAACAAGTGAATGAGTCCGGCCCTTTCCATGCCATTATACACAATGCGGGTAGCATGAATTCATCAGGCAGCACGAAAAACAAAGATGGATTACCACTGATTTTTGCTGTCAACACCATTGCTCCTTACATCCTGACAGCGATGATCAAGCGGCCTGAACGATTGATTTACCTCAGTTCGAGCATGCATCGGCAGGGTGAAGCGAGTGAGGACCGGTTGGAGTCTATTCTCGAAGGCAAAAATTTTCCAAGCTATTCGGATACCAAGTTGCATGATCTCGTTCTGGCATTTGCCGTAGCCCGGAAATGGCCGGAAGTATCTTCCAATGCGGTTGATCCGGGATGGGTTCCCACCAAGATGGGTGGCCGAAGTGCACCGGATGACCTGGAAAAGGGATTCCTTACCCAGATTTGGCTGGCCGTCGGAGAAGACAAAGAAGCAACCATCAGTGGCCGCTACCTGCATCACCAAAAGGAAATGAATTGTCACCCGCAGGCGAAGAATACAGAAATTCAGGATAAGTTATTGTCTGTCTGCGAGCAATTAACGGGGGTACCATTCCCCCATCAATAAACCAAAATTCCTAATAGTAAAAACTTAAAGCAAGAAACACCATGAAAGAAAATACCAAACAACCATCGAGAAGAAGGTTCATTCAGCAAACGGCTATGGCCGGCGCCGGAGCCAGCGTACTGTTCAGCAACCCGATGAATGTATTCGGGCAAAACAGCAATGAAAATACCGGTTCGAATATCAAATCGAAGGGATATGCGGCGGTCGACACATCAGGGAAACTCCAACCCTGGGAATTTGAGCGCCGACCTGTTGGCGACAATGATATCCAGATTGATATCAAGTACGCCAGTATCTGTCATTCCGATATTCACCAAATGAAAGGACACTGGGGTCCGCAAAAATACCCGCAGGTTCCCGGACACGAGATTGCCGGCATTGTTACTGCCGTTGGTAAAAACGTCACCAAATTTAAAGTAGGCGACCGTGCCGGTGTGGGCTGTATGGTCGATAGCTGCATGGAATGCGACAGCTGCCAGCACGGAGAAGAACACTATTGCGAAAATGGCCAAACACTGTTTACCTACGGTTATCCCGATAAGAAATCGCCTAACGGAATTACCCAGGGCGGTTACTCTACCAACATTGTCGTCAGAGACCATTTTGCGGTTCACATTCCGGAGCATATCAGCCTCCAGGAAGCTGCACCACTTTTGTGTGCGGGAATTACCACATATTCTCCGTTGATGAAAGAGGATTTTAAAATTGGCGATAAAGTCGGTGTTGCCGGGATTGGTGGTTTAGGCCACATGGCCGTGAAGCTGGCGGTATCGAAGGGTGCCGAAGTTTATGCTTTCACCACGTCTCCCGACAAAGTAGAAGATATTAAATCGTGGGGAGCCAAAGAGGTCATCGTTGTTGATGAAGCATTTAAAAATATGCGTCCGTACAATAAGAAACTGGATTACATGATTTGTACCATTCCTTACCAGTTTAATGCGGCCCCTTATGTGGCTTGCGTAAAACCATACGGTAACTTCACGTATGTGGGAATGCCCGAAGGTTTTCAGATCAATCTCAGTAACATTGCATTAGCTGCTACCCGGGTTAATTTTAATGCTTCGCTGATTGGCGGAATGCCTGAAACACGGGAAGTCGTTCACTATTGCGCCGATAACGGCATCAGGCCTGAAATCCAAATGATTTCTGCTGAACAAATTAATGATGCCTGGGAAAAAGTAGTGAACAAAGAAGCTCGCTATCGATACGTGATTGATGCAGCTACTTTTGAATCTTAATAGCATATTATTCACAATCAATTTTATAATTAAAAGACATATTAGTTATGGTTTTAGAAGAAAGGTTTACACTATCAAATGGAGTTGAGATCCCAAAACTAGGTCTCGGAACATGGTTTATTAGTGACGAAGATGTTGTACTGGCCGTGAAAGAAGCCACCCAATTGGGCTACCGGCATATCGACACAGCTCAGGCATACCAGAACGAACACGGAGTTGGTGAAGGTATTAAAGCCTGTGGTGTGAAAAGAGAGGACCTGTTTGTCACTACGAAACTGGCTGCTGAAGTGAAATCATATGAGGAAGCAGTTGCCTCCATTGATAGTTCACTCAAAAAGTTGGGGTTGGATTATATTGACCTGATGATCATTCATAGCCCGAAACCATGGATGGAATTCCACGAAGATGATCACTACTTCGAAGGAAACCGCGAGGCATGGAAAGCGCTGGAAGAAGCGTACAAAGCCGGCAAACTTCGGGCTATTGGAGTTTCGAACTTCGAAAAAGAAGACATCGACAACATCCTGGAATCCTGCACCGTGAAACCGATGGTCAACCAGATTTTGGCACACATCAGCAACACACCCAAAGAGTTGATTGATTATTGCCAGGACAAAGGAATTCTCGTAGAGGCCTATTCGCCGGTTGCACACGGAGAGCTGATGAAAAATCAGGATGTTATAAAAATGGCTGAGAAATACGGCGTTTCGGTGCCACAGTTGTCTATTCGTTACGTGCTTCAACTTGATCTTCTTCCATTACCGAAAACCGCGAATCCGGCGCATATGAAAAACAATGCAGAGGTCGATTTCGTGATTTCGGATGACGACATGGAAGTGTTGAAGAATATGAAAACAATTGAAGATTACGGAGAGGCCAGTATGTTCCCGGTATACGGAGGCAAACTGAAGTAACTCAACACATTTTTTTCGATAGTTCATTCGTATCATACTTAAAAACAGGACTGTCCGGAGAGAATCACTCATCGTGCTTTTCCAAATAGGGCTATGAGTTTGCCATCCAGGAAGAAGTGAACGGTGAAGCCGTAAAGTGGATGGGAAAGGTATCCGACGAACAGTATTCAAAAAGTTGATATGCCACATTTTCAAATTAAGCTGTTAGAAGGCAAAACCGAAGAGCAGAAGAAACAGCTGGCTAAAGAAGTGGTCAAAGCTGCTCAAAGAGTCATTGGTTACGGAGATGAATCTTTTTCCGTGACGATTGAAGATTTTTCTTACGAAGAATGGAAGAATCAGGTGTATCCCAATGACATTATCGGGCGAAAGGACATTCTGTATAAAGAGCCCGGTTATGAAATGTAATTGAAACGAAAGATTATGAGTGTTTCAGAGAATTTATCAAAAGAAGAAATACAGAAAATCGCCGAAGCGGATGATTTTCATATCGCTCCCTTCCGTGAAGATGGTGTAACCTATGGCACGCCAACCTGGATTTGGTCGGTGATGGCTGAGGGCCATATTTATGTGAGAGCGTATAACGGAACACGTTCCCGGTGGTATCAGGCCGCCCTCAGTCAGAAGGCCGGAAAGATTGAAGCGGCCGGCATGGTAAAAGAAGTGAGCTTTGAGCCTGTAAACGGAAGTATCAACGAAAAGATAGATGAAGCTTACCGGGAAAAATACAGCGATAGTCCTTATCTGGGTTCCATGATCAGCGAAAGGGCCAAAGCTGCCACGGTCAGGGTGTTCTAATATCTGTATTAAAGATAATAAACAGAACGTTATCTTATATAGAAGAGATGCATGCATCAACTATTGGAAACTACCGGGAAAACCGATAGTTTTCAATAGTCTCTTTGAATAAAGATAAGTAATTAGCCAATCTTTTTACCGGCCATTGGTCCGGGTTTCAGACTGTGAATTTCCTCTACATGTATCAGAATGACGGCCTTCGGCTTAGGCATTCCTACCTTCAGTGACATCTCTGCCGATTTCTCGTAAATCTCACCGTCAGTCAATACTTCCGGAGTTCCTATGAATCGGTATCCGTCAAGAATTTCGCGGTTCACAACAGCTACGGCTACTTTTGAGCCATCCAGGATATTCTGATAGGTTCTTCCACCTGTTCCCTCACTGAAAATCAACGTTTCATCGTTGAACACACGGGTCGAACGCTTGGGGGCGTTATTCGGGAGTCCGTCTTTACTGACCGTAGCGTGGAAACACTGGTGGTTCATCACCATCTCTTTCATTTCGGATGTAAGCTGTGACATAATCGATTTTCCTCTTTATTTTATTTGACTTAAGCTTAAAACATCCTACTAAGCTAGCGTTATTATTCGTTTTATTTTTTTACATATGCTAAAAAATTCAACGGATTAAATCCATTCTTTTTAGTTGAAGCGGGACTTGACTTTTTTTCTGCTCCCATGTAGACAAGAACCACACACGATTCTATTCGGAAAGAGTACAAAACTTAAATAATGTTTGATTTTCGTAACTTATGGTTTGAATTTCATAAGTTAAAAGAAGCCCTGTCATCTATATTTACATGACTGTCAGTTGATAATTATGAACGAACCTAACTAACCAACATAACATCAACGGCAATTGCGCAGGGATATAATGACCAACCAACCTGCCTAAATTACTACACGATGCTATGCTCCGTTGACGCTGCATGTGAGTGAGAACAGGAATACGACTAAACTAACAAACCAAAGACTCATGATCAAAACGATTAGCTTCCTCGCATTCTTTCTTTTCGCTATTTCCGTCTGGGGACAAAATTTAACCCGGAATATTACGGCAAAGTACATCACCGGTTCAATTCAGGTGGACGGCGTTATGAAAGAGCCGATATGGCAAACCGCTACTCCATCCGACAACTTCTGGGAGTTTTTCCCTACCGATTCCATCCGGGCCAAAAATAAAACAGAATTCAGGATACTGTACAACGATCACACCTTGTATGTCGGCATTCGGGCCGAAGTGCAGGGTAATCACTATGTCGTGTCGAGTCTCAGGCGCGACTTTGGTGGTGCCACCAATGACAATATAACGCTGATGTTCGACACCTTTCGGGATGGAACCAACGCTTTCATGTTTGGGGTTACTCCATACGGCGTAAAACGCGATGTGTTTGTTTCCGGCGGCGGTTCGGGTGAAAATAGCCTGAATACAGCCTGGGATGTGAAATGGTTGGCCGAAAGCAAAATGTATGATGACCATTTTGTGATAGAAATAGCGATCCCTTTCAGCTCATTAAAATTCAGAGAAGGCGACACCAGCTGGCGACTGCAGTGCTACCGGTGGGATATACAAACGAACGAACAAAGTGCATGGGGCCGGGTTCCGCAAAGCCAGTTACTGTCAAGCCTCGCCTTTTCGGGCAACCTGAATTTTGAGAAACCACTGGGCAAATCACACACCCCAATTGCTGTTATTCCATATGTAAATGCCCAGGCCGACAAAGATTATGACACAGGCGACGCCAACAGCAAACTCAAGATAGGAGGAGACGCCAAGTTTGCCATTGGAAACAGCATGAACCTGGATGTGACGGTGAACCCCGATTTCTCGAATGTCGAAGTGGACGATATTTTCACCAACCTGACCCGGTTTGAGGTTCTCCTGCCGGAAAAACGTCAGTTCTTTATTGATAACAATGACCTGTTTGGAAGTTACGGAGACGTGTACAATCAGGCCAACCCATTTTTCTCAAGAAGAATTGGCTTAGCCAGGGACAAAAACGGAAACCTGATTGAAAACCGCATTCTCGGTGGAGTACGTTTAAGTGGAAAATTAAACGAAGACTGGCGTCTTGGATTTTTGAATATTCAAACGGCTGAGGATGTTAAAAATGCGATTCCTTCGAATAACAACATGATGTTTACGCTGCAAAAGAAGATGTTTTCCCGCTCGAGCCTCGGCGTGTTTCTGCTCAACCGGCAAACATTTAAGGATTATGATTTTGTACCTGACTCTCAAAAATACAACCGGGTGATTGGTATTGATTATAATTTGGCTTCTGCAGACAACGAATGGACTGGTAAATTTTACCTGCACAAATCTTTTCAGCCCAATGACACAAAAGGGAATTTTTCGGCGCAAGCCACAACGACCTACCTGAAAAGAAACTTGCGATGGATTATTGACATGATGTACGTTGGTGAAGATTTTCATTCGGACCTCGGATACATCCAACGCACCGGAATATTCAGATGGGGAAACAACCTTAAATTGATGTTCTACCCCAGAAACGGAAGCGTCAGCCAGCACGGACCGGGTGGAGAAATCCTGCACTACTGGAAGCCCAATATGGATTTTCGGCAGTCTGACCACCGGTATCAATTGTATTATGAGATGAACTTCACTAATCAGGCTGTATTGAATGCCAATGTTGCCAATCATTATGCTTATCTGCCTTTCGATTTCGATCCGACCCGGTCGGGAGGTGTTCCTTTGCCCAAAGATCACGGTTACACCTATAACCAATATGAGGTTTCGTACCGATCGAACCCCGCCAAATTGTTTTCATTTAGTGCAGAATCTTCCGGAGGACAATTCTTTAACGGGCAAAGCTTTATGGCAAGTACCGATCTTATATACCGTGTTCAGCCCTGGGCTGTGCTAAGTCTAAATACGCGGTACGATGCTATTCGCCTGCCGGCCCCTTATTCCGATGCCGACTACTGGCTGCTTACACCCAAAGTGGATATCTCATTCAGTAAATCAGTATTCTGGGCTACCCTGATACAATACAGCAACCAGCGCGATAATCTCGGTATCAACTCGCGGCTGCAATGGCGCTTTGCTCCGCTGTCGGACCTCTACATCGTATACAACGACAACTACTTTGTCAACAACTTCGGCCCCCGGTTCCGTTCCATCAACCTGAAACTGACCTATTGGTTGAATATTTAATCGTGCAATCATCTTGTTTCAACTCAAAAGGCATATCTCAAAAGAAGACTTCTGGTTATTTGCCCATAAAAAAAGAGGCCGTCCCTAAAAGGATGGCCTCTTATATGTTCTCAACAGGAAAACAACTGTATTCTCTCTCTATCAGTCCAACTTGCTGTATTCTTCATGCGTCACCGGACCGCGCCATTCGGTTGTTGCACCCTCAGCGGGCACCGACAAAGCGATATGGGCAAACCAGCTGTCTTTTGTGGCACCATGCCAGTGATTCACTCCGGCAGGAATATTAACCACATCACCGGGCTTCAGCAACTGAGCCGGCTTTCCTTCTTCCTGGTACCAACCTGTTCCGGCGGTACAAAAAAGAATTTGTCCTCCTTTATGATGGATATGCCAATTATTGCGGCATCCCGGCTCAAAAGTCACATTAAACGACGGAACACCTTCTAATGTCAACGGAGCCAGATAACTTTGTCCGATAAAGTATTGGGCAAAAGCATCGTTCTTCTCTCCTAACGGGAATATTTGCTTAAAATCACTCATTTTTAAATCTTTTGTATGCTAATGATTATTTGTTTTCCGGTACGACTTCGTTAATGGAGCTCAGTGCATTCAATGTTCTGGGAAAACCCATATAAGGTAAACATTGTGTAACCGCCTCCAATAGAGTATTTTTGTCATTTCCGACATTCAGGTTTCCATACACATGCGATTTCACCTGGCTTTCGCAGCCTCCCAGGGCACTGAGAATGCACAAGGTCAGTAATTCACGGGTTTTCAAATCCAAACCTCCGCGTGTATAGATGTCGCCGAAACAAAATGCCGATAAGTAGTTCTGAATATGTTTCTGATTCTCCGGTGCATTTTGGTGCATCTGGTCGATTACATCGCCAAATATGCTTTTCTGCACTTTCAGTCCTTTATCGAAACGGGTTTCTTCAGTTACCTGCTTTTGGCTTTCGACAGGAACTGAAATGTTAGCTGCTTTGAAAACTTCGTTCACCTGCTGAATGGCATTCAGGGTTTTAGGGAAACCTAAATAGGGTGTACATTGATAAACAGCTTCTTTAATCTCAACAGGCGAAACACCAATGTTCAACGCAGCAAAAACATGAGCCTTTAGTTGCTCCAACGTTTGGTTCGTCGTGAGCACAACAATCGTGATTAGTTCGCGAACCCTGTCGGTCAGTTCTCCATGATAGAAAACCTCACCAAAAATGAAGCGATTGAGCATCTCCTGCAGGTCAGGATCAGTTTCAGCCAGCGGCCCTGTGTGTTTGCCAAACAGTTCTTCAAATTTCTCTTTACTTAATTTTACTCGGTCCATATCGTATATTTTTTGTCAGAATTGCTTCATCAATCCTTCCGGAAATTCTCACATACAAATATCACAATACCCCCGACGATAAAATTACCTCAATAACTGATAGTGTTACCCTTATTACGGAATGTTATAAGAAAGCTTGCCCGGAAAATGAATAGCTGCATCTACCGCTTTCGTAACTTATTCGCTGAAAATACCCAACTCAGGGCTATTCGTCTCTGTTCTGTTGTTTTCCGAGCAGCTGGTTTCGTCACCAAATAAACCCCTGTTAGTACCAGGCCAGCCGCCAACGGCATTTCCCAGGTTAGCGAATCCTGTCCTATAGCAATGGCCACCACTGAGGCTACAATCGGCTGCAAATTCATAAAAATACTAACGGTACTCGCCTCCAACCGTCTTAACGCGTAAGGCATAAAGAAAAATGCCAGCGTAGTCGAAAACAACAGTGCAAAGGCCAATAACGCAATAGCCGTTCCTGTGGTATCTGCCGAGTAAATCTTTTGATTTGGCAATGCAGAAAAACTGAACGGTAACACCATCAATGCGGAAAACAGGAACATCCACTTGGCTACGGTTACAGGCGCATATTTTTGCGAGATTTTCCGGGTTATCGTCAGGTATCCGGCATAAAACAGCACACAAATAATGGTAAACAGAATACCCAGCGCATTATTCGTTCCATGCTGTCCGTGTGCACTTCCTAACAAGATAATCAAAGCGGCACCGGAAATACTTATCAGAATTCCGAAAATCTTTCGGTTGGGAATGCCTTCTCCCAAAAACAAGGCTGAAAGAAGAAGTACAACCACTGGCGTCATCGCTATGAGCAATGAAAAAATAACCGGCGTGGTAAATTCAAGGGCTTGTGAAAATAAAAACTGTG
Organism: Prolixibacter sp. DSM 2831; assembly: GCF_056493735.1. Lineage (NCBI taxonomy): Bacteria > Pseudomonadati > Bacteroidota > Bacteroidia > Marinilabiliales > Prolixibacteraceae > Prolixibacter > Prolixibacter sp. DSM 2831. Next base: position 3,454,907 of record NZ_CM151379.1, read on the forward strand.
TACCCAGAAAGCCCATTAATCCGCCAACAAAAACAATGAGCAAATCCTTTCCTTCAACTTTCTCGCGTTTCAGAAACGAACCAATTGCCCAAAATATGATGGCTCCAAATATCATCCGGGTCATGGTATACCCCATAGGGGTCATCCAATGCGCAACCAGTGACTTTGTCACCGGTATATTCAACCCGAAAATGACGTTGGCTGAAAAAATGGCCATGAGCCCTTGCTGTCTTTCCTTTATCATATCCTCTCTCCTTCTCCTAACCTAAAAACAGGAATTGCAATTCAGTTGCAACATAAAAACTTTCCGAAACAATCATACTATTGAATAAGATCTTTAACGCTTTTCGTTCCTTTCACCTGATTTTCTCATCTCATTTTAACAGGCACAAAAACCTCCGTACAAAAGTCCACAGAAAATAGCATGGAAGCTTACCCAAATCACGGAGAGACTTACCATTATTACGGAATATAACTCCGAGTTGTAACAAACTAGAAAATAGTTGCTTAAATTTGTCTTAGACTATTAAAAGGATACGAAATGCGATGGTTGGAATATTTCATATCATCGTCATATTTAAGTAATCGAACAACAACCGGTAAACCGAAACAAAATGAAAAGGAATGTATTTTTTTTATGCCTGGCATTCATGTCCTTATTGGCAGCAGCCTGTTCTGCGGAGGACAAGGAATCTGAGCTCCTCAATGCGGAGGAAGAACCTACAGATACAACAGAAAATAAAGTAAAAGCAGATAGTATGATTATTAAAATTGGAGACCGGATTCTTACGGCAACGCTTGCTAATAACTCTTCCGTAGATGCTCTGGTAGAAGCACTTTCAAAAGCACCGATAACGGTCGATATGCGAGACTACGGCAACATGGAAAAGGTCGGTTCACTTGGTAGAAGTTTTCCGAGAAACGATGAACAGATTACAACCGAACCCGGAGATATCATCTTATACCAGGGGAACGCTTTGGTCATTTATTATGCTACCAATTCGTGGAGTTTCACAAGACTTGGGAAAATTGCCAACATGACCCGGGAAGAGCTGAAAGCGGTACTGGGGGGCGGTGATGTGACCGTTACATTATCTCTGCCTCAGGAGTAGACTCCACATAAGACGTTAGCCATATGTGGTAGTTACTATTATCGCCACAGCAAACAGAAAAGATGCTTTCGTGTGAAGTATGCGTGAATAATCCCGATGAGATTCAGGTTGCTTTGTTACCTCAATCATCGATTCTCTTACCCAAATTACGGAATCTGATTTCCAACAATAACAACCTATGGGATGTTAGTTAAATTTGTAATAGCAATTACATTAAGAATGAGTTATGAGCAAAGTTACCAGGATAAATTCAGTGACCGAATACAACAATTTGGTGGGGCAGGAAACCTTACATCCGTTGGTCAGCGTGATTGATTTTTCAAAAACAGAGCCGTTTCACTATTTCAGGGGACAGATGGACGTATATGCCATCTTTCTAAAAGATATTAAATGTGGTAATATCACCTACGGGATTAAAAACTACGACTATGAAGAAGGAACCTTGATATTCATTGCTCCCGGACAGGTTTATGGTGTAGAAGGAACCGGTGAAAAACAACAGGCATCTGGTACCGCGATCATTTTTCATCCCGATCTGATTCACGGAACTTCCCTGGGAAAGCACATCGACGACTATACGTTCTTCTCCTACGAGGTAAATGAAGCACTGCACCTGTCAAACAGGGAGCGGGAAATCATCAATGATTGTATTAGTAAGATCAATTACGAACTAGAGCACGCCATTGATTCACACAGCAAAACGCTCATTGTTTCGTATCTGGAACTTTTCCTCAACTACAGCAAACGCTTTTACGAGCGCCAGTTTATCACCCGCAGCCACGTCAATAAAGACATATTGGTTCGTTTTGAGGCTGTCCTGAAAGATTACTTCTCTTCGGAACAACCTTTAGAGGCGGGATTGCCTTCAGTTCGCTATTGCGCCGATAAACTGTTTATCTCTCCCAATTATTTGGGTGATCTGCTGAAAAAAGAAACCGGCAAATCGGCCCAGGAACACATTCAGCTTAAATTGATTGATGTGGCTAAAGAAAAGATTTTCGATTCGGAAAAATCCATCAGTGAGATTGCCTACGAACTGGGATTCAAACATCCACAGCATTTTACCCGGATGTTTAAAAAGCAGGTGGGCATGTCGCCCAATGAATACAGGAACATGAATTAATTGCTCCGCGCTTTTATCCGTTGCAGAAGGTTACGACCACTTTCTGCTTGGCTTTTCCCAACGGTGTTTTCAATGACGGAGAATAAATCATCCAATTGATTTTCGGTTACACCTACATTCATTCCCATACCAATATGCGCCCCCAGCTGAGGTTCGACACCCTGCATGGAAGCCAATGCGGCGATGGTGACTAACTCCCGTTGGTGATAGCTGAGGACATCGCTCGCGAAGATGTCGGCAAATAGATGTTCCTTTAGAAACCTGTCAATGCGGGGAGAAAATTCGCCGAAGCCGGAAGCTGGCTTGCTCTGTAGCCTGCCAGTCAATACTTCCAGAACTTTCCGGCCCTGCTCATATTTGTCAGCCACATCATCGTTGAACTTGATTTCCTTGCCTTGCTCGTCATGAATGCCCCTCTCCTTTCTTTCCTTCTCAACTGCCATGAACGTTACAATACCGTTCAAACTTCTGGGAAAACCACAATAGGCATAGAGTTGCACCAGCGCTTCATTGATTTCATTTATCGTCAATCCGGCATCAAGCCCCTCATTTAGCGCCTTTTTCAATCCGTCAAGTTTTCCCTGCGCCGTATAACTGGATATACTAACCAGACTTTTTTCTTTTTGACTTAGACCGGCGTCTCCAACAGGCTCACTGTTGGCATCCCAACTAATCAATAAAACCAAAATGACGATTAGCGTGGAAAGGAATGGTTTGGTATGTATCTTCATGGTTCATGGTGTTAAGTTAGTTGTCTGTAAGTTAACAAAAGTAGACTACTTTTCAGGGAAGAATGTAGGGGTTGACAGAAATATAACAAATGGAATCGCGAGGTGGGAAGTTTTTCAACAAAAAAAAGAGAGAAGAGGGAAATCTTCCCTGCAACTCTCTTCTCCAAAAACCCATTTATTTAAGACCAAAAGTTTATGAACAGACTTTCTTCACCGCTTCTGCAATATTGTCTTCTCCACGGCTCATCTCGATGATTTTTCCATAGGTAGCTTTATCTTCGAGAATTGTCAGAATAGTTTCGGCCACAGCCGCCCGCGGAATTTCACGCTCCAACAGACCGGGCTCTTTGAGCATTTTCACTTTTCCCACTTTCTCGTCATCGGTTAATCGTACGGGGCGTAAAATGGTAAAATCAAGATCACTTTGCGAAAGCTCTTTGTCGGCGTAATGTTTGGCGATGTAGTAAGGTTTGATGCTCGATTGCCCCCAATACGACCGTTCATCCGCATGCGCGGCACTTACCATGATGAAACGCTTCACCTGATGCTTGCTGGCGCCGTGAACAGCTTTTATCGCTCCGTCGAGGTCGATTTCCAGCGTTTTATCGTAACCGGTTTTGCCGCCCGAACCCGCTGTAAAAACAACCGCATCGAAATCTTTTATCACATTCCCAATCACCTCTTCGGATTGCTCTAGGCTCTCAACAATTGCCGGAACTCCGATTTCGTCGAAATACGCGCGTTGCTCTTCTTTTCTGATAAAGGCTGTCGGCTCATATTTCTCAGAGGCACTTAACTTCTTAGAAAGGATTCTACCGATTTTTCCGTTGGCTCCAACCACTAAAACTTTCATATGATTTTGTCTTTTATGTGTTACTGTTCTTTATAAGGAGAACAGGTTACATCGCGAATATGTTTCTCGCTTTTTCTATACACAAACCATGAAAGTATAATCAGTTAAATACTCATTCGAGTCATGACCGATACACCTCGCAGCTACGCTGATACTGCATCAACTGACCGTTCGTAAACGCTTTACTTTGTATTCGCCAGCTTGAGCTTTCTGCTTCTTTTTTGCTGTACCCAATAGCCCATAATACCCATAAAGCCGCCCATGAAACCGCTAATGGCACCACTAATGCCATTTCCGAAGGCATTTTCGGTGGCTGTCTCGGGGAGCGACGAAATAAAGTACACCATTACAAAACTCATGATAAAACCCATAATTCCACCGATGAATCCTTGTTTTAGGAAGTTCTTCATACATATCCCGTTTTAAGTAGGTTGGAAAATCTGCTCAACCCATGTTATTGCAAAACCGTACTGATAAAAATTCCGAACTGGTGATTCGATATTTTCATCGGGCCGTAGCCATACCAGTCGTTGTCCAGCGCCAATCCAAAGGAAAACGTCTTGTAGCTAACACCCAGACGGCTGTACAGGAAGCTGCGATCATGCTCGCCAATCTCTGTATTCTGGCTGTACAGACCTTGCACATGAGTATACAATGACCAGGCACCTTTAATCGTCGGACGATATTCAGCGATAGCCAATGATTCAAAGTTTTTCGTTTCGGTCAGCTGAAAACCGGAGTTAACAACACCCATAAAATTTCTGCTGTGATAGGCATACTGGGCACCGGCATAGGGTCTAAATCCCCATTGCGAATTAAACTCCGCACCGGAAAGGATGCTCACATTCTTAAACAAATCGTATTTCAGGAAAGCCAGGTTGATCGATTCCCGCAGAAATTCAGCGTTATCATAATCGGCTTTCAGGAATGACAATCCGAAGAATCCAAACTTACTGTTGGGTGTCAACTTCTTGTCGACAATAACCTGCGAGGTCCAACCTTTCGTTCCAAGGAAAATTTCCACCGGGATAGGTGCCGAATGAGGTGCATTCGCTACCGGCTCCTGGGCCTTTACTCCCTGAGCAATAAAAGCTGCAACAAACAGCAGCACGATTCCAAAAACTTTCGTTCTCATTTTCTTTATTTTATCAATCATTCGATGCTAAAATGCTAACGCTGCTTCTTCAGCTTTTTGAATAGCACCTTCCATCAGTTTGTCCGTATCTTCTGTAATTACATCAAGGCGATCGGTAGCAATCGTCTCAAAATCGGTAATCCCCATAAATCCGAAGATATTACGCAGGTACCTGTCGGCCATTTCAAGTGTTTCCATCGACTCCGACGAGTAATCGCCTCCCCGTGTGATAATATTAACTGCCTTTTTATTGTGACATAAACCAACCGGTCCCTTTTCGGTATAGGTAAAGGTGATACCGCCAACAGCCACGTAATCGATATAGGCTTTTAAGATAGCCGGAAGTCCCAGGTTCCAGATAGGTTCGGCAATGACATACTTATCGGCTTCTGCAAATTCGTAGGCAAATTTCAGAATCGGGTGATTCCGGTCATTTTGCTGAACGGCTTCGCGTAATTCATTGATTTTTCCTTTCGGCAAGAATCCTAAACCCGCTTCATACAAATCGAGTTCTACCACTTCGTCTGCGGGATATTTCTCTTTATACGCTTTAATGAAACTATCGGAAATCCGGAAAGTTCTTGACTCTCCATCTGCTTTTGCATTCGCTTTTATATACAATAACTTGCTCATTTTAATCTCTTTTAAATCCATTCTTTACTGACATTCAGCAAGCCATAAAGCTTGTATCGTCTTCTCTGTTTTTCAGACCCTTTGGGGAAATCCGGAGCATAGCAATTCCATGTAAAGCCTGCTATGTTTTCAAGCTCCATTACCAATTAACCTTACCAGGGTCTCTCTACTTCAAGCGATATCGTTTTTGAGAAGATGGTGATGCAAATGTATCGTGTGGGTAGCGGAATTCTTTTTACAAATGTTAAAAAGTTACTTCTTCGATCGAATCCGGCTGAGTGTCACCTGGGATATGCCCAGATAACCCGCTGTATCACCAAGACTAATGCGCTGTTGAAGATGACCAAACTCTTTCAGAAATTTGGCATAGCGCTCGGTGGCATCCAGGTAGAGTAGATTCTTTAATTTTGAAATGGCCGTGTAAGCGACCATGGATATAAACTTCCGGGCGAAGCTTTCAAATGAGTGGTATTTCTGGCAGAGATCCTCAAAATCATCATATTTCAAATAACAAATTGTCGTCTCCTCCAGGGCCATGGTCGAATATTCAGCGGGTAAATCATTAAAAAAGCTGTCGGTGGCGATGAAGAAATTATTTTCATCGAAAAAGCGCAAAACATACTGGTTGTCATGATGATAATAGAAGTGCTTCACCAACCCGGATTTCACAAAAAACAAGTGTTTGCAAACTTTTCCCTGGGTATGGATTAACGCTCCCTTCGGATAAGTTTTCGTCTGAAAACGTTGCAACAGCTCTTCTGCTGCTTCCTCCGACAACGGCGAAATCTGATTGACGCTTCTTAAATATTCACTCATGCCTGTTTCCTTTCACACCAAAAATAACAAACAATCTGATATGAAACAGCTATCAATCCTCATCTGTAGTTAGTGTGTAATCCGGCATTGTCACTGCATCGCTTGACAATATTTTGATAGGTTGATAAAAAACAACAAATAAATCCGCTAAAGCTGTTTATAATCCAATATTTACCCCTATTTACTCGTCACGTACCGCTTCAGGTTCTTGGCGATTTCAATCCGGTTCAGGAATGAATCGATGACCATATCGTAGAGTTTCTCTTTTAGAATCTCGTCCTCGATGCCAAAATCGATGTTCGGGTTATCGTTCACCTCCATCACGTACACTTTGCCGTCAATCTCCTTCAGGTCGACACCGTAGAGGCCGTCACCAATCAGGGCAGCAGCTTTCAATGCCGTTTCGAGCACATGGGCGGGTACCTCACTTACCGGCAACGTTTCCGAATCACCCGATTGCTCCTCAGCTTCTCCCTGCCAGTTGTAAATCTGCCAGTGGTCCCTGGTCATGTAGTATTTGCAGGCAAACAGCGGTGTGTTGTCGATAATCCCAATCCGCCAGTCAAACTCCGAGTAGGTGAACTCCTGGCAAATCACCATGTCCGATTTCCGGAACAATGTATTCAGCACTTCTAACGCCTCCTCCTCATTATTCACTTTCGTGATACCCAGTGAAAAAGCGCTGTCGGGCTGCTTAATCACCACCGGATAGCTCAGGCCGTCCAAATCTTTGGGTTGAAACAGGTTCTTGGTAAAGACAGTAGTTTGAGGCGTTAGGATTTTATTATTCCGGAACAGCTCGTTCTGATATATCTTGTTGGAGCAACGCAGAATCGACCACGGATCATCAATCACCACCAAACCTTCGGCGTAGGCCAGTCGCGACAATTCATAGGTATAGTTGTTCACGCTGGTGGTTTCGCGGATAAAGAGCGCATCAAACTCGTTGATCTTATCGAAATCGTTCTTCGTGATAAACTCCGTATAAATCCCTTTCCGGTTAGCCGCCTGTTTAAATAGTTTCAATGCCGTGTTACACGAGGGTGGCGTGGCTTCGTGGGGATTCACCAGGATGGCTAAATCGTACTTATAAGCTGTTAGCCTCGATTTGTTGAAGCGTTTCTTATCGAAATATTCCCGTGCAAATTCATTGACCACTATCAGCTCATCATCGCTGATTCTGTTCAGGTTCAGTGGCTGTATCTTTTTGATCATCCACTCCCCGTTCCGGATGAAGTGTACCTTGAATAATGGCGTTTCAAACAGCTGATATAATTTCGGTGCGAGCTTCTTCATGCCCCGCACGTTGGTGTGCCCGAAGTACACGTTCATGCTGAACTCTTTCTCCTTCACGTTTCTCAGCGCTACTTGCAACAACTCATTTATCTCGGTGGTGATGGAACGAATCACGCCCGTGCTGCTAAAATCACGAATGGTGGTCACGTTAGGAATAACCCGCTGTCCGCGGGCCGATGCCAGCAGCGACACGTAGTAACCGTAGCTCTGGTACTGATACGAGCTGCACAGGTTAAAAACGCGCAAGCTGTTGTCGGTATGGTACTCCGAATTGTTGATGTACTCCTTCACTGAAATGATTTTGGCATTCACATCGGTAAAGTGCCAGGTACGCGGCTGGTTCACCACGATGATGTTCTTCATCCGGTTTTGATAAAGAGAGGCGGGTAACAGATACTCCAACTTCAAACAATCATATCCCTCCGCGTAGTAATCCTTCACCGTCTTAACGGGTTGAAAACCCCATTGCTGATACCATTCCAGCAGTTTTTCATTCGATGCATCCGCTTCCAGTATCAATTTTTCCTGCTTCCGCGAAGTCGCCAGGTTCAGCGCGTGAGTCAACAGGAAACGCCCCACCCCTTTACTCTGGAACTCGGGCAAAGTAGCAATAGAATAAATACGCAGTGATTTCTTGTGCAAATGCAGGACCATCGCTCCCACCGGCCGACGCCGGGATTTTCCTTTTTCGGCTATCCAAACCTCCTGGAACGGGCTGGATAGACTTAGTGCAAGACTCCGACGGTTGTTTCGCTGGAAAGCCGGAAACGATTCTTTCTCCAGTTTTTCCAGGAAAATCAAGTCTTCCGGCGAAGACTTTCTAATGTGCAACGTCATGTTGGTTCATCAAGATAATTTGCCAAATAAACTAATTTTTCAAACAGGTTATTCAGCTTATATCAACGAAATACAACATTTTACCAATAAAAATCGACACGAAGCAGACACACACTGATATACTGCTACTTAAACCTAAGACAAGACGCGAATTTATCCATTAATTCGTACTCATCAGGGTTGAGATATGTTCCGCGCTCACCTCATCAAAATCTTTGATAGTTAACGATGCTCCTATTTTATTTAATTCCTCAGCCGAATGACTGGTGGTTACCCCAATAACTCTTAAGCCCGCGCCTACGGCCGATTTTACTCCTGCAAGAGAATCTTCAAATACAACACAACGGGAATCTGGAATAGCTATTTGCTCCAATGTCTTCAGATAAATTTCCGGATGTGGTTTACCATGAGTTACACGGGTCCGGTCGATAATGAATTCAAAATACTCTCTTAGTTGAAGCTTGTCCATCACCATATCGACATTCTTAGTCGGTGCCGACGTAGCCACAACGATTCTGTGGCCGGCTGAACGCATTCGCTCCAGGAAATTACGTAATCCTTTCACCGGGCCTACATTCATCTCGGTTAACATACGGCGAAATTCAGCATCAACTGCCTCATTGAAATGATTTACCTCATCCTGTGTCAGCTCCCTTTTCAGTAAGGTACGAATTGCTGTGTCACCTGTTGTGCCTGAAACGATATTGGAGAAGTCATCATCGCTAATAAAAACATTCTCTTTCTCAAAAACAGATCGCCAAGCCTTTATATGTAATGGATTACTGTCGATAATCACACCGTCCATGTCAAATATAATCCCCATCTGGTCAACGTTTTCCCGGCTTTCCATAATCATCAAATTGACAAGTTTTTAGAGGAGCAAAATTACGGTTTTAACTGACCGACTGAAATTATTCAAATTAAGAAAAAATGAAATCTTCGCCCGGCTATCTGATTACTGAAGACTTCTCATGCTGAGAATGATAAAAAGCCCAAAAATTCTGATTCTACTGAGTTCTATCGAACTAATATCTATTTCTCTCGCCTGTCGATATACAAAAAAGAGACCCGGAGCATTACCGGGTCTCTTCCGCAATTCACCTATTAAAACGGGCTTAGTATTCCGGAGGCAGCTCCGGCACAAGCCAAATTAATATCCAAAAATATCTTCGAGCGCCAGCTCTTCAACCGGGCCGACTGTCTTCAGTGCATTCAAATCGGCATCATTCCGGTTACCCAGTACCAGGTATGTAAAGTGCTGGTTCTTCATATGGTCGTTAAAGAAATTCTGCACATCGGCAATGTCCGATTTCCCGACCTTGTTATAAACATCTTCCCGGATATCCTTGTCGATACCCAACCGTTGGTTACGCAACCAGGTCCAGAAAATGTTCGTTTTGTTGATGCGTTCCGTCTGGATGTTCTTCATCACGCTCTCGCGGGCGATTCCAAACAGGCGATTATCGGAAATCATATTATCCAACAAACCGTTCATGGCACCAATCGCATCCATCATTTTATCGGCTTGTGTGTAAACAGCTCCGTTGATGTAGAAAGGTTCTTCTTTCTTCGATGGTGCACTGTAACCAGCCCATGCTGAATAAGCCAATGCTCTCGATTCACGGATTTCCTGGAATACAACCGAACTCATCGAGTTGCCATAATATTCATTGAACAGCTGCGAGTTAACGTAGGTTTCAGGCGAGAACGGTAGACTTTGTGACATCATCCGGATATCGACCTGCGATTTGTCGTAGTTCACGAAGAAAACCTTATTCTCATTTGTCGGTTGCATCACAAATTCTTTTTCTGCCGGGATCGATTTCAACTCGGCCGGAATCTGATGCCCTTCCTTCACCATCTGGAAAACCCGATCGGAAGCCGTTGGGCCATAGTAGAACACGCGATGTGGGTAGTGACTGAATTCATGCAGTTTGGCCACCAAAACAGCCGGGTCAACTTTGTGAAGTTCTTCTTCCGAAATCACATTCGTGAACGGATTCTCCTTGCCATACTGTCCGTAATACTGCAGAGCACGACGAATCTGGTACTGGTTGAGTTTGGCATCGGCGCGCTCTTTCAGAATGCCATCCACCATTTTATCATAGGCTTCCTGATCGGGCTGGGCATTGGCCAGCAAATGCTCCAGTAATTCCATTCCCTTCTTCGCATTCTTATCCAAACCGGAAATGAACACATAGGAACGGTCATTGCCGGTGTTCACATTCAAATCGACTCCCAGTTTATAGAATTCCTTTTTCAGGTCGGCAGCCGGATATTTATCGGTTCCCAGGTAGGGCAAATATTTAACCGCCAGTTCGAGCAACGGATCGTGATTCCGTCCCATGTCGACTACATAATCCAACTGGAAGAGCTCATTGGTTTCATTGGGAATATAGTCCATCTTCACTCCTTCTGCCAACGGCTTCTCATCGATAGCCTCCTCAAAGTTGACAAACCTGGGCTCCAGGGGCTCGACTTTCTGAGCCGTAAAATCAGTGAAGAATTTCGACTGATCCTGACGGTTGATGGAGATAGGCGTGATTTCCGGCTTCTCTACCTTCACCAGCCCTTTCGCTTCTCCTGTTCGTTTATAGGCCAACACATAGTTATCTTTATAATGCTCGCGGGCAAAAGCCACCAATTCATCTTTGGTGATTTTCTCCATCTCATCGTAGAAAGCCAGTTCGTCGGCCCAGTTGGTTTTCTTGATAAAGGAATTCAGATAATTGAAGACTCTCCATTTACCTTCGTTCTGACGGATGGCATTTAAACGCAATTGATTGACGGTAGCCTGAATCAGCCAATCGTCAAACTCTCCGTTCTTCACTTTTTCAACTTCTCCCAGCAACAGGTCACGAACCTCGTCAAGCGATTGTCCCTGTCGTGGTGTTCCATACAGACGATGTTCGCCATATTCGTTATGGAAGTCACTGTAGCTACCCGCTTTCAGTACTTTCTGGCTTTGATTCAAATCGAGGTCGATCAAACCAGCCGTAGAGTTCGTCAGGATATAATCAATCATCGTCACAAATTTCCTATCGGGCGAATGATAGCCATCAAAACGGTATGCCAGCATCACTCTTTCCGCATCAGGACCATATACATCCTTCACAATCGGCTTCTCGATTGGCTCCAGTTTTGCATTTTTTATTTCAGGAAGAGGTTTCGACTTATATTTACCGAAGGTAGCATCCACCATCTGGATGGTTTTATCGTAATCGAGGTCTCCACTCAGGATAACGGCCATGTTGTTCGGAACATACCAGGTATGATAGAAATTCATGATGTTAACCATCGAAGGATTCTTCAGGTCTTCCGGCCGACCAATCACATCGGTTCCCAGCGGATGTCCCGGATAGAGGCTACTTATGACAGCCCGGTTCAAACGGCGACCATCGTTATCCTGCGACATGTTGAATTCTTCGTACACCGTTTCCAACTCGGTGTGGAACAAGCGAAGAACCGGATCGCTGAAACGCTCGTATTCCATATTGATCCACTTATTCAACTCGTTGGATGGAATATCGTTCATATAAACGGTAAACTCATAGGACGTACCGGCATTCGTATATTTCGCACCAATCGTGGAAACCATTTTGTCGTATTCGTTCGGAATCGCATATTTCGAAGCTTCCTGCGATACCTCGTCAATCTGTTTGTAAATGGCTTTTTTCACTTCCGGATCGGTCGCGGCTTTGTGCGCTTCGAATAAACCGGAAATAGAATCAAGTAATACCTTTTCTTTCCCCCAGTCATTGGTACCAAACTCATCGGTTCCCTTGAACATCATGTGCTCGAAATAGTGAGCCAGTCCGGTTGTTTCTCTCGGGTCATTCAACGAACCGGCACGCACGCCGATAAAAGTAAAAATACGTGGTTCGTCGGTGTTCTGCGACAAATAAACCTTCAATCCATTGTCCAGCGTGTAAATGCGGGTTTTCAACGGATCGTTGGTTACTTCTTCGTACTTATAACCGTTGGAATCGGTTTTCTGAAGGGTCACATACTTCGATTTCTTCTCGGTGCAGGAGAAGAACAGGCTAATGACGGTCATCACCATCAGCACTTGGAAAAGCTTTTTCATAAGTAGGTTAATTTAAATATTGATGTAACATTTAGCTGTCTGGTTTAATTGGATATCAAGTTACTAAAAAAAAAATACAATTCAATTGAGCTATCTTTAAGACGGGTAAAACAAGCTGATAAGTTGCGTGATAACTTCCCCTTTGCACTACCTATTTTCACAGTGTTTGCATATCTGTCCGGACTACTTCGATTCTAAATTTTCTGTTTCTATTTTTTGTTAAATATGTTGAATAGCAGAATTATGTTGCTGTATTTTTTAAGATTTTAACTCCAGGTTGATGACAAAGAGGGTAACACTTTATAGGCCATCGGCTACAAACCGAAAGAAAAGAGCCAAGTGAAAATGGAAGTTGATGAAGAGAATCTTCAATATGGAGGACAATTGAGACCATTTTGCATCGATCCAAAACCAGCTCTGATGCCGAAAACGACGCCCGAGGACATAAAAAACTGCCGGGTGGCGGCCCGGCAGTTAGGAGTTAACGTGCGTAGTTATGAAGAAACTACAGCGTGGACAAAAAACAAGTTTGGGCAACTTGTGCGTTAAATATCTTACATCAGAAATTTTACATCTTTAGCTAATGCCGGGAAATAGGCTGCAATCAAACCAAGCGCTTCTTCTTCGCTCAACTGGTTTGTCGAAAGTTTTCCCTGACCTTCCAGTGCCTTTTCATTCAGATAGTATCCGTTAACCGTCGGGTCAAAACGTTGGAATTTAGCATTCACCAACTTAGCGCCAAAACCACGTTTATTGCAGACATACCTGACTTCAAGATTCTTGGAGCGTACAATGTAGTTACTGCATTTTGAGGTTTTATCGACCAAAATGGTAATCGGATTCTCCGAATTCTCATAAGATAACTGATAGGCTTGCAGTTCCTCTCCTCCTGCTTTAACGGGAGCAATTTGTTTTATTTGGTAAGTTCCCAAAGTACTATTCGACTGCCCCTGGATGGTCTTCGCAGAAAGCGGTCCTACAAACAAAATACTCACAATAAAAAGCAAAGTTGTTGCGATAGATAATTTTTTCATGGCTTAACAATTTTTATTTCCTGTTACAGTTATGCCATTCAGTTATCAATCCACATGCCAAAGAACTCAACAATCTGATTACCTATACCAATAGCAAGAACCAGGCCATACCTGAGAAAATCATTTCTGTACGTTTTCGGAAAGGGAATTGAACGGATACGAACAAAACAAAAATATATGTTAAACTAATCTATCTCCACATAAAAAAGCCCGCTCAATCGGCATGAGCAGGCTCCTATTTCTTCAAAAGTCGGGCTTATTTCAGTCCCAGAACAGCTTTTCCCTGTTCAAACACAATGTCTTTGGGAATACCGGCTGCTGAAATCCGATCCAAATCGCTTTGCAGCTCCGGACGGATGTAGCCGTTTTCTTTTATCAATTTGGCAGCAGCGTTATAGTCACCGTCGCCCTGAATCTTTAGCAACTCATCCGACAATGAAGTCATTGCCTTCTTCATCTTGTCAAAATCAACGCGGTACGTTCCGGTTTCGGTATCACGGGTAAAAGCACCTTGCTGTTCAAAATAGTAGAATCGAATCATGTTGGCTTTACCATGTGCACTGGCTGCACCAAAACGAACTGAACGGAATATTCCCGCCATGAATGTCACATAGTTGTCCATCAGGTCTTCACCAGACAACTCGCCCATGTCGTGCAATTTGGTGATTACCCACAGTCCCAGGATATCGGCTTTGCCTTCTTCGATAGAAGTATAGGTATCTTTCAATGCTTCCCGGACCGTTTGTTTTCCGTCGATGGTATTTCCAAGCCCCAATCCGTGAGCTACCTCGTGGAACATGGTATTTTCGAAGAAAGCATCAAACTTGATGTGCGAACGCTGGTCGGGAGCAATCAACAGGTCGGAAATCGGTACCAGAATCTTGTCAAACTTGGCACGCATGGCATTTTTCAACTGCAGTTTCCGGCTGCCTTTGGCGGCACGAACGCGCTCGTCATTTGGCAGGTTGATAGCAATGGTTTTGGAACCAGCATTGCAATCGCCTGCATAATATAATACATCGTATGCGTTCAGGTCCGAATCCGATCCCGGCATTTCTGCTTTGTACTCGGGAGGACAAGGCAATGCCCGCTGCAAATCTGGCAAAAGGGCCGCAAATTTGGCTAACCGCTGACTCCATACTTTATCCTTTACCAGGATAAATGCTTCGTGCGACGTTTTATAGCCAAAAAGCTGATCTTCATAATTCTCGATAGGCCCCACCACAAAATCGATGGTATTGTTTTTCATATCGAGCCACGCCATATCGCTGTCGTAATAGTTATCTGTCAGCAACGCATCGGCACGCAGTTCCAGATACTTTTTCAGTCCCGGGTCTTCTGCCAATTCCGCAGTCTGACGAATCAACGAAGCTGCTTTCTCAATTTGAGTCTTAAAATATTCATGGTAAGGAATCGACATCAGCTTACCATCTTTATCCCGACGAATCATGGTGTACTGACTGGTTTTTGTGGAATCTTTCCAGTCGTTAAACTCCTGTTCCGTCATGTCCTGAGGATAAAAGTTGGCTCCCTTTGGTTTGGGACCTACTCCTTCGACAAACGGCTTATTATTATTCAGACGTTCCCACGGGCCATAGTTAATCATGGCGAAATCTCTCTCAGCCTGTGTTTTCAGACTGGTCAACAAAGCTTCTTTGTCGCCGTAGGCTTCCTGCCAGAAAATGCCATCCATGATATCCGCCGCATCAAACATCAACGACAACATTTTTTTCTGGTTCTCATCGAGCTGGCTCATGTCGGTAGTTAGTTTAACTTTCGCAAACTCGTTTACTTTTTGCGCGACAACATCCTCCTGCTCAGACTCGCTTTGGGAGGAATTCTTGCATCCTCCCGCCATTAATAATACAATCATTAGTGAAAACAAAGAGATTAGTTTCATACCTATTAGTTTTTTGGTCATATAAAATTCTGTTATTCAATCATTCAAACACTTTCCTCATTTCATTCAGGCGTACCAAAGCTATGAAAAGTAAAACAAAAAACCCTTGACATTCCACCATGTTAATCGAAGGGATTTTATTACTTTGCTCCAAATCGACGGATATGAAGTTCAACATACTTTTTTATATTGCTGTTTTGTTCCTGATGAGCTCCTGCGCTTCCACCCGGCTACCCTGCCCTTGCGAAGCCTCCAGTGTCATTCTTCTCGACGATACGGAACTTCATATTCATTCGGAAGTCATCCTGGAAACTGACTTGGATTCAACCAGCGAGGGAATCAAAATCATTGCGCAGATAATTGCTTCCGGTGGAAAACCTCTGCCCAAAGGCCTGCACGCCGAAGTATACGCCATCCGCCCCAGCGACATGAGTTTTGACGGGTATGAAAGCAAATTCGATAAGCAGTTAGTTGATATCCCGGGTGGTTTTATGGAGCTCACCGCTCTGAACGGCCCGGATTGGAAAGTAGGAACGGCCGTCGACGTGGCTGTAAGACTTGCTGACGATGCGGGCAACCGGAAATATATCAAAGAGGACAAAGTGGTCATTCGGAAAGGACAGTCTTCCCATTCCGATGAATAAACTCTCAGGCCCGGCTCTCTTTCTTTCAGGAAAAATGTTTTGGGAATAAAAAAAATCTCCTACTTTTGTGCCCCGAAGCTTCGCTATATGGCGTGCTTCAAACCATACGGAGAGGTGCAGGAGTGGCTGAACTGGCACGCCTGGAAAGCGTGTGAACCCCTAAAGGGTTCCGAGGGTTCGAATCCCTCTCTCTCCGCCAGGCAAGCGTAATCAAAAAAAGATTACGCTTTTTTTATGCTTCTAAACGGATAAGAAATCTCGCCAAAACATGTATTGCTACTACAATTCCCATTTCCTATAATAATTCACAAATCATACCAATTATCCTATCCTATTGTTATAAAACATTTCAGCAAAAGCTTGCTAAAAACCAATTTTTATGTAACTTATATATAGGAAAAGAGAAAACGGATAAACGTTCTGACCAAGACAACAAAACATTATTAACCTAAAAACCAAAAACTTTTATCTCATGAAGAATATCTTTACACCTCTTTTCCTGATCCTATTAATTGCTATCTTCTCAAACAAATCATTCGCACAAACCGGTCCGCCAACGCCGCCCGACCCGGATAGCAATGATACCGAAAACGCCCTCTTTGATAACGATCCCATTCCGGAAACTGGAAGTATAACGTTCGCTCCTTCGCCAATGACCGATACAGAAGTGACCGGAAATAATACCATTTCTGCTTCCATCTCTGACGATGGCGAAGTTATTTCTGCGATAGTACTCTATGGAACCACCTCCGGTAATTTGACGGAGTCATTTGCATTGAGTTATTCGTCGGGAACCACCTGGAAGGCTGATTTGCCTGTTTTGGAAGACGGCATCTACTACTATCAAATTAAAGTAACCGATAACTCGCAACAAGAAGTGGTTAATACTGAAGCCTCATTTGAAATCACGGCCGGGACACCTGTTGCCCCGGAAGATTTGCGGGCCAGTGCCATCGATTACAACCGTTTTACCCTGGAATGGCAGCCAAGTTACCAGGCTACATCTTATTACCTCATCATTAGCACAGAAGAAGATTATTCAAATCCAATTGTGGATGAAGACATTGGAAATGTCACTTCATACGAAGCAACGTCGGTTCAATTCTCAACAACCTATTATTATCAGCTGAAGGCCATGCGAGCAATGGCCGATGACCCGGTGATGGAAAGTGAAATCTCCACCGGGGAAGTCACTACATTGGACCAACCTGCACCTGAAGTAACGGTTTCAGTCCAAAGCCTTCCGGATTTTGGTGACGTGGTTTCGGGTGAAACTTCTACGACATCATCTTATACCGTAACAGCTCAATATCTGAGGGACAACCTCGTCATTACGCCTCCCACAGGATTCGAAGTTTCCACCGATGAAACCAACTGGCAGGGAAATACATCTCCTCTTTCGCTCACCGGAACAGATGGTGAATTATCCACAACGATCTATGTCCGCTTTGCTCCGGATATTCCAGGGGTTACCAGCGGAGACATCTCTCACGAAACAACCGAACTACCGGAGACTGTTTTGGTAGCAATTAGTGGAACCGCCCTGGAAACAGAACCTACGAACCATGTAAGCGATTTCCGACTCGCCGGACAAAACGGTAATACTTTTCATCTGTCGTGGGATGAAAACAGCGGAGAGGCAGCAGCCGAAGGCTATCTTCTGCTCTTCACGCAAACAACGGCTCAAACGCCCATAGATGGAGAGACTCCGGCAGAAGACACCGATTTCAGCGACGGTGAGGCTTTGATTGTCATCGATAAGGATACGACCGCGGCCGAAGTCTATATTCCTGGAAGTGAAACACGCTGGTATACACAAGTCATTCCTTACCGCGGAAGTGATGAAACAACCAATGTGAAAACAGACGGAACCATTCCCGAAACAGTGCTTATCACGCCACTGGATGACTTACCCAATGCCTGGATTAATGAGTTTCATTACGATGATGGAGATACCGAGGAGGGACGAGTAGAAATTGTTCTCGAGAACGCTGATAATTATGCCCTGGAAGACTTCAATGTCATTCATTATAATGGAAACGGTGGAACTATCATCGATGAAATGACTTTGAATAACTTTTCATCTTCTTCAATCGAAGGCTCATTTTCTATTTACGAACTTGATTTTGGTGAATTACAAAAAGGTGAAGATGGATTAGCTTTAACATACCAGCATAAAGTCGTATTGTTTATAAGTTATGAGGATCCGGTCACTGCCACCGAAGGAGATGCGGCAGGTTTGACCTCAATACATATCACTCCTGAAGAGGATAATGATACCCCCACCAATTTCTCCATCCAACTCACCGGGTCCGGTTCCTACTATGAGGACTTCACTTGGCAGGCCCCCACAGAATCTTCATTTGGTGCGGTAAATACAGGACAAACATTAACGGCATCTCCCAACCTGGAAACAACTTGGTCCGGAACAGTTGATAATGATTGGAACAATGCAGCCAACTGGAATAATGGTGTCCCGGATGAAACGATGAAAGGCATCATTCCAGCCGGCGTTGACCACTACCCAGTGCTTACCGCAGGTGTGACTCCCAAAACACTTGTACTCGAGTCGGATGCTTCACTGGGTGGTCAGCAATATCTTCCTGAAAGCTGCATCTTGTATGCCAAACGAGCATTGACTGCAGAAAAGTGGCTCTTCCTGACTCCGCCGGTAGAGGATAACACAGCTGCGATGTTCGAACCGGTCTACGGCATGGTTTACCTGATTACTTACGATAACTCTCAACCGGCAGATGAAAGTGCCTGGAGCTATGTGTCGGACCAGACACTACCGCTCTCTCCCATGACCGGATATGGCTTTTACAGTACCCGCGAAGAACTCGAGCTCGTTTTCAATGGCAGTCCGATTTCCGGAACGCAGTCCGTTCCGCTAAGTTTCGAAGATGCCGGCAACAACTTCAACTTTGTTGGCAACCCCGGACTGGGAGCCATCGATTGGTCGACTTCGAACCAAACCAACACAACCGGAACATCTTACATGTTCGATCCGAATGCTAAAACCTATCTGACGATTTCGTCCGACGGAACAGTCACCAATCCCGAGTTTACGGATATGATTCCTCCCATGCAGGGATTTTTTGTGGAAGCCACCAATGCCGGTAACTATTCAGTGAATCTGGATGACTGTGTTCCAACCGATCAATATTTTCTGAAACAAGGAGTACCCGAAGATTATATTGTCCGGCTGAAAGTGACCGGCCCTAATGGACAAGATTTCGCTTTAGTTCGATTCGACCAAACCAACAGCGATGAACTGGATTTTAATGAAGATTCGCGAAAGCTGGTTTATTACGACATAGGGGTGCCACAACTTTGGTTCAGCCAAGAAGGCGAGAAACTGGCCATTAACCAGGCACGCACTTATCCGGAAAGCTTCCCGTTAGGATTGTACATTTCAGATGCCAGCGAACTAAGCATTACCGGTGAAGTTTCTAATTCATTTAGTAGCGGAATTACGATTTCGCTGGAAAATACAATTACCGGCGAATCACTTGACTTGAGAAGTAGCGATACATTGCGATACGATGCTGCCGCCGGAGAAAACAATAACAGCTTAATCCTTCATCTCAAAAACGGCACCGGTCTGGACGAATTAACCAATGAAACTGTTCGTATTTACAGTTCGGGCCAGATACTTCATGTCACAACATCACAACTTCTCAATGGAAAGCTGGAAGTCTTCAACTTTGTCGGTCAGAAGATAACTGAATACTCAATCAACCACACCAATCACGCTCGGCTACAGCCCGGGACCGGAATTTATCTTGTTCGTTGGACTGACGACGAACAAGCTATCGTTCAAAAAGTCAGTTTGCGGTAAAAACCAAAAAAATCCCCCGGCGTCTCTCAACCGGGGGATTTAATTTATTTAGTTCCTGAAAACCAGGATATCGTTTTCCACATCCACCAGGATGGGTTTGTCTTCTGAGATGGTTCCTGCCAGCAATTGCTTCGACAGGTCATTCAAAACGAAACGCTGCAACGTCCGTTTGATAGGACGGGCACCAAACTGCGGATCGAAACCCGAAGCAGCCACCCATTCCACTGCCACATCGCTGATGGAAATCTCATGATTGCTTTTCTTCAATCGCTCCATAATCAGGTTGAACTGCAGACGCACAATCTCCTTGATCTCTTCATGATTCAACGGCGTAAACACAATCGTTTCATCAACACGGTTCAGGAATTCCGGACGAATGCTCTTCCGCAAGAGATTCAACATCTCGTAACGGGTCTCCTCCAACACCTCTTCACGGTTTTCATCTTTCAGATTCTCAAACCGCTCCTGAATAATGTGTGACCCGATATTCGAGGTCATAATGATGATGGTATTCTTGAAATTGACCAGACGTCCTTTGTTGTCCGTCAACCGGCCATCATCGAGCACCTGGAGCAGCACGTTGAAAACGTCGGGGTGTGCTTTTTCAATCTCGTCGAACAGCACCACCGAATAAGGCTTCCGCCGAACCGCTTCGGTCAACTGGCCTCCTTCGTCGTAACCAACATATCCGGGAGGTGAACCAATCAACCGGGTAACCGAGAATTTCTCCTGGTATTCCGACATATCGATTCGGGTCATCATGTTCTCATCATCGAAAAGATATTCAGCCAGCGCTTTCGCCAACTCCGTTTTTCCGACACCCGTAGTTCCCAGGAAAATGAACGAACCAATCGGCCGCTTCTCATCCTGCAATCCGGCACGCGACCGGCGAACTGCATCCGATACGGCTGCAATTGCCTCATCCTGTCCGACAACCCGCTTATGCAGTTCATCTTCCAGGTGCAAAAGTTTTTCACGTTCACTTTGCATCATCCGGGAAACCGGAATTCCGGTCCAGCGGGCGACGACTTCAGCGATATCCTCGGCTCCCACTTCCTCCTTAATCAAGGATGATTCGCCCTGCAGCTTAGCTAACTCCGTTTGCAAATGATGGATTTCTTCTTCAGCACCTTTGATTTTTCCGTAACGGATTTCCGCTACGCGACCGTAATCACCTTGCCGTTCGGCTTGCTCAGCCTCCAACTTCATCTCCTCAATTTCGGACTTGTGGCGCTGAATAGCATCGACTACGTCCTTCTCTGCTTGCCAGGAAGCACGATATTTCGTCTGCTCTGCTTTTAAGTTGGCAATTTCCTCATCGAGGCTGGCCAACTTTCGGGTATCGTTTTCCCGACGAATAGCCGCTCGTTCAATTTCCAACTGCTTCAGTTTCCGTTCGATTTCATCCAGTTCTTCCGGAAGGGAATCCATCTCCATCCGCAATTTTGCTGCTGCCTCATCCATCAGATCAATGGCTTTATCGGGCAGGAAACGTTCGGTGATGTATCGCTGTGAAAGCTCGACGGCCGAAATAATCGCATCGTCCTTGATACGAACCTTGTGGTGACTTTCGTACCGCTCCTTTAATCCGCGAAGGATGGAAATCGCACTCAAGGTATCCGGCTCGTTCACCATCACAATCTGGAAACGACGCTCCAGCGCTTTGTCTTTCTCGAAGTATTTCTGGTACTCATTTAAAGTAGTTGCACCGACTGCTCTCAGATCGCCTCGCGCCAAAGCCGGTTTTAAAATGTTGGCTGCATCCATTGCACCATCGCCTTTTCCGGCACCAACAAGCGTGTGAATTTCATCGATGAAAAGAATGATCTCACCATTCGCTTTCACGACCTCATTTACCACAGCTTTCAAACGCTCTTCAAACTCGCCTTTATACTTGGCACCAGCGACCAATGCTCCCATGTCGAGCGAAAAGATTTGCTTGGTCTTCAGGTTTTCCGGCACGTCACCACGAACAATCCGGTGAGCAAGACCTTCGGCAATCGCCGTTTTTCCGGTACCCGGTTCACCAATTAAAATCGGATTGTTTTTGGTACGACGTGAAAGAATCTGCAAAATCCGGCGAATCTCCTCATCACGACCAATCACCGGATCAAGCTTACCGGAACGGGCACGTTCATTCAGGTTGATGGCAAAACGATTCAGCGAATTGAACGTATCCTCTGCCGTCTGGCTATCCACCTTCGACCCTTTGCGTAAATCGGCAATAGCAGCTTCCAGTTCTTTCTTGTTGATGCCGCTGTCCTTCATCATCTTGCTCACAGAATCACCGCCATCGAGCAAACCAAGCAGCAAATGTTCAACCGAAACAAACTGATCGCCCATATTTTGTGAATAACCGGTCGCTTTTTGAATAACCGTATTCGCGGCTGGCGACAAATAAGGCTCACCGCCCGATACTTTCGGGTAACCGGCTACAATCTGATCAAGTGCTTGTTGCAAAGTAGAACTATTGACTCCCAGTTTCTTCAAAAGAAAACCGGTGACATTTTCAGCTTTGCTAAACAAACCTTTGAACAGGTGCCCGGTGTCGATTACCTGTTGGTTGTTTCCCTGCGCCACCTGAATGGCATGCTGCACAACCTCCTGCGCTTTAATGGTAAAATTGTTAAAGTTCATGTCTGTATTTTTAATTTTTTATTGTTGCCCAAATCCAACTTGCCCCGTTGTAGCATTTATCCAATAGAAAGAAACCGACCGGGACCACTTCAGGTCTCTCCCATTTTTCTCCTCACGAATATCAAACTTATTGCCAAAAGGCAACAACAGACAAAATGTCGTCAACCGTCTGTTTATCAGGAATATTTGACATGTAATCCATTAAAGATGATGAAAATATGTCAGCCAATTCAATACTAATCCAATATCCAATTATTTTCAACCAATAATTACCCCAAACTATTTACCATAGTGTAAACGTTTGTTCGCAATCGTTCACAGAAGCTTTCATATGCGGACACTAACCCCTGGTCATTCGTCCCTGCAAAAACTACCAAGAACCTATCATTGTGTTACTTATGAAACGTGGCACTGTCGTTGTAATTTGTTATGCGGAATCGAAGAGGATTGTTAAGCATTAATACTGTTAACAGAAGTTTAGTCCATATCACTGGTTTATACAGTGAACGAAATATTTACGCATCAAACAGTATTATGTCTAATTTAAAAACAAGAAGCCATGAAAACAAAACTCTTCTTACTATTCGCAGGATTACTTCTTTCAGTAGTTGCATTCAGTCAGGAAAACATTGAAGAAGTGAGAGTTTCTCCACCGGAATTTGCCGGATTTAAAGGTGCCGCTCTTTTGATTAACGAAGCTAACGTTGAACTGCAGTCGCTCAATGACTACGTAATTAAACGATTGGAATATCCAACAGCCGATGCCCAGGAATTTCGGGAAGGAAAAGAAGTCATTCAGTTTACTGTTCAACCCGATGGAACATTGAGCAACTTTGTTGTTATCAACAGCGTTTCTTCCGCTATGGATGAAGAAGTTATTCGTGTTCTGAGAACAACCAGTGGTTTGTGGAAACCGGGATGTAACAACAAGGAAGCTGTCGCCATGGACAAAGAATTTGCTGTTACCTTTAAACTGGCAGAGTCATCTGATTTGAAGTCCCAGGCTACAAACTACTTTATCAAGGGGAACAAACAGCTCTTGTTGAAGCAAAATCCGAAGCGTGCCATCCGCCATTTCGACCGCGGAATTGTATTATTACCTAACGAAAAATGTCTCTTGCTCGCACGGGGTATGAGCCGCTATGAAATCGGTGACAAAGAAGGTGCCTGCCGCGACTGGAACCGTATTAAAGCTTTGGGAGGCTTCGAATCCGACGAACTGCTTGACAACTATTGTGAAATGTCGGGTTATGCCGATATGCTGAAAACAGTGAAAGAATGAAAAGGAAGCTAACATCACGTTAGCTCAAAAAGGAACCGCTTCTCTTACCGGTTCCTTTTTTATTGCACCAGGTTTCCCCCTTTTTTTATTTATACTACCTTCTATATATCAATCAACTTTTCCCATCCAGATTGCTGCTGTAATCGCTTTCTCCCTTACTAAGAATTGAACTTTCTATCGGGCACTTCGTTATACCTCAATGATAATCAACCTTTTCTTAAAAAAAAATAAAGAGTGACAACCTGAGCTCAGATAATCATCGTTGCTATAAAAACATTTTTCAATTGATAATAAACCACTTATACAATTCGGTTCACTTCAGAATTCGCTTTTGAGAAATTCTGATACTCCGGCAAATAAGTCTTAACGCAAAAAATTGTTGTATAAATTGCTTTAACGCTTTAATTTAGACTTACTCTATTCGAATATAGCGATATGATATCGTCCGGTTCAAACTCGATTAACATGACTAAAAGACAAAAAAATGGAAAACCTGAATGATTACTCCTATGCAGCATGGGGCCTGATTCAAACCTGGGGCCTGAAACTCGTTTATGCTGTCGTTATTTTGATTATCGGTCTGTGGATTATTAAACGGATTGATAAACTGGTAAGAAAAGCACTTGGCAAAAAGGAAATAGAACCTTCTCTTTCTTCGTTCCTGATTAGCCTTCTGGATATCACTCTGAAAATACTGCTGGTGATCACCATTGCCAGTATGCTGGGAATCCAGATGACCTCGTTTATTGCTATTTTGGGTGCCGCTGGTTTGGCTGTCGGCATGGCCTTGTCGGGAACACTGCAAAACTTCGCCGGAAGCGTTATCATCCTCATATTTAAGCCATTTAAAGTAGGCGATTTCATTGAGGCCCAGGGGCACATGGGAACCGTTAAAGAAATTCAGATATTCAATACAATTCTGAATACGCCCGATAACAAACAGGTTATCATTCCCAACGGAGGGCTGGCAACCGGGAGCATGACCAACTACTCAGCGATGCCAACCCGCCGTGTCGACATGAAATTTGGTATTGGCTATTCCGACGACATAGACAAAGCTCGTGATATCCTAAAAAGGTTGCTGGAAGAAGACGAGCGGGTACTCAAAGATCCGGCTCCTTTTGTTGCTGTACAGGAATTGGGAGACAGCTCGGTGAACTTTGTCGTTAGACCATGGGTCGAAGCAGCCAATTACTGGGGCTTATATTTTGATTATACCGAAAAAGTAAAAAAATCATTCGATGCAGAAGGTATCTCCATCCCATTCCCACAAAGGGATGTACACCTTTTCAATGAAAAATAATGGATAACCAAACGAAATTTGACAACATGCTGAAAAAATTATCTTTCCTCATCATTGTTTTAACAGGAAC
Organism: Prolixibacter sp. DSM 2831; assembly: GCF_056493735.1. Lineage (NCBI taxonomy): Bacteria > Pseudomonadati > Bacteroidota > Bacteroidia > Marinilabiliales > Prolixibacteraceae > Prolixibacter > Prolixibacter sp. DSM 2831. The sequence continues at coordinate 3,480,241 of NZ_CM151379.1, forward strand.
ATTGGCTCTTCAGGCTCAAACGCCGGCTGATACCACTAAATACTGGACCATTAACGGAAATAGTTCACTCAACTTCTCCCAGGTTTCGCTTACCAACTGGGCCGAAGGGGGTGACGGATCTGTTTCCGGGACTTTTCTTTTTAACATCAATGCCAATAAGAAGAAAAATAAACACATCTGGGATAACTCCTTTGATGTGCAATATGGTTTAGTCAAGAACGCCAGTGAGAGCTTGCGCAAGAGTGTCGATAAACTGAGCTTCTCGTCGAAGTATGGCTATAAAATCAACGGTAAATGGTACTTGTCAGCCCTGTACGATTTCAGAACCCAGTTGGCCAAGGGATATAATTATCCGAACAAGGCTACATACATTTCCAACTTTATGGCTCCGGGCTACATGAATTTCGCTCTCGGTTTCGACTACAAGCCCAGCGATAATTTTTCAGCGTTTTTGTCACCGGTCAGTACCAAATTCACCTTTCTTGCCGATGACTCACTATCTACTGTTGGAGCGTTCGGCGTGAGTCCGGGCGATAAGTTCCGCGCTGAATTCGGTGCATATGTCAAGCTTGCATACACCCAGGAAGATTTGTTGAAAAATGTGGATCTGGAAACAAAACTCGATCTCTTTTCCAATTATTTGGACAAACCACAAAACATCGATGTTAACTGGGATGTCCGATTCAACATGCAGATTAATAAATATCTGACGGCCAATTTCGGTACCACATTGAAATACGACGACAACATCAAATATGTCGATTCCAGCGGTGTGGAACACGGGCCCAGGGTGCAGTTGAAACAACTCCTCGGTGTCGGACTCACCTACAATTTTTAAATGCTTTAATTGTTAAAAAAAGGAATAAACACACAACCCGTTCGAATCGGCTTTGTCATTCGAACGGGATTTTTATACTTTGCACCCTGTTAGAGAATTCATCGATGGAAATATTAAGCTTTCAGGAGTACACTCAGCCGCAGCACAAAGAATGGATTGTTTTCATTCACGGTGCCGGAGGAAGTTCCAAAACATTTGGTCGCCAGATTGCTGCATTCCGCAGCCATTTCAATCTGCTCCTCCCCGATTTGCGGGATCATGGTAACTCGAAAGAACTGACCAAACCGGAAGATGATGAACTTTCTTTCCGAATGGTAGCCCACGATGTGCTTACCCTAATGCATGAAAAAGGAATCGAACGAGCACACTTCATCGGGATATCAATGGGCTCAATTGTCATTCGGATTATTGAAGATATTGCACCAAAAGTAGTCTCATCAGTCATTATTGGTGGTGGCGTAATGAAGTTAAATCGCAGGACGCATCTGCTGTTTAAAACCGGCGTTTTCCTGTCAAGCTTTATCCCCTATCACAAACTTTACCAGTTGGTTGCCTGGATTTTGATGCCCTACCGGAATCATAAAGTGGCCCGCCGGCTTTTTGTAAGGGAAGCGGCTCAGATTAAATCGGAAGCATTTAAGGTTTGGCTGGGTTTGCTGGCTGATCTGAAGAAGAACCTGGATAACTATTTCAATAAGCCATTCAAATCGCCGATGCTAATGATCATGGGCAGCCAGGATTTCAACTTCCTCGATGAATCCATCGACTACTGGAAGAAATTCCCCTTTACCAACCTCGATATTTTGCCCAAATGCGGCCATGTTTGTAACATCGAGCAGGCGGATGAATTCAACCAACGCAGCCTGAATTTCCTGCTCAAACTCTCCAAATAGGTTTTCTACCGAATAATGGGTTTTTGTGGTTAAACTTTGTATCTTAAGCGAAGTACATTAACCAGCAAAGCTATCAATATGCCAGATCTATCGACGAAGTTTATGGGACTTTCTTTGAAGAATCCCATCATTATTGCCAGCTCAGGGCTTACCGATTCAGTTGCAAAAATAAAAGAACTGGAAGCGAACGGAGCGGCTGCCGTTGTTTTGAAATCGCTCTTCGAAGAAGAGATTATCCTGGAAATGAAGGAAACCGAACACCGTATGACCGGCCGACCTTTCCTATTTCCTGAAACTATCGATTTTACAGAGGAAGAGTTATACGAAGACTCCGTCCGGAAATATATTCGACTCATCAAAGAAGCAAAAGAAGCCGTTGAGATTCCGGTCATCGCTTCCATCAACTGTGTCTCCAGTCAAAAATGGATGTACCTCGCCAAAGAGATTCAGGATGCCGGTGCCGATGCACTTGAGCTCAATCTCTTTTTCCTTCCTTCGGATGACGATCGGGAACAGCTTGACAACCTTGTTATCACCGATGCAATTATTCACCAGGTAAAAGAAATTGTTTCTCTTCCGGTTTCCCTAAAAATCGGGTATTACTGTTCGAATCTCGCATCCTACATCAGCCGGATATCGGAAGCCGGGGTGCAGGGCCTTGTGCTTTTCAACCGTTCGTGGATGCCTGATATCGATACCGAAAATCTGACGGTCACCTCCGGCCCCATTCTTTCATCACCGGGCGATTACAACCAAACACTTCGCTGGGTATCGTTGATGTCGGGAAAAGTAAAATGCGATTTAGCTGCCTCAACCGGTATTCACTCAGCCGACGCCATCGTAAAACAGTTGCTGGCCGGCGCCAAGGCGGTTGAGATTGCTTCAGTAGTATACAAACACGGTCCGAAGCACATTAAAGTTTTGCTTGAAGAACTGAAGAAATGGATGGCTGAAAAAGAATTTAAATCAGTTGATGACTTCTCCGGCTTGCTGAAACACACATCGACCGGAAATCCAGCTGCCTGGGAACGGGTTCAGTTCATGAAAAACTTCAGCCAGTTTGTATCGTAAAACCGGCTGACGAAAATATGCTATTGGGGAACGAAATTATAGGTAATCGTTCCCCTTTGTTTTTCTGGAGCATTGGGGGCTACATTAAACTCGGTATTCTCGGCCGCTTTCTTCGCATATGCGTACAACATGGTATCGGTGACATTGGGATTGGGACGAGGTGTGGCGCTTAGTACCCGGCCATTTCGGTCCACCACAATATCCACTGTTATTTCTCCACCGCCCTGTGCAAGGTAAATGGGAATCGGCAACCGGACATGATACCGGTCCTTGAGTGAGTAATGAATATTGCTTTTCCCCTTGTAAATGGTGTTCTTAATATCCTCCGGCTTCATGCCTTCAGTCGTTTCCTCGGGCATTTTCACATCACCAATTTCCGGTATTTTCTGCGAAAGCGTTTTATTGACATCATTCACCAGGGCCTTGGCTTTTGCAATCTCATCCCGGTAGGATTTATCAAAAAACTGATCTTTCGTCTGCTTTTTCTTCGATGCATCGTTTACGGCCCGGTTGGAACCCCGATCAGCAGATTCTGTCGGAGAAGCATTCGCTTTTTTCTCTTTCTTCACTTCCGGCTCCGGCAACTTCGGTGGTGGTTGTTCTGTAAAATCGAGAATAATGCCTTCGTCTTTCGGCATTCTGGACGTTTTCAATTCTGCCAGTAAGAAAATAGTCAGTAGTATGAGGTGAAAGGCAAGTGTGCCAATCACTCCATAGATATGCCGACGATATAATTCCTTTAATTTCTTCATTTACGAACGTGAGCAAAATTAAGAATTTTATCGGCGCTGCGAATAGTGGGAAAGCTTTGTTAACACCTTTGGGAAAATATTCAGGAAAGGGCTTCTTCAGAAAAGTATGGACAAAAAAAATGTCCCTTGAAGGGACAGTCTCAACTTACGTTTCTCTTAATCTCTTTCCACGATTTCTTTCAATTCATGAAGGCGCTTGTCAATTTCGCGCATCATATCATCTTTCGATTGTTTTCTGAAAAGAGGATCATCATTTTCTTTTGTTAAAAGTGATTCTCTGAGCAAACGCAAATCTTCCAAACTTTCAAAATACTCTTTTCTTCCCATAAATCTCTCGTTTTTGTGATTTGCACTTTTACACAACGTCAAAAATGCTAATTAAAATCCATAATTATATTAACCATACATTAAAACGACGTTAACTATTCAATTATTGTACCGGATTGTGATTATCTGGAACGAATTAATCAATCACGATGGCCTCGAAGACAAACAGCTCGGCTATACGCCAACCATCCCATCCCAAATGAGCCTTATTTTTAGAGCAGTAGCCCAAAAATTCTTCGACTGTCCAATTGTGTTCGGTGGCTACTTGCGGTAGAAATGTACCTGTGTTTAAACCGTTGCGAATGTAAATTCCATGCTTCCCCAGAATAATTTCCGACGGATCGTGTATCCGCCGGAGTGGTGTTAGCACAGAAATTTGTACTCTCATATCTGGTAGTTCGCTCGCTTCCAACGGTTCAAAACGGGTATCGTTTATTGCCGAAGAAATTGCCAAATCACGAACCCGTTCATACAACGGCTCTCTCTCATCGAAACGCCCAAGGCATCCCCGCAATTTATTCCTGACATAAACGGTGACAAATACGCCCATTTTGGCCCGTAAAGCCGGAGGAAGGTATGCCGGGTCGATATCATCGCGACCTCCCCTTTCAAAATATTGCCAGATGGCTTCTTCCGCCAGTTTTTTCAATTGCGCTTGCTCTTCTTCGCTCAGGTATGTCTTTTTGTCATTTTTCAACACGGCCTCCAACCCGCCATAGCCAACAACTCGGTCATGGCCACCGTAAACTGAATCGCCGGAATTGGAATAATCGACTTTCCGAATAGCAACATTTCCCATCGCTTTTATCAGATGCAAAAAGGTCAGCACAGAAGTCCAGCCACAACATGAGGTATGCAGGTTCGAAATATGCTTGTCATTGTTCCGGTCCAAGCCGTCAAGAAATCTTTCCGGGTCCCCGGAGGTTATTGCTTCTATGGTTTCCGCATCGGCCGCCTGAGCGTCTTCATAATCGGGATAGTGTGACAAATCAGTACTAATGACAAACAACGTTTGTTCATTTACCAGCGACAAGAGCTCATCAGCAATTCGTTTAGATTCAGATGGACGAACGTGACCTAACAAAATGGGAACAATCCGGAAATCTGATTTCAGCTTTTCCTGTAAAAAGGGCAATTGAACTTCCAGACTATGCTCCTCGGTATGTGCTGCCGGATGAAAACGAAACAAATCGTTGTTGGCAATTAATCTTTCGCATGTATCCAATTCAACCGGCACAACTCCCAGCGGTGTTTCGTAATTGCCGATGTTGTATACCGAAGCCCCTTGAAACGAGGCATAGTGCGAGGCCCCCAACAACACAACCCTCTCGATGGTGTTTTTCTCCGGAATACGTGCGTAACATTTTCCCGCTGTTCCACCTGAAAAAACATATCCTGCATGTGGGACTATCAGTCCGAGTAATCGTTCGGATTCGGGTAAGGGAGTTCCGGCCTGAAGGAACTCGTGAATTTCTTTTTGTAGCGTGTTCGGTGAACCGGAATAGAAGCGTCCGGCCGCTACCGGAACACGGTTAACCGTTTCAGCCATGTCCTTTTTCTTTTAAAGGTATAAAAAACGGGGCGCAAGGCCCCGCTTTCATCTGATATTCTTTCGCTTATTTTTTAAGCTCAAACAGCTTTCCTGTCACTTTAAATCGTCCGGTTACCACCGAAGTAGTTGCTGCGTCAGCGCGACCAGTAAATCCGGGTTGTTTACCTCCTACAGAGATGGTAAACCAGCCTGGTTCAACAACCAGATTGTCCTTTTTGTTAATCATCGAAAGTTCACGAGGGCCAAGTTTGAAATTGACCACTTTGCTTTCACCCGCTTTGAGGTTGATACGGTTAAATCCCTCCAGTTGTCTGATAGGACGCGGTGTAGATGCTTTTTCATCCGTAATGTACAATTCAACCACTTCATCACCGTCGCGACTTCCAGTATTGGTCACTTTTACGGAAACCGGAATCGAATCGCCGGAAGCAACCATATTGGGAACCTGCAAATCAGAATAACCAAACGTGGTGTAGCTTAATCCGTAACCAAACGGGTATAGCGGTTCTCCTGTGAAATAACGGTAAGTCCGGCCTTTCATATCGTAATCCCCGAAAGGAGGTAACTGGTCAACCGACTTGTAATAAGTAACCGGTAATCTTCCGGCCGGGTTGTAATCGCCGAATAAAACATCAGCAACAGCATTACCTCCTTCCTGACCTGCATAACCTGCCGAAACAATCGCATTCAGATTATCGGCAGCCCAATTGATAGCCAGTGCGCTTCCGTTAAGCAAAACCAGAACAACCGGTTTGCCTGTCGCATTGATCGCTTTCATCAGATCGCGCTGAGGTTTTGGAAGCAACAGGTTGGTGCGGTCACCACCTTTAAATCCGTCTACCTTTATGGGCATCTCCTCTCCTTCCAGTCTTTGCGATAAGCCTAATACCAACACAACCGCATCCGATTTTTCAGCGGTAGCAACTGCATCTTTCAGCATATTCGGATCAGGCATAGCCCATACCAGCTTGGCATCACCATCACCGAACCAGTTTTTATATTCATAAACTACTTTGTATCGCTTACCGGCTTCCATTTGCACATCGGATTCATGGTAAAATGCATGATGTTCCGAATTATGGCTTAATATCTTCTTACCCTCGAAATAAACATCCAGCGTTGGCATTCCCCAGCATCCCAAATGGTAAGTTCCGGTTACCGGCGGAACAATGTATCCGGTCCAACGTACTGAGAAATTATCGTCCGGCAATTTAGGAGATGGTGAGTCGGCTCCCCAGTAAAAATTGATTTGATCATCCACGCGGGTAAATTCCGGTTTGCCTTTCAATTCTGCATTCGCGAAATACTCGCCGGTAATTCCCTGATGACCATCTTCGGTTTGCAGATAAATGGACGGAACCGGTTTCAGATCATGGATTCCGTCAGCCAAATCACTTCCCTGGGCGTAGGTAATCTTCACCTGTGGCTCCAGCTTGTTTTCAATCCCCTGCAATACCGTTACCGGATGTTTCGGGATGCCATTGTAATTTCCGATTAACGCTTCCCAATTGTTTGCATTGGGCCCGATAACAGCTATCGTCTTCAGCTTTTTGCTCAGCGGAAGGGTTTGATTCTCGTTCTTCAACAAAATGATACTTTTCTGTGCCGCTTCACGAGCCAGTTGGTCATTCACATCAGAGCAATTAGCGCTATATGGTATTTTTGAATAGGGAACCCGATTAGCCGGATCGAACATGCCCAATTTGAAACGGGCACGGAATAATCGCTTCACTGCTTTGTCAATATCAGCCTCCTTTACCAGTCCACGTTTAATAGCTGTATCAAGCCGGGAAAATGAGACACCGCAGTTCAAGTCGGTGCCCGCTTTGATAGCAATCGCAGCCGCTTCTGCAGCATCTTTCGCCGTTTTCTGGAACTGGAAAAAGTCGCTGATAGCCCAGCAATCGGAAACCACGTAACCATCAAACCCCCAATCATCTCTCAATATATTCTGCAACAGAAACGGATTTCCACAGCAAGGCAATCCACGGAAGAGGTTGTAAGCTCCCATCACCGAATATGCTTTTCCATCGACGACCAGCTTGCGGAAAGCAGGAAGATACGTTTCGTAGAGATTGCGATCGGAAACATCCGCATCGAACTTATGGCGCAATGGTTCGGGTCCGGAGTGAACAGCAAAGTGTTTGGCTGTTGCCACCGTTTTCAGATAATGCGGGTCATTCCCCTGCATTCCCTCAACAAACTCCGTCCCCATCATTCCGGTGAGGTAAGGATCTTCGCCGTACGTTTCGTGACCTCTCCCCCAACGCGGATCACGGAAGATGTTGATGTTGGGAGACCAGAAAGTTAGTCCCTCATAAATGCCGTGTTTTCCACGACGAATCCACTCGTTGTACTTGGCGCGAGCCTCCGTGGAAATAGCTGTTGCTTCACGGTACATCAGATCTTTATCCCACGAACCGGCGATGGTAATGGACTGTGGAAAAACAGTGGCATAACCGGCGCGTGCAACGCCGTGCAATGCTTCGTTCCACCAGTTGTATGCCGGTATTCCCAGGCGGTCGATAGCCGGAGCCTGATATACCAGCTGACTAATCTTTTCCTCGAGAGTCATGTGCGAGACCAGATCATTAACCCTGTCCTCCAAAGGCAAATCCGGATCACGAAAAAGAAAATGTGTTTGGTTCTTTTGCGCCAGAATAGAAACCGGCAACAATAACAAGATGAGTGCGATTCTCAGTTTTCTCATTGATTAGAATTAAATTGGTTAAATCGTTCCCGCTAAATTAAACAAAACATCTCAACCCGAAGCCTTTTTAAAATCGAAGGCAGAATAAACAATAAGCACATCGTTGAAAACTTCATCCCCGATTTGTCGTCGAATTAGGTTGAGGTCATTATTTTTGGTGACAAATCGATAAAAGCGTGAAAGTCTGTATAGCAGAAAAACCAAGTGTTGCCCGCGAAATAGCTGAGATTCTGGGAGCCAAAAGCCGCCGTGATGGCTATTTTGAAGGAAACGGATACCAGGTCACCTGGACGTTCGGCCATTTGTGCACGCTGAAAGAACCCCACGATTACACTTCCCGTTGGAAATGGTGGGATCTGCGCACGCTTCCCATGCTTCCGCGGAAATTCGGCATCAAACTCATCGATGACGACGGCGTGAAGAAGCAGTTCGATACCATCGAAAAACTGGTGACCGAGGCAGACGAAGTCATTAACTGCGGTGATGCCGGCCAGGAAGGGGAAGTCATCCAGCGCTGGGTGCTGACGAAAGCAAGATGCCAAAAGCCCATCAAGCGGTTGTGGATTTCTTCGCTAACCGAAGAAGCACTGAAAGAAGGTTTCGAGAAGCTTTACAATGGCTCCGATTTCGATCTGCTCTACGCAGCCGGAAGTGCACGGGCCATTGGCGACTGGCTGCTCGGCCTAAACGCCACACGGCTATATACCCTGAAATACGGGCAAAACAAGCAGGTACTTTCCATTGGCCGAGTGCAAACACCAACTTTGGCTCTCGTCGTTCAGCGGCAGCTGGAAATCGACAACTTCAAGCCGGAACCTTACTGGGAACTGAAGACCACCTACCGAGAAACAGTTTTTAGTGCTACCAGCGGAAGGTTTGCCGTGAAGGAGGAAGCAGAGAAGAAGCTGGAAGAGATCAAAGGGCACGACCTGTTCATCACTTCCGTGGAAACGAAAAAAGGAACCGAGCAACCGCCAAAGCTATTTGACCTGACTTCGTTGCAGGTGGAAGCCAACCGCAAATTCAGCCTTTCAGCAGACGAAACCCTGCGTGTCATCCAAAGTTTGTACGAGAAAAAGGTAACGACCTATCCACGCGTCGATACCACGTTTCTGCCCAACGATATCTATCCCAAAGTTCCGGGTATCCTGAAAAAGCTGAAGCCTTACGAACAACTCACCGAACCGCTGCTAAAAGATAAAATCCGGAAATCGAAAAAGGTTTTCGATGATAAAAAAATCACCGATCACCACGCCATTATTCCCACAGGCGTTTTCACCTACAATCTGACACCGGACGAAAAACGGGTGTTCGATTTGGTGGCACGACGCTTTATCAGTGTTTTCTACCCCGATTGTAAAGTGTCCAACACAACAGTGCTGGCTACCGTTAACCAGGTTGATTTCAAAGCGACCGGAAAGCAAATACTTCATCCGGGCTGGCGGGTTGTGTACCAAAGCGATGGAGGTAAAGCTCAGGCCGACGAAAATATTTTACCGGCATTCGAGAAGGGCGAAAGCGGTCCGCACGAGCCGGATTTGGCAGAGAAGATGACGCAACCACCGCGCTATTACTCTGAGGCAACGTTGCTTCGAGCTATGGAAACAGCCGGCAAACAAGTGGATGACGATGAACTTAGAGATTTGATGAAGGAGAACGGTATTGGCCGACCATCCACCCGGGCAAATATCATCGAAACGTTGTTCCGGCGCCGCTACATTCGGCGCGAAAAGAAACGTATTTTGGCCACACAAACCGGCATCGACTTAATTGGTAGTATCGAGAATGAACTGCTCAAGTCAGCAGAATTGACCGGACAGTGGGAGAAAAAACTCCGCCAAATTGAAAACGGCGAATACGAAGTAGCTCAATTCATGGAGGAGATGAAGCAGATGGTGTCGGAGATTGTGGACCAGGTAAAACGCTCGCCCAGGAAAGAAATAGCCATCATTGAAGACGAAAAAGAGAAAAAAACTTCAGGCAAAACCGATAAAAAGGAAAAGTCGGATGACTCGAACCTGACTTGTCCCAAATGCGGAAAAGGAACGATACTGAAAGGAAAATCGGCATGGGGTTGCAGCGCTTTCCGCGACGGCTGTGATTTCCGACTTCCATTCGAATTGCTGGAAAAGAAACTGACTGACAACCAAATCAAGCAGTTGATTGAAAAGAAAAAAACCGGTGTCATCAAAGGATTCACCCGGAGTGGTGAAAAAGTAGACGGTAAATTGGTGTTGACAAACGATTTCAATATCGAATTGGAGGAAAAGGAAGAAGAGAAACTAACCTGCCCGAAGTGCCAACAGGGGACAATCGTGAAAGGGAAAACTGCCTGGGGATGTACCAATTTTCAAAATTGCTCCCTTCGCATTCCATTTTCCTTCATGAATAAAGACTTGACCGACAACCAGGTAAAACAGTTGACACTAAAAGGGAAAACGCCGAAAATCAAAGGTTTTGAAACACCGGACGGTTCCAAAGCCGACGGGAATCTTCAATTCGACGAAAATTTCGAATTGAAACTGGTCTAAGAAAGAAAACCTTTTCGGGCAAAAGGCTGTTTATCAATAAAAAAGTCATTTATGTTGATTGTTATATCCCCCGCAAAAACCCTTGATTTTGAGGCGCCGCTGGCAACAAAGAAAAACACCCAGCCGCGCTTTCCGCGTAAATCGGAAGAACTCGTGCAGCATCTGCGCAAGCTCAGTTCCGACCAGGTTTCGGAACTCATGCACATCAGTCCCAAGTTGGGACAACTGAACTATGAGCGCTTCCAACTCTGGCAAGCCAAATTTGAATTCCCGGAAGCTCGTCAGGCTATTCTCGCCTTCCGTGGCGATGTTTATACAGGTTTGGATGCCGATACATTAAACGAGAAAGATTTTGAGAAGGCGCAGACGCATCTCCGGATTTTGTCGGGCCTGTACGGCGTTTTGCGCCCACTCGACATGATGCGCCCCTACCGCCTGGAAATGGGAACCAAATATTCATTCGACGATTTCGAAAACCTCTATGACTACTGGAAAGATACCATTACCAAAACCATCCGGAAGGATTTGGACGAAAGTGGTTCCAATGTATTGGTCAATCTGGCATCAAAAGAGTATTTCAAATCGATCGATACCAAAAAATTGAAAGCTGATATCGTTACGCCTGAATTTAAAGACTGGAAAAACGGTCAGTATAAAATGATTTCCTTTTGGGCGAAAAAAGCCCGGGGTATGATGACCCGTTTTATTCTTCAGCATAACATTACCAAAGCCGAAGATTTACAGGCCTTCGATATGGATGGATATTATTTCAATCCCGATTTATCGAAGCCCAATAAACCGGTGTTCACACGCGATCATTAAAAACGAAACTCACCATAAAAAACCGGAGCCTTTGGGTTCCGGTTTTTTATTTTTAATCCGATTAATCGAGAAATATCGAGCGTTCCATTTTAGGAATGATGCCCAACTCTTCAGCTTTGCCATAAAGCGTTCGAACAGCTTGCTTACCTTCTTCGCCCAGATTCCGAGTAAACTCATTCACATATAAATCGATATGGCTACGCATCACCGATTCCTCCATTTCCTGCGCATACAATTTTACAAACGGATAGGAAGCATCGGGCTGTTCGTAAGCATATTCCACGCTCCGTTTCATCACCCGGTTGACTTTTTCCTGCACTTCACGCGGAAGATTTCGGTTCACGACAATTCCACCCAGCGGAATGGGTGAGCCGGTAGTTTCTTCCCAATATTCACCCAAATCGAGAATCTTCTTCAAGCCTCTCTTCTGGTATGTAAAGCGGTTTTCATGAATAATCAAGCCGGCATCCATTTCTCCCGAAAGGACTACATCTTCGATATCCGAAAAGAGGTATTCCTTCTTCTCTTTCACGTTAGGATATGCTACACTGAGCAGCAAATTAGCCGTAGTATGTTCGCCGGGAATAGCGATTCGCAAATTGGGCACCTCGTCGGGATAAATCTTGGTTTTGCTAATCAGCAACGGGCCGTTATTCCGCCCCAGCGCGCTTCCGGCATCCAGCAAAACATATTGGGAAGTCAACTGCGCATATGCCGCGTAACTTAACTTGGTGATATCAATTTCGCCGGCAAATGCCAGTCGGTTCAACTCCTCAACATCCGCCATAACCGTCTCAAAAGTTAACCCTTCGGTATCAACCCGGTTATGGACCATCGCATCAAAAATAAACGTGTCGTTCGGACACGTCGAAAATCCAAGTGTTAAGTTCATGATTTATGAAATCTGTGGTACGGTAGCAAAGTTGCGAAGAATTTTCAACAATTCGTCCGTCAGATTCTCCAAAGCCGTTGGAATGTCCCATTTGGTGGTATCGCGCGACTCGACAAAATTGGAAATGGCTCGTATCTCGAGGAACGGAACATCTTCCATCAGGCAGACATAAAAAACAGCAGCGCCTTCCATCGATTCCACGTCAGCATCAAAATTTATCTTAAGCTGGTCGATGGTCTTGTCGCAACCATGACTCACATTCACACTCAAACCATTGACATTCGGCAGTTCGATACTTTCGTTGAAATGTGGGTTTAACAGCTTTCCTCCCTGAAACGGGAATTGATCTTCCTTCAGGAAACCAGCCTGGAACAACGTTTTGAAGCCGCCCGGTTCTTCGATACCCAAATCGCCAAACTGCTCAGAGGTTATATTAACAACCGTCCCAATGGAGAGCTCATCGTAAAAACTTCCGGCAATGCCGGCATTAATCACTAAATCGTATTTTTCTTTCTGAAGGAGACGGGTTAAATGATAAGTTGTGAAGGAAAGCCCAACGCCGGTTACGATTAGGTCTATCTCCAAATCATGCCAGCGGTAATGCGACACAGGGGAATTTTTACCTTCTATTTCCTCCAGATTTTCCAGGAAAAGCTTTAGTTCAAAACAAGTCGCTGCTACAAAAAGAATCTTCATCCGATTATTTCGTTGGATTATGCCAAATTAATCAATCGACAAAGGTAATGATCCCATCCATTTTGGAAATTACCTTTTACACATTCTTACTCACTTTTGCCGAAAAGGTTAAAATTTGTCTTTAATTTGTACTCAGTTTAATTAAAGATGCTGTAAATCAGGAGATGGATCACTGTTTTTGAAGCCTGTTTTTCTTTCTTTTGTACGGAATCTAATAAACATAAATTGTGCAAAGATGGAAAGTTTACAAACAATCGAAGAAGTGAACGGTTATATATCTCCGCCACACAATAAATAAACAGAGTCAGAAATCAGTTACAGAAATACCGAAAGGAACACCATATGAAGTTTTCGCTTAATAAATTAGACAACGGAGGATACAGTAAAGTAGAACACTACAATACCGAGAATGTAGAAAAACTGGCTACAAACTACCAGGATATTTTGGGCTTGCTGGGCGAAGATCCAAGTCGTGAAGGTTTGGAGAAAACCCCCGTGCGAGTGGCCAAAGCGATGCAATTTCTGACCCAGGGTTACAACATGAATCCGGAAGAAATTCTGAGTTCGGCCAAGTTCAAAGAAGATTATCGCCAGATGGTAATTGTAAAGGATATTGAACTGTATTCACTCTGTGAACATCACATGCTCCCGTTTTTCGGGAAAGCACACGTTGCATATATTCCCAATGGATACATTACCGGACTGAGCAAAATCGCCCGTGTGGTGGAAGCATTTTCACGCCGGTTGCAGGTTCAGGAGCGTCTGACCCTTCAGATTAAGGAATGTATTCAGAACACATTGAATCCGCTGGGAGTTGCTGTTGTTATCGAAGCTACACACATGTGCATGGTGATGCGCGGCATTGAAAAACAGAATTCTGTAACGACTACCTCCGACTTTACCGGAGCATTCGAAAAGGTAGCCACCCGCGAGGAGTTTATTCGACTTATTAGTTCTGATCTTTCATAAATTGGAGCTTTTTTAACGCTTCATGACCAGAAACCAGATGAACTTTCGTCTGGTTTTTCTCTTTCGGAGACACAATGTTTATCTTTGCCACGCATTTAATTTTTACCAAACTGTATTGTAACCACCCTGCCAATTGATGCCAAAAAGGCATATTTAAAAGGGTTGTGTTCTGTCAGAAAATTGAAGAACCAAGATTGAGCAGATGAAACAAGTCTCGAAGCTTCGGGGTGAGTTTCATGTGGCAATTGAAAAACAAAAATGAAACACATGAAAGCATTCGTTTTTCCCGGACAGGGAGCCCAGTTTGTTGGAATGGGAAAAGACCTGTACGACAATTCGGATTTGGCCCGCGAACTTTTCGAAAAGGCCAATGATATTCTCGGTTTCCGCATTACCGACCTGATGTTTGAAGGTACTGACGAAGATCTCAAACAAACCAAAGTTACTCAACCGGCCATCTTCCTGCATTCGGTATTGCTGGCCAAAACATTGGGCGACGATTTCAAACCCGATATGGTTGCCGGTCACTCATTGGGTGAATTTTCGGCATTGGTTGCGAACGGAACGTTGTCTTTCGAAGATGGACTGGTGCTCGTTTCAAAACGCGCCATGGCCATGCAGAAAGCCTGCGAAGTGGAGCCATCGACCATGGCGGCTATCGTGGGTTTGGAAGACGACGTGGTGGAAAAAGTTTGTGCTGAAATCGATGATGTCGTTGTTCCGGCCAATTACAACTGCCCGGGTCAGCTGGTTATTTCCGGCTCGAACGAAGGCATCGATAAGGCTTGTGCCAAGTTAACCGAATTGGGTGCCAAGCGTGCTCTCAAACTGATGGTTGGCGGCGCGTTCCACTCTCCGCTGATGGAGCCGGCCCGCACCGAACTGGCTGAAGCAATTGAAGCCACGACCTTCAATCAACCAAATTGTCCTGTTTACCAGAATGTAACTGCCTCTGCTGTTACTGATCCGGACGAAATACGCAAGAACCTGGTTGCTCAGCTAACCGCTCCGGTCCGCTGGACACAAACGGTGAAAACCATGATTGCTGATGGAGCGTCGTCATTCACAGAAATCGGCCCTGGGAAAGTGCTTCAGGGATTAGTGAAGAAAGTTGACCGAGGTATGGAAACCAACGGTATCAACGCTTACCAGGAATAAGAAACAATAACATCATAAAAAAAGAGACAACCGAATTTCGGTTGTCTCTTTTTTTATGATTGAAAATTAAACTATCGTGGTTCCTAATCAAAAAAGTGGCGGTCGAGAAATTGCTTCTCTACCGGAGAAACATTCTTCAGCGCCAAGGTATGGTGAGCCATTCTTGCTACCGTTTCCAAAACCACCGTGTGATCGAAAGCCCTGATGACATCAGTTCCCCAACAGAAAGGACCATGACCATATACTAAAACACCCGGGATACGAGAAGGATCCAAATTCATCTTCTCAAATGTTTCCACAATCACACTACCGGTTGCCAGCTCCGGGTTGGCGTCTTCAGGCCTTTGCTCTACCGGCGGCGTGCAGGGAATTTCCCCGTTGAAATAGTTGGCATGTGTAATGCCCAAAGGAGGAATACCCAAGCCTGCCTGGGCCCAGGCTGTAGCATATTCGGAATGTGAGTGAACAATCGCTCCAATTTCGGGGAAACTCCGGTATAACGTCAAATGCGTTTCCGTATCCGAAGAGGGTTTCAATTCACCTTCAATGACCTTTCCGTCAATATCTACCACAACCATATCCGCAGGAATCATCTCGTCATAAGAAATCCCGGAGGGCTTAATCACTATGAGCCCGCTTTCCCTGTCAATGGCGCTAACATTTCCCCAGGTAAAAATAACCAGTCCCTGCTCAACCAATCGCAGACTCGCTTTGTAAACCTGGTGTTTTAAACTTTCAAGCATACTTGAAAACCAATAAGTTAAATATTTACAATTTATAATTCAATTAACAAATAAAATTTCAATTCTGTCATATTCGCTATTTGTTTTTAATCATTATAAATTATTTAGAGGTTTTTGCTTTGACTATATCCGCAAAGCGGAAATTATTCTGCTGACACATGCAACCTGTTTACAACAAAAAAATCCTACCTCAATCAAGAAGTAGGATTTTCGTTATTTGCTATATTTTTTGCTTACCAGATAACAGCTCTTTTATCTTCAGGCAAATACATATAGTCACCTGGTTTTACATTGAAGGCTGCATAGAAAGCCGGTAAATTCCGCAACGGGCCAATTACCCGGTAGCGACCAAGAGAGTGTACATCTTCTTTGGTACGACGAAGTGCTTCTTTGTCGCGAATATTCTGTGCCCAAACGTGTGCATAGGCCAGATAAAAACGCTGGTCTGGAGTGAAACCATCGATCTTGCCGGTTTCTTTACTTCCCATTTTGAAAGCGTCGTGAGCAATATTCAAACCACCCAAATCGGCGATGTTCTCACCCAAACACAGACGACCATTGGCGTGAACGGTATCGGTGTCCACAACCAGGAATTGGTCGAATTGATGAACCAATACATCTGCCCGCTTATTGAAACGCTTGGCATCTGCGTCAGTCCACCAGTCGTTCAGGTTACCATTCTTGTCGAATTTACGTCCCTGATCATCAAAACCGTGAGTCATTTCGTGGCCAATCACCACACCAATTGCACCGTAGTTTACCGCATCGTCACCGTGCATGAAGAAGAACGGAGGCTGCAGAATTGCTGCCGGGAATACAATCTCGTTCATGCTTGGACTGTAGTAAGCATTCACCATCTGCGGCGGCATGTGCCATTCTGATTTGTCAACCGGCTTGTTTACTTTATCACGGTTATATTCGAAACCAAATTTGCGTGCCCGCAGAACGTTCTGTACATACGAGTCGTCTTTGATTTGCAAACCTGAATAATCACGCCATTTGTCAGGATAACCAACTTTTACGCCAATAGCTGCCAGTTTCTCTTCTGCTTTCTTTTTCGTTTCGTCGCCCATCCACGTCAGGTTTTTGATGCGGTTAGCCAACGATTTGCGCAGATTTTCCACCAGGTTCTCCATCCGTTGTTTTGCTTCCGGAGGGAAATATTTCTTCACGTACAGCTGACCGATAGCCATGCTCATCGCACCACTAACCGAACGCTGAACGCGCTTCCAGCGTGGACGCATAACTTCTACTCCACTCATGGTCTTTCCGAAGAAATCGAAATTCTGTTTTACGAAAGCGTCGGTAAGATAAGGAGCAGTTCCATCAATCAACGACCAACGGAAATAAGTCTTCCAATCGTTAACCGGAACGTCTTTGATCATAGCGTCAACCTCTTTCATGAAAGCAGGCTGCTCCACGTTGATGTCTTCCGGTTTTACGCCGATACGTTGGAAATAAGAAGCCCAGTCAATATCCGGAGCCATCTCAACCAAACCTTTCAGATTGGTTTTGTTGTAGGTTTTGTCCGGATCACGCTGCTCTAAACGAGTCATGGCAGCTTTAGCCATACGAGTTTCCATGCGCATCACAGTTGCTGCATTTTCCTTCGCAGTTGCCTCATCGTCTCCCATCAGGGCAAACATCTTAGCCACATGATCAACGTATTCTCCACGAAGCTTTTTCGCATGGTCGTTGTCATCGGTATAGTATGAACGATCGGGCAATCCCAGACCTGACTGATAGATTTGAGAAATCACCAAATCGCTGTTTTTAGCGTCGGGTGCAGCATAGAAACCAAACGGGGTTGTAAAACCGTAAGTTTCGAATGTTGCCAGTGTTTTCTGAACATCTGCTGGAGTTTTGATGGCAGCAATGTCATCGAAATAAGGTTTCAGTGGTTTCAACCCCTGCTCTTCGATTTTTGCTGTATCCATACCCAGATTGTACATGGTACCGATCTTGTAAGCAACGGTTCCGGGCTCGTTGGTTTTGTTCGCAGCCTCTTGTACTACTGTTTTTACCTGCTCTTCAGTTTTGTCTCCCAACTGATCGAACGAACCGTAGCGGCTCTTTTCGGCAGGAATCGGATGCGATTTTTTCCAACCACCGTTGGCATACTCATTAAAATTCTGAGTCGGACTGACTGTCGTGTCAAGATCAGCCAGATTAATTGCCGGTTCAGCTGTCTCCGTCTTACTTTTTTCGTTGCATGAAGTCATAGAAAAAAGCAAGCCGGCACAAAGTGCGCATGAAAGCACAACCAGTTTGTTTTTCATCTTTTTGATATTGTTAAAGTTAACACTTGAATTGTATGTTTTCCGTCTTGTTCATAAACGTAATCAATGGTAATAGGTATAAACAGGACCTTTATCATTACAGACTACATTTAATATTTTTCGCAATATGAAATTTATGCATTGACAATACAAACACCATTCTCATTAAATTGTTGACTGACAACAACTCGCTTCCGGACACGAAAAAAGCCGGCTCAACAAAACCGGCTTTCTTACGATGATTTCTGTGTTAATTATTTCAACCACGCATTGTTTCTTCCACCTCATCGGGTGTAATGGGAAGACGTTTCCCCAGAATCCGGGCGCCTTCAGCTGTTACCAGCAGGTCGTCTTCCAGGCGAATGCCACCAAAATCAGCATACTCCATCACTTTATCGAAGTTGATGTACTGCGTATTGATGTAATCTTTCTTCCACTTTTCAATCAAAGCAGGGATGAAATAGATACCCGGTTCATTGGTTAACACAAAGCCTTCCTGCAAGCGACGGCCCAAACGTAAACCGGCCGCTCCTAAACGTTCCATTGGGCGAGTTTCATCGTCGTAACCAACATAAACCTGACCGTAATCTTCCATATCATGAACATCGAGTCCCATCATGTGACCCAGACCGTGCGGCATAAACAGGGCGTGCGCTCCATGACGAACGGCTTCGTCCACATCGCCTTTTATCAGGCCCAAATCTTTCAAGCCGGAGGTAATCACACGAGCTGCATTCAAGTGCACATCGAGGTATCGAACACCCGGTTTTACCATAGCAGTTGACTCGTTGTTGGCTGCCAAAACGATTTCGTAAATATCCTTCTGCTTTTGCGTGAATTTTCCACCTACCGGGACCGTACGGGTAAAGTCAGACGCATATCCCATTCCGGTTTCAGCTCCAGCATCGGTGAGCATCAGCATGCCTTTTTTCAACTTAAGCGAATGGTCGTGGTTGTGCAGTGTTTCCCCGTGCTGAGATAAAATAACGGGAAACGAAACTCCGCCTCCACCTCCCAGGGCAATACCTTCGATGATACCGGCAATCTTCTGTTCACTCTCTCCTTCTTTTGCCATCTTCATTGCCGTCACGTGCATTTCGTAACCGGTAGCACAAGCTTTTTCAATTTCAGCAATTTCATACTGATCTTTTACCGAACGCATATCGACAACGTGCTTAATCAGCTCGAGCGATACATAATCCGGCAGTTTGGCGGTATGAATACCTAACAATTCTTTCAGCAACAACCGGTTATTCGCCCGGTACGGAGGCACAAAGTGCACCCTGCGGCCCTGCCACAACGCCTTGTTCACATACGCATACACTTCATTGAACGAATCGGTGCATTTAACACCCACTTCGGCCGCTTGTTCCCTAAGTGTTGGCTGCGGGCCCATCCAGATGATATCGTCGATGTCAACATCGTTGCCAAAGAGCATATCGGTTCCTTCATCTACATCGATGACCCCGAAAATGCCGGGTTTATTGATGCCAAAGAAATAAAGGAAAGTACTGTCCTGTCGGAAATGATAAGTATTGTCCGGAAAATTCATGGGTGCGTCCACGTTTCCGGGAAGCAAAACCAATCCCCCGCTCATTTTTTCGCGAAGGCGATTTCTCCGCTCTATGTAAACGTCCTTTTTGAACATATTTATATGATTTTTATGGATAATTCTTCTCCATGCAAGTTACGAATTATTAACCGCCATGACAGGATTTTCAGGCAGCTTCCTGCACATCGGCAGCCGAATATCAATTGTAACATTTTACATATTACAAGAGTTCAAGCAGATATCTCATTCTACCCCGATTGACCTTATCGGGATGTTGTTTGGCATATCGTGTATTTATTCTGAAAACAATTTAGGCTGCTCAGGCTTTTTCGGTGAGTTGACGTATCCAGTCCAGTCAATGTCATTTTTCAACGCAGCAAAAGGATTGACTTTACCGAATAAGAAGTCACTGTCCCGTCCGGGTTTGTCATAACACATCATGGGATGCTGGGTGTGATAAGCGTGTTTCAAGTCGAGTCCGGCAACTGCTTTCTCTGCGTGATTTCCCCAAATGAACCAACTAACCGAAGGCTGTGTCTCAGCCAGAAATTCCAGTAACCGTTCGGTGAATGGTTTCCAGTAAGCACTGTGACTTCCCGGTTTTCCAACCTCGCAGGTAAAAGCTGTATTCAGTAACAAAACGCCTTGGTTTTCCCAATGCTGAAACAGTTTTCCGGGAGTAAGTACCTGAAAGCCCTGTCCAAGTTGTTCCTTCAGTTCATTGAATTTGACGACATGACCATTGTAGGTTTTATGCAGTAACCGAAGAATATTCTTCAGGGAAACGTTCCGGAAAGGCTCCGACCATGATTTCAACGTGCCTACTTCGAATGCCCTTCCGGTTGCCACTCCTTCCTGCGGATACGGATCCTGTCCCAGGATAATCACCTTGAGTTCATTCAGCGGAAGCGTTAAAAAACGCAATACATTTTCCGGTAAAGGCGTGTAATGTGAGGAAGCAATTTTCTCCTCAATTTCTTTCAGAATGCCGGTTATTTCGTCAGTTAGAAAAGGACTCCATGATGGATGAATTTCACCGGGAAGTCGATTAAGTAATTCAAGGTTTTCCATGGATTCAAAAATACGAAGAGATTGAAAAGTGTGCCATTTTACAAAATAGATTTACGCTCCACAAAGAAAAGAGGGACAAAAGTCCCTCTTTTTCAGAAATGTAACCAATCTTTGCACATGTGATAAATTAATGAAAAAATTCTCGTAGTTGACTGTAATACAGTTAACCCGTAATTTTTTCAGGTAATCCGTTTAATTGTACCTTCTTCTTTCCGGCTGGCCGGGGTACAAACATATCTTTGGGTGCTAAATCTAACGAATCTACGGCTTCTAAACAATACTCCAACCGCCCTAAATCGTTGGCTGCATTGTTTGTCCCGAAAGTGAACTTCAATCCCGCGTCTTTGGCCCGTTTGATAAATGCCATGCTCGGAATACGATAACGCGCGTTGATTTCCAAAGCCACTTCATTATCTTTCAACACCTTGATGACCCGATCCATCCGCTCCGGTGTCCACAATTCATCGTATCGGGCAGCCAATTCATCGGGCAGAAAAGTCGGATTGACATAAATATCCACCGGCTCCTTGCTCATGATTGACTCAATGCGACTGACGAGCATCTCCATAAATTGTTGATCGTTATCGACAAAAGTTTCTTCCGGAATCCACAAACGCATCCGCCGGCCTTTGTCATCGGTCCACGTCATCGCATCGGTGAAAATATAGTCGAACTTTGCCACGGCTTCCGGCGAGAAGAGCGTTACCCATTCACGTCCCTCACATTGCATCGCTTTGATTACCGGCTCATCTTTGATGCTTTCCAAGTATTCGTTTAACGTCTTGTCATCCGTTACCGGGAATTTCAATCCGCAATTGGCGGCCACTCCGTAATTAATTCCCAGGTTGCGACCATGACTGCGAAGCTCATCCATCGTCAATCCGCCTTTCAAATGCGAATGATAATCGATGACCGGAAATCCTTGCTGGTTCAGCAACGTAAGCTGACGCGTAACAGCATCCTCATGCTCAGGCTCCGATGCTTTTGCCTCTTCTTTTCTCTCCTGCGGCATTACCCGAACTTCACTGACAGCGATATCCCCATCAACGGAAGTTTTATAGAGCGCCAATGTGCCTTCAGAAAAAACCATATTAGAACACTGCTTACTGCGCATGGGCAATGCCGGCTCATTGTACTCAGTTACTTTTTTTCCGTTCACGCTGACGACGATGTGGTGACCTTCGACCTCAACAGCTAGTTTGAACCATTGGTCGTCATTCGCTGCGCGGACAAAGTTGTTCCGGATGTGACTCAGGCTTCCGGTCTTCTCGTGGTTACCGACTCCATAGTCGCTGTTATTTATGAAAATATGGTACCCGGAATGCTCGGGAATATTAGCATCTTGCGGAAAATGAACGCAAAAAATTCCTTCAGCCCCGGCGGTTGTTTTTACGTTCGCCTCAACTTTGAAATCCTTCAGGGAAAACTTACTGTGTATTCCGGAATTATTATCAGCCAGCACATAATTTGAGTCATTATGTTGAACATCTTTCAGTGTCCAATATTTTTCGAAGTTACCGGAATTCGTGACCAACCACTCTCCTGTTTTTGGCTTTTGCTGACAGGAGAATGTGATTAGAGCAATTAGGGAAAGTCCCAATCCCAAGGGGAATGAATATCTTTTCATGAAAACAAGCAGGTTTAATTCGGTTTTGTTAGTATCAATGGAATGAGCAGCAATTTAGCAAAAATGTTCTTTTCCGCCACAAGGCTCACCATAAAAAAGGCGCTGAGTATTAGCGCCTAAGTTTTATTCATCTTTTGTCTTATCCTAAATAATGTGCCTGTTTTTCAGAACACTCACAATGGCATCAACAATGTGGTCGTCCAACATGGTAGAGTAATTGAAAATCAAGTCGAAATCGGAGTTATTTACCTTGCGGCCGGCGATGTGCTCAACAAACAAATCGCGCTGCCGATCGATTTCAATCACATAATCGCGGGCATCGGAATGCGATAAACTACTGATTTGCATGATGCGGTTCACCCGCCAGTCGAGCGGCGCTTCAAGCCGAATCGCTAACCGATCGGTGATTCCATGACTCAGAATTTCACCTCCGCGACCAACAATGATCTGATGACCGGCAACGGCAAATGAACGAATGACCGTTCCTACCGTTTCAATGACCTTCTGGTCGTCGGCATCGTACACCTTCTCGGTAGAAAATGCACTGGTTACCTCCTCAAGCGGTACTTTCTTCTCACTCAGAAATACGTTCTTCACATGGTTGGGATCCATTTCCAGTTCATGAGAAGCCTCCTCAAGGATTTCCTTGCTAATCCAACGCCATTCCACGTCCGTTTTCGTTTCAGACAGGTAACTGTACCCCGTCAGTATTTTCGACAGCTTGGTAGCAATTCGTTTGGCCGAACATCCGCATTCGCGGGAAATCGTGATGACGGGCCCCGGAGAGATGTGTCCGTCCAGTTTCTGCTGCCTGAAAACCTCTGAATAGTTGCCTAGAATATTTTGTGCCATAATCGAAGTTTTTTACACCCTAGAATAAGACAGAAATCTGAAATCCGGGGATGGTTCGTGATGAATGATTACTTTGCTTAAAGTTATGGCTTGAGTGTTCAGCTATCAAGGCTTTATGCTCAAGGACACAGATGTTTTACAATATGTTTAACTGAAACTTTTTCAAAACCAGCATTCTAAATCAGAAATCTTATATTTGAGTGACCGTTATATAAATTCGTTATGGAAAAAGTCATCAAAACAGCACTGGCATCGTTTGGAATGTCGGGCCAGGTTTTTCACGGCCCCACCATTAAGGTAAATTCCCATTTCAGCATTAGCAAGATTCTGGAAAGAACAAAGAGTCTCTCAGAGAAGGATTATCCCGAAGCGACGATTGTCCGTTCGTACGAAGAGATTATCAATGATCCGGAAATTGAACTGGTCATCGTCAACACACCCGATCCCTATCACTATGAAATGACGATGAAGGCGCTGGAAGCCGGGAAACATGTGGTGGTTGAAAAACCTTTTACCAAAACAAGCGAAGAAGCGGCCCGACTGATTCAATTGGCCCAGGAGAATAACAAGATATTGACGGTTTACCAAAACCGACGACTCGACAGCGATTTCCTAACGGTGAAAAGTTTGCTTGGAGCAGGAATGCTGGGGCGTCTGGTGGAGTTCGAATCGCATTTTGACCGTTACCGGAATTTTGTCCGTGAAGGCAACTGGAAAGAGACCGGTGATGAACGAACCGGCGTGCTCTTTAATTTGGGAGCGCACATGGTCGACCAGGCATTAGTCCTTTTTGGAGATCCCGAAGCGGTTACCTGCCATTTGGCTGCCCGCCGAACCGGGGGTGAAGTTCCCGATTATTACGACATCCGCTTGCATTATGACGGATTCAATGCCATCCTGAAAAGCTCGTACCTGGTTAGAGAGCCCGGACCTCGGATAATTCTGCACGGAACCGAAGGTTCTTTCCTGAAATGGGGAATCGACCAGCAGGAAGCTATGTTGACGGAAGGCCGCTTACCCAACGAGCCGGACTGGAACGAAGAACCGGAAGAATGGTGGGGAACGCTGCATACGAACATAAACGGTGTTGAATACAAAGGCAAGGTGAGAACCATTCCGGGCAACTTTAAGGTATTTTACGAAAACCTGTACGAAGCGATCCGGCATGGAAAAGAGTTGCTGGTACAACCGGAAGAATCGAAAAGAGTAATCGACGTGTTGGAAGCTTGCATCGAAAGTAACCGGCAACGAAAAACCATCGATTTTAATCCGTCCTGAAAATAAAAAAGGTAAGTGCCCCGAATCATGGGAATCCACTTACCTTTTCCTTTCTATTAACAATACCAAAGAAATATTGCCGGCTCTTCTTGATGTTTCAATAAACTGATGATTCAAGAATGATATCTTCCGTCAGGCTGTTTTTCGAATTAATTTGAGGATTCCGAAAATAATCAGCCGGATGATACCAATAAGAGCATATAACACAAAACTGATGAGCAAAACAATGTGCAGCTGCGAATACAATTCGCTCCATGAAGTATTGTATCTAACAATGCTGTAGACGTTCATCAGAAATGCGATGATAAAACTGACTCCCCAGAATATCAGTTCCTTTTTTCTTCGTTGTCGGGTAATAATCCAATCACTCACAGGTTCTTATTTTATTGATTCTCGACTTCTCTGTTTTCACACAAGTGCTCCGTTCTTCTTCCAAACATATTCTTCGGGCCATTCAATGATACGATTTTCCTGCATCGCCTGCAATCCCAGCAAAACGGCTACTGTCGCATTGTACCCTTCCCGTAACAATCCCGGATAAGGGCGTCCGTCCCGGACCGCCAATACAAATCCCTCCATTTCCAGTAATGTATCATCGTACTGATAATCTTCCACCAGGTACTCTCCCTTGTATTGCACAGCCGTTTCAGGCACCCAACTGGCGCCGCCAATGGGAATCGTCTCGAAAATATCCTTTTCCAGGTTATTTATCAACTGAAGGAAACCGGGTGCGGAAGGCGGATTTTCCGAATAAATCTTACGGACCTCGGGTTCAATTGTTCCGAGGTGCCCCATAATCTGTTCCTCCAGCCCGTATTTTCGATTACTAATCACTGAGTCGTATATCACCTTCACTCCTTTTGGATAATCGTAAACACAAGCAACATTGTCATACACTTCACGGCCATCCTTCCAGAAACAAATGGAACCAGAGCCCATCACCCGCGTTGGTGTTTCTCCCAAAAACCAGTTCGCCACCTGAATCTGATGGGAAGCCAGTTCAGTCATCAATCCGGCCGAGTACTCGTCGTACATGCGCCAGTTGATTTTCCGTTCCAATTCGGGATGACCTTCCGGAACCGGCCGCCGCCAATCGTTATTGCGGTGCCAGTAAGCCCTGATTTGAGTTATCTGTCCTATCTCGCCGGAAGCAGCCCGTTCGTATGCCTTCAGATAAGCAGGATTGAACATGCGTTGATGGCCAATCTGTAGAATCTTTCCCATCCGGTTCGCCGTTAAGGCCATGGCTTTTGTGTCTTCCAATGTGCGGGCCATCGATTTCTCACAAAACACATGAATACCGCTCTCCAGAAAATCGATGGTAATATGAGCATGCTCGTGAAGCGGAGTAGCAATGACAACGGCATCGAGGTTATCAGCGTCATCAATCATTTTCCGGTAATCGTAAAATGCTTTGGCTTTGCCGTTGGTTAGCTCAATGGCACGTTGGTAATGTGGTTCATAATTGTCGCAAACTGCCACAATTTCGACATTGTCCAATTGCTGGCAATTGAGCAGCAAGGCCCGCCCGCGGTCTCCGACACCGACAAATCCAAGACGGACCCGGTCGGAAGCGTTGTTTCCAACCTGCGATTCATCGGCCATGGCTTTTAACCAGGGCATCGACGCTCCAAGAACAGCTGAGCCACTGAGTAACGAAACGTCGCGGATAAATTGCCGTCGTGTCCGTTCGTCTTTCATATCAAATGGTTTGGTTTAGTTTGGTTATTACAAAGAAATTGTTTTTTCTGAATTGACGCCTCTGAACCCAATGTAACTACCACAATTTCATCATATTCAAATTCATTCAAAACAGCATCATACTGTTCTGGTGAGAGCAGCATGAAAGCAGTCGACAGGATTTCGCCTTCTACCGGAGATTTGCACAGAACCGAAACCGACCTGCCTTCGTTGTCCGGCTTTCCGGTTACCGGATGAATGATGTGATTGGACTTTCGGCTCCAGCCATCATCTGCCAATAATCGGTTAGAAGAGGTAGTCAGCGAATGGTTATTCATCCTGAATTCGTGGAGGATTTCTCCCGGTTTCACAGGATTTCGGACCGACATGGGCCAGTATTCCCCGGAAGGATGTTTCCCGAGCGTTAAAATGGAACTATCACCAAAATTGATGACGGCTTGCCGGGCCTCATGAGTATGCAAAATCTTCCGGACCTGTTCCAGTGCGTATCCTTTGCCATACGCGCCGAAATCAATTCCGGGTTTCCCCGAAAGAAAGCGGATGCAATGACGATTCTCCTCAAATTCCATCTCCTTCATACCCGAAAAACGAAATTGTTCTGCGACTTTATTCTCTGTTGGCTCTTCCTTTCCGTCTTTCCACAACGCCGCCACTTCGCCCATGTTGATGTCGAAAACACCCAGCGTTTTTCGATGATATTCACGACAAGTCAGAAATGCCTGCCAAAGCTCTTCTGAATCGACTTCAATCCATTGGCCATGATGTTGCTGATTGATTTTCCACACCGGTCCGTCTTCCCGGAAACGGCTGAACAAATTTTCGATTCGGTCAACCTCCCGATGGATTTCCTGGAATAACAGTTCACCGCGTTCATTCGATTGCCCCAGAATGAGCATATCGAACCGGGTTCCCATGGCCGGGAAAGAACGAACATATATTTCTCTATCGGGATTCATCTTGCACAATGGATAGAACAGGAAAGTAGCCCTCCTCCCGGACAGCTACTTTACCATCACTCTATGCTATACTGAAAAAATAATCGCTTTCACTTATCAGATTCTGGGCTCCCAACCTTTCGCGTAGGTTCTGCCCCACATCGCCATCGCCTCCTTGTCGTTCAGAATGTGACCATTCTCTTCGTCACAAGTAAGCGGGCGATTCATCTTCCAGGCGATATTCGCCAAATGGCATAACAAAACTGATTTGTGCGCCTCGTCGATAGGAGAATGTTGTTCGACGTGTTTACCGCGAACGGTATCGAGGAAGTTGTTGATGTGATTCAATGTCATCACATCGCCGGTGCCGACGGTATCGGACGTGCTGGAGGTTTTTCCGGTTTTCTGTTCCCGGATCTTCTGACCACTCAAATCATACACTTCGTACCCTGCCCGGTCGATGATAACAGAGCCTTTTGTCCCGAAAATCACCGAACCGCGGTCACGGCCATACAATTTCGCCGCATTACAGCTCTGACCTTCCCAGGTAATGGTTTTATTGCCCTTAAATTCGTAGTGATTGAGCAACGTATCGTAAAACTGCCAGTCGTCGTCTTTATCAAAATAGCGACCACCAGTGGCTTTTATCTGCTTCGGGAAATCGACCTGCAGCGCCCATCGGCATACGTCCAGCTCATGCGTTCCATTGTTACACGTTTCACCCGTTCCCCAATTCCAGAACCAGTGCCAGTTGTACGGATGATAATTATCGTGATACGCAACCCGGGGTGCCGGTCCCTGCCAGAGCTCCCAATCGAGGTAGTCGGGTACCGGAACAAGTTTGCCTACCCCAATGGTTCCCCGCTTGTTGTTGTAAAAAGCTTTTCCGAGATACACTTCACCAATCAGGCCGTTATGGATTTCCCGAATGACTTCGATGGTTTCGGGAGCTGACCGTTGCTGATTTCCCATCTGGATTACTTTTCCGTAGCGGGATTGAAATTTCTTCAGCAACTCTCCCTCTTTGGGATTGTGTGAGCAGGGTTTCTCGACATATACATGTTTTCCGGCTTCCATCGCCATCCACGACGCGGGTGCATGCCAATGGTCGGGTGTCGCGATAAATACCGCATCAATCGATTTATCTTCCAGCAACCGACGAATATCCCGTTCGCCTTTGGGCGTATTTCCAGTTGCCTTTTTAACATTAGCAATGGTTCGATCTACAAACCGGGCATCGACATCGCAAACATGGGTTACCACGGCACCGGCTGCTTTACTGAATTCACCGGCCAGGTAATCGCCGCGACTCCTAATCCCGATTCCGGCTACGTTCATCTGTTCGTTCGCTCCAATAATTCGGCTGTAACTTTTGGCTGACATGCCAATTCCGCCAATGGTGATGCCTACTGCACCCACTGACGATTTCTTCAGGAAAGTTCGTCTGTTTTCCGCCATGTTGGTTAGTTCGTTTGGTTTAGTTTCAGCACCGTGTGCGGTACCGACACGAATATAAGGAAAAAATTAAGCGTCTTAGGTGTTGAGAAACATAACCATACAAATATTAGCCTCCTGTTTTCACATTCGACTACTTGTTAAAATGATCTATCTAACTTTTAAAATATCTCTATAAACGAAGTGTAATTAACGATAAATCCGTTTCTCAAATTCTGTTTATTTCCCTTCAATATCGCTAAATTAGGGCTTTATTCACCCAAAACGACAATCCATGGACATCAATGCATTTCTCAAGGTAAGCTATGGGCTATACCTTATTTCGACAAAAGCTGGAGATAAACTGGGTGGTTATGTGGCCAATACGGCTTTCCAGGTAACAGCAAAGCCACCACGCTTCGCCATCAGTTGTAACCGCGATAACCTGACGTCAGAAATGATTCGCGAAAGCGGCATTTTTGCTTTTTCCGTATTACGGGAAGATGCTTCTCCCGAAATCATCGGCAATTTTGGTTACAAAAGCGGTCGTGAGATTGACAAGTTTGAAAAGGTGAATTACATCACTGCACAGAGCGGGGCTCCCATCGTCACCGATTCTTCGGTAGCCTGGTTCGACTGCAAAGTGATTGAAACACATGAAATCGGCACACATATTCTTTTCATTGGTGAAGTGCTCGACTATGATGTAATTAACGAGGAGGCCAATCCGATGACCTATGCCTATTACCATGAAGTAAGGAAAGGATTATCACCGAAGAATGCCCCGACGTACATCGAAGAGGAGAAACTCGAAGAAGCCCGGAAAGAGGAACCAAAAGAAGAAGCCTCTGCCAAAAATGCAACCTGGACCTGCCAGATGTGCCATTACAACTATGACCCGGAAACGGGTGATCCGATTACCGGAATTCCACCGGGAACAGCATTTGAAGATCTTCCGGACGATTGGGTGTGTCCGCTTTGCGGAGCCACCAAGGACATGTTCGAGAAAGATTAGTCAGACCAAAATAAACCAAAAATCAATTATCACATGGAGAAGAGTATCAAAGGTTCGCAGACTGAGCAGAACCTGCTGAAAGCTTTTGCAGGAGAGTCTCAGGCGCGGAACCGCTATGAGATGTATGCAAAAATCGCTAAAAAGGAAGGTTACGAGCAAATTGCGTCCATTTTCGCAGAGACAGCGATGAACGAAATTGCACATGCCAAACGCTTCTTCCGCTTCCTGGAAGGAGGAATGGTTGAAATCACGGCCTCCTACCCTGCTGGTGTAGAAGGAACAACAGCCGAAAATCTGCTGGCTGCTGCCGAGGGCGAAAATGAAGAATGGACCGATTTGTATCCGGAGTTCGCCAAAGTTGCCGAAGAAGAAGGCTTTAAGGCAGTGGCCCTGGCTTTCCGTAAGATTGCTGAAGTAGAAGCCGAACACGAGAAACGGTACCGGAAACTACTGGAAAATCTGGAAAACGATTCAGTCTTTAAGAAAGAGAAAAAAGTTCGCTGGAAGTGCCGCAACTGCGGTTATGTGCACGAAGGTGAGAAAGCGCTGGAACGTTGTCCTGCCTGCTTGCATCCCAAAGCTTATTTCGAAGAAGAAAGCGAGAATTATTAACCGGGAATACCCGAACGAATCAAGGCCCCTTATAGGGCCTTTTTTATGTAAAAACTCAAGGTAAAGGCAAAGAAAAAGGGCGGTAAAGATACCGCCCTTAATTTTCCACCAACAAAAATTATTTAACCTCAAATCCCCCCTGTAAGAAACAGACGACCACTTCTCTTTCTACAGGGTTTTACAAATATATATATTTTTTTCAAGTGTCAATTACTACAGGTTGTTAATGAATGTTAATTTCGGATTCATTACCTAAAAACTGCTCTATTTATTTAGATGAAACCACTCCACACTACCCTAAATTTCAGCCATCTATACTCATCGTGCAATTAGCTCAGGAAACAGTTCTCCAACAATTAAAATTTATTCTAAATAAACTTTTTCTTCTCGTTTGCAATATAAAAAATCATAAAACATAAAAAAGGTAACCGAATGACTCTCATTTCATTTTTACTCAGCCATAAATTTAGACCACATCGTCAAAAATCCTAATTTTGCCTCAAATCAGAAACAGAGTCCATGGAAAAAATTTCAGTGGTGGTCACCGTTTTTAACGAGGAAGATAATATCCGGCCACTGGTTGAACAAATAACTGCAGCCTTAACCGATTACCCGTTCGAAATTGTTTATGTTGATGATGGCTCGACTGACAACACGGTTCAGGTCATCAAATCGATGAACAATCCGCACCTGAAGCTGGTCGAGCTAAAGAAAAACTTCGGACAATGCCCGGCACTCAAAGCAGGTATCGACTATGCAACCGGCGATTTCATTGTGACGATGGACGGCGATTTGCAAAACGACCCATCCGACATCCCTATGATGGTCGAGCGGGCCAAGGAAGGCGATTTCGATTTGGTTGCCGGTATTCGCGAAAAGCGGAAAGATGGCTTTATTCTTCGGAAACTTCCGTCGAAACTGGCCAACTGGCTGATTCGTCGGGTCACGAAAGTCGATATCAAAGACAATGGTTGCGCGTTGAAAGTTTTCCGTGCCGACATGGCCAAAAGCATTCCGTTGTACGGTGAGTTGCACCGCTTCATTTCCGTGTTGGCTCACTACGAAGGAGCCAAAATCGAACAGGTGAATGTGAAGCACCACGCGCGTATCCACGGAGAATCGAAATACGGTTTGTCGCGTACGTTTCGGGTACTCAGCGACCTTATCCTGATGCTCTTCTTCCGCAAGTACATGCAGAAACCGATGCACTTTTTCGGAACTTTTGGTATCCTTACCGGCCTTGCCGGAGGTGCCATCCTCTTCTACTTTTTCATTCTGAAACTGATGGGCGAAGACATCTGGGGACGCCCATTGCTGTTGCTCGGAATCATTCTGCTGTTCATCGGATTCCAAATCATCACGCTCGGATTGCTGCTCGATTACCAGATGCGCACCTATTACGAGTCGCAACATAAAGCACCCTATAAAGTAAGGCGGGTAACCGGTGGAGAAGAAGCGAATTAAAAAAATTGGACTCAACCTGCTGAAACTGGTGATTTCGGCAGGAGCCATTGCCTGGGTACTTTCCAAAATTTCCTTCCGGGAAGTGCTGCATATTTTCGGGCAATCGGCGCCGGGATACCTATTGCTGGCATTGCTGTTCTTTGTGCTGTCAAAAGTGCTGGCAGCTTTCCGGCTCAACCTCCTTTTCCGCGAAAGCGGGGCACACCTCTCATGGTGGCTCAACCTGAAGCTTTACTGGATGGGCATGTTTTACAATTTGTTCCTTCCGGGAGGAATTGGCGGCGACGGCTACAAAATTTACCTCGTGAACAAGTTCCGGCAAAACGGCCTGAAGAAGAACTTCGGTGCTGTTGTCATCGATCGGGTATCCGGACTCGTGGCCATCGGACTCATCACCATCACGCTCTATTTCTTTTCCGCCATTCAAATTCCATACGGACAATGGGCCTGGGGCGGGTATTTTCTGGTATATGGCGGATTTCTGCTGTTGCTGAGACTTTTCTTTCCCCTGTTTCTTCGCATTCATTTGCCGCTTACGGGTTGGTCATTAGCGTTGCAACTATCGCAACTGCTTTCGGCTTTGTTTATTTTGCTGGCTTTCCATCAGCAGGCTAACCTGGTCGATTACCTGTTCCTCTTCTTTCTGTCGTCAGTTGCTGCGGCATTGCCGATTACGATTGGAGGAGCCGGTGCCCGCGAACTGGTTTTCCTGTATGGCTCGCAACAACTGGGACTGGCCGGCGACCTTTCCATTGCCCTCAGCTTCATGTTTTATCTCATTACTGCCTTTGCATCGCTTTGGGGAATTATCTGGGTATTTCGTCCTCCCTTCCGGGAAGAAGGTGAAACTGATGACGCAACCGAGCCTGTTTCCTGAAAAATAGACTGCAAAGCAAACCATTTGGGCAGAACGATATTTTGTCCGATTTTTGCACCACATCAAAACGCTCGGCTGCATGATTAAATACGTTTTCCTGGTACTTTATCTCGTCATCATGATTTGGGTGGGCATTCGTTCCTCCCGGAAAATCAAATCATCGGGTGATTTCTTCGTTGCGGGAAAACGGGGCAGTTTATGGCAGGTAACCGGTTCTATGCTGGCCACCATTCTAGGAAGTTCGGCCATTCTGGGAACTGTTAATCTGGCTTACGTGCAGGGCTGGGCAGCTTCTTGGCTGATGCTCTCAGCCGCTGCCGGATTCATCGTTCTCATACCATTGGCTAAATATGTCAGCCGGTTCGGGAAATATACGCTTCCGCAGTTGGTGGGCGACTTTTATGGCCCAAAAGCCAAAACACTCGCCTCCATTATTATTCCACTGGCGTGGATTGGCATCGTGGCGGCACAAATCATCGGTGCAGCCAAAATCATGAACAGCTTTTTTGGGTTGGGCTATGGCTACGGTGTGATGGGAGCAGGACTGGTTTTCGTTTTCTATACCCTCATCGGCGGACAGGTTTCCATCCTGAAGACCGACCAGTTTCAGGCGCTCTTTATCCTCACAGGCGTATTGATTTCAGCCGTTTACATTTTCTTCCATTTTCCGGTTGCCGAAGTAAAGATGACACCGATAGGATTTCCGTTCAACCAGCATTTCGATGTGTTGGACCTGCTGGTGTTACTGCTCTCCTACTCGACGACCTTTGTGGTTGGACCGGATATTTATTCGCGGCTGTTTTGTGCCGACAGTGAGGAGACGGCTCGCAAAAGTGTCAGGCTTTCGGCCATTATCCTCATCCCGTTTGCGTTTCTGATTACCTTTCTCGGTGTTTTCGCCAGCTACCAGTATCCCGATCTGGATTACCACACCGGTTCGGCTTTGATTCCGGTTATCATCCATGTGATGCCGGAATGGGGAATCGGACTGATGATGGCAGCCTTGCTTTCGGCAGTAATGTCATCCGCCGATACAACCTTGCTGACGGCCTCCATTATCATCAGCGACCCTATTTCCAAAGGACTCGACACGAAAAATTCGCTGCTCAATACACGCCTGATTATTCTTGGTCTGGGCGGACTCAGCATTTTGCTGGCGCTGGAAGTCACCTCCATCATCCAGGTACTGCTGATTGCGCTGGCTGTATTCTCCGGTGCGTTCATTGTACCAACAGCAGCCGGATTACTCGGCTTCCGCACCAGCGAGAGAAAAAGTACCATGGCCATGGCAGCCGGAAGTATCCTGGCCTTAGCCGGAAAAGTCTACAGTTTGTATGGCGACCGGATGATTGGCAATTGGATCATCATCTCTGCGTTTGCCGTGAACGCGGTCATCTTGTTTAGTGGGAAGAAGACATTCGAGTCAAGACCAAAGACACCAGACGCCAGACAATAGATACCAGACATTAGATTTTAGACATCAGAAAAGAGACAGAATCCATTGCGGTCGAAAGAACCTTTGCTTTTCAATCATCATCATCGCGCGACCGCAGTCCGCATCAGCCAACCAGCAACCGGTGGTTAAAACCACCGGCAATTCATGTGCTCCGTTAATGGATTTCTCTTCTTTTCTTAAAACTGAACACTCTGCCAACCACAGGAACAATTGCAGCACAAACCTGACACAGAATATCTCCTATCTAACGTCTAAACACTCTCCTCTTTCGTCTTAATTAAAACAGGCTCCCCAATTGCTTGAAGAACCTGCTTTGTTTAACTATAAATCTTAACTTATGGCAATTAAGTCAAAGTCCAGGGTGAGCGATATTCGTAATGCAATTTCGCGGTAGCTGCACCGTCTTCATCATCCACAAAAGTTTCCGTATCCGGATCCCATTTGATAGTGCGTTTCAGGTCGCAGGCAATGTTACCGAGGTTACAAACCGTGGCACTGCTGTGCCCGATTTCTACCGGAACCACCGGGTCTTTCCGCTCGCGAACTGCTTCGATGAAGTTCACCTGGTGCGGGATTTTGGTTTCGTACGGACCGTCATCTGCTACCGATTCGGCTGGCATGAATTTCTCGTCCGATGCGTTGAAATAACCACGGGCTACTTCAATCCATCCTGTTTCGCCCCAGAACTTCACTCCCTTGGTCAGCTTCTCATCGAAAGGCTCGGAAGTCATTACCGTTCCGTTGGCATATTTGAACTGCATAAACTCGGTGCCGTCGCCAATGGGTGCAATCTCGATAGGACCACTACCATCCATACCCAAACCCCACTGGGCAATGTCGAACATGTGAGCGCCCCAGTCGGTCGTGAAACCACCGCCGGTTTCCTTGTACCAGCGCCAGCCTCCCCAAAATTGCTCATCCTGCGGCGGGTCAAGGGAAATAGGCGGATTCAGTTCGTTGTTGAAATGAATATCACCAGCCAACGGGCCTAACCAACGGTCCCAGTTCAAATCTTCGGGAATCGGCTCCTCAGGAAGCGTATACGGAGTAGGCGGTGCACCTACGTAGGCATTGATTTTCGTTATTTTACCCAGCTTGCCCGATTGTACCAGCTCCACAGCGTGCTGGAAATTGGGATCGGAACGTTGCTGGCTACCAATGGCCAGTACGCGGTCGTTGTCGCGAACGGCCTGACGCAGTACCTGTCCTTCCTTGATGGTGAAGGTCATCGGCTTCTCGAGGTACACATCCTTGCCGGCTTTACAGGCAGCCACAGCAATCATGGCATGTGCATGATCGGGTACGGCAATCACCACCGCGTCGATATCCTCGCGAGCCAGCAGGTCTTCATATTTTTCGTATGTTTTCACATCCGCTTTCTGACCGGCTTCGGCATAAAAATCGGTCACGCGTTGCTCAAAACGTTTGCGTTTTCTTCCATACACATCGCAACCGGCTACTACTTGCGTACCCGGAATCTGCAGAAATCCGTTGAGCAGGAACATGGACTGACGGCCCATACCAATGAAGCCCATGCGGATGGTTTTGTCTGTTGCAGCAGGTTTTTGTTTACAGGAGGAAAGTCCCGGAAGTACGGCCAGACCAGCCATTCCGGCAGCGGTAGTCCCCAAAAAGCGTCTGCGGCTGACGCCCTTCTTCGCATCTTTTTCCATAGTTTACATTTAATAGGTTAAGTTACAAGTTCGGCGTTTGGTGTCCGAAAAACTGGCTACAAATTAATGAATATATGTTAATTGTACAGTATGGGTAGGAAGAAATATGATTGAAAGATTACTCAACGAACGTTTCGTTCTCCACCTTATAATGGATATAAATTAAAAATTTTAGCTAGCCCGATTTTTTTGATGAACGTATCAATCTTTTTGATGAACGACCGGATCTGGTATGTGAACGGAAAATTGGGAGGGTAAAATGGGTGGATCTAAAGATGTGACGGATGGGGTTTTGGGGGAAATTTTCTATTTTGAACTGCCTAAATAACCAATAAAATGCAAACTGAGCAGACCAACTTCAGATCTCAGCTAGTTGAAATGACGGAGGTTTTCGAGATAATTATCAAGGATTAGAAGAGATGAATAATCTGTTTGATGGTCTTGAAAATATTAGTCAGAAAAAGTGTGTATTTCCATCCAATAATGGAGATATAGCACATTTTCAATGTACATATAAACGTTAGCCACAATATAAAGAACAGAAATCGTGAATAGACAAGAAGCTAATATAAGATTAAAAAGCACTTTTGGATTTGACCATTTTTATGATGAACAATGGGAAACTATTGATTTATTATTTCAAGGAAAAAGAGTTTTACTAATTGAAAAAACTGGATTCGGGAAATCACTTTGTTTTCAATTTCCTGCAACACAATTTCAAGGGCTGACTGTAATTTTCTCTCCTCTAATTGCCTTAATGCGAGATCAAGTAAAAGGACTAAATGAGAAAGGTATAAAAGCAAAATTCATTAATTCTGAACAGACACCAGAAGAAAACTCACAAACGATTCAGGACGCATTAGATGGTAAATTGAAGATTTTATATATCGCTCCTGAAAGACAAGAAAACCAAGAATGGATTGAAGCTACAAGAAAAATGAATCTATCAATGATTGTAATTGATGAGGCACATACAATTTCAGTTTGGGGACACGATTTTAGACCTGCATTTAGGAGAATTATAAACCTTGTTAAATTATTACCACAAAATCTGCCTGTATTGGCAACTACAGCGACAGCGACAAAAAGAGTACAAGAAGATATTGAAAGACAAATATCAGGAAACATTCAGACTATCAGAGGCGAACTAATCCGTGAAAATTTTCGACTATATGTAATAAAAGTAAATTCGGAAGATGAAAAGCTTTTGTGGTTGGCTGAGAATTTGTCAAGATTGGAAGGAACCGGTCTAATTTATACAGGAACAAGAGTAAATACAGAGATTTATTCAAGGTGGTTCGAGTATTTGGGCATAAGTTCAACTGAATACAACGCAGGTCTTGATTCTGATTCGAGAAAAGAAATTGAAAATGGATTAATGGGTAATAGATGGAAAGCAGTTGTGTCAACAAATGCTCTTGGAATGGGAATAGATAAAGCTGATATTCGATTTATTGTTCACACTCAAATCCCAGCCTCTCCAATACATTACTATCAAGAAATCGGTAGAGCAGGTAGAGATGGGAAACCAACCAGATTAATTCTTTTCTATAATTCAGCAAAAGATGAAAATGACATTGAAGAAGATTTCAAATTACCAAAAGCTTTTATTGACGGTGGTCGCCCAAGTATAAAAGCCTATAATAAAGTCATTAACGTTCTCAAACAAGAACAATTGGGCGAACGACAAATAATGAAAGCTACGAATTTGAAGCAAACACAGGTACGAGTTATAAAGGCCGATTTAATTGAACAAGGGATAATAAAAGAGGTTATTTACGGTCGCTCAAAAAAATATGAATATCAATTCAATGCACCTGAACTCAACACAAAGTCTTTTGCTGAACTAAGAGAACAAAAATTGAAGGAACTTGATTCGATGATAGAGTATGTAAATACAGAAAGTTCAAGGATGAAGTTCTTGTGTGATTATTTGGGAGATAAATCACATAGTCACTATCAAAATTGTGATAATACATCACTTGAACCATTGACTTTGAATCCACAGCAAACAACAATACAAAATTTGAAAAATTTCCGAGAATCATACTTTCCTGAACTAAATGTTGAAAGTAGGTTTTCAAATATTGTAAACGGAATTGCTTCAAGTTATTATGGTGTATCTAGTGTTGGTGCAGCATTACATCGGAGCAAATATGAGAATGGTGGAGATTTTCCTGATTTTCTCCTAAAACTTACATTGAAAGCATTCAGGAAAAAATATGGACAAGAAAAATTTGATTTTATTGTTTACGTTCCCCCAACTGAATCTGGTGATTTAGTGAAAAATTTTACAGAAAAGTTATCACAAGTTTTAAAAGTCCCTATTTCTCATAATTTGATAAAAACAGGAGAAACTCAGCCACAAAAAGTATTCAAAAATGGCTATCTAAAAAAAGACAATGTAACTCAAAAATTCGATTACTCTGCCCCCCACGAGATAACTGGCAAATCAGTTATCTTATTTGATGACATATTTGATAGTGGTGCAACAATTAAGGAAATCGGAAATGTTTTGACTAAATTTGGGGTTACGAAAATTGCTCCTTTGGTAATTGCAAGAACCGTAGGAGGAGACATTTAAATAATTGAGTATGAATAAAGAATTAACATATTGGTTGGCTTTAGCTCACGTTCCTAAGATAAAAACTAAAAAGAAAAACGAAATAATTGTTCGGCTATTTGAACAGGGTAAATCAATTATTGACTTTTTTGAGTTTGAAAAATCGACTTGGGAAAAAGAATATGAAATAACTGAAACAGAAGTTGAACTTTTCTTAGATGCAAAAAAAGAATTGTCAAACTATGCTTTTATGGTTGAAGACCTTTTAGAGCAAGGTTACAATATACTTCCAATTACATCACAAGATTATTCCCCAACACTGAAGAAAAATTTGGGTAGAACATACGCCCCTCCAGTTATTTATACTAAAGGTAATCTTCAAATATTGAAAGAAAAATCAATTGCTATCGTCGGTTCAAGGAAAGCAAATGATAATTCTTTAGAATTTACAGATAATATTGCAAAAAATGCTTCAACGGATTATAAGGTTGTTGTTAGTGGATTTGCCAAGGGTGTAGATAAACAAGCACTTGACTCGGCTCTAAAATACAAAGGACAAAGCATAATTGTTCTTCCTCAAGGAATAGCGACTTTTCAATCAGGTTTTAAAAAGTATTACAAGCAAATAATTGAAGGTGATGTTTTAGTTCTAAGTACTTTTTATCCGAAAGCACCGTGGAGTGTTCAACTTGCTATGGCACGTAATCCAATAATCTATGGACTTGCATCTGAGATTTATGTAGCCGAATCAAGTGAAAAAGGTGGAACTTGGTCGGGTGTAATGGATGGATTAAGAAAAGGAAGAACAATTTATGTTAGAAAACCAAATCCGAGAGAAAAAAATGCAAATAATATCCTAATCTCAAAAGGTGGCAAAGCAGTTGATATTGTAGGTAATCTGACAACTTATGAAATTAATGAGGATTCTAAATCAATAGTTTCTGAATCAGACCTCAATAACATTGAAGAAAAAATAATTGAATTCTTAAAGACAGGTGCTTTCCCTGCAAAAAAGATTATTGATACGCTAAAAA
Organism: Prolixibacter sp. DSM 2831; assembly: GCF_056493735.1. Taxonomy (NCBI): domain Bacteria; kingdom Pseudomonadati; phylum Bacteroidota; class Bacteroidia; order Marinilabiliales; family Prolixibacteraceae; genus Prolixibacter; species Prolixibacter sp. DSM 2831. Next base: position 3,519,618 of record NZ_CM151379.1, read on the forward strand.
TTGATTGGAGTTCACGTAAAGTTTCTAATTTCTTAAAAAGTAGACAGGATATTTTAACTGTAAAAGGAAAACCTCTAAAATTTGCACATAAAAATAGGTCAATTCAAACACAAAAATCTCTATTCGATTGAATATTAAAGATACCGAATTCTGTAATGTATATAATGCATAGTCGTTTGGGGATATTTTAGATTAAGCCCGATTATCGTAGTTGTTTCTGTTGGTCAAGCTTTACTTCAGTTGTATGTTCTAATTGTTCTTTTTAGTGGAGAATCCAAAGAATGGTTTAAAGAACAAAAATTTAATTCCGTCCCCAATCAAGAGTAAATTTTACACAGGAATTGGGAGCGTACATAGAATACACAAAATCATACGACACTAATAATCCCTGTTGAAAAAGATAATAAAAGAACTAGACGCAAAGATTCCGCCAGTTAATGATAAAGACATCTTTTAAATTAACGACTCAATATCCTAACGATGAAAAAAGAAGACATCCCTTTGAGAACATCGCAAAAACTAATGTATCTCCTTTTCTTCTGGGGGGTATTTACGCTGGTGATGGCCAACGGCTACAAAGAAAACGGCTATACACGGAAATACCGCGAAGCCTGGAAGTTCATGAAGATTGGTTTTAGCATTTCAGTCGCTTTGCTGATATTGGTTGTCGCTGTGTTTTATTAATTGCTGATACCGGGGATGGTTTTGTGTATCCGCTACGCGGAAAATGCGGGTTTGGGAATGGCAATTGCTACAATACTTTATCCGCTACGCGGAATTTCGCTGCAGGAAATGCAGCATAGGTAGGAGCTTTTCCAAACTCTGGAAACGTCGCGATACTTTCTCCGCAGGAGATTTAGTATTGTAGCTGAAAACCTCTCCAGCCTCAATGCGACCTCGTAGAGGTTGTAGAAGAGTTGATTCTCATTAAAACGTTTTTTAATTTTAATTTCAAACAGCAATAAAAAGGTATAAATGAAAACTGGTGGAGTTTTGTTTTTGATATCAATGGGCTTATTGATTTTAAGTCCTTTCATTCTAATGTATGCAAAAGCTCACTTCCATTTTGAATATTTGAAATCTATTTTTCCCAAAGAATTACAGAAATACGCCAATATCATTGAAACTTCCAGAGACCGAATATTATATAACAAATACGCTGTACTATTTCTTCCCTTTTTTAAACGGTACATTGACAAGGAAACAACTCCTGAAGCAAAGAAATTAGCTCAGAAAGTAATTTTATACATCCGACTTATATACTTCGATATTCTTTTCATAATCATCATCGTCATTTCTTTAGTACTCCTATTTGGTAATTTCTGAATTTTCTCCGGAATAAAACATGTGTCACTTATTTAAACGATTCACTTCTGCGTATTCCTTATATTTACACCTCACGAAGCAAAACACCTAATCGTAATCAAACAAAACATCCCATGAAGAAAACTTATCTGTTGCTCGCCCTGGTGCTTTGGGTGACATCGGCATTCGCGCAAAAGACCGAGTACGTTACCCAATCCAACATTCCGTATTACAGCGATTCACTCAACCAGGCCGATGAGTACCTCCGGCAGCAATGTGTGCTGGACCTGTATTACCCGAAGAATGTGAAGCATTTCCCCACCATTGTCTGGTTTCACGGTGGCGGCCTGACGGGCGGACACAAAGAGATTCCGGAAGAGTTGAAAGAACAGGGTATGGCCGTGATTGGCGTAGGATACCGGCTATCACCTCACATCAAAGCGGAGCATTGCATCGACGATGCAGCGGCCGCTGTGGCCTGGGCGTTCAACCACATCGAGCAATATGGTGGCGATTCGACGCTGATATTCGTCTCGGGGCACTCGGCCGGTGGTTACCTCACCCTGATGGTGGGATTGGACAAAAATTACCTTAAAAAATGGGACATCGATGCCAACCGGATTGCGGGGTTAATTCCCTTCAGCGGACATACCATTACGCACTTCACTATTCGCGCCGAGCGGGGTATTCCGGGAACACAACCGGTTGTCGACAGTCTGGCGCCGCTGTACTGGGTGCGGAAAGATGCACCGCCGTTACTGCTCATCACCGGCGACCGTCATATGGAAATGCTGGGACGCTATGAAGAGAATGCTTACCTGATGCGCATGATGAAAGTGGTGGGGCACAAAGACACGCAACTATACGAAATGCAAGGCTACGGGCACAACATGACCGCTCCGGCCTTTCCGCTATTGCTGAAAGATGTGCGAGAGATTGTGAAAGAGAAGCGGGCGAACGATTAACCTTCGTTACGCCAGCTCCACCACCGTTATACCGGCGCCGCCATGTTGGACGTGTTCATCATGGTAGTGCCGTACCATCGGTTCGGTGCGCAGGTAGTTGCGGATGAGTTCGCGCAAAACGCCGGTACCTTTTCCATGCAGGATGCGGAGCTCGGCAGCTTCCACCATGATGGCTTCATCAACAAACTCCTGAATTTTCTGCAGCGCCTCCTCGGCACGCATTCCCCGCACGTCAACTTCCGGTTTGAAGGTCATTTTCCGGTCGGCAATGGCATCGTTGATCCGGGCAATGGTTTTATTTTTCTGCACCTCACCTTTCTTCAACTGGCTGTTCGATACCACTTCCAGTTTATCGCGTTTCACCGTGGAACGCAACGCTCCAAAGGCCACCACAATGTTTTTGCCGTTGATTTCGAGCACCTCGCCGGCTGCCTGCTGTCCCTGCAACCGGACCTTTGCTCCCACTTCCAGCGTGGGCGTTTTGGGTTGAGCTGGTTTGGCTTTCTTTTTCTCCGGCTCTTTACGCGGTGATTTTTCGCGGCGCTTTTGCTCCTTTTGCCGCAGTTTCTCCATCTTCCGGGCTATCTTTTCCTCGTCCTCGGTAGCTTTCTTTTCCACCTCATCGCGGAAATCGTCCAGCTCGCGGCGCACCTTGCGGGTTTGTTCTTTCTCGGCATTGGCCTCTTTAATCTCGCGAATGGTTCGCTCAATCATCCGATTGGTGTTGGACAATAGTTCATCGGCTTCGCGTTTGGCTTTCGCCAGAATCTCTTTCCGCATCCGTTCGGTTTCTTCCAAATCGGATTCGTACTTGCCGGCCATGTCATCCAGGTGACGTTCCACCTTCCGGATACGCTGCCGCTTGCCTTCCCAGTACCGCTTGTCGCGAACAATGTCACGCAGGTGCTTGTCGAAATCGATGTGCTCCTGCCCGATTTTATCACTCGCTTCCTTCAGAATGTCTTCCGGAAGCCCGATTTTACGGGCAATCTCAAAAGCAAACGAACTTCCCGGTTTGCCAATCTGCAAACGGAAAAGCGGTTCCATCCGGTGCGAGTCGTACAACATCGCGCCATTTTCGATGCCTTCCGCCGAGCTGGCAAAGTGTTTCAGGTTGGTATAGTGCGTGGTGATAACACCATAGGTCCCTAACTGGTTGACACGATTGAGAACCGCCTCGGCAATGGAACCTCCCAGCATCGGCTCGGTTCCGGTTCCAAACTCGTCAATGAGCACCAGCGTTTTAGGCGTACAGTTCTTCGTGAAGAACTTCATATTCGTGAGGTGCGAGCTGTACGTACTCAGGTCGTTTTCCAGTGACTGGTCGTCGCCAATGTCGATAAACATCTGTTCAAAAATTCCGGAGCGACTGTCCGGGCTTACCGGAACGGGCAAACCACATTGTAACATGTACTGCACCAGGCCTACCGTTTTCAGGCAAACTGATTTACCACCGGCGTTAGGACCGGAAATGAGCAAAATGCGGCTCTTTTCGGTCAGTGTAATGTCAAGCGGAACCACTTTCCGGTTCTCCACCTTCAGGTTGCGTTCCAGCAGCGGATGACGGGCCTTGAACCATTCCAGCTCCAGTTTATCGGTCACTTTCGGCTTCACCGATTCGCTTTCGATGGCCAAAAGAGCCTTGGCCCGAATAAAATCGAGTTCGGCTAAAATGCCGTACGAAAACGCCAAATCTTCGGCATACGGACGGATTTCGTCGGTAAAGTGAATCAGGATTTTTACGATTTCCCGCTTTTCGGCCGATTCCAGCTCCCGGATACGGTTATTCACTTCTACTACTTCTTCCGGCTCTACGTAGGCCGTACGTCCGGTAGCGGATTCATCGTGTACAATTCCTTTCAGTTTTCGCTTGTTTCCGGCAGCAATGGGAATCACCGTGCGGCCGTCACGAATGGAAGTGGAAACGTCTTTTTCCACCAGTCCCTCTTTCTGTGCTTTCCGCAGAATGCTCTGCATAATTTTAGAAACGCTGGCCTGCCGGGAAAAAATTTCGCGGCGAATGTGCGCCAGTTCGGGTGACGCATTGTCCTTTATCGTTCCGTGTTTGCTGATGATTTGGTCGATGCGGTCGTACACAAACGGGAAAAGCTGCACATCACGCACCACCTCGCGCAGACTGGGGAATTCCTCTTCTTCCCGGGAACGGAAAAAATTAACGATGGCACGAATGGTTTCCAGCGAACGTTTCAGGTCAAACAGCTCGTGTACTTCGAGAAATGTACCCGGCACTTTAATTTTCTGCAGTGCCGGACGAACATCGAGGTAGTAGCCTGTGGGGAAATTGGTTTCCTCGGCAATGATCTGCATGAATTCCACGGTCTCGTCGAGCTGACGGACAATGGTCTCGTAGTTAGACGAGAAACTAAACTGCGCAGCAATCTCCTTCCCGAGTGTGCTCAGGCACCGCTGACTCAGCAAGTCGCGTATTTTGTCGAAACCAATTTTTGATTCAAATCCCGCAGGATAAATTTCCACCATCGTTATTCATTTTCGAATTGCAAAAATAACAATCGAAAAGGGATATACGAAAAGCGGGAGTAAAGTTACTTACCCCCGCCCTGAAATATTATTTGAAAAGCGATTTAGATGCGTACCATCGTTGAGTCCTGCACCCAACCTTTGTTGCCGTCGGCCAGCTGAATTTCCTTCCAGGTACCGAGACTGTCAGTGAGTTTCACCTTCAGGCCTTCGTGAATAATGAAGAGTTCGGTTCCCGTTTCACTGGGCGAACCTTTCACCGTCACCGTCGGCGCCGTGATAATGGCTGTATTACGGTGTGTCAGCTTGCTCTTCTGGCTCGATGCAAATGAGAAGGTAAATCCCGACCAGACAAGCGCCAAAATGGAAACCCAGAATGCGAGCTTTTTCCGGCGCACCGTTTGCGCAAAAAGAAACAAGGCAAAGATGATGAGGAAGATGAAGAATGCTATCATGCTTTGTGTTCCCCACTCATCCGCAGAATGCGTATTAATAATGCTGTGCCACCATTTGGTCAGGAAAAATTCGGGCAACGGCTGAATGTTATCGACCACGTGGGCCTGCGCCAATTCGAGGTTATACTTGATGTCGTCATCGTTGGGAGCCAGCAAACGGGCCCGCTCATAATTGATGATGGCCTTAGTTATCTTTCCCGATTTGTAATAGGCATTTCCCAGGTTGAAATAGAGGTCGGCCGATTCATATCCGCGTTTCAGGATACCTGAATACACACTGGCAGCCTGCGGATAATGGCCTTGCGCATACAATGTATCTGCCTTAGCGATGGAATCCTGTTCTGCTTTTTGAGCGAATGTTGTGCCGGACACCAGTACCAGCGCCAACAATCCTATGATGTATAATACTTTTTGTCTCATCGAATCCCTGTTCTGTTGATTCTCTTTCATCGTTACTTAATCTCTTTTTCCATGCGGCTCATCACCTCCACAGCCTTGTCGTACATCTCATTCATGGCTGTCGATGTGCCTCCGCCGGGTGCAAAGCGCGCAAACTCGCAAGTGTCGAGCGTTTCGATGAAGCGATCGACGAGTTCCTGCGAAACACTGCGCTCCAACAACGCTTCGGTGGCGCGTTCCTTATTCAAATCGGCTACCGGAATGGTCAGCTTATCGCTGAGATAGCCCCAGAATGCACGGGTTACCGCTTCGTAGAATTTCTCCGCATCGTTTTGCTTCAGAACGCCGCGGGCCACTTTCAGGTGCTTCATGGCCACCTTGCTGGCTTTCCGGTTTTTCACCCGGGCCAGGTTGGCATTCTCGCGGATGCGCTTCATGTTAAAGAGATAGAATATGAGTACGAGGAATGCTCCTCCGAGATAAATCAGGTAGAAGTTCACCGAACCAAAGAACGTATCGTTTCGTTGGAACAGTTGGTTGTTATCCGTCTTGATATAACGAATATCCTTTCCGAGGAATTTCACATCTTCTTTGGAAAGTCCGCTGCTGACAACCGTGTTCGACTGGTTACCGGCTCCTTTTTCCACATGCAAATCATACGACTTGGTGGTCTTGGTCACGTATCTTCCGGTTGCCGGATTGAAATACACAAAGTTGACAGCCGGAATGGTAAAATCGCCGGCATGACGCGGAATGACCAGGTATTCGAACGAGGTGCTTCCTTCCAGACCACTCTCCGTTGCTTTGAAATCGCTGGTATTCTTCGGATCGTATGTATCGAAATCCGGCGGGAAATCAACCTTAGGCGCATCAATCAATTTCAGGTTACCGTTACCGGAAATCTTCAACTTCAACGTCACGGCATCGTTGGCTTTTACATCCGTTGCCGTGATAGAAGATTCGAGACGGAAGTTCCCGACTCCACCGGAATAATCGGCCGGTGCTTTCGGCAATGATTTCACATGAATGGTGATCGGCTGACTGAACACCGTAGCTTTCACCGTTGAGAACTGATCGAAGAAATCGTCGAAAATGCTCTGCGGCTGCTGCACGCGCTGACGCACCAACGCCACAATTTTTACCGGCTTGATGGTGATATTTCCGGTTTGCTGCGGGAAAAGAATCGTCTTCTTCAGTGTTCCCACATTGTATATTTCTCCGTTGTAGGCTTCCCGGTGCAACGAAATCTGTTGCGGAATATCGATATCCTGCGACCAGAACCCTTCGAAGTTCGGGAGTTCAATATCGTCGAATCCACTCAGGTTCACCCGTGAGTAAATTTTAATGGTCGCAACGAGATGCTCTCCTTTGTAAACCGATTTCCGGTTCACGTCCACCTTGACAAACAGATCCTTCGAATCGATATGTCCTGGTGTAGCTGCCGGCTTGTCGACACCTCCTCCAGCCGGTTTCGACGAGCCTTTTACCACCTGAATGGTCACCGGGTTTGACGTGTATGTCTTTCCGTCCGCGTCAATGGTGGCCGGTTGAATGGTGAACTTTCCCTCTTTCTTCGCCTGCAGAATGTAGGTGTAAGAGAAAGTGACCGAACGGGTTGTTTTCCCGTTGATCATCTGGATGGAGGTGCTGTTGGAAGTCGAGGGTCCCATCAGTACATCGAAGTCATTCAACTCCGGAAGTTTCAAATTCTCTCCCTGCGTGTTTAGCACAAAAGAGAGCCGGAACTGACTTCCCAGCTCTACCACGTTGGGCGCCGACATCGAAAACCGAACGTCGTCGGCGCGGGCAGTTAAGCCGGCAAAGAGCGTAAACAAGAGAAGAAACAGGGTCTTTTTCTTCATCATCTGTATGCCTGTATATTTCGTGATTAATCTGTTTTGCATTGTCAACATGCCTCAAAATTAGCAAAACCCCGGAATTTTTCCGGAGGGTATCCGGTTACACATCAATGGCAACCGTTACCAATCCTTTTCAACCTTGCGCTGCTGCGCCTTTTTTGCTTTCAGCTTACGCACTTTTTCCTGTGTTTTTCGCTCATCGTTTTGCAGGGCCTGCAACATCTGCTCGGCATTTTGTTTTGAAATCTTGTTTTGCTGAGGCTGTTGTTGCTGCTGCTGATTTTGGTTTTGGTTATTCTGGTTTTGCTTGTTTTGATTTTGTTTATTCTTATTCTGATCCTGATTTTTCTTCTGGTCCTGATTCTGTTTGTTCTTATTCTGGTCTTTGTTTTGCTTGTTCTTATCCTTGTTGTTCTTGTTATTCTTGTCTTTGTTGTTCTTATTCTGCTGGTTCTTCTGATTCTTTTTCTTATTCTTTTGCTGCTGCTTCAATTTTTCCGCGTAAGCGAGATTGTACTTGGTCTCCATATCGTTCGGATTCAACCGCAACGACTTTTTATAGGCATCGATACTCTCGTCAATCTTTTTCTGCGCCAGCAACGAATTCCCCAGATTATGGTAGACCATTGCCTTATCCTTGGTGTTATCGGTCTCTTTGGCCAGCTGCTCAAACTGCTCGGCAGCTTTTCCGGGCTTAGCCTGCTTGTAGGTGGCATCCGCCAGATTAAACTTCCACTTGAAGTCGTTGGGCTTCTCCTGCAGCGCTCTGCGATAAGCTACTTCGGCCTTGCTGAAGTTGACTGTGTCGAGACTGGCTGTGTCCTGTAATCCTTTCTCGAAAAAACTATTTCCTTCCCGGATGTATTTCCGCTCTTTCTGCGCAAATACCGGAACCGCGAGGGATAGAATCATCGCCATGAGAACGATTTGCCTCATCCACACTTTATTTTCCGACATGAATGTTTTCACGTTCATTATATCTAAATCCTTCTCTGTTAATTAAATAAACTGTAATTTTTCAACCACCTGTTTTTCCTGTCGAGCACGAGGAAATCGATCAAAATCAATGCCAGAGCCATGATTAGGAAATACCCATATTGGTCTTCATAATCGGAATACACCCGCGATTCAATTTCCGCTTTTTGCAGCTTGTTCAACTCGTCGAACAAAGTATTCAATCCGATCTGTGCATTGTTGGCCCGGATATACGTTCCTCCTCCCGCATCCGCAATTTCGGTCAGCATCTTCTGATCCAACTTCGTAATAATCGTGTTCCCTTGGCTGTCCTTCCGGTAACCTTGTTCTCCGTTGGGCAACGTAACCGGAATCGGTGCTCCTTCGGGAAGTCCCATCCCAATGGTGTTGACAGTGATTCCTTTTTCGTACGCCGCTTTGGCTGCCGCTACCGGATTATCTTCATGGTTTTCACCGTCGGTAATCACAATGATGGTTTTATTTCCCTCGAAATTGGGCGAGAACGAACGGGCTGCCAGGTTGATGGCTGCTCCAATAGCTGTTCCCTGAACCGGAACCATATTCGTGTTAACCGAATTCAGAAAAAGTTTGGCCGATGCATAATCGGTAGTAATGGGTAACTGAATATAAGCCTGCCCAGCAAACACGATCAACCCGATTTTGTCCTGATTGAGCCGGTCTGTCAATTTGGCAATGGCTCTTTTCGCCCGGTCCAGCCTATCGGGTTTGATGTCCTGGGCCAGCATACTGTTCGACACATCGAGGGCAATCATGATTTCGATTCCCTTGCGTTTTACCGTTTTCAGTTTCGAGCCAAACTGCGGACGAGCGACTCCGACAATTATAAATGCCAAAGCCAGCATCCATATCCAGAATTTCACTACCGGACGACCATTCGACACGTTGGGCATCAAACCGGCCAGCAGTTCCGGATTTCCAAATTTGCGGATTGCTCTACGTCGTCCTCTTCTGGCCAGCCAAAAGACGATGGCAAATGCCGGTATCACCAGCAAGAGGTATAAATATTCGGGATTTGCGAACCTAAATGATTCCATTTTTCCTTTTAATTTCTTGACTAAAATTCTTCAACACCACCGGGCCAGGCCCTCTTTCTCTCAAGCTTCTTTCTTACGGAATATTTCTGAAAATCGTGTTCTTCAGGAACACCAGCAACAGCGTCAGTAACAGGGCCGGAAGAGCAAAACGTTCGAATTCTTCCGTCTTCCTGCTGAACTGCTTCACATCGATTTTCGATTTTTCCAGCTTATCAATCTCTTTGTAAATTTCTTTCAGCTTGGCATTATCGGTGGCCCGGAAATATTCCCCTCCGGTAATCGACGCGATTTGTTTCAACATTGGTTCATCAATCTTCACCTGCATTTGCCTCATCTGCGTGCCGAAGGGAGTCTGCACCGGATAAGGTGCCGTGCCAATCGAGCCGATCCCGATAGTGTAAACACGAACTCCAAACGTTTTGGCAATTTCGGCTGCGGTAACCGGCGCAATTTCGCCGCGGTTATTCTCACCATCGGTCAACAGAATTACCACTTTGCTTTTGGCTTTGCTGTCCTTCAGGCGGGCCACAGCCGTAGCCAGACCTTCACCAATCGCTGTTCCATCCTCAATCATCCCGGTATGAATATCCTTGAACAGGTTAATCAATACTGCGTGATCGGTTGTCAACGGACACTGCGTAAAACTCTCGCCTGCAAAAACCACCAGGCCAATCCGGTCGTAAGGTCGGCCGGAAATAAACTGAATGGCGATATTTTTGGCAGCATCCAACCGGTCGGGCTGAAAGTCACGTGCCAGCATCGAACTGGAAATATCGAGCGCCATAACAATATCGATTCCTTCGGTTGTGGCATTCTCCCAGCTGGAAGTCGACTGCGGGCGGGCCAGTGCCATAATCAGCAAGGATAACACACCTAACTTCAATACAAAAAGCAGATGACGCAGATAATGCTTCCATGTACGGGGTGCCCCCTCAAAACCTTTCAGTGTCGATAATTGAATACTTGCCCGCGATTTCTTCTGCTGCCAGACATACCAGACAATCATCGGTATGAACAGCAGAAAAAGATAAAAGAATGCAGGATGTGCGTATGTTATCTGACTCATGATTTTCTTCTTCCCTTTTTATCCGACAAATCAATGGTAATCTCCTCATCGCCGTTGTCTTCATCGTTTTCTTCTTCCTCTTCCTCGGGCGATTTCTCTTCTATTTTCGTTTGGTTGACGAAGAAATAGGCATTGGCCAGTGTCATCTGGTTATCATCTTCCACCGGAATGAATTTGGCAAACTTCACCAAATCCGCCAGTTCCAGAATTTCCTTCAGCTGCTTGTACGATTTTTCATCCAGCTTCACGGTATCGTACTTCAGCGCGACCATAATTTCGTCGGTTGTTTTCTCCATGGCCGTCACGTCGAAACGTCCTTCCAGGTATTCCCGTAAGGTATCGGTAATGCGGCTGTAGTATTCTTTTACATGGTCATGCTGCCAGAGTTTCTGTTCTTTGATTTCGTCCAGTTTGCGCAAAGCAACACGATAAGGCGGCTCTTTCGGCTTCGGCGGTTTTTGGAACAACGGTAGCTTCTTCTTCCTTCGGCGAATCGCATAAATCAACAGGAAGATGATGGCTAAAATGAGTATTCCACCAAACAACCACGGGGCAATTTCTTTCAGCGTTACCGGAGCATCGAAAGGCTTCTTGATGTCGGCCGGGCCCTTTTTCAAATCCACTTTCGGAACCTGTACAAACAGACTCAGGCTATTGGTATGAACCGAATCAGTCAGCTGGTCGTACTTCAGTTTGAACCAAACCGGTGGAATTGGATGCGGTCCGCTGTCGAATGCAGTAATCAAAAAGTCCTGCCGCAGCATAATCCGACGGCCTTCCATCTTGATAGTATCAATCGGGGTGCGTTGCAGCACTTCGATGGACTTCCCTATGCTGTCGGGTATTTGTGGAAACTGAATCTTCGGACCGATATTCTGTTCCAGCTCCAGGTTCAGGTGAATCTGGTCGCCCAGCAGAATCGTATCACGGTCGAGCGTGGCACGTGCCTTTATTTCCTGCGCCTGCGCACCCGATGCTACTATCAGCAACAGGGCCAAGACGAAGGTTATATGTTTCATCGTTCGTGTAACGTTCATTGATTATTGTTCTCTTTTCTTAAACAGTGAAACAAGCGATTTCACATAGTCATCACGGGTGTTAATTCCGACATAGTCGACACCTGAACGCTTCATCATGATGTCGAGCTTCGTGCGGTAGTCGTTCCACCATTTCTGATAAGCTTCCCGCACTTTCCGACTCGATGAATCAACCCACAGGTATTCACCCGATTCGGCATCTTTGAATTTCACCATGCCAATAGCGGGCAATTCGGTTTCCCGTTCATCGTAAATCTGCAGTCCCACTACATCGTGTTTGCTGTTGGCTATGCGAAGTGCTTTTTCCAACTCCGGATTATCATCCATGAAATCGGAAATAACGAAGGTCGTTACCCGGCGTTTCATTACGTTGGTGAGATACTGCATCGCCTGAGCAATGTCGGTTTCTTTCGATTCCGGCTGAAATTCAATGAGCTCCCGGATGATGCGCAACGTATGTGTCCGGCCTTTTTTCGGTGGAATGAACTTCTCGATTTTATCGGAAAAGAAAATCACCCCAATCTTATCGTTGTTGGAAATAGCCGAGAACGAAAGAATCGCACCGATTTCGGTAATCACATTCTTCTTCAGCTTTTCGGCTGTACCGAATTCACGCGAACCACTTACATCAATCATCAACATCACGGTCAGCTCCCGCTCTTCTTCAAAAACCTTAATAAAAGGCTTGTTGTACCGGGCCGTTACGTTCCAGTCGATGTTCCGCACATCGTCGCCAAACTGGTATTCACGCACTTCGCTGAAGGCCATACCGCGGCCTTTGAAAGCACTGTGATACTCCCCGGCAAAAATATTGCGGGACAATCCCCGTGTCTTTATCTCAATTTTCCGAACTTTCTTTAACAGGTCCGATGTTTCCACAGCACAATAACTTGTTTGTTCCTATTTCATTCCATTCAATTCTCTCTCCCCGTTTCCGGGAAACCGTCACTACGGTACCTCAACGGTATTGAGAATTTCGGAGATGATTTCTTCACTGGTCAGGTTATTGGCTTCCGCTTCGTAACTGAGACCGATACGGTGACGCAGTACATCGTGACTCACGGCACGGATATCTTCCGGAATCACATAACCACGGCGCTTGATGAACGCGTATGATTTGGCTGCCTGTGCCAGGCTAATTGATGCACGCGGCGACGCTCCGTAGGTAATCATCTCGGCGTATTTCGGCAATCCGTGCTCGGCTGGCTGACGGGTTGAGTAGACAATATCGACAATGTACTTCTGAATCTTTTCGTCGATGTACACATCTTTCACGATGTCGCGTGCGCGGATAATGTCTTCCGGCTTCAGAATCGGCGATGCTTCCGGGAACTTCTTCAGCAGGTTTTGCTGAATGACCATCCGTTCTTCATCTTTCTTCGGATAATCCAACACCACTTTCAGCATAAAACGGTCGACCTGTGCTTCGGGAAGCGGATATGTTCCTTCCTGCTCAATCGGGTTTTGGGTTGCCATTACCAGAAAGGGCTGCTCCAATTTGTAGGTGTGATCGCCAATGGTAATCTGGCGCTCCTGCATGGCTTCCAACAACGCCGACTGCACTTTGGCAGGTGCCCGGTTGATCTCATCGGCCAAAACAAAATTGGTAAAAATCGGGCCTTTCTTCACCATGAACTCCTCGTTCTTCTGGCTGTATATCATGGTACCCAGCAAGTCGGCCGGCAACAGGTCGGGCGTAAACTGGATGCGGGCAAATTTAGCAGCCACAATATGCGAAAGCGTGTTAATCGCCAACGTTTTTGCCAAACCGGGAACACCTTCCAGCAGAATGTGTCCATCGGATAACAATCCGATCAGCAAGCTGTCTACCAAATGCTTTTGTCCTACAATCACTTTATTCATCTCCATGGTAATCATGTCGACAAATGAGCTCTCCTGTTGAATCCTCTCATTGAGTTCTTTAATATCTACTGACTGATTCATCCGAATATGATTTGTTTTTAATTGTCGAATAGAACTAACATGTTGTTACAATTATTCCCGTCAATGCTAACAATAATTACACCATGTTCGTTACATACTTCCGAAAGGTTATTTTTTTAATTGAAAATTTCTTTTTTTGAATGCTTACGAAATTAATGGTTTACCGATGATTAGCCAATAACATTTTGTTAAAAATCGTTAACCCTAAAAGCTTTGAAAGCTTCCTAAAATACTTTAATTTAAGATGCTGGAAAAATATTTTTTACTATGACCCAACGTAAAGTCATATTAACCCCCAAAGCTGAAAATGAGTTCAGTCAACTCCGGAAATTTTTGTCAGGAGAATGGTCGCCGCGGGTCGGTACCAACCTTGAGCGAAAAATCGACTGGCTCCTGGAAAAGCTGGTCCAAAATCCGGAAAGCTTTCCAACGACGACTTCCGGTGATTATCACGTTGCCCGTCCGGGACGAACAACGTCAGTTTTTTTTACCTTTGACGACCGGGAAATCCGCATACAATCCATTGTGGATACCCGCTTAAATCCGAAGGTAAACAATTCCTGATGCAACGATATTTTATTCAACTCGCATACGATGGAGCAAACTATCATGGCTGGCAAATCCAGCCCGGCTCTATCAGTGTGCAGGAAGTTCTGGAAAAATCAATCTCAACCATATCCCGCGAGGAAATTCACGTAACAGGCGCCGGACGCACCGATACCGGCGTACATGCCAGCTTTTTTGTGGCTCACTTCGATGCCGAATCAGAAAACCTGGACGACCAGCATTTCACTTTCCGGTTGAACCGGTTCCTTCCGCCAGATATTTCAGTGCAGAATATTTACAAAGTGCACGACAAAGCGCATGCCCGTTTTGATGCGACCTACCGTACATATCAGTATTTCATTACCAAACAAAAGGATCCGTTCAGCCGGGCTTTTGCCTACCACCATTACCGATTGCTGGATACGGAAAAGATGAATGAGGCAGCCCAACTGCTTTTCAACTATTCTGACTTCACCAGTTTCAGTCGTACCGGAGCGGATGCAAAAACCGGCATTTGTAAAATGATGGAAGCTTATTGGACTGAAGAACCCGATCGGTATATCCTGACGATTAAAGCTGACCGTTTTCTGCGGAATATGGTTCGTGCCGTGGTAGGAACCATGCTCGATATTGGTATGGGAAAAATGGAGCCGGAGGAAATTGGCCGAATTATTGAAGCGAAGGACCGGCGGGTAGCTGGTTCCAGTGCTGCCGCCCGTGGCTTATTCCTTGTTGATATCGGTTACCCGGAAGAAATTTCGCAGGGCCTTATCAGAAATCCCGGTTAATCGCGATTCCAGATTTCCCAGGCTGCCAACGCCTGTCCATGCAGCATGTCCAGACCATTTTTGATCGTTGCTCCCTGCTTTTCTCCCTTTTCCAGGAAACGAGTCTTTTCCGGATTGTAAACCAAATCGTATAACAGGTGCTTTTCGGTGATAAATTGGTAAGGTATGTCCGGAAAACCGTCTGTTTTTGGGTATGTTCCCAGCGGTGTCGTATTAACGATGACCGTATAATCAGACAGCAGACTCTCGTCCAAATCGCCGTAGCTAATTTGTCCCTCACCTTTCGGTAAACGGGAAACCAACACCGTTGATAAACCCAACCTTTCTAACGCCCAGACAACCGCTTTGGAAGCGCCGCCGGTTCCTAAAACCAGCGCCTTTTTATGATGCGCCTTCAACAAGGGTTGAATGGAATCGCCGAAACCGATGACGTCGGTATTAAATCCGCGCAAGCGATAAGTTGCTCCTTCCCTTTCAATCCGGATGGTATTAACAGCACCTATCTCCTGTGCTGCCTCATCTACTTCATCGAGATAAGTGAAAACATCCTGCTTATATGGAATGGTCACATTCAAGCCTATTAACATTGGATTTTCACGAATGACAGCCGGCAACTTATCGATGTTGTCGATTTCGAAGTTTTCGTAGATCGAGTCAATCCCCTCCCGGGAAAACTTTTCGGTAAAGAATTTCTTCGAGAAGGAATGCGTCAGCGGATATCCAATGAGGCCGAATGTTTGTTTCATGATTCCTCAACAGTTTGAGCAGATTTCTCCAACAAGTATATGGTAAAGATTCCGGCAACCATTAGCAGTACGGCTACAATCACTGCCGTTGACCATGATTCGGGAATGTACCAGTCGTAACCGGAAACCACTTTCTCGCCACTTTTCTTTAACAAGATATTTCCCAAAGCATCCAGCTTATACACCGGATGTTTCCAGGGCCACAAAATTCCCATGGACCCTAAAATGAAACCGGTAAGCAACGCGATGGTTTGATCTTTGAATTTTTTGAAAACCCACGATAAGACATGCGAAAACGCGACCAGGCCAACGACTGCTCCGACTACAACCGGCAACAATACCATCAGGTTGAGTTCGTTAATGGAGTCGATCATCACCAGTTGGTAGTTACCCAACAAAATGAGCACGAACGAGCCGGACAATCCGGGAAGAATCATGCTACAAGCCGCCACGATACCACAAATGAAAAGGTAGAGCAGCGATGAATTTTCAGAAGCCGGGCTCAAAACCGAAACGGAGAAGGCAAATGCTGTTCCCACAATCAGGCTGATGACGACCGACAGACGCCACTTTTCGACCGTCTTCCCAATAAAATAGACCGAAGCCAGAATCAAGCCGAAGAAAAACGACCAAATGTAAATCGGGTAACTTTTGAACAGAAAATCGAACAACCGGGCCAGTGTCAAGATGCTGATGGCAACTCCGGCAAAAACAGCCAGCAAAAAGTCGAGATTGATATGCTTTGCCAACTGACGGAATTTACCGCTCAGCAAGAGTTTAAGCGCTGTTAAATTGAAGGATTTAATGCTATCAATCAACTTTTCAAAAATGCCCGTTATCAGAGCCACTGTTCCTCCCGAAACGCCGGGAATGACATTCGCGGCCCCCATGGCCAAACCTTTCGTGAACAGGTTTAAATATTTTTTCATCGTTTATGTTAATATTTTCAGACTTCCGGTTGGCTAAAATAGACAAAAAAACGGCCGAAATCGCTTCCGGCCGGATTCTGTCAGTATTTTAAAAGTTAATCATTGTTAATGATAATGATTAATCGTCTTATACTTATCAATCAATCGGTTGACAGGCTCACTTTCCACAGCTTTCGGACAAAAGTCGAATAAATCGTGGTACTGGCTAAAGTCTTCGCTCAGTGCTTGTTCCAGATAGTGCATAGCCAGATGTTCGTCACCATTCTCGAGCAAATAGGCTGTCAACCGGTAATTCAGTGTGGCACTCACTACATGTTGCTTTTTGGCTTTCATCAGGGTGTCGATGGCCATAGCCAGTTGATCGTACTCGTAATAGAAGTCAGCAAACGAAAGCCAGCTCTCAGGATTGTTCGCGTCTAACTGAAGCGCTTTCTGGAAAGCCTGCTCAGCCTCTTCGTAATCATTCAACGTGGAGTTAACCTTGCCGAAGGTTAGCCAAAAATCGGCATTATCCTCTTCCAGCTTGATGGCCTTTTTCAGGAATACCAGACTCTCCGGCACTTTATCCTCAACCAGCAATACCACTGAAGCGCCGTACCAGGCGTCGGCATTGTAGGCATTTAACTGCAACGCTTTCTTATAGTAATCGAATGCCTCTTTGAACTTCCTCTGATGAAAATAGCATTCAGCAATGTAACAGTAGGTTTCGTCGGACTCGCCATCGATTTTCAGGTACTCTTCGTAACCGGCAATGGCTTCGTCGAACCTCTCGGCATTGGCAAGCGAATTCGCCCGGTTAAACAGTGCCGAGGCATAATTATCATCGAGTGCCAGCGCGAAATCGTATGCTTCCACTGCATTGTTGAAATCATTCACCCGGTTGTAAGCAATTCCAAGGTTGTACCAGACAAACTCAGAGAACGGATCCAAATCAAGGTATTTGTTGTAATAATGAATACACTTATAGCTCTCACCTACCTTGTCGTAGCTAAAAGCCAAATCGTAAATCACGTTCTCGTTTTCCGGATTTTCCTGGTAAGCTCTTTCAAAAAACGGAATAGCGCGATTATATTCGCTGTTCTGGATAAATGCTACCCCAATGCTGTAAAGGACTTCATCTTTTTCTTCGTAAGCAAACCGCTCCGCCTCTTCGAAGTAATAAGTGGCTTTTCGGCTCTCACCCAAAAAGTTGTAACAAGAACCGAGCATCAGCAAAATCTCCGGATTCGAAGATTCGATTCCAGCTACCATTTCGAGCATTTCTCTCGCCTCGTCCACTTTTCCCTGCGTAAGCAGAATACGAGCCTGCCGCACTTTCAGCGAAATCGCCTGGGGGTGCTGCCGCAATCCGCTCCTCACCGCCTTTACCGCATGAGAATGATGTCCCCTGTCGGAATAATAGTCGATGATGTATTCAAACTCTGCTACATCAAAAAACTCAACACGCTCCTCGTGCTGCATCTTCTGATAACGTTCAATTAGTAAAGCAATTTCGTTGCTTTCGTAGTCGTCCTTAGCTCCTTGTTCCATAAAATTTACCTGTCTGCGTATCTGTTAAAAATACCCAACGCAAAATCATCCCATCCTTAGGAGTCCTGGTGTTCTTCTCTCAATAAATCGTTGACGGTTTTCACCGGATTGAAGGTGATGACCGGAACTTCTACAAAGAGAGTAATCCAGTCGGCCATGGCTCCGTTCCAAAGTCCTGGCAGCTCCTGCGCCTTCAGCGGCTTTCCTTCTTTCGATTTATGAGAAATAAACCCGGTATTCGGATCGCGGTACTTCAACAAGTCAAATTTTTCGCCTTTGCTGTCGCGAACCCCACACACCAAATCAACCGGATTAAAATGTGTCGATTGCCCGACTATTTTTGTTTGTTCCTCATTTTCATTGTCAATCTGACTTCCCTCGACAATCTGCAACGAAATGGTATTGTCTGCGTTGCGTGCCCAAAACGGACCGCCGCCCGGCTCACCTTCGTTTTTCACCATACCGCAAACCCTGATGGGGCGGTTCAGTTTATTTCGCAGATAAGGAATCAAATCTTCCTTTTCAGTATAGTACTGGCTTTCCACGGCCTCAACGCAAAGTTCATTCGTCAGAAAATCCGAAATCTCTGCGATGAGTTTGTCCGGCACTGCCGCTGAATTTTTTTCCAGCTCGCGAAGGTAATTAAAAACCCTTTGCCGGTAATACAGTAACACACCTGCCAACGCTTTTTTATAACGTACGGTCGGCTCTTTTAGTCTGTCAGGCACGACATTATCAATATTTTTAATAAAGATGATGTCGCTGTCAATATCGTTCAGGTTTTCGAGCAATGCTCCGTGTCCTCCCGGCCTGAACAGCAATGAACCGTCTTTCTGGCGGAAAGGTTCGTTTTCGGGCGTTACCGCGATAGTATCGGTTGATGGTTTTTGTTCAGAAAAACCAACCTGGTAATGTGCGCCGTACTGGTGCTCATATTTCTTCGCCGCTTCATCGGTTTTCTCTTCAAAGTAAGAAAGGTGCTCCGGTGATACCGTGAAATGCAAGCTCACTTGCCTTCCCGAATCTTTTCCATACAATGCACCTTCAACCATGTGCTCCTCAACCGGCGTTCTGGATTTCTCGCCATACTGATGAAATTGCAGCAATCCTTTCGGAAGAAAGCCGTAATTCAACCCTTTCACAGTCAATACAAATTCCAGAATTTCCCGGTAGGGTAAGTGTCCGTCACTATCCGCTTTTTTCAATTCATCGGGCAACTGATGGTAAAAAGCGAACTTCGGGAGGTTATCAAAGAAAGCTTTGACATCGGCATGTGCTCCCTTTTTTAACAGCGAAACAGCCTGCTCCTGCGATTGAGCTGCATCCTGAAAAGCAAAAAGCTTTTGAAACATGCGACTGGCTGCACCCGAAGCCGGCACAAACTTTTCGATGGCGATTCCCCGGTTGACCTCGTGCTCGAAAATGCCGATGTACCTTTCAATCCGGCCTTCGTCGAGCTTTATAATTCCGTCGTTTACAGTGGCTGGACGGAGAACATTCATGAAGGGAAATCCTTTTTTAAAATTCTCAATTTGATGTTCTACTTCGGGTAGCTGGCTACCGCGATTGCTAATTTGCTGAATATCCTTTTCTGTAAACATAATCAACCAGTTACTTTAGTCGCTAAAGATAGAAAAAGGTTTAAAAAATAAAAACGAATAAACCTCTCCGAAACCTTAAGTTATCAAGAAGAAATCAACCGTTAGACATAATTTTAGAACGGTTCTAAAACTAAATAACCGCTATCTTTGCGGCCATGAGGGCTGATGCACAAATAAACGGGATTTTTCCCTGGGGACACCAACGGAGATACAACGATTTTCCTACCTTTTTCAGGCGCAAATTTAATGAAAGGGTTCAGAAAATCTCAATCGATGCGGGATTTACCTGCCCCAACCGTGACGGCAACCGCGGAACCGGAGGTTGCACCTACTGCAACAACAAAACCTTCAAGCCTACTTATTGTAACCTCGAGAACAGCGTTTCCAGTCAGTTGGAAAAAGGCGTGGAGTTCTTTCGCAAGAGATATGACAGCATCAAGTTCCTGGCATATTTTCAAGCCTACTCCAACACCTACGCTCCAATTGAGGATCTCCGAAAACTGTACGAGGAAGCGTTGGCTTACCCGGGCGTCATTGGTTTGGTGATTGCCACCCGTCCTGATTGTCTGGACAATGAAGTGCTCGACTACCTGCAAGCGCTTTCAGAAAAGCATTACGTGATGGTAGAACTGGGTATCGAATCGGTTCAGGACGACACGTTGAAAACGATTAATCGGGGCCATGTCTGGGAAGAGTCCGTCAGAGCATTAGAGGAAACATCGAAAAGAGGAATTCACAATTGCGCTCACATGATTTTGGGACTTCCGGGTGAAAGCCGGGACGATTTACTGCAACAGGCTGAAATTATTTCCCGGTTACCGGTAGAAAATCTGAAATTGCACCAGCTGCAAATTCACAAAGGAACGGTGATGGCCAAACAGTATGCTGACACGCCCGAGATGTTCCATCTTTTCTCTGTCGATGAATACAAGGAACTGGTGGTTGACTACCTTGAGCGGCTGAATCCTGAAATCATTGTCGAACGTTTTGTCAGCTCAGCGCCGCCGGACATGCTGATTGCCCCCCGTTGGGGATTAAAAAACTTCGAGTTTGTGGCCAAAGTGGAAAAACGTCTCGAAGAACGGAATACCTGGCAAGGACGGCTTTTTCAGGAATTCTAATGCCGCTTATGATGTTTCGGCTTCTTTCTCTTTGACTGACTTCTCTTATTTCCGGCCGGTTGTTGCTCTGCATCAAACAACCGTTTCTCCAAATCGCGACGATTGAGTTGCTGTAATTCCTGCCTCAGCGAATTCCGGTATTCTTTCTTGTACCAGAAGAAGAATTTGCGTTGCGCCAGTTTCTCTTTTTCGGTTCTTGGAACGAACACTTTCTCGAGGGTGTATGGATGGTATCCGGAATAATATATCACAGTAGCCACCGTCATCGGCGTAGGCGTAAAATCCTGTACCTGCTCCAATTTGAAATCCAACTCTTTGGTTTCTGCCGCCAATTCCGCCATATCCTCTAACTTACTTCCGGGATGACTGGAAATGAAATATGGAATCAACTGCTGCTTCAGCCCCTCTTTCCGGTTGACCGAATGAAAGAAAGTGGTTAAGCGGCGAAACAGTTCAAATGAAGGCTTGCGCATTACATTCAACACGTCATCAGAAGTGTGTTCCGGCGCCACTTTTAGCCTGCCGGAAACATGATGCCGGATGACTTCACGCAGATATTCCAGGTTGCCTTCATCTTTTTCCGCATCACCTGTTTCATGAAAAGCCAAATCGTAGCGAATACCACTACCGATGAATGCTTTTTTCACTCCAGGGAAACCGGCTACTTTCTGATACAAACCGGTTAACGGACGATGATCAGTTTCCAGGTTCCTGCAAACCGACGGATAGATACAGGAAGGACGTTTGCATTGGCGGCAAAGCTCCAAATCCCTTCCTGCCATGCGGTACATATTGGCCGAAGGACCGCCCACATCGGAAATGTAGCCTTTGAAGTCGGGCATATCCACAACGGTTTCCACCTCTTTCATCACCGATTTTTCGGAACGGGAAACCACAAACTTCCCCTGATGTGCCGAAATAGTACAAAATGCACAGCCGCCAAAACACCCCCGATGAATATTAATCGAGTGACGAATCATCTCGTAGGCAGGAATCGCTCCTTTTCCGTTGTAACGTGGGTGAGGCATCCGCGTAAACGGCAACTCATAAACCTTGTCAATTTCTTTAGTGGAAAGTGGCGGCCAAGGTGGATTTACCACAATCTGTCGACTCCCAACCTGCTGAACCAGTTTCTTTGCCTGCCAGCGGTTGGATTCTTCTTCGATGTACCGGAAATTGGCCGCAAACTTCTTTTTATCCTTCAGACATTCTTCATGAGCATTGATTTCCAGCGTTTCCCAATCGGCCTTTGTTGCATAATTTTCTTCTGAAGAAACCATAAAAGCTGTTTGCGGAATATTGGTCAACGAATTTACCGGAACGCCTCGCTGTACCAACCGCGCAAACTCTGAAATGGATTTTTCAGCCATCCCATAAAAAAGCAAATCGGCACCACTTTCTTCCAGAATACCCGGTTTCAGCTTATCCGACCAGTAGTCGTAATGCGTCAGACGGCGTAATGAAGCCTCGATACCACCCAAAACAACGGGAATGTCGGGATATATTTTTTTGAGGATGTTTGTGTAAACCACCGACGCGTAATCGGGACGGGCGCCTGCTCTGCCTCCCGGCGTGTAGGCATCGTTCGAGCGCCGGCGACGATTGGCCGTATAGTGATTCACCATCGAGTCCATATTTCCGGCGGTAACGCCAAAAAATAAACGAGGTTCACCCAGCTTTTTGAAGTCACGTAAATCGTCGGTCCAGTTGGGTTGGGCCACAACGGCCACCCGCAATCCGGCAGCTTCCAGGATGCGCCCGATAACCGCCGCCCCAAACGACGGATGGTCCACATACGCATCACCGGTAAACAGGATCACATCTGCTGCATCCCATCCCAGCGCCTTCATCTCTTTCGCCGAAGTCGGCAACCATCCGGATGTTTCTGCTCTATTCAAATTCTGAGTCAATTTGCTTTGTTTGCGGCAAAGTTACACTTTTCAGCATCTACATTTTCAAAAGCCTTTATTTTTACATTTTACATACAGAATGGTTACATCTCTCCAAAACATATCATACAGATTCCATTTTTTTTATCTTTAGCCCAACCTAGCACATGTTAAATTAACCATGGGAATCGTTAGCTCTAAAGACCTGGTAAAAGCCAGCCCATTCATCCAATATCTTGGGGGTGAATATTTTGCCAAATTCCTGATGCACCTCCTGCGCTTCAACGAGTTGAATACGCTCTACGAAGAAATTGGAAATAAATCGGGTATCGAATTCATTGATGCTTTAATTGATTATCTGGACATCCGTCTCGAATTTAATCCGCAGGACCTGGAACGCATTCCGGCAACGGGTGGATTTATAACGGTTTCGAACCATCCGTTTGGCGGTATCGATGGCATTTTGCTCATCAAACTAATGTCGATGGTACGCGATGATCAGAAAGTATTGGCCAATTTCTTGCTGAAAAAGGTCAAACCGATCGGAGAATACTTTTTCGCAGTCAATCCGTTTGAGAATATGCCGGAAGCGGGGTCGAGTGTCAGCGGGATGAAAGCTGCTTTCGACCACATTAATGAAGGAGGCGTGCTCAGCATTTTCCCTGCCGGGGAAGTTTCGACCAAATACAACTCTGCCAATTTCATTGCTGATCGGGAATGGTTGTATCCGGCCATCAAATTCATCCGGAAAGCAGACGTGCCGGTGGTGCCTGTATTTTTTCACGGGACCAACAGCCGCATGTTCCACTGGTTAGGTCGCATTCACCCAACGCTTCGAACAGCCAGACTGGCTTCGGAGTTGCTGAATAAAAAAGGGAAAACCATCAAGGTGCGCATTGGGAATCCCATTCCGGTGAAAGAGCAACATTCGTTTACCGACATACATCAATACGGACGTTACCTCCGTTCAAAAACCTACTGTCTCGATACCGGACTGGAAGTGAAGCGCTTTTTCAACTATTCGCTGAAAAGAAAAACCAAACCGGAAGAGATTATTGCACCGGCATCAAAAGAGGCTATTCTGGAAGAGGTTCGAAATCTTCATCCTGATTTCCTGCTTTTCGATATCAAAAATTATTCGATTTACTGCGCGCCGTCGGAGGTGATGCCCAATATTCTGCATGAAATAGGACGATTGCGCGAAATTACCTTCCGGGAAGTGGGCGAAGGAACCAACCGGGCCACCGACCTCGATGAATTTGACCTGTACTACAACCAGATGTTTATCTGGGACAGGGACGAGGAAAAAATCGTGGGCGCCTACCGGATTGGAAAAGGTGCCGATATCATCCGCCAATTTGGTGTTCAGGGATTTTACACCCAGAGCCTTTTCCGGATGAAAAAAGGTTTTAAAGACACATTGAATCAATCGTTGGAACTCGGACGTTCGTTCATTGTGAAGGAATACCAACGGAAACCACTGCCTTTGTTCCTGCTGTGGAAAGGCATTCTTTATTTTCTCTTGCGGAATCCGGAATACCGCTATTTACTGGGACCGGTGAGTATCAGCAGCACGTATTCCGACAAATCGAAAGAGTTGATCATCCGGTATATTATGGCCAATTTTTACGATTACAAAAGCGCCAAACATATCCGTCCGCGCAACCGACACAAAGTGACCACACGTGATGAAAACCTGAATGTAGCACTCGAGAATCTGACCGACGACATCCGCTCGCTGGACAAATTCATTGGCGACATCGATGAATACAACAAGGGACTGCCGGTACTGCTGAAAAAATACCTAGGGCTGAACGCCAAAATCATCGGCTTCAATGTCGATCCGAAATTCAACAATTGTCTGGACGGGCTGATCATCCTCGATCTGTTCGACGTGCCTCAGGAAACCATCGTTTCACTGTCGAAAGAAGCCAACGACATGAGTATCCTGGAGCGGTTTTATTCCAACACCGAAACAGATAAAGCAAAAGAGTAAAAGCAACTTATCGACATAAAAAACGCCCTCTTTTGAAGGGCGTTTTCTTTTTATGGTGCGATAAATAACTATCGGTTAGCTTCCGCGAACTTTCTTCCTGCCCTCAACGCTTCGAGGTTCAGGTTGACAATCTCCTCTCCTTTCCGTATAAAAATTTTGCGAATTCCGTCTTCAATCAGCCCGAACGGAATATCGATAAACGGTGAAGCGGCTCCCAGCATCACCATATTCGATGCGCGTGAGTTGCCCACTTCTTTCGCTACTTTGTCCGCATCGATGGCAATGTGATGCGGTTGTTTTTTTACTTCGCCCAACACTTTGTCAAGCTCCGGATAATCCGGAATATTCACAAAAGGCGTGGTATTGGTCACCACATACCCTTTTTTCGACAGGAAAGGCAGATAGCGAAGTGATTCCATCGGCTCGACCGAAAGAATAATATCAGCTTCTCCAGCCGGAATTAAATCCGAGTAAATGAGATTATCCGACAATCGAAGGTACGATTGAACAGCACCACCACGCTGACTCATTCCATGCGTTTCGGCCTGTTTGAGATATAAATCATTTTCAACGGCAGCCATTCCCAGCACAGCAGCAATCGATAAAATGCCCTGTCCGCCAACGCCTGCCAATACAATATCACATTTCATAATTTTTGTTTTTTTCGGTTTGACTAAGCGTTCTGTTCACTCTTCATCTTTTCGGCGCGGATGCGACGAGCTGCTTTCTGGATACATTCCCTTCGCGGAACTATCACCGATACGCCCTCGTAATTCACTTCCCGTTCAAGTAATTCTACCAACTTGTCGTGATTTTTGGGGTGCGCTTCAATCGTATGCAAGTGATCCGGATCGACACCTAACCCAAGGCAAATGGATTCAATTTTGCCCAATGCTGCCGAATCCTGTCCTCCGGTCATCGAAACCGATTCGTTATCGCAAATCAAGACCGTAATTGGCGTTTTTTCGTTTACTGCATCCAGCAAACCTGTCATTCCCGAATGGGTAAAAGTCGAATCGCCAATCACAGCCACCGATGGGAACAACCCGGCATCGGCTGCACCTTTCGCCATCGTGATCGATGCGCCCATATCGACACAAGAGTTGATAGAAGAATAAGGAGGCAATGCGCCCAGTGTGTAACAACCGATATCGGAGAATACATGGCCGTCACCAAATGGCTCCATCACTAAGTTCAACGCTTTGTAGGTATCGTGGTGACTACAGCCTTTACACAATGCAGGAGGTCTATTGGCAATAACTTCCGGAGCTTTTTCTCCCTTTTTCACTTTTATGCCCAACGCATTCGCCACATGATCAGGATTGAGCTCTCCCATACGGGGAAGTGTTCCATCAAGACGCCCTAAAATGCGGCGTCCGCGACAGAAGAATCCGCTCAGCATCTCTTCCACCAACGGGTAACCTTCTTCCAGCACCAGAATTTCATCGACCTGCTCTTCCAGTTTCTTCAGCATATCTTCCGGCAACGGATACTGACTTAGTTTCACATGCGGATAAGGACATTCCTCGGGGTAGTTTTCCTTGAGGTAATTATAGGTGATGCCGCAGCAAATGATTCCCAGACTTTTGTCCTCGCCATCAAAATACTGGTTAAACGACGCCTTTTCTGCACTTTCGCGGAAAGAATCCTGTTTCTCCAGCAGACCAGCGTAACGCTTGCGGGCAATAGCCGGTAGCAAAACAAATTGTCTCGGATCTTTCGGCAATGAACCTGTATTTTCCTGCATCGGTTCAACGGTTTCCACGCCGGCACGCGAATGCGCCAATCGAGTGGTAATGCGCAACAAAACAGGAACGCCTAGCTTCTCGGATAATTCAAATCCGGTACGGGCCATTTCATATGCCTCCTGCTGATTGGATGGCTCCAGAATAGGAAGCATCGAGAATTTTCCGTAAAAACGGGAATCCTGTTCGTTCTGGGACGAGTGCATCGAAGGATCGTCGGCAACGGTGACAATCAAGCCGCCGTTCACGCCGGTAATGGCCGAGTTAACAAATGCGTCGGCAGCCACATTCAGCCCCACGTGTTTCATGCAGACCATGGCGCGTTTACCGGCATACGACATGCCCAATGCCGTTTCCATAGCCGTCTTCTCGTTAGCCGACCATTCGCGGTGAATATTCCGCTCCTTCGCTACCGCATTCTCCTGAACATATTCGGTTATTTCGGTGGAAGGAGTCCCGGGATAGGCGTAGACGCCCGACATTCCTCCGTCGATTGCGCCCTGTCCAATGGCCTCCGCCCCGAGCAGTAATTTTTTAGTCATAGCGTATATGTACGTTTTATCGGTTTGTGTTGTTGAATCTTGTCCATTAGATTCTTAAAACAACGGAAAAAACGCACCAATAAAAATGACCGAATGCAGGATTCAACGTCCTGCATTCGCTATGACCTAATATAAAATGTTTCTAAACCAGATGAATAAATTGATGTGCAATCTGCGGTTATTCCCCCATGATCGTCACCACAATCTTTCGCGAACCACCGCGGTTCCGGAATTCGCAAAGGTAAATTCCCTGCCAGGTTCCGAGGTTCAGGCGACCATTTGTCACCGGAATCGTCAGGCTTGCGCCGAGAAGAGACGACTTCAGGTGCGCCGGCATATCATCAGAACCTTCCAGTACGTGCGTAAAAACCGGATCATTTTCCGGAACCAACCTGTTCATGAACGATTCGAAATCATCACGTACCGATGGATCGGCATTTTCATTCAGCGAAAGCGCCGCCGAAGTATGTTTAATGAGCAAATGAACCAGTCCAATTTTCGGCAACTCGGGAAGTTGCCGCTGAATTTCACTGGTGATTAAATGGTAACCTCGTGGGTATGGCGAAAGAGTAATTTCGAATTGCTTCATCATAACGATTCATCTTTTTGATTTCTGAATGGTTATTTGGTGCCGAAATCCTGAACGAGATAGTTATCATATTTGCTCGTCGTGTTCCGGTAAAAACCGATCCCCACAACCCGATACGATCCATTCAGTATGTTCTTTCGGTGTCCGACACCAGATATGCCTGTGTCTATAATCAGCAACTTGACAAATGCAATGGCCGCTCCGTTCGGATCCGATTCAGCGTTGTACGACGGATATGAGCCAGCCGCAATATTTTCGCCTACTGAACCGGTGTAACCTTCGGCCTGCGCACGCGATTGCGGCGTACCGTTTTCGGTGTGGCCGAAAACATTGTTGTCGGCCATGTATTTCGCATATTTCGTTGCTGAAGTGGTCAACAGGTTATTCAAAGTTAAGGCATTTACAGCAGAGCGGCTGGATAAATCATTGTACGCTCCATTGTCTGTACCTGAATTATACTCGCTTTTCAACCGCTGATTGGCATAATCTGCCGGCTTCGTCCGGGCAAAATTGATTTCAGCCAACATCGCATCTTTGAATGTTACATTCCCGGAAGGCGTGGTCGATGTCGTGTCCGGTGGTGTCGAAGTTGAAGTTGAAGTTGACGTGGTATCCGTCGTGGCTGTTGACGTTGAATCCTGAACGCTCCCACTACCTGGTTGATTCGGCAAAGGAACCAAAGAATCGTCTGTTGAACAGCTCCATCCCAACGCTACTAAAAATAATACGGCCATTATCCGGCCGGCGACCCAATAATTCTTCTGTTTTTTCTGTTTCATTTTCCCCCTTTTAAAATTCCAGCCCTAACTCGCGAACAGCATAGTTAAAGGCATAATCATCTATCTCATCTACACTCTGGCGATATACTTTCAATCGCTCTTTCTCCTCACCCGTTGCCAGTTTCGGATCGTCAAAAATGGCTTCCTCTACCGTCGCTGACGGGTATTTACTCATCGCTTCACTGGTCGCCAAGGGGGTAAGCGTAATGATTTGGTCGAAATGAGCCTCGTCCAACTCTCCCAGTGTATTACTTTTGGCTTCCCGGATATCCACCACCGCTTCAATCATCGCCTTCACGGCAAATGCATCCAGGTTGCAAGGCTTCAATCCGGCGCTTCGAATCACCACATTGTTTCGCGTATAATAGCGAAGCCATCCCTCCAGCATTTGCGAACGGGCAGCGTTTTCAGTGGTCAATATCAAAACTTTCGCCATAAAAATTATTTCTTCACAAAATCCTTAAATGCATTATACGTCCCGCCGGTTTGCTGATACTCCTGGTAATCTGCCTGCTGTTTTTTCCATTCAGCGGCCATCTGCGTCAGCACACCATCGGCGTGTTCGAAAAACATCATGTATGCCTCACAGAAACGTGGTTTCCGATGATCACGCGGATCTTTAATCCGATCTTTCGTGCAACCACCGTAACACTTCGTATACCAACGGCATTGACGACATTTTACCGGAACAGCACTCTTCGCACGTCCAAAAGCCTGTTGTTTTTTGGAATTCAACATATTAACAATTTTGTCATGCCGGATATTTCCCAAACGGTATTTCGGATCGACAAAAAAGTCACATGAATAAACGTTGCCGTTGTGCTCAATCACCGTGTAAACTCCGCATTCGCGCATAAATGCACACTCGGGGGCTTCCATTCCCACATACGTGTGAAAAACCGTTTCGAAGTGACGAATGGACGTGGTGGGTTGTCCGTTTTCGAAATCAGCCAGCCATAAATCAAAAAGTTCAACCAGGAACTTCCCGTATTTCTCGGCTGTAACCGAAAAGGATGCTGCTTTGGTGGGATCATCCTTGTCCGGTTCCACAATGGGAATAAACTGCATGTAAGTTAAACCGAGACGCTTGTAGTAATTGTATAGTTCCGCCGCATAATCAGCCGAATAATCGGTCACGCAACACATGGCATTTACCGCCACACCTTCTTCCAACAACATCTTCGCCACATTCTCGACCTTTTCCCAGGTAGGCTGCTCACCTTTATCCTTACGGAAACGGTCGTGAATATGTTGCGGGCCATCCAGCGATAAACCGATGAGCCAGTCGTATTCCTTGAAGAATTTAGCCCAGTCGCGGTTCAGCAATGTACCATTGGTTTGGAAACCGTTGCCGATGACTTTTCCATAACCGTATTTATGCTCCAGCTCAATCGCCCGCTTGTAGAAATCCAGTCCCATCAAAGCCGGTTCACCACCTTGCCAGGCAATGGAAACATTTTGTCCCGACTGCTGCATTACCTGCCGAATCATTTCTTCCTGAATTTCCGGCGACATCCGGTGTACTTTCGTATCCGGAAACAGCTCGTCCTTCTCCAGGTAGAAGCAATAACTGCAATCGAGATTACAGTCAGGGCCGGCAGGTTTTACCAGCACCGAGTTCAATGGTTTGTAACGTACACTCACGGAAAAATCTATACTCTACAATTCTTTCTCAGTCTCACAATTATGTGATATTTGCAAACATAGTCAAAAATATGAGCTGGTAAAAATCATTCCTTTAGTTTAAATTCGCTCAATTCAGACGATTTAACCATCTTTATGGTAACCAAATTCACGTTGAAGCGCCCGATTCTTATGAGAAAATGTTTCGTCGTTTTTTCCATGCTTATCTGCTTGCTGACTATTCCCTTAGCAGGAAAAAGTCAAACATTGACGGCTCATGTCAAAGGACAGGTGACCGACGAAAAAGGAGCGCCGCTCGAATTGGTCAATATTTCCCTCAAAGGCCTGGCTGTTGGAACCAGCACCGACGAAAACGGCCGGTTTATATTGCAGGTTCCGGCGCGAAAAGAGGAAACGCTTTTTATCTCCCGGGTGGGTTATCAATCAGTCGAGATGAAAATTTTGCTAGCCCCGGGAGAAGAAAAAACGATTACGCCAGTATTGAAATTGCTCCCCGGAGAAATAGACGAAGTAACGGTTTCGGAAGCCCGCCGTGAAAAAAACGGGATGACGACACTAAATCCGAAGTTGACGACTCATATACCAGAAGTTTCGGGAGGTGGCGTGGAAGCGTTACTGAAAACCATGCCGGGCGTTTATTCCAACAATGAGCTCAGTTCACGTTACTCAGTGCGCGGTGGGAACTTCGACGAAAACCTGGTGTACATCAATGGAATTGAAGTGTACCGGCCTTTCCTCGTTCGTTCAGGACAACAGGAAGGATTGAGCATTATCAATCCGGATATGGTTTCGTCCATCGAATTTTCTTCCGGTGGTTTCGATGCTTCGTACGGCGATAAAATGTCTTCGGTACTCGATATTCAATACCGGAAACCGCAACAAACCGCGGCTTCAGCAGAAGTGAGTTTGTTGGGAGCTTCAGCTCATATCGAAGGAACAGCGTTGAAAAACCGGTTCACCTACATCACGGGAATCCGATACAAAACCAATCGTTACCTGTTGGGAACATTGGACCAGAAAGGCGATTACTCCCCGAATTTTCTCGATTTCCAAACGTACCTCACCTATCAGTTTTCACCGAAACTCACTCTGGGCTTTCTGGGAAATATTGCTTCCAACGTTTATCAATTTATTCCGACGACGAGGGAAACACAATACGGAACGTGGAGTCAGGTGTACCAACTGAAAATTTACTTCGACGGACAGGAAAAGGACCGGTACGAAACCAAACTGGGCGCGTTGAATCTGGATTACCATCTAATAGATAAGCTTCACTTGAAACTAACCGCTTCCGCTTTTCATTCGGTGGAAGCAGAACGATATGACATCCAGGGGCAATACTTATTGAACGAAGTGGATATTTCTCCCGGCTCGGCTACTTACGCCGACAGCACGATGAACATTGGCATTGGCTCCTATCTCAACCATGCCCGCAACAATCTCGATGCCCGCGTGATGAGTCTCGAACATCGTGGAGAACTCCGGGAAGGGAATAACAAAGTAGACTGGGGATTACAATTCCGTCACGAAACATTTGACGAAAAAATCAACGAATGGCAAATGCGCGATTCGGCCGGTTATTCGCTTCCGCGAAATGACCAGGCAGTACAGCTCTACCAATCGGTGAATGCCAAAAACAACATTAGTAGTAACCGTTTTTCCGGATTCATTCAGGATACCTGGAATATTCCACTGGCCAACGGCAATCTCAACCTGAACGGCGGAATCCGGGCTCAATACTGGGATTTCAACAAACAAACCATTGTGAGTCCGCGAGTTTCGGCCACCTGGTACCCGAACTGGCAAAAGAATTACGTCTTCCGGTTGGCCTGGGGGAAATACCAGCAG
Source organism: Prolixibacter sp. DSM 2831 (assembly GCF_056493735.1). Lineage (NCBI taxonomy): Bacteria > Pseudomonadati > Bacteroidota > Bacteroidia > Marinilabiliales > Prolixibacteraceae > Prolixibacter > Prolixibacter sp. DSM 2831. The sequence goes on from NZ_CM151379.1 coordinate 3,551,470, forward strand.
ATGCCCTTCTTCAAAGAACTACAGACCATCGATGGACAAATCAACCGGAATGTAAAGGCACAGGATGCGACCCATTATGTGGCCGGTGTCGATCACCAGTTTCGTCTATGGGAACGTCCGTTCAAACTCTCATCCGAAGTCTATTACAAATCGCTCCAAAATCTGATTCCCTACCAGATTGACAACATCCGTATCCGCTACCTTTCGGGAGAAGTCGCCAAAGGTTACGCTTACGGCCTCGACATGAAACTGAACGGCGAGTTTGTGAGCGGTATTCAGTCGTGGGCCAGCCTTTCGCTCATGAAAACAGAAGAAGACATTAGCGGCGACCAGTACACGATTACCGATGCGAACGGAAATACGCAAATTGTTTATCCGGGTTATATTCCGCGCCCAACGGACCAGCGCGTGAATTTCAGCCTCTTTTTTCAGGATTATTTCCCAGGATATCCGTCCATTAAGATGTACCTGACGCTGCATTACGGTTCAAAATTGCCTTTCGGTCCACCAAACAATGAACGTTGGATGGACACCTTCCGGATGCCGCCTTACCGCCGCGTGGATATCGGCTTCACCAAAACATTGTTTTCCGGTGAGAACCGCAATATAAAAAACCGATTGGGCATGAAAGCTGCTTCCATTTCGCTGGAGGTTTTCAACCTGATGGATATCAACAACACCATTTCTTATTTCTGGGTAACCGATGTATATAACCAGATGCACGCTGTCCCCAATTACCTAACGGGAAGAAGAATCAATCTGAAACTTTCGGCCCGATTTTAACGGCCTTGGCGGATTTCCGATTTTCAGCTAATTTCGGAGCCGGGAATGATTAACACCTTAATTCAACGCTAAAGCAAATGACCTTTTTGTATCCGACATATTTCTGGGCACTGTTCCTGATTCTCATTCCCATCATTATTCACATTTTCAAATTCAGGCGATATACCACCGTTTATTTCAGCAATGTCAGGGCTCTAAGCCAACTGAAGAAGGAGAAGAAACAGCAAAAGCATCTGAAAGAACTGTTGATACTCGCCAGTCGGATTCTGGCGATTACATTTCTGGTGACGGCTTTCGCTCACCCGTTTATTCCTCCCAGGAATGCCTCAACGGATACCAATTTGAATAAAGCAGGCATTTACATCGACAATTCCTTCAGTATGCTGGCGGGCTCTGAGGGAAACAACCTACTGGAACAGGCCAAACAGGAAGCGTTGAACCTGGCCAATGCCTATCCCGTCGATACCAAATTTGCATTGGTTACAAACGATTTGTCGCTGCAAAATCAACGTTTGCTCGACCGCGGCATGTTGTTGGACCGCATCAGTGCCGTGCAGGCTACGCCTTCTCGTCCACCGCTGTCGCAAATCATGCGGGTGCTTTCCCGACGGCTGAATAGCGACAAGAATGCCAGTCCAAATTCCGTTTACCTGTTCAGCGATTTTCAGAAAAACATTTCGGATATCGGGCGGATAAAGGCGGACACTTCGATGAGTCTGAATATTGATTTGTTGAAGGCGCAGCAATCCAACAATCTTCTCGTTGATTCAGTCTGGTTTGCCGTACCCGGAAGAATTAAAGGAACGGCTGAAACACTTTATGCCCGGGTCAGAAATAACGGTGACCAGGAGTTGACAGACGTTCCCATGCGTTACATCGAAAACGACTCGTTGCGGGCTGTCACCAGTTTCGACCTGAAGCCCAACCAGGGAAAAACCGTTTCGCTGAAATTTACCGCCCGAAGTGCGGGAATTAAGAATGCCCGGGTGGAACTGACCGATTATCCGGTTACCTATGACAACACGCTTTACATCGGTTTCCGGGTAACCGGACGGATAAACGCACTGGTGATTCACGGCAACGATGAAAGCGCAAAATATCTTTCGGCATTGTTAAAAACCGATAGTCTGGTGCGTTACCAGGAAGTTGGCTGGCAACAAGTCCAAACCGGCGACTTCAGTAAGCAACAGATTATTTTTCTCACCCAACTTCCGGAACTTTCTTCCGGGTTGACAGCAAGTTTGACGCAATTTATCCGACAAGGCGGAACGGTTGTCTTTTTTCCTGTGAAAAATGGTGATTTAGAGTCGTACAACACCTTCATTAGTGAAATGAAGGGAAATCCTTTCTCCGCAACCGCCGACACCACTTCCATGCGCATTGCAAGGCTTGATGTCACGAACCCACTTTTTCAGGACGTTTTCAGTGGTCCCAATCCGGATGGCGATTTGCCGGAAGTGAAAATTCATTTTCCCAGTCAAACAGCTCAATCCAGCGCATTGCCTATTCTTTCGCTGGCCAATGGAAATCTGCTGCTCAGCGAAAGCCAACCCGGGAAAGGAAAATTCTTCCTGTTCACACTGCCGTCATCGCAGGAAAACCGTGCATTCTTCACCAACGCGTTGTTTGTTCCGCTGATATACAAAATGGTGCTGAACAGTGTGCAAGGTTCGCCGCTGTATTACACCATCGGGCAAAATAAAGTGATTGACCTTCCCTTTCCGGGAAACGGAAATGCACAAAGCGAAATGCAGCTGAAAGGAGTTGGCAATTCGTTTGATTGGCTGCCCACTGTACAGCCTCTTCCGGGTAACCGATTTCAAATAAAAACCGAAGCCGTTACCCAGGCCGGGAACTATGAATTGACGTCCGGAAACGGGACATTGCCGCTGGCTTTTAACTTCGACCGGGAAGAATCGGCCCCGGCATGCTACAATACCGCTCAACTCACAGAGCAACTCCAACAAACTGGCTACCAAAAGATCCGTTTTATTACTGCATCAACAACTGAACTTTCTGCTCACTTCGACGTCGTACATAACGGGAGGCAACTTTGGAGGTTAGCCCTGATGCTCGCCATCATGGCCCTTCTGGCTGAAGTTTTAATTATCCGTTTTTGGAAATAATCCGGTAACAAATTAGCAAACGTTTTTCACCTTTCGCTTCCGGTTTAACGTCAAAATAAAATTTGTACTATTGCAGAACATTTTGATAATGCAAATAAAATCCTTTAGCTTCAACTCCCGCTGATATTGTATAAAACCATATTACGTATGAATATGACAACAAAGGACTACATTGCCCGTGAAGATAAATACGGAGCACATAATTATCACCCGCTTCCCGTTGTACTGGAACGTGGCGAAGGAATTTTTGTATGGGATGTGGAAGGCAAAAAATATTATGACTTCCTGGCTGCATACTCGGCGGTAAACCAAGGACACTCGCACCCCAAAATTGTAAAAGCACTGACCGAGCAGGCCAATAAACTGGCGCTGACCTCACGAGCGTTTTATAACAACGTACTCGGTGAGTGGGAAGAGTACATCACCAAGCTGTTTGGCTACGATAAAATGCTGCCAATGAACTCGGGCGCCGAAGCCGACGAAACAGCGCTGAAGCTGATTCGCAAATGGGCTTATAAAGTAAAAGGCGTTCCGCAGAATGAAGCCCGCATTATATGCTGCGATGGCAACTTCCATGGGCGTACCATTTCCATCATTTCGATGTCGACTGACCCGGATGCATATGGCGACTACGGACCTTATACGCCTGGGTTTGTAAAAGTTCCGTATAACGATTTGGAAGCACTGGAAGCAGAGCTGAAGAATCCGAATACGGCAGGTTTCCTCGTTGAGCCGATTCAGGCCGAAGCCGGTGTTTACGTTCCGGAAGATGGTTACCTGAAAAAAGCCAGAGAATTGTGCAAAAAGCATAACGTCCTTTTCGTTGCTGATGAAGTTCAGACCGGACTGGGCCGTACTGGCAAAATGCTGGCCTGCGACCACGAAGATGTTCGTCCGGACATTCTGGTACTCGGTAAAGCCATTTCAGGCGGTTTGATGCCCGTTTCCTGCGTGTTGGCCGACGATGATGTTATGCTGACCATCAAACCGGGAGAACACGGTTCTACGTACGGTGGAAACCCAATTGCCGCGAAAGTTGCGATTGCCGCACTGGAAGTACTGCAGGAAGAGAATCTGGTGGAAAACTCAGAGAAGATTGGTGCTTATTTCCGTAAAGAAATGAAGTCGATCGATTCGCCGCTAATTCAGGAAGTACGCGGAAAAGGTTTGCTGAACGCAATTCAGATTAAACCAACCAACGGTAAAACGGCCTGGGATGTTTGTCTCGCCATGAAAGAGCACGGCCTCATCGCGAAACCCACGCATGAGCACACCATCCGTTTCACTCCGCCGCTGACCATCACCGAGGAGCAAATGGCTGAAGCCATCGCTCTGATCAAGAAAGCATTTGCTGAGTTCGAATAAATACAAAACGTCAGACACAAAAAAGGCCTTTCCAATGCGGAGAGGCCTTTTTATTTTTAATTCCCTGGTTTATTGACTAATTCCGGTTGCCCGGAAACGTAATAACATTGTTCTGTTGATTCGTACTGTCGGGCTGCATCTCTTCGGGTTGTCCTGAAAGCAGCAACGGCAAATCACCCACTTTTCCAACGGCCTTCACATGGTAATCGCGCGTATATTTCATGATATACAGCGTGTGGTTCATGTAACCGCCAAAATCGGAAACCTTCTGGAAGTTATAGTCACCTTGCAGCAAGTGTACATTCAGGTACGGAAGGCATTGAGCAAAGTTGGTTCCGAATTTCTGAATAGCATTCACAAAATAATTCGTGATATCGTATCCCTGGAAGCTAAACTGATTGGGCTCGTCGTAAAAATTGTTCCGGTAACGCTCAATAAACCTCACAACCCCTTTATCACGATAGTCGATATAATATGGTGTCAGATAATGCAGCTTCAGGTTGTGCAGATAATCGGTTTCGATACTCCGGTAACGTGAAAATTCCGAAAGGCCGACCAGCGTAATGTTATATTTCTTGGCCGCTGTATTCAGGTTTGTTACTGCCACACTTACGTCGGCTTCACGAGTCATCGGCACAATCACCACATTGTCCTTGTTCGGCTCAAGCAGATGAATCAGTCCGTAGTATCCGCCTTCGCGGAAATCGAATTCGTGGAACAGTACCGATGGTGTCTGGTCGTAATAGCCGGTTGCGAAGAATTTGTTCCGCACCCAATCTACCAGTTTCGATTCATCGAGATGCGCATTGTTGCCCATCTGCATCACAATGAAGTTCTTGTTAAAGTAGTCGTCGCCCAGATAATCAGCCGTTGCTTTCAAACGGTACATCTTGTCCGGGTTAATTTGAAAATAATATGGATTCTTGTCAGCAAGCCCTCCGTTTGACGCCAGTGGAGAAACCATCGGAATCCGGTTTTTAGCCGAAAGTTCCGAGACCAGTTTCTGGCATTTGGGATACACCGGACCAATAATCAAATTCAGCGACAAGAACTCGGGACGTTGAACCAATTGCCGGATTACACTCGTATCCTGGTTTGTATCGTAAACATACAATTCAGTTTTAATTCCTTGCTGTTTCATGGTATCCAGTGCCAGTAAAACTCCCTCGTAAAAATCGAGGAAATTAACCGATGGCTCGTACACAATCTTGTGGTCTCTCACCTTCACCGAATCAACAACCGGGTCATCAATTCCGGCAGCCTTTTGTTCGTCAATCTGCTTCTGTATTTCGTCCGGTGTCATCCGGATATAATTGACCGTGTCATTTGCTTCGAGATACAACGGAAGGAACAATCCAATTTTAATCGGCTCGTTACCCGACCAGCTCTTTCCCATGCATTCAGCTTTGGGTGCAGCCGGATTAGGCTCGACTTCGTAAGCGGGCGTTTGAACCGGAACGTTGGATTTAATTTCATCCGAAAGGTTCTCTTTCAATTCTTCCGGAACACCGGGCTTGGGAATCAACAGTTGTTCGCCAACTACCGGTCCACGCAATTTCAGCACAGGGTTCAGCTCTTTTAGCTGACTGATTTTTACGTTGTACTGATGCGAAAGTCCGTAAAGCGTTTCGCCTTTAGTAACCGTATGGTATTGAAACAGATTTTTATTGATGGGAACAACTTTCGTCGAAGCCACCTGTTTTTCCGGGATGCGTATAACCAGACCAGCATTCAACCCGTCATACAACTGCGGGTTTAACTTTACCAACTCGTCCTGCGATACACCAAAACGCTGTTTCAAACTGAAGTAGGTATCGCCCGTTTCCACGCGGTAGGTAAAATATTTCCCTGATGCCGTTGGAACCAATTGGGTAGGTTGAGTGGAAGCCTGTTTGGGAATTCTCAGCATACTTCCGGTTTCGAGTGACTGAGCTGCCCCCGGATTCGCTTTCAAGATTTCGCTAATCTTCCGGTTATACTCTTTTGAAATGGAATAGAGCGTTTCCCCTTTTTCCACTTTGTGGTAAATATAGTTGTCATTTGCCTGGGGCGCTTGCTGCGTTTCCGTTGTTGGTTGCGTTTGCCGCGGAATGCGCAAAACTTCGCCTACCAGCAATTCTTTTTTAGCTTCCGGATTGTATTTGTAGATGGTTTGAACGTCCACACCATACTGGCGGGAAATGGAGTAAACCGTTTCCTGCGGTTTCACCGGATGGAAAAAGAAATCAGCCGAAGGTGGCAAAGCGTGCTGCTTCTCGCGTGTTTTATGTCGGCGTCGTCTTTTTTCTTTCCTCGATTCACTTTTTTGCATCTTCCCCACCGGAATGCGCAGGATTTCACCAATCGAAAGTCCATCCTTCACCGACGGATTTTCGTCCGCAATTTCGGTTTGCGATACTCCGTACGATTGAGAAATCGAATACAAGGTCTGCCCTTTTTCAACGGTATGCAACAGGTATTTTTTCCCGCCTATGACAACAGTCTCGGATGAAATTTTGACCTGAGCTACTGTCGGGATTACCGTCAGCGCAAACAAAAAAGTGAAAACTATGGTAAAACGGCTTATTCTGGTCTTCATTTTCAATATCTACAGAAATGTCAAATAGTTGGCCGAAAGGTAAGAAATTTTGCAAACATTCCTGAACGCTCTCTTCCTCCCAAGTGACGGAGAAACAAAAAAAAGCCGGCTTTCATTTGTCATTAAAAGCCGGTTAGTCAGAAGTATTAAATTTTGTTTAATCGTGCTCGCCAAAGTTACGCATGAACTGAACGCGCATATAAGCAGCCGGATCGACATCATTCCCCAGGCTCAACTTACCTTTGAAATCCTCGACCGAAGCATAGTTGTGACGCTCCATCCAATCGGAAAGTCCCTGGTTAAAATCTTTGATAACGCTCACTTTGTCAATATACAATGCTGAGACTACCTGTACCGCTGAAGCACCTGCCAGCAACATCCGGACGACCGTCTGCCAGTCGTGCACTCCGGTTGAAGCAGCTAAATCGCAATTAACGCGTTTGGCCATGATGCCAATCCACCTGAGTGGCAGTGTATAATCAGAATCGGTTGAGAATACATCGGCACTGATCATTTTCTCGTCTTCCACATCGATGTCCGGACTATAAAACTTGTTGAATAGCACCAGTCCACTGATTTCGGCAAACGACAAGTCGCGAATCATCCCTCCGAGGTTCGAGAAGTACGGACTGATTTTCAGCGAAAGCGGAATTTTAATATTTGAAGCAACACGGGTGGCCACATCAAAATAGATGCTTTCATTCTCGCGGCTGTTTTGCGAAAGATCGGAAGGCCGGATGAACATATTCAGTTCGATAGCATCAGCACCGGCCTCTTCCAGCTTTTTGGCAAAGAATGACCACTCCTGGTTTGAGACGCAGTTGATACTGGCAATTACCGGTATGGACAGTGCTTTCTTTGCATCGGAAACCAGTTGGATGTAACGCTTCAGATTTCCCTCACGGATTTCGTAGTCGTAATAATCCAAAAACTCGAGGTTGTTATCCATCGGGCCGAGCTTTTTCATCTCTTCGGCATACTCGAGGTAAATTTCTTCCTCGAAAACCGACTTGAGCACGACAGCTCCCGCCCCGGCTTTTTCAATTTCCCGAAGACTTTCGATGGAATTGGTTAATCCGCTACTCCCGGCGATTATGGGGCTTTTTAATTCCAGTCCAAGATATGAAACAGAAAGATCAGGCATGATTCGATTTACTTTTAGACATTAATTCACAGCATATTTTTCCTTGAGAAAATGGTCCATCTTTTCAGCAGCCCGACGGCCATCTCCCATGGCTAAAATCACGGTTGCACCACCACGGACGATATCACCCCCAGCAAACATTTCCGGGATGGATGACTGCATCTTCGCTTCATCGACCACGATGGTTCCCCATTTGGTTACTTTTAACTCTTTCAAACTCGAAGGTACTAAAGGATTTGGCGAAACGCCAACTGCCACAATCACTAAGTCCACTTCCATTTCGAATTCCGAACCTTCCATCGGAACCGGACGACGGCGCCCTGAAGCATCGGGTTCTCCCAACTGCATCCGGATTAGCTTCATCCCACTGACACGTCCATTTTCGTCGCCATAATATTCCAGCGGGTTACAAAGATTGTGGAACTCCACGCCCTCTTCCTTCGCATGTTTAATCTCTTCGATACGGGCCGGCATCTCCTCTTCCGAACGACGATAAACAATCATTGCTTTTTCAGCACCCAATCGCAAAGCGGTGCGAACCGAGTCCATGGCTGTATTTCCGCCACCAATTACGGCTACGCGCTTTCCATGCAAAACAGGCGTATCGGTTTCGTCGTATTGCGCTCCCATCAAATTTACACGGGTCAGGTACTCATTCGATGAAAGAATGCCGTTATAATTTTCTCCCGGAATGCTCATAAAACGAGGCAAACCGGCTCCACTTCCGATGAAAAATGCCTGGAATCCCTGCTCTTTCAAATCATCGAAAGAGGCTGTTCTTCCCACGATAAAGTTGGTCTCGAAATGAACGCCCATCTTTTGCAGGTTCTCCAATTCCTTATCGACGATTTTATTCGGCAACCGGAATTCAGGAATACCATATTTCAAAACGCCGCCAATTTCGTGCAACGCTTCGAAAACAGTCACATCGTAGCCCATCTTAATCATGTCCCCTGCAAACGAAAGGGCCGCCGGACCAGAGCCAACGGTAGCGACTTTAATTCCATTTGATTTCGCCGTTTCCGGAATACTCATCTCTCCGCTCTCACGCTCAAAATCGGCAGCGAAACGTTCCAGGTGACCAATGGCCACTGCGGGTTTGTTCAGTTTCTGAACGTAGAAGCACTGCGCTTCGCACTGTTTCTCCTGCGGACAAACCCGACCACAAACGGCCGGCAATGCGCTGGTCTCTTTCAATACCGACGCTGCCTGCTGAATTTCGCCGCGCTCAATATTTTTAATGAACTTCGGAATGTTGATGCTTACCGGGCAACCTTCGATGCAGGTAGGATTCGCACAATCCATGCAGCGAATGGCTTCCTGCATGGCCATTTCACGGGTCAGGCCACTGTTGACTTCCCTATCCTGGTAATTTACCCGGACCTCAGGCTCCAGCTCAGGCATGGAAACCCGTTCAATCAGCATCCGGTCCTTGTTCTTTGTTTGTTTTCTCAGTTCGGCGCGCCATTCGGCTTCGCGTTCCTGTTTTAGGTATAATGAATCGAGTCCCATTACTTTTCGACCAATTTGTGCTGTAAATGATAACGTTCCAATGCTTCTTTCTCTTCTTCGCGATAGCCGCCAAGGCGCATCAGCATCTCGTCAAAATCGATGTGATGAGCGTCAAATTCAGGACCATCCACGCAAGTGAAACGTGTCTTCCCTCCAACCGATACACGACAGGCACCACACATTCCGGTACCGTCAACCATGATGGAATTGAGACTGGCCTGCGTTGGCACGTTATATTTTTCTGTTAGTAAAGCTGCAAACTTCATCATGATAGCGGGCCCGATGACAATGCACTCGTTCACCTCTTCACGTTGAAGAATCTCTTCCATTCCGGCAGTTACCAAACCTTTTCTTCCGTGAGAACCATCATCCGTCATCACGATGAGCTCATCGGACCACTGGCGCATTTGCTCTTCCAGAATAATTAAATCCTTGCTTCGGGCAGCCAAAACCGTAATTACACGGTTCCCGGCTTTCTTAAATGCCTCAACAATGGGAAGCAACGGAGCAACACCAACGCCACCACCAGCAGCCAGAATCGTTCCTACATTTTCAATGTGTGTTGGCTTACCAAGCGGCCCAACCAGGTCGGTAATGTAGTCGCCCGGCTCCAAATCAGCCAGCTTCGAAGTACTCACCCCAACCACTTGTGCAACCAGGTCGATAGTTCCTTTTTCGGCATCAGCCGAAGCAATCGTTAACGGAATCCGCTCACCTTTTTCTCCCACTCGGAGAATAACGAAATTTCCTGCTTTCCTGGAACGGGCGATCAGAGGTGCTTCAACAACCAATCTGACAACCTTTTCCGAGAAAAACTCCTTTTTTACAACTTTATTCATCTAACAGGAAATAGTTTCTTATTAATTCACATAATTTTTTCAAAAATAGGAATTTCGTGAAATTAAGAGCCAATATGGAAGTTAATCTTCATGTGCTACACAACCTATGCCTCAAAGTATTAATGAATCAGCCAGTTCAAAAACGCGTCTGAGATTTTCGGTTCTATCCTGATGTTTTTCGAAGGAAATATTTATTTTTAAAGTTTTCTTTATCGCAAAGTGATTTTTGCGGATACCAAATATTAAGGATTGAGAACTTGACAGTTTCATTACCGGATAGAAAATGACGAAAGAAGATCGGGAAAAACTACGGGAAACCATGACGACGAAAGTGGCCGGACTAAAGGAAGAGCTGCTCGATTTAAAAGAGCTGACACGCCCGGAGGCTCCGGATTGTGCCATTGGACGAGTCAGCCGGATGGACGCAATTAATAACCGTAGCGTGAACGAAGCTGCCATGCGAAAAAAGCAATTGAAGTTGTCGAAACTAGAAGAGGCGCTGGAGAAAATCGATTCTCCTGACTTCGGGAAGTGTACCCGCTGCGGCCAGGAAATTCCGTGGGGACGCATCGCTATCATGCCCGAATCTACATTGTGTATCCGGTGTGCATCGCGTTAAAATTGATTGATAGAATGGGAAAAAACAAGAAAAAGAATGACCGGCAGGGAATCGTCTATTCGACCGATAACCAGTTTGATTACGAATACAACGAGCAGGAAGAGGAAGAAACATTGCCGCCCTCGCAACAGAATCTGAAAATCATGCTCGACAGGAAGCAGAGAAAAGGAAAAGAGGTAACACTCATCACCGGGTTTGTCGGTGCCGAAGACGACCTGAAAGCACTGGGAAAACAATTGAAAAGCAAGTGCGGAGTCGGAGGATCGGTGAAAAACGGTGAAATTCTGCTCCAGGGCGATTTCCGCGACAAAGCCATGCAACTTCTGACCAACGAAGGTTACAAAGTGAAGAAAGCCGGCGGTTGAACCGCTACTCCGTTTAATTCATGCCATTCAGGCAAAAGCTAACAAAGAGGGATTATTTGTGAGTCTACAGTTCATTATTGCCATCACGGAACACCGGAATCTGGGTTACGTTCTTGCCCCTTATTTGGTTGAGAAGAAAGGGACGAACACTTTCTATTCTGTCGTAAAGAAAATCCATTGCCACAACCTCGATGACGGAGATTATGCCTACTCTCCTACCGAGAAGAAACTGGTTAGCCTGATGGAGAAATACAGCAATGAAAACTTGCTGGAACAGTTCGGTAACCGGGGCGGACTGAATGATTTCTTCAAACACATCGACCTGGATACTTTCACGAAACAGGTGGTTCCGTACATCGAAAAGCAAATACTCAAATGCCTTGATTTGCTGAAAGAGGATTCCATCCCATTGTACCGGAAAGAGTCCAAATACAGCAATTTATATGAAGAGGATCGGATAGAACTATGCTACCGCGACACCAGCGCTGTTTTCAATTTCGAACGACTTGAGCACGAAACCCGCTATTATCTAACCATCCGTTACCACGAGCAGGAGATCTCACTGCAACACCGCAACGTGATTCTGCTGACCAATCATCCTTGCCGCTTGCTTTACCAGGGAAAACTTTATTTCTTCGACAACCTGGCCGGGAATAAGCTGCTTCCTTTCTTTGAAAAAAACTACGTCAGCATTCCGCGCAGTGTGGAAGACAAGTACTACCGAACGTTTGTCCTCAGCACCATTCGTCATCACCAGGTTCACGCCAAGGGTTTTGATATTGTAGAAGGAAATCCGGAAAAGAAAGCCATACTTTCGTTAGAGGAAGACCAGCGAAAGAATCCGCGCCTGATGCTTAAATTCAGGTATAATCAGCGCGATTTTCCTTATATCGACAAGGAGATGCAGGCTGTTTATCTGCGTAAGCAGAATGGAAATTACACCTTTTACAAATTCGAGCGAGACAAGAACTGGGAGAAAGATTTACTGAAGTCGCTCCGGAAAATGGGATTGGTCAAAACCTCTTCCGGACTTCACCCAGAGGGGATTTCAGATGTTACGAGCAGCGAGTACTTCTATTCGTTAATCAACTGGCTGAATAATCATCAGCAGGAGCTGGAAGAAGCCGGCATTGAACTGGAACAGCACAACCTCGACCGGAAATACTACACTGGAAGTCATACTCTCAACATCGAGATAAGTGACGAAAGCGACTGGTTCGACATTTACGCTTATGTCAATTTTGGTGAGTTTCGTTTCCCTTTTGTCCGGCTGAAAAAGAATATCCTCAACGGGGTCCGGGAATTTCAATTGCCTAACGGCGAAATTGCAGTTCTTCCGGAAGAGTGGTTTGCCCGCTACCGCGATATTTTCACGCTTTCGGAAGCGGATACTGAACATCTGAAGCTTCGAAAACACCATTTCCCGGTCCTGGAAAATAACCTGAACGGCATCCATAAGAAGTACCTGAAGAAATTTGAGACACTGACTCAGGAACAACCGGAAGCTCCGGAAGTGCCACAAAAGCTCAATGCTCTGCTTCGGTCTTACCAGGAAGAAGGCTTTGGCTGGATGTATCATCTTCACCAGCATCATTTTGGCGGTTGTCTGGCGGACGACATGGGATTGGGAAAAACGGTGCAAACGCTGGCATTGCTGGTAAAAACGCAACGCAAAGTCAACGGATATCCTACGTTATTCGACCAGGTTGAAGATGACAACAACGGAAAAAACCGGCAATTTTCGAAGAATCACCAGCCTGCCAGTTTGATTGTGCTGCCGACTTCTCTTGTTCACAACTGGGAAGATGAAATTTTGAAGTTTGCGCCAACGCTCAGGTACTATAAATATATAGGTGCGCGCCGCCGGCATAAAATCAACATGCAGGATATTATTCACCAGCATGATGTGATTCTCACCACTTACGGAACCGTGCGCAACGATCGGGAATTCCTGAAGCAATACCAGTTTTATTACCTCATTCTCGACGAAGGGCAATACATTAAAAATTCGGGCTCGAAAACCTACCGGGCCATTAATGATATGAATGCTTCGCACCGGCTCGTACTGACCGGTACACCCATTGAGAATTCGCTTTCCGATTTGTGGTCACAAATCAATTTTTTGAACCGAGGACTACTCGGAAGTCTGGCTTGGTTTAAACGCGAATTTATCTCTCCTATCGAGCGAAAAAACGATGAAGAAGCACAAAAAAAACTGCAGCAACTCATTCAGCCCTTCATCCTTCGGCGAACGAAAGAGCAGGTAGCCCGCGATCTTCCGCCTTTGAGCGAATTAATCCGGTATGTAGACATGACGCCGGAGCAGAAGAAGGCATATGAAGCTGAAAAGTCTTCCATCCGGAACAACATTCTTTCAAATATCGAAGAAATCGGCCTCGAGAAGTCAGCTTTTGTGGTACTGCAAGGCCTTATCCGATTGAGACAGCTGGCCAATCATCCGGCCATGATTGAGGACAACCAGCACATTGAATCGGGAAAATTCAACGAGCTTTTGCGCATGCTGGGCATTTTGGTTGCCGAGAAGCACAAAATTCTCATCTTCTCCTCCTTCGTCAGACAATTAAAATTGCTGGCCAAAGAATTTGAGACCAATGGCTGGAACTACAGTCTACTGACAGGACAAACCCGCGACCGCAAAAAGGTGATCGACGATTTCCAGCAGAATCCCGACAACAACTTATTCCTTATTTCACTAAAAGCAGGCGGCGTTGGCCTGAACCTAACTTCTGCCGACTATGTGTTCATCGTTGACCCATGGTGGAACCCGGCAGCTGAAATGCAGGCTGTGAATCGTGCTCACCGCATCGGACAGGACAAGAAAGTATTTGTGTACCGCTTTATCACCGAAGGAACCATTGAAGAGAAGATTCAAAAGCTGAAAGAAAAGAAATCGTCGCTGGCCGAAAAATTCATCAATTCCAATAACCCGTTCCGCTCTGTCTCCAAAGACGAACTCATGCACCTCTTCGAAGACTAAAAAAGAAAAGGACAGACCGGGCGGTCCATCCTTTTACTAAACTAACCAAACTAACTAACCTAACTAAACCTAAACTTATGAAATCGTTGCAAAAATAATTCGCGACGCTTCAAATAATATTAACTAAAGATTAAATAAACGTTTTCTTCATTTCAATGCTCTTTTCAACAGAGCCTTTTCCGACCTTTTTAAAAGTTAAAAAAGAAAAGGACGGACCGGGCGGTCCATCCTTTTACTAAAACTAACCAAACTAACTAACCTAACTAAACCTAAACTTATGAAAAAAAATGTACCACAAAGATAACCGCGCATCCAGGGGTTCGACGAATTATTTCTGTTAAAAATTGTAAAGATTTATCTAAAAAACCTTAACAAACGTAAAGTCTGTTGGGGCATATTTTGAGAGAAACAGGCCATTTCAGGTCCGAAATTGGATAACGGAGAAACTCTCGAGACCTGAAAATTGAATGCATAAAAAAAGGAGCTTCTGTTTTCAAGAAACTCCTTAGTGAACCCGAAGGGATTCGAACCCCTAACCTCCTGATCCGTAGTCAGGTGCTCTATCCAGTTAAGCTACGGGTCCGGGCAATGCAGCGATAAAAAACTTTCAAAAAAATAGAAGTTCCTCACTGCAAGAAACTTCTTTGTGAACCCAAGCGGAGAAGTATCGAACTTTTTAGTTGAAGATTACGATGCTGTATTGAGTTTTATGAATGCAGAAACGCAAAGAAAGAAACTCAAACTTTAATTATCGGAACGATGAAAAGTAACTAACTCAGTAGTTATTATTTTTTTTTGTATAGAAAGATTTTACGTAACTTTAAAACACTTACTCGAATTCAATTGTCAATGAATTGCATTAACCATCCATCCGAAACTGCTGTATCTCAATGTCAGGTTTGTGGTAAGGGATTGTGTGTTGAATGTACCAATAAGTTTTCAAAACCAATTTGCCCGGATTGTTTTTCAGATTCCCGGCAAAAGCAAAAAAGAACAGTTGTAGCTGAGATAATCTTGACTCTTTTAATAGGATTGCCCATAAGTATTATCATTGACCTGTTGGTAAATGATACTTATAAAACCCCTGACAGCTTCTGGAAAAGCCATTTTTTCTTAATTTATATGGGGCTTGGCATTGTATCCGGATGGAAAACCTTAACACGGATAACCCCGCAAATATTTCTTTTTCTACCGGTGCTGGGATGGGTGCTTTATTTTTTTATAAAGGCGGTCTTATCCTTGTTTGTCGGGCTGGTTGCGTTTCCTATACGGATGACAAGGAATTTGTCCCTGTTTTTTTAATAAGTAACATCCTGTTTTTTAAAGTTGAAGTTACATAGATATGTAACTATTTTATCATTTCCAGCTTACTTGTCCCTTGTGCTTTTTTTTAGCAAGAAGTAATTCATTATAAATAATTCTCAAAGCCTACCTTACTATTACCATCCATTAAACTTTTGGCCAAGTTATTCATCGCCGTCCGGAAAAGTCAAGGGCGGCTGTTTTTGTTTGTTTTATGTTGCCAGCCGTCCTTTGGATTCGTTCAGTTTGTTTTGAGGAAGAAAAAAACAAACTGACATGCACCCTTGACAAGTATCCATCCGGCTCAATTCGGTACGCCAAAATTTAATGGCGTGCCGGAAGCCAAAATAAATCCCAAAGGCATGGGTAACTTCAATGACTAATTTATTTTCGCTTAATGAAATTACAGTTTCTTATTCACGTAAATCAAAGTTGACGGATTTACCAAAAATTACCTGTTCAAAAGATGTATATGATTTGGTATATCCTTCCTGGATTGTAGATATTGACCACCGCGAGTCGTTTAAAATATTGCTGTTATCGAGGGCAAACCGGGTAATTGGAATCTCAAACATGTTTACCGGTGGTTTGTCAGGAGTAGTTGTTGACCCAAAGCTGATATTTCAAACTGCCTTGAAATGTAATTCAAGCTCGATTATTTTATGCCACAACCACCCAAGTGGGAACCTGGAGGCAAGTGATGCCGATTTAAAACTCACAAACAAAATTGTTGAAATCGGTAAAGTACTTGACCTTCCGGTTTTGGACCACATTATTTTCACCAGTGAATCATTTTATTCGCTCGCTGATAAAGGGGAAATGTAACACCCCGATAAATTAACGAAAGGCAACTGCCGGGTTGCCTTTCATATAAACCCCACAAATAGGAAAAGACACGGTCAAAGTTTTTTGCTTGGTTGGGCTTTCGCCAAATCCCCGTTTTTCACAACAAACCGCTGGTGCCTGCCACCATTCTTTTCGAACAGCTCAACAACCAGTTGTTTTTTATCAGGGATGGTAAATTTCTGAAATGCAAAAACGGTACTTTCTGTTTCCTTGCCCTTTACTGAGGTCAGGTAATTATAGGCCCGCACCGGCTCTATAACAGTTTCCTGTATCGCCATCCGTTTAACAACCTTTTTATCGACTATTTTAAAAACAAGGAAATCAATATCAAATGGGATAGCGGTGGTATTCCTGATTTCGGTATGCAGAAATAAAAGTCCGTTGTGGCTAAAAATCCCACGGAGTTGGAACTCAATGCCAAACTGTTTGCTATTAATATGGTTAATCCGCTTTCGGTTTGTTTTATGGATTTTCTCCATTATAGAACGAACGGCTTGGGGCGACTCGTTCCCCAACTCAGAAAGATGTACCTCTTGCGTATTTTCCGGTTTATTGCCCGGCTTTTTATTGTGAAGAAAATCTTTCATTTCAATGTTCAGCTTCTCGGGGTTCTCCGAATAGTTCACGATAAAGGAGTAAAAACTGCCTTCATCGGTAATCACTGAAAAGTTGGTTTCTTCTTTAAAACCAATAATGGCAGCTTTTACCCTGACCACATTTTCAGCGCCATCTGCTTTGCCTGCAATAATATTGGACGAACCGAGGTCAATGTATGAAATACCCGAAGGAAAAATCAAATGGGTGGTTTTATCAAAGGTTACTTCGATACAATACGAAGGGATAACCCTGTCTTTTGAGATAACTTTGGTAAAACTGTTTTGGGCAAACGATGTTAGTGTCAAGGTTACAAAAAATACAAATGTGAGAAATAATTGTTTCATGTTGATGGATTTTTGAATTATACAATCTGGTTTTAATTGGAAGGCATTAACAACAGGCGGTGTCCGGCTTTCAGGGTGACTTTAGGTGTCCGCAGTTTTTTTGAAACATACTGCGAAGCCCCCTGGATAAGACTCCGGCCCACGTCGGCAGCCAATTGCTGACCTGCGGTTGTCCCCTGATTAATGCTGATGCTTGTACCTGCGCCTTGTCCCATTGATGCGGCAACCTCTTTCAGGGCGTTGGTTTCCACAGAGCCGGGAATAAAAATTCCCGGCTGCCCGTCCGTATCATATACCGAAATTTCCACAGGGATTATCCTGCCCCTGTATTCCAGCGAGCTGATGGTAATATCCAACCGTTCGCCCTGGATAACAGCAATCCCGGTAACCATTTCATTTTCGGGGATTATTACCCCTTCTGCCTTTATCGGTTCCAGCAAACGTATTTTTACATTTTGGCCTGAAAAAATTACCTGGTCATTATGGATACAGGCTTTAACCGTGTTTGAGGAAACCCTAACATGGTTCTCACCTGCCGTGTAAAAGCCGGTATTCACAGGCTGGGCATATCTGTTCAGGAAAACAGAATCTTCCACTTGTTGATGGAGTGCGCTTGTTTCAGTTGTTCCCAATTTAGCAACCGGGACAATGTTTCTGGTTTCTTTCAGGAGAGGTTCCGGTACTAAATCCTTATCCTGATGTTGTTCCAATTGTTCTACCTGCCCCTGTGGCATATACTTTGCAGCCAATTTGTAACTTTCCTCCATTAATTTGAGTTGTTGTTCTATCCGGCTGACACTGTCAACGTTTTCTTTGCCGTCCAATTCCGCCTGTAATTTTTCAACCTGCCCTTCCAGTTCTTTTTCCCGTGAGCTTATCTGCGGCTCGTTGAAAAAGGTGTTTAAATCACTGCTTACTTTTTTGTAAGCTTCAGCCGATGAACGGATAGAGGATTGCGGTGCTTTTTGTGAGGCGTTCCTCCCGATGCTGTTGGTGATAATCTTGCTTTTTCCCGTGTCAGGCTTAACACCATAATCTTCGAGGGACAGCGTTTGCCGGTTTTTCTTTTTCCCGAAAAGTTCCATCTCGTAAGCTGTTTTTTTGTCCCCGATGATTTCGTTTTTTGGTATCGGTAAATCGGTGTTCAGCCCTTTCTTTTCTTTCCCTTGCCGGGACGAAGGCATAAAGATAAAATACATTGCCGCTGCGAAAGCGATGAACATCAGCGGGAAAATGACTATCTTTTTGCGCTTCTGCAGTTGTTCCGGGGTCAGTATTTTGCGTTGCCCCGTTTTATTGTTGTTCTCTTTCATTATTTGTGATTTTATGTGAAACCGTGTCCTTGGAGTTCTCCAATATTTTTAGAGGAACAATATGCTTTGGTTCTGAAAGTTTTGGCCCATTTCGGAAAATGTCCGAAACGGAACCCAAAACCAAAACAGTAAATACAATAAGCAAAACCCAAACAGCAAGCTTGCGTTGCCTTTGTGTAAGCTTTTCACAGGCATTCTTTAACCTGCGCCGAAAAGCAGTCACGGATATTTCTTTCTCTACAAGACCTTTATCTGTCCAACGTTGACATATCTTCATTTTCCCTTATATTGAAATTTTCAATGATAAACCCGTGCGGGTTATTGTCGCTGCGCGAAGTATCGCGCAACCGGCAGGATGTAACCAGCCTGCGCTCTGTAACGGTAGTTTCCCGGATAATATGTTGCCGTGCATAAACCGTAGCTTCGTAAGGATAGTTATTGAAGTTGCACGAAATGCTGTCAACCCATATCCTTTGGGTTACGTTGCCCGAAATCACTCGGTTGAAATACCCGCTTTCTACCAAATCCTTGTAGATGGAGAAAGCGCTTTTGTCAGAGAGGTAAAGGGCGCGGTTGATGTTGTGTTCAATGGCATCCTTGTCGGGCGAAAGAGTAAAAAACAATTCATGAAAACGCCTGATATGGTCTTTGGCCTCTACCGGCCTGTTTTGTGCCAAATCCTGCGAAAGGGCCAGTATCAGAGATTTTCCCTGGTCGAGCACGTAAATTTTTTGACGCTGGGCCTCAGCATAGCTGTAGGAACTCCAGAGAGCATAAACAGTTACAACTGTACTGGCACAAACAAAGATGATGGCGAACAGCCGTATCAGCTTAAAACTGCTTTCTATATTCTTTAAAGGTTTAAATTCCATAATTTTAAATGATTCGATTATCGTTTTAATATTTTTCCTGTAATATTCCCGGAGGCAGCGCCAGCCGTTCCAGATGCAACAGAAGCCCCTTTCATGGCAGCGCTGTTTACGTTTCTTCCATAATTTCCCATGCCACCGGCCTGTACAATCCACCCGGCCACACTTGGGATGGTAAAATACCCGACAATCCCGATAAGCATAAAAGTAATGTACACCCCGTCAGTACCCTGCGGGATAAAATTCGGGTCGGCTGCCATTTCTGCAATATCTTTTTGAATCATCAATGCCTGGAGCTTGGCCAGTACGGAAGAAAAAATATCGGCCACCGGTAGCCAGAGGTAAATGCTGATGTACCGTGTAAGCCAGGTAACAAGTGTATTCTGAAAACCATCATAGATACTGAATGCAAATGCAATTGGCCCAAGAATGGACAGTACAATTAAAAAGAAAGTCCGCAGACAGTCAATTACCAAAGCGGCAGCCTGAAATATCAGTTCCAACAGATTGAGAAAAGCCTCCTGAATAGATTTTTTCAGGTTATACCAGCTTCGCTCGGCATACATTCCGGCGATGGTTACAAGGTCTTTTGGTCCCCATCCCAGTTCATCGATGGCCTTGTCAAATGCTTCATCACTCACAAGGTAAGCTTCGTCCGGGTTTCGCAGCATTTTCTCCCGTTCAATTGTGTCCTTATCCTTTTTCAGTTGTTCCAGGTCCAGCACCTGCGATTCCAGTATGCCGTTTGTCCCTCGCACGATTGGGCTTAACACGGCATTCATTGTTCCAAGGACGATTGTCGGGAAAAACAGGATGCACAGGCCAATGACAAAAGGGCGTAGCAAGGGGTAAACGTCAATTGGTTCTGCCCGTGCCAGCGACTGCCACACCCGGTAGGCCACATAAAACAAGGCGCCCAGCCCGGCAATACCTTTGGCAACCGCTGTCATATCCGAACAAAGGGGCATCATCTCGCTATAAAGCACCCGTAGCGCCTGGTGTAAATTATCGAATGTATCCATAAACAAAAATTTTACCAGTACCGGTCTTCAGCATTTCCGTAAAGCGCCAGTATCCTGGCTTTATCACCTTCCTGCTCTGCCCGTATAAGTGAAATAGAAATATTCTTGTTGGTATAATACCGGGTGAGGTTCCGGTAATGTTTCACTACGTTATAGCACCGGTCAACAATATCCATGCGCTCTTTATCGGTCATGGAAAGCCCGGTATTACTGATGACATCTTTCATCTCTTTGAGGGTAGCTGCCCCTTCTTCCAGTAGCTTTGTATAACCAAAGGCAATGGCCCCCAACTCCTCTGCGGTGTAATATTTATCCTGCAACATCAACTCAAACGAACTGACATATATATCGGAAATTTCACCAATCATGAGCAGCGTTTGCTGCACTTTATAAGCGTCTTTGACCAGGTCGTGAACCGCCTTGAGTTTGTCATAATACTCCTTTCCCTGCTGGTAAACCTTTTTTACTTCCTGAAAATTTTTTATTACGTTGGATACCGTGCTTGAAGTCTGTACAATCTCATTGGCAGAGTTGACAATACTTTGTGCAAGGTTTACCGGGTCGGTAACGACAAACTGTGCTTTTAGCCCGGATGTTCCGAGCAGGATTAGCAGTCCTGCTATTATTACTCGTGTTCGCATACTTTGATGTTTTAAATTTTAATGAGTTAAGATTCTAGTTTGCTTTCGGCCAATTGTTTGATGGCCATTTCAATGTTCCCGTCCAGCTTTTCGGTCAGGCGGGTGAGTTCGAGTTTCTCCGTTTCTTCGGTTGTATAAGTAACATATTCACTCAAAGAAACTTCTGTGGCATAAACCGCAGACTGAACCCCGCCCAGTCCCACCCATACTTCCTTGTATTTCCGGCTAGGGTCATTGTCCATGTTAATGGAAAGAATCTGGTCGCGTTCTTTTTCGGTAAGCCCGAGCAGTTCCTGTATTGCATCAAACTTGTTCATATACTTGCGTTGGTCAAGCAGGATTTTGCAATCCGAATTATTGATGATACTTTCCTTTACAATGGGAGAACTGATAATATCGTCCACTTCCTGGGTGACCACTACAGCTTCGCCGAAGTATTTTCGGACTGTTTTAAACAGGTACCGGATGTACTCGCTCATGTTGGCAGAAGTCAGTGCCTTCCAACATTCTTCAATCAATATCATCTTGCGGATACCTTTTAACCTTCTCATTTTATTAATGAATGTTTCCATAATGATAATGGTCACAATGGGGAGCAATACCTTATGGTCGCGGATATTGTCCAGCTCAAAAACGATAAAACGTTTGTTGAGCAAATCCAGTTGCTTGTCCGAGTTCAGCAGAAAATCATATTCGCCCCCTTTGTAATAGGGTTCGAGTACGTTCAGGAAATTATCCACGTCAAAATCCTTTTCACGGACATTTTTTGTATGCAATTCATCCCGGTAATCCTTCCTGACAAACTCATAAAAGGTATTAAATGAGGGAATGGTACCGGAATCTTTCTTTATAAGCCGGATAAAGCTGTTCACGGCATTGGACAAAGCTACTTCTTCCGCCCGCGTAGGGACTTCACTGTCCTTTTTCCATAGGGTAAGGATAAGGGTTTTGATGCTTTCCCTTTTTTCAATATCAAATACCCCATCTTCGGTGTAGAATGGGTTAAAGGCAACCGGGTTGTCTTCGGTATAAGTGAAATATACCCCGTCTTCACCCCTTGTTTTATAGTGGATTAAATCACACAACCCTTTATAGCTGTTCCCTGTATCCACGAGTAAAATATGCGTGTTCTGTTCAAAATATTGCCTTACCATGTGGTTGGTGAAAAAGGATTTTCCACTTCCCGAAGGCCCAAGGATAAATTTGTTCCGGTTGGTGATAATTCCCTTTTTCATGGGTAAGTCGGAAATATCCACATGCAATGGTTTCCCGGTAAGCCGGTCAACCATTTTAATCCCGAACGGCGACGGTGAACTTTGGTAATTCGTTTCCCCGGTAAAAAAACAACAGGCTTGTTCGATGAAAGTATAAAAACTTTCCTCTGCCGGAAAGTCAGCCGCATTGCCCGGGATGCCCGACCAGTAAAGGGTCGGGACATCGACGGTGTTATGCCGTGGCTGGCAGCCCATCAGTGAGATTTGGGAACCCACGTTGTTTTTAACCATCTTTAATTCCTGCGGGTTGTCAGACCATGCCATCACGTTAAAATGTGCACGTACGGAAATCAGTCCCCGGGCGTGCGCTTCGTTCAGGTACAAATCAATCCATTCTTTGTTTACCATGTTGCCCCGCCCGTACCGGGACAGCGACTGCATATTGCGCCCCATTTTTTCAAAGCGGTTCAGGTTTTCTTCGTGGTTGTCAATAAACACAAACTGGTTGTAGATGTGGTTACAGGCCAAAAGCAGCCCCACCGGCGATGCAAAAGACAGGCGGCAACTGCTCCTGTCAGTGGAGAGCCGCTCATACCGGTAGTTTGTGGTTACTTTTCCCGGTAAATCACCCACATCTGAGAGGGTATGCAGACAAAGGGCATTGTCGCCGATGTGCATTTCGCCGGGGTCAATACGCATGTCTTTTAATACCGGGTTGTTGTCCTGAGTGAGGGCAAGGTATTTTTCAATGATACCACTTTCTGTATCTGTTCCGGCAATTTCGGCTGTGGACAGCCGTTCCAGCGTTACTATACCACTGTCGTTCATAATACGTTCAAACTGGCTGACCGCGTCCAGGAACCTGTTTGCTGTTTCTTTGTCTTTAACTTCTTTGGGGACGATAAACCCCCTCGCAAGGCTGTTGAAGGTACTTTGCTGCCTTAAACGTTCTTTGGTCGTTTTAGTCAGCATCAGGTAACAATAGTGGTTCAGGAAAGGGCGTTCGTTAAAATGCCTCTGGAAACTCCGGGAAAGAAAGGATGCATTATCTGTCTCCTGTATTTCCGGGGCATATTTTTCCTCGCAGTACCAGTCCTGCTTCAACACAATTGAATAATCGGGCAGTACTTTTATGGCCTTGCACCAGGCCGAATTCAACGCTTCATACCCTGCTGCGCTGACCGTAAAGAGTTCAGGCAGGCGTACCTTAAAGGCAATGGTAATATCTGCATCTTTTGAAATGATACAACCATTTTCTACTGCCAGTAACGGGAATTTTTGTTCCAGTGTACTTGTCTTTAAAATATTTCTCATTGGGATGACTGTAATTTTAAGGTGATTATTTTACCTGGCTCTGACTAACAGTTTCAGCACCCTCCGCCTGTTTATCAACCTGCGGGGATACCGTTTTACGGCCTGTAGTTTCATCAGCCCGTGGGTGCCGTATTTTTTGTTAAAGGAAAAAGTTTGCCAGATAAGCAACGGGGCGGTAATTACGGCGAACCCAATACATACAGTTTGTGGCACACCACTCATGTACATCACCATAAAAAGGATGATGATACCGAGCAGCCCGCCTGCAAAAATGAACAGGTACTGGCTCTTCAACCCCTGAAACTCGACTGGCTTGTTTATGCCTTTGTTGATTGTAAATTCGGCCATAGCTTAAAGGAAAAAAGACCTTAAAATGGTGGCTGCCACAATCAGAAAAATACAGGCACCGAACCACGAGGCTGCTGTTTTTGAGGTGTCCGGGTCACCACTTGAAAATTTTTGGTACACTTTGATGCCGCCAATGAGGCCGACTACGGCCCCAATGGCGTAAATCAGCTTGGTCGCCGGGTCGAAATACGAGGTAACCATCTGGGTGGCTTCCGTAATACCGGCACTGCCGTCTCCCTGGGCCAGAAGACTAACCCAGGAAAGAACAAATACGAAAAATGAAATTACTTTTTTTACCATACGCTTACAGTTTTATGCCGGGTAAAATCCCCCGGCGGTTAATACTTGCGCAAACGTATAGTCAATTTGGAGGAAGTTGTGTGGGTGTGGTTAAGGTGTCCCTAATTGTCGTTTTTTGTCCGGGGCGGCGGAAACAGATAAGTAGATGATAAAAGAAAAAATGACTTGGTAAGAAGTTCTTTCTAATCCATTTATATCAGCCTTTGTTCAAGCTCTTATGCCAATAAAAAAAAGCTTCGGCATTGGTCTTTTTCAATTTGTTGAGTTTGTTAAATTCCTGGCCTTCAATGAGCCATTCCCTGATTTCCAACGGATTTTTAAACCTTTCTATTTCCTGGTTTTTGCCATTATTTAAAAGGAAAGTCAGGTAGGCCACTTTCGCGGCGGCTGTTATAGCTTCATCAATTGCAAAACGCTCAACCGTAAAATTCGTGAAGTTTTTAATTCCTAATTGCAGGTGATTGAATTCTTCTGATTTTAAGTTCCTTTCGGCAAGCGTGTAACAGGCTTCCCTGGTATCTTTTAATACTTCATCCCAATTTATTTCCAGGTTCCGGTAGCCAATTTCTTCCTGTACCACTTTTAAATAACTGTTCCTGACTACATTAAAGTCAGTTATCCTATCAAACAGGAATGCGATGTCGTATAACTGTTTAATGATTTCCACCGGCCGGTTTTTGGAGTACAGGATACCGGTTGTTTTAGGGGCAAATGCGGTTAATTTATCTCCCAGGATAGCTTCAAACGTAGGCAAAACAACCAATGTGTCTTCGCCTGAAGTTGCCAGCCAATTGTGTTTTACCGGGTATTCCCTGGTTTGGGGATATGGGTTCGGGGCATACAATAAATCCAGCAAAACCGGTTCTTCATGCCCATCCACAACACTTTTATAAAACATTTTGAAATGCCCGACCGGTGCGCCGGGAGAATGTTTCCTGTCGTTGTCGTCTTCCCAACGGATAAACGTATCCAACCGGCTTATTTTATCGAGAATGTCCCTGATTTTGTCTTCGTGCTCCAGAGTAATAACATCAATATCTATCGAAAACCGTTTTGGGGTTTCAGTTGCCAACAGCAATGCGGTCCCTCCTTTAAAAACAAATTCCAAATTATTCAACCGCAATTGTTCCAGAAAGGTCAAAGCATAAATTACTTTTTCAATCAGCTTTGGGTCAATGCGTTTCCCTAACCTACCTCTCAATCCGGTAATCCATTCTATTGTAAGTGATTTTTTATCTATCATAGGGTGTATAATATCGGCACAATCATTGTTTTTTTGCCAAACTTATATTAATCAGTTTTTCTACTTCATTTTCCCTGTTCCTGCGGAGGGCATAACGTTTCATTTTCAATTCATTTATTGCATACTTCTCCATTGCTGTCTTCATTATGAATTCTGTTTCGTTTTGCTGGGCCGAAAAAAGGTTGGTGTCGGCCAACATGTCAACCAAAAGTTTTTCCAAAGCCGGAACAACTATCTTTTGTACTTCCGCTAAAGGTGCTTCTGAAACCAGGTTTTTTACAATCATAACTTCATCCGGATTCTGGATATACCGGTCAAATATTTCTTCATCCGGGTTCAGAAACACATTTTTGAATGTTCCATTGAGAAACCCAAAAACAGGTTCAGAAGCTTCTTTTTCCACTTCAACCACCATATAACGTTTAAATGGCTGGTGCCGCATCAAATCGTTAAGCCAGGCGCTGTCCCATACACAAAAAGTTATAAAGGGAAACGCCTGTTTTATTTTGTTGTATATTTTTTTTAAAGCGTTTGAAATTTCAGGTTTGAACAGGGTTATGCTGCCTAATTCATAAAACCCTTTGGCAGGGGTGCTGATTTTTCCTTCTTTTTTCAATTTTGACAAATACATGTTAATCGTATTATCAGACCAATGAGGAAAATCTTCCTTTATTGAAAAGACAAGTTTTTGTTTGGAAAGCCTTTCACTTTCCCGGAAGTAACGTTCGATATGTTGTTCCAGTGTTTCAGTCAAAATTATTTTTGCTGTAAATGTAACACCAATTTTTATAAGACAGGCAGAAAATATAAAATTTTGCCAAACTTATATTATTCTGTTTCGTAGAAAATATCACAAATACCTCTCCAAATCAAACCCTTCCACGTCATCTGTTTCGGATTCCTGTCTGGCTGATTTTTTCAACTCTTCCTCGCACCTGTCCAGGATACTGGCAACCTTTTGTTCCCCGCCTTCCACCTGGCCTATTAGCTGTTTAAGCAGGTCGGTTTCATTTACCGTTCTGATTATTTTAGCAGCTTTTACAATGTGTGCCTCTGACAATTCATGCAGGTGCGATTGTATGGCTTCTGACATTTCTGCAAGGTCGTCAAAACTTGCCCCTGTTGCCAATATAGGAACAAGTTCAGTGTCTTCAAACTGGAGTTCACCTTCTTCATCTTCCTGTTCATTTAACGTTTGCAGTGGCTCTATATCCACATCAATATTTAGCCGGGCTTCTTCATGTGTGTAGAAAACCTGCTCCATCTCTTCCGGGGGAACGACACGGCGGTTCCCGGCATATTTCTGCACAGGCGTATTGGTATATTGCCCTAAGCGGGTTTTGCTTATACCAACAATGCTTTCGTTATTTTCTGGTGTTTCAGCTTCGGTTTCCTGCACCTTTACGCCTTTCGCGCCATTCAACAAGAAATATCCTGCCGAAAGGATGCAACATGCCACAATTACAATCCCTGCAATATCAACCATACTTATCATCATTGAAAAGGTTGTTTGATATTCTCGTTAAATAATAGGCACAGACTTCTTAATGGACAAGAAATATTTGTTATTAATACCCTCAGCAGTCATCCAGGATGAACTTAATTATTATATAATGAACCCTCTGCATCCCTTGAGTGTAGAAGCCAAAACCATTGAAACGAAGCCATTCATTTTCGATGAGCGTTTAAAGACTAAAATAAAATTGAGAGATGAGTATTTTTCTGTTAATTGGATGAACTTTTTTTCAATTCCAAGCACTAAAATATTGTATATGTGGCTCTGTTAATTTACAATTTCTAAATTTAAGCTATTAGGTTCCATATTCTTCATCAAAAACTTTTTTTGCTTCATTGTAACCAATTTGAAATATTTCCTTACCGTGATTCACATCAAATAATCCATATTTTCTTAATAATTTGGGCTCAATAAAAATGGTTATATTTTTCTTTTTATCATGTATTTTTGACGAGATACTTAACTGAAACGACCGTAATGCTGTTGGAACAATACCCAAAGGTTTATTTACCACATTTATTGGGTTAACAGCAGCTCCTATTAATTTTGAACAGCTATCGGCTATCGGCTCGGTTGGGAAATTATTGGTTATTCCTCCATCAATATAGTAATTGCCATTGATTTTATAAGGTTTAAATAGCACCGGAATACTGCTCGATGCAATTACCGCATCAACAATGCTCCCGTTGTTTATGTATTCCGTCTTTCCTGTACAGTAGTTCGTCACGGTTATCCAAAATGGCTTTTTCAAGTCTTCAAGTCTTTTTGTTCTTAAATTCTTTTTCATCACCTCTTCGAGTTTGGACATTTCAAGAAAACCTGATTTTGGCAACCCTAATCTTACAAAATCAAACAACCTTCTGCGATTAAAAATCTCAAAAATTTCTTTTGGGGTATATCCGTCGCAATAAAAAGCCCCCACAATAGACCCTGCGCTAACACCCGAAACAACATCGGGAAAAATGTTCCGTTCGTGCATGGCTTTTAATACACCAATATGCGCAAGGCCTCTTGCCGCACCACCGCTTAAAACCAGTCCTATATTATATTTCTTCGTATTTTTCATAGCTGCTCTAAATTACGAATAAATCTTTTTTTCAATGTCAGGGTAACTTCACGTATTATGGCTTCCACTTCAATTTTTGAAAGGTTTTTGATTGAAGCGATTTCCTCAACTGACATTTGGTCAATCAAATACAAATCCATAATAGTTCTTTTCATTATAGGGAGCCCCAAAAGTTCCTTCAGAATTATGCTGTTAATCTGATCGCTGTTGAAACGAAGCATAATATCGCTAAGAATACTTTCCTCATCCTCAGAATCTAATAAATCGTTTGCAGAATATTTTTCGGTCAGCCATTTGTAGTCGTAAAGTTCACCGGTCGGTATAATTTCATATTCGGCATCTATCGAAAAGGTTTCTTCCATGGCTTCATACTCCGGTTCCATCAGTTTCTCAAGGTATTCCTTATGTTTCTTTTCAAAGTCAGCTTCTTTCAGTTCTTTATCCAAAAATTCTTCGGCTTTTCTATACAGCCAAATTCGGCTTTCGTTTTCTCCATCTGGAATTTTTTCAATATTATCATAAATAATTAGGTAAAGCTCATCGATTAACTCCTGAAGTGTAAATCTGCCTTTTTTGATATAATGAGCTGCATGTGCCAATTTTAATCTCCGCCGAATATAATTTGGCAACTGAGTTAGCAGTATTCTTAAAAGCCTGTCAAAAAGTTCCTTTGAACCTTCAATCTTCAGTCGTTTTAAATGAGGTATATTTTTGCTGAAAATTTGACTCTGACGGGTTTGGCGGCCTTTTAATTCATACTTCTTCTCTTCATGGATTTCTTTACTGAGTTTAATTTCAATCTTATTGAATAAAGGTAAGATACAATCTGCAGGCTCCATATTTTTTTCCTGCAGTAGAAATATATCGTTTCTTGTTTTTACAATTGCCGATACTTGATAGTTTCTGCTTTTTGTCCTGTCAGTATAAAATTCAAAAATTATGCCTTCAAAATTACTGTTATTTAGCGAACTTATTTTTCCTATTCTATCACCAATTAGTTCTTTTAACCTGTTTCTTTCCCTTTTATTTTTGATGATTTGTTCATTTATAATTTTGTAGTTCATGGCTTAAATAGTTTTGGTTATTTATCGTTTTTACAGTCTCTTATCCAGATTTTCAAGTAATATACCAAATTCAAAAGAAAAAAAAGATGGGAGAATCATTTCAAAAGAATGCCAATATGTCTTTGCTTTTTTTATTGGCAGCGACAATATGTCTTTTATGGTTCCATAAGAAGAAAGCAAATTACATTTGAGACAAATTTTCTATTACCGGATAATCAATAACTTACAATATTTATGCTTTTTGTATTCTCCTAATTGGCATATCATTTGGAATTTACCTTTCGGACAAATTAAAATTCATGTTTAACTAAAAAATGGAGGGTAAAATTATGACACTAGCTAAATTATCAAACAGTTGGTTCCCATCATTTCCTTCATTATTTGACAATTTCTTCGAAGGAAATTTAATGGATTGGAATAGTTCAAATTTTGCAGGAGAAAATTCAACTTTACCTGCTGTAAATGTAAAAGAAACCGAAAACGATTTTCAGCTTGAGGTTGCTGCCCCGGGCTTGAAAAAAGATGATTTTAGGATTAATTACGACAATGGCAGGTTAACTATTTCTTCTGAAAAAGAAGCAAAACATGAAGAAAAAGAAGGGGAAAAAGTGACACGCAGAGAATTTTGTTATCAATCATTCCAGCGTTCATTTAATGTTTCGGAAGAAATTGTGGATGCTGATAAAATTGAAGCAAAATACAAAGACGGAATCCTTCATGTAATACTTCCAAAACGCGAAGAAGTAAAACCAAAACCTGCAAAAGAAATTAAAATTTCGTAGGTTAAAAATAGAGGTAGGACAAAATCAGTCTTGCCTCTTTTCTTGTTAAATATCAGTGAGTTAAATCTCAATGGGATTAATTCCCCGCTCATGTTAAAAATAAAAATGGGGGGCAACGAAGCCCTCATTAAAAATTTATAAAATATGAGATTGCCAGTTGAACGAAAAAACACAATCATTATTCCTGACAACAAGCGAGTAATTGCCCGGTTTTTTTACAATGGAGATGACAGGGCAAGAAGACTGATAAAAAGAATATTACTTCTTCGTGAGGATGAGGTTGAAGCGATGATGCATCAGATTCTTAGGGAGTTTTCAAAGAGACATCGCAGCATTACCGGGATTTTTAAACGAAATTTTCAGAAAGTAGTTCCCCTTGTAATGGAATTCTCAAATGGACAACATCTTTCTGAAAGGAGAAAATTATTAATAGGCTCTTATTTTTCAATGGAATATGCACTTGAGTCTGCTGCCCTTTTTAACCCTTCGGTTGTTGAAGATTACGACCAAAGTGAACTTAAGGAAGGTCAGAAAAGAATTATTATTAGTTTAAGGGCCACCGGAGAGGGCCATATCTCATCCCTTATTTTCCGCAGGGCTGTAATTGACGAAAATAATGAGATAAAAATGCTTGAAACAGGCGACCAAATCGGAGAAGCAGAACGTATAAAAAATCACATTTACCATAAAGAAGAATTTATCCGGGCACTGCGGGAGTTGGAAATTGACGGGGATTTTTCAGAAAAAATATTGAGAGAGCTACCCAATGACTTTACCTATGACCAATTAAAAGAACTTGTTAATATCCTGCAACAACAAAACAATGATTATACATTTGAGCAAAAAAGAATTATTGATGAGATTCTCTGGTTGGCCGATTCACATACGGAGATTCGCTTTTCATTAGATACTGATTTATCGGAACGGGTGATTTTCCCCATTTCTAAATTTGAAAAAAACGGTATTGAAGATGCACGATTTACCCGGTTTATCAAAGATAACGGAGAAATAACTTACTATGCAACTTATACTGCATACGATGGATACTCAATTCTCCCCAAATTAATAGAAACAAAAGATTTCCTGACTTTTAAAATGTTTCCATTAACAGGGAGATATGCAATAGATAAAAATCTCGCGCTTTTCCCTCGAAAAATTAATGGCAGGTATGCTATGATAAGCAGAATTGACGGGGTTAACAATTACATCATGTTTTCTGATACGCTTTACCGTTGGAGTGATACCCAGATTTTATCTGAGCCGGTACATCCATGGGAATTTGTCCAAATGGGGAATGGTGGTTCCCCTATCGAGACAGAGAAAGGATGGTTGTTAATTACACATGGGGTAGGACCGGTAAGAAAGTATTGCCTGGGAGCCTGCCTTCTTGATTTAAATAACCCTGCAAAGGTAATAGGTAGGTTAAAAGAACCCCTTTTGTTACCTGATGAAGATGAACGTTCCGGGTACGTTCCCAATGTAGTTTATACTTGTGGGGCAATTGTCCACAACAATGAACTTATTATTCCTTATGCTATGAGTGATTATGCTTCATCTTTTGCCAGTATTAAACTTAATGATTTGTTAGAAGAATTATTAGATAATGGGTAAAAACCCCGTTCTCTATTATTTAGACACAAAGGATTAAGCCCCTTCTGAATTCGGTTAATTCTTACTGAAGTTAGTTTCTATTTTTTAACAATGTCCTCATAAACTCCGATGTAGTCATTCACCATTTTTTCTTTACTAAAATTTTGCTCAGCCCATTCACGGCAATATTTCCGGTTAATTTGTGGGATGTTATTTAATGAATCAACAGCTTCTTCGATGGTGTTGACCAAAAATCCTGTTTTACCATGTAAAATAAGTTCACTCATTGAACCTTTTTTGAAAGCCACCACAGGCGTACCGCAAAACATAGATTCGGCCACACTTAAACCAAATGGCTCGTTAAAATTTATCGGGTGTAACAAGGCCTTTGCATTTTTTAGGAGTTCATCCCTTTTTCCCGGACCGGAACTTCCCACGTAAACAATGTCATCGTCATTAAGAAAAGGAGCAACTTTCTCATTGAAGTAGTTTTGGTCTTGAACAATACCCGAAATTATAAGCTTCATTTTTGCCTTTTTGGCAATCTGTATGGCTTCATAAGTCCCTTTGTCGTGATGAATTCTTCCAAAATACAACAGGTAATTTTCTGGTTTTTCATTTAGTGTGAAAAGTTTTTTGTCGATGCCATTATACACCGTAGCTATATAACTTAATTCCTTGCTTCGGTCTGAATTGCTAATGGAAACATAATAGTTAATATCGTTGTATTTCTTATAAACAGGAATAATTTTAGGCGATGAAAAACCGTGAATGGTTGTAACCATTGGTGTTTTAATCAACCTCGAATAGCTAATTGGGAGAAAGTCGAAATTATTATGAATTATATCAAATTTTGACGCTTTCTCCATAAGGTTTGCAATATGCAAACATTCTACAACCTTTGGTTCAACGGACTTATCTTCTTCATAGCCTTGCGCAATTATTCCATCAAGCTTGCCATTGGTTTCTGAATCTTTGGTCGCAAAAAGGGTAACGTCAATTCCCTTTTCTACCAATCCTTCTGCAATATTTGAAGCTACCTGTTCCCATGGCCCGTAATGCCTGGGCGGGGTGCGCCAGGCAACGGGCGATAATACTGCTACTTTCATTTTCATATAGGTTTTCGTGAATTATTTAAACACAAATCAACCAAATCGTTAATGTATGCAGTGCCAGCACACATCACAGTATCAGCTCCCCCCCAATAAAGCTTTAGAGTTCCATCTTCCTCGGGTATTGCGCCACAGGTAAATACCACATTATGTACGTATCCTGTAATTTCATAAGGTTCTTCGGGTTGAAGAATCCAATTATCGCCAACACCGATTATTTTAGATGGGTCATTCAAGTCATGAAGGGCTACTCCGAGACGATATACACTTCCGTCCATGGTTGGAAACACGCCATGATAGATGTTTAACCACCCTTTATCGGTTTTAACAGGTGGCGTACCGGGGCCAATTTTCATTTCATCCCAATGGTATGGTTCAGGTTTCATAATCAGTTTTGATTCGCCCCAATAACGCAAATCGGGAGAGTAACTAATCCACATCGACCATGGGCTAATTTCGGAATGAGGCCTGTCTAATCGGGCATACAGGCCATTAAATTTTTCAGGGAAAATGACCACATTTCGGAAATCAGCTTCGGTAATTAACGAAACCCGTTCGATAGATTTCCAGTCTTTTGTTTTAGCTAATCCTATTCGCACCCCATGTTTTGAATAAGCCGAATAGGTAATCAGGTATTCGCCATCCATAAAGGTTATTCGTGGGTCTTCCACACCAAATGCTTCATATTCGGCAAATTCCCCTTTAGTGGCAGGTTCAATAAATGGTTTTTCTTCTACTGTAAAGTTATATCCATCCTTACTTCTTGCTAATCCTAATATGCTTCGTCCATTGTGTTTGTGTGAGCGAAACAACATGATGTATTCTCCCTTATGCTTAACCACTCCGGCATTATGAACGGTTGCCACTTCGTAAGGTACATCTTTTTTGGTAAGTATGGGGTTTTTACTATATCTCGTTACGAAAGCCATCTTTAAAAATGTATTTTAAACCACATAATTTTTTTAACAACGAAAGGCACTAAAATCACGAAAAGAATCATATAAGATTGGGGTTTCGTGTAATTCGTGCTTTTCGTTGTTTATATAATTACACATATTGTTTGCCAAAGTGTATCTCCACATCTTCTACAAACTCCTTAATACGTTGCTCATCCTGTTTTTTACAAATTAGGAGAGCTTTTTCATCTTCAACCACAATGGTATCTTCAAGACCATCAATTACAGCTACCTTTCCATTGTGCATCCGAACCAGACAGTTTTTTGAGTTATAGAACAGGGCTTTATGACTAGTTGAAACATTACCAAAAGCATCGGCATCTTTCAGTTCCTGTAAGGCACTCCATGACCCCAGGTCAGACCAGCCAATATCGGTACTCATTACATATACATTGTTAGCTTTTTCTATTACTCCATAATCAATGGAGATATTTTCACAAACATCGTATATGGCATCAATGGCTGCGGGTTCTTTCGATGTATTTATGGAATTTATATGGTCGTGAAACTGACCGTATAACATAGGTAAATGCTTTTCAATAGCATCTAATATGGAATAGGCTGACCAAATGAAAATACCGGCATTCCAGAAATGTTTTCCATCGTTCACATATTTTTTAGCTAGGTTTAAATCTGGCTTTTCCTTAAAAGCACTCACCTTTGATAGTTTCCAGCGTCCTTTATTTTCATCTATTTTTATTCCTTCGGAATGAATGTAACCATATCCGGTTTCAGGTTTGTGCGGCTTAATGCCAATGGTTAATAAAGCATCTTTTTTACTTACAAACTCGAAACCTTTATTCACTATTTCAACGAATAAATCTTCCCTTAGAATGATATGGTCTGATGGGGCTACAAGGATGTTAGCCTTTGGGTTTTTCTTTTTAATTTTAAATGCACCATAAGCTATGCAGGGTGCTGTATTTCTCCTTTGTGGTTCGCACAGCACATTTTCTTCCGGTAAATCGGGTAATTGCTCTTTAATTTTGTTTTCATACAGCATATTTGTTATAACCAGAATATTCTCCTTTGGGCAAATTCTGCTAATTCTGGCATACGTTTGCTGAATTAGGGTTTTACCTGTACCTAAAACATCAATAAACTGTTTTGGCCTTTCTGTTTTGCTTAAAGGCCAAAATCGGCTTCCTACGCCACCGGCCATAATAATTGCATAATTGTTATTATTCATGACTCAAACAATTTAATTAAACAACTATTTATTTAACAACGAAAGGTGCGAAATACACGAAAAATAAATACCAAAGTAATTTTCGTGCTTTTAGCATTTTTCGTTGTTACTTCTTTTTAAACGTTTTGTGTCCTTAAATCAATACTGGTTCTGATTTTACATCATTTCCTTTTTCCATATAGAGATGTTCTTTTTCTTGTGCTGAAAGTATGGCAAGGTGAGAAATCCAGTAGGCTAATGTACTTTCTGCACCCTGGTTTCGATTTACCCCGCTTGATTCAAGCCCATCGCAGCAACCACTTGTTTCGTGGTCAAACAACGGTAATCGAAGTGAGTTTTCACCTAAAAACCATAAATAACATTTGAACATTTTATCAATATAATCGCGTTGTTTCGTCATTTGGAATATTTGGTAATATAAAAGAATCATTGCCATAACATCAATTGACTGTTGGTCATACTCAGGCATTTCACCATCTTTTTGTAACCAACCTTTGTTGCCAACCGGAATAAAATATTCAGGTTTAAGGGTTTTTAATTCTAAGAAGTTTGTAGCCTCGATAGCAATATTGTAGGCTTTTTCATCACCAGTAATTTCATAAGCCGACATTAATGCCAATGGAATGATTGCATTATCGTATGTCATTTCATTTTCAAACCATTTCCAGGTGTCGGTGCTGTTTTCTTCATATTTTGAAGTGATAATATTGACCAGGCGGTTCATTTTTTGAACCATACCTTCGTCATTTTGTGCATCTTTTAGATAGTAACAAATACCGATAATTGTATTGGCTGCACCCCGAATAGATCCTAATTTATCGAAATGCTGAACCGATTTAAAGAAAATATCGCGTCCTATTTGACGGAAGGAATCGTTAGGAGGGAATCGCAACAGATAACCTAATGCCCATATTGTCCGACCAAATGAATCTTCGGAACCATATTCATCAAGAAACTGACGGCTAAAACTAAGAAAGTTTCTAAAATCGCCATTTTCCCTTTGCATATAATGTATATAACTCAGGTAAATAGGCATAAGTCGCAACGCTTCTTTATCTTTATTCTGTCGATAAGCCATCAATGACATTAGTAGTGCACGTGAATTATCATCAACGCAATAGCCTTCCTTTAGATTTGGGATTCCATATTTGGCATGCTGAACTATACCGGTATCATCAGTTAAACGAACAACATGTTCCAGGTTGTAAGCAGGAAGCATGCGAATATCAATTGGCTGTTTTTCTGTCGCGGTTTCTTTATCCCAGTTATCATTTACATATTCGGCAAGATACAAATATTGTTTTCCTATTTTTTGCCATCTTAATTTTTTTCCATACTCGAATGCATTGGAGCTAATTTGAGCCAGTTTTTCTTCATTATTCAATAAATCAATTAGTATTTCTGAAAGTTCTTCAGAATTTTTGAAATCGAATAAACGGCCGCGGTTATTATCTAACAATTCCTGTGCGTGCCAATATGGTGTTGAAACAACTGTACATCCCGCACCAATGGCATACGACAGTGTACCACTGGTAATTTGAGCCTCATTTAGATAAGGTGTAATATAAATATCGCTGGCATTTAAATATTCAAAAAGTTTTTCTTCTGTGGCAAATTCATTATTAAATTCGATATGATTTTCAAGACCAAGTTTCTTAACCAGGCGCAACAGGTAATCCCGGTATTCATCTCCCGCATGTTTCAATACATTGGGGTGGGTTGCTCCTAAGATGATATATTTTAAATCGGGATGTTTCCCCACCACTTTAGGCAGTGCATTTATGACCGTCTCAATACCCTTATTTCTGCTTAACAAACCAAATGTAAAAAGAACTTTTTTACCGGTAAGCCCATGTTTTTGTTTGGCTTCTTCAAGAGGCATCTGTTTAAATTCAGGTACGCCGTGTTCAATAAGTGCAATTTTTTCTTTGGGCACACCATATATTTCGGTAAGGAATTCGACTGCCCGCTTGCTCATTACCACTATACGAGCGGCTTGTTTGCCTATTTCTTCAACTATAGAGCGTTGCGTATATGAAGGGTCTTTTAATACCGTATGGAAAGTTACGATTAACGGAACTTCGAGTCTGTGTAACAAGGGTAAGATAAATACGCCATCGTCTCCACCAAAAATCCCAAATTCATGTTGTAAAATGCAAACTTCGGCATCGCTGTAATTGATGAATTTCGCAGCATTTACATAATCGCGCTGATGATTTTGCCTGATAACGTATTTTACTTCTTCAGGATAATCGTATTTTTGACTGTCCTCGTTTATGGCGAGTACCATTGCAAGTTTTGATATTTCTTTACTCTTTGTATTGGCTGCGATAGCCTTTACAAGATTATTGGTAAACGTACCAATACCACATTGCCGTGGAGGATACGTTCCTATAAAAGCTATTTTCATGATACATTTAATTTAAGTTATACTTATTTTCAACAATGGAAACAACAAAAAGCACGAACTATGTTTTTTTCGTTTTTTTGTGAAAGAAAAATAAGCTTAACATAGCAGCATTTCTTTTGTATATTTCGCAATTTTTATTGTTTTTAATTTTTGTAGTATTCATATTTATGGCGCAAATCCTTTAATTTTTCAACCAGCTTAAGTTCTTCTTCAGAAAGGTTTTTGGGGATACTAATAACAAGCTGAACATATAAATCGCCCGAACTGCCCGGTTTATTATATACCGGCATACCTTTACCCTTTAAACGGAGTTTGCTGCCCGGTTGTGAACCTTTAGGTACATTTAAACTTAATTTACCGGCAAGTGTGTTCACTTCTATCTTGCCTCCAAGAATAGCTGTATATAAATCAAGGTTTACCTTGTAAATCAAGTCGTTTCCCTGTAATTCGTAATTACTGTCGGGAAGCAATTTTAATTTTATATAAATGTCGCCAGGTGTTCCACCATTATATCCTTGTCCGCCTTTCCCTTTAATTCTTAACTCTTGTCCATCGTAAGCGCCTGGTTTAATGGTTGCTCTAAGTTTCTGACCATTAACAGTTAAAATTCGGGTTGTGCCCGAATATGCCTCGGCAAGTGTAATCTCCATTTCTGCTTTATAATCGCTTCCTTTTTGAGAAGCCGACCTTGGGTTAAATCCATTAGTCCTTCGATTGCTACCCATGCCGCCCATACCGCCAAAAAAAGCATTAAAGAAATCGGAAAAACCATTACCACCACCAAACATATCTCCAATATCACCTTCGTAGTAAAATGAGCCACCACCGGGTGCTCCGCCAAATTGAGAGAAATCGAAACCTCCTGCACCATTACCTGCTCCTGCATGTTGGTATTGTTTCCAGTTAACTCCCAGTTGGTCGTATTTGCGTCTTTTATTGGGGTCTTTCAACACCTCGTATGCTTCGCCAATTTCTTTAAAACGTTCCTCGGCCTGTTTATCCCCTTTGTTTTTATCAGGGTGATATTTCACGGCCAGTTTTCGATATGCCTTTTTTATCTCGTCCTGACTGGCACTTTTCGAAACTCCTAATGTTTTATAGTAGTCTTTATATTTCATATCCAATCAGTTTGTTTATATTTCCGTTAAATAGAAGCTTAAGATTTGATTTAATAAATAGACTGTGGATTGTTGACGCTAACGAGTGCATAAAACAAAAGAAAATGGTTGATGCAAAAATTAGCTTTCAACATAAACCACAAACTTTAACTTGTAACAAACACATTTAAGAATGTACCATCTCTGCGCAACCAAAAAATGTACCAATAGTTTACCGAGTCAAAATGTCCTAACTATGAGAATTTATTTTGACATACTGACATTTAGTTAGATGAAAAGGATATATAGCAGTGCTTGCATCGAATACAAAAGTTGCTTTATGCCTCGCAATGCTTGCAGTATGTTCAAGTTTAATAACAAATCACCAGTATTTCCCCAAAATAAGCATGATAATGGCAATATTCTGATGCCCATGTAAAACTGAAGATAAGCAAAAGATATAAATTCTTGCCAAACTTATATTTTCCCATTTCGTGAAAAGTATCACAAATACCTCTCCAAATCAAACTCTTCCACGTCATCTGTTTCGGATTCCTGTCTGGCTGATTTTTTCAACTCTTCCTCGCACCTGTCCAGGATACTGGCAACCTTTTGTTCCCCGCCTTCCACCTGGCCTATTAGCTGTTTAAGCAGGTCGGTTTCATTTACCGTTCTGATTATTTTAGCAGCTTTTACAATGTGTGCCTCTGACAATTCATGCAGGTGCGATTGTATGGCTTCTGACATTTCGGACAGGTCGTCAAAACTTGCCCCTGTTGCCAACACGGGGACAAGTTCCGTATCGTCAAATGGAAGCTCATCCCCTTCATTTTCTTCCTCGTCTAGTTGATATAAGGGTTCTATGTCCACATCAATATTTAGCCGGGCTTCTTCACGTGTGTAGAAAACCTGCTCCATTTCTTCCGGTGGAATGACATGACGTTTATTCGTATTCCACTGGGTGGGATTACCGGTATATTGCCCCAATCGGGTTTTGCTTATACCAACAATGCTTTCGTTATTTTCTGGTGTTTCAGCTTCGGTTTCCTGCACCTTTACGCCTTTCGCGCCATTCAACAAAAAATATCCTGCCGAAAGGATGCAACATGCCACAATTACAATCCCTGCAATATCAACCATACTTATCATCATTGAAAAGGTTGTTTGATATTCTCGTTAAAAAGGCGGATAATTTCGTCTTTGTACTGCTCAAAATGTGATGCAATAATGGCTTCCACGTAACCTCCCAAAGTAGCTTTGTCCCCTCCAATAGTTGCCATTATGTTTTTGAGTTGGCTAATCAGTTCTTTACTGAGATATACCGTGCTTTTTTCACTCTCGCTGCCCCTTTGAATAAATGAACTGATATAATCGGATGTGTTGTTTCCCGGTACAGGGGGGACATCCTTTCTTTTTCGCGAATTATTTGCCGGTGTGCGGTTTTCACCTTTCTGTGGTTTGTTGCCACCCGAAGCTACCATTTTCATAAATTCGTTGTCATCGACTTCTTTCATAATTTATAATTTCAGGTTTCCGGTAATTTCATTTAGCAATTCAATAATGTTGCTCCCCCGTGCTATTTGTTTGTCCGGTGGAAACAGTGTGGAGCGAAAAGGGCGTTGCCCGGCGCCGAGTATTTCTTTTCGGTAACGTTTGGTATCTGGGACCCGGGTTTTTAACAGAGGCAATTTCAGACTTGCAACGCCTTTGGAGTAAATATCATACAAAGCCGTTTTCTCCCGCTTATCGATAAGGTTCCAAAACAGGTACAACTGTTTTTGAGGATTGGCTTTAATCATTTCACCAATGGCCTTTGCGAAATTAAGGCTGCTTTCGAGCACCACCCGGTCGGCGCTTATGGGAACAAGGAATACATCCATTTCAGACAGTAATTTATACATCCCCGAGGTATTGACCGTACCGGGGACATCAAACAACACCAGGTCAATTCTTACTTTTGTTTGTTCAAGGAACTCTTCAACGATACTTATGGCTGATTCAGCAGAAGCTTTTAAAATAGTATAAGCTTTTTTATTCAACCGTGTGAACTGTTCATAAGCAAAAGCTTTTAGCTTACTGTCATTTGAAACGGTTTCTATTTCCCGCTCCCGCATTTGAAGGATACTGTATTGAGGATAATCGCAATCCACAACCAATACATTCAAATTTTTTTCGTAGTGCAGGTAACTTGCTGTTAATACGGTAAAAGTTGTTTTACCTACGCCGCCCTTCTGGGTGGCATAAGCCATAAACAATGGTTTGTTCATTTGTCTTTCCATCTCTTTTAATGTTTACGTTTTTAATTAAATATTTCGATATATGACTGCGCATTTATAGTTGCAACTGTGCGGTCCAATGAGCACTAATTCCTTCAAGCAGATATTTATTCATACATTCCTTTGTTCGTGTAAAAGATTATTCAACCGCTCCTTTAATTCACTGTTTTTGTGTGCCGTTATCAGGATATTTCTTTGCCTGTCTTTTCTTTCGATTATCTGCCCGGATAACTATGCGTTTCCATAATTAAGCAATTGTACATTTATGTACTTCTGCAAATGCGCAAATATGTATTTGTGCAATTATCCACCTGTTCATTTGTCCGGCAAAAAGCACATTTAACCAATCATTTTCCAACCTGTTTATCCAGTTACAAACACAAATACACCCACAAACAAAACCCAAAAAAGACCCTCCTGCCAAGCTGCGGTCAAACTGTCCGGCTTTGTCTGTATTTGTCTATTTCATAGAATTTTATCCCTGTTTACTTTTGCTGCCATGAATGGAAGTTGGAAACATTGGACTTTTGTCGGGAATTACCAACCGAACGATAGTGAAGGAATATTTGCGTCGGCAAATAGCAAGGTGTGTTTTGAGCCTCCCGAAATATTTTCGGTGGCTCAAAACTATCCCGCAAGGCGGGATGTTTTTTGGCTCCGAAGTCGCAAAATTTAAAAAAATGACAGAATGAGTGAAGCTGAAAAAAAATACAAAGGGGGGCGCAAGCCCAAACCAAATCCGGTCGTGGCAAATTACACGGTCAGGTTCAATGCTGTGGACAATGCCCGTTTTCTGGCACTGTTTGAAAAGTCGGGGATGAAAACCAAAGCCCATTTTATAGCCGCCCGTGTTTTTGACGAAACATTCAAAGTAATCCAAATCAACAAAGCGGAACAGGATTATTACAGCAAACTAAGCACGTTTTACAGCCAGTTCCGTGCTGTCGGGGTCAATTATAACCAGGTGGTAAAAGCATTGAACACCCATTTTACCGAAAAAAAAGCACTGGCTGCACTTTACAAATTGGAAAAACTGACCATTGAATTTATCCGCATGAACGGGCAAATCATCGAACTCACCCAGAAATACGAACAACAATGGTTGCAAAAATAAACATCGGGAGTTCACTTTTCGGGGCTTTGTCTTATAACCAGGAGAAGGTGGATGTGGGGGAAGCCAAAGTCCTTTGTTCCAGCAAAGTTCTTTTACCAATGGATAAATCGTTAACCCTGGCGTTTTGCATGCGAAGTTTTGAAAACCACCTGCCCAAAGACATTAAAACGGAAAAGCCTGTCGTGCATATTTCGCTGAACCCGCACCCGAATGATAACCTTAGTGATGAACAACTTTCTGCTATTGCACAGGAATATTTGGATAAAATGGGTTACGGCAACCAGCCTTTTGTAGTGTATAAACATGAAGATATTGACCGCCACCATATCCACATTGTATCGCTACGGGTGGACGAAAACGGCAAAAAAGTCAACGATAAATTTGAGTTCAGACGGAGTAAGGAAATCACACGGGGATTGGAACAAAAATACGGGTTGCATCCTGCTGACAAACAAAGCCGCTTTGAAACGCCGCAACTTCCAAAAGTGGATTATAAAAACGGAAATATCAAAAAGCAGATTGCCAATCTGACCAAAGAACTGGCAGGGTCGTATCGTTTTCAAAGCATAGGGGAATACAAAACACTTTTGTCTCTGTACAACATCGGTCTGGAAGAAGTCAAAGGCGAATTTGAGGGTAAACCACATCACGGTATTGTTTATTTCGCTTTGGATAAGAAAGGGAGAAAAAAAGGCCTGCCCGTTAAAGCATCGCTTATTGGCAAACAAGTGGGGGCAGAAAATCTGAAAAAACGCTGTGGCTACAATACCCAAAACATCAAAAAGAACAAATTAACGGAAGCGTCCCGACCGATTATCGAATCTGCCTTGGCAACATCAAAAACAAGGGAACAATTTATACAGCAACTTCAAAAACAGGGTATTGATGTCATGTTCAGGGAAAACAAAAACGGGCGCATTTACGGTGTAACTTTCATTGACCATAACCAACATACTGCATTAAACGGCTCCCGTTATGGCAAAGCATTTTCAGCCAATGCCCTCAACGAAAGATTTGGACAGGATACTTCCAAAGATATTCCTGGTGAAAATCCTAAAATTAGGGACAAGGAAGAAGGAACTGCCAACGGCATCTTCTCATTTATTGATTTTACAGGACAGGGAGAAAATTACGAGGAAGAAACTTTTATCCGTCGGATGAAACGGAAAAGAAAACGAAAAAAACGTTAGCATGAACAGTGACCTAAAAATAAAACCATTTTTGAAATGGGCAGGGGGAAAAACACAGTTGCTCCCCTGCATCCGGGACTTTTTCCCGTCGGATATAAAAAATACCGATACTTATATTGAACCGTTTGTTGGAGGGGGGGCGGTGTTGTTTCATATTCTTGACAACTACCCCGGTATAAAAAATGTAGTTATCAACGACATTAACCCCCGGTTGATTAATACCTATGTAATACTGAGAGAGAAATCGCTGGATTTACTTTCAGTGCTGGAAAGATTACAAAAGCAGTATTGGAAATTAAGCCCGATAGAACAAAGGCAGTTTTATTTGGGGAAACGGGAATATTTTAATTCAGGCGTTGCAGGACAAACTGAATCGGCGGCACTGTTCATCTTTCTGAACAAAACCTGTTTCAACGGACTGTACCGGGTAAATAAAAGCGGTATGTTCAATGTTTCGTACGGACAATACCGGAAGCCTTTGATTT
The DNA here is from genome assembly GCF_056493735.1 of Prolixibacter sp. DSM 2831. Classification (NCBI taxonomy): domain Bacteria; kingdom Pseudomonadati; phylum Bacteroidota; class Bacteroidia; order Marinilabiliales; family Prolixibacteraceae; genus Prolixibacter; species Prolixibacter sp. DSM 2831. The sequence goes on from NZ_CM151379.1 coordinate 3,594,999, forward strand.
GTAACCGGAAACTTATTACCAGGTTAAGTAAGCTGCTACAAAAAGTAACGATTTTAAACGGTGATTATGCCCATACCATCGCAAACTTCAGGGGCAATACCTTTGTTTATTTCGACCCGCCTTACCGTCCGGTTTCTCAAAGCTCCAACTTTACAGCATACAGTCCTGAAGGTTTTGACGAAAATCAACAGAAACGCCTTGCCTGTTTCTGTCGCTTACTTGATTTTGACAGTAAATGGATGCTCAGTAATTCCTGTCCGCCGGACGATAATTTCTTCAACGAGCACTACAACGGTTATAAAATCCGGCAAATCAAGGCAAGTCGCTTAATTGGCGCCAACAGCACAAGCAGGGGAAAAATCAGCGAATTATTAATTACAAATTATTGATTATGGCACAGGAAGACGATTTAAGGGCATTGGGTAAAATTATCGACTTTATTCGGGCGGTCAGTATCCTGCTTGTGGTCATTCATATCTACTGGTTTTGCTACGAAATGGTAACCGAACAAAACCTGGACATTGAAGTTGTGGACAAAATACTGATGAATTTTCACCGGACAACAGGGCTGTTTTCGTCGCCGCTTTACACCAAGTTGTTTGCCAACCTTTTGCTGGCCTTGTCCTGTCTCGGGACCAGGGGCGTGAAAGCCGAAAAAATCATCTGGACAAAAATAAACGTTAGCCTTGGCTTTGGGGTGGCCCTGTTTTACCTGAACTGGTGGATACTGGAACTGCCTTTGCCGGTTACAAGCAAATCAGCCTTGTATATTTTGTCCATTTCTGCAGGTTTTATCCTGATGCTGGTTGCCGGGACATGGATGAGCCGCTTGCTGAAAAATAACCTGATGAACGATGTTTTTAACAGCGAAAACGAATCCTTTATGCAGGAACAGCGGCTGATGGAGAATGAGTATTCGGTGAACCTGCCAACCCTCTTTGTTTACAAGGGGAAAAAGCACCGGGGATGGATTAACGTGGTTAACCCGTTCCGGGCTTCCATTGTGCTGGGCACGCCCGGTAGCGGGAAGTCTTATGCCGTGGTCAACAACTTTATTAAGCAGCAGATAGAAAAAGGCTTTGCCATGTATATTTACGATTACAAATTCCCTGACCTCAGTGAAATTGCCTATAACCATTTATTGAATCACCTGGATGGCTATGAAGTTAAGCCCAAATATTATGTGATAAATTTTGACGACCCCCGAAGAAGCCACCGTTGTAACCCCATTAATCCTGCATTTATGACGGACATATCGGATGCCTGGGAAAGCGCTTATACCATTATGCTGAACCTGAACCGCACCTGGATTCAAAAACAAGGCGACTTTTTCGTGGAATCGCCGATTATCCTTTTGGCAGCCATCATCTGGTTTTTGAAAATATACAAAAATGGTCAATATTGCACTTTCCCGCACGCCATTGAGTTTCTGAATAAAAAGTATGCAGAAACCTTTACAATCTTGACATCCTACCCGGAACTGGAAAATTATTTATCGCCTTTTATGGATGCCTGGGAAGGTGGGGCTCAGGACCAGTTGCAGGGGCAGATTGCCAGCGCTAAAATCCCCCTTTCGAGGATGATTTCGCCACAACTATACTGGGTGATGACGGGCGATGATTTTACGCTTGATATTAATAACCCCAAAGAACCCAAAATACTTTGTGTGGGCAATAACCCCGACCGGCAGAACATATACAGCGCTGCGCTGGGACTGTACAATTCCCGGATAGTGAAACTGATAAACAAGAAGCACCGGTTAAAAAGTTCCGTGATTATTGATGAATTGCCAACGATTTATTTCCGAGGGCTGGACAACCTGATTGCCACGGCTCGGAGCAACAAAGTTGCCGTTTGCCTGGGCTTCCAGGATTACAGCCAGTTAACCCGCGATTATGGTGATAAAGAAAGTAAAGTCATCCAAAACACAGTCGGGAATATTTTCTCAGGACAGGTAGTAGGTGAAACCGCGCGGGTACTTTCCGAGCGTTTCGGGAAAATCCTGCAAAAACGCCAATCCATGACCATCAGCCGTCAGGACAAAACCACTTCCATTAATACGCAATTAGACAGCATCATCCCGGCAGCCAAAATCAGTAATCTTACGCAAGGAGTATTCGTTGGAGCAGTGTCCGATAATTTTGATGAGCGAATAGAGCAAAAGATTTTTCATGCTGAGATAGTCGTGGATAATGAAAAAGTAAAACGAGAAATCGCTTGTTATAAACCAATACCTGCCATTGTTGATTTTACCGACAGGCACGGACAGGATATTTTGGAACGGGAGATTCATGACAACTACAAACAGGTAAAAAATGACGTTATCTCAATTGTTGAAAGCGAAATGCAACGAATTCAGAGTGACCCCGGGTTGGCGCATTTGATAAAAAGGAGGTGACGATAGAATGAAGCCATATTGCTTCCACGGCGTATGAGCAGATGTTGTTCGATATTCATTTCTGACTGTTTTTAAAGATTATTCTTAAATCGTTAATTTTATACTTTTTTTTGGAGCATGAAACGATCATGACTCCGATTTTTCGGGGACACGCACAAATCATTAAAATCATGCGAGTTCCATCTTATACCATTAAATACAAACAATTTTTGATAAAATGAAAAAGTTGTTGGAAATAATGGATAAGTATGTTGAGCTTTCAAAAGATTATATTGATTATGAAAAGCTTAACAATTACCTTATTACGCACCATTCAACAGCTATTGAAGGCTCTACACTTACGCACAGTGAGGTTGTACTGCTGTTTGAGAATGGTATTACTCCTGTGGGAAAGCCCTTTCCGCACCTGCTAATGGGAAAAGACCGCCTGGATGCACCCAAATATGTTCTTGAAATAGCTGGGGTAAAACAAAAACTGAGTATTGAAACCATTCAACATCTTTCTTCATTGGTTATGAAAAACACAGGCGCGTCTTACAATATCATGCTTATTTAAAGAATGTTGGAGATTTCTTCATTTTTCGCTTTTCCCGTTTGATATTCACCCTCGTCACAGTTGAGTAAAACTAATGCATTTAATACTTTCTGTGACCTGTGCGAGCCTTTGCTGGTTATAACAGACAATTCTTCGCGCTCCCCCTTTGTCAATGTTACTTTATATTTTTTCATGGCAGTTTTTGCCAAGTCACAAAATACACACGACATTGCAAAGTTGACATGACATTAGCATGCTACAACTCCCTGCCATCGCTACCCCGACTAGGTGGTGGCAGGGAAACTGGACCTATTAAAAAGGAAACGTACAAATTGATTTTTGGGCTACAGTATAGGCCATTGTATTTTTCTTAGAACGACCGAAAGTTCGTTTCGAATGAGAAATGAAGACTTCATTAGGTACCTTTTAGTAAACGAGTATGTAAAAAACAGAAAGGTAGGGACAAAAAATGTCTGCATTTTAATAATAGCGAAACATTCTTTGAGAACCTACCTTTCCTGGATTGGTATTAACTAAAAGGTGCTTTTGAAGAAAGTACGCTAGCTTACGAAAAGTAAACTCTTACTTTCTTATTTGGTTGATTATATTCAAGAGCTTCTTAACACAATCTTGGGTTGGCGAAAAACCACCTATTCTTTATCAAACCAGCCAATAGACTTTTACCCCCTATGTGTAGTTTACCTTTTTATGCCGTCGATATTCTTAAGACACATCTCTTTATATTCAATATTCTAAATAACGCTTTTGAGATTGCTAATACATTAAAGTCATCTTGATATTTTCCTGCACAACTATTCTACCCGAATTAATAATTTTGTTGTTCGAATGGGTATTGTTTTTGGCTCCCCACAGAAGTGCAACCAATTTTACCGGATTGTTTCTGAAAGTATTTCCAGAAATCTCAACATTGATAATTCCTCTATTATTAAGTAATATTTTATTCTTTTCTTTTGCTCCGCAATTGGTAAATACCGAGTTCAAAACTTTCAGGGTCCCTCCGATAGTTGATTCGTCGTACCCACCCCGGTAATAATCAATGACATTACTTTTTACATTGTTAAATCTGCAACTGTCAATGGTAAGGAATTCTGCGTTATAATCACCGGTATCGTCAGTTTCTGCCGCAAGTTCAATGCCGTTTGCACAATCTGAAATTTTGCATCCAACAAACGATATACTGTCAGCAAAACTTTCCTTATACGCTTTTAGTACATAATTGAAATCGCGTATGTCGCAATTTTTAACTGCCAATTTGTACAACGAAGACATTTTTTTCCGCAAAGTGGCAAACAAATAATTTTTGCCATTTCCTTCCATTGTGATATTCTTAAGCACTAGGCTCCCGAAGGGATTGGCCTGAAAAAGAGGCGTTCCATCCGGCCCGGTGTACACCAGCTTCACGTTATTGCCATCTGCTGCACGGATGGTCAGCTTTTTGCCGAAATTAATACTCACTGGGATGGTATATGTTCCCTCAGCCAGTTCAAAAATATCGCCGTCGTTTGCATGATTGATTTTAGCGGCAAGGTCATGCTCGTCCGCGGTTACTTTTATTATATGGGAAACAGGGAGCTGTTTTTCAACCACAAACCAATCACTGCCATATTTTTTGTTATTTAAAATATCAGGGTCTTGTATTTTCCCCTTTGCCATAGCCCCGACCCGGTTCATTCCAACACGACTGTTGCCAAACAAATCCGTATCAATTTTATCAAATTCAAATCCGTTATATGGCTTCAATGAATCCACCTCTGCTGATGGCAAGTAAATATCGTCGGTAAGCTTGCTAATGCTGAAATTACAATATTCAAATGTATTCGGAATTTGATTTGCAAGGCTTTTGTTATTGATGGCATTGCTTTTAAAAGTAATCCCGTCAAGCTTATCGTAAGCAATAATGGCAGGGCTCTTCGGAGCGTCCGTGTACACAAGATTATCGGCAATGACCGTCCGCTTAGGTCGAGCCGAGCGTATTTCCGATGCAGGAAGAACGTCTTTTTGATCAAGATTGGCACCGACACTGAACTGCCAGGGTGATTTACAATCTACCCACGTATTATAAGCTACTACCACATCGGTTACCTGGTTATAACGGTTCATTGGCGATTTTGGAATTCCATTCATAATTGCGAGCGGACTTCTGAAATTATCCCCTTTTAGGTTATAAAAATAATTGTTGGTCACCCAGTGGCCGGTATTAATAATCCTTATTCCACCTATATATGCATCTGCTGAATCGCCTATAAAATAGTTGCCATCAATGATGCAATAATTACCATGACGCATCACTAACGAACCTTCGCATTTATAAAATACATTGTTACGGTATTCATTAAAATTCGACTTGTTGGAAATAACTTCAACCTCACCGTCGCAATGGTCGAACAGGTTATTGGAAACCGTTGTATAACATGGAGTCATCGAGGTTTCACTATCTCCTATTTGAATGGTTTCGCCATGGGGCCCGCCTTTCCTGGGCCTCGGTCCGAAATGATTATTGACAATGCGATGATAACTATTTATGCTCTCGTTTCCTTTCAGTTGAACTCGAATAGTGGGGCCAGTGTTTGATTTCCCGATGATATTGCAATTACTAAGTTCGTTATGTCTTCCCCAGAATTCAACCCAAAAGTCTTGTGTGCTTCTTTGTGGCTGATTAAAATTCTCTATGACACAATTGGTAAACGTACAATGATTGGCCACTTTTTCCTTCGTTCTGAATTCAACTACAGCATCCGATGGCGTATACCCATTTCTAAAATACAAATCTTTTACGGTCAGATAGTCACCGCCAAATTTCAAAAAGGACTGTCCTTCTATATAAACTTCCCCAGGGGTTTCTGCTCTAAGTGTGATAGGGTGTTCCTTTGTTCCCTCACCCGAGAAATTGATTTGAACATCCTTCCATATTCCATTCGCCAAGACGATTTCATCGCCCGGTACAGCATTTGCTATAGCTTTCTCAAGCTCTGCTTTGTTTTTTACCAGAACCTGGGTTCCATTCTGTTGCGAAGAACATGAAAGTAGGCCTAGGATAAACAGTATTGGGAAAAATCTTTTTAAGAACATAATGATGTGATTTTTGGATTATACAGAATTTCGTTGTTATTGTCTTATTTCAATCAAGAAATAATATTTAGTGCTTCAGTACATTTATTAGTTCTGTAGCTTTAACTCTTTACTTAGACGACTTTCATGTAGTTCTATGGATAAATTTCAAACGATTAGTTGAGCTAATTTTGAAAATCATCTATTAAAACTAACTTTTGAAAATTACCACCAATTACATAAGAACAAGCCGGTATCTATCAAAATCTTTTTTAAGTATTTTGAATATTAATCTTTTACAAGTTTTATTGTTGCGGTTGCGAGTTCGTTCTTTTTAATGACTAATAAATATAGCCCCTGCTCCAGATTCGCAATATCCAAAGTGCTATTTAACAAGATTCTTTTAGATAGAATTTTTCTTCCAATCAGATCATAAACAGCTATTTCGTCCATATTATCTAAGGATATTCCTTGAATTGTTATTTTATCTGACGCCGGATTTGGGGAGATTCTAATTCCGGCGGCATTAAAAGGATCCTTAGCTACTGATGTTGTATTATCAATTTCTTTGATTCTGAAATCCGAAAAAAGCAGCGTTTCATCCCTCAGGTTATCAACATCCGATAAACTCCTGTATATTCCCCACTTGGGGCGTATAAATTCGGCATCCGTTTTCCATGTTCTTATCGAATTATTTGTGTATTCCAGCAGCATAGTTCCATCTCCTACTTTTTTAATCGAAATTGAATAAGCCCCATTTTCTCCATACAGGACGGTTTCAGTAACCTCTACCCAGGCTCCTTTAAATGGCGTTAAATCAACTTTTTTTAGCGTAATCTGATTGGTTGATTCTGCATACCTTAGTTCAAGCTTATCGGGATCTCCTTTTCGTGCAGTTAGCGTAAAAAGCGGCATGCCCTCATCCGGCCCGCCGACTGCCTTAAGCTGATGCAGATGGGTAAACGCAGAAGAGGCCTGAAAGCCAGAGTCCAATTTGAATTTCCACTTATACTCAACCGTTTCATTCTGTGTGCCCAAAAGATAATCCGGTGACTTTTTATAGGTTTTAATCTCAGTTCTCTGCCTGTCGAAATTAATGCAGCGGTCATTATCGGGAGTTTTGTGAATAAAAAACCGGAACACATAAGAATTTAATTCAGTATCAAATACCTCGTCAATGTGCCGGCCAAATTCCGGGTGGCTACAGTCCGGAACCTCCACAGCATCATATCCAGGCGCCAGCACAGAAGATATTAACTCGTAGGTGTCACCCGGACCATCTGCATTCAATACAACCTGCGAAAAAAGATCATGATGAACAAAGATGCAAAAAAGGATCACTAGCAATACTGTTTTCATCATATACAGCTTTATCCTATCTTAAATTTCGATAGACATCCCAATCTTTGCAATTTTTCTGGAATATCGTTCGTGAATGATTACAGAAAATAGCTAAGAACAGGACAACTACACTTATCATTTTATTTCGAATCCCCATCTTGCTTATAACCATTCTTATCGGCACTCACAGGCTTGTGTGTCTTTAGCCATTCCTGACCTTCTTTGGTTAGGAAAAAGTCCATCCACAAGTAGTACATTTTCTTGCCTTTGTCCACCGTGGCCCCGTGGCTTGAGCCAATCGGAATGTGCAACAATGAATAGGCTTTAAGCTCTGCAGATCGATCATCCGCATGTACGGTGATATCGTTACCGGTCAAGCCAAGGAACAACTGATCGAGCATAGGGTGTTTGTGGGCGCCAACCGCATCGGGTCCTTTGGTTTCAACGGTTCCAAGTGAAACACGGGGAATGATGTCGGCCGGAAGCACCGTGCGGCTGATGGTATTCGGGCTTTTAATTTTTTCGGTGTAAGGTTTGCAATCCTCAAATTTAGTAAAGTAGATGTCGTATTTATTTTGAGCCGGAAAGTTTTTTAAATCTTCCAGGTCCTGAGACGACAATTTCTTTGTAAACTGCACGAGGTGAACGGTATCGCCTTCAGGAACTTTTAAAGTAATCGCACCGCATGAGAAAGGAATGGCAATCGTTTCCGGAACAATGTCGTAGGTCATTGTATCTGCCTGAAGGGTTCCATTTCCCTTGATAAACAAAAACATACCCACGCTATCTTCTGGTTGTAAAAAGTTTTGGGAAAAAGGACCGGCGAATGAAATATGCTCTATTCGGGTACCCGCGATTTCTCCATGCAGCAGTTCTTCCCGAAAAGTTTGACTTCCATCTTGAAGTTCCATATTCATGGCTTGCACTTTAATTTCAGGGACTGACTGTGCCCGCGTTTGAAAACTAATCAACACAGTCGTCAAAACCGTAAAGAAAATTGAAATTTTATTCTTCATAATTTATGGTTCTATTTGGGTTAGCTTAAATTGATCTACTTGAATTTTTTAAATTCAACATAACTAAGACCAGTTTCCATCCTGATATATCGGACTCATCCATTCCAGGTTTTCATGGCTGAAGAATGGCGAGAGCGATTGTGCCATAGCGCTTTTTTCATCGGCATCCATGGGTTTGAAATTTCGCAATAGCTCGAGGTTCGATTTTACCACCTCAATCGATTCCATCCCTAAAACCAGGCCACTCGGCCCGTTTAGAGACAAGGCAAAACGGATCAGTTCAAGCGGATTGGCATTCGCAATGGTTTCTTTCGGACGCACGGATTTCATCAGCATCACCCCCATTCCCTGCTCCAGTGCAGCCGGTATGGCCAGTTCCTGGCGTTTTTGGGCTTCATTACCCCGCCAGTGGTTCATGGCAATCAACATGCTGTCGAAATTTCCACGTTCGGCCATGGCTTTCATCGCTTCGGCATTGCCATGGCCAGAGAACCCGATAAACCGGGTGACCTTTTGCTCCTTCAGCTTGTGAAGTATTTCAACCAGTTGCCCTTTCTGGCTGAGTTGGTCAACTTCCTCCAGCGATGCTATGGAATGTATTTTAAGCATATCGAGATGATCTGTTTGAAGCCTTTTCAAACTATCTTCAATTTGCCGCATGGCTTCATCCGGATCGCGAGGAGTTACTTTGGTCGAAAGAAAAATCTCTTTACGTCTTTCCTTAGCAACTTTCCCTACCCGGACTTCGCTGATCGCGCCATTTTTCTTGTTTTCGTAGATGTGGGCAGTGTCCCAATAGTAAAGTCCATTGTCGAGCGCGAAGTTCAACAAAGCAGTGGATTCATTTTCGTCGTCTATTTCGCAGAACCGGCTTCCCAAACCGATGGATATACGGGGTATCCGAACCCCCGTTTTCCCCAGGATCGCGGTCGGAAGACCTTTCGCGTTATACGGATCATCGCATGAAAAAAGAAATGGACTTGCCGTCAAGGCTATTCCAGCCCCAATGGTCCTTTTAATAAATCTTCTTCGATTCAATTCTTTTTCTTTCACTTCGTTTTGCTTGAGATTATCGTATAGTATGGACTTCCGTAAATTCAACTTTGCCTAGTTTCGACAGGTAATAAATCGCTCCTTCAAACCCCAGGTATTTTCCTTAAAAATCAGGTGCAAGCTGAAAATCACTCATCTAAAATGTCATTTTTGTAACGCCCCAAATCGGAGGACGGTTAAGTTCCGATGGCTAAGCCCACATTCAAGAACAAGCAAAAAAAGACATTCAGGAATTTTTTCATTTTTGCCCGTCTTAAAATGTTCAGTCTATTTCAAAAGGGTTTGAACAATAGCCAATGCCTGACCACACTTCTCCGTTATAACACCGTAGTTGCCCGCTTCCATCACCTCTTTCGGGAATAATTGCGAGCCCATTCCCACGCAGGTAACACCGGCGTCGAACCACTGTTTCAGGTTGTCTTCGGTTGGCGAAACACCCCCCGTTGGCATGATACTCGCCCATGGCATTGGGCCTTTCACTGCTTTTACGAAATTTGGTCCGCCTACCTGCGACCCGGGGAAGATTTTTACTACCTCGGCACCTAATTCGTGTGCTTTCCCAATTTCAGTCACCGACCCGCAACCCGGACTCCAGGCTATTTTACGTTTGTTGCAAACTTTTGCTGTACCCTCATCGATTAATGGGGCCACAACGAAATTAGTACCCAGTGCGATATACATGGCTGCAGTTGCCTCGTCAACAATCGAACCTACTCCTAAGATCATCTCCGGACAATTCTCTATGCTCCATCTATTCAACTCGGCAAATACAAGGGTGGCAAAATCGCCTCGGTTCGTAAATTCGAATAAACGAACACCTCCTTCATAACAAGCTTTTACTACTGCTTTGCATACTTCTACATCCTGATGATAAAACACCGGTACCATGCCGGTTTCTTTCATCTTTAGTGCTACTTCTATTCTCGAAAATCTTGCCATTTCTGTTTCGTGTCTAAAGTTCAGAATCCTAGTTATCGTGCTACACGCCCCGAAGCATCGCCCCCCATCAGTTTTTCGACTTCTTCAACAGTTACCTGATTAAAATCACCAAATACAGTGTGCTTCAAACATGATGCCGCTACAGCAAAATCAAGTGCTTTCTGATCGTCGTCTTCGTAAGTTAATAACCCGTAGATTAAACCGCCCATAAAGGAATCGCCGCCGCCAACCCGGTCAACAATATGGGTAATCTGGTACTGACGAGATTCAAAGAGTGTTTCTCCATCAAAAAGGACACCTGCCCAATTGTTATGGTTGGCATTTATGGAGCTTCGCAAAGTTGTAATCACCTTCTTTACCCGGGGAAACTTGCGGATAATTTGCTTCGAAACAGACTCATAGGCAGCTCCTTCAACATGACCACCGGTTACATCAACACCTTCAGGGTGAATATCCAGAGCCATGGCAGCATCTTCTTCGTTGCCCAAAACAATGTCAGTTCCGGCAACCAGAGCAGGCATCACCTCACCACATGCTTTACCATATTTCCAGAGGTTTTTGCGGTAATTCAAGTCACATGAAACAGTAACTCCCATTTCATTTGCTACCTGAATCGCTTCCAGACATGCATCGGCAGCGCCTTGCGAAATTGCAGGAGTAATACCTGTCCAGTGAAACCATTTAGCATCTTTGAAAACTTCCTTCCAGTTTACCATACCAGGCTTGATTTCAGCAATTGCTGAATGAGCACGGTCATAAACCACCTTACTTCCCCGGCTTACTGCACCTGTCTCCAAAAAATAAATACCAAGGCGGTCGCCTCCATAAATTATCTTATCGGTACCAACGCCGTACTTTTTCAGCTCCATCACACAAGCTCGTCCAATATCATTTTTGGGTATGCGACAAACGAAGTCAACAGGAATGCCGTAATTGGCCAATGATACAGCAACATTAGCTTCACCGCCACCGTAGGTGGCAACAAATTCTTTCGCCTGGGCTATTCTGAGATAGCCTGGCGTTGACAAACGCAACATGATTTCACCAAAGGTTACTACTTTCTTATTCATGATATTTTAATTTTAAATAAGCCACAACTTGATTGCCATCACTCCAATGGCCACAATTAGGATAAGTTTTATCCATTTTTCGCTTTTCTTCATCGTGAAATGGCTTCCCAAATAGCCACCGAAGGAGGTTCCAACGGCCAAAGCGAAACCAACTTTCCAGTCTATGGCGTCGTTTAAAATAAAAACCACTATCGACGAAACACTAAACAACAGTGCTACAAACACTTTAATACTGTTTGCATACCTAAGTGTTAACTGATTTATACGTGATAATACAAGAATCATTAAAAAGCCAATTCCTACGTGTATAAAACCGCCATAGATGCCAATAAAGAAGAAAAAGAACAAGCTGGTCGCCTGGTTTTTGGCAATCGGTATTGAACTGATTATTGCAGATTTTTTGTTGTTTAGCAAGATAGCAGCCCCTGTGGCGACCATAACGATGGATAAGATCCGGTTAAACAACTGGTCATCCATTTCGATTGCCAGCATCGAGCCAATTACCGAACCAACAATGGCTATACCACCAGCATACCAACTAAACGGATAGACAAAGATGCCCTTCCGTGAAAAATTTGAAACGGCAGCAATATTTTGTGCAATAATACCAATGCGGTTTGTACCGTTTGCCACAACCGGAGGCAGACCTAAGAAAATCATTAAAGGAAGCGTTAATAACGATCCCCCCCCTGCAACAACATTGATAAAGCCGGCAAAAATGCCTGCAACACTCAAAAGGGCTAACTGTATAAGACTTAATTCACTCATATTATATAAAACAGCCGGATACGAATACCCGATGTCAGTAGACCTTTTATGTATCCGGCTGTTGAAGCTAACTTATCAAACTAAACTATGCGATAGTGGTTTACGAAAAGTATAAACCACCATTAATATCAATATTAGTGCCGGTAACAAAAGTCGATTCATCAGACAACAAGTAAGCTGTTAAATCAGCAACTTCGCTTGCTTCACCTTCTCGACGAAGTGGAGTACCGGCAGCTACTTTTGTTCTAACTTCATCTTTTGTAAACCGATCATGGAATGAAGTGGCTATCATACCCGGGCACAACGCATTAACCCGAATATTCTTAGGCCCTAATTCCTTTGCCATAGAGCGTGTAAATGTCATTACAGCTCCTTTTGAAGCAGCGTAAACAGTTGAACCAGCGCCACCGCCATCACGGCCCGCTTGCGATGCAAAGTTTACAATTGAACCACCTTCTGTCATAAATGGAGCAACGGCTTTCGTCATGAGGAAACAAGTTTTCACGTTTAGATCCATTACGATATCCCAAAACTTAACATCTATTTCTTCAAGGGTTTTCCTGGCAACTAAACCACCTGCAACATTTACTAGTCCATCAATTTTAGCTCCAAAGGCATCGGTTGTTTCTTGTACAAAGCGAACTGCGTCCTCTTCTTTTGTCATATCGCCCTTAACAAGTATAGCTTCAGCTCCTATTTCCTTCACCATCCTCAGGGTTTCTTCCCCATCTTCCTGGCTATTGAAATAGTTGATCGCTAACTTAGCACCAGAACGGGCTAATTTTAATGAAACCTCGCGTCCAATATCCCTAACACCACCCGTAATTACAACCACTTTTCCTTGTAAATCCATAACTTCTCATAAATTTAAGTTCTCTAATCTTAAGGATAAGCAACGCTTATATTCCTAAAGCCTGTCCTCCACCAATCTGAATCGTTTCAGCTGTTATGAAAGATGCATCATCACTCGCCAGGAAAGCCACAACAGATGCAACTTCTTCCGGTTGACCTAATCTTCCTAACAAAATATTGTTTTTCCAGGAAGCAAATACCTCTGGCTTAGTAGATTTAATTTGAGCGTGGAACGGCGTATCAATGGTACCAGGAGATACAGCATTTACTCTGATTCCGTACTCGGCCAAATCTTTTGCCAATGCCCTTGTAATTGCATGAACTCCAGCTTTAGAGGTACCGTAAACACCAGCACCTGGTCCACCTGCATTCCATCCTGCATTGGAAGTGTAATTGATGATAGAGGCATTTTCTCCTTTTTTAAGATAAGGGATGGCCGCTCTTGAAGCAAAAAATACTGAATCGAGGTTTAATGCCATAACGAACCGGTAAAATTCAGTTGTCATCTCTTCAAACCTTTGTCTTCCACCTAAACCACCTGCGTTGTTTACCAGAAGATCAATTTTGCCGTATTTTTCTCCAATGGCTTTGATGTTGGAAGTAACGGCTTCTTCATTTGTAACATCAAAACTATAATACTCTGCATTGATACCTGCAGCAGTAAGCTCTTTTACTCTTTCAGCTCCCGCTTCGTCTTCTATACCATTTAAAACGACAGTATATCCTTCTTTTCCTAATCTTTTTGCAACTTCGAAACCAATTCCTCCGGTTGCTCCGGTAATTACTGCTACTTTTTCTCTTAATTCCATAATATTCAATTTAAGGTTTTGATTTTTTAATTTTCTAATTCTTCAACATTCTTAATTTTTCTGGCAAAGAAGTATATTGCCCCTACACCAAGTGGCACGAAAACGGCAATGCCGATAAATATTGGTGTGTAAGATATCACGGCAATTTTTGGCACTAAAAAGTTCATGATGATAACGGCGAATACCCCAACCATGCCGCCAAGGCCAGCCAACGAACCTACAGATTTCCCACTAAAGAAGTCGCTGGGCAGGGTTTGAACGTTACCGATTGCAAATTGGAACCCAAATAGGACTACAAATACGATTAATACAAACCGCAAAGCTGTTGTGCCAAATAATATAGTTGCTATTAACCCTAATACCATAAGGATCCCACCGATTACAATGGTCGTTTTACGCCCTTTATTGACCGATCCGGTTTTAGATATTATTCGACCGGAAACATAACCGCCGGCAATACTGCCAAGAGCCGCGCCTACATAAGGAAACCAGGCAAACATACCAACTTCCTTGACGTTGAAATGGTAAACATCGAATAAATAGATAGGCATCCAACCTACAAACAACCACCATATTGGCTCAAGGAACAAACGCCCTACCACGATAGACCATGACTCCCGGTGTGACAGAATCTGTCTCAGGCTTAAACCTTTTGTATTTTCATCTGAATTTTGGTCGGCTTTACTTTGTCCTTTAAGAATGTAGTCATGCTCTTCTTTCGTAATCCATGGGTGCTTTTTGGGGCCTGCTTTGTTAATTATTAACCAGGGAATTATCCACATCATACCAAAAGTACCAACAATCATAAAAGTGGTTCTCCAACCATAAGCTACAAATAAAGTAGCAATAAGTGGTGGGGCAATTACAGAACCTATCGATGCCCCGGCATTAAATAATCCCTGGGCAATGGCCCGTTCTTTGACCGGGAACCATTCAGCATTACTTTTTACAGCTCCAGGCCAATTACCAGCTTCTGAAATACCAAGGGTACTTCTGAAAATACCAATTGATATAATTCCTCGTACGGTAGAGTGTAAGAAAGAAGATAATCCCCAAATACCAATACTTAACACATAGCCTATCCTTGTCCCGACTTTATCAAAAACTTTACCGGAAAAGAGCTGGCCAAGAGCATAGAAAACCATAAAGATATTTAGTATTAAACCATAATCTCCTTTCGTAAGATCCAATGATTGAGCAATCGAACCTTCAACATCTTCACCGCCCCACATTATTGAAAGCGTGCTTCTGTCAATATAATTAATTACCGTTGCCAGAAATATCAGTCCGATTATCCACCAACGTAGCCCTTTTAGTTTCATAGCGTTACTTTTTATTTCCAAAATATGAAACAGCACTACCATCAAGGAAATCTTCCCTTACAGGACTAAAAACATCGATAAGTATCCCTGCCTCAAGGCATAGTGCGCTATGTAATAAATTTGGTTCGATATAAACTCCATCTCCAGCTTCTACTATTTGTTTTTCACCGTTAATGGTAAACTCAAACTTTCCACTTACGCAATAGGTTGCCTGGGTATGGAAATGCTGGTGAGGTGAGCCAACAGCTCCTTTTTCAAAATTTACCTTTACCATCATAATCTGGTTGTCGTAACCCAAAATCTTTCGTTGGACTCCGCCTCCCAAATCTTCCCATTTTATTTCATTCTCTTTTAAAAACTTTTTACTTGCCATGTTTTAGTATTTAATTGATTATTAGTTTATAATTTCCTTTCCACTTGTATTCAGAGCCTTGTATCTTAACTTCATGGTCCTGATTGGCTGCAGGATGATTTGCAACCAGTAGTAACAGAGTCGAACCATCTTTTAGATCGAGTTGAACTCCTGTTATGGCTTCATTCTGAAGTACTAATTTCATATTCTTAAGTGAGCTATCCGCATTTAAGACAGCTTCGCTTCCGGGATTGTAATGACCATGCATTTCAAGTACGTTGAAAAAGGTATGGTCTTGAACGCCTTTTTGCCTAATCATCAAACCCGGTTCTGCCCGTAAATTGAAATTAGGATCGTTGGCACCGATTCGGGTGAAAAAGAACTCTGTATTCGGGTCCGTCAGATTCGACCAGGTATAAAATCGTTTGTTATTTCTCCAGGTGGTCGAGGTCATTCCATTTAATTTGTCGGCCGAAGCTTCGACCCAAAGGTGCTGGTATCCGTTTGCTGTACCCAATACTTTCATGTCGGTCAATGCTTTCTCGTAAGGAAAATTGGTCGTCATGATTTGTCCCTGGTAATACAGCGGAAGGTCGCATACGGATTCCCCATCCTTTTTTTCGACCCGGAATATATCTATGACAAAACGGCCGTGTTGATTATTTACCAAGGCCAGTGTCCGCTGTAAAACCGCATTTTTGTAACAATTGGAATCAACCGCTGAAACAATCTGGAAAGCTGAGTCTTTCATGTCGGCAAAGAGTAAATCAGGATGAAATTTGTCCGCTTCTTTTACTTTTCCGTCAAAGTCAGATTTTTGATCCAATACCAAAGTGTTGTGTGCAACTGTTTGTTTGGCCCAGGTGGTGTTTTCTTTGAGATAACGCCCCCCTTCCTTGGCCTCCACGTTCATAAACCGTGCGGATCCGTAGTCGGACACAATTTCATTTCCGGCATCATACAGGCAAAAGGACAGGCGGTCGAAATGCCCGTGACCCATGCCCTGCGACGAGAATTTGTAAACAAGTGATGTTTGGGCAGAAGAGCTTCCGGTTCTCAGTAACGCCAATCCTCCATCTTTACCGTTCGGGCCATCACCGATAAGGGTTGAAGTCCGTTTAAATGGCTCACATTTGCCTTCTGCCAAACTACGGGCAACTTTTAATCCCTGCATGCTCAGCATTACTGAACCATTCTTTTGGGCCACATCCAGCAACTGCCTGTTGCCGGTATTCGCGAAAGTAATGTTTGAGGCAAAAACCATTTCAGGCGTGATCCACGACTTTTCTTTCATGTCGTCATTCAACGGATAGAAGTGACCATTGGTGTTGGTAAGCTGCATGAGCATTAAAACCGCTTTGTTGAGTACACCATTCCGATATTCAAAAATTTTCAGAGCGGGTCGGTTATTTTCTAACGCCTGTGCAAAAACCATGAATGGCAATAAGGCATATCGCTCGTAATATGGTCCTTCTGCATAATATCCATCCGGCGAAAAAAGTTCTTTTATTTGTCGCATGAATCCACCTGTACTATCCAGCTTGGTGCTGTACAAGGCTTCCTGCACCCACTTTGGTTTGTTCATCACCAAACCAGCCATACCAACACCGGCATCAGCCCAGGTGGCATGATTGTGTACCCTGTTGAACATGTAGGCATCATCTTTGGTGAAAAACCGAACGATATTCGTAAACAAATTGGTTTCGATATCATTGCGCTGGCTATCTGTCAAAAATTCATAAATACAGTCGTAGGCTTGAATTGTATAGACAAGCCAAACTGAATCATTCAAACCCTGCCAGAATAATTTGCCAGGCGACTGGTTTTTATGCGCTGGGTGCAAGCCTAGTGTAGGATACATTTTGGCATAAGCCAACAGCATGTCCCTAACAAAGATGGCGTACTTTTTATCTCCGGTCAATTGATAAACCAGCCCTGCATTGTACATTGCTTTGTAATTGTAGGTATGCTGAATGTGCGTGTAACCTCCTGCAGGATCTTTAGGTATGGGTACCTTGATTCCGGATGCGATAGCTTCATCTGCAAATTTCTTTGCCTCTTCAAAGGATTTCTGCAACAATGGATATTTTGTCAATCCATCTTTCAATTCAGGTACCGAAGACTTCTGCAGGATCAAACAGGGGTGATAGATTGTTTTGGCAGAAGCTTTTGTTCCCACATTTAAAAATGCGAAACAGATTAAAATAATATGTACATACCGTATTTTCATGGCTTTATTTTTTTGAATGATGAGTTAATCCCGTCAGTTCATATTCCTTGCTATTGGAGACTACTGTGCCTTTTTGATATTGGCAATTTTGAAAAAAGGATGCCAGTACCAGTACGAACAGATAAACTGATGTGTGTCTCCTATTCATCACTATTTGCTAAGTTTTATTGAATATTGTTGCTGTTTATCATTCACCCGCAGTATGAATAATTTTGGGAAATTCCGGACAGAAGTGATATACTGTCGATCATGAATTCTTGATACCGACAGAAGACTCCCGTCCAGCGAAAACGACGAAATCGTCCGGTCGCCTTCATTCCCAAAATTGATTATTAACTGTCCATTGATGTATGATAATTTGTAAGATGGTAATTCATGAATGGCAGACAATGTAGTGGCCGCATATGATGCTCCCACATCATCTCTCGTTAGCGGGTGGTTGGTGATGACAGCAGATGATTGCTGATCACAGCCAACATCTTTCAGTACTGATGGACGTAACTGACCGTCAATATCTACGCTCAACGTATCAAAAACACCAGCCACAGCAGCTCCAATAACCGGATTCTCAGACGTTGGCCGCTGAAAACCATCCTGATGAAACATCGGCAACGAAACTCCGGTTACAAATCCGCTCGGGTTAGACATTCCTGTTGTTGTGGCATTGGTCATATTGCCCTGCCAGGTAATTCCTGCTGAGGTATCATATTCCTTAACGACCTCATCGGAACTGTTGGAAGTAATGACCAGGTTATTTTCAATGTCTGAATTAACAGGCGGTAGGGATTTTTCATCATCAACCCCAGCACCAATGGCAAATGGTTCTTTGCAGTTAATAATGGTGTTAAACCCCACCTCCGCATCTTCCACCTGCCGATAGCGGTTTGCAGGTGAATTAGGGACTCCGTTTGCCAGGCATATAGCTGCCCGGTAGGATGTTCCCCTTAAATTTTCAAGGTAATTGTTAAACACCCTGTGTCCTGGGCCAATGATGCGAATACCACCACAGTCCTTTCCCTCATCTCCCAAAAAGAAGTTACCATATACCCAGCAGTCAGAACCATGGCGCAAGGTCAATGTTCCCTCACAGTTCCTGAACGTATTGTACCGATAACGATTCCCGACCGATTTGTTGGATATAATTTCTATTTCTCCATCACATTCTTCAAATAAATTGTACTCAACGATGCAATTTGAGGAATAACTTTCCCATTCGCTGGTACCAATCCGTATACTTTCTGCACCATTAGTTCCCAATTCAGGACGGTGCCCAAAATAATTGTGATCAATCCGGTGATAGTCCGGGGTCGCATCGAGCCAAACCACCAAAGTTGTACCGGAATTGGTCTTTCCCGAAAACGAACAGTGGTCAACACGATTGTAGGTACCATAAAGTGAAACATATTTGGTATCTGTCGTTTTACTGGCCGGGTTGTAATCCTGAATAGTTACATTGGTTAATCGGCAATGGTCTGCTTCTGAAGAACCATCCCGAAATTCGATGATGGAACCTTCTCTGGCACTTTCACTTTCCTGAAAAATAAAATCCCTGACAACCAGGAAGCTTCCGGTTATTTGCATTCGCGAGGTTCCTGAAAAAATTGTGCTTCCCGGTTCTTCGGCCATAAAAACAATTGGATTTGACTCGGTGCCATTTCCTTGAAAAACCACCTCTTCATTCATCCAGGTCTTTGATGCCAACAATACGGTATCCCCCGGCAGAAGGCCGGAAGTCACATTTCCCAACTGAAACTTGCTATCAACATGATATACCATAGCACTTGAATAGTTCCAGGACAGTAATAAAATCAATATGATACCGATAATCTTTTTCATATTCTATTGCTATAACGAAAAATAATGCGCTACCGCTATTACTCCGTTGTATGAGATAATCAGTGAAAACAGAAAAGCTAACACTAAGCCGGCATTTACGGGCCAGCGAACGGTGTAAGTTCCCATCCTTTTTTTATTATTAATCAGGAAGATGATCCCAATGACCACAAGAGGCAGAACGAATACATTGAAAACCTGTGTGAGTATTTGAGCCTGAATTGGGTTTTGTCCTAAAACCGGTACAAGTAAGGAAACAAAAGCCGCTACAGCCGTGATAATACGAAACTGCCTGGAATTAGTATCCAGCTTTCCGCTTTGATAATCTGCCAATAATAGAGGAGCAATCATTAAGCAGGGAAAAATAGACGATAGTCCGGCGCTCAGCGTACCAAAGACAAAGATGGTAAGTGCGAACCGGCCTGCAATGGGGTCAAGCGTATGCACCATATCAAGTACCCGGGTAACGACTTTCCCTTCGTGGTAAAGCGCACCACTGGCCACAGCCATGATGGAGCCACTGATGATGAATACGAGGACCGCAGCAGTTATGGAATCGTTTTTTTGTTTTTTCAGGTCTTTTATTGTCCAGCCTTTCCCTTGGACAAAAAGTGGTCGCGAAAGAAAGGTTGCTGCAGCCATGGTTGTTCCCACAAAAGCTACTGCAAGCATCTTGCCTCCTTCAACTTGAGGTATGGATGGAATTAATCCCTTAATGATTTCGACAGGTTGCGGAAAAACAAAAAACAGGGACACAATGAAGGATAACCCCATGAAGGTCACAAAAATGACCAGTATCTTTTCAAAGAAGCTGTATTTTCCCACAAGCAGCAAGGCATAAAAAGTGAGTATAATCAAAATGGCAATGCCTAATACCACTCCATATTCTGAGGAAGAAAGGGATGGAAAATATAACGCCAGTATTTCATACAGCATGTTGGAGGAAATGCCCAATATGCCTGTCAATGAGTTCCATTGTCCAAAACTAATCCCAACAACAATCAGGATGGCGATCAGCTTTCCTCCTTTCAGGTGCTTTTTAAATCCAAACAAGGCTGTTTCACCGGTGACCAACGTGTATTTCCCATAAGTATAAATCAATACGCCGGAAAAAATACAGCTGAGCAACAAAACCCAAAGTAGTTGCATCCCATAGGAGCTCCCGGCAACGATCATGGAAGTTACGCTTCCTGTGCCGATGGTGTAACCAATGGCGAAAATCCCCGGTCCGAAGGATAGGATGAAAGCAATGAGCCTTTTTAAAAGGGTGCTATTTTGTTTTTCGCTATTCATTTAAAACTTCAATTTCCTGTTTTCGCCGGATTTCAAAACCACGACCTGTTCGCCATTCTTAATTTCTACCGGCTTGGGCCCGCAATTGGTTAACTCCAATCCGTGACTTTCTTTTTTTAGCCACAAATTTGTTTTTTGACTATTGACTGATATTTTCTGACCACCAACATTGACCTCCGAGACGGCCATAAAAAGATAGCTATCGGCCTTGGATAATACCACGCGGGCATCGGTTTGTATGTCTTTCGGACAGTTCTGATTTGAAAAGATCTTCCACCCTTTGGCTTTAAAATCGTCGAACTTATCCGGATTCAACCTAGCCCCGAAATCTTTGAATGGGTATAACAGTGAAATCCAATTGGTCTGTTGTTCGAAATGTTTATCAAAGACAGCCCTGCCTTTGCTGCGGATAGAGGATTTAGCAACCGTATCGGCAGAATCACCTAGTTGTATAATGTCAAGTCCCGCTCCATTCTGGAAAACCGAACGGATATGGTTGTTGTTTTTATCAATGTCGTAATGACCTTGCCAAACTTGCTGTGCAGTGTGTTTTCCCTTCTTTGAAATAAGTTGATCATTGACCAGCCAAAATCCGTCTTTGATGAAAATCACACTCCGGTAATACTTCATTCCAGCATTCGGGTATTCATCCATCGTACCGGCAAAAAAATCAAAATCAGGATTGACCGACCAGGCAAGGACCTTCGGTTGAGGAAGTTTTGCCCACTTCCCAAATCCACTGCCACCGGTATTTCCAGTCCAGTCCCTTCCCTGGGGGATCGAATCGACCAACATGACGTTTTTCACCCACGAGTTTTTAAATGCCTCATAGTCATCAAGGTTATACCGAACCTGATAGTTCGGGAGAACCATGTTTCCATAGGCATAGGCTTCTACACCCAACATATCGCCATGCTGATGATCTGGCTTTTCTTTTGTTAGTCCGGCACTGATAATCATGTACAAATCATCGTTGTCCCATCCCTGGCGCATAATATAATAGCCTGTTTCCGGAAGACTGCACGATCCTATATGGGGTTTCACCTTTTTGATGGTTTTGAGCCGGGCCAGTTGAGCCGGTTTCAAAAACCAGTAATAGGATGATGAAACTTTGGAAGAAGCAAAATACTGATACGCTGGATCTGCAAACAACGCTGTCCCTAAAGCCATTGTCGGACCAATCTCGTTATATTCAGACCATGGCGAATCGGTATCATCCTGTAAAACAGGGGCTTTTTTATTGGGCATGGCAATTTTCGTCAAAACATCGAACAGGCCTTTGATTCTGCTGTTCCAAATCGGAGCAAGTTCAATGTTGTTGATTCTGGCCATTTGGTAAGGATAAAAGTAGTTCTCGATATCATTGATATGATAATGTACCGAACGCTCGAATTGGAACCCATCCGGATAAATCTCTTTATTCAGATGTTCTTCGAGTAGGTTGAGTGAGCGCTCTTTCCATTGACTGGTTCCTTCTATCTCAGGAAATAGAAATGATAACATCGCTAAAGCACTCATCCCCCTTGTTTGGTGGTTTCCCTCGCTGTATTTCGAATTATGATGGTACAATTGTGCACCAGTGTGCAAAAATGTCCGGATCATTTCGATTTGTTGTTGCCAGGTATATTTCGGAGAGGCCAGTAAACACTGATGTGCAAACAACCAGTTAAACATTCTGTATCCTGCCCGAAAGGATTCGTAAGCACCATTGCCATCTTTAACGGTTTCAACCTGCCCACGATCAAATGCTTCGTTTAATGACTTCGCCTGTTCGGGTATATAATTTAAATAAGTTTGGTTTTTGGTGTAAAAATAGAGCAGGGCTATATCGCCTGCCTTTTGCTGACGCGTCAGGTGCCTGTATGGGTAAGAAGTAACCTTTTCGTCTTTCAGGTTTCTAAATGGAATTTTCCACTGCGTCGCAGCAGGATATAATTCAAGATGTTGTAATGCATTCTTGCGGTGAAATGCTTCCCGTCCCGAATACATTTTGTTATAGGCTGCAAACCGGGCATCAAAATTTTTCCAATCGAAAAAATACCTTTCCGAAAATTTCTCTTTGAAATAATTGGCCAGCTGTTCAAGTGCAGCATCTTTTTGCCCCTCTCTATACTCCGATTGAATGTCTTTTAGTTCAGGACTGCGGCTCACATCCAATAGCTCAACTAATTCAGATTCGGTTAAAACATGATCAAACGGCACTATAGCTGTTTGGGGCAGCGCCATTATAGGTATGACTAGTATAATTAAGATGAGAAGGTACTTTTTCATATTCCTTATGTTATTGTTTCAACCAATTTCTTAAGGTTGAAAGATCCTGTTTCATGGCGGTTGTTACTACTTGCGGAGACACCGATAATTTATTGGCTCCCTTATCAGCGCCTCCCAGGGAATATTCGAAATGCAGCGTAAAGTCGCCTGGAATATTCAGTTCGTTTATCAATTTAAAATATCGTTCAAAATCTACCATTCCTTTTCCCAGAGGGACGGTTACGGGCTGCCAGGCACCATCGACCTTTTCCCAAACAAAATCTTTCAGGTCGAGACTGTTGATTTTATCAGCGACATATTTTAAACCTACCGGCCAGGATGGTCCGCCTGAAGCCGTTGCGTGGCGGATATCGTATCGTATCCCCAGGTATTCCGGGTCGATTCCATCGAGCATAATTTCCAGATCCCAAACCGCACCACCAACGTTTTCACCGGCATGATTCTGATAAGCCCCTTTCAATCCGAGCTTCTTATTTAGGGCTGCCAGTTTTACCAATCCTTGATTAATCCGGACCAGATTTTCTTTAATTGTTACAGACGGATCATAGTCAAGCCAACCCGTCCGGTAATTTTTTATCCCCAAACCTGCTGCTGTTTCAAGAATCGGAATGGTAAATGGATCATCAGGGTCCGTAATTGCCGTGGTTATCCTGTCTATGATCAAGCCTTCCCCACGAATAGCTTTTACTGCTCTTGGAAGGTCTTCTGCCACCCGCTCTGGTAACACGTGCCCTTTGGGGCGGACCGTTAGGTCAATGCCATCAAAACCTATCTTCCTTGCCGTTGCTGCCATTTCAGTATACCCCAGCCATTGCAAATGTTTTGAAAAAAGATGAACGTTTCTTTCTGCATTTCCCTTGGGTGAATTCGTTGAATTTCCAGCAACGAGTTTTTGTGTCTGGGCTAAAGTCAAACCGACAGTTGCCACAGAAACAGATTTGATAAATGACCTTCTGCTTTTCATTTTTTCAGGGCAAATTAGAGTGAGGGGGCAGTAATTTACTGCCCCTCACTTTTCTGGTTTATCAAACAATGTCAAACTAAATCAAAAAATCGAATAACCAGGATTTTGAACCAGTTCTACTTTTGGAAGTAGTAATTAAACTTGAAATATGAGCCATCACCACTGGCTTGGCCAATATTAGCGGGAACATCGGCAACAGCGTCAGTGATTTCCAGGAACCCATATTTTATTGTGCCATTCCAGTCTTGCTGTACAATTATAACGTCGCCGGCCCCAAATTCATCTTCATTTCCGGTACCGGTAGTGTAAATCTTAAGGTCACTTGTACTGGCGCCAAAGTTCGAAACAACATCAGGATCAATATCGGTCAACGTTTTATTTTTAACGGCATCAATATATGCCTTTTGCTCTGGGTTGCTTGGATCCAGCACTCCCATTTGGGTAATTTTTACTGCGTTCTCCTTAGGAAGCTTGTCTCCTGTACTACTACATGCATAGTTCTTAATAACACTACCCGCATTACCCGCTTGTCTTAACTGAATATATCCACTTTTTGAAGCATAGGCGATCAAAGAAATATTTGGCTGCAAAACAGTAAGCCAATCAGCACAGGCATCATACACTAATCCGGTATTAAAATCGAGGAAATACTGTCCGTCGGCTCCTCTTGGGTTTAACCGAATGCCTTCATAATAGTTTACTGTAGGTACTATTACTTTGAAACTATCGCTAAGTGTCTTCACTTGCGTTCCACCAAAGTAAGTTGCTTTAACAGTTACGCCGCTGGTAGTAACATTAAACTGATCCTCACTTAGAGTAACCACGAGTGCATCGCTTGTTTGACTTACAATAGAAGCTGATTTATCGTTAAACAATATTTCATCAATTAATGACAGGTTTGTACCTTCAAATTTTATTTCCGTATTTGTAGTACCCTGCTCAGGAACTACAGTAAACTCTGGGAAAATTCGAAATAATGTGATTTTACCCGTAGACACTGCCTGCTTAAGTGTACCATTGTCGTTATAAGTAAAGGAGATATTTGCAGGCTCTTCTGTTTTGTCAAAAAATGGTACTTCAACCGAAATGAAATCATCTGTTCTTTCAACAATCTGGGCTTTCGAAGATCCAAAATAAACATCATAAACAACATCCAAATTTGTCCCCCCTATTTTCATTAGACTATTTGGAAGCAATTGAGCATCTGCAAAATCAGAAATGGTAGGCACTGGATACATAACGGTGAATGCATCAGCTGACGTACTTGAGCCGATATTATTTTCAACTCTAATGTTGCCGGAAACACAACCTTTATTAAGTTTTGCTACCAATACACTGTCGCTAATACGATACTTAAGGGTAGCCAGGCTATCTCCGAAATAAACAGCATTCACCTTACCTAAATTTTCTCCTTTAATGGTAATTTCATCTCCTGACCGACCTGTCGTTGGCTCAAAGCTCGCTATGACAGGCGCATTTTCTTCAGTTGTATTATAAACTAACTTTTCACTACATCCATAGTTAAATGCAATAGTTAGCAATAATATGATTAAACTAATATTTTTCATTGTCCTTTTTTTTGTTGATTAATAACCCGGATTTTGCGTTGCATTGGTAGCTACGGTCATTACACTATTGGGTATCGGCAATAAAAATTGCCATTCCTGTAATTTTCTACCGGACGGACTCAGATAGCTCATATCACTTTGAACTCCTGCATAGTACGGTTCTGTAACTTTTGTACCATCCGCCGAAATCGAGGTTGCAATAACTTCAGTGTTGTAATAGGCTTCCATAACTGTGGCCAACCTGTTAGTTCGCAAAAGATCAAAAAGACGTTGATCCTCAAAAGCAAACTCAAGTCGTCTTTCCTTTTCAATAACAAGCTTCATGTCCCATTGAGTAGGTGCATCTTTTTCAAGCACAGGATCTAGGCCAACCCTAGCCCTCACTTGATTAACATAGGGCAAAGCACTGGCAACACTTGATGTTTCATTTTCAACTTCAGCCAACATGAGTAATACGTCTGCATAGCGAAGAACAATCCAATCATTTTCCGCATCCATCTCATTATCAAATGACGATGTAAATTTAGTAACAAACGGAACAGCACTAAGATTACCACTATCATCAATCCAGGTTTCTTTCATCGCAACATTTTTCCGAATCGAATCACCCTCTGAGTCATAAGCTTCAATGAGATCATTCGTAGGGGTGTTATAGTTATATGCCCTCCCAGGCACGAAAGAACCATCTCGTGGCGAAAAATAATTAGCAAAAGGAGAACCCTGACCATAACCTCCTGACTTATATCGGATTGCGAATATAATCTCGTTGTTCATTTCGTTATTAGAATTAAACACATCAGCATAATTAGCAAGCAAACCGTAGCCACTATTGTCTTTCACATCAATTAATAATGGTTCCGCCTCCGAATAACGTTTTAAGGTTAAATAAACCTTTGCTAACAAAGTTTTTGCAGCCCATGATGTAGCTCGTCCGAGATCCGCATCATCATAAGTATCCGGGAGTAATGCTGTGTTTCCTGATACTCCAGCGGCCAAACTCAAATCATTAATGATTACATCATAAACATCTTGTACAGAACTGCGCGGAAGACTATTTGCTTCCTCAATACTAAGTCTTTTGGTTACAAGAAATACAGGGCCATATAAACGAACAAGATTGAAATAAGTGTATGCCCTAATAAAGCGAGCTTCACCTTCTAGCTGATTCTTTAAATCTTGATCAGTTACAACATCAAGGTTCTCCAGTACCACATTACAGTTATCAATTGTTTTATAAGCCGCCTCCCAATAATTCCGATTTTCATCATGGGTAGTTTCAACTGTAAAGTTATCCAGCTGTCTTAAACGAACGTTTATTGCATCGCCTGTATTTTTTGTGTACAAACGGGCATCATCTGAACGTATTTCAGTAAAACGCCACTCTTCATTAGCCATACTTCTCAAACCACTATAGCATGCCATAGTAGCCATATTAAGTTCCTGATCGTTCTTATAAAAGGAACCTTCTCCCAACTGATCGATCGGTTGCTCGTTTAAAAACTTTTCGCACGATGAGAGTGCAAATACGATCAATACCGTTAACGATATAATGATATATTTTTTCATAAACTATTAAATTTGGCGGTAATTAAAATCTGACATCAATACCTGAACTGTATGTTCTCTGAATAGGGAATGCTCCTCTTTGGTATCCATCAACCAATGGGCTGTCATAGCTACCTGATGTACGCCTGGCTTCAGGGTTAATACCTCTATAGCTAGATGGCCACCAGTAAAACAGGTTTTGTCCGCTTAAATAGAATCTCACATTAGCTAGATTTGCTTTTTTTGCAATGCTCTTAGGTAATGAATATCCAATAGTAAGATCGCGTAAAGCCATGTAGCTGGCGTTCTCAACCGCATAATCAGTTTGTACCTGGGTTATACCGTTTCTTTCATAAGGGGTTTTTCCGTCACCAGGATGATTTGCATCAATCCACCTATTGGTGTTAAAGTTTTTATCGTACCTCACTGTTTCTGCATAGTATATATCACCATTAACAACCTGGGCTCCAACTACACCTTGTAACAAAAACGAAAGGTCAAAATCTTTATAAGTAAGATTATTCGTGATACCCCAGGTAAAGTCTGGCAAAGGATTTCCAATAACTGTGTAATCATTGGCATCAATAACCCCATCACCGTTAATATCTACAGCCCTTAAACCACCCGGAGCATCATTGACATTCGATGGGTTATTGGCAATCTCGTCTGCTGAATTCCAAACGCCTTGCGTTTTGTAGCCATAAAATTGCACAAGCGGATCACCTACCCTTGTCAGGTACATCTCGCCTCTTTCTCCAGTATTTATCTGTTGGTTTTCCCCTCCAAGGTCAAGCACCCTGTTGCGGTTCATCGAATAATTGAAGGTTGTACTCCATTTAAAATCATGACTTCTAAAGTTATGGGTAGTTAATACAACTTCAAGACCTTTGTTTCGCACTTTACCTTTGTTGCTCCAAGCTTGTGTAAAACCTAAGACAGAGCTGACCGAGCGCTCATACAACAAGCTTTTGGTAATTGAATAATAATAATCCACCGACAAATTAATACGACTATCCAAAGCGGTAAAATCAATACCATAGTTAAATTCGTTGGTTTGCTCCCATTGTAACGAGGAATTACCAACAACATTTGATGTATTGGAAATTCCTGGTATTACAGCCCCATTAGAACTGCCCAGCACATAGCTGTTTGGAGACAATACATTGGTATTGGCGTAGTTTGGAATATCATTGGTACCTGTAACACCGTAACTGGCACGTAGCTTCAGTTGGTCAACCCATGATACATTATTTTTAAAAAAATCTTCTTCAGAAATACGCCATCCGAGTGAAACTGAAGGGAAATAACCCCAACGGTTGTTTATACCAAACTTGGAGCTACCATCCCCCCTAAAACTAGCGGACAATAAATATTTATTGTCATACGAATACGCAAGACGCGAGTAAGCGGACACTAAGCCTTCTTCTTCGTCCCAGGTTCCGGTAACATGGTCTGTGCCATCATACTGCAAAATAGTACCGGCAGCGTTGAGCGTATGAATGAAATCGGTGGGGAAGTTATTGCCATATATTCCAGCTGATTTTGTACGTCTCTGCTCAATTGAAAAACCAAGCAAAGCATCGAAACTATGTTTCCCCGTTTTCAACTTGTAGCTCAGGGTGTTTTCAGATAACAAATCAGTAAACAAGTTATTTTCATACAAGGCGCTATTTGGTGACGATGCTGTTTTTGAGTTTACATTTTTATAGGTGTTTTGTGCTGTATATACAACATTAAACCCATTTGATGTTTTAAACTCTAGTCCCTTAGCCAGCTTTACATTCAGATAAAGCGAACCTTGCAGGCGGTAATCATCGCGAGAATAAAATTCGTTATTCATAACCGACAAAGGGTTATTGTTGGAAGTGCTGTAAGGAGAAGCTACCACCGTCCTTTCCAGACCGGTTTGTGGGTCGATACCGGTATATGTTTTATTGCTATAATCATAACCCATGGAATAACTTCCGACTGGCTTACCAGTGAGAGCGGATGTAAAATCATTATGGTACACCGGCAAAAACCTTGGCGTACGCACAAAATCGGTAAAGTTATTGGTAGGCTTTGCCCTCTTGGTAAAGCTCGGTGACATGGTAACACCAATCTTAACTTTGGGTGATAGCTCTGCTTCAATTTTTGACCGAATATTCAACCGATCATATTTATTCTGAAGCATAATACCTTCATCTCCAAGGTAAGATGAGGAAACATAATACTTTAAACCTTTCTTGCCTCCCGATACATTAAATTGTGCATTAAGCACTCCGGCCAGCCTTAAAGCTTCCTTTTGCCAGTTTGTATCGCCAGTTTTTAATGTATACATAGCAAAATACATATCCCCCAAGGTTGTTCCGGAAAGATTGGCTTCGTTAAGCTTCATATTAATAAACTCATCCTTAGTCATCATTGGATGCAACTTATAATAATCTTTAACTCCATACGATACACGTACATTATATTGGGGTTTATTTTCGCTACCACTCTTTGTTGTAACAATGATTACCCCATTAGCAGCTCTGGAACCGTAAATGGCCGCAGAAGCTGCATCTTTCAATACTTCCACCGATTTAATGTCAGCTGCGTCAACCAAACTAAGACCGTCTGAAACCGGAAAACCATCAACAATAACAAGCGGTTGTCCGTTTGCACTGATTGAACCGTTACCCCTCACTGTAATCTTAGGAGCCTCGCCTACCTCCGAAGTGGTATTTTGAATTTGCACCCCAGCCACACGTCCCTGCAACATTTGATCTGTCCTACCCCCAGGTATGTCCTCAAGTCCTTCGGTATTTAATTTCGCAATAGATCCGGTTAGGTGAGATTTCTTTTGCGTACCGTAGCCAACAACCACAACCTCATCCAAATCGGAAATTGACTTGGCTAGTTGCACATCGATTACTGACTTTCCCGCGACAGGCACTTCCTGAGGCTTATATCCAATGAAGGAAAAAACTAAAACAGCCTTTCCATCATCAACTTTTAAAGTATAGTGGCCATTAACATCAGTTATGGTACCATTGGTAGTTCCTTTAATAACGACGGTCGCTCCTATAAGGGGTTCGCCATCATCTTTATCCAATACTCTGCCTTCTATGGTTTGCTGTCCAAAGGCAACAGTAGTCATCCCAATAAAAAGCAGAAGAAACAAGAGACTCTTTTTCATAGATTTTTAATTTGAATTTAATTAGTACCTTTGTGAAAAGGGCATAACAATTCCTGCTTAACTGAATAATTTCTTGTTCTCGATTGCCCAGCAAAGAACATTCTTTCAGCTAATATTCTGGGAAATATGCCATTGAGAAGATTCAAACGGATTAGCACCGTTCGACGGTGCTAATCTTTTCTAACCATCATTATAAAACTGTTCCATAATTCCTATTGTATATTTATCCTTTATATGAAAGACTAAACTCGGAAACATCCTTTAAATGAACGTTCATCGCATCTCTTGCTCCTTTGGCATCTTGCCTGATAATGTGTTCCAGGATGGTTTGGTGCTCATCAAAAGATTTGCGAAATCGCCCTTCTCCACATACATTCAATTTTCTGTATATTTCCAGGATGTCAGGAATAATAATCATCATCAGTGATTTTATGACCATGTTTTGACTGGCTTCTGCGATTTTCAAATGAAAATTAAAATCTTCCTTTACCCCCGGGAGATTCAGGTCAACTTTTGATTTATATTCATCTAATGCTTCTCCAAGTTCATCAATATTTTTGGTTGTCCGACGGATGGCCGCCTGAGAACAGGCATAAGTTTCCATAACAACTCTGGTTTCTACCAAATGAAAAAAATCATTATCATTTAACTGAATCACATTGGAGATGATTCCTTCCATCGCAGTAATGTCAACCGCTGAGACAATAGTCCCACTTTGTGGATTTGTTTTAAGGATTCCATAGAACTCCAACTTTTTTATGGCATCGCGCACATATGTCCTTCCAATCCCAAATAAATCAGACAACTTACGCTCCGATGGGAGTTTATCACCTGGCTTTAATTTTCCGGACACAATCGAGTTGCGAATCTGCTTGATGATTTTATCCACAGGGCTCTCGACCTCTATTTCTTCAAAGCTCTCTTGAAAATCCATAATCCTCTGTACTTTTAATTATCCTGAATATCCTACTGAATACTGAACATGTCCAACCTTGTTTCCGAATCGCCATAAATCAGTGACAATGTGATACTGGTAGAATTGCCGGAGTTGAAGTCGATGGAAGCTTCCTGGTATGCATCCGAAGTGACAGTGGGACTAATAGATGCAAAGCTACTTGAGGGTAAATTATTATCGACAAACACGTAACCGGGAGTGTCATCGCAACCAAACAATACAACAGACAGAATACCTACTATCCCATATAGGTAACGTTTGTGCAGGTTAAGACTCTTAAAACAATTCATAATTACAAGGTTTAAATTCATAGTTTTAAATAATTGGTCGACCAGCTGCCACTAATTGGTTGACCAATATTAAATACAAATCTATTTACCTCAATGGAAAAATCTGGTTTTGTTCCAACCAGTTGTTATCGTATTGACTACGTGAATCTTAATACACTATGTTATAGAACATGTTGGGTAATAAGAGAGAGGTTACGCTCAAATTTCTCTACCACATGACAATGTCCGCCAACCTGGTTAAGTGATTTTTGAGCATCTTGGTCAAACCTGTAACCTGTAACTCTTAAATCAACAATAGTAACTACAGTAACCATCGTAACCGCGAAGCGAAACCCGAAACCCTTCGCGTCGATATTTTGCATAATCTTTTTTTTCACTAACAGAATAATTATCTTCGATAGTCCAAACCTCAGTCCGCTCAATGCAAATGAATACGAACTTCGATTTTCTTTTACAGGAATTCCCAATTCTGGCCAATCTTGGAATGTTAGCCGAACGCTATGTCTACGATGATCCCAATTCTTCTCTGTTCAAAATGCGCCTGCTGGGTGAAAAGATGGTTGAAATCATTTTTGAGGTTCACCAATTGGATTTCCCCTGGGACGATTCGGCGTTTAGACGATTGCAGCTGTTGAAAGATGAGGGAATTATCGATGATAAAATCATCAGCCTTTTCCATACCATCCGCAAGTCCGGTAATCAGGCTGTTCACTCCGGGGAAGCAGCGGATAAATCCAGCATGAGCCTCCTCCTTAGCTGTTTTAAAATGACCAAATGGTTTTACGAAACGTATTCTGAGCAAGGTACTCCGGTTGGAAAAATCAAATTTCATCCTCCGGAGAAAGTGGATTGGGAGAAGGATCTGCAACAGCTGGAAAACGAATATCACCAACTGGAGACTCGGTTCAATGAGCTCCTGAAGGAACGGGAGATTGGTCCCATTAGCTCGGAAAAATCCAACGAAATCAAACAGCGGTCGGCACAGGCTGCGCGGAAAATGGAGATGTCGGAGGCAGAAACCCGCCAGTTGATCGATGCACAACTGCGCGCCGCAGGATGGGAAGCGGATACCCCGACCCTTAACTTTAAGCTACATGGAACCCTTCCGGAAAGAGCGAAAAACCGGGCGATAGCCGAATGGAAGGTCGGTAGCAAATGGGCAGACTATGCGCTCTTCATCGGAACGGAATTAGTTGGTTTGGTAGAAGCGAAAAAGTATGCCCATGATATTTCGACAGACCTGCACCAATCCAAAATATATGCGGAACTGGCTGAAGAAAGTGAATCGGTTCAGTTGTTGGGAAAATGGGGAAATTACCGCGTCCCGTTTCTCTTTTCCACGAACGGACGAACGTTTCTGGAACAAATCAAAACCAAGAGCGGTATTTGGTTTGTCGATATCCGGAATGCCCGGAACCAGGCACGCTCGTTAAAAGGATGGTTTTCGCCGGAAGGCGTAACAAAACTTTGGAAACAGAATATTCAGGAAGCTGAACAGAAACTAAAAGAGAATGACCCCGATTACCTGCTGGATAAAGCGGGACTCTCACTGCGCGATTATCAGCTGAAAGCCATAACGAAGGTGGAAGAGACCATCATCGGTGACCCGGATAGAGGAAGAATATTACTGGCCATGGCGACTGGTACCGGCAAAACACGCACCATCATCGGGTTGGTTTACCGCCTGATTCAGTCCAACCGCTTCCGACGCATTCTTTTCCTGGTCGATCGGCGGTTGCTGGCAAAGCAGGCTATTGACGATTTCAAGGACAACAAGATTGAAGACCTCAATACGTTCTCGGAGATATACCAGGTACAGGAGTTAAAGGATTTGGTCCCGGAGCTGGAAACCCGGCTGCATTTCGCCACTGTGCAAAGCATGGTAAAACGCCTCTTTTATGCCGAAAATGATGCGGATGGATTGCCGGTCGATTCATACGACTGTATTGTCGTTGATGAGGCTCACCGGGGATACCTGATGGACCGGGAGATGGATGAGGAAGAACTGGAATTCAAAAACCAGCAGGATTACATCAGCAAATACCGGAGTGTACTCGACTATTTCGACGCCACCGCCATCGGACTAACCGCTACTCCGGCTTTGCATACCACCGAAATCTTTGGTTCGCCGGTATTCACATACTCTTACCGGGAAGCAGTCATCGACGGGTATTTAATTGACCACGAACCGCCTTATATCATCAAGACCAAACTCAGCGATGAGGGCATTGTCTGGGAAAAAGGGGAGCAACCCAAAGTGTTGGATAAAGAAACGAATGCCATCGTGGAGTTGGAGAAGCTGGAAGATGAGTTGGCGATCAACATTGAGGGGTTCAACAAGCTGGTGATTACCGAGAATTTTAACCGGACGGTCATTGAACAGCTGGTTCAGGAAATCGACCCGGAAGGGGAAGAAAAGACATTGATTTTTGCCGCTAACGACGAACATGCCGACCTGGTGGTATCGCTTTTGAAAGAAGAGTTTGAAAAGATTGGGGTGGATGTCTACGATGACGCCATTCAGAAAATTACGGGAAAATCGTACGATCCGATAGAACAGGTCCGGCGCTATAAAAACGAGAAGTACCCGACCATTGCCGTGACGGTCGATTTGCTGACGACCGGTGTGGATGTACCGCCCATCTGCAACCTGGTGTTTTTACGCCGGGTCAAATCGAGAATCCTGTACGAACAAATGCTGGGGCGTGCCACCCGCCGATGTGATGACATCGGCAAGGAAATCTTCCGGATTTACGATGCGGTCCGCATTTATGAAGCGCTGGAAGACTATACGCAAATGAAACCGATTGCGGTTAATCCCAAAGCCACATTTACCCAGTTGGTGGAGGAAATGCAGCACATCAACAGCAACGACCGGGCGCGGAAACAACTGGAACAAATCATTGCCAAATTTCAACGGAAAAGACGTTTGCTGCAAAACAACAAACTGGAGCAATTCACCTACCGGAGTGGAGGAAAGGAACCGGATGAATTTGTGGACAACCTCAAGAAGTCGATGCAGGATAATAATTATGACGACCTCATCCAGTACAAGTCTGTTTGGGGTTTCCTGGATGAGCTGAAACCGGGCCCATCGGTGCAATACGTCTCCGAGCACGAAGACGAAACCCGGGGCATTGAACGCGGTTATGGAAAAGGACAAAAGCCCGAAGATTACTTAGTGAGTTTCCGGCAGTTCATCGCCGAGAATCTCAATAAAATAGCGGCCCTGAAGTTGATCTGCACCCGTCCGCAGGAACTGGATCGCCAATCGCTGAAAGAACTCAGACTGGAGTTGGACAAGCATGGTTTTTCAACATCAGCTTTAAACTCGGCATGGAGAGAAAGCCGCAATGAAGATATCGCTGCCGACATCATTTCCTTCATCCGTACCCTGGCACTGGGCGATGCATTGGTGAGTCATGAGGAACGAATCCGACGGGCCATGAACAAAGTCCGGGGCATGAACAGCTGGAACAAAATTCAGCTGCGGTGGATTGACCGTTTTGAGAAACAACTCCTCCAGGAGAATATCTTGCAAAAAACCGATCTGGATCTCGATCCCTTCCGGACGAACGGAGGCTACCAGCGTCTCGACAAAATTTTCAACAACGAGTTGGAACAGGTTATCCGGGTGATGAATGAGAACCTATACATAACAGCATGAGCATAAAAGAATCACTTCAGAATTTTCTTGGCGACCAAAGTAGCTCCGATACGCATCTGCAAAAATCCATGCGCCATCATCAAAGCTGGTGGAGAACCTTTGTGTTGGGTGAAGAACAGGGCATACATCCCATTTTAAGCGATAAATTGATAGGAAGTAGCATCAGGGATGGGGAAAGTACCGGAGGGAATTTTCTGGACGAATTTGCCCTGGAAGCGGCTAAAGAGGAGCTGGAGAACCGGAGAGGTCAATCAAAGGGATTGATAAAGGAAGACCGGCTCTTTAATAACCTACTCTCGAGTCAACCCCTTTGCTTCAATTTCTTCGGCAGGTTAAAATATAATCTCCCCTTGGCAACAACCGCATTTCAACCATTCTACCCCAACCTGAAAGAGGTAACGAACATTCATTTCGAGTTTGCCCCCAATGTCGCGCAGAATGGTGACAACTCGGCTCATGATGTCGCACTTGAATTCATCTCGGATGATAACAAACGGGGCCTTATCGGGCTCGAGTGCAAATACACGGAACCATTTTCTCCCAAAGAATACACCAGCGATACCTACAAGGAATTGTATCATCGCTCGGAAGCATTTACCGCTCCCTACGACCAGCTGGTCAACACACGTTACAATCAGCTTTTCCGGAATCAGTTGATCATCGAATCGGCGCTACTGAATGGAATGTATGATTTGGCTTACAGCGGATTATTCTGTTACCAACACGATGAGAATGCGCTGACCAAAGGAAATGCCTTTCAGAAAATGTTGAAAAACGGGGAAGAAAGATTTAAAATAATCACCTTTGCTAACCTGATTGAGGCCATCCAGAAAATGGATATCGATTGGGAGACCCGGGAATGGAGCATGTTGCTCTGGGCCCGGTATTGTGGAACAGAATTGAGCAAACGATTGACACCATGAGTGCAGAAGAAATAGCCCAAAAACTGTGGGGTTTATGTAACGTGCTCCGCGACGACGGGGTCACCTACCACCAGTATCTGAATGAATTGACATACATCCTCTTCATCAAACTGAGTGAGGTGAAGGGATTTGAAGACGAGTTGCCGGAAGAATACCGGTGGAACACGCTGAAAAGTATCAGCGACAACAAAGAGCTGTTCAATACCTACCGGGAATTGCTCGCCACCATCAGCAATAAGAGCAAGAATACCAACATCCGGGAAATTTTTACCAATGCATCCACCACCCTCCGGAAGCCGGTGAATTTGCACACGCTGGTGACCAGCATCGACCAGATTGACTGGTACGACGAGCACGACCGCGATGTGATGGGTGATATCTATGAAGATTTGCTGGAACGCAACGCCACCGAGAAAAAAAGCGGTGCCGGGCAGTATTTCACACCTCGCCCGTTGATTAACGTCATGGTGGAGCTGATGGCGCCCAAGCTTGGTGAACGCTGGAATGACCCGGCCTGTGGAACATTTGGGTTTCCCATTTCCATCAACCAGTATTTGATTGACCGGTACGACTATGGTTACAGCCTGGGCGAAAAGGACCGGGTCTTTCAGCAAACCGAAGCGTTGAGCGGAGTGGAACTGGTGCAGGATGCGCACCGCCTGGCATTGATGAATGCCAAGCTTCACGGACTCGACAGCACCATTTACCTGAACGATTCGCTGAGTGAGTTTGGAAAGAAACTGAGAAATTTCGACGGGGTATTGGCGAATCCGCCGTTTGGAACGAAGAAAGGTGGGGAACGTCCTTCACGCGACGATTTTACCTACCCGACCAGCAACAAGCAGCTGAACTTCCTGCAGCACATCTACCGTTCGCTACACAAAAAGGGAGGGGCCCGCGCAGCGGTGGTATTACCAGACAACGTACTGTTCGAAGATAATGACGGTGCCAAAATCCGGCGCGACTTGATGGACAAATGCCGGTTGCATACCATCCTGCGGTTGCCGACGGGTATCTTTTATGCCCAGGGGGTGAAGACCAACGTGCTCTTCTTTGAGCGGGGAACCACCGAAACCGGCAATACCGACCGGGTCTGGTACTACGACATGCGCACCAATGTTCCCAGCTATGGGAAGCGGACACCGTTTACCCAAGCTGCGTTTGAGGGATTTATCAAAGCGTACACCGGCGGTTTCAAACCGGATGAAGTGACAAAGAAGTACGACGGAACCATTGACCACGCCAAACGCGAAGCCATTGAAGACGAACGCTGGCAATGCATTTCCCGCGAACAGATTGCCAAAAAGAACGATTCACTAGATTTAGGTTTGATAGCCGACACAAGCAACGGTAACGGACGGGAACTGGGGGAACCGGTTGATTTGGCACGTGAAGCGGCTAATGAATTGAAAAGCGTGATGAAGGAACTGGAGGCAATCATTAAAGAATTGGAGTAGGATGATCGAGAAACATTTTCCAGATAGTTGGTGTGAGGCGACAATAAAGGAGGTTAACTTTAAAAAGTCTCAAAACATTGACCCTTCCAAATTCCCAGATAATTGGTTTGAGTTGTATAGTGTTCCCATATTTGAGGATGGAAAACCAGAAATAATCCAGGGGAGTGAGATTGGTTCAACGAAGCAGGTTGTATGTGAAAATGAAGTGTTGATTTGTAAAATAAATCCGAGAATAAACAGGGTCTGGAAAGTTGGAAATTTCACAGAAAATCAGAAAATCGCTTCTTCTGAATGGATCGTTGTT
Organism: Prolixibacter sp. DSM 2831; assembly: GCF_056493735.1. Classification (NCBI taxonomy): domain Bacteria; kingdom Pseudomonadati; phylum Bacteroidota; class Bacteroidia; order Marinilabiliales; family Prolixibacteraceae; genus Prolixibacter; species Prolixibacter sp. DSM 2831. Next base: position 3,632,983 of record NZ_CM151379.1, read on the forward strand.
AATACTGGCAACTATATCGATACTGGCTTTGCTAGGTATTTATTTACCGCACCGTTTTTTAGGCAAATGCTGCAGAGCGAAGTTTCCGGAGTGGGAGGTTCGTTAACTCGGGCACGCCCCAAATTGGTAGAGAATTATGCTTTTCCTCTTCCTCCCCTTGCTGAGCAGCAACGCATCGTTGTCAAACTCGACAGCCTGTTTGCCCGCATCGAAAAGATGAAAGGCAGCCTGGAGCGCATCCCGCAACTGCTGAAAGATTTCCGCCAGGCCGTCCTAACCCAGGCTGTCACCGGAAAATTGACGGAAGAGTGGCGGGGAGGAAGAGAGTTGGAAGAATGGCAGAAACTTATTTCTTCAGAAATTTTCTCATTTGTCACAAGCGGCTCAAGAGGATGGGCAAAATATTACTCTAAAAAAGGAGAGCAATTATTCGTTCGAATAACGAACATGGATTATGGGACGTTTAAGCTTAACCTTGCTCGGACTAAACTACAGTTCCTTGATTTACCTGATTCATCGGAAGGAAGAAGAACGTTGCTTCAACCGAAGGATATTTTAATATCGATAACTGCAGACGTAGGTATGATCTCCTTAATTCCAGATGATTTTAAATATGAAGCATATGTAAATCAACATATTTGTTTAGCTCGTCCCAAAGCTGATTTCAATGAAAAATACATCGCTTTATACTTAATGTCCGAGAGTGGGCTTGGACAATTTGAAGAGAAAAAAAGAGGTGTTACAAAAGTTGGACTAACACTGGGAGACATTAAAAGTTTAATGATCCCTATACCTTCGTTTGAAGAGCAGCAAGAAATCGTCCGACGGGTAGAATCCCTTTTTGTTAAAGCCGATAAAATAAAAGCCCAGTACCAAATCATAAAAGAGAAAATCGAACAGCTGCCACAAGCCATCTTAGCGAAAGCTTTCCGAGGTGAGCTGGTGGAACAGTTGCCCTCTGACGGAGACGCCCGGGAGTTACTGGAGCAAATCAAACAGGCCCGGGCCGAGCTGGAGAAAAAACCGAAAACAACAGCCAAACGTGGTAAAACCCGGAAGCTGGCGCAGGAAAGAGCGGAGAAGAGGGTGGCGGAGCCAAAAGTAGAATACAAGAAATCATAATATCACTTTAAAGTTAAATTTTAAAACAAATGTTGTACAATATTCAACTTTTTAGTGTAATCAAGATAAAAACATCTTAACTTTGTCACGAATGACAACCAAAGCAGAGGTTGAACGTTTTTTGAAAGACTTTAAGGTCAAAACGGGCATTTTTCAAATCATCTACATGAATAGAGGGAAAAATGCTCAGGCTCTCCTGGACCTCGACATCAGCCCGAATCGCAGAACAGAAATCATTGAAAAGCTGACGACAGAAGATTATTCAGAAGGTCCGTTGGAAGAGAATATGCGCGGATTACCGCCAATGTGGGTGTTTGGAAAAATGGTGAAAAAACAGGAAGTGTACATCAAAATCAGTATGGGTAGGGAGAATTCAAATACCATCTGTATCTCATTTCACTTGGCCGAGCACTCAATGAATTACCCATTCAAATAAAAAACCATGAAACCAGCCATGAAAAGTCCGTTTACAGGGAAGGATATGATAGTCGTAAAGGAACAGCGGACCATGACATACCGGAAGGAGCCTTTTGATGTCATATTTCACGCGTATCAATGTGAAGATACCGGTGAGCAGTTCGAAGATGAGCATTTCGCTCAATTGAACTATCAACAGGTGGTTCATCAGTACCGGGTCAGGCATCGCATCCCGTTTCCGGAACAAATCAAAGCCATTCGGGAAAAGTATGGTCTCTCTGCTGCAAAAATGTCGGAGATAATGGGCATGGGGGCCAACTCCTGGGGGCTGTATGAAAAAGGTGAAGTCCCGTCCAAAGCTCACGCCAGCTTGATTCAGCTTATCCGCGATCCGGATAACTTTGAGCTGCAGGTATCGAAATTTGCTGAACTCAAAGAGGCCGAAAAGGCAAAAATATTAAAACGCATCAGTAAGCTGAAAAACGAAGGGATTGACTTCAATGATCAGCTCCTTCGTTTCAAAAACGAACCAGACCTCGTCACCGGATTTAAAGAGTTTAACCGGGAAAAAACCAAACAGGTTATCCAATTTTTTGCGGAGTATTTAAAGCCATATAAAACAAAGCTCAACAAGCTGCTCTTTTATTCTGACTTTGCCTTCTTCAGAGCGTACGGGGAAAGCATCACCGGCTTAAAATACCAGGCCATCCAATTCGGACCTGTACCCGTGAATTATGACATCCTTTTCGGTGCATTAGCCAATACAGATGTCATTGATGTGGAATATGCAATGACATCCAAGGGCGAGGTGGAACGGATTCTCCCATCGCCAGTCAACCCGTTCAACAAATCATTGCTTACAGAACAGGAGCTCGAAGTACTGGAGTACGTCGCTCAGAAATTCAGAAAGACCGGAGCAGCAGAAATCGCGGAAATCAGCCACAAAGAACCCGCCTGGATAGACAACATTGAAGAGAAGAGCATCATCCCGTTCTTCTATGCTTTTGATTTGAGGATGGTGTAAAACAGCGCTGTAAAAAGCATTCTTTGTTTAATTCGTGTAATCCGGATTCAAAAATTAGCGTAATCTGTTTTAATGTCAATCCGTGAACTAAATCCGCCCCTATCGGTGGTTTTTCTCACCTTCACCGTTTCTCCCACTCTCCCCCTTCACACCAAAATGATTCCCACCAATTTAACCATTGGCATAGTATCGGAATATGTTTGTCGATAAAATATCCCAAATTGTCGATTGCGTTTTAGAAAGACGACCTGTCCAAATACTTTTATATCAATAAAATCATAAAAACGTATTGATATGAAAGCAATAAAATCAATTTTGGCAATAGCATTCTTTTTAACGTGTAGTTTAACTTTTGCACAACCTCCGGGTGGTGGACAACGGGACGGGCAACAAGGCCCTCCACCAATTCCGAACAATAAACAGATTACACAGTTGGTCAGCGACTTGGCCGACAACCTTTCACTAAGTGACGAACAGGAAGTCAAAGTTCTTGAATTATACAAAGAGCATTTCGCACAAGTGAAAGCAAAAACATCGGGCAATAGTCGTCTCAAAAGGGAAGAAATGGAAGCGCTAAACACTGCCCTTGTAAAAAAAGTGAAGGCTGAATTAACAAAGGAACAAACCAGTAAATATGAAGCCTATCTGAAAAAGCAAAGCAAACAAAGACCTCGTAGGAGGTAATAAAATTTAAAAATGAAACGGGCATGACAACAAATTTGGCTCACACACAACGAATTGAAATCATGTGAGTTCCTGGATGTGCAGAAATATTTCGAACACTCAGAAATCAAAGAAATTTAAACAGATGAAATTGTGATGCAAAGCAAACCTGACAAATACAGATTTAACAAAGTTGGACTATTTCCATCTATTTCATTAGGAGAAATGGAGAAGGTAAGGCTAATGAACCGTACCGATACCAAGTACTGGTTCCATGCCAACCATCTGCACCGGCTACTGGAAATGGTTCAGGACAACTATTTCATTCTGAACATGCATAACGAAGTTGCCCTGCCCTACTCAACCATATACTACGACACGGATAGAAACCGGATGTTTACAGCCCACCATAATGGCAAACTCAATCGCTATAAAATCAGGCGACGGTGCTATGTATCCAGTGGTATTGGCTTTTTAGAAGTAAAATTTAAAACCAACAAAGGCAGGACCATAAAAAAAAGGATACCGACCGATATTGAAAATAACGAGTTCAATGAAATAGAAAACGTATTTATACAGGGTATCACACCTTTTTCAGTTGAAGACTTAATACCCTCACTAATTAATAATTTTTCGCGCATTACGCTGGTCAATAAAAACTTCAACGAGCGTTGTACCATCGATTTCAATCTGAATTTTGCACATAACGCCAAACAAATTACGCTTAACAATCTGGTTATTGTTGAAATTAAAGCGGATGGTTCGCCATCCGGATCGCCACTTGCCAGGGCTTTGCGCAACCAACGAATAAAAATCTCAGGATTCAGCAAATACTGCATTGGCCGAACAGTAATTGATTCTGGAATCAAACGAAATGCGTTCAAACACAAAGTCAGAATGATTGAAAAAACAATCAACATAACAGGTTTGTATCACGATTAATTCAAAAACCATGAATGCAATAGAAATAGCGGCCAACGCATCGAATAACCTAGCCAACGGAAATTTTGAGGCGCTGATAAATTGGACAGAAAACCTGCGCTTTCTAGACATTAAAATTATTAACGTTGGCGACTTCACCGAGCTTTTGGTACGCCTGACATTAAACTTATTTGTAAGCTTCCTGGTGGTGCACTTTATGTACGCGCGGAACAGCAGAAGAAAAGACTTCTACTTTAGCTTTTTAGCTGTAGGAACTGTTGTTTTCCTCTTAAGCTTTTTACTCAATAGCGTAAAGCTCGAATTAGGATTTGCACTCGGACTTTTCGCCATTTTTGGCATCATCCGCTACCGGACCGATGCCATTCCGATTAAGGAAATGACCTATCTGTTTATTGTGATTGGCATATCCGTTATCAACGCTCTAGCCAACAAAAAGGTGAGTTATGTTGAGCTGATTTTCACCAACTCGGTAATCGTATTTGGCTTATGGTTACTCGAGAAACGATTGATGCTGAAACAGGAAGGATCGATTCGGTTGATCTACGAAAAAATTGAAAATATACACGCCGATAAACAGGAAATGCTCCTTGCAGATTTAACAGAACGTACCGGTATCAATATTAAGCGCTATGAAATACAGAAAATTGACTTTTTGAAAGACGTGGCAGACATTACACTCTATTTTGACGCGAATGGAAAAAACGAAATACATCAAATCTCATCAACAAATAATGAACCTAATGAAAACCATAATGCCATCTAGCATGAAACAAAATATTTTCATCGCTATACTATTGGTTGCCTTGTTGGCCGCAGCATCCAAAAGTTATGCGCAAGAAACAATAAATGAGCTGCAAACCCGTACCAGCCTCGACTTGAGTTTTAAGCCATTTAAAAAGGTGAAGTTCACGCTAAGCCCGGAACTGCGTTTCGATGAAAATTTTTCACTCGATAAATACCTGATAGAAGGAGAAGTTGAATATAAAATATGGAAACCTTTTTCGGTAGCAGCACGATATGGGTTCGTAGCAAATTTACGAAATAAAAAAAACACCGAATATCTTGGCCGTTACGCATTTAGTGCACAAATCGAAAAAGAGTTTAAACACTTCGAACCTTCGCTGCAAATCATGTACAGCAACTATGCCGATGACGATGTAGATGACAAAAACTTTTTACGCTATAAAGCAGGGATAAAATACGATATACCCAATTGCAAAATTACTCCTTTTGCCGCCGCCCAGCTTTTTCAGGACTTGAATAGTGGTGAACGATATAAAGCCAGGTATGCCGTTGGTGCCGATTATAAAATCAATAAAAAGAACTATCTGGGGATGAGTTATAAGTTCGATTATTATTATACAGAATACCTAAACAAACACATTATTAGCCTGAATTATAAGATTAAATTTTAAATGTTTCCGATATGAAAAAAATAAGCCTGATTATAACAGCGATTTTACTTGTGATATTTAGTGCCTGCAGAGACGATGACTTCATAGCTGAAAATGAGGAAGACGAGGAAGTGAAAGTTGACACAACCGTTTACTCTGATTGGACCGTTGCCACTCATGGTAAAGATGCCGAATTGAATTACGATGTAGTGTTTAACCAGAACGAAGTACTGCGTTTCGACATTACAATCGACAGCGATGATTGGTCTGATATGCAAGCCAACCTTGCCACTGTTTTAAGCTCGGGCAGCATTCGCCCCGGACAGTCACTCGACTTTGATGACCCGATGTTTGTGCCCTGCTCATTTAAGTTTAATGGTATTGAATGGTACCATGTGGGCATTCGCTACAAAGGCAATTCCAGCTTGCAATCTACCTACCAGTCGGGTATTAAAAAATTCTCGTTTAAACTCGATTTCGATGAGTTTGAAGACGATTACCCTGCTATAAAAAATCAGCGCTTTTATGGCTTCAAGCAACTGAACCTGCAAAACAATTACGAAGATGCTTCACTCATGCGCGAAAAAGTAGCGGCAGACCTGTTCCGTCAATTTGGACTGGCTTCGTCGAAAACAGCTTTTTGTGTAGTTTATATTGACAATGGCAGTGGTCCGCAATATTACGGTGTTTATGCCTTGGTTGAAGAAGTGGACGACACTGTTTACGAAACACAGTTTGAGCAAAGTACAGGCAATCTCTACAAGCCCGACGGCGATGCAGCATCATTTGCCAGCGGGACATACAACACCAATGAATTCTATTTAAAAACCAACGAAGATTCAGCCAATTATTCTGATGTAAAATCATTGTATGATGTTATTAACAGTTCACTGCGTACATCGGATGTGGAAACCTGGAAAAGTAACCTCGAAAATGTTTTCAACGTGGATGGCTTCTTAAAATGGCTGGCAGCCAACACGGTTATCCAAAACTGGGATACCTATGGTAACATGACACACAACTACTACCTGTACAACAATCCTGAGAACGGCTTGCTAACCTGGATTCCGTGGGATAATAACGAAGCATTCCAGGAAGGGAAACAAAGTAGTTCACTTAGCTTTTCGATGAGCGAAGTAAGTAGCAGCTGGCCCTTAATAAGATATATCATTGACCAACCCGATTATGAAGCTGAGTATGAAACTTACCTGCAACAGTTTATCGACCAGGTATTTGTTCCTGCTGATATGATAAACACTTATTCAACGTACTACGAATTGCTAAAAGACTATGCGTATGCTGAAGAGCCGGGGTACACCTTTATCTATAACAACAGCCAGTTCGACTCAGCTGTTCAAACCCTGAAAACTCACGTACAAGCAAGAAATGATGCGGTAATTTCATACCTGCAATAAATCATAATAGCATGGCTGTAAATTCAATCAAAGGGTGCATCGGTTGTGGGATATGTGTAAAAACATGCCCCACCGATGTAATCCGGTTAAATGAGAAAACCAAAAAGGCAGAAATAAAATATCCGGCCGATTGCCAGATTTGTCACTTGTGCCGTATGTACTGCCCGGTTGATGCCATTACCATTACACCGGAAAAGTCGATACCGGTAATTGTTTCGTGGGGGTAAAGCCCCTCCTAATCTCCCCCAATGGGGAGGAACAAAAAAACGCATTAACAATTAAATGAGCATGGAAAACAAGATGGCAATATACAATGGGATCGCAGCGATTACGGTCTTTATTGTCTTACCGGTATTGGTGTATTCCCTGGGAGATTTTGAACGGCGTACACTTCTTAAAGAGGCAATTTCTCTGCTAACCATTCTGGCTTTTTTTATCATGCTCATGCAGTTTTATCTGTCAAGGGCAAACAGAAATGTGTTAACCGGCCATAAAATGGCAAAAGTGGTAAAATGGCATAAGGTTCTGGGCTATGTGTTTGTGAGTGCTTTACTCTTCCATCCATTCCTAATCGTACTACCCCGCTACTTCGAGGCTGGAATTGATCCTCTTGATGCTTTCACTGAACTGTTATCCAATTTTAACCAGAAAGGACTATTGCTGGGACTAATTGCCTGGATATTTATGGTTATCATTGGCTTAACTTCCTTGCTTAGGAACAGGCTTCCTTTTTCGTATAAAACATGGCGTGTTATTCATGGCTATTTGTCTATGGCGTTTATTATAACTGCTTCGTTACATGTTGTCGACATGGGCAGGCACATAAACCAACCAATGGCCTGGATTATTGCCATCCTTTCCATATCCGGAGTGGCCATGTTACTGAGAACATTCATTCTCAAATCTGTATTACCAAAAATTAAGAACCATGCCTAAAAATGTATCACGCAGGGAATTTATTTCAATCTCCGGAACGGCTGCTTGCGGGGTGACAGCACTTGCCTCCATGGGAATCTATTCAGGTTGGGGAAAAAACGAACCGGAAATGACCGCAAATGAAATGGAAACCACAAACTTTAGTACCGATGTATTAGTGATTGGCAGTGGCATGGCCGGATTATTTGCAGCAGTAAAAGCACACGATGCCGGCGCCAAAACCATCATGGTATCCAAAGGGCGCTTGGGCTCATCAGGGCAAACCCCATTTGCAAAAGGTATTTTTGAATTCGATGCAAAAACATCAAAATATAGTATCGATGAATTTGTCGAACTGGTTGGAAAATCAGCTTTAGGAACCAACAATCCGGTTTACACCCGGCAGGTTGCCGAACATTCCCTGGCTCGGGTAAATGAGCTGCGCCAATGGGGTTTTTTCGATTCACCACTTTATAATAAATCGTTCAGAAAACCAATTAACGAACGAAAAATTCCCGCCATTGAACGGATAACCATCACCCACTTGATAAAGGAAAACGGCAAAATAGCCGGAGCAGCTGGTTTTAGTATTGACGAGAAGAAAATATATTTCTTCCAGGCAAAAAGCGTAATTCTTTGTACCGGGGCAGGTGGTTTTAAACCCAATGGTTTCCCCATTTGTGACCTGACACACGATGGAACCATTATGGCCTACAATATCGGAGCTAAGGTAACCGGTAAAGAGTGGAACGACGGTCACGGTGGCAGTGCTAAAAATGCAGCCGCTTGTTATGATGGCTGGCATGGCATGTTCGATCAAAAGCCTTCTACAACATCAGTCGAGATACACCACGATTTAGGTGTAGATATGAATTATCTGGCTTATGTAAGCGGAAATCCACTGAAGATGAGCCATCCGGGCGACTTGAATTCGATGAAAATATCAGGAGGTCCCTATCGCCCTGAAGGCTTCAACCAGGACGAAAAAAGGAAACCTTCGGGAGTATCTGATGGTGACAGGCCCGATGGACCACCTCCTCGTGACGGAAAAAGTGGAGAAGACGGCCCTCCCGGAATGGGTGGTAGCATGGTCGGAGGCTCATCCGCAGGGATGTCCATCCATAAATCGGAAGGACTCGTTCCGATAAACGACAAATGCGAATCGAATATTCCCGGACTGTATGCTGCCGGCGATGCGCTTGGCTCATACATGTCAGGTGCAATATATACACAAATTGGTTCATCATTGGCCGGATCGGCAGTTCAGGGTGCTATTGCCGGTGAAGCAGCGGCCGGATATTCCAAAACAGCCGGTATCCAAACAATATCGGCTAGTCAAATCAGCACAATACAGCAGGAGATAACTGCCCCGCTCGAAAGGGAAGCGGGCTACAGTCCTGCCTGGGTTACCCAAACCCTGCAGGGGATAATGATACCCAACTTTGTTCTCTACATTAAAAAAGAAAGTCTTTTAAAGGCCGCTCTGGCTTACATCGAAGAATTGCGCGACCACCACATGCCCATGCTTCGCGCATCAAATTTACATGAGCTACGGTTGGCGCACGAAACCGCCAACATGATTATCAGCGCTGAAATGAAACTGAAAGCCTCGTTGATGCGGACCGAAAGCCGTTGCAGCCACTACCGCCTCGATTACCCCGATATAGACAATGAAAACTGGCAGGCATGGATAAACATCTTCAAAGGCAGTGATGGAACCATGAAATTCGAAAAACAACCTTTTAGTTCCTGGAGTGAATAGTTGTATATTTAGGGTTGATTAATATGACAAAATTTTTCAAAAATAATCAGGAGCGTGCCCAGCTGTTGCTGGTAGTGATGGTTTGGCTGTTGCTATTTGCTATTCCCATCTTTTTTGGTGACTCGGCTGAACAAACCAACTGGCACCACATTTTTAAAATATGGAAAGAGTACAGTATTTTACTCATCATATTCCTGGTTAACCGGTTTGTATTAATGCCATATCTGTTTTTTAGAGAAAAGCAAGTGGCCTATTTCGTATCGATTACCGGGGTTATTCTACTCTTTTCCTCGGCTTTATTCCTTCTTCAATACATCGAAAGACCAGTTCCTTCCCTCGAGTTACCCCCGCCGCCCGCTGGTGGCGTACCCAATGGTTTTGAGCTTCCCTTGAGGCATGGCCCACGTGAGTTCATACCTCCGTTTGCAAATATGATCATCATGAGCATTTTGCTTATCGGTTTCGATTCCGGGCTGATTTTTTTCAGTAAATGGATGATATCAGAACAAAACAAGCTAAAAGCCGAAAAGGAAAGTATCCGGAATAAAATGGCGTTTTTACAAAACCAGGTAAGCCCGCACTTCTTCATGAATACGCTGAACAATATTCATGCTTTGGTCGACATCGATGCAGAGGAGGCAAAAGATGCCATCATTAAACTTTCGCAGATGATGGATTATATGTTGTATGAATCGCAATCGAATGGGATATCGTTAAAACAGGAAATGGATTTCACGAGGAGCTATGTGGATTTAATGAAGTTGCGCATCACCGATGAAGTTGACCTAAAACTGGAAATCCCGGAAACTTTGCCGCAGGTGAAAATACCACCGTTATTGACCATCTCATTTATCGAAAATGCCTTCAAATACGGTGTTAGTTACCAATCGCCCTCCTTTATCCATATCACGATCAATATCCGTGATAATCGTTTTATTTTTCATGTTGAAAATCGCATCCATCAGGAAATAAAACAAAATAAAAATTCGGGCATCGGTATTGTAAACACACAAAAGCGGCTGGAACTACTATTTGGCCATAGGTACGAGCTGAATATCGATAAGAAAGACGATATTTTTAAAGTGAACTTAACAATTCCGCTATGATTAGCTGTATCACGATAGATGACGAACCACTGGCACTTAAACAATTAGGTAGTTACATTGACAAGATACCGTATTTAACCCTCTTGAAGAGCTTTTCCAGTGCGGTAAAAGCATTGGAATTTCTTCAGGAAAACGAGGTTGACTTGATGTTCGTTGACATTAATATGCCTGACCTCTCCGGGATGGAATTTGTAAAATCTCTGACCAATCCATCCAAAGTGATATTTACTACGGCCTATCGTGAATATGCTGTGGAGGGATTTCAGGTGGATGCTGCCGATTATCTAGTCAAACCCATCTCATTTGCCGCTTTTTCCAAAGCAATAGAAAAAACAAAGCAACGTTATTTTTCACAAAACGAACAGCTCGTAAATATTAAGCACGATGATAAATTTCTGTTTATAAAGTCAGAATATAAAATAGTTCGGATCGACCTAAACAACATTAAATATATTGAGGGGATGCGCGATTACATCCGCATTCACCAGGTTCATGAAAAACCCGTTATGACCTTGCTAAACATGAATAAAATAATGGAACATCTTCCTGCTAAAAACTTTATGCGGATCCATCGTTCGTATATCGTAAATCTCGAGAAAATTCAAACCATCGAGCGCAACCGCATCATTTTCGACAAGGACGTGTACATCCCAATTAGCGACCAGTACAAAGATGATTTTCAGAAATTTTTGGATGATAACTTTCTGAAGTAGATGTCCACCCACTTACACCTGGAACGAACTGACTTCCTATATCATCCTACCGATATTTGCATCTAAAATTCATGTGATTGCCTTCGTCGAACTTCGTTTCGTGTAATTCGCGTTAGATGCCCTGCGTGCTGACCTAAATGTGTAAATTAACCCCAACCATCGGGGCAACATCTCCCATTAATACTCTTTTGAAAAATAGTATCTCGCAACCTGTCCCCCTCTGGAGGGGGTGGCCGGAGGAGGATAATGAATTCCAAACCCGTGTAAATCAGTAGACCTTAATTCGTGAAATTCGTATTTAAACGGAAAACAGCCACCATACATTCGCACGCCGGGTATTATTTGGGTCACACTTTTTGTGTGGCCACCTCCAACACCTTACAGCACTTTGCCTTTCGGTAAATAGAGTTTTCAGTGCGTTTTACTGAAGACCAGATCATCCGTCTATTACATAGTCACAGGAGCGAAGTCAAAAAGCTGTAGCCATCCCGGGTGTCCCAACAAAAAGACCGCTGCCTCCATAGCGCCCCTGGCAGCGTTGCGCCCAAAATAACACCCTCCCCTCACTAACTGAATTTACATAACATGTAGTTCATAGGAACAACCCCCACAGCCCAACCGTGGGCCTTATTGTCCTATAACCTAATTATGTAAATCACTTAGCCCCAACCACTCCACCATTCCATAGCACCGTCCATCATTCGTGTAATTCGCCTTAATTCGTGTAATCTGTATTTAGCCAATTCTCCCATTCTCCTTCTTCGCCTGAGCCTTTGCCTGAGCCAACCCCATATCAGCTGTTTACGATACCCAACCTTCATCCTTCTTTTAAGTCAGTCTAAATACAAACTACTGACCTGCAAAAGATTAAGTCAGAGTATAAAAAACAATCGGACAACCGCTACTGTTCCGTGGTTAACAAAATCAATTAGCTATTATGGATACTCTTCAGGTTAAAGGCTCTTCCGGAAGAGGCTCTCCCGGAACAACACTCGGGTTCTTCTTTGGCTTTGAAGCCAATTCGTTATATGGCCCCCCCTCTGGCAATTTTAAAGAGCTCATAGAACTGAGCGCCACGATGTTCGGACTCTTGGTGGCTACTCCCTCCCATACCTCCTCACTGCCTGGCATTCCTTTGGTGACCAGGGGCGATACGACAGGTGAAAAAAACATTTTTTTTCTGCTCCTGCTATCCGTCACCGGTTTGAGCGGAGTAACCGCGCTGTTGCACTGTTTTCGTTCTCATGACCGGCCATTACGGACAGAAGCGCGGCTTGATAATCCCCATGCAGCTAGGCGTTATGATGAAAATCCGCCTTACACCCCGTTATGGCAGGAACAAATCGCCGGTATTCCGAAAGAACAGGTGACCACCGTCGCTCGCCAGTTTGCGGAAAACGCGGCAAAAACCAAAGGGCGATCGATGATCATCATCGGGCCGGAGTTCTAATAATTGGCCTTTGGCCTCTTACCCGGCGGGTCCGTATGTGGGTTTTCCGATTGCTCATTAAAAAGTCGCATCGTATATCGAAGATAATGCAGGGGCCTGGTAATCATGCGACTTCTGTTGATTAACAACGGCAACTATTTTCTAATCAGTTTAACAATAAAAGCATGAAAAAAATATTTCATCTATTTGTAATCGTTTCGATTCTTTTTCCCTTTTGGGGAGGGAATTTGAATGCTCAATCACTCACTTTTTCGGGAGAAATCCGTCCCCGGTACGAGTTTCGCCATGGTTATAAGACAATTATCCCGGATGGAAATTCAGCAGCCAATTTCATATCGCAGCGTACGAGACTGAATCTTTCCTACGGAAGTAAGATGTTTAAATTTGGCATCGCATTACAGAACGTTCGCGTGTGGGGCGATGTTCCGCAGCTCAACAGCTCTGATGTTTACGGGACAGCTATTCACCAGGCATGGGGCGAAATGATCTTTAGTAAAAAGCTGGCTTTCAAAATCGGAAGGCAGGAAATATCTTACGATGACCAAAGGATTTTTGGAGGTGTGGACTGGACGCAGCAGGCAAGAAGTCACGATGCAGCGATTTTTAAATACCGCCCCAACAAAACGACGGAAATAGATGTTGGTATTGCGCAAAACGCCCAAAGCGAAGCGCTTTATAAGACTGATTATCTTGTTAGTAATTATAAAACCTTTCAGTACATCTGGTACCATGAACGGTTCAGCAAAACGGGACTAAGCCTGCTGTTTTTAAACAACGGTATGCCTTATAATGAATTAAATAATTCCCAGACAGTTGTTTACAGTCAAACCTATGGCGGCAGGTTTACCTATAAATCGAACCCGCTGAAATTTAATGCCTCGTTCTATTATCAGGGCGGGAAAAACAAACTCGATAAGACCCTCTCCGCAGAATATGCTGCAGCTGGTGTTACCTATTCATTGCCATCTGAATTTACATTCGGCCTGGGGGGCGAATATCTTTCGGGGACTTCTTCCAAAGAACAGGCTTTGAACCAAACGGATAAATCATTCAAACCCTTTTACGGAACGAACCATAAGTTTGATGGCTGGATGGACTACTTTTACGTAGGAAACTTCATGTACAGCAATGGTTTGTTTGATGTGAGTCTACCATTAACTCAAAAAGTAAATAAGTTTACGTTCAAATTAATCCCCCATTATTTCTTTGCTGCTGCAAAAGTATCGGCTTTACAAGGTGACGGAACCTGGAAGGATTATAAGAGTAACCTGGGAGCTGAAATCGATTTTTCAGCGAATTATAACTTCTCCAACGATGTATCTATTAGCGGAGGATATTCGCAAATGATGGCAACACAAACTCTTCAGGTATTGAAAGGTGGAAACTACAAAAATTCCAATAATTGGGCGTGGTTGATGCTTACGTTCAAACCGACTTTTTTCAGTAAACTCTGAGTTTTGGAAATTGACTAAACCCGGGCATTGAAAATATAATTTTGACCTTTCAATCCCGGGTTATTTTTTCCGGCCATTTCACTAAATGATATGACAATATTCGCTTTCCGACATTCAGGCTTCGAATATGAGTAAAGTCTTGTGATACTTCCGGAGTTTCGGGATTTTCTCCTGCTTCTTTTAAGTCAGTCTAAATACAAACTACTGACCCGCAATAGATTAAGACAGCATGTAAAAAACAATCAGATATCTGCCACTGTTCTGTGGTTAACAAAATCAATTAACAATTATGGATACTTTTCAGGTAAAAGGCACACCTAAACGGGGCTTACTAGGAACCACCCTGGGTTTCTTCTTCGGCTTCGCAGCCGTCTCGCTCTATGGTCCAACCGCCGTAAATTTTAAAGATGCAATGGGAATCAGCTCCACTCTCCTGGGACTACTGGTGGCAATTCCTTCACTTTCCGGGTCGTTATTGCGCATCCCTTTCGGGGCCTGGGTTGATACAACAGGAGGAAAAAAACCATTTTTTATCCTCCTCTTGTTGTCAGTCATCGGTTTGGGAGGAGTCACCCTGTTGCTGCACTTTAGCTATCCAAACCATATGCAGGGTATGTATGGCCTGATTTTATTCTTTGGATTCCTCAGCGGTTGTGGTATTGCCACCTTTTCGGTAGGAATTGGACAAACCTCCTATTGGTATCCTCAGAAAAAACAAGGTAAAGCGTTGGGCACTTATGCCGGTTTAGGAAACCTGGCACCAGGTATATTCTCGCTTATCCTGCCGTTATATCTTGCTCACTATGGCTTCATATCGGCTTACTTTGCCTGGTTTATTTTCCTTTTTATTGGCCTTCTGATTTATGCTAAGCTGGGTGTAAATGCCTATTTTTTTCAGTTTCGTGATGCCAAAATGAGTGTTGACGATAGTAAGGAGGAAGCCAAAAAGCTCGGACAGGAAATTTTCCCTTCAGGTGGGGTCAAAGATAGCCTAATCAATTCTGCAAAAGTGAAAAACACCTGGGCACTGGTTGTCCTTTATTTTACCACATTCGGCGGTTTTATAGCCCTCACTGCCTGGTTTCCAACTTATTGGAATCAGTTTCAGGGATTCAGTGGTGTGAAAGCTGGTCTGTTTACCGCCATTTTCTCGCTACTGGCATCGCTGCTTAGGGTACCAGGTGGCTCTTTCGCCGATAAGGCAGGAGGGGAAAAAATGAGCCTGCTGGCCATGGTTCTGGTTTTGCTCTCTGCCATTGTACTTTCAATCACGCAAAGTTCAGTCATTGGCATACTGGCGGCTATTGTACTGGCTGCCGGGATGGGATTTAACAATGCTGCTGTTTTTAAACTGGTTCCTCATTATGTCCCTAAATCGGTAGGTGGTGCAGCCGGATGGGTTGGCGGACTGGGCGCATTCGGTGGTTTTGTAATCCCTCCGGTAATGGGAGCTATAGCGGATAGCTATGGAAAAATTGGTTATGCACGCGGTTTCTTTGTTTTTGTTCTTTTAGCTGCCATCAATATGTTCATTATTTACCGGTTGCTAAAAAGTAAACCAGTTGCGGAAAATTAGATTGACAACATCTTTCAAACCTGAAAATCATTAGCATGAGTTTATTAAACCGGCTTTTCTACTTTAGCAGGGTGGCAGAAAAAACCACGGACCGACACATCGTTACAACAGAACGAAACCGCGACAGCGAACAATTCTACAGGAATAGATGGCAGTACGATAAAATTGTTCGTTCAACTCACGGAGTGAACTGCACAGGTTCCTGCTCATGGAAAGTATTTGTAAAGAACGGTTTGGTGACCTGGGAAATCCAGCAAACCGATTATCCCGAAACCCGGCCCGACCTTCCAAACCACGAACCGCGTGGTTGCCCACGGGGTGCCAGCTATTCGTGGTACCTGTACAGTGCCAACCGCGTAAAACATCCCATGGTGCGGGGAACACTAATCGATGCTTACCGCAAAGCCAAACTGAACTGCAGTGACCCGGTCGAAGCTTGGCAAGCCATAATGGAAGACACAGTTATCTCTAAAAAATACAAGGCCGAGCGTGGTCTTGGTGGATTTGTCAGAGCAGACTGGGAAGAGGTCAATGAAATCATCGCTGCCGCTAATATTTATACCATCAAAAAATTTGGCCCCGACAGGATAGCAGGATTCTCGCCCATTCCGGCCATGTCGATGGTTTCTTATGCTGCTGGTACCCGGTACCTGAGTCTTATCGGTGGTTC
The DNA here is from genome assembly GCF_056493735.1 of Prolixibacter sp. DSM 2831. Taxonomy (NCBI): domain Bacteria; kingdom Pseudomonadati; phylum Bacteroidota; class Bacteroidia; order Marinilabiliales; family Prolixibacteraceae; genus Prolixibacter; species Prolixibacter sp. DSM 2831. The sequence continues at coordinate 3,649,606 of NZ_CM151379.1, forward strand.
CGTTTTAAGCTTCTACGACTTTTATTGCGATTTGCCACCGGCATCGCCACAGACTTGGGGTGAGCAAACCGACGTACCGGAAAGTGCCGACTGGTACAACTCCTCTTTCCTCATGCTCTGGGGCTCCAACGTGCCCGTGACCCGGACACCCGATTCTCCGTTTTTTACCCAGGTACGTTATAAAGGGACCAAAACGGTGGTGGTTGCTCCTGACTACAACGACGCTGCCAAGTTTTCCGACCTGTGGATGAAACCCAAACAGGGAACTGATGCGGCCGTGGGAATGGCCATGGGACATGTGATTCTTAGGGAGTTCTTTCTGGAACAAAAAACGGCCTATTTTGATGAGTATGTACGACAATATTCTGACCTCCCCTTTCTGGTAAAACTGGAGAAGCACGAGAAGGGTTATGTCGCCGGCGCATTGCTTCGTGCCTCCGACTTTGCCGATAAACTGAGTGTTGATAAATCTCCCGAATGGAAACCTGTACTTCGGGATGAAAATTCCGGTGAATTATCTGTACCAAACGGAACCATCGGTTCGCGATGGGATAAGAGCCAGAAATGGAACCTGGAAATGAAGGATGCCCGCACCGGGAAGGATATTCAGCCGCTCCTGTCTGTATTAGGGAAACAGGACGAAATAATTGATGTGGCATTTCCATACTTTGGCGGGCCAACCTATAAACATCAACACTTCAATGCATCGGAGCATGACGATATTATTTTGCACAAAATTCCGGTACAAAGAATCCACACCAATGAGGGAGAATCCTGGTGTTGCACCGTCTTCGATCTGATGGTGGCCAATTATGGACTCGACCGTGGATTGAATGACCACAATGCAGCAAAAAGCTACGACGAGAATCTACCCTATACACCATTATGGCAGGAGCAAATAACCGGCGTTCCCAAAGAACAGGTAATTACTGTCGCCCGCCAGTTTGCCGAAAATGCAGCAAAAACTCGAGGACGGTCGATGATCATCATCGGAGCAGGTGTCAACCACTGGTTCCATACCGATATGATCTACCGGAGCGCTATCAATATGCTCGTCTTCTGTGGATGTGTGGGGCAATCTGGTGGTGGTTGGTCCCACTATGTTGGACAAGAGAAGTTAAGGCCGCAAACCGGTTGGTTACCGCTGGCTTTCGGTCTCGACTGGAACCGGCCTCCCCGCCATATGAATACAACCTCCTATTTTTATCTTCACAGCGACCAGTGGCGTTACGAAAAAGTGCAGCTGGATGAATTACTCTCTCCCCTGGCTGACCAAAAGCTTTGGAAAAACCTAACCATGGTAGACTGTAACGTGAAGGCCGAACGAATGGGATGGTTACCTTCTTCACCGCAGCTAAATGCTAATCCGGTAAAACTGGCTGGTGAAGCGGAAAAAGCCGGGAAGAAGCCGGAAGATTATGCCCTGGAGAAACTAAAAAGTGGTGAAATACATTTTGCTTCGGAGGACCCGGATAATCCGGTTAACTTTCCCCGTAACCTGTTTGTTTGGCGCTCCAACCTGCTGGGCTCAAGTGCCAAAGGAATGGAGTATTTCATGAAACACCTGCTGGGTGCCCAAAACGGTGTTTTAGGAAACGATCTGAAGGCCACCGGGCAACCGTTACCATCCGAAGTAAACTGGCACGATCAGGCGCCCGAAGGTAAACTGGATTTGCTCGTTACAGCAGATTTCCGCATGTCCACAACGGCTCTTCATTCCGATATTTTGCTGCCAGCTGCCTCCTGGTACGAAAAGAACGATCTGAGTACGTCTGATATGCATCCTTTCATTCATCCTTTTCATCAAGCCGTTGACCCGGTATGGGAATCGCGTTCAGATTGGGATATATACAAGGGACTTGCTAAAAAATTCTCCGAACTATCCATCGGTCATTTGGGTAACGAAAAAGATGTAGTTCTCTTGCCGTTGCAACATGATTCGCCCATGGAAATGTCCGAAACGACAGACGCCAGCGATTGGAAACATAGCGGGAAAGAGCCAAAACCCGGGCTTAATATGCCCAAAATCATCACCGTAGAACGCAACTATCCGGAAACATATAATCGCTTTACCTCTTTGGGTCCACTGATGAAGAGTGCCGGAAACGGGGCGAAAGGTATTAGCTGGAATACCGAAGAGGAAGTTGAGTTTTTGAAACAATTGAATCACACTGTTTCAGAGGAGACGGGTGCTCATGGGTTGCCACAAATCAGGACGGATATTCAGGCTGCAGAAGTAATTCTGAGTCTGGCACCGGAAACCAATGGCAAGGTCGCCGTAAAAGCTTGGAAAGCCCTCGGTGAGACTACCGGACGAAATCACCACGCATTGGCTGCCAGCCGTGCCGACGAAAAAATAAGGTATCATGATATCCTGGCTCAACCCCGGAAAATCATTACTTCCCCCATCTGGAGCGGAATCGATTCGGAGGAGGTTTCTTACAATGCTGGCTACACCAATGTCCATGAGTTGATTCCCTGGCGTACCCTCACAGGCAGGCAAACACTTTATCAGGACCATGCATGGATGAGGGCCTACGGTGAAAACCTGGTTTGCTATAAACCTCCCATTCAGACAAAATCGGTGGAAAGGATCCTTCAAAAACTACCCTCAGACGGAAATTACCTGGTCATTAACATGATGACCCCTCACAACAAATGGACGATCCACTCCTCATGGTCTGATAACCTTCTTATGCTTACCCTCGGAAGAGGTGGTCCGGTGGTATGGATGAGTGAGAAGGACGCCGAAAAAATAAAACTCGCAGACAACGATTGGGTGGAAATCTTCAACCAGAATGGTGCGTCGGTAACGAGAGTGATTGTATCACAACGCATTCCGGAAGGTGCTCTGGTATATTACCATAACCAGGAGCGGACCGTCAACATGCCGGTCAGTCAGGAAACTGGCAACCGCGGTGGTGTACACAATTCCCTCGAACGGTTGAGCCTAAAGCCAACCCATATGATAGGCGGATATGCACAACTGGCTTATGGCTTCAATTACTACGGTACCATCGGTTCGAACCGCGATGAAATTGTGGTCATACGTAAATTGGAGAAGGTAGAATGGAAAGATGAGGAAATCGGTTGATAATAACAGAGTAAATTACTGATTATGAGAATTCGTGCTCAGATAGGAATGGTGTTAAACCTGGACAAATGTATCGGTTGCCACACGTGCTCCGTTACTTGCAAAAACGTATGGACCACTCGCCAGGGAATGGAATATGCCTGGTTCAATAATGTGGAAACCAAACCTGGAACAGGCTACCCGACCGATTGGGAAAATCAGGATCACTACCAGGGTGGATGGAAGCTGGATAAAGGTGCGCTGCATCCCCGGATGGGTAGCAAAGCAGGGATTATGAAAGGAATATTTGCTAATCCTCATCTGCCGCAGATTGACGATTATTACGAACCTTTTACGTTTAACTACTCCGTCCTGCACAAACAGGCCAAATTCAAGACACCTCCATCGGCTCGGCCATATTCGATGATAACCGGTAAGTTGATGGATAAGATTGAGAAGGGCCCTAATTGGGAGGACAACCTGGGTGGAACTTTTGCCAAACGCAGCCAGGACCGGAATTTCGAACAGGTACAAAAAGAAATTCTCAGGGAATTTGAAAATGCATTCATGCTCTATCTTCCTCGTCTGTGTGAGCACTGCATGAATCCTACCTGTGTAGCTGCCTGTCCATCGGGTGCCATATACAAACGGGAAGAGGACGGGATAGTTCTAATTGACCAGGATGCCTGTCGTGGTTGGCGCGAATGTGTCAGTGCCTGTCCGTATAAGAAGATCTATTTTAACTGGCAGAGTAAGAAATCAGAAAAATGCACCCTCTGCTTTCCGAAAATCGAAAATGGCGAACCAACCATCTGTTCCGAATCCTGTGTGGGACGAATAAGGTACCTGGGCGTTATGTTGTATGACCAGGATCAAATCAAATCGTTGGCTTCAACTCCCGAAACAGAAGATTTATACGAGGCTCAGTTAAAAATCTTTCTTGACCCACACGACCCCGAAGTTATCAAAGAGGCCAGGAAACAGGGGATGACGGAAAACTACCTAAAAGCAGCTGCTGCATCGCCCGTGTATAAAATGGTGATGGACTGGAAATTAGCGCTACCTCTACACCCGGAATTCCGCACCTTACCCATGGTCTGGTATATACCTCCTTTGTCGCCCGTTCAAACCGCCGTTGACAGCGGAGAACTGGGGATTAACGGAATTTTACCCGATGTTGAGTCCCTCCGTATTCCGGTCAAATACCTGGCCAATCTTTTTACAGGCGGCAAAGAAAAACCGGTTACCGCCGTACTGAAAAAAATGTTGGCCATGAGAGCCTGGATGCGGGCTAAATCATTGGAGGAATCTCCCAATCCTGATATTCTACCGGAAGCTGGACTCTCTGAAACACAAGTCAGTGAAATGTACCGTTATCTGGCACTCGCGGACTATAAAGACCGTTACGTTCTTCCAACCCGTATGGTTAAACCAAATGAAGATGCCTACCGGGAGAAAGCCGAAAAAGGATTTGATACAAATAATTCAAACCGCCCACGAACCAACTTATTCGGAGGAATATAGCCATGATAAAAACATATAAAATACTATCTCTGCTACTCTCATATCCTCAAAAGGAGTTAAAGAATTTCCTACCGGATTGCCTTATGCTCCTCAGACAGGAGGAATTATTGAGGGATGAACAGATGAAAGGCATACAGAATTTTATCGATGTCTTTTCGAACGAGGAATTAACGAAATGGCAGGCACACTATGTTCAGCTTTTCGATTATTCCCGGTCGGTTTCCCTGCATCTTTTTGAACATGTGCATGGTGACTCGAGAGACCGTGGACAGGCGATGGTGGATTTGATTCGTTTTTACCAGGAGGCAGGTCTGGAATGGAAAACAAACGAATTGCCCGATTACATGCCTGCGTTCCTGGAATTCATTTCGCTTTCCCCTTCAACACAGGTGGCCGCTGAAATTCTCTCTGAACCGATCACCATCATCGGCAAGGTTTACCAAAAACTGCAGGAAAAGGAGAATGCTTATCAATATATTTTCAGCGCTATTATTTCCCTCTCCGCCAAACAACCGGAAATGGACAAGGTCAGTTCCCTCACTGAGGCGGAAAAGCCGATGAATCTAGATAAAGAATACAGTGAAGACCCCATCCGTTTTGACGGAGATAATGGTTGCTCAACCTGTCACTAAAAGAATTGGATCATGGAAAATTACATCAATAACTTTCTATTTACTTACCTGCCGCATATCGCGATGGCAGTCTTCTGGTTTGGTCTTATTACACGGATTGTGAAAACATCCCGGACCATTCAGGCAAAATCCAGTCAATTCCTGGCCGGAGATGGATTAAAGTGGGGCAGCAACCTTTTTCATTATGGCATAATCCTGGTGTTCATAGGTCATTTTACAGGCCTCTTCACCCCCGAAAAATTATACCACCTGGTCATGACGACCGCTACCAAGCGAGTCTTGGCCGTATCTCTAGGGGCTGTTTTTGGAACCCTTACCTTCATTGGAATCATCATCCTGATCATCAGACGGTTTCGGAATGAACGAATCCGACTAAACAGCAGCCCGCAAGACTATTTCATTATTTTTCTGCTGTTGGTAGAAGTGGGATTAGGCCTGGCTTCCATGACTACTACTGCCACCTCTTCGGTGCAAAATTATGCGGCGCTGGGCGAATGGGCACAAAAAATTATCACCTTTCAGCCCGACGCTGGTGCGGTGATAGCGGGGCATAGTCTAATCTACAAACTACACATTGTAACCGGCCTGTTCATCTTCATCATTTTCCCATATACCAAATTAATGCATATGATGGTTTTACCAATAGCCTACTTCTTTCGTTCAGGATACCAGTTGGTGCGAAGAAGATGAGAAACGGCTAAATAGAACTGTTTTTAATAAACAACTTCCGGTGGATTCACTCGTTACGAATATGACTTAAAATCGAATGCCCGATGGCTTCCGGTTTGTAGGCCGAAAGGTCATAAACAGATATATCCGCTCCGTTTAACCTGCTGATAAGGTCCTTAGCATATCGCGTTCTTGTCGTCAATAAAAGATGACGCTGATTCCTATGGAGCAATTGATTTAGGCTATCGGACCACCCTCTGTCTTTCAGCTCCAATTGACCAACTTCATCAATAACAACAATGTCGCAATCAGAACCGGTTGTCAGCAAACTGTTTGTTCCCATACGTAGTCCATTCGGATGAATGTAATACCGGCCAATCTGTTCAAATTGAGGTTCACCGGTTAATCGAAGAAAAACCTCACGTTCTCCGCTTTTGATATCAACAACATCATATCCGATGGTTGTATCTTCATTCATAACCCGATCGGAATAAATACCGCCGACTGTAATTTCTTCTTGTCGAAACAAGTTGATAATTTCACGGATGTAGCGGGTCTTTCCTTGCCCACGTTCTCCAATGAGGATAAATATCCTGGGGTGCACTCGTTTTTGCCTTTTCATTTCGGTTAAACGTTCTCCAGCCTGCGACAGTATCTGATAGAAAAAAGGAATCGGTTTCCGGAAGAAAGATTGAGCGTTGGGCAAATTGGCGACCGTAGTGGGCAAACTGTTAAAAGAAAGCTCCAGGGCCATCGACAGTTTCTCAAAAGACCTTCTTTTGAAAAACTCCCGAATTTTAGGATGATATAATTCCGTTCCCAGTACCGAAAATCCCATGATGATGACCACCGCTCTGAAATTCATTTGTAAGCCAATAAGCAGTCTCTCGCCTATGCTGGAATCACCGTTAAAGACTAATGCAACGAGCATGGTGATGAAAACAAAATATACCCAGAATTTGGGGCTGGCTATCTGCCTGAAGGCCCTTTTATATCGAATGGACCAGATCGTTCCAATGAGAATAATTGCGATACTCCATATTTGCCAATGGGAAAAACTGAGCAGAAGAAAGGAGCCGATCAGGAGAATGACATCCACAAACAACCAGTTGAGTGAATAATCAAATTTGCCTCTTTGCGGGTTTTGTCTGGAAGATAATGTAGAAGTGCTTCTTCCGGGTCGGTACAAGTCTTGTTCATTTCGTAGCTTCCGTCCAATTTTTATCCCCAAAAAACCATATACTATTCCCAAAAGAACATAAATCCCTGAGAAAATTAAAATCGGCATCCAAACTGTCTGGAAATGGAGCTGCATCTCTTTTTCAGCCATCTCAACAAGATGAGTGTAAAGCTCAACAATATGAAAACCGTAAAAAATAATTAAGTTGATGATTCGCTGAACCAGATTCCATGAAACAGCCAGTGCGGCTCCAGTTAAATAACCGGCTATGGTGCGCCCCAAAAGCAACGTGGAAAATTCAAGCAATACTGATTCGGCAAAAATGGCGATCATCGGCCCAAAAATAACAGCACTTGGCGATAACGTCTTCAAAATGGCCGTTATCAAACCAGCCCGCCAAAACAAACCCTTTTCATTCCATAGATAGCTCACCGAAATCAATACAATCAATCCAATTCCGGTGAGTAGCGTTCCACTAAAAGGAATCCGTAGGTTATGCAAAAAGCTTCCAAATACAATCTCGAACGAAGCCCAAATTGTTCCAATCGCTGAGGCCTTTATCCATTTATCGTGGTTTCTCAAGTTCTTATGTGTTTAAATGTTTTGCCATCAAGTATAAAAATAGAAGAGAATCATCAGAGAATAGTTGGCCTTGGGATAAAAAATCACTTACCAATACCTTATTCGTCACAACATAATTTTCTGACAGTTTCAATCTTGCACTTAAAATCCGAAGATACAATTTGGCAAATAATATTATATTCATAAATGATTAAAATTTCAACAGCATCCTCGAATATTTCTCACATATCAAACATAAATCATGCAATGCCCTTCATTCATTCATTTAAGTATTTTACTAAAAACTACCTTGAGGTGTATTATTTCATGAATTAACTCTTTTTGGATTTAATTCACTTTATCGTTAGTTAATATTCACTAACTTTGTTCGAGCAGAACATACTTAGGTGTAATGATGGCAAATAGCACTATATAAGTGGATCTGAGTAAATCTTTGGTATTAAAAAGGTGGGGGCATCCACCATTGCAGTAGGGGACGTAAGCCCGGCACAGGCCGACTGACCCTGTTGATAGCAGAATCCCAGCTGGTTTAACCGTCGGAGTATGTCAATTACTAAGGGGAAAACCCTTTTTTGTCGACAAAAGTTGCACCAAGTTTCCGTTGCAGCTGAGTGCCGACTTCGGCCGGAAGTCGATTTTTCAGCCCTCTTATGTGCCCTTTAGCGTAACCAGAGAAGAACGGCTCTTTTTAGGACTAGTCATTTTGTGCATAATATTTTTACACGTTGTCGTTTGAAACGGGCCGCTTTTTGTTTAATCTATTCTTTCAGACAAATCATCAATGTTTTATCTTTTTCAAAGTGAAATATTTTCCCCTCCCTTGCTAGCCAACCAATTGCCATGAAAAACTCGGGGGTACCCAATTTTAGTTCTTTTTTCAACTCTTTTACTGAGTTTTCTCCATGTTCATCGAGATGTTTCCATATTTTCCCAGCGTTTAAACCAATATCATCTGTTATCATTTTTTTTTTGTTTAAGTTATTATTTAGTACTTAGTGTTATATAATCAACATATCATAAGCTATTTATGTTTTCAGATTCCGTAATCGCGATTTCATGCAAATTCCTTTGATCTAACCCGTTATGAGAATAGCATACTGATAGATATAGTGCTGATGTATAGTCTCTTGTGATTGTGATGCAAATAAATCAATCCGTCATATATACGATGTAAAAGCGAAATTAAAATCCTCTTTTAAGTTAGTCTAAATATAAACTAATGGCAGATAATACATAATACATGAACAGAAAAAACAATAGGGAATTCAAAGCTGTTTCTGGTTAACAAAATCAATTAACAGTTGTGGATACTTTTCAGGTAAAAGGTACACCTAAACGGGGTTAATCGGGACTACCCTGGGTTTCTTCTTCGGCTTTGCAGCCGTTCGCTTTATGATCCAACCTCTGTAAATTTCAAAGATGCAAGGGAAATCAGCGCACGCTGCTGAGACTGCTGGTTGCTATTTCCTCACTTATTCCTGGCTTTGACATTGATGTTCGTGGCGAACACCGCGAATAAAGCACAAGAGAAAGCTGCGGTCGTATCAAAAGTAATTAGTTAACTTGAGAGGAAAATCAAAACAGACATATTTCAGGAGAAAGACGGGAAAGATTAGCTGCTAAAAAACTGTCTGAATAAAATTGAATTGTAGAATAAAAGAAAACAACAGTCTTTCAGTCTTTTATCATATACTACCTATGGAAAGAAGGGAGGAGGTTAGGTGAATCTGGGACTTAGGTTATCGGAAATTTATTTTTTATCAAATGAAAAGGCGGGAAGTTGAATACAGAATTATATTACATATTTTGCCTGACTCCTGTTGTTTTCTCTTCTGATCGCTTTTCGCTGCGAAATTCCCGCCTTTTTACTAAAGTACAAATAATTGATGAATTGTGGGGAGTACGTACAAAAAAAAATATAGGACTTAAATAACCTGAAATACGAAAGGACCGCGCCTGACCGACTGCTTATTGACACGGTACAAGTATTTAGCCCCGTACCCTACGAGTTTCGGAACCATTGGGCCGATGTTTTTTGTCGATAAAATACGCTCAAGGAATTTGCTCCAGGTGGGCGCCCGGACAACTTTTATGTCGATATTCCACTCGCCGGCCACCTGGTTAACCTCTTCCGAAACTCGTTTTTTTGTCGACTGCATTTAGTCAGTAAACTAGAGGCCGTCTCATAACAAGTTTATGGGACGGTTTTTTCTTTTCTCTGTGATTTGTCTTTTGACGATAGGTTTGTTTGATTTTCGATTTATTTAAACCTCTATCAGTTTTTTCGGACAAAACGAAGGTTCCTGACAGCTTTTAGGCGCTGATTTTGGATAAATTGTGTGCTAAAGCAATTAAACCGGTCTCAATTTCTACTTTTCGCTTGCCCCGGAGCATAAGCCTGCGGAAACCCTTGTTATTTTTAATGATCCAAAAAGTTGCTTCAACGTCGGCAGGCCGCTGTTTGCGGCGCTTAACCCCTTCAGCACTTAACAGTTTTTCGCGTGCCTTTTGTTTGTGACTTTCCAGGTTGTGATTGATTTCGATTATACGATCGCCCTTTGCTTTATGGCAGCCTGGGCGTAAGGGGCATCCGTAGCAATTTTGAGCCTTGTAGTAAGTTATTTGCTACCTGAACCCGGTTGTCGTTTCCCGGTCGGCTGTACCGGATTTTTTCATTTCCTGTCCCATTGGGCAGTAGAAACAATCATTGTCGGAGTTGTAATAAAGGTTGGCCTTATGGAAGAGGGCTGCCTTAAACTTCTTTGTCTGTTCTTTATGGAAGTAATTGAACTTTACGAAAGCTTCGATTTTTTTGTCTTCCATGAACTCATAGTTCTCCTCGCTGCCATAACCTGAATCGGCGACAGCAACTTCCGGGTATTCCCCATAAAGCCTTTCATGTTCGTCCAAATGGGCGGGAAGTGTGGTCGTATCGGTGGTGGTTTGTTCTACCGTATAATTGACTACAAACTGATTATTGGTTGAAAACTGCCAGTTGTAAGCGGGCTTTAGCTGCCCGTTTTTCATGTGGTCTTCTTTCATGCGCATGAAAGTCGCATCCGTATCAGTCTTGGAATAGCTGTTGCGTCCCTGTAGGATTTCTTCCTGCTCCCTATACCTGGCAAGGTTTACCGGCCAGTTCCGGGCTGCATACTTCAGTTTTTTTTTACTTCAGCACTGGCCTGTTTGTCTTTTAGCGCTTCATTGATTTGGGCAATGGCTTTTTCTACTTTCTCCGGTGATATTTCTTCGAAGTCAGGTGTCGGCGGAAGATCTTTTTCCTGCTGGTAAACCGACTGGACATGTGACCATATCTGCTCGAGCTGTTGCCTGATTTTTTCTTTTTGTGTTTCGATGGCATTGCCCCAAACAAAGGTATAGCGGTTAGCATTTGCCTCGATTTTGGTACCGTCTATGCAGACCTCCCTGATATTCAGGTAGCCCGCTGCTGCAAGCATCTCTACCACAGAACCAAATATCTCTTTCAGGTTGCCATCCAGACGTTTGCCACGGAACCGGTTGATGGTATTGTGGTCTGGCTGGCTCATTCCGCTAATCCACATAAAATGGATGTTTTCTTTTAGGGCTTCCTCTATCTGACGGCTCGAATAAATGTTCCGAAGGTAAGCGTAGACCAACACCTTTAACAACATCCGCGGATGGTAACCGGAACTCCCGCCACCCGGGTAAGTATTCAAAACCGCCTGGATATCGACCTTATCAATAATGCTGTCAACTATGCGAACCGGATGTCCTGATGGAATCAGTTCTTCTAGATTGGGTGGAAACAGCATCGATTGTTTATCGTGATAAGGCTTGAATGGTATTTTTTTGTATCTCCTTGCCATATGTGAAGATACCAAATTGCTGACAGTCAACAAAATCGAAGATTGGTGACTTTTAATCTTTTTTTCACTATTCGCTGTAAATCAAAAAAAAGGCCATCTCTTTTGAGACAGCCTCCTTTCTTAAACCATTGCCTCTAAAAAAGGCGGAAATCTGTGCTGTCGGATTCGCGCCTCTTTTCCTCTTCTTCCTGGTACTTGATGTAACGCCGGACCACTTTCTCTTCTACACCTACAGTTGTGGCAAAGTAACCTCTTGCCCAGAAGTGATTGCCCCAATATGGCTTCTCTTTTAATCGCTTCCTCGTCTTGAATAGATGAATCGCACTTTTGCCTTTGATGATTCCAACAATCTCTGACAATGACCGTTTCGGGGGTACGCTTAGAAGTAGATGAACATGATCCGACTGGATATTAATTTCTTCTATTTCTACCTCATTCCATTCACAGACCTGACGTATCTTATATTCTATCAGCTCCTTTACCTTCCCCTCCAAGATCCGATAACGTTACATCGGTACAAAGACACCGTGATAATTGCAGTGGTAAACTGTGTGAGATAGTTAGCGGTATTTTGCCATACCGCTAAGTTAACAAATGCGTAGCACAACATACTTTACCATCGCCATAGGCGAAGGTTTAATATTGAAATAATAAAAGGAGGCTGAACCTCCTTGTATTTCTTATATCCCTAACAGGCTGGCATCTTTATTTAGTCCTGTTTTGCAAGTCCAAACCCCAATGTAGGGCTAAGGTCGGTTTCGTACCAACCTAACTTTTCATCCGGACTATTGGTAAAGACCTTATTCCAATGGTCTTTATAATTTACTTCTTTTACTTCCGGTTTAGAAGAGCAACAGCTTTTCTCTTTGTCACTGATACTGCAACTTTCTCCAGTCATAACAAATCCTTTTTAATTTTATCAAATTCATCCTTTGTAATTTCTCCATTGGCATATCGTTTTTTAAGAATTTCAAGAGGGGTTTCCTTATGCTCATATGGGTCATAATTTCTGTCATAACGATTCCAGGGTGGGATGAAGCCTCCTCTGCCAAAAATCATGAAAACGACTAAGAGCATTACTATTATCATAACGAATGGAAAAATCCACATTCCACCCATCCAAAAATGTTCTGGCCACATAATTTTTTATTTAGGTTCTTTTGTAATATTTTCAAGTGTTGCAATCATCTTTTCCATCATTTCTTTCATAAATTCTTTCATAATCCTATGAGTTTAATTAATATTACTAACGATATCTATATTGCTTTTTAATCGGTCAATTAGAACTTCCCTTATTAATCCGCAAGCTGTTGTAATTTTGTCAGATGTAATTTTATAATAAACATTTACACCTTCTTTTCTTTGTATTAAAATTCCATTCGTAACCATTATTGATAAATGCCTTGCAAGCGTTGATTTACCAACCCCTATTAAATCTGCTATTTCTCCAAAGGACAGTTCACGTCCATTGTCTTTTAAGTGATGAACAGTTTCTAACCTTATTGGATGTGCAAAAGAGTTACACATTTCAGCGTGTAGTTTAAATAATATTTTATCTGAATTCATGCTCGTTCCTGTATTTGTCTGTTTCCGAATTCGCAAATATACGAATTAATGAATTAACAGACATCAATTTTTACATTAATTTTTAAATTGTGAGCAAATTTTTGCTAAATGGTTTTACTAAGAAATGACTCTGCGATTTAATTTGGTTGCTATTTGTTATCGTTTTACAATTATTAAATTCAAATGCACTGGCAGGCATTTTCCGGTATGCTTTCCTCTCTTTGAAAACTACAATTTGGACATGTTATTATTGATTGGGTTTGAAAAATCATTTTGATAAAATTTTAACAATCGGTTTTGCACTCCTTTTCAATTTTTTCGTTTTCGATTTGAAAAGTCGTATGGCCTATCCCGAATCTATGTTCAAGTTTCTCTTGCAATTCAGAAATAAATTCATCGTTAAATCCATTTGGCATAATCAGGTGGGCAGTTAATGCAACCTGGGTTGTACTCATTGCCCAAACGTGCAAATCATGAATATCTTCAACCCCGTTTTGAGATGAAAGAAAGTCACGTACTTTTTCGAGCTTTATGTGTTTTGGTACAGCATCCAATGCCAAATCAATGGAATCGGTAAACAAACGCCATGTACCCCAAAGAATTACCAAAATAATAATGAAACTCATTATCGGGTCAATCCATTGGATTCCGGTAAGGTTTATCAATAATCCGGCAACAACTACGCCGAGGGAAACTCCTGCATCGGCAGCCATATGAAGAAAAGCTCCTTTGATGTTCAGGTCGTCTTTTTGACCTTTCATAAATAACAAGGCGGTAATGGTGTTGATGACCACACCTATTCCGGCTACAATCATTACCTGTGTACCTGCCACGGGTTCGGGGTTTTTGAATTTGCCGATGGCATCCCACCCAATAGCGATAACCGCCCCAAACAGTAAAAGTGCATTCAGTATTGATACCAGAATCGTTGTTTTTCGCAAGCCGTATGTGTATTTCCCTTTTGGTTTTATGGAGGCAAGCCTGATTGCTGCCCAGGCAAAAATCAAACTCAGTACGTCGCTTGCATTATGCCCTGCATCGGCTAATAATGCTGATGAGTTGGCTATTAAACCATAAAAAATCTCAACGGCAACAAAGATGATGTTTAAACCTATTCCGATGGCAAATGCCTTGCCGTGACCTTTCTGAGTAGTATGTTCGTGCGAATGTGCCACGCTTCGTTTATTTTCCGAGTTTTAATATCCTGAAAGCGCCCCTTACCACGATTAAAAATACAATTGTACCTATGATTAAATCGGGATACTTTGATTGGGTCAACAAAACCAATACTCCTGCTGCGATAACACCGGCATTGATAATAATATCGTTTGATGTGAATATCATCGTGGCTTTCATGTGCGCTTCTTCGCTTTTTGATTTTTGCAGCAGATAAAGGCAAACTGAATTGGCAATCAACGCCAGTATCGAAACAATAATCATGGTTTTAAAATCCGGCACGGCTTCAAAACTGATAAATCGGCGAATTACTTCCGAAAGTCCGAGCAGTGCCAAAGCCAGTTGAAAATAGCCGCTCAGTTTTGCCACTTTTTTCTTGCGAATTACCGTTGAGCCGACTGCCCAAAGACTGAGACCATAAACGAGCGCATCTGCCAGCATATCCAACGAATCGGCAACCAGCCCCATCGATTTAGAAATAAAACCCGTGGTGATTTCAATAATAAAGAAAGCAAAATTGAAAATCAGTACCGTCCAAAGGATTTTGGATTGTACCGATGAGCTGTCTTTGAATTCATCCGCTTGGGCAACGATTGTTTCCTGGAGTTGCGACCCTAAATTGAGTTCTTTCAGGTGATTCTCAATTTCAGGGCTTTCGTCGGAATGAAAGACAGTGAGTTTTCGGTTTTCAATATCGAACGCCAAATTTTTAATAGCGGAAAGCCCTTCCAATTTCATCCTGATAAGGTTCTCTTCCGAGGGGCAATCCATTTTGGATATTTTGAATACTGATTTGTACATGAAAGCTATTTCTTATACAACACCACATTTAGCGGAATAAATGCGCCTACTTTCAAGCCCCAGTCAATATTATCAATGGGTGTAAACAGAAACACAAATGCATTTCCCACATTACCCAATTTGAAATTGGGCCCGGACTGGACTATGAATTTATTTTCATCAAACATGTACTCTTCTGCCAAAACCCACGATACCGGGATTTTTTTGTCAAACCCTACAAACCAGTATTCATTGAAATTGTAGATGGCGTTGGCAAAGGGCGTGTATCCCATCGACAGATAGGTTTTATTGTTGAACATGGCACCTAATTCGGCATGAATACGCGTTATTTCCGTTTTGTTGCCATCAAAATCGTACATCACAAAAGGGTTTACACGTACCCCCGTGATTACTTTTAACCGTTCTCCCTCCTGAGCATTCACGGTGAATGCCCAGAAAAGTACAAAGGTTAATAACAACAGTTGTTTTCTCATTTTTAAATATTTTCGAACTACTTAAGGTTAAAATGCCGGCCGTATTATACGTTTTTAATGACCTTTTCAAGTTTCGACCTGATTTCGCTTGCAATTCCAACTAATTTGTCATTTTCAACTGCCTGCATGGAAGCCACCGGGTCAACAGCGGCTACTTCTGTTTTGCCATTATCCAGTTCCTGCACAATCACATTGCAGGGGAGCATGGCTCCTATTTTGTTTTCGGCCTTTAGTGCTTCATGGGCAAATGGCGGATTGCAAGCCCCTAAAATTTGATATTTTCTGAAATCGACATCCAGTTTCTTTTTCAATGTGGCCTGCACATTAATCTCAGTCAACACCCCGAAACCTTCTTTTTTTAGTTCTTCGGTTACTTTTTCAACGGCTTCGTCGAAACCGTAATCTGTTGTTTTATCAATATAATACTTCATGATAATTTATTTTACATTAAATCCTTTTTTCGTTCTTCAAACTCCTGTTTGTTTATTTCGCCACGGGCGTAGCGCTCTTTTAAAATATCGAGCGCCGACTTACTTTCGGGTTGGTTGCCGGGGCGGTTACTTAGACTCATTCCTTTAACAAACATCCAAACAACGGCAATTACGATAATGAGCCCAATAATCCACCACCAGCACATTCCCATTCCCATTCCCCATCCGTGGCCTCCAAATCCGTTCATCATAACATTCTCCTTTCTTTTTACCGCTTATTTTTAATTTATCCCTTTAGTGATTCACTATGAATCAAACTGGCGTTTACCAACAATGGTTGCGACTGGACATCATCATCTGTTTACGAGAGTTCATTCCCATGTTGCCGGAATACCAGCAATTTTCTGCCATATCCCACCAGTTGTATTGGTTGTTGTTAAAGTATGCCAACTGCTCTTTATTAAAAAGCTTTTTTACCTGAACTTTAGTTTCCAAATTAATATCCTCAATTTTTTCTTCCTTATCGCGGATATTGCTCCTCAATGACTTTAGCTTTTTTACATCCAGTTCGGGATTTGAATTTGCCGCCCGGTATTCTATTCTCAAACTACGAAGCTCATTTTCAAGCGGCAAAATCTTTTCATTGCTGTTTTTACGGAGCTTGTTGATTTCAGTAATTTGTTCGGCTGATAACGCATATTCTGCCGGGGTGTTATAATTCCACCATTGGGCATCGGCGTTTGCCGACCAATTTGAGTTGCAACAATGTGGTTGTGCCGATACCTGAGAAGCGGAAAGGGCAATCAACCCTGCCAGCAGAAACATCCATTTTAATTTTCCGGTTTTCATAATTAATAATTTTTAATGTTTGAAATTCTAATACTATCAACATCAAAATTACCAATAAGTTAGTGCAACCCTGTTGCAAAGTTTAATCACAACGAGGACAGACACCGTTAATAATAAACTGGGCATTTTCGTAGGTGTAGCCTTCGGGCAGGTTAACCCGGGGAATAGGCAATTCTTTCATGCAACGTGTCCTTCCGCAGCGTTTGCAATAAAAATGGACGTGTAAATCATGTAAAGTACAGGTACACTCATCATCGCAAACGGCATACTTAGCAGAACCTGTCCCATCGTCAACAGGATGCACAATGTAGTTGTCCTCAAAAGATTTTAGAGTCCTGAAAATGGTTGAGCGCTCCACTTTTTCAAACTGTTGCTCCAATTCGGCCAAGCTCAGTGCTTTACCTGAATCTGCAAGTATTTTGTACACCAATGTCCGCATGGCGGTTGGCTTAAGGTTTTTCGACTCAAGTTTTTTGTCAATTTCTTCGTTATCCATAAGGGTAATTTATAAGTTTAGTAAGAATTGTTATTCTGTTTTCTACAATTTAACTACTCTGGTTAAGTAATGCATAGAACCGCCTGCCTCTCCTTTTATCGGTTTTGTAAACCCCACACCCCACAATTTTGTGCCATTGAATTAAGGCCCATTGCAGTAAATATTACTGCCAATGTGATATAGAATTTATTTGTTTTCATAACGATAATATTTTATTAAAACTTGTTTATTTCTTTGAAAGAAAATTAATTGTCATTTGAACTCGATTCAAGTGACAATTGTTAAATCATCTTATTCCATCAGTATTTTCACGCCACCTTTAAATCAACTCCCATAAGTAGTAAGATAATCAGCAACAGTCCGATCACAATACGGTACCAGCCAAATAGTTTGAATCCATGTTTCTGAAGGAAAGTGATGAAGGTTAATATGGCTATCATGGCAACCACAAAGGCGATGATATTGCCGAAGAGAAGGATTCCAAGATCATCAACACTAATGTGTTTATAGTCCTTTAGGAGTTTGTAGGCCGAAGCTGCAGCCATTGTTGGAACGGCCAGAAAGAAGGAGAATTCGGCTGCATTGGTGCGGCTTAACTTTTGTTGCATACCACCTACGATAGTGGCCGCCGAACGCGAAACGCCCGGTATCATGGCAATGCATTGCCAAAAGCCAATTTTAAACGCTTTCGGATAACTCACCTCCTGATCAGGACTTTCTTTCTTAAACCATTTGTCGACAAATAGCAAAAGCACCCCGCCAACCAGCAGCATAACAGCCACCACCATGACATCAGCAAGCAAAGTATCGATCAAATTGCTCAATAAAAGCCCAATTGCCGCTGCTGGAAGAAAGGCTACAAAAAGTTTCTGGTAAAACGACCAGTTTTGCAAAAAACGACGCCAGTACAGAACTACCACAGAAAGGATGGCTCCAAACTGGATGTTCACAGTGAATGCTTTGGTAAAATCATCGATGTTCATTCCCAGCAATTTTTCAGTAATAATCATGTGGCCGGTTGATGAAATAGGCAGGAATTCGGTGATGCCTTCTACAATGGAAATAACGGTTGCTTGAAAAAGTGTCATAGTTTTTAAACTTGTGGTTGTATTTGTTTTTATTTTCGGATGTAAAAGTAGGTTTATCCTTCAGTGTGGTCGTCGAAATTGTAAATTCTCTTTCCGCTTATTTGTTTTCATAATGATAATATTTAATTGAAACCTAAATTGTAATTATAATATTGTGTTTTTCGGGAGCAATTAAATACCATCTCAACATAAAAACACCTGAAGTTGCGCCCTATTTAAAGCAGACTTAGGTGTTGAAGATAAATTAAAAGGGTTATGAATTTTTTGTCCATTTCCACCATGGCTGAAGTATTTAGTTTCACACGTAGAAAACGGGCATTTTATGAATGCCTTTGTATTGTTGCTATTTTTTTTCGAGGTGCTGAAAAAGGTATCGGTTATTTTAAATGTTACAACCTTTATATGGCAATCCGAACAAGGATTTTCGCAACATTTTCCTGAAGTTTTATCAAAATAAATTGAAAGTAGTTTGTTGTTACAGAAGTTCTCCTGAATGGTCACCCCTGTTGCAGTTAAGGTAAAAAACAGGGCAAAAGTTATATAAAATACTTTTTTCAACATCAACCAAAATTTATCAAAATCATTTCAAAATCAGACTTAACTTTTTAGAATTCTCATGGCATTAAAAACCGCTATCAAAGCTACGCCCATATCCCCGAAAACAGCTTCCCACATGGTTGCAATCCCGAAAATGCCCAGACCAATAAAGGCTGCTTTAACCACGAGGGCAAAAATAATATTTTGCCATACTATATTTCTGGTTTTCCTGGCAACGTCCATTGCAACAGCGACTTTTGAAGGAGAATCGGTCATCAGCACAACATCGGCAGTTTCGATAGCTGCATCGGAACCAAGTGCGCCCATGGCAATTCCCACATCTGCACGGGCAAGCACAGGGGCATCGTTTATGCCATCGCCCACAAAAGCAACTTTGCTGTTTTTGTTCAGCATTTTTTCGATAAACTCAACTTTGTTTTCAGGTAGTAATTCGGCATAATATTCTTTAATGCCCAGCTTCCTGGCGAAAATACCCGCGGCATACTTGCTGTCGCCTGTAAGCATTACTGTCTTAATGCCTTTTTTGTTTAAACGTCCGATAGATTCTATGGAATCCTCTTTCAAACTATCTGATATAACAATATAGCCAGCGTACTTCCTATCAATCACAACATGCACAACCGTACCTTCAATTTCACATTTGTCATGTTCTATATTTTCTTTATGAAGGAGCTTATCATTCCCAACAAATATTTCTTTTTTGTCAATGTTTGCCTTAATCCCATGCCCGGATATTTCTTCCACTTTTCCGATTCTCGAATTGTCAAAATCCCGCTTATAGGATTCTATTATGGATTTTGCTATCGGATGGTTAGAATTATATTCAGCATACGCCGCGTATTCTGATATTTCTTCCTTTGAAAAGCCGTTTGAAACCACAATTTCGGAAACCTTGAATTCGCCTTTGGTCAATGTGCCTGTTTTATCAAATACCACCGTCTTGACTTGTGTTAACGCATCCAGAAAATTGGAGCCTTTAACCAAAATACCCCTTCGGGAAGCCCCACCAATTCCACCAAAATAACCCAGGGGGATGCTAATGACCAGGGCGCAGGGACAAGAAATAACCAACACAACCAACGCGCGATAAATCCAATCGCTAAAAGTTGCACCACTTATTAAAAGCGGGGGCAAAACAGCAATAAGAAGGGCGCCAAAAACCACTACTGGCGTATAATATTTCGCAAAAGTGGTAATAAACTTTTCAGTTTCTGCTTTTTTTGAAGTAGCATTTTCAACCATCTCAAGGATTTTCGAAATGGAAGATTTGCCAAAAAGCCGGGTTACTTTTACGGTGATTAAACCGGATTGATTTATCATGCCCGCCAATACTTCATCATTTGGGTTTATTTTTCGCGGGACACTTTCCCCTGTGAGGGCAGAAGTATCAACAAAGGAATTACCGTCGATTACCAAACCGTCCAGCGGGATTTTTTCGCCGGCTTTTACTACTATCTCGTCTCCAAGGTTCACATCTTCCGGCGAAACCTTTATTGTATCTCCACCATCTTTAAGGTTCGCATAATCGGGTTTAATTTCCAGCAAAGATTTGATTGATTTGCGGGAGCGGCCAACGGCAATATCCTGAAACAATTCACCAACAACATAAAATAACATAACCGCTACTGCTTCGGGCATTTCATCTATGGCAAAAGCCCCCAGAGTTGCTATCGCCATCAAAAAATTTTCGTTAAAAACCTGGCCTCTTATGATGTTTTTTATTGCCGCTGCAAGGACTTTCCATCCAACAATTAAATAAGTTGTGACAAATACCAGATATTCAGCGATGTGATAAGGTGTACCGTGAAGCTCTTCTTCGAATATCAACCCGATAAGTAAAAGAAGAATGCCTGATGCCGCTTTAATTATTGTCCACTTGTTTTCGGCAAGTTCACTTGTTGGAACCAATGTTTTCCCTTTATCATTGTCTCCTACTTCAACCTCCGGTTCTATCTCCTTGATACGGGCTTTAACTTTTTCAAGATTATCGGTATCAATTGTCATCGAAGAGGTTGCGAAATTGACAGTTACAAATTTTACTTCATCAAGTCTTGTCAGGCTGCCTTCGATTTTTGCAGCACAGGATGCGCAGTCTATGTTTTTTAGTTTATATTTTTTCATGCCACTGTTTTTACAACTATTCTCTTATAAACGTTAGGCAGTAAAACAGCAGATTGCTATTCACTTCATAACAACCTGCTGTTCGTTCGGCGATTATTCTTTGCCGTTTTCCAAACCAGTTTTTACCCGGTACACCTTTTCAACATTGGAAACATAGATTAGTCCATCGCCGGGATTTCCCGTGCGTCCTTGTTCCGAAATGATGGCAACAATTTTATCCACATTTTCTTTGTTACATACTATTTCAATTTTGGCCACCTGACTGTCGGTTATTGAAAAAAGCGTTGAAACAGACGGGTCGGAATTTTCAAGGTTTCCGGTTCCTTCAGCCATAGATACCGTCAGGTTCGGGCAACCAGCTTCGAGTAAGTGATGAAAAATGTCATTCACTTTAAATGGCTTTACAAATGCTTTTATTTCTTTCATGATATTATATTTTTTATGTTGGAAAATTTGATAATTGATATTCTCTTTGTTTGCTATTCTTCGCCCGTTTCGCCCTTTTTCATTTCCGATAGCAGGTAATAGGCATTGTTCATGGCCACCAACGAACCTTTTTTCAAGGGTGAAGACAGTTTTATCTCTACAAAACCATCTTCCTGCTGACCACTGATAATTTCTACCGGTTCAAATTTCCAACCGTCCTTATCCTGCTCTGAAATAAATATTACTGATTTTCCGTCCTCATTAACAATAGCTCCTTCGGGAAGTGCATAGGCATAATCTTCACCCGTAGAAATTCTTCCGGTGATATACATACCCGATATCAATAGGCCTTTTTTGTTTTCAATTTCGGCATGAACATGCACTGCCTTGGGGTTTTGTTCAAAGGATTTGCCCACGGCAAAAATTTTAGCTGACAAGGTTTCACCGGGAACCGATTCAATTGAGAAAGTTACGTTTTGACCTTCTTTCACCTTGTGAACGTCTTTTTCGAAAACCATTAAATCTGCATGGATATGGTCGTTGTTAATTATTTCAAACATTTGCATCTGGGGGTCGACATATTGCCCGGTCTTTACGTTCACTTTTTCGATGAAGCCATTGATTGGACTAATTACCGGAACTTGTTCAACAATATTCCCCTGCTTAATTTTCTCCGGGTCGAGTTTAAGTAATTTCAACTGGGCTTCGAGGTTTTTCACTTCACCGGTAAGTGAGAGGAAATCAGATTGTATTTTTTGAAAATCCTTGCCTGAACCAACCTGTTCTTCGTACAGCCTTTTTTGCCTTTGGTATTCTTTGTCTGCATATTGCAACTGGTTCCACGCATTTAAATACCTGGTTTGTAAATTCAGTAAATCGGGATGACTCAGATAGGCCAGTACCTGCCCTTTGTTAACCTTTTTGCCTTCAAAAACATTAATCGAAGTGATATTTGCACCAATGATTGCTGTTACCGAAGCCTCATTCTGGGGCAATACCTCAAGCTGCCCATTGGCCACAACCACACTTGAAAAATTACGTTTCGACAAAGTATCCACTTTCATCCCTAAAGCGTTAAATTGTTGTGCTGTTAACACAACAGTTGTTAAACCGCCTTCGGCATTTTCTTCCTGACTTCCGCTCTCCTCGGCGGTTTCAGGTTTTTGGCTGCAAGCTGAAAAGGCAAAGATGAGAATTCCTGCTATGATTACTGTTTTCATAGTTATGAGCATTTTTTTTATTATTTCTATTTTCATTTTTTTTATTTTGAAGCATTTATAAAATATTCAACCTTAAACCTTGAATCGAGATAGTTGGCATTTGCATCCCAGTAATCGAATTCAATTTGCATGGCATCCCTCATGTTTTGGAGGAAAGTAACATAATCAATTGCACCTTCCCGGTAGGATGTGATTGCCCCCTGCTTTTGTTCTTTTGCAACAGGTAAAGCCACATCACGGTAGTATTCCGACGTGCGAAGCCACTTTTGATAATCTTCGTACAGGCTTTTATACGCAGCGTTGATTTCCAATTCTTTTTGGTAAAAATTCTCCCTCGCAATACTGCTTTCTATTTTTGCCGATTTGATTTTACCTGATTGTGACGCGAAAACAAGCGGGATGCTTAATCCGAACTGGTATTTATAAAACCCGGTTTGGGTGCCGATTTTCTGGCTCCCATATTCGGCGGTAAATTTAGGCAGGTATCCGGCCTTTGCCAGCTTAATCCTTGCATCGGCCAATTGCACCCTTTGTTCATAAAGTTGCAATTGAGGGTGTTGATAAATCGAATCCAAAGGTAAATATCCCGGAACGCCTGCATCTTTAATAGAATTGTCGTCGACCGTAAAGACGGTATCACTAACAAGCCAAAGATTTAATTTTTGCAGGGCAATTTGGTAGTCCATTCTTGATTTTTCCTTTTGGACGGTGATTTGTTTGGCCTGGTTTGATGCTGACAGGTATTCAAGTTTTGACGTGGCCTGGGTCTCGTAGCGCAGCTTTGCAGCCCGTTCAAAATTCCTGAAAACAGAATCGAGTTGTAAATAAAGCCTGTACCGGTTTTTTGCACTGTACACTTCACCCCAGGCAATACTAACTTCGCGCACAAGCTCCAGTTCTGTCAGGTTAAGGGCAGTTTGGGAAATAGCTACCTGCTTGTCCTGCACCTTTGATTTAGCCCCGATACTTAAAACATCAAATTCCTGTCTCACCAAAATGGTATTGTAGATACCATTATCCGTGTTGTTACCAACTTCCTCAGCGCCTGTTGAAAACTCGGTATTTCCGATATCCCACGCTGTCTTTTTCAGGGCTTCCTGGTTTTTTATCTCAAGTTGGGCAGCTTTTATCAACGGAAATTTATTTTTTGCCCTGCTTACTGCCTCATTAATTGTAATTTGAGGTAGGGAATCCGTTTCCTGTGCCTGGGTATTTAGAGAAATAGAAAATAGCCCAACGCTCAAAAACAACAAGATAATCAGCGTTGCGTTAGGAGTTTTAAAACGCCTTTGTTTTCTTTTTTGCGTGAACGATTCAACCAATGCATACAATACCGGAATTACAACCAACGTAAGGAAAGTGGCACTAAATAAACCACCAATTACCACAGTTGCAAGAGGACGTTGTACTTCTGCACCTGCTGAAGCTGAAACTGCCATGGGCAAAAATCCCAACATAGCTGCTGTCGCAGTTAGAAGGATGGGTCTTAACCTTTCTTCTGTCCCGATGGAAATCCGTTCCATAATATTAGCGACACCCTCCTTTTTAAGCGAATTGAAGCGACTGATAAGAACCAGGCCATTTAATACGGCGACACCAAATAGGACGATAAACCCAACCCCTGCGGAGATGCTAAAGGGCATTCCCCTAATCCACAGGGAAAATATGCCTCCAATGGCAGCGAGTGGCACAGCCATGTAAATCATTACCGTTTGGGGAAACGAATGCAGGGCAAAATATAAGAGGATAAAAATCAGGGCTAAGGCAATAGGTAAAACAATCGACAACCTGTTTTTTGCCCGTTGCAGGTTTTCAAATTCACCGCCGTAAGTAATGTAATAACCGGCTGGCAAATCGAGTTGTTTATCCAGTTTCTGTTGAATTTCATTTACTACCGATTCAACATCCCTTCCCCTGACATTTACTCCAACATAAATTCTCCGAAAAGTGCCTTCCCTTGAAATTTGCATTGCCCCGGGCTGAAAGTCTATCTCAGCGACTTCTTTAATAGGGATTTGCTTTCCGTTAGGCAGGTCAACATATAAATTTCTTAAATCTTCAATGCTTTTCCGGTGTTCTTTATCAAGCCGGATAACCATGTCGAAACGCCTTTCGCCCTCAAAAATCACCCCTGCGCTGCTTCCTGCAAAAGCTGCACTCACATACCTGTTGAGTTTGGCAATATCCAAACCGTATTGGGCTATTTTTCTCCGGTCATATTGTACCGTCATTTGCGGTAATCCGGCAGTCCTTTCAAGGGTAACATCTTCCGCACCAGGTACTGTTTTTATTATCTCCTCTATTTTCTCCCCCTTTTCAGAGAGCACATCCAAATCTTCGCCAAATAATTTAACTGCGACATCTTCCCTTACTCCCGTTAAAAGTTCATTGAAACGCAACTCAACAGGTTGGCTAAATGTAAAATTAAGGCCAGGCAGATGAGCCAGTTTTTCCCTGATTTTTTCTATCAGCTCTTCTTTTGTTGTTGCAGAAACCCATTTGCTTTTATCTTTTTCAAGAATAATAAAGCTATCGGTAAAGTCAAATCCCATCGGGTCAGTTGGGATATCGGCAACACCAATCCGGGCAGCCATAGTTTTTACTTCCGGGAAATTTGTCATAATAATTTTTTCAATTTCTTTTTCCCGGTCAATTGTTTCCGACAAAGAACTCCCGGGACGAAGGAACGTTTGCATGGCTATATCCCCTTCATCAAGGCTTGGGATAAATTCGCCCCCCATCCGGGTAAAAATAAAAACGGCGCTTCCTAATATTGATATGGCAATAACGAGGGTTACAATTTTACGTTTTAGCGCTATTTGAAGAACCGGTACATAAGCAACATGAATCCTGTGTAACAATTTACCGCTGATTTTTTCCAGAATATTTTCGAAACGGGAGAACCAACTGGTTTTGCTTTTTGAAGGTCTCATTATAATGGATGAAATCATTGGGACGTATGTAAGACAGAGCAATAAAGCCCCAAGGACGGCAAACCCAAATGTGAAAGCCATTGGCTGGAACATTTTGCCTTCAACCCCGGTAAGAAAAAGTATCGGTGCAAAAACAATCAGGATAATTAGTTGTCCGAAAAATGCGGAATTCATCATGGTACTGGAGGCATGATAAGTTAGTTCATCCATTTGTGCCTGGCCAAATTTTTCTTTCCCCGCTTTTATCCTTTTCTCGATTTCATGGACCGTCCCCTCGACGATTATCACAGCGCCATCTACGATAATACCAAAGTCAATTGCCCCAAGGCTCATCAGGTTTGCCCAAACATTAAATATCTTCATTAAAATAAAAGCAAACAGCAGCGAAAGAGGGATAACCGAAGCGGTAACCAGACCCCCGCGCAAACTTCCCAATAAAATAACCAGTACAAATATGACGATAAGGGCGCCTTCCATCAGGTTTTTACTGACAGTACTTGTCGTTCTTTGAATTAAATCGGAACGGTCAAGAAAAGGAACTATTTCCAGGCCTTTTGGTAAAGTCTTCTGTACTTTGGCAATACGGGCTTTTACGCTTTGTATCACTTTATTCGAGTTTTCGCCTTTCAGCAGCAAAACCATGCCCCCAACGGCTTCATGCCCTTCCTGCGTGAATGCGCCGTAACGAACCTGGCTACCAAAATGAACCTGTTCAGCCACATCGCTAATTAATATGGGTATTCCATTTTCGTTTTTTACTACAATATTTTTTATATCGTCCAACGACCTGGCTAAGCCTTCGCCCCTGATAAAATTGGCCATGTGCCCTTTTTCGATATAAGCTCCTCCGGTATTGACATTGTTGTTTTCCAATGCTTCAAAAACCTCGGTAATTGAAACACCCATGGCATTTAATTTATCTGGATTCAGGGCTATTTCGTATTGTTTGATGTTCCCCCCGAATGAATTTACTTCAACAACACCCGGGATTAAAGCCATTTGCCGTTTTACAATCCAATCCTGGATGGTCCGTAATTCGGTTGGGGTATATGTGGTATCATAACCGGCTTTAGGCTTTATCGTGTATTGAAAAATCTCACCCAAACCTGTCGTAATAGGCCCCATAAACGGTTCGCCAAACTGAGCAGGTATCTCGTCTTTTACAGCATTAAGTTTTTCCTGAACAACCTGCCTGGGCAAATAGGTACCCATATTGTCTTTAAATACAATTGTTACTACAGACAAGCCAAACCGTGACACTGAACGTAATTCAATAACCCCCGGCAAATTGGCCATAGCCAGCTCTACCGGATAGGTAACAAATTGTTCGATGTCAACTGTGGATAAATTCTGTGAAACGGTAATTACCTGCACCTGATTGTTGGTAATATCGGGAACCGAATCAAGGTTGACTGTTTTTAAAGAATAAATACCTCCCCCAATCAGGGCAAAAAGCATCAGGCTTACAATAAATTTATTCTTTATTGAAAAAGAAATTATTTTGTTTATCATTTCATATCTGTTTTATTTGTTTGAAACTTGAGTTTATTTTTAGTGTCTTGATTCATAATATTCTCTGAAGTTTTCTTTATTCCTGAAATAAACCAATTCGGGCTTATTTCTTTTTTTAAGACCGATAATTGCATCCGATTTATTTATTGAATCTCCTGAAACGGCATCAGCGACAATAGCAACTTCCCTGAAATGCTTCGCGAGATGATTGAAGCATTGCTGGCTACAGAAATAGTATATTTTGTCATCAAAAACCGCTTTGGTGCTTTCATGGATTTGAAGATTATCCCCATTCATACATATCCAATTCTTAGGTACTACTTTACCATACCATACCATTTTACGCCAGGCTAACCTTGTGTCGCACCGATAGGTATAAAAAGTCAGAATTGACATTGAGCATAGAAAAAGGATGCTGAAACTTATCAGCATGGTCCTGTTAAATTTTTTATTTTCAAGCCTTTGCTTTTCAATCAACTCATGCTTGCTTAATCTCTTCTTTTTCATAATTAAAAGATTAAGTGATTACTATTGCCGATAAAATTCTCTATCGGATTTATAAGAAAATCAAAAAGAAATTAAACAGTAGCGGGGGGCGCCCTTAATGAATGGTTGGTAAGGAATATTTGTTCGGGTGGAGAAAACCTAAAAGGAATGGGTAGGATTAATGAATTTCTTGTTAATTGTAAATTAGGTTTTGGTTGAGTTATTGACAAATCAAAAGCAGGTTGCGATACGACTGATGTCGCAACAGTTAAATTGCCAGGCTTTTCAGAAACGACAATATTTAAGGCGTGGCAATGCGTTTCAGGATTGTCACCGTGTTTTTCAGAATTTGAAGTTTCACAGTGAGAATTTTGCGAATGCGAATCAATGGAATCGAAGTGATGGTGGTGGGGAATAACGGCATGGGCAAAAATAATTATCCCTGCAATCAGGACAAGAAAATTACCCGTATGTTTCTCCATTAATTTCAATCTGTCAGAATTTTATTCAAAAATTACAACGTCAAAGATACTAAATTGTTGATGCAACCGGGTTGCAAAGTTACCGTTCACAATTGGAGCAAACGCCTTTAACAACCATATTCACACTTTCGAGGGAAAAGCTATTGGGGAGATTAATTGTTGGAACAGGAATGTCGTTTAAACAAAAAGTTTGATTGCAATTTGTGCAAAGGAAATGAACATGAAGGTCTTCGGGGTCGCACTCGCAATTGTCCTGACAAAGCGCGTATCTTAATGAGCCGGAACCATCTTCAATGGAATGAATCAATTTATTTTCCTGAAATGTTTTTAGTGTTCGATATAAAGTTGCCTTATCTGCTTTTTCAAATTTTTGTTCCAATTCGGGCAAGCTTATAGCTGTTTTTTGCTCCGTTAAAACTTGTAAAACCAATTGTCGCATTGCAGTTGGCTTGATATTTTTCGAGTTGAGTTTGTTGTCTATTTCTTTGTTCATTCTATCCAAAATGAGCTATTATTATTTGCTCAAAGATAACAATTTAGCATGGTTGGGCTGGTAATTACGGCTTTTAGATTCCCTTAAACTTGTTAACAACTGCCTAAAAGCTAAGTATGTTTAGCTTAAAGCTCAAAAACGGCGAAAATACAATTTTTTGTCAACGGGTAAAACGCTGATGGAATACCTGATATCGATTTATATATTTCTTTCGAATGGGCAAATCGCAAGCTTCATTTATTGGGGCTTTTCGAAGTTTTTAACCAAAAATGGAAGAAACAGTGAGATTTAACAGAAGGACCCGAAAGATAATTTATTTTTTGGGCGGAGGGTTGCAACTTGACAACGAAAGGTAGAATGTTGTCCCTTTATTTTCAGTGCTTTTAAACCAAAGTTTTCCTTTTAATTCTTTGCTTAGTTGTTTACTGATAGAAAGGCCCAGCCCCGAAGAGGGCTCGTTTTCAGTGCCTGGCCGTTGTATTTGTTTGAACTTTTTAAACAGTTGGTGGTGCAAATCTGCTGGAATGCCAATACCTGTATCTTTTATAAATACAATGGCTTTTGGTCCACGGCGTTTAAAACCCAATATCACCTGCCCTTCCCGGGGCGTGAATTTTACCGCATTGTCAAAAAGATTATCGAGCACCCGAAGTAACAATCCGGGTTTTGTCTCTGCATATATATCATCATCGGGAAAGTCGGTGTCAAAATTTATATTTTTCCGGTCGGCCTTGTATTGGTATAAATTTGCCTGTGAAGTAAGTAATTCTTTCAACGAGCAGATATCTTGTTTGAAATTTTTAACCAGCCCGGTAGAAACGTCTATTCCGAGTTCACACTGTTTGGTAATAAGCTCCGTCAGTTTTTTGATTTCAGGATTAGGGTGCTTTTCCAGTTCCTCTTCAATTATTTGCGTTAGCCCGTAAATTCCCCCTATAATATTCCGAAGGTCATGGGCTGTCGTGGCAAGAAGTTCACTAATACCAGATTTGTCAGTTTGTTGTACTTCCTTTTCAGTTTCTTCTTCCCCCAACTTTTCCCTTGCTCTTTTTTTCATAGATTTCAGTAGCGTATTTTTTGGTTTAAATTAACTAAAGACAAGTATTTTCCCGGAAATTTGTGAAGACTTTTTAATTAGAAAAAGTAAATGTAAAGCACAAATAGCGGATATAAGTTTTCTCATAAGGTCGATTTTTGTTTTAACCGGTTCCTGCAACAACTGCAAAAAAAAGCGTGGAACCGTGACTTACTGATATCAGAGGTATCGCCAAACACCCACGCACCAAATAAGCACAGCCCACGCCCGTAGCGTGAGCGACTTACTTTTAAATTTGGTGCATTTGAAAAATGGCGATTTTCTGATACCAATATAAAAGCTAACGCTTTCTATCTTAATATTTTGTATTATTTGTTATTTGCTATATCAGGTCTTTTTAAAATTGTACCGTCCAAACTTACACAAAATTGGTTTCACATTAAAATTACCTTCACAAAAATGAAAAGCAGCAATTATGTACCATCATTATAGTTTTTTACTGGTATAGATTTCTATTTATACGAATTATGCTTCTATACGTTGCTGACCTTTCTCTTGGTCTTCATTGAAGAAAAAGTTTCTCTGTTACCTTTTTAAGTCAACATATTTCACCAAAAGACAAACCGTACATCATTCAGGACAAGTACTACAACGAATTAATAATCAACATTCCTAAGCCATAATTTCAGTGCATTATAAATTCTAAATGTACAAATTATGGACAAAGATTTAACATCCGAAACCTTACTGGTTGCCCAGGAAAAAGAACAAGGCAAACCGGTTGTAAAAGCTGTAACGGGGAAACTGAACAAAGACGGGACTCCCCAAACCGTATCGGCCCGGGACAAAACTAACCCGGATTTCCTGCAAATCGACAGGCACGGCAATGCGCTGGAAAACTTCTTTTCCAATTTCATGCGACAATGCAAAAACCCCACCCAATTCAGTTTTTTCAAAGTTCCAATCAACAGTGTTTCTGAAATGTCCATTGTTATCGGCGACATCCTGAAAAACGGCTACGAATCGGGCAAAGAACTGCTGGACGAATACCGGGTAAAACCCGATGACTACCTTAAAAAACAAAACAAAGAGCAAAATCCGGAACAACACAATCAACAAGCTTCAAAACCAGGAACCACACAATCAACTCCTGAAAAGAAACCAACAGCCATATCAGAAAACGAAGTGGACTGGGACAGCCTGGCTAAAATGGGGGTCAGTAAAGAAATGCTGCAAAAAAGAAAATGCCTGGATACGATGCTGAACTATGGAAAATCCCCTTTGCTTCCCGTAAAAATGGATTTGGAAGGGATTAGTGTAGATACACAGGCAAGGCTGGCATTCCGCAAAGGAGAAGACGATAAACTTACCGTTACTGTCCACGGGGTGCGCCAGCAACCTGAACTGGACAAACCGTTTTACGGCCATCAGTTTACCGACCAGGAGAAAAAGGCTTTATCGGAAACCGGTAACCTCGGGAAAGTGCTCGACCTGAAAAAGACAGACGGTTCAACGCTTCCGGTATATGTAAGCGTTGATAAACTGACCAACGAAATCGTCGCCCTTCGTGCCGATAAAATAAATATCCCGGATGAGATTAAAGGCGTGCGCCTTGACGATAAACAAAAACTGGAATTACAGGAAGGCAAAGCAGTTTTGGTTGAAAACATGACAGCCCGGAGTGGAAAAAAGTTTTCTGCACACTTGCAGGTCAATGCCGAAAAGCGGGGGCTGGAATTCATTTTTAACAACCAGGTCCAAAACCAACAAAATAACCTTAGGATTCCTACGAAGCTCGGAGGGGTAAGCCTCACCGAAAAACAACAGGCCGACCTGAAAGTAGAAAAAACCATTTATATGGAAGGACTGACCGATAAAAAGGGGGAAAAATACAATGCCTACATTAAAGTAAATCCTGAAAAAGGGAAGCTTGATTTCTTTAAATGGAACCCGGACAAAGCACAGGAGAAAACACCTGATAATGCCCACAAGACACAGGAAGCCGTCAATTCGCAAGGCAAAACCAACGAGGCCACCAAAAATGTACAAGAACCTCTGAAACCGGGACAAACCAAGCCTAACGAGAAACAACAACGCGAAGAGGCCAAACAGCAAAAACCCAAAGCAAAAGGGCTCAAAGTGTAGAATTGCGGCAATCAAAAAAAATAGCAAAAAATAAAAATATGAAAGCAATATTAGCAGAGAAACCAAGTGTAGCAAAAGAAATAGCCCGGATAGCAGGGGCAACAAAGAGACACGACGGATACCTTGAAGGAAACGGGTGTGTGGTTACCTGGGCTTTAGGCCATTTAATTGGACTGGCCAAGCCCGAAGAATATGGCTATGGCAGTTTCCAAAAAGAAAACCTGCCCATGCTCCCCGCAGAATTTATTTTAACGCCACGCAGTATAAAGGCAGGCAAATCGTACCAGTTTGACAAAAGGACGTTACAACAACTGGAAGTTATCGAATCCGTTTTCAACCGGTGCAACCACATTATCGTGGCCACCGATGCCGGGCGCGAAGGGGAACTTATCTTCCGGTACATCTATAATTACCTGGGGTGCAAAAAAACTTTTTCCCGCCTGTGGATAAGCAGCCTGACGGACAAAGCAATCAGGCAGGGGCTTAACAACCTTAAAAGCGGGCATGAGTATGATAACCTTTACCGGGCGGCCCAAGCCCGGAGCGAATCGGACTGGCTGGTGGGAATGAACGCTACGCAGGCGATTACCTTAAATGCGGGGCACGGGCTGTATTCGCTTGGCCGGGTACAAACCCCAACACTGGCAATGGTCTGCAAACGATTTCTGGAGAACAAAAATTTTGTTCCAAAGCCCTTTTGGGTTGTGGAGGCTGAACTTGAAAAAGATGGCCTGGTAGTTAAAGCCCCGGTTACTACAGAATTTGAAAATGAAGAAAAAGCAACACAGGTTTTGCAGGTAATAAGGGATTCCGGGCAGTTAAAAGTTTCCACTGTTGAAACCAAACAACGTACCGAAAAACCCCCGTTGCTTTACGATTTAACCGCCCTGCAAAAAGATGCCAACAGCAGGCTGGGTTTTTCGGCTACCCAAACTTTGTCTGTTGCCCAGAAACTCTACGAAAACAAACTCATCACTTATCCACGTACCGGAAGCAGGTTTATACCGGGGGATGTTTTCGAAGAGATACCTGCATTAATTTCGACGTTGCACCAGCACCCGGTTTTGGGCGATTATGCGAAAAAACTGAACCCGCTGAATGACCAGTGTGTCAACGATGGAAAAGTAACCGACCATCATGCATTGCTTATTACAGAAAATAAACCTATAGGTTTAAAGAAAGAAGAACAGGCAGTATATGATATGATAGCCGGACGGATGCTGGAAGCTTTCTCCCCGAATTGTCAAAAAGAAATAACCCTGGTTGTATTCAATTGTAACGGCATTGAGTTAAAAGCCAACGGAACCGTTACCACAACCAAAGGCTGGCGTGCAGTGCTGAATGCCTGCGAAGAAAACGAAACAGCGCTACCTGAATTTTCCGAAGGGGAACAGCTGCCAATAACCAGGGCTGAAATTCTTAAAAAGCGGACCAGGCCGAAACCATTGCTGACCGAAGCCGCTTTGTTGTCAGCCATGGAAAATGCCGGAAAAGAACTGGACAACGAAGACTACCGCAAAAGTTTAAACACAGTGGGGATTGGTACCCCGGCAACACGTGCCGCCGTTATCGAAATCCTTTTTGCAAGGGAATATATAAAAAGGAACGGTAAATCACTTGTCCCGACCGAAAAAGGGCTCGCTGTTTATGCCGTTGTAAAAGATATGAAAATTGCGGATGTAGAAATGACAGGCAACTGGGAATATGACCTGGCACGTATTGAACAGGGGGCTATCGATGCCGGGACATTTTTGCGGGGAATCCGGCAATACACAACACAAATCACAGAAGAACTGCTCCACAGCAAAATTAGGATAGAAATAAATGATACTCCCGGCGTTGTTTGCCCCAAATGCAAAAAAGGAAACGTGTTTTTCTATTCCAAAGTTGCCAAATGCGACCATTCAGATTGCGGGCTTGTCATTTTCCGAAATATTTATGGCAGAATACTGACCGATGCTCAAATCGGTCAGTTGCTGTCCAATGGAAAGACCCCCGAAATCAAAGGCTTCAAAAGCAATAAGGGGAATACATTCAATGCAATTCTGGTATTAAAGGAAGATTTTAAAACAGGTTTTGAATTTGTACCCGATAAAAAGTCATTAAATACCCGAAGTGATACCTGTAAATGATGCTCTGCGGTACTTTGGCGCCTGCTCATTCAAAACTGCGGCGATATCCCCGCTGCGCCGGGGACGCGGCAGTTTTTTTTCATTCACAAACGCCAAAGAACCCCGCATATCCCGGGCAGGAAGGCAAAAGGGCGTTTCACGGTTTACACCGGCCACGCCCTTTCACCACCCTGCTTTTCCGGGAGTGGTTCCCGTTAACAACCGGTATTCCTGTTAAAGTAGAATTTCTTTTCAATAGTGTGATTACTAAAAACTCAACAAATCATGGAACTCTCATATTTTCAATTACGCCTTATCACTTTCCTGGAAGAAAACCATCCCGATAAACTCAACGACCGGCAATTTATCCGGCATCGCAGTGAACTGGCTGCAGAGGCTTATTCAGAAGCCATCCGAAACGGGGCAAATCATATTGAAGCAGAGGAGCTGGCTAACGCAGAGTTACTCCGCGGGCTACACTTCTCAAGATACAATGCGCTTTTTGAGGTACTGTCCGAAGAATTTTCAGATACGGTAAGCGATGAAAAAATTCAACAGTATGCACTGGAACTACTGCCCCTGTGCAAAGATGTCTTTGCAACTTATGACCTACACGACAGTTTTGAGGACACCCCGGAATATGAAAAATTATATACGGAATTAACCGGAAAAATTGTTGCGTATGGCTTATAACAAAAGACAACACCTGCTGGATAATACACAGGCCATCCGCACACTTTTCCGCCTGGAAAAAGGAAACAGGCAACCCTCCGGCGAAGAACTGGCAGTTTTGCGGAGATTTTCCGGCTTTGGCGGTTTAAAATGTGTACTGAACCCTGTAAAGGATTTAAGTGATGCCATGCGCTGGACAAAATCTGATTTGCCGTTGTTCCCACTGGTCAGGGAACTGCATAAAGTTATCTATGAAAACAGCACAGACAGGAACCAGTACCGGCAGTTTTACAACAGCCTGAAAAATTCGGTTTTGTCTGCTTTTTACACGCCACCGGAAATTGTAACCGCACTGGCAGATTCATTGAGTAATGCAGGGATAATACCCGGTCGTTTTTTAGACCCCTCTGCCGGGATGGGCGAATTTTTGTCAGCTTTTAATAATCAGGAAACCATTGAAGAAACTGTTGGTTTTGAAAAGGATTTGCTCACCGGCAAAATGCTTGGCTATCTTTATCCTGATAGCACAATCAAAGTAGAAGGCTATGAAAATATCAGGGAAAGCCGCAATAATTATTTTGATTTGGCAGCTTCCAATATCCCTTTCGGGGATGTTGCCGTTTTCGACCCTGCGTTTCATGCTTCATCGGTAATCGCCGAAAAAATGGCAACCGGGGCCATCCACAACTACTTTTTCCTCAAAGCAGTCAAAACCCTTCGGGAAGGGGGCATACTGGCCTTTATTACTTCACAGGGAGTGATGGATTCCCCGAAAAACCAACCAGTGCGCAACTGGTTAATGGGCGAATGCAGCCTGGTATCTGCCGTTCGTCTGCCCAATAACCTCTTTTCAGATTATGCGGGGACTGATGTGGGGAGCGACCTTATCATCCTTCAAAAAAACGGCTACAAAGAACGCATCTCCGACCGGGAAGAAGCATTCATCCACAGCCGTCCGCTCTCTTCCGGTATTATTGTAAACGATTATTATCAGGACATGCAGCGAATTGTGCACACCAAGGGGTTTATTGATTCCGACCCTTACGGAAAACCAGCCTGGATATACGAACATGAAGGAGGGGTGAAAGGAATTGCAGGGGACATGCAAAATATGCTGCAAAATGACATGTCCCGCTACCTGGATATTGGACTGTTTAGCCACCATAGTGATAAGAGCCAACAGGATAAAGTTCAATCTAAACCGCCACAACAGACACAATCAGCACA
Organism: Prolixibacter sp. DSM 2831; assembly: GCF_056493735.1. Classification (NCBI taxonomy): domain Bacteria; kingdom Pseudomonadati; phylum Bacteroidota; class Bacteroidia; order Marinilabiliales; family Prolixibacteraceae; genus Prolixibacter; species Prolixibacter sp. DSM 2831. Next base: position 3,685,416 of record NZ_CM151379.1, read on the forward strand.
GCAGGGAGTAAGCTCTCAAAAAAAAGAAACTAAAAACAACCCACCGCATACTGTAAAATTGCAACCCGGTGGCGCAACGCAACTCAGCCTGTTTGACCAGTTTGAAGCTGCATCGAATAACCGGAAGGAAAAACCCCAAAAAGAAAATTTTGAACCACGCCCCTTTGAGGGGGAACTGCACCATTTTCTCAGCGATGGCAGCCTTGTAGCAGTTAATGGTTCACAAGTGGGGTATTTACGGAACATAAATGATAAGGGTACCATTTTTCATCCCCTGGACATCGGGCAAAAACAAAGGGGCATTATTCGTTCTTACATCGAAATAAGGGATGCCTACGAGCAACTCTACCATTTTGAAGCTACGGAGAAAAAAGAGAACTCCGAAATACGAAAATTGCTAAACAACCAATACGATACTTTTGTCCAAAAGCATGGTTTCCTGAATGCCCCGGACAACCTGAAAGCCATTAAAATGGACAAAGGGGCGTTATCTGTTTTGGCTTTGGAGCGATACATTGATGGTAAGGCAGAAAAAGCCGATATTTTCCTCACCCCGGTGAGCTTTTCCAATTCAAACCAGGCAGAAAATATCAGCCCGGAAGAAGCGTTGGCTTTGTCGCTAAACCGGACCGGAAATGTGGATTTGGATTTTATGGCCCGGCAGACAGGTATGGAAATTTCAGAGGTTAAAGAACAATTGCACGGGCATATCTGGTTTAATCCTTTGGAGGGAAGCTATGAAACTGCTGACAAATTTCTGGCCGGGAACGTGGTACAAAAGGCAGGTTTAATAAAAAAATACCTGGAAGAAAATGACGGTAATCCCGCTATTATAAATAAACAGGAAGCAATTGAAGCTTATAATGCTTTGGAAAAAGTCATCCCTGAACCAATTTCTTTTGAACAACTGGATTTTAATCTTGGTGAACGCTGGATACCCACCGGGATTTATGAAAAATATGCCTCTTATCTGTTCGATACCGATGTGAAAGTACACTATCTCCCGAACCTTGACGAGTTTTCAGTGGAAGCAGGCCATTATACTGCCCAAATCCACGACAAGTTTTGCGTACGCAGCCAAAGCCGTTCATATAACGGGATGGCGCTCTTGAAACATGCGCTGCTCAATACCACCCCCAACATTACCAAAACCATTACTGTAGATGACAAAGAGGTAAAAGTCCCCGACAATGAAGCTATCCAGATGGCCGGTAGCAAAATTGACGAAATACGTGAAGGTTTTACCGAGTGGCTTTACGGGCAGTCACCGGAGTTTAAACAACGGTTGGCCGGGCTGTACAACAATAAATTTAACTGCTTTGTCCGTCCTGAATATAAGGGCAGCCACCAGTCATTCCCCGGCCTGGACTTAAAAGGGCTGGGCATAACGGATTTGTACGACAGCCAGAAAGATGCCATTTGGATGTTAAAGCAAAACAGCGGTGGGATTTGCGACCACGAGGTAGGGGCAGGCAAAACCCTGATAATGTGTTGCGCCGCCTACGAGATGAAACGTCTGAATATCGCTTCAAAACCAATGATTATCGGGTTGAAAGCCAATGTGCACGAAATAGCGGAAACATTCCGAACAGCTTATCCCCATGCCAAAATACTATATCCGGGCAAACAGGACTTTACCCCGCAAAAACGTCTGAAAATTTTTCATGACATAAAAAACAACAACTGGGACGCCATCATCCTGACCCACGACCAATTTCAGAAAATTCCACAGTCGCCGGAAATGCAGCAACGCATATTACAGGAGGAACTGGACAGCGTGGAAGAAAACCTGCAAGTACTCAAAAACCAGGGGGCCAATGTGTCGAATGCCATGCTGAAGGGTTTGTTAAAACGCCAGTCCAACCTGGAGGTAAAACTTAAAAATATTGCACACCAGATAGAACAACGCACCGATGATATTGTGGATTTTAAACAAATGGGCATAGACCACCTGTTTGTTGATGAAAGCCATAAATTCAAGAACCTCATGTTCAATACCCGCCACGACCGTGTGGCAGGGCTGGGCAATTCGCAGGGAAGCCAGCGTGCCTTAAACCTGTTGTTTGCTATCCGTACCATACAAGCAAACAAGGGCAAAGATTTAGGGGCGACTTTTCTTTCAGGGACAACCATCAGCAACTCGCTGACGGAACTGTACCTGTTGTTTAAATACCTGCGCCCTGAAGCCCTCGCCCGGCAGGATATTCATTGCTTTGATGCCTGGGCGGCCATCTACACAAAAAAAACTGCCAATTTTGAATTTTCCGTAACCAACCAGATTGTGCAGAAAGAGCGTTTCCGCTATTTTATTAAAGTCCCGGAACTGGCTGCTTTCTATTCTGAAATAACCGACTACCGCACAGCCAAAGATGTGGGCATTGACCGGCCGGAGATGAACGAACAGCTTTACCACATTCCACCCACGCCTGACCAGGAAGATTTTATAAAAAGGCTGATGGCTTTTGCCCAAAACGGGGATGCAACAATTTTGGGAAGGGCGCCCTTGACGGAAAGGGAGGAAAAAGCCAAGATGCTGATTGCAACCGATTATGCCCGCAAAATGAGCCTGGATATGCGGATGATAAGCCCGCATTATGAAGACCACATTGACAATAAAGCTTCGCATTGCGCAACCAATATAGCCCTTTACTACCGGAGCTACCAACAGCAAAAAGGGACACAGTTCGTATTTTCTGATTTAGGGACTTACAAGCCGGGAGAATGGAATGTTTACAGCGAGATTAAGCGAAAGTTATATGAAGAACACGGCATCCCGGCCCGCGAAGTCCGGTTTATACAGGAAGCCAAAACCGATAAAGTTCGAAAAGAAATTATCAGAGGTATGAACAGTGGGCAGGTTAGGGTTTTGTTTGGTTCTACCGATATGCTCGGCACAGGGGTAAATGCACAGAAAAGGGCGGTGGCCATCCATCACCTGGACATTCCATGGCGCCCTTCCGATTTGGAGCAACGAAATGGGCGGGCAGTGCGGAAAGGCAACGAAATTGCCAAAGCCTTTGCCGGAAATAAGGTGGACACTTTTATATATGCCGTAGAAAAGTCTTTGGATTCCTATAAGTTCAACCTGCTGGCCAACAAACAATTGTTTATCCGTCAGCTAAAGTCTAACAATATGGGTACCCGCACCATTGACGAAGGCGCTATGGGCGAAAACTCGGGTATGAACTTTTCGGAATATGTGGCTATTTTGTCCGGCAATACCGAATTATTGGAAAAAGCAAAACTGGAGAAGAAAATTACAGCGATGGAAAGTGAACGCAAAGCCTTCTACCGCTCCCGGAGTTCCTCTGAATACAAACTCAGTGAAATACAGCACGCCATAAAACACAGCAATACGGTTATTGAAGAAATGACAGCCGATTGGCAATTCTTACAGCGACGCTTACAGAAAGATGACAATGAAAATTTATTAAATCCCGTACATCTGGATGGGTTGAATACTTCCGCTTATGAAGTTGTTGGGGCAAAACTTAACCAGATAAATGATACTTTCAATACTAAGGGCGAATATCAGAAAATTGGGGAACTTTATAGCTTTCGGCTATTGGTAAAATCAGAACTGTCGGCTATAGACGGCTCATTTTTTAGCGATGACAATTACATTGATAACCGTTTTTTTATCCAGGGGCAAAGTGTTATAAAATATACCTACAACAATGGCAGGATAGCCAGGGACCCTAAACTGGCTTCCATGAACTTTTTGAATGCCCTGCATAAAATCCCTGAATTGATAGAAAACCACCAAATTCAAAATGAAAAGCTTAAAAAGGACATCCCTGTTTTGCAGGAGGTAGTTAACGGGAAATGGCGGAAAGAAGAAGAACTTAATAAACTGAAAACGGAACTTTCGGTACTGGAACGTAAAATTAAGGTTTCGCTTGAAAGGCAAAGCCAGCCAAAGGAAAGTAGTCCGGAGAAAGCTGAAAAGGAAAAAGAGATGGTTGAAGTGGAAGAAACAAGAAACTTTTACCAGCCGAAAGGATGCAGGTTGTAGTTTACAACTGACTTAGTTTGAATATAGCTGATGAATGAATTGGTTAATATTCATTAGAGAAGGTTCACAATATTCAACTAATTGATAAAGGCATCAAAGGACGATTGACAAGGACCTAGCTCTGCATGCCATTCTCCGGCTGAAAATAATTTCATGCACATACAATAAATGAACGCTCGCTTGCAGGTACCACCGGTCTTTATTAAGATTGGCATCCTTTATCGAAATTACAGATTGATTACTGAATTATAGTCTCCAACATCTTGACCGTTTGGAATAAGTTTATCGGCTTCTGGGTCATTGTCCCAAAAAACGTCATCAACTAATTCATTTCCTTTTTCATTGGTTAGGAAACTCTGTTGTTAAGGAGGCAGGTTACAAAAACATGCTATACTCAACTTATCGTGTCGTTTTTTTACTTCAATTTTATTTTATGATTTTGTTCAAGGGCTGGAATCAAAAACCTTTGGTTGCCAAATTAAATTTGATATTTTTGAATAAATTGCAAGGAAACAAAAGTAGCCAAACTATCGCTAATCACAAAAGAGACCCAAATACCGTTTAAGCCCCACATGTAGTTTAGGCTATATATTATAGGAATAAATAGCACAACAGGACGCAGAAAAGCGAAAAATGTAGCAATCCTTTTTTCGTGTAGCGCCTGAAAATAACGGGTAACCACAATTTGAACCATGTAAGAAGGGATAGATAGGGCGAAAATACGTAAAGCTATTCGGGTAATATTGATGACACCCTTGTTATCATCAATAAAAATTCCGATGATTATATTGGGAAACAGTTCCAGTACAATCAATCCTAACATCCCGATTAAACCCACTATACTCATGGCGTATAGTAAGGTTTTACGGCTGCGATCGAGGTTTTTCGCACCAAAGTTAAAGCTTACAATGGGCTGCATACCATCGCCGGTTCCCAGTGCAGTCATCTGAAAGATAACATTCACACTAAAAATAATTCCCATTGCCGCAACCGCAAAAGTTCCTCCCGACTGAAGTAGCAAATTGTTGGCAGTTACATTTTGTATACTGCTGGACACATCCATAATAAAGGGAGCTAAACCCAGGGAAAAAATGGGGAGAATCATGTTTTTCTGCAGTCTAATATTTTTCCATTCTATTTTAATCAGGCTTTTTCCACTGAGGTAGTATCTGAGTAAAAGGATGGCATTTACACTCTGTGCGATAACTGTTGCCAGAGCAGCTCCACTAATCCCCATCTGTAAATATTTCATAAATACAAGGTCGAGGGAAACGTTTATGAGCGATGAAATTAAAATTAAGAAAGCAGGCAAACGAGGATTTCCTTCGGCACGGCAGGTAAACTCCAGCGCAATAAAAAAGGAAAGAGGAAAGCCAAAAATGATTATCTGCAGATATTCGCCCGATATTTGAAGAAGCTCTCCCTGAGCACCAAACGCGTGTAGTAAAGGTTTGTAAAACAGCAATCCGGCAGAAGTAAACAAAACAATGGTAATCAAAAGGCCTGCCATCATCGTTCCAAGTGCTTTTTCTGCTTTGTCGGGGCGAGATTCACCTAAATATTTTGAGATTAAAACTCCTGTTCCACTGCCAAACAAGACGATGAAACCAAATTGAAAAAGAAACACCGGAAAAGTTAATGTCACCGCCGCTATACCCTCTGCTCCTACAAATTGCCCCACAAAAATACGGTCGACAATATTATAAAGCGCATTTATTAAAAGACCAAGAACTGCCGGTCCTGCATATACTAAAAGTAGCTTAGGAATAGAACTTTCCTTTAGGGAATATTGCATGGTACTCATGACTTACTGATTTTTACTAAGGCAATCATCCGTTTTCCCCTGAGTGAAGGAAACGGATGATTGACTTTTAACTAACTAACTGAATTAAAATATTTATTCTCTACCTCCACCCAATGCCTGGTACAATTTGATAATGGATTGAACCTGATCATACCAATCGTTTGTTTCAGATAATTGTGCATCCAGCAAATCTTCCTGAGCTGTTAGTACTTCCAAATATGTTGATGATGCTAGTTGAAATAACTCACGTGTATAGAGCACCGAACGTTCGAGCGCTTCCAGTTGTTTGCTACGATCTTCCTGTTTCTGTATAGCTGTAGAATATTGAAACAGAGCATTGCTCACTTCGCTCCCGGCATTCAACAGGCTCTGCTTAAAATCAAGTAAAGCTTCCTCCTGAAGAGACTTTGCTATTTTTAAATTTGCCTTATTTACCCCTTGATTAAGAATTGGAGCCGTTAACGAACCTATGGCACTGGATAAAATCTTCCGGGGATTGGCAATGATTCCGCCATTACTATTGGTCCACCCCGCAGAAGCACTTATAGTAATATTGGGGTAAAAAGCTGATCGCGCTACGTTGGTGTTATAGAAAGCTGTGGCTAAGGCCATTTCGTACTGTTTTATATCAGGGCGATTCGCTAACATTTGTAAAGGAACACCAACCGATATCTGCTCTGGAAGCTTTATGGTTTGCCACTCGCCCCGTTTTATAGCCTGAGGTGTTTGGCCTAAGGTGATGGAAAGGGCATTCTCCGTTTCACGTATCGACTGTTGTAAGTCGGAATAGTAGATTTTTAAGTCATAATAACTTGCTTCACTTTGCGAAATGGAAGCTTCGTTGGTCATGCCTACTTCTTTTAAAGCTCGCATTGATTCAATTCTGTCTTCCCAGCTTAAGATTGTTTTATCGGTAATATCCAGTTGCTTGTCGAGCATCAATAGGTAATAGTAACTATCTGCTATGCTGGCAATCAATTGAGTTTGGACGGCTTGTTTGTACGCCTGCCTTTGTTCCAAAGTCGTTTCCGCTCCTTTTTTCGTATTGCGTAAACCGCCAAACAAAGGGATCTGCCAGCTTGATGTGAGCGGCGATTCATAAGATTTTGTTGTGGATCCACCCTGATTGGATAATGTTCCTGTTGCCGAAAATGATAAATCGGGAGTATAAGCTAAGCGAGCCGAAGAAAGTGATGCCTCAGCTTGCTCTATACGAAGCAATGCCGTTTGTAAATCTACATTGGCTTCCAGGCCCTGTTCAATAAGCGCTTGTAATTGAGGGTCAGTAAATAGTTCCCGCCAGGGTAGGTTTCCTAAATTCACGCTATCCTCAGGCAATACAGCATCAACGGAACTTGTGTCGCGAAAGAGATTTTCTGTTGATACTTCTGGTGTTTCGAAGGTTTTATAGACCGAACAACTGCTTAGCAGTACGATGCTGATAAAAAATATGATTATCTTTTTCATTTTGTTTTTTCTTATTGTGTGATACTTGCGTTCCCTGTATCAGTTTGGCTAAATCCCTCATTCACAGGTTTAACTTTTTCCTGAATTTTTTGGAAGATTACAAACAAAGCAGGTGTGATAAATATTTGACAGATCATACCAATAAGCATTCCCCCAATAACACCTGTACCTAAAGAGCTATTTCCGTTGGCACCAACTCCACTTGCAAACATCATGGGTAATAATCCAACGATCAGCGTAAGCGAAGTCATCATAATAGGACGAAGACGAGCTGCTGCTGCTTCAATAGCGGCTTGCATAATCGATAATCCCTGTTGACGGCGTTCAATGGCATATTCCACAATTAAGATGGAGTTTTTAGCAATTAATCCAATCAACATGATAAGCGCTACTTGCAGATAAATGTTATTATCGACTCCCATTATATTGGCAAACAATAAACTTCCTGCTAATCCCATAGGAACGGAAAGTATGATAATGATGGGGAGTATGTAACTTTCGTATTGCATACTCAACAAAAGGTAGATAAACAGAAATACCAGACCCAAAACGTAGGCAGTAGAATTTGCACCGGTACTACTTTCTTCACGTGTCATTCCTGAAAATTCATAGCTGTAACCAGTGGGTAGCTCTTTTGCCAGTTCTTTGATAGCACTAATGGCTTCTCCAGAGCTGTAGTCACCGTCAGGCGAACCTGTTATACCAATTGAGGTGTACATATTAAAGCGGTTAATGTTATCAGGGCCATACGCTTTTCGAAGCGTTACAAATTGTGATATGGGCGCCATTTCCGTTCCGTTACGCACCATAATGTTATTCAAACTTTCGGTATTGGTACGATAATCCGGACTTGCCTGTATCATCACACGGTATAGTTTACCAAATCGGTTGAAATTAGAAGCATAAATACCACCATAATAACCTTCCAATGTAGATAAAATGACATCCGGACTGATTCCGGCGATTTTACATTTTTCCACATCCACATCGACCATATACTGCGGTGTCGATGCACTAAAAGAAGTACGTGCACTCTCTATTTCAGGACGTTCATTCAATTGTTGTATAAAATCCTTAGCGACCGTTTCAAAATCGGTTAAATCACCACCTGTTTTATCCTGTAACTTCAATTCAAAGCCATTGGTTACGCTATATCCTGCTACCATAGGAGGTGCTAAATACATCATGTTCCCATTTTTAACCACTTTGGCTGTTTCTCTGTATAGCTGGGCAATAATCTCATCTACACTTTCTCCATCGCCTCGTAAGTCCCAGTCTTTAAGTTTACACATTAAATTTCCATAGGTATTGCCGGAACCATCAAGAAGGCTATAACCATTACTTATGGAATACGATTCGATGGCAGGAATACCTTGTACTATCTCCGATATCTTTGCCATTTCTTTTGTAGTCTCTTCCAATGACGTTCCAACAGGCATTGCAAGAGCACCAAAAATAGTTCCCTGATCTTCGTTGGGAATTAAGCCGGTTGGAGTGGTCCGCAATAAAATCACAAAAGCAATAATTACGATGCCAACAAGCGATCCACTCATCAGTTTGTGAGCGGTAAAGAAGCCTACTCCTTTTTTATATTTATTCGTTAAACGTCTAAAGTTATCGTTAAAAGCGGTGTGAAAGCGTTGTGCAAAAGAAGTCTTCTTTTCGCCATCTTTACTCGTAGGTTTTAGCAATAGGGCACACAACGCAGGACTTAAGGTTAGTGCATTTATCCCCGAAATACCAATAGCAAAAGCCATGGTTAATCCCATCTGTTTAAAGAAAATACCTGTTGTTCCGCCCGTAAAGCTAACAGGGATAAAAATAGCCATCATCACTAAAGTGGATGTAACAACAGCACCGGATATCTCGCCCATTGCATCAATAGAAGCCTGACGCGCCGAGGTGTAGCCGGCATCTATTTTCGCCTGAACCGCTTCCACCACAATAATGGCATCATCGACCACCGTACCAATGGCAAGTACCATGGCACATAAGGTAAGCAAGTTAATACTAAAGCCGAATACCCACATCAGGAAAAACGAACCCACTAAGGCAACCGGAATGGCAATGGTAGGAATAAGTGTGGAACGGGTATTTTGCAGGAAGACATACGTGACCAGGATAACCAATAGAAAAGCTTCGAGCAGTGTTTTTACCACTTCCCAAATCGAAGCGTATAAAAAGTCGTTGGTATTCAACATGATAGCCGATTTTACACCATCGGGGAAATCTGCTTCTGCCTCTTTTAAGAAACTTGCAATACTATTGTTAATATCCATCGCATTGGAACCCGATGTTTGGAAAACCATACCAGTGACACCAGGATGTCCGTTTATATTGGACGTAACACTACTTGATAAACGTCCCAATTCTATGTTGGCAACATCTTTTAGATGAAGTACCTCCCCATCTTTGGTAGCCGAAATAACAATGTTTTCGAAATCTTCTTCACTTTGCAAACGACCTTTATACTTTAACACATACTGGAATGTTTGATTGCCTTGTTCGCCTAATTGTCCGGGAGCTGCTTCAATGTTTTGCTCGTCGAGTGCTGCTGTTATGTCGCTGGGCATAAGGTGATATTGTGCCATTACATCGGGCTTCAACCAGATACGCATGGAGTAGTTTGATCCTGTAATGAAAACATCACTAACGCCACTAATCCGTTTGATTTGTGGAATTAAATTGATATCGGCATAGTTCTCTAAAAACGAATAATCATATTGATCATTTTCGCTATAAAGACCAAAACCCATCAACATACTCGATTGACGTTTGCTGGTAGTTACCCCAATTTTGGTGACTTCAGAAGGTAATGATCCTTCAGCCTGGCTTACCTTATTTTGCACATTTATAGCGGCCATATCAGGATCGGTGCCCAGCTCAAAATAGACCAATATTGAGGCAGTTCCGGTATTGGTTGCCGTAGAGGTCATATAGGACATATTCTCTACACCATTGATTTCCTCCTCTAAAGGCGCAACCACGCTATTGAGCACGGTTTGCGCATTGGCTCCTGTATAAGTGGCCGATACCTGTATAGTTGGTGGTGCAATACTGGGATATTGGGTAATAGGTAGGGAAAATAAACCCAGCACCCCTAAAATGACAATGAAAACAGATATTGCTGAAGATAAAACAGGCCGAGTTATAAATTTATCAAATTTCATGATTTATAATGTATCAGATTTTATTTGAATAGTTGAACCACTGCTTAAGGAATTGATACCTTCAATTACGATTTTATCTCCTGCCGATAATCCTTTTGTTACAGCATACTGACTACCGTTGTTAAGTGGATAGATTTCAATTTCGATACTTGATACTTTCGAATTCTCATCTACGGTGTACACGAATATTTTGTCCTGAATCTCATAAGTGGCATTTTGTGGAATTAACAAGCAGCTATCGAGAGCATAAGGCAGAATAATAGAAGCTGTACCACCGCTACGTAAAATTCCATCTTCGTTGGGAAAGGCTGCCCGAATACTGGCAGCACCTGTCGTCTCATCAATGGTTCCGCTAATGGTTTCAATCGTTCCTAAATATCTGTAAATAACTCCATCGCTCATCTTCAATTGTACCTTAGGAAGACTTTTGATGATATTTACAGTTAAGTTATTCTCTTTAGCCAGAGTAAGAAGTTTTTTCTCTGTAAGAGAAAAGTTGGCATACATGGTCGTGAATTCCGAAACTGTTGTCATAGCATCAGACATTGTTGGGCTTACCAGGGCTCCAACACGATATGATATCTTCCCAATAACACCATCCGTAGGACTCGTTATGCGTGTGTAGGACAGATCTTTTTGAGCACTCACTAGTTCCGCCTTTGCTAAAGCGAGTTGAGCATTACAACTACCCAATTCGTTTTGTGCAAGCTCAAGTTCATAAGCGCTTATAATATTTCGTTCTGCTAAGGCTTTTTTATTTGCAGCTGTTAGCTTAGCTGTTGCTACATCAGCTTCTGCAACGGCAACATTGGCTTTCGCTACGTTTACAGCCTCTTCATATTGCACTTGATCGATCTGAAACAAAACCTGACCTTTCTTTACAACTGATCCTTCATCCACATTTACTTTAGTGATGAAACCCGTTATTTGCGGCCGAATATCAATGTCTTGCTTACCTTCAAGGGTCGCCGAAAAAGATTCGTAGAACTCCTGAGTACTTGCCTTAACTTCCATTACCGATAGTTCCGGAGTCTGCATCGCTCCATTATCTTGCTTTTGATTGCACGAAGCGAGTACAATTATGCCTAAACACAGTAAAATGATACCTCTTAATTTTCTCATTGGTGAATTCATATTTTTTGTTTTACCATTCTTATAACCAGGCTTGAATGAGCATGGGTACTTTTCTTATGGGACAAAATTAGCTCATAGAAATGGTAAATTATGAATTGTAAATTGGGTAAAAAAGATTACTATTTAGGTTTTTGCATTATATTTGAAAAAAGTTGGAGAGAAAATGAAGATATACGACAACATAAAGGGCTACTTTTTAAATATGGACAATGGATGTAACGATTATTCGAATCGCTTTTATATCCGCTCACTAAAAGAGGACAGCAGTAAAGGCCTGGAGCCTGATGAAATCTATTTTGAACCTCATAAAAGAGATTTTTTTGAAATAGGCGTTTTACTTCATAATACTGTGGAGATAAAAATTGGGGAACAAACCTTGCAAAAAATGAACAATAGTTTGGCTATTGTTTCACCTTATCAGACCATTAATTACGGAAAGAAACCACAAAAAGATGATGACGAAGGGTATATCATCCATTTTAAAGCTTCGTTATTTGAAACATTAAATAATTCGTACGATGTGCAAAATGAATACCCTTTTTTCAAGATTCACACACTGCCTTTATACCAATTGACAGATGATGATTTTGCCGAAATTTTAAGCATAACTAAAGAGATCTATCACGAGTCAAGAGCTGATAAAATGCATGATCTCGAAATAGTTCGATCTCTACTACTGATTCTATTGTATAAAATAAAACGAATCACCCGGAATAATGAAGGCATCATCAGTATGAACCGCTACGATGCGATTATGGCTAAATTCGAACAAGTTATTCATGCTAATAACTATACCTTCCTTGCAGTAAATGAATATGCGTCACGAATGAATATTAGCCCTATCTATTTGAGCGAATGTGTGAAAAAAGCGACAGGCAAGAGTGCGCAAAAAGTAATTATTGATTATAAAATTTTGTCAGCCAAAGCATTGCTTCACCAGAAAAATAGCTCGATAGCTGAAGTAGCTGATATTTTAGGTTTTAATGAAGTACCTAATTTCAATCAATTTTTTAAACGCAATACAGGAATCACTGCTACACAATTTCGTAAGAAACAAAAAATTGAATTGTAATGGTTTGTCTTTTTGCTATTGAAAAGCACGAACAAAATATTTTATAGAATAGATGAGTGAAAAAACAATCATTGCGAACGATTCATAAAAACTAAAAGCTTAAGCTTTTGAGAGAAGAATAGCTGGCCACGAACGCTCAAGGACTGGGCAAGCTTTTTACCGCCCATACCACCCTTGTTACAACTACGTTATCGAGCTCATAACTTGGTTCGACAAGATCAACCAACAGCGCCACATCCGGCTTTACTTTCAGCTAATATTACAAAATATGCTGTAAATACGATGAACAAGGAGTTTCAAAGAACATTAATTATAAATTAGTGCCCACTATTTGGTATAATCATCACTATCCTTTATAAAGTCATTTACCTGCTCCACCGTATAAAATGTTTTGCCACCAATTCTCAAATATTTCAAAATGCCTTTTGAGCGGTAGCGCTGAAGTGTGCGTTTATTGATATTCAGCAACTGACATAGGTCCTGGTTATCCATTAGTTTTAATTCTTTGCCCTTTGGGTCGGTCATAAACTTGTCCGTCTTTTGATGGAGCAATTCTATTTGCTCCAATATACGTTCCATGTAACTTTCAAAATTGTCCCTGTCAATATTCATGATTTGCGAGTTTTTGATTTTTCATTTCTCAAATTTGAATACTGTTGAAAAAACTAATGGGATACTTGCCGGCAAGTACCCCATTAATTTTCATCCAGAAGTTCCAGTTTATGATTAAATTCTGTCACCAGTTCATTCAGGAAAAAGGAGCGGGATTCCAAATGAATTACATTCGCCGACCTGGCAGTCAGCTTTTTAATTGTAGAATGGTAACCCGGAAGGGGGATGTTAAATGTATGGCTGAAAAAACCAACCAATTCTTTTATGGAAATCCTTCCATGGTTGATACTCATAGTAAGGTACAAGGCGTATATTAGCTCAAGAAGTGCCCGTTTGCTGGCAGTCCAGGTAAGAGGTACACCTTTGTAAATATTCAGGTTGTTGGTATTTATTCTATCCCCTTTCCTTAATTTTGTACATTCAATTTCCACTTCTACATAGTGTATAAGGTGGTCCAAGAACATTAATAGATCAGGAGCGGGCTTTTTTTTTCAACAATCACAGTTTCCTTAATCCATTCAACCGATAATTTAAGACGGCACCACTCCCGGTATTCTTCTGTCTGACTTCTGCCTGGTTGGCGAAAACATTCTATTAATCCTTCCCATTTGTCAATTAATTTTTCCATTTTCTGTGGCCGTACATCTTCTTTCTGAACAATTAAATCTACAACTTCATTTAAAAATAATTTTAGGGATTTGGTTTTCATGGTTTTGTATTTATAGGTTTTCATTAAGTTCACGGGGTATAAACTTTGCAGAATCATCAATGTTGTAGTTTTTTTAGTTAAATACAAAAAGCGTGCTAAACTTCTAATCCATGAAGTTTAATAAAAGGAGGTAGCTTTTAACATTATTGAAAGGTCATGTTAAATACTGTGGTATTGTATCTTTTGCACCTGCCATTGCCTGCGACAGCTTCACTCGGGTCTGTTCAATTAAGTGTGTCACTCCATAATTTTTCTTTTTCAAGGCCCTCCCAAAATCATAAGGGTTTTGGAAAAGAAAAATTTTATCTGGTGAATCGTTCATTAAAAATAATCGAAAATTGTGACTGAATGGGTCTCCATGCGAATATTGGTTTCTGCCAGTTGTCTTCCACGAACCGTTTTTGAATCAGGTACAATAACTTCATTAATGCCATGTCACTACTGAATACCCGCTTTGACTTTGTTACTTTTCTTAATCGTCCATGGAAGTTTTCAATGATATTCGTTGTATAAATAAGCGTTCTTATTTCAGGAGGATAGTGATAGAAATTGGATAATCGTTCCCAATTGACACGCCAGCTTTTGGTGCTGTAGGGATATTTATTTTCCCAACGTGCACAAAACTCTTCCAGGGCCTGTTGCGAAGCCTCTTTGCTGGGAGCTTTGTAAATCTTTTTCATATCACTGACTACTGCTCTGCTTTCCTTGTAAGGCACAAATCGCATGGTGTTTCGTACCTGGTGGATGACACAAAGCTGGACATCGGTCTGGGGAAAACTGGCTTCAATGGCTTCAGCAAATCCCTTTAAGTTGTCAATACAGGAAATAAAAATATCCTCAATGCCACGTGCCCGTAAATCAGATAATACGCCCAACCAGAAAGCTGAACCTTCACTCTGCCCCAAATACATGCCCAGAATGTCCTTAAATCCATCTCGGTTGGCACCAATGACACAATAGACTGCCTTGTTCTGAATGCGACCTTCATCCTTTGCTTTGAAATGAATGGCGTCAAGCCATACAATCGGATAAACCGGTTCCAGTGGTCTTTGCTGCCATTGATTGACATCCTCAATCACACGGTCTGTCACTGAGGTTATGGTCGCTTCCGAGGTCTCCAGTCCGTAGATCTCCTGGATGTGTTTACGGATATCGCTATAGCTTAGCCCTAACCCGTACATCGAGATAATTTTACGGTCCAACTCTTCATTTAAAACACGCTGCCGTTTTCTGACGATTTGAGGTGTGAAACTCCCGTTCCGATCTCGAGGAGTATGAATATCAACATTGCCCAGGCTCGTCTTTAACCGTTTTCCTATCTTGCCATTACGACGGTTCGCTTCCACTTCCTGTTCCAGGTGATGGTCCAGTTCTCCTTCAAGACTCGATTCAAGAATCCGCCTGATCAGTGGAGTAAATATGCCGCCTTCTCCAGAAAGAGGAGCGCCTGCCCGTAACCTTTCTACAGCATCTTTCTCGAACTCTTCAAAATTGAATGAATCATTTTCTTTCATGTTGTCAAATTATAATTTAATTCTAATCTGACACACTTAAATAAACAGTCTCCTTCACTCCGGTCTTTCGTCCCTCTTTCCCTTCATTCAACAGTTTCGGCATCCCGCGCAAGAGGGGCTCAGGTAATCGCCCCACTTGCTTTTTTCCTTCGCTTTATAATGTTTGATAAGGGCCAACCTGTGCCTTCGATAGCTTTATTTCAGGTATCTCTCCGATAATCATCGGAGTATTCCTTGCATTCAGCACTCTCCGGCACCCCACACAAGAGTAGCGGCTTCACTTCACTTTGGTCACCCCGCATCCTGACGGACTTCTCTTCGTTATGTTCTGCCACTACACTTGTTTTTACCGTCCCGCGCGAAGTAATTTTTCGGTAATGTTTCCTGGAATTTGCCAGGTGAATGTTTTATTCCATTCATTTTTTTAATTCTTTTTCCGACAGTAAAATTTAAACTTCCGCCTTTCCGTCGGTCATTGTCATTCCGGTGGCAAAGGTAACCCGTGTGCAGGGGCATACAAGTTCTGGCCTCCGGTTTTGCAAAAAATCTCCACCCGCCAACTGGCGGGTAGTATTTCCCGCAAAAAACTTGCATGCCCCCACACACTTACCTTTTTACGCCACCAAAACAACAACGACCGACACGATGGAAAGACGCATAACTTTAAATAACAGTACTATGAAAAAGAAAAATGGAAATAATTGTTTTGAAAATCCAACTAATGAAAAACAAAACTCCCTCTCCTCCAAAATCCGCATAGGTTTGGGTGGAGGTTCTCCGACATTTAAACATCAATTTGTGAAAATTAATGAGGCTGAATATGCCACCGATTTTGAGTTTTTCATACGGAACCAGGTTCATGTGGTACACCACATGGATAGGACAACATCCATTTGCAGTTGTTTGGAAAACCGGTGTTTCAAAAAGGACAACACTTCTCCTTTAGATGATGAGACCATTATGAATAGCCTGAACCAGGTTCATAGCGACATTATTGCTCTTAAATACGGCGGTGAACTTGTTTATTAACCATTTAATCCAATTATTATGATGTTACTCAAAGATTTACCGAAAGAATTCAGGGAAAACCATATCTTCAGGTACACCTGTGGAAATGTTGAGTACCAGTGTAAAGCCACCTACCTGCCCTTTGGTTTTCGCGAGGTATCCAAATATCAAGGAATGAAACTGGAAGAAATTTATACTCCCATTATACATCTTGAATGGGAAGCAAATAATACGGAGAAATCAATTTACCAGTCACATTTTATTATGGCGCATTCGGTGATTTGGTGGTTCAACAACCGGGACAGGACTGCATACGATGAAATGATAAACTATTCCGCTTTAGAGACCGGTTATCTAAACCGGGTAAAAGAGGAAAACCAGCGGCTAAACAGAGGTGTGCAGTTAAATATATTCAGTCATTGAGAAACCTTTAATCATGAAGAAGATACTTTATAACAGGATGTTGAGGATATGGGCTATAAGACTTTTCATAGTTTTTGCAGCTTCGCAGATAACAGGATTAGGGGTATGGTGTTGTTTTGCCGGGTATTTTGTTTTGATGTTTCTGTTTGAATTCTTTGTAAGGTTGGTATTTTCTTTTGCCGGACTTCTACTTATGATGATGTTATTGCTGACTTTCTTTATTGGATTACTGACACTTTAAGATATCATGTGAAGCGGGCTGTTGCCCGCTACTTTTTTCATGAGCCTGTGCGGGAAAAAAGTAGCAAAAAACCTTTGGGGAGTATCATTAAATGTAAAAAAAACAGCATCATCGTATAGACAAATGGGGACAAGGTTTGACATGTTAACACTTAATCTTCAGCGAGGTAGGATTATAAATAGGTTTGCCAGAGCTGGTATAAAAGCCGGTCTTGCAAGCCTATGCAGAAATCGGAAAACAGGAATATTGAAGAAGCAACCCAAAGGGTCAAAGAAAAGATGCCTTTGGAAAAAATCCGGCGCATAACCAAATACAGGGACTTGTCGCCTGAAGGCTATGAGCAGCTTATCAAAAATGCCGAAACCATTGCTTTGTTAATTCTCAGGACTCTCTTTTCAAAAAATAAAGAGCCGGAATAGCACAATTTTTGCTAACTTTCTTCATCCTTGATTTTATATATTCAATAATTGCCATCATGAACGATTTAAATCTGTTTAAGCAGTTTGCGCCACAAGTGCCAGATTCTTTTAAGGAAGGGAACAATGCAGTTATATATACACGGGTTTCATCGGCAGACCAGGAAGACAACACCAGCCTTGCATCTCAAAAAAAACATTGTGAGATGTATGCCAACAGGCGGGGACTGAACGTGGTGGGTTATTTTGGCGGCACTTACGAATCGGCCAAAACCGATGACCGCAAGGAGTTTAACCGGATGTTGACTTTTGTGAAACGTTCAAAAAACATAAACTATGTAATCGTTTATTCCTATGAACGTTTTTCGCGTTCAGGGATTAACGGGGCTTCGATTGCAGATGACCTGCTAAAACAATATGGTGTTATTACGTTGGCGACCACACAGGAACTTGACCCTACTACACCTTCTGGTTCATTTCAGCAAAAAATATTGTTCCTTTTTGGGCAGATGGATAATGAATTAAGACGAGACAAGGTGGTTACGGGAATGCGGGAATTGCTTATGAAAGGCTATTGGGTGTGGGCTGCTCCACGCGGTTACAATGATTTAAATAAAGGGAGGGCAACAGAGCGAAAACTTGTTGTTAATGAAGAAGGGAAAATTCTCAAAAAAGCCTTTGAATGGAAAGCTTATAATAAATTCTCTAATGTCGAAATAACAAGGCGTTTAAAAAAAATGGGGGTTGATATGTCCGAAAAGCGGTTAAATACTTTGTTTTTAAATACTTTCTATTGTGGCATTATCACCAGCAAGATGCTTCCCGGGCAGATAATTGAGGGGAAGCATGAACCGTTAATTTCAAGGGAATTGTTTCTGGCAGTTCATAATATTCGACAGGAAAACAGAAATCAGGGTTTTGTACACGATAAGGATAATGAAAACCTGCCGTTGAAAGTATTCACTAAATGCGATAGGTGCGGCAGCTATTTAACAGGTTACCTTGTGAAAAAGAAGGGGCTGTATTATTATAAATGTAATACCAAGGGATGTAAAGTCAACCGCAGTGCCAAAGCAATGCACGATATATTCGGGGCACTGTTGAAAACTTATAAAATCGGCATAGAAGAATTTGAACTCATAAAGCTTCAATTAGAGGAGCAAATGGCGGTCTTTTTTAAATCCCGGATAGAAGAAGCAAAATCGTTAAAAATCAAGTTGACAGAGACTCAAAGAAAATTGGAAGCCATTGAAGAACGTTTTGTTATTGGGGAAATTGACCGCAGCCTTTATGAAAAATTCCGTCCCAAATACGAAAAGGAATGCTTTGAGATTGAACAGGAACTTGGGAGAACAGGCGGATATAAATCGAACCTCGAAAAAGTGGTGAATTTTGCTGCGAAAGTATGTCTTAATCCATTGATAATATGGGAGAAATCAAATTTGACGGGAAAGAGGGTATTCCAGAATCTACTGTTTCCTGAAGGAATTATCTATAACCGTGAATTGGACCATTATCGAACCCCCAGGGTAAACTCATTTTTCTCCCCAATCCCACAATTGGCAAGGGGTTTGACAGTAAACAAAAAAGGGGATTTTATCAAAACTGACAAAATCCCCGCTTGGGTGAACCCGGAGGGATTCGAACCCCCAACCTCCTGATCCGTAGTCAGGTGCTCTATCCAGTTAAGCTACGGGTCCTTTTGTTTTTGAAAGCGGTGCAAATATAAAGAGTTTTCAATAAACACCGTTACTTTCGGAAGGCTTTTTTCGAAAAAAATCGCACTAATTCCGGTAGCCTTCCGAGGCTCAAAACTTTATGCACCGTCGTATTTGGCCATTTTGTCTTCTATCGTGACCGGTGTTTCGGCATTGCTTTGGATTTTCACGTACGCCAGCATATTTTCCGCACCAGCGGCATAGCAAGCCTCGTGTACTTTTTTAACGACATCCATCAATTGGTCGAAATCACCCTCCATAACCGTTTCGAACGGACAAACCCGGTATTTTACGCCCGATTCTTCAATAATTCGTATCGCTTCGTCCACCAGCGCGTAAGTATCTTTGTCCTCTGCCCGCGGCAATACCTGCAGAGCTAAGTTAATCTGCTTGTTCATTATCTTCTTCTTTAAGAATTTTATTTTCCAGAATATTCCTCAATTCATCGGCACTGAATTGCTTGACATTGGTGATAAGCATATCGGTACGGAGGAACCCGCCAATTTGATTACATTCCATGATGATATCGCGAAAGATATTTCGCAGCGGTTCCCGAATCGGAATCATCGCCGTAAGTGCAACAAATCCTGTATGAAATTCGATTGATTCGAGTTCCGAGTCATAATGATCGAGCGCGAACAGAATTTCTTTTTCGAGCAGTTCTTTCTGCCAGTCGGTAAAAGGTTGGTCTTCCAAAGCGAACAACGCTCCAAAATAACGGAACTTGTGCCCTCTTCCTCCCAAACCGGAAGAAATAAATACCGGACGTTCGCCCAGCAATGAGCTTTCGAGCCGAATGCGACTTTCCTGGAAAGCCAGTTCAGTCCAATCGGTCAAAACGTTTTTATTCTCCTCTTTAAAGCGCTCGATCAATCGCAATGCGTCAATTCGCTCGAGAGAAGCCAGCTGTACCAACAACTTCTGCTTTTGATCAACCGGTGTCGTATCAGCAAATAAATTTTCAGCCTGGTCCAATACTTCAGTCGCATCGAGTCCTTCCTTCGCTTCCCGCGATTGGCGGAAATATTCCTTCTGAAGTTCTATATCGATTTTCTTTTCCAGAATCCGGATATTATCCGGCACCTGGTGAAGCGCGTCCTGAATTTTTTCATAAAAACTCTCAAATTCCATTAGTCGACGATTCAGGTTCGGCGCGAAGTTGCAAAATATTCGCATATCCACCTCGAATATTACGGTTCTCATTCAGCTTTTTAACAAATAAGAAATATCTTTGCCATTATTTTTATTTGTACTAATTACAAAGTAACCGCGTAAAAATTAGCATCTTACATGCGTCTCTCAGAAGTCAGTGAAAACCATACTGTCGTTATTTCCAAGGTGATGGGTCACGGCGCTTTCCGCCGCAGGATAACGGAGATGGGTTTCGTGCGTGGAAAAGAGGTGAAAGTTTTAAAAAATGCTCCTCTTCGCGATCCGGTTGAATATGAGGTGATGGGATATCATGTTTCGCTTCGGCGTGAAGAAGCGCGGTTGATCGAAGTAGTGTCCCGCGAAGAAGCACTCCATTATATTGAACCGACCTATGATGGCACCATTGATTTGGAAACTCTGAAAACATCGGCTGGTGTTAAAGGAAAAGAAATAAACATTGCCTTAGCAGGAAATCCCAATTGCGGAAAAACATCGCTTTTCAACCGGGCTTCAGGAGCCAAAGAACATGTTGGGAACTATAGCGGAGTGACCATCGATGCAGCCAAAGCCAACCTGCACTGGAAAGGTTATTCACTTACCCTGATTGACCTTCCGGGAACGTACTCGCTGACTGCTTACACACCGGAAGAATTATATTCCCGTAAATACATCATCGACGAAACGCCGGACATCGTCGTTAACGTGGTGGACGCCTCCAACCTGGAGCGCAATCTCTATCTCACCACCCAGCTCATCGATATGGATATCAAAGTCGTGCTGGCATTGAACATGTACGACGAGCTGGAAGCCGGGGGCGCCAAACTGAAAATAGAAAGACTGGCCAAACTCCTCGGAATCCCCATTATTCCGACCATGGCCAACAAAGGCATCGGGATCGACAAGTTGCTCAACAAGGTGATTGACGTGTACGAAGAACGCGATCCCATTGTGCGGCATATCCATATTAATTACGGCGCTGAAATGGAGAAATCCATCAAAGCGTTGCAGAAGATCATTCGTGAAGGGAAGCCAGCACCGGCCCGGGCATCATCACGTTATTTGTCGTTGCGGCTTCTCGACAAAGATCCGGAAACCGCCAAAATCATCGACGATTTTCCGAATGCTGAACAAATAAATGCTACCGCGAAGAAAGAAATCGAGCGACTGGAAGAACGCATGGACGATGACAGTTCGCACCTGATTACCGATGCCAAATACGGTTTCATAGCCGGGGCATTAAAGGAAAGTTACAGTGAAGGGGTCCGAAGGCGCCATGCCATTACGGAACAGATAGACAAACTGGTTACACACAAATTCTACGGCTTTCCACTTTTCATGCTGTTCATGCTCGCCACTTTTACAGCTACCTTTACCCTGGGAGCTTACCCCATGGACTGGATTGACGCCGGTGTTTCGTGGCTTGGCGACCTGATTAGAAACGGGATGGCCAATGGAATGCTGAAAGATTTGCTCATCAACGGAATTATCAATGGTGTGGGCAGCGTGGTTGTCTTTCTGCCGAACATCCTTATTCTGTTCTTTTTTCTTTCCTTCATGGAAGACACGGGCTACATGGCCCGGGCAGCTTTCATCATGGACAAGCTGATGCACAAAATAGGCCTGCACGGACGTTCCTTCATTCCCATGGTCATGGGATTCGGCTGCAATGTCCCGGCCATCATGGCTACCCGAACACTTCGTAACCGGAATGACCGTTTGCTCACGATGCTGATCATTCCCTTCATGTCATGCTCAGCCCGGCTACCGGTATATATTGTACTCATCTCTGCCTTCTTTGGAAAATATCCGGGACTGGTCCTGATGGGACTTTATTTCCTGGGAATTCTGTTGGCGGTCGGAACAGCGAAACTTTTCAACCGGACCATTTTCAAACGAAAGGAGACACCTTTTGTCATGGAACTTCCTCCCTACCGGATGCCCACGCTAAAAAATACGTTGTTGCACATGTGGGAAAAGGGAAGTCAGTACCTGCGAAAAATCGGAGGCACCATTCTGGTCGCCGTGATTGCTATCTGGGCGCTGGAATATTTTCCCCGAACGAGTCCACAGGCGGAACACTTTGTCCAGCAAAAACAAGAGGCAACTCAGCTATACCAATCAAGGGTTGAAGCTAATCCCGAACAGAAAGATTTCCTGCTCAGTGAGCGAGACTCTGTTTTGCATCACCTGACTTTGGCCGAAGAATCATCGCGCATCGAGAATTCTTATATCGGCAGAATGGGGAAAGCCATCGAGCCGGCTATCCGACCACTGGGGTTTGACTGGCGAATGGGTGTGAGCTTGCTGGCCGGACTTCCTGCTAAAGAAATTGTCGTGAGTACCATGGCCATTCTGTTCCAGGTGAACGATGATCCGGAAAACACACATCTTTTGCAGGAAAAGTTGCAAACGGAAAGGTATACCTCTGGCCCAAAAACTGGAAAACCACTTTTTACTCCTCTTGTGGCCCTTTCGTTCCTGGTTTTTGTGCTGATTTATTTTCCGTGCATCGCTGTTATTGCAACGATCCGGAGAGAATCGGGAAGCTGGAAGTGGGCTATTCTTACCGTTGTCTACACAACAGGTGTGGCATGGTTTATGGCATTTATCGTGTATCAGTTGGGAACATTAATCACAGGATAAACAACACGTATGGCTCAAACACTGATAACCATCGTCATTATTGCAATTGCTGCTTATTTCATCATTAAAAAAGCAATTGAAACCATCCGCTATTTCCGAAAACCGGCACCCTGCCGGGGATGTGGAGGTTCCTGTAACACCTGTCCCATTACCGAATTTCCACATTCAGGCCACAATAAAAAGTCGTCATCAAAAAACCCGAAGAAAAAATAGAGCCGGAAACACAACTGCTCCCGGCCATAAATATTTTGAAGAAATAATCGTCTTTTTATAACTGGTGTTCCAGAATCTCAGCAACCTGGTCAGGTGAAATATCACCATGCTCACCGATTCCCATCATCCCACGATGTAAAAAGCGAGTTTTCACTTTCGTGATGAAATTGGCGTCAATATCGTAATCGCTCAAGCGAGTTTTGATACCTACCGATTCGAAGAACTTAACCGTCGCAGCTATGATTTGGTCGATTCGTTCGTCTTCGGTTCCTTCTGTAATGTTCCATACGCGGGCACCATACTGAAGAATTTTATCCTTCTTGTTACTTCGCTTGATGTGCATCAATCCCGGTAGGACAACCGCCAGGGTGCGGGCATGATCGACTCCGTGGAAAGCGGTAATTTCATGTCCGATGGCATGTGTCGCCCAATCCTGGGGAACGCCAACGCCAATCAGTCCGTTCAGCGCCATGGTTGCCGCCCACATGAAATTGGCTGCTGCGTTATAGTCGTTACGGTTCGCCAACACTTTCGGACCTTCTTCAATCAATGTCGTCAGAATAGATTCAGCAAAACGATCCTGAATCGGAGCATCGACCGGATAAGTCAGATACTGCTCCATCACATGCACAAACGCATCGACAACGCCATTTGCCACCTGTCGGTCGGGCAATGAGAAAACAACAGTCGGATCGAGGATGGAAAATTGCGGCATCACCAACGGCGAACCAAATGCCAGTTTTTCCTGTGTCTCAACTCTTGTCACAACCGAGTTTCCGTTCATTTCGGAACCGGTTGCCGGAAGCGTTAGAACAGAACCTAACGGTAGAGCTTTTAACAGAGGGAAGTCAGTTTTTCCTGTTAAGATTTCCCATGGATCTTCTCCCGGCCAAAGTGCACCGGCAGCAATAAATTTGGTTCCATCAAGAACAGAGCCACCGCCAACAGCCAACAGAAAATCAACTTTCTCCTTCTGCACAATTTCGATGGCTTTCATCAGGGTCTCGTAGTGTGGATTGGGCTCAATTCCACCAAATTCAATCACGTCCACTCCCTGAAGAGCTTCCTTCACCTGATCGTATACGCCATTCTTTTTAATGCTGCCTCCGCCGTATGTGAGCATCACCTTTTTGTCTTTGGGAACCAGTCCTTTGAGAGCACTTATCTCACCTTTACCAAAGACAATCCTCACCGGATTATAGAATTCAAAATTGTTCATAGTAATTTATTTAGTATTCGATATACTTATACATTGATTCGCGTAAGCGCAACAAAATTAATAATTGTGGGAAATCCATTTAAGTAATTATTACTTTCCCGCAGAAGTTTGATAGAAGAAGAACGAAGCTTTCTTTATCATTGCACTGTTTTTGATGTAAATTGCATAACAGAATGCTAGTCCAACAGTAACAAAAAACATTACATCATAAGGAAAGTTTATGCTGAAAACTGATAAAGTATTTGATCCCGAAAAAGTTGATTTCACCGAAAAAATGGCTGGTTTGTCCGACCATGAACTGATAATTGCTTTGCGTAAAAGGAATGACTATCACCCAAAAGCTGCAAAAGCGGCCATCACTGAGGCCATGCAACGCGGGATTATAAAAAGCGAAGATGATTTGGAAAGCGAAGAGTTCAAACCGATTCCCTTTAAGCGTTTTGGATTATTTGTGCGTGCAGAAAGTCAGAAGCAGGCAAGAGGAATTCTTTCGAGCCTGATTTTAATTTTATACGTTTTCTCACTGATTCCCTTCTTGTACGGCGGAATCGATATTGCTTCGGGCGACTACCTAATGGCTGCCAAGAGTGCCATTCTAGGAGCCTTTACTTTGTATTTCGCATACCGGACCTCGAAGACGGAGCAACCGGCCGATGCCGTGAAGTTGATCATTGCGTCAACACTAACCGCACTTTTCAGCATTTACCACTTCTGGTCGCAGCTGAGTGCGTTTGGCTACATGGAGATACTGGTCATTGTCGTGATTCTCGGACTCGTGCTATTTACCTCCATCAATGTCTGGCAGCTAACCAAACGACTTCGTTCGATGTAAATGCAAATTTATTTTTCGGTTACCCGGAAAACTTTATTTGACAGACTAAATATGAAACCATTAAAACCCAGACCAATGAAAAAAGAACTATTGTTTTTTCTCTTCCTGATCTTTTCACTCGCGTTTACCACCTCATGCAGCGCAGGTAAGCATGATAAAAACCCGGAGGACGGGAAAACACTCAACGTACAGGAGTTCAACTCCATTTCACTTAGAGGAGGTTTTACCGTAAGCCTTTCTCAGGGTGATAAGTCTGGCATTTCAGTTGAAGCACCCAACGCCTTGATGAACGAATTAAGAGTGACAGTCGATGATGGAGAACTGAAAATTGTCGACACCCGTTTTGAGCGCGGTGAGCACCACGACGACTGGGAAAACATGGCCAGAAGGATTCACCTCAACATCACCATAAAAAGTCTGGAGAATTTGAGAATCAGCGGCTACGTCAGTCTCAAGACAAAAGAGCCCTTGATGACAGACAATCTGAACATTGATATTGAAGGCGGTGGCCGGTTAAAGATGGATTTGGTAACCGAGAAACTGGGAATTGATATTGAAGGTGGCGTAAGTATGGAACTGGGAGGACAGGCGCGCTACCTGACAAGTCACATTGAAGGCGCCGGCAAGATTTCGGCCTATGATATGAAAGTGAACCGGGCAGACATTTCGATTAACGGAGCCGGTTATGCTTCGGTGAATGTAAGTGACCACTTGAAAGTAGACATGGATGGCGTTGGATGGGTTCGGTACAAAGGAGACCCAATGGTCGAAAAAAATGTAGATGGTGTAGGATTTGTCTCTAAAGAATAAAAAAAGCCGGGATATCTCCCGGCTTTTACTTTTAGCTTTCCACAAACATATTACTGACCCAGCGTTGCAACCATTATAGCTTTAATGGTATGCATCCGGTTTTCAGCCTCATCAAATACAATGGAAGCAGAACTTTCGAAAACGTCCTCGGTTACCTCCATTGCTTCTAATCCGAATTTCTGATAAATATCTTCACCTACTTTGGTTTCGCGGTTATGGAACGCCGGCAGACAGTGCAGGAATTTCACATTCGGGTTACCTGTCATCTTCAGCACTTCGCTGTTAACCTGGTAAGGTTTCAACAATTCAATCCGCTCTGCCCAAACTTCTTCGGGCTCACCCATCGATACCCAAACATCGGTGTACAGGAAGTCGCAATCTTTTACCGCTTCGGCAACATTGTCGGTTACGGTAATTTTCGCTCCTGTTTCCTTCGCTATTTCGCGGCAAACGTTCTGCAATTCCTCCGACGGTTGACTTGCTGCAGGCGCTGCCGCGCGGAAATCCATTCCCATTTTGGCAGCACCTACCATCAGTGAGTTTCCCATATTATTCCGGGCGTCACCGAGGTAAGCAAATTTCACTTGCGAAAGCGGCTTATCGCTATGCTCCATCATGGTCAGAAAATCAGCCAAAATCTGCGTCGGGTGAAATTCATTGGTCAAACCGTTCCAAACCGGTACGCCAGCGTATTTTCCCAACTCCTCAACGATATCCTGTCCGAAACCACGATATTCAATTCCGTCGTACATACGTCCCAACACTCGGGCAGTATCTTTCATCGACTCCTTGTGCCCAATCTGAGATCCGCTTGGGCCTAAATAAGTAACATTGGCTCCCTGATCGTGTGCAGCCACCTCGAAAGCACACCGCGTGCGGGTTGACGATTTTTCAAAAATGAGCGCAATGTTTTTCCCTTTCATGCGGGGCTGTTCGGTACCTGCATACTTGGCAGCTTTCAAGTCAGCCGACAATTTCAACAGATGCTTTATTTCTTCCGGAGTGAAATCGAGTAATTTCAGAAAATTCCGGTTACGTAAATTGAATGCCATTTTCTTGATGTTTTTATGATGCTATTAATGATTTACAAAATTGATAATTCTCGGCCGGTCCACCTAACTTTTATTTTTCGGTTAACCGGAAAAAGTTTAATCATCGTAGTGCATGGTAATTTTTGAACCGTATGATTTATCGGCCAACTTCTTTGCTTCTGTAATCACGGATTTTTTTCCGCCATTCTCCACGAAATTCAACGCAGCTCTGATTTTGGGAGCCATATTTCCCTCACCAAAGGTACCAGCTTCGAGATATTTCAACGTATCGGCGTGATCCAAAAATTCCAGTTTTTCCTGCGTGGGTAACCCGAAATCTTTGTATATGAAAGAAACATCGGTCAAGATGTACAACTCATCGGCACCAATACTGGAAGCCAGTGTAGCTGAAGCCAAATCTTTATCTACGACGGCATCAACCGTACGGCAATCCTTGTTCTCATCGAAATAAACCGGGATACCGCCACCACCGGCTGCAATCACAATATTTCCCTGTCGTGCCAGTGATTCGATCACCTCCTTATTCATTACCTGCTTGGGAAACGGCGATGATACCACACGGCGCCAACCGCCTTCTTTTTTCGGGCTCGGTTTGAATGCCCAACCTTTTTCTTCCTGCAGTTTTTTCGCCTGCTCTTCAGTATAAATCATGCCGACCCGCTTGGTTGGATCCTGAAACGCCGGATCATCCTTGTCCACTTCCACCATGCTAATCATGGAAATAATATTTCGCTGTATTCCATGTTTATTCAGCAAGTTTCTGAACATCCTTTCAATCATGTAACCTATTCCGCCCTGCGAATCCGCCACGCATACGTCCAATGGCATGGGAGCAACACCATACATTTGCTCTCCGGCGTCGTTCCGCAACAGGATATTTCCCACCTGCGGTCCGTTACCATGGGAAATTACCAGGTCGTACCCTTCCTTTAACAGGAAAACAAGATTCTCCAGCGTATCCATCGTATTGGCTTCCTGCTGCTCGATGGTACCTTTTTCATCTCCGCGGAGTAAGGCATTGCCACCCAGGGCCACCACTGCCAGTTTATTCATAGTTTTATGTTATTAATTTTTCTGAATTTTGCCCTAAATTAGTGAGTCGAAGCTCCTGTTCTCTCTACTAAGTTCATGCTTTGCAGCAACATTTGACAGTTTGAACGATTAAGAATCGGGGAAGCTACAAATCACAACATTCGGCACTGTAATTGCTTGCAAAAAGAAAGAAATTTAAACAGCGGGGAAAGATGATTTTCGTCACACTCCTTATTTGTTGTTCCGAAGAGGGCATATCACGCGTTAAAAATTTGGTTAAATTTGCAGAGCATTAGCATATTTTTCATTCAGATTTAAACCTTTATCAGGTAAATGGCCAGGAAAAAGACCTCAAATACTTCCAGAAAAAAAAATCAAAAATCCAACTTCAGGAACCGTCTGAGCAAACTCAGCAGCTGGGAACGAGTCGGTGGAATTCTCTCCATCGGACTGTTTTTCTTTGCGCTTTATTTGCTCATATCACTCATTTCCTTTCTCCTGTCGGGAGGAGCTGACCAAAGTCAGTTGAGCCTAACAGCCCGGGAAATTTTGACTAATCCCAATTTGAAAATTGAGAATGTAGGTGGAAAATGGGGAGCCAACATGGCCGACTGGTTCATTAACCGCGGTATTGGCCTCGCCTCTTTTGGCGTTGTCTACCTGCTGTTGATACTTGCCATCAAGCTGGGACGAATCCATAAAGTTTCGCTGTCGAGAAACTTTGGCTACGGAATATTTCTCATCATCTGGACATCGGTAGCTCTGGGTTATTTCATGGCGCCACTCTATGAGCAGTCGTACCTCTATCCGGGTGGTGCTTACGGTTTTTTCATCAGTCAATGGTTTAATTCCGTTATCGGGAATGTGGGAACCTTCTTCCTGTTGATGGCTACCATGTTAATCTGCATTATCATCGCTTTCGAGAATGCATGGCCGGTGATGCGCAAATGGATGACACGCGTGAAAAAGCAGCCGGCAACCGACGCCCCGCTCTCGGATGAGGAAGTTTATTCAGAGCCCAAGGCTCCCGTTATCAACGAAAAAGACGATGCCTTCGCTAAAGTTGTCGAAGAAGACGACGAAGTGGAGGTCGTGTATGCCGATGACAATAACAAAAAAGGAGATATTGAAATAGAGCTCGAACCTGAACCAGAAGAAGATTCGCAGCAGCAAAAAACAGAAGATAACAAGGAAGAAGGTCCGAAAGATCCAGAACTGGAAGTAGAGAAACGGAAAGAGGACGATGTGGTGGATTCCATTCAGCAGGATCTGTCAGAAGATTACGACCCGACACTCGATCTTTCCCGTTATGAGTTCCCTTCACTTGATTTACTGAAAGAGTGGTCGACCGGAAATCCACAGGTAACCAATGAAGAGTTGATTGCCAACAAAAACCGGATCGTTGAGACGCTGAAAAATTACAACATCGAGATCGTCAAAATCAAGGCAACCTCCGGTCCGACAATTACGTTGTACGAGATTGTTCCGGCTCCGGGAATCAGGATTTCCAAAATCAAAAACCTGGAGGATGACATTGCTCTGAGTCTGGCGGCACTGGGAATCCGCATTATTGCGCCTATTCCAGGAAAGGGAACCGTGGGTATTGAAGTTCCGAACCGGAAACCGGAAATTGTTTCCATGCGCTCCATTATCGCGTCGCGTACTTTCCAGGAATCGGAATACGAACTGCCTATCGCGTTAGGTAAAACCATCTCGAATGAAACCTATGCGGTTGATTTAACCAAGATGCCGCACATCCTGGTGGCAGGTGCTACCGGTCAGGGTAAATCGGTTGGTTTGAACGCTATCATTACTTCGCTGGTATACAAAAAACATCCGTCGCAGTTGAAGTTTGTTTTTGTCGACCCGAAAAAGGTGGAGTTGAACCTGTACTCGGTGATGGAGAAACATTACCTCGCGAAAATGCCGGGTGAAGATGATCCGATCATCACGGATGTACAGAAAGTGAAAAACACGCTGAACTCCCTGAATTTGGAAATGGATAACCGATACGACTTGTTGAAAAAAGCCCATGCCCGTAACATCAAGGAGTACAACCAAAAATTTATTTCGAGAAGATTAAACCCGGAAAAAGGTTTCCGGTACCTGCCCTATATTGTGGTCGTCATCGATGAGTTTGCCGATCTGATTATGACGGCCGGCAAAGAGATTGAATTGCCTATAGCACGGATTGCCCAATTGGCCCGGGCCGTTGGTATTCATATGATCATCGCAACGCAGCGGCCTTCGACCAATATTATTACCGGTGTCATCAAAGCCAACTTCCCGGCAAGGATTGCTTTCCGGGTAGCCTCGATGGTTGACTCCAGAACTATTCTCGATTCGCCCGGAGCCAACCAGCTGATCGGAAAAGGTGATATGCTGGTTTCTACCGGAAGCAGCCTCACACGTGTGCAGTGTGCTTTCGTTGATACCCCGGAGGTGGAATCGATTGTACATTTCATTGGTGAGCAGCCAGGTTATCCTACTGCCTTCCTGCTGCCGGAATACATGGATGAAAGTTCTGATGAACCGGGCGCAGTCGACTTAAAAAACCGCGATGATTTGTTCGATGAAGCCGCCAGGTTGGTCGTTTTGAACCAAACTGGCTCCACTTCGGCTATTCAACGGAAATTTTCTATTGGTTACAACCGGGCAGGCCGAATTATGGACCAACTGGAGGCTGCCGGCGTTGTAGGTCCCAACGAAGGAAGCAAAGCACGACAGGTATTATTACAGGACGAATATTCTTTGGAACAATTATTGAATAACCTTTAAAAAATAAAGCCCTTGTTAAGCGGGAGTACAAACATGAGTAGAATGAAAAATTTTACATTAACCGTCTTGCTCGTCATGACAACCAGCCTGCTGTTTGCTCAGCAGGATAACAAAGCGAAAGAAATCCTCGATAAGCTTTCGGCAACAACAAAAAGCTATAAGACCATTCAGATCGATTTTTCCTTTACCCTGGAAAACCAGCAGGAAGACATCAAAGAAACGAACAGTGGCTGGGTAGCTTTGAAAGGTGACAAATACCGGTTACATATGCCGGCTTTAGGTATGGATGTTTACTCGGATGGAAAAACCAACTGGAGTTACCTTCCGGATGCCGGTGAAGTAAATGTAACGGACAATACGCCCGGACAGAATAATTCACTTAATCCGGCCAACCTTTTCACTATTTATGAAAAAGGTTTCAAATACCGGTACATTGGTGAAAAAAAGGTGGATGGCAAAAATGCATATGTGATTGACCTTTATCCGAAAGATTTAAATAAAGATTTCACGCGGGTTAAGCTGTACGTTGACGCAGCCAAATACCACATCATTAAGGCAATTACTTATAGTAAGGATGGTAACATTTACACGGTTGCATTGAAGAATATGAAAACCAACGTGGATTTACCTGACAGTTATTTCAAATTCGATACTTCGAAACATCCGGACGTGGATGTTATTGACATGCGGTAATTCCAGAAGTAAAAGACACAAAAAATGCTGACCCGTTTTTCGAGCCAGCATTTTTTTATATCGAAATTTCCTGTATTTCTTATTTATTCTTGGCGCCGGAATCTGATTTATTCTTCCGGGTCAATTGGCCTACTTCGGCAATTTCCATAAACGACGTTCCGCCGCCTACACCAAAGCTTCCGCCTACATAAACCACTTTGTCTTCCTCAGCCAGGCAACCTTCTTCTACCAAGCCGCGGAGAGCGTGTTTTACCAGCTTATCTTTGTTCTTTTTCACGACAATTTCACTGGCGTGAATACCGTACGAAAGTGCAAGCTCCCTCTTCACTTGCCCGGTGTGGCACTTGGCGTATACCGGACGACCACTACGGAATGCGGCCAGGTAACGTGCTGTTCTTCCCGTTAGGGTATCGGTAACAATTGCTTTTACGTCTAGTTCTTCAGCGGCCATCACAGCAGCTTCCGACAAGAATGCAGGTACCTCACCATCGAGACGCGGTACCGGCAGATCGTTACGCCTATCCTTACTTTTCTCCACTTCCATCGCAATGCGCGTCATGGTTTCAACCGCTTCAATCGGATAACTTCCGTAAGCTGTTTCACCTGAAAGCATAATTGCATCCGTACGGGCGTAAATAGCATTAGCCACATCACTTACCTCGGCGCGGGTTGGCCTTGGATTCTGAATCATGGTATGCAACATCTGCGTAGCAATAATTACGGGCTTTTTCCGCTGCACGCATCGGCGGATAATGTGTCGCTGAACTCCCGGAATTTTCTCGGCAGGAATTTCAATTCCCAAATCACCGCGGGCAACCATAATACCATATGCATAATCCAAAATCTCGTCGACGTTATTAACACCGTCCAGATTCTCAATTTTTGCTATGATTTTAATTTTACTTCCCTTACGGTCGAGAATCTCCTGAACAGCGAGTACATCCTCTTTATTACGCACAAATGAGTGAGCAATGAAATCCAAATCATTATCGACAGCCCATTCGATGAACATTTCATCTTTCGGTGAAATAGCCGGCAGTGAGAATGAAACTCCCGGAACATTGATACTCTTCCGGTTTTTGATTTCGCCATCGTTCACAACCACGGCTTCCAGCGCGTCGTCTTTTACGCCCTCCACTTTCAGCTCCAGTTCTCCATCGTCAATTAAGACCGAACGGTCAACTGACACGTCATTGGCAAAACCGGGATAATCTACGTAAAGAACTTCTTTACTTGATTCTCCTTCGCCACCTTTAATCAAAAGGCGATCGCCCTTCTTCACAACGATGGGCTCAGCAATATTTTTAGTCCTGACTTCAGGTCCTTTGGTATCGAGTAAAATAGCCAGAGAATCGGATACAGCCCGGACATCATTTACCAGTTGCAATGCAGTCTCGGGGGTTTGGTGCGCCGTATTGATTCGGACAACATTCATCCCCGCGTCGTACAATTTTGAAATAAATTCCGGATTACTGGTTTTGTCGGAAAGCGTTGCGACAATCTTGGTGTGCTTGTTTCGATTCATCTTGATAGAAAGATATTTTAATATAGTAATTGGCCGCGAAATTAAGTGATTTCAGCGAATGCCAGCTCTTTTCACCTTTCTAACAGCAGGAAATAAGATTTGTTTAATATGCCGGGAACGCCAAATACATATAACCCACTGATTTCATTATAGATAAATAAAAACTTAATCTATCGGGGTGCCATAACATTAAAATTACATTCCGTCAGGCAAGAAAACTCTCAACCGCCAACCGGTATGAATCAAGACCAAATCCCATGATACTTCCTTTGCAAACCGGCCCAATCAGCGATTCATGCCGAAAACTTTCGCGCGTCAGAATATTGGAAATATGAACTTCGACCACTGTTGAATTAATTCCGGAAATCGCGTCACGAATGGCAACCGACGTATGCGTGTACGCTCCGGCATTAATAATAATTCCCTCAGCCGAAAAACCAACTTCATGCAACTTGTTGACAATCTCTCCTTCTACATTCGATTGAAAATAATCAAACTCGATTTGAGGAAACCGTTCTTTCAATTTTACGTAATATTCATCAAAGGACTGATTTCCATAGATGGTCTTCTCTCTAACGCCCAAAAGATTAAGGTTTGGGCCATTTATTAAAATAATTTTCATTTAACTCAGATAATTCTTATATTTAACTAGATGTCAAAAAGAAAACATCATATTATTTCAAAACCTTTTCTTGCATCCCCCCTGGCATTTTTAACAATAATAAATGTTTTCTTAAACCAAATTTATTTAAAATTGTTACAAGTTAAAACTAAAATTGCTTCATTATGAATTGGGTTGAGAGCAAAAAGGGATACGAATCGTTTTTGAGACTTGAGAAATCGCTTTCTCAAAACTCAATTAGCGCCTACATTAACGATATCAATAAATTGATTTCGTTTTTGGAGGGTAAATTTAAAGAACTTCCGCCAGACAAGGTAAAACTCCAACATCTTCGTGAATTTGTTGAATGGATGAACCAGAAAGGTGTAAGTCCGCGTACGCAAGCCCGGACCATTTCGGGTATTAAGTCGTTCTATAAGTACTTACTCATGGAAGGTGTGATTGAAAACGACCCGACGACTTTGCTCGAATCGCCCAAAATCGGAAGGAAGTTGCCGGATATACTCAGTGACCAGGAAATTAACGATCTGATTAATGCGATTGATTTAAGCAAACCGGAAGGACAGCGGAATAAAGCCATGATTGAAACCCTTTACAGTTGCGGTCTCCGTGTCTCTGAACTGGTCAACCTGAAATTAAGCAATCTGCACTTCGATCAGGAATTCATAAAAATTGAAGGAAAAGGCGATAAAGAACGTCTGGTCCCAATCAGCAAGCAAGCAATTGAAGATATCAACAAATATTTAATTGGTTACCGCAAACGTCTGAAAGTGGATAAGGACAGCGAAAATATCCTATTCCTGAACCGTCGGGGTAAGCAACTCAGCCGTGTGATGATTTTTACCATCATCAAAAATCTGGCACAAAAAATCAACCTGAAGAAGAACATTAGTCCTCATACCTTCCGTCATTCATTTGCCTCGCAGCTGATTGATGGCGGTGCTGATTTAAGGGCTGTGCAGGAGATGCTGGGACATGAATCCATTCTTACGACTGAGATTTATACACACCTCGATAAAGACTATCTGAAGGATACCGTTAATCGTCATCATCCCAGATCCTGATAGGAAATTTTTATTTAAATTAAATAACAATATTACTAGAGAAGGTAGGCAAATTCTATGATTTGTTAATACCTTCTCTTATTTTTTATCATTTTATCACACCTCTCTATTACAGACCATTACGCACGCCACAAGACCATATCGGAAGCTTCTTTTTAGAATCAATATGCTTTACAGCAATAATATGTTTTAGAGCATAGAATTTTCAATTATTCGTTTATCTTTGACCACTGCGAAACTACGAGCATTAAAACCTTTATCAAATTATCTCATTATGAAAAATTTAGATTTGTCTGTTTACGGAATTGACAACGTAACAGAGATCGTCTACAACCCTTCTTATGAGCAGCTGTTCGAAGAAGAAACTAAACCTGGTCTGGATGGTTATGAGAAAGGTGTTGTAACTGAATTAGGTGCAGTGAATGTAATGACAGGTGTTTTCACCGGACGTTCGCCTAAGGACAAGTACATCGTCAAGGATGAAACCACCGAAAATACGATGTGGTGGACAACTGCACACTCTCCTAACGACAATAAACCGATTTCACCCAATGTATGGAAGCAACTGAAAGAAGTTGTTACTGACCAACTTTCAGGTAAGCGTCTCTTCGTAATGGATACCTACAGCGGAGCCAACGAAGATACCCGCATGAAAATCCGTTTCATTACGGAAGTTGCATGGCAGGCGCATTTTGTAAAAAATATGTTCATTCGCCCCACAGAGGAGGAACTGGCCAACTATGGTGAACCTGACTTTGTCGTGTTAAACGGCTCGAAAGCGACCAACCCCAACTGGAAAGAGCAGGGATTGAACTCTGATGTATTCACCGTATTCAACCTGACTGAAAAAATGCAGGTAATTGGCGGTACCTGGTATGGTGGTGAAATGAAGAAAGGTATGTTCGCCATGATGAACTACTACCTGCCTCTCCGTGGTATTGCAGCAATGCACTGCTCGGCAAACGTTGGTAAAGATGGCGATACAGCTATTTTCTTTGGTCTTTCCGGAACAGGAAAAACTACATTATCGACAGATCCGAAACGTCAGCTGATTGGTGACGATGAGCACGGATGGGACGACCAGGGTGTATTTAACTTCGAAGGCGGTTGCTATGCAAAAACTATCCGTTTGGATAAAGATAGCGAGCCTGATATTTTCAATGCCATCAGGCGCGATGCGCTTCTCGAAAACGTTACGGTTGACGAAAATGGCAAAGTTGATTTCAACGATGGTTCGGTAACTGAGAACACCCGTGTTTCTTATCCGATCTACCACATCGAAAATATCGTAAAACCAGTATCGAAAGCAGGACATGCGAAGAAAGTTATCTTCCTGACGGCTGATGCATTTGGTGTATTGCCTCCTGTCTCTAAATTGACAAAAGAGCAAACCAAATATCACTTCCTTTCAGGATTTACGGCAAAACTGGCCGGAACCGAGCGTGGTGTCACTTCACCGCAGCCTACATTCTCTGCTTGTTTTGGTGAGGCTTTCCTGTCTCTTCACCCGACCAAATACGGTCAGGAGTTGGTTAAACGAATGGAAGCTGCCGGTGCTGAAGCTTACCTGGTTAACACCGGATGGAACGGAACCGGAAAACGTATCTCGATCAAAGATACACGTGCTATCATCGACCGCATTTTGGACGGCTCGATTGAAAAAGCAGAAACTAAAATGGTTCCGATCTTCAATCTGGAAGTTCCGACTGCACTCGAAAATGTTGACACCAACATACTCGATCCGCGTAACACCTACGCTGATGCAGCAGAATGGGAAAACAAAGCCAAAGACCTGGCTGAACGTTTCATCAAGAACTTCGAGAAATATACCGACAACGAAGAAGGAAAAGCATTGGTTGCTGCCGGTCCACAACTCGAACATTCGAAAATTTAATACCCACTTCTTTACATACAAATCCCGGGAAATTGAGTTTCCCGGGATTTTTTATGGCTTAATTAAATCATCAAGTGCCGAATCGATATCCGGAAATTGGAACTTGTAGCCGGCTTCCGATAATTTCCGGGGTAGAACAGTAGGTCCATGACTGAGCGCTGTTGCTCCTTCTGAGAACACTAATTTTAGCGCAAAGGCAGGAACCGCCATAAACGAAGGTCTTCCCAGCTTCCGGGCCAACTTTCGGGTAAATGTTTCATTATTCACCGGATAAGGAGCTGTAAAATTGAACACACCTTTTAATTCTTTTTTGGCCAAAAGAAACTGAACCGCGCCCACTACATCGTCCAAATGGATGAAAGAGAAGCCTTGCTTGCCGCTGGCCACAGTACCCCCAAGTCCCATTCTGAAAATGGGCAATAATCTTCCGAACATGCCGCCATCTTTTCCAAGAACGAGCCCCATCCGCATAATCACCAACCGAACACCCAACGCTTCCACTTCCGATGCCGCACCTTCCCATCGCGTGGCTACTTCTCCCAGAAAATCGTGTCCGTATTCAAACACTTCTTCATCGTGCGTGCCCGAATTAGCATAGATACCGATAGCCGAAGCCGATAAAAACATCTCCGGCCGATCATCAGTAGACATCGCTTTTAATGCGCCAACCAGCTGACGGGTCACCTTAATCCGGCTCTCCATAATTTCCTGCTTGTAGGCCTGTGTCCAGCGCTTCACGATGGGAGCACCAGCCAGGTTGATAATTCCGTCAACGCCAGTTAAAAGCTGAACGAGATAGTTCTCGCCGCGCTTAAAATCAGCTCTTAGCAACGGAACCACTTCAATGCCGGAGCTGACAAATGCCTCGCGCAATGCTCCGCCAATGAATCCTGTACTTCCTGATATGGCAATTTTCATTCTGACGTATTTTTTCTGTTTAGGTTTATAATATTTATTCGTTTTCGGTGCCAGCCTGCTTCATGGTTAACACCGACATCTCTTTGTTCTGAAAAGTTTCAGAAGAAAATAACTCCGAAAACCGGAAAGAATCGCGTCATTTTAAATCTGTCCGGGCATAAGGAAAACTCTTTACAATAAAATTACCTGTTTTCGCTAAAACAACTTTATTTTGTATCGGACAAAGACAGATTCATGGTCAATAAAAAGAATACATCCTCCACACGCGGAAAAAGAAAACGTATACCTGTTAAAAAGAACAGTAAGTTTCATATCCCCAAACAAATTACAAAGCAAAGAGTTTGGCGATGGGCGCTCAATATCTCGCTGTTTGGAATCTTTCTGCTGGGAGCCCTTTTTGTTTTGGTTTACATCGGTGCTTTCGGGCCCTTGCCTACGACACAAGAGTTGAAAGATGTGAGAAACCCGGTTGCTTCCGAAGTATATTCTTCTGATGGGCACCTTCTGGGACGCTATTACATCCAGAACCGAAGCAATGTGACTTTTGACCAAATTTCGCCGAACGTCATTCACGCGCTAGTGGCCACCGAGGATGCCCGTTTTTATGAACATCGTGGAATTGATGAGTGGGCTTTGCTGCGGGTCTTTGTCAAGTCCATTTTGTTGCAGGACCGAAGTGCGGGCGGCGGCTCCACCCTTTCGCAACAAATTGCTAAAAACATTTTCGGCCGCGATAACTACGGGCCACTTTCCATGCCGGTCAACAAACTCAGGGAAGCTATTATTGCTTATCGTTTGGAGAAGATTTACACCAAAAACGAAATTCTAACCCTGTATCTCAACACGGTTCCGTTCAGTGAAAATACGTACGGAATCGAAACCGCATCGGAGCGTTTCTTCGATAAGAAGCCTGCTGATTTAACAGTTCCGGAAGCGGCAACACTCGTGGGAACACTAAAAGCCAGCAATGCTTATAATCCACGCCTTCACCCAAAAAGATCGAAAGAGCGCCGTGATCTCGTCATCAGCCTCATGGTTAAGAACAATTACCTAGCGGAAGAGGAGGGCGAAAAGTATAAAAAAACACCTTTAACGCTTCACTATAACTACCTGGTATATAACACCGGACCGGCTGCTTATTTGCGTGAACACATCCGGTTGGAAATGGAAGACTGGTGCAGCCATGTGACCAAACCCAACGGCACCCCGTATGATTTATACACCGATGGTTTGAAGATTTACACGACCATCAATTATAAAATGCAGGAATATGCCGAAGACGCGATGCAGGAACAGATGAAGAGTCTGCAGGACATATTCGACAAGCATTGGCATAACCGGCAGCCCTGGGGACATGACGAGGATGTGTTGAAAAGAGCGGTGCAGCGCTCCGACCGATATATCCGGATGAAAGATGCCGGAAAAACAGAAAAAGAAATCAGTGCAGCCTTTCATCAATTAATACCGATGAAAGTGTTTAGCTGGGGCGATATAAAAACGGTTGAAATGACGCCTATCGACTCGGTGAAACATTCGCTGCGTACCCTGCGGAGTGCTTTTCTGGCCCTTTCCCCGAAAGATGGTGCTGTAAAGGTTTGGATTGGCGGCAACGACTTCCGCTTTTACCAGTACGACCAGGTGACCGCCAGCCGGCAGGTGGGCTCTACCTTCAAACCGATTGTGTATGCTGCTGCATTGGAAAACGGAGTTGAGCCGGACAAATATTACGCCAACGAAGAGGTTACGTACCCGGAATACGACGACTGGACACCGCATAATGCTGAAGATGAATACGGCGGCTATTATTCGCTCGAGGGAGCGTTGAGCGAATCGATCAATACAGTATCGGTACAGGTGTTACTTGATGCCGGAATGGCCAATGCAGTGCGACTGGCGCACCGGATGGGCATTGATGTCGATTTGCCTGAAGTTCCTTCTCTCGCGCTGGGAGTGGCCGATATTCCGCTCGAAGAGATGGTTACTGCGTATGCACCATTTGCCAATGGCGGGAAAAGCGTAAAACCGTATTATCTCCTTCGTGTAGAAGACTCGAAAGGGCATGTGCTGAAAACGTTCCATAAGGATGAAGATTCCGATGAAGAACAGGTTATTTCGGCACAGACGGCTCACATTATGACCCATTACCTGGAAGCGGTGGTGGACAGTGGAACCGGCCGCGCCATTCGTACCCGGTTTGGTATCCGTAGCGACTTTGCCGGAAAGACCGGAACCACGCAAAACCACGCCGATGGTTGGTTTATTGGCTACACGCCCGATTTGGTAACCGGTTGCTGGGTCGGTGCCGAAGATCCGGCGGTTCATTTCCGCACGCTCTATTACGGACAAGGAGCTCGAATGGCTTTGCCTGTTGTGGGTGATTTCTTCCACAAACTCTACCGCGATCGTTCCTTTGCATCCATGCGCTATCACAGCTTCGATATGGGAGACGACCAGCGTTTACTGGCCTCACTCGATATTCCCCACTACCGTGATGAGCTTCCCCACAAGAAATTCATTGATTTTGGCTGGTTATTCGGTCGCCATAAAGACAAGGCTGCAAAAGATAAGAAACAACTGCAGCAACAGGAAGACAGTACGCAGTCGCCCGCCGATCAGGAGAAAAAGCATTCCAGCATTTGGGAAAAAATCAAAAACGCTTTTCGCAAGAAGAATTAAAGCTGTTACAGCACAGCGGAAAGAAAAATACGTGTGTATCTCTCATGCCCTGGCTTCAGGGGACTAAAAATACGCGTGTATTTCTTATGACCGGACTTCAGGAGAACAGAAATATGTGGGTATTTCTCATGCCGGCGCTTCAGTGGAAGGAAAAATCACGCGACATTTTGCTGCCACACTACACTTTCTGAATAAAAACGAAAAAAGGATGTCGCCCGATCGCCGGATGACATCCTTTTAAAACTCTTCCATCAAGCCTCCAATCAGGCGTAATTCCGTTTAAGCAACTCCGGATGTTCTTTATCGACTTTCATTAGCAGTTCGCCAAACAAAGTGTTGGCCCAGGCAAACCACTTTCGTGTGAAGTCTTCCGGATTGTCTTTATTAAAGCTTTCGTGCATAAAGCCGGTACCAGCATCGGTGTTGCGCAGCATTTTAATGCAATGTGCAATCTCTTCTTTATCGTTGCTGGTCATAGCCCGCATGATAATCGCCATGGGCCAAACGTAGTGCAAGCCCACGTGAGGTCCACCAATACCTTCGGCTGCTTTTCCCTTCCAGAACCACGGATTGTCCTCGCTTAACACAAAATTCCGGGTACGGTGATACAATGGATCATCCGGTTTGAACGCTTCCAGGTAAGGAAGTGCCAGCAAACTCGGCACATTGGCATCATCCATAAAGTTGGTATTACCAAAACCATCCACTTCGAACGACAAAATTTTGCCATGCTTTTCGTGCTCGAATACAGCATGCTCTTTCAATGCCTGCTCCACTTCATCTGCGAAAGCGTTGCACTTTTCAGCGAATGCGTTATCGTGATAAATTGCTTTGCTCATTTCGGCCAGTTGACGAAGCGAAACCATCGCGAAATAGTTCGACGGTACCAGGAAAAGGTAGGTCGTCGCATCATCGGACGGACGGAAGCCGGAACAAATCAATCCGTTGGGACGAATGGGATTTCCCCATCCGCGTCCGGGCATGGTATCAGTTGAAATGAATGTTTCGCGCATGAAATAGTATGGACCACGTCCCTCTTTTCGCTGCTGAACCCGGAAAGTTTTCACCACCAGCTCCATCGCCTTCTTCCATTCGTTGCCAAAGGGCGATGAATCACCGGAGTGTTTCCAGTAATGGTAACTGAGCCGGATGGGATAGCAGAGCGAATCAATTTCCCATTTGCGCTCGTGCAGCTCGGGTTTCATGTCCGTTTTGTCAGTCATCCACTCGCTGTGACCTTTGCCATCGTTAAACGCATTGGCGTACGGGTCAATCAGGATACACCCGGCTTGCCGGTTAATCAGTCCCGCCACCATGTTTTTCAGCTTCTTATCTTCGTTAATCAACGGAAGATAAGGCCACACCTGTGCTGACGAATCGCGCAGCCACATGGCATGAATGTCACCGGTAATTACAAAGGTATCCGGCTTGCCGTTTTTTTCCCGGTAGGTAACCGTGGTATCGATTGTATTCGGGAAACAGTTGGAAAACATCCAGGCCAGTTTTGGGTCCTTAATTTTTCCGTTCATCTCTTCGATGACCCGCTCGACAGCTTCGCTGGTAAAATTGCGCTCAGCCGGCGCCGGACGCTTCGAATGATACTCAGCGACAGCTCTATTCCCAAAGGATATCGACGGTGCAGTCAATCCTACCCCGATAGCTCCGCATGTTTTCACAAATTCGCGACGATTTTTCATTCTTCTGATATTTGGTTTACGGTTCCTAAAATATTCAAGAACCGCCCATATCTCCAAAAATTTGTGAAAGGAATGCTGAAAAATATCGGCAGAGTGAACTACTCGGAAGGTTCGTTGCGAATAATGATGGGATTTTTGAAATGGACATCGCGCTGCGGAAACGGAATATTCACGTTATTCTGGCGAAACAAATCGTCGATAGCAAAGCGCAGTTCACTCTTCAGGTTTTCGACGTAAAAACTGTTAGCCGTCCAGAAGTAAAGCTGAAAATCGAGCGAAGAGTTGCCAAAATCGTTGAAGCGCACAAAGGGTTTGGGATTGGCGCTGATATCGTCGTGTCCGTTGGCCGCTTCAAGCAAGAGTCTTTCTACCAACCGAACGTCTGAACCATAAGCCACCCCCACACTCACCTGAAAACGGGTGTTCGCTTCATTGTGGCTCCAGTTGACGATGGTATCATGAGTAAATTTCGAATTCGGTACAATCAGTACCTGGTTATTGCGGGTCAGAATTTTGGAAGCCCGAAGATTGATTTCGAGCACCTGCCCCACTGTTCCGTCTGTCAACTCAACGATATCATAAACTTCCAGTGAGCGATCGAACAAAATGATTAGCCCGGATACGAAATCGCTGAAGATATTTTGCAGACCAAATCCAATACCTGCCAGAAACGCTGCCGAAGAGGCGACAACAAACGTCAATTTCAATCCGAGTGCCTGAAGGGAAAGCAGGATGGCCATAAACCAGACGAGGTATTGAACGATGGTGTAAATGGACCGCCCACGCCCCCGGTCGAACCGCTTTTGCTTAATCTTGTTATCGAAATGATATTCAATCAGGTTCAGAATAAACCGGGTGATAAACAAAATGGCAAGTACAACCAGCAGATGTGTAACTGTAAACTTAACCTTGTCCGTCTCAAAAAGTTGAAAAGCCAGTACCTGACTGATTTTGAAGCCCAACATACTCAGTGAGCCCAGAACAGCTCCCAGGAAAAATATCAATCGAATGATGCGAATAAAGGAGCGCCACCGTTTCATACCCAGTTTTTCGGCGATGGATAGATGAGTCATCCACTTGCGGAAAAAGCGGAAAATAAAATAGGCTCCAGCCAGAATCAGCACGACTGCAACAATGCGAAAAATCGAGATCTTCAGACTACCCGAGGTGTAAATGGAATAGTTGAGCAACTCCCATAAGTTCATTTTGTGGTCAGGCTGCATGATTTTCCTCCAATTTTTTGAAGAGATTATCTACTGTCAGATTTTCTTCCAGCTGTCCGTTATGTGCCACCGAAATACGGCCGGTTTCTTCGCTCACCGTCACCACATACGCATCGGTCTGTTCCGACATTCCCATCGCGGCCCGGTGCCTCAACCCCAGCGACGGACGCAGG
Source organism: Prolixibacter sp. DSM 2831 (assembly GCF_056493735.1). NCBI lineage: Bacteria > Pseudomonadati > Bacteroidota > Bacteroidia > Marinilabiliales > Prolixibacteraceae > Prolixibacter > Prolixibacter sp. DSM 2831. The sequence goes on from NZ_CM151379.1 coordinate 3,728,935, forward strand.
TTCTTCTTCGCCGAAACAGGCAAAATACAACGCGCTGCCCGAATCCGGTTTCCAACAATAATAACGGCTCCGTCATGCAATGGTGCATTTTTATAAAAGATACTCTTCAGCAGTTCAGCTGTGATGCCGGCATCGATAATCTCTCCCGTCTCGGCAAATTCCCTCAACTCGGTGCTGCGAGCAATGACAATCAAAGCGCCCGTCTTTGTCCGTGACATATCCTGACAAGCATCCACAATAGCACGAAGACTCGACTCGGTGGTCGATTTGAAATGTTGCGGGAAAAGATTTTCGAACGACAGTTTATTGTTTGCCTGGTAACGACTTCCCAACAATAGCAAAAATTTACGAATTTCCTGCTGAAAGACCACAATCAGGGCCAGCACTCCAACGCCGAACAACTGTCCCAGGATGGTACTGACCAGCTCCATATTCAACGCCTTCACCACGAGCCAAACGAGGTAAACAATAAATATTCCCATGAAAATGTTGAAAGCGACCGTCCCCCTTATCAACATATAAAGTTGATAAAGCAGATAGGCTACCAGCAACACATCCAGAAAATCGAGAAATCGTATGGTAATGAATAACTCCGTCATTTGACCATGCTTTTCAGCTTGCTGTAAATTTTTATGGTTTCCACTGCTTCTCTCACATCGTGTACCCGCAGAATATCAGCTCCACCCATCAGCGCCAGGGTATTTAACACCGTCGTCGCATTCAGACTTTCTTCCGCCGATGTTCCGAGATATTTCCATATCATCGACTTGCGCGAAACTCCTACCAAAAGCGGAAACTGAAACAATCCAAAAGAATCGAGCCGGTTCATCAAATCGAAATTATGATCGATCGATTTTCCGAAGCCAAATCCGGGATCTAATATAACGTCTTTTACTCCCAGTAGTTTTAGTTGCTGAACCCTTTCAGCAAAAAACATCAGAATTTCCTGTACCACATCGTCGTAATGCGGATTTTTTTGCATGGTTTGCGGAGTACCCTGAATGTGCATCATGATGTACGGAACGCCCAGTTCGGCCACCGTTTCAAACATCTTGTCATCCATGGTCCCGCCGGAAATATCGTTGATAATGCATGGCCCTTCTTCGTTGATGACTTCACGGGCTACCGAAGCCCGAAACGTATCGATGGAAATGATGGCTCCCGGAAATTCTTTGCGAACCAGGCCGACGGCCGATTTCAACTTGCTGGCTTCTTCGGGCGCTGGTACATCCATCGCACCGGGACGCGTCGAATAAGCGCCAATGTCGATAATTTCGCCTCCTTCTTCCAGTATCTTCTCCGCCCTTTTCAGGATAGCTCTGTGACTCACATATTTCCCGCCGTCGAAAAAGGAATCGGGCGTTACGTTCAGAATGCCCATTACCATCGGATGATCGATTTCAATCAACCGCCCATCGAGTGTGATGGTTTTCTTCCGGGAATAGAATGGTTCTTTTTTACGCGTAAACAGCATAGAATTTCTTTTCAAACGGTGCTTTCCTAACTCTTTCTGCGAATGCAAAAGCAGGTTCGGAGCACCTTTCTACAAAAGTAAAAATAAATTGGCACGCCGATTTTCATATTTTTATACTTTTATAGTTCATTTCAAGAGGAAACTATGGAGAAGACGGCTCAGCAATTCGATCATATTATCAGCATTTGCCACGATTTGTTTGTCAAGAAGATGCGCGATTATGGAACCGCATGGCGTATTCTGCGCCCCCGCTCGATGACGGACCAGATTTATATCAAAGCACAGCGAATCCGAAGCATCGAGGAGAAAGGAGTTTCCAAAATCAATGAAGACGAACGCGCCGAGTTCATTGGCATCATCAACTACTGCTCCATGGCGCTTATCCAACTCGAACTCGGCCCCTCGGAAGAAGAGCTGCCGGCCGATATTACAGAACGGATGTTTCTGGAAAACCTGGAAAAAGCCAAAACGCTGATGCTCGACAAAAATCACGATTACGGTGAAGCCTGGCGGCAGATGCGCATCAGTTCGTTTACCGATCTCATCCTGATGAAACTGAAACGAACCAAGCAGATTGAAGACAACCAGGGAAAAACGCTGGTATCGGAAGGCATTGAAGCCAACTACCTCGACATTATTAACTACGCCATTTTTGCGATGGTGAAACTCGAATTTGGCGAAGAATGATGAAGTGGCTCCGGAATATCAGCAGAATCCTGGTGGGCCTGGTTTTTATTTTTTCGGGCTTCGTCAAAGGAATCGATCCGTGGGGAGGGACGTATAAAATCACCGATTACTTCTACGCTTTCCATCTCGATTTCCTGGTTCCACTTGCACTGCCACTTTCTTTTATTCTTTCATTTGCTGAATTTGCCATCGGGGTTGGACTTTTGAGCGGAAGATTTCTCCGCTTTTTCTCCTGGCTGGCACTCATTTTCATGAGCTTTTTCACGCCGCTGACCCTTTATCTGGCGTTAACCAACCCGGTAACCGATTGCGGCTGCTTCGGCGACGCACTCGTGATAACCAACTGGCAAACGTTTTATAAAAATATTGTCCTCATCACCCTGGCGATTATTCTCTTCGCCGGAAGGCGGAAAGCTGACCACCCGGTAAAAAGAAAACCGGGCCGGGTAATTTTCTCCGGGCTTATCCTTACTTATATCGTTTTGGTCACCTGGTCGTACAATCACTTGCCGATTATCGATTTCAGGCCGTACAAAGTGGGCGTAAATATTACGAAAGCCATGGAAATCCCGCCCGATGCGCCGCACGATGTTTACGAAAACAACTTCTACTACAAGAATAAAAAGACCGGTGAAGTCAAAAAGTTCTCGGAGAAAAATATTCCGTGGCGCGATTCACTTACGTGGGAATTTCAATCGATGGACCAACCGGTTCTCGTGAAAAGAGGATATGTTCCGCCCATTCACGATTTTTCTATCCAAACGCCACAGGGCGACGACGTAACCGATTACTTTCTGAAAGACGACAACTACACTTTTATGCTGGTAGCATACGACCTGCAAAAATCGTCGACCAAAAATCAGGAACGCATCAATGCACTGTCCAAATGGGCGGAGGCAAAAGGATACAACTTTATTTGCCTCACCGCTTCGCTGGAAAGCGAACAACAAACATTCATCGGGGAAACCGGGGCTACCTATCCGTTTCTCTCGACCGATGAAATTACCCTCAAAACCATGATCCGTTCCAACCCGGGACTCATCCTGACGTACAAAGGAACCATTCTGGGCAAATGGCATTACAACGACATCCCTGATTCTAGTGCCTTTCGGGAAGATATTCTACCGGAAATGAATAAAAAGTTAAATAAGAACTAAGCGGTTTCAGGTATTTTCAACTTCGGTGGGATGTTTTTATCTTTGTCGTCAGTTTAATAAACTGAATAGCAACCATTCATCATTTTAAATAAAACCACAATGAGAAAGAAGATTGTAGCCGGAAACTGGAAATGTAATACCAACCTGCAAGAAGGTGTTGAACTGGCCAAAGCCGTTAACGAACTGGTCGTTAGCAAAGGCGATAAAGACGTAGTAGTCGTACTGGGAACTCCCTTTACTCATCTTACCAAAGTAGTTGAAAATGTTGATGCCAGCCGCGTCGGTGTTTCTGCACAAAACTGTGCAGCCGAAGCCAAAGGTGCCTTCACTGGTGAAGTTTCTGCCGAAATGGTAAAATCAACCGGTGCAACTTACGTGATTCTCGGACACTCTGAGCGTCGTGAATATTACAACGAAACCAGCGAAATCCTCAACAAAAAAGTAGCGCTGACACTGGAAAACGGTTTGACTCCGATTTATTGCTGCGGTGAGCCGCTGGAAATCCGCGAAGCTGAAACGCAGAACGATTTCGTGAAGAAACAGCTGGACGAAACCGTCTTCCAACTTCCGGTTGACGAATTCAAAAAACTGGTTATCGCTTACGAACCTATCTGGGCTATCGGTACCGGAAAAACGGCTTCAACCGAGCAAGCACAAGATATGCTGGCTTATATTCGCAGCCTGATTGCTGACAAATTCGGTAAAGATGTTGCTGAAGAAATTTCCATCCTTTACGGTGGTTCATGCAAAGCAAGCAACGCTCCTGAACTCTTCTCTCAGCCTGACATCGACGGTGGTTTGATTGGCGGTGCTTCGCTGAAAGCTGAAGAATTCCTCGGAATTATCAATGCATATTAAGAAATAACAGCTGCGATAATTATCGTAACTGATTTTTCTTCAGGATATAAAGGTGATTGAAACATATGTTTCGGTCGCCTTTTTTATTTTATGAGCATTTTGGCTAAAGAATTGTTATTATTCAACGAATAGCTATTAAATTGCATCTAAGTAGATATATGAGCTTATGAGCAAACCTGTTTTCATACCAACATTCATTCGTCTGCTTCTGTTCTCGGTTATTCTTTTTCTGCCAGATATAGCTAATTCACAACAACTGAAAGGAAAAATTACCGACGAGAAAGGAGCGCCTATTCCCTACGCGACCGTTTTTATCAAGGAACTTGCGCAGGGAACGACCAGCAATGTTGACGGGAAATATGGCATCGACGTCCCCGAAGGAACTTATACCGTTATATACCGAAGCCTGGGATATGCACCGCAAAATATCAGGGTGAAGGTCAGCACGAAGTCGGTTACAAAAGATATCACGATGGTCGACCAGGTTCATCAACTCCGAGAAATCAGGGTTTATGGAAATGGCGAAGATCCGGCCTATTCGATTATGCGACATGTTATCGGGCTATCCAACTTCCACAAAAATCAGGTCGAATCGTACAAAGCCGATGTTTACCTGAGAGGTACTGTCCATTTTCAAAAGGTATCGCGGATTATCCGTAATCAACTGCGCAAACAAAAAGTGGAAGTGAAGTCGGGCGACACATTCGTCGACGAAACATACAGCACCATCACCTTTGATGCGCCTAACCATTATAAACAGGTAATTAAGTCGGTCAATTCTACTTTTCCGGATATTGTTGATTTTCCGGTCATGAAATTCTTTGCTGCCAGTCTGTACGATGATAATATCGATATCCTGATTTCGCCATTGGGACGCAACGCCTTTAACCACTACAAATACGTTTACGAAGGTTTTAGTTACGAAGGCGATTATACCATCGACAAAATTAAAGTCATTCCGCGAAGGCGCAGTAAACAGCTTTTTTCCGGGTACATCTACATCATCGATGGCTTGTGGTGCCTGCACAGCGCCGATTTGAATTTCGATACGCCTTTCGGCGAAGTGAATGTCCGTCAGGTTTTCGACGAAGTGAAACCGGGAGTATGGATGCCGGTAGGTCACAATTATGCTTTCGAAGGCGGCGTTTTGGGTGTAAAAGGCAGTGTTCATTTCGGCGGTTCGGTAAAATACCGCGACGTTGTCTTGAATCCGCGGCTCATTGCTGTCAACCCGATAAATACGATGCCGCAGTTCGCTGAAAAAGCTAAAGCCGAAGCCGAAAACAAAACTGAAGCCAGACCCGAAACGGACAAAGAAGATTCGGTCGAAGAAACGAAGAATGAGCCGTTGGGGCACGAAGTGAAAGACGGAAAGCGTGTGGCAAAAATGGCGGAGATACTGAACAAGGAGAATATCACCAACCGCGACATGAACAAACTCTCGCGGCTGATGTCGCGGGAAGCGAAAATTGCCAATGACGATGAAGAACAATCGCTCGAGCTAAAAGATAAAAATCAAAAGGTAATCGTTTCAGGAGCCGCCGATAAAGATTCGTCGTACTGGAACGAAATCAGGCCGATTCCGTTGACCGAAAACGAAAAAGAGAGTTTTGAGAAACGTGACTCACTGGAAAATTCTCCCCGGAAAAAACTATTTGGGTCATCAAAAAAAGGGAACAAGTTACTTTCGGGATATCTCGGCCCGCTTTTCACTGGCAAGCGATGGACGAACCGCGATACCAGCTTTCACGTCTCCTATCCGGGAATCCTCAATTTGAAATCGGTTGGTTTTAATGCAGTCGACGGATGGAAAATTCACCAGGAAATTACATTTAATAAAACCGGCCGCCCCGGTCATGCATTTTGGTTTACTCCGTGGGGAACGTGGGCCATCAACCGAAAGGCTGTTTTATGGGGTGGAAAAACGGCCCTGACCTATGCCCCTATGCACCGCGCCATTGCCAATCTCGATTTTGGCCGGAAAACCAAAGATTTCAACAGTCTTTATGCAGTCGATCCGTTTATCAACGCGGTAGCTTCGCTTTTTGCCAAAGAAAACTATGCCCGCTATTACGAAAACCGTTTTGTCAATTTTCGTAACCGGATAGATTTGGCCAATGGCTTGGTCTTTTACACCGGATTTAGCTGGAATGACCGGCGCCGGTTGGAGAACTCCACTAATTATTCCTTTTTCAGAACGGATGTTGATTACATGAACAATCTTCCGCACAATCACGTGGTAACCGATGCAAATCTGAATAGCCAAATCAACACGGTACTGAAACTGAAAGTAGAGTACACGCCACGCTATTATTACCGGGTTAAAGATGGAGTGAAAGAGATGGCCCATTCCGATTTCCCAACATTCTGGTTTCAGTACAATAAGGGCATCAAAGGGTTGTTCAACAGCACGGCCGATTTCGATTACCTGGAGGCAGGACTTACGCAAGGCATCCACCTAAATTCGGCGACCAGCTTCACGTATGAAATACGAGGAGGTTGGTTCCCAAATAACGAGCACATCCATTTCGCCGATTTCTCGCAAACCAACAGCCAGCCCTCGCCGGTACTGTTCAAGGAATTCAGGCACGGATTCTTTACTCCGGGCTATTACGAACTGAGGACAGATGATCGATTTGTCGAAGCACACGTTTCGTACAAAGCACCCTATATCTTATTGAAATACCTACCGGGAATCAGTAATACACTTTGGCGCGAACTGGTATGGGCAGGCTATTACAAGATGCCTAATCACCCTCAGTATACCGAAGTTGGTTACTCGTTAATTGAAGTATTATTCAACGGAAATATAGGCGTGTTTGCCGGATTCGACGACTGGCATTACAGCCGCATCGGCATGAACCTGGTGATTCGCATTTATTAATACCGTTATTCCAACGAAATTCGCATCTTTGACAGCTAAATTTTATCGCAATGGAATACACCAAAGTCAGTTGTTTTCCGGAACCGGATTCCGAAACCAACCGTGAAATATTAATGGCTCAATTGGGCGAACTGGGCTTCGAAAGTTTCAGCGAAACAGAAGATGCCGTTGAAGCATTCATCCCTTCCTCAGCCTACCGTGAAGAGTTGCTGCAAGATGAGAGTCTGGTCAACAATCCATTGTTTAAAGTGCAGTTTCAAACCGAAATTATCCCCGACCAAAACTGGAATGAGGTTTGGGAGAAAAACTATTTCCAACCCTTGCTGGTAGAAAACCGTTGTCTGATCAGAGCTCCATTCCATAAAGATACACCGAGGGCTGAATATGAAATTGTGATTGACCCGCGCATGGCATTTGGTACCGGTAATCATGAAACCACTTACCTCATGATTTCGGCTATTCTGCAACAGGATTTACAAGGCAAACAAGTACTCGATATGGGATGCGGAACCGGCATTCTGGGCATTTTGGCCTCCATGCGAGGCGCTGATATGGTGAAAGCCATCGATATCGATGAGTGGTCTTACAACAACACGCTCGAGAATGCCGAGATCAACAACATCACGAATATCGATGTGGCGCAGGGCGATGCGAGCCTGTTGGGAAAACTCAAATTCGATGTGATTTACGCGAACATTCAGCGGAATATTCTGCTTCAGGATTTACCGGTATATGCCTCTGTAATGTGCAAAGATGCTGAAATCATCATGAGCGGATTCTATCGGGAAGACTTGCCGGCCATTTCCGCGAAAGCGGAAGAAGTAGGGCTAAAACCTGCCGGATACGAGGAACGGAACAACTGGGTGGCTGCCCGATTTATTCGCTAAAATTTCCGCGACGCCCCATTTCCACTACTTCCAAATCGAAAATGCGGGAACCTTCGATGGAAAAGCGCACCAGGGTCCGGACCTGGTGAAAGCCCTGCACTCCTGCTGCTCCGGGATTGATGTGCAACAAACCTAGTTTGGGATCATTTATCACTTTCAATATATGGGAATGACCGGAGATGAATAGTTTCGGTGGATGGTGGTAGATTTCTGGTGTCACGTATCGTTCGTACCTTCCGGGATAACCGCCGATGTGCGTCATCCAGACATCCACTTCTTCGCACATAAACCGTTGGTGCAACGGATATTCCTGCCTGATTTGATTGCCGTCGATATTTCCGTAGACCGCCCGCAATGGCTTTAGGGCAGCTAACCTATCAACCACTTCCAGGTTACCGATGTCACCGGCGTGCCAAATTTCGTCGCATTCCGAGAAATAGTTCAGGATGGCATCATCCATATATCCGTGCGTATCCGATAGCAGACCGATTCGTTTCATGAGAAAAATTTGCGTGTAAAGATAGTGCGAGATTTACGGCTTTGAAAATGAAGAAGGCGTTATATCGGGGCCGGCGGTAAGTTGTTCTCCCTGATAGATTGCGACCACGAAGATGAATTTATCGACTCCTTTATCGATGAGATAGGCACGGTAGCGCATGGCATCTTCGAAGCTAAAAAACCGGCCAACAGCATAGCGGTTAAATCCATCGCTACGGCTGATATAAAAGGGACCAGGCACTTGGGTTCTCCGCGTTAAGATACGTGCATCCTTTACCGGTTTTCGCAGGGCACAAATCTGAATCCGGTACATGATCCGGTTGTCTAAGTTTCCCGAAGCTTTCAGAGCCACACCCTTTGCTGTTTCGCCCGGCGATGCCTGCGTGGTTGCATCTGAAGGGGAGGCGAAAGCAACACAGATACCGATAAAAAGGATTAGTAAACGTATCAATTAGCTGCAAGCTTTGGTTTTCACTAATTTAACTTATTATTGAAATTTCCGCAAAATTCCATCAGCCAAATTATCTGGTGGTTATCTATTACTGCCCAGACTGTTGGTTATTGTTGTTCCCTTCGAAATAAATATTCATCTCATCATCTATATATGAGAAACTTAACGAGGTTGAAAATGAAGTTATCTCATCGACCCTTTTTCTGCAAAAAAATGAAAACCAGCTTTCAAACTGCTTGAATTCCTCCCGGTTTTCCCTTATTATTGATGAAAACATCAGAGAAATATCCCGCAGAACGGAATATTATGCTTCTCATTTAAAATGATATCTCATGAAATTAGTTGTTCTTGTCCGTCACGGAAAAGCCGAACATACCGATGAGCCAAAACCCGATTATCGACGCGATTTAACTACCCGGGGCGAAGTGGATGCCACCAGAATCGCTGAAGAAATCAAGCCGATGCTCCCGCAGCCGCTTCATTTTATATCGAGCCCGGCCAACAGAGCTAAACAAACGGCCACTTTCTTTGCCTCCGGATTGGGATATCCCGAGGAAGCTATCCGGGAGGAAGAAGATCTGTATGATGGATTAACCACGACCGAATTTTTGGAGATGCTGGCGAAAGTACCGGAAGAATCCAATTGTGTTTTGGTTTTCGGACATAACCCGACGCAAACCATTTTAGCCGACCGGATGCTCGAATATTTTGGCCGCATTCTTCCTACCGCCGGTGCTGTTGCCATTCGCTTTGAGGTACAATCGTGGGCCGATATTGAACCCCGCAGCGGAGAACAGGCTTTCTATAAATATCCAAAAATGTTTCGTTAAGTTTGTCGCAGAATAACAATTCCGCGTGATTATGCATCTTTTCTATACCCCCGATATCAAGGGGAATCAATATACATTGGATGAAACCGAGTCGAAGCATTGTGTCCGGGTTCTTCGTCTGAAAGAGGGCGACAAAATCCAGTTGGTAGATGGTAAGGGAAGTTTCTATGAAGCAGTTATCAGTCATGCGCATCCCAAAGCTTGCCAGGTGGAAGTGACCGATGCACAGCACGAAGTGGGCAAACGCGAATTTCGGTTACACATCGCCATCGGCCCAACCAAAAGTATCGACCGTTTTGAGTGGTTCCTGGAAAAATCGACAGAGATTGGAATTGATGAAATCACACCGCTTTTGTGCCGCTATTCCGAAAGGAAAAGCATTAAGCCGGCAAGGCTTGAGAACATTATCACTTCGGCCATGAAACAATCGCTGAAAGCTTACCGGCCGGTTTTGAATGAAATGACCAGCTTCAAGGATTTTATTTCACAGGAATTTGATGGAGAGAAGTACATTGCCCACTGTGAGCCGACCGAACGAAAACTGTTCAGCCATATCCTTCCGAAAGGGAAAAATGCATTAATCCTGATTGGTCCGGAAGGCGATTTTTCCCCCGAAGAAATTGAGTTAGCGCTCGAGAACGGTTTTCAGCCGGTTTCATTGGGAGAATCGAGACTGCGGACCGAAACAGCAGGTGTAGTGGCCTGCCATACCGTTAACCTCATTAACGAGTTGAAATAACAATGAATTGGCGAAGAATATACAGAAGCTTTTGGGGCCTCATGGTGTTTATCACTTTGGCCGTTTCTGCCAATGCGCAATCGAAAACCTCGGTGAAGATTGCCTTGCTGAAGTATGGTGGTGGCGGCGACTGGTATGCCAATCCAACCTCGCTGGGGGATCTCATTCAATACTGCAATAAAAACATTGGCACCAATATCGATCCGGAGCCTGCAACTGTTGACGTAGGTAGCCCGGAGATTTTCAATTACCCGTTTTTGGATATGACCGGACATGGGAACGTTTTTTTTACGGATGCCGAGGTAAAGAATCTGCGAAAATACCTGGAGTCGGGAGGCTTTCTACATGCAGATGACAATTACGGAATGGATAAATATATCCGCAGAGAAATAAAGAAAGTTTTTCCGGAAAGCGAACTGGTCGAGCTGCCGTTTTCACATCCTATTTACCATCAGAAATACGATTTCCCAAATGGATTACCCAAAATTCATGAGCACGATGGGAAACCGCCGCAGGGATTTGGCATCTTCTATAAAGGAAGACTGGTTTTCTTTTACACCTACGAATGTGATTTAGGAGATGGTTGGGAAAATCCGGCTGTTCATCACGATCCGTGGTCACTTCGGGAAAAAGCGTTGCAAATGGGCGCCAATATTATTTCCTACGTATTCGACCATCCGTAAATAAAAAAGCCAGACGGTTGGTCTGGCGATGATTTTTAAAACGTTGCCTCGACCGGCAGATGCTTCGATATGGTTTTCCTGACTTCTTCGATGTAACCAATCCTCACCGTCTTGTCACGGGTTGTTGCATTTCCAAAAAGCAAATGCTCCACTGTTTCAATCCCGCAAAACCCGAACACGCCGGAACGAATAAAATTCATAATGGAATCAGTCATGCCACTGGCATCGGCATGTTTACGCGAGTCTCCCATATTATTTACAACCAGCGCTTTTTTGCCTTCCAGTAATTTTAACAACCCTTTTTCAGGATGATAATCGAATGCAAAACCACGGGTAAATACGCGATCGAAATACCCCTTCATAATGGCCGGCATGCTCCCCCACCAAACCGGATAAATCAAGCTAATCAAGTCAGCTTTTCGCAAATATTCCTGTTCCGTTAAAATCTCTTCCGGGTACTCGCCTTTGCGCGATTTTTCAAAATCGGCAGCATAATCAACCGGCTTGAAGTGCATTTGGTATAAATCTCTGACAATGACATCGTGGTGGTTCGCCCTGGTCTGTTCCTTCATCACTTCCAGGTAAGCATGGCTCAGCGAATTTGGATTGGGGTGGGCATATATAATTAAATGATTCATTACGTGAACTATCGATTCTATTTTTATTTATTCTAATTAACTGTCAAAAGTAACGAATGCCCTGCACGCATCCAAGCTGGACCGCGAAAGGTAAATTTGAGTTAACAAACAAGAAAGGCTGCAACCTCACGGTGCAGCCTTCACTCTGAAAAAACTGTGCATAATGCAACTAAACCTAATTATGAACTATTTGCGTTGGAAATTCTCGTTATTTAACTCCCCAGTATTCGTTCGAGGACATCCAGTTTTCGATTGCCAGGGTATCGTCTTTTTCTCGGTGCCCACCGGTCCAGAAGATATCGGATGACATCCACTTCTCTACTGTCAGCGGGCTGTCGGAAAAATCGGCTTGTTCCTTAACGCCCCAGTAATTTTCACTGCTCATCCAATCTTCTACTTGCAGTTGTCCGTCCTGTTCATTTACTCTCCAGTAGTTATCGCTGCTCATCCAGTCTTCTACTTTCAGTTCGCTATCGTTTAGCTCTTCGTTTACCAAGACCGCCATCTTTTCAACGTTAGTGCTGTTTATTCCATTTACCGGTGAAAGCATGGCTACAAAACCTGAGGTTCCCTGAGCGTTGGCAATGTTCATTACACTTACTGTCAGAACTATCATGAAGGTTACGATGACCTTTTTTACTGTGTTGTTTACTTGTGCTTTCATGACGCTATCTCCTATTTTTTAATCTTTTATTTTTTGTCCGTTTGACCAGCTTAATACAGGAAATGTGCCAAAAACCATAATCTACTAAACATCAAGACCATACACATACACAACGTCGAATTTTGAAATATTGGAGAGTCAAAAAATTGAACGGTAAAGAACAAGGCATGTTCGATTTCGCACACTATTAAAGAAAGAAACCTTGAAGGACAAAAATTCTGAAATAACGCCACCTAAAAACACGCTATAATTCCAAGTTTATCAGACTATTAATATTAATCAAGCAAAAAAAAGAGGCTGTCCGGATTTGGGACAGCCTCTGCAGAATATTCTGTTTTCGATTATTTACTTTGCTCGAGCTCCAGTGTTTTGGTTGTAGCATCACAAACTTCGGTAGGACCAAAATACTGGATGGGACCCGGATACACATAGCTGGTTTCAACAGCCCATTTTTCGCGGTTTTCCGCCAATTTCAGGAATGGGGCAGCATCCAGTTCAACCAGCGCTTTCTGAATCACTGGCTTCATGTGTCCGTGACGACGCTCCATGTTCATCATCATGGTAATCGGAACACCACCGGCAATCCACTCATCAGCCGGTTTCGTTGTATTTCGTACGGAAGACATGTAGCCTGTCTTACCGTTTCCAATCAGAACGGATGCGGTTGAACCGAGTGAGTAGCAATAATCAGCGTCAAAATTCGACGGTGCTGCGCAACGGCCTTCGTAACCGAAGAAGTGGTTCTGAGCAGAGAAACTGCCTTTGTAGAAACCTTCTTTCTTCATTTCTGCCAGACGAACATCTACCATCTCAATCAACAGCTTTTCCGTCTCAATTTTCGAAACCTGTACGTTTCCGTGCGGGTCACGATCGAGTGTCAACTGCTTGGCAATTCCTTCCGGAAGTGAGGCAAACACTTTCGATGAAGCTTCACTCAATTTGCCAATAACGTACTCGCGTTTCTCTGCGTCGGTAGCCAGCGCTTTGAAATCGTTGGCTGATTGTTGTCCTTCGGCGAGCAAATCATTCAGTTCGGTAATCAGGGTTTTCATTTCCGGAATGAACTCAATCAATCCTTCCGGAACCAGGACAACACCGAAATTGTGATCGTCTTCAGCGCGACGGGCAATCACTTTGGCAATGTAATCAACGATTTCGGCCAGGGTCTGCTCTTTTTCTGCCACTTCTTCCGAAACCAGGGCAATATTCGGCTGTGTCTGCAACGCACACTCCAATGCGATGTGTGAAGCAGAACGTCCCATCAATTTGATAAAGTGCCAGTATTTTTTTGCTGAATTGGCATCGCGCATGATGTTACCGATAAGCTCGGAATATACTTTAACAGCTGTATCGAAACCAAACGAGGTCTCAATCATCTCATTTTTCAGGTCACCATCAATGGTCTTCGGACAACCAATCACCTGGATTCCGGTTTCCTTCTGCAAGTAATATTCAGCCAATACACAGGCGTTGGTGTTGGAGTCATCGCCTCCAATTACAACCAGCGCGTTAATGTTCAACTGCTTGCAAATCTCAACACCTTTATCGAACTGAGACTCTTCTTCGAGTTTGGTACGACCGGAACCAATGATATCGAAACCTCCTGTGTTACGATACTCGTCAATAATTTCGTCGGTCAGTTCCATGTATTTGTGGTCAACCAATCCGCCGGGACCACCCAGAAAACCATATAATTTGTTTTCAGGATTCAGTTTTTTCAAACCGTCATAAAGACCAGAAATTACATTGTGCCCGCCGGGAGCCTGACCACCGGAAAGAATAACTCCGACATTCATCACCGGAAGGGAACCGGCGTCACCACCTTCTTCAAAGGTAATAAGCGGCATGCCGTAAGTATTCGGGAAGAGTTTCTGAATCTCTTCCTGATCGGCAACCGATTCGGTTTTCTTTCCTTCGACCACTTTTACTGGTCCTTGTAAAGCTTTGGGTAACTTGGGAGCGTATTTTGATCGCTCAAATTGTAAAGCACTTATAGCCATCCTACTTGATTATTTAGTAACAGGTTAATACTATCCAAAAAAGCAGCGTAAAATTAACGGATTATCGCTAGTACACCAAAGTCTGGGCCTGAATTATAGGAAATTTAAAGTTTAGTTTTCATACCAAACAAAACAAGAGACCTGAACCAGACCTCTTGTTTAGAATCACTATTTTTTATCCGAAAAATCAGTTGGTAAAGAAATCGAAAACGTTACCTAATTTACTGCTGGGAACACCATAAAATTCGGTGTAAGAACATTTGCTACAGGTGACCGAAGTAAACTTCCGGCCTTGTACATCAAATATTTTTGACCAGAAACCGCCGGCTACCCGAATTTCACCTACATCGTAGTAACGGTTTCCACATTTTGGGCATACATATTTATTCCTGCTCATTATTCTTTTGATTATCGGTTAATGTTTGATTATTCTTTTTGGCAGGACTTCTGCCTGCCTTTCTCAATTCGTGATGTAAAAGGTATTCGATCTGTGCGTTGGTGCTACGAAATTCATCCGATGCCCATTTTTCCAACGCATCGTAAGTCTCCGGATCAATCCTGAGCACGAATGATTTTTTCTTAGCCATACAAATTTTTTAATACAACGAGCCTGCATTCAGTACCGGCTGTGCTGCTTCATCTGAACAGAGCACAACCATCAGGTTACTCACCATACTCGCCTTTCGTTCGTCATCCAATTCAATAATGTCTTTTTCTTTTAGCTCATCCAATGCCAGCTTCACCATCCCCACAGCGCCCTCAACTACCTTGGTTCGCGCAGCCACAATTGCTGTTGCCTGCTGGCGACGCAGCATGGCTCCGGCAATTTCGGAAGCATAAGCCAGGTAATTAATCCGCGCTTCATGGATTTTAATTCCGGCTATGGAAAGGCGTTCCATCAGCTCCTGCTCCAGCAAATCATTCACTTCTTCGCCTCCTCCTCTCAGTGTGATTTCGGCATCCTCATCTTCGAAGTTATCATACGGATAATAACCAGCCAGTTTTCGTATGGCGGCCTCGCTCTGAATATCAACAAACTGTTCATAATTATCAACTTCAAAAGCAGCTTTGTAGGTATTTTCAACTTTCCAAACCACCACAACTCCAATCATCACCGGATTTCCAATTTTATCATTCACTTTTATCGGATCCGAATCAATATTTCTTGCCCTCAGCGAAATCTTCTCTTTTGTAAAAAACGGATTTGCCCACCAAAAGCCATTCGCTTTAACGGTTCCTTTATAAGCACCAAAAAGTACAAGAACAGCGCTCTCGTTAGGAGCAACAATCAGGAAGCCGGGCATTATCAGTATGAATAACACGATACCAATAATTCCGGGAACCAGCATCAGTCTCGTAAAAGAGAAAACCGACAACGCTAGTATAACCAGGGCGAGGAAGAGATAAAGGTACCCCGACATGGGCTTAAATGATTTTTCCATGATTTTAAGATTTGATTTATGATATCATAAAGATATCACTTTTATTTCACTTTAAATATGAAAAGGGCAAAAAAAAGTCCACCGAAGCGGACTTTTAAATCGTTTAAAGCGAGATTTAATTAAGGTTCAGTTCTACCTGTGTATCACCTGAACTCAAAACTGTGTATTGCTTAGCAAAGCTTAAAATATTGTCGACGGTTTCCTGGGAAGGGCTGTACTTACAAGATTCTTCTTCGCTTTTTAGATTTTCTTGTTTCATTTCCTTATGCCCTTCAACCTCCGTTTTTTCCTTTGATTCACCTAAATCTGTTTCAAAAAGGAAATCAAAATAAAGAGTAAAAATTTCGTCCATAGGCAAATTATGAGTGTTTAATATTATGATTGCTTTGTCTTTAAAACGAAAGGGGATGACATTTTATTGCCATCCCCTTTGAATTTTTTTCTTCTTTTTTTAATCATTACGAAAGTGTCAAATTCAACTGTCGTTCTTCAATCAGTTTTCTTAGGTTAATCAAAGCGTAGCGCATCCTTCCGAGTGCTGTATTTATTGACACTCCACTGTGCTCCGCAATTTCCCGGAAGCTGAATCCAAGATAGTGACGCATGATGACAACCTGCCGCTGATCGTCAGGCAATTCATCAATTAAGTGACGAACTTCGCGAAAAATTTGTTCGCTTACCAGGTCATCCTCGATGTTCATGTCGGAGAATTTCGGGCTATTGAAAATATCCACTTCTGACTCGTCATTTGATACCGTACTCAGGTGCTTCTCTTTCCTGAAGTAATCGATAATCAAATTGTGAGCAATACGGATAGCCCAGGATACGAATTTACCGTTTTCGGTATACCGTCCTTTTTTTAGCGATTGAATAACTTTGATGAAAGTGTCCTGGAAGATGTCTTCAGCAACCGCATGATTCTTCACGATCATAAAAATGTACGTGTAAATCCGGTTCTTGTGACGTGTAATCAGGATTTCGAGACATTCGTGTTCGCCATCTACAAATTTCTGAACGAGCGCATGGTCGTCCAATTGCTTTATTTCTACCATAACAATATAGGGTTGGTTCTCAGGGTAGAAATATTTCGATAGGCGTGTCTCCTTTTTTAAATTGGTTAATGACTAATTATTAACTTTGCAGACGTCAAATATAAATTATTTTTTACAAATATTAACATTAGACGATTTTTTTTTCACTTTTTTTCATTCCAATGATCTCAGAACCTACTGAATACATCGAAATAAAAGGCGCTCGCGTCCACAATTTAAAGAACATAGATTTAAAAATTCCCCGCGGTCGGTTCATTGTCATCACCGGACTTTCCGGTTCCGGGAAATCGTCGCTGGCATTCGACACGCTGTACGCGGAAGGTCAGCGAAGGTATGTTGAGAGCCTCTCCAGTTACGCACGGCAATTCCTGGGACGTATCGATAAACCCGAGGTTGATTACATCAAAGGAATACCACCGGCCATTGCCATCGAGCAAAAAGTAAATACGCGAAATCCGCGTTCAACAGTTGGTACGTCTACCGAGATATACGATTACCTGAAACTGCTCTTTGCCCGTGTGGGAAAAACCATTTCACCCGTTTCCGGGAAAGAAGTTTCAAGGCATCAGGTCACCGATGTGGTCGATTTTATTTTATCGTACCCGGAAAAAACCCGCGTGCTGATATTGTCGCCGCTCCACGTTAAAAAAGACAGATCGCTGGAAACCGAAGCTGATTTGCTCCGGCAACAAGGATTCACACGTCTGGAAATTGACGGCGAAATTACCCGGATTGATGACCTCCTGAATGATCCGAAAAAACTAAAGACAAAAAATGATATTCATATTGTGATTGACCGGATTGCGGTTTCCCGAGACGAAGACACACAAAGCCGGGCCGCGGATTCGGTGCAAACTGCTTTTTACGAAGGCAAGGGCGAATGTGTCATCAAAGTGCTGGTCGATGAGAAAACCGTTACCGAGCATTTCTCGAATCGGTTCGAGGCGGATGGAATTGAATTTGAAGAGCCGTCGATGCACATGTTCAGTTTCAATAATCCCATCGGTGCGTGCCCCACGTGCGAAGGATACGGTAAAATCATCGGTATCGATGAGGATTTGGTGATTCCGAACAAGTCGCTGTCCATATACAACGATGCCATTGCCTGCTGGAAAGGCGAGAAAATGAGTGAATGGAAAGAACAACTGCTCTTTAATGCTGAGAAATTTGATTTCCCCATTCACAAACCTTATTACGAGTTAACCGAAGAACAGCGACATCTGCTTTGGACCGGCAACCGCCATTTTCATGGCTTAAACCGGTTCTTTAAATACCTCGAAGAAAAGTCATACAAAATACAGTACAGGGTCATGTTGTCGCGCTACCGCGGAAAAACAATCTGCCCCGATTGCCGCGGAACCCGCTTGAAGAAAGAAGCGTCTTACGTAAAAGTCGCCGGAAAATCCATCCAGGAATTGGTGGTAATGCCGGCTACCGAACTGCAAAAATATTTTTCGGGTATCAAGCTGAAAAAACACGAACAAAATATCGCGGGCCGGTTGCTTACCGAGATCAACAACCGCCTTTCTTTTCTCTGCGATGTTGGCCTTGGTTACCTTACTTTAAACCGCTTGTCCTCTACCCTTTCGGGTGGAGAATCACAACGAATTAACTTAGCTACTTCACTGGGTAGCAGTCTGGTTGGCTCGATGTACATTCTGGATGAGCCGTCCATCGGTCTGCATTCGCGCGACACAACCCGCCTCATCAATGTCCTCAAAAAACTCGAGGAACTGGGTAATACGGTGATTGTGGTCGAACACGATGAAGAAATCATTCGTGCCGCCGACGAGATCGTCGATATCGGTCCGTTGGCCGGAATGCACGGAGGTGAAATTGTTTTCCAGGGAAACCACAAAAAACTGGCCCAAGAAGGAACCAGCCTCACAGCAAAATATCTCACAGGGGAAGAAGAAATTACGATTCCGGCCAAACGACGCTCCTGGAATAATTTCATCGAAATAACCGGCGCCCGCGAAAATAACCTGAAAGGCATTGATGTGAAATTTCCATTGAATACCATGACAGTGGTAACCGGCGTTAGTGGATCCGGAAAATCATCGCTGGTGAAAAATATTCTTTTCCCGGCCCTCGTGAAATATTACGGGGGTTACGGCGAACGAACCGGGGCACACCAAAAAGTTGACGGCGACATGCACTTGCTAACGGGAATTGAGTTTGTCGACCAAAATCCTATCGGGAAGTCGTCACGCTCAAATCCGGTTACGTATTTGAAAGCCTACGACGAAATCCGGAAATTGTTTGCTGACCAACAGGCGTCAAAAATCAACGGATTTAAAGCGTCGCATTTTTCTTTTAACATCGATGGCGGACGTTGCGAGGAATGCCAGGGTGAAGGTGTCATCAAGGTGGAAATGCAGTTCATGGCCGACATCTCGCTGACCTGCGAAAGTTGTGGAGGAAAGCGTTTCAAGCAAGATATCCTGGAAGTTCACTACCGTGACAAGAGTATCTATGACATTCTGGAGATGACCGTTAACCAGGCGATCGACTTTTTCAGTGAAAAGGCTAAAACTGCAGAGAAACGTATCGTGAAAAAACTGCGCCCACTCCAGGATGTGGGACTTGGCTATCTGAAACTGGGACAATCGTCAAGCACCTTATCGGGAGGTGAAAGCCAGCGTATTAAGTTGGCGTCTTTCCTGGCAAAAGAAAAAGATACGCCTACCCTTTTTGTATTTGATGAGCCGACAACCGGACTTCATTTCCATGATATCCGCAAGTTACTCGATGCATTTAATGCACTGATATCAAGAGGACACAGCATTATTGTGATCGAACACAATCTGGATGTCATCAAGTCGGCGGACTGGATTATCGATTTGGGACCGGAAGGCGGCGACAAGGGTGGCAACATTGTTTTCGAGGGAACACCTGAAAAACTGGTCACGTGTAAAGAGTCGTATACCGGCGAGTACCTGAAACCGAAACTTCATTTGAAGTAACGATAAACTCAACCGGTCATTGTGCAAATTCACTGACCGGTTTTTTCTTTTCCTCCGCTTCCTCTTCCTGGTGTTTGTTCAATAGCTTCACTTCCCGCAAGGTAACGAAAAGCACTATGCAAGCTGAAACAAAATCGGAAACGGGACCAGCCATCCAAACACCGGTCAAATCGAAAAACTTGGGTAAGATGAAAAGTAACGGTGTAAGCACAATGACCTGCCGCAAAAGGGTCAGAAACATGGCGATTCCGGCTTTCCCAATGCTCTGAAAATAACTGGAAACAATCACCTGATAACCGACCACCGGAAGCATTAAAGTAAAGATACGAAGTCCTTTTACCCCGATTTGAAAAAGCTCCTTGTTTTCGTTATTGAATAACCGGATGATTTCGCCCGGAAAAACCTGAACAAAAATAAAGGATATCACCGCTACCCAAGTGGCCGATTTCATCGCCAGAAACCAGGCTTCTTTCACGCGGTGGAACTGTTTAGCTCCGTAGTTAAACCCAACGATGGGTTGCATAGCCATATTAATGGCAATCATCGACATGATAATCATGATGACCACCGAATTGATGATACCCATCGCCCCGACAGCGACATCCGAACCGAACCGAATCAGCTGTGTATTGAAAGTTGCCTGTACCAGACTAGCTGCCAACTGCATTGCAAATGGCGCCATTCCAATAGACAAAATCCGGAAAATAATAACCGGCTCCAGTTTCAAGTTGGGAAGATGGAGTTTAACAATCGATTTCGAACCAGTGAAATGGTGAAGCACCCACAATGTCAGTAGAATCTGCGAAATCACCGTGCCAATAGCCGCTCCTTGAACCCCCATCTTCAAACCGAAAATAAAAACTGGGTCCAGCACCAGATTCGTTCCGGCACTCAAGAGCATGGAATACATAGCAATTTTTGCATTGCCTTCTGACCGAATGATATTATTCAGCGAAAATCCGACAACCTGAAAGATAGTTCCCAGCAGGATAATATTCAGGTAATCGTTCGCGTAGCCGATGGTTTCGCCGGTTGCCCCGAACAGATGTAACAACGGATTCTTTACGATGAAACCAAGAACTGAAACCAGCACCGAGACAATTACCATCAGCGAAAGGCCATTGCCCAGCACCTTTTCCGCCTGACGATAATCTTTTTTACCAAGATTGATGGAAATTCGGACGCCTGCTCCTACGCCAATCAGCATACCAAATGCTGCTATCAGAATCATAATCGGGAAAATGACTGAAAGCCCGGACAGCGCCAAAGCTCCTACTCCCCGACCAATAAAAATCCGATCGACAATATTGTACAAAGCATTCATCATCACACCGATGAAAGCCGGCACGAAATATTGCCACATCAAACGGCCAATCTTTTGTTGCTCAAGGTCTCTGGTTGCTTTTTCGGGCATTGGGTTTTATGCTGGTTTAGTTTGATTACCTTAAAATGCTTCTATTTTGAAAGCGCAAATTTAGGGATTATATCCTGTAAATTCTGTTATTGAAAATTCTCTTTCAACCCAACACCTATTTCCACTTTTGTAAAAGTTATATCTTTGTCGACGAAGAAGAGATGTTAACCATGGGAAAAGATCCGCAAAAAAAGAAGGTACTGAACAATCTTCAATCAGAAGACTCGCTGCTCGTTATTAAAACCATTAAGGAGCTGAGGGAAACCGGAAACAGCAGTTACATTCCGGTGCTGATTGAGTTGCTTCATTCAACCGATAATCCGGAAATCAGGCAGAAAATCATCCGGTTACTGGGCGAACTGAAATACAGCGATGCCATTCCACGCATTGTTGACGCCATCCAGGACAAAAAGTATGCATCCGAACTGAAAGAACTGGTATCGGTGTGCTGGGAGAACGGCCTCGATTTTAGCCAGTATCTCTCGCTGTTCGTCGATCTGGTCATCGAGTCGGAATTTATGGTGGCATTCGAAGCGTTTACCGTTATTGAGAATATGAGCGGTAAAATTGATGACGCCTACAAAGCCGAACAGGTGGAGAAAATAAAAGCAGCGATGGAAACAGCGCCCGCCGAAAAGATGTCGTTACTGGAGGATTTGGAAAAGATTATTCCGGAGATCCGGGAACAGACCGAACAACAATTCTAAGAAAGCAATACGCTCAAATAAAAAGAAGCTGCCCGAATTGGACAGCTTCTTTTGTTTTATGTCGAATAACAATTATTCATTCACATTATTGGAGAAATATTTCATGAACTGAGCCCGTTCGTAAAGCACCGGGTTAGGCAGATTGGAATAACTCAACCGGCCACGGAATTCATCCAGGCTCTTGAAATTCCACTTTTTCATGAATTTCTCGAGATAATCCACCATCTCTTTCACTACCGGAATGCCATTTACGTACATCGCCGAACAAACTTGTCCAACGGTAGCACCAGCCAGCAATTGTTTCACCAAACCTTCGCCGTCATGAATACCGGTAGAGGCAGCAATGTCGATTCGCTTCAGGGTACCGGAAATAATTCCCACCCAACGGAGCGACTGACGAATATCTGCTGGCGAACTGAATACCTCCGCTGCTGAAATCGCGAGTTTATCGAGGTTGATATCCGGTTCGTAAAAACGGTTAAACATCACCACGCCGGCAGCACCGTGTGCATACAACCTATCGACCATGCTCACCAGGTTGGAGAATTGCGGACCGATTTTCATCGCTACCGGAATGTTGACCACTTTTTTCACTTCGGTCAGGATTTCGAGATAACGCTCTTCAATCTCCTCCGATTTTACCTTACGATCGGTCGGTACGATAAATGCGTTCACTTCCAAAGCATCGGCACCAGCCTTTTCAATCTCGCGGGCAAATCCCATCCACTCATTCCCCGATACGCAGTTGATACTGGCGATAATCGGAATGGAAGTTGCCTCTTTCGCGGCTTTCACCAGCTCGATATAGTGATGCAGTGTATTGTCATGCAAATAAGTACGGATATAATCCTCCGCCTCGGGATAAGCCGTATTCTGTAAATCCTTGCTCAGCAAGACATTTACCTCATTGTTGATTTGCTCTTCGAACAAAGACTTCAGGACCACAGCTCCCACACCATTTTTCTCCATTTCCACAATTTTCTCAACGGAGTTGGTGAGTCCC
This sequence comes from Prolixibacter sp. DSM 2831, assembly GCF_056493735.1. NCBI lineage: Bacteria > Pseudomonadati > Bacteroidota > Bacteroidia > Marinilabiliales > Prolixibacteraceae > Prolixibacter > Prolixibacter sp. DSM 2831. Next base: position 3,751,969 of record NZ_CM151379.1, read on the forward strand.
GAACTTCCGGCTACCAGAGGATTCTTCAGGTTTAGCCCTAAATAGGTTGTTGTAAGATTTGCCATTCGGAAAATTTTTATAAATCGATTTTTTGGTTTAAGATTCAGTTATTCTGATAATTTCGTTCACCGAAAATATTGCTTCCAATGCGCACCATGGTACTGCCCTCCTCAACGGCTAGCTTGTAATCGCCCGACATTCCCATTGAAATTTCACTGAAATTCGGCGCCTCATTAAAATACGTTTTTTTCAGATGCCCAAAGATAGTCGAAAGGCTCTTAAATTCCCTGCGAACCTGATCTATATCATCGGTAAAAGTAGCCATTCCCATCACACCGTCTATCCTCACAAATTGTAGATTTTTAAACTCCTGTGAACTTAACATATCTTCGGCTTCTTCCAGGTCCAAACCAAACTTGGTTTCCTCTTCGGCAATATGAAACTGAAGAAGGACACGAAGGACACGCTCCTGTTTCCGTCCTTCTTTATCGATGGCTTTCAACAACCGGAAGCTGTCGATACCATGGATGAGCGAAACGAAAGGTGCAATGTATTTAACTTTGTTTCGCTGCAGATGCCCTATCATGTGCCACTCAATATCTTTGGGAAGTGATTCGTATTTCGCTACGAGTTCCTGTACTTTGTTCTCTCCAAACATCCGGTGTCCCGTCTGGTACGCTTCCATTATGTCTTCGTTCGGTTTCGTTTTGGAAACAGCCACCAGTTTAACATTTTCCGGTAACGATTTTCGAATTTCAGTCAGCTGCTCAGCAATACTCATGCAAACAAATTTTTCCTTCAAAGTAAGAAAAAATAATCGTCCCTTCGGGGATATCTTTTCTAAAACAGCCGGCTACTTTGCCCGTCCGGCTTAACGATAATTGACGTGTACAATTTTTTTTAACTTTACCACACCCAAATCGGGCATAATTAAAAGCCGCAGGCAATTTATGAAAAAGCTGATTCTCCTGATTTTGAGTGTGTTTTTTGTTATTCAACTTCAGGCTCAACCCAATAATTACCCGAATGAAGTTTACCTCGGTGTGAAGGGCGGTACCACCTTTTCACGAGTACGGTTTTACCCTACCGTGAAACAGGTAATGCTGGAAGGTTATTCCGGTGGTATTGTTTTTCGTGATATTTCGGAGCCTCATGTCGGGCTTCAGGTGGAGCTGAACTATTCGCAGCGTGGTTGGAAAGAACATACCGATGCCGGTGTCGATTACGAGCGACAGCTTGATTATTTTGTGTTGCCCATGATGACCCATGTGAATATTGGCAACAAAGGCTTCCGTTTTTTTATCAACCTCGGCCCATCGGTTTCCTATTTGTACACTGACAAAGAGACATTCAATCCGCCTGCTGATGCCACTTACACTCCGAACGATTACTACGGAAAGCCCGTCGATACCGGCTTCGACTTTCAGTTTGTCGGTGGACTTGGATTCGAATGGCGGTTTAAAAACGGCAACGGTTTGATGTTGGACAGTCGTTTGTATTACAGCTTGCCGAGTTTGTTCGATCCGAAAAAATCGACCTACGATGCATCTCAATTGCAAACCATTGAAGTAACCATGGCTTACCTCTTCCGGTTGAACAAACACAAGAAAAAGAAGGAATAAGAAATTGAATTACATAACACAAAAAAGGTGGCCTAAATGGTCACCTTTCTTTTTATATCCTTGTTTGATTTTTAATCCAGTTCGTGAATTACCAGGCCTGAACGCAGTTTCGGTTCGAACCAGGTTGTTTTGGGAGGCATGATATTTCCGGTATCAGCAATATCAATCAACTGCTGCATGGAAACCGGATAAAGGGCAAAAGCCACTTTCATTTCACCCGAATCGACACGGCGTTTCAACTCACCTAATCCGCGAATTCCACCAACAAAATCGATACGTTTATCGGTACGCAGATCTTTAATTCCCAAAATTTTGTCAAGAACCAAATCGGACAGAATGGTTACATCCAGCACACCAATCGGATCGTTGTCGTCATAACGTCCGGAACGGGCTACCAGTTTGTACCATTTGCCATTCAAATACATGCTGAAGGTATGCAGATTTTCCGGTTTGAAAATGTCAGTTCCCATTTCCGACACCTCGAAATCCTCTTCCAGCTTGGCCAGCAATTCTGCTTCTGTCAAGCCATTCAAATCTTTCACTACGCGGTTGTAGTCAATAATCTGAAGTTGATTGTCGGGAAAATGAACTGCCAGAAAAAAGTTATACTCTTCGTTGCCGGTATGATTCGGATTATTCTGCCGTTTTTCGTTTCCTACCAGCGCTGCAGCTGCCGTCCGGTGGTGACCATCGGCGACATAGGTTGCCGGAATTTCAGCGAACAACTCCACAATCCGGTTGATGGTTGCTTCATCATCAATCACCCAGAAATGGTGTCCGAATCCGTCTTCTGCCACGAAATCGTACTCAGGCTCATTTTCCTTCACAATTTTGGCTACGATATCATCCAGTTCCTGAATGGCCGGGAAGGTAAAGAATACCGGTTCCACGTTGGCGTTGGTATTGCGCACGTGTTTCATTCGGTCTTCTTCTTTGTCTTTCCGCGTAAGCTCATGTTTTTTGATAACACCATTCATGTAGTCGTCAACCGAAGCAGCACCTACAATTCCGTATTGCGTGCGGCCATTCATGGTTTGGGCATAGATGTACAGCTTATCTTTTTCGTCTTGTACCAGCCATCCTTTTTCTTTAAAAAGATGGAAATTCTCGACAGCTTTATCGTAAACCGGCTCGGTATGTTCATCGGTTCCTGCCGGAAAATCAATCTCAGGTTTAATGATGTGCAACAGCGACTGAGGATTTCCCTCGGCTTCTTTCCGGGCTTCTTCCGAGTTCAACACATCGTATGGGCGGGAAGCTACTTTTTGAGCCAGTTCCCGGGGCGGACGCAGTCCTTTAAAAGGTTTTAAAACAGCCATATCGTTTATAATTCGAACTAATAATTATTCCACTTCATATCTTTCAACACAACTGTCAGTTCACCTTGAAAGTTGTATCTCCTTTTTGAAAAAAGCCTACAATCTGCGATGCAGCAGCTGTTCCGGCATTGATGTTAGCTTCGGCAGTTTGCGCTCCCATTTTTTTGGCGGTGAACAACACCCTTCCGGGGAAACGTTGTTCCAATACCTCCCGATTATCCGGGGCCACATCGGCAGCATAACAGAAGTCTTCGCGCTCTTCCAGTACTTTCTCCAAATCATCTTCTTTGATGATCTCTTTCCGCGCCGTGTTGACCAAAAGAGCTCCTTTCGGCATCATCATCATCAGATGATGATTAATAATTCCGCGTGTTTCGTGATTGCTGGGAATATTCAGCGAAATGATTTGCGACGAAGAGAACAAATCTATCGGGCCATCAGCGTAATGGATGCCTTGTTCTTTAGCTTGTTCCGGACTCAGCGTCGGGCTGCAACCTGTAACATCCATGCCAAAACCTTTGGCAATTCGGTGCAAATGCAGCCCTATGTTACCGTATCCCATGATACCAAATGTCTTTCCAAAAAGCTCGGTGCCGGCTGTTCCGTTAAAACCGTTCCGGACCAGGTTCAGCAACAGACCAAATGTCAGTTCGGCTACAGCATTTGAATTCTGTCCGGGAGTATTCATCACAACAACTCCCTTTTGGCTTGCCGCTTCAATATCGATGTTATCATAACCGGCTCCGGCACGAACCACAATCTCCAATTCGGACGCTGCATTCAGCACCTCTGCGTCGCACTTGTCACTCCTGACGATTAAAGCGTTCGCATCAGCCACTGCCGCTAAAAGTTCTGCTTTATCCGAATATTTTTCCAGCAACTGCCATTCAAACCCCGCTGCTTCAACAATCGCCTTCATCTGATCAATCGCCTCACTGGCAAAGGGTTTAACAGTTGCTACCAATACTTTTTTCATGTTTGAGTCAGTTTTTTGTAAACACACGAAAAGGTACGGCTACCAGCGGAGGTAATCAATGATCGAAATCAATGATTCAGATCACGAAAAAGGCGTGAAAGATTCACGCCTTTTCCAGTTTTTTATCAGTGTTTGGCTTCAAATTCTTTCATCGCCTCAACCAATACTCCCACGCTTTCAATCGGCATGGCATTGTATATCGAAGCTCTGAATCCACCAACACTTCGGTGGCCTTTGATACCAACAATATTGTGTGCAGCTGCCACTTCGAGGAATTCTTTTTCAAACTCTTCGAAACCCGGAGCCATCACAAAGGTTACGTTCATCCGTGAACGATCTTCCGGATTTGGAATATTCGGAACAAACATCTTGTTGCGATCCAATTCATCATACAGCAACTTAGCTTTCGCGATGTTTTTCTTCTCCATTTCCTTAATGCCACCATTCTCTTTCAACCAGCGAAGCGTCATCAATGCAGCAAATACCGGAACTGTCGGAGGCGTATTGAACATCGATTCTTTGTCGATGTGCGTGCGATAATCGATCATCGTAGGAATCGGTCGATCAACTTTACCCAGAATATCTTTCTTAATGATAACCAGGGTAACACCCGACGGAGCGAGGTTTTTCTGCGCACCAGCGTAAATCACATCATATTTTTTGATGTCAATCGGACGGCTGAAAATATCGGAAGACATGTCGGCAACAATACGAGCCGGAACATCGAGGTCTTCCAGAATTTCGGTACCGAAAATGGTGTTATTGGTGGTAATATGGAGATAATCAACATCCGAAGGCACTTCGTAACCGCGAGGGATGTAGTTGAAATTTTTGTCTTTTGACGATGCTACTTCAATAACCTCTCCGTAAAGTTTTGCCTCTTTGATGGCTTTGGAAGCCCAGGTTCCGGTATTCAGATAAGCAGCTTTGGTTTTCATCAGGTTGAACGGAACCATGTAAAACTGCGTGCTGGCACCTCCCTGAAGGAACAAAACTTCGTAATCTGCCGGTACCTCCAGAAGTTCTTTCACGAGGTCCCTTGCTTCATCCATTACCGCAACGAACTCTTTGCTACGGTGCGAGACTTCCATTACCGATAATCCGGTTCCGGCAAAATTCATTACGGCTTCGGCAGTCCGTTCTTTTGTGAATTCGGGCAGGATGGAAGGTCCTGCGTAAAAATTATGCGTTTTCATAGTAGAGGAATATTGAATTGTATTTTGAAACTAAAAAATTGAGTACTGTCATTCAAGTTAGCACGACCCGTTCTCCACTCCATTAAAAATCAAGAATTCAAGTAATTATAAAATACTGAAGAACGTATTTCAGGTCACTTTTCTTAAAGACTGTAAAATTATAACAAATATGAATTTCCTGACAATTATCAGGATAAATGATCTTAAAATTTACAGTATTTTAAATCAATCAATTTAAATAAATGGCAATTTGACCACTTTTGCTTTCAATTTCTTATTTCGTACCCGGATAAAAATTTCCGTTCCGAATTTGGTATAACCGGTTTTTACGTATCCCATGCCAATACCGATGCCACGAACCGGCGACATACTTCCGGAAGTGACTTCTCCAATTACTTCATCTTCTTCATTCACGATTTCGTAACCATGACGGGGAATACCGCGATCGATCATTTCAAAGGCCCGCAAACGACGGGTAACTCCTTCTTCTTTCTGGCGGGCCAGCACATCTTTGTCGATGAAATTTTTCTCATCGGTGAATTTTGTAATCCAACCCAATCCGGCTTCAATAGGCGATGTGGTATCGTCGATGTCGTTTCCGTACAAGCAGTATCCCATTTCCAGACGAAGCGTATCGCGTGCGCCCAGTCCAATCGGTTTGATACCTTCTTCTTTACCGGCCTCGAAAATAGCGTTCCAGATAGCTTCAGCATCCTTGTTATTGAAATAAAGCTCGAAACCTCCAGCTCCAGTATAACCGGTTGCGGAAATAATCACATCCGAAACTCCGGCAAATTCGCCTACCGTGAAGGTGTAAAATTTGATGGATGATAAATCGACTTTCGTCAGTTTCTGGAGAATGCCGGTTGCTTTGGGTCCCTGGATAGCCAGCTGACTAATTTCGTCGGAAGCATTCAACATTTCTGCTTCTTCGGTATTTTGGCTAACCAGCCATTGCCAGTCTTTTTCGATGTTGGCCGCGTTAACCACCAGCAGGTATTTCTCCGGCTCGAAACAATAAACAATTAAATCGTCCACAATGCCGCGTTTCCCGTTAGGTAAACAAGAATACTGCGCTTGTCCCGGCTCTAATTTTGATGCATCGTTGGAAGTTACCTTTTGAATAAAGGCCAACGCCTTTGGACCAGTTACCCAAAATTCGCCCATGTGCGACACGTCGAAAACACCTACACCATTGCGCACGGTCATGTGTTCGTCCTTAATTCCGGAATATTCAATTGGCATTTCGAAACCAGCAAACTCAACTATTTTAGCCCCGTTGCTGTTATGAATGTCGAAAAATGCGGTTCTTTTCATTTCGCTGCTATTTTACATTTGCCCGAAGAAACGATGAAAAGAACTTAGTATGTGAACCTTGCATCGCACTTCTATTTTTGTTTTTACAATATCGTCTTGCTGTGATGTAGACAAAGCTAAGCATTTTTCCTGCCGGGAAAGCTGAAAATTATCAACTTGACATAAGGTTCTTTTCATTGTATATTTGATTAACTAATTTACACTTGGTAGAATATTCCCGTAAAAGAGAAAACATGGCATATACAGACCTGAATTACCTGCGTAATGTGACGGGCGGAGAACCCGAAATTATCCGTGAAATGATAGAATTATTTATCAGCCAGATTCCGGAATTTTCCGAAAACCTGAATAACTATCTGGCTGAAAAGAAATATCTCGAACTGGGGAAAGAAGCGCACAAAGCCAAGTCTTCCGTTCTGGTGGTCGGAATGGAGCAGCTCGGAAAAGACCTGAAGACACTCCAGCTTCTAACACTTGACGGCAAAGGCGAAGAAACCTATGCCGACTACGTCAAAGAGTTCGACAAGCAATGCAATGCTGCGGTGGAAGAACTAAAACAGGAACTGGACAAACTATAACAAAAAGCTACGGATGAACCGGCGTCATATGTAATACATCGTCGGCAAAATGCCATGTCGCTTTCTCAACCTGCGGAACAGCTCCCGAGGTGAGTTTGCATGCGATGGTGTGCACACCGGCTTCCGGAAATGCTTTCTTCACCTTTAAGTTGGCTGGCGTTCCGATTTCGGAAAACATTTTCAGCTCAGCTCCCACGTCAACCGTTGGGTCCTGGTGCTCCTCATCTTTGTAATAATAGCCCAGAAAAACCGGACATTTTACCTTAGCAAATGTCGATCTCTTCATTCCGGCATCGAGCAATTGCTGGAGATAAACTGTTGCTTCAGCCCGGTAGCGTGTGTACCAATATTGCCCGATTTTACTGTTCGGATCATCTCCGGTAACGCGGTATTTCCCTCCGTAAACCAAGCGCGCAATCTGCAGTCCCCAGGGTTTCGATAAGATGAGGCCGGCTGATTTCTGGCGTATTTTAATATTCGGAGAATAGAGAATCAGCGCATCGATCATTTCGGGAAAGTTAGCATCCAGCATTAAACTCAAAGTTCCACCGGTAGATGTACTCATGATAATTACCTTCTTTCCCAGTCGACTGGCAATCACCAAAGCTTCTTTTGCCGTTTCGTAGAGGTTGTCCGGCGTCATATCCAAGAGCGGCTCTTTTGTTACCAGCCCATGTCCCGCCAAGCGGGCAAAATAAGTGTTGCAACCATATCGCTTCGCGAAATCGGCATTCACAGGATAACCTTCGTAATAGCTGGCTGAAAACCCCGGAAGATAAAGCAGCACATATTCCGTTTTTTGATGTACCGAATCGCTGGCCCAAATGATGCGGGCTTCATTGTCGGGCTTCGTCTTTACCGACGATTCCTTTTTATTCACATACCATGCGACAGAATCCAGCGAAACCGGAACCTTCGGCAGGGTATTATCCAGTACCGGCTTTGGCATCACCGGCCCCAACAAATACACAATCACCAGAGCGGCGATAACCAAAAATGGAATGTATCTTTTCTTCATCCTTTGCGTGATTCTTAATTCAACAGCAATAATAATCAAATACCTGTTACATTGCCTAATGAACGTAAAAATAGGGGTTACATAACCCCATTTACCCCGTAGGACAACCCCGTCGACGAAGTGAATTACTGCGTGCACGCGATGAATTACCCCGACAAAAGGGTCGTTCCACTTCGTTGACGGGGTCTTTTACTTCGTGAATGGGGTTATGATACCCCGCCTACGAGGTAATTTACCGCGCCAACGAGGTCCGGTCACTGCTTCTCCGGAGTATTTATCCCCACCGACGTGGTTATAAATCCCGCCAAAGGAGTAATTTACTGTACCGGCCCTATAAACAATCCCGGTACCACGCATAAAACGAAAGTATAACCAGTCTCTTTACTATTCCGGACTGACATTTGTTCCACCGGAGTTCTACTCTTCGAACCGGATGATGGCTGTTCGTTCGCGGCCGTTCATCAGGATTTCCAACTCATTTTTAAAACGAACATGTTTGACGAAGTTGCTTTCCCAAACCACTTCCTGCTTTTTTAGAATATCGAGATTCAAAAAGTTTTCTTTCGTTTTATGAGGGACCGAAAAATACCCCACATTCATTGACGTAACATTGTGGAAGAAGTGTGAGCCCAAAGAAGCATCCAGCGGGAAATCGGGCAATCCCATTTCGATAATTACCCGCGCATTGTTGATGTTGGCCCAGATGACCGGAATACCCGTGTAAGGGTCGCGTGTTCCCCAGCGGCCTGGACCAATCAGGACAAACTTCTTCCCTTCTTTTCCCAAACGGTTATTCACTTCCTGAATTTCTTTGGCTATCGCTCTCGTTTCCGTCCGGTCGAAAGTATCGGTATCGACGTAAACCACATCGTGTATCTCTTCAATCCGGCCGTGTCCCATCCCCCTGTGGGAGACCATCAATGTATTTTCTTCATCCAAGGCTCCCAAATCGATGGTGATTTCTTCCTCCTGACGAATGAGCGGTTTTATCTGTAGCAAATAGAAAGTTGGTAAACCATACTCGCCATTCTCCAGTTCCATAGAATATTCCAGCTCGACCGGTGAACCCATGGCCTGTTTAAAGAGATTTAGCAGTAACTGAAGTGTATCGGAAAGCGGGAGGTGATCGTATTTCAAAATATTGGCGAAATCGATCACCCGCGGTCCCTTTTGATCAATCCCCGGAATCAGATAATCATTTTCCATGTCATACGTCGAAGCACAGTGCGTCAAAACACCATCTTTTTCGGCTTCCGCCATACGATACTGTGTAATCGCAGCATCTTCGCCGTCCCGAGTCAGATCAAATGAGTCGCGGGTCATATCGATGGCATAAAACTCGCGTTGCGAATCCCGGACCATGTCGTGAACGGAACTGTTATTCAGGTTCGGATATTTAGGACAAAACCGGAAAGCCTTCTCCCCTCCGACGACCAGCATTCCCAAACCAATACCGGCTACCGCGAAACCATCCTCCGGCTCCATGTAAGAGTAGGGATAGTAATTAAACGACTGAGCCACTCCGCTGATGGTCGGGTAAAACTTTTCGTTGCGCTCGTGCCCCACCACTTCCTGGATGATGACCGCCATTTTCTCCTCTTCGATTTTGTAATTGATGGCTTCGAAGTATGAAATCGCATCGGGGGTAAAGATGGATGAATAGACCAACTTCACAGCCGTCATCAGTTGCTCAAAACGAACATCCACATCCGGATGATTATTCGGAATCAGGTAAGTGGAATAAACTCCCGAAAACGGCCGCAACAGCGAATCCTCAAACAAGCCGCTGGAACGGATGGCTAACGGCCGATCCATTCGTTTAATGTACTGAAAGAGCCGCTCTTTCAATGTCATGCTCAATTCGGCTTCCAGGAACTTCTCGCGAATGACATTGTAATCGTGATGATGATACGCGACATGATAAAGGTTATTCAGTTCCAGAAATTTGTCAAACTCGATTGCGCCAATTATCGCGGTAGCAGGAAGACGAATATTGATTCCCGGAATCAGCTTTTTCAAATCGAGGTTTTCGATCAGGTTACTGATGAAAGCCAAACCACGTCCCTTTCCTCCAAGAGAACCTCTTCCGAGCCGGACGATATAACGGTTTCCTTTTACCAACTGCGGATCGAAATTGACAATTCTTCCCCGGTTTTTCTTTTCCCTGACTTTGGCAAATACATTCAAACACAAATCGCGAATGCGGCTCGGATCATCGAAATCTTCCACGCGATAAGGCAACAACTCTTCTGCCATATTAATCTCACCGCGTGCCATCAACCAGGTTGAAAATGCATTCTGCTTTGCATGATAAACCAGCGACTCAACCGGAACTTTGATGATCAACTCCTCGAATTCGTGAAGATTTCGTGCAACAGCTATTTTTTCGCCTCTCCCGTTCCGGAAAACGAAATCACCGAATCCCAATTTATAGTTGATGAATTCACTGATATCCAATGCCAGACTGTCAGAGTTTTTATTGATGAAGTCGGCTCCGATATCTTTCGCCCGTTCTGCATTGGTTATATCGTGCGACTGTAACAAAATGGGAATGGGGAACCGGAGCGTCCGTTTCACATACTTCAACAGTTCCACTCCCGCATCTTCATCATCCACCCCATTCTTCGCAAATTTCACATCCGAAATAACGCAAAGCAGGTATTCACGGTAGTTATTAATGATTTCCAAAGCATCTTCGTAGGTACTCACCAGCAGCAGTTTCGGACGGGCACGCATTTTCAGAATCATGTGCAATTCATCTGTCGATTCATCCGATACCAGGCTTTGTGTTTGCGTCATCACGCTGGTATAGAGCAACGGCAGATACCGAGAATAATACTTCACCGAATCCTCCACCAGCAAAATAATGCGGACATTACCCAATTGCGTATCGCGCGCCACATTCTTCTTGTCCTCGATGTATTTAATCATGGCCATGAAGACGTTGGTGTTTCCGTTCCACACGAAAACCCGGTCGATAGCGGGAACACCCTCAGCAGCCGAATAGAAATAGGCAAGGTCGCTGTTGTTGTTAACCAAAAGAAGAATCGGAATGCGGGCCTTCACAAAGTGAATATCCTCGGCCGTGCGCAACGGAGCTTCCTTGTCCACTCCCGCCATGATAATCACCATATCGAAGTGGCGTGTGTTCAGCACCTTCAATGCCTCCTCTGAATTGCTAACACTGGTAAAACGGGGTGCTGCGTACAAATTCAACTGAAGGTATTCACCAAAGATTTTATCAGAAAATTGCCCTTCCCGAACAATCGAATATGCATCGTAATGCGTAGCCACCAGGAGAATCTCCTTCACTTTGGTTGGCATTAGTTCCTGAAAAATGTCCCGGTCGGTTTTTCTTCTTTTGTAAATGGAAGAGAGTGAAATATTATCGAACTTACTCATTCGCCATAGGTTAGATTTACCAACAATTATTGGTAACTCGATTCAACAATGAACAACTCCGTCCCTTCCACGAAAGTGTTGCTTCGCTTCATGGTTCCGGAATTGATTTGGTTGAAAATAGCGAAATTTTTACCCTTATAAAACAAAAAAGGAGGCCGAAGCCTCCTTTTCAATGGTATGTTGTTGATACTTTATTCAACCACCCATGTGTTTCCACTGGTCAACAGGTCGTCAACGCATTTAATCTTTGCTGTCGACTTCACCTCTTCAATCTGGGCAACCATGGCCTCATCATAAGAAGGACCTGGCACGGCACGGATGACTCCCATAGCTACCGGGAAATCGGGAAGTGCCATGTTAATCAGCAGTTGATGAACGAATCCGTTGGGTTCTGTTACATCGTGAACCAGAATATCGTCGCGGGTAACACCGTCTTCACCAATTTTTACCACTTTCAGACGACCACACTCCAGGACCAAACCTTTGTCTTCGTTCTCACCGAAAATCATCGGCTCACCATGCTTCAGCATCAACTGGTGTTCCTTTTTCATCTTCGGATCGGTGATGGCTGCATGAATTCCATTGTTGTAAATCATACAGTTCTGGAGTACTTCCACCACCGAGGCGCCTTTGTGTTTGGCGGCTTCTTCAAAAATTTCCTGACTCAGTTTGATGTTGTTATCCACCGAGCGGGCGAAGAAAGTTCCGCGGGCACCCAACACCAACTGTCCCGGAACAAACGGATCTTCGACTGTTCCGTAAGGTGAAGTTTTGGTTACAAAACCTCTGTCGGAAGTTGGAGAGTACTGTCCTTTCGTCAAACCGTAAATCTTGTTGTTAAACAAGATGACATTGATGTCGATGTTACGGCGAATCAGGTGAATGAAATGGTTTCCACCGATGGCCAACGCGTCACCGTCGCCGGTGATTTCCCAAACACAGAGATTGGGATTGGCACATTTCACACCGGATGCCACCGCAGCAGCACGTCCGTGGATGGTATGAAAACCGTAGGTACTCATATAGTACGGAAACCTGGAAGAACATCCGATTCCCGAAATGACTGCATAGTCTTTATGCGCAATGTTCAGTGAAGCCATTGCCTTTTGAATGGCATTCAAGATGGCATGATCGCCACATCCCGGACACCAGCGAACTTCATTCTCGCTTTTGAAGTCTTTTATTGTTAATGCTAATTCTTCGGCCATTGTTATTCCTCCAATAATTGTTCAAACTTCTCGCACAATTCATGAACCGTAAACGGAAGTCCTTTGACCTTATTGAATTGTTCGTATTTGAAATCGGGTTCTTTATCACGGAGATAGGCTGCAAACTGTCCCATGTTCAACTCGCAGACAATAATCTTCTTAAACCGGCTGAATATCTCGTGAACATTGGCCGGAAGCGGATTGATGTAATTGAAGTGCGCCAGACCGATTTTATGATCGAGTGAGCGCATTTCACGAACCGCACTTTCCATGTGTCCAAAGGTACCTCCCCAGCTTACAACCAGCAGGTCGCCTTCCTGTTCTCCACATACTTCCAGTTCAGGAACCATATCGACAACACGCTTAACCTTCTCTGCACGAATTTCAACCATCTTCTGGTGATTTTCCGGATCGTGACTGACGTTACCCATCAGGTCTTTCTCCAAACCACCGATCCGGTGCTGGAAGCCGTCCATTCCAGGATATGCCCACTCGCGTGACAAGGTTTTCTCGTCGCGGGCATATGGTTTGTATGTTTCTGCATTTTTAGCGATGCGAGGCGTAATCGTAGGCATATCGGCCATTTTCGGAATTCTCCACGGTTCCGAACCGTTTCCGAGGAATCCGTCGGTCATCAGAATAACCGGCACCATTCTTTCCAAAGCAATTTTAGCTGCATGGAAAGCATAGTGGAAACAATCGGACGGTGTGGAAGCAGCCAATACAACTACCGGGCTCTCACCGTTACGGCCATAAAGTGCCTGCAGCAGGTCTGATTGTTCTGTTTTGGTCGGCAAACCGGTTGAAGGTCCACCACGTTGAACGTTCACCAGCACCAAAGGTAACTCGGCCATTACGCTCAAGCCCAATGCTTCTGATTTCAAAGCCAAACCGGGGCCGGAAGTAGAAGTTACCGCTAAATCACCGGCAAATGCAGCTCCGATAGTCGTAGAGATTCCGGCGATTTCATCTTCTGCCTGAAACGTTTTTACTCCTAAATCCTTGCGGGCCGAAAGTGCCTGTAGCACCTCAGTAGCGGGAGTAATAGGATACGAACCGAGGAAAAGTTCCAGATTGGCCTTTTCTGCAGCAGCAAGCAATCCCCAGGCAGTAGCAAGGTTACCGTTGATATTCCGGTAAGTACCATGTTCAATGGCCGCCGGATGCACGATGTACCTCGGCGTCATATGCTGCATATTCATGCCGTAGTTCCAGCCACTTCTCAGCACTTTAAGGTTGGCTTCCACCACCTTCGGCTTCTTCTTAAATTTATTCTGAATGAAGCTCTCCATGTAGTCCATCGGACGAGCAAACATCCAGCTTACCAAGCCCAGTGCAAACATGTTCTTGCTTCGCAGAATACTTTTGTTGTCAAGACCGAAATCTTTCAACGCTTCCCTCGTAAGGGTAGTTATAGGAACCGGAATCTTGAAATAATCATCCAGTTGTAACTCCTCAAACGGATTGTCCGTGCTAAATTTTGCCTTCTGAAAATTCTTCTCCGTAAAACTGTCCTGGTCGTAAATGATCGTCCCTCCGGGGCGCATAAACGGCGCATTTGCTTTTACGGCTGCAGGGTTCATGGCTACCAGCACGTGGGCGTAGTCACCCGGTGTGGTCACCCGGCGGGTTCCGAATTGTACCTGGAAGCCCGACACGCCGCCAACGGTTCCCTGCGGAGCGCGTATTTCTGAAGGATAATCGGGGAATGTCGAAATATCATTCCCAATCAGAGCAGAGGCATCCGAAAACAACGTTCCGGTTAACTGCATCCCATCTCCTGAGTCTCCTGAAAACCGGATGGCTACCTCTTCAAGTTCAATAACTTTTGTTTCCTTAGACATAATTACGAAAACTTATGTTCGACAGGTTTATCCACTTACGAAAAACAATTTTTAAGGCATATTTTATATCAATTCCTCAAAAAAATTAACCGCAAGAGAAAGGATTATAAACATATGCGACAAATTTAATGATTAAAGGCTATCAGCGACTATGACATTCGACTTATTTCGCCCATAATATTAACTTTGGTAGTAAATTAAAATCAATACAGATAATGGCCATTATACAATCTCTTCGCGACAAAACGCCAACCTTCGGCAGTAACTGTTTTATTGCAGAAAATGCTGCCATTATTGGCGATGTGGAAACAGGTGATAACTGTAGTTTTTGGTTCGGCGCCGTTTTACGCGGCGACGTGCATTACATCAAACTGGGTGACAATGTCAATGTCCAGGATAATGCAGTTATTCATGCTACCTACCAGAAATCTCCTACCAACATCGGTAATAACGTCAGCATTGCACATGGTGCCATCGTGCACGGATGTACCATTCATGATAATGTCCTTATCGGGATGAACGCGGTGGTACTTGACGATGCTGTTATTGAAAGTAACTCCATCATCGCGGCCGGAGCCATTGTTACCAAGGGTACTGTTGTGCGTTCCGGATCGGTTTATGCTGGTTCGCCTGCCAAAAAAATCAAGGAAATCAGTCCCGAGCTTCTGGAAGGCGAGATTCACCGGATTGCCAACAACTACCACATGTACGCTGGCTGGTACAAAGAAGGTGAAGATTAATTGATAATCAGCATCGCATAATATGTTTTAGAATATCCATCAGGAGTGATAGTTTTAAAACAATCAAATCTGGAGCACTGAAGAACAAAAATGTTGCTGAAATACAAAAAGAAAGGGTTACCAATTGGTAACCCTTATCTGTTTTCATTACAAATAAGCTATTATCTTATTTTATGTCCTTTTAGTGCGTAGAAAAGAATGAAAAGATAGGCAGGGAAACAAACCCAGTAAGCGGCCTGAATACCAACAATATCTTTTACTCCGCCAAAAGCGAGCGGCAAAATGGCACCACCAACAATCCCCATCACCAGCAACGAAGCACCGGTTTTGGTGAAACGTCCCAGGTCGGCAATGGCAAGAGGCCAAATGGCTGGCCACATCAGTGAGTTCGCAAGTCCCAGCAGAGCCACGAACCAAATGGAGTAATTTCCGGATACCAGAACGATCGCCAACGAAGCCGCTACTCCCAACCACGAATTGATTTTTAACGCCGCATTTTGCGTAATTACCTTCGGAATGAAGAACACCCCGAACAGGTAACCGATTACCATAAAAATAACCGTGTACGTTGTATAAGTTGCCGGATTGCCCAGCCCCAGGCTGTCGGCATAATCCACAATGGTTGCCAGTGCTATCGTTTCGACACCTACATAAAAGAAGAGAGCAATAACACCCAGAATGAGGTGCGGGAACTGTAGAATACTGGTCTTTGTCCGTGCATACGACGAAACCGGTGTCTCTTCTTCGCTTTCGTCTTCACCTTCGGCTTTCACTTCCGGCAGCGGGGCGAAATAAACAGCGATGCCCAAGAGAATGAATATGCCCACAATCAGGTAAAACGGGAAATACATCTTCTGCAGCGAAGGTGCATCCAGATTCAGGAACAGACTCAGGAATATCGGTGCGACAGCCCAGGCCGCCTTGTTGATAATTCCCATGATACTGATCCGCATCGCTGCACTCTCCTGCGGGCCTAAAATGGTGATATACGGGTTAACCGATGCCTGAAGCAAGGTGTTTCCCATACCACTGATGAATGATGCCAACAGAAACAGGCCCAGACTCTCGTAACGGGCCGATGGAACGAACAGTGCAAGTCCTACCGCGAAAAAGAAAAACGAAACCATCATTCCGCGCCGGTAACCAATCTTGCTGATGATTACCCCTGAAGGATATCCAAAAACAACGAAGGCCGAAAAAGTGGCCGCCAACACGAGGTACGACTCGGCTGAAGATAAATCGAGTGCCTTTTTCAGGAAAGGAATCAGGTAACCGTTAATTCCAAGAGCAAATCCAATCACAAAAAACATGACTCCGATGATGATAATTGGAATCAAATAATTATTCCGTCTTGAGTAAGTAGCTGTTTCTGCTGCCATTTTCGAACTAGTTTAGTTTATTTAGAACAATACGTTGTTCACGAATATAATACTTTATTTTAATAGATTAATTGGGATTTTCTCTTTGTCTGCGTGCGGGTTATGCCTACTTTTGAAGGGGAAAAACAAGGGTGATAAACTTTTAATAAGTACACCATTGAAATCGAATTTATTTTCAACCCATTACATAGAAGACTAATTTTTTTAATAAGAAACTACTTCATAAGCGGGAATCTCCTTATTGAGACAGAATGATTCCAACTTTTTGTAGTTTCAAAAGACGAAACAAACAACAAAATGATGAAACCGACTTTAGTTATTCTGGCTGCCGGCATGGGAAGCCGGTACGGAGGCCTCAAACAACTCGACGAAGTGGGCCCAAACGGAGAAGCCATTATCGACTATTCGCTTTACGACGCCATTAGGGCCGGATTTGGGAAAGTGGTATTTGTCATCCGTGAGGATTTTGCCGATGAATTCAAAGCGCGCTTTGCTCCCCAGCTAGAAGGAAAAATCGACGTAGCTTACGTGTACCAGGCGCTGGATAAAATTCCTTCCGGATACGATATTCATCCCGAAAGGGTAAAACCCTGGGGAACCGGACATGCTTTGCTGATGGCAGAACCAGAGGTAAATTCACCGATGGCAGTCATTAACGCCGACGATTTTTACGGACCGCAGGCTTACCAGGAAATCGCTTCGTTCCTGACTTCGTCGACCGATGAAAACGAATACGGAATGGTAGGATACCAGCTGGATAACACATTGTCGGAGTTTGGTTCTGTATCGCGCGGGGTTTGCCAAACCGATAGTTCCGGCCGTTTGACTGAAATCAACGAGCGGACTAAAATTCAAAAGGAAGGCAACGAGATCGTTTATTACGAAGAGGAAAAGCGTTTCCCGTTAACCGGAAAAGAGCCCGTATCGATGAATTTCTGGGGAGTGAAAACTTCTGTCTTCCAATACCTGAACGAAGGATTCCGTGAGTTCTTGCAGGAAAAAGGGAACAAACTGAAATCAGAGTTCTTCGTGCCATTCCTTATCAACGACAAAATTGTCGACGGAACCGTTAGCGTAAAGGTATTGACTTGCGATTCGCCGTGGTTTGGTGTTACCTATAAGGAAGATAAACCGTATGTACAGGATAAACTGAAGAAGTTAATCGATGACAAGGTTTATCCTGAAAATCTATGGAAATAAAAGAAAACAAGCCATATGACTAACCATCAACTAAACCTGATTTTTGAATCTTTCAGCCCCAAAGGCAATGTAAAACACTGGGAACCTTTCGGGAACGGGCATATTAACGACACTTTCCTGGGCCGGAACCAGGAAAATGAGGCTTCTGACTTTATTCTTCAACGGAAAAACCACAAAATCTTTAAGAACGTACCCGGCATGATGGACAACATTACAGCCGTGACGGAACACATTCGTAAAGGACTCGAAGAAAAGAACGAAGCAGATATCGACCGGAAGGTGATGAAATATTTTCCTGCAAAAGATGGCAAATGGTATGTGAACGACAAACAAGGCAACTATTGGACCCTGTTTCTTTACATTCCCGGAAGTCATAGTGTCGAAAATATC
The DNA here is from genome assembly GCF_056493735.1 of Prolixibacter sp. DSM 2831. Lineage (NCBI taxonomy): Bacteria > Pseudomonadati > Bacteroidota > Bacteroidia > Marinilabiliales > Prolixibacteraceae > Prolixibacter > Prolixibacter sp. DSM 2831. Next base: position 3,770,158 of record NZ_CM151379.1, read on the forward strand.
GAAAATCCGGAACAGGCAATGATGGCTGCACAGGCTTTCGGGCATTTTCAGCTGCAGTTGTCCGATTTGCCCGGAAGTAAACTATTGGAAACCATTCCCAATTTTCACAACGGCATCTCCCGGCTCAACGATTTCCGGAAAGCCATTGAACTGGACCAGGCCGCACGAGTGGCCGAAAACCGTGAATTACTGGAACAGCTCTTGAACCGGGCGGATGAGATGACGCTTTTGCAGCAGTGGCTCGATTCGGGCGAACTTCCGCTCCGCATCACGCACAACGACACCAAAATCAACAATATACTTTTCGATAAGAACGACCAGCCGCTGTGCATTATCGACCTCGATACGGTGATGCCGGGAAGTGCGTTGTACGATTTTGGCGATGCTATCCGCACCATCGGGAATACAGCACCGGAAGACGAGCCGGATTTGTCAAAAATCGGTTTTTCAAGCGATATTTTTAAAGCTTTCGCTGAAGGATACCTGGTTGAAGCCGGAAAGTTTTTAACGCAAAAAGAACGGGAAAATCTGCCCTTCTCTTGCCTTTACATGGCATGGGAACAGGCCATCCGATTTATGACCGATTACCTGAACGGCGATACTTATTACAAGATTGCGTACCCGGAACATAATTTAGTGCGGACAAAAGCCCAGTTCCGGTACCTCGAAGTTCTGGAAGAGAATCGTGAAGCGATGGAGAAATTCATCAGGAAAGTCGGGTAATACTTCGCGACTCAAACAATAAACAGACGGACGGAGAACGATGATTTTCCGCCCGTTTTGTTTTAGTAGAAAAAACTATAAATGCAGATGTTCAGCTTTCAACGGTGCACCGAAAAACATACCAGCGCGGGTCTCAAAATTCTCCACCGATTCGGTGGTCAGAAATCGCCGCGAACTTCCTTTCGAACACTTCTGCTCCATCTCAGGATGCCGCTTCAGGTAATCGGCCAGACGTTCGGCTACAATCGGGCCTTGTTCCAACAATTGAATATGTTTCGGAAGGAATTTTCGGATAGTTTCCGACAGCAACGGGTAGTGTGTGCACCCCAGAATCACCGTGTCAATCCCGGCATCCTTTTCCAGCAATTGTTTAACATTCTTCTCAACGAAATAGTCGGCTCCGGGCGTTCCTATTTCATTGTTTTCCACAATCGGAACCCACATCGGGCAAGCTTCCTGGTAAGTAATCACGGGTTTGTCAGCTGAAATTTTTCTTATCTCCAACGGATAGGATTCCGATTTAACAGTACCGGTTGTTCCTAAAACCCCTACCCGTCCTGTGCGGGTTACTTCCGGAATGCGTTCCACACTCGGACGAATTACTCCCAACACGCGCCGGGAAGGATCGATGTTCGGTAAATCGCGCTGCTGTATGGAACGTAATGCTTTCGCAGAAGCAGTATTACAAGCCAGAATCACCAGATGACACCCCATATCGAACAGTTTTTTTACAGCCTGAAGCGTATATTCGTAGACAACTTCAAACGAGCGTGTTCCGTACGGCGTCCGGGCATTATCGCCCAAATAAAGGTAATCGTATTCCGGCAGCTCATCGATTACCGAGCGGAGAACGGTTAATCCTCCATAACCGGAATCGAATACACCAATCGGCCTGTAATCTTCAGCCATTATTTCATGTTTTATTTCCTACCTGAAACTACAAAATTCTGCACAACCGAACGCAATCCATCGTTCCTAAAAACAAAAAAAGGACACTGTCTAACAGCGTCCTTTCTTCAAGTTGGAATATTTTTATTTACTGAATTCCCAGTTTTTTCTTCACCAAAGGAAGAATATCCTCTGATTGAGCGGAATGGTAAAGAATGCTGTTGACATCAAATACATAAATCAACCCTTCTTCCTTAGCCACTGCATCTACAGCTGCACGAGCTTTTTTGATGATCGGCTGAAGTTGTTCTTCACGCTTTTTCTGAAGATCCTGCTGAGCTACAGCCTGAAAGTTCTGGATGCGCTGCTGCAGATCCTGCAAATCGTTTTCTTTTGCACTACGAACAGCTTCTGATAGACTGTCGCGCTGAGCAATGTAGGCCTGTACTTTTGTCTGGTACTCCTTCTGCATATTCGTCAGCTGACTTTCCAGTTCATTAGCATGTTTCTGCATCGCTTTCTGAGCGGCATCACGCTCCGGCATCACCTGCAGCAACTGCTGAAAATCGATGTGCCCGAACTTGTATGTCTGTGCTTGTGCTGAAATGCTTCCGGCAAAAAGGGCAACAAAAAGTAATGTTACCTTTAAAATGTTTCTCATACTTGACTGATTTAACAAATTATTTCGCATAGATATAGATATTAATTCTTATATCCAAGTTTCTGCAGCACCTGATCACTTAAATCGTATTTGGGGTTCGTATAGAGCATACTCATCCCCGCCGAGCGATCGAAGATCACAGCGTAACTGCCTTGTTCTGCAATTTCCTGAATTGCATTATAAATGTCGTCTTGAATAGGTTTAATCAGCGATTCGCGTTTTTTATACAAATCTCCCTGGGGACCAAAATACTGCCGTTGCAGTTTTTTATATTCTTTCTCTTTCGATACAATAACGTCCTCGCGCCGACGCTTCATATCGTCGGACAACAACACCGACTCTGCCTGGAAATCCTTGTACATCTGATCCAACTCAGCGTGAAGTGTTTCCAGCTCTTTCTGATATTGTTTCGAAATTTTATCCAGCTGATCCTGCGCTGCATGATAAGCCGGAATATTATCAAGAATATATTCAGTATCGACATAAGCATACTTTTGGGCATACGAATAGCCCACCATGCTTAGTATCAGCGTAAAAAGGAGAACGATCTTTTTCATAATTCGTGTTTTGAATGAAGTTTCTCAATCAAAAGCAAAAACCAGACCAACTTTTTCTGCTTAGAATTGCTGGCCTATGATAAAGTGGAACTGACTTCCATTTGCGTTCGCTTTGTATGCCTGATCAAATCCATAACCCCAGTCAAATCCCATCAGACCAAACATCGGCAGGAAGATACGGACACCAAGACCTGCTGACCGCCTGATATCAAATGGGTTATAGTCTGAGAAATCATGCCAGGCGTTACCTCCTTCGGCGAAAGCCAAACCATATATAGTTGCCGACTGACTCAACGTAATCGGGTAGTGAAGTTCCACCGTAAATTTCTCATAAAGGTTAGCTCCATTAGGTGGAGTTAACGAGTTATTCTCATAACCTCTCAATCCGATGACATCGCTACCATACATACTGTATCCCGACATTCCATCACCACCGACCCGGAATTGCTCAAATGGCGAACGGCGATTTTTATCGTAATACCCCAGGAATCCTGCTTCGAACTTAGTCCGTAAGATCAGCTTTCGATCACGAGACACCGGAGTATACACATCACCTTTGAATTTCCACTTGTGATATTCGATCCATTTGTATCGCTGAGAATCGGATAAATTCGGATCAGCGTAGTTCACCCCGTCAAAAGACGAATATGGAGGAGTTAACTGAAGTGACAGCGAGAAGTTGGATCCCGTTCGTGTGTACAGCGGGTTATCAGTTGAGTTACGCCCGATAACCGTCTTGAAACTGAGGTTATTCGAAACTCCATCGCGGAAAAGGTAATAACTCCAGTTCTGCAGATTATATCGCTGATACGAAATTTCGTTGTAAAATGTGAAGTAGTCATCAGGCCAACTCAGACGACGTCCCAGACCAATGGATGCCCCGAGTACTGACATCTGCTGGGTAATCTGGTAATCGTACATGTTTGAGTACCCGCCATAACCACCGTAGCTTCCGTAACCGCCACCATAGTAACTGGAACCGTAGCTTCCGTAACTGTATGGATTGTAACCACCGTAGTTATACTGCGAGTTGCCGCTGGTTTGCTTCGAGTAGTATACCGACAAGGTAAATGAGTTCGGTTTCTTTCCACCCAACCACGGTTCAACAAATGAGAAACTGTATGATTGATAATAGGAACCGTTGGTCTGTGCACGAAGGCTCAATGTCTGACCGTCACCGGTTGGCAGCGGACGCCACGCTTTTCCGTTGAAAATATTCCGAACAGAGAAGTTGGTAAATTTCAAACCGACCGTTCCGACGAACATTCCTGCACCCCAACCACCGGAAAGCTCAATCTGGTCGTTGGCGCGTTCTTCCAGGTGATAGTTAATATCTACTGTTCCATCTTCCGGATGCGGAATCACCTGCGGATTAATTGTTTCCGGGTTGAAGTGACCCAACTGAGCCAATTCCCTTACCGAACGAATGATATTTTCTTTGCTGAACAGCTGTCCCGGCCGCGTACGCAACTCACGACGGGCAACATGTTCGTGTGTCTTGGTGTTTCCGGAAATAATGATCCGGTTGATGGTGGCCTGTTGTCCTTCGTAAATACGCATCTCATAATCGATGGAATCATTTTCAACTTTGGTTTCCACCGGATTAATATTGAAGAACAGGTAGCCGTGGTTCAAGTATACATTACTAACCGCATCGTCATCTTCGCGAAGACGCTTGTCTAGTAACTTTTGATCGAACACATCGCCTTTCTTGATTCCAAGAACATGACTTAGGTACTCCGACGTGTAAACGGTATTACCAACCCATTTAATATTCCGGAAGTAATACCGGTCACCTTCCGAAATCCAGATTTTGATGCTAACGGTATTGTCTCCATTATTATATACTGAATCGGCCGTGATCATCGCATCACGATATCCTTCTTCGTTATATTTCTTAATGATATTTTGCTTATCTTCTTCATACTTGTCTTCGAGGAATTTTTTGGAACGGAAAAAGTGTTTCAGGCCTTTGTCCTTGGTCTTTTTCATCGCGTGCTCCAACTGGCCTTCGGATAATGCCTTATTCCCGTAGAAGGAAATTTTCTGAATCTTCACTTTTTCCTTCTTATCGACATTAATGTCCAGAATGACATGATTTTCCTTGGAAGGATCATCCCGCTGAACAATGTTCACATCGGTATTGAAGAAACCTTTGCCGTGATAGTAATTCAAAATCTGTCGCTGTGCATTGTTAATCAGGTTATCGGTAACCTGGCCGCCAATAATTAACAATACCTTTTTCTCAATCTCATCTTTCTCGCCCTTGGATACTCCATTGTAGTTTACTTTGGAGAGCCGGGGTCGTTCCTGGAGATAAATATCGAGCCAGATTTTATTACCGACAATCTTGGTCGCGGTAATTTTCACATCAGAGAATAATCCCTGACGCCAGTATTTTTTGATGGCTGCAGTAATTTGATCACCGGGGACGGAGACTTCGTCTCCAACCTGCAGTCCCGAAAGTTTCTTAAGTACTTCTTTATCCAGGAACCGAATTCCACTAATTTCGATCCCACCAATGGTGTACATTTTCTGGCTATCGTAATAAATGGAAAAATTGGTACTGTCGGCTACCACCTGGGCAAAAACACCTGCACTGCTGCTAAAAATTAAAAGAAAAAAGAGTATCAGTTTTTTGTACATGTCAGATTCTGATTTGTTCACTTGTTTTACCAAACCTTCTCTCTCGCTGCTGGAAATCGGCAATGGCTTCAAATAAGTCATCTTTTCTAAAATCGGGCCATAATTTTGTGGTGAAATAAAACTCCGTGTAAGCCATCTGCCAAAGCAGAAAATTACTTACCCGGTATTCTCCGCTGGTTCGAATCAACAATTCCGGATCTGGTATCCCCTTTGTCGAGAGATAATTATCGAAAAGGTTTTCATCAATCTGAGAGGTTTTTATTTTTCCGCTGCAGGAATCTTCTACCAAACAACGCACGGCATTCAAAATTTCCCATCGGCCTGAATAACTGAGGGCCAATACGAGCTTCAATCCGGTGTTCTCTGATGTCAGAACCATTGCTTCCTGCAACTTGATACGGGCGTTTTCAGGCAGGCTATCCGTATCTCCAATTGTCATCAGTTTTACATTATTCTTGTTTAGATTCTCCGCTTCACTGGTAATTGCATGAACCAGGAGCGACATCAAAGCCTCTACCTCCTCTTTCGGACGACTCCAGTTTTCGGTAGAAAATGCGTAAAGTGTCAGGTACTTCAACCCGGCCTCTCCGGCACCTTCAACCGTCGAACGTACTGCTTCAACTCCTTGCTCATGCCCAAAGATCCGCTCGTTCCCGTGTTGTCGCGCCCATCTTCCGTTACCATCCATAATTATGGCAACGTGATTTGGCATGTGCTCCTTGTTCAATTTATTAATTCCCATTTTCTTATTCACTAGTCGTATACCGGACAATTCTTTTTACCGTCCCACAACAAGATGATGAAGGACACGGTAAACGTTGACAACCAGTCGTTATTATGCACGGTACTGGACGAAAACTTGTCGGCGTAACCGGCGTACATCTGCCGGTTTCCCGTAGGATCTGTTGGATCCGGTACCTGTGATGTGTCGAAGTAATGGAACCGAATCGGATCATCCAGGTTATCGATATTGTCCGTAAAGGTTTTCCGAACCATCGCTTCTACATTGATGGCAAAAATATCGGAAATATTCCACTTTATACCCATCCCAACCGGAATAACCGGAGAAAAAGCATCTAACCCATTGGTAGTGTGGCCATTTTCGTCGACATATGCATTGTAATATAAGTTGCCATTCTGAGGAATTCTCGGCTGCTGATTCAGGATTAAAGTCCCTGAACCATTTGCACGCGTGTACATTGCACCAATTCCTGCAGAAATATACGGCGTAAAGGAAGCATTTTTATTGCCCAACTCATAATCCTTAAAATTGAACTCAAAAATTCCTTCGAGCATTTGAATGGAGCGATGAAAAGAATAATACTGCGACAAATCGCGCGGGTAATGATATACCAACGAATTGGGAAACGTGAATCCCATTCCAGGTTGCGAAAGATATACATCGTTGTATATGCCTTTCACATTCAACGAGGCAATCATCAACTGTGCCTTTACCGCCATTCGCTTATTCATATTCCAGCGCGCAAACACGCCAAAAGCCGGCGAAAGCGATTTCATGTAATCAACCTGCTGAACATCTCCCCAGTAAAACGCCAACCCGGTCATCAAACCAAGATCCGCAGTTTTCTGAGCCTGAACCTTCATACCGGCCAGGAAAATTGCCATAATGATTAGCAGTTTCTTCATCCAGTTCAAATTATTGAGCCAAAATTTTGAAACCGTTTGATTGAATATTTCAGTCCAAAATTCATCTGTCCGACTCAAGGTTTACAAATGTAATAGATTCGCAGAATTTTCCTTCCGCTCTTACCATAATAAACCGATAAAAGCGTGAAAAATTGCGTATTTAACCGGATAAAGAATTTAGTTACGTCGATCGACACCCCACATCAATTTGGTGCGCAACGTTCCGTAAAAACTGTGGTTGAAAAGTTTGAGGACTTTGATACCAAAATCCGCTTTGCGTAAACGAATTTCCGTTCCCGATTCACAAACCGCTGAACGGGAATCGAGCGTCGTCATAAAACGACCACCTCTTCCTTCAACAGTCATTACTATTTGCTGATAATCGGGAATAACCACCGGCCGGATATTCAGGTTGTGCGGCGCGATGGGACTAATGATAAAATTCGAAGCCACCGGCGGTATCACCGGACCACCAACACTAAGTGAGTAAGCCGTCGAACCGGTTGGCGTAGATACAATTAATCCATCAGCCCAATACGAATTCAGGAACTCATCCCCCACCTGGGTATGAACGGTTATCATTTGCGAAGTATCCCGTTTATGCACCGTAAATTCATTCAGTGCATACGGAAAATCGGCTAACGTGCCATTATCGTCTTCCAGCTGTATCAATGAACGCGTTTGCAGACGATAGCGTCCTGCGAACAGGTCCTCAAGGGCATACTCCAGTTCCTCCTGGGCAATGTCGGCTAAAAACCCCAGCCGTCCACTGTTGATCCCTACCATCGGAATTCCCGAGTCACGAACAAACGAAACACCCTCCAGAAAAGTTCCGTCTCCGCCGATGCTGAAAAAAAAGTCCACATCTTTCAGCTCTTCCGGCGTCGAGAAACTTCCCGCAACAGCCGGATCGCACTTCACCTCTTTACAGAGATAGGCAGCGAAGGGCTGATACATCACCACATCTACATGATGTAGATGCAGAATGTCGAACAAACGTTTCAGACTATCGTAAAAAACCGGATTAATTGTTCTACCGAATATGGCTATTCTCATGAATTGCAGGCATTTTCAAGTATTCAGATATCGCATAAACTGATCGAACCGATCGTCATACAAATTATTTATGCGTGAATCGTCCATGTATGTGGCCTTGATGTTGTAATCGTACCGTGTGAATGTCTGTATGACACCCGACAAATCCATTTTGTTCAATTTGAGGGTCACATCCAACTCCTTGCTCGATTCGGATGGCCGGCTCACAAAGAAACTAAGTATCTTGGCATCATTGCTTTCCACAATCTGGGCAATTTGGGAAAGAGAGTAATCGGTTTTGCACAACTCCAGCACAATAATTCCGCCGGGCTCATTCACAGCCACCAAATCGGCCAGCTTCCGGTTCGCTTCTCTTTGCGAAATTGCTCCCATGTAGGAGTGATCCATGTCGAGTACCGGAACAACGGTTACACCACATTGCGAGGCAATACCCACTACCTCGAAAACATGCTGATTGCGGTGTACATGCGGCTGTGGAAAATTGATACCATATTGTTCAATCTGCTCCTCAAAATTGTCGGCATTATATATGTCCTGATCGGAAATCACACCAAAATATTCCGCTCCATTCACTACCGGAAGATGGTTCACATGGAACACCTCCATCAAATTAAGAGCTTTAAGTCCTGTTTCTTCAAGACTTACCGTTGGAATACTGTCGGATATGAGTTCGCTGGCTGTCACAATATGATATATTTATTTATTCATTTGCAATCTAAATTGTAAATTGCGCGTTCAATCAATACCTGTAAAAGATGACACGCTTAAGTGTAAATATAAATAAAATAGCAACACTACGAAATTCGCGGGGAGGCAATATTCCTAACGTTTTGGAGGCTGCCATGAACTGTGAAAAATTTGGTGCAGAAGGAATTACCGTCCATCCCCGTCCGGATGAACGCCATATCCGCTACAGCGATGTAAGAGAGCTTCGCCCGCTGGTTACCACCGAGTTTAACATCGAAGGATATCCTTCCGATAAATTCATGGATTTGGTGCTGGAAGTAAAACCACACCAGGTAACGCTGGTACCCGACGCGCCGGATGCCGTGACTTCAAATGCCGGATGGAATACCCTCGACAACAAGGAATTTCTGACGGAAGTGGTAGGCGAATTCAAAAAGGTCGGCATTCGTACTTCGCTGTTTGTGGGAACCGAAGCCCGCTTCATTGAAGGAGCTGCCAAGGTTGGTGCCGACCGGGTTGAGTTATATACCGAGCCTTATGCTACCGATTTCCCGGCTGCTCCCGAAAAAGCCATCGCGCCTTTTATACATGCAGCTGAAGTGGCGATTGAATCAGAATTGGGACTCAATGCCGGCCACGACTTGAGTCTGGAGAACCTCCGTTTCTTCTATCAAAACATTCCCGGCCTGCTCGAAGTTTCCATCGGCCACGCCCTAATCTCTGAAGCCATTTATCTGGGTTTGGAACTGACAATTTTAAAATACAAAGAGTGCCTGAGGTAATTTATGCGTGTTTCACTGAAGTATAAAAAAATGGGCTCCGGCCCGAATATGGTTATTCTGCATGGGCTTTACGGCTCATCAGATAACTGGCTTACCATTGGAAAACATCTGTCAGAATCCTACACGGTATATCTGTTGAATCTGCGTAATCATGGTGATTCGCCCAATGCAGATGTTCACACATTCGAAGCGATGAGCGAGGATGTGGCCGGCTTTTTTGAAGAACAAAATCTGGACAAGGCCACTGTTTTAGGCCACAGTATGGGTGGAAAAGTTGCCATGCATTTCGCGGCTGACTATCCCGAAAAAGTGAGCTGTTTGATTATTGCTGATATTGCGCCGAAAGATTATACAGAACTCGACCGGACCAAATCGAATTTCCATATGCATCAAACCATTCTCGAATTGCTCGACGAATTGGATTTGAGCCAGGTGGAAAGCCGCAAAGAGATTGACAAATATCTGGCAACCAAACTGGATGCAGTTGGGTTACGACAGTTTTTACTGAAGAACATCAAACGCACAAAAGATGGGCAGTTCAAATGGAGGTTGAATGTTCCGGTACTGAAGGAGTATCTGCCCAAAATCATCAGTGAGGTCAATGCGGAATGGTTCGAAGACCGGAAACCGATTCTTCGCTACCCGGTAACGTTTATCCGCGGCTTGAAATCGAAGTACATCAACGACGAAGATATTCCCGGCATTCAGAATATTTACCCGGAAGCTCGGATTATCGACATTCCCGATGCAGGCCACTGGCTGCATGCCGAACAGCCAAAACTGTTTTTGGAGGCTGTTCTATCGTGCGTAAAGGCGGGTTAATTTCAGCAGCTTTTCACCGTGACTGCGATGTAATTCGCGTATAGAAAAACGCCAGTTCCAGTTTCCGTCAACCGTTCCCGGTGTATTCATGCGTGCCTGTTCACTCAGGCCCAATACATCCTGGAAAGGAATAATGGCGGTTTCCGCTACCGACGACAGAGCCAAACGAATGAGTTGCCAATGCTTCTCTTCTTTCGGATTTGGCATATAAGGAAGTACCTTTCGTCTTTCGTTTGTGGTTAATGACTTCCACCATCCCCGTGTCGTATTGTTGTCGTGTGTCCCGGTATACACCACGAAATCGGTTTCGTAATTGTGCGGCAAGTATTCATTATCACTGCCGTTATCGAAAGCGAATTGAAGGACCTTCATTCCGGGGAAACCATATTTTTTTCGCAAAGCGTGAACCTCCTCCGTAATCGTTCCCAAATCCTCGGCAACAATTGGCAGATTTCCCAGCTGATCGCGCAAAATGTGAAACAATTCGTCGCCCAAAGCAGGCAGCCACTCCCCTTTCACGGCCGTTTTTTCACCATAAGGAATGGCCCAAAACGATTCCAATCCTCTAAAATGATCGATGCGTACCCGGTCAAACATTTTCAGATTGAAATGGATGCGTGCTAACCACCAGTCAAAACCACGCTCTTTCAGTCGGTACCATTTGAATAGCGGATTTCCCCATCGCTGGCCGGTTTCGCTGAAATAGTCAGGTGGAACACCGCCAACCTTTACCGGCTTTCGTTTTTCGTCGAGCATAAACAGGTCCTGGTTGGCCCAAACGTCAGCGCTGTCATACGAAACGTATAGTGGAATATCGCCCAGAATTTCGATTCCTTTTTTGTTGGCATAGTGCTTTAGTGCAAACCACTGCTGAAAAAAGACAAATTGCAGGAATCGCTGATACTCGACATCTTCCCGGAAACGGCGGTAATAAAAATGAAGCGCTCCTTCTTTTCGGTCTGCCAAAGCATCTTCCCAATAACCCCAGTTTTTCCCTTTCAGATTTTTATGACACGCATAAAAAAGAGAGTAAGAATCGAGCCACCAGGCATGCTCATCCCAAAACTGCATGTACTCCGGAAGTCCGAATCCTCCGGTTTCCCGGAAACGGATGAATGCTTTCCGCAGAAGTGGTTCGCGAAACCCAATTGCTTCGGTAAAATCGACACGATGAGTGGAAAAATGAGGGGCCGTTATTACATCGTCACTTTCGAGGTAACCAGTCGATACCAGTGCGTCCAAATCGATGAGGTTTGGATTACCGGCGAAAGCCGAGTAACATTGATAAGGCGAATGATTGAAGCCGGTTGGATTCAACGGCAAGATTTGCCACACTCTTTGTCCGTGTTCCGACAGCCAATCGACAAACCAACGGGAAGAATTTCCCAGGGAACCCATTCCATATTTTCCCGGCAGGGAGGTAGGGTGAAGTAATATTCCACTTTCTCGTTTCATCGGGACGATTTATGTTCCGCTCATTGCATTCAGAATGCCGCAAAGATAAGAAAGATGCCTTACAGGATTGAGAGAGCAGCACTCCGATTTGAATGTAAAGGGCACAAAAAAATGGCTGCCTGAATAAAGACAACCATTTCTCAAAATCGGCAGCACATTTTACTGCTCTTTTCTTCTTCCATTTCCCTTTTTCTTCTTCATACTGCTGTTGCCAACTGTTTCGGCAACTTGAACATATCAATCACTTGTGGCTGATCGGTAAAAACTTTCTTTGCCACATCAGAGATGAGCAGCACCTTCGAATACAATGCGTTCATCCGGGCCAACCGAAGTGATTGCAACCGCTTTTGCTCAACCTGTTGTTGATTGAGTTTTTGTCCCATCGACTGAAGTTCTCCTCTCAGAACCCTGATCTGCCAATAATAATCAGGTGGGCAATGAACAACCTGAAGGGCTGCACGATGTTTCTCAACCAAACGTTGCAATTCCTGCAACTTCATCAGCATCTGATTGCGGTTGGTGCTGGCCCGCTGATAATCGCAAAAGCCCAGTTGTTCCCATACCCTTCTGTCATGCGGAAAAGCAGCCTGAATGTATAGTCTCAGAGAACGAAAAACAATACATGCATGTTCCATCTTCGCTGCAATCTCTTCCTCCATCAGGCTAATTTCTTCGTCCAGGGAGTCGGTTGCAGGCACTGATTTGGCCTCCTTTAGGGTACGTTGAAAATGAAGTAAAAAATCTTCGTTGATAGCCGGTGTGTGGTCCGACAACTGCCGCATATACAACGGCAGAAGATTTTTGATCTCTGATCCAATCCGAATCAGCTGCGCATCACTGAACTGGTAATTTCTTCCTACATCCATAATCAAAAAGTTTTTTGTGTAAAAAAATCGCTCTTTCGCTCCCGGCGAAAGTGACGCCGACCTGGTAAATGAGTAAACTCAACTACGGGTCGTTTCACGTAAGAAAACACAGTGGCAAAAATGCCAGGACTTGCCATAAAGGCGGGATTAGGAAGGTTAAGTGTGTGAGATAAGAATCTGTCTTTGAATTACCCCTTTTCTCCTTTAACCTCTTTCGTCGGTTCTTTACCTATAAAGACTGTCTACAAATTACAGAAAAAAAGCCTCAAAATCAATGCTTATAAAAAATAAAGAAAGTTAAAAAAGAGAAAGTTAATCGAGTACAAAGTGGTAAGTAATGGTTCCTTTTTGGAAAGCAGGGGCGTTGTTATCGGTATTGAAACGGGCCGACAAGGCAGCTTTTTTGGCGGCAGCCAGCAGCGACGGATTGATGGTATTGGAGCCTTTTACACCAGGATTAGCCTGGGTTACTTTACCATATTTGTCAACGGTAATCTCAACGACAACTGTTCCTTCCTCATTTCCGGGAAAGTCAGGTTTCGGTAGTCCACCTACTAAACTTCGGCCGGAAAGATTGAACGTATTGCCGCTTCCGCCCCCGTTGCCATAGCGGTTGACACCGGGCGTACCATCGGGACTTCCCTGATTGCCTCCGCCGTAAGTCACGCCCTGACTCTTGCTGTCGGAGCCGTTATCGGTTTTGCCGCCACCAAAAGCAGATTGCGCCCTGGAATTGATCTCAGCTATTTTTCGCTGCTCTTCTTCCCTCTTCTTGCGTTCGGCTTCAGCTTTGCGTTTGCGTTCCAACTCAGCCTGTCGTTGCCTTTCTATTTCCTCCTGCCGGGCCTTTTCTTCCGCTATTTTCTTTTGGCGCGCTATTTCTTCCTGTCTCTTTTTCTCTTCGTCAACTTTGCTCTTCTTCGTACCGGAGTTCACGGCAGCTGATTCTTCAAAATCCTGCGTCATCACCTTTTCTTTTCCCTGATCAGGCGTTGATTTGGGCTGTGCTTTCGGCTTGGGTTGCGTTTTCGGCTTACTAACCGGAGGAGTTGCCGGTTCGTTCTTCTTTTCCTCTTTTTTGACCGGAGCCTGCGCCGCTCTTCTGGCAGGTTCACGAGCGCCTGACCCCGTAGGCGAATTTCCAAAATCGACCAGAATCCCCTTCTCTTCCGGTAACGGAAGCGGGGTTATAAACCCGAAGAATAACAACAACAGCAGAATCACCCCGTGAAACAGGATGGTTCCTACTATTCCTCTTCTATGTTTACCGATTTTGGACATAAATTTATTTACCGGTTCTCGTCAGGGCTTGTCGCCAGAATCATCTTATAATGATTTCGTTTGGCAATATTCATCACTCTCACTACCTGCTCAATCGGCACCGATTTTTCAGCATGTAGCGAGATATAGATATCTTTCTTCCCATGCAGTGTTTCCTGCAGATAGGGCTCAATTTCACTGAAATTCACCTTCACCAGGCGGCCGTTATTATTCACGTAATATTTCAGGTCTTTTGTAATCGAAATCGTAGTAAGCGGCTTGGCATTGGTTTGATTGTTGCTCTTCGGAAGCAACATTTTCAACGCATTGGGGCTAATCAGGGTCGATGTGACCATGAAAAAAATGAGCAACAGGAATACAATGTCGGTCATCGACGACATGCTGAAACCTGCGTTCACTTTATTTCTTCGACGTAATGCCATAAAAATGCTTGTTTATTTTGCTGGTTCGTGCAGTAAATCCATAAATTCAGAAGTAGTTGCCTCCATTTTGAAAACCACTTTCTCGACACGCGCCACCAGGATATTGTACGCGAAATAGGCGATAATTCCCACAATCAATCCGGCAACGGTCGTCACCATGGCCTGGTAGATACCACTGGAAAGCAACGAAACATCCACGTTACTTCCGGCATTCGACATATCGTAAAATGCCCGAATCATCCCCATGACAGTTCCCAGGAATCCCAACATAGGGGCGCCTCCGGAAACACTGGCCAGCGTAGGAAGTCCTTTTTCCAGCTTCGAAATTTCGAGGTTACCGACATTCTCAATAGCGGTATTCACGTCGTTCAGCGGGCGTCCAATGCGCGACACTCCTTTTTCAATCATCCGGGCGACCGGTGTTTCATTGGTACGACAGAGCGCCAGCGCTGCGTCGAAACGACTGTTGTGAATGTTGTCTTTTATCTGGTCGATGAAACGGTCATCGATTTTTGCGGCTCTTTTTATAGCGTAATAACGCTCCACAAAAATGTAAACAGCAATAATCGAAAGAAGAAAAATAGGAATCATAATCCAACCACCTTTGAGAACGAGATCCCAAAACTTCAGTTCGATAGCTCCCTGTGCTGCCTGAGCGGCCATATTGGCGGTATCTGCGGCAGCGTCCGTACTTTGGAGGAATAAGAGATTAATCATATGTGTTACCGTAATTTCGTTGTGATTTTGATGTCTTGAATATCGCGAAAATATGATGAAAGCAAAAATAATGAATCTTTATTAATCTTACTGGTCAGATGATGATTTGGCTGCCTCCCTCTTCTTCTTTTTCAATTCCTGTTCGCGCTTTTTCTCCTTACTTTTCTTGAAATAACGCCGGAAAAGATCGTTGAAAGAATCAAATTCTTCCCGGAAGGAAATACCAATCCCCTGCGTATACGGGCTGGTGTCGTACAGCAAGTCATCGTTGGAGCGGTTGTACGCCTTCAATTGCAGTTTACCTGATTTATCGAGATTCACATATACCTCCACTTCCCCAACAATCTGGTTAGTATTGCTCGATTGCAAACTACCGTTGTTACCAATGTTACCATTAATGGTCACCCGGTCGTCGAGAATCTGGGTGCTTAGCGCCACCTCGATTTCCCGGTTACTCACCTGGTCGCCCGGACGGTAATTGAATCCGATATCGAAATCGTTGCTAATCTGCGAAAGCCAATTGGACAACTGATTAGACAATACTTCCGAAGTAGTGGCATTGACCATACTGGCACCGGTGGTTTCAAAATTCTGGTTACCACGAAGGTATTCAGGCGTATAGAACTGCCCCATGACCAGCAAGGAGAGAATTTGTCGGTTGATTTCGTCCTGCGTACTGATGTACTGCTGAACTTCATCACGGGTTCGTTTATCAGCGGTGGGGAACTCAATATCGAATTTAACTGCCGGATTAAAAAGTTTTTTCGAAAGATTTATTTTTACCTCTACCGGAATCCGACGTGAATAATCGCCTTCGTTGGTTGTATTAAGCAACAAATCGTAGAGTGATGCGCGCAATTTGTATACCGCATCAAGGTTGACCACGGCATCATACGGATCGCCGTTCCACGAGATAGTTCCGCCCTGCTCAATCCGGAATTTTTTGTTGATGACATTTTGCAGCGTGAAGAGGTAATCCCCTTTTTCGACTACGTAATCGCCATACACCCTGAAATTGCCTTCGCGGTCGTATACCAAACGCAGGTTTCCGTTCCCCTGACCTTTTATCACATCTCCAATCGTCGAGTCGAAGATGATTTGCACTTTGGCACTGGGCGTTGCTTCTACATCCATATACATCTCAAAATCCGAATCATTTTCTGGTTTCTTGATGGTCAGATGCTGAGCAGTGTCGGTTTTCGCCGAATTGACGAACGAGATAAAATCATATTCGCTCGCCGATTCCGGTCGCTCCATCGGAATAAATATTTGCGTGCCCGGTTCGGTTCGTAACGAAATATCGAGCCGCACGTGCTGTCTTTCACCGGTAATCTTAACGCCGCCTGATGCATGCGCTTTTCCGTAAAACAGGTTATTATCACGCGCAGTCGTATTCAGTACTTCAACATTTGCTGTCGTAACCGACAGGTCATATTTCATGTCGCTGAAGAGATTGTGACGTATCGTTCCATCCAACCGGGCAATGTGATTATCCTCGTCCTTTAGTAAAATCCGGTTAAAAACGATGGAATCATTCCTAAAAAATACAGTATCCGAATAGGTGTAATTTGTCTTCAGGTAATCGATCCCGATTTTACCACTCTGCACAAAAACATCACCATCGAAACGGGGTTTATCCAGATTTCCCGACATTCTCAGTTTTCCGTATCCTTCTCCGCTGAACTGATCGGCAAAACTGGCCATAAACGGATACAACATCTGGAGTGGAACACCTTTTATTTTGGCCAGGTAATCCACGCGGTTACTGTCGGGCGTGTAGGCTCCGGAAATGTCAAGCCGGTCCTTTCCATTCGATGTAAGATTCAACGAAGAAACAACCTTCTGTTTCACAGGGTCCCAGTTGCTCTTTATGGAAACGTCGCCCAGCGGAGTATCCTGAAATATCAGGTCCATAATGCCCAAATCTCCCGATACAACCAGCTTTCGATACAGATTGCTGAAACTGGCTTTACCGTCGAGCGTACCACTCATCATCAAACTGGTATCGAGCAAAGCAGAAAAATCACCCAGCTTCAGGTTACCAAAAGAGAGATTGATTTTGTCTTTTGGATTTTTGGAAACCACTCCATCGACCTTAAACATTTCCTGCCCGTGGTGCACATGAAAATTATCGACCATCCAGCGCGTTGAATCAACGGTCAAACGCGAAGGTTCTATCTGCCACAGACTGTCGGCCACCCATATTTTTGTCGGATGAATGTCTACTTCGGTGTGATTTCTTCCGGTTACCGAATCACGACTGAATGTTGTCAACGTATTGATCTCGCCACTATAAGTCACTGTATCGGTATTGTTCCAGGTCAGCCACGTAGCCAAACTATCGTTGAATGCTGTATTGTTCAGCGTTAGGTTGTAAATTTCGTGCTTCCCTTTCAGCGTCACTTTGTTGATGCCCGCACGGATACTGGTTCTGTCAGCATCTGAGCGTGCCCGCACAGATAATCCTTCTACATCATTGTTCTTGTATGCAATATCCGGCGCAAAGCCATCCAGATTGAAAAGATGCTTTTCCGAATCGAAATCGCCGGAAATACGAACCGGAGGCTTGGCTTCCAATTCGGGAAGGAAGAATTTGCTCAACTGATCAGATTCTTTGAGCTGCAAATTGAAATGGAACTTGTTCTCCCCAACTGCCTGTTTTCCGGCAAATGGCAACTTCGCCGAAGGCAAATAATGCTGCACATAGTCGCGGAACGAAAGAAGAATATCGTTGAAACGGTATTTCCCGTCCATATCCAAATCAACAAAATCGGAACGGAGAGAAATGGAGTTATGCTCAGGCGAGTTCTCGGTCTTCAGGTTGACACCCGATAAATCCAGTGTTCCGATGTCGCGGGTGTAGCTTATCTGGTCGAAGTTAATTTCCCCGTTCATGTTGTCAATATTGCTTCCGCGGAAATTGGCTTCGAGCCCGAATGAAACACTCGCGTTCTTTACCTTTTTGTCCAGGCCAAGCACATACAAGTTGGCTTTGTCGACCGTAGTGGTAAAGTTGAAAACAGGAATTTTCGGCTCCAGATCGGCCTTACCGGAAAAGAAGAATTGCAGGTTCGGGTCATCAGCATAAATTTCCCCGTCGAAACCACGTTCCCGCGCATTTCCGTTCAGGTAAATCGACCGGATGCGGTAGTTATTGTAGTACAAACTATCAATCATTCCCTGGATACGTGCATTGAACTTTCCGTTGCCAAAGCGGGTTCCGTTCAGTTTCGTCCGCATTGATATGGCTCCCAATGATTGATTATTCAGAACTTTTCCCAAGTCGAAGGATTTGGTAATCACCCGTCCTTCGAAATCGACCTTCCCGTTCTCGGTTGGCTTAAATGCAACGTCGCTGGAAATCTGTCCCAGGTCGCCGTTGAGCGTTCCATAAGCCACAAAGTCCGAAGGGAATCCTGTAAAGTTACCGCGGTAGGTTAGCTGAACACTGTCGAGCAGTTGCTTCGGAATCTGAATCGGTTTCATTCCTTCCGGCAGTTTCAGTGCCGCTAAATCACGGAAATCGAAGGTGTTGTCATAAAACTTAAAGAAGATGTAAGTCTTCTGCCAGTCGGGCAATCCCTGCATATCGAGGTCAGCCTGAAACCGGGTGTACTTTCCGATTCTGAATTTAAAATCCCTGATTTTGAAGTTATCAACGGTTCCTCGTACGAGTCCCGAAAAGTTAAACGGAGCGTCCATTCCCCACAACGAGGGCACAAAATAAGCCAGGTCGTGCAACGAAATCCGCGAATCGTTAAACTGTGAATTAATCTGGTATTTATTCAGCTTCGAAAGGAAAGGATACAGCTCATCATTTTGAGTCAACTCGGTAGAATCGACCGGAATCGTCCGGGGGCTAAACTGCAACTCCGCCGCGTCCAGCCTTGTACTATCTGTTTCCAGGAAGAAATTAGTAGCACTCAATGTTGACGAATCAATCCGGGCATTAAAGGCGATGTTCTTCACCGCAAATCCCGATTTCTCGTTAAAGGAAAGATGATCGACACGAAAGGACATGGCCGAATCGGCATCCTGGTAATCGAGAAGAGACAAGTTCAGATGATTAACGTCGATGTTATGAAAATTCAGGCCATGCTCATGCGGATTTACACCACTAAGCTGCCGGAATTTGAATTGCGAATTCCGCAAATGAATATTGTCAAAACTAACTTTCCACGGATGAACCGTATCAGCCGGCATCGCGTTAAGCGAGTCGATTAAAAACTGAAGATTCAGCTTCGACGAGTCCTTCCGCAAATTAACCTGTGCATCCCACAGGTAGAGATTGCTGAAATGGACAATCCGCTGTCGTGGACGAATGCTGTCGATGTCGGCCTTAACGTTTTTGGCATAAATCAGGGTATCATTCTCCTGATCTTTAATCAATACTCCTTCGAGAACAATCTGGTGAAAGAACGCAATATCAACGCCCTGCACACTCACCTGCGTATTCAGCGTGGCCGAGAGCTGCTGCGTCACCCACTGCACAACTCTCAACTGCACCTTGTTTGAGCGAAAAGTGAGATACGCCAGCACCGGTAACGACACAACTACCAGCAAGGCAATCAATAATATTTTATGGCTTTTTTTAATACTTTTGCGCTTTTACGAAGAAACATTCTCTCCGGAAATCATGTTAATATTGGGGCACATAAAAATAGTTTTTTTTCAACAGACAATCCAAGTATTCAATAGCTGTCTGCACCAAATTTTTCAAGGAAAATAAGCACGATGAATAATCAGGAAAATATTGTCATTTTAGGTATAGAATCCTCCTGCGATGATACTTCTGCCGCCGTCATTCAGAACGGTGTCATTAAGAGTAACGAAGTAGCCGGGCAAGCTGTTCACAAAGCGTACGGCGGAGTTGTCCCCGAACTGGCTTCACGTGCTCATCAACAGAACATTATTCCCGTTGTAGACCAAGCTATTAAGAAAGCAAAAATCAGTCGCGATGAAATTTCTGCCATCGCATTTACGCGTGGCCCCGGATTGTTGGGTTCTTTACTGGTTGGAACATCGTTTGCCAAAGGCTTTGCCCTGGCTTCCGGTATCCCGCTCATCGAAATTAATCACTTGCAGGGACACGTGCTGGCACATTTCATTAAAGAAAATGAAAATGATGAGTCTCAACCGCAGTTCCCATTTCTGTGCCTGCTGGTTTCCGGTGGAAACTCGCAAATCATCATTGTGCGCGACTACCTCGACATGGAGGTTATTGGACAAACCATCGACGATGCAGCTGGCGAAGCTTTCGACAAATGTGCCAAAGTGATAGGTCTTCCGTACCCGGGAGGACCATTGATTGACAAGCTGGCCAAGGAGGGAAATCCAGAAGCGTTCAAATTTTCCGAACCGAAAATTCCCGGACTGGACTACAGTTTCAGTGGACTGAAAACATCCTTCCTCTATTTCATTCGTGACAACATAAAAGACAATCCGGATTTCATCGAGGAGAACAAATCTGACATTTGCTCTTCCATTCAGCATACCATCATCAAAGTGTTGATGGCAAAACTAAAAAGGGCCGCCAAAGAAACCGGTATCAAGGAGATTGCCGTGGCCGGAGGTGTTTCGGCCAACAGCGGCTTACGCGAAGCCTTGCAAAAGGAAGCGGAGAAACGCGATTGGAAACTGCACATCCCCAAATTTGACTACACGACCGACAATGCAGCCATGATTGCCATTACCGGTTATTACAAATATGTGAAAGGAGAATTTGTGGGTCAGGACGTCGCCCCCTTCGCCCGAATGGTCATCAATAACGATTGATCGAATCAAGGAAATACGAGTTGCGAAGCCCGGTATCATCTGCCGGGTTTTCTTTTTTCCTTCCGGGAAGAAAAATCAGAAGACATTGAATAACTTCAAGGTCACTACGACAAGGGCCAACAAAAGGAAATACTTGACCACTTTGGGGCCCCAGCTCACCGCAAACTTAGCGCCGACTACCGCTCCCAGCATATTGCCGATGGCCAGAATCAAACCGGCTTTCAAATCCACTTGGTGATTGAAAAAGAAAACGGCCAGTGCAAAAGGAGTATACAACAGGATAATCCATTTTTTCACGGCATTACCACGAACCAAATCGTAACCGCTTCCCATCACCAAACCGGCCAACAATAAAAATCCGGTTCCTACCTGGATAAAACCGCCGTACATTCCGATGAAAAAGAAAACCAGGTATTGCCACCAAACGGGCCGTTCCGGGTCTGCGGTCATGCTTCTTTCCCATGTTTTCGGCTTGAGCAGTACCAGGAAAAACATGAGCCCCAACACCACGGCAATCACTCGCCGCATGATCTCTTCATTTAAGTCAGCTGCTATAAAAGCACCGGGAATGGCCCCCATGACCGCCGGAATGGCCAGTCTCGAATCAACTTTCATCTTGAAAGCCTGGTTATCGCGAAAGGTTTTTACTCCGGCAATATTCTGCAGCAAAATGGCAACACGGTTAGTTCCGTTAGCTACACCTGCCGGAAGTCCCAGAAACATCAGCATCGGAAGAGTCAACATGGAGCCGCCGCCCGCTAGCGTATTCACGAATCCGGCCAGAAAACCAACACCAATTAAACCTGCGATTAGATACCATTCCATAAAAAAGGGGCTGTTTAAATCAGCCCCTAATTTCGAAAAAATATTTTAAGTCCCCGTTTACCAGGCGAAAATCGGGAAGTCTTTCATCATCTCATTCACTTTTCCGCGAACGCGTGTAATGGTCGCTTCGTCATCGATGTTGCTGATCACTTCATCAATCAGGTCAACGATCAACGGCATATGCTCCTCTTTCAAACCACGTGTGGTAACAGCAGGAGTTCCCACACGCAAACCGGAAGTCTGGAAAGGAGAACGGCTGTCGAACGGCACCATGTTTTTATTGATGGTAATGTCGGCAAGTACCAATGTATTTTCGACTTTCTTACCGGTAATCTCCGGGAATTTGGTCCGCAGGTCAATCAGCATCGAGTGGTTATCGGTTCCACCGGAAATCACTTTGTAGCCTTTGTCGATGAATGCCTGAGCCATCACTTTGGCGTTTTTCTGCACCTGCCCCTGGTACTCTTTATATTCCGGTTTCAGTGCTTCGCCAAACGAAACGGCTTTCGCTGCAATAACGTGCTCCAACGGTCCTCCCTGAATGCCCGGGAATACAGCTGAATTAAGCAACGCCGACATCATCCGCACTTCGCCTTTCTTCGTGGTAATACCCCATGGATTTTCAAAATCTTTTCCCATCAGGATGATACCACCACGCGGGCCACGCAGGGTTTTATGCGTCGTTGAAGTAACAATGTGTGCATATTTTAGCGGATTATCCAACAGTCCGGCAGCAATCAATCCAGCCGGGTGTGCCATGTCCACCATGTAAATCGCGCCAATCTTGTCGGCAATTTCGCGCATCCGTTTGTAATCCCACTCACGTGAGTAAGCCGAAGCACCACCGATAATCAATTTCGGTTTTTCTTGCAGCGCCAACTCTTCCATCTGGTCGTAATCTACCATACCGGTGTCTTCCTTCACTTTGTAGGCAATCGGATTGTAAAGCAGACCGGAAGAGTTCACAGGCGAACCGTGAGAAAGGTGGCCGCCGTGTGCCAAATCGAGTCCCATGAATGTATCGCCAGGTTTCAGAACCGTCATCAAAACCGCCATATTGGCCTGTGCGCCTGAGTGCGGTTGAACGTTGGCATATTCAGCATCAAACAGCTCTTTAATCCGGTCGATGGCCAGTTGCTCCACTTCGTCAACATGCTGACAACCGCCGTAATAACGGTGTCCGGGATAACCTTCGGCATATTTGTTGGTCAGGCACGAGCCCATAGCTTCCATTACCTCCTCCGAAACAAAGTTCTCCGAAGCAATCAATTCAATTCCGTTCCGCTGTCGCTGGTTCTCTTTTTCGATGATTTCAAAAACCTGGGTATCTTTTTTCATGGTAAAAATTTAATCTGTTTTGTGTTGCCCAAAGGTACAATTTTTCGTCCCTTTTTCGGTTGCGCCAAGATGATACGAAATGCAAATTTAAACTATGGATAATCTCATGATTTTCCGGGCAACGTTATGTTCTATAATAGCTTTTATCGTTGATTATTCCGAAAAGTGAACGAGCACATTACGGTAGGCATTAAAAATGGTAGCTTTCGAGATAAAACCAACGTATTTCCCATCTTCCAAAACCGGCAGGTTCCATGCACCTGTTTCATGGAACTTTTTCATTACGCTTTCCATCTTCTCATCTTTCGAAACGGTTGCCGGTGGTGTCGTCATCACATCCGTCACAAATGTCTTATCATACATTTCGTTATTGAACATGATCTCCCGTATGTCATCCAGCAGGACAATACCTTCGAACCGGTTATTTTTATCTACTACCGGGAAAATATTACGATTCGATTTGGAAATGACCTTCACCAGCTCACCTAAGTTGGCATCTACCGATACGGTTTGCAAATCTGTTTCGATAACGTTTCTAAGTTTCAACAATGTCAGAATTGCTTTGTCCTTGTCGTGTGTAATCAGTTCTCCTCGCTGCGCCAGACGGATATGATAAATGGAGTGCTGCTCGAATGGCATAATAGTCAAATACGAGACAGCGCTCGTAATCATTAGCGGGACGAACAAACTGAAGCCCCCGGTAATTTCAGCAATAAGAAAAATAGCCGTCATTGGAGCGTGCATGACTCCCGCCATGGCACCGGCCATACCAACCAACGCAAAATTACGCGCCGGAACTGAGATATTTCCGAAGAGTAACAACTGCGCCAACAGAAAACCAGCCATTCCTCCCATAAACAACGTCGGTGCGAAAATTCCGCCAATTCCGCCGGCTCCTGTTGTAGCAGCCGAAGCAACGACTTTCATCACCAATATCACAGCAATGATCACCAGAAATAAAACGTGATCATTCTGCAATCCAACAAAAATGGAGTTTTTCAGAAGCTCAGCACTATGCTCATTCAGAATGGCATCGATGGAAAAATAACCTTCACCCCAAAGGGAAGGAAACAGGAAAACCAGAATTCCCAGGATACCGCCGCCAATCAACACTTTCATCAGCGGATTTTGAATCTTGTGGAATTTCCCCTCGATGTACATCGTTCCCCGGGTAAAGAGCAACGAAATAAAACCGGTGAAAACGCCCAGCAAAATATACCACGGTACGTTTGCAATATCAAAAGATTCGACGAGCTTAAAGGTGAAGTGATATCCCTGGCCCATAAAGAAAAAAGTCAGGGTTGCTGAAGTAACAGCTGATATCAATAACGGAATCAATGACGACATCGTCAGGTCGAGCATCAACACTTCGATAGCGAACAGTAATCCGGCCAGCGGTGCCTTAAAAATCCCGGCAATAGCACCGGCAGCTCCACAACCAACCATCAACGTCATCATCCGGTAGTTGAGACGGAACATCCTGGCGATGTTCGAACCGATGGAAGAACCGGTCAGGACAACCGGCGCCTCAGCTCCCACCGAACCCCCAAAGCCAATCGTGATAATACTGGCGATCATCGACGTGAACGTGTTATGGACCCGGATAATGCTTTTTTTGTTGGAGATAGCAAACAGAATCTTGGATACACCATGCCCGATATCATCCTTCACCACGTATTTTACAAACAGCATGGTAAACAGGATACCAATAAACGGATAGGCCAGATATTGGTAACTCTGTCCGTAAGAAGAAAAATCGTTCGTCAAATAATGATTGGCGAGATGAATAGCATTTTTTAAAAGAATGGCTGCCAGGCCGCTCAATAAACCAACGGTCAGACTAAGCAGAATGGTTAATTGTTGCTCGTTTAAGTGTTTTAGCCGCCATTCCCGAATACTAACCGGTATATCAGCTAATCTTTTCATGATGCGCAAAAGTAGGTTTAATTCATGTTACGCAACATGAATTTACGGTAATATTTGTATTAATAAAAAACGGACTTAGTCGTGTGAAAAATGACGCAACATTTTCTGGTAAGCTGAGAAAACCCGAGCGCGGGAAATAAAGCCAACATACTTACCTTCGTCAATCACTGCCAGGTTGTAACGCCCGCAGGAATGGAACTTGTCGGCCACCTCCTGCATCGAATCGTTGCTCGACACGTAAAACTCAGGCATGTACATCAAATCCTTCACCTTGATCTTGTCATATTTATCGGGTCGGAAAATCAGGTGTCGCACGTCATCCATTTTCAACATACCGCGCATGTTGTTCTCGTCATCCACAATAGGAAATATATTTCGGTGCGAAACTTCAATGATCTTCACCAAATCGCCCAGGCTGGCGTCAGCGTGCACCGGCTTGAAATCTGTTTCGATGAGCTTGTTCACCCGCATCATCGACAGAACCGCTTTGTTCTTATCGTGCGTGAACAACTCTTTCCGTTGAGCGAGCTGATAGGTATATACCGAGTTTTTCACGAAAAGGCGAACCGTCAGATACGACACCGAGGCAACAATCATTAGCGGGACAAACATCTTGTATCCACCGGTTATCTCTGCAATCAGAAATATCCCGGTTAACGGAGCATGCAACACTCCGGCAATCAATCCCGCCATCGCGATAAGCGCAAAGGTATTCTCATTCACCACATGGATTCCCGTGGTATTGAGGAAAAGCGCAAACAGCATGCCTGTGTGCACTCCCATGAACAAAGTCGGTGCAAAGATACCTCCCACGCCGCCGGCTCCGAAGGTAATACTGGTCGCAAAAATCTTAATCAATATCAGGAACAGGATGAAAATAAAGACCGAGTAGATGTTACCCCGCACAAAATCAAACGGTGAATTGTCATATAAATAGCCCAAATGTCCCTGCAAACAACTGTTGATGGGATTATATCCTTCACCGAAAAGCGGGGGGAATAAGAAAACAATCAGCCCCAGTAGCACACCACCAATCAGCACCCGTCTCCATTCGTTCGACATTCCTTCGAACCATTCGCTGATGAACCGGTACACTTTGGAAAAATAGGCGGAAACCAAGCCGGTTACAACCCCCAATACAATATACCAGGGAAGATCTCCATGCGTAAAGGTCGCATGAAATTGAAAAGGATACAGTACATCCTGTCCCATGAAGAAATAGGAAGTGACCACCGCTGTGATGGATGAAACCAGCAACGGAATCAGCGAAAAAGAGGTCAAATCAATCATGATCACCTCAACCGCAAAAACAATGGCCGTGATAGGTGCTTTAAAGATAGCCGCCATGGCAGCTGCCGAAGCACATCCCAACATCAGCATAATCTGCTTGTACTCGAGGTGAAAAAGAATGGCCAGATTGGAACCGATGGCTGCACCGGTCGCTACAGTTGGTCCCTCCAGTCCTACTGAACCACCAAATCCTACCGTCAGCGAACTGGTGATAATCGACGAAAACATGTTGTGCCGCCTGATTTTCCCGTTACGTTGCGAGAGAGAATAAAGTACATTGGGAATTCCGTGTCGAACCGGCCGCTTCACTATATATTTGATAACAAAAACCGTCAGCGACAGACCGAAAATGGGAAATATGAAATTGAAATAGGAATGTATCTTTTCAGGAATATACGTATCGAGCAGCCCGTCGATGAACCAAACCGAATTTTTAATGATTACTGCTGAAAAACCACCACCAATGCCCACAACAATACTGAGCATGATAATAAAGGTTCCCGGTTTTATATGAGTTAGCCTCCATTTATGAAATCGGGCCAATGGGGTATTCAAGTACGACATGCTTTTATCTTCCTCTATATTTTCCTTTTCTGAAAGCGCCATAAAATTAAGAAAAAACGTATACGTTCAACATTTCAATAGAATCCACACAACCGACTGACAATCACACCGGCGGATGAAAACTATCTGGAAACCTGAACCTTTCGACTTCCTTTTTCCGTTTTCAAACAGCCTTATTCAGATCCAATTTGGACAGATCAAGTTACGAAAACAAAAACTTTCATACCCAAAAAACGTTCGTATGGATTTACCGCTCACATTCTTTTTAAAACGTGTGGAGCATAACATTTAAAGGTGGCAGGATTAGACTATCTTTGCCATTTAAAGGCAACTGAATTATGGCAAAAAACAGAATATCAGAACTCTTTCACATTGACTATCCCATTATACAGGCCGGAATGGTCTGGTGTTCCGGCTGGCGATTGGCCACTGCCGTCAGCAATCATGGCGGCCTCGGCATTATCGGAGCCGGCTCCATGCATCCCGAAACATTGGAAGAACATATCCGGAAAGCCCAAAAAGCGACGACAAAACCTTTCGCCGTGAATGTTCCTCTGCTTTATCCGGAAATGGACAAAGTCATGGACATTCTCGTTCGTGAAAACGTGAAAATTGTTTTTACCTCCGCGGGAAATCCGAAAAAGTGGACTTCCTTCCTGAAAGAACATGGCATGACCGTCGTTCATGTGGTATCGTCGGCCAAATTTGCCCGCAAAGCGGAAGAAGCCGGGGTCGATGCTGTAGTTGCCGAAGGTTTCGAAGCCGGCGGTCACAACGGTCGCGACGAGACCACTACCCTGACGCTCATTCCAGCCGTGCGGCGGGCAACTCAACTTCCGTTGATTGCGGCTGGCGGAATTGGGACCGGCCCCGCGATCCTGGCTGCCATGGCACTGGGTGCCGAGGGCGTTCAAATCGGTTCGCGTTTCGCTGTCGCGGAAGAATCTTCGGCCCATCAAATGTTTAAACAACGCGTGGTCGATGCTGTTGAAGGAGACACAAAGCTGATGCTGAAAAAACTGGCACCGGTTAGGATGATGAAAAATCACTTCTTCGAGTTGGTTTCAGAGGCCGAAGAACGTTGCGACGATGCAGATGCGTTACGGGCGCTTCTGGGGAAAGGACGTTCCAAGAAGGGAATTTTCGAAGGTGATATGGAAGAGGGCGAGTTGGAAATTGGCCAGGTGTCTTCCATCATCGACAAGATTGAGCCGGTTTCGACAATCATGGAAGAACTGATAACCGATTACCGGGAAACACTTTCCATGCTTCAGCAACATTCACCATTTTAAAATCCGAATATGATTTCATTCGAAAAACATACACTCTCCAACGGCCTGAAGGTCATTGTTCACCAGGATAAGGTGACACCGTTTGTTGCTGTGAACGTGGCTTACAACGTGGGCTCGAAACACGAATATCCCGACCGGACCGGCTTTGCGCATCTGTTCGAACACCTCACTTTCGGCGGAAGCCGGCACGTCCCCGATTTCGACACGCCGGTTCAGCAGGCCGGAGGCTCGAACAACGCTTTTACCACCGTCGACCTCACGAATTATTACATCACCCTGCCGGCACAGAACATCGAAACAGCGATGTGGATTGAGGCTGACCGGATGTTGGGCCCGGCTTTCAACGAGACCATTCTAAATCGTGAGAAAAAAGTGGTGATTGAAGAGTTCAACCAGCGTTACCTCAACCAGCCTTACGGCGACGTATGGCATCTGATGCGCGATCTGGCTTACAAGGTGCATCCTTACCGCTGGCCGACCATTGGCAGCACACCCGACCATGTGGCCCAGGCAACTCTGGAGGAAGTGAAGCAGTTCTTTTTTAACCATTACGCGCCCAACAATGCGGTTTTGGTTTTGTCCGGCAACATTGAACCCGACAAAGCTTTCGGGTTGGCCGAAAAGTGGTTCAGCGAAATTCCTTCACGGGAGTTGAAGAATCCCCCGCGGGAAGAAGAGCCGACGCAAACCGAAAACAGGGAGTTGACCGTGGAACGGGACGTACCAATGGATGCATTCTACATCGGTTACCACATGGGCTCGCGCCAGGCAGAAGACTTCTTTGCGGCCGATTTGCTTTCAGATATTCTTTCCAACGGGAAATCGTCACGTTTTCAGCAGAAGCTGGTGAAAGAAAAGAAACTCTTCAATGAACTGGACGCTTTCCTTTCGGGAGAAAACGACCCCGGTCTTTTCACGGTAGTAGGAAGAGTGAATCCGGGAATCGCTTTTGACGATGCGAAAAAAGCAGTGTTGGAAGAAATTCAGAAAACCGTACAGGAAAAACCGCTCGATTATGAGCTGGAGAAAGTAAAAAACAAGGTGGAAGCTCATATGCTTTACCACGAAATTGGGTATCTCGACAACGCCATGCAGCTTGCCAACTACGAATTGTTGGGAGATGCGGCTCAAATCAACGAGCAGGTGGAACACTACCGCAAAGTTACGCCCGACGATATTCAGCGGGTTGCCGAAAGAATCTTCCGGGAAGGAAATATGAATACCCTGAATTACTTATCGAAGAAAGAAGGAAAATGATAAAGCCCGATAGAAATCAGCAACCGGACATTTTTCCGGTAGACAAAATAAATTTTCTGCAACCCGAAGAGCACCGGCTGAGTAATGGCTCACCGGTTTACTTGATGCATGGTGGCGAGCAGGAGATCGTGAAATTCGACTTCTTGTTTCGTGCGGGTAGTTGGTACGACAAACGAAAGCTCGACAGTGTTATGGCGGCGTCGATGCTGCACGAAGGAACTTCTTCGCGAACGGCATCACAACTGGCCGAGACATTCGATTTTTACGGTGCGCAATTCAATGCCAGCCCTTATTATGACAATAGTTACGTTTCGTTTCTCAGCCTGAAAAAACATCTGCCAACGTTACTTCCGGTGGTGTCCGATATTCTCCGGGATTCAGTATTTCCGGAAAACGAATTTGAGATTCTGCGGCAAAAGCGAAAGCAAAAGGCGCTGGTCGATTCCAAGACCGTCGGCATTTCGGCGCAACGTAACTTTTTACGCCAGGTGATGGGCACTAACCATCCGTATGCGCCTATCAAATCGTACGACTATTACGACACGGTTACCCGTGAACATGCACATGAGTTTTACCGGAATCATTACACTTCCGAACGCATGAGCATCATTGCGTCGGGACATGTCGATAACAAAACGATGGAACTGCTGGAACAATCGTTTGGAACGCCCTGGGGTGGAAAAACAGATTACGCACCCGACACAAGCAAATTGCAGCTTCCCGATCCCGAAAAGATTGAAATTCATAAAAAGGGAGCTTCGCAAAACGCTATTGCCATTGGCCGGCTGATGCCCACACTGAATCATCCGGATTATCCGGCATTGAAAGTGTTGGTCACGCTGCTGGGTGGTTTTTACGGCTCACGCCTGATGAAAAATCTTCGGGAAGACAAAGGATATACCTATTCGGTGCATTCCTCAGCCATTCCATTCCTCAAACAAGGCATATTCCTGACTTTTTCTGAGGTGGGAACCGAAGTTTCCGCGAATGCTGTTATGCAGATTTATCATGAAATGGAGCGGTTGCAAAATGAGCTGGTTCCGGAAGATGAGCTGGAAATGGTCCGCAGCTACATGATGGGACGCGTGCTTCGCGAATTCGACGGTCCGTTTGCCATGGCGCAAAGCTTTGAGACCATCTTTGAATTCGGGTTAACCTATGGCTATTACGAACGGCTTATCGAAACCATCCGGAATATTACGCCAGCTGAAATACAAAACCTGGCTCAACAGTATCTATCGCCCAAAGACATGACGCAGGTAATTGCCGGAAACGTATAAAAAAAGGGGCCCTAAAGCCCCTTTTCTTTTTACTGTATATAAGAACAACTATTCTTTCAAATCATCGGTCCTCGTTTCAATGAGATAAACATTTCTTTCAGCAGCACTTCGGGAAATTAATTCACCTAAAAAGCCTGCCAAAAAGAGTTGTGTTCCCATTAGCATGAAGGAAAGTGCCAGGTAGAAATAGGGACTCTCGGTGACCTTATCGGCGTGAATGCCGTTGGCCACGCAATACAACTTGTAGGCTCCCAACCATAATGAGGTCAGAAAACCAATCACAAACATGAAGGTTCCCAGCGTTCCGAACAAGTGCATCGGCCGTTTACCGAAACGGGAAATGAAATAGATGGACATCAAATCGAGATAGCCATAGATAAAGCGGCTTAAACCGAATTTGGTTGTCCCGTATTTCCGGGCGCGGTGCTGAACAACCTTCTCTCCTATTTGTGAAAAACCAGCTTGCTTCGCGATGTAAGGAATGTACCGGTGCATTTCGCCGTACACCTCAATACTTTTCACCACCTTGCCGCGGTATGCTTTCAAACCACAGTTGAAGTCGTGCAGTTTAATGCCGGTGACTTTGCTGGCAGTGAAATTATATAACTTGCTTGGCAGCGTTTTGGAAATCGGATCATAACGCTTCTTCTTCCAACCCGATACTAAATCGTAGCCATCTTTAACAATCATCCGGTACAGTTCGGGAATTTCGTCGGGACTATCCTGCAAATCGGCATCCATGGTAATCACCACGTCGCCTTTTGCTTCCTCGAAAGCAGTATGCAATGCAGCCGACTTTCCGTAGTTGCGACGAAAACGAACGCCACGGGCATGTTCATCTTCCCGGGCCTGTTGTTCAATCCATTTCCACGAACCATCGTTGCTGCCATCGTCCACGTACACGACTTCAAACGAGAACCCATGCTCATTCATCACTCTCGTGATCCACGCGTGCAGTTCCGGCAGCGACTCTTCTTCATTAAATAAGGGTACTACAACCGATATATCCATCTGGTAAAACGCTCTTTCTTTTTTAATTCTGTTCTTCCTCTTCCACTACTTCACCGAAAGGTTCTTCCGGATTTCGCTTAAAGAAAATTGCAAGAATCAAAGAAAAGATAAATCCGAATAAGGTCAAAGAGAAGACTTGAGAAACAGCCAACATGGCAGGAGTCATCATTTTCTTGGCCATTTGCATGATGGTTTCAACCTGATCTTCCGACACGCCGTGTTCCAAATAAGTTTGCTCGGTATAGATATACAGCTTATCAAGCAATCCCGTATCGATGAATTTATACAGGATGAAAATAAAGAACCCCATCAAGATGGAGGCAAAAAATGTCTGCGCTGTTCCCAAACCAAGCGCTCTTCCGTATGGCATTCCTTCTGCTCCGCTTTTCTGGCGAAACAGGTACATGCCCCACGAGATTCCGGCCAAAAGCAGGGCATAAGAAATATAGCTCGCTACTTTGGAAAACGGATTTCCACTTACGTAGAATATCACCTGCGATAAAATAAACGCGAGTCCTAAATACAATCCGTAGGACATGGCGGGTCCCAATACCGATTTACGTTGATTTTCCATGATCATGATTTTTCAATAAACATAAAACAAAGATACCCTTTTTGGGCGAACACGACAGCATTCAGCAAAAAGTTGCACTAAAAAATTATAACCGATACCGGACTGAAAATAAATTTCTTATTCTCTCAACCGAAAAAAAAAGCTCCCCAACTCCGCGTTTTTGTTTGGTGCGAATACTTTTTTTTCTACTTTTGCCGCCGGGTAAGTCCTACGCGACCAGCTCCTGCTGAATTCCCCCAGGGTCGGAAGGCAGCAAGGGTAGGCGGTTGTAGCGGTGCGACGTAGATCGCTTACCCACCTGCCGGATTAGCTCAGTTGGCCAGAGCACGTGATTTGTAATCTCGGGGTCGTCAGTTCGAATCTGACATCCGGCTCATAAGAAAAGTTCTTTAAACGTTTGTTGGGGAGATACCAAAGTGGCCAACTGGGGCAGACTGTAAATCTGCTGGCTTATGCCTTCGTAGGTTCGAATCCTGCTCTCCCCACACAGGTGATGTTTCGAAGTCGACAGCATTGCATCACGTTTGTGCCTTGTGTAAGCCTATTTTCGAAGTGAAAGTAAGGCTTTTTTTTACGCCCGATTTGCGGCATTATGTTCTTAAATTTTTTGTCGGTATAGTTTTATTTATTTGCTTTGCATTCCGCTAAAAATGCGGAGAAGCGAATAACAGAAACAGCAACGGGGAGATACCAAAGTGGCCAACTGGGGCAGACTGTAAATCTGCTGGCTTATGCCTTCGTAGGTTCGAATCCTGCTCTCCCCACCAGTTGTTTTTCCGGAAGTTGATAAAAGGAATTTTTCTCAACTGATTTACACCCGATACAGGCTTTGAGCCTGGTAAAATATGTATCCGCGGGAGTAGCTCAGCTGATAGAGCATCAGCCTTCCAAGCTGAGGGTCGCGGGTTTGAATCCCGTCTCCCGCTCAATTTCTGCCAATAGAGCAGAGAAGGGTAAATCATCCGGAAAACAACTTTTGCGGGAGTAGCTCAGCTGATAGAGCATCAGCCTTCCAAGCTGAGGGTCGCGGGTTTGAATCCCGTCTCCCGCTCAATTGCCGATGTAGCTCAGGGGTAGAGCGCTTCCTTGGTAAGGAAGAGGTCACGAGTTCAATTCTCGTCATCGGCTCACCAAAGCCTGGTCCAACCGACCGGGCTTTCTTCGTTTATATCGTCTGCATTAACCGCCCGATTCCCCGATCTTTGACCACGCGCTTCACCGGTGATAAACTAAGCAGGGACGAACGAATCTCATTTACGAATGAGACATTGAACCAGTTTTCCGGTTGATCAGCACCTTTTATTTTTACCGCAATTACGGTGCGTAGCGTAGAGCCACGTACACGGAACGTAAGCTCACTGTATTTTGCCGGATGAAAGTGAATATACCTTTCCTCGTTTCTTCCTTCCAGGAATATCCATTTCGATTCATCAGGAAGCTCCAAAAACCGGTACATCTTTTCGTTGTTCAACCATTCCCGGTAGGAAGACAAGGAAATAACGTCCCGCTCTTTCAGCATGGTTGAAGTGGTGTCCAATATTTTCTGGACTGATAATTCGCCAAAATAGATGTCAGTCATGGGAGCGCCTATTCCCGAAAGGATTTCCTGCAACTCGCCATCATTCGGTTTTAGACTGATTGCTTCGGTAATAAAACGGCGAATGTAACCGAGGTGATGCTTCAGGGGATTGAAAACAAACGGAGGCACAACATCAAAATAATTATGTATTTTTAAACTTCCCATTTCAATAAATGTAAGCAATATGACGGAAATGCGCTCGGAGGAGCATCCCACGCCAGCCAACTATCCCGTGGAGCTTTATGAAGTAATTCGGGTTATCCGGAAAGTGCCGCTTTTCCTGGAAGAGCATTTGAACCGGCTTTACCAATCGGCCCGGCTGGCCGACGTACATCACCTGCCTGGTCCGGTGGCGCTGGAAGAAAAAGTTGTGTCGTTTTTGCGCAACAGCGAGGTAACGGAAGGGAATATCCGCCTGTCGTTGACCGTCCAGTCGGAAGAAGACTCGCCGGAGCCTGCATTGACCTTTATTCCGCACCGTTATCCGAAAGAAAAAGAATATGAGGAAGGTGTCTGGCTGAGAACATTAATGGCTCAGCGCGAATTGCCCAATGCAAAAATCTACCGGCCGGTTTTGCGTCAGCGAACGGATGAAATTATTGCGGAAGGAAAATACTATGAGGTGCTGCTGGTGAATCATGAAGGTTACATCACCGAAGGAAGCCGTTCCAATGTATTTTTCGTTAAAAGAAACCGGTTGTACACCCCGCCCATGCAACAGGTATTGCCCGGCATTACCCGGAAAGTCATACTTCGCTTATGTATCGAAAATGACATCCTGATAAGTGAAGAACCGGTTAAACTGGCGGAACTGGATTCATTCGACGCTGTTTTTATTTCCGGAACATCCGTTAAAGTTTTGCCCGTTTCCCGCGTTGATGACCACAAGTTCGACCACGTGAATATGCTCGTGAGAAGAATTGCCCGCCTATATGACGATCAAATTGCCTCTTATATCCGGAACAAAATTATGCCCTGATTTTACGGCATAAAAAAGGTCCGCCCCCGATTGGAACGAACCTTATGATGGTTAAAAATTCAAGTGTTAATTCATTGCAACAGGAATACCCAGTATTTCGAGAGTTTGCGGCTCTCCTTCGAAAGCAATCCGGTTGATTTCGACGAACCGGTTGTACCAATCTTCCAGGTCACTGATTTTCTTTTCCAAATCAATCACCTCTTTTAGCTCAGATCCCTTTTGCTTTCGGTACTCCTTAAATACCTCGCGCATAATGTCAATCAAATTGCGCGCCTGATTCAATTCACTTTCGGGCACATTTTCTTTCAACAAAGCCTCCTTAATTGAGTCATTCTCGAGTAAGGCAACATAGAAAATATCAGCCTGCGAAAGCCATTTCTGGTAATCAGGATGTTCCGGATACGTGCGCCGCCAAATTGCCTTTGCTGCTGCATTATCCATTTCCTGCACTAACCGACGATGCCGGTTGTAAAAATTCTCAAAATCGTTTTTAACTGTTTTAAATGATTCAAGTAACAATCTTTCTTTCCCGTCATAATTATCCGGCACTCGATTTAACCGAATAACCTCTTCCAGAAGATTACGTGCTGAATGCATCGCACCAAAATCATAGCCGTAATTTGCCAAACGGGCCATAATTTCAGGTTCACTCAGAATACGGTAAATAGAATTTTCAATTCTGGCCAGTGTTGTAGCCATTCTTTTGTCTCGGTTTGTAATCATAATGGGAAGTTTTATGGGGTGGATATTTAAACTTCTGTTGCTTTCAAGTTACGCAATATATCATACGTAATATGTCATTCTGTTAAGCACTTAACAATTGTTTCAATTTTTTTACATCCGATGGGCATTCCTCCCGCTCAGTTTGTATGCAAGCACAATCCAACTGAATCTTAATTCATTTTTTGTTGTTCTCTATTCTTACTCATATTGATGAAAAAGGATACAAAAAAAAGGAAGTTTTTGCACTTCCTCTCTGTATTTTCATGTCAGACAAACGCTATGTCCTACACTTGAGAATAACTTACCGGTTCATAATATCGGTTGGCAACGTACGAAACACTGTTGGCATATTCGGGTTTGTCTTTCATCGCTTTCCACGCTTCACTTTCATCAAACTCTTTCCATAACTTGTCGCGCTCCTCCATATCGTTAAAACTGAGCATATAGGTTAACGATGGCATGGTGTCGCCGGCCAGCACCTTGCCAAAAAACAACGGCGAAAGTCCCACCTCGTTGAAAAGTGCCAATTCTTCGCAGTTGAACATCTCTATCTTTCTTTGCGCAGCATCTTCGCTGTAACTTTGATAATTGCGCAATTCAAAGACTTTCGGTTCGCCGGAAGGAGTTTTCATTTCCGGGAAACCGGAAATGGCTTCCAACAAATACGTCGTATAGCGAGTATAAACAGAATCGTCGACAGAAAGAG
This sequence comes from Prolixibacter sp. DSM 2831, assembly GCF_056493735.1. Classification (NCBI taxonomy): domain Bacteria; kingdom Pseudomonadati; phylum Bacteroidota; class Bacteroidia; order Marinilabiliales; family Prolixibacteraceae; genus Prolixibacter; species Prolixibacter sp. DSM 2831. Next base: position 3,806,487 of record NZ_CM151379.1, read on the forward strand.
CATTGTACTTTTTCGATGCCTTCCGGTAGATCTTATTTTTAGCTAACTCTTCTTTTACCTTGAAAAAGTCTCTGCCGGATTCGTAAGGAATTAGCAACAGCATCCGTCCGGGATACCTCGCTTTCATCTCCCTGAAAACACCTACCGGTTCGGCACCGGCCCGGTTTAGTGCGGGAATCAGTGCATACCTGAAATATTGGTCGAGGAATTCCTGCCTATTGAGGCGAATCAATTCGTACTCCCGTAATTCGTAAAACTGTTTGTGCGACGGAGAAGTTCCTTCTCCTGCAAAAACGCTTGTGGATAGAGCTGTACCTGCAGCTCCCAGCAAGGCGGAGCGAAAAAAGTTACGACGTTTCATGCTAGGTTCGTTAGGTTGGTTATTGTTAGATCAATTTACACAGTTTGTCGAAGGATAGCAACTTTGCCTCGTTTTCAGGCTTTTCACTTTTTGAAAATGAGAGTTTTATCTATCTTCAGGAAGGTTTTGCCTACCGGGAAACCGAAAACTGACTAACTAACCATATTGCCATGAATCGACAAACAGCTACTACGCTGAAGACCGATCGCATTTTTGCTATCGACTTTTTTCGCGGAATCACCATGTTCCTGCTTATCGGCGAATCCACTCATCTGTATCATTATCTGATTGCTCCATCCCTGGACGGAACGGTTATTTCGGCCATTGGAACTCAATTGCACCATCACCCGTGGAATGGCCTGCGGTTTTGGGACTTAATCCAGCCGTTTTTTATGTTTATCGTCGGTGTTTCCATGCCATTCTCTTTCGGAAAACGATGGCAGCGTGGCGACAGCTGGAACCTCACTTTCCGGCACGCCTTGAAACGCTCGTTCCTGCTGCTCTTTTTCGGCTGGGCCTTGTACTGCATTGGCCCGGGGAAAATCACTTTCGAGCTATGGAATGTCTTGGCGCAACTATCGTTCACTTATCTCGTCGCATTCCTGCTGATGCGAAAATCGATTCCAACTCAAATCATCGTCACGTTCCTCCTTTTGATCGGTTCAGAATTGCTGTACAGATTGTTTTGGATACCCGGATTCGACCAACCTTTTACCCCTGATCACAATTTCGGTTCGTGGGTGGATTTACAGCTGATGGGGAAACTTTCTGGCGGTCATTGGGTGGCGTTCAATGCTGTTCCGACCACTGCACACACGATGTGGGGAGTTTTGGCCGGTCTGGTTCTGAAAAGTGACCGAAGTAACCGTAGCAAGATCGAAATACTACTGATGGCCGGCCTGCTTGGAGCTGTCATTGGCTACGCACTTAACCCGGTCACGCCCATTATTAAGCGAATTTGTACCAGTTCCTTTGTGCTGGCGAGCGGAGGTTGGAGTTTCATAGCCTTAGCACTTTCTTTCTGGATGATCGATGTACTCGGCTATAAAAAGGTGCCAGCTTTCTTTGCCATTGTGGGACTGAACCCGTTATTCATCTATTTGCTGACCAATACCGGCGGATCGCGATGGCTCTGGGGAATTGTCAAACCTTTCAGCTTCGGCATTTTTAGCTGGACAGGAAAAGTCCCAACAGAAATCATCACTGCTTCCATCGTTTGGTTCCTGCTTTGGTATATCTGCTATTTCCTTTACAGGAAGAAGATTTTCATTCGAATTTAAAAGCATAAAAAAAGCCACCCGAAAGTGGCTTTTCAATTTATTTTGAGCTTCAGATTATTTTTCTTCCAGAGCCCAATCCATAGCAGCCATGCGCTGATATGAACGGTAACGCCACTTGGCATTTTCTTCTGCAGCTTTGAAGAGTTCATCGGCTTCAGCCGGGAACGATTTCTTCAATGCAGTATAACGAACCTCGCCATTCAGGAAATCCTGGAACTTGCTCCAATCCGGTTCTTTCGAATCGAGCTGGAACGGATTCTTGCCTTCATCTTCCAACATCGGGTTGAAACGGTAGAGTGACCAGTAACCGCTTTCAACGGCACGTTTTTCCTCTTCCTGAGACTGTCCCATCGAGTTGCGGAGTCCATGAGCAATACAAGGCGCGTAAGCAATAATCAGCGACGGTCCGGGATAAGCCTCTGCTTCACGCAGTGCTTTCAGGTACTGTGACTGACTTGCTCCCATAGCAACCTGAGCAACGTAAACATAACCATAACTCATGGCCATTGCTCCGAGGTCTTTTTTCCGGATTTTCTTACCGGAAGCGGCAAATTTAGCTACAGCACCTACCGGAGTCGATTTGGAAGCCTGTCCACCAGTGTTCGAGTAAACCTCGGTATCGAGTACCAATACGTTTACATCTTCGCCGGAAGCCAATACATGGTCCAAACCTCCGTAACCGATGTCATATGCCCATCCGTCTCCACCGAAGATCCACATCGATTTCTTCACGAGATACTGCTTCAGCGATTCGATTTCTTTCGCGTAAGCGGCATCTTTTCCTTTAATGGCATCCAGTACTTTCGCGGTAGCTGCTTCTGATTTCTCAGCGTTAGCCATACCTTCCAACCATTCGGTGAAGGCTTCACGTTCAGCATCGTCAATACCATTATTAAGTGCTTTGCTCATGACATTGGCCAGACGCTCACGCTGTGCGTTTACACCTTCGGCCATACCGAAACCATACTCGGCGTTGTCTTCGAACAGTGAGTTCGCCCATGCAGGTCCGTGTCCGCTCTCGTTGTTCGAGCAGTAAGGAGTTGCAGGAGCTGAACCTCCATAAATAGAAGAACAACCGGTCGCATTGGCAATCATCATGCGCTCGCCAAAGAGCTGAGTGGTGAGCTTTACGTAAGGAGTTTCACCACAACCGGCACAAGCACCTGAGAATTCGAAGAGCGGCTGAGCGAACTGTGAATTCTTAACAGTTTTGTTTTTATCAACCAGCTTGTCCTTGTACGATACGTTGTTGGCAAAGTAATCCCAACGCTCAACTTCAGGCTCCTGAGTTCCCAGCGGTTTCATCACCAATGCTTTTTCCTTGGAAGGACAAACATCAGCACAGTTACCACAACCGGTACAATCGAGCGGTGCAACCTGGATACGGAACTGTAATCCGGCAAATTGTTTTCCATTGGCTTTGATGGTTTCGGTTCCTTCGGGAACACCAGCCATTTCTTCCTCATTTACCAGGAATGGACGAATGGCAGCGTGAGGACAAACATAAGCACACTGGTTACACTGAATACAATTTTCCGGTACCCATTCCGGTACGTCAACAGCGATTCCGCGTTTCTCGAAAGCGGTTGTTCCGGCCGGGAATGTACCATCTTCGATACCTTTAAAAGTAGAAACAGGCAGGTCATCACCTTTCTGCGCGTTGATAACATCCACCACATTTTTGATGAAGTCGGGACGGTTACCGTTGTTAGCTTCACCGTTTGTACCCAGTTTGGCCCAATCAGCAGGAACTTCGATTTTCTGCACGTTTTTACCACCGGCATCAACAGCTGCAAAGTTCATGTTGACGATGGTTTCACCTTTCATACCATACGATTTCACAATTGCTTTCTTCATCTCATCAACAGCCATTTCGTAAGGAATAACTTCGGTGATTTTGAAGAAGGCCGACTGCATAATGGTATTGGTGCGGTTACCCAAACCAATCTCGGTAGCCAGCTTGGTACCATTGATGATGTAGAAGTTGATGTCGTTTTCAGCCAGGTAACGTTTCATGTGATCCGGCAAACGCTTTTTAGTCTCTTCTTCATCCCAAATGGTATTCAACAGGAAGGAACCACCTTTCTTCAAACCTTTCAGTACATCGTACTGATTCAGGTAAGCCGGTACGTGACAAGCTACGAAGTCAGGAGTTGTAATCAGGTAAGTCGAACGAATCGGTTCGTCACCGAAACGAAGGTGTGATGCAGTGAAACCACCTGATTTTTTTGAATCGTAAGCAAAATATGCCTGGCAATATTTGTCGGTTGCGCCACCAATAATTTTGATGGAGTTTTTGTTGGCACCAACTGTACCATCCGATCCCAGACCGTAGAATTTAGCTTCGTACAATCCTTCCGGAGATACTTTTACTTCAGGCAACAACGGCAACGACTTGAAAGTCACGTCGTCTTCGATACCTACGGTAAATTGATTTTTTGGTTCTGGCAATTCCAGGTTGTTGTAAACCGAAATAACCTGCGCCGGAGTAGTGTCTTTTGAACCTAAACCGTAACGACCACCAACAACCATCGGAGCATCTTTCTGTCCGTAGAAAATCTCGCGAACGTCGAGATACAATGGTTCACCGTTAGCTCCCGGTTCTTTAGTACGGTCGAGTACAGCAATACGCTTAACTGACTTCGGCATTACGTTGAGCAGGTATTTGGCTGAGAACGGACGATACAGGTGTACGGTAACCAAACCTACTTTTTTGCCTTGAGCAGCTAAATAATCGATGGTTTCGCGAATGGTTTCGGTAACCGACCCCATAGCGATGATAATATTTTCAGCATCAGCCGCACCGTAATAAGTGAATGGATGATATTCACGACCGGTAATTTTGCTGATCTCTTTCATGTAGTTTTCAACGATATCCGGAACGTCATCGTAGAAAACGTTAGAAGCTTCCTTAGCCTGAAAGAAAATATCGGGGTTCTGTGCAGTACCACGGGTTACAGGATGCTCCGGATTCAACGCGCGATCGCGGAATTCCTGCAAAGCTTCCATATCAACCAATGGCGCCATATCTTCGTTTTCCAGTACTTCAATTTTCTGAATCTCGTGCGAAGTACGGAAACCATCGAAGAAGTGTACGAAAGGCACACGGCTTTTGATGGTTGACAGGTGAGCGATACCAGCCAAATCCATTGCTTCCTGAACGGAACCGGAAGCCAGCATTGCAAAACCGGTCTGACGGGCTGCGTAAACGTCACTGTGATCACCGAAAATTGACAGTGCGTGTGTCGCCAGGGCACGGGCACTTACGTGGAATACAGTGGGTAAAAGCTCACCCGCAATCTTGTACATATTGGGGATCATCAGCAAGAGACCTTGCGATGCAGTATACGTTGAAGTCAATGCACCCGACTGCAATGCTCCGTGAACAGCACCGGAAGCTCCACCCTCACTTTGCATCTCTGCCAGACGAACCGGTTGTCCGAAAATGTTTTCACGGCCTTTAGCCGCCCATTCATCTACACTTTCCGCCATAGGAGATGACGGCGTAATGGGATAAATACAAGCTACTTCGCTAAACATGTAGCTGACGTGTGAAGCAGCGTAGTTACCATCACAGGTTATGAACTTCTTTTTGTTTGCCATTTGATTTTGACTTTAATAGTATAATAATCGTTTGTCGTATAATTAGTTGAACCGTAAATCCTTTTTCAATATAAAAAACCGAATAACCATAGTGGAATAATATTACCGTCTCCTATTTCAATCATGTCGGCGGCACCGTATTGTCCCTGTTTTTCGGGCTGTGTATATTTTCCCCCTACCCAGAAATCGTATTTCCCGTTGACCCGGAAATCCGCTTCAGCGGTTGAGGTTAGTTTATGCTGATATCCAACCTGATTATAGAAGAATGTCTGCCTCAGGTTACGATTGTTAATGTTCTCGGGAGCAATGGCATGCAGCAGGTTGGTGTTGTGCAGGTATACCAAATCGGGTTTCTTCAGCTGACCGTTGTTACCATTGGGAAAAAGCAGGTTGATAAGCCGTGCATTTTTCAGGTAACGGAGGTAATTCAGAACGGTTGCCCGTGATGTCTCCACTTCGGAGCTCAATTTACTCACATTTGGCGCCAAAGGCATCTGAGCACTGATGATCTGCAACAGCTTTCGCAGCTTTGGCAGATATTTCAGCTCTATTTGGTTGAGATATGTAACGTCGATCTCCAGAGCCAGGTTCACGTGTTTCAGCAAATTTTCCGTATAAAAAACCTGGTTATTGATAAAGTACGGATAATAACCAAACTTCAGGTAGTCCGGAAAATAAGCTAAAGGCCTCACTGAACTGATGATATCACGAACAATCTCCTCGTGGCGGTTGATAATATCATCCAACGTAACTTTCGTGAAGTTTTTCCCGGTACGGTAATTCAAATACTCCCGAAACGAAAGACCTTCGAGGTGATACACACGGGCAATGTCTTTTAACGCTTCGTTGCCTTCAATCACCCGAAGAACCGGTGAACCGCTGAAAATTACTTTCAACCCGGGCAATTCATCGTAACACTGCCGCAACTCTGTTGCCCATTCCGGGTACTTGTGAACCTGATCGAGAATCAGAACTTTTCCACCCCGTTTGTAAAATTCGTCGGCAAATGAAAAAATACGACGACGGGTGAAATAGAAATGATTCATGTTGACATACAGACAACTCTTGTCTTCGCCAAAATAATCTCTTACATATTGTAGCAGAAAGGTGGTCTTCCCCACTCCTCTGAATCCTTTAATACCAATCAGGCGATGTTCCCAATCAATATCCTTGACCAGCTCCCGGTGAATCAAATCATTTGACTCACGGACTAAATAGCGATGTGTGTTAAGAAAGTATTCCACCTTTTGTAAAGTATTTTCAACAAAAATAAACATTCACATCACCATTTTGCTATCTACAGATTACAATTTCACCTTTCAGATGCAATTTATATCTGGTAAAAATAAATACAACATTTCTTCATATCTGAAAATTATGATATTCAACAAGGTAGAATTTTGAATTTCATCTATCCCACTATTCCCATCACAAACTTGCTATTACCTAAAATCAAACACGTTACACCTATCGATCTGATTTGTAATACAAATGATACATCTTTTTATCCTCAATGAAACAACATCATATTATTCTTGCTAATGGAAACTAACCGCACCGGTAGAAGATTCTGAAACGGAAATTGATTGCCTCAGAGAACCAAACCTTCCGGAAAGATGCTCTTTAGCTTATAGAGTGTCGCGTGATTTTACAGGACAATGCGGTATAACTGAAACAATCACAGTTTCGAACAGCCCGGTTTCGGGTACCAATGACATTCGATGTATGAAAACAACAACAATTGAGCACTCCGTATCAATGAGACCTGACCTGATAAAAGCCAGCCACATATTAGTTGTCGATGACGAACCTGATCTGTGTGAAATTCTCCAGTTCAACCTGGAAAGCGAAGGTTTTAACGTGGATACTGCTTTCTCAGCAGAAGAGGCACTCGAACTCCCAATCGAAAAATATGACCTGATTTTACTGGACGTGATGATGGGCGAAATTTCCGGTTTTAAGCTGGCCAACATACTGAGGAAGGATGAAAGACTAAAGGATATTCCCGTCATTTTTGTGACCGCCAAAACCACTGAAAACGATACTCTGACTGGATTTAATCTTGGGGCTGAAGATTACATTTCAAAACCCTTTTCTGTAAAGGAAGTCATCGCCCGTGTAAAAGTCGCACTCAGGCATGTAAAAGACCAGCGAGGTAAAAAACCTTCGGTTATCAACATCAGTAACCTGAACATATATCCGGAAGAGAAGAAATTGGTTATCAATGGCCACACCATCAACCTGACCAAAAAAGAGTTTGAAATTTTACTACTGCTTTGCAAGCATCCCGGAAAGGTTTTCACCCGGGAAGAAATACTAACCCAGATTTGGGAGCAGGAATCTTATATTTTGGATCGAACTGTTGATGTAAATATTACACGCCTGCGGAAAAAAATCGGAAACGACAGCAAGAAGATTGTAACCCGTCAGGGATACGGTTATTGTTTTGAACCTGACCGTTAAAAACGAAAGCACATACAGCGAAAAGAAAAAGGCGAATTCAACATCTGAATCCGCCTTTTTTATATCTGAAAAATCTTCGATTAGTTATCGTTCATCGACACCAGGAATTCTTCATTAGTCGATGTTTTCTGGAGACGATCTTTGAGGAATTGCATTGCCTCAACGGAATTCATATCGGTGAGGTAATTCCGCAGAATCCAGATTTTATCCAGTGCATATTTGTCAAGCAGCAAATCTTCGCGACGTGTGCTGGACGCGGTAATATCCACTGCCGGGAAAATACGACGGTTCGATAGTTTCCGGTCGAGCTGAAGCTCCATGTTACCGGTTCCCTTGAACTCCTCGAAAATCACATCGTCCATCTTCGATCCCGTTTCGGTAAGCGCAGTTGCCAGAATCGTCAGCGAACCACCTTCTTCAATATTACGGGCTGCACCAAAGAAACGCTTCGGTTTATGCAGTGCGTTAGCATCAACACCACCCGACAATACTTTACCGGATGCCGGCGCTACAGTGTTGTAAGCACGTGCCAGACGGGTTATCGAGTCAAGCAGAATTACCACATCGTGGCCACATTCCACCATTCTTTTTGCTTTTTCGAGTACCATATTGGCAACACGCACGTGGCGTTCAGCCGGCTCATCGAACGTCGATGAAATCACCTCGGCATTTACACTGCGGGCCATATCGGTTACCTCTTCCGGACGCTCATCAATCAGCAAAACAATCATGTAAACTTCCGGGTGATTACCGGCAATCGCGTTGGCAATCTCTTTCAGTAATACGGTTTTACCGGTTTTCGGCTGAGCTACAATCAAACCACGCTGTCCTTTACCTATCGGCGAGAACATATCTACGACCCGACTCGACAGACTTGAATAACCTTTTCCGGTAATGTTGAATTTTTCATCCGGGAAAAGCGGTGTCAGGTGATCAAACGGAACCCGGTCACGAATGAACTCAGGACTGCGACCGTTGATCTCAACCACTTTAATCAGCGGAAAATATTTTTCCCCCTCTTTCGGAGGACGAATCGCTCCCGTCACATTGTCTCCGGTTTTCAAACCGAAGAGTTTAATCTGCGACTGGGAAACGTAAATATCATCTGGTGAATTCAGGTAGTTATAGTCTGAAGAACGAAGGAAGCCATAACCATCCTGCATGATTTCGAGTACCCCTGAGGCTTGAATAATTCCGTCGAACTCAAATGTCTTTTCGTTGTCACGCTGGCGTCCTTGCTGGTTCTGATTGTTCCGATGTTGTGCAGGCGCCTGGTGCTGTTGTTGCTGTCCCTGATGCTGATATTTTGATGGTCTGCCTTGATCACGGTCGCCACGATCCCTGCGGGAATCATCTCTTCGTGAATCGTCTCTGCGAGAGTCATCTCTGCGTCCTCTGAGAGAATCCGATGGTCCAGAAAAACGATTGTCTTGCTGTCTCGGACTTTCAGTCGGTCGTTTGTCAGCCGGAGATCCATTTTCCTGATCCTTGCTTACCCTTGGGCGACGCGAACGGCGACGATCATTTTTATCGTCATTTTGTTTTGGACGTGGGCCTTCCTTAGCCGCGGGCGCAGCTTTCTTAACCGGAGGAGTAGTTTCAGCCGTTTTTTCTACAGGTGTAACTTTTTTCTCTGCTTCAACCTTATCTGTCTTGGGACTCTTTTTCGGGGCGGGTTTCTTTTCAGCCTTCTTGCCTTCTGAAGCAATGATGGCCTGTGTATCCAGTATTTTGTAGATAAGGTCTTGCTTCTTAAATGACTCAACTCTTTTAATTTTCAACTCCTTAGCAATATCCCGCAACTCGGGAACCAGTTTCTTGCTAAGCTCAAGAATGTCGTACATGTTATTATGATTTAACTTAACATAAAGCCCTGATTTCCCACTGAGTATAGATTTTGGGAAAGTGGCACATTAAAATTTCCTTATTGATTTATTGGAAGAAGAAAAAGGGACTTGTTTAGTAAAACGAATATCGAATTTTCTGCAATTATAAGTAAATGCTTTAAATTCACAAAGGTTCACGCAATTTTTTTCAATTATGCGCTATTATTCATTCATTTAAAAAAAGTTTACTTCTTCGCACATGCTTTTAAACAGCACAACAGGAAGCCAACGATTACGTTATAAGTTAAGAAATAAATCGCAATATGAATGACAATCTTTGATGAAAATCATTTTTTTGTATAAATTCACGTTCAATAACTTTAAACATCAACCATTATAACCCTTAGGCTTAATTGCCGTATATTCTAAAAAAACCAAAACTGAAATTGTTTCGTCAAAGTCTTACATTCACCTATGAGGCAGCTAAAAATAACAAAACAAGTAACCAACCGCGAAGCGTTATCGCTCGATAAGTACCTCCACGAGATAGGAAAGGTAGAATTACTAACAGCCGAAGAAGAAGTAACCCTGGCTAAACGTATCAAAAAAGGTGACCGAAAAGCACTGGAAAGACTCGTGAATGCCAACCTTCGATTCGTCGTTTCGGTATCTAAACAATACCAAAATCAGGGACTAAGCCTCCCCGATTTAATTAACGAAGGCAACCTTGGACTCATCAAAGCGGCGCAGCGTTTTGATGAAACCAGGGGATTTAAATTCATTTCCTACGCCGTTTGGTGGATACGTCAATCTATCCTTCAGGCATTAGCCGAACAGTCGCGAATTGTGCGTCTGCCGTTGAATAAGATCGGTTCGATTAACAAGATTAACAAAACATTTGCTCAACTCGAACAAGAGTTTCAACGTGAACCGTCGCCCGAAGAAGTAGCCAAAATTCTCGATTTGCATCCCAAAGTTGTGGAAGATTCCATGAATGCCAGCAACCATCATGTATCGATGGATGCTCCGCTGAAAGAGGATGAAAATACCGGCAATAACCTTTACGACATCATGTTCAGCCAGGACTCACCAAGTCCGGACAACAAGCTTGTTAGTGAGTCGTTGCGCGAAGAGATTGAGCGTTCGCTGGCAACGCTGGGTGAACGCGAAGCAGAGGTGCTCCGTTACTATTTTGGCTTGAACGGATACCGTCCGCACACGCTGGAAGAAATTGGACAGGAGTTCGATTTGACGCGGGAACGGGTTAGGCAAATCAAGGAAAAAGCCATTAAGAAATTGAAGAATCAGTACCGAAACCGGTTACTGAAATCCTATCTGGGGTAACCCGAAAAATATATTGAAAGCCGGTACTTACCGGCTTTTTTATTTCCCTGCAGATTTCAACTATATTTGTGATGCTTTCGAATTGATCGTTGGCTCTTCAACGTCAGCGAACAATCGTGCAAAAAATCCGTTAGCTACCATAGAAATTATTATTGAAAACTACATGGAAAAACTGATAGCACCTTCCATTTTGGCTTCCGATTTCACCCGTCTGGGAAAAGAAATTGAAATGTTGAACCAAAGCGACGCCGACTACATTCATTGCGATGTAATGGATGGTGTTTTTGTGCCCAATATCTCTTTCGGAATTCCGGTTATCGGGCAGGTTAATCAAATTGCTAAAAAGCCGCTGGATGTTCACTTGATGATTGTCGATCCCGACCGGTACATCAACGCATTTAAAAAAGCAGGTGCCGATACCCTTACGGTTCATTACGAAGCTTGCACACACCTGCACCGGACCGTTCAGGCCATTAAGGATGAAGGAATGCGTGCCAGTGTTTGCCTGAATCCGCACACACCGGTTCATTTGCTGGAGGACATTGTTCACGAACTCGACATGGTTCTGTTGATGTCGGTAAATCCGGGGTTTGGTGGACAGAAATTCATTGAACACACCTATCACAAAGTGGCTGAACTGCGACAACTGATCGAAAAAAGAAACGCCGATACGTTGATCGAAGTAGACGGTGGGGTGAACTACGAAACCGGTAAGAAACTATTCGAAGCAGGTGCCAACGTATTGGTGGCCGGAAGCTTTGTTTTCGGTTCCGACAATCCGAAGGAAACCATTCACAACCTGAAAAAATTATAAGCCGGATTTCCCTTTTCTTTTCCCGTAAACAAGGTTGACATCTCTGTAATATTTTGTAATTTTGTGTCCCGCATCTCGGGGCTGACTGGTTTTGACAGCGGGATGAAGAGGTGCGTAAGCATGCCGAGCATTGGAGGTTGGCTCGTAAATATCAATTTTCACACTCTTAATTGGCGAAAACAATTACGCTCTCGCAGCCTAATCGAAGTATAGTAGATAGGCATTTTCCGGCATAAGATGCCGGAACGAGACATCTCCCGGGTGCTAAAGTCCTGAGGCGGCCCGAACCGGAGGTGCAGAAAAATCGGGAATAGTGGGTGGCTCGCTCCGCGCTGCCTGCGAAATTAAAGGAGCTAAGGTGCCGGTTGGTGGCTTTGATCCTGCCGACACTCGAAAACCAAGTCAGAGCTAAGCATGTAGAAAGCGTATTGCTTCCTCGTTTGGACCGGGGTTCGATTCCCCGCAGCTCCACAAATAATTAACTGGGTATCCCGTTTGGGGGTACCTCTTTTTTTGCCCAATTTTTCGATTAGCTTATTTTCTGTTCCAGCTCCATTTCCGATTTTTCCCGGTAACGGGGAGCCACATATCCGCTTTTTATGCCTTCCGGCGAAAGCACTAACTGCCACAGCTGGTTACTGCGAGCCCGAAAAGCTCCGGCACACATCAACAGGTAATAGCGCCACATCCGGTAAAAACGTTCATCGTATCGCTCCTTTAACAGCGGCCAGCCTTTTTCAAAATTGTGATGCCACGCCATCAGTGTTTTATCGTAGTCGACACCGAAATTGTGCCAGTCCTCCATCACAAATAAATCTTCTGCCGCGGCTGTTATTTGCCTGGCTGAGGGCAGCATGGAATTCGGAAAAATATGTTTGGCTATCCAGGGATCGTTCCGGGTCACCGAACTGTTTCCACCAATGGTGTGCAACAGGAACAATCCCTCCGGCTTGAGCAGTTCCCGCACCTTTTTCATGTAAATCCGGTAATTCTTGTAGCCCACATGCTCGAACATCCCGATAGAAAAAATCCGATCGAATTTTTCATTCATGTCGCGGTAATCCTGTAGCCGGATGTCTACCGGTAAGCCCCGACAATATTCGCGCGCAAAATACGCCTGCTGTTCTGATACAGTTATCCCGACGACCTCAACACTATATCGTTCCGCTGCAAAACGAGCCGCACCTCCCCAACCGCAACCAATATCCAACACCTTCATTCCAGGTTTTAACTGCAACTTCCGGCAGACCAAATCGAGTTTGGCTTCCTGGGCCTCATCCACCGACGAAGCATCGGCCCAATAGCCACAACTGTATATCATGCGCTCATCCAACATGATTCGGAACAGATCGTTCCCCGTATCGTAGTGACGCTTGCCAATCTGAAAGGCCCGCGAAGGCTTTTGCAAATTAAAAATCCGTGCCACCAGGGCATCCCACCACCAGTCCCGTGCTTTGATTTTCTCACCGAGGCGGGCACGTACCAACCGTTCAAACAGTTCGTCCAATGCCTCACAGTCCCACCAACCGTCCATATAAGCCTCACCGGCTGCGAGCGAACCACCGGCCAAAATCCGGCGGTACAAACGTTCGTCATGTACTTGCATATCCCACCTGCGACCGCCGTTTAACCGAACATCAGCCATTTGCAATAAATCATTTAGCTTTTCCTGAAATCCTCTCCTTGCCATAGGCACCTCCATCTTTCGTTGAAAACTGTTTCAGCCTATCAAAAAAGCCGGTTTAACAAGTGGTATGAAACATACCACAGGCCGGTTTATCGTATTTATTCCAATACTTTATGGCTTCCGGTGTAGGTAACACGATAAGCAAACAACCTTTATCACTCAGAAAACGAATGGCATCCTCCGAGAAGTTCACTTGATCGTATTGCCCTGAACCGACCACCATCCGTTCGGCTCCTTCCTCATAGATTTCGCGGGCTTCTTCGAGTGATATCCGGTGCGAAGTTCCATATTTCTCTTTCGATAGCTTCTTTTTCCGCTTCTCGATAGTTCCGTCGAGGCGGATGACCACATCATGTTCGTAACGTTGTCCGTTAATAGCGATGCAGCCAAATTCTGTGTAGTCAATAACAGGCTTCATTCAGGTTGTAATTTTCGTTTGAGTCACTGTCAATGCTGTCTGTTGCATCAGGGGTATGCCGGGTTTTAGGATTCCGGCTTCAACTTCTATCCTATTCTTATCAGAATATACGAGGCGTCATCGCTGTTGTTTCCTTCCACTAAGCGATGTAATTCTTCCTTCGTTTTTTCCAGCTCCGGCAACTTCAGTGCATGGTAAAAAGTTTCACGGTTTTGCTCCATCACTCCATAGAAGCCATCGGAACAGATCAGAAACTGTTTGTCATACGCGACCTCTACAGGCCTGAAGTCTTCTGCCGACAAATAGTCGTGTCCCACCCAACGGGTAAGTATATTTGGCATTTCCGGTACATTATCATCTTCCGTCAGGCTCACCATATTTTTTTTACGGAAAGCATAAATCCGCGAATCGCCGATACTAACCATTTCGGGCAGGTGCGTTCCATTCGGAATAAAAAGAGCCGAGATCGTCGTACTGCCCGCAATGAATGTTTTGCGACAATGCAGGTAAGCCAGGTACAGTAACTGTCCCAGGCCTTCCTTTTCATTATCGAGCCACTCATGGTGGTGCCCGTCCAGAAACTCCATAAATGTTTCGATATAGCGATAACTCTCCGGGTAGGAACTAACACCATCGAAAATGACAAACATGTGGTATCCCGGTTCGTCCAGCACATATACACGATCCTGATTCCGTTCGCGCTGTTTTCCCTTTACCGAGCCGGAGATGTATAAAACCTTTCTTTCTTTGTCCAAACTTTTATGTTCTACTGACTTTCCCATTAGTACAAGTTACGGAGGCTTGGGGATACGACGCAACTCTGCCAGCCTGAAACTTTAATGATTTAATGTCATTTAACAGCATAAAAAATTTTATTAACAGCGATACATCATTCAGTTTTTCCACCTAAATTTGATAAAGCCGGCCTGACAAATTTTACGCTGAGGACCGGCATAATATGCCATCAACTATTATTCAATCATTTTAATTTTGGATAACCATGGTAAAAGAAAAAGCTCCGGATAAAAACCGACTTTCCAGGAAAGAACCGGAAATGAACCTGAAGGAAAAGCGAAGGGCAAAAAAGGCCAAGCGTGAGAAAAAGGATTTTTAAACGCTTTATCAGCCGGTTCTCCACCGGTTGAACCAACAAAAAAACCGCCCCGGTTGCCAAACGGCTCCGGGGCGACACAATTGAAGCAATTAGCTTCGACTAACCTGTTGTTTAAAAAGTTAAGAATTGAGCTTCTTTATTCTCAACACTCTGAATACCAAACCAAATTAAAAAAACTCAACCTTTTTATTTCATTAAATTTAGTCTGCAGTAACTATAAACGATAGTTATAAAAAAGTTAAGGCATTTTGGAGTAAAATACAATACATAATTTTCAATATTATTCTTTAGAATTTTCTTCCTTCCGATTATTTCACCAGTTGCCTCGAAACCAGATTTTTTCGTAACTTACCCTTACACTCAATGCAAACCAACTAACCAGCCCGAATACTCAAAACCATCCTTCAATCCCGGCACGTGCAACATGTATTTCCCCTTTTCGTTCGCACCCGGATGTAGCAGGCAGGTTCGCCTGAAAAAGAGCCGAACCCGACAAAAAAGACATCTAAATTACCAATCAATAAAGGAGGATTCATCATGCCTGCAAAAAAGTTAAAAGAGTACCTCGACAGCCACAACATCCATTACGAGACCATCAGCCATTCCATGGCATTCAACGCCCAGCGGGTGGCCGCAACCACTCACATTCCCGGAAAGGAGATGGCCAAAACCGTAGTGGTAAAAATCGATGGCGAAATGTCAATGGCCGTGCTGCCCGCATCGTTTAAGATCGACCTCGACCAGCTGAAAATTGCCACAGGAGCCCACTTGGTTGAACTGGCATCGGAAATGGAATTCAAAAGCCGTTTCCCCGACTGCGAACCTGGCGCTATGCCTCCGTTTGGCAACCTCTACGACATGCGCGTTTATGTAGCACACAGCCTTTCGGAAGATAAAATGATTGCGTTCAATGCCGGAACGCACATCGAACTGATTCGGATGGCTTACCGCGATTTCGACCGGCTGGTACATCCCACCGTGTTGAAATTCTCAAAACGTCCGATGGCCCATCATGCCTGACTTCGCTTTCCAAACAACCGAAAAAAGCCCTGTCGGAAACGACAGGGCTTTCGTTACTAAATTAACCACCAACAGGCAGCGAACTAATCGCTTGCCTGAAGTTTCTTCAGTTGCTTTTGCGGATAGGTTTCATTCGGTTTCAGTTGCAAGGCTTTCTGATAATAAAACCTTGCCACGGTAGGATTTTGTTGATGAAAGGCTGTATCCGCCTTGCGAATTTCTTCGTTGTATAGATTATCGATACTGCTCTGACGCGCCCCGGCAATAATGGAGGCAATTTCCTTTAAACGCTCGTCAGCTACGGTATCGGCTTTTATGCCAGCCGCCCGCCGGTAATAGAAACGCGCTACTGCATATTCGCCCTTATCAAAGGCATCATCAGCTTTTTCAATGGCGGCGGTAAATTGTCGGCGCTGTTCATCCGATTGCCAGTCCTGCATGGCCCGGTCAATCGCCTCGAGCTTCCGACGCGGGTATTTTTCCCAGGATTTAATATCCAGTGCTTTTCTGTAATTCAACCTTGCATTGGCATAATTTTCCTGCTGAAAACTTTTGTCGCCATTGGAAATAAAAGCCAGATATTTCTCCTGCATATCGGCCGTAATATGAGCAGCTATCAGTTTGTCACATTCGTTCACGCGGTCGCCGGCATACGTATCGCCGGGCTTTTCCTTCAGAGCCTCGAAGTAATAGAAACGGGCCCCCGACCACTCACCTCGCTTAAAGGCCTGGTCCGCCTGAGTAATCTGCTTCTGGTAATCGGCAGGAACATGCGTTGGCTCTGAGGCAACAGTATTAACAACCGATGGTGCTGAAGACTGGGAGGCTGAAGCCAGTTGTTGCTGATTCAGCATATGCTGTGCTTTCAAACCTTTTTCACGGGCAACCGAATCTTTTTTCAGACTATAGGCCTGACCGAAGAAATTAACAGCCTGTTCGTAGCTGCCAGCCGCAAAAGCCTGATCGCCCTGCTCCATCAAACTACGAAAATGCTCTTCTTTCGCTCTGGCCGCGGCCAATGCACGCCGTTGCTCCTGCTGATTTTTCAACAGCACCGAAGCCGAATCGCGAAGCGCGGTCACGGTTGCATCATCGGGCTTCATGCTCAATGCTTCATTAAAAATATCGACTGCCGAGCGATAGTTCTTCGCCTCCAGCTGCTGACTCCCGCGACTAACCGCATCCGTAAAAGCTGCAGCCAGCGAGGCATTTCGGGCAATCAAACGGTTGATTTCAGCAATCTGCTGCTGCGGTTTCTCGCTGTTCGGCAAAATTGTCAGCGCCTGCTGGTAAGCCAGCTTTGCATCGGGATATTTCTTCAGACCAAAAAGACTGTCGGCTTTGCTCATCGCCTGACTGAACGCTTTGTCTTTTGCTGCCGCTTCGGCGAACAATCGGGCTTTCTCATCAGCTATCGCCTGCAAACGCTCGTCGACCAAATTAATCTTGGCTTGCGCCAACGAATCACCAGGAATGAGATTTAACGCTTTCTGATAAGCACTTTTGGCATCATCAAACGATTTTGCGTTGAACCGGGTGTCGCCCTTGCTGATAAACATAGCATACTGCTGCCCGGCTACATCCGGTTTCTTTTCGTTTGATTTCACCTCTTTTTCAGCCTCACGAATCTTCTTTTTCAAATCGGAATCCCGCGGATCGAGATTTTTAGCCCGATCGACAGCAGCCATTGCCAGTGCCCATTGTCCCTGGGCCTGATATTCCTCTGCCCGCGCCAACTGAGCATCTACTTTTCGCTCGATATTTTCAGCGACAGCTTTTTCAATCTGCTTATTTATTTTTTTATCGCTGTAAATTGCTTCTGCCATAAATCCATCCACATCCTTCGAATAATGAATTTTAGCAATAGGCTTCCGACTGAATTCCGGATGTAATCCTTCGACGGCCGGATGAAGAGTCACCTGAAAACGGAACGGTTTGAAGTAGGGGTCAACAGACCAAACCTCTTCAGGCACAATCGTCGAGACTTCGAAAATTTTAGTGAAATAGCCTTCATACTGAAAGCCAACTAAGTACTTCTTCTGATAAGAGAGTGTGATGTGAAAATAGCCACGGTCATCGAGGTCAATTCCGGGCAGGGCTTTATTATCCGTCTCATTAAAAATGGTAATACGGATACCCTCCGAAACATTCCTATCCGTAGAGGCTCGTCCATCCAGAACAAATAAGTTCTTTTTCTGCGCTGTGGCTGTAGGGGGACCAAACAGGCATAGGACGGCCAACAAGATTAGTAAACGGGGTGTCATAAATCAGGTTTTTTAGCCGTATCCAAAAAGGAAAAAGCAAATTCACTTTTACGAAGATACGACTTTCCGATAACTTATACTGATTTCAAACAATAACAAGTCACATTTTCCGTTACGGGAGAAGCATTTCCAGAGGCTCATTTTCTTAAAAATTTCAACCAACAGACATCGGATTTTATAAAAAAAGATAACTTATTGCCCACAACCAGTAGCTCAACACGAAAAAACACTGATAACCAACCCAATAACACATCACAAAAAAGTGATGTCTCTCCTCAAAATAATACTCCAAAACTGAACATGCAATTGATTTTTAGCATAGCTTTGTTTTGATATTCAAGGCCACTGTCAGGCCCGTAACGAACTTAAATTGTGAGCAATGAATATACGACAGACACAAAAATCAACGCTAAAGAAAATTATTTTTATCCATGAAATCAGAAATGACCACTGCAAGGAGTACTGCTTCTGGTGAGAATACTCAGGTCGACTCACCGGACGCACCTGTCCCGCTCGTCGTAGCAGGACAACACCCCGACCAACTGGAAAGAATGAGCATTGTCCCGGACTTTCCCTACGACAAATCAGTTAATCAATTTATTAACCAATTTTATCCCACAGCCACCATCCGTGACTGGAACAATTGGAGCTGGCAACTGAAAAACAGCATCCGCACCTCGAAACAGTTAACGGATATTTTGGGAAAAACAGAAGGAGAACTCATCTCCTCCCTCCCCGAAAATCATCTGCCTTTTCAGATTACACCTTATTTCGCCAGTTTGCTGAGCAGATTGCCTGGCCGGCATCCGCTTTACCGGACCGTCATTCCTACAAAGGAAGAGTTAATTATGAGTCCGGGCGAAGTAGCCGACCCGCTTAACGAGACAGGTGATTCAGCTACCCGACTG
Organism: Prolixibacter sp. DSM 2831; assembly: GCF_056493735.1. Classification (NCBI taxonomy): domain Bacteria; kingdom Pseudomonadati; phylum Bacteroidota; class Bacteroidia; order Marinilabiliales; family Prolixibacteraceae; genus Prolixibacter; species Prolixibacter sp. DSM 2831. The sequence goes on from NZ_CM151379.1 coordinate 3,825,589, forward strand.
ATAGTTCACCGCTATCCCGACCGGGTATTATTCCTGGTTACAGGGTTTTGCTCGGCATATTGTCGTTATTGCACCCGTAGTCACATGGTTGCCAAACGACATAAAAGCCATGCCTCAACCCGTGAGTGGGATCTGGGCATTGAATATATTGCTCAGAATAAGCAAATACGTGACGTGCTGATTTCGGGAGGTGATCCCCTCACCTTGCCGGACTTCCGTCTGGAATATCTGCTGTCAAAACTTCGGGCGATTCCGCATGTGGAAATTATCCGAATCGGAACCAAAGTTCCGGTCGTGCTTCCTATGCGCGTCACCAACTCGCTTACGCGAATGCTGAAAAAATACCATCCGCTGATGATGAGTATTCATTTTGCTCATCCGGATGAACTTTCAGTGGAAACACAGGAAGCCTGTAACCGATTGGCCGATGCCGGCATTCCATTGGGCAGCCAAACGGTCTTACTGAAAGGCATTAACGATGAAGTGGAAACCTTCAAAAAGCTGAACCAGGGACTGCTCAAGGTTAGGGTGCGCCCCTACTATATTTATCAGTGTGACCCGATTCCAGGTTCTCTGCATTTTCGCACCCCGGTGAGCAAAGGACTGGAAATCATTCAGGGACTGCGCGGATATACATCAGGTTATGCAGTACCTCACTTCGTAATCGATGCACCCGGTGGAGGCGGTAAAATTCCGTTACTTCCAAATTATGTGCAGGCTATCGAAAACGGAGAAGTCGTACTGAGAAACTACGAAGGGAATACATACACCTACCCGGACATTGTTTAACATCCGCTAATAATCGAAAATGATTACAGTTGGTTTAACCTTCGATTTGAAGGATGATTACCGGCGCCTGGGATATTCAGAAGAAGCCATCGCCGAATTCGATTCAATCGAAACCATCGAAGCAATCGAGGAGAATCTGCGTGCGCTGGATTACCATACACTTCGTATCGGGAACCTGTTCGCTCTGGTACAATTTCTGGCCTCAGGCAAACGGTGTGACATTGTGTTCAATATTGCCGAAGGAATGCACGGCATTGCCCGCGAAGCCCAGATACCGGCGCTTCTGGATGCCTACCAGATTCCACATGTGTTCAGCTGTGCCTCGGTGATGAACCTGACACTTGATAAAGCATTGACCAAAATGGTGATTCGGGAGGCTGGCATCCCAACAGCTCCTTTCACTGTGATTCACCATGTAGAGGAGCTCGACGATGTGAATTTGCCTTTCCCGTTGTTTGTCAAACCGGTGGCTGAAGGCACTAGTAAAGGAATTGATGATTACTCACTAATTGACACACGGGAAAAATTACATTCGAGCTGTACATTTTTGCTAAATGCTTTCAATCAGCCGGTATTGCTGGAGACTTTCCTACCGGGAAGAGAATTCACGGTAGGCATTGTCGGTTCGGGCAAAAAAGCGCGTGCACTAGGTGTAATGGAAATTGTTTTCAATGATGCCTGCCCGGATAAGATCTATTCCTATTCGGTAAAAAAAGAATATGAAAAGTACGTGGCTTACCGGTTGGTCAACGACAAACTGGCAAAACAATGTGCGAAACTGGCCCTTGACGCATGGAACGAAATTGACGGTAAAGATGCCGGACGGGTTGATTTTAGAACCGACCGGAATGGCGTCCCGAACTTTGTGGAAGTAAACCCGTTGGCCGGACTCAATCCGACCTATTCGGATTTACCAATTCTGGCCCGGCTAAGCAATTATCCTTACCGGGAATTAATAGGAGAAATCATGCAATCGGCTCTTGGACGAGCTGGCATAAAAGAGGAAGCAAACGATGAATCAGGATACCAGACAAGTCATTATTCTGCATAATCCGCTTTCGCCCAATCCTACCGAAGATGAGCGGGACGTGTTGGACCAGGCTCATTTGGTAAAAGAAACGCTGAAAGAACTCGGGTACCATTCACAAAGGATGGAATTCAATTTGAATATTCCGTGGTTCATCGATGGTATTCGTAAAATCGACCCGGCATTCATCTTCAACCTGGTAGAAACCGTTGATGGAAGAGGAAAGTTGAGCTTCATGGCACCCGCAATTCTGGAATCCAGAGATATTCGGTTCTCCGGGTCTGGTTCAACGGCCATGTTTCTGACCACGGATAAAGTGACGACCAAGAAGATTTTACGTTCTGAACATATTGCCACTCCCGATTGGGCAACAACTAGCGAAGCCATCCAACCGGAAAAGGAATATATTCTGAAACCGATTTCGGAAGATGGTTCCGTCGGTATTACCGATGAGCTCATTTACATGGGAAACCGGATTGAGCACATCCCCGAAGATTGGTTTGCTGAAGAATTTATCCAGGGAAGAGAATTTAATGTCTCGGTTTTAGCTGGAGCAAGAGGTCCTGAAGTTCTTCCGCCGGCTGAAATGCGCTTCAGGAATTATACCGAGGAACGGCCACGGATTTTAGGCTACAAAGCCAAATGGGATACCGATTCATTCGAATATAAAAACACGGTCCGCTCTTTCGCATTCGAGGCGAAAGATACTTCGTTGCTGGCCGAACTGAAACGCATCAGTGCGCATTGCTGGTCAGCTTTTGGATTAAAAGGTTATGCGCGGGTCGATTTTCGGATTTCGAATGATGGAACTCCTTATGTCATCGAAATCAATGCCAACCCATGTATCTCGCCAGACAGTGGTTTTATCGCTGCCTGTGAACAGGCCGGACTTGGAAATACGGAAGTGATTAAACGAATTATAGATGATATCGACCGAAAATAAGACCATTACCTTTCGACAGGAGGCTCGCCCTTCGGATTACGATGCAGTGAAACGCATCCTTGCGTCAACGGGTTTTTTCCGTCAAGACGAGGTGGACGTGGCACTTGAACTCGTTCAGGAACGTCTCTCGCGAGGAGACGAAAGTGGTTATCATTTTTTCTTCGTGGATGTGGATGACGAAACCGTGGGGTATACTTGTTATGGCGAAATCCCGTGTACTATAAAAAATTATGATCTATACTGGATTGCTGTCGATTCGCGCCATCGTCGAGGCGGACTGGGGCAACAATTGCTTCATAAAACAGAAGACGCTATCCGGACATCCGCAGGGCGTTTCGTCTACATCGAAACATCGGGACGGGCACTATACCAGCCCACAGTGAAATTTTATCTCCGCATGGGTTATGAGCTGGTGGCGGAGCTCAAAGATTATTACGCTGTGGATGATAGCAAGCTGATTTTCAACAAACAATTATAGAAGCTGTGCGGTAGCAATCTTCCAGTTAGATATCGTACGTTACCATTCCAATGAGAAAGGACGGTCTTTCCGGGCCGTTCCCCATTTCTTGTTGGGTTTGTCTCCCAACTTCATCTCCAGCACGCCGCCTTTTACGATATCGGAATGCCGGATATAATTCTTGTGGTATTTTTTTCCGTTCAACTTCACCGATTGTATATACAGCTTACCAGATGACGCGCCCGGTGCCAGAATAGTAAACTTATTTCCGTTTTCGAGATTTAACGTGATTTTATCGAAAGCTGGTTTGAAAAGCACGTATTCCGGCACCGACGGACAAACCTGGTACAAGCCCATGCAACTAAAAACATACCACGCTGAAATCTGCCCGGCATCGTCATTGCCGCTTAAGCCGCCAGGCCCATTGCCGTACTCATCATGACGAATTTGTGCCACATGCTCCTGTGTTTTCCACGGTTGCCCGGAATAATTGTACAGAAACGGAATCTGGTGTCCCGGTTCATTTCCATGCCAGTATTGTCCTTTGGCAAAAAATTCATCGAGCTGTTGATTGAATGCCTCTTCACCGCCCATTAGTTTGATCAAACCGCCGATATCCTGCGGCACAAACCATGTATATTGCCAGGGCGTTCCTTCCGAGATAAAAGAAGCACTCTTTTCGCGGTCAAAATCTTTGCTCCAGGAACCATCGGCATGGCGCCCGCGAACACTTTTCACCGTCGAATCAAATACATTTTTATAATTCATTGACCGTTCCCGGAAGAGCTTTTTGTCCTTCTTTTCCCCCAACAAACCCGCAACCTGGCTCAGTGCAAAATCGTCATAAGCATATTCCAGCGTGCGCGAAACCTGTTCGCGGTGATGGTACGCATCTTTCACCTCATCTTCCAGCGGAATGTAGCCATATTTCAAATAGCTGGTCAGCGCCCTGCGACCTTTCCCGTTGATGTAGTCGGCCGAATCAGCCGGAGTCTCCATCGCATTTTTCCGAAGCAGTTCATAATCGTCATCCGTTAAATCGATGATGCCTTTCATGGCTGCGTCGGCCAAAGTTGCCACTGCATGGTCGCCAATCATCTCGGAAGTATAATTGTTCCAGGCCGGAAAGATCGGTAACCAACCGCCGCTGTAGCCTTTTTCCAGCAACGATTCCATCATATCATGACTCCGACCAGGCTGCAGTAAATCAAGCAACGGATGCTCAGCGCGGAAGGTATCCCACATCGAAAAGTCTCCATAATAAACAAAAGTCTTATCGGTTTCTGTCTGGTACTGCTTATCGAACTTTGGGAATGTACCACCGTCATCAGAAAACTGTCGCGGTAACAACATGGCATGATACAGGGCAGTATAGAACTTCTCTTTATCTCCGTCCGTGCCACCGGTCACATCGACCCGCTGCAGCACATGATTCCAGATTTGACGCCCTTCTCTCTGAACGTAGTCAAAACCGTGCTCACCAATTTCCATTTCCAGGTTATCTTCAGCGGCAGCGAAAGAAGTAAAAGACGCTCCTACTTTCAGACTGACTGGCTCACCGGCCGGTTGCGACAATTTAATCCACACACCGATGTTCTTTTCATCTTTCACGGTAGTAACCCCCGAAAGAACTGAGTCTCCTTTCCAAACGCCAAAATCAGTAATCTTTTCAGGAATCTTCACCACAAACCAGCCATTAAAACCGGCAGGTTCTCCCAGCCCCTGGTAAATACGATGGACCGGGTTATAGCACCTGATTTCATTTTTGACTGTATCCACTTCAACAAAACCCTGACCTTCGTCGGAGTTGGGATTAAACAGAATGTACTTGGCAGAGTCGGTCATCCAGGTAAATCGCAAAACAGAGGAGTGATTTTCGGCTGTTAGTTCTGCATTCACTTTATAGTCGTCGAGAAATACCTGGTAGTAATTGGCTTTGGCTGTTTCACGTTCGTGCGAAAAAGAAGAGGCTCTTTCTTTCACGTCCGGATTCACCTTTCCCGACAGGGGCATAATCGTCATACTGCCATAATCCTGCGTACAGGAGCCACTCATCCAGTGAGTACCCCGAAATCCCTGTATTTTGGTATCAGCATAATAGTACGGAGCCAGACAATGCGCCTCTGAAACACGCGTCTGTGGAGTCCATTGCGTCATCCCGAAAGGGAATCCAACACCGGGAATCACTTGTGCATGACTTGAACTGCCGCCACCAAATTTTTTTGACGAGGGTGTTGTGGCTTCACCAGTTCCGATTAACGGATTGACAAAGGCCGTCAGGTTGCCATGTTCCTCCTCAACAGCGTCATACGAAGGTGAATGGCAGGCGGTAAGCAAAAGCAGTGGTAAATATACCAGTACACGGGCAAGAATCATGGCGTTTCAGAAATAGGATTAGAGAATCGATGTTAAGCACTTTCAGCGACTGAATATAGAGAATTCCGGCCGAAACGCCTTAATTTCCTGCCGGTTTCCATACTCTTCTATCTTAAAATCCGCTTTAGTCTTTTCGGAAGAAAACAAAACCCGACTGGTCTACTGACAGTTACAACTCCTTAAAATGTGTATCCTCGACCTCCCGGCCTTGATATGTTTTCGGCTTACTACTTAATTTCCACGCCATGTATAACTCAGCTCCACCATAAATCATCATGAGTACACCAATAAAAGTCAGAATGTTTTTGGCACTGTCGAATGGATTTGCCAGCATCACACCGCCCGCAATAATCATCAAAACCGAGATGATAAAGTATATCCACGACCAGCCGTACTCATGACGGGCACTAAGAGCCGCCATCAACTGGAAAATGCCGATAAAGAGAAATCCGATTCCCAGTACGATGACAAATATTTTCACCATGGTTGCCGGAAGTGCTACAAACAGAATTCCGATAATGAGATTGAAAACGGCCTGTGTCATCAGCATATTCCGTCCGGAAGGGTTTTTACTTCTCAGAGCAAACAACAATGACACCAGGCCTCCTAAAAGGATAAGCAACCCGAAATAAATAACAATACTTTGCAACGTGATATTGGGAACAAATACTGCCAATCCACCGGCAATCAACGCTATGATTCCGCGAATAAGTGCGCCCCGGTAACTGCTAAACATACGATTCTGCATAGTTCAATTGATTTGATTACATACCATATTCTGCTTCTAAAAAATAGTAATTTCTTTCCGGAAGACCACTAAAGAATATGAAATTGAGGAAAAAGCACATGTAATTCCTTTTTAAAATTCATCTACTTTAGAAAAAATCTATATAAGTTGCCTTGTAAATGTAAAATTGAAGGACAATTTATGATATCACGAAGGAAATTTTTAGCGGGTTCGGTAGTAGCAACATCCGGATTGCTTCTCAATCAGAAAGTTTCCGCTGCAGCGGGAAAAATGGCTTCCTCAACATCGTTGAAAGGAAAACCTATCATCATTTCAACATGGAGACACGGGTTGCCGGCCAATGAGGTGGCAGCTAAAATCCTGGTAAAAGGTGGTTGTTCACTGGATGCAGTAGAAGCAGGTGCACGCGTTCCCGAAGCAGATCCAAACATCATGACAGTTGGTTTAGGCGGTTATCCCGATCGTGATGGTTACGTTACGCTGGATGCCTGCATTATGGACGAAAAAGGAAACGCAGGTTCCGTTACTTTTCTGCAAGATATCGTTCATCCGGTTTCGGTGGCCCGGAAAGTGATGGAAGATACTCCACATGTGATGCTTTCCGGTGAAGGCGCTCTTCAGTTTGCACTGGAAAAAGGATTCAAAAAACAAAATCTTCTTACCGATAAAGCGAAGGAAGCCTGGGAAGAGTGGAAAAAGAAATCGAAATACGAGCCGGTCATTAACATCGAGAACCACGATACCATATCCATGCTGGCCATTGATGCCAACGGCGACCTTTCCGGAGCCTGCACCACCAGTGGAGCAGCATTCAAGATGCATGGCCGCGTAGGCGATTCACCCATCATCGGAGCCGGTCTGTTCTGCGACAACGAAGTGGGTGGAGCTGCCTCGACCGGTATGGGCGAACTGGTCATGAAAACCGTCGGTAGTTTTCTTGTAGTGGAACTGATGAGAAACGGGATGAGTCCTCAAAAGGCGTGTGAAGAAGCCGTCCACCGAATCGCGAAAAAGATTCCGGGATATAAGAAGTTCCAAATCGGGTACATTGCGATTAACAAAGCAGGCGAAACAGGGGCCTATTGCATTCATCCGGGTTTCAACTATGCCTTGTGGAAAGATGGTCAAAATACCCTGACCGATGCAAAAAGTCTTTTTAGGAAATAAAAAAAAAGCGGCACTGTATGCTCATCCAGTGCCGCTTTTGTTACTGCTATAAACGTATATAAATGGGTTAACTCAGGGTCTTTAGTAAATTCCAGTGATTGTCTTTCATTCCATTGTAATCGAATATGGCGATGCCGGCAGCTCCATTCTTTTTCGCAAAATGAATGGCACTTTCCATTTCCGCATCTGTTTTAAAAGCCGGTAGAAAAAGACCCGAAACCAACTCTGCTTTTCCTTTCAAATCCCGTACACCTTTTCGCGTGGCTTTCCCTACCCAACGTGCATCTTCATTGTAAAAATTATTATAAATCATTGGGAAGAACATATCCAGGTTCCAATCATCCCACGACTGCCGACAAATGGTACGCGCCAAATCCGGATACGGAAAAACGGCTGCCGAAATCTTTTTTCCCTGCTGATGCACTTTTTCTGTCAACCGATTCACCAGACGGGTTATTCTATCGTAACGGAACTGCCGCCAATCTTTGCTCTTCGTCGGATCTTCCATCTCGTCCAAATCCTGGCCGTACTCATCTTTGAACTTTTGCTTGCAGGTATCGCAATAGCAGAAATCATACTCCGGGAATTCGTGATCCTGAACTAAGTTGTATTTGGGTTGAAGGCCAATCGGCAAAATTACATCCGGGTAGCGGATATAATCCAAATGAACGGCATCGACTCCATCAATTGCTGCCCGTGCCATCACCTGGCTTTCGATGTACTGATAAACCGCTTCCTGCGAAGGACACAGCCATTGGTAGTAATCGACATACGGCCGCTTTTCCAGGCATGAATATCCTTCGCGACTTACCTGGTACCATTCGGGATGTTTCTGCGCTTCCTTATCTCCCGGATGATTCATGGTGACATACCAGGCATGAAGCTGAAGTCCCAGCGACTTTGTAATAGGAGCCAGTCGTTTGAAATACTCCAAATCACCATTGGAACACACACCATCGAATCCGTATTCTTTGATTTTGGCATAAGTATCCTTGATCTGCTCGTCAGTCCAGTCACTCTTACCACCAATCCAAAGCCAAAGCTGATTTCCGTCTGTTTTCCTATGCTTAGGTTCAGCATTCCCGGCCAGCAATTGGTTACCCGAAAAGGTGACACCAGCTGCTACAGCCCCGATGGTTTTCAGAAAAGTTCGTTTGTCCATAGTTTATCGTTGGTTCGTTAATTATCACTCCATGTTCTTCCTTCCTGGTTAATGTGCCAATTCTTTCCCGAAAAGGGTGATTGAATAATCGCTTCATACATTTCGGGAGTCGTATATATTTTCACATTTAAAGAATCGGGCACTTCCCGAAGATCTGCAAGCTGGTTGACATCTGATGCATAACGATGATTGGCTGAGGCATACCTTCGTTGCGCATAGTAAACCTGTCGCAAAGCCCATTTCACATCTTCATCACGGTTCCATTTGAAGGACGTTTTCCCTTCTCCTGAAGGAATATCTGAAAACTGTACAAAGCCCCACATCTCCGGCAGGTGCATATTAATCACACCCTGCGGCGACCACACCCAGTTATCTTCCGGGTACGGAAAACCTGTTGCCGGATTTATTTTCTTCTGATATTTTCCATCAATCTTTTCAATTTGCCATTCCACGCGCGAGAAATTGACCCGCCATTGCACACCATCAGCCGGCCTGGCTTTCAATTCGGCGTAAGCACTTAACGGGAAAGCAATTTCGACTGTCCATTTTTTATCTTTATCAGATGTATCATTTATGGTTCCATCAACCGAAACAGCCGAAACGAGTCCTTTTAAATCGTAATTATTCAATACAAAATTGCGATCGCGGTATGGCTGCTCCAGCAATAAATCCCACACCGTATTCAGTGCATTCATTTCATACTCGGTATAGTTGTGCGTATCTCCATCGGGATCAATGAACACTTCGAAATCGTTGTCATGAAAAATGACAGCATCATGTTGTGTGATATTGGCCCAAACGTCGGGTTCTTCCAACTCGGCTGCCACGTATAGGAAATTGTCATCCCAAAGCATTTTGGCATGAGTACGAAACCTGGGAGTTGGTTGTGAACTACCTTCAATGTCCTGAAAATCTTCAGTCCATTCAGCATGTTGCCAGGCTTCCTCATTCAGTTTTCCATCGACTACAATTGGCTCTGACGCACGATAGCAAACATATTCTTTAGGATGAAACGAACGAACCGGACTCATGATCCTACTTTTTCGCTCTTGACTGGATTTGTTTCCCGCCAAAACATTACTGACGATGAGCAAAATGATGCCCACTCCGACCACGTATCGAATCACCTTGATGTTACTGTTCATACCAAATATTCTCACCTGTTCTCAGCAAAATGGTTCACATTCACTCAAATTTACATCAGGATTTTATTGAAATGGAAACTTTTAAAAAGTTTAATTACAAGAATATTTACTTTTTTAATTTTAATAAGAAGTATTGTTTATTTCCACCCGTGAGATGAAGGATTAAAACGACGTTTTTCGTAACTTATGGGTTGCGTTCCTTAATTCTTTCAATTAATTCATAATTAGTGTTATAAATCAAAAACATGGCATACCATTTGGAATTATAAACAAGAGAACGTGATGAATTAAAAACTTACATAATGATGAAAGGAAGAATCGTAGCATTATTGATGACATTAGCGTTGCTTGGAGCATCGGTTTATGCAGCAGAGAATCCTTCGAAACAGGATAAAAAGCAGAAACAGAAACAGCAAACGGAAAAGCTGGTGAACTCAAAACAGTTTCAGTTCACAGCGCGGCAAGCCATGCCCCTTGGCGGCAAAACCATAGACCTGACGACCAATCCAAATTTTGTCAGGTTTTATCCGGACAGTATTCAGGCTGATATGCCGTTCTTTGGACGGGCTTACAGCGTACCTTATGGTGGTTCGGGTGGAATAAAATTTGACGGCAAACCCAAAAAATTTACTATCACACCACAAAAGAAGGGTAAAGGCTATCTGATAGAGGCGACAGTAAACGACACAAACGATAGTTATTCGATGACACTTTCGGTAAGCAACAATGGTTACGGTACGCTTACCATAAACAGCAACAACCGCAATTCAATCAGTTATTACGGACATATCAGTGCGCTGGAAAATAAGGAGAGCAAGTAGCCCCTTGAAACAGGTAACCAAATGGGCCGCGAAGAAATATCGCTTCTTTACGGCCCATTTTTTATGCTGTTTGTTTGAAAAAAGAAGCTTGCGGTAAGCCAAATGTTTCCTAACTTTGCGACGTTGATTACGTCAGCAGACAGTTCGAAACCATCCTGTCTATAAACAAAACTAGGGCCCATCGAGAGAGAAGATTTCCCCTCCCTCTTCGAACAATATGTTCGGATGTTACCTTGTATGTTTATTGCTTTTTCAGGAATACGGTTTCCCACGTCTGATGATTTTGGAGAAATCTTATTGGTATCAGAATATGAAAAAAGCAATTGTCCTTTTATCCGGCGGCCTTGATTCATCGGTAGCTTTACACCTGGCCAAATCAAAGGGATTTGAAGTTTATGTGCTTTCGTTCGACTATGGCCAGCGCCACGAACGTGAGTTGCAAAGTGCCCGCGAGACAGCCCAGAGTGCCGGGGTAAAAGAACATCACATTGTCAATATGCGACTGGATTTATGGGGAGGCTCTGCGCTGACCGATCAATCCATCGAAGTTGAAAACGGCGACGTTACCCGCACCGATATTCCGGTTACTTATGTTCCGGCCCGGAACATGGTCTTTTTGTCGGTTGCTGCATCGTATGCGGAAGCCATTGGCGCCCGCGATATTTTTATCGGGGTTAGTCAGGTGGATTATTCCGGTTACGTCGATTGCCGCCAGGAATTCATCGATGCTATGGAAGCCGCCATTAATAAAGGGACGGTTTGCGGTGCCGAGATGGACGATCCCATTCATGTGCATGCCCCGTTTATCAATAAAACAAAAGCTGACGAAATCCGACTAGGAATGGAATTGGGCGTTGATTTTGGCCTCACCTGGTCATGCTACCGGGGTGGCGAAAAACCGTGTGGAACGTGTGACAGTTGTCTGCTTCGCGCGAAAGCGTTTGAAGAAGCCGGGTATACTGATCCGTTGTTGGAAAAATAAAAAAGCAGAGAGAGATGATTATCAGAAAAAAATTCCGGTTCGAAGGAGCCCATATTGTGCGTAATTGTTCATCGAAGCTGTGCCGCGAAAACATTCACGGCCATTCGTATGAAGTGGAAGTGTTCATTAAATCGAACAAGCTGGACAAAGGATTTATGGTCCTCGATTTCATCCTACTGAGTAAGGTGGGTGAATTCATCAATAGTTTCGACCACGCCTACTCGCTTTGGCAGGGAGAAAAGCCGGAAATCAAGGAAGCAGTCTATCAAATCAACCAGAGAGTTGCTGAAATTCCTGTTTCGCCTTCGGCGGAAGGCTACGCTCTGATGTTCCTGTACGTGATCGACAAAATCATCCGGAATACCGAAAAGAAAAACGGCGAAGGTGACATTCAGCTTCAATCGGTACGTGTTCACGAAACACAAACCGGTTATGCCGAAGCATTCACTGAAGATTTCGCACTGGTTGATTTTACGCTGGATGATATCAAGCTGAGCGAAGGAATCCGAACCGAATGGGACGACATGGATTGGTGGGAGGAATTGAAACAGCAGAAAATTTTCAAAAACACTCATCTCGAAAATTAATTTCGCATGGCTGCGTCACTTCTTTTGGTCAATAACGGCATTTTTCCCATTACCCGGGATGCTGAAGGCAAGGTGCTGGCAGATGTGCCGGCTACTGGTCTGCAACATCCGGGAACCATACAGGGTGAAGGAAAACTGGTGGGCACGGCCTCGCTTTTCATTCGTTTATCGGGATGCAACCTCCGTTGCATGTGGAATGTGCCGGGAGGTGGAGTGAGTGCCTGTGATACGCCGGACTCCTCGTTTGATGTGAGCAAAAACCGGTTGTGGAAGGTTGATGAAATCATCGAAACAGTAAGGCACAACCTTGGCAATATGCGCCATGTCGTGATTACCGGTGGAGAACCGACCATTCAGCACCGTTCATTAAAAGAGCTTTGCCGTCGGCTAAAAGAAGAGTTTAACGTTCATGTTACCATCGAAACCAACGGCACCCTATTCGACAAAGAGCTGGCCAGCCATATCGACCTGTTCAGCATTTCGCCAAAGCTCAGCGATTCGCTGGTGACCGAAGAGAAGCTGAAGCAGCTACCTCAACAACTGGCTGAAAAAGTAGCTGCAGCTCCTTCTCAGAAAACACCATGCCCGGACGTCATTCAGCAGTACATCGATGTGTGCCGGAATTCCGGAGGAGAAAAGGATTTTCAACTGAAGTTTGTGATGAGCGGATCCGAAAACACCGAATCTATTCACGAAGAAGTTCTGAATCATATTTCCGGCTGGAAACCTTCCGATATTCTGGCTATGCCGCTGGGAGGTAATCATCAGACGCTGGGGAAAACCAGCCTCCGGGTGCTCGAAACAGCCATTCAGCATGGCTGGCGTTATTGTCCGCGCATTCACATCGATCTGTTTGGCGACAAACCGGGTGTTTAATTCCAAAATTTCCTGAGCAAACTATTACCATGAAAGATACGATCTCGACCGAAGATAAACTACTGGGCAAAAAAGTCGATTACCCGAAACAGTATGCGCCCGAAGTGCTGGTTGCTGTTCCCCGCAAGGTGAACCGGGAACAATACGGCATCAGCGAACCACCAACTGAATTTATCGGACTGGATACCTGGCATGCATACGAGGTGGGATTTCTGACAGAAAACGGCTTGCCTGTTACCGGTCTTCTCAAGTTGGTTTATCCGTTCGATAGTCCATTTCTGGTGGAAAGCAAGTCGCTGAAATTGTATTTGAATTCCTTCAACATGTCATCTTACGGAAACCATCGAAAATCAGGCATTGAACAGGTGATTGGGATTATTAAAAATGACCTGGAGGCATTGCTGAAATGCAAAGTCAAGCTGGCATTTTTCGACAAAGAGCCGGAAGTTGCAGCTCATGATTTTCAGGATTTCATGGTAATGGAAGAGACGTTAGATTTGGAAAGAATTCAGTTTAACGATTTCTCGGAAAACCCGGAATTACTGAAACCGGCAAAGTCAGATGAAAAGGAACTCAGACTGGCAACACATCTTTTGCGCAGCAACTGCAAAGTTACGCATCAACCCGACTGGGGAAGCGCTTTTGTCCACATCGAAGGAGAAAAAGTGCCGGACGCTATTGGTTTACTGGAGTACATTGTATCATTCCGGAATGAGAATCATTTTCACGAAGAGATTTGTGAGATGCTATACAAACGGCTATGGGATAAGTTTCAACCTGAAAAACTGATGGTTACCTGTATTTACACTCGCCGTGGAGGAATCGACATTTGCCCGGCGAGAGCCAGTCATCCGGAGCTTTTACCTGCAAATTTGACTTCCCCTGAGAAACTTTCGTCTAAATTACTGAGGCAATAATCTCAATATTTTGGGCTATTTCAGCGTAAGGGAAGACTATCTATTCTAAATCAATGTGTTGACATCTTGTACATAATCTCATATCTTTAATTGAAATAATTTCAGATATGGGGACAGACAAGATTGCTTTTTCCGCGCTTCGGTCCCTGATTCTAACCTCGAAAGAAAGCAGGCTACGAAGCAACAGCCGGCGCAACATGCTGAAAAAATTAGGCATTACGCTGGTTTCCTGGAACCCGGCCGTCGACCTGATTAACGACACTCTCCACCAGAGACCGGTCCTCCATCATTCTCTCCACAAGCTCACCATCGCTTACAACCATCACAGCTGGCTCATTGACAAATCGTTGTTAGGGGGCCATCCGCGTTATCGCGTTCAACAGAACGAAAAGGAAATCAGGATTCGCTTAAAGGGAAGCCGCTTCCCGGGACTCCAACTATCGCCCGATTTTACTGCTACCCTTAAACCTGACACCTGGGGCTGGCAGCTTCATATCCGATTCGATAAGCTGGGAATTGACCAACAACTTTCGCTCGACGAGTGGTTGAATGGGAAAACCGTTCGCGGCAGCATTCCGATAGATGAAGTTATCAAACTGGATCACTCCGATTCGATTTCCATTCGCTCGCTGGCAAATGTCGAAATCAGCTACGACTGGCAACTTCATGTTCGCCTGCGTTCCAAAATGAAACTGACTTTCTCCGGAGAATCACTCCGGTTTTCGGGATTTGAACTCTCCCCCAATCTTCAGGATACGAAACTAAAAAGCCCGGTTTCATTTTTGAATTTCACCCTTCCGGGAAAAGGAATCCACAAACCTGTTCCTATGAATTCTGACAGGATATCGAATTCTTCAGAAAAAACAAGTCAGCAAATAAACGCGCTCCTGTTTGACAGAGAAAAATCGTATTATCAAAATACATTGCTGGCCTACTGTGGTAAAGAAAATAGCCCGGCTTATTACTATCACCCTTTCGGAGATGAAGCCTCCCTCCCGTTGAACGAATCCATTCTCTCGGTGCACTACGGAGAGAGAAAATCGATCGAACTTCAGGGAAAGGTTGGGCACTCACCGTCGTGGATTAATATTCCGGGTGCAGCCTTGTGCCTGCACGACGAACCGGAAGTCGACGATAATTTCCAGCTGACAATCGGCGATAATGGAAATGAATTGATCGCCTGTGCCGTTCCTTTGGCAGGAACCCGCATCGGCATTGAGGGTGCTATGAGCCTGCCGGTACAATCGCTTCCGCAGCAAATTATTCTTTCCGGCGAGGCAAATTCGAGTCCGAATATTCAAATCAATCCGCAGGTCAGATATACGCGACTTCAACTTGATGTCCCCATTCGTCTCTCAATGTTGCGGGCTGAAGATTTGGTCGAACTTTCATTTGAGTTTTATAACTGCCGGTATACTAACAAGCAACAACAATCATTTGTCGAATTGCGCGATGCAAATAAGCCCGGATACATGGTGGTTTATTTTCCGCCGCAACACATTCTCGAGGAAGCCTTTTTCCGCACCAGCGAATTAAAAACGAACGAACAGGGTGCCAACGCAACAGGCAGTAATCAACCAATAGCTCTTCCGGCTAAGTTTGAAACAGCAGGGAAAAGCCGGCTTGTTTTTGAGCTTTCCAAAGAATTCGAAGGCATGCCGCTAATAGTCAACCAACTGCTCAGTTGGGAACGCTTTAAGCTACGCATCAATCCCAGGGCCTGGCTTTTTACCGGACTAAATACTACCCGGATGATTATTCCGGCCAATATCCGTCGTTTCAGGCAACCAGCGCAGATTTCCATTCCTAAAAATATGAAGCCTCTCAATATTTCCATTATTAGAAATACAGAGAAAGCCACGGAATCGGAAATTCTCATTGCGGCGCATTCGCGAAAGCAAGAGGTCTCTGAGCAACGCTATGAGGAGCAGAATGCCGGCAAGTTTCTTCCGGCACAGGTTCCCACGCTGACGCAGCTCAGGCAAATGAACTTTGCCAACATGCGACCTGTCAACTTCTTCGCTCCCCCCACCGGCATGGAAACATCGCTCGAAATCCCCGGAAGGTTGTTCATTTCACCTAATCAACTGGCTGGCTTCCGTCATATTCTCCAGGTAATCAACTCGTATGACGACAGCTACCGACCAAAAACTTCGATACAATTAAAACCGATGATGGCCATGCGGCGAATCGGTTCATTGGCTAACTCTGAAGCGACACAGGAAGTTCCTTACCAGAATCAGATTTTCGAGTTGTGGCATACCCGAATGGGAGTTCAACTGAAAAGCGGTGAAGTTTCCGAGGAAGTTTTCAAAAATCTGAGCACGATACGGGCGATCTGGTCCAGAGATGTTTATAACGGCAAAAATCTTCAATATCCCGGGAACCATGTAGAAACTCCGTTCAGAGCCTCACTCAATGCCAAAGACCGAAACGATTTGGTGCATCAAACTTCGCACTATGGAGCAGATTTCACGCCGAGAGCGGTTGCCGTAAACCGGCTGATGCTTTCTGCATTGGGAGGCTGGCTCGATGCTCACGGTAATTTTGATTATAAGGATATTCAGGATGCCGGCTTCTCCCTCATCGACTGGAAACACTTGGCCACATTGGGTCGCGACCAATTTGTCAGGGTCGTTCGACGCGGCTACCTTTTCCCGTTCGGGCATGAAGCAGCACTCATTAAGATTACGCAGCGTGAATTCGATGAACCCACCCGTTCGGCGGCCGATATTCAGCGGATGTTCGTCGTGGTGAGAGAACCGGAGTTCTTCTATGACCCGTATACTGCGAACAATCAATTCAACGCCTTTCCATTCCAGTCCATTCGTCTGGTCAGTTTGGTTACACCTGCCATCGATTTGCCCACATCTCTGGTCAATTCACCGGCGCAGAACTTCCTGATTAATGTGGGCAGCAGTCCTTTCCGGTTTAAAATGGAAGCTGTTGACAAAGAAGGCACGACCATTCATTTCCGCTGCCCCATGGTGTTCATCGAGGATTATGCGGACTTTCTGGGACAACATATCAACGATGTCATAAAAATTTATAATCAAACAGATGAAAACAATAATAGTCAGGACGATATATACCAAAAGGTAAGAACCGCGAAGTTAAACGGGCAGCAAATTGCTTATGCTGACAGTATTTTACCGGATGATACAAGCCTTGAGACCGTTACTCTTCGATTTAAAGCCAAACCTTACTCATATCCGGGTACCCGCATGAATTTTTACCCGGAAATCGATTATGCGGAAGTTCTGGTTAAAGCCGCCGAAGAATTTACCGGCCAAAAACAACCTGTCAAAATTGAGTTGTATGACGACCGCAACGAAGGAACCGTTTGGTCGAAAATGTGGAAAGACGAAAAACTTCCCATCGATTTCAACGGTGGTGCCGATAAAACCGGAGGTTTTCTCTCCCCCAACATTTCAGTAAGTGGATTATCCAAGATTTTCGGTCCTGTTTCCGGAGACGTTAATTACATCGCCGAACTGAGCTTTGAGCCAGATAAATTTTTTCCGGTAACACCGGACATTCCCGGATTCAACCTTCCGAAAATTTTTGGGGCTTTGCCACTGGGAAAACTCCTCAATCAGGTCAACCTGGGAGCAAGTGCGTTTAATCAGCTAAAAAATCAACTTTCCTCCTACCGGGAACAGATTGATGAAGTCAGAAAACAAATCCTACTGAAACAGGCCGAACTGGAGAAAGCCATTGCAGAAAATAAAAACGGAGATATTTCAAAACTCAAAGATGAAATAGCCACAAAAACCAATGAACTACAGAGTCTGGCCAACCAGGTACGAGACTTCATGAACGGTCAGATGCCACGTATTCCAAATTTAAAAACCTACCGGGTAGGGAATTCATTTGTGGCCGAATACCGGTGGCAGCCCGAATTTAATAAAACGACTAAGGTTTTCGACGGTTTTATCGCGCTCAATGCTAATGATCCAAACAATACGCTAACCATCAACAACCGGATGGTTAAGTCGATCGATGCACAAACACCACCACAGGTCGAAGTGATGGCCAGCATGCAAAATTTCAATGTGTCGATTGGTGGTATGATAGCCGTTGATTTCCGGAAACTGACATTCAAAGCAGGAACACAAACCAAGAAAGATGTCAAAGTTCAGTTGGGTGCAGTTCCGTTGCGTTTCCTCGGACCGCTTTCGTTTGTTAACGGCTTGCAACAAATTATTCCGGCCGAAGGCTTCGGCGAGGGTGTCACCATCAAACTGGAAGGTGCTGGCATTCGTGCGGGATACGATTTGAAGATTCCGCCCATCGAAGTCGGAATTTTCTCATTGGCCAATGTGTCGCTGGGGGCTTCGCTTTATCTTCCTTTTACAGGCGATCCATTGACACTTGGATTTAATTTCTGCTCCCGGCAAAATCCCTTCCTGTTAAGGGTTAGTCTTTTTGGCGGCGGAGGCTTCTTCGCTTTGCAAACCTCGATTGCCGGATTGACCAAACTGGAAGCGGCCTTCGAGTTTTCCGCAGGCCTATCGCTCAATGTGGGCGTTGCCAGTGGCGGCGTACAGGTGGCCGGCGGCTTCTACTACAGCATCGAGTACGAAAACGACCAATCAATCTCGAAACTCTCCGGTTACCTACGTATCAATGGTAACTTATCGATATTGGGCATTATCACCCTGAGCATGGAGTTTTACTTGTCGCTGAATGCGATTATCGTCAACAAAATGATTAACGGCGAGACGGTGAAGAAAGTCGAAAAGATGATCGGTGAGGCCAGCGTCAAGGTAAAAATAGAGGTACTCTTCTTCAGCAAAAGCGTTACCGTAAAAGTAAGACGCGAACTTCGGGCCGCTGATGCCGACCCACTATTCTCTGATACGATTCCGGAGCCGGCATGGCTCGACTACTGCAAAGCATTTGCCTAACCCCTAATCCGAGCAAATCATGAAACAATCCATTCTTTTCACAGCGCTTCCTAACGGACGTACCAGCCAAAATGGTCAGGATTACCTGCGCTTATCTTTGGCCATTGCCATTCAACTGGCGGGTTCGGGCAAATTAAAACTCAAGGATTTTCCTGATATACTGAAATGGCACGACGAGCTGAATGCAATGCAGTTTTCACTGAATATGGACGGTAAAGAAAGTGTCATTCAGCCGGTTCAGGATAAACTCGATCCATCTCTTTGGGGCGATCTTTTCCACGGAGATATCAAGGTGGAAAGCTATAAAAAAGAAGACTACACGCTTTCGCGGATACACAGCTACCAGGTGGCGTCGATGAAAACCTTTCTACTGAAAACGTACACGCAATTCGGAACAAAATCGCCGGAGAAAGTTGTTCGCGGAAAAGTTTTGCTGGAGAATACCGAGGTGAAGAACATTGGACGTTTCAGGCCTTTGCAGGAAACCCAAATCCGGCAGTTCCAGCGACAACCCATCACCAACATCCGGCCAATGGTTACCCGCGAACTGGTCAAAAATAACATGCTGGAAGAAGACCACAGTAAACTCCTTTCCGCCAGGAATTATAAAGAATTGAAATTACAGGCAAAGGTACCGGCATATAATTTTGTTCAGTTGCGCGATTTTCATAAGTACAAAATGAGAATGCTGAAAGCGCCTTTGCTAAAGATTGAAAAGCCGGAATTTGAGTTTCACGATATCCTGGCCGCTTTGGGAAGCTATCCGCAATTGCAACGGAAATTCGGGCTGGTACTCGATTTTCTCGTCCCGATTCCTGAAAATGTTGCCCCGGAAAGTACACTCAAGATCTATCCGTCGGTGACCGACTGGGAAGTAGAAACCGAAATTTCGACTCCCCGAACGGCTTATCGACTGACCAGTGACGGATTCTACGCCCGCGAAAAGAACGATACGTTCCTGCACAACGGCTTTGTCAAAATCAACACTCCGGAATTCTCAGCTAACCAGATTGACACCGACGGAACAGCCGTCCAGCTATCTGAAATGGTCGACAACCAAATTGAAAAGAATTCCATCAGGCAGATTCAGGTTACGGAACAAAGTCAGCAAATTGAGCGCATGACCATCACCAATCTGGCACTGAATCTTGCACACGAAAAAGACGAGGAAGAAAATGACGAAGGGATGCCACCCATGCGCAATGCTGGAATTGGCATCATCAAAAACGACATCGATGTGTTTGTCGACCACCGGTTTCAGATCACGCAGAAGCTGCAAGCCGATTTTTCCGCTACGCGTTACCGGAAAAGAGAGCACAATATCATTGCGCCGGAAGAGATACTTTACGCTGAAGACGTAACGCTGGGATACCGGATGGACATCGCTTACAGCGAGCAACCGGATAAATGGTATTCGCTTCACCGGAAACAGGACAGGGTAAACTATTACGATGAAAACAACAATCCAACCGAAATTGGTGATATCGAGCCTGACGAAGGTTTTCTGCAGATGGCAGCCAGTCAGGACCCTGAAAACCCGGATGACTTTTTTGTCAGTGAAACCCTCTTTCGCTGGGAAGGCTGGAGTCTTTCTGTTCCACGTCCCGGGTTGGCCATTAACGAAGCAGACGACTCGTCGCCCGACAAAAGCCATGATTACGTTCACCGGACCATGGCTGACGAACAAAAAAAGTTTGCGTTCGACCCAACATTGGATTTCAAATTGAATGTTCAGTCAGAAATCATTCCGGGTACGCTTCCGCGACTGCGTTTTGGAAAATCATACAACATTAGGGTCCGCACCGTTGACCTTGCCGGCAATAGCTTAGCGCTGAAAAACGAGACTGATAGTCCGGATAAATGTATCATTTCCGGATTTGTTTACCAGCGTTACGAACCGGTTTCCAATCCGCTGCTTCTGCTGGCCAACGCTTTGCGGCAGGGAGAAACACCTGAATCGCTGGTAATCCGTAGTAATTTTGACCAGACCGCCGAGGCATACGAACAAGCCGAGGGTACTGGAAATGGAACAACTGCCCGTCATTTGCTTCCGCCGGAAAACAGCCAGCTGATGGCCGAAACTCACGGACGCTTCGACAAAGCATTTGACGGTAATCCGGACGCCGCACGTGAGATGTATCAGCTCATCGTGGGCCGGGAGAAATCGCCGGAAGTGATGGTCGACGGGAAAGACAAAATCTACTCCGAATCGGAAGCTTCGATCCAATATATCCCCGATCCGGCTGCAGCCGGTGTAGCCGTTTTCCTGGCTGATGGTTATGAAAAAACGCACGAAAAAACATTCGATCCACGCTATTTCAGTTTTTTCTCTTCCAGTGAACTCAATCCAACTAACAACACGGAAGGCGAAGGCGACTGGTTGAAATATCGCTCATTGCGCATTCAGCTGGCTGAAGGTGACTTCGGGGCAACCTGGAGTTCGGGCAACCGGATGTTGACCGTTCGTTTGCCGAAGGGCTACCGCCTGAAACTGAAATTCACCTCTTTCTGGCGCTCAACCGATTTGCAGTCGCTGTCGGGCGTTTGGAAGATGTTGAAAGAAGAATCACCCGGAGACCAAAAACTGAGACAACTAGCTTTCACCGGCAGGCACTGGATGCTCAGTCCCGGCCGTGAACTGGAACTGGTCCATGCCGTTCAACAACCGGTAGAAGAGCCGAAAATCGATGTAATACAACCAGCCAGAGATTTTGGTTCGACGGATGCCGATTTGAATACGAAGCTGAAAATTCATGCTCGCAGTACGGAAGAAATGTATGTCGAAGCACGGTGGAAAGACATGGACGACAATCCCTTATTGACGGAACCCAAAGAGGTAGATGCCAATTCACAACTCGACCAGTTTGTAGTTGGTTATCACGAATCCGAGAAGCAGTTTGGGTATATCAGTACCGCCAAAGAAAAGCCACAGATGAAACTGAGAATGGCTGGCCCCATGATAAAAAAAATAGAGCCCGACCAGAAGCCTGTCCAATTGTTCCGTATGAAACCTGATGTTACGTTCAAAACCATTACCTATCGTGGGTTTGTTTTGGCGATTCCCCCGTTGGTACACCGGTTCAACGATACCAAACACCGTTGGGTCGATTATCGCCCGGTAGGAACTTCACGCTATGCGGAAATGTTTGTCCGCGAAAGCGACGAAACACCTAAACAGGTAAAACGCGAAGGCCCCTGGTTTGAAAAGGTGAATATTCTTTCCACCGCCAGGCCGGCTATTCCGAAAGTAGAATATGTTCTGCCTCTGATGCATTGGGAAAAATCGGACGGCAACAAAGTGATGATTCACAAACGAAATGGTGGTGGGTTGCGTGTTTACATGGACCGTCCGTGGTTTTCATCCGGCGAAGGAGAAAAACTGGCCATCCTTTTAATGCCGCAAGGCAACAAAGATAAAACCGCTATGATGCGGGCGGCTCAGCGTTACAATCCCAACTTCACCATGTGGGGTATCGACCCGATTCATCCATCGACAAAACCCGATAAAACCGGGCCATTACCGGATGATTTTGGTTTCAACGCAGAAACCGTTCGAAATCTGGAGCACCCCGGAGTTAAAAATATCCGTACAGATGCGGCTATTTATCCGGTTCGGTTTGACAAGCAGCGGAAAAAATGGTACGCCGATATCAGCATTAGTACGCAGCGGATGTATTTCCCGTTCATCCGGTTGATCCTGGCTCGTTATCAGGAAAACTCACTGAAGGAAGGAAATCACGATGTTTGTCTTAGTGAACCTGTTACCGCTGATTTCATTCAGCTACTTCCCGACAGGCGCACCCATATTGAGTTCAACAACGACGCTAATAACTCTCGGTTTAGAATAACCATTTCCGGTTTGGTTTCCCATGTTTATCCCAACCATCCGGGTAGTTATTTCGAAATTACTTTTATCGACCCGGAACTGGCGCAACCCATTGATGCAATTTTAGATGATGACCGCACAGACAAAGCGCTTTCGCGATACAACTACACGATAGCGGTTTCAGAAAAAAACGTAAACAACGGATATTTTCGGTTGGTAAAAGACTTTAACTTGCCCGGAAAATACCGCTCCACTCCCTTCGAGATTATCATTCGGGAGTATGAGCGTTCCGGCGAGCAGTTAAAAACAACTCTTCGGCAACGAGGCGATGGACTTCCGCCCAACAACGAACCGCGTCTTGTTTATGCCGACGTCTTCAAAATCAATGTAAAAAAATAGACCGTTTTAGTGTTAATCCATATTCACTGTGGTCGCCTGTTTCCGCTTGTCTCGCTTGTAATTGTTGATACGATACGAGAGCGTTAAGCGGATGGGGTAATTGGGTTTCATCGACGTGGTTTGGTAAAAATTTGGCTCATCTATTTTTGTTACAATATCCGTTGTATGGAAAATATCGTAAGCCATCAACGTCAACGACAGTCTTTTTTTCAGGAACTGCTGGCGAAAAGATATGTAGGTGTAAAAAACATGCTCGTTACTACCCTGTGGTCTCTTCACGCCGGTTCCGTAGGTTGGCATGATCTGGAAAAAGGTATTATCACTGATTCTGAATGAATTCGACCAACGGATATTTACTCCTGCATCACCACGCGTGCCATAAATTGGAGCGAGTTCGCCCACCGTCTTCACCCTGAACTTATAAAAATTGAAGATGGGCATCATTGTCCAAAAGCTATTCATCTTAAAATTGAACGTGGCGTCCAATCCCAGCGCATCTTCATCTCCCACATTTTCGAATTTGTAATTGACGACTGTTCCTGCGTAAATGCTTTGCACTTTGAAAATATGGTTCTTATAATAATCGTAATACCCTTTCAACGTGATGCTGTTACTTTTGAAGGAATTGGAATAGGTTAACGACAACGAGTTGTTGTATTCGTTATCGAGGAATGGGTTTCCCGATTGAACGTAGTCAAAATCGTACCAACGGGGACTGGACTCCATCTGAATAGTCGTTAACCGATCAAGTCGTCGTGAAAAAGCAAGATTCATCGTTTGCTTATGAGGCAAATGATAATTCAGAAAGAATGATGGAAACAGATCCCACTTATCGACTTTTTTCTGCCAGTTATCGGTCACACTGTTCAGCAATCGCGACGTATGCTCGGCTCGCAGTCCCAGCTGCAGTTCCATTTTCTCCCAATTCTTCCGGTATTGGCTATAGAACGCGTGAATCTCCCGGCTCAAACTGCTTTTGGAGTCCCCAACCGAAAAAGCAGACAACTCTGTACCCGCCTGAGATAAATCTGCCGTATACTCTGATGATTCATTCTCTTTGCGGAACTGATACCCGGCTTCGAACTTACTTTTGTCGCCCAACGGCAAAGAATAATCCAGATTAATCCGACTATCATCATCGTTGCGCGAATCCTTCGTCTTCATCCAGTTGGTCAGTTTTCCGGCTTCGTCTTTCAACTCATTATGCATCCGGTTGTCAAACGAAGTATTGTTCCACTGCCCGGTGATTTCCAGTTTATGCCCTTTATTGTTAAACGCATGGGAATAGGATAACGAGGCTCCCCGGTAATCTCCGGGTCTCCGGTTTTCACCAACACTCATACGTTTTATATCATAGGAATCCGGACCGTTGGAAGAATAGGTCATATCGAAATCGGCATGATTCAATACATAATAAGTTCCGGCAGTTGCCGACAGTAACAGGTCATCTTTTTTCGATGGAGCAAATTCAATACCTCCTCTAACGCCTGTATTTTTTCGGTAAGAATAACGTCTGCCGTCCTGGTTACTCTGAAGCAAATAACCATTTTGGTAGTTCTTCACTACAGACGTCGCATCTCCTTCCATATTCCGCTTATTATGGTCGGCTCCCACGAAGAAGCTGAGTTTCCCGGCTTTATGATTGATGATAAAATCGGAAGCATAACCGCCTATCTGGTCATGGGCAAGCGTGACGTTACCATCCCAGCCTTCGCCGCGGCCTTTCTTCGTGATGATATTTAAGATGCCGGCTGTTCCATCCGAATCATATTTGGCGGATGGATTGGTAATTACCTCGACCTTTTGCACGTTGTCGCTGGGGATACTTTTTAATGCGTTATTGCCTTTCAGCGGAGATGGCTTTCCGTCAATCAGTACCAGAAAATTTTCGCTTCCCTTCAATGTCAGGTTACCGCCGGGCGTTACATTAACCGATGGAACACGCTGCAACAAGTCAACCACGGTTCCTCCGGCTCCTTCCATCCGGTTAGCAACGTTCACCACTGTTTTATCCAATTTGGTACTGACACCCCCGGTACGCTCAACAACATCGACCTCGCCAAGTTGCTTCACATCCGGCTCCAGAAATAAATCTCCCAGAATAAACGGATTTCGTTGTTGGGCAAGTTCTACATTCGTCATCACCCGCGGCGAATACCCCATAAAACGAATTTTCATGAAATATTTCCCGTAAGGAATATTCTTTAGCACAAACGAGCCGTTTCTTGCCGACGCTGTTCCGTTAATTAACACTGAATCAACTGAACGGAATAAGGCGATATTAGCATACTCAATCGGTTGTTTTGATTTCATATCGAGGATTCTTCCCCGAAGCTCTCCCGACTCATCATCTTTATCACTCTGTCCGAATAAGTATTGAAACGGGGTTAGTGCGAAGATAAAAAGTGCTAACAGAAACACTTGTTTCTTGCTTAAACGCCCCATAAATATTTTGGTCTTTGTTTTTAACTTCTGCGAATTTAACATTAAGTAACAATTTATCAATAATAAATTATTGCTTATTTACATGCCCTATAACCTAATCATCACACATCACCAATAAATACAGCATATTTAAAACATTTGCCCAGCCTAAATAATGATGAATATTTTTTAAAACTAGAAATAGCATTTATAACTTTCGTCTTAACATTTTATGGATAATATCGCACTTTTTAGCTCTCAGATATTTTTTAAAATAATAAGACATCATACAGCATTGTTAAATAACAACTTACCACCACCCGATCGGATAACCCAACATTATCCCGTGATTATCAATGAATATTTAAGTATTAAATAACGCCGGTCAACCGACAAATCACTACTTTTGCACACAAGAGACCAATGTGTGCATTTTTATTATGAAAGAAAAAACACGGTGCAATATATTGAATGTAGCCAGGAAACTTTTTGCCAACAAAGGCATCGGCAAAACCACGATGTTAGATGTGGCTCGTGCTTCCGGATTGGGGAGAAGAACGCTCTACATGTACTACAAAACCCGTGACGATCTGTACCGGGCCGTTGTTAAAAGTGAAATTGAAGCAATTATCAACCGATTGCAAAAAGTCGTCAAATCCAACTTATCGCCTGAAAAAAAGGTTCTGCATTTTGTAGCTGTGCGTATGCAGGCGTTAGAGGACCTGGTCAAAAGAAACCGCTCACTTCGTTCCGATTTTCTGAATAACCACCCCCGAATTGAGGAAATCAGAAAAGAGCTGGATGTCCGGGAAAAAGCTTACCTGGCTGAAATTATTCGGGAAGGTAACAACGCGGGCTCTTTTAGTATCGAGGAGCCCGATCTTACAGCAGATATTGCACATACTACCATCAAAGGTTTTGAACCCAAATTCATCAAAGACGATTTCGGCTCTAAATATCAAACCACGCTAAACCTTTGCACCAAAATTCTGTTTCAGGGAATTAAACCACAGACCAGATAGATATTTATTATATACCATCATCATAAAATGAAAATGTTTCTAAACACTGTATCACACTATTTGCCCAAGGAAAGAGTTCTCAATGAATACTTCAAAGAGGTAAATGGTTTATCTGATTCCTGGATTTTTGAACGGACCGGAATCAAAACCCGTTCAAAGGCCGGGAAAGATGAAAACACCAACACCATGGCGGTGGAAGCCGTCAAAAATGCATTGCCTTCTCTCCCGTTCGATATCCGTGATGTTGATTTGATTGTCGGTGCCTCGTATTCTCCATACGACACGGTGGCCACCATGGGACACGTTGTTCAACGGGAATTTCATATCAAAGACGCACAGGTGGTATATATTTCATCGGCTTGTTCTTCTTTAGTCAATGCCCTCGAAATTGTCGAAGGGTACTTCGCCATGGGAAAATCGAAGCAGGCTTTGGTTATTGCTTCGGAGCACAACACCGCTTTCAGCGATGAAACCTGCGAGAAAAGTGGCCACTTATGGGGCGATGGGGCTACCGCCCTTTTCATCAGTGATGAGCCACTGGGCGATAAGCCTGCCGAAATCCTCAGCATCTATAGCCGTGGGTTAGGACACATCAGTAAAGGTCCTGAAGCTGTTTACCTGACGCCGGGACGCGACGGACTGCAAATGCCCGATGGCCGGGATGTTTTCATCCAGGCGTGCCAGTACATGCGCATTGCACTGGAAGAAGCTTCGGAACAATGCGGCTTGTCGGTCGACAATCTCGACTGGATTGTTCCCCATCAGGCCAATCACCGCATTATCAAAAACCTGGCAGGTCAGCTTTCGCTGAATGAAGACAAAATATTTACCAATATCCGTGAACTAGGCAATACTGGTTCAGCCAGTACCGGTATCTGTCTTTCACAAAATATGGACACCATTCAAAAGGATGCCCTTTTAGGAATCACCGTTTTTGGTGGTGGATATTCCACCGGCGCAGCCATCCTTCGATTTTAACGATTAATTTAGAATAGTAGAAAACGCCGGATAATCCGGCGTTTATTTTTTATCTCGGCGGTATCACATCTGTATGAGGTCGGGTTGTCATATAAATATTTCCTTCAGAAAGTAACTGTAAAACATTTTAAATCAGAACAAAATTCATTAATTTTAAAGTTACGCGCTCTATTTAAACAAGTAGCTCCCGACAGTTTAGATTAATCTTATAACATAGCCTATACCAATCTTAAATACCTTGTTATGATGCTTTATGTAGGAAATATTGATTACCGAATATCTGAAGAAGACTTGTACGAGCTTTTTTCAGAATACGGACATGTTACTTCAGTTAGAATTGTACGCGACAGAGGTTCGCACCGAAGTAAAGGATTTGGTTTTGTGGAGATGGAGCACGATTATGAAGCCAACAGGGCTGTCGACAATGCAAATGGTTTAATCATTGCCGACCGGAAAATGGTGGTTCGGTTTGGACACCAGGCCAGTGGAACCCGTTCTGAAAAAAGAATGAAAGCACCATCACGCCATTCTTACCAATAGAAAATACAATTGAAAACAGAAATGCCAATCGGTAATCAAGGTATTCCGATTGGCATTTTTGTTACCCGCGAATTTCAGATTCAAACCTTTTTATAGTATTCCACTTTACCTTCTTCAGCCAAATCAGCTACTTTGTCGGCTAAATTCTTTCTGGTTGTTTCATCCATTTCCTGGAAGGCTTTAGCTAACGCAATTTTTTCTTTAATAAAACCAGCATTCTCAGCTCCCGTAATCAAAACACTAATGGGCATCGACCAGGAGAAGAAAAGGGCATCACGCATTGATATTCTCCCCGGGACAACCGGATCGTCTGATTGCCAAACTTCATTTCCATTCATCACTTTCTTGCCGAAGAAACGCCCGTCTGCCAAAGTTTTCATGGCCAACACTGCCAGCTTATTATCGATGGCCTTGGGTATTACTTTCCTGACAAAGGAATGTTCCGATGCAAAATCGACGAGGTTGACCGGGAACTGACTGGTGCTGAACAACTCCATTCCCCCAGTTTTCTCCAACATACGAAGATGTGCGTACGGATTCTGATGCCCGGTAAATCCGATATGCCTTGCTTTCCCCGATTCTTTAGCTTCCCGGACAACATCCAGCAAACCGTTGGCAATGCGAGTATCGACATCCTCAGGCGATTGCAGCGAGTGAATTTGCCACAGGTCGAGATGGTCAGTATTCAACCTCCGCAATGAACCTTCGAGGTGCTCACGCGCTGTTTTAGCATCCTGCGTAAAGGTTTTCGTCATCAGGAAAATATCATCACGGTATTTGGGTACCAGGTATTTTCCGTATCGTCGCTCACTTTCGCCATCGGCATACGATTCGGCTGTGTCGAAAAACCGGATGCCTCCCTCCATCGCAGCTTCGATTACTTCCTGTGCGTCGCGCTCGGTCGTCCAACCAACATGGTAACCACCAACGCCCAACATCGTAACATTTTCTCCGGTAGTACCGAGTTTTCGTTTCGGTAAGATTTCGCCCCACTTATCGTTCGCCGAAAGATTGTTGCCAAAGCTCGGATAAGGAAGCATCATGCCAGCGGTTAATCCCAGCATGGTTTGGATAAATTCTCTTCTTTTTTTCATAGTCTAATCTGGTTCGTCAGTATTCACTATCGAAACACTCGTTTTTATAAATAGTTCACAATCTTTCCGTTTACTAAAGATTGTTAAACAATGATAATCAAGGCACAATCGATCAAACCATCAAAATTCGCAGTTGTTTACATGATAGTTTATAGTTAAGTTTAGACAAATTTTTAATATAAAATTACCCGAACAACACAGTGGCTGTGCCGGGTTTTTTCAAGAAATTAAATCGTTTCGTTATGAAGAAGCTAATTTATTTATTCGCCCTGGCGGCAATCGTCGCATCCTGTTCTACAAATCCGGCCTTTATGGTTGATGGAAGTATAAAAGGATGGAAAGATGGCCCGGTAACTTTAAAGAAAAGAATTGACGGGAACTGGATCACCGTTGATTCAACCCAAATGAAAAAGGGAAAATTCAGTTTCTCGGGCACGGTTGATGTTCCCGGAATGTACTACGTTATTCCTCCTTCCGGCCGGAAAGATGCAATTCCTTTCTTCCTGGAAAACAGCAATATTGAAATCACAGGTAATAGTGACGACCCGAAAGATGTGGAAGTCCATGGCTCTGCGGCACAAGATGAATTCAGAAATTTCTACGACCGCGTTGACAGTATCAACAACCAAATGAGCTCGTATTACGAAAAATACGCGAAAGCCCGTTCGGAAAACGATACAACTACATCAGCCCACATCGAGAAGGAACTGAATGACTTGTACAAAATAGAGAACGATATTCAGAAAGCTTTTGTCCTGGACAATCCCAACTCGTTTGTCGCTCCCTACATCTTGCTGCAAATCCAATATGGTATGGATGCCAGCGAGCTAAACAGTTACGTCAAGAATTTCTCGGCAGATGTAATGAAAACGCCCAGTGCGCAAACGCTGAGCATGCGAATCAAAAAGCTGGAGAAGGTGGCCGTTGGACAACAGGCACCCGATTTTACCATGAATGATGCCGATGGCAAGCCGGTTAAGTTGTCAGATGTGTACAAGCAACACAAATACTTGCTGGTTGACTTTTGGGCTTCCTGGTGTGCTCCCTGTCGTCAGGAAAATCCGAATGTGGTTGCCGTATGGCAGAAATATCACAACGATGGCTTTGGCGTCATAGGTGTATCTCTCGATGCTAAAAAAGATGCATGGACGAAGGCAGTAAAAGACGACAACCTGACCTGGACTCAGGTATCGGATTTGAAAGGCTGGAAAAACTCAGCAGCCGCCTTGTATGGCGTTAACTCGATTCCGTCCAATATCTTATTGGACCAGACGGGTAAAATCATCGCACACAACCTGCGCGGAGACGATTTGCAGAATGAAATCTCTGCTTTGCTGAATAATAAAAAGTAAATCAATACGCTATTGCATAAAAAAGGGTGACTGCATTTTTCAGTCACCCTTTTTTTATTTCCTATTTCATCAGACTAGTTATGAGCCCATCGGAAACGGTAACCGATAGACCACTCGACAAATTCGGCCTGTGAAAATTCCGATGCCCGCAACCGGACGCCGGCAAACATATCGTTATTCAGATGATACCTTACTCCTATCCGTTGGTATAATCTCGGCTCTGCTTTGGGGACGTCCTTATTCAAAAGGAAAACACCTAAATCGCCCACGAGGCTGAGGCGATCCATTGAATACTCGATGGTTCCAAATGTTCCCAACATGAAATAATCGGAACCTTCAACGGTTACCGGTTTTTCAACGTCGTTGTCTACCATCATTTCTGCTTTTATCGAAGCATCATAGCCCATATCGAATCCAAGTCCTGCTTTCAACGAATGACTCATGCCACTCAACCACGCAGCTGAGAAAGTTCCTACAAAGAAGTTCTTCCCCCAGTATTCCGGGGCCACCGCACGGCTATATTCCATCTCTTTGGCTCCGGCCGAAAAAGCCAAAACCAGTTCGTCTTCGCCCTTAAATTTCTTCTTCTGCACAGGAACCATTACCGGCCGTGAATCAGACAAATGGTAACGTAACTCAACCTTGGGAGCAAACATGTTCAGTCCGCGCGAATCAACCGCTAACGTGGCGTTGGTGTAGTGTGTATAACCAATGCCTGCTGCCACATCAAACCGCTGGCTCAGTTGGTACGCATATTCAAAACCCAAATGCATGTATATATTCTTCCGGGCTCCGATAATCTGTTCCCACGTACTCGCCGTATTGGAATCGAAATTGGATGACAATCCCATTCTCCACTCATAATTAACTCCGCTGCGTTTCCATCTCTTGATATTCCCTCCATAAAAAAAGTAGAGGGCCGCAGGCTTTCCTACCTGGTATACATCGTCAAACAACGCAGCGGAAGTCAATCCAACCCCGTAATACGGATAGTTAGACAATCCATGCCATACTTTAGAACCATTGGTCTGCCATCCCAGCCGGATATCTGCAGCATTATAATTAAAAAATCCATTTCCGGCAGGATATGAGTTATTCAGCTTAAATACTGTCCCGGCTTCATAGTTTGCGCCAATCCAGGTCTTATACTTTTTCTTTGCCCCTGTCGTGTCTATAACGGTCGAAGCTTCCTGTGCCACCGCTCCGATTGAGAAGAGCAGCACAAATACCAGGGAGAGAACGGAGAAGGTTAGAGATTTGTACATGTTTTATGATTTTGGATGATTTATATGCCGATTGCACATTTTCCTGATAAGTGTTATCACCAAAAGCCTGTAAATTTCAATACTTCTGATTACTGTTAACTAATATACAAAAAAAGCGGGATAATCAATAGTTATGATTACCCCGCTATTATTATCGTTAAACGGAAAATATTATTTCTTTCGGATATATTCAACAATCCAATCTCCGACTTCGTCGGTACTAAGCGCTTTTCCGCCTTCTCCAGCTAAATCTTCTGAAACGGCTTTCGCTTCAATCGAAGCGTTCACTGCCTCCGTAATGAGAGCAGCTTCGTCCTGCAGCTTGAACGCATATTCGAACATCATGGCTGCTGAAAGAATAGTGGCACATGGGTTCGCAATATTTTTGCCCGCTGCCTGCGGATAAGAACCATGAATCGGCTCGAAAACAGATGTGTGGACTCCCATGGAAGCCGATGGCAACAATCCAAGTGAACCAGATATTACACTGGCCTCATCGGTCAGGATATCGCCAAACATGTTTTCAGTTACCATCACATCGAAACGCTTCGGCCACTGAATAATCTGCATAGCAGCGTTGTCAACGAACATGTACTCGACTTCTACTTCAGGATACTTCGGAGCCATCTCTTGCGAAATGGTCCGCCACAAACGTGAAGTAGCCAGTACGTTCGCCTTGTCGACAATCGTTAGTTTTTTGCGGCGCTGCATGGCAAATTCAAAAGCCAACTTCAAAATCCGCTCAATTTCTTCGCGAGTGTAAATGCTGGTGTCATACGCTGTATTTCCGTCTTCGGAACGTCCCTGCGGTTGACCGAAGTAGATACCGCCAGTCAATTCGCGGATAGCGACAAAATCGGCACCTTCGATGCGGTCGCGACGCAGCGGAGACATATCCAACAGCGACGGGAACGTGATGGTCGGACGAATGTTGGCGTACAGTCCCAATTTCTTCCGCATAGCGAGAAGCCCTTGTTCCGGACGCACTTTTGCCGACGGATCGTTGTCAAAACGCGGATGACCAATAGCTCCAAACAACACAGCGTCAGAATCCATGCAAAGCTGGTGTGTTTCTTCCGGATACGGATTGCCGGTTTCATCGATAGCAACTGCTCCTACCAAACCTGTTTTGGTGATTAGTTCGTGTCCGAAACGAGCGCAAATGGCATTGGTTACTTTGAGCGCCTGCTCAACTATTTCCGGACCAATTCCATCGCCGGGTAACACTGCAACGTTCAATTTCATATTATATCAATTCAAATTTTTCGGAATCCGAATCAGAAAACCTGATTATCGTTTTCCACGATGTTTAACATTTTCATTGTCGCCTTGATGGCGGCAGCCGTTTGGTCAGGATCCAAACCACGTGTTTTGAACTCTCTTCCCATGCGCCAGGTAATCAACGTTTCGACCAGCGCATCGGTATTTCCACCAGGAGGAATGGTTACCGTATAATCGGACAATGCCGGAAAAGGCTTGTTCAGTTTATGGAAAATCCGGCGCAATGCATTCATAAATGCGTCGTACTGACCATCGCCGGAAGTAGCTTCTTCGTATTCATTTCCATCGATGGAGATGCGTACTGTTGCCATCGGACGAAGCCCCAGAGCATGAGAAATCGCGTAATTCTTCAGCTCGATATGCTGAATAATGGATTCACTCTTCAAGACATCCGAAAGAATATACGGCAAATCTTCTGCAGTTACGCTCTCTTTCCTGTCACCCAGTTCGATGATCTTTTCAGTTACTTTCTTCAAATCATCCGGGTCGAGATGAACTCCCATCTCTTCCAGGTTTTTCGCGATGTTGGCTTTGCCGGATGTTTTCCCTAAAGCGTACTTCCGGGTACGGCCAAACCGTTCGGGAAGTAACTCATTGAAATACAGCTGGTCTTTTTTATCGCCATCGGCATGAATACCGCTGGTTTGCGTAAAAACGTTCTCACCAATAACTGGTTTGTTTGTTGGAATCCGAACCCCGGAGAAACTCTCCACCAAACGACTGACCATTGCCAGCTTCCGCTCGTTAACCGAGTTCGGACGTTTCAAATGGTCGTTGAGCAACGCAATCACACTGGCTAACGGCGCATTTCCGGCCCGCTCACCCAAACCATTCACGGTAGTGTGAACACAATTAATGCCTGCCCTTATCGCAGCCTCGACATTGGCTACCGAAAGATCGTAGTCGTTGTGCGCATGAAAATCGAAATTCATTTTTGGGAATTTATCGATCATCATACGGCAAAACTCGAATGTCTCCAGCGGCGACAAAATACCAAGCGTATCAGGTAGCATGATGCGCTGAATTGGTTCATCTTTTAGTCCGTCGAGCAACTTCTCCACGTAATCGGGGGAATGACGCATTCCGTTCGACCAGTCTTCCAGGTATATGTTTACACGAATACCCATCTCACCTGCACGACCGATGGTTTCCCGGATATCTTGAATGTGCTGCTCCGTCGATTTTTTCAATTGCTGAGTTAAATGGCGGTGCGAACCTTTGGTCAAAAGATTCATCACTTCGCCCCCGGCGTCCTTAATCCAGTTGAGCGATGTTCCACCATCGACAAAGCCGAGAATTTCAATTTTATCACGATAACCGGCCTTTGAAGCCCATTCGATAACTTTTTGAGCAGCCCGGAACTCCCCCTCAGAAACACGAGCCGACGCAATTTCGAGATAGTCAATCTTGACCTCTTCGAGTAGAATTTTTGCGATGTTTAGTTTCTCGATTTCAGAGAAAGAAACCCCCGAGGTCTGCTCGCCATCCCTCAGGGTTGTATCCATGATATAAACTTTTTTTGCCATAGCTCTGCTCATCAGTCACACTTGTTTTATCGTAGCGATTCTTCGAACCTGGCTACTTTGTCTTTTAGCGTAACCAGAAAATCGATATCGTCGTAGCCATTCAACAGGCACTTTTTCTTGTAGGCATTGATTTCGTAATCCGTTGTTTCGCCGGTTTCGAGATTGGTGAAAGTCTGTGATTCCAGATCCACTTCAAACTCAGCATTCGGATTCGCTTCAATGGTTTCGAACAATTTCTCAAGGTATTCAGGCGAAACCTGTACCGGTAATAACCCGTTATTCAGCGCATTGTTTTTAAAAATATCGGCGAAGAAACTCGACACAACTACGCGAAATCCGTAATCGTAAATCGCCCAGGCAGCATGTTCGCGGCTCGAACCACTTCCGAAGTTTTTTCCTGCCACCAGGATTTTTCCGCTGTAGCGGGATTCGTTCAGAACAAAATCAGGATTTGGCGTATCGCCACTTTTGTAGCGCCAGTCACGGAAAAGGTTATCACCAAAACCCTTGCGCTCTACCGCTTTCAGGAAGCGGGCCGGAATAATCTGGTCGGTATCCACGTTTTCGATGGGCAGTGGTACTGCCGGACTCCGGAATTTTACAAATTTATCGATAGGCATAATCAATCAATTCAAAGTTCACATTACAAAAATTCACGCGGATCGGTTACCCGACCAGTAACAGCAGCTGCGGCAGCCATAATCGGGCTGGCCAGCATGGTACGGGCTCCGGGGCCCTGACGTCCTTCGAAGTTTCGGTTCGAAGTAGAGACGGCGTATTTTCCCGCCGGAATTTTGTCTTCATTCATGGCCAGACAGGCTGAACAACCAGGCTGACGTAATTCGAAACCGGCTTCTTCCAGAATTTCTACGAGGCCTTCTTCCCGAATCTGTGCTTCGACCTGATGAGAGCCGGGCACCAACCACGCCGTGATATTATCGGCTTTCTTCTTTCCCTTCACAAACTCTGTGAATGTCCGGAAATCCTCGATACGGCCGTTGGTACAACTTCCTATGAAAACATAATCGACCTGCTTGCCCAGCATTTTGTCGCCAGGATGGAATCCCATGTATTCCAACGACTTATTGAAAGTAAAGCGGTCGCTTTTACCCATATCTTCGCCGGTAGGAATAGCACCGTCAACGCCAATGCCCATTCCGGGATTGGTTCCGTAAGTAATCATGGGAGAAATGTCAGCGGCATCGTACGTATATTCCAAATCGAAAACCGCATCGTCATCTGATTTCAGCGTTTTCCAATAAGCCAGCTGCTTTTCCCACTCTTCACCTTTCGGAGCAAATTCACGTCCTTTAATGTACTCGAAAGTCACCTCGTCCGGGGCAATCATTCCGCCACGCGCACCACTTTCGATACTCATGTTGCAAAGTGTCATGCGGCCTTCCATCGACAAACTTTGAATGGCCGAACCAGCGTATTCGATAAAGTGTCCGGTACCACCCGAAGTGGAAATCTTCGAAATAATGTAAAGGGCAATATCTTTCGCGGTAACGCCTGGATGCAATTCTCCTTCTACATTGATTCGCATTTTCCTCGGCTTGGGCTGAAGAATACACTGGCTGGCCAGTACCATCTCCACCTCACTTGTTCCAATTCCGAAAGCTATGCTACCGAATGCGCCGTGAGTTGATGTATGACTGTCACCACAAACAATGGTCATTCCGGGTTTGGTGATTCCCAACTCGGGACCAATCACATGGACAATACCATGAAAAGGGTGATTCAGGCCATAGAGGCCAATATTGTGCTTTTCGCAATTCGCGGTCAGCGTATCGACCTGCTTACGCGAAAGCAATTCCTGAATAGGAAGTTCTTGTCCTTCAGTCGGAACGTTATGGTCGGGAGTTGCCACGGTTTTTTCCGGACGGAAAACTTTCAAACCGCGACGTTCTAAACCACCAAATGCAACCGGGCTGGTTACTTCGTGGATAAAGTGGCGGTCGATGTAAAAAACATCGGGGCCACCGTCCACATGCTCAACCACATGAGCATCCCATATTTTGTCAAAAAGTGTTTTTGATGCTGAACTCATTTGAATATCATTCAAAATTAATACTGCTTGAAACGGAATCAAATTTTATTACCTGAACCGTTTCCTATTTTGTTAATCGCATCGATAAAGGCTTCAACAGAAGCGGTTACAATGTCGGTATGAGCGCCAAAGCCGTTGTAAATAACGCCGTCGGCTTCCACCTGCATGTGCACTTTACCAATATCATCACTTCCTCGGGTAATCGCCTGAATAAGAAACTCTTCCAGAACTACCTTACGGTGAATAATATCTTTAACAGCTGAAATCGCCGCATCGACAGGACCATTACCTGATTCGGTGGCTGTGAATTTCTCGCCGGCAATATCCAGCTTCACGGTAGCCATTGGAACCATATTTTTCCCGGTCACCACCTGCAGGAAGTCCAGCTTAATCCGACGTTCTCCTTTACCCAATTCGCCGAGCAGTACCAACAGATCGTCGTCCTTGATCTGTTTCTTCTTATCGGCCAGTTTCAGGAAGTCTTCGTAAACTTCATCCACCTTTTCTTTGTCCAGTTTGTATCCCAGAACTTCGAGACGGTGCTTCAATGCGGCACGACCACTACGGGCTGTCAGCAGGATAGAAGATTCGTTGATACCCACTTCTGCCGGATCGATGATCTCATAGTTTTCGCGGTGTTTCAACACACCATCCTGATGAATACCACTCGAGTGAGCGAATGCATTCCGACCAACAATCGCTTTGTTCGGTTGCACCGGCATGTTCATCAAACTGGAAACCAGGCGGCTGGTTTTGTAAATATTTTTTGAGTTGATATTGGTATGCAAATCCAACTCCTTGTGAGAACGAAGCGTCATCACCACTTCTTCCAGTGAAGTGTTTCCGGCACGCTCACCGATACCATTGATAGTTACCTCTACCTGGCGGGCACCATTCATAATTCCGGATACGGTGTTCGCGGTAGCCATACCCAAGTCGTTATGACAGTGAGTCGAGATAATGGCTTTATCGATTCCTTTTACATTCTCTTTCAGGAAACGGATTTTTTCACCGAACTCATTCGGAAGACAGTACCCGGTTGTATCCGGAATATTCACAACTGTCGCACCCGCTTTAATCACAGCCTCGATTACTTTGGCCAGATAAACATTGTCCGTACGACCAGCATCTTCGGCATAAAACTCTACATCCTCAACATACTTCTTGGCATATTTTACAGCAGCCACCGCACGTTCCAGAATCTCGTCCTGGTTGGAATTCAGTTTATATTTAATGTGATATGGTGATGTACCAATACCGGTATGAATTCGTCCACGCTTGGCATATTTCAGTGCATCGGCAGCTACATCGATATCTTTCTCCACCGCACGGGTCAGGGCACAAATGGTTGGCCAGGTAACCGCTTTCGACAGTTCGACCACCGAATGAAAATCGCCCGGGCTGGAAATAGGAAAGCCGGCTTCAATCACGTCGACCCCTAGCAGTTCCAGGGCCTTGGCTACTTCGATTTTCTCAATCGTATTCAGCTGGCAACCCGGTACCTGCTCTCCATCTCGCAGTGTGGTATCAAATACATATACCCTGTTATCATCCATGATTTTCTGTATTGAATTTCTTAATTTACTTTTTCAAACTATTCCCGGCTTCGTGCTATTTATGAAGAATGGAAAGAACCAGGTTCTCTCCATTCACATATCATTCGGCATTAGCCGTTATTTTCGGGACGCAATTGGCGCACGGTGGCACCTGCTTTCCACATTTCAGAATCGTGCAATTCCTTCAATTCCCCTTCCAACTTGACTCGATAGTCAGACTTGCTGTTGGAATCGATAGAACGTTGCGCTTCATTTCCGGCAGCGACTTCGCTGTACAGTTCTTCAAAGACCGGCTGGGTTGCATCGCGGAATTTCTTCCACCAATCCAACGCACCGCGCTGAGCAGTAGTTGAGCAGTTGGCATACATCCAGTCCATTCCGTTTTCAGCGACCAAAGGCATCAAACTCTGAGTCAACTCTTCCACGGTTTCGTTGAAAGCCTCGGAAGGTGTATGGCCGTTTTTACGCAGCACTTCGTACTGAGCTGCAAAAATTCCCTGAATAGCGCCCATCAGCGTACCGCGCTCTCCTGTCAAATCGGAGTAAACTTCGCGTTTGAAAGTGGTTTCGAACAGGTAACCTGAACCAACGCCAATTCCCAGTGCAACAACGCGGTCTTTGGCTTTTCCGGTAGCATCCTGGAAGATAGCGAAGCTGGAGTTCAGTCCACGACCTTCGAGGAACATACGACGCAAACTGGTACCCGAACCTTTCGGGGCAACCAGAATTACATCTACATCTTCCGGAGGAATAATACCGGTACGTTCTTTATACGTTACCGCAAATCCATGAGAAAAGTAAAGCGCTTTTCCGGGAGTTAAATGTTTTTTCACGGTAGGCCAAAGAGAAATCTGGCCGGCATCGGATAGCAGATATTGAATAATTGTTGCTTTTTCGCAAGCTTCTTCCAGTTCGAAAAGAGTTTCGCCGGGTACCCAACCGTCAGCGACAGCTTTATCCCATGATTTGGAATTTTTGCGCTGACCGACGATGACATTAAATCCGTTATCACGAAGATTTAGTGACTGACCGGGTCCCTGTACACCGTAACCGAGTACGGCGATGGTTTCATCTTTGAGTGTTTCCTGCGCTTTCGCAAGAGGAAATTCTTCGCGGGTCACCACATTTTCTTCGACGCCGCCAAAATTCATTTTAGCCATTTTGATCTGATTTTTTAAAAGGTGTTGTTATAAGACTTTTTATTTAATTCGATTTCATTTCGATACTTGCCAGGAGTGCATCCCGCTCGGCAAGGAATTCGGAGAGCCGCTCGTTTGCAGAGCGGGTAATAGCCACACGACCAGAACGAATAAACTGTAGAACTCCAAACTTATTGAGTCCATTGAAGAGCTCCTGCGTCTCTTCCTTGTGACCGGTTTTTTCGATGACCGTGTAATCCTTGGTAATTTCCAGGATACGGGCATTGTGTTTCCGCACCATCCGTTCAATCTGGTCTGAATCCATTAAGGCAGTGGTTGGCACTTTGTACAGGGCAATTTCCTGAAAGATCATCTCCTCATTAGTGTGGAAATAGGCCTTCAGTACATCCACCTGTTTTTCTATTTGCTTCACAATGTTCTCCACCCGCGAACGCTCTTCACGCACCACGATGGTGAATTTGGAAATTCCGCTCAGCGCCGACTCCGAAACGGTCAGACTTTCGATGTTGACTTTCCGGCGAGTGAATATAATGGTGATGCGGTTCAGCAAACCGATGTGGTTTTCGCTGTAAGCCGATATGATAAATTCTTCTTTCATCTTTTGTGTTTTTTGCCTGTTACTCTTTTCGCGAAAGCGGAAACAATTAACAGAGGTTATTCTTCAGCCGACAACAAAATATCTGAAACGGACGCTCCGGTTGGTACCATCGGGAAAATGTTGTCTTCTTTCTCCACCAAAACATCCAACAGGAATGGTCCGGGATTGTCAATCATCTCTTTCATGGCAACCTGCAATTCCTCACGGGTTTTTACCTGCTTACCAGGAATTCCAAAACCTTCGGCAATTTTCACGAAATCAGGGTTCACCATCTCGGTGAACGAATAACGGCGCTCGAAGAAGAGTTGTTGCCACTGACGTACCATTCCGAGGAAATGGTTATTCAAAACAACCAGCTTAACAGGAAGATTTTCCTGAGCAATGGTCCCCAATTCCTGAATGGTCATCTGCAATCCGCCATCGCCAACAAACGCAACCACTTCGCGGTCGGGAGCACCAATCTTGGCACCAATCGCAGCCGGGAGACCGAATCCCATCGTTCCCAAACCTCCGGAACTGATGTGACTACGAGTCTTCGAGAATTTGGCATACCGGGCAGCCGCCATCTGGTTTTGGCCCACATCCGCTACAACAACTGATTCATTATTCGTTAATTCGGATGACATCCGAACCACTTCGCCCATCGTCAATCCCGGTTTAACCGGAAAAAGATCTTTC
This sequence comes from Prolixibacter sp. DSM 2831, assembly GCF_056493735.1. NCBI lineage: Bacteria > Pseudomonadati > Bacteroidota > Bacteroidia > Marinilabiliales > Prolixibacteraceae > Prolixibacter > Prolixibacter sp. DSM 2831. The sequence goes on from NZ_CM151379.1 coordinate 3,866,245, forward strand.
TGAATCACCTTCTCATTTTCGATGTCGGCAGCCTGGTGGAATTCATTCACCCACTCGGTATGCTCCTGCTTTTTCACGAGACGAGTCAGCATACGAAGTGACTTCTTGGCATCACCTAGAACAGCCACATCGGCTTTGATGATTTTATTGATTTCAGATGGATCGATTTCCAGATGAATCACTTTCGCCTGACGGGCATAACGTTTTACGTCGCCGGTCACCCGGTCGTCGAAACGCATTCCCACAGCAATCAACACGTCGCATTCATTGGTTTTGATGTTGGGCCCGTAGTTTCCGTGCATCCCCAGCATTCCCGTATGCAGTTCATGATCGGAATCCAAAGCAGATAAACCAAGCAAGGTTCCGGCTGCTGGGATTCCAGCTTTTTCGATGAATTCCTGCAATTCGCGCTCGGCACTGGAAAGAATTACTCCCTGTCCGAAAAGCAGGAAAGGTTTCTTCGCACTGTTAATCAGGTCCGATGCGCTTTTCAAACTCTCTTTATCAAGCGGATACTCAGGAACGTAACTCCGGATTTTTTCGCAGCGCTTGTAAGTAAAATCCATTTTACCGAACTGGGCGTCTTTGGTCAAATCCAGTACTACCGGTCCCGGACGGCCGCTGCGGGCAATGTAGAACGCTTGTGCAATCGCGGTTGGAATTTCCTCCGGCGTCGTGATCTGGTAATTCCACTTGGTTACCGGCATAGAGATACCCACAACATCCGACTCCTGGAACGCATCGGTTCCCAAAAGCGGCGATGCAACCTGACCGGTGATACACACGAGAGGTGTGGAATCGATCATCGCATCGGCAATGCCGGTAATTAGGTTGGTGGCACCCGGTCCGGAAGTGGCAAAACAAACGCCGACATCTCCGGTCACACGGGCATATCCCTGTGCCGCATGAACAGCTCCCTGTTCATGTCTCGTCAGAATGTGCCGTACCTGCTTGTCGAAATCGTACAAAGCATCGTAAACCGGCATAATTGCCCCGCCAGGGTAGCCAAATATGGTTTCAACTCCTTCTTCCAGCAATGAACGGATAACTGCTTCAGCTCCCGTAATCTGCATGGCCTTCTGTTTCATTTCCATAAACTCTTTTGATGGTGCCGTCATGGCTATCTGGATTTAGTGTTAATCAATTAATCTTACTGCTCCTTCGTCGGCTGACGAAACAAGACTTGCATATGCTTTCAGCGCCCGGCTTACCTGCCGGTCACGGCTTTGCGGAGTGTAGGCTTGTGCTCCTCGCGTTTCTTCATCAACACGGCGTTTTTCAAGCTCTTCCTCTGATACCATTAATTCAATCCGGCGGGCCGGGATGTCGATTTCAATGGGATCTCCATCCCTGACCAGCGCGATCTCACCTCCGGCAGCAGCTTCAGGTGAAACGTGTCCGATAGACAGTCCTGAAGTTCCTCCGGAAAAGCGACCATCGGTTACCAATGCACATTGTTTATCGAGTCGAACTGATTTCAGGTAGGAGGTTGGGTACAGCATTTCCTGCATTCCGGGTCCGCCTTTGGGACCTTCGTAACGGATAATAACCACATCGCCGGCCTGGACCGCATCGCCAAGGATTCCGCGAATAGCGTCATCCTGCGATTCAAAGACCCGGGCCGTTCCCTTAAATTGAAAAACAGAAGAATCAACTCCCGCTGTTTTTATGATACATCCTTTTCGTGCTATATTTCCGAACAGTACAGCCAATCCACCTTCTTTGGTGTAAGCGTGGTCAATATCGCGAATACAGCCCTCTTCCCGATCCAAATCGAGTTTTCCGTAATGCATCTGCTGCGAACCCATCACCAGGTTGCGACCGATGTTTCCGGGCGCAGCTGAATAAAGTTCCCGAGCTTCCGTACCAGCCGAATCCCGCAGCACATCCCAGTTATCGATGGCTTCACCCAGCGTATTATCCGAAACCCGGCTAACTGATCGATTGAGCAATCCGCCCCGATCCAGCTCGCCGAGAATTCCGAGAATACCTCCTGCCCGGTTCACATCCTGAATGTGATAATGCGAATTGGGAGCTACTTTACAAATACAGGGAACTCTCCTCGAAAGCTCGTCCATGTCCTTCATGGTAAAATCGACACCAGCTTCACGAGCAATGGCCAGCAAGTGCAATACTGTATTAGTCGAACCGCCCATCGCAATGTCCAGAGTCATTGCATTCATAAATGCTTCACGAGAGCCGATACTGCGGGGCAATACTTTTTCATTACCATTCTTATAATAATCGTAGGTCAGATCGACGATGGCTTTTGCTCCTTTCACGAACAATTCTTTCCGGCGGGCATGTGTTGCCACTACGGTTCCGTTTCCCGGAAGGGAAAGTCCCAGCGCCTCAGTCAGACAGTTCATCGAATTGGCCGTAAACATTCCTGAACAGGAGCCACAGGTAGGACACGCGTTTTGTTCGACATCCAGCAGCACACTGTCGCTTACCGAATCGTCGGCAGCCATTACCATGGCATCAACCAGGTCAAACTGACGTCCTTGTGCCTCGCCGGCCTCCATGGGACCACCGGATACAAAAATGGCCGGAATGTTCAAACGCATTGCGGCCATTAACATCCCCGGTGTAATCTTATCACAATTGGAGATGCAAATCATAGCGTCCGCTTTATGCGCGTTAACCATGTATTCAACACTATCGGCTATTATTTCCCTCGACGGCAATGAATACAACATTCCGTCATGTCCCATGGCAATACCATCGTCAACTGCAATGGTGTTAAATTCTGCAGCGAAGCAGCCCAGTTTTTCAATCTCCTTTTTCACCATCTGCCCAACATCATGCAAATGCGCATGACCGGGCACGAACTGGGTGAACGAGTTGACAACGGCAATCAGCGGCTTGCCAAAATGTTCCTCTTTCATCCCATTCGCCCTCCACAGGCTTCGGGCACCTGCCATACGACGCCCGCGGGTTGTTGTTTCGCTTCTCAGTTTTTTTTCCATGCCTGGATTTACGTTTAAAAAAAAGCCTTTCTCGTTTTCTTGAGAAAGGCTTGTTCGTTTCGATTTATGCAATAGTCAACCTTTCTCAACTGGTACCGACGAGAATAATAATGTCCACGAGAAGAAGGTTATCGACTATTGTACGCATCATATCTAATTTTTTCTTTTATAATCTGAAAGAAAACCATTCTCCGAGAGAATGGTTATCATGGGGTTGATTACAAAAATACCGCTCAATGTCCGCAATAAAATTTCCTTAATCAATTATCGCTTATGAACTACAAAGGCAAATGTAGAAATAAATACAAAAAGACAAAACGAAAATGTAAGTATTTACACTGATTTAATATATAATTAAAAGTAGAATTGACTTTGTAGTATAAAACAGAAGAATATAATTCTAACAAACTACATTTTTGTTCGAAAAATCTACCCTATATAAACTCCTATGAATCTCAAACTTACACATGGATTACTTAGAATTAGTCTAATAAAAAGTAAGCAACCAGGGCTCTAATTGCTTTCCCATTTCATAAGAAGAACCCGAAAAATTATTTACAATCACTGCAAAAAATAGTTGGTGCCCGTTACGATTTGTAAATTCTCCAGCAAAACTTCTCACTCGTTCCATCGATCCGGTTTTTGCCCGCAACGTTCCCTCAAGCGGAGTTCCCTGAAAAAAGTACTTCAAAGTGCCTTCTTTGCCAGCCAAGGGAAGAGAATTAAAGAATATCTGGTCATCACCAGGCGTTCTGTACATATTCAACATCACCTCAACCAACGTTCTCGTACAGACAGCATTTGACCGGGACAGCCCACTACCGTCGGTCTGATAAAAACCCTGCAAATACACACCTCGGTCCTGCCAGTACGATTTCAAATCTTTCAATCCTTCGTCCAATGCAGGCTTACCGGATACCTTCCGTCCAATTTCCCTAAGAAGGTGCTCGGCAAACAGATTGACACTTTCGTGATTGGTCGTGTCAATGATGTCTTTCAGTTTGGGCGATTTCTCTACGGCCATCTGACGGAACTCACCTTCTTCGTCCGTAAAACCGGCTTTTGCCTGACCTGTGATTTCAATTCCTAACTTATTTATCACTTTTCGTAACGAATCGGCAGCTTCAAGCGGAGGATTCGGCATGGCACCTTTCACTACAAAATCATTTCGCCCTTTCGGTATTCTGCCCGTAATCATCTGATGTTGCGCATACGGAGCGCCATATACATACGATTGATCGCTGTTTTTATTGGAAGAGATCACCCGGTTATCCAGCGAGAAACCCGGAGTTTCCGGTTGCACATACTTCACGGTAGTTGGTTGTCCCGCTTCAGCCGGCGATTGAAAATGTATCCGGTACATGTTGTCGGCAAAGGTGAGCCCGTACACACCCGCACCATAATAGTTTCCCATATCTTCCCAAATCCATCCGCCGGGAATAGCGGTATCGTCCAGTGCCGAGGCATCACCAATAACGTCGCCATCCACTTGCTTTATTCCCAGTTGCTTTAATTGGTAGGCCCACTGTTCGAAAACACCTAAATAATGGGTTTTAAAGTATTCGGAATAAAAAGCCGGATCAGCTCCTCCTTTAATAATCAAATCGCCTTTCAATGTACCGGTCTTGTGATCGATTTTTCCGATATAGCCAAACCGGGTTTTAAACCGAAAGTCGGGCCCGAGCAGCCGCATTGCAGTTGCCGTTGTCACCACTTTCAATACCGAAGCCGGCTCCAGGCTCTTTTGCGGCGATTGGGCTACAACCTGTCCAGTTGTAGCATCATACACATAAAAACTGTATTCGGCTGTCTGCAATTCCGGCAAATTTGGTAACGCAGAAAGTGTATCAGATTGTGCTTTAACTTGTGTAAAAGTGAATAGGAGAAATAATGCAATAATTAATCTGTTCATGAGAAAACATAGTTTTACTGATTACCCGAACTTTTAAGGTAACCGCATAGATGAAACAAAGATTGATTGACGAAAAACAAGTCAACTAGAACCAATATCCAAGAGACAAAAAGACCGAAGGATCGTTCGATATATTCGAACTATTCACCATTAGCTCGACAGGTCCGACCATACTATCATACGACAATGTAATACCTCCACCGGCCAGAACATCACCTTTGGTCAGAAAGTCATTATCATTACCGTAGAACCCAAGATTTGTATTCAATGTCAAATAAATACTTTCCCAAAAGCGAAAGCGGAAGTCCATTTCACCGACAGCCACGTTGCGGGTCATCAACTCCATTCGGCGAAGGCCAATAAACGGAACCTGAGCATTCAAATAGTCGGTTTGCTCCACCCCTCCCACAAAAGATTTATAATATACCGGCTCTCCCGAACCAATAATGATTCTTCCCTTCGCTGACGGCAGTATTGTAAAACGGGAACCAAAGGATTTAGCAAACTGGATGTTCAATTTTACCGGCATAAACGGATTGCCTTCATTCAATAACCAACCGTTATCGGTCACAATTTTCGCTTCGCCCAGAAACTTCCATCCAACAGTCGGGAAGTAAGCCCGGTTCATTTGGTCCAGATCGATCTGAGCATAGTAATTTAAAAGCGTCTGATTATCGAGATTTACATCTGGAATGGTACCAATCACCGATTCAACATTGAAATGCTCTACTTCCGCTCCTAAAGAAATCCTGAACGCATCGAAATAAACCGAGTGGGTAGCCAATTGTGCTTTATATAACTGGAGGTTGACCAGCGACGATTTATCTCCGTTTACATACTGCGAAATGGTTTCGTCGTGGATGCTGGCCCCGGCCAAAAGCCCCGGCTTCCAACCATTATCAACTGTATAACGCACAGCAAATGCAGGGTTGGTTGCCAAAATTGCATCCATTGACAGTTTGGCTCCGGTCTTCCGGCTGTTTTTAAAAGTTGTATTGATTAACAAAGCTGCTTTTCGGTCAGTGTCATAGTGAATTCCCAGGTTCAAGCGGTCGTGAACCCGTTCTTTCACTGTCAAATGCAGCGTTTTGTTTTTATCGCCCAGTAAACGATAGCGAACGTAATCGAAGTTTCCTGAGCCATAAATCCGCTTAATTCCTTCACGAAGTTGCCGAACCGTCATCACTTGCGGCGGATCCAGATCCAATAATCCGAGGAAATAATTCAATCCCTGATTTTTGGCGCCGTCTACTGTCACCCGCTCGATAGTCAAGTTGCGGTCCATACTTGGAATCTTCTCGGGCTTAATGGGATTCGGTTTCAAATGTAGCGAGTCGCGCAGATGAATCAGTTGTGGAAGAATCTTCCGGGCAGCCTCTTCTCCCCTTTTTATCAACTCATCGGCTGATGCAGCATCGAAACTGGAAGCCGAGTATCCTTTAATGTCAGGTTTAATGTAATAGTCAACCAGCTTTTTGTTTTCTTCCGACTTCCGGTAGGACATCAGGTTAATCATCTGATTCACCACATCCGGGATAGATTGCAGTTCTTTCTTATCCCTTAGTCCATACTGAATATCTACACCGATAATAATATCAGCGCCCATCTCTTTACAACGGTTCACCGGGAAATTATTAACAATGCCACCATCCACCAGCAGGCGCCCGTCCACATCGACGGGAGAGAATGCCGTAGGAACGGACATGCTGGCCCGAATCGCCAGCGGGAGATATCCATGATTTAAAACCACCTCTTTTCCCGTTTCGATATCGGCCGCCACACAAAGAAAAGAACGCGGCAGTTTTGAAAAGTCGGTTACATTTTGGTAATCGAGTGCCAGATAAGAGAACAAATCCTGAACATTCTGACCGCTCAATGCTCCCGAAGGTAAACTAACACGTTTCGACCGTATTGGGAAACTCAGGTTGTAGCGATCCAGCTCATGCTTGTCAAAAACCGGAATATAACGCCTATCTACCTGATCACTCAGCAGCGTTGCCCAATCCTGGCTCTTCACTATCTTTTCCAGCGTATTGGCATCATAGCCCATCGCATAAAATCCTCCGACGATGCTTCCAATACTGGTACCGGCGATATAATCAATCGGTATTCCGGCTTCTTCCAGCACTTTCAAAACCCCCACATGAGCAAAACCTTTCGCCCCGCCACCACTTAAAACCAATCCGATTTTAGGGCGATGATTTGTTTCCTGGGCATGAAGTGAATACCCTGGAAAAATCAAAAAGATAAGTAGTAATATTTCTCTTATTCTCATGCTCGGTTTAGTCTGTCGGAGAATTATCAACTCCGGAATAAAATAATTTTTAAATAAGGCTCACAGAAGCTTTTGAATGGTTCAAGATAATTCTTTTCATGACTTGTTTTATTACTTTTACCAATGATTATTGTTATGTAAACGTAAAATAGTAAAGGCCGAATAATTCAACTTGACAGATTCGGCTGATTACAATCATTTTATCTGGTGACCGATTGAATAAGTTATGTGGAAAGAAGCATTAATTGTAGGTTTAGGAGGAGGTTTGGGAAGCATTTCCCGTTTTCTTTCGCAAAAAGGCGTTGAACGGTTTATGGATAGTTCCTTTCCGATGGGAACTTTCGTAGTCAATATTGTTGGTAGTCTCATTATTGGTATTGTATACGAAATGGCCAGCAGAGGTAACCTGCTATCCCCCGAAGCCCGCCTTTTCCTTGCTGTAGGATTTTGTGGTGGCTTTACTACTTTCTCATCATTCGCCTATAATAATCTCACGCTGATCAACGAAAAGCTTTGGCAATACCTGTTCCTGAACGTCGGCGGAAGTCTCTTTACAGGAATATTGGCTGTTTATTTGGGAATTGTCCTGGTCAGAGTTATTTTCTGATCAACTAGTCTTTAGTTAAACCGAAAAATTCAATCATATGGAACTGTACGGAAAAGCTCTCAATCTCCGTATTCAATGCGGAGAAACCGATAAATACGAAAGTCAGCCATTGTACGAAGCCATTATATATGCCGCCCGTAAAGAAGGTATGGCCGGTGCTACGGCCTTTCGCGGTGTTATGTCGTTTGGTGCCAGCCACTCCATCCACACCATGAAAATATTCGCGTTGGGAGGCGACCTTCCGATATTAATTGACATTACCGATAACGAAGAACGAGTAAAGAAATTTATCCCTATCGTAGAAGAGATGATGGAGAAATCGGGCAAGGGGGGAATGATTACAACGCACGAGGTCCAAGTTCATCGTTACCTCCCGGGAAAAAAGCACCGGAAGGAATCGTGATTTGATAGCCCGTGATATCTATTTTTCTATATATTAAAATACCCCGATTCGGAAAACTGACATTCGCGAAATCCCAGTAAAATCAAGCCATTCGGTTCTTTATTAACTTAACTACAAATTTCATTTCTCCTCGATAAAAGGTAGACGTAATTCACAGGGAATGTTTATCTTTGTCAGAATTTAATATGCATAAAAATTATTGCTAAGCTGTCGTCCTGACAGCTACAAATGTTGAACATAAAAACAGCAAAAAACAATGTTGATTTACAAAGTAGTCGGAAGAGAAATTCTGGATTCCCGCGGGAACCCAACCGTTGAAGTAGAAGTTACCCTCGAAAGCGGTGTTGTAGGTCGCGCTGCTGTACCATCAGGTGCATCGACCGGCGAAAACGAAGCACTCGAACTTCGTGATGGTGACAAAGGCCGTTACCTCGGTAAAGGCGTACTGAAAGCTGTTGAAAACGTAAATAACGTGATTGCCGAAGAAGTTATCGGCATGAGCGCTCTCGATCAGGTTGCCCTCGACAAGAAATTGCTCGAACTCGATGGAACCAAAACCAAATCTAAACTGGGTGCCAACGCCATGTTGGGTGTTTCGCTGGCTGTAGCCAGAGCTGCTGCTACTTACCTCGATATGCCGCTGTATCGCTACATCGGTGGAACCAATGCCAAAACGCTGCCCGTTCCGATGATGAACATCATCAACGGTGGTTCTCACTCCGATGCTCCGATTGCTTTCCAGGAATTCATGATTCGTCCCGTTGGTGCTCCTTCTTTCCGCGAAGGTCTGCGCATGGGTGCTGAAGTTTTCCATCACCTGAAAAAAGTACTCAGCAAACGTAACCTTAGTACCGCTGTTGGTGACGAAGGTGGTTTCGCTCCAGCACTCGATGGTACCGAAGATGCTTTGAACAGCATTATCGAAGCTATTAAAAACGCAGGTTACAAACCTGGTCGTCTCGAAGAAGGTGGCGATGTTTCTATCGCTCTCGACTGTGCTTCTTCTGAATTCTACAGCGACGGTGTTTACGACTATTCCAAATTCGAAGGTGCTAACGGTGCAAAACGCAGCCGTGAAGAGCAGGTAAACTACCTGGCTGAGCTGGTTGAAAAATTCCCGATTGATTCTATCGAGGACGGTTGCGACGAAGGCGACTGGGACGGTTGGGTAATGCTCAACAAAAAACTGGGTGACAAGTGCCAGTTGGTTGGTGACGACCTGTTCGTAACCAACGTTGAATACCTGCAGAAAGGTATCGAACTGGATGCTGCCAACTCTATCCTGATTAAAGTGAACCAGATTGGTACGCTGACCGAAACTCTCGACGCTATCGAAATGGCGCACCGTGCAGGTTATACCAGCGTAACTTCTCACCGTTCAGGTGAAACCGAAGATTCAACCATCGCTGACATCGCGGTAGCTACCAACAGTGGCCAGATTAAAACCGGTTCTCTGAGCCGTTCTGACCGTATGGCTAAATACAACCAGCTGCTTCGCATTGAAGAAGAGCTGGGTAAAAATGCCATCTATGGTTACAAAAAAGTGAAAAAAGCCTGATCCACTCAGGATTTTATCATACCCGAACCTCGCCTTTAAAGGCGGGGTTTTTTTGTGATCAAGAATAGGAATTTTCGTTGTTTTACTGTTATAAGTTCTGAAAATATGATTCACCGATATTAAAAGAACAAGACCATGAACAATCAAAAATTATTTATCCCTAAAGGGAAGAAGTATGCGATCTTCATCCTTCTCCTCACCTTTCTTTTCAACGGATGTAAAACGCTGAACAATGCCGAAAAAGGTGCCATGATTGGAACCGGAACCGGTGCTGCCGTAGGCGCCGGAATTGGAAAGCTGGCCGGAAATACAGCTATCGGAGCCATTATTGGTGCAGGAGTTGGTGGAGCAACCGGCGCTGTTATCGGTAATTACATGGACAAGCAGGCTGCCGAGATGCAGAAAGATTTGGAAGGCGCCAAAGTGGAACGCGTTGGTGAAGGAATCAAAATTACGTTCGATTCCGGTATCCTCTTCGCCCTCAACTCCACCGCGCTGAATCAGCAGTCCAAAGACCAGCTTGCCAAACTCTCTCAGATTCTGAATAAATATGGTGATACCAATATTCTGGTGGAAGGTCATACCGACAACACCGGAACTGCGGAGTATAACCTGAAGTTGTCAGAACGTAGGGCGGAAAGTGTAGCAACCTACCTCGAAGGACATAATGTGGCTTATTCCCGTATCACGACCAAGGGATACGGCGAGGAGCAGCCTATTGTGGCCAACGATACGCCGGCACACCGGGCACTGAACCGCCGGGTGGAGATTGCCATTTTCGCTAACAAAAAACTGAAGAGGGCAGCCGAAAAAGGAACCATTCCGATTAACAACTAACTATCGAATGATATAAAAAAAAGCGGTCTTCTCCGGACCGCTTTTCTTTTGAGTATGCTTTTCAGCTATTTAATCCAAACCGTTTTGATATTCACAAACTCTTTTATTCCGTAACCGGAAAGTTCTCTTCCGTAACCGGAATTCTTGATTCCGCCAAAAGGCAGCCGCGGGTCCGATTTCACCAGGCCATTGACAAAAACTGCACCCGCTTCAATTTTACGGGCCAGCTCCTCTCCTTTTTTCAAATCCGATGTCCAGAGCGAAGCCCCCAGTCCATACAAACTATCGTTCGCCACTTCAATTGCCTCTTTTTCATCTTCTACCGGAAGCACAACTGCCACCGGTCCAAAGGTTTCTTCCATGTAAACAGGCATCCCTCGGCTTACATTCGTTAAAATGGTGGGAGAATAATAGTTGCCAATTCCCTCCACCCGGCTTCCGCCGGAAATAATCTGGGCTCCCTGCTCCACCGACTTATTCACCTGGTTATCGATATCGTCGACCAAATCGGGGCGGGCCAACGGAGCCAGCGACGTCTCCTCTTTTCCCGGGTCGCCGGGTTCATATGCTTCCATCAAAGCTTTCACTTTCTCAAGAAACGGCGCGGCAACGTGTTGCTCCACGATAAACCGTTTTGCTGCAATACACGTTTGCCCCGAGGTAATCATACGGGAACCAACTGCTACTTTTGCGGCTTCCTCCAAATCGGCATCCGCCAGAACAATAAACGGATCGGAGCCGCCCAGTTCGAGTACCGACTTTTTCAGATATTTGCCTGCCAGCGAAGCCACCTGACTTCCGGCATATTCACTTCCCGTAAGGGTAACTGCTTTAACCGCCGGATGAGCAATGACAGCCTCCACTTTGGAAGAAGAAATTACTAATGTCCGGAAGATGTTCTCCGGGAAACCGGCGTCCCTGAAAACCTCTTCGATGGCCAATGCGCAGCCCTGAACATTTGATGCATGCTTCAGCAGGCCGGCATTGCCAGCCATCAGCGCCGGTGCTGCAAAACGGAATACCTGCCAAAACGGAAAGTTCCAGGGCATAACCGCCAGAACCGGTCCCAGTGGATTAAAAACGGCCATGCTTTTCGATGCATCGGATTCCATCAGTTCATCCGCCAGCATTTGCTCAGCATTTTCGGCATAATATTCACAAACCCAGGCACACTTCTCTACTTCCGAATGCGACTCTGCAATGCGCTTCCCCATCTCCGCGGTAATCAGCCGCGCGTACTCCTCCTTTCGGCTTCGCAGCAGTTCAGCAGCCTTCTGCATCCATTGTGAACGCTGGCTGAAACTCGTTTCGCGATAGCCATTCCATGCTTCAAGGTTCAGGTCAACAACTTCCTTCACCTGTTCTTCGCTCATTTCGGAATATTCTTTTATCAACTCTCCTGTTGCCGGATTTATAGATTTCATAACTCGTTATTTTTTCCATTAAATGTACAAAATCATCAGTGCAACGCATAAGAAGAAGCCGCCCAATCCGGCCGGTTTCGTCAAATAACTGCGGAACATTATCTTTGCGGAAAGTTTCCACACCCGCATGTATACGAAAGAGGAGAAGAAAGATTTAGTTAAACGGTTTTGGACTGAATTTGACGGTTATTGCAATCAGCTTCCGGAACTCGCCGCAATGAAGAAGAAATGGGTTCTGCACCGGACTAAAATCAGCAATATAGCCTTGAAATTTGAGGTCGGCCGGGAATTTGCCGATGTGATTCTGGAAATCAGTCATAAGAATGAAGCCCGCAGACTGGAAGTTTACGAACTGCTTGAGAAGTACCGGTTGCTGCTGGAAGACGGTTTCCCGGAAGGATTAATTTGGGATTTTGCTTTTGAGCGCGACAATGGACAGGAAGTTTGCCGCATTTACGAGCGAAAAAAAGGAGTTGACATGCACCGCCAAAAGCAGTGGAACGAAATATTCGCCTTCTTCGCAAAGAACATGTTGCGGCTGCAAAACAATTTCCTCGAATTAAGAGATGTTCTGAAGGAGGAAATTCTGGCTTTAAACCGCAGAGAACAATAACAATTCAAACACTCAAAATATCCAACTACAATACCTGCCGAACCGTGTCCCTCGGCTCCTCGTGCTGCCGGTAAAAATTGCCGCGGTAATCTGGAGAATACCAGCCATCGTTGTTTTTCGGCTGATAAATCTTGAGGTGGTAAAATTCCTTCATTTCTTCAGGAACCAAAACCGGCATAGGAGCCCTTACATCGCCAGGTTCCCAAATCATCGGGTTGCGCGAAACGGATGAATGCTCGGGCATATCCACTTTCAACGTATCGGCCATCAATTCATGCGCCCAGTCCGGGAAATTCTCGATTTCGCCCGGAATTGGTGTTCCCACAATGCCCGACATGCTTCTCTCCGTCCGGCAGGAAGTCCCCAGCCAGATCAACCACAAAGCGACAAAAATGAATTTCAGCCTGTACATAACTCGATATTTTAAAGCAAATGCCAATTGGAAAACATCACACACGAGAGGGGAAATCCCCGGGAAGTAAAAGGTACATGTTTGTCAGTCTTCAATCAACTCAGCAACCTGAACATCAACCTTAAAGTTAATAATATTATCACAATTCTTCATTCAGTGCTCCCACGAATAAAATTCATTTCCCCAACAAACTTCGTAAAAGTTTTTAAAAAGATTTGCCAATACCGTAAATTGCTTTCAATAATTGGACGACTAAACCATTTGTGCAATGAATCGCATTCTTCCGGTATTTTTACTTCTGTTTCTACTCGCTGGTTTCAAGGTAAAAGCGCAAAAGACTGATACTTCGCAGGAAAAAGCAAAACGAATGGCCTGGTTCAAAGATGCCAAACTGGGCATCTTCATTCATTGGGGGATTTATGCGGTAAACGGAATCGACGAAAGCTGGTCGTTTTACAACGGATACATTTCGTATCCCGATTACATGAAGCAGCTCAACGGCTTTACGGCCGCCAATTACCATCCCGAAGAATGGGCCAAACTGATTAAAGAGAGTGGAGCGAAATATACGGTGTTAACCACGAAGCATCATGACGGTGTTGCCTTGTGGGATACAAAGTGTAGTGATTTGAACGTGGTAAAGAAAACACCGGCCGGTCGCGATTTGGTCGCTCCGTTTGTTAAAGCTGCCCGAAAAGAAGGACTGAAAGTTGGACTTTATTATTCTTTACTCGATTGGAGTAACCCGGATTATCCTAACTGGACCCGGGAAAAGAAACGATACACCAACGAATCGGTCCGCTGGAACCGCTTTGTTAAATTCAATTTCTGTCAACTGGAAGAGCTTTCGAAAAAATTCCATCCCGATTTATTTTGGTTTGATGGTGACTGGGAACAATCCGCTGAAAAATGGCATGCCAGAGAACTGGCTGCCGATTTGAGAAAATATAACAAGAACGTCATCCTGAACTCCCGTATTCAAGGCTATGGCGATTATGAAACCCCCGAGCAAGGTCTTCCGATTACGAAACCCGACAGTAAATACTGGGAACTGTGCATGACCATGAATGATTCGTGGGGATATCAGCCCAACGACACCAATTACAAGTCGGCCAATCAAATCATCCGGATGCTGGTGGAATGCATCAGCATGGGCGGCAATTTGCTACTGGATATTGGTCCAAAAGCAGACGGGACCATTCCACAAAAACAAGTTGATATCTTAAAAGAACTGGGGCGTTGGACGTCGAAACACAAGGAGGCGATTTACGGAACCCGCGCAGGCATTCCACCCGAACATTTTTACGGCCCAACAGCGCTCAACCAAAAGGGAGACATCCTTTACCTGTATCTGCCGTATAAACCGGTAGGACCGTTAATGATAAAAGGATTGAAAAACAAAATAAACCGGATCTGGGTCGTGGGCAACGGCACGAAGCTCAACTGGAAAGTAATTGGGAAACAATACTGGAGTAACGTACCGGGCATCGTTTATATCGATGTTCCTGAAAGAGTGCTTGACCCGAAGGTTACGGTGATTGCTGTTCTGCTTGACGGGAAGGTTGATTTATACCGGGAGAAAGGACAGGTAATCGAAAGTAATTAGTTGTAAACCAAACATGCATTACCCGTATGAAAAAAGGCCGTCGGTTATTGACGGCCTTTTGCATGTTTTATGAAATCTTGATTTGCTTGGCAGGTTTCGGCTTTATTTCTTCCCGTTTGGGAAGCGTAACGCACAAAATTCCATCTTTGTACTTAGCCGCGATCTTATCACTGTCTACTACATTTCCAGGCAGATGGAATGTACGCTGGAAAGCCTGATACCTGAATTCGCGCTGCGTATATTTGCCCTCTTCGTCTGTCTTGTTTTCTTCCTGCTTTTCGGAAGAAATAGTCAAACGGTTATTATCCAAATCGATTTTAAAATCATCTTTGGACAATCCGGGAGCAGCGACTTCAATTACATAGTCATCATCCGATTCCTTGACATTAACAGCAGGCAACGTACTGTCCATGTCTGCGAAATTGGAATTTGTCCAATCCATCCAATCCCTTGAGAAAAAGTTATCGAAGAAAGAAGGGACAGACGGGAACATTCGGTTGTTAGCTTTTACAATTGCCATAATAAACCCTCCTAACTTTTAAATTCAACATTCAAGTTCTTACATCTGATTTAAATTGTCAAATTCACTACGTTAAAAAACAAGTTACGTGCCATGCCAAACCAATCTCCCCTTTACTTACGACCATATTTAGCAAGTCGATTGACTTACAATAAATTCTTCTTTTCATTCCTTTTTCAGGAAGAAAAATCCAACTGACAAAAACACACATAACCAACTTCAAACTAAGTCATTATGTCACTACAGAACTGTAATTTTGTCGTTAAAAAGAAAGGCCATCCCGTTACCGGGACAGCCTTCACCTGAACGATGATATGTATTATTTCTTTTCGATAAACCGGGGTAACGAGAACAGGAACTCGAGTCCTCCTTCTTTCCGGTTTCTTACGGTAATCTCGCCTTTCTGATATACCACTGCATGTTTCACGATGGCCAGTCCCAAACCGGTTCCGCCCAACTTGCGTGAACGTCCTGAATCGATTCGGTAGAAACGTTCAAAAATGCGTGACAAGTGCTCTTCTGCAATGCCGACTCCATTATCCGAGAAAGCAAAATAATGGAACTTGTCGTCTTCGAGGTAGTGCTTAATGGTAATGGTTATATTCTCTCCCGCATAGTTCAATGCATTTTCCATTAAGTTCTGGAAGATGGAGAATACCAGGGAGTAATTCCCTTTCACCGCTAAATCATAATCAGCGTCGACCTCAACCACCACACTCTTGCGGTTAATCATGGTTTGGAAACTATCGACTACTTCCGAAATCAGTTTCCCAACCGTCACTTTCTCGATGGCGTAATACTCTCCTGCCTCTTCTATCTTATTCAACAGTGCAATGTCGCCAACCAGTTTGGTCAACCGGTTTACCTGGCTGTTCGCTTTTTCGATGAAATGACGTTGCTTTTCGGGATCGAGACCGGGTGACTCCAGAATCGTTTCGAGGTAGCCTCTTGCCGAAGCAATGGGCGTTTTCAACTCGTGCGCAATGTTCGATGTCATCTGCTGTTTCATCAAACGCTGCTTTACCAGTTTGGTATTGTCCGTAATGATAATCTCGAAAGTTTTATCCTGGAAAACAATGCACTGCACATGGAAATACCGTCCACCAACCTGAACATTCATTTCTGTTCTCGGCAAGTCATGCAGGAAAAACTCCGTCTCTGATTGCAGTATTTCGTCCAGAAAAAGGTTGATAGCGTCGAACGCTTTTACCTGGAATACCTGCTCGGCCGAGATGGTTGATTCCTCGGAGATGATGTTGATAAACTGAATAAAATGGTTATTCGAAAGCATGGTTTTCTTTTCGGAGGAAAAGAACGCCACTCCTTCGTTCAACACAAAAAGGTGACTGAACAACTTCTCCTTCTCCTGGGTCAGCTCATCCTTGGTTCTGCGCAACTGCTTATAAAGCTTGATGATTTCGTGACTAATAACTCCGAGCTCATCATCGGGGAACTGGATGTTGCGATCGTATGTACCTCCGCGACGAATGGTTACCGCAAAATCCTTCAGCTTATTGATACTGTCGCCCATGCGGCGCGAAACGATGCGCAGAACGAGCCAGATGACGAAGAACAGGAAAAGAATGAATATGATAAACGTCTTTTCGGCCTTCAGGAAATGCTGAATCTGCATATTGTAAACTGCTGCCGCCCGAACAAAATAATCCTGATAGAAACGGGCAAAATAGTAGTAGTCCTTTCCGGTTGTATGAGATTTCCGCAGGTTCGCACCAAAGTCGGAATAAATCGATTTCTGTATCTCGGGTCGCTGCAAATGGTTCTCCATGTGCGCGTAATCTTTCACCGAACTATCATACAGAACCTTGCCATCGTGATTAATGACCGTTATACGCACTTCATCGCTCGGAATCAGCGATTTCAGAGAATCGAGCTTGCCAAAATTACCGGTAGAATAGATTTTTTCGTGCCGGATGTATTGATCCGTCAGGTTAGCGTAGCTCTCGAGCGAAGCATCGAGTTGCCCGATTCGGTATTCTTTTTCACGTTGATACTGATATATCAGAACCGACGCAGTAAACACCACGAAAAGAGAGAAATAATAGAAGAATAATTTTCGCTGAAAGCTGTCTTTTGTAAACATCGTTGTATTTAAATTTTGTCAGTATTAAACCTCAAAATAATAGCCAAAACCTGACTTGTTCCGGATGCACTTTCCGTACTCTCCCAATTTCTTTCGTAACCGCGTAATGTTTACATCAACGGTCCGGTCGGTCACCACCACATCATCACTCCAAACGCGGCTCAAAATGTCTTCCCGCGGAAAAATTCTTCCTTCGTTTTCCATCAATAACCGCATCACTTCAAACTCCTTGCGTGTCAGCTCGATTTTCTTATCTCCAATCAGTAAGCGCTTTATCTCGGTATCCAGTTTAAATTTACCGGAAGTAATTACGGGCTCTACATGCTGTATTTCACCACTGCTACGACGCATTACTGCCTTTACCCGAACGACCACTTCTTTTATGGAAAATGGCTTCGGAATGTAATCGTCGGCCCCGATATTGAAGCCGGTCACTACATCGTTTTCGGTATCTTTTGCAGTAAGAAAAATGATTGGAACAGTTAGGCCCATGTCTTTCCGAATCTTTTCGGCCAAACGAAAACCAGACATTTTGCCCATCATCACATCCAGCAAAATCAGGTTATACTTTTTAAGCTTTTTGGTCATTGCATCTTCAGCCGAAAGCGCAACATCTGTTTCAAAACCTTCACTTTCGAGGTTAAACTGAAGAATTTCGCATATGTCTTCTTCGTCGTCAACAATTAAAATGCGAGGTTTATCCTTTGCCATTTTTCATAAGTTTTTTGTCGACCAAGCTCCTTCACCACCATTAAGCTGACGTTCTGCTATAAATCGTCACCATCCAGATCAATCTGCTTATGGCGGATATCTGTCCCCTCGAGCGAATAAATCGATGCTTCTGCTACGTTAGTTGCATGGTCAGCAATGCGTTCAATATTCGAAATAATACTGTTGATATTGATAAAGCTGAGCAACATATCCTGAGTTTCCTTAGGTAGTTTACTCTTTTTAACGGTTTTCTTTATGAGCTTATGATTCAGTTCGTCAATTACCGCGTCATTTTTGATGGTCCAAATGGCGTACTCCTTATCGTTATTGATAAACGAAAGAATCGATTTCCGAACCATGTTTACACTTGAGATCAACATATTGGAAATAACATCCGACAAGCGTTCGAATACCGCCTCATCCTTAATCTTGGGAATCGAACCGGCAATATTGGTCACCAAATCCCCGATGCGTTCCAAATCGCCAACCATCTGGTAAATCGCCATCATCTGACGCAAATCGGAAGCTACCGGCTTCTGCAACACGATGGTGTTGACAATCTTTTCGCCAATTTTCACATCCAGTTTGTCGATTTTCTTCTCGTTACTGGCAATTTCCTTTGCAATGTCTGCCGGAACTTCTGTTTCTCCCTGGCTCATTACTTCCTCGATTAGGTCGAGTTGACGAAGAATGTAGTTGGCCATATCCTCGAAGCGTGAGAGAATATCCTGTATCGCGTTTTCTTTGTTTATACTCATTTGTTCGTTCGATTTAAGGAAAGTAGAACTTTCGTTTGGTTAAGTTGGTTGCTTGCAATTATTTACTATTCCGTGATCCGATTGCTTACAAATTACCCAAATTCTCCGGTAAGGTAGCCTTCGGTACGCGAATCTTTCGGGTTCGTAAACATCGTTTTCGTTTTATCGTACTCCACCAATTCTCCAAGATACATAAACATGGCGTTATCTGAAATACGAGCCGCCTGAGACATGTTATGTGTTACCAGAACAATGGTGTAATTTTTCTTCAATTCAACCAACAAATCCTCAACGCGTGCTGTCGCTACCGGGTCGAGTGCAGATGTAGGCTCATCCAGAAGAATTACGTCGGGTTTGAACGCCAACGCACGGGCGATGCACAACCGTTGCTGCTGTCCCCCGGAAAGAAACGTTCCTTTCTTAAAGAGCGACTCTCTTACTTCATCCCACAAAGCCACATCACGGAGCGAAGTTTCAACAATTTCTTCCCTCTCGCTTTTTTTCAAACGAATTCCGTTGAGTTTGTATCCGGCAATCACATTATCGAAAATACTCATGGTCGGGAATGGATTGGGGCGTTGAAAAACCATTCCAATCTTCCGCCTGAGTTTAATGGTCGACATTCCGTACACATCTTCGTCGTTCAACAGAATTTTTCCTTCGGTAACAATGTTCGGGTACAACTCGTGCATCCGGTTAATGGCCCTCAGCAAGGTACTTTTGCCACACCCCGAGGGTCCCATTATCGCTGTAATTGAATCGCGTTTTACATCAACCGAAACATCTTTTACGGCATACTTACCTCCCTTGTCGTATGCAATCGACAAGTTCTGAATAGACAATACAGGGTTTTTAACTTCAATAATATTTTCGTTCATCGATATTGTTCGATTTAAGCCGGAAATGCTTTACTGTTCAAAATTTCGTTTTTTCGTCACGTCTGCCAATCGGCAGAATCTTTTCTGCTAAGTTAATGAATACTGTGCTTTGCCGAAATTCGCTTTGAGATGATGTTCAACGTGAGTACAAATCCCATCAGAAAGAGCGAGGAACTCCAAATCAATTCCACCATATTCGGGTCGTTATAGAATTGCCAGATCAACAGCGGTACAGCACTGGTTGGATGTGTAATATCCCAGTTAATCCGAGGGTTCCCAAGCGTTGTCAACATAAGAGGTGCGGTTTCACCAAGTATTCGCGAAATAGAAATCAAAATACCGGTGAGCAATCCGCTGAAACTTGAAGGGATTAGAACGCGAAGGATAATCTTATGATAAGGTACACCAAGAGCAACTGCAGCTTCTTTGAGTGTTCCGGGAATCATTTTGAGCGTTTCTTCCGTTGAGCGAATAATTAAGGGCAACATCATGATGGCCAATGATACACTTCCGGCCAGAGCCGAATAGCTATGGGTAATATGCTTCACAACCGAGAGATAAACGATGAGGCCCAGCACAATAGACGGAACCCCTTGCAGTATATCAGCGATATCGCGAATGATGTTGGAATAACGTTTGCCGGGAGTCTCGTAAAGATAAATTCCTGTAATAATTCCAAACGGGATGGCCATCACCGCGGCTAAAACCACAATAAGGATGGAACCGGTAATACCGTTGGCAATACCACCGGGAATGGTTTCTCCATTGGCCTTGGCGACCATAGCCTGGAGCGTGTCAGGAGCAGCTTCAGTAAAAAACGAAAGATTAATCTGTCCAATTCCCTTAACAACCAATTCTCCTACAATCAGAATAATGGGCAAAATAGTTAACAAAGAGAAAAAGATGACAACCCCCAGAAAAATCTTGTTCTTTGTATTGCGGGTGTTTGAATTATCACGGATAGCAATCACTTTCATTTCGTTGCGGTTTGAAAATAGTTAATCCGTTAGGACAATTTTTTGATGATAAATTTGCCGGCGGTATTGACCAGTGCGGTAATAACAAAAAGCAAAAGGCCAATGGCAATCAGTGAACTTAACTTAAGACCATCTGCCTCACCAAATTGATTGGCAATGACACTGGCCATCGTATTACCGGTGTCGAATAAACTATGAGGTACCTTATTCGCATTACCAATCAACATCGTAACTGCCATGGTTTCACCTAAAGCACGTCCAAAAGCCAGAATGTAACTGGCTACAATTCCGGAACGGGCATTGGGCACAATCACATTAAAAATGACCTCCATCCGGGTGGCCCCCAGCGAATACGCTGCCTCTTTCAGCTCATTGGGCACCATTACAATAATCTCATTACTAAGGGAGGTCGCGTAAGGTATAATCATGATAGCCAGAATGATTCCCGAAGTAAAAACTCCAAAGCCCTGCGGACTAAGTCCGAGATGCATAATAACCGGGCGTAGGGTGTAAAAGCCCCAGAGGCCATATACGATGGAAGGAATCCCCGCGAGCAAATCAACCAGTGTACTTAAAACAGATGCGACAGGGGTTTTACGAAAATATTCCGACACAAACAACGAGGTCGAAAATGCCATTGGTATCGAAATCAGCAAAGCCAGCACAGAAGTAATCATCGTACCGGCAATAAAGGGCATTGCTCCGTAACTTTCCCGTCCTTCAGTGGGATTCCAGTTCGTTGAAGTGATAAAATGCCAACCAAATTTATGAAAAGCCGGTATGGCCCCCCCAACAAGGGAGTAGACCATACCGCCTGCAACAATCAGAATCAAAAATGATCCTGCAAATAAAAAGTATTTTGTAATCTTATCGCTATTATTCATTGAAGTGAATTAGAAGCATTCTATTTGAGTATCGGTTTTCCGTTGTAAGTCACCGTCCGTAAAATAGCTTTGTCAATTTGCACTACTTTATCAGGCAGCGGTGCATATTTCAACTCTTTAGCGATTCCCTGTGCAGCAGGATCCAGCATCCAGTCGATCAGTTTCACAGTAGCCTGAGCCTGTTCCAGTGAGCGGCCGTTATATGCTTGTTCTTTGTAAAGGATGATCCAGGTAAATCCACTGATTGGATAAGCATCAGGAGCTGTAGAGTTGGTTTCCATGATACGGGTATCAGCAGGCATATCACCTTTACCAGCAGCACTAACAGCAGCGATGGTCGGAGCAATATAGTTTCCGGCAGCATTTTTCAGCAGAGCGAAAGAGATTTTCTGTGCAAATGCATAGTCAGAACCGATGTATCCGATAGAACCAACTGTTGAGCTGATGGTTCCGGCAACGCCAGGATTTCCTTTGGCACCCATACCAACAGGCCAGTTCAATGATTTTCCAACGCCAATTTGATCTTTCCACTCTTTGCTGATCTTTGACATGTAGTCACTGAAGATGAAGGTAGTACCACTACCGTCTGAACGGTGAACTACGGAGATAGCCAGGTCGGGGAATTTAACACCAGGGTTGATTGCTTTCAATTTGGCATCATTCCAGTTAGTGATTTTTCCGAGGAAAATATCAGCCAATACTTCTTGATCCAGTTTGATTGAATCGATTCCAGGTACGTTGAAAGCAATGTCAACAGCACCGCTACAGGTAGCCACGTGAACAACCGGCGCAGGCATATTGGCTGCTTCAGCATCGCTTAAGAAAGCATCACTTCCACAGAAGTCAACTACGCGATCCTTCAGGCTGCGGATACCAGCACCCGATCCGGTCAGACCATAAGATGTTTGAACACCGGTTAAATCGAAATACTTTTTGAAAGCAGTTTTGTAGAAAGGTCCTGCGAAAGTAGAACCTGCGGCACTCAGTGAAATTTCAGTCTTGGCCGACTTCTCATCAGTACCTTTTTTCTTACTGCCGCTTTTGCATGCTGTAAACGCTGTTACGACAGCCAATAAAATTAGGATCTTTTTCATTTTAAAAAGGTTTTATAATTCAACTATTTAAAAAGCTGTTTCAATATTATGGAAGAAGAGTTAAAATTTCATTTCCAGATTGAGATAGAAACCTGTTTCAGCACTGCTTCCGCTCTGAGCCGGACTCCACACACGGAGGTTTGGTGCTACTTTTACTCCTTTAACAGGATTCAGCTCCAGACCGGCTAAGAACAGACTACCGTCTTTGGCTATATTCCATCCATTTGCTGCTCCGTTAATTTTCTTTGATGTCAGGTTGTCGTAACGAACAAAGACATCCGATTTTTTCGCCACATTCACAGTCGTATACAATGACACACCTGATAAATCGTGGTCAGTTACGTTGCCATGCCCCTGCTGATAGTTGTATTCAGCACCAGCTGTAAACTTATCGCCCTTGTATCCCCAAAATGCGGTATATGTACTCTGAGCAACAGTTTTTTTCATGTAATCAACATACAGGCGGGCATAAAGGTTTTTAACAGGTTTCAGGGTTACACCAGCTGTGTACATCAAAACACTGTCTTTTTGAAGATGCTTGTACCCTTCACCGTTCAGAACCGAAACATCTAAGCTTGCCGCCGAGGCCAGTTTCAATACTGCCGAAGCACCCAAATCAGCACTTGGATCGTAACCATGCTGATCCATGAACGACTTGTACAGGTAACGATGTCCCCACATGCTCTCCTGAAGATTAAATGCTTTGGTCCCAATCAAACCAAAATTCAATTTCAGGTTGTCGTTGGCGTACTGTAAATAAGCATTTTTCAAGTAGGCTGTCATCTGCAGACCGCCAACACCAGGATTCCCAATATCGAAATTAATCTTACCGGAAAACTGCTGACTAAAGGCATATTCGTAACCGAAATAAGCCCGGGTCACTTCGAATGCCGGCTGACTTTGTTCATACTTGAAATCACTGAAAACCTTAACAAAAGCTTTTCCGTGTGGTTTGAAATCAGCATTACTCGTTTCCGTTTTTGCTGACTGTGCGAACAGGCTACCACTGATCATGATCAGCAGCAGCAGGCTGAATTGAATTTTTCTCATTGTTAGATAACTTAAAGTAACTTTCCGGAAGCAAATGTGCTACGAGGTTGTTACACCTCGGTTAAGGAAAAATTACAATAATGTTACAAGATGAGTGGCGCTCTAATCAGAAAGAATAGGGGTTTTAACTACCTGCAAACATGCAGGTAACATTGAAGTAACAATTTTGAGAAACAATCAATCGGGTTAGAACAGCAATTTATCTGACGGTTGATAAAACAGGATGAAGCCGGGGCAAAAACAATTTTGTAACACAACAATTGTCGCCAGCCATATCACATGAAAAAATGGCCTCTGAAAACTATTCCCGGCAGGAAAAAGAAAAGAATAAATGAGCTGGAAAGATAGTAATAAACCGGCGTGCGATGCTTACACCTTTTCTTCGTTGCGTTTTCGTACATCGGCCACCAACTCTTCTACCGTCATACTCTTAAAATGGTCGACGACTTTTTGGTTTAAAACATCCCAAAAATCGCGGGCGGTGCAATGGTCTGCTTTCTCACAATCGTAGTTTTTCGAAAGGCAATCGACAATGCAAATTCCCGGTTCGAAGGCCCGGTGTATGTCGTAGATGGTAATTTGGGAGGGATCGCGTCCAAGAATGTAGCCACTCTTTCGTCCGCGCACATTGGCTATTAAACCTGCTGCTTTCAGTGAAGCAATAATCTGGTCTAGGTATTTTACTGATAAATCCTGATTTTCGGCGATATCCTTTTGATAAATACCGTCGGGACCGCTGTTTAATGCAACCTCAATCATTACACGGATCCCATATCTGGTTTTCGTATTAAACTTCACGGCGAATTGGCTTTTTGGGTGATTAGTTTGATCTCAAAATTAATAAATACTTCGTCTTTCACCCGGATCATTCCCAGGAAACGACGCGGCGGAGAAATGTTGTAGTCGGTCAGACGGATACGGGTCCTACCCTTTACAACCACCCGATTTTCCTCATTGTTAACGACTTCAACCGGCGTATCATAATCGTTGGTGACACCTGCGATTGTAATGGCAAGCGGAATATTGGCAACACGCTGTGCCGCAAATAAACTGGCTAATTCGTGGTCACGAAGGGTGATTCTGATCTTGGGGTATTTCGAGGCCTTCAGTAACTCTTTGAAATCACTGAGCATGGCAGGATTGCTCGCGTCAATTTTATCGACAGGAACATGAAAAACGAGTGAGGAAGCGTCGACTGCAGAACCGGCCGACAATGAGGCTAACGAAAAGTTCTCTTCCTGGGGTTGATCATAATAAAAATGAAACTGATTGACATTCGTAGAGCCGTCAATGCGCACTTTGGCCAACTGGCAGATTCCTCTGAAATCCGCACCTTCAGCCCATCCGCCAGACTGTAGCAGGAAGACAAAAAGAATAGCCAGAACCAGCACTCGCACTATGTCAATTCTTCTTTTCATTTTACTTTCCGGTTATATTTTAAGTATACCCGAATAAAAAAACTTTGTTCCAGTCAATCGTAACTTATGTCTAATTACACCCCTTTTGAAAAAACAGAACCTTCCCCCACGAGGAGGGAAGGTCTTTACTAAACAATATATTATGGATGTAACCTGGATGAACTTAGAAAGAAATTCCAGCTTCGAACAATGATGC
Organism: Prolixibacter sp. DSM 2831; assembly: GCF_056493735.1. Lineage (NCBI taxonomy): Bacteria > Pseudomonadati > Bacteroidota > Bacteroidia > Marinilabiliales > Prolixibacteraceae > Prolixibacter > Prolixibacter sp. DSM 2831. The sequence goes on from NZ_CM151379.1 coordinate 3,891,448, forward strand.
CTTTAAATCCAGCATTTGTTCCGTATTGTGCGAAGTTGTTGTAGTTCTGATTTACATACTCCAGTTTCGCGAGAATATTTTTGGTCATGTGCCATCCACCGGCAATCTGTACACGGTCAATATTCATGTCCGTACTGTTTTTCACTTTGTTGTAGCGAGTACCCAGATAGAACTGCTCCTGGCCACCAAAGTGATAAATACCTTCGATTGCAAATTGGTTGAAGTCGAAATCACCACCGAATGCACCAGTACCTTTTGCTTTTTCGTAAGTTCCGAACAATTCGAATCCGTAGTACTTAGCGAAAAGGTTAGCCATCATAGAGTTGTCTTTGTTGGTGAAACCCGGACCCCAACGACCAGTTGTATGGCCTGAAGAGATATCTACATCGTCAGCGCTTCCGGTTTGCTCTTTCATTACCAGATAGTAGCGAGAACCGGTACGGTCACCACTGTACAGTGAACCGAAATGGTTTTTCGGACATGAATAACCTGAAAGGGTTGCACGCAGACGGAAAGCATCAGTCAACTGCTTGTCAAAACCTACTTTTCCATAGAAAGCCAACTCGTCTGCAGTATTGTATGTTGTATAGGTATTGCTTCTTGCACTGTATCCGGCGATAGCTGGTTTCAGGGTACCATTGGAAACCGCTCCCATTGCCAACCAGCCATTGTTGCGGTACATTACTTCAGCAGCACCAGCAGTGGTGAAAGCATCCATGATGTAGTTACCAACAAATGCGTTGGAGATTACATGACCGTTATCTGAACGACGGAAGTGCTCATCACCGTAGTTGATTTCCATCATACCTACTTTGATAGTCAGTTTCTGCATCAGTTTGTCAATCGCCTCTGAGTTCAGGAAGGGAAGCTGATCCATCAGCAGATATCCTCCTTTTACCCAGGTATCCTCGTGGTGACGAGATGACAGGTAAGTGGTCAGGTGAACCTGTACCCCGGGAGCCAGATCAGCGTAAATTTTCATGTTAGCTGTCGGCAGGTTCAATCCTTTACCCAACGGAATCAAATCGGTACCGTCAGCGGACTGACTCAGGGCCTGATATTGTAAAGCAAAATCAGCTCCAATGTGTGCTTTCACTTTTGTAAAATTGCTTCCATCGAGCTTGGGTTGTTCAAATTGCTGTCCAAAAGTGAATGAAGCAATCAATAACCCTGCAAAAAGAAAGAATACTCTTTTCATAACAATTGGTTAAAATCTGTGGTTACTATTTATTTATTGGTGCAATGTCTCCGCAATTCACACTAATCCAACTCACGGTCGAACACTGCGTTTTTAATTACTTTGCAAATTCAAGATTATATTTCACGGTGAGGCCGTCGCCGGTTTTGATAGCTCCAAACATGGCGGTTACCTGCTCGATTCCGTACTCGGACATCTTGATTTTGAAACTTCCGTCAACAATAGCATGTCCCCCATCGGTTACCTTACCTTTGAAAGGAATTTTAATGGTTTTCGTCACACCAACCAGCTGAAACTTTCCAACCAGGTCACCGCTAAATTCGTTTCCGGTACTCTTCAGATTTTCTACGCTATCCGAAGTGAAACGAATTTCCGGGTACTTATCAGTTTTTATAGCCTTGTAAGCTTTTTTATCCATAATAGAACTTTCATGGCTTTTCAGGCTCTCTGCCGGACAAGAGAACGTCACACTTTCAATGCTGTTCACAGCCGTCCCATCAATTCCCATCACAGCTGTACATTTTAAATCGGCCGTCTTCATATTCCAATCGTGTAGCGTTGAAGTTCCATCAACCTCGACTGAACTTTTATCAGCTACTAAATGGAATGATTCCTGCGCCTTCACCTGCCAGTTCCACATAAAAAGAACAGCGGCAATCAACGATATTACTCTCATTTTCATTCGTTTTTAATTTCCTACTTTTCCTATCGTTTTGGTGGGATAAACGTAAGTAAATTTTTAGACCGGCCAAATGCTAAAAGCTAGGCTGCATCTTATCCTTTTAGCAAAATCGACTTAACAACATAGGAAAATAGGTAAAAAACCACACGCATAAAACTGTATATGTGTGCATTACAAGAGAAGTGCTAATTTTATTTAAACCAGTTTTAAATAATGTTAACAAATAATTAGAATCATTCTATGTATTACCCCTCTACTCTTAAGATCTGTATAAAAGAAAAAAAGAAGTTAAAACAAACACCTTTCTACACTGTATTTGTGACACTTACACAAGTTCAAATCAACAAAAAAGCCGGAAAAATCCGGCTTTCAGATAAACATATGTAACTATTTTCATTTTACCAATTTCTTGTATTTTATCCGGTGTGGACCGGCATCTCCGAGGCGTTTCTTCTTATTTTCTTCGTATTCGGAGTAACTTCCTTCAAAAAAGTGAACGTAAGAGTCACCTTCGAAGGCCAAAATATGGGTCGCAATCCGGTCCAAGAACCACCGATCGTGAGAAATTACCACAGCACATCCGGCAAAATTGTCTAGACCTTCTTCCAGCGCCCGTAGGGTATTCACATCAATATCGTTTGTCGGCTCATCGAGCAACAGCACGTTGGCACCCGATTTCAGCGTAAGCGCTAAATGCAATCTGTTGCGCTCACCTCCCGACAGAACGCCGCACTTCTTCTCCTGGTCGGCCCCACTGAAGTTGAACCGGGCTGCATAGGCTCTCGCGTTAATCGCTCGTCCGCCTACCTGCACTTCATCGTTTCCACCGGAAATTACCTGATAAACCGTTTTCTCCGGATCGATGTCAGCGTGTGTCTGATCGGCATAGCCCAATTTTACAGTCTCACCAACAGAGAATGTCCCGGCATCCGGCTGTTCCATGTCCATCATCATCTTGAACAGCGTTGTTTTTCCGGCACCGTTCGGACCAATCACTCCTACAATTCCGTTCGGCGGCAAGGTAAAATCGAGGTTTTCAAACAGTAAACGATCGTCAAATCCTTTGGATACTCCATGCGCTTCAATCACTTTGTCTCCTAAACGCGGACCATTGGGGATAAATATCTCGAGTTTTTCCTCTTTTTGCTTCACATCTTCGTTCAACAGCTTTTCGTAAGCTCCCAGACGGGCTTTGGATTTGGCATGACGGGCTTTAGGCGTCATCTTCACCCACTCCAGCTCGTGCTCCAGGGTTTTCCGGCGTTTCGCATTTCCTTTGGCTTCCTGGGCCATTCGCTTCTGTTTCTGCTCCAGCCAACCGGTGTAGTTTCCTTTCCAGGGAATACCTTCACCACGGTCGAGTTCCAGAATCCAGCCAGCCACATTATCGAGAAAGTACCTATCGTGCGTGATAGAGATGACGGTACCTTTATATTGTTGCAAGTGCATTTCGAGCCACTGCACTGATTCCGCATCCAAATGGTTTGTCGGCTCGTCGAGCAGGAGAACATCAGGTTCCTGTAAAAGTAGACGACACAACGCTACACGACGACGCTCACCTCCCGACAAAATATTCACCGGTGTTTCACCGTCCGGACAGCGCAGGGCATCCATGGCGCGTTCCAGTTTGTTGTCGAGGTTCCAAGCATCAGTAGCATCAATCTGTTCCTGCAAAGCTGCCTGCCGATCCATCAGCTTCTGCATCTTGTCGGCATCTTCATAATATTCCGGCAGACCGAACTTTTGATTGATCTCTTCGTATTCGTTCAGGATGTCTACCACTTCCTGGGTACCTTCCTGCACAATTTCCTTTACCGTTTTGGACTCGTCCAATTGCGGTTCCTGCGGCAGGTAACCAACAGAATATCCGGGTGAAAAAACCACTTCGCCCTGATAATCCTGCTCCAAACCGGCAATAATCTTCAGCAACGTCGATTTTCCGGAACCGTTTAAACCGATGATCCCGATTTTCGCTCCAAGAAAAAACGAAAGAGAAATATCTTTGATAACCTGTTTCTGTGGGGTGAAGGCTTTACTCACCTTGTACATCGAAAAAATAATCTGTCTGTCTTCGCTCATGAAGTAAAGTTTTAATTCAGAGAGCAAAATTCGCATATTTCCTGCGAAAAGACAACGGCATCAGGGAGTTTAAGATGAAAGGCTTTGAAAATGGGTCATTTTCTTCGTAATAAGAAGAAACGCAGGACCACCTGGTCGGCGAAAACAACAAAAGCAATCAATACTATTAATAATATATAAGGAAGATATTCGCCCACTGGATTCCTAAGCCAGCTTTGAATGGTTTCCGGAGAAACAAAAAACCATATCCCTGCCAGGACGAGAAGCGGAACGATAGCCACGCCAATCTTGAGCGCATACTCTGTAATCAAACGCCTCCGCAACATACGGTCTCCCACTTTCCGGCTTACGCGATCGGCAAAGTCAGTCGAAAGTGAAAACTCCGGCTCCTCTTTCAAAACCTCATGAATCAGCTGGTCCATTTCGTTGTATGCTTCTTCCTTCATAACGTCCTAATTTAATCAAAAATCATAATTCCATTCGATGAAAAACTCCGGCTTCTCCCGGAAGGGCATGTTCCAATATCTCTCTCAACTGTTTTCGCGCCCTGTTCAGGTAACTTTTCACCGTTCCTTCCGGCATACCGGTAATCTCTTCAATTTCGTGGTACGAAAACTCCTCCAGGTGGTAGAGCGTCAAAACGGTCTGATACGGCATCGGCAACTGTTCGATTCCTTTTCGCACTACTGCCTTCATGTCGGTTTCGTGAACCACCCGCCAGGTGGCATCTTCCGTCATACTCAATTCGGCTTTCGCCGGAATAGTCTCCAATAATTCCAACCGATCACGCTGGTGCTTTTTCAGATAATCAGAACACGTATTCCAGGCAATGGACGCAATCCAGGTCGACAGCTTCGATTGGTTCCGGAAACGGGGAATATTTTTGTACACCTTCATAAAAACATCCTGGCAAATATCTTCGATTTCATCAGGCTTCCCGACCATACGCCAAACCACATGCCACACCAACCTCTGATGCTTTTGCACCAAAAACCGGAAAGCATTTTCATTCCCGTTAACTACCTGTTTTACGATATCGTGATCGTTCATACGTATGTATATGTCTTCACTACCTGAAGAAATGTTGCACTCCCGCTCAATAAATTTTTGCGACAAACAATTCAATCATTATTCCTCCCTGTTTTTCAATCACTCAGGAGGATTTTAAATAAAGCTAACTGAAAAAATTGACATTTGCTGCAACCTTTCGTACCACCGTGTCGACATATAGGGCAAACAACAATTTAAAACTGAAAATCATGCAAGAAGTATTAATACCCGCTATCGTTTTTTACGCTTTCTATCATCTACTTCGCATTTTAACTGATTATCTGCTCAAGCGAAGACTGATTAAGGAAGGACATTTTGAAAAAGCCGGCATTTTGGAAGTTGTGCCGCGCGCAGCTGAAGATCCGGAACCCAGCCGGTATAAAACCCTGAAATGGGCTTTGGTCACCTTCATGGGTGGTGTCGGTCTCATCATAGCCGACGTGATTCAGAACCTACCGGGAATCCCATGGGCGCATTCCTATAATGCACTGATTCCGTTTGGAATTGTATTGGTTTTTGTTTCGCTTGGCTTCATTATTTATTTCATCATTGCCAACAAACGGAAAATATAAAACAACTGTGGAACGTGACGCAATGACCATCGTTAGCTGCATCACGTTCCGTTTTTCTTTTCTTACCAAAGTAGCTCTCCATCCCGCTTCCGACCTCATTCACCCAGGTCTGTACCCTTTTTATTCTGGTCCAGACCTATTCTGTAAAGCTCCCGACTCTTTTTCCCTCAGGTCCGGACCCTCTCTTCCCTGAAACAGCCCCTTTCGGTGCAGCTCCCAACCTTTTTTAGCCAGGTCTGGCCTCTTTCTACCCAGCTCAGCACCACTTTTGCCCCATAACCGGGTCTTACTTTCGCGGTCCAGACCTTTTTTGCCCGTTTACCGAGTCTCCCGCATCACAGCCCGCGGTAGTTCTCCACCTATTGTGCAATGATAACTTCTCCTGCCGTATCGGATGCATTGAATGCCGGTGCAAACTGGCACTGAATCGTCACCCGACCAGAGCTAAAATCGCCATTGTGGCTTACCCTTAAGGGATATTCCAACAGATAATCGCCTTGTTTTAATTCCTGAATAAAAAAGCGGGTTTGTTCGTCGGTGTTGACACGGTAATACCACACGCGACCGCTCGATTCATAGCCGGAAAGCTGCTTTACCGGTTCGGTGCCGGCGGGACGATCGTCGGAGATGGAGACAAATCCCAAATCACGATTCGCATGAATCCGTAACCGGACCATCATTAAGTCGCCCGGTTTGAGGCCTTTCAAATCGGATGTAAGCGATTCTTCGCCATTATTGCGGACAACACGATACAACGACTTGGTCACCGTCATTCCGTTCCCGGTTGACAATGAGCTATCGACCGGAGCAAAGAACTGGTGATATAAGGCTCCAAAACCGGTCGTCTTTCCGTTATTCCGAAGCTCCAGCTTTGCGTCTTCGGGCAATCCCGAAGGCAACGTGTATTTGAAATATCCTTTCGGTGAACCGGAATGGGTTGTCGACACCGGTTGACCATTTATAAGAACGATAGGCGCTGATGTTTCCAGATTCGTATCAGCTCCTGTTGATAGCAATGCCTCAACTGCTTTCACTGTTTCGTCTGCGTTAGCCCATGCGTGTGTTCTTTTCTGCTGTAACAACCACAACTTCATGGCAGCCAAATCGGCTTCCGGGGCACCGGTTTTCTCAAACAGCTGCATCATGACAGCCTGCAACGAAAGTGACGACTCGCGGTAGAACCACGGGGAATTTTCCGTTCTCCAATACATGCCCAACTCTTTACTCTTCACCGCGCGTTCCTTTAACGACTCAACAATCGTTTGAGCGGTTTTCCGGTAGTCAGTCGACCATAAAACAAAGGCACTTTGCGCTTGCTGATACAAGCTCAATTTCATCCAGGTTTGAGAAAGCTTCCGCAAGAAAAATTGCTCTGCGGCTTGTCCTTCATTCCCGACAGTTTGCTGTTCCAGATCGGTAGCAGCGTAAAAATAGTCGATGATGTTGGATGACGGAACATACTGCTTCTGGTCTTTATCGCTCAGTCGTTTGTAGCTTGCCACCATTTCCACTTCGAGGTAATGAATCGCTTTTGACAGTATCGTATCCGCCATCGCTTGTTCTTTTCCCGACAAGGCATTCTTATGAACGAGAGAAGACAAACTATTCACTACCTGTGCGGTAATCCATGAACTCGTCTTCATTTCGGGATACCAGGAAAAACCGCCGTCTTCCTCCTGCATGGCTTTCAGGCGTGATAAGTCGTCTGTCATATTCACCGCAATAGTGTCAGAATTGAATAACTGCAACTGCTTTTTCTCCCGAATGGCATCATCCATCCATGGCGTCTCGTTCAACCGGATGGCAGTCAAATCATCGTTACGCTCCATCTGCGTTTTTAGCGAGTCGGTTGTATTCAGTAACCGGGCTCTTTGTTTGGCCAATTCTGTTTGAATATCCGGATGTTGTTTCAGCAAGTTTTGAACGGTTGCGTATGCATACAGCCGGTTGGCCAGACCGGTTGCGCTGCTCGGCCGGCTGCTCATCACCGAGGGCAATGCTTCAATAGCCTGCCAAACCGGATTTCCCATCCATTCCAGTGTCCAGCGGTCATTATCTTGTTGCTTTCCTTTCGGAAATAATGGATTCCAGGTTTTCGCTGTTCCCGGTTTTAACCGGAACGTTTCCGACTGTACCATCCATTGTTTTGCCGGAAGTACATTAATCGTTCTTTCGTAGCCATCGCTCAGGGAACCAGCGGAACCGGTTACCTGAATCCGATACAAACCTGGTTTCTCAGGTGCGTTTACCAACCACTTTACGACTCCCGATTCGCCATCCTCCAATGCGATGTGGCGCGGTTCAAATCCAGGTAGCGAGAAATGGCTGCCATCGGCACTAACCAGCTTCAACTGAATATCAGCTTCCAGCTCTTTCCCCGAAAGGTTGGTCACTTTCACCGGCAACTCCACCTGGTCGCCAGCCACCAGGAAACGCACCGGATAGGGTTCTACCATGAAGGACTTTTGGCTGACAAAAGAAGTATCAACCGTGCCGGTTTTACCGTCGATGGTATGTGCCAGTGCCATGAATTTCCATTTTGTCAACGCATCGGGCATGCGGAAATGAATGGTGGCCATTCCATTGGCATCCGTTTTCAACTGCGGACCAAACCAGGCCGTTTCGCGGAAGTCACTCCTAATATTTCCGGACATTTCCTTCTTTGGGGATACCGTAGAAAAACCTCTCACCTTCACGACCGTTTCGTCGTCCGCTTCTGCTTCTTCGACCTGTACGCTGGCCACCCGTAAAACGTGTAGATCCTCACGATTTAGAATCCATTGCGGAAGTCCCAGTGCCGGAACAACCTCGGGTTTCACATTTTTCATTGGCAGAGCCAGACAACGGGCATAATCAGCTTGCACCGGATGAACCATGAGCGGCATTTGCCGGACATAAAACCAATGATAAAAAAGGTTCAGACTCCAGTGATGCGCTAAAATGTCATCGAGAGAAGCATCGTAAACAACCCCAGCCATCTCCGATCGCACCGGGTGACCATCTTCGTCGGTCACGCGTATTTTCCAGCTGACCTCCTTTCCGGGTTCTGCCTTTGCCGGAAAATCAACGGTAGCGATCTGCAATTTTTTATTGGGTTGCATCACATCGATTCGGAAAAACTTCCGAAAAGCCCGTCCGCGTTGGACAGTTGATACACTGACCGCGACTCCGTTTGCCATATCGGAGGTCACCGGGATATTCACTTGTTGATGGCTCTTTTTCGTTTTCACCACCGGAAGTTGAATCAGAGTGTCCGGCTCTATCAACGAAATCTGCCAAAAACTTTCACCGGTCGTCCCCAAATCCAGTTTCAAATCGTCGCCAACTTTCACAGACGTTTTTTCCATGTTGGCATAAAATGGATCGACAAACGGATATTTCCGGCATTGAGATCGGAATACCTGTATCACCCGTTCTCCAATCACTTCCCTACCAAAAGCATCTTCTGTTTTGGCTGTGACTTTATAATAACCGGGCTTTAACTTTTTCCCCGGGAGGAAACACCATGAACGATCTTTCGTGTTGAACTGTAAAGTGGTCAGCACTTTCTCAACCGGAATATCCTCCGGTTTGATTTTATCACCATACACATTTCCGGGATACCGTTTATTCCACTCTTCCTTCGTGTAAATTGGCCGATCAGGTGCTTCCCATTCCCGCTCTCTTAACGATTGATCAGGTGTTTTAAGCCGGGCAAAAGTGACTGTTCCCTTCACTGAAACGGAAAGATTGGCCGAATTGGTAAAATTCAACCCCACCTTTATTCCTTTACCCTTCCGGATGCTTTTATCGGAAGCATCCACCTGATGCGGGACACTCAGGTGAGCGACCAGTGCCTTCTTCGCGAGGTTCAATGATTGGTTCGCCGACTGTGTCTCTCCACTGATGTCAGTCACATCCGCTTCTATGTCATAATTTAAGCCAAGGTCATTTTCTGTGGATTTCGGCATGAATTGGAAATGGAAGAGACCGTTAGCATCCGTTTTAAACTGGCCGTAAAGAACGTTGCCGGAATTGTTTTCCGAACGCTCAAACCACAGCGTTTGCCGGGTAATTTTATAGGTTCCGGAGACGCCTGCCAACGGAACACCATTGAATGACTTGACTGTTCCGCTCACTTCTACCGGATGACCCGCCTCGTACTGACCATCAAATTTTTCGAATGCAATATGGAACCCGGGGCGCCGGTAAGTCTCTACCCGAAACGACTGATATCCATCGGATGTTCTCAGCGTAAAATTGCCCGCCAAACTACTGGTCGGTAAACGAAACTGACCGGTCGCACTACCAAACCGATCAGTCAGGATTTTCAGTGAATCGATCACCTGGTTATGTGCATCACGCAGAAATACCACCATTGGTTTTCCGGCAACCGCGCGGGCCTTATCGCCATGCGTCCGGAAAGTAATGGCTTTGAATAAAACTGTCTGTCCCGGACGATAGATAGACCGATCGGTGAAAAACCAGGTCTTCTCTTTTGTTGTCTCGGTTTGTTTATGGTAATATGGCTTACGCCAACGCAGACTCAACGTATCAGCTAACGAACGAACCTGTACCAAATTGCCTTCACCCGTCCAAAGCGCTCTGCCCTTATTGTCCGTTTTGATTGAAGATTTATTGAGTTGTTCTCCGTTTAAATTTCGTATACTCAATTCGGCTCCGGCAACAGCTTCTCCGTTCGATTGCCGGCGGACCGAGAAAACGGTTCCGGCATCGACTCGTTCCTGTTCTATATATATCCGGGAAACCGTCAGCGGGAAGAGACTTTCACAGCCGTCGCCATCAATCTGCAGCACATAAACTCCAGCCTCTAATGGTTTCAGGAGCAACTCGGTGCTATGCGAACGCAAATCACTATCAGGTACGAGCGTATATTTTTCTTGCTGAATAACCGGACTACCAAGTAGCTTCGAGGAATCTTTACGGCTTTTCAACTGCCCGTATTGTAGAAAATAGGTTTGGAAAAGTTTCTGATTGATTTTGTGGATGGAAACCTTCACACTTTTCAGATTCTGGTAATCCAATTTTATGGCAAATGGGAAACCGGGCCTCACTACTGGTTCGGATTGTGTGGATAGCTGCGGCCGTCGGAGTTGCTGAAGACTATTGAAGCTTCTCTTGCCCGCTTCTGTTTCAGGAAATTTTTTCCAGGTTTTTTCATACAACCTGGCCGCTTTCAGCCAATCCATTCGATGCTCAGCTGTTTGCGGAACATTTTCCCGAAACTTTCCTCCCCGCATTTGATAAAAATCTGCTTCCGCTTCCCAAACATCTGCCAACAGGTCGGAATGAGCTACTGTCTTTTCCAGTCCGTGAATTTCATCCAAAAACAAACGGTCAGCATTTTCGAGCGATGATTCCCGGTAGGTGAATTTAATCCGATCGAGCCGGGCATAGAATAACGCCACAGAATCTCCGTCTTGTTGATGATATCTTTCAAGTAACCGGTACAGGATGATTGAATGATCATAAAAATTCAACGGCGTTTTCCGGTCAATAATCACTCCCCCCGGCTTTCTTAAGCCCAGAGTAGCGTCCTGAGGAGGTGGTGACGGCCGGCGAACCGGCTGGGTAAACAGACTGCCGTCCTGGTAAAAGTCCAGCGCTTTCCGTACCACCAAATCGAGCAATGTAGGAGTTCGCTCCCAGGCCACCTTTTTATCAATGACAAGTGATTGCCAGTTTTTGGCAGGAATTTTCGACAGGCTGTCGGGATTCTGCAATGCCTCATTAAAACACCGATGAATTTGGTCGACGAAATAACCGGCATCCCACGTATTAATATCGGTGGAATCGATACCTCCGCTGGCGCGGTCAAGAATTTTCCAACGATTATCCCGATATATTTGTAGCAAATATGAACCTTCGTATGACTTCAGCACCGCTTTCCCCGGTACATTCAGTTTGTCATATTCTTCTTGCCAGGTTGGTAGCGGATTTTCCGGAAGAGAATCCTTCACTGTAAAAAATTGAAGCGCCGCAAAAGCCTTCACCCGTTCCTGAACATTGTTCTCTTTGACTGCCTGAGCGGCAATCTGATTTATCACCTTTTTCACTGATTCCGGCTTTCGGATATTCGCCAGCGAATCGGCTTCCGACCATTTTTCCCGGTAGGAAAACTGTTGTGTTGCAGCCTGAGTTATTGAAAATAGGGAGATGAGCAATAAAGCAAGGAGTAATCGGCAGGTCATTTTCATTGGTTACATTATTTTGGTTTATTCGGGTTTTTCTATCTGGTAAAACAAAATTGGTATCACAAAGCTCATTTCTATTCGCTTCCGCATACACCAAAAAAATTTCTAATCTAATTTACAATAATAAATAAGCCTAATCATCTGTCATTTGCAGTAAATTAAAACGTAATTTACCAGTAATTTCAATTAAACATACGCAATCGGCACTCACTTTTTTAGAATGCCGTTTGAAAAGCCTAATTTTGTGAACAAAATTTTTCGTCCATGATGAAATCGATGACCGGCTACGGAAAAGCCGAATGCGAACTACCTAACAAGAAGATTACCATTGAGGTAAAATCGCTGAACAGCAAGCAACTTGATATCAACACCCGGATACCAGGACTCTACAAAGAGAAAGATATTTCCATCCGGAAATTAATATCTGACATACTGGGACGCGGGAAAGTAGAATACAGTATGTACCTTGAATCGCTTGGCGAGGAAAGCAATGCGACCATTAATAGTGCAGTAGTGCGCGATTACTACCAGCAACTTAATTCCGTCAGGAAAGAACTCGGAATCGACGAGAACCAATCGTTGCTCGACATCGTGATGCGCCTTCCGGATACGGTAAAAGTGGAACGCGAAGAACTGGATGAAGAGGAATGGAAACAGATTATCTCTAAAGTGAAAAAAGCGCTTCTTAACCTCGATGAATTCAGAACCCAGGAAGGCGACGCGCTGTACAAAGACATTGAAGCAAACATCCAGAATATTCAGAATCTGCTTCCGGATGTTGAGCCTTTTGAGAAAGAGCGCCTCGACAAAGTGAAAGAGCGCATTATGGATAATCTGAAAGAACTGGAAGCTTCCGATTCAGTTGATAACAACCGATTGGAGCAGGAAATGATTTACTACCTGGAAAAACTGGACATCAACGAAGAGAAAGTCCGGCTGGCCAACCATTGTATTTATTTCCTGGAAACCATGAAACTCAATGAACCGGTTGGAAAAAAACTAGGATTCATTGCCCAGGAAATCGGGCGTGAAATTAACACCATGGGTTCCAAAGCAAACCATGCCGAAATCCAGAAGATTGTTATTCAGATGAAAGACTCGCTGGAGCGGGTGAAAGAGCAGACGCTGAACGTATTGTAATTCCCGGAAGAGCGATTATTGGTAAAATGAAGAAAGGCAAACTGATTATATTTTCGGCACCGTCCGGCTCGGGCAAAACAACCATTGTAAAACACCTGCTCACCTGTCCGTTCGATTTTGATTTTTCGATTTCAGCAACCACCCGTCAACCCAGAAACGGAGAGACCGACGGGAAGGATTATTATTTCCTTTCGGTTGATGAATTCAAGTCGAAACTGGAAGCTGATGAATTTCTCGAATGGGAAGAAGTTTATGCCGGTAGTTACTACGGTACCCTGAAAAGCGAAGTGGAACGCATCCGCGAAAAAGGACACCACGTGCTGTTTGATGTAGATGTAGTCGGCGGAACAAACATCAAGAAATTTTATGGCGACGAAGCACTGGCCGTGTTTGTCAAACCGCCCAGTATTGAGGAGTTAGAGAAACGGCTCATCGCCCGATCAACCGATAGTCCGGAAGTGATTGCCGAGCGGGTGGCCAAAGCCAAGCATGAATTGACTTACGCCAAATACTTCGATTACATTCTGGTGAACGACGATCTGCAAACCGCATTCAAAGAAGCAGAAGAGACGGTGAGGGCTTTTCTGGAAAAATAATCCGGGCCAATGAAAATTACACTCTACTTTGGTTCCTTCAACCCCATTCATGCCGGACATTTGGCAGTTGCACAGAAGGTGCTCGATGAAAAAATGTCCGATGAACTTTGGCTGGTTGTTTCTCCTCAGAATCCGTTGAAAGAAGAGGAGGCGCTCTGGCCGGAAGCGGATCGGTTGGCCATGGTTCAACTGGCCATTGAAGGAAAAGAGGGAATCAAAGCATCGGACAATGAGTTTCACTTGCCTCGTCCATCGTACACTTACCAAACCCTTTTGCGGTTGAAACAGGAGTTTCCTCAACACTCGTTCAACGTACTGATTGGCGGAGACAACCTCGAAGCATTTGACCATTGGCGTGACCACCGGAAGATTCTCGATGAATTTGGGCTGATCGTTTATCCCCGACCGGGCTACGAAAACGAAGAACTGGCAAACCACCCGAACGTAACACTACTCAATGCTCCACTCCTGGATATCTCTTCGACCGAAATCAGGGGGCGCTTAAGCCAGGGACTATCACTTGTTCCTCTGGTTCCACAAAAGGTTGCGGATTACATTCTCTCTAAGAATTTCAGCTAAAGAAAAAAGCCACACCGTCATTGGCGTGGCTTCCTTTTATATCTGAATGAACTTGTTAATCGAAAGACTCATTTCGACTCAAGACATTTTGCTTCTTCTTAGAAATAGTAAGTAAAACCAAGGTTGATACCTTGCTTGCTGTAAGGAGAAGTAGTTGACAATGCTTCGTTCGCATCTACCGGATTACCGCTCTGGTCAACCTGAATTTTGTCTTTGTAGGTAACTTCTATCGGGCCGGGATAAGTATTCAAGGCATCGTTACCGTTTACCTCATACTTAGTAACTTTTGATTTCTTCCGCTTAATGTTCAGGTAAACACCTTCAATCTCGGTGAATACTGAAAGCTTGTCGTTCAGTTTATATTCCATACCCAAAACACCTTTGAAACCCAAAGAGAATTTACCGTACATTTTCTGTTCAACTTTCAAATCTGCAACCGGAACCAATTGGGTTGGGTCAGAAGGATTTGGCATAAACTGAGTTATATTAGCATTCACCATCGAGTATCCACCAACAGGCAATACAAATCCAACTTTGGTGTAAACCGAGAATTTCTTCGAGTGACCGGTGCTCATAATAATGGTCGGTGAAACACGATATTGACGTGTGTAAACATCAATTTTGGGTTGCTGACCTGCTGAATTAGGCACACCGTAATCGGCAACAGTTACTGTGTTACCAAAAAGGTACGTGAAATCAACTTCTGCACCAATGTTATCGTTCAGGTAATAACCAGCAGAAATTCCGACAGGAATACCGGCACCAATCGAAGTGTAGATCTGCTCCTGGTAGCCATCAGCCGTAACTTTTCCCTGGCCTAAATCGACATAATAACCATCTTTGGATACACCCCATCCGTATCCGCCTCGAGCTTTGAGGTAAAAATTCTGTGCTGAAAGTGACTGGCCGATGCCCATCACCATCAAAGCAATTGCGATAGTTTTCAGTAATTTCATTTGCTTATTTTTTGAACGTAAATGGTCTGTTAAACTTTTCGCCTATTCAGAATGAATCTACGTAACTCATTGATAATGCGAACTATTTAAACAATTAAGTAATATTAAAAGTGGCGTGAAAGTAGAAACAAAATATTAATTAGCAAAACATAACTTGCTGCCCTTCAGATTTTTAGAATATTAGGTTTAAAAATTCTAAAATTAAGTTAAAAATCAGCAGCAGTTTTTTGTTTGGATCACAATTACTTAAGATTCCATACAAATCGAAACATTACAATATTTAGATGTGAAAAAAATTGCTATTATAAAACATAAGAAACCCTTCAAGTGTAATTTTAACGCTATTTACTCATGATTCGCTTTCTTTGTAAAAGATGAAAAAGAAGAACAAAAAGCAGGGAGGTTCGTCTGGTCAGAACCGAAAAACCAGCGAAGATTTTCTGGAAAAGAACGTGAAAAAACCGGAAATTAATGTCACGGAATCCGGACTTCAATACGAAATTATCAAAGAGGGTGACGGAGCAGTTCCCGATCCGGATGGCTATGTAAAAGTCCATCAAAGGGCTATGCTGGTTGGCGGTAAAATACTGGACGATACCTACAAGAACAACGAACCGATTGAATTCTGGCTGAAGGAAACCATCGACGGTTACCAGGAAGGATTACTGATGATGAAAACCGGAAGTCGTTACAAGTTTTATATTCCGCCGGAACTGGCCTGGGGTAAACGAGGTTCGGGTGGAAGAATTGGCCCGAATGCCGTCGTGATTTTTGATGTCTCGCTTCTTGAGTGTTGGTAAGCGGTTTTATAAAAAGAAAAAACCCGAACAAAATGCCCGGGCTGATTCTATTGTATCAAGTTTAAACGGTGTGCACTGTTTCCATATTCTTCTGCCCCACCCCAATGGCTTCGAGGTTCAGCGGAATCAGTTTGTGGTGCCTTTCGGGAAGTGATTTCTCCAATCCCTTTTCAACTTTCTCCATCGGAAAGATGGGCTTCACTTTCAGGTAAGCGCCCATCACAATCATGTTGAATGTTTTGGGATTGCCCATTTCAGCTGCCAAACGCGCTCCTTCCACTTTGTAAATATTGATATCCTTACGTGTAGGAGGATGAACGATTCCATTCGGATCGTATAACAAAACGCCGCCTGGCTTCACCTGTTGTTCGAATTTATCCAGCGATTGCTGGTTCAGGATGATGGCGGTATCGAATTCGTGCAGAATAGGAGAACTGATGCGTTCGTCACTGATGATAACAGACACGTTAGCTGTTCCACCGCGCATTTCAGGTCCGTATGAAGGGAACCAGGTTACTTCCTGATCCTGCATGACACCGGAATACGCCAGGATTTTTCCCATGGAAAGAACGCCTTGTCCACCGAATCCGGCTATAATGATTTCTTCAGTCATTTCTTGATTTTTTGGTTCGGTAATCAATTAAACATTCATTTTCAACGCTTCCGGATCTTCTTTTTCTCCGTCTTTCAGGTCGCCAAGCGGATAGAACGGGAACATGTGTTCCTCCATCCATTCGTTGGACTCAACCGGAGAAATTTTCCATCCTGAATTACAGGTTGCAACTACTTCCACAAAAGCAGTTCCCTTTTTGTTGGCCTGCACTTCAAATGCTTTCCGGATGGCTTTTTTCGTTTTCCGAACGGCTGCCGGCGTCTGAACACTCTGACGGGTCACATACGCTGCACCTGGCAACTGGGCAATCAGCTCGGTAATTTTCAGCGGGTATCCATTCAGATCGACGTTACGACCATGAGGCGTAGTAGCGGTTACCTGCCCAACCATCGTCGTAGGAGCCATCTGGCCACCGGTCATTCCGTAAATAGCGTTATTAATGAATACCATCACGATATTCTCGCCCCGGTTAACCGCGTGCATCGTTTCCGCAGTACCAATCGCTGCCAGATCGCCGTCGCCCTGGTAACTGAAGACGAACTTATTCGGGAAAACCCGCTTTACACCTGTAGCCACTGCCGGTGCGCGACCGTGAGCTGCTTCGTGCCAATCGATATCGATGTAGTTGTAGGCAAACACCGAACATCCTACCGGCGAAACACCGATGGTGTCTTCCTGAATGCCCATCTCATCAATCACTTCGGCAATAATTTTGTGCACTACACCATGGCTGCAGCCCGGACAATAGTGCATCACTTTATCCGTCAATACAGGAGACTTCTGGTAAACCAAATTCTCCGGCTTGATGATATTCTGTATATTTTCTGCTACTTCTGCCATGGTTTATCCTCCTATCAATTTTTGTTCGAGTGCCTTTTCAACTTCATCAGGCGAAGGAATGATACCTCCCATTCGTCCGTAATACTCAACCGGAACCTTACCATTCACAGCCAGGCGAACATCTTCCACCATCTGTCCGGCATTCATCTCAACCGAGAGGAATCCTTTCACGCGTCCGGCCATTTTTTTGATTTCTTCCGTTGGGAATGGGAACAGGGTAATCGGACGAAGTAAACCTACTTTGTGTCCTTTTGCGCGCGCCAGTTGCACGGTCTTTTGGCAAACACGTGCAGCCGAACCAAACGCTACGATTACATAATCAGCATCGTCGCATTCGATCGCTTCGAAGCGTACTTCGTTCTCCTGAATCTTCTGATATTTTGCCTGGAAACGAATGTTGTTCCGTTCCATCTTATCTGATTCCAGCTCTAGCGAAGTGATGATATTCTGCTCGCGGTCGGGGCTTTTACCAATAGCTGCCCAGCTTCCTGAAATCTCTTTTACTTCTTCGTCGGTCCAGCGGGGCTTGTAATCTGCCAGCTCCACTTTTTCCATCATCTGACCAATCGCTCCATCCGACAGAATCATCACCGGATTACGGTATTTGAACGCCAGTTCGAAACTCAGGTCGACAAAATCGTTCATCTCCTGAACGGATGCAGGAGCGAGTACAATCAACCGGTAGTCACCATGGCCACCACCTTTGGTTGCCTGGAAATAATCGGCTTGCGAAGGCTGAATGGTTCCCAAACCAGGACCACCACGCTGCACATTCACAATTAAACAAGGTAATTCAGCACCGGCGAGATAGGAAATTCCTTCTGCCATCAGGCTGATACCGGGACTTGACGAAGAAGTCATTACTTTCTTTCCTGAGCCGGCAGCTCCATAAACCATGTTAATCGAAGCCACCTCACTTTCGGCCTGAAGTACCACCATGCCAGTTTCATCCCAGGGACGACGGTTCATCAGGGTTTCCATAACTTCGGATTGCGGGGTAATAGGATATCCGAAATAACCGTCACATCCACAACGGATGGCAGCTTCGGCAATCACCTCATTACCTTTCATTAATCTTAGTTCTCCCATTATGTTAACGTTTCTTGAATGTTAGTTAAGCAATTTTGGCTCTATACACCGTAATACAACTGTCCGGACAAACCATAGCGCAGTTTGAGCAACCAGTGCAAGCCTCCGGATTCTCCATGTACGAATAATGATATCCCTTTCCGTTGACGTTGCGGTGCAAAGCCAGTGTCTGAGTAGGACATGCCACTACGCACAAATTACATCCTTTGCACGTGTCCACGTCAACTACTACCGCTCCTTTAACTTTAGCCATTCTAAATTGATTTTTTGGTTATCGTTGATTCTTTGATTTTCTATATCATCTCACGACTTTTCTCCCGTTTCTCCCCTACCGGGAAATCGTGATGAAATTGTTCGAGTCTTTTTTCCAGGTCTGAAAACTGGTCGCGCCCAACATGCGAAACGCAAGCACGCAAACCTTCTTTTGTACTTCCGGTGTTGCCTAACGTAATGGCGCTAACACCATAGAACAAGAGATTGTGAAGCAACTCGCCTCCGGTCATGCCGGGATAATCTATCGTAAAATAGAAACCGTCGCCTATCTCCTCGTCCATATCTTTATCATATACAATCCGGAATCCGTTTTTGAGGAACATCTCCTTCATGATGTGTGCCCGCTCACCGTATTCCTTCACGTCTTTCACAAAATCGAACTTGCCATCGCTTGCGGCTTTTAACATCGCAGCCAAAGCATACTGTGCTGAGTGCGACGTACCCGACGACAACGAGTAAAGCGCCCGGTGAACAATCGCTCCACCAAAAGTGTGCACATTCAATCGTGCTTCCAGGTTCGGATACTTCCGGTGATAAAGTGCATCGGAAATAACCATGACACCAATGCGCTGCCCGGCATATGAGAATACCTTCGAACTCGAAATCAGCAACACGTAGTTATCAGTATAACGTGCGACCGTTGGTTGATAAGGTGGCACACCCGGTTTCGACAAATCTGTCCGGAAATCCATGGCAAAATAGGCCAGGTCTTCCATCACGGTTACATCATACTTATTGGCCAACTCCCCGATGATTTGCAATTCAGCTTCCGTGAGGCAAATCCATGACGGGTTATTCGGGTTAGAGTATATAATGGAGTGGATATTCCCTTTCGAAAGGAATGACTCCAGTTTTTCGCGAAGTTTCTCGCCACGATAATCGTAAACATCGAACGATTCAAACTTCTGTCCCATGACCAGAAACTGCTGTTTCTGAACCGGAAATCCCGGGTCAATAAACAATGCGGTATCGCGCTCTTTCCGGCAATTTCCGGCTACGAGAAAAGCAGCGTATCCTCCCTGCATGGAACCAACGGTCGGGATACATCCCAGCGGGTCCACATCGATATTCATAAAAAGTTTCACAAAGCGCGAAACCTCGTCCTTCAGTGGCTGAATTCCATCGATTCGGGGATAAATAGAAGCTACGTTATTTTTTAGCGCTTCGATTTCCGCTTCAACACCAATATGGGCCGGAGGCAACCCCGGAATACCCATTTCCATACGAACATATCGATCGCCTGTTTTTGCTTCGATATTACTTACCAGTTGAACGATTTCGCGGATGGAAGCTTTTCCCAAATCAGGGACATCCAACGCCTGAATATTTTGTTCAACAACTTCTCTGTTAATTGGTGTATCGGTCATCTTGATTTTCTAATTTGTTAGGAAATAAACGAAGAATAGCAGGTTTCGCAAAGCCTTGCAGAATGCTAGGCAACATGTTTTTACGATCCGGATGAAACTAATGATCCGGCGCTTTCAGTTTGATAAAAAACTATCCTTTTTCGCCTTCAATTTTACAATCTCCGCCTCAGGATTTTTTGGCCTTTTTTTGACCATTTCTTGGAAATAGCTTCCAAGTGTGTTGTTCAGATTTCGATTTCAATCAACTTTTACGTAAACCTGAACCTGTTCTTTCGTTGAAAACGATTAAAAAAAGCCGCTGTATCAACAGTTGCTATACAACGGCTTTTTTATATCAAAATTCACTATTCAGCTGAGCAACCCAGGCTTTTACTCTTTCGGCCGTCAGATCAGATTCATAATCTTCGTCGAGAGGCAAGCCCAGAAACATTCCGTCTTTCAATGCTTCCGAATCCTGGAAAGTGTATCCTTCCGGAGATGTTTTCCCGATAAGGGTACCCTTATTTTTCAGGATAATTTTGGCCAGGAGCCCCATTGCATCGACATAGTGATAAGCGTAGGTAATATGATCGCCCAGGCCGAACAGAGCAACCTTTTTGCCGCTGAAATCGAAATCACGAACTACCGGGAAGAACTCTGCCCAATCGGTATTGGTGAATTCCTGGTCCCAGGTATCTTTTCCTACCGTGGAAATTCCAAAAATGATTTTCTCATAGTTGTTCAAATCATTAATGGATGCCTGACTGACCGGTATCAAATCGATGTTCTCTTCACCGAACTCCTGCGCTACTTTTTTAGCCGCGTGATGCACCGAACCGTTTAATGGTCCGAAGAATAATGCGATTTTACTCATTGCTTGAGGTTTATGGTTTGTTTAACTCAATATCCCCCTTTCTGTATTCACCCATGATGGCAAGACTCGAAACATTTCTCAGCACCAAATGAATGGCACGTTCGTAATTATCTTCTGAATCGTATTCCAGGTCAACATGGAATGAATATTCATTGGGTTTCCCAAGAATGGGAATGGACTGAATTTTCGTCAAATTTATCTGGTTGTCACCAAAAATGGTCAACACTTTCGCCAAGGCACCATAATAATGTCCACATTGAAAAGAGATGGACGCCTTATTGGTTCCCGCTATCGGGTTGTTGTGTTTCGATAAGATGAAAAAGCGTGTGTAATTCTTCTTATTCGTTTCAATACCCTTATCCAGTATTTCAAGACCATAAATATCAGCGGAACGCTGATTTCCAATGGCCGCTACATTGTTATACTTTTCGCGGGCCAGCTCCTGCGCTGCTCCGGCGGTATCTGATTTCTCCTGCAGCTTTATCTCACCAAAGTGTTGGTCGATATATTCGGAACACTGCCTGAGCGCAATCGGGTGCGAATGAATCTCCTGAATGTCGTCGAATTTTGTTCCCGGATACACCATCAGATTCATTTGAATATGCAGATAAATCTCACCGACAATATGCAAATGGAAATCATGCAGCAAAGCATAATTTGCCAGCAAGCTTCCGGCAATGGAATTTTCGATAGCCATCACGGCTCCATCAACTTCATCGCGATCGAGCAACTCGCAAACCTTGCGAAACGTCCGGCACTCCACTATTTCTACATCCTCGCCAAAATATTTCCGGGCGGCATCCTCATGAAACGAGCCTTTTATTCCCTGTATGGATATCTTTTTCACTAAATCAATTTTAAATCCGTTTATTAATCCAGAGCAAGTTAACTAAAAAAATCCCGTTTCCTGCGGCTTTCGGCTGTTTCCATACAGCAGTGTTCCAATTCATAAGGTTTTACATAACGGAATTTACTCACATTCCAGTTCTTCCGTTAATGTTAATTCTTTGTTGCCGGCTGCTCGGTATATACACTAAAACTGTGCTTCAATCCTGCCGAAAACGAACTCCAGTTAAAAGCAATCAAGGCCAAAATGACGACCAGGGCGCTTAACAGCAGTTTTTCGTGCAAATTCAAATCCCGAAACTTCTTCATATCCTTATATCTTGTACAAATCACTGGCTTTTATCAACTCCAGTTTGTTCTTCTGCAACACCTCAATGCATCGCTCTACATCGTTAGGTTTCATTATAATATTAGCAGCATCTCCCATCGAAAGGGCATACATGTACTCAATCGAAATCTCATTTCTGCTGAGAATTTTCAAGGCCCGGGCCAACGCACCGGCCTGATTGGGACAGCTCAGGCAAACCACTTCTGTCTGCCTTACAGTAAATCCACGTTGCTGCAAAATTTCCATAGCTTTTTCCGGGTCGGAGACAATTAACCGTAAAATTCCAAACTCCGCCGTATCAGCCACCGAAAAAGCACTAATGTTGATCCCTGCTTCACCTAAGATCTGGGAAATCTCATTCAATCGCCCGGATCTGTTTTCCATAATAACAGAAACTTGCTTTATTAACATCTTATTTACCCCGTTATGGTTCTACCCTTTAATTTAGCGAAAAACAGGGAATATTGCTTTAAATACCGGTGTGATTTGGAAAAAGTATCTTCCTTCACAAAATTAAAAATATTCGAGCGCTGAAAGATATAATTCCTTTTAATCCTGAATTTTATAATTATTCTAATTACTGACCAGATCACATCAACAGCATCGCATAAAATGGGAAAGATAGGTGTCCATTACAGTTCTCTATTCAGGATGTTGGATAATTGGGACTGTACAGCATATTTTCTATCCTTTTCACCAACCGGCCATTTTGTACAAAACCTTCTCCTCGTTCACTTAAATGTTGAACCATGCGATTGCGCCATTTCTTTAATTCACTTTGCCAGGAAGAATCGGCGTGGAGTTCATGCTTCTCTCCCGGGTCATTGACTAAATCGAAAAGTTGTTCCTCGCCGGTACGGAAAAACCAAATGTACTTGACCTTTCCATCGGTTAAAGCACTCCAGTAATTTTCGGGCCGATAGGTGGTGGCATGTTCCAAATCGATGTATTCACGCCATTCCGGATGTTGTTTTCTTATCAACGAAAGCATGGAACGGCCATCCATTTTATCGGGAACTGAAACGCCTGCAGCATCCAGGAAGGTGGGTAACCAATCGCGCAACTCAACGGGTTGTTCAAGCTGACTTCCTTTTATCGCTTGTGCATTCATCCATTCGGGCCATTGCATGATGAATGGAATATGCGACGAGCCTTCGTAAGCATAAGTTTTCCGCCAGTGATAATGATCGCCCAACATATCGCCATGATCGGCGGTGAAACAAATCAAAGCATTTTCATACAAACCTTTTTGTTTCAAGGCATCAATGATTTGTCCCACCTGCTCATCAATGTAGGTGATATTGGCGTAGTAATGCCGGCGGGCCTTTACAGCGTGCTCCATCCCAAAATTGCCAAAAGCGGCATCCGGCGTATCCGGGTAATTCGCAAATTCCTCACACCAATCGCCAATCCAAGGTTCCGGAATTTCAACGTTATCATATTCTGCCAGCAAACGTTTCGGCGGATCATAAGGACTATGAGGTCTGGCAAACGAAATCTTCAGGAACAGAGGTTGTTCGAGTTGATAATTGTTGATGAATTCAACTGCCGTTTGCCCTGTCCAATAGGTTGGATGCAACTTTTCGTCAAGCTTGTAAGTTCCGGCCCGGTGTTCATTCCACCCTATTCCGGTAGCATTGGGATCGGAACCGGGTGCTTGCAACTTAAACCAGTCGTGGTAATCACTGACAAAACCATCCTGTTCAACCCTGCCCGACTCATCGACCAACGTGCCATGAAAACCGTGAAGTGATTTCTGCGGGAACCAGTGCATTTTCCCTATGCCGAAGGTGTAATATCCAGCTTCACGAAGCATTTGCGGCATCTCGAACGGATACTTCCGGGCAACTCTTCCGTAGCCCAGCATTCCGTGATGCCAGGGAGACAGTCCGGTTAGTAATCCGGCACGAGCAGGAGTACAACTTGGCGTAGATGAGTAGCCATTCCGGAAAACGACACCATTTTGCGCCAGCTTGTCAATATTCGGAGAAATCACCGCAGGATTTCCCATGCATCCCAGCGCATCGAAACGCTGCTGGTCGGTCATGATAAAAATGATGTGTGGCTGCCTGGGTTGTTTTGAATCTTCCGATGATTGGGAAAAAGCCTTCTCTGTGGCACCAACCATTAAACCGGCTGTTGCCACGGAGGTGGAGCGGATAAAATTTCTCCGCGATATGTTCAGGGCTTTCCTCATCGGAAGCACAGGTTATTAGTTAGCTTATTTCTCAATACGGATGCGTGCATCCACCGCCAGAATGCGATCGCCTTTTCCGAGCAATGGATTCAAATCCATCTCTTTAATTTCAACGGCAAAACGCAACATGGATGACAGACGAACGATGATTTCCGCAAATTTATCTTTGTCAACGCCTTCCATTCCACGGTAGCCGTTGATGATTTTGTAGGCTTTTAGGTTACGTATCATCGAATGCGCCTCGGGGAATGTCAGCGGTGCCAAACCCGAAGTTACATCTTTAAATACTTCCACGAAAATGCCGCCCATTCCGCACAGCATCACGTGACCAAATTTATCCTGGTAAGAAGCACCAATAAACAGCTCGATACCTTCGGCTTGCTCCGCCATTAAAACAGCGGTTGTGCCTTTGATTTTCATCAGCCGGGCAAACTCCTTGCGTACCATATCTTCGTCACGAATATTCAAAGATACACCGCCTACTTCGGTTTTGTGTACCGGCCCAACTACTTTCATTACGAGCGGGAAGCCAAGTTCCTTGGCAGCTTCGGCAGCTTCGTCGACACTTTGTACCACACGCTCCTGCGCAAACGGAATGGAAGCAGCTTTCAACAACGCGTGAATTTTTTCGGGCGGCATGTAACCGTTCTCACAACTTTCAACAACGCGCCTGATTTCTGCAACGTCTACTCCTTCGAGATAAATATTCTCTTCTGATGGTTTTGGAGTGCGGTAAACCTTCGTCAACGCACGCCCCAGCAACACTTCGTCAGGGAAGTTCACATTTCCGCTGGAAATAAAATAAGCGACATCTTTCTGCACGTTGATGACAGAAGGCAAAATCGGGTAAATTGGCTTTTTGCAAGTCTTCATCTTATCGCTCAGCACCTTGTACACATCGGTTACTGGCTGCAAGCCGGGACTACCAAAAATAACAGCCATCCCGTCGATGTCGTCGAAATCATTTTCGCAGGCATCGATAATCGCACCCAACTGTTCTGCGTTTCCGGTTGCCAGAAAATCGATTGGATTTTCAACCGACGAACCAGGGAACAGCTTATCCTTCAACGCTGCTTTTACTTTTGTATCGGGCAAACGGGGAATTCGCAAACCGCCATCTTCCAATGCATCGGTAAGCATTACAGCCGGACCGCCGGCATGCGTAATAATGGCCATGTTCTTTCCTTTCAACTCTTCGAACATAAAAATACTGGCAACCGTCGTCAACTCTTCCCTTCCGTAACAACGAACAATTCCAGCTTTGCGGAACAACGCTTCTACGGCTGAATCGGAACTGGTCATGGCACCAGTGTGCGATGAAGCGGCACGACTTCCGGCTTCCGAACTTCCGGCTTTGATACCGGCAATCTTGCATCCTTTCCTGATAAGGGAAGAAGCATGCCACAGAAATTTGTCGGGATTATGAATCGACTCCACATAAAGCATCTTGACGGGTGCCGACGTTTCCGGATCATAGGTTTTGTCCCAGTATTCCAACACCTCTTCCACACCAATCTGGGCCGAGTTGCCTACCGAGAAAACATTGGCAAAATGTAATCCTTTCGGAATACCCGATTCCATGATGAATACGGCAGTTGCACCAGAACCGCTGACAAAGTCACATCCCTTCGGATCGAATTTGGGAATGGGCGACGTAAAGACGCCGGCGTACTCAGGCGTTAATGCACCAATACAGTTGGGGCCGATTAGTACACCTCCAACAGATTTAACGGTCTCCACCATTTGTCTTTCCCATTCGGCACCCTGGTCACTCTCCTCACTAAATCCGGCGGAAATAACAATAAATGCTTTCGTTTTTTTTGTATGAGCCAGAATTTCAACCGTCTGCGGACAGAGCTTGGCGGGAATGGCCAGAATGGCCAAATCAATCATCGGCAGTTCATCTACCTTGGCAAAGGTTTTGATTCCCTGAATTTCCGGGTCACGGGGATTCACAGCATAGAGTTTCCCCTTATATTTATGTTCCTGAAGGTTAAGCAGAATTTTACCTCCCGGTTTCGAGACATCATTCGAAGCGCCGATAACGGCAATACTTTTTGGCGATAATAGTTGTTTGTTTAGCATATTACAGCATTTAATTTAAATCAACCCGAGCCAAATGTATTAAAATATGCAGATGGAAAAGCTGATCGATGACAGGCGGAAACATGACGTTCAGCACATATTCAACCATCATGGACTTCTTCATTATGGTTATCAAAACGAATATTTGCTATCTTTCAGCAATGGCTGACATGGAACAAAAAATTGTGGTTTGGTGCGACTTCTCGGCAGGAATGAATGCCGCTTTGATTCACGGCATTTATTTGGCAAGTATCCTGAAAAAGGAGTTGCTGCTGCTACACCTGATCGAAAAAAGTCATCAGGAAGATAAACTGATGGCCGAAGCCAAAATGCGCGGTGTGGCCGGAAAAACCTCCGACATTATTCCGTCAGTCAGGGTGCGATATTTAGTTCGCGAACACGAACTTTCGCAAGAAATGTTACTGGACCTTTCGGAAGTTTACGATGTCATTCTGATGACAGCAGGAAAGAGCTCCACCAAGCAATTGCTACCAAAACTAAAACTATCGGGGTTTCCTTTTCTGTTTGTCGAAGGAGAAGAAGAGGTCGAGAATCTATACAAAAGACTGATCATCCCGGTTGGTTACATGCGGCGAAGCAAAGATCTGGCACTTTGGGCCAGTTACATCGGACGGAATAACCAGGCGCTCATTGACCTGATGGCGGCCCGTGAACCGGGGAAGGATGACCGGAAACGCGTTAAGAAGAATCTGTCAGCTATCGAGATGTTGTTCGACAAATTTGCCTTTCCTTACCAGGTCATCGAAAGCAGTTCACAAACCTGGAAGCTCTCTAAATCTGCTTTGGAACACGCCCTCACGATTTCGGAAGCCTTGCTAATTGTTTCAGGAAACGACAAAACTACTTTTATCGACAGCTGGCTGGGACTGACCCTACCGAAATTACTTCGGAAATCGGGAAATATCCCGGTGATGTGCATCAATTCCTATCTTGATTTATACACGCTCTGTGGCTAAATTTCTTTGGCCTCCCAATTGTTTTTCCGGTGCTTTTCAATCTTCTCCAGGAAAGCGTGTGCCATTGTCTCTCCACGAAGTAGAGCACGCTCCGCAATCATTCCTTCAAAGTTACTTTTCACCGTTTCGTTCCATATCTCTAACCAACGGGAAAAATGTTCACCACCAATATTCATGTTAAAATGCATTTCCACAGGCTTACCATAATAATCGGGCTTGCGCAACAACACCGTGTTCCAAAAACGGTACAGACGTTTGTGGTGCTTCTCCCAACGACCTTCCAACCGACTGTTGAAAATGGGGCCAAGCAAATCGTCCTCCCTTACTTTGGCGTAGAAATTATCCACCAGGAATTTGACGTCATCGATGGATTCAATGTCCTTCATTGCGGTTGTATTTAGGTTTATTGCTGATTCTGTTTCTTCAAATTTTGCGTTTTCTTCTGACCCGTACAATAACAACACTCATCACGAGGAACTATTATGCGCATTTTGTCAGTCCCTTTCTGGAACTTTTCACCATCGAACATCAAAAAACAAATCACACGCATACAGACAATTACATACATCTCATTGCTTGAAGTTTCCAAAATAACGAAGCCTGTAAATAATATCTCAAACAAGGCTTATTCAGACAAATTATATATTCAATCATCTGGATATGTCAGTATGTCATTTTTTCGCAACTTGGCACACTTGTTGGCAGAAAAAGGTTGATTGTGAAAATACAATCAGATGTTCTGCCCAACAGATAATGCACTGAAAATGTGAATCAGAGATTCTCAAAAGCAACAAAGCGATGAAGAAGCAGAAACTGTTACGGTGGGCCATCAAACAACGCAAAGTGATTCAGGTAATCATTGGCGTAGCGCTCTATATTATTATTGGTTATTATCATATTTCGCTGTGGTATGTGCTCCTTTTCGGGGCCATAACCGGTGTTATTCTGGGGAAGGTATTTTGCCGCTGGATGTGCCCGATGGGTGTTATGATGGAATTTCTCATGAGCATGACTCCCGGGGAATCATTCCGGCAAACGTACCAATACCACAAATTAGGATGTCCGATTGCATGGATTTCCGGTTGGCTGAACCGGTTCTCGTTTTACCGGATTTCGCTGAACAAGGATACCTGCAAATCATGTGGCATCTGCGATAAGCAATGCTATATTTCAACGTTGAACTCGCCGAAATACAGCATTTACCAAAATGGGAAAGAGCGTCCCGGGGCCAGTTTTAGCTGCTCGAAATGTTTGCAATGCGTTTCGGAATGCCCCAACGGAAGTTTGACATACAGGTTTGCCTTTTCTCCGTTGAAGACGGGAAAACAGGTGAACATGAAAAAGAAGTAAAAACAGTTAGAGATTGATTAATCGTATGAAACAAATTCATTCATTCGACGAACTAAAAAAAGCGGTCGGAACCGAAGGAAAATCGTTCCTACTGCTATACAAATCGAGTGGCTCGGAACAAAACAGCTGCGCGCTTAATGCAGTAGAATCGGCGGCAGCCAATGCTGAAAAAGCGAACGTACTGACTGCTGATGTTGCAACTGTTCGGGATATTCACCCGCAATATGGAATTACCTCCGTGCCCAGCTTGCTGGAATTCGAGAACGGAGAAATGAAGAAGGTGGTGAAGGGCTGCAGCGAAGAAAGCTTCTACCAAAACCTGTTTGAAGGCGGAAATTTCCATTCTGCGGCAGCCGGTGATGATGAAAAACCACAGAAGAATGTCGTGGTTTATTCAACGCCCACCTGTACTTACTGTAATGCAATTAAATCCTATTTCAAGGAAAACAATATTCGCTTCCGCGACATTGATGTTTCGCGCGACCAGAAGGCCGCTGAGGAAATGGTCAAACGCAGCGGACAGCAGGGCGTCCCGCAGACGCTCATTAACGGACAGGTCGTTGTTGGGTTCGACAGACCCCGCATCAACGCACTGTTGGGAATCAGGTAATTTTCCTGTCGCACCACGAACCGGAATTTCCGGAGTGGCGTTGCTGAAGCCGATTCTTTTGCCGATGTACCTTTTGGGTTCCTGATTTTGGTTGTATTTTTAATAGCCATAGTTATTCATTGACACTGATTATCGACTGTGATTTTAAATTTTGTTAAACCATAATTAGTTAGGTACCATGAAAGAGCTTCAACCAGTAAATCAGAATGTACTGATTGAGTTAACCGAAGATAGCCACGAAGAAAAAACGGCTGGCGGAATTATTATTCCCGATTCGGCGAAAGCGAAAAAGAACATTGGCAAAGTAGCTGCCATCAGCAACGTTGAAAACCCGGAGATTGCCGTGGGTGACATGGTGCTGTACAAAGAGTTCAGCGGAAATGAAGTTGAATTCGAAGGGAAAAAATATCTGTTGCTTCCCTACGCCGACATCTTGTCGAAAGTAGTGGAAACCGACGAAATCTGATTCTCTTTTTACCATCAGAAAATCCCGTAACCAGTTTCGCTGGTACGGGATTTCTTTTTTAATGAAAATTCTTTCAGCCTTTCACTCAATAAATCACCCTCATGCTTCGTTGATATTAATGGTACCAAGCATGGAGGGCATCATGAAACACATCTTTTTTACTCTCGCAGCAGTCTTTTTTTGCATATCCTTTTCCACAGCACAAACAACCGAATCAACAACCGGCTACCAGGTGGTAAGCAAATATGGTGAGTACGGTGTCCCGTGGGCTTTAATCAAAAAAGACGGCAAGTTTGGGTTCATCGACCAGCAAGGAAACGTGGTTGTAGCTCCTCAGTACGATTCCATTGAAAAATATGGTGCACACGGCGTTTCATGGGCATTGGTAGAAAAGGACGGTAAGTTGGGATTCATCGACAGAGCAGGAAAGGAAGTGGTAAAACCGCAATACGAAATGATTGACCATTTTGGAACGTATGGTCCACCTTGGGCTTTAGTCCGGAAAGACGGCCGCCTGGGTTTCATCGACCAATACGGAAACGAGGACTTCTCGGTTGCGGCTACGATTACTTTGTCAGGAGGGAAACAGATTTCATTCCAGCAAGATGTTTCAGAAGGGGACAATTCCTCCTATATCGACCGCGCCATAAAAGAAATTACCCGGCTTCGGATTCAATCTCCTTCCGCCCTGAGCGATAACGATATGTTTGCATTGATTCTCCATGACCGGAATCTTAACCGTTATTCAGTTCTTCCGCAAAGAACCAAACACTCTTCCGATGGAACGGTTAAATATTATTCACCGTGGAATGTGATGTCAGTGGACGGAAAAATACGTTGCAATTACCACAACAACGAAAGCGATTCGGATATGATTGCCCCTAAAGTCGATCTTCCGGCTTCGCAAAAAGATTAGCTAGTAAAATTTCCAGTAATTCTTCTTTCCGAAAAATCGAAAAGAAATAAAAAGCCCCGCCGGTACTTTCCTGCGGGGCTTGATTTTATCTTGAACAAAGAACTAATTCACCAATTCCATTTCATCTAACAAATAGCCGGCTCCGGCAAATTTATCGATAACGAACAGTGCATAGCGAATGTCCAGCATGATGTTGCGGCATTGATCCGGATCGAACATGATGTCGCTCATCGTGCCTTCCCAGGTACGGTCGAAATTCACGCCGATCAGGTTTCCTTCGGCATCCACTACCGGACTTCCGGAGTTTCCTCCCGTCGTGTGATTTGAGGCACAAAAAGCCACCGGAACCTGTCCCTTACCATTCGTGTATTGGCCAAAATCTTTTTTCTGGTACAATTCCTTCAACCGATCCGGGACATCATAATCGTAAATCTCCGGATTATCTTTCTCCATAATGCCTTTCAAAGTGGTGTAGTACTTGTAATGCACGCCATCACGCGGATCGTATCCTTCCACTTTTCCGTAAGTCACCCGCAAAGTAAAATTTGCATCAGCCATCATGCGTTTGCCCTTGTTCATTTCGAGCAAACCGGCCATGTACAACTTTTGATTGGCTTTTATCGAATCGTTCAGTTCGCGGTAACGCGATTCCACTTTTACCTCATATGTATTTCGAAGTGCCCGGTACAGTTGCATTACCGGGTCTTTCTCCAGCTTTTTCACCGCCTGTTTGTCAAAATTATCTAACATCTGGTTCAGTGCTGTTTCATTTGTCAACACAGACTTCCGATAGAGTTTTGCCAATTTTTCCGGAGTGAGTTTGGTCAGCTCTTCAGGCAGCCATTTTCCCGGTAGATCCTGGGCGTACATGGTCAGTAAGGCAATAAACACTTTCTCATCCGTCGCCTGATGGTAATCTTTGAAATAGCTGACCACGTCATCTTTCAGTTCCGGGATGGCTCCTTCCAGCCGACTCTCCGCATTGTATTCCGCCAAACGGCGAATGCGATCGAACTTCCGCGCCAAACTAAAGATATCGGTTCCTCTTTTCACGACCTCCGAGTAGTAGTCATCGGCGCGTTGGTAAGGAGCAAACTCCGCATACAACTCTTCAAAACGCGGCAAAACTTCGCCGTATTTTCCCTTTCGGGAAGAAGACTCATTCAACCATTCGGTAAAGGCTTTTTCTCCTTCCTGTTTTTTCTCCACAGCGTTCAGTCGCTTCAATCCTTTCACCTCACCTTGCCAGCGTTTCCAAGAGTTCGATGTGCGGGCATATTTCGAAGCGTATTGAATGCGAACCGCCCGATCTGCTTCCATGTCGGCAGCCAAAATATTCAGTTTCTTTGTTCTAATAGCAACCTTTTCCGGATCGCTTTGTGCCATAATCAGCTTCACCGCCTGCGAAGGCAGATATTCCTTTGTAGTTCCCGGGTAACCGAAAACCATCGTGAAGTCACCTTTTTTTACTCCCTTCATGTTAATGGGGAAAAACTTCTTCGGTTTGTACGGAACGTTGTCGGGCGAATATTCGGCCGGCTTGTTGTCTTTCCCTGCATAAATGCGGAAAACAGAAAAGTCGCCGGTATGCCGTGGCCACATCCAGTTATCGGTATCACCACCAAATTTTCCAATGGCTGAAGGTGGTGATCCTACCAAACGAATATCCTTGTACACTTCGTAGACATACACAAAGTATTGATTGCCATAAAAAAGCGGCTTCACCACAGCTGTATAGTCGGTTCCTTCAGTGGCTTCCTTTTCAATCTTCGCCGTATTTTCATTAATGCGCGTTTGCTTCTCACTTTCCGTCAGCGAATCGGTAACTCCTTCCAGTGCCTGAGCCGTCACATCATCCATTCTTACCAGGAATTTCACGGTCAGACCGGGATTGGGAAGTTCTTCATCACGGTTCATCGCCCAAAAACCATCGGTCAGGTAGTCATGCTCAACCGAAGAATGCTTCTGGATGGAGCTGTATCCGCAATGATGGTTAGTTATCAGCAAGCCATCAGGCGAAATCACTTCGCCGGTACAACCTCCACCAAAAATCACCACGGCATCTTTCATGCTGGCATGGTTCACACTGTAAATATCGTCGGCAGATAGTTTGAATCCCATCTGCTGCATCTCTTCGATATTGTATTTTTCCAACAGTGTCGGGATCCACATTCCCTCTTTCGCGGAAGCGGAGAAAATTAGTCCCCACACCAGCAAAAGGGAAAGCAGTAAGTTCTTAAAATTCATTTTATAAGTAGGTTTGTTTGTTCTCGAGGTCAAAAATAGGAAAAGAAGACTGAATTACCATTTGCTCAATTCCTCGTACAAATGCTGCACCGGCAGTCCCATTACGTTGAAATAGGAACCTTCGATTCGCTCGATGCCAATGTATCCAATCCACTCCTGGATGCCGTATGCCCCGGCTTTGTCGTAAGGTATGTAGTTTGTGATGTAATAGTCGATTTCTTCCTGCGAAAGCTCTTTAAAAAAGACGTCAGTTACTGCGGCAAAACTAACCTGCTTCGTTTTCGAGGTCAGGCAAACACCTGTAACTACTTCGTGCTGCCGCCCCGAAAGTTTCTGGAGCATGGCAACTGCGTCCTCGTAATCGGTCGGTTTACCTAATACTTTATCAGCCACGTAAACAATGGTATCCGATGTGATAACAAGATCGTTCTGCTTCATAGTTCCAACAAATGGCTCAGCTTTCAGCCGGGCCAGGTATTGCGGAATTTCCTCCATGGGTAATCCTTCCGGAAAGACCTCGTCCACCTCATGAATTTCCGTCACAAAATCAATATCTAAATCAGCCAGCAGCTGTTGCCGGCGGGGTGATTTCGATGCCAGAATAATACGATAATCCTTCAGATTTTCCAGTACCATACTCCTTAAAAGCT